>CAVZVW010000009.1:0-2033052 GCA_963778845.1 uncultured Actinomycetota bacterium
ACGGTGTGCAGCTGATCGACAATCTGCTCGAAGTTACTTGGGCGTAAACGCCGCCAGTAATCGATCCGGCCGAAGCAGACCAGGCACATGTCGTCGCTTTGGTCGTAGCCGTCGACGAATTTGCGGACGTCGTCGAGAATGTGCTGCCCAAGATCGCTGACGCTGACCGCCGGCGAGCTGAGCTCGGCTTCAGCCGCTCCAGGCCGTAGAGCTCGCGTTGGCCGTTCATGGCCTCGCTGAAGCCGTCGGTGAAAATCGTGACGACATCGCCCGGCTCCAGGCCGGTGAGCATACGACTCGTATTCGATAGTCGTCGGCGACGCCCAGCGGCAGGCCGGTCGCCTCTTCGCCGATTTCGACACGCTGCCGCCTTGCCGTGCGCAAGAGCGGCGCCATGTGGCCGGCGTTGACCATCGTCAGCTCGCCGGTCTGCGGATCGAGCACGGCCACGAGCATGGTGACGAACTTGTCCTGCCAGTCGCGGTTCGGAAAGCTGTCGTTGATTTGTTCGCACGGCTTTGGCCGGGTCGGCTTCGCTGGCGAGCGAAAACCGAACGTCGGCCGACAGCCGGGCCATCAGCAGGGCGGCCGAAACACCTTTGCCGGCGACATCGCCAACGATCACCGCATAACCGACCGCCGGACAGCGCGAACGTAGTCGTAGTAGTCGCCGCCGACTTCGCCGGGCCGCCTGGTAGTAATCGAAGAAGTAGTAGCCGGGCACCTGCGGCGGCTTCGCCGGCAGCAACGCCCGCTGCATCCGGCGGGCCAGCTCCAGGTCGCGCTGCATCGCCCGTTGAGCGATGACCTGCTCGTGCATCTTGGCGTTGTCGATCGACACGGCCGCCTGGCTCGCGACGCTGGCCAGCACTTCCAGATCGGAATCGGTGAAGCGGCTCCGCTGGTTGAGCGTATCGATCTGGATGACGCCGATCGGCTGGCCGTCGTTGCCCATCATCGGGGCACATCATCGAGCGAATCGAAAAATCGGCGATGCTTTGGGCCATGCCGAATCGCTCGTCGCTCGCGGCGTCGGCCGAGAGGATCGCTTTGCGCGACTTCATCGCTTCTTCGACGATCGTGCGGCTGATCCGCATCCGTTCTTCGTCGCCCGCGCGGCGAGTCTTCACGGCGACCGGCACCAGCGGCCCATCCGGCCGGGGACGCATGACGACGAAGCCGCGATCGGCCTGCGTGAAAATCTTGAACAGGCTATCGAGCATTTTCGGCAGGATGTCTTCGACCGAAGCGCCTTGCCGAGGTTGTTCGAGATCTCGATCAGCGCGGCGAGCTTCACTTCGGGCTTGGCCGAGAGCTCCCCAGCTCACGGACGCCGTTGCCGACGTCGAACGTGGCCATCACGCTGGCGCGGCCGCCTTCGTTGTGTCGTCGTCCATCGAACCTCGGCCAGATGGGTGCGTCTCGTCGATGCAGGCTCTCGCCCGCGGCCCGGGTCGCCGTACGAAACGAATCGTCTGGCCGCAGATCAATAGCTCGTCGCCGTCGCGCAGCGGGGTGCGATCGACGATCCGCTGTTCGTTGAGATAGGTGCCGTTGCGGCTTTCGAGGTCTTCGACGAACGTATCGGCCTTTCATGAAATCGCCGAAGCGCGCGTCGGACGCCCCCCTGCCGGTGTCGGCGCCGCAATCGACGTCATGGACGAAACACGATGTCGACAGAGTTGAGGCCGAGGTGCTCGAGCGAAAATTCGAGCGACCGCATCACGCCGTCGTAAGTGTAGTCGAAACGCTCGCGGCGCGACGGCGTTTCGAAGAACGTGCTCTGCAGAGAGCGTTCCTGCGGCCTGCAGGGAGCCAGCAGCCGGCCGACCTTGGTCGAGATCAGGTAGGAATTGCGCGGCTTCGGACGCAGGAATCCGTTCAGTCTCGTCTCCGAGAGTCTCGAGACCGTACAGAGGGCGCGGTGTCGAAGTAGCGGCAGCCCGAGGCCCATACGGTTTCGAGCGTCAGCCGCGCCTCTTTTTCGGTCGTCGGCCGATAGAGGTTGCCGAGCGGACCGCCGCCGAAACCGAGTTCGGTGAAGGCAAACTCGCTCCGCGCCGGGTGACGAACCTCCGCACGCGCGCGCTTCGCCCATTCGCAGTCGTCATTGAGAACGCCCCTCCCCGATCAATCAGGCTACAGGAGCGGCGCGTCGAGCGACCGCACGGTCGCCGCCGCTGCCCCAAGACGTCGCTCGACCCGCTTCTCGCCGAGAAGGCGCGACAGCAGACCACGTGTTGACGCAATGTTTGCCAAGTGAGGAGAAATTGTTCTGCAGTCGCCGCGAGCGAGTTAAGAGAGAGCATCGCG
This sequence comes from uncultured Actinomycetota bacterium, assembly GCA_963778845.1. GTDB lineage: Bacteria > Actinomycetota > Actinomycetes > Actinomycetales > Kineosporiaceae > CAVZVW01. Next base: position 2,314 of record CAVZVW010000009.1, read on the forward strand.
TAAGCTCCCGTTCGCCGCATCCGCGAATGTGCGCTGCGTGGAGCGGAAAATCAGCGTTCTTCAAGGTCCCGCGCTGCGCCAGCGTCATTTTGTCTCGCCTCCGCGGGCATCCCATCTTTTGTCCCCTTGCGCGATGTACTGGCGCAGCCGCCCGAGGCTCGGATGGCCGAGCGTGCGCGCCTCGAGGTCGGCGGCCACCCACCGAGCGCTTCCCGCGAGGTCGGCCAGTCGTAAGCGTCCTCGTCCAGCATCTCTTGCGCGTGCGCAATCAGCCGGTCGATCATGTCGGCGTCGGCAATCACGTCGGCCATTGCGCGCCTCACGTCTTCTCGCCCGCGCGAGTCCCGCTCAGCCGACTGCAAGCGCGGCGCCGTCGACGTCGGACCGTTTCGTTTCAATTCGGGGCAGGCGCCGCTGCGTCCGCTCGCAAGGGGGCGCGCCAATCCGGGAAGGGCGTTCGGGGCGGACTTGCGCGGGCGCCTATGCCGGAGCGCGCTGGCTGTAGCCCAGCCGTTCGTTGAGCCGCTCGATCAGGCTCTGCGCGGCTTCGGCGATCTGCGTCCCCGGCGGGGAAGATCGCGTCGGCGCCGGCTTCGCGCAACGGCGCGAAATCCTGTTCCGGAATGACGCCGCCGACGACGATCATCGCCTCGCCCATTCCGGTCTTGCCGAGCGCCGTCTTCAGCGCCGGCACGAGCGCGAGATGGCCCGCGGCGAGGGAAGAGACGCCCACGATATGGGCCTTGCTTTCCGCCGCAAGCGCCGCGACCTCTTCGGGCGTCGCAAACAATGGCCCGATCTTGACCTCGAATCCGAGGTCGGCGAAGGCCGAGGCGATGATCTTCTGACCGCGGTCGTGTCCGTCCTGGCCGATCTTGGCGACGAGAATGCGCGGCGGCCGGCCTTCGCCTCCGCGAAGGCGCGGGCCATCGCCATCATGCGCGGCTTCGATCTTGGCGGTTGACCCCGGGATGGCGAGAATAGATGCCGGGATCGCCTGGATTTCGCGACATGGCGGCCGATGACCTTTTCCATACAGCTTCGAGGGCTCCGATTTCGCCGACCGTCGCCTTGGCGCGGGCCGCATCGACCGACAGCCCAAGAAGATTGGCCCTGCCCTTCGCGCCCTCGGTCAACGCCTCGAGCGCCGCCTGCGTCTTGGCCTCGTTACGTTCGGCGCGCAGCCGCTTCAGCTTCTCGATCTGCATCCCGCGCACGCTCGCGGCGTCGACCTTGAGCACGTCGATCCGCGCTCGACGGTCGGGGAACGTGTTGACGCCGACCACGGTCTGCCGCCCGAATCGATGCGCGCCTGGGTGCGCGCCGCCGCCTCCTCGATGCGACGCTTCGGCAGGCCCTGCTCGATCGCTTTCGCCATTCCGCCGAGCGTCTCGATCTCGTCGATATGGCTCTGGGCCCTGGCTTCGAGTTCGGCGGTCAGGCGCTCGACGTAGTAGGAGCCGCCCAGGGATCGATTATCGGGTCGTGCTGCTTTCCTCGATGAGGAAGAGCTGGGTGTTGCGCGCGATCCGGGCGGAGAAGGGGGTGGGCAGCGCCAGCGCCTCGTCGAGCGCGTTGGTGTGCAGCGACTGGGTGTGGCCCTGCGTCGCCGCCATCGCCTCGATCTGGGTGCGGATGACGTTGTTGAACGGGTCCTGCGCAGTCAAGTAGGCGACAGCGAGCCCGACGTCTGGCTGTGGGCGCGCAAAGGCAGCGATTTGTCCGACTTCTTCGGCCCGAAGCCCTTGACCAGCCCGGCCCACAGCTTGCGCAGCAGCGCGGAGTTTGGCGACCTCCATGAAGAAATTCATGCCGATCGCCCAGAAGAACGACAGGCGCGGCGCAAACTGGTCGGCACTGTCATGCCGGCGGCGACGCCGGCGCGGAGATATTCGACCCCGTCGGCGAGCGTGTAGGCGAGTTCGAGGTCCTGCGTCGCTCCCGCCTCCTGCAAGTGATGATAGCCGGAGATCGAGATCGAGTTGAACTTCGGCATGTTCGCCGCCGTGAAGGCGAAGATGTCGGCGACGATCCGCATCGAGGCGGCGGGCGGATAGATATAGGTGTTGCGGACCATGAACTCTTTCAGGATGTCGTTCTGAATGGTCCCCGACAAGGCCGCCATCGGGACACCCTGCTCTTCCGCGGCGACGATGAACAAAGCCAGCACCGGCAGAACCGCGCCGTTCATAGTCATCGACACGCTCATCGAATTGAGCGGAATGCCGGAAAACAGCGTGCGCATGTCGTAGATCGAGTTGATCGCGACGCCGGCCATGCCGACGTCGCCGGCGACACGCGGATGGTCCGAATTGTAGCCGCGATGCGTCGCGAGGTCGAAGGCGACCGACAGCCCCTTCTGCCCGGCGGCGAGATTGGCGCGATAGAAAGCGTTCGATTCCTCGGCGGTCGAGAAGCCGGCGTACTGGCGCACCGTCCACGGCTGGTTGACATACATGGTGGGATAGGGCCCGCGCAGATAGGGCGGAAGACCCGGCCAGTCGTGAGGTATCAAGTCCGACGCGGTCGGCGGGGCCGTAGAGCGACCTGACGTCGATCCCTTCCGGCGTCGTCCACAGGCGCGTCTCGGCCGTTCCGGGCGAGGGCGAGGCGGCGGCGAAGGGCGTGCGGGCGAAATCGGGAATTTGGCTCATGGGGATCTTCTCGCGCCGCTCAGGCCGCAATGCGCCGATAAAGGCCTTCGAGGGCCGCGATCGCATCGCCGCCGGCGAAGATGAAGTCGTCGACTCCGGCCGAGCGGAGCACCAGCCGCTTCGCCTCCCCCGGGCGCCCGGCGAGGCACAGGCCCTTGATTTCCGACCGCCTTGACCGCTCTGGCGTAGGCCTCAGCCGCGGCGCCATAGGCCGCGTCATCGCCGCAGAGGCACGCGATCTCGGCGCCGCTCGCCTTAAACCGCTTCGCCGCGTCTTCCGGAGCCGCCGCTTCGCCGTCATAGACCGGCTCGATCCCGCCGGCTTCGAACCATTCGCGGATGTAGGCGACGCGGCGGCGATGGGCGGGCTCGGGGCCGAGCGCGACGAGATAGGCTTTCGGTCGCCCGCCGGTCTTGCGCAGATAGGCGTCCGACCGATCGCGCAAGGCTTCGAACGGCTCGGAGAGCGCGCATCGGCGCGAGCCCGCCGGCCAACGCGACGACGGCTTCGCGCGCCGGGGCGCCCGGCGCGACCTCGGCCGGGGCCTCGCCGAGATCGGGGTGGGCGCTGACGCCGGTGATCGGCGCCTTGAGCCGGGCCGCGTCGCGCATCAGCGCCGCGGCGCTCTCGCCGACTTCACGCTGGAAGGCGCCCTCCGCCAGCGCGTCCGGCAGGCCGCCCTGCCCCTCGATGTCCTGGAAGAGGAGCCATCCCTTGTCGACCAGCGCCTGTGGTCAGGGCTTCGAACCCGCCCGCGCCTGCCGCCGGATCGGCGACGAAACCGAGGTTGGACTCGCGCAAAAGGACAAGCTGGCCGTTGCGCGCGAGACGCCGCGCAAGGCCGTCCGGAAGGCCGACCGCGAGCGTATGCGGCAGGACACAGACGCTGTCGGCGCCGCCGAGGCCAGCGGAAAAGACGGCGATTGTCCCGCGCATGATGTTCACGGCGGGGTCGCGCGCCGTCATCATCCGCCAGGCGCTTTCCGCCTGGACGTGGGCCTTGCGCGGCATGAGGCCGCAGGCTTGCTCGACCCGCGCCCAGGCGAGGCGCAAAGCGCGGAACTTCGACAAGGTGACGAATTCGTCCGCGTCGGCCGCGAGGCGGAAGGCGATCATGCCGCGCGCCGCGTCGAGCGGAACGCGCACGGACTGGAGGCCGCGCAGGAGAGCGACGCCGGCCGAAAGCGCGAAGGCGAGCTCCTGGCCCGGCGCGCCGCCGGCCGCATGAACGCTTCTGGCGTCCGCGACGAAGTAGGGTCCGGCGTAGCTCCTGACACGGAGCGACAGGGCGACGTCGAGATAGGGCTTCACCTGCGACGCCCAATCGGCCGGGAAAGGCCCGGCCGCGGCGGCCGCGAAGGGATCGAGCCCGAAAGACACGGCGCAGTCGGGCGGGCGGGCGCCCGATCGCTCGACCAGCGCGGCGAAGCTCAGCGCCTCGCGCGGGCCGTTCGTCCCGAGGTCGAGCTCGAAACGCGGTCCGGCGTCGAAGCGCACGCCTTCGAAGGCCGCGTGCAGGGTCGCGGGATCGAATTTCCTCAGTCCGAAGCCGTGGGCCCCAATCGCGCCCTCGAAAACGACGGTCAGCCCGTCCGCGCCGCCGGCGAGATCGTCGAGCGCCTGGGCGTTGGCTTCGCGCGCATCCGGGTGGTCGAGCCGGGCCATCACCCGCCAGGGTCCCGACGGACCGAGCGGTCGAGGGCCGCCGGCCGGTTGATAAAGCGGTTCGATCGTGATCCCGTCGGCCGTCCGGGAGGACAGGCTCTCGAGGCTCTCGCCTTTCAGGGCCGCTTCGGCGGCCTTGCGCCAGTCGGCTTCGCTTGAGGCCGGGAACACCGCCGGGTCCGCGCCCAAGGCCAGACCTCCTCTAGATGAACTGAGAGACGCCCGGAATTGAAGCGGCGATCTCGCCGACCGTCTGGTCGCCCGCGACCTCGCGCGCATAGGCGAACACCTCTTTGCCGGCCGTCTGGATCTGGTCCATGCTGAGCCCGAGGCCCATGAGCTCGCCGGCGAGCGACATCAGCCCGCCGCCGCCCATGGCGCCGGCCGCGATGCCCATCAGCCCCTTGAGGCCGAATCCCATGCCCTCGCCGCCGGTCGGCGCGCCGGAGGCAATGATTGCCTGAAGCTCCGGCGCCTTTTGGAAGAGTTCGTTGACGGCGTCCTCGGAAGCCTCGCGCTGGATGAAATCGGCGACCAGGGCCACGGTCTTGCGCGCCACCTCCGGCGACAGGTTCGCCGCCTTTGCGACTTTGGCGATCACGTTATCCATGTGGGCTCCTCCGGATGCGGATGTCTGTCGCCGCTCGCGCCGGCAAAATCAAGCGCGACCTGCATAGTAATTGGTCGACGGGCGGAACGGAACGGCGAAAGCGTCGCGGAATCCCTCTCCCAGTCTGTGTCATGAAAAATTCACATAAATACAGCGACTGGAGGAATTCCGGGGCGCGTCAAACCCCCTGCGGAGAACCAATTCCGCCGGGTTCCGGCTGGGATAGCCGAAAAAAGTGAACATTTGGCTTACTTAGATATGCAAATGTTGCATTGCTGGCTCCTGTCCCCGCCCCTACCGGCGGTCGCCTCCCCGGCCTATGTTGCAGTGCAGCAAAGAGTTGCTTTGCAAAGGAGAACGATATGACCACCCTCAAGACCATTTCCGAGAAGCTCGCCTCCTGGCGGCGCTATCGCGACGCGGTCCGCGAGCTCAGCCAGCTCAGCGACCGGGAGCTCAGCGACATCGGCATCCGCCGCGGCGACATCGAGACTGTCGTGCGCCAGACGGTGACGAAGGAAGCCGTCTGACCCGCTGCCGATCAGGCCGCCGGAAGCGGCGGCGTTGCCGAAAGCGGCCCCCTCGGGGCCGCTTTTCTTTTTGGCGGCCAGGCATGGATTTTTAACCGGCCTCGAATGTGACGCTTGGCGTCCGCTGGGTCAGGCGCCGGATTGCCGGAATCGGCCCCTTCCAGACTGGTCAATTGAAGGGAAGGGTTGCGCCAGGACCGACCGTTCGTGAAGAAAGCTTCGAACGCGTCGGGTCGATCCGGCGCGCAACATTCGTTCCAAGCGATCGAACCTCGCGAATCGACGTTGAGCGGTCATTCCGTTTCGCTACCGGAGACGCGAGTTGCTGCCGAGCGAAGAACGGGCGCAGGCGGCGCGGCGATATCTCGAGCATCGGATCGAGGCCTCGCCGTTCGACTTCGACGACCGGCGATGGCGCGCCAGGAGGACTGGCAGGGCATTGGCCTGTCCAGCAGCAGGTGGACCGGGTCTAACCCTGTCGATCAACAAGCGACGGCTATTCCTGGCGGCATGCGACGAAAAGTTCTGCTGACGTTCAGGCTCGCAATCATGCGTCAAACCGCCGATTTGACCCGTCGCAACACCGCACGCAGTATTGGGGCGCAAGGGGCTCGAGCCCCGCCGAGAATGCCAAGAGTTGGCCACGCGGAGAATACATAGGTTCTTCAGGAGGAAGCATGATCCGAGCGATCGGCGAACTGAAGCACGGCATGCGGCTGATGAGCCTCTCGCTCGCCGCGTTATTGGCGGCGGCGCCGGTGATCGCGGAGGCCCAGGACAATCCGGCTGCGCCCCCGGCGCCGACCGCGTCGAGCCCGGAGGCGGGCGCAGCGCAGGCCCCCGCGTCGCAGACCAGTTTCAGCCGGGCCGAGCTCGAGAAGCTGCTCGCGCCGATCGCGCTCTATCCCGACGCCTGCTGGCGCAGGTGCTGCCGGCGACGCGCCTATCCGATCCAGATCGTCCAGGCTCAGCGTTGGCTCGATCAAGAACGCCGCAGCGGTCGCCAAGAACGATTTCTCGGCGGATCGACAACGATGAAGTGGGACCCGGCGGTCAAGGCGCTGGCGCGCTTTCCTGACGTCATCAGGAAGATGAGCGCGAATCTCGACTGGACGACCGACCTCGGCGACGCCTTCGTCAATCAGCCGAAGGATGTCGCGGACGTCATCCAGGAGTTGCGCGCCTGAAGGCCGAGAAGCCGGTACGCTGAAGACCACTCCGCAGCAGACCGTCAGCCGGAGCAGCGTCCAGGAAGGCCGCAACGTTATCTCGATCGCTCCGACCGATCCGTCGATGGTCTATGTGCCGTCCTACGACCCGGTCACGGTCTATCAGCCCTATACCGGCATCGCGCCGCTTCTGACGTTCGGACCGGCCGTCGCGGTCGGCTCGCTCTGGGACCAACAACTACTGGAACTGGGGAACGGGCTGGATCCGCCCGCCGGTCTGGCCGGGCTACGGCGCGTGGCGGCCCCCCTACGCGGGCTAGCGCGCGGGCACCGCCGATGGTCGGAGGGGGCAATCTCGTCAACACCGGCAACATCAACACGCCGGCAATCGGTGGAGCGCGGGAGCCGACTATCGTCCCGGTCTCGGCAGCAAGCCCGGCATCGGCAATCGGCCCGGCGGCATCGGAGGGGCCGGGCGGCGCTGGCGTCTCGGCGGCGTCGGCGGCGTCGGAGGAATCGGCGGCCCGGGCGGCATCGGGGGATCGGCGGTCCCGGCGGCGTCGGAGGGGCCGGCCGTCCTGGCGGGATCGGCGGAGCCGGCGGCGTCGGAGGGGCCGGCAAGCCGGGAGGCATCGGCGGCGGCAGGGCGTCGGCAATCGTCCTGGAGGCGGAGCGGGCGCAGGGAACCGCCCGGGCGCCGGAGCGGGAACCGGTCCGGGGGCGGGCAATCGGCCGGGAGCGGGCAATCGTCCGGCGCAGGCCGTCCCGGCGGCGGCGCGACCCGCGACCCGGCCTGCCACCCGGCCCGGAAACGCAGGGCGGCCTGCGGCACGGCCGGCGGCGGCTATGGCGGCGGGCGTCCCGGCGGCTTCCACGGCGGCAGGCGCGCCCGGCGGCGGTTTCCATGGCGGAGGCATGCGCGCGGGTGGCGGACGCGGCGGCTTCCACGGCGGGCGCGGCGGCGGACGAGGCGGCGGCGGACGCGGCGGCGGCGGACGTCGCCGTTCGGATCTGCGCCTCAAGCACGACATCGTGCTGCTCGGTCGGCTCGACGACGGCCTCGGCTACTATCGCTTCGTCTACAACGGCGGCCACACCGCCTATGTCGGCGTGATGGCGCAGGAGGTGCAGCGGGTGGCTGCCGGAAGCGGTGACGCTCGGCGCGGACGGTTATCTGCGCGTTTCCTACGATCTGCTTGGACTGCCGTTCGAGACCTACAAGCAATGGGTCGAGACCGGCGCGCAGTTGCCGAGCGTGAAGCCGGTTACGCATTGATGGCGACAGGTCCGGCGCCCGGAGGGCCGGATCGGCCAGGTCGAGCAGGGTCGCAGGAAGGCTGGGCCCGGTGGCTGCCGGGCCTCGTGACGATGCGCAGGTATGAAGCCCGTTGGCTCCCTCGCGACCTCGGAGCGGGGCTGGTCCTGACGGCTGTGCTCGTTCCCGTCGGCCTGGCGTACGCCGTCGCCTCCGGACTTCCCGGCGTCTGCGGCCTTTACGCGACCATCATTCCCCTGGTCGCCTACGCGTTGTTCGGTCCGAGCCGCATCCTGGTGCTCGGACCCGATTCCTCGTTGGCGGCCATCATTTTGGGCGTGACCGCGCCCCTCGCCGCTGGAGACGCGAACCGCGCGGTGGCGCTCGCAGGGATCATGGCGATCGTCTCGGGCGCGATCTGCATCCTTGCGGGCGTCGCGCGGCTCGGCTTCATCACCGAGCTTCTCTCCAAGCCGATCCGCTACGGGTACATGAACGGGATTGCGCTGACGGTCCTGGTGAGTCAGGCGCCGAAGCTGATCGGCGTCAGAATAGAGAACGCGGGGCCCCTGCGGGAGGTTTGGTCGATCGGCGTCGAGCTTATTGGCGCGAGGGTGAACTGGGCGGAATTCGCGCTGGGCGCTGCGACCCTCGCGACAATTCTTTCGATCAGGAGTTTCAAGGGTCTCCCCGGCGTGCTTTTCGCGATCGTCGGGGCGACGGCAATCGTTCAGATTTTCGACCTGCAGACGCGCGCCCATGTCGCGGCTCTGGGACCGCTTCAGCAAGGGTTGCCTTCGTTCTCAATCCCCTGGGTCCCCTTCGAGGATCTGACTGTGGCGGCCCTCGGTGGACTCGCGGTCGCGCTCGTGTCGTTCGCCGACACCAGCGTCCTGTCGCGCGCATACGCCGCGCGGCTTGGCGAGCGTGTCGATCCCAATCAGGAAATGATCGGGCTCGGCGCCGCCAATTTCGCTGCGGGATTCTTCCAGGGATTTCCGATCAGCAGCAGTTCGTCGCGCACTCCCGTCGCAGAAGCGGCGGGAGCGCGCACGCAATTGACCGGGGTCGTCGGCGCCGTCGCCGTCTCGCTGTTGCTGCTTGTTGCGCCCCGTCTATTGGAGAATCTCCCCAATGCGGCGCTGGCGGCCGTCGTCATCGCCTCGGCGATCGGACTGTTCGAGGTCGCCGGGCTCAAGCGGCTCTATCGGATTCAGCGCTGGGAGTTCTGGCTGTCGATCGTCTGTTTCGCGGGCGTCGCCGTCTTTGGCGCGATACCCGGCATCGGTTTCGCGGTCGTGTTGGCGGTCATTGAATTTCTGTGGGACGGGTGGCGCCCGCATTCCGCCGTGCTCGGCAAGGTGGAAGGCGTGAGAGGCTATCACGACATCACCCGCTATCCCCATGCGCGCCAGATGCCGGGCTTGCTGCTGTTCCGCTGGGACGCTCCCCTGTTCTTCGCCAACGCGGAGTTCTTCAGGGAACGCGTTCTCGACGCTGCGGCCGCTTCGGCCGCCAAGGTCGAGTGGCTGGTGGTCGCGGCCGAACCGGTCACCAGCGTCGACGTCACCGCCGCCGATTTCCTCGTCGAACTCGACGACGCTCTGCGCGACAGGGGAACAAAACTATGCTTTGCCGAGCTCAAGGACCCTGTGAAGGACAAGCTGAAGCGGTTCGGACTCTACGACCGGATCGGCGAGGCGTTCTTTTTCGCGACCATCGGCGCCGGCGTCGACGCGTATCAGGTCGCGCACGGCGGACGTTGGAGGACGGAAGCCGAGGGCGCCTCCTTCCATGAAGGTTGACCGGGAGTCTCGATATCGACAGGGCGTTTGCTCAATGCAGCGCCGAGCTGCGAATTCGCCGGTTGGACTTTAGAAGATCTCGGTATCGAATCCGAGTTTGAAGTGGACTGTCTGCGACGTGTAGTTGATGGAGTCCTGACATTCGGCGTTCCGTTTGAGCGCGCCGCCTTCCTGGGACGCGCTCTCTACCCGGCAAACGCCCGCGTTCGTCCTCCCGGCATTGCGTAGGCAACGACTTGCTTGCTCGCGGATCGATTTCGGCAGCTACGCCGGAGAGAGTCGATGGGAGTTTCGGTCATGATCGACGCAGCAAACTATTCAGCCACGGAGACGATGCGTGACGGGCATACGATCACGATCCGCGCCCAGCGGCCGGAGGACCTCGATGGGTGGCGCGCGGCGCTCGCCCGGACAGGCGCGGGAACGCTCTATCGTCGCTTCCTTGGAGCCAAACGCGAGCTTTCCGAAAAAGAGACCCACTATTTCCTCGACATCGATTTCGTCGAACAAGTCGCGTTGGTCGCGGTCGCGGATGAAGACGGGCGCTCGACACTGATCGGCGGCGGCCGCTATTTCGTAGTTGAACCCGGCAAGGCCGAGGTGGCCTTTGCCCTTATCGACGAGTATCAGGCCAAGGGGATTGGCTCCGCGTTGATCCGGCATCTGGCGGCGATCGGGCGCGAGGCAGGCTTGCGCGAATTGGTGGCTGAGGTCCTGTCGGACAACCTTCCGATGCTCAAGGTCTTTGAGCGCAGCGGTCTTGCGATGAGCACACGGCGCGAGGGCCCTGTCGTCCACGTCACACTGCGCTATCCCTGATCGCCAGAGGCGCACGGGACTGCTCTGCGAGCGATCGCGCGACCCAACCAACGGAGAGGGAGATGCATCCATGAAAACGATTGCGAAATTCGTACGGACGACGATTGTCGGCGGCCTCTTTTTCCTGGCGCCGATTGTCGTGCTCATCGTGATCCTGGCCAAGGCGTTCGACTACGCGAAGAAAGGCTTGAACGCGGTTCTTGTTCACGTTCCAGCTGCTTCGGACTTGGGCGCTGGCGCGGCGACGGTGTTGGCGGTCGCGCTGGTCGCGCTGGTCTGCTTTGTCGCCGGGCTCGTCGCCCACAGCGTGTCCGCGCAGCGCGTCGTCAACGCATTGGAGTTTTCGCTGCTGTCGAAGATTCCCGGCTACGACTATCTGAAGCAGGAGAGCGCAAGCGCGCTTGGCGTCGCCGAGATCGCGGAACTCCCCGTGGTCTTCGTACCCATGGAAGGGGGATGGCAGCTCGGCGTTCGAACCGAAGCGCTGAGCAACGATCTCATATCGGTCTTCGTCCCCGGCGCGCCGGACCCGCATTCCGGGTCGGTTTTTTTCTTTTCGGCGGACAATGTTCGCCCTGCCGGCGTCAAGATGGCGGCTGCGCTCAACTGCCTCAGGCGGTGCGGCGCGGGCGCATCCGCGCTCGGCGCCAATTGGCCGGCGGCTACGCCGAGCTTATCGGCGTGAGCATAATCGTTGATCTGACAGTTCTGGAGAATTGATAATCGATCCGTTCGCCACGCCTCTGGGAACGACTGCCATTTACGCAGCCCGGCGGTCCGAGGTGGCGGCTTCGAATATCGTAGTCTTCCCTTCGTTATGTTCTGCCAGGGCCTTGGTGAATGCGTGCTCAGGGCGGAGATGAGGCGCTCAGGGGCGGCGGGTGAAGTCCGGTGTCCAGCGAAATCCGGCCGTTCCGATACGACCAATGGACGGGGAGAAACGCGCCCTTTTCGCGCCGGCGACCGGGTCCGGCGCAAAGCGTTTGATTTGAACGACGGGCCCATTCCTTTCCCTGGCTGCTTCAAGTATGGGCCGCGCCAGCGATTTCTTGACATTGTTCGCTTTATGTTCAACTCCTGTTCCAGCCCTCGGATTTGAGAACAAGGAGTCGCCACGCGCCCGCATCCGTCGCCCTCCATCCCGCCGCAAAGTCCCGCGACCGCTCGATCGAGGCGCGGCGCGCGGCTCGCCGCGCCAAGTTCGAGCGCGAGAGGCTGATCGTCAATTCCCTCAACCGCGGCGTCTCGGTCGCCGAGATCGCCGAACGCATCGGCGTCACGGAGAAGCGGGCGCGCGCGCTCGTGAAAGACATCCTCGCCCGCCGCGCGCCCGCGGCGCCGGAGGATTTCGCCTCGCTGCAGGTGAGCCGCCTCAACGAGGCGCTGCTCATCGCCTATGGCGCCATGTCGGATCAGAACCTTCGGGCGGTCGCCCTCGTCGTGAGGATCGTGCGCGAGCTCGACCGCTACCATGGCTTCGTCGCCGCCGACCGGCGACCCTGCCGCGACCCCCGCCCGGCGGACGCCGAGGCTCAGGAGCCGCCCTACCGTCTGGACACTCTCCTTCCGAGCGCCAGGCCGAGGACGACGATGCGGGCCTCAACAGTGTCACAAACCAGGTAAATAAAGCAAGTGTCGCGGATCCCGCCGGAATCCGGAAATCCGAATTCAATCCGTTTCGATACCGCTCTAGTGCGATCCGTGTCTTGCTTATTTCACGGAGTTTATATTGGGGAAACGTTCTGACGTCCGCTGTCTGATCTTTATCACATTCCATCCCGGGAGTGCGTGCGACGATCACCCCGGCGAGAACGGTATCGCGGGCCGCATAGTGAGGACGCCCTATGGTCGCAAAATATGAGATGGCATTGCCCAACCTGCTGTCAATGAAGCAGAAACCGGGCGCGTTTGGCTTGTCCCGCGGCCACACCATCGTCGACGAGATCGTTCTCCACGGGACCGAGAGTTTGGGCACGGAGACCCAGAGCCTCGACTACCTTTCCAGTGCCAACAAGGACAATCACTCGACCCATTACTGGATCGGTAGAACCAGGGGCTGCTCTATTCGATCACGGCCGAAGAGAAGCTCACCTATCACGCCGGAAACCCGAAGAAGCATCCGACAGTGAAGGACCACAATGCCCGGTCTATCGGGATCGAGATGTATCAAATCGATCCCGCAGTGACGCGCAAGGCGGGGGGCAAGCCCGACTTTACCGACTGGCAATACGACACGGTCGTCCAGTTGGTCTACGACATCTGCTATCGGCGCAAGATCAAGCGCAGCATGGTCGTGGCACACGGCACGATCAATCCGATCGACCGGGCCGATCCCCAGGGCTTTGACTGGGACAGGTTCAAGCAAGCGCTCTATTTCCTGTCGTTCCGTATGGGGAGCACAATGGGTCCCGAGTACTTCCTCCTGGACTGAACTTTTCCCCCTCTATCAGCGACAAGCCGAGGCCGCGCCGTTGGTTTTTACTTGACTTTGTTCACTATATGTTCTAACTTGGCGCCAAGCTGAAATTCGAGACAAGGACCTGATCACGTGGCCGTATCCGTCGCCCTTCGTCCCGCCGCAAAGCCCCGCAACCGCTCGATCGAGGCGCGCCGCGCCGCTCGCATGCACAAGTTCGAGCGCGAGAGGCTGATCGTCGACTCTCTCAACCGCGGCGTCTCGGTCGCCGAGATCGCGGGGCGCATCGGCGTGACGGAGAAGCGGATGCGCGCGGTCGTGAAAGAGATCCTCGCCCGCCGCATGCCCGCGGCGCCGGAGGACTTCGCCGCGCTGCAGGTGAGCCGCCTCAACGAGGCGCTGCTGGTCGCCTATGGCGCCATGTCGGACAAGAACCTGCGGGCGGTCGCCCTCGTCGTGAGGATCGTGCGCGAGCTCGACCGCTACCACGGCTTCGCCGCCGCCGACCGGCGCCGCCGCCGCGACCCCCGCCCGGCGGACGCCGGGGCGCCGGAGCCGCTGGCGCTCGCCGGCGATTCCGGCGAACAAGCGTTCGCGACTTGTAGGGCGCGCTCGCTGAGCGCGCCGGGGCCGGGTCAGCGACCCGGCCCTACAAAAGCGCCGGCGGAAGACGCCGGGGCGCCCGTCGCGCCGCCCGCCAATCGCCCGGAAATGGCGCCGCAAGCCTCTGAAAAGATGGAATTCGCGCCCGAAAAAGGCGTGGACCCGAAGGCCTGCGAAGCGGCGCCGGAGGATGCTGATAACGCGTGCACCGCGCGACGAGACGGCGCCGGCGCAGGATCCTCTACAGCTCTCCGCGAATTGCTATGGTCAATCGCATCCTCCCGGCCTCATCCTGAGGCGCCCTCGCGAAGCGGGGGCCTCGAAGGATGCGGAGCGCAGCCGACTGTTCGCATGAACGGGAGCGTCCTTCGACAAGCTCAGGACGTCCTTCGACAGGCTCAGGATGAGGAGAAGCGATCTCAGCCAATCGCAGATTGCTCGAATGAAGCCTCGCCGCCCGCCGACGCGCCGAAACCGTCCGCAACGGCCTGCGCCGGCGCGGAAATGGCGCCGCAAGCGATTGATACTCTTGCGTCTGCGCCTGGAAACGGCGTGAACCCGGCCGCCGGACCGACCGACGGGACGTCCGCGCATGCGGAGACTTTTGCGATGCGTATGCGATGCGCCGGGGCAGGCGCCGCCGGCGAGCCCGATCGAACTTCCGCCCGAAACGATGGAAAGACTTTACCCCGTTGCTCCGGCGCCGGTTCCGGATCCCAGTGCGCCGGGCGGCTTCAGGCGGGTGAACATAAGGATGCTGCCCAACGGCATGGCGGTGTGTTGAGACGGCGTCTGATTGACCCTGGAGATTGTCAGAGGGACGCCAGAATTTTCCGCGCCGCCTTGAGATGCGGAATGTCGACCATCTTGCCGTCGATCCCGAGCGTCCCGGCCCCCGGATTCGCCTCGAATGCCGCAACGATCTTCCTTGCCAGCTCGACTTCGGCGTCCGACGGCGCATAGCAGCGATTGATCGCGGCGACCTGGTCCGGGTGAATGGCCATTCGGCCGCTAAAACCGTCGCGCCGCGAGCGCCGGCAGTCGCGCTCGAGACCGTCGGCGTCGCGAAAATCGACGAACACCGTGTCGATAGCGGCGACCTCCGCGGCCGCGGCCGCGAACAGGCACTGGGCGCGGGCGACCTGGTAGGGAAAGGTCCAGTCGCCGGCTTCGTCGCGGTTGGCGGTCGCGCCGAGCGCCGCAGCCAGATCCTCTCCGCCCCAGGTCAGCGCCGCAAGCCGCGGATGGGCGGGCGCGTAGGAGCCGAGCGCGAACATCGCCTTGGCGGTCTCCGTCGCGACAATCGCCAGCCTGACCGAACCAAGGGGCATACCCGCCCGCGCCTCGAGGGCGTCGAGATAGCAGGCGACCCGCTCGACATCCGGCGCTCCGTTCGTCTTCGGGATCATCAGCGCGTCGAGACCCGGCCGCACGACCGCGACCAGATCGTCCAGCGTGAGCCCGGTGTCGAGCGCATTGACGCGCACGAAGAACGACCAGTCGCGCCGGTCGCGGCGGTCGATGAGGCGAGCCACGAGCTCCCGAGCCGACCGCCTTCCGCGACGGGGCGACGGAATCCTCGAGGTCGAGAATCAGCGCATCGGCGCCGGACCGCGCCGCCTTTTCGAACTTGCGCTCGGAATCGCCGGGTACGAACAGAAGAGAGCGCAGCTTCATCGAGGATTCCGGAAGGTCGGCGCCGCGCCCGTCCGCCGCGACGAGGCCCGCGTGCTCCAGTCTTATTTGACACGCACGATTTTTCAAAGGCGTTCGACGCCGATGAGTCAACCGGGTCCCGTGCGGCCGGCGGCTGGCGCTCTCGGGCTCCCGTCGCTTCTCCCTGCTTTGCCCCGCGCGGGTTTTGGAAGGGGCTTCCTCGATGGGGCGCAGACTTGACCGGATCGCGGCTGCCGCATAGCCAGAAGCGCCTTCGAACCGAAGTGGACCGCGCTTTGCCCTCGACGCCAGCGCCATGTTGACCGCACTTCTCGCCGCCGCCGCGGTCGCTCTGGGCCCGGTTGCGCTCGACTCCGGCGCGTCGCCGTTCGCTCCCTCTCCGGCGCCTGCTCCGAAAGTCTTGCGCCTGCTCGCTCCGTCGGGCGCTTTCTCCGCCAAGCTGCTGAGGGCGTTCGAGGGCGAGAGCGGCTACGCCGTAGCCTACGACGCCTATGGCGATCCGGCGAGAATCCCGTCGCTGATGAAAGAGCCGTACGACGTCGTCGTGCTGCCGGGGCCGGCGCTCGCCCGCGCGATCGCAGCGAGGCAACTGCGCGCGTTCGAGAAAGGCGAGGTTCCGAACGCGCGCCGAATTGCGCCGCCGGTCGCCGCCAAGCTGGCGTCTTATGATGCGACGGGCGCCTACGGGCTCGCCTGGGGCTGGTCGGCGACCGGACTTCTCTACGACGCCGGCAAGGCGCCCCGTCTGCTCGGAGCCGCTCCCAATTCCTGGGCGGACGCGCTTGCGCCCGAAATCGCGCGCAAGCTCGTCTCTTGCGGAGTCGCGCTGCCCGATGCGCGGGACGAGATGTTCATCGCAGCGTGGCGGCTGTTGGGCGTCGATCCCGGCAGGATCCGCGAACGCGACATCAAGGCTGCGGCCGACCTGATCATTCGGGCGCGCGGTGCGGCGCGGCAGCCCGCCTCGCGCGATCCCATCTCGGCCATTGCCGGCGGCGCCGTCTGCCTCACGTTTGGCAACGCGGCCCAGGCCACAATCGCCTCCCGCCGGAGCCGCGAGGGCAGCGAAGGACTTCGGATTGAGTATGCCGAGCCGAGGGAAGGCGGTCCGATCGCGATCGACGCACTCGCCGAACCGCGCGACGCGCCGCATCCGAAAGACGCTCTGGCGCTAATTGATTTCCTGCTGCGCCCCTCCATCGCCGCGGAGGCGACCGCGGCGGCGGGACTCGGGAGCTCCGAAGCGGAAGCGTCGGCCCAGGTTTTTCGGGCGCTCTGGCCGGTCGGCGTCTATGATCCGACTCTGGTTTCTGTCATCGAAAGGGAATGGGCGAGGGCGCGAGCTCCTGAGCAAGCGGAGCACGCTCCCGGCGCCAAGCCGTCAGGCAAGCCGGCGAGAAGGAAGCGATGACCGCGCGACCGCCCAACATCCTCATCGTGATGGCCGACCAGATGGCGCCGGCGTTTCTCCCGATCTATGGTCATGGGCTCACCCGCGCGCCTCACATGCAGGCGCTGGCGCGGGACGGCGTCGTCTTCGACAGCGCCTATTGCGCGAGCCCGCTCTGTTCGCCTTCGCGCGCCTCGTTCATGGCCGGGCTGCTTGCCGTCGCGCACCCGCGTCTACGACAACGCGGCGGACTTCTCGCGCCGACATTCCGACCTTCGCCCATCATCTGAGGCTGCGCGGGCTATCGGACCATTCTGTCCGGCAAGATGCATTTCTGCGGTCCCGACCAGTTGCACGGTTTCGAGGAGCGGCTGACGACCGACATCTATCCGGCCGATTACGGCTGGACGCCGGACTGGGACCATCCGCACGAGCGGCCGAGCTGGTACCACAATATGAGCTCGGTCACGCAGGCCGGCGTCTGCCTGCGCACCAACCAGCTCGACTTTGACGACGAAGTCGCCTTCACCGCCGAGCGGGCGATCTTCGACATCGCCCGATCGAACGACACGCGCCCTTTCCTGCTCGTCGCTTCCTTCACCCATCCGCACGACCCGTTCGCCGTGCCTGAGCGATACTGGGACCTCTATCGCGACGAGGACATCGACATGCCCTCGCCCGCGCCCGAGCTCGCTCGATCCGCACTCGCGCCGGCTGCGCCACGTCTGCGCGATGGACGCCGAGCCGGTGACCGAGGCGCAGGTTCGCAACGCGCGGCGCGCCTATTTCGGCGCGATCTCCTATGTCGACGACAATCTCGGTCGGCTGATGCAGGCGCGTGCGCTCGAGCGGGCTCGGCGACGATACGATCGTGATCTTGCTCAGCGACCATGGCGAGATGCTGGGCGAGCGCGGGCTCTGGTACAAGATGAGCTTCTTCGAGGGCGCGAGCCGCGTGCCGCTCATCGTCGCAAGCCCCGGACGCTTCGCGCCGGCCCGCGTCGGCGGCGAGCGTGTCGCTCGTCGACCTTCTTCCGACCCTCGTCGACCTTGCGGGCGGCGACGCGCGCGCGCTCGGCTCGTCGATCGACGGACGCAGCCTCGGCCCATGGCTCTCCGGGACGGCCAGGGCGCACGACGAGGCGATCGGCGAATATCTGGCCGAGGGGGCGATCGCGCCGATGGTCATGATCCGCCGCGGCGGCCTGAAGTTCATCCACTCGCCGACCGACCCCGATCAGCTCTACGACCTTCGCCGCGACCCGGGTGAACGCGACAATCTGGCGGGACAGCCGGGCCATGCGGCGGAAGCGGCGGAGTTTCGCGCCGAGATCGCGCCTGCGCTGGGATCTTGCCGCGCCTGGACGCCGAAGTGCGCGCAAGCCAGCGCCGCCGGCGCCTGGTCGATGCGGCGCTGGCCAAGGGCGACGTTCGCGCCTGGGACTTCCAGCCGTTCCGCGACGCCTCGAAGCAGTACATGCGCAACAGCATGGACCTCGACGACCTCGAGGCGATGGCCCGCTTTCCGCGCATCGCTCCAAAGTAGGAGCGCAGGAAACGGGCGGACCGGTCAGGGCAGACTGCCGCGAGCGCTGTTCTCGCGAGCGGGAAGAAGCGGCGAAGCGACCGCGGATTCCGGACTCCCCATCGGATGAGAACCGCGCTAACCTGTCGTGGCTGAGAGGCCGACATGGCGATCCAGAGGAACAGGCCGGTCAACGTGGCCGAGCGCGTCGCGAAGCGGCGCGACCGGCAGAGCGCCGCCGCGGAGACGGCTTGGCGGCGCGAGAGGTTCCGCCTGCCCCGGACCGAGGCGCGCGCCAACGCCCGCGACAACTCGGCCCGCAAGGCCTTCCTGATCGTGGTGGCCCGAGCCGTGCTCGACCAGCTGCTCGGGCGCGGCGCGGGCTCCCCACGAGGCGTCCTGGACGCGCTCGCGCGCGCCGCGGGAGAGGCGGCTGCTCGTGAGCAGCCGCCACGAGGCTGAGCAGGCGCTGCTCGCCGAGACCCCAGTGGCCGGCACGGTGCTCGTCACGGCCGCCCCGTACGCGTTCGTCGTGGCCAACAACGCCGGCGGCAACAAGCTCGACTACTACCTCGGACGAGAGGTGACGTACACGGCCGGGCCCTGCGGGCACCCTCGGCGTTCCTCCGAGGTCGTGGTCCGGCTGTCGAGCTGGCTCCTCCAGGTGGTCGGGGGCTGCCCGACTACGTCGCCGGGAGGCTGGACGGTCGTGCGGGACGGGGGACGAACCATGTGCTTGTCTCTCTCTACGCAACCAGCGGCGCACAGCTCACGGGGGCCGTGGCGGACGGGCGGCCCATCCTGGTGGCTGCCCAGAAGGAGCTGGCCACCCCGTCTACACCGCGGACGTCGAGGTCGCGCCCCAAGGGACCACGACGGCGACGTTCCGCCTCGACGAGCCCACCTCGGCGGGGTCAGCGGTAGTCCCCCTCCAGCCGCTCGTGAGGCCCGTCACGGCGCACAGTGCAGTCCCGGTGTGTGGCGTCGTGCCGTGAGCACCGCGACGAGTATGGGTGCCGTGAGAGTCCTGGTCGTGTGCACGGCCAACATCTGCCGATCCCCCTCGGCTGAGCAGCTGCTACGGGCGGCGTTGGTGCGCGGCGGCGTCCCTCCGACGGAGGTCGTCGTCGCGAGCGCGGCATGGAGGCGGGGAACGGGTGGGCTCGCTGCCCCCGGGCTCGCGGACTGCTGGCGGGCCACCTGGACGACCGCGAGGTGGTCGGCTGGGGCGGGCGGGTCGCGGCGGCTGTCGGCCGACCTGGTGCGCGGCGCGGACCTGGTGCTTGCGGCCGACCGAGGACACCGGGCCGCAGTGGCGCGGCTCGTGCCTGCCGCCCACGCCCGGCTGTTCACTCTTCGCCAGGCGGCTCGCCTCGCCGCGGTGCTCATCGGCGGCGACCTGCCGACCGCTGTCGCGCTGCCACCGGCAGGCGATGTCCGGGGTCGGCTTCGCTGGCTCGTCGACGAGCTGGACGCCGCCCGCGGGTCGGGTCCCTACCACCAGGACGACGACGTCCCGGACCCGCACGTCATCGGCGATGCGGCGCACGAGCCGGTGATGAGTCTGCTCGCGACCGCGGTGACGGACCTCGACGGGGCTGTTCGCGTTGTGCTCGATCACCGCTAACCGGGCGACGTGTCGACGCCCCTCGGGTGTGACGAGGCGTCTTCCCTCACGCTCCCGCTCAGCCGGCAGGTGTTCAACCGCCTGCCGGGTCGCCGGTCGCGGGTCCGCAGGTGCTCCCCGAAGGTCGCCGTCGGTCCGGTTACTCGAGGCACCGTTGCGCCCGCTCGCCTGGGGGGCCGCCGGGGGACCCAGCAGAGCGGCCATGTTGCCGACGGGTCGTCCACGTCGGAGTGCCGGCGCCCGCGGCCGTGGCCTCGGCCGCTCTTGCCCTCGCCGGGCCCGTGGCCGTACCCGTAGCCGTACCCGTAGCCGTAGCCTTGCGAGCCCGAACGCAGCGGCACGAAGTTCAGCACGGTCCCGAGCAGCCGCGCGTTGACGGTGCTCGAGCATCTCGACGGCGCGCTGACCTGCTCGCGGGTCGTCTCTCCGTGCCGGGTGACCAGGATCGCGCCGTCACGGCCCGTGCAGCACCGCCGCGTCGGTGACCGGGAGCAGCGGCGGCGCGTCGAGGAGGACGGTGTCGAACCGGCTGTGAGCTCGTCGAGGAGCAGACGCCATGTTGCGTGGACCCGAGAAGCTCCGAAGGGTTCGGCGGCACCGGCCCGGAGGGGAGGACGTCGACCAACCTCGGTTCCAGGCGATCAGGACGTCGTCGAGGCCGTGCTGCCCGGCGAGCACGTTCGTCAACCCGACGGCGTTCTCAACGCCGAGGTAGTCGGCGACTTCGGGCGCCGAAGGTCGGCCTCCACCAGAGCACACCCGCAAGCCCGGCCTGCCCCAGGGTGATCGGCCAGGTTGCAGGCGGTCGTGCTCTTGCCCTCGTGCGCCAGCGCAGAGGTGATCACCACGCGGCGGGCGGGTTGTCGACATCGACGAACTGCAGGTTGGTCCGGA
Organism: uncultured Actinomycetota bacterium; assembly: GCA_963778845.1. Lineage (GTDB taxonomy): Bacteria > Actinomycetota > Actinomycetes > Actinomycetales > Kineosporiaceae > CAVZVW01. The sequence continues at coordinate 22,954 of CAVZVW010000009.1, forward strand.
TGACGCGGAAGGACTCGGATCGAACCGACCGGGGGTCCATGCCGGCAGCGGCTTCTTCTTCGCGTCGGGGTCGTAGGCGATGACTCCCAGGGGTGAGGTGCCCGTCGCCGCCTGCAGGTCGTCCGGGGTACGGATCGAGGTGTCGAGGGTCTCCCGGAGAAGGGCGTACCCGACTCCGAGCGCGAGCCCGAGCAGCACCCCCAGCGCGATGTTGATCTTCGGCTTCGGGGAGACCGGAACGGTCGGCACGCCGGCCGGGTCGACGACGCTCACCTTCACCGGCGAGGTGCCGCCCGAGCGCGGAGTCTCCAGTGCCTCGATGGTCAGGCCGAACTGCACGGCGACGGCGTTGGAGACGCGTGCTGCCTCGACCGGAGACCGGCTCGTGACGCTGATGTTGACGAGCACGGTGTCGAGAGGGCTGCTGGCAGACACCTGTTGTGCAAGGGCGACCGACGTCGTGTTGAGGCCGAGATCCTTGATCACTGGGTCGAGCACCCGGGGGCTGCTGGCCATCTGGGTGTACGACTTCACCCGCTGCAGGGTGAACTGCGACCCGGACAGGATCTGGCCCGCGCTGGAGTCCTGGCTCGCGATCGCCACGAACATCTGGGTGCGCGCCTCGTACACCTTCGGCGTGAGCGCCGTCGCCAACGCGGCACCACCGATCGCCAGCAGAGCGATCGCCGTGATCGACATCCACCGCTTGCGCAGCACGCGCAGGTAGTCCCGCAGGCTCACCCGAGTTCCGTCTCTCTGTCGTCGTCCCTGGTGTCTGATCGCTGTCGGTTTGCCGGGCTCCACCACAAGGGTAGGGGACCGGCGGGCGTCAACTCAGGACGTTCGCCTCCCGGTACCAGGCGTACGTCGCGCTGATGCCGTCGTCCAGGGAGATGGACGGCGTCCACCCGAGCCCGGTCAGTCGGGTGACGTCCAGCAGCTTGCGCGGGGTGCCGTCGGGCTTGGTGCGGTCCCAGGTGATCCGTCCGTCGTACCCGACGACGGATGCCACGAGGCGGGCCAGTTCGCGGATCTCGACGTCGGTGCCGGTGCCGACGTTGACGGGCGCGGCGTCGTCGTAGCTCTCGAGCAGGTGCAGGCACCGCGGCGGCGAGGTCGTCGACGTGCAGGAACTCCCGGCGCGGCGCGCCGGTACCCCAGAGGGTGACCGACGGCCGAGCCCGACTCTCGGGCCTCGTGGAACCGCCGGATCAGGGCGGGCAGCACGTGCGAGGTCTGCAGGTCGAAGTTGTCACCCGGGCCGTAGAGGTTCGTCGGCATGGCCGAGATCCACTGGCGCCCGTACTGCGTGCGGTAGGCCTGCACCTGGAGCACACCGGCGATCTTCGCGATCGCGTAGGCCTGGTTGCGTGGGTTCGAGCGGCCCGGTGAGCAGCGAGTCCTCGCGGATCGGCTGAGGAGCGAACTTCGGGTAGATGCACGACGACCCGAGGAAGAGCAGGCGCTCCACGCCCGCCCGGTGGGCGCCGTCGAGCACGTTGGCCTGGATGCGCACGTTGTCGGACAGGAACTCGACCGGCTGGGTGGCGTTGGCGAGGATCCCACCGACCTTGGCTGCGGCCAGAACGACGACGTGCGGGCGGGTCTCGTCGAGGAAGGCGAACGTCGCGGGTCGGTCGCGCAGGTCGAGCTCGGTCGAGGTCTGGCCTACCAGGTCGGTGAAGCCGTCGGCCTCGAACCGGCGCCAGAGCGCCGACCCGACCAGCCCGCGGTGGCCTGCTATGTAGACGCGGGCGTCACGCGGGAGCGGCTGCGCCCGGGGCATGGCCCCCCCTCGCACGACGCGGCAGGGCGGCTACACGCCCCGCCTGGAGGCACTATCGTAGTGCTCACAGTCAGGTGGTCACTGTTGACACACAGTGGTCTGGCTTGACAGGCCTACAGGGGGCACGGAGGGGAGTGCGTTGGAGGATCAAGGAGTCCGTCGGTATGTGGCAGGGCGCGGCCTCGCCGGCCTGCTCCTCGGCAAGGGCCGCGCCCGAGGACACACGTCAGTGACTCGTCTACCAGCCGCATCGGATCTGAGGTCAACGTCCTCGTGGCTCTATCGGGGCGAGCAGATGCTCCCTTCTCCAGGCTTGGCCTAGACCCCGTGGCGAGCCGAGACCACGTTGTGGCTCCGTAGGGAGGGTCATGGCTATCGCCGTTAGAGATGCTCGACTCTTCGGGATCGTTGCCGCGACAGCCGCCATGGCGGGAGCCCTCGTAGTCTACCGTCCGGCCTTTGGGATTGCCTTGGGGATCGGCGCACCTCTGCTCGTCCTCTTGGTCGCTGAATCGCGTGCACGCCTTGCCGCGGTTGTCGTCGGAGCGCTCCTTGCCTTTGCATCATCCTCGAGTGAACCCAAGTACGTCTACCTCGCTGTCACCGCTCTTTGCTTCGGTGTGTCGGCCGCACAACTTGCCAGGCGTGGAGACGCCGTCTCCAGAGCATTTCGGCCCTTGTTGGGTGCAGGGTCAGCCGTAGTGGTAGTCCTCTTGATGTCCGGGTTTGTAGCGCACGCAAATGGCTTGGGTTTGAAACACTGGGCGCAGGACATCTTGTCGTACGTTCTGCTCGTGGCTCTCCCGGTAGTCGGCCTGGACGCCGCCAAAGATCTACCAACGCATGTGTCTAGTCGGTTGATAGGCGTCCTAGGAATAGTCGCTGCGGCCGCGTTTGCCTTGCATTGGCTCGATAGTCGGGGAGTTTCCAGGCTCGGAGCCGGTGGACTGGTGTTGGCAACGGATACTCTGGCCATGCTTGGCTTCGCCCACGCCGTGGTGCAGACGACAACGCATTCTCGCGCTGTGGTATGGGGGCTTGTGGCGCTATTCATTGCCACCGCGTTGCTTGTCAATGGCACGCGAACAAACATCTTGATGATGGTCGCATTCCTCGGAGCCCTAGGCACCACGCGTAAGGCGCGAGCTCCGATCGGAAGAATTCTGGGAACGATGGCAGCCGTAGGCGCGGCTGCCATTTGCCTGGTCCCGCTCGTCGCTGATTACGTTGTGCGTGACCCGAACTTCCTTGCTAAACGAGTGGCGGCTCTCACGTCGGTGCTGGCCGGTACGGATCAAAGCTACCTCAGTCGACTACAGTCCTACGACATGGCCCACAACAGATTTCAAGAACACCCATGGTTCGGAGGCGGCCCGGGCTATGAGTACCGTCCCGGCTTCATTTCACTGGATACGCCATGGATCCTTCCGGCGAAGTTCGGAGTAATCGGAAGCGTCGTCTTCGTGGCATTCTTTGCTGCAATCGTAGTTTCGGTGCGTAATACAAGACTGATTGCGGGCTACCAATCGATTCATACGACAGCACGAGCCTGGGTCTTTGTCCTGATCGCGTTTACCCCCTTCTTTCCTTGGTGGGAGGACAAGGGAACCGCGCTCGGGCTCGCAGTAGTTCTTGCCGCCATGGCGCGGGCTGCGTCTGATAAGGAGTCGCCACCACCACGGGCGCCGGATTGCGCGCCACTGACCCAACCAATGCTGGATCTCGTTCGGCAGCCTCCACTTGCGCAACCGCAGCCAGGGTACGAGTCGGGATGAGTCGCGCGTGTGACTTCGCTCAGCCAAGGAGCACCCACCACCGACACGCACGGTGTTCGCGCGCGCCGGCCACAGGTCGGATGGGGTGCGCTCACCCGCACAAGATCCCCGCCCAACCTCTCGTTAGACACCGACCCCCGGTCGGGAAGCTGTCCGTGCGTGAGCACCGGCGCATCCGACCCATCCCAAGGCCGCCAACCCCCCGCGCTTCTTCCCGTTCAACGACAGCAGCGAGAAGCGGAGGCGCGTTGGCGAAGGATCCCCGGCCCCGCCGAGCCCAGTCAAGATCGGACACCGCTAAAGTGGTGCTTACGCTCCGGGCCGGAGCGCTAACTGAGAGTGCCACCCGAGCAACCGGGTGGGTGTAGGCGGAGGGCCGACGCAGTTGGACGGTAAGCGAGCCTTGATCACCGGGATCACAGGCCAGGACGGCTCATACCTTGCGGAGCTTCTCCTCGACAAGGGGTACGAGGTCCACGGCCTCATCAGGCGGTCCAGCAACTTCAATACCGGGCGTATCGATCATCTCTATCGAGACCCGCACGAAGAGGGCACCCGCCTGTTCCTTCACTACGGTGACTTGTCCGACGGCTCCCGGCTGGTGACGCTGCTCGCCAGGATCGCACCGGACGAGGTCTACCATTTAGCCGCACAATCCCATGTCAGGGTATCATTCGACGAACCGGAGTATACGGGGGACACTACGGGGCTCGGCACGACGCGACTCCTCGAGGCGATCCGGATGACCAGCCTGCCGATCCGCTTCTACCAAGCCTCGAGTTCCGAGATGTTTGGGGCCACCCCCCCGCCCCAGAGCGAGGACAGCCCGTTTCACCCGAGGTCGCCATACGGGGTTTCGAAGGTTTACGGTTACTGGACCGCACGCAACTACCGAGAGGCGTACGGACTATTTGCCGTTAACGGGATTCTCTTCAACCACGAATCGCCTCGTCGTGGCGCCACGTTTGTGACGCGAAAGATTACTCAGGCCGTCGCGCGTATCGCCGCGGGTGAGCAGCGGGTGCTCTACCTCGGCAACTTGGAGGCGGTCAGGGACTGGGGCTATGCACCAGAGTATGTCGAGGGAATGTGGCGTATGCTTCAGCGCGACACACCAGAGGACTTCGTGCTTGCCACCGGTGCCGCCTACACGGTACGCGACTTCGCAGACTTTGCATTTTCGCACGCAGGCTTGGATTGGGAGAAGTACGTGCGACTCGACGAGAGGTACCTTCGGCCCACCGAAGTGGACGCACTCATCGGCGATGCCCGCAAGGCCCAGGAAGTCCTAGGATGGACGGCGCAGACTCGGGCGCCCGAACTGGCCCGTGTGATGGTCGACGCTGACGTCAGCAACCTCTCACTGCGGCTCAGGCTGTGACGGGTCATCATGGTCACTTTGCCGGGGACCTCCGGGTTCGATACCGAGGCTGAAGCCAAGGCCGGCCCAGCGAGGAGAGGCCTGGATCATCGTCGAAGTAGGGGATTGGAACTCCCGGAGGCTTGTGCATATCTCGAAAGCGGGCGATCTGCGCGAGCTCGGTCCAGGGCGGATCTCCGTTGACGGACGTTTCCCCGGGTTCCCGGTCGCCTGCCTCGATGGCATCACGGACCATGACGGCCCGAATGGCTACTTTGCCTGTGCAAGCGGTGGCAACAGCGGCCACCATCTTTCTGACGATCAACTCCGTCGGGGTCGATGACTACGCCACCATCGGGCTCATTGTCGGCCTGCAAGCCCTCTTCGGATTCTTGAACTTGGGCACGTCCGCATCGCTTGCCAACGCCGCCGGCGAGTCGCTCGTCTGCGGCAACCAGCGGCTTTTCGCGGTGCTAGTTACCGCAACGAGGGTCATCGGGCTGATGGGGGTGACCTTGATCCTCTCGTCGGTGGCGGTTGCAGCCCTGGGCCTGTGGCCAACGCTCCTGGGTGGCGGTGACCCTCAACTGCTCACCGTGGGTGCGCTCATGGTCGTGGTCAGCGTCGCCCTCCTTCAAGTCTTCGGACAGGGCCTAGCCATCCTCATGAACACAGGGCGCTGGCTGCTCGCGACGCTCGCGACGACCGCCGCGAGCGTGGTGAGTCTGATTCTGGTAGGTATCTCGAGCATCACCCACGCTGCTCCCCTTGCATTCGTAGCGAGCGCCTTCGGTGGTCAATTGGTCGTAGCCGTTGTATGTGCGTTGCTTGCGGCGCGAGTCGTGGGGATCTCGCTGCGAAGGTTGAGCCTGGCTGTTCTGGAGCGTGGCTATGTGGGTGCGCGGCTCGGCCACGAAGCCCGGCCTGCGCTAGTGATGTGGCTCATGCTCCCTATCGCGTACCAGACGGATCGCCTACTTCTCAGCCACCTTTCTACACCCGACCAGCTTGCTGCCTATAACGTGAGTTCCCAGTTCTTCACGGCGCTCTTCAGCATCGTGGCCGCGGGATCGGCTGTCTTGTGGGGCGTCTTCTCGCGCGCCCGGGCCGAAGAGGCACTTCCATCGGCCGCCGGCTTCGTCCGGCTTACGCTGGGCTTCACAAGTGTGGGAATTGTGCTAGCCCTTGGATATGTGCTGACAACGCCGTGGGTTGTCGGGCTAATAACGGGACGACGCGTGACGGTGTCGATTTGGCTGGCGGTTGCCTTCGGGATGCTCCTTGTTGCGCAGTCCTTCCATCAGCCCAGCGCAATGATCCAAACGGATCCTGCTGGCCTGCGCTTCAACGCTATTGCCGTGTCTGTCATGGCCGTGGCCAATCTCGGACTCGGCCTCCTTCTTACAAGGAGTCTGGGTGCCGTTGGACCCGTGGCGGCTTCTGTCATGTCGATGACGGTGGCCCTGGCCTTGCCGTCGTTCGTTCGGGCCCGTGGGATTCTTGGGAAGAGTGGGTAGCGGCGATGAGACTTCCCCAAGGAATGGGTAGCGTTGCACGGCGTTTCGGGTTCGGGGACGTTGCGCTTCGCGTGTTGCAGAAGATTGCAGCACAGCCCTATGTCGCGAAGCGGATCTTCCGTAGGATTGTGACTTCGCCCGGAGCAGACAAGGGACCGGGGGATGGGCACCACGACGACCTGATGGACTTCCTTGCGTATGCGCAGGTCCATCGAAGAGAGGCGTTCGGACAACTACTTCAAGACCTGTGGGTGCTCTATGAGACAGGCAGCAAGGTGGGTGGGTACTTTGTGGAGTTCGGCGCCGCCGATGGGGTTGCGCACAGCAACACCCTGTTGTTGGAGCGAGAGTTTGGTTGGGCCGGCCTGCTCGCCGAACCTAACCCAGCACAAGAGGCGGCCTTGCGGAGAAACCGTGCCGCGGATATCGACATGCGGTGCGTGTGGGGCTTGTCCGGCGAAAGCGTGGAGTTGCTCGTAACAGCCGACCCGGAGCTCTCGACCGTCGTGGCGGCCGCAGGGGAGGACGAACACACGGAGACCCGTCTTCTGACCGGAGTGCCCGTTCGTGTTGAGACAGTCTCGCTCAACGACCTCCTCACAGAGCATCTCTCGCCTCACGTCATTGACTACCTGAGTATCGACACCGAAGGGACGGAGCTCGCGATCCTCGAAGGTTTCGACTTTGCGACTCGCGACATTCGGCTCATCTCGGTTGAGCACAACCACCGACCGGAGAATGAGCGGCTACTCGACGCGATCATGACGAGGCACGGGTATCAGCGAAGATTTCGCGAGCTGTCGGACTTCGACGCCTGGTTCAGGAAGATCTGATCACCGAAACGGCCGTGAGGCTGAACGCAGCCTTGGCTCGTTCTCCAACTGGGGCTGAGGCCTCGTTACGGCGGACAAGCCGATAGGGGAGGCTTGGCGAGCCGTTCTTGCCATTCACGTTCCCCTTTGCGAAGTGATCATTTCTGAACGGAAGTGCGTAGCAGCGATCTGGCGCGATGGCGCGCGAGGGCTGCCTCTGTATGCAGCACGTCCATCGCCGAGGTAAGAGTGGGTCGGTCAAGACGATCTCTGCGGGCGGCGAGATACTCCCGCAGTATGACCGGGCGGTTGCTTGACATGCCTCCCTGCTGGTAGTCCACGAGCACCTGCGACAGCAGGAGAGGGGTGGAGCGGGCAGCAAGACCGAGGAACACGTCGTAGTCGGCGGCCAACCGAAACTTGGTACGAAAGCCGCCGACCCTTGCCAGCTCGGAGCGCCGACACAGGACGGCCTGGTGGCACGGGGTGTAAGCACCACTGTTCAACTTGGCAAGGGAGTATCCGGCAGAGGACTTCAGCTCCGTCATCTTCATCTGCGGGGTGACGACCCGTGCGTGTCCGATCACCCAGGCGACGGACGAAGCTGCATGCGTAAGGGCGTTCTCGAGAGCAGTCGAATCGAAGTCCGTGGGTACAGCATCCCCAGAGTTCATGAACCAAACCCAGTCTCCCACCGCCGCGATAAGTCCGCGGTTCATTCCTTCGTACGGGCCGCCGTCCGGCTCGACGCACCATGCGCGCCTGTCGCCACGGGAAGGAACGGATCGCACCTGCGGAAGGGCACTGGGCGAGTCGTCCCCCTCAATGACGATGTGTTCGTAGGATGTCAAGCGCGCGCCACTGACACTTTCAATCGTCTGCGCCAGGGCCGAAGGGTTCCTGCGGGTCACGGTGACGATAGAGATCATCAAGGAGTGCTGTTGGATAATCTCCGGGGGCTCTAGCCAGCCCGCTCCTACAGTATGCTGACGATTATCGCGAGGCATGTGCCGCCCCGGTCACAAAATGACCCCATGCGACGCCAATGTTGAAGGCTCCACGACCAACCAGGGCCCGGTTCAGGACGAGTAGACCCATGAGAAACTGCCAGAGGCCGAGGAGTCCGCGTGCGCAACGTTTGGCCGTGGTTGTGGGAGAGCGTCCATCTAATGCTGCGCGCCGGCTACCTAGGTTCCGGCCACGCCTAAGCCGGCCACGGAGTGTCACCCGCTCGGGGTCGACATATTCGAGGGCCAAGGCACCAGGACAATACCATGCGCTGCTCCCGTGAGCTCGAAGTCGGCGAAAGAAGTCCGTATCTTCTCCGCCGATGCGAGCAAATTCTTCCGCGAAATGGATACCCGCGGCGCGCACTTTGTGTACGCGGACCGCAGTGTTTCCACTGTAGCCGTCGCCGACAAAAGGGCCGCAGTCGGTGTCCGCAGCGTGCCTTAGATCGTATGGAGACGCCCAGGCTCCGGTCGGGAGAATGGGAAGAACAGGTCCCAGCACGACATCAGGCCCAAGTCCGGAGGTTACCTGAACCATTGCGGAGAACCAGCCCTTGTCAGGAATTTGGTCGTCATCAAAGTAGATAAGATAGTCGGCATCCTTGGCCGCGTCGAGCAAGGCATTCCGCGCATAAGAGTAACCGCGCGGAGACTCCACTAGTCGACTCCGACTTTCGGCCACCGCGGCCTCGACGGCTGACCTGCCTATCGACGAACCGTTGAACGCTACGATGATATCGGCCTCTGGAGCCTGACGTCTGAGTTCGTTCAGTAGTCCTGTGATTGATCGCTCGCCCAGCGTGGGAACGCCGATCACAAGCCGCGGCCAGCCGCCCAGCGCGTCCTCAGTGGTTGCGATGCGCTGACGATCTGGCGTGGGCGTGCAGCCGGGGAGGCGGCAGCCGACCGTCCGTGACACGCCGGCCTCTACTGAGGTGCGATGCCAGAATCGCCGCCCCGCGAGGGTTCCACATGTCTCGACAAGGATTGGTCGTAGCTTGGCGGCCAGGGGAGCACCTAGTGGCCGGTAGGGAGGAGTGAGGCGATACCCGTGTCCTAGGCCAGGCAGCCGGCCCCGGCGCCCTGGAGGGGCTGACGCGTGTCGGGAGTGGCGCGATGGGTTGCTCGCCTTGGCAGTACGTGCTCCGTGTGTGGCAGTGGGTGTCCAAGAAGATGTTCCCCTGGGGACCTTCTGCGGTGCCGCCTGGCCGTATGGCAATAGGGCAGTGCTGACGTGGCCTGGCTCGCGCCGAAACAGAATCAAGGATGGCGTCGGGTGTGGGACCGAGGGATACCTGGGTCGGGGCATTGTCATCGGACGCCAAGGGCGGGCCTGGAACGCGTTGACACCGCCGAATCCGGTTTTGGAGGTGTCCTGTATCTGGAGGATCGACTGTTCCGCAGAGGCCGTCACCCCCGAACCCCCGATCCTTCTCCACAGTCCGCGCGGACGTGACCTGCTCCCCGAGCATGACTCCGATGGCTCGCTCACGAGGATAGCGTGCCGCGGAACGAGCATCTCTAGCACCTTAAGAGAGTGTACGGGTAGCGAGGGATCTGAGATAGTATAGTAGTGTTTGTAGCACTGCCTGGTGTCATGGCCAGCCCCCCGACGCCTGGCTACCGTGAGGGCGCAGACGCGCGAGCCGACTATCCGGCGACCGGATGCGGGTTGGCGGAAAGCACAACATTTGCCTGTCAAGTGCCATTCAATGGCAGAGAGACTACGAAGTGCCCGAGGATCGAGTCACGGCCCACTTCGAGCATGGGATAGCAACCGACGACCCCATCCACCAGCGAGATCGTACCCCCAACGGGTGGGACTTCGATTGGGTATGCCTAGCACCCGGCCGCATCGACGCAAGAACTCTTCACGACTAACCCGCCAGAACCAGGAGGAACGGTCGAGGGCCGGCGCAGCTAAGGCAGCAATGCCCCGGTCCTTTTCCGCTGGCAGATGCCAGAGCAGGAGGCCACCCTCATCGCCGCGAACCGTTCGGTAGACAGGCGCCGTCCATATCCGACGGATGAACATACTTCCGTCCACCACCGATGCGCGCCGGAGTGCATAGTTGAGCAAGTGCTCCTCCGTCACAAAATGTGGCCTACGCGCAACCCAGTCCGCCATCGCGAGTCGCCAAGCGTCCTCCGTTCTCTTCAGAATCGAACGGCATCCGTCCGTGGTGAAGCCATAAAGTTCTCCCCCATAATGAACGGGTATGTCGACAAGGTCGGGTTCGAGACGTTGGTGTAGTGAGGCGGCCTCAAATGCATTCAGGCCCTGACTCTTCTCATAATCCGGAAACCCCGTCGGATACACGAGAATAGTCCTGTCATGCACTCTCTCGAAGACGGGATCCAGAAGCCCTGTACAGAGGACGTCAGGGTCAACCAGCAGAACTTTGGTTGTCGCCCCTGCGTCCCTCGACAGCCTGACCATCGCGTCGATAGTGTACAAAGATGCGTTGAACGTGGGCCAGAAACCGATGGGTGGCCGGTGATCGAACGGCGCTTCGACCACCCTGGTTCCGAGACTCGCGAATCGGTCACGGTAGGGTTGCGGTACCGAGGCGTCCGTAACCAGTACTAAGTCCAGTTGCCCATTCCAACGCCTAGCGGATGCAAGGGTGACGAATATTGATCGGTAGTACGTTGCCGAGGCTCCGGCATCGTCCGTCTTGCGAAGGTTAGGGTTCTGCTTTGCGGGTGCCGGCGTAAAGGCGACTGCAAGGATTGTGCTCAAGAGCACCCCCTTCGGTGAACGACGCTGACGTTCCTATTCGTCCCCGGGACCCATTGGCTACAGGTCTTGGAGGTCATCACAGGGTGCGGTCCAGGGAGCGCTTGGCGACACTATGTTTCTGGCGGTTGCCACCTGGAGCACCCTTGCGGCAAGGCCTGACGCTGGCCGGAGCAGTGCATCGCGGGTGTCAGGAGGCACCCATTGTGCCGTGGTCTCCGCCATCGCCCTGGCGATCTCACCTATGGTGGGAGGGACCACCCATACACCAGAAATGTGGGCAACCTCGCGGGATACCCCACACGCTTGGGATACGATTACCTGTAGCCCACTTGCCAGGCCCTCATTCACGACCAGTCCCCACACTTCGCTTCTAGACGGCAGCACCAACACGTGCGCAACCGCATAGGCGTGCGCCAGGGTACGGCCCTCTAATGACCCGCGGAAGTCGACGCTTCCCGACAGGCCATTGGCTCTGACCTGACGCTCGAGTGTGGACTGTTGCGGCCCCGAGCCGACGATCGTGAGGGTGTCACCCGGTGCACGGGCGAGCCGGAAGGCTGCTATCAGACCTTCCACGTTCTTACGCTTGATCAGCTGCCCAACGTAAAGGAAATGGCGACCGGCTCCCTCGTGGCTGCTGCTGCTCAGCTCGTTCCGAATCTCATCTGTCGTCGCGCGGAACCATTCGACATCAACGTTATTGAACGACTCCGATATTCGCGAGGCGTCGACTCCCATTCGCAGGACCGCCTCAGTAGAGGCGCGACCCGCAGTGATGACCGCATCGGCATGAGATATGACATTGCCTCGAATGCTGGCGACGACTCCGCCGGAGTACCGATGAGACTGAAGAGTCGACCTGTATAGCAGGAGGACCTGCCACCCACGGCGCCGCGCCACGGCAATGGCCACCTGGTACGCGGGCGACTCCCAGCCATCCACCACGAGACAGTTGAAGACCTCACTTCGCAGAAGGCTGAGAAGCTGCCGGTTTGGCAGGTACAAGTGCGACCCGCCAAGGCTGACGGCGGGGGCATCCATGAAAATGTGGCGAATGCTGGCGATATCAGCGGTGAGGTTCCAGTGGCGGTTCGGCTCGGAGTGTGCCATGAATGCGACGGAGAGATCGGCTGTGGCTGCCAATGTCCGCCAGGTCTGGATGCGGTAGGGTACGGGAATGTTCGTGAGCCAGAGGATCCGGGGAGTAGAAGGTTCGGGTTTGACAAGCCCCGCCGCCCCCAACTTCTGAATTGCCTTGGTGATCGAGTCGGCTAGCCCGGTCGCGCCGCGCTCGAGGATCTCGGGTCGTGCGATAGGCCCTCTCCAACTGGCACGGCTTCTTCGCATCCCGTCGGCGATCGAGGCTAGACGAGGCTCAACCACGAACACGCCCCGCATTTCGCGAATATCGGGCGCCACGCCGGAGGCGCTGCTAACGACGGTATGTAGGCCAGCGGCCAGCCCCTCGTTGGCGACCAGTCCCCAGACCTCCTGCGTGGAGGGCAGGACGAGAGTGTCGCTCTCGGCGTACACCCCCGCGATCTGCCCCTGCTCCAAGGCGCCCGCGAAGCTAACGGCTTGGTCCACGTGAAGGCGTGTGGCAAGGGCTTCGAGCTCGGCGCGGAGCACACCCGAACCCGCGATCGTCAGCGTGTCGCCAGGTTCGCGCTCGTGGGCGAATGCCTGGATGAGGGTCGCCACGTTCTTTCGGGGGATTAGCTGCCCGACGAATACGAAGCGATGTCCGGGGTGGCTGGCATCGGGTGGTTTGCGCCTCGCGGCTGCGGCTTCATGGAACCACGCGACGTCCACGCTGTTGAATGACTGGTAGATGCGACTGGGGTCGACGCCCATGGCGGCGACGGCTTCCGATGACGCCGAGCCCACCGTCACCACGGCGTCAGCTGACTTGAAGAACCGCCGACGGAGGCGAGCAACAGGGCCAGAGCTGAACCTATGACTCGCGGTGGTGGACTCATAGAAGAGGATCACGGGGGTATCGCACGCGCGGAGTTGACGAGCAAGCCGCCAGTAGTAGGGCGACTCCCAGCCGCCTATGACGGCGATGTCGTAGCCGGCCACGTTGGGCAGCGCTGGGGGTGGCACGTATAGAGTGGTCTCGCGGTGCGAGATCGACCATGCTGGGACGTTTCGGATGGAGAACTGGTGCGACCCAGCCGACGGCATCGCCCACGCGCGGTTCTTCTCGAACCTGCCCAGGCACCACACGTCGACGTCGTAGTCCCGTGCCAAGGCGTCCCAGGCAGGGAACCGGTACGGCGCGGGGAGGTTGGTCACCCAAAGCAGCCGCAACCGCGGCTCGGGATCGCAGTCCACCAGGCCTCCCCGCCATGGCCGCGCCTGCTCGACGATGATGGTGAGTCTAGCCGGACCCCGCAGCGGGCCATCAGAAGCCCGGCGGTATGTCTGCCCGCAACCAGCCGGCGGCTAGGCCAGACTGATCCTTGTGCCTCGGGATCTCGCCTCGTTCACGTTGGACGGCTACGACAAGGGCCGGAACAGGCTTGTGCAAGCCCTTTGGGTCGCCACGATGACCTTGCTGTTCAGCCCGTGGTTCTGCCCGCGCCGCTTCCGATGCGCTCTGCTTCGGTGGTTCGGCGCCCGCATCGGCAAGGGGGTCGTCATCCGGCACCGGGTTCGGGTGCTTTGGCCGTGGAAGCTCACGATCGGTGACAACACCTGGATCGGGGAGGGCGCCTGGCTGCTGAACCTGGAACCGATCACCATCGGATCCGACGTTTGCGTCTCCCAGGAGGCCTTGCTCTGCACGGGAAGCCATGACTTCCGGCACCGCGACTTCCGTTACCGAAACGCACCCATCAGCATTTGCGACGGGGCCTGGATCGCCGCGCGCGCGGTCGTCCTGCCTGGGGTGACGGTCGGCGAGTGCGCCGTGGTCTCGGCGGGCACAGTCCTGGGTGAGGACCTTCCGCCACTTACGCTGGCTCGGGGTGCGGAACGGCGTTCCCTGCCGGAGATGCAGTGAGGGTCCTTCACGTCGTCACCGCCCATACGCCTGACAACGCTTTCGGCGGCCCGATGCGGGTTGCGGTGAACCTGGCCACGAGCCTGCGGGCACGAGGCCACGATGTCGAGCTGGCCGCCCTGGCCCTCGGCCTCGAGCGGTCGCTGCCCTCGCATGTCGACGGTATCCCGGTCCATCTGTTTTCGGGTCGCCGTGTGCTTCCGATCCGTGGCTTCTCCGGGGTGTCCTCGCCGGCCCTGTGGCGCTGGGCGCGGCGCTCGGTAGGGCACTACGACCTCGTGCACGCTCACCTTGCCCGGGACCTCGTCACCCTGGCCGTGGCGCGGACGGCCCAGCGGGCTCACGTGCCGACCGTGTTGCAGACCCACGGGATGGTGGATCCGAGTGCTCGCTGGAGCGCCCGTATTCTCGACACGGTGGTCACCCGCCGGACGCTGCGAGAGGCCTCAGCGGTTCTCCACTTGACCGACTACGAGCGGCGAGATCTCACCAGAGTGGCGGCCATCGAGCCCACGCGCCTGCACAGGCTTCCGAACGGCGTACCCACTCAGCAGATCGTCGCGACGAAATGCGACGCACCGACGCTGCTCTTTCTTGGGCGGTTGCACCCACGCAAGCGACCCGAGGACGTGGTGCGAGTCGCAGCCTTGCTGCGGGAGCGAGGCGTCAACGTGAAGGTGATCATCGCAGGGCCTGACGAGGGGGCGCTGGCTGCCACGCTGGCATGTATCGCCCGTGATCAGCTGGAGGACCGCGTCTCCTACCTCGGCGGTGGCGTTGACCACGAGCAGGCTCTTGATCTCATGCGGGCAGCCACTTTGCTGGTGCTTCCGTCGGTCGAAGAGCCCTTCCCGATGACAGTGCTCGAGGCCCTGTCCGTCGGGCTGCCGGTCGTGATCACCACGTCGAACGGACTGGCTCCCGACATCCGGGACACGGGTGCAGGGCGGGTGGCCGAGCCTGATGTCGCAGATCTCACGGTCGCCGTCATCGACCTGCTCGACCCTGCGAACCACGCGGCGGCCTCCAGGGCTGCCCTCGAGGTGGCGAGAACGCGCTTCGACCTCGAGATGATCGTGGACCAGCTCGAGTCGATCTACCGAGATGTGGTCGGCGCCGCGACGACCAGTCACTGAGCGGGGGCGTGATCCAGGGCTAACGTCCCGGGAGCCAGGGCGGCCAAGGCCCTTCAATGTAACAACGTGTGAGCGTGACGGCGCCCAGGGTAGCCAAGCGGGCGCCGCCGACGTGTCGTGAGCAGCGACGCAGGGTAGGGGCCGTGGGGGGATGACGATCGGACGCGCCGTTCCGGCCCGCTTCGCCGCGCCCGTCCCACCGATCGTTCCCGGTCCGGAGGCCGCTCACGCAACGTGCCGCTGGCCCCAGCTAGCCGCGGGCACGAACCGCGGGCACGCGCGCCATGCGGCGGGTCTCAGCAGCGACGGATGGCCCGCAGCCAGGCGGAGAGGGCGGCCGTGAGCATCCTGACCGAGCGGCTGACCACCGCGGGCGGAACCGCCGCCCGCGTCCCGAGGCCGAGAGCGGCCCACCACACCACCCGTCGCGAGGCGACGAGAGGCATGTCGTGGCGGGCGTGGCGGGCACAGCTGCTGATCAGTGACGCGGTCGCGGTCGGCGTCGCGCTCGCGGCCGGGGTCAAGTTCCGCCCGACAGCCGTGTGGCCGGTCCAGTCACAGGTGAACGAAGGCTTGGTCGCGGCGGCCCTGGGGTTCGCGTGGCTGGCGACGATCGCGGCGATGGGGGGTTACCAGCCCTGGGTGGACCGGGGCAGCGTCGAGGTCAAGCGGGTGGCCCTGTCGTCACTGCGCATGTTCGGTGTGGTCGCCATCGCCAGCTATGCGTTGCGCCTGCAGCTTCCGCGCGGCTTCCCGGCCGTGGCCTTCCCCCTGGGGACGCTGCTCCTCGTGGTCGGCCGGGTGCTGGCGCAGCAGCGCCTTGCACGCTGCCGGCGGCGAGGGGCGATGGTCAGTCGACTGCTGCTGGTCGGCAGTCGAGCACGCGTCGAGCACGTGGCTGCCCAGCTGCGGCGCGACCCGGACGCCGGCCTGGTCCCGGTCGGCTTCTGCCTGACTGATGACACGGGCGATGTCGTGTCCGAGGGCACGACACCGGTTGTCGGGCTGGCGGGCGAGGTCCCGCGGTGCGCGCGCATGGTCGACGCCGGGGTCGTGCTTGTTGCGGGCGGAGAGGGAGTCGGCCCGGAACTTCTCCGTGACATCTCCTGGGGCCTGGAGCGCAGCGGGGTAGCCCTCGTCGTATCGCCCGCCCTCGTCGATGTCGCCAGCCCGCGCCTGCGCCTGGGGATGGTGGCCGGAACGCCACTGGTGCAGATCCAGCATCCGCGATTCACGGGTTTCGGCCGCCTCGTCAAGAGGCTCGTCGACCTCCTCGCGGCCTGCTGCGGACTGGTGCTGCTCTCGCCCCTGCTCCTGCTCGTCGCGATCGCCGTCAAGGTCACCAGCTCTGGCCCTGTGATCTTCCGGCAGACCAGGGTCGGGCTCGACGGCAAGGAGTTCACCGTCTTCAAGTTCCGCACCATGTTCGAGGACGCCGAGGCACGCCTGGCCGGCCTGCAGGCACACAACGAGAATGACGGCCTGCTGTTCAAGATCCGAGATGACCCGCGAGTCACTCCCCTTGGCCGTCTCCTGCGCCGCTCGTCGGTCGATGAGCTGCCACAGCTGCTCAACGTGGCGCTCGGCAGCATGTCCCTCGTCGGCCCGAGGCCGTTGGCCGTCGATGCCGGCGACTTCCAAGGGTCGGTACGGCGTCGTCTCCTCGTTCGCCCGGGCATCACCGGGCTCTGGCAGGTCAGCGGCCGCTCCGACTGCGCCTGGAGCGACGCCGTCCGCCTCGACCTCTACTACGTGGAGAACTGGTCACTGGCTCTGGACCTGCAGATCCTCGCCCGAACCGTGCCCGTTCTCCTCCGTCGTAGCGGAGCTTATTGAGCGGCACCCAACGACAGGAACCCCAGACAGCCACGTAGGGAAGCCGGTGGTCCTGACATCATGACGGCCGGTGAGACCCCGGCGGGGGCGGCGGTAGTCGCGGGCGGCACAGACGTGGATGTTCGGCGCCTCGACGGCGTTCGGGTGGCAGTCGTGGCCATCCAGTTCGCTCCAGACACCACGGGTGTCGCCCCCTACACGACCGACTTCAGCGTCGCCCTGACCGAGGCGGGGGCTCAGGTCGAGGTGCTCGCGGGCGTGCCGCACTACCCACAATGGCGTTGCGATCCGGCGTACCGGCGGGTCGTCGTGCGCCGCGAGATGCACGGCGCCGTCCGTGTCCAGCGTGTCCGGCACTACGTGCCCCGCCGCCAGGATGTCTTCCGGCGGATCCCCTACGAAGGCAGCTATGCGGTGATGGCGGGGCTCGTCGGTCGCCGGGTCGAGGCGGACGCCGTCGTTGCGGTCACCCCCAACCTCGGAGCTGTGCCTGTGGCCCGGGCCATCGCGCGGCGCTGCGGGGTGCCGTTCGGTGTCATCGTCCAGGATCTCATCGGGCAGGCAGCGGTGCAGTCGGGCGTCGTCGGAGGCAGCCGGATAGCCGGGTTGGCCTCGCATCTGGAGGGTCGCTGGATTGCCGGCGCCGACCTGGTGGGCATCGTCGCGGAGGCGTTCCGGCCGGTTCTCGTCGGGCTGGGCGTGTCACCGGCGCGCATCCGTGACCTGCCCAACTACACCCATCTCGCGGTCCCGCAGGTGAGCCGCGAGGACGCTCGCCGGGCGCTGGGGTGGCCGCTGGATCGGCCACTGGTCGTCCACACCGGGAACATGGGTGCCAAGCAGGACCTGCTCAACGTCGTGGACGCGGCCCGTATCGCGGAGCGCGACGGCGACGACGTGAGCTTCGTCCTGGTCGGTGACGGCAGCACCCGACACGCCCTCGCCACGGCCGGGCGCGGCCTGTCCACCCTGCGTTTCGTCGAACCCCTCGCGGGCGAGCTGTACCCGTTGGCGCTGAGGGCGGCCGACTGTCTGCTCGTCAACGAACGGCCCACCGTTCGTGACATGTCACTGCCGAGCAAGCTGACGTCCTACTTCGCTGCAGGTCGGCCCGTCCTTGCGGCGGTGAGCGAAGGCGGCTCGACAGCCAGTGAGCTGGCGCGAGCGGGCGCGGGCCTGCGAGTGGCCCCGGGGGACCCGGCTGCCCTGGTCCAGGGCGCCCTCAGCATCATCGGTGACCGGGACCGCGCCGAGACGCTGTCGCAGCGCGGGCGCCGCTACGCCGCGGAGCATCTGTCACGGCCGGCCGCCAGCCGGCGAAGCGTGGAGTTCGTGGAGAGCCTGCTGAGCGGTTGCCGTTGATGGGTCGTCGCCGTGCGTTGGCGATCGGGCTCGTCGTCGTGCTGGTGGTCCTGCTGGTGCCCGGCGCATGGGTGGGGCTGCGGGCGAGGAACGCCGCCAGGGCCGCCGATGCCGCGCAGGCGGTCGTCGAGCGACTCCGGTCGGACGCGTCCGCCCTCGACTTCAGGGCCGTCGCGGCGGACCTCGACGCCCTCGGGAAGGACGCGTCGTCCCTGCGCGCACTCACCGACGACGCCGTCTGGGGCCTCGCCGGCAGGCTGCCTCTCGTCGGCAGACGTGCCGTGGCCGCTCGGCAGATCGGCGTGATCGCCGACCGACTGGCTACCGCGGCGGCTCCGCTGTCGCCCCTGCTCAGGCGCCTCGACGGTGACGGGCTCAGGGCCGCGGGCGGGCGCATCGACGTCAACGCCCTTGCCGCTCTGGGGCCGGTCCTGTCCACGTTGTCGACGGCGGCGGGCGGTGCGGCCGCCGACCTCGGCGCCGTCGACGTCTCGGCCCTCGACGTCTCCGCGGCTCGCGCAGTCGCCAGCGCGCGGGCAGCGCTGACAGAGGCCCAGGCACCGCTGACGTCGGCCGCGGCGGTCGTGCCCCTCGTGGCGGCGCTGTTGGGTTCCGACCGGGCACGCACGTGGTTCGTCGCTTTGCAGAACCTCGCCGAGGCCCGGGGAACGGGTGGCCTCGTGGGCGCATACGCCGTGGTACGCGCCGACGCAGGCTCGGTCGCGCTCGTCGAGGCCGCCTCGCACAAGCACCTCGCCACCGGGCCCCCCATCCCCGACGCGAACCTCCCTGTCGAGTTCAGACAGCTGTGGGGGGCCGATGCCACCGAGTGGGCAGGTCTGAACCTGAGCCCGCACTTCCCGTATACCGGGCAGCTCGTCATGGACGGGTGGCGGGCCCGTGGCCGGGGCTCGCTCGACGGCGTGGTCGCCCTCGACCAGACCGTGGTCGCGGCCCTGCTGACGGGCACGGGGCCCGTGACCGTTCGCGGGGTGACCATCGATTCCGCGTACGCGGAGCAGTTCCTCACCAAGGACGTCTATGCCCGTTTCCCCGTCGTGGCCGACAAGGACGCGGTTGTCGTCGAGCTCGTCCGACAGGTGTTCCAGCGGCTGTCCAGCGGCCAGGTCCGCGTCGCAGACCTGGTGAAGGCCCTGCGCGGCCCGATCTCCCGCGGGCGCCTGCTCGTCTACTCCGGCGACCCGCAGGAGCAGCAACGCCTGGCTGCCTACCCCGTCGCCGGGCTGCTCCCCGACACCCCTGGGCCCTTCGCCATGGCCGTCGTCAACAACGGCGCCGGCAACAAGCTCGACGCCTACACCTCGGTACAGGTCGACTACCAGCAGGGCCCCTGCACGGACTCCGTCCGCAACAGCACCGTCCACGTCGTTGTTCGGGACGGCGCGCCTTCGCACGGGCTCCCCGCCTACGTCGACGGCCGGCTCGACCTGCCCGCGGACGAGCAACGATCGGCGCAACCGGGTTCGACGAAGGTCTTGCTCTACGTCTACGGCCCGATCGACTCCGAGAACGCCCTGACGACCGTGGACGACCGACAGGTCGAGTTCACCGAGGGTCTGGAGCGCGGCCACACCGTGTGGCGGATCGACCTGGTGCTCGGAGCCGGCCAGACCCGAGTCGTCGACGTCCAGATGATCGAGAATGTCGACCCGTCCGCACCCGCCGTCACTCCGGTCGTCGGGGTGCAGCCGATGGCCGTCCCGCAGGTGGTGAAGGCGACCGTCGGGCCGCCGTGCATGCCTGCCTGAGGTCGAGGGCCCCTGACGCTGGGGAGCACGCCTCTGACGTCAGATCACGCGGACCGAGTCGGTGGCGTGCACTGTGCCACTCACGGCCGTGACGAGGTAGGTGCCCGTCCGGCTGAGACGGAAGTACATCGTGACCGTGCCGGCGGAGTTGGTCCTCGCACGTTGCACGACGGCGATGGTGCCCTTGGTGAGCCTCACGACGACCACGGACGAAGCGGGGAACTTGCGTGCGGTGACGGCGAAGACGACCTGCCTCTTCACGGTTGCCGGTGCGGTGACAGTGGCGCCGACGACGACCACACGCGTGTACGCCCGCTCGACCAGCCCGCACCCCGTCGTTGTCGCCGACAGCGTGCGCGTTCCGGCCGCGGCCGGGGCGACGAGCCTGCCGGCGGCGGCGGTGCTGGCGGTGTGCACCGTGACGGTTCGGGAGCCGAGGGCGAAGACCACGCTGCACCCGGGCTTGACGTGCCGTGCGGTTGCCGTGACAACCCTGCCCACACCGACGGGAGACGGGGTCGCGGTGACGGTGAGGGCCGTACCCGGGGGGTAGGCCGATGCCCCTGAGGCGGTGACGACGACCACACCGGCCGCAAGGCCGAGCGCACAGACAACGGAGATGGCGCGACGCATCATAGGAGAACGATAGCGAGCGTCATCGGCGCATTCGTCCGTGCCGAAAGTCCCGACTGTCGGCACTGACAGAAACATTCTTGAAGCGTGTACCAAAGGCCTTGACTAATTGCATCTTCTCATATCATCGCTGACTGCATCGTCGCAGATGAGTTCCTGCACCGAATTTCGCGACGTGCCCGACCCGCCCCACCCGCCCGACAGCCGTCGCCCCTCGACCTGGTGGCCGACGCACGGATGCCCGAGCGGGTCACTCCCGCTCGGGCATCCGATGGACGTCTGCGGCCGGGCGCCACCTCGCCGCGCTCAGCCGTTCGAGCCGTGCCTGCCATGGCGGCGGCCGTGGTCGTCAGCGGCGTCGTGGCCGGCGGGGTCGTCGCTGGTGCCGGCCGCGCGCACGCCGCCCTTGTCGTCACCGGCGTCGTGGCCCGCGGGGTCGTCGCTGGTGCCGGCCGCGCGCACGCCGCCCTTGTCGTCACCGGCGTCATGGCCTGCGGGGTCGTCGGAGCTCATCCGCGTGGCGCCGGTGACGCTCGTCGTCGAGGCGATCGTCGGGGAGCCGTTGGGCCGACGGTCGTCGCCCGGCTCGTTGCGCAGGTCGCGTGCGGTGAGGCCGCCCCGGTCGTCGCTTGTCTGGACGCTGCTGGTGGTGCGGGCCTTGTCGTCGGCCCTGTGCGAGGCGGCGGCGACCCCGCCGACGGCTGCGGTGAGGGTGATGGCGGCGGCGGTAGTGATGCCGACGAGGCTGCGGGTGGTGAGTCGCATGGTCGTGGTCCCTTCTGGTCTGCCGGTGCGCTGCGTTCCGCGGGGATCGCGGCCCGTCCTGCCCACCTGCGTTTCGTTCTGGGACAGTTATCTCCCGGAGGGCGGGCAGCCCGGTATCGCACCTCAGTGCTAGCTCGGAAGCGCTAGCACCTGGGACTAGTACCCGACACAGGAGGTCAGACGACGGCAGATGGGCGCGCTGCCTACGCCGACCGCGCGGCGGCGGGGTCGGCGCTCGCCGATGCGCTCAGACCGCTGGGGCTGGTCGAGGCGATGGTCCTCGCGCTCCCGCGCGGCGGCGTCCCCGTCGGTCGCGCCGTCGCCGACGCACTGGGCGCGGAGCTGGACATCCTCGTCGCCTGCAAGGTCGGCGTCCCCTGGCACCGAGAGCTGGGCATGGCGGCGGTCACCGCCGACGGTGCGGTGGCCGTCGAGGAGCGTGTGCTGGCGGGTGTGGGCGTCGACCGGCAGGCGCTGACCCTCGCCGTTGCCCACGAGCAGGCCAGGGCGCGCCGCCTCTGGTCGGCCTACCGCGGCGATGCACCCACGCCGATCCTGGCCGGCCGCGACGTCGTCCTCGTCGACGACGGGCTCGCCACCGGCGTGACCATGCGAGCGGCGCTGCGGGACGTCGCGCAGCGGGGTCCGGGACCGCCTGCCCGGGTCGTCGTCGCCGTCCCCGTCGGCTCGGCCGACTCCTTGGCGGCGCTCGCAGAGCTCGGGCGCGCAGCCTCGTCGGGGGAGTCGTTCACCGTCGTGTGCCCGCTCGTGCCCGCGACGTTTCGCGCCGTGAGCACGTTCTACGCCGACTTCCGCCAGGTGGACGACGACGAGGTCCTCGCATGCCTGGCGCGCCGCTGACCCCGACCACGCGGTGCCGGCGCGGTCTGCGCCGATGCGGCGGAGCTAGGTGAGGGCCACGCCCGCCACCCACGTCGCGGTCATGGACAACGCGGCCGCGAGCTCGATCAGCATGCTCCACCCCACGGCCCCCAGCGACTGCTTCGTCGTGGGCCAGGCTGCCGCGTGCGTGCGCAGGCGTAGGCGCTCGGCCAGGTAGACACCGAGCACGAAGCCGAGCACGACCCCGACCACGGGGACCAGGAAGAACCCGACCACACCGAGCGCTGCGCCCAGCGCCATCGTGGTCCACGGCACCCCGGACCCGCGCAGCCGGCGGCCGGGCACGGCGTACTTCGCGAGCGTTCCCGCGGCACCGATGAGCGTCGCGAGGGCGAGCACGACCCATCCGGTGACGTCGGTGACCGAGAGGGCCCACAGGGCGATCCCGCCCCACACGAGGGCAAGACCAGGGACGACAGGCACCACGACGCCCGCGATCCCGACGAGGATCACGAGACCCGCGATGACGACCATCAGCGGTCCCAAGACCGCCGGCCCCGACCCGCCCGGTCGGTCAGCGCTCGCCGTCAGGGGCGGTCGCCGGGATGTCGCCCAGCTCCTGGCTCTCGTCGAGGATCTGGGCGTCGACGGCGCGAAGGGCAGACTCGTGGGTGCGACCATGATGAGCGCAGAAAAGGAGCTCACCGCCGCCGGGCAGCAGCACACGCACGTAGGCCCGCGCTCCGCACCGGTCGCAGCGGTCGGCTGCGCTCAGGTGTGCCGGGGCGATGGCTGTAGTCACGGTGCGCCCTCCTCGGGTCGGGCCGACATGGTCGGCGGCTGACTCTCACAACAAGTCAACCATCCCGTCGAGTTCCCGGTTGGGAGGACGAGATGTGTTCGCTGTCCGCGAAGTGCCGTCACCCGGTTGCGCGTCGGGATGTCGCCGCAGGTCAGCCGCGTGCCCTGGGTCGCCCGGCCCGGATGAGTCGGAGGTCACACCCGCTCACCCGATCGGCCCGTGCCGACCTGTCCCGGGTCGAGCCTGGGGAGGACGCCGCGCCGCCGGGGTCGTTGTGCGTGTCGCGGGGCGGCTGGGCCGACCTGTCGCCGGGCCTCGGTAGCCTGGCTGTCAACGGCTCGCCGCCCGTGGTCCGAGCGCAGCCCCGCGTCCGTGAGCCGCATCCGAGAACCGCACCCGCCCTGCAGGAGTTGCCTGACCGTGCCCCAGCCCCTCGACACCGCGCGGGCCACGTCGCGCACGACGCGCGCGGCGTCGTCCGACTACACAGCACGTCACCTCTCGGTGCTCGAGGGCCTGGAGGCGGTGCGCAAGCGGCCCGGCATGTACGTCGGCTCCACGGACTCACGCGGGCTCATGCACTGCGTCTGGGAGATCATCGACAACGCGGTCGACGAGGCCCTCGCCGGCTTCTGCCGCCGCATCGACGTGGTCCTCTTCGCCGACGGCTCGGTCGAGGTCCGCGACGACGGCCGCGGGATCCCGGTCGACATCGAGCCGAAGACGGGCCTGTCCGGCGTCGAGGTCGTCATGACCAAGCTGCACGCGGGCGGCAAGTTCGGCGGCGGCTCGTACACGGCCTCCGGCGGCCTGCACGGTGTCGGGGCCAGCGTGGTCAACGCGCTGTCGGCCCGGCTCGACGTGGCGGTGGACCGGGACGGCAAGACCTGGCTCATGAGCTTCCGGCGTGGCGAGCCGGGGGTGTTCGCCGACCAGCGCAGCGGGCCGACGCCGGACTCGGCTTTCCAGCCGTTCATCGACGAGTCGCAGCTGCGGGTGGGCGGGTCCGTGCGCCGCGGGGTCACGGGCACCCGGGTCCGCTACTGGCCGGACCGCATGATCTTCCTGACGGAGTCGGCGATCGCCTACGACGAGCTCGTCACGCGAGCGCGCCAGACCAGCTACCTCGTGCCCGGTCTGACGATCGTGCTGCGCGACGAGCGCGGGCTGCCCGGCACGCCGGGGGAGACCGGACCGCACGAGGAGACGTTCCTCCACCACGGCGGGATCGCCGAGTTCGTCCGGTTCGTGGCGGCCGACCCCGCGGTCACCGACGTCTGGCGGCTGCACGGCGTAGGGCACTTCCACGAGACCGTCCCGGTGCTGGACGAGCGGGGTCACATGACGCCGCGCGAGGTGGAGCGGGAGTGCGTGGTGGACGTCGCCCTGCGTTGGGGCACGGAGTACGACACCGAGGTCCGCTCCTTCGTCAACATCATCGCCACCCCCAAGGGTGGCACCCACATCGCCGGCTTCGAGCAGGCGTTGCTGAAGGTGATGCGTCAGACCGTCACGGACTTCGCGCGACGGCTGAAGGTCAACGTCAAGGACGAGCGGATCGAGAAGGACGACGTGATGGAGGGGCTCACCGCCGTCGTCACCGTCCGGCTGGCGGAGCCTCAGTTCGAGGGGCAGACCAAGGAGGTGCTGGGGACCAACGCGGTGCGCGGCATCGTGGCCAGGGTGGTCGACCGCGAGCTCACGGCGCTGCTGACGTCGACCCGCCGAGCCGAGAAGGCCCAGGCGGGGCTGTTGCTCGAGAAGGTGGTCGCGGCGATGCGCACGCGGGTCACCGCCCGCCAGCACAAGGAGACGCAGCGACGCAAGAACGCCCTGGAGACCTCGTCGCTGCCCGCGAAGCTCGCCGACTGCCGCAGTGACGACGTGGACCGCTCGGAGCTGTTCATCGTGGAGGGTGACTCTGCGCTGGGCACCGCACGACGGGCTCGGTCCTCGGAGTACCAGGCCCTGCTGCCCATCCGCGGCAAGATCCTCAACGTCCAGAAGGCCTCCGTCTCGGACATGCTCAAGAACGCCGAGTGCGCTGCGATCATCCAGGTCGTCGGTGCCGGCTCCGGGCGCACGTTCGACCTGGCGGCGGCGCGCTACGGCAAGATCATCCTGATGAGCGACGCGGACGTCGACGGTGCCCACATCCGCACGCTGCTGCTCACCCTCTTCTTCCGGTACATGCGGCCGCTGGTGGACGCAGGCCGGGTCTATGCCGCGATGCCGCCTCTTCATCGGGTCGAGGTGATCGGCGGCCCGGGCAGGAAGAACGAGTACGTGTACACGTACTCCGATCCCGAGCTGCACCGCCTGCTGGCCCAGCTGGACAAGAAGGGCCGGCGCTGGAAGGAGCCGCCGCAGCGCTACAAGGGCCTCGGCGAGATGGACGCCGACCAGCTCGCGGAGACGACGATGGAGCCGCGGCACCGGACCCTGCGCCGCGTGACCGTGGGCGACGCCGTGGCCGCCGAGCGGGTGTTCGAGCTGCTGATGGGCAACGACGTCGCGCCGCGCAAGGACTTCATCGTGGACGGCGCGGCACGCCTGGACCGCGAGCGCATCGACGCCTGACCCGGCCACTCGCCGGGCTGGCCGACGCCTCTACTGGGATGGAGACGCGATGAGCACGGCCACGAGGACGGGCACGCAGTCGGCTGCGCCACACGTCGCCGACACCCACGATCTGATCCGCGTGCACGGTGCGCGTGAGAACAACCTCAGGGACGTCAGCATCGAGATCCCGAAGCGCCGGCTGACGGTGTTCACCGGCGTCTCCGGCTCGGGTAAGAGCTCGCTGGTGTTCGACACGATCGCCGCGGAGTCGCAGCGGCTGATCAACGAGACCTACAGCGCCTTCGTGCAGGGCTTCATGCCGACGCTGGCCCGCCCCGAGGTCGACGTGCTCGACGGGCTGACGACGGCGATCATCGTCGACCAGCAGCGGATGGGCGCCAACGCCCGCTCCACCGTCGGCACCGCCACCGACGCCAACGCGATGCTGCGCATCCTCTTCAGCCGGCTTGGGCAGCCGCACATCGGCTCGCCGCAGGCGTTCTCCTTCAACGTCGCCTCGATCAGTGGTGCGGGTGCGGTCACTCTGGAGCGCGCCGGACGCACCGTGAAGGAGCGTCGCAGCTTCAGCATCACCGGAGGCATGTGCCCGCGTTGCGAGGGCATGGGATCGGTGACCGACTTCGACCTGTCCCAGCTGTACGACGACAGCAGGTCGCTCAACGAGGGTGCGCTCACGATCCCCGGCTACAGCATGGACGGCTGGTACGGCCGCATCTTCAGCGGGTGCGGCTTCTTCGACCCCGACAAGCCGATCCGCAGGTACACCAAGAGGGAGCTCAGCGACCTGCTCTACAAGGAGCCGACCAAGATCAAGGTCGACGGCATCAACCTGACGTACGAGGGTCTGGTCCCGAAGATCCAGAAGTCGTTCCTGTCCAAGGACGTCGACGCGCTGCAGCCGCACATCCGCGCCTTCGTGGAGCGGGCGGTGACGTTCACCGACTGCCCCGACTGCGGCGGCACCCGGCTCAGCGAGTCAGCTCGGTCCTCGAAGATCAGGGGTATGAGCATCGCCGATGCGTGCGCGATGCAGATCAGCGACCTCGCCGGGTGGGTGCGGGGTCTGGACGAACCCGGGGGCACCGCCCACGCGGACGGCGGCGGCAGCCGCGCGGGGGGGACCGTGGCGCCGCTGCTGGCGAAGCTGCGGCACTGCCTCGACTCGTTCGCCGAGATCGGGCTGGGCTACCTCAGCCTCGACCGCCCGTCGGGCTCGCTGTCGGGCGGTGAGGCGCAACGCACCAAGATGATCCGCCACCTCGGCTCCTCGCTCACCGACGTCACCTACGTCTTCGACGAGCCGACGATCGGGCTGCACCCCCACGACATCCAACGGATGAACGGCCTGCTGCTGCAGCTGCGCGACAAGGGCAACACGGTGCTCGTCGTGGAGCACAAGCCGGAGGTGATGGCGATCGCCGACCACGTCGTCGACCTCGGCCCAGGCGCTGGAGCCGCCGGTGGCACCGTGGTCTTCGAGGGCACCGTCGAGGGGCTGCGGGCCAGCGGCACCGTGACGGGCCGCCACATCAACGACCGGGCCGCCCTCAAGGAGACGGTGCGGACCTCGACCGGCACGCTGGAGGTCCGCGGCGCGACGGCGAACAACCTGCGCGACGTCGACGTCGACATCCCGCTCGGGGTGCTGGTGGTCGTCACCGGCGTCGCCGGCTCCGGCAAGAGCTCGCTCGTGCACGGGTCGATCCCCGCCGCCGCGGGTGTGGTCTCGGTCGACCAGGCGGCGATCCGCGGCTCGCGACGCAGCAACCCGGCGACGTACACCGGACTGCTCGACCCGATCCGCAACGCGTTCGCGAAGGCCAACGGCGTGAAGCCCGCGCTGTTCAGCGCGAACTCCGAGGGCGCCTGCCCCACCTGCAACGGTGCCGGAGTCATCTACACCGACCTGGCGATGATGGCCGGCGTCGCCACCACCTGCGAGGAGTGCGAGGGGAGGCGGTTCCAGGCATCCGTGCTGGAGTACCACCTCGGCGGTCGTGACATCAGCGAGGTGCTCGCGATGTCGGTGACGCAGGCACAGGGCTTCTTCGGCGCCGGCGAGGCCCGCACACCGGCCGCGCACGCCGTCCTCGACCGGCTCGCCGACGTCGGGCTCGGCTACCTCATCCTCGGCCAGCCGCTCACCACGCTGTCCGGCGGCGAGCAGCAGCGACTCAAGCTGGCGGCCCGGATGGTCGAGAAGGACAGCGCCTCTCAGGTCTACGTCCTCGACGAGCCGACCACGGGTCTCCACCTCGCCGACGTCGAGCAGCTTCTCGGCCTGCTCGACCGGCTCGTCGACTCCGGCAAGTCGGTCATCGTCATCGCGCACCACCAGGCGGTCATGGCGCGCGCCGACTGGATCATCGACCTCGGCCCCGGCGCCGGCCACGACGGCGGCCGGATCGTCTTCGAGGGCACACCCGCAGACCTCGTCGCCGCCCGCTCCACCCTCACCGGCGAGCATCTCGCGGCCTACGTCGGCACCTGACCGGGGCCTCGCGGACACCTTCGTGTCACGGACTGTGCCGGCACGTGGCGCCTGGCCCCGACTGGCCCGACCGGACCGGCCCTGCGAGGGTGTGCCTCATGTGCCACGAACCCGGCAGCCGGCCCCCTGGGCCCCCCTCGGTCGGTGAGGTCGCGCGCACCGCTCCCCTGCACCTGACCGCCGGTGACGGCAACGAGCTTGCCGCCTTCGAGGCCGAACCCGCCGGTACCGGTCCGCACCCCGGCCTCGTCCTGCTCCCCGACGTCCGCGGGCTGCACCCGTACTACGTCGCGCTCGCCACCCGCTTCGCCGAGGCGGGCGTGCACACGGTGGCGATCGACTACTTCGGACGCAGCGCGGGTGCCTCCACGCGCGCGGAGGACTTCGACTGGCAGTCCCACGTGCCACTGGTGACGCCCGAGCACGTGGCCGCCGACGCGGGCGCGGCGGCTGCGCACCTGCGGTCCGCCGGCGTCCTCGACGTCTTCACGCTCGGCTTCTGCTTCGGTGGCGGACAGTCGTGGGCGCTGTCGGCCGGTGCCCTGGACCTCGCGGGCTGCATGGGCTTCTACGGCCGGCCGGCGCTGCTGGAACAGGTGGCCGGCGCGCTGCGCTCGCCCCTGCTCATGCTGATCGCCGGCGCGGACCAGGCCACGCCGGTCGAGGAGGTCAGCGCGCTCGCGCAGCGGCTGCGCGACGCGGGTAACGACGTCGAGAGCCACGTCTACCCCGGTGCACCCCACTCGTTCTTCGACCGGACGTTCGCCGACCACGCCGACGCCTGTGCCGACGCCTGGGAGCGGATGCTCGCGTTCGTGGGCCGGCTCCAGACAGCGGCCTGACCGAGCCCGCTGGCGCGCCGGCGCCGGGCGGGGGGGGTGCGGCAGGGGATAAGCGGTTGCCCCCGCGTGGTCGCAGTCACGACGATCGGCGTCATGCCCACACCGAGGATGTCAGCGAAGCTCACCTGGCGGCCGATCCGGGGTGAGGACGTCGCGTCCTGGAACCGCATGATGACGGCGGCAGCCGAGGTGGACGAGCCGAACGAGCACCTCACCGAGGACGACCTGAGCGACATGCTCGTCTCCCCGTGGCGCGACCAGGAGCTCGACACCCTGGCCGGGATCGACGACGCGGGCGAGGTGCGCGCGGCGGCGGTCGTGGACCTGAGGCCCGGCGACGCCAGCCTGCTCCGCGCCTGGTGCCTGGGGACGGTGCACCCCGACTGGCGCGGCCGGGGCATCGGCCGGACGGTCCTGGAGTGGCAGCTGGCGCGGGCACAGGACCTGGTCCGCGAGCGGCGTGCGGGCGGCGAGCCGTTGGTACCCGGCCTGGCGTGCGTCGGTACCGACGAGCACACCGTCGACCGGCATCGGCTGGCGCGAGCGGCGGGGATGACGCCGAGGCGCTGGTTCCTCGTGATGCAGCGTGACCTCACCGACCCGGTTCCTGAGGTGTCGCTGGACGCCGGGCTGCGGCTCGTGCCCTACAGCGCAGACCTCGACGAGGCGATTCGGCACGCGCACAACGAGGCCTTCCAGGACCACTGGGGGTCCCAGCCCTGGACGCCGGAGGCCTGGCAGCAGTGGGAGACCGGCCATCGCGACTTCCGCGCGGACTGGAGCTTCGCCGTCCTCGACGGCGACCCGCACGCCGGCGGCGACGTGGCTGCCTACGCCCTGTCGGCGGGGTTCCCGGCGGACTGGGCCGCGAAGGGCTACACGGAGGGGTGGACCGGCAAGCTGGGGGTCAGGCGGGGTTGGCGAGGCCGTGGGCTTGCGAAGGCACTGCTGGCGCGGTCGATGCAGGCGTTCCGGGCCTCAGGCATGCAGTTCGCCACCCTGGACGTCGACGCCGAAAGCCTGACCGGCGCCGTCCGGCTCTACGAAGGCCTCGGCTACACGGTCACGCGGCGCACGACACTGTGGGCCCTCGACCTCTGACCTCTGGCGCCTGTGCGTGGCTTCGCGACGCGCATGGCGCCATCAACCCACCAGAGGACGCGTGGGGGTTGAATGGGTCAGGACCGACGCAGGGAGGCCGTCATGACCATCGGGGGCGACGTCGCCAGCTCCGAGGCGGCCGGGTGGGCGAGGCGGCCGGACGGGCCGAGGCGGCCGTGCGGGCCGAGGGGCTGGTGAAGACCTACGGGCGGACGCCGGCCCTGCGGGGGTTGGACCTCGAGGTGCGCCGCGGCGAGATCTTCGGCTTCATCGGCCCGAACGGTGCGGGCAAGACGACGACCATCCGGATCATGCTCGACCTCGTGCGACCGACCTCCGGGCGCCTGGAGGTGTTCGGGTCGACCCCTCTGGACGGCGGGCCGGCGCTGCGTCGGCGCATCGCCTACCTGCCCGGCGACCTCCGTCTGCACGACCGGGGCAGCGTCGCGGACGTGGTCGGGGTGTTCGCGGCCATGCGCTACAGCGACGGCGCCGAACGGCGCACGACCCGCGAGCGGGCGGCGTCGCTGTGCCGGCGCCTCGACCTCGACCCCTCGCGCCAGGTTCGCGCGCTGTCGAAGGGCAACCGGCAGAAGGTCGGCATCGTCCTGGCGCTCATGCACGAGGCGGAGCTCCTCGTGCTGGACGAGCCCACCTCGGGCCTGGACCCGCTGGTGCAGCAGGAGGTCCTGTCCCTCCTGCGCGAGCAGCGGGACGCCGGGCGCACCGTCTTCATGTCCTCCCATGTGCTCTCCGAGGTGGAGGACGTCGCCGACCGGGTGGGCATCATCCGCTCGGGCCAGATGGTCGACGTCGACGACATGACCGCGGTGCGCGGGCGCGCCGCGCGCATCGTCGAGATCCGCTTCGCGGCCCCCGTCACCGCCGCGGAGTTCGCCGGCATCCCGGGCGTGGCCTCGGTGGAGGTCGACGGGACGGGCACGGTGCTGAGGTGCTCCGTCGCCGGGGCGATGGACGCCCTGCTGCGCGCCACGGCCGTCCACACCATCGTCGACCTGCTCTCGCGGGCGCCCGACCTCGAAGACCTGTTCCTCACGTTCTACGGCGGGCCCGACGGGCGCGCGGACGCACCGCCCGACGGGCGCGCAGACGCACCGCCCGGTGCGCTGCGGCCCTCTCGAGGTACGGCCAAGGAGGCGACCCGTGTCCGGTGACGTCGCGACCCGCGAGCAACAAGGGGCGACGTCGACCCGCGCGGGTCTGCCCGTCCTCACCTCGAGCCTGCGCCGGGAGCGGCGCGGCCTGGCGGTCTGGGCCGTGGGCGTGGCCGCTGTCGCGGTGCTCTACTCAGCGGCCTACATCACGGTTCGCAGCGACCCCGCCCTCGCCGAGGTCAAGGCCCGCTCGCTCGGCAGGTTCGGGGAGGCGATCGGGATGAACGACCTGACCAGCCCCGCCGGCTACCTCGACGCGACGATCTTCGGCCTCCTCGGCCCGCTGCTGCTCATCATGTTCGCGATCATCACGGCCGGCCGGGCCATCGCCGGCGACGACGAGCAGGGCACGCTGGACCTCTACCTCGCCCAACCCGTCAGCCGCACGCGCTACCTCGTGGAGCGCACCGCCGCGATCGTGGTGCAGGTGATGGTGCTCGCGGCGGTTGTCGGTGCGGCGGTGATCGGCGTCGTCGTGGCTGCCAACCTCGCGGTGCCGGTGCCCCGGCTGGTGCTGGCGACGGTGGGCCTGGCCCTGCTCGCACTGGACGTCGGTGCCGTCGCCATCCTGGTCGGGACCCTGACTGGACGGCGCGCCGTCGCGGTCGGCGCGGCGTCCGCGTTCGCGCTGGCCGCCTACCTGACCCACGTGTTCGCCCAGATGATCAGTGGGCTGCACGGCATGCGCGTGGTCTCGCCCTTCTGGTGGTACGTCGGTCACCATCCCTCGGCGGTCGGCCTCGGCGCCTGGCAGGTGCTGGCGCTGGCCGGGGTCGCTGTGGTGCTGTTCGCGCTGGCCGTCCCGGCGTTCTCGCGCCGCGACGTCGGGGTGTAGCCGGCTGGGGGCTGGTTCGCCGACGTCACCGCTGGCCGACGGGACCGCCGACCGCGTCGACCGGCTGTGGCAGAGGGGTCCCCGACCCGTCCCGGCGGGAGTCGACGGCCGGCAGGGCGAGCGCGACGCCGTTCGCGGCTGCGGCCCTCGCCGGGGCGGGTCCGGCCCAGGCCAGAAGCAGAGTGTCCTCGCCCTTGAGGAACCGGTGGCAGCGCACCCCACCGGTCGCCCGGCCCTTGACCGGGTACGCCGCGAACGGGGTCACCTTCGCGGTGCCCGGCTGGGTTCCCGGCAGCGCGCTGGTCGAGCCGGCGATCGTGACCACGACCCCAGCCATGTCTGGGTTCCCCGGGGAGCCGCCGTCCCCCAGGGAGTTGCCGTCCCCCACGGACAGGTCGACGACGCCGAAGGAGACCACCCGGGCACCCGAGGTCAGGCTGATGCCCGCCATCCCCCCGGCCGCCCGGCCCTGCGGCCGCACCTTGTCGGCCCCGAAGCGCAGCAGCTGTGCGTCGCTCGTGACGAACACGAGGTCGGCAGGCCCCACGGGGACCTCCGCCGCGCCCACGACCTCGTCGCCGTCGCGCAGCGCGATCATCTCCCACGAGTCCTTGTTCGTCGGGTAGTCCGTGGTGACCCTCTTGACCACGCCTTGGGCCGTGCCGAGCACAACGCCGGGGGAGTCCTCGCCCAGTGAGCACAGCGCCAGCAGACGCTCGTCGCGACCGAGGGCCAGGAACTCTCGAGCGGGCGCGCCGCCCGACAGCGACGGCGACGTCGAGGTCGGAGGCAGGGTGGGCATGTCCAGGGCCGGGAGCCTGATCATCCTGCCCCGGCTCGTGACGGCGGCCACCTCCCCGCGAGCGGTGGCGCGCACGCACGAGACGACGACGTCGTGCTGGGCCCGCTGGGCGCCGTCCCCGTGTGGCAGCGGCTCGTCCGTTCCCGTCCGGGCGAGCAGCCCGGTCGAGGACAGGAGCACCCAGCACGGGTCGTCGCTCACCTCCAGGGGCGCGGTCTTGGCGGCCGTGACCGCGGTCCCCGCCGACTCCAGCAGAACCGTGCGTCGCGGCGTCCCGTGGGCGGCGGCAACCTCCGCGAGCTCGTCGGAGACGGTCTTGCGCAGCAGGCCGGGGTCGTCGAGAACGGCGGTGAGCTCGCTGATCGTGCGCCTCAGCTCGGTCTGCTCCTTCTCCAGCTCCAGGCGGGAGAACTTGGTGAGGCGTCGCAACGGCATCTCGAGGATGTAGTCGGCCTGCGCCTGGCTGAGGTCGAAGACGGCCATGAGGCGTGCCCGGGCGGCCGCGGTGTCGTCGCTGGTCCGGATGACGGCGATCACCTCGTCGATGTCGAGGATCGCGACGAGCAGGCCCTCGACCAGGTGCAGGCGTTCGGAGGCCTTGCGGCGGCGGAACTCGCTTCGCCGCCGGACGACGTCGAGCCGGTGGTCGACGTACACCCGCAACAGCTCGCGCAGGCCGAGCGTGCGCGGCTGCCCCTCGACGAGGGCGACGTTGTTGATGCCGAAGGAGTCCTCCATCGGCGTGAGCCGGTAGAGCTGCTCGAGCACCGCCTCGGGGTTGAAGCCGCCTTTGACCTCGATCACCAGCCGCAGGCCGTGCACGCGGTCGGTGAGGTCGTTGATGTCGGCGATGCCCTGCAGCTTCTTCGCCTGCACGAGGTCCTTGACCTTCTCGATGATCTTCTCGGGGCCGACCAGGTACGGCAGCTCCGTGACCACGATGCCCTGCCGCCGCGCGGTGACGTTCTCGATGCGCGCGCTGGCCCGGGTGCGAAAGCTCCCGCGGCCGGTCGCGTAGGCCTCACGCACCCCGTCGAGTCCCACGATCTTGCCGCCGCAGGGCAGGTCAGGGCCGGGGACGAAGCGCATCAGGTCGTCCAGCGTGGCGTCGGGGTTGGCCAGCAGGTGGCGGGCGGCTCCGACCACCTCCACGAGGTTGTGCGGCGCCATGTTGGTCGCCATCCCGACCGCGATCCCCGCCGCCCCGTTCACGAGCAGGTTCGGCAGGGCCGACGGCAGCACGGACGGCTGGCTCAGCTGCCCGTCGTAGTTCGGCACGAAGTCGACGACGTCCTCGTCGAGGCCGGCGGTCATGAGCATCGAGGCCGGGGCCATCCGCGCCTCGGTATACCTGTATGCAGCCGGTCCGTCGTCCAGAGATCCAAAGTTCCCGTGCCCGTCGACCAGCGGCACCCGCATGGTGAAGTCCTGGGTCAGCCGCACGAGCGCGTCGTAGATGGCGCTGTCGCCGTGGGGGTGCAGCTTGCCCATGACGTCACCGACGATCCGGCCGCACTTGACGTGCGCGCGCTCGGGTGCCAGCCGCATGTCGGCCATCGTGTAGAGGATCCGGCGCTGTACGGGCTTCAGCCCGTCGCGCGCGTCCGGGAGCGCGCGGGAGTAGATGACGGAGTAGGCGTACTCGAGGAACGCGCCCTGCATCTCCTGCTCGACGTCGATGTCGATGATCCGCTCGGGGACGTCCGGCTGGGGCGGCGGCGGCGTCGGCGTCCTGCGTGCCATGGCAGACCTGCTCCTCGATCGCGATGGGGGCTGCAGGCATTCTCCCTCGCGCGCCCGACAGCCGGCGGGAGCGACGCACCCGGCAGGATGGGTGGGCATGACCCCCGCCGACGTGGAGGCCCACCCACTCGTGGTCGCGACCGGGCGGCTGGCCGTCGACCTGCTCGACCCGGCGGCCGCCGAGGTCGACGCCTCGGTCGTGCCCCGCACGCACCTGGACGCCCTCGGGGCGGTCGGAGTGCTCGGGATGGCGGGCCCGGGCGAGGCCGGCGCCGAGGCGGTCCCGGCGGCCGTCGTCCGCCGCGTCCACGAGATCGTCGCCGGCGCCGACCTGGCCACGTGGTTCGTGCAGGCGCAGCATCACGCCCCGGTGCGCGCCCTGGCAGCAGCGGGCGGATTCGAGACGCTGCTGGGCGACCTGACCGGCGGGCGGCGCGTGGCCGGCATCGCGTTCAGCCACCTGCGACGATGGCCGGAGCGGCCCGTGCGCGCACGACGGGTCGCGCACGGGTGGGTGCTGGACGGCGCAGCGCCGTGGTACACGGGCTGGGGGCTCAACGACATCGCCCTCGTCGGGGCAGCCACCGAGGCCGGCGACGTCGTCCTCGGGCTCGTCGACCCGGTGCAGGGGCCGACGCTGACCGCCTCGGCCCCGCTGGCGCTGGCAGCGCTGCAGAGCACCCGCACGGTGCGCCTGGAGCTCAACGGTCACGTGGTGCGCGACGCGGAGGTCGTCGCCGTCCGGTCGTCGTCGCGGTGGGCCCGCGACGACGCTCGGACCACGGTCAACGTGGTCCCGGCTGTCTTCGGCGTCTCGCTGTCCGCACTGTCCCTGCTCGCCGCCGTGGGGGAGCGGCGGCTCGAGCCGGCAGCGGTCGCTGCGGCGACGCGGCTCGGCGCCCAGGTCGAGGCGGTCAAACAGCGCTGCTACGAGCTGCTGGACAGCGTCGACCCCGACGATGCAACACGCGAGCGGCTCACGCTGCGCGCCCAGGCGCATCGGCTGATGGTCGAGGCCACGACGGCCCTCGTCGTGGCGGGCTCGGGGGCGGCCATGGCACTGGCGAACCCGGCGCAGCGCAAGGCCCGCGAGGCCCTGTTCCTGCTCGTGCAGGCGCAGACGGTGGCGGCACGCACCGTCGCTCTCGACGCCACCGGGATGGGCTGACGCCGACGCGGGGGGCGGGTGTATCCACGAGGTCGCGCGGTCACTCTCCTCGGTGCGTCCGCCCGGACGCGGCACGTACGCAGATCTCGAGGAGCCACCCATGAAGCGCATCACGATCGTGCTCGTCAGCGCCGTTCTCGCGGCAGCAGGCATGCTCGCCACGGCGGGTCCCGCCAGCGCCGGGCTGCTCAGCTCACCCATCGGGACCGCCGGGCACTGACCCTTCGGGGTCGTCGGGCACTGAGCGAATCGGGTCCGTCGGGCACTGAGCGAATCGGGTCCGTCGGGCACTGACAGCACGGGGTCGCGGACCAGGGGTGGCCGCTGTCCTAGCCGGAGTAGGAGAAGGGCACGCCGAACCGCCCGGCGTGCGCGACCTCGGCGAGCGGGCGTCGTCCTCGGCGAAGGGACGGCGACCGCCGGTCGGGTGCGGCATGCCCGAGGCTGACGACGCCGACGATGCGCCTGTCGGGCGGTGCGCCCAGGGCCGCCAGCGTCGGGGCGTGCCGGTCGGCGGGGACGCCGAAGAAGCAGGCCCCCAGCCCTGAGTCGACCGCGCCGAGCAGGACCAGCATGGCCGCCATCCCGGTGTCGACGTCCCAGTACGGCACCGGCCAGCGACCGGGGTCCCGGTCCGCCCAGCCCTTGTCGGGCTCGGCGTAGCGGTCGAGGTAGCGCTGCGGGTCCGACAGGCACACGACCAGCGCGGGGGCGCTCTGCAGGCCGCGCAGCCACGCATCGGGCTCACCCGGCTCGCAGGCGGCGTCCCAGAACGCCTTGCCGTTCCTGGGGTTCGGTGAGCACGACGAAGTCCCAGCCCTGGGTGAAGCCGGCGCTGGGTGCCCGGATCGCCTGGCCCAGCAACCGGGCGAGCACGGCCGAGGGCACCGGGCGGTCGGCGTCGTACGCGCGTACCATCCTGCGTCTGCGGACGGCCTCGTCGAGCTCCATGCGGGCGAGCCTGGCAGACGCGGTGAGGCGGTGCACGGACATGTCCGCACGCTCCGGCGGGGACCGGCCTCTGGTCGCCGTGTGCGGCGCCGGTGGCAAGACGGGCCGGGCGGTCGTCGCGGCTCTTCGGGCCGGTGGCGCCGCGGTCCGGCCCCTGGTGCGGCGACCGTCGGGCGACACCGACGAACGCGTGGTCGACCTGCTCGACGAACCCGGCATGCGAGCAGCGCTGGGCGGGGTGGACGCCGTCTACCACCTCGCGCCGAACATGCACCCCGGTGAGGTCGCCATGGCGGTCGTCGTCGCGGGTGCGGCCCGTGCGTGCGGGGTGGCCCGGGTCGTGTTCCACTCGGTGCTGCGCCCGCAGCTGCGCTCGATGCCGCACCACTGGGCCAAGCTGCTCGCCGAGGAGGTGCTGGTCACCGCACCCGGGGTGGAGGTCACCGTCGTCCAGCCCGGCGCCTACCTGCAGAACTTCGACCCGCCCCCGCCCGGGCAGCCGCTGCGCGTGCCGTACAGCCTCGACGCGCCCTTCTCGCTGGTCCACCTGCCCGACGTGGCAGAGGTGGCCGCTCGGGTGCTCCTCGAGGCCGGGCACGAGGGGGCGACCTACGAGCTGGCGGGTCCGCAACGGGTGAGCGTCGCGGACGTGGCCGCGGCCTTCGGGGTGCCTGCCGAGCGGGAGGACGTCGCCCAGTGGGCGGCGCGCGCGCGTGCCGGCGGGCTCGGGCAGCCCCAGGTCGACGCGCTGGTCGCGATGTTCACCGCCTACGACGAGCGCGGGCTGACCGGCAACCCGAACGTCCTGGCGTGGCTGCTCGGCCGGGCGCCGACGACGTTGCAGGACTACGCGGCGTCGCGTCGGCTCGGCCGCCGCTGACCCTCAGCATGCAGGTCGTCCTCCCAGAACTCGCGCGGGCCCGCGGCCGCCGTCCTCGCCGCCGGGGTGGCGAGCGACCTCGGCACCCCGCAGCTCGACCCGCCTGATCTTGCCCGAGATCGTCTTCGGCAGCTCCGAGAACTCGATACGGCGGATCCGCTTGTACGGCGCCAGGTGCTCGCGGGCGTAGCCGAGGATCGCCGCTGCCGTCTGCGCGGTCGGCTCCCAGCCCGACGCCAGCACGACATAGGCCTTCGGCACGGCCAGCCGCAGCGGGTCCGGCGACGGCACGACCGCGGCCTCGGCCACGGCCGGGTGCTCGATGAGCACGCTCTCGAGCTCGAACGGGCTGATCCGGTAGTCCGAGGCCTTGAACACGTCGTCGGAGCGCCCGACGTAGGTGATGTAGCCGTCCTCGTCGCGGCTCGCCACGTCACCGGTGTGGTAGACCCCGCCGCGCATGGCCTCGGCGGAGCGCTCGTCGTCGTCGCGGTAGCCGACCATGAGCCCGACGGGGCGACCGAGCACGGGGGAGTCCAGGCGCAGGCACACCTCGCCCTCGACCCCCGCACCCTCCCGAACCGCCCCGCTGACCGGGTCGACCAGGACCACCTCGTAGCCCGGCAGCGGCCGGCCCATGGACCCGGGGACGACGCGCTGCCCGGGGGCGTTGCCGATCTGCGCCGTCGTCTCGGTCTGGCCGAACCCGTCGCGGACGGTGACCCCCCAGGCCTGGCGCACCTGGTCGATCACCTCGGGGTTCAGCGGCTCGCCCGCGCCGATCACCTCGCGCAGCGGGATCCGTCCGCGCCAGGCTGCGAGGTCGGCCTGCACGAGCATCCGCCACACGGTCGGCGGGGCGCAGAAGGTGGTGACGCCGCAGTCGGCCATGGCCTGGAGCAGGGGCTCGGCCGCGAAACGCGCCTGGTTGACCACGAGCACGGTGGCTTCGGCGTTCCAGGGAGCGAACAGGTTGCTCCACGCGTGCTTGGCCCAGCCGGGCGAGGAGATGTTGAGGTGCACGTCGCCGGGCTGCAGCCCGGCCCAGTACATGGTCGCCAGGTGGCCGACCGGGTACGAGGTGTGCGTGTGCTCCACCAGCTTCGGCGAGGCAGTCGTCCCCGACGTGAAGTACAGCAGCAGCGTGTCGTCGGCTGCGGTGTCGACCTCCGGCGTGGTCCAGGTCTGCAGGGCGGCGGCGTCGCCGTACCTGAGCCAGCCCTCGACAGGCGCCCCGACGGCGATGGGTGTCCACCCCCCGTGCAGCCCGTCGAACTTCGCGGTGTCGTCGGAGCGCGCGACGACGTGCCGCACCGCGCCCCGGTCGAGCCGGTCGCGCAGGTCGGCCGCGGCGAGCAGCGTCGTCGCGGGGATCACGACGGCCCCCAGGCGGATGCACGCCACGACGGTCTCCCACAGCTCCACCTGGTTGCCGAGCATCACGAGCACCCGGTCCCCGCGGGCCACCCCCTGGTTCTGCAGCCACGCGGCGAGCCGCCCCGAGCCGGCGGCGACCTCGGCGAACGTCAGGCGATGCTGGGCGCCGTCCGGCTCGACGACCCACAGGGCGACGCGCGCCCCGGACACGGGGTCGCCCGCGACGTGGTCGAGCCAGTCCCTCGCCCAGTTGAAGCGCTCGGGGCGTGGCCAGCGGAACTGCTCGTGGGCCGCGGCCTGGTCGTCGCGCAGCCGCAGCAGAAGGTCGCGTGCGGCGCGGAAGGACTCGTGAGGCGTGGGGCTGGTCATGGGCGAACGATGCCACCAGCGGCGACGGCGGGGGAACACCTGTGCCTCAGTAGCCTGGGTCCGTGGCCGACGCCCGTTGAGACCGCCGCCCCAGACCGCTCGGACGAGCCGGACCCGTCCGGCTACCCCCGCACTGGGAGGCCGACGTCGTCTGCCGCGACGGCGCGACGGCGCACCTGCGGCCCATCACGCCCGACGACGGGCCCGCGCTCGCGCGCTTCCACGACTCGCAGTCCCCGGAGTCGGTCTACCTGCGCTTCTTCGCGCCGATGCCGCACCTGTCCGACCGCGACGTCCATCGCTTCACCCATGTCGACCACCACGCCCGGGTGGCCTTCGTGGCGCTCATGGGTGGGGACATCATCGGCGTCGGGCGTTACGACCGCATCGACGCCCGCTCCGCCGAGGTGGCCTTCAACATCAGCGACGCCCACCAGGGCCGCGGGGTCGGGTCCGTCCTCCTGGAGCACCTGGCCGCAGCCGCGCGGGAGAACGGGATCCACCGCTTCACCGCCGAGGTCCTGCCGCAGAACCGCAAGATGCTCACCGTCTTCCGCGAGGCGGGCTACGAGGTGCAGCACGCGTTCGAGGACGGTGTGATCTCGCTCGGCTTCGACATCGACCCCACCGAGCGGTCGATCGCCGTCATGGAGTCGCGCGAGCACCGGGCCGAGGCCCGCAGCGTCCAGGGGCTGCTGACCCCCTCGACCATCGCCGTGGTCGGCGCCAGCCGTCGCCCGGGGACGATCGGGCACAGGCTCCTCTCCGACGTGCTCGCCGGTGGGTTCACCGGGGCGCTGCACGTGGTGCACCCCGAGGCGGACGCCGTGCTGGGCGTCCCGGCCGTCCGCCGCCTGGCCGACCTGGCGCCTCCCGTGGACCTGGTGGTCGTTGCGGTGCCCGCGGCCGCCGTGCTCGACGTCGTGGGCGAGGCCGCCGAGGTGGGGGCGCGCGGCGTCGTCGTCCTGTCCGGGGGGTTCGCCGAGACCGGGCCCGAGGGGTTGGAACGGCAGCGCCGGCTCGTGCGCCTCGCGCGCTCGCACGGCATGCGGGTGCTCGGGCCCAACTCCTGGGGCGTGCTGAACGTGGACCCGGCGGTGCGCATGAACGTGTCGATGGCCGCTGAGCTGCCCGCTGACGGCCGGCTCGGCCTGTTCTGCCAGTCCGGCGCGCTGTCGGTCTCGGTGCTGGAGTCCGCGGCGCGTCGGGGCGTCGGCCTGTCGACGTTCGTCTCGGCGGGCAACCGCGCGGACGTGTCCGGCAACGACTGCATGCAGTACTGGGAGGAGGACCCGCGGACCGAGGCGGTCGGCCTCTACCTGGAGAGCATCGGCAACCCGCGCAAGTTCTCGCGCATCGCGCGCCGGCTGGCACGCACCAAGCCGGTGGTCGTCGTGAAGTCGGGGACATCGGGGTTCGGCGTGCCGCCGGGGCACGCCGTGCGCGAGACCCGCGCGCCCCGCGAGGCGTTCGACGCCATGCTGCGCCAGAGCGGGTGCATCCGGGTGGAGAACGTGCACCAGCTCTTCGACGTCGCCCAGCTCCTCATCGAGCAGCCCCTGCCCGCGGGGTCCAACGTCGGGATCGTCGCCAACAGCGACGCGCTCGGCGCGCTGGTCGCGGACGCGTGCTCGAGCTGGCGGCTCGACGTGGTGCACGGGCCGGTCGGGCTGCGCCCGCAGGCGACGCCGCAGGACTTCCTCGACGCGCTGGTGGCGGCCTTCGCCGACGAGGCCGTCGACTGCGTGGTGGCCGGCTTCATCCCGCCGATCGTGACGCCGGACACGGACGTGGCGCGGATGCTCGCCCGCGCCGCCGCCGCGTCGAGCAAGCCCGTGGTGGCGTGCATGCTCGGCATGCGCGGTGGCCGCGACCAGCTGGCCGCCGAGGAGCACGTGGTGCCGACCTACTCGACACCGGAGGAGGCGGTGCGCGCGCTGGCCGCGGCCACCCGCTACAGCGCGTGGCGACGCCGCGACCCCGGGCACCGGGTGGACCCGCCCGGGTGCGACCGCACCGCCG
Organism: uncultured Actinomycetota bacterium; assembly: GCA_963778845.1. Taxonomy (GTDB): domain Bacteria; phylum Actinomycetota; class Actinomycetes; order Actinomycetales; family Kineosporiaceae; genus CAVZVW01. The sequence continues at coordinate 64,449 of CAVZVW010000009.1, forward strand.
CCGCCCGTCAGGTCGAGGCGATCCTTGCCGACGACCCGCAGGGCAGGCAGCTCAGCGACGACGAGGCGGCGCTGCTGCTTGCCTGCTACGGCGTGACGGTGTGGCCGGCGACGCCCGCGGCCGACGCCGAGGCGGCGATCGCTGCCGCGCAGACGCTCGGCTGGCCGGTGGCGCTGAAGAGCACCCACCCCCACCTGCGACACCGGGTCGACCTCGGGGGCGTGCACCTCGACCTGTCCGGCCCCGAGGAGGTACGCGAGCGGGTGGTGCAGATGCAGGCCCAGCACGGCTCGAGGGCGGGCACCCTCGTGGTTCAGCGGATGTGCGCCCCGGGGGTCGCCTGCGTCGTGCGGTCGGTGGAGGACCCGCTGTTCGGGCCGGTGGTGTCGTTCGGGCTGGGTGGCGACGCCAGCGACCTGCTGGGCGACGTCGCCCACCGGATCCCCCCGCTCACCGACACCGACGTCGCCGACCTCGTGCGCTCGGTGCGCGCCGCGCCGAAGCTCTTCGGCCACCGGGGAGCCAAGGAGGTGGACGTCGACGCCCTGCACGACGTGATCGCTCGAGTCTCGTGCCTGGCCGACGACCTGCCCGACGTCTGTGCGCTGGAGCTGAACCCGGTGGTGGTCGGCGAGCGGGGTGCCGCGGTGCTCACCGCCGAGATCCGGGTGGCCCCCGGGCCCGCCAGGACCGACAGCGGACGGCGCGAGCTCACCGCCGGCTGAGCGGCGCACGATGGCCATGTGCACGGCGCCTCGTGGCAGGTCGGGGCGCAGTGACAGGATGGCCGGGTGCGCGATCGACACGGCGATGCCGCCCCCCGGATGATGAGCGGACCCAACGGTCTGCCACGCGCCTTGCGCGACGAGATCGACCGTGCCGGTTACTACCCGGCTCTCGTGGGTGACTCGGTTGACGTCGCGCTGGCCGGCGAGGAGGTCGTCAGCCACCTCGTCCACCCCGAGACGACGTTCGACCGCGAGGTCCGCAGGCATGTGACGGTGCTCGTGCTCACCGCCACGCGGCTGCTCGTGGCCCACGCCGACGACCACGAGCCCGACGAGTTCAGCCCGGAGCCCTACGCGTCGGCCTCGACCGAGGCCGTGCCGCTGTCCCGCGTGTGCTCGGTGGTGCTCACCCATGCGGTGACCGGTCCCGAACGTCATCGCTCCGGCGACACGCCGCGCGAGCTGAGCATGACCATCGGCTGGGGCGCCCTGAGCCGGGTCGACCTGGAGCCGGCGTCGTGCTCCGACCCCGAGTGCGAGGCCGACCACGGCTACACGGGAACCCTCGCCGCCGACGACATCTCCGTGCGGCTGAGCTCCGACGCCGAGGGCGCCGGTGCCGTGCGGCAGGCGATCGCGTTCGCCCGAGCGCTGTCCGCAGCCACGTCCGGCCCGCGCGCCGCACCGGTGGCGTGACCCGGGCTGCGACGCTCGCCGACGTCCTCCCGGCGCTCGCGCGCAGCCTCGGCGTCGGTCTGCCGAGCGTGCCCGTCGCCCGCCTGCCCGACCTGCCCGGGGAAGCGGGCCTCGGTGTCGCGGGGGACGGAGTCTGGACCTGCCACCGGCACGCAGCGCGGTCGTCGTCCTCGTGGACGGGCTGGGGGACCGGCAGCTGCAGCAGCGCGGCGGGCACGCGCCCTTCCTGCGTCACCTGCGGGGTCTGCCGTCTGCCCGGACGCTCGATGTCGGCTTTCCCAGCACCACCGCGACGAGCATGGGCACGTTCGGCACGGGTCTGCTGCCCGGCACCCACGGCCTGGTCGGCCTCGACGTCCTCGACCCCGCCCGGGACGCGGTGTTCAGCGAGCTGGCGTGGGACCCGCTGGTCGACCCTGTGGCCTGGCAGCCGCACCGCACGCTCTTCGAGCAGGTCGCCGAGGCCGGGCTCGACGTCGCGCGCATCGGCCCGGCGTACTTCGACGGTTCGGGGCTCACCCAGGCAGCGCTGCGCGGTGGCCGGTTCGTCGCCGCGGGCCCACTCGACGCCCGGGTGGACGCCGCGATAGCCGCCGCATCCTCGGCCAGACGAAGCCTGGTGTACCTCTACTGGGGCGAGGTGGACAAGGTCGGGCACGTCTTCGGCTTCGACTCGTGGCAGTGGGGGGAGGAGGTGGCCGCCACGGACGCGGCGCTCAGGCGCCTGGTCGAGGGCGTTGCCGGCAAGGCGCTGGTCGTCGTCACCGCCGACCACGGGATGGTCGACGTGCCCTTCTCGCGGCGCCTCGACCTGGCAGCCGAGCCGGAGCTGGTGGACGGCGTGCGCCACGTCGGCGGCGAGCCGAGGGCCTTGCACCTGTACTGCCGACCGGGCGCGGCGGACGACGTCGTGTCGGCGTGGCGCGAGCGCGTCGGCGTCGACATGGATGTGCTGACCAGGGACCAGGCCGTGCGCCGCGGGTGGTTCGGCAGTGTCACGGCGACCGTCCTGCCTCGGATCGGCGACGTGGTGACCTCGGCCACCCTGCCGTTCGCCGTCGTGGACTCCCGGACGCAGCGTCCGGAGCTCCTGCGCCTGCTCGGGCTGCACGGAGCCCGCACCCCCGAGGAGTCGCTCGTGCCGCTGCTCGTCGCCGCTCCCGGGGTCCTCTGAGCGCGGCCCCCCAGCGCCACGCTCGGGGCTACTCCCTGCGGGAGCCGAACACGATGTCGTCCCAGCTCGGCACGCTGGACCGACGCGACTTGCGGGAGCCCCCCGGAGCGCCTGGCGCCGGGCGGGCGGCCCCACCGCCGGGGGGCGCCGCGGGCACGGGGGCGGGTGCCGGAACAGGTACCGAGGCGGGTACGGGGTCCGAGGCGGGTACGGGGTCCGAGGCAGGTGTGTCCTCAGGGAGCACGATGATCGGCGTGCCGACGCCATGCGTGGCAGTCACCGTGCGCGTGACGCTGCGGCTGACGCTGCGCACAGGGGCGCGACCCGGCGGCCGTGCGCCGGTGGACTGACCGGACTGACCGGACTGACCGGACTGACCGGACTGACCGGACTGACCGGACTGAGCAGGGGGCGGGTCACTGGGGGTGCCAGCGGGTGTGCTCGTCGGTGTCCGGCGCTGCTTCGACGACGTCGCGGGGGGGTCGGCTTCCGGGTCATGCCCGGCTGCTCCCGCGGGCGGCACGGCACCGTCCAGGTCGAGGGCGACGGCGGCGTCCAGGTCGAGGGCGTCCGCGACGTCCTGCCGGCGGGCGCGAAGCTGCGGTGCGGGCGGGGGGTCCCCGAGCACCTCGGCCCTCGTGAGCAGGGAGTCGATGGCTCTCTCGACGGCCTCCGGTGCCGCGCCCGGCTCGTCCTCGACCGCCAGCGGGCGGGCCCGCCGTCCGCGGCGCTCACGCAAGGAGTCCAGCAGCTGCACTGTCGATGGCCCACGACCCGAAACAGCGCCCTCGCCGTCGGAGACCCGGCGCACGGCACCGGTCTCGGCCACGTCGTAGACCAGGTCGCGCACCGGCATCAGGCGGCGGTGCGACAACGGCCCTGCCTCCAGCGGGTCGGAGTCCGTGAGCCACCGGGCCTCGTCGTCGAGCGGGGTGACATGTCGCACTCCCGCGTCGAACGCCCACTGCGCCACCCGGTCACGGGCCCCGGCGCTGAACGTCACCTGGACCGTCCACGTGCCGTCCTCGGCTCGCCAGGCATCCCAGACGACCGCCTCGGCGTCCACCTCGCGGTGCCCGAGCCGTTCACGTACGAGGTCGCCGAGCGTCGTGAGCCCGGCCCCCGACGGGCCGGACAGGCGCCGGACACCGACGCCGCGCGCCTGACCGGCGACGTACTCGCGTTCGGCGAGCACCGGACCCTCGTAACGGCGAACGTGCTCGACCGGCACGCCTGCCGCCTCGGCGACCTCCTCGGCGCTCTGCCCCGCCCGGATGCGAGCCTGGATGTCGCGAGGGCGCAGCCGCCCGTCCATCTCGAGCTGCAGCTGGCCCAGCCGGGGCCGGTCCCTGCGCACGGCGGCGCGCAGCGCGTCGTCCACGTGCAGACGGAACCTCTGGCCGTCGGCCGTTGCGAGGACGACGTGCTCGCCGTCCTCGTGCACGCCCACCAGCGTGAGGTCCTGCATGGCGGCACTTCCCTCCAGCATCGTCCTGAGGTCGAGGGTGCCATCGCTGGCCGGCGATATGAAGCATGCCGGCGGCGCGTCGCCGGACCGGTCCGACGGGCATCGTGCCCGCGCCGTTCGTCGCGAGGCCGGCTCGCCGCCTGGCGGTCGGCTTGGCATGATCGCGGGAGTGAGCGACGCGGACCCCTACGACGCCGTCCTGCTGCTGTCCTTCGGCGGCCCCGACCGCCCCGACGATGTCATGCCGTTCCTGCTGAACGTCACCCGCGGGCGCGGGATCCCGCCCGAGCGCCTGCAGCAGGTGGCCGAGCACTACCTGGCGTTCGGCGGCTCCAGCCCGATCAACGAGCAGAACAGCGCGCTGCTCTCGGCGCTGCACACCGAGCTCGAGGCGCGCGGTCTGCGGCTGCCGCTCTACTGGGGCAACCGCAACTGGCACCCGATGCTCGCCGACACCCTGCACCAGATGCAGCGGGACGGGGTGCGCCGCGCCGCGGTCCTCGTCACCAGCGCCTACTCCGGGTACTCCGGGTGCCGCCAGTACCGGGAGGACCTGGCCGCGGCCCTGGCCGGGCTGGACCCCGCGGGCCCGACCCTGGTGCTGGACAAGGTGCGCCACTTCTTCAACCACCCCGGCTTCGTCGCCGCCCTCACCGCGGCAGTGTCGCGGGCATGGCGCCAGGTGGACGAGGCTGACCGGGGCCATGCGAGGCTGGTGTTCGTCACGCACTCGGTGCCGACGGCGGCGAACGAGACCTCCGGCCCGGACGGCGGTGCGTACCTGCGCCAGCACGACGACGTGGCCGCCACCGTGGCCCAGGCCCTGCGAGCCGACGGTGCGCCTGCCCCGTCGTGGGACCTCGTCTTCTGCTCCCGCTCGGGACCCCCCGGCCAGCCCTGGCTCGAGCCCGACGTCAACGACCACCTGCGGGTACTGCACGCGGGCGGGGTGCGCGCGGTGGTCCTGGCCCCGATCGGGTTCGTCAGCGACCACATGGAGGTGGCCTACGACCTGGACACCGAGGCTGCGGCCACCGCTGCCGGGCTCGGCATCCGGCTGGTCCGTGCGGCCACCCCGGGGACTGCCCCCGAGTTCGTGTCCGGGCTGGTCGACCTGGTGCTGGAGCGCGCCGCCGCTGAGCGGGCCCGCACCGGGGTCGGCGAGCCGCCACCACGCCCTGCTGCCGGTCGGCTCGGGCCCTCGCCCGACGTCTGCCCGAGCCGGTGCTGCCCCAACCCGCGCGCGCCGTTGCCCGCGGCATGCGGCTCGGACTGAGGGGCGACGACCGTGACCCGACCGGACGTCCCGCTCCCCCCCGACGCTGCCGCGCCTCCCGACCCGGCATATCTGGCCGCCGCCGCCCGCCTGGCCGAGCGCGCCGCCCGCGAGGCGGGATCCCTGCTGCGTGACCACCGACCGGCGACCGTCGAGGTGGCCGAGACCAAGTCGAGCCCGACGGACGTCGTGACGGCGATGGACCATGCCGCGGAGGCGCTGGTGCGCTCGATCCTGCTCGGCGAGCATCCCGACGACGGCTTGCTGGGTGAGGAGTCGGGGCTGCAGGCGGGAACGTCGGGGCTGACCTGGGTCGTCGACCCGCTGGACGGCACGGTGAACTACCTGTACGGGCTGCCCGCGTTCGCCGTGAGCATCGCCCTGACGACGGGTGACCCGACGGTGCCGGGCGCCTGGGCACCCCTGGCGGGGTGCGTGTACGCACCGACGACGAGGGAGACCTGGACGGCCGTCCGGGGAGCCGGGGCGTTCCTCGACGGTCAACGGCTGCAGGTGCCCGATGCGGTCGCGCCGCCGGCAGCCCTCGTCGGCACCGGCTTCGGCTACCTGGCACCACGCCGGCGTGTGCAGGCCCGGGTGCTCGGGTCGCTGCTGCCCGAGGTCCGCGACATCAGGCGGATGGGCAGCGCCGCCATCGACCTGTGTCTGGTCGCGACCGGTCGGCTCGACGCGTTCTACGAGCGCGGGCTCAACGCCTGGGACCTGGCGGCGGCCATGCTCGTGGTGACCGAAGCCGGCGGGGCCGTGCGAGGGACCAGCGGGCGCCCCCCCGGTTCGGACATGGTGGTCGCCGCGGCCGAGCCGCTCTGCGGGTGGCTCGCGGTCCGGCTGGAGGAGCTGGACGCCGCCCGTGACGACTGAGCCGTAAGGGTGACTAGTACGGGGTGAACGGCCGAGAGGGCCGAGCCGTGCGGTCAGGCGATCCGCGGTTCCTCGGCGGCGTCCTGCAGGCGGGCGCCGGTGACGATGCCGTGCATGGCAAGGTCGTCGTCGACACCGGGGACGGCGATCCCGTGGTCGGAGGCGATGCGGGCAAGGCCGTCGAGCTCGCCCAGCCGCACGTCCACCAGGTAGTGGTCGTCGTTGTCGCGGGCCTCGCTCAGCGCCTGTCGGGCTTCGCTCACCCGGCGGATGATCTCGCTCCTGAAGTCGGTCACCGGCTCCTCCGCCCGCGTCGGCTGGTCACACGCCACCTCCGAAACCCGCCGCGAGGGCGCACGCCTGGGCGGGGTCTGAGGGCACCCTAATCGGCGCCGGGGACATCTCGCAGGTCGGCCGGCGATCCGGCCGTGGCAGTCGCCGGGGCCGTCGTGAGAGTCACCCACCCCGCCTGCGCGTGGCCGGCTCGCATTCCTACGATCTGTAGTGCACAATCTGCGCTCCGTGGTGGGCACAAAACGGCCGCCCATCGCGTTACCACCGCGACCACCGTTGCAAGCGCCGAGACACCGGAGCGTGACGCCCATGGCGACCGATTACGACGCACCTCGCAAGACCGACGACGACCTCGGCGAGGACTCCATCGAGGAGCTCAAGGCACGCCGGGTCGACAAGGTCTCCGGTGCCGTCGACGAGGATGAGATCGAGGCGGCCGAGGGCTTCGAGCTGCCGGGCGCCGACCTGTCGAACGAGGAGCTGTCCGTCCGGGTGCTCCCGAGGCAGGCCGACGAGTTCACGTGCTCGCGCTGCTTCCTTGTGCACCACCGCAGCCAGCTCGCTCGCGAGGACGGCGGGCAGCCGGTGTGCAAGGAGTGCGCGGCCTAGCGGTCGAGCGCTCCGCACCCTGCCGCGCGCAGGGCTCCCGTCAGCTCCGCGGGACGCCGCGTGGCCACCACCCAGTACGGCGTGGGGTCGTCAGGGTCGTCCACCCAGACGCGCACGCCGGAGTGCACCCACCCCCGAACACACAGGTAGGCGCGCGCGTCCAGTCCGGGCCCCAAGGCCTGACGCATGCCGTCCGCGTCGAGCACCTCGATCCGAGCCAGCATGCGGACCGGGATGCGCGCCCGCCCCGCAGTCAGCGTCCCGCCTGCGACGACGATCGCGGGGGAGGACGACCACAGCCCGGCCGCGCACGCGAGCAGCACAAGGACCGACGTGACGACAGCACCGGTCGCGCTGTAGCGCAGGACGACGACCCCCCAGGACGCCGCGAAGCCGGCTGCAGCCACCCACACCCACCAGGCCGGCCGCAGCCACTCGCGGTGCGACGGGCCTTGGCGGGTCTGCTCCTCGCCCCGGTGGTGCGGACTGCCGGCCATGCGCCCAAGAGTGCCATGTGGTCCGGACGCCGCCGGTCGGCGGATACCCTTCCGGACGTGACCGTTGGCGCCCAGGGTGCCCCCGTCGAGGTCCTGCTGCTGCGGCTCGACACGGGGCTGCCCGAACCTGCCTACGCCAACCCCGGAGACGCCGGCGCGGACCTGCTCGCGGTCGAGGACGTCACGCTCGCCCCGGGGCAGCGCCGCACCGTGGGGACGGGGGTGGCCATCGCACTGCCGGCCGGCTACGCCGGTTTCGTCCACCCTCGGTCGGGGTTGGCCGCCCGCCACGGGGTCACCGTCCTCAACGCCCCAGGGACGGTCGACGCCGGCTACCGCGGCGAGATCACGGTGACCCTGCTGAACACCGACCCCACCGAGCCCGTGCACCTGCGGCGCGGGGACCGCATAGCCCAGCTCGTCGTCCAGCGTGTCGAGAAGGCGCGCTTCGTGGAGGTCGAGCGCCTCCCGGGCTCGGTGCGCGGCACCGCAGGCTTGGGGTCGACCGGAGGCTTCGGCTCCTCCGGGGGCCGCGTGTCCACCGCAGACCTCGGCGGCGTGGCCGGCGCCGACGGGTCCGTCACACAGAGGCCCGTCACGCCGAGCCCAGTCACGAGGGAGCCCCAGTGAGCATTCTGCGCCGCAGGCGACGCGATGAGGGCGAGGAGCCGCAGGACGCCGCCCTCCTGGAGGACGAGCCACCGCAGCCCGACGTCCCCGACGTCCCGGGCCTGTCCGACCGGTCGGAGGGTCCGTGGGACGCCGCGGAGCAGGACGCGTCGGAGGGTTACGTCGACCTCGGTGCGCTTCAGCTGCGCGGGCGCGACGGCATGGAGCTGCGCCTGGAGGTGGACGAGACGAGCGGTCGGGTCACCGCCGCGACGGTCCATCTGGGCGGTTCGGCGGTACAGCTGCAGGCCTTCGCCGCGCCGCGCTCGAGCGGGATCTGGGAGGAGATCCGAGCCGAGATCGCCTCCGGCATCACCAAGCAGGGCGGGACGGTCGACGAGGTCCCGGGTCCGTTCGGCCGCGAGCTGCTCGCCCGGTTGCCTGCCCGCACGCCCGACGGGCGAACCACCCACCAGCCGGCCAGGTTCGCCGGCGTCGACGGGCCGCGATGGTTCCTGCGGGCGGTGTTCCACGGGCCCGCCGCTTACCAGGCCGAGGCCGGGGCGACCCTCGACGCGGTCGTTCGCGACGTCGTCGTGGTTCGCGGTGGCGAGGCGATGGCCCCGCGGGAGCTCCTGCCGCTCCAGCTGCCGGGAGCCGGTGGCCCGGAGCTCGCCGAGGACCCCGACGCGGCCTCGCGGGAGCCGCTCGAGCCGTTCCGACGTGGGCCGGAGATCACCGAGATCCACTGAGCTCCACCCCGCGAGGCAGGACGCACGCCGTAGGCTGGGCTCATGGCTCAGGAGCACTCGGGGTGGCGCGAGCGGCTGTCACGCCTGGTCGCGCCGCAGAACGAGGTGCACGCCGAGGCCGAGAGGGTGCAGGCGGAGCTGCTCGGCGGGACGCCGGTGTCGCAGCTGGTCCCCCGCCGGCGTGCCTGTGCGTGCGGCACCTTGCGGTCGGTGACCTTGCGGCCCCGCGCGGGCGTGCCGGCTCTCGAGGCCGAGCTCTACGACGGCACGGGCAGCCTGTCGGTGGTGTGGCTGGGGCGCCGGCAGATCGCCGGCATCGAGCCGGGCCGCCGGGTCCGGGTCGAAGGCATGATCACGTCCTCCGACGGCCAGCACGTGCTCTTCAACCCCCGGTACGAGCTCGTCCCTCGAGCCGGTGAGTGAGCCGGTGACTGAGCCGGCGACCGGACCGGTGCGCGGTTCGGGGGCGCCCCGCGAGCCGGACGCGGGGGTCCCCCCGGAGGTCGTGCACGCAGCGGTGCCGGGGGTGCGCGGCCTCAGCCAGGTGGCGGGGGAGACCTTCTCGGTCGCCGACGCCGTGGGCGGGGTCCGCGGGCTGGTCGAGTCCGTCCTGCCGGTCGTCGTCTTCAGCGCCACCTACGCGGTGACCCGAGCCCTGTGGCCCTCCGTCATCGCCGCGCTGAGCGTCGCCGTCGTCCTCCTGGTCGTCCGGGTCGTGACCCGCGCCCCGGTCACGCCGGCCGTCTCCGGGGTGGTCGGGATCGGGCTCGGCGCGGGCGTGGCCCTGCTGACCGGGCGCGCGATCGACTTCTTCCTGCTGTCCATCGTCAAGAACGCCGCGTTCGCCCTCCTCTACGCGGGCTCGATCGCGGTGCGGTGGCCGCTGATCGGCGTCCTGCTCGGGTTCTTCCTGGGCGAGCACACGCACTGGCGCGAGGTGCCGCAGCGGTACCGGGTCTACGTCTGGGCGACGTGGGTCTGGGTGGGCATGTTCGCCCTGCGCCTGGCCTTCCAGGTGCCGCTGTTCCGCCATGGTCGGGTAGCGGCGCTCGGTGCTGCCGCCGTCCCGCTCGGCCTGCCCCTGTACGGCCTCGTCCTCGGCCTCACCTGGCTCATCGTGCGGAGGGTGCCCGTGGCGCGCCCGCCCGAGACCGCCGAGCCCGAGCCCGTCAGCGGTGACGCGCCGGGCTGAGGAGGTGCTGCAGCGCGTCCTCGCTCTCCGGCACGGTGATGAACATGAGCTCGTCGGCGGCCTCGAGGGTGTCGTCGCGGCTGGGGGCGATGGGCCGGTCCCCTCGGATGATCCCGACGAGCACCGTGTCCGGGGGCCACTCGATCTCCCCGACCGTGGTACCGGCCAGGGGTGAGTCCTGCGGGCAGCGTGAGCTCGACCATGTTCGCCCGGCCCTGCTGGAACGTGAAGATCCGCACCAGGTCGCCGACGGAGACCGCCTCCTCGACGAGGGCGGTCATCAGTCGCGGGGTGGACACGGCGACGTCCACCCCCCAGGCCTCGTCGAACATCCACTCGTTCTTGGGGTTGTTGACCCGTGCGACGGTGCGCGGCACCCCGTACTCGGTCTTGGCGAGCAGCGAGACCACGAGGTTGACCTTGTCGTCACCGCTCGCAGCGACCACGACGTCGCAGTCGGCCAGACCCGCCTCGGCGAGCGAGGCGATCTCGCAGGCGTCCGCGAGCAGCCACTCGGCGTCCGGCACGCTGTCGACGCGGATGGCGGACGGGTCGCGGTCGACGAGGAGCACCTGGTGGCCGTTGCCCAGCAGCTCCCGGGCGATCGAGCGGCCCACGCTGCCGGCACCGGCGATGACGACGCGCATCAGTGCGCCCCTTCCACGACCGGTGCCGCCGCCAGCGTCGACTCGATCCGCGGTGCGTCCGCCTCGACCATCACCAGGTGCACCAGGTCGCCCTCCTGGTAGACGGTCTCGCCCTCGGGGATCATGCCGACGCCCAGGCGGGTCAGGTACGCCACCCGGGTGCCGGTCGCGCGTCTCGATCGCCGTGATCCGCCGCCCCACCCAGGCGAGGTCCACGTGCACCTCGCCGAGCAGCAGCGCCCCCGACGCGTCGCGGTACTCCGGCGCCGCCCCGCTGGGCAGCAGGCGGCGCACCACCTGGTCGGCCGTCCATCGCACCGTCGCGACGGTGGGGATGCCGAGGCGCTGGTAGACCTCGGCGCGGCCGGGGTCGTAGATGCGGGCGACGACGTTGTGCACGCCGAAGGTCTCGCGGGCGACCCGGGCGGCGAGGATGTTGGAGTTGTCGCCGCTGCTCACCGCGGCGAAGGCGTAGGCCTCGCGGATCCCGGCGTCCTCGAGGGTGTCGCGGTCGAAGCCCAGGCCGGTCACGCGTCGGCCCTCGAAGGCGGCTCCCAGGCGGCGGAAGGCGTCGGGGTTCTGGTCGACGACCGCCACCGTGTGGCCCCGGTCCTCCACCATCTGGGCCAGGGTTGCCCCGGTTCGGCCGCATCCCATGATCACGAAGTGCACTTCTCGTCCCGGCTCTCTCGTGGCTGACTGGCCGTGTGTCGCGCAGCGGTTCCCGACCGGTCGCCCCCGCCGCGGGGCGAACGGCGGACTGGTCAGGCGTGACGCTACACGGGTGACGCCTACGATTGGCGTCCGTGCCGGACTTCGCGAACTCCCTCAAGCGCGTCCTCGTCGGCCGCCCCGTGCACAGCGAGCGGCTGTCGGAGACCCTGCTGCCCAAGCGCATCGCGCTGCCGGTCTTCGCCTCCGACGCGCTCTCGTCGGTGGCCTACGCCCCCGACGAGATCTTCCTCACTCTGGCGATCGCCGGGGTGAGCGCCGTCGCGCTGGCCCCGGTCATCGGCCTCGCCGTCGCCTTCGTCATGCTCATCGTGGTGGCCTCGTACCGCCAGAACGTGCACGCCTACCCCTCCGGCGGCGGGGACTACGAGGTCGCGACGACCAACCTCGGTCCCCGGGCCGGGGTGACGGTGGCGAGCGCGCTGCTGGTCGACTACGTCCTCACCGTCGCGGTGTCGGTGTCCTCCGGCACCCAGTTCGCTGCCGCCGCCATCCCCGCCCTGCGTGGCAAGGAGGCCGTGATCGCGGTGCTCGTGGTCGTCGTCCTCATGACGATGAACCTGCGCGGGGTGCGGGAGTCAGGCACGTTCTTCGCCGTGCCCACCTACGCGTTCATGGCCGCGATCGTGGGCATGTGCGCCGTGGGCTTCTTCCGGTTCGCGTTCGGCGACCTGCCCCTGGCCTACAGTGCGCGCTTCGACCTGGTGGCCGAGCCGGGCTACGAGCAAGGGATCACCGGGCTCGCCGGGGGGTTCCTGCTGCTGCGCGCGTTCTCCTCCGGCTGTGCGGCGCTGACGGGTGTCGAGGCGATCAGCAACGGCGTGCCCGCGTTCAAGAAGCCGAAGAGCCGCAACGCCGCCACGACGCTGGCCCTGCTGGGTGGGATCGCCGTGACGATGCTCATGGGGATCATCATCCTGGCCCGGCTCATGCAGGTGCGCTTCGCGGAGAACCCGGCGACGCAGCTGTTGCTCCACGGCAAGCCCGTCGGCGACGCCTACGTCCAGGACCCGATCATCAGCCAGGTCGCCCGGTCCCTGTTCACCGGCTTCCCGTTCGCCTTCTACTTCATCGCTGCGGCGACCGGCATCGTCCTCGTGCTCGCCGCGAACACGGCATTCAACGGCTTCCCCGTGCTCGGGTCGATCCTCGCGCGCGACGACCTGCTGCCCCGGCAGCTGCACACCCGCGGGGACCGGCTGGCGTACAGCAACGGGATCATCTTCCTCGCCGCCGCGGCGTGCACCCTGATCATCCGGTACAACGCCGAGGTCACGAAGCTGATCCAGCTCTACATCGTCGGGGTGTTCATCTCCTTCACCATGAGCCAGACCGGCATGGTGCGGCACTGGACCCGGCTGCTGCGCACCGAGACCGACCGGGCCGCGCGGCGCCGCATGCAGCGCTCCCGGGTCATCAACGCCGTGGGTCTCACGATCACCGGCGCTGTGCTCGTCGTCGTCCTCATCACGAAGTTCACCCGGGGGGCCTACCTTGCGCTGCTGGCGATGGGCGGCCTCTACCTCCTGATGCTGGCGATCCAGCGCCACTACAACCATGTGCGCGCCGAGCTCGAGGTCGAGGCCCCCGGTGAAGCGCGGGTGCTGCCCTCGCGCGTGCACGCCATCGTGCTCGTCTCCAAGATCCACAAACCGACTTTGCGCGCCCTGGCCTACGCGCGGGCGTCCCGCCCGTCGGTGCTGGAGGCGATCACGGTGGTCGTCGACCCGGACGAGACGCACCGGCTGCAGGAGGAATGGGACCGGCGCGAGATCCCGGTGCCGCTGCGGGCGTTGGACTCCCCGTACCGCGAGATCACCAAGCCGGTGATCGACTACGTCCGCGGCATCCGCCGGGAGAGCCCGCGTGACCTCGTGGTCGTGTACGTGCCCGAGTACGTCGTGGGCCACTGGTGGGAGCACCTGCTGCACAACCAGAGCGCGCTTCGCCTGAAGGGCCGGCTGCACTACTCACCCGGGGTGATGGTGGCCAGCGTCCCGTGGCAGCTGGAGTCCTCGGCGGGGCTCGAGGCGCGCGCGGAGGCGGCGACGGTGCCCGGTCAGGTGCGCCGGCGCAGGCTAGGGCTGGACGACGACGACGAGGGCGACCGCGCCGGGGACGAGGCCGACGACGCTGCCGGGAGCCGGCACTGACGGCTCAGGGGGAGCCGCCGGACCCCCCGCTGCTGCGGCTCGAGGTGGGCTCGGTGGCCCACGGAGGTCACTGCGTCGCGCGGCACGAAGGCCGGGTGGTCTTCGTCCGTCACGCCCTGCCGGGTGAGGTCGTGCTCGCGCGGCTCACCGAGGGCGGCGACGCGCAGCGGTTCTGGCGCGCCGACGCGGTCGAGGTGCTCCAGGCCTCACCGCACCGGGTCGCTGCACGATGCCCCGTGTCCGGCCCCGGAGGCTGCGGCGGCTGCGACTGGCAGCACGTCGAGGTCCCCGAGCAGCGCCGGCTCAAGGCGGCCGTCGTGCGGGAGCAGCTACGACGTCTGGGCGGCGTCGACGTGCCCCACCTCGAGGTGGAGGCCGTCGAGGGGGACGCCGACGGCCTCGGCTGGCGCACCCGCGTGCGGTTCGCGGTGGACGGCGAGGGCCGGGTGGGTCTGCGGGCACACCGCTCGCACGCCGTGGTGGCGGTCCAGGCGTGCCCCCTCGCGCACCGGCGGGTCGCCGAGCTCGGCGTCGGCCTGCGCTCCTGGACCGGCGCAGCGGCCGTGGAGGTGGTCGCACCTGCCGGGTCGGCGGACCGGCTCGTGCTGCTCGAGCCGCTGAGCCCCGGCGCCCGCGTGGACGTGCCACCTCTGGGCGGCGAGGCGGCCGTGGCGGTGCTGGCCGACGGCGAGGTCCGGGGCCTGCGGGGCCGGACCTGGGTCGAGGAGGTCGTGGAGGTCGACGGGTCGGTGCGGCGCTTCCGGGTGAGCGGGTCGGGGTTCTGGCAGGTGCACCCGGGTGCCCCGGCCGCGCTGGTGGGGGCCGTGCTCGCGATGGCCGACCCGAGGCCCGGGGAGCTGGCCCTGGACCTCTACAGCGGCGTGGGGCTGCTCGCCGCAGCACTCGCGGGGCGGGTCGGCGCCTCCGGTCGGGTGCTCGCCGTGGAGTCGCAGGCGCGCGCGGTCGCCGACGCGCGGCGCAGCCTGCACGACCTGCCGGCCGTGACGCTGGCACAGGGCCGGGTCGAGCGGGTGCTGCCGCAGTGGTGCGCCCCCGGCGGCCCGGCCGAGGGTGGCGCCGACGTCGTCGTCCTCGACCCTCCGCGCTCGGGCGCCTCGCGCGCGGTGCTGGAGCAGGTGTGCGGCCTGCGGCCGCGAGTCGTCGTGTACGTGGCGTGCGACCCGGCCGCGCTGGGGCGCGACGTGGCCGTGCTCGCGGGCAGGGGGTACCGGCTGACCTCGGTGCGCGCCTTCGACCTGTTCCCGATGACGCACCACGTCGAGTGCGTCGCGGCCTTCGAGCCGGGCCCGGGCGACGCAGATATATCTTGATATCGAGATACTTTGCGGCTAGCGTGGCAGTCACGGCAGAGGGTCCCTGCGACCCGGTGGACGGGCTGCGGCAGGATGCCCCGCAGAGGGCGGTTTCGGGGTAGCGGGCAGGTCACCCGACGGGTGCGGACGCGAGGGAGCAACCGGTGAGCAAGGACAGCTTCGGAGCACGGGGATCGCTGCAGGTCGCGGGTGCGGACTACGAGGTGTTCCGGTTGGCGGCTGTGGACGGCGCGGCTGCGCTCCCGTACAGCCTCAAGGTGCTCCTGGAGAACCTGCTGCGCACCGAGGACGGCGCGAACATCACCGCCGAGCACATCCGAGCCCTGGCGGCGTGGGACCCCGAGGCCGAGCCGGACACCGAGATCCAGTTCACCCCGGCGCGCGTGATCATGCAGGACTTCACGGGCGTACCGTGCGTGGTGGACCTGGCGACGATGCGTGAGGCGGTGGCCGACCTCGGCGGCGACCCCGCGCGGATCAACCCGCTGGCTCCCGCGGAGCTCGTCATCGACCACTCGGTGATCGCCGACGTGTTCGGCCGGCAGGACGCGCTCGAGCGCAACATGGAGATCGAGTACCAGCGCAACCGCGAGCGCTACCAGTTCCTGCGCTGGGGCCAGACCGCCTTCGACGAGTTCAAGGTCGTCCCGCCGGGCACCGGCATCGTCCACCAGGTGAACATCGAGTACCTCGCCCGCGTCGTGATGACCCGGGAGGCCGGGCCGGGCATCCTGCGCGCCTACCCCGACACCTGCGTGGGCACCGACTCGCACACGACCATGGTCAACGGTCTCGGCGTGCTGGGCTGGGGCGTGGGCGGGATCGAGGCTGAGGCGGCGATGCTGGGCCAGCCCGTCTCGATGCTGATCCCGCGAGTGGTCGGCTTCCGCCTGTCCGGGTCGATCCCCCCCGGCGCGACGGCGACCGACGTGGTGCTCACGATCACGCAGATGCTGCGCCGGCACGGCGTGGTGGGCAAGTTCGTGGAGTTCTACGGGCAGGGCGTGTCCGCCGTCCCCCTGGCCAACCGCGCGACGATCGGCAACATGAGCCCGGAGTTCGGGTCGACGTGCGCGATCTTCCCGATCGACGAGGTCACGCTGGACTACCTGCGGCTGACCGGGCGCGCAGCCGGGCACATCGCGCTCGTGGAGGCGTACGCCAAGGAGCAGGGACTCTGGCACGACCCGGCCAACGAGGCGCGGTACTCCGAGTACCTCGAGCTCGACCTGTCCACCGTCGTGCCGAGCATCGCGGGCCCGAAGCGCCCCCAGGACCGCATCGTTCTCGCGCAGGCCAAGCAGGCCTTCGCGGCCGTGCTGCCGTCCTACACCAGCGACCCTGCCCGCAGCGTGCACGTGGGCCCCGCCGCCGGTGGCTACGACCTGCACCACGGTGCGGTGGCGATCGCCTCGATCACGTCGTGCACGAACACGTCCAACCCCTCGGTGATGGTGGCCGCGGCGCTCCTGGCCAAGAACGCCGTCGAGCGGGGGCTCAGCGCCAAGCCATGGGTGAAGACGTCCCTGGCGCCGGGCAGCAAGGTCGTCATGGACTACTACGAGCGAGCCGGCCTCGTGCCCTACCTCGAGAAGCTCGGGTTCCACGTCGTGGGGTACGGGTGCACCACGTGCATCGGCAACTCCGGCCCCCTGCCGGAGGAGGTGTCCGCGGCCGTGCAGGCGAACGACCTCGCCGTCACCGCGGTGCTCTCGGGCAACCGCAACTTCGAGGGCCGGATCAACCCCGACGTCAAGATGAACTACCTCGCCTCCCCGCCGCTCGTGATCGCCTACGCGCTGGCCGGGACGATGGACTTCGACGTCGAGCAGGACGCCCTGGGTGAGGACCCCGACGGGGTGCCGGTGTACCTGCGGGACGTGTGGCCCGCCGCCGAGGACGTCGAGCGCGTGGTGGCCCAGGCCATCACCCAGGAGATGTTCACCCGCGACTACGCCGACGTCTTCGCCGGCGACGAGCGCTGGCGCGGGCTGCCGACGCCTACGGGCGACACGTTCGCCTGGGACCCCGCCTCGACCTATGTCCGCAAGCCGCCGTACTTCGAGGGGATGGCCCCGCAGGCCTCGCCGGTCACCGACATCGCCGGTGCCCGGGTGCTGGCGGTGCTGGGCGACTCGGTGACCACCGACCACATCAGCCCCGCCGGTTCGATCAAAGCCGACAGCCCGGCGGGGCGCTACCTGAGCGAGCACGGGGTGGAGCGCGCAGACTTCAACTCCTACGGCTCCCGCCGCGGCAACCACGAGGTGATGATCCGCGGCACGTTCGCCAACATCCGGCTGAGGAACCTGCTGCTGGACGGCGTGGAGGGCGGGTTCACGGCAGACCTGCTGGCCGGGGGAGCGCAGACCACCATCTACGACGCCGCCCAGACCTATGCGGCGGCCGGGGTGCCGCTGGTGATCCTGGCAGGCAAGGAGTACGGGTCGGGGTCCAGCCGCGACTGGGCGGCGAAGGGGACCGCGCTGCTCGGCGTCCGCGCCGTCATCGCGGAGAGCTACGAGCGCATCCACCGGTCCAACCTCATCGGGATGGGTGTGCTCCCGCTGCAGCTCCCCGCGGGCGCGACCGCGGCCGGGCTGGGCCTGGACGGCACCGAGACGTACACGGTGAGCGGCGTGACGGCCCTGAACGAGGGGGGCATCCCGCGCACCGTGCACGTCAGCGCGGCTCGCGGCGATGGCTCCGCCGTCGAGTTCGACGCCGTACTGCGCATCGACACCCCGGGAGAGGCCGACTACTACCGCAACGGGGGGATCCTGCAGTACGTCCTGCGCCAGCTCGTGCGCAGCTGAGGATGCCTGTGTTGAGGTGATACAGGGTATTTGTCGGGCTGAGTGGCGGTCGCGCGAGGGTATTCGGTCCTGCGAGATCCGATCGTTACGAACAAGTGACCGCCACGTGTCCGGTTGGGCCTTCCGATCGTGACCCACGAGGAATATGTTGCCGCCGACAACATATCCGCGACCCCGTCGGGGTCGTGGGATGGTCGGGCCCCCGGAGGACGGGGGTTCTCTGATCCCGGAGCCGGACAGGCCGGCCCCAGGAAGGACCGGAGCACATGCACAAGCGTTACATGGGACTGGTGGCGTTGGGCGCCGTGAGCGCGCTCGCGCTCAGCGCCTGTGGGAGCAGCAGCAGCGGTACCGGCGCGGCGACCCCGTCCGCCTCCACCTCCGCGAGCAGCAGCGCCCCCGCAGCCGGTGGCAAGGTCGGCGTGATCCTGCCCGACTCCGCATCCTCTGCTCGGTGGGAGACGGCTGACCGCAAGTTCCTCACGGACGCGTTCACCGCGGGCGGCGTGCAGTTCGACATCCAGAACGCCGGTGGCGACAAGGCGAAGTTCCAGACGATCGCCGACGGCATGATCAGCTCCGGCGTCAAGGTGCTCCTCATCGTCAACCTCGACTCCGACACCGGTGCCGCGGTCATCAAGAAGGCCGCCGCGGCGGGCATCCCGACCATCGACTACGACCGCCTGACGCTGGGTGGCGGCGCCGCGTACTACGTGTCCTTCGACAACAAGGCCGTCGGCACGAAGATCGGCGAGGGTCTCGTCCAGTGCCTCAAGGACGGCGGCAAGACCACCGGCGCGGTCGTCGAGCTCAACGGCTCGCCGACGGACAACAACGCGACGCTGTTCAAGGAGGGCTACGACGCCGCGATCAAGGCCGCCGGCTACACCGTGGCCGACTCCCAGGCCGTCCCGGACTGGGACAACACCAAGGCCGTGACGGTCTTCCAGCAGATGTTCACCAAGCTCAAGGGCCAGTTCATCGGCGTGGCCGCGGCCAACGACGGCCTCGGCGGCGCGGCGATCTCGGTGCTGCGCCAGAACAAGCTCGACGGCAAGGTGCCGGTGACCGGCCAGGACGCGACCGACGAGGGCCTGCAGCGCGTGCTGCTCGGCACCCAGTGCATGACCGTGTACAAGGCCATCAAGAAGGAAGCCGACGCGGCCTCCGCACTGGCGATCGCACTCATCAAGGGTGACAAGGCAGGGGCGGACGCCCAGGCCACCGGCAAGACGAAGGACACCACCTCCGGTGCCGACGTCCCGTCGGTCCTGCTCGTCCCGCAGGCGATCTTCAAGGCCAACGTGAAGGACGTCATCGCCGACGGCTTCACCACGAAGGAGAAGGTCTGCACCACGCCTGAGCTACAGACCGCGTGTGCGGCTAACGGCATCTCCTGACATGTGACGTGCGGGGGTCCGGGTCCATGATGGGCCCGGACCCCCGGGCGTTCCTCGCGCCCGGGCGGACCACACCCGGGCCGGACCGGCCGAGACCGACGACGAGGCAGGACGCATGACCACATCCGCGGATGCGCAGCCGCTGCTCAGCCTGCGCGGCATCAACAAGAGCTTCGGCGCCGTCGACGTGCTGAAGGGCGTCGACATCGACGTCTGGCCCGGCCAGGTCACCGCGCTCGTCGGTGACAACGGTGCGGGCAAGTCCACCCTCATCAAGGGCGTCGCCGGCATCTATGGCTTCGACTCCGGGTCCTACATGTTCGACGGCCAGGAGGTGCATGTCCACAGCCCCAAGCAGGCCAACGCCTTGGGGATCGAGGTGGTGTACCAGGACCTCGCGCTGTGCGACAACCTCGACGTCGTCTCCAACATGTTCCTCGGCCGAGAAGCCAAGAGCGGCATCACCCTCGACGAGACGACGATGGAGCGCCGGGCCAGGGAGACGCTCAAGGGCCTGTCGGTGCGCACCCTGAAGTCGGTGCGCCAGCAGGTGTCCAGCCTGTCCGGCGGTCAGCGGCAGACCGTCGCCATCGCCCGGGCCGTGCTCTGGAACAGCAAGCTGGTCATCCTCGACGAGCCGACGGCCGCACTGGGGGTGGCCCAGACCGAGCAGGTGCTGCTGCTTGTCCGCCGCCTGGCCGACAGGGGGCTCGGCGTCATCCTCATCTCGCACAACATGAACGACGTCTTCCGGGTCGCGGACAGCATCGCGGCCCTGTACCTGGGGCGGATGGCCGCGCAGGTGCCGTCGGCCTCGGTCACGCACTCCCAGGTCGTCGAGCTCATCACCGCCGGTCGCTCCGGCGCCCTGGGCCTGGCCCCGGAGACCGCGAAGGAGGCTGTGGCATGACGACGACCACCGACCCGGCGGCGGAGGTCGAGGCTGCCGCGGACACCGGCGGCATCGGTGAGGCTGTCCACGACTACTTCGCGAAGGTGCGGGGCGGCGACGTCGGCTCTCTTCCCGCGGTCCTCGGCTTCATCGTGCTCGTCGTCTTCTTCTCGGTCGTGCGCACCGAGACCTTCCCGACGCCGCTCAACGCCGCGAACCTGCTGCAGCAGAGCGCCGGTGTCATCTACGTCGCCATGGGTCTGGTGTTCGTGCTCCTGCTGGGGGAGATCGACCTCTCGGCAGGCTACGCCGCGGGCACCTCGGCGGCGATCTTGGGTGTGCTGCTGACCGAGCGCGGCTACCCCTGGCCCATCGCCATCCTCGGCTGCCTCGTCACCGGCAGCATCATCGGGGTGGTCATCGGGCTTCTGGTGGCGAGGCTGAACATCCCGTCGTTCGTCGTCACGCTGTCGTTCTTCCTGGGCCTGCAGGGTGTGATGCTCTTCGTCATCGGCGAGGGCGGGACGATCCCGATCCGTGACCCGGCCATTCTGGCGATCATGAACAACAACCTTCCCGTGGTCTGGGGATGGGTCCTGTACGTCGCGTCCGTCCTCGTGTACGTGGGCCTCGGCCTGAACAGGATGCGGTCGCGCCGGGCCGCGGGTCTGCCGGCGGAGTCCGTCGCCGTCTTCGTGGCGAAGACGGTGACGCTGGCCGTGATCCTCGGGGTGGCGACCTGGATCCTCAGCGTCGAGCGCAGCGTCAACCCCACGCTGAACTCCCTCAAGGGCGTGCCGATCATCGTGCCCATCACGGCCGTCTTCGTGATCGCGCTCACGTTCGTGCTGCGCCGCACCGGGTTCGGGCGGCACGTCTACGCCGTCGGCGGCAACGCCGAGGCAGCGCGTCGAGCGGGCATCAACGTGCCGGGCATCCGGATCGCCTGCTTCGTCATCTGCTCCACGATGGCGGCTGTCGCGGGCATCCTGTTCGCCTCCCGCGACAACTCGGTCTCGCCCACCACGGGCGGCTCGACCACACTGCTGCTCGCCGTGGGTGCGGCCGTCATCGGCGGCGTGTCGTTGTTCGGCGGCAAGGGCCGCATCATCGACGCGATCCTCGGCGGCCTCGTGATCGCGGTGATCAACAACGGCCTGCCACTCATCACCTCCGGTTCGGCGCCACAGTACGTGGTGACCGCGCTGGTCCTGCTGCTGGCGGCCAGTGTCGACGCCATCGCTCGTCGTCGGGCGGCAGCGACCGGCCGCTAGCCGGTCGGGCGGCCCGGGGTCAGGCAGCAAGGGGAGCGAAGGGACGACACGATGCCCCCGCAGTCGCGCGCACCGTCCGTGCGCGGCGGCACGCAGGAGGACGTCCGCAGGCACAACCTCGGCACTCTCCTGACCCACCTGCACCTGTCCGGGCCGCTCAGCCGGGCCGAGCTGACGAGCCGGATGGGCCTGAACCGCAGCACGATCGCGGCCCTGGTCGCCGAGCTCACCGCGCTCGACGCGGTGCGGGAGGAGCGGCCGGCCGGCACCCAGGCCGGAGCCGGCCGGCCCTCCCTCGTCGTGAGCCCTCACGAGGGCGTGCAGGTGCTCGCGGCCGACGTCGGCGTCGACCGGGTGGTCGTCGCCCTGGTCGGGCTCGGCGGGCGGGTGGTCGTGCGCCGCCACCGTCGGCTCTCCACGGCCCGTCCGTCGCCGGGCGTCGTGGCCGGGCTCATCCACCGGCTGGTCCTTGCCGTGCTCGCGGACCCGGCCGCCGGACAGCGCGTCGTCGGCTTCGGCGTGTCGGTGCCCGGGGTGATCCGGCAGGAGGACGGGTGCGTGCGTTTCGCACCCAACCTCGGGTGGGTCGACGAGCCCTTCGGCGAGCTCCTGTCGCGCCAGTCACCGTGCCTGGCGGTGCGCGTGGGCAACGACGCCGACCTCGGCGTGCTCGCCGAGCACCGCCGCGGGGTGGCCCAGGGGGTCGACGACGTGGTCTTCATCGCCGGGGAGGTCGGCGTCGGCGGCGGCTTCATCCTGGGCGGGCGACCCGCCCTCGGTGCGGGCGGCTACGCCGGTGAGGTGGGCCACATGCTCGTGCGTCCCGGTGGCGGCCACTGCAGGTGCGGCGCGCTGGGGTGCTGGGAGACCGAGATCGGAGCCGCCGCCCTTGCCCGTGCTCTCGGCCTCGGCACCGTGAGCAGCGAGGACCTCGTGCTCGCGCTGCGCGCCGCCGCCGAGGAGGGCACGCATGCCCTCGACGGTGTGGCGCAGTACCTCGGGCTCGGGCTTGCCAGCCTCGTCAACCTGCTCAACCCCAGCCTTGTGATCCTGGGCGGCCTGCTTCGGGAGGTGTTCCCCGCGACGTCCGGCATCGTGCGGCGCACCCTCAGCGAGACCGCGCTGGCCGCCCCCGCCGACCAGGTGCGGCTCGCGGTGCCCCGGCTCGGCGGAGACGCCGTGCTGGTCGGCGCCTCGGAGCTGGCCTGGGAGGGGCTGCTCGCCGACCCTGTCGGCGTCCTGTCGGCCTAGGCAGGTGCAGGGCGAGGCAGGGCGAGGCCGAGGGCTGTGCGGGCTGTCGGTGCCGGGGCGCAGGATGGGCTCGTGTCCGATCGCACACCGCCGAGCGGGTCCTCCGGGACCACGCCGCCCGGCTGGCCACGCACCGTGCGTCCCGCGGGCGCGCCCGGCTGGGAGCGCACAGCAGTGGCGTGGCTGCTGGACCAGTGCCCACCCGAGTACCGCGGCTACGCGGTGCTGTCCAGGTTCCCTGTCGCCTTGGCCCGCCTGGCGGCTCACCACATGCGCGCCGGCGCCGACGGGGCGCGGCGTGCGCTGGCCTCGGTGCGAGCCGACCTCGCCGGCGTCGTCCCACCCCCTGGTGTCGAGGCCGTCGTGGAGGTCCTGGAGGCGGAGCAGGTCCGGCTCATGGCCGTCGAGCGCGCCGTCGCCCTGGTCGAGGAGGCGCTTCGGGGGCACCGCTACGTGCCGCGACTGTGACGGTCCGTGCACCGCCGCGACTCGGGCGCGCTTCGGCCTCGGCAGGCGCGCCGGCCCGCGCCCGGCAGTGGGGGTGTCGCCCGCGCGTGCCACACCTACACTCGACAGGGCCGACCGGCACGCCGCCTGCCAAGCGGTCCGGTGAGGCGCGACCGACGAGGAGGACGAGTGCATGGCTGATCTCGGCTCCGTTCGCGGGCCGGGTGACCTGCGTGGGCTCACCCCCGACGAGCTGCGCGACCTTGCCTGGCGCATCCGGGACTTCCTCGTGGAGAACGTCTCGCGCACGGGCGGGCACCTCGGACCCAATCTCGGCGTCGTCGAGCTGACCATCGCCCTGCACCGGGTCTTCGAGTCACCCCACGACCGGATCGTCTTCGACACGGGTCACCAGGCCTACGTCCACAAGCTGCTCACGGGTCGGCAGGACTTCTCGGGTCTGCGCAGGCAGGGAGGCCTGTCCGGGTACCCCTCGCGAGGGGAGTCCGCCCACGACGTCGTGGAGAACTCCCATGCCTCGACGGCCCTGTCGTGGGCGGACGGGCTGGCCAAGGCCTACCAGCTGCGCGGTGAGAGCTCGCGTCATGTGGTCGCGGTGATCGGTGACGGCGCCCTTACCGGCGGCATGGCCTGGGAGGCCCTGAACAACATCGCGGCAGGGCGTGACCGCAACCTCGTGATCGTCGTCAACGACAACGGACGCTCCTACGCGCCGACGATCGGCGGCCTGGCCCATCACCTGTCGACGCTGCGGACCACGCGCGGGTACGAGCGTTTCCTCGAGTGGGGCAAGCAGGCGCTGCAGCGCAGCGGACCCCCCGGGCGCCTGGCCTACGAGGCGCTGCACGGGGTCAAGAAGGGCCTGAAGGACATCGTCGCGCCGCAGGGGATGTTCGAGGACCTCGGCCTGAAGTACGTCGGTCCGGTCGACGGGCACAACCTCGTCGAGCTGGAGCACGCCCTCCACCGCGCCAAAGCCTTCGGCGGCCCGGTGATCGTGCACGTGATCACCCGCAAGGGCAACGGGTACGCCCCGGCCGAGAACGACGAGGCAGACCGCTTCCATGCCACCGGGGTGATCGACCCGGTGTCGGGCCGGCCCCTGGGTGCTGCGGCGGCCTCGTGGACGAGCGTGTTCGCCGACGAGATGCTGGCGGTGGGCGGGTCGCGCGGTGACGTCGTGGGCGTGACCGCCGCCATGCTGATCCCGGTGGGCCTGGACCGCTTCGCGCAGCAGTACCCGCAGCGCGTGTTCGACGTGGGGATCGCGGAGCAGCATGCCGCCACGTCCGCAGCGGCGATGGCGTTCGCAGGGCTGCATCCTGTGGTCGCGGTCTACGCGACCTTCCTGAACCGGGCGTTCGACCAGGTGCTCATGGACGTGGCCCTGCACCGAGCCGGGGTGACCTTCGTGCTCGACCGGGCGGGGATCACGGGAGAGGACGGCGCCAGCCACCACGGCATGTGGGACCTTGCCGTGCTGCAGGTGGTGCCGGGCATCCGCATCGCCGCCCCGCGCGACGGCGCCACCTTGCGCGAGGAGCTGCGGGAGGCCCTCGACGTGCAGGACGCCCCGACAGTCCTGCGATACCCCAAGGGGGCCGTGCCCCAGGACATCCCCGCGCTGGAGCGCGCCGGGTGCATGGATGTCCTCCACCGCGCCGGCCAGGCCGACGTCCTCGTCGTGGCGGTCGGGTCGATGGTGCCCACGGGTCTGGACGTCGCGCGCCGGCTCGGTGCCCAGGGGATCGGCGTGACGGTGCTCGACCCGAGGTGGGTCGCGCCCGTCGACCCGGCGCTCGCGGGGCTGGCAGCACGATTCCGGCTGGTGGCGGTCATCGAGGACGGGGTGCGTGCCGGTGGCGTCGGCTCCGCGGTCGCCCAGGACCTGGCCGACCGCGGCGTGCGTACCCCGGTGCGGGCATTCGGCGTCCCTCTCCGGTTCCTCGAGCAGGGCACGCGCGCTCAGGTGCTGGAGCGGGTCGGGCTGACCGCCCAGGAGATCTCGCGCAGTGTCGTCGAGCAGGTCGTGGACGAGGTGTCGTCCGCCGACGTCGGGTCGGCGCCGCCGTCGCTGCAGGGCCAGGGGATCGACCAGCACTGACGCGTCGACCAGCACTGACGCGTCGACGAGCACCGACGCGTCGACCAGCACTGACCAGGCTCAGCCGCGCGACCGGTCCGTTCGCCCCGACCGGAGGGGCGCTCGGCGCGAGTCGTCCGTGGGTCGTCGCCCCAGGCTCTGGGTCGCGGCATCACCGCCCGGCTTGGCCAGCACCACCTCGTCCCGCGTCACCAGCAGGGGTCGCGGCAGCCCGCGCTCCAGGTCCTCCGTCGCCGACCATGCCGCGCTGACGTAGGCGGGGTCGATGTGGCGCAGGTCGAACCAGCCGCGGGTGCGCATCGGCACGGCGACGGCCCGCATCCCGGTGCCGTCCGAGGTTGCGAGATGGCCGCGCAGGTCGGCCGAGGTGAGCAGCGCGAGCACGTCGCAGCCGCCGACCGGGCGCAGGATGTGGCTGCTGGGGCCGTCGCGGGTCAGCCGAGCCGTGGCGAGTTCGCCCATGCGGTCGGCGTGCTCCCGGATCGCGGGCCACCACACCTCGTCCAGGTCTCGCGCGTTGAGGGACCCCGGTGGCAGGACGCCGGGGGGGAGCACCGTGACGGCATCCGGGTCGTCGAGCACCCCGATCACGCCGACGCCGAGCTCGAGCGCCCCGCCCCGCAGGGTCTCCCGGCACCACCCAGGCCCAGGGTGGGCGGCATGGCCCGGCGGAAGGGCGACGAGCCTCGCCGCGGCCGACAGGGTCGGCAGCGCGTGCGCCCCGAGCACCTCGACCAGCCCGCGCAGGCGCAGCCAGTGAGCCAGGCGCTGCCTGGCCACCGGACCTCCGGGCGGGTGGGACCCGACGGCGCACGCAAGGTCGTCCCAGCCCACCAGTGGTCCACGCGCGTCACCGAGCAGGAAGCCGCGACGATGCGGTACGACGTCCACGTCGTGGAGCACGCTCACGGCCAGCACACAGCGGCGCAGCTGTGTCTGGTCGCCCGCTGTGCTCACCCCTTCACGGTAGCGGCGCGGCCGGTCATCAAGGGCGGCCGGACCCCAGCCTCGATCGTCCGGACCATCCGCCCGAGACGGCTGCCGGGGTGGGGCTCGGGGCTTGGCGCGGGTCGGGCGCACGGCTACCGTGCTCGCGTGCCGGACGAGATCACATCTACCGGGGACCGGGCGGGTGACGCCGCCCCGCCTGGGTTGCCTGCCGATGAGTCCCCCTACACCCCGGCGCCGACCTGGACTCTGGAGCCCCGAACTCCCGACGGTGCAGCGGCCTGGCCACCGGCGACACCGCCGCTGTTGCCGCCGCCGCCCCGGCGCCTGAAGGGCACCCGGCGCCGCGTGCTCCTGGCGCTAGCCGTCGTGGTCGTCAGCGCCGCGGTGGGCGTGGCCGTCGTCGTCAACCTCCCGGCGCCGGCGCACGGGCGGCCGTCGGTGGCGACCGCCCCGGCTCCCCAGCTGTCGGGAAGCCCCGCCGACTCCGCGGCCCCGAGCACGCAGCGACAGGAGCAGATCGACGCCGTGCTGGAGACGATGACGCGAGCCTTGTCGGCCGGAGACGAGGGGGAGTTCCTCTCCGTGGTGGACCCGGGCTCGGGCGCCCTCGCCGCACGTCAGCGCAGGGTCTTCCGGGCGCTGCGCTCGGTCCCCTTGGCGCTCGTCACGTACTCGTGGGAGCACCACAGGTGGTTCCGGTTGGACCAGACGACCCGCACCTACGGCCAGGACGCCGTCGTCGCCCTCGTCGTGCGCCGCACCCTCATCGACGGCTTCGACACCGTCCCCACCGCCGAGACGCTCGGGCTGACCTTCGCCCGACGGGGTTCGCAGTGGTACCTGGCCAACGACACCGACGGTGACTACCGTCTGTGGCCCTTCACACAGCCGTGGTCGGTCGGCCCGGTCCACGTGACGACGAGGGAGCACGTGATCGTCATCGGGGACGTCCAGCACGCCAGGGACGAGGCGAGGCTCGCGTCGCGGGTCGAGGCTGCGGCCCTCGCCGACCGTGTCCTGTGGCCCACGACGACGTGGAACGGGAAGGTCGTCGTGCTCGCGGCGACCGACAAGCGGTTCGTCGACACGTGGTTCGGCGAGCACGCGATGTTCGACAGGCGGAACCGGACCACCGACCCCGGTGAGCCGGACCACTTCGTCGACTTCATGCCGACCAACGAGATCGACAGCGACTTCGACCCCCTGGAGCCGGGCCCGCCACGCATCCTTGTCAGCCCCGGCTTCCTCACCTCCCAGGGCCCGTGGTCGGACCGGGCGCTGATGCATGACGTGGCGCACCTGGCCACCGCCGGCATGACGAAGGGTGAGCCGGCCACCTGGGTGGTCGAGGGCATCGCGGAGTACAGCGTGTTCCACGGAGGGCCCGGGGTCCACGGCGCGCAGGCGGTGGCCGCGCGAGGCGTCGAGCCGGGCCTCTGGAAGACGATCAAGCAGGGGAGCTACACCCCCAGGCTGGTGGCGGATGCGGAGACCTTCTTCGGGTACGACGGCGCAACCAGCCTCGAGGTGGGCACGAACTTCACGTCGGCCTGGTTCGCCTGCCTCTTCATCGCCGACCACTACGGCCAGTCGACGCTGCGCAGGTTCGTCGACGTCGTGTACTCGACCCCGTCGTCGCGGTCGCCGGACGTGTCCGAGGCCGAGGCGACGGCCTTCTCGGCCGTGCTGCACACCACGCGGGCGAGGTTCGTCAAGGACGTCGCGGCGTACGCGCGGTCGCTGCGGGCCGGTTTCCCCTGACAGCGCGGGAGTCCCTGCACGCCGAGCCCCTCCGGGCGACGGTCCCGTGACGGGCCCTGACCACGACGCGGGCGCGAATGGGGCCTATCAGCCCTAGCCGCCCGTGGTCCTTTCTGGCTGTGACCCGGCGGCTACCGTCGGCAGTCAGCATGATCGAACTGGGCTCGGGGTTGCCCCTCTCGGGCTCTGTTCGCGGGCGCGAGTCACGGTTACCGTGCATGCGTGCCGGACGAGATGAGCTCCGCGGGGGGCCCGCTGCACGACTCCGCCCCCCCTGTGCCAACTGCCGAACCGGGCGTGCCTGCGGCGCCGTCCGTCGACGTGTTGGAGCCCCCGGCCGACGTCATCGGCCTGACCACGGTGCCGGCCGTCGTCATCGACCTGACCGCCGTGCCGACCGACGTCATCGACCTGACCGCCGTGCCGACCGAGGGGGGCGCGTGGGCGCCTCCGGATGCCGTCGTCGACGCGACCGTGTCGACCAAGGTGGTCGAGCCCGTCGGCATGGGCGGCTGGGCCGCGCCGGCCCGGTCGACGACGTGGGTGGACCCCGCGGAGATCGGGTCCGTCGTGGCCATGCGGCCGCCACCGCGAGGGGTGAGGCGCCTGCTGCGCACGCGTCGGCGCCGCGTCGTCGCCGGCGTGTTGGTCCTCGTGATGGCGACCGCCACCGGCATCGCCGTCACGGCCAGGCCGTCGGCGCACACGCGGGTCGCTG
Source organism: uncultured Actinomycetota bacterium (assembly GCA_963778845.1). GTDB lineage: Bacteria > Actinomycetota > Actinomycetes > Actinomycetales > Kineosporiaceae > CAVZVW01. The sequence goes on from CAVZVW010000009.1 coordinate 93,127, forward strand.
GCGCGCCGGCACCGAGCCCGACACCGTCGCCGGCGGTGTCCTCAGCGACGGTGCCGGAGGACACGGTCGTCGGCCGGGCGCTGCGCAACGAGTCGGTCGACGCTTTGCTCGCGACCATGACCAGGGCGCTCGCGGCGGGCGACGAGCAGGCGTTCCTCTCCGTGGTCCACCCCGGGTCCACGGCACTACTGGCACGCCAGAGGTCGGTCTTCCGGGTTCTGCGCTCGATCAGGCCGGCGCGGGTGACCTACACCTGGACCGCTCACGACTGGTTCAAGCCCAACGGGCCCGACAGCAGCTACGGGGACAGCCCCATCGTCGCCTTCGTCGACCGGATCAGCATGATCAAGGGCTTCGACACCACGGGGGCCTCGGAGACGTTAGGGCTCACCTTCGGCCGGTTCGGGAGCGTGTGGTACCTGGTGGCGGACTCCGACCTGCACGACAGGCAGATGGCGTTCGTCTACCCGTGGGACGTCGGCCCGGTGGCTGTCACCCTCAAGCCCCACGTGATCGTGATCGGCGACGCCAAGCATGCCCAGCAGGAGGCACGGCTGGCGGCGCGGATCGAGCCCCTGGTCACGACGGCGAGATCGCTCTGGCCGACCTCGACCTGGAACGGCAAGGTGGTGGTCTTCGCCGACACGGACAGCCGCTTCGTCACCACCTGGTTCGGTGCCAGGGCGGCCGACGGCAAGCAGAACAAGGCGAACGACCCGGCGCAGTTCGAGGCCATCGTCGATCGGATGCCCACGTCCACGGCAGATGCCGGCCCCTACGAGGCCCCCGGGCCGCCACGGATGATCGTCAGCCCGCACATGCTCACGTCCCAGGGCCGCTACACCGACGACGAGCTGCTTCACGAGCTCGCCCACGTCGCCACGGTCGGGATGTCGACGGGGTCGCCGGCGACCTGGGTGGTGGAGGGCCTCGCCGAGTACACCGCGTTCCATGGGGGAGCCGGGGTCAACGGCGTCCAGGCGCTGGCCAAGCGCGGGCTGCCGCCCAGCCTCTGGACGACGATCAAGCGTGGGAAGTACGTACCGGCCCTCGTCGTCCCCCGGGACGGCTTCTACGACGACACGAGCGAGAAGGTCGCGATCAACTACAGCTCGGCGTGGTTCGCCTGCCTCTACATCGGTGACCACTACGGGCCGGCCACCCTGCGCAAGTTCGTCAGCGTGGCGTACGCGGTGGACACCGACATCCCCGCAGACGCTCTCGCCGCCGAGGCCAAGGCCTTCAAGACGGTGCTGCACACCACGAAACCGGCGTTCGTCAAAGCGGTCACCGCCTATGCGAGGTCATTGCGCAGCAACTTCCAGTGACGTGCGCAGCAACGTCCAGTGACGTGCGCATCACCTTCCAGTGACTGGCGCAGCAACGTCCAGTGACAGCCGCTCGCCCGAGGGTCAGACCGGCGGGCTCGCCACCCCCAGCGGCAGGAAACGGCCTCCGGTGGCGCGCTCGGCGACGCCCTCCCGGTCGAGGTAGGGCGTGATCCCTCCGAGGTGGAAGGGCCAGCCGGCTCCGAGCAGCATGCACAGGTCGAGGTCCTCGGCGTTGGCCACGACGCCGCCGTCGAGCATGGCCCTCGCCTCCTGGGCCAGGGCGACCAGCGCGCGCTCGCGGACCTCGTCCGCCGTCAGGACGACGTCGCCCTGCTCGAGCAGGGCGGCGGTGTCCTCGTCCACGTACGCCAGCCCCGCGGCGTCCCAGGACCAGATGCCCGGCTTGCCCGCTGCCACGACGCGACGCAGGTTCTCCGACACCCAGAACCGGTCGGGGAAGGCTGCGTGCAACGTCTCGGCGACGTGCAGCGCAACGGGGGCGCCCACGAGCTGGAGCAGGACCAGCGGTGACATCGGGAGCCCCAGGGGTGCGAGCGCGGAGTCGGCCACCTCGACGGGCGTGCCCTCGTCGACCGCCCGCATCACCTCGCCCAGGAACCGGGTCAGCAGGCGGTTCACGACGAAGGCCGGCGCGTCCGTGACGAGGACACAGGACTTCTTCAGCCGCGCCCCGACGGCCAGCGCGGTGGCCACGGCAGCCTCGTCCGTGCGCTCGCCGCGCACCACCTCGACCAGCGGCAGCACGGCCACCGGGTTGAAGAAGTGGAAGCCGACGAGCCGTTGCGGGTGAGCCAGGCCCGCCGCCATCGCCGAGACCGACAGCGACGAGGTGTTCGTCATCAGCAGGCAGTCCGGACCGACGACGGCCTCCACCGCGGCCAGCACCTGACGCTTCACCGCGAGGTCCTCGAACACCGCCTCGATCACCAGGTCGGCACCGGCGAAGGCCGTCGGCGAGGTGGAGCCGCTGACCAGGGCCTTGAGCCGGTTCGCCGCGTCCGCGCTGAGCCGCTTGCGGGCGTGCAAGGTGTCCACCTCCGTGTGCACCCGGGCCACGCCGCGGGTCACGCGCTCCTCGTCCAGGTCCGTCAGGACCACCGGCACCTGCAGGCGCCGGGCGAACAGCAGCGCGAGCTGCCCGGCCATGAGGCCGGCACCCACCACGCCGACCCGGGTGACTGGTCGGGCCAGCGCGGGGTCGGGGGCACCGGAGGGACGCCGCGCCCGCTTGTTCACGAGGTTGAACGCGTACAGCCCGCTGCGGAACTCCTCGCTCATGGCGAGGTCGGCGAGCACCTGGGACTCCGCCTCGAACGCGGTCTCCCGGTCGGCCGTCCGCGCAAGCCGCACGAGGTCGAGCGCGCGGTAGGGCGCCGGAGCCGCACCGTGGACCTTGGCGTCGGCGACCGAGCGCGCGGCCGCCACGGCGGCCTCCCATGCTGCCTCGTCGCGGTCGACCTCGGGACGGCGCACCGCCTGCCGCCCGGACACGACGTCGCCGGCCCACGCCAGCGACTGCTCGAGGAAGTCGACCGGCTCCAGGAGCGCGTCGGCGAGCCCGAGCGTGAACGCCTGGCGGCCGCTCAGCATGCGGTTCTGGTTGAGGGCGTTGGTCACGATGACCTCGAGCGCGCCCCGCGGGCCGACCAGGTTCGGCAGCAGGTACGTGCCGCCCCAGCCGGGCACCAGCCCCAGGAAGCACTCGGGCAGCGCCACGGCAGGGGTGGCCGCCGAGATCGTGCGGTACGTGCAGTGCAGGGCGAGCTCGAGCCCGCCGCCGAGGGTGACGCCGTTGAGGAAGGCGAACGTCGGCACGGGCAGCTCGCCGAACCCGCCGAACACGTCGTGGCCATGGTGGGCCAGGGCCAGCGCCTGGTCGCGGGTGCGACCCGCGGCCGCCATGGTCAGATCCGCTCCGGCGCTGAAGAAGAACGGCTTGCCCGTGAGCCCGACCGCGACGATCTCCCCACTGAGGGCGCGCTCGCGCACGGCGTCCAGTGCCGCGGCGAGACTCGCCAGCCCGGCGGGCCCGAACGTCGTCGGTCGTGTGTGGTCGCGACCGTTGTCCAGCGTGACCAGCGCGAGCGTCCCGGCCGCGCCCGGCAGCGCGACGTCGCGCACCAGGCTGCGGGTCACCACCTCGTCGGGGAGCACGTCGTGCAGCGGGCCGGGGGAGGGCGCCGTCGACGGGGTGGCAGACGTCGTGCTCATGCCGCTACCGCCTCCGTGCCGTAGTCGGGGTGCCGCGGGTTCTCCCAGACGACGCTGCCGCCCATCCCGAGCCCGATGCACATCGTCGTGAGGCCGTACCGGACGTCGGCGTGGGTCTCGAAGTGACGGGCGAGCTGGGTCATCAGCCGTACCCCCGACGACGCGAGCGGGTGGCCGACCGCGATCGCCCCGCCGTCGGGGTTCACGCGAGGGTCGTCGTCCGGCAGCCCGAAGTGGTCGAGGAAGGCGAGCACCTGCACCGCGAAGGCCTCATTGACCTCGAACAGACCGATGTCCGCGATGCCGAGTCCGGCCCGGGCCAGCACCCGCTCGGTCGCCGGGATCGGACCCACGCCCATCACCTCGGGCTCGACCCCGGCGAAGGCGTAGGAGACCAGGCGCATCCTCACGGGCAGCCCGAGCTCGGCGGCGGCGTCTGCCGAGGCCAGCAGGCACGCGGTCGCGCCGTCGTTGAGACCTGCGGCGTTGCCCGCCGTGACGCGGCCGTGCGGGCGGAAGGGCGTCTTCAGCGTGGCGAGGTCGGCGACCGTCGTCCCGGGTCGCGGCGGCTCGTCGGTGGTGCTCAGACCCCAACCTCGCTCGACGTCGCGCGTGGCCACCGGCACGAGGTCGCGCTGGATCCGCCCTTCCGCGTACGCGTGCGCGAGGCGGGCCTGGCTGCCGGCTGCGAAGGCGTCGGCGCGCTCGCGCGTGAGGTGCGGGAACCGGTCGTGCAGGTTCTCCGCGGTCTGCCCCATGACCATCGCCGAGGGGTCGACCAGGCGCTCGGCGACGATGCGCGGGTTGGGGTCGACCCCCTGACCCATGGGGTGGTGGCCCATGTGCTCCACGCCCCCCGCGATCACGACGTCGTAGGCGCCGAAGGCGATGCCCGATGCGGTCGTCGTCACCGCCGTCATGGCGCCGGCGCACATCCGGTCGACGGCGAAGCCGGGCACGGAGCGAGGCAGGCCGGCCAACAGGGCTGCCGTACGGCCGATCGTCAGGCCCTGGTCGCCGGTCTGCGTCGTGGCGGCTATGGCGACGTCGTCCACCCGCTCCGGCGGCAGCTGCGGGTGTCGGCGCAGCAGCTCCCGGATGCACTTCACCACCAGGTCGTCGGCTCGGGTCTGGGCGTACACGCCTTTCTCGCCGGCCTTGCCGAACGGCGTCCGGACGCCCTCGACGAACACGACATCACGCAACATCGCGGACACGAGACCTCCCAGGCGTCTGCCCCGCGCGGTGCCGCGGCGGCCGTCTCCCCCCGATGCTACTGGTTGGTAACCTGTGGGTCGCGGCCGCCGTCGGTCGCGGTCACCGCCGCCTTGTGGTCCGCGCCGACACCACCGTGCTGCCGGACGCCGCCTGCTCGGCGCGCGTCCCCGTGCGGGCGGACGAGCCGGACGCCGCGTGCCCGCCGGACGCCGCGCGCGCGGCGTCCGCCGTACCGCGGGCGGGCGGGCCGGCCGGGCGAGACGCCGCCGCACGCGGGCGCAGCAGGAGGGTGAGGACGACGCCGGTGTACCCGAGCCAGGCGAGCACCTGCAGCCACGACATCGCGGGGGAGATGTTGAAGATCCCCCGCATGAAAGCCGCGGCCAGGGAGCCGGGGCCCAGGGTCGAGGACACGTCGAAGGCGATCGCAGTCTTGCCGGGCAGCAGGCCGACGTCCTGCAGCTCCCCGACCGCGTACGCGAGCACGCCGGCAGCCACGACGACGAGCGCGACTCCGGTCCAGCGGAAGAACGTGGCGAGGTCGATACGGACCGCCCGCCGGTACAGCAGCCAGCCGAGGGCCACCGACAGGGCCAGGCCGAGGACCGCCCCGACGAGAGGCTGGGCGCCGTCGCGTGCCGACGACGCGGCGGACCAGACGAACAGGGCGGTCTCCAGGCCCTCGCGGCCGACCGCGACGAAGGCCGTGACGCCGAGCGCCAGCGCCCCCATCCCGAGGGCGCGGTCGAGCCGGCCGTGCAGCTCGGCGGTGATCGAGCGCGCCGTCCGCCGCATCCAGAAGATCATCCAGGTGACGAACGCCACGGCGACCAGCGACATCACGCCGCCGAACACCTCGCCCGCCTCCTCGTCGAGCTCTGTCGAGGTCAGCGTGAGCGCGCCGCCCACGAGCAGGCTCAGCCCGACCGCCGCACCGACGCCGACCCACACGGCAGGCACCCTGTCGCGGCGCCCGGTCTTGACCAGGTAGGCGATGACGATCCCGACGACGAGTGAGGCCTCGAGGCCCTCTCGAAGGCCGATCAGGAAGCTCGCGAGCACGTGCCCTCCGTGAGTGGCGAAGCCCGGCGTCGGCTGCCCACCGGGTGAGGTTAGGCAAGCCTTACTTTAGGGGGAGCCCGTGGATTTCGACAAAGTCCTCGTGACGGAAATGACGCATTTCACGCCGCATCGCTCGTCCGCACAGAGCAGGGGCCGACGCACCAGGGACCAAGGTCTGCAGCTGGCCGCGTGGGGGTCAGGACGCCGCGGCGGCGCCGGCCGAACGCTGCAGGGCCGCGGCCAGGGCCTCGGCGGTGAGGTCGACCTGCCAGCGGCGCGCGCCGCGCTCGAGCAGAGCGGCGCTGACCTGACCGGCGTCGACGGGCTGCTGGGCGTCGGCTGCCGGCGGCTCCCAGGCGAGCCGGCGCAGGACATCGGGGCCGAGCACGTTCTCAGCCGGCATGTGGTGCTGGCGCGCAAGGGCGGTGACGGCGGCCCGGCAGGCCGCCAGGCGGGCGGCGGCCGCGGGGTCGCGTTCGGACCAGACCCTGGCCGGCGGCGGGCCCTCGGTCGGCAGATGCTGAGGCGGCAGCTCGGCTTCGGGGAGTGCCCTCGCGCGGGCGATCGCATCCGCCCATCGGCGGGCGTAGCGCCGCGCTGCGCGGCCGGTGAACCCGTGCAGGTCGGCCAGGTCCGCCGCGCCCGCCGTCGACGCCATGGAGGCCTCGATGATTGCCGAGTCGGTCAGGAGACGTCCGGGGGAGACGTCGCGCTCGCGGGCCAGCTCCTCCCGGGAGTACCAGAGCTCGCGCAGAGTCGCGAGCTGACGGCGCGTGCGTACCCGGTGCATCCCGGACGTGCGGCGCCAGGGGTCCTGGCGTGGCGCGGCGGCCGGGGCGACGGCCAGTGCGGCGAACTCCTGGCGTGCCCAGTCGAGCTTGCCCTGCGCGTCGAGCTCGCTCTCGATGCGGTCCCGCAGCTCGATGAGCACCTCGACGTCGAGGGCGGCGTAGCTCAGCCAGGGTTCGGGAAGCGGACGAACGGACCAGTCGACCGCCGAGTGCTCCTTGGCCAGGCTGTAGCCCAGCAGCTCCTCGACCATCGCGGCGAGGCCGACGCGGGGGAGGCCGGCCAGGCGTCCCCCGAGCTCGGTGTCGAACAGGACGTCCGGACGCATGCCGACCTCGGCCAGGCATGGGAGGTCCTGGCTGGCGGCGTGCAGCACCCACTCGGCATCGCGCAGTGCGTCCCCGAGCGTGCTGAGGTCCGGCAGGGCGGCCGGGTCGACCAGGGCCGTGCCGGCGCCGGCACGGCGCAGCTGCACCAGGAAGGCGCGCTGGCCGTAGCGATGGCCTGAGGCGCGCTCGGCGTCCACAGCCAGGGGGCCGCTGCCCGCGACCAGCCGCCGCACCGTCTCGGCCAGGGCCTGCGGGGTGGTCACCACCGGGGGTACGCCGTCACGTGGGGCGTCCAGCCGTAGCGGCGCCGGCACCTGGCCGTCGGGGGAGGGGGGTCCGTCCGCGACCGGCGGCTCGTGGTCGTCAGGAGCGCGGACGGGAACGGCAGGGTCGCTCGCCTGCACGGACCCACCGTAGGGCAGGAGGGGCCCGGGACCGGTGCCGGACGCGCGGGAAGCCGGCTGCGCGGAGTCCCGGGCGTTGTCGTGCAGACGGGCGTTGCGGGTGCGGCCGACGGTCAGGAGATCGCGCCGGAGCGCAGCGAGGTCGCTACCATCTCGGCGCGGTCCCCCGTGCCGAGCTTGCGGGCGATCCTGGCGAGGTGGCTCTTGACCGTGAGCGCGGACAGCCCGAGGTCGTCACCGATGTCCTTGTTCGACTTACCCTCCGCCACGAGCTGAAGCACCTGGATCTCGCGGGCCGACAGCGTGTCGACGCCATCGGAGCGCGCACCCATCGGCCGAGCGCCCGCCGGGGCGGCCGACACCAGGTAGGAGCGGACCCCGGCGCTCACGGCTGCACGCACCGTGTAGGGGTCGTCGGAGGTCGACAGGACCATCCCGCGGTGCCATCCGGCAGCCCGCAGCTCACGCATGAGGGCGATGCCGGAGCCGTCGGGCAGACCTGCCTCGATGACCACCAGGTCGGCGACGCCGACCTGGGACCGTGCGCGGGCCTCGGCGACCGTCGACACCTCGAGCACGTGCCTGGCCCCCAGCGCGCGAAGCGTGTGGGAGACCGCCTCACGCAGCGCCGGGTTGGCGACGACGACCATGGCGGCGAAGCGCCCAGGGCGTGGGACGCCCACGCCGGTTCGCTCGACAAGTGTGGTCACGCCGACCTCCTGCACGACACCCGACTGGGCGGGCCTGCTCATTCCCCGTGAGGATCGGCATCGCACGACGACGACTTGAGATTCCGGCTCCCCGCGGGGTCGCCGCCTACCGACGTCGGGGCAGGGGGGCAACGCCCGGTGGTAGGGGCGGCAGGCCCGCGACCGTGCACAAGAGGGCCGACCAGGCCGTGAGATGCAGCCCGACGTCGCCGCGCGGCGTCCAGGAGGCCCTGACCTCCAGCTCCAGGGACGCCGGCCTGTCGGCCAGTGCTCCGAAGCTCTCCGACAGCACCCGCGTCACCGTGCCGCCGGCAGCGGTGTGCTCCGCGCCGTTCTCGGCGAGCACCTCCAGCAACCACGTCCAGCCGACCTCGCCGAGCATGGGGTCGTTGCCGAGGTCGGCCTCCAGGGCGGCGCGCACGAACGTCACCGCCCGGAACGTCCCCTCCCAGGCCTCCTGCCCTGCGGGGTCGTGCAGCAGCACGAACCTGCCCGTGGCGAGCTCCTCGTCGTGGACCACCACGTCCGCGCTGACGGCGACGGCATGGGGGGCGATCCGCTGCGGAGCCGGCACCTCCTCGAGCACGATCTCGGGCCGGAGCCGGGCACTGCGCAGGCGCTCGATCGCCCGGAGGAAGTCCTCCGGGGCGTCGTCGGGCACCCTGCGCACGGCCACCTTCGCAGGGTACGACCGCCACCCGCGCCTGCGTGCTCGACGCGCCCGACGCGGCCGGGTGGACGGCGCGCACGAGTCGCGGCGCGCGTTGACCTATGGTGGCGCGAGTGGCCGTCCTCCTCGCGCTGGTCTCCAGCGCGGTATGGGGGACGGCCGACTTCGGTGGGGGGCTGCTCTCGCGTCGCCTCCCGGCCGCTGCCGTGACGGCGTGGTCGCAGACGGCCGGCATGCTGGCCGCGGTGCTGGCCGTGACGGTCCTGCACGCCTGGCAGCCCGTCGGTGCGTGGACTGCCTGGTCGGTGATGGCCGGTGCCTGCGGGGCGCTCGGGCTCGTGCTCTTCTACCGCGCACTGGCCACGGGGACGATGGGTGTGGTGTCGCCGATCGCGGCCCTCGGTGCCGTCGTGCCGGTCGGCGCCGGGCTGCTCGCGGGGGAGCGCCCGTCGTCGTTGCAGGTGGTCGGCATCGTGGTCGCACTCACCGGTGCGGTCCTGGCCAGCGGACCTGAGCTCGCGGGCGGCGCGGGGGCCGAGAGCGTCGTCCTGGCCGCGGCCGCGGGGGCGCTGTTCGGCGGGGCCCTGCTGGGCATCCAGCACGGCGCACAGCAGGCGTCGCTGTTGACGCTGGCGGGCATGAGGGCGACCTCGGTCGTCGGGTTCCTGACGGTCGCCCTCCTGCGCCGCACCCTCGGCGGCGTGCGAGGTGGCGACCTGCCGGCGCTGGCCGCCGTGGGGGTCGCCGACGTGCTGGCCAACCTCTGCTATGCCGTCGCCACCACGATCGGCTTGGTCAGCGTGGTGTCCGTGCTGTCGACGCTGTACCCGGTCGCGACCGTCCTGCTGGCGCGGTGGGTGCTACGGGAGCGGTTGCGACTGGTTCAGCTCGTCGGCGTCGGGGTGGCACTGGGGGGCGTGGCACTCCTCGCCGCCGGGTAGTCGAGGCTCAGTGCAGCCGGGACGTGGCCGCCTGGGACGTGGCCGCCTGGGACGTGCTCGGGTGGGAGGATGGGCCACCGTGGCCACGACCTCTCCCGCCCGGGACCCCCGCCTGCTCGACTCGCCCCTGCTGGCGGCCTGCCGCGGCCACCGGCCGACCTGGACGCCCGTGTGGTTCATGCGGCAGGCGGGTCGGTCGCTGCCGGAGTACCGCCGGGCCCGTGAGGGCGTGGCGATGCTGGAGTCCTGTCGCCGGCCGGAGATGGTCACCGAGCTGACGCTGCAGCCCGTGCGACGGTACGGCGTCGACGCGGCGATCTTCTACTCCGACATCGTGGTACCGCTGGCGGCCGTCGGTGTGGACCTCGACATCGTCGCCGGGACCGGGCCCGTGGTCGCGGAGCCGTTCCGCACCCGGCGCGACCTGGACCGGCTGCCCGAGCTCACGGCCGACCACGTGCCCTACGTCACGCAGGCGGTGCGGATGCTGGTGGCCGAGCTCGGTGCCACCCCGCTCATCGGGTTCGCCGGCGCGCCGTTCACCCTGGCCAGCTACCTCGTCGAGGGCGGCCCGAGCCGTGACCTCGCGCGCACCAAGGCCCTGATGTTCGGGGACCCGACGCTGTGGGCCGCTCTGCTGCAGCGGCTGGCGCAGATCTCGGGGGAGTTCCTGCGCATCCAGGTGGCAGCGGGGGCGAGCGCGGTGCAGCTGTTCGACTCCTGGGTCGGCGCGCTGTCGCTGCGCGACTACGTGGACGCCGTCCGGCCGGCGTCCGCGGCGGTTCTCGCCCGGGTGCGCGACCTCGACGGCACGGTGCCGCGCATCCACTTCGGCGTGGGGACGGGCGAGCTCCTCTCGGCGATGGGAGAGGCGGGCGCGGACGTCGTCGGCGTGGACTTCCGCGTGCCGCTGGACGAGGCGGCGCGTCGCGTGGGTCCGACGCGGTCCGTTCAGGGCAACCTCGACCCGGCACTGCTCTTCGCCCCGTGGGAGGTCACCGTGCAGCGGGTACGGCGGGCGCTCGAGGACGGTCGGGCGGCCCGTGGCCACATCTTCAACCTCGGGCACGGCGTGCCGCCCGGTGCCGACCCCGACGTGCTCGCCCGAGTCGTCGAGCTGGTGCACGCCGAGACCGCGTAGCACGGCCTCGCCAGGGTGCCGATCGGCGGATCGGGTGGTCCCGGGCATTCCCCTCAAGATCGGCCACGGCTGCCCCGACATTGGCACGGGACATAGGTCATGCCCGGTGCCGGCCGTCGGCTCCCGGGCGTCGGAGGAGGGCAGCCTGATGGGAACCACGGGACGCGGCATGCCGCCGCGCACGACGTCGGCCGGGAACCGGGGCTGCCGGCATGCAGGGCACGGTGCCGCCGCGGTGGTCGCCGCCGCGGGGATGGTGCTCGCCGGCGTCCAGGCGGCCCAGGCGGACGTGCCGATGCAGGTCACGGGCTCGTCGGTCACGACGGTGACGTCCGACTCGACCACCGCCCTGACGGGCTTCTCGGTCAGCGGCACCACCGGCACGCTGTTCGTGTCCCTGGGTACGGACCGGGGCGCCCTCGACCTTCCCGCGCATACCGGTCTGACGCTGGCCTACGGGTACACGCAGTTCTCCGGGTCGGCCTTCTCGTTCACCGGCACCGAGACCGACGTCGACACCGCGTTGGCGGGCCTGACCCTGGCGCCGGGAGCCGGCGCCGGCACCGCACATGTGAGCCTGGCTGTCGCACCGCAGCAGGACGGGCTGGCCTACCTGCCGGCGACCGGCCACTACTACCAGTTCGTGTCCGCACCGGCGATCGCATGGACCGACGCGCAGACCGACGCGGCCACGCACAACTTCGCGGGCCAGACCGGGTACCTGGCCGCGATCCCGACGGCGACCGTCAACGACTTCATCACGGGCAAGATCGAGGGTGCCAGCAACGTCTGGTTCGGCGCGAAGGCCGTGGACTACCCCGACGACCCCGACGTCCAGCGGATCTGGAGCTGGACCGACGGCCCGCTGGCCGGCCAGGTGTTCACCCGGTGCTCCAACGTCGAGGGGGCCTGCGAGCACACCGGCGACGACAGCGTCTACGACGCCTGGGCCTCGGGCGAGCCGAACAACTACGACTACTTCGCCGGCGAGGGCGAGGGCGAGCACTACGCCGTCACCAACTGGGGCGAGGGCAGCGGCGAGTGGAACGACCTACCGGACTCGACCGAGGACATCGACGGCTACGTCGTGGAGTTCGGCGACAACGAGACGCCGTTCGCCGGTGCCGCCTCGGTGACCAGCGACATCGCCGTGACGGCACAGCAGGCCCAGGGGATCGTCTTCCCGCAGCCGCCGGCTGTGTCGGTGAGCTCGCTCCGCGCGACGATGCGCGCGGGCGCCACCTCCGCGCTTCCTGTGACCTACACAGCGACCCGGCCCACCGTCTGCACCATCACGGGCGCGACGGTGACGCTGCGCCGGGCGGGCCTGTGCACGATCGTCGCGCACCAGGCGGGCAACAGCTCGTTCCTGGCCGCGGCGGCCGTCTCGCGGACGTTCCGGGTCGCACCTGCACCGGCCCTGCGCGCCGTCCCCGCCCACCCGTGGGGCACCGGGCCGCTGCGGTACACGACGGCGCTCGACCGCAGCCGCAACGGCGGCGTCGCGGCGATCGCGGCTTACCTCACGGTGGACCTGCAGCAGTCGGAGTCGGCTGTGCTCTCGGATGCGGCCCTGTTCGGTTTCGACAGCGCCGTGCTGACGACACGGGGCCGCGCGGAGGTGCGCGCGCTGGTGGCGCGGCTCGACGCGGCGAGCAGCGTGGTCTGTGAGGGCTACACCGACTACGCCGGTCGTGCCGGCCACGAGCTGCTGCTCAGCCGTGCCCGGGCGCAGGTCGTATGCGCCGCGCTGCGGCAGTACGGCGCTCACGTCACGGTGAGCAGCGTCGGGTACGGGGGCAGCCGACCCGTCGTGGTCGGGGGCTACGCGCGGCAGCGGGCGGAGAACCGTCGCGTCGTGGTCCGAGTGACCGGGATGGCCCGCCAGGGCTGAGCCGGGCTACCAAGGGGCGGGTCCGGGGTCGCAGGCCCTGAGCCGAGCGACCCCGGCCCGGGTCAGACGCCGGGCTCGTCGTCCGCCGCCGCCTCGTCGGCCTCGAGCAGGGCTGTGACCGAACCGCCCCCCGCCGCCGGGGGCCCGGCCTGCGCCGGCTGCCCGGGGCCGGCAGCGGGGGCGACCTGCGTGGGCCCGGGCTGACCCGTCGGGACGCCCGGCGCGTGCCTCGGGTCCACCCATGCGGGCTGGGGCACCGGCTGGGACCACACGCCGGGCTGGGCGACCGGCCAGGCCGCAGCACGCTTCTGCGCGAGCAGCGCCGACCGCCGGCGGGCGAACACGACGGCGGGCCAGCCCAGCAGGCCCACGGCGATCGCGACGGGAAGCAGGTAGCCCACCACCGTGAGTACCGCGACGGTGCTGTCCTTCAGCGCCTGCCACCCGTCGCTGAGGCCGGCGAGGAACCCCTTCTTGCTCTGCGTGGCGACCTTCACCACGACGTCCGGGGTGCGCAGCACCACCGTGAGCGTGGCCAGGTCGGCGCGGTCGGACAGCGCCGCGCGCCGGGCCTCGACTGCCTCGAGGTCGGACTCGCGACGGGAGAGCTCGGACTCCAGCGTGACGATGTCGGTGAGACTGCGCGCCTGCGACATCAGGGCGCGCACCCGCGCAACGCTGGCGCGCGCAGTCTCGACGCGGCTGGCCAGGTCGGCGATGTCGCCGGTCACGTCCTGGCTGCTGCTCGTACGGGACACCTCGTGCCCGACGGCGGTCACCCGCTGCAGAGCCGCGCCCAGGCTGGCCTGCGGCACGCGCAGGACGATGACGCCCTCACCCGGCACGGACGTCGCCGTGTCACTGCCCGCGCCGGCTGGGGCGCTCGGGTCGGAGCCGTTCGCGCCCGGTGGTGGCGTGGCCGGGCTGGAGAAGCCGGTGGTCTCCGACGACACGTACCCGCCGAGGCTGTCGGCGACCGCCCGAACCCGCTCGGCTGCGACCCGCAGGTCCTCGAGGTTCTTCACCTCGACGGTCACCTCCGCCGTGCGGATGATGCTCGCCCCGACGCTCACGCTTGCCGCTGCGCCGGCGCCCCCGGCGGCGGCCTTGTTCCCCGCGGCGCTCCCGGCGTCCCCGAAGGCCGGCCCCGAGCCTGCGGCGGGCTGCTCGGGCGCCGGGGCCGCAGCGCTGGCGCTGGCCGCGACGCCGGCGTCGGAGGCCAGGCCGGCGGAGGATCCCGCCCCCGAGGAGGACGACCCGCCGCAGCCCGCGACGAGCGCGACGGCGGCGGCGACCCCGACGCCGGCCGCGAGCCGGGCGAGGCGGTGCTGACGGGGGCGCGGGGCTCGCGCGGGAGCGGGTGCCAGGGCGCTCATGGGGACCTCCAGTCGGTGACGACACCCCTGCGACGGGACCGTCGACGTCGACGTTCCCACGAGAAGATCTCGATGCGATCTCGAAGGGATCTCTGTCGCAGACCATCTCGCCTGGCACGCGTCGAGGTACGGCGGGAGGCGGGTCGTCCATGCCCGCTCGGCGGTGGCAGGCTGTGGGGGTGCCGGACTTCGCAGACAAACCCGCACGACCCGTCGTCGCCGTCGTGGGAGGTGGGATCTCCGGCCTGGCGGCCGCATGGCGGCTCTCGTCGGTCCCGAACCCGCCGCACGTCGTCGTCCTGGAACGCACGGGTGCGGTCGGTGGCAAGCTGCGGGTCGCCTCCCTGGGCGGGGTGCAGGTCGACGTGGGCGCGGAGTCGGTGCTCACGAGGCGGCCCGAGGCCCTGGACCTGATGGCCGACCTCGACCTGGCCGACGACGTCGTCCACCCGAGGACGCAGTCGGCCAGCGTGTACTCCCGGTCGGCACTGCACCCGCTGCCGGGGGGCACGCTGATGGGCGTGCCGCAGGCTGCCGAGGACCTGCGAGGGATCCTCACACCGGCCGAGCTGACCCGGGCGGCCGCTGAGCCGCGCATCCCCGCCCCACCCGTGGAGCACGATCTGGACGTCGGCAGCTACGTCGCCTCCCGCCTCGGCGAGGCCGTGGTCGAGCGGTTGGTCGAGCCCATCCTCGGCGGGGTGTATGCCGGCCACGCCGACCGGCTCTCACTGCAGGCCACGGTGCCGGCCCTGTGGGAACGGGCCACCCGTGGCGGGTCGCTGCTGGCGTCGATGGCCGTCGAACCGGCCGTGCAGGCCGACAGCGACCAGGTGGACGGGCGACCCGCACCGCTGTTCGCCGGCCTGAGAGGTGGCCTCGGTCTGCTTCCCCATCGGCTCGCGGAGCGTCTCACGGGCCGGGGCGTGGAGATCCGCACCGGGGTCACGGTGCGCGCGTTGCGGCGCACCCCGCAGGGCTGGCGACTGCTGCTGGGCGTGCTGCCGGAGGAGGAGGCGCTGGACGTCGACGCCGTGGTCGTGGCGCTGCCGCCCGCGGCAACGGCCAAGCTGCTGGCCGACCCCTGCCCGTGGGCCGCCTCGGAGCTGGCCGCCGTGTCGAGCGCGAGCGTGGCCTTGGTGCTGGCTCTGGTGCCGCGACGCGTCCTGCAGGGGGTGCCCGGCAGCGGGATCCTGGTGCCGCCCGTGGAGGGCAAGACCGTGAAGGCCGTGACGTTCACGACCGCGAAGTGGGGGTGGGTCGAGGACCTGCGGCCGGATGTGGCGGTCGTCCGGATCTCCCTCGGCCGCGCGGGTGAGGAGCACGTGCTGCAGCGCGACGACGCCGAGCTGGCAGCACTCGCGCTCACCGAGCTGGCGGACCTCGTGCGCCGAGCCGTGCCCGCGGCCGCGTGGCGGGTCGTGCGCTGGGGCGGCGCGTTGCCGCAGTACGCGGTGGGCCACGTGCACCGGGTGGACCGGGTGCGCCGCGCGGTCGCCGCGCTGCCTGGTCTGGCGGTGTGCGGTGCCGGGCTGGACGGCGTGGGTGTCCCGGCGTGCATCGCCGCGGCGGGGGTCGCGGCCGACCAGGCCCTGGCCGACGTCCCGCACCCGGCGCCTGCGGCGGGCTGACCGTGCGCACCGGCTGCCCGAGGAGCGGACGGCAGCTGACCCTGCCTGGCGGCGCCGGTGCCGACGTGGCGGGTTCGTCGGGGAGAATGCGCTCATGACCGAGCGCGCGCCATCCCCCGACGACGAGACCACCGCGCGCGGCTGGAGCGCCCGGGAGATCAACGAGACGATCCGCTACACGATGTGGTCGGTGTTCGCCGCCGGCCCGGTGCCGGCCGACCGCGCGACGGTGGTGGCGGAGGTGGACGACCTGCTCGCCGGGCTGGGCGCCAAGGACCTCGAGGTGCGCGGCTGGTACGACGTGTCGGGCCTGCGCGCCGACGCGGATGTCATGGTCTGGTGGCACGCCCCGTCTGTGGAGGTCGTGCAGGAGGCCTACCACGGCCTCCTGCGCACCGGCCTCGGACGCAGCCTGCGACCGGTCTGGTCGGTCGTCGGGCTGCATCGACCCGCAGAGTTCAACAAGGGGCACGTGCCGGCGTTCATGGCCGGGGAGCCGGCACGGGGGTACCTGTGCCTGTACCCCTTCGTGCGCTCGTACGAGTGGTACCTGCTGCCCGAGGACGAGCGCCGCAGGATGCTCGTCGAGCACGGGCTCGCCGCTCGCGGGTACCCCGATGTGCGGGCGAACACCGTGTCGGCCTTCGCCCTGGGCGACTACGAGTGGGTGCTGGCGTTCGAGGCCGACGAGCTGCATCGCATCGTCGACCTCATGCGCGACCTGCGGGCCGTGGACGCCCGGCGGCACGTGCGTGAGGAGACGCCGTTCTACACGGGCCCTCGGCTGCCGCTGAGCGAGCTGGTACGGGCACTCGCCTGACGCGCCCTACGACCCGGGCACCATCCGCAGGCTCACCGAGTTGATGCAGAAGCGCTGGTCGGTCGGGGTGTCGTAGCCCTCGCCCTCGAACAGGTGCCCGAGGTGCGAGCCGCACGCCGCACAACGCACCTCGGTGCGGGTCGCCCCGAGGCTGCGGTCCTCGAGGTAGACGACGCGGTCCTGGGCCAGGGGGGCGAAGAAGCTCGGCCACCCGCAGTGGCTGTCGAACTTCTCGCTGCTGCGGAACAGCTCGCTGCCACAGGCGCGGCAGGAGTACACGCCCTGTCGGTGGTCGTCCCAGTACTCACCCGTGAAGGCCCGCTCGGTGCCGCCCTCGCGCAGCACGGTGTACTCCTGCGGTGCCAGGATGCTCCGCCACTCCTCCTCGCTGCGCTGGACTGCGTAGCTCGCGTCGCTGCTCTTCATGCTGCCCACTCTGCCTCCTCGGTGGTCACCGTGCCTCTTCGGTGGTCACCGGTGCGCGCCGTGCGGGTCGGCGAGAACTCGAAGGTCGCTGAGCGTTACCGTTGATGGCATGGCGGTAATCCCGGGACCTCCACCGCAGAGAAACAGGCATGCACGCGGGCTGCATCCAGTGGTGCGTCGCACACCCGTGGCTAGGCTGTCGAGGGTGAACCGGCTCGGGCCGTTCGTCGTGATCGTGCTGGGCGTGGCTCTGGGAGCCGCGACCCAGGGGTCGCACGACGCCGCCATGGGTCTGCGCGTGCCTGCCCTGTTCGCCGCCCTGCTCATGGTGGGGCAGGGCATGCTCGACCTCGCCGGGGCCGGGCGCGCCAAGGACCGGGCCAAGGCCACCTCGAGCTCGGTCTCCGTGCCCGTGGGCGGCGTCACCGACATCGTCGTGTCCCGACCGGTCTACGTGCAGCAGGCCCCGGCGCCCAAGCAGACGGCGGCGCGCTTCGCCGCACCCGTCGGGTTGATGGTCCTGAGCATGTGGCTCGGCCTGGCCGTCCTCTTCTCGGCCGGGGCGTTCACGTGGCTCAGCACGCTGTCCACGATCGCGGCGTTCATGCTCTTCGCCCTCGGCTGGCAGCTGCTGATGGCCCCGGCCTGACCAGCGAGGCTCAGCCGATCCAGCTGGAGCCCGCGTAGACGTGCAGCACGGGCACGCCGAGCCGCTCGCGGGCCCGTGAGGCCCAGTCGGTGTGGAACGTGTCCTCGACCGCGTGCGGGCGCGTGACGATGACGACCTCGTCCACCGGCTGCCCGCCCGTTGCGGCCGTCGTGACCGCTGCCTGCAGGGCTGCGACCGGGTCACCGGCCACGACGTCGCCATCCGCTTGCCCGCCGGCCCCCCTCAACGCCTCGAGCGAGGCCTCCAGGGCGTGCTCGGCCTTCACCGGCGCCTGGTCGTCATGCCCGCGGACGGCGTCCAGCGCGGCGCGCAGCTCGAGCAGGCTCAGGTGGTCGAGCACGTCGGCGAGCAGGTTCTGCGTCGGGTCGGCGGGCACGAGCACCCGGAACCGGACCTCGTCGGGCGCGTGCAGGCCCACGAGGCGGACGGCGTCCGCAGCCGTGAGCGCCTGCTCACTGAGCAGGATGATCGACGCCGTCACTGCATCTCCTTGCCGAGCTCGTCCATGGGGGCCTCCCGCGACGGCCGACGCCGGCCCGCGGTGGGTCGGGATCACCCTACGCGGGGCCGTGCGCCACAATCACTGCCATGCCCCGCCCGCGCCGTTCCCGCCGCACGGTGCTGAGGGGTGCCGCCGTCGCCGGGTCGGCGACGTTCGTGGCGGGCCTGGTCCTCTCGAGTGCCGCCGCCTACTACGCACGCAAGGTCGTGACGCCCGACGGCGAGCGGCCGGACGACGTCGAGGTCCTCGGCGTGGGAGCAGGCACCATCACGCTGCGGGCGGGGGAGGAGACCGTCGCACCGGGCCGGTACGGGCTGTGGCTGGACGATGAGGGGGGCCACGCGCGCCTGGGTGAGGTGATCGACCACGACGAGTACGCGCGCACAGTCACCCGCCGCCTCCTGGCCGTCGACCGCGGACGCCTGCGCCCGGGTGGCGCCCGGTGGAACCAGTACTTCTACGCCGGGACGCCGGCGTCGGCCCTGGAGCTGTCGTTCACGGAGGTCGAGTACGAGTCGGACATCGGGCCGATGCCCGCATGGCTGGTGCCCGCTCCCGCGCCGGCGGGGGACGCACCGCGCTGGGCGATCCTGGTGCACGGCCGGGGCGCGACCCGCGAGGAGTGCCTGCGGGCCCTGCCGGTGCTGCATCGCCTGGGGTACACGGCCTTGGCCGTGGCGTACCGCAACGATGCGGGCGCCCCCCGCTCGCCGGGAGGCCGCTACCACCTGGGCGACGCCGAGTGGCTGGACGTCGAGGCCGCCGTCCTCTACGCCGTCGAGCAGGGCGCGACCGACGTCGTCCTCATCGGCTGGTCGATGGGCGGGGCGATCGCCTTGCAGACCGTGGCCCGGTCGTGGCTCGCCGACCGGGTGCGCGCGATCGTGCTCGACGCCCCGGTGATCGACTGGCGTGACGTGCTGACCCACCACGCCCGGCTGAACCGGCTGCCGCAGCCGATCCCGCGGCTGTCCCAGATGGTGCTGGAGAGCCCGCAGGCGCGCCGGTTGACCGGGATGGAGGCCCCGCTGTCACTGAGCCGGCTGGACTGGGTGCGCCGTGCCGGCGAGCTGCGTGTCCCGATGCTGATCATCCACAGCGACGACGACGAGTTCGTGCCGTCGGCCCCGTCACGTCTGCTCGCGCAGGCCAGGCCGGACCTCGTCACGTTCGTCGGGGGCGGCGGCGCGCGCCACACCAAGGAGTGGAACGTGGATCCCGAGGGCTGGGACACCGCTGTCGCGCGGTTCCTCCTCGACCTGTAGGGGTGCCGGTCGGCGGTCCATGTGCAGTGCGGCTGGTCAGTGGTCGACCAGCCAGCGGCCGAGCAGCGTGCCTTCGTGCTCGAGGAGGTGCGCCAGCCGAAGCCGCCACGAGCCTGGCTGGCTCTCGGCGATGCGCGGGTGCGTCCCACCCACCAGCACGGGGGACCAGGTGAGGCAGAGCTCGTCGACGCAGCCTGCCGAAAGGGCAGTGCCCAGAAGGCTCGGTCCGCCCTCGAGGAGCACCCGGCGCAGCCCGCGGTGGGCCAGTGCGGCGACGGCGGCGACGAGGTCCACCCGGTCGTCCCCCGCCACGATCACGCGCTCACCGCCCAGCCGCTCGCAGAGCCCCTCGACGTCGGCTGCGGAGCTGGTGACCAGCAGCGACGGGTTGGCTCCGGTGAACAGCGACGCGTCGTCCAGCTGCCCGGACCTGCTGACGACGGCCAGCGCCGGGGCAGGGGACTGGTGGGCGGCGGCGCGGCGTTGGGCGAAGGCAGGCTTCGGCGAGGGCGACCGGTACCCCTCGGCGCGGACGGTGCCCGCGCCGACGAGTACTACGTCCGCGACCCCGCGAAGGGCGGAGAAGACCGAGCGGTCGGCGCGGCCGCTCACCGAGCCGGAGCGGCCATCCGCGCCGGTCGCCGCTCCGTCGACGCTGGCCACCATGTTCGCCCGCACCCAGCCGCGGGCAGGCACCGGGTCGGGGTAGGCGTACAGGTCCGCCAGAGCCATGATCGTGTCCTCGCGACCTGCCTCCAGGTCGCCGACCGCGGCCGGCCGGGGCAGCAGCAGCCGCAGCGGGCTCACGCGGCCGTCTTCTCCCGCACCTGGCGCTTGATCCGTGCCAACATGCCGGCCATGCCCCGCAACCGCAGCGGGCTGACGGCGTCGGTCAGCCCCAGGCGGTGCGCGACGTCGTCGGGGACGGCGAGCACGACGTGCGGTGCGAGGCCCTCGAGGCCTTCACGAAGGATCCCGGCGAAGCCTCGGGTGGTCGGCGCCTCAGCCGGGGCGGACAGGTACACGTGCACCACCTGGCCCTGCGAGCCGTCGTCGACCTCCACCGTGAGGAAGACCGGTGACTGGCACTCCACGACGGGCTCCATGTCCTCGACGTGGTCGGCCAGCCGTGGGGGGAGCTCGGGCAGCTCGCGGCTGAAGTCCAGCAGGAGCTGAAGCCGGTCTCGCTCGCCGAGGGCCTGGAACTCCTCGATGATCTCCGCCAGTGCGGCCGGCAGGTCGTCGGTGCGTGGGCTGGTCACCTGGTCACCTGGTCACCCGGCCGCGCTCCTCGCCCTTCACGATGGGGACCTGCACGAGGTTGCCCCACTCCGTCCAGGACCCGTCGTAGTTGCGCACCCGGCCGAACCCGAGCAGGTGCGTGAGCACGAACCACGTGTGGCTGGACCGTTCCCCGATGCGGCAGTAGGCGATCACGTCGTCGTCGGGGCTCAGCCCCTGCTCGCGCAGGTAGATGGCCTCGAGCTCGGGGCGGCTGCGGAACCGGCCGTCCTCGGCCACCGCACGCGACCACGGGACACTCGCCGCACCCGGGATGTGGCCCCCGCGCAGCGCGCCCTCCTCCGGGTAGTCCGGCATGTGGGTGCGTTCACCGGTGTACTCCTGGGGCGAGCGGACGTCGACCATCGCCCGACCCAGGTGGGCGAGCACGTCGTCCTTGAACGCTCGGATCGCGTGGTCCTCCCGGGCGACGCCGGGGTAGTCGGTGGGAGTGCGCTGCACCGCGTCGGTGCTCATGGGCCGTCCCTCGGCCACCCATGCACCCCGCCCGCCGTCGAGCAGGCGGACGTCCTGGTGCCCGAACAGGGTGAACACCCACAAGGCGTAGGCGGCCCACCAGTTGTTCTTGTCCCCGTATATCACGACTGTGTCGTCGCGGGCGATGCCCTTGCGGCGCATGAGGTCCGCGAAGTGGGCGCCGTCGAGGTAGTCGCGTACGACGGGGTCGTTGAGCTCGGTGTGCCAGTCGACCTTCACGGCCGCGGGGACGTGCCCGGTCTCGTACAGCAGCACGTCCTCGTCGCTCTCGACCACGACGAGACCTGCACACCCGAGATGCCCGGCCAGCCACGAGGTGGTGACCAAGCGGTGCGGGTGGGCGTACGTCGCCAGATGCGGGTCCGTGTCGTGGATGACGGGCACAGTCTCACCCTCCTCGGTGCGCGCGGTGCTCGTACCACCATGTCAAACGCGGTCCTGGCCTGCGAGCCGGGGACGGGGCGCAGCCGAAGCGAGCGACGTCAGCCTGCCCGCACGAGCAGGGCGACCGGGAGCCTGGCGAGAACCTCGGCGACAGCCCTGCTGCCCCCGGCCACCTCCAGCCCCGTGAGCTCGTCGCGCCAGCGTCCCTCGGGCAGCGTGAGCGTGTGCTCGCCCCAGCCCGCCGCGATGGGCCAGTGCCAGCGGCAGCCGGGTCGCGACCGCCACGACGGCCGGGCCGCGCTCGTCGCCGCGGGACAGCGCCAGCGCGTTGCCGGTGGACGTGGCGACGGGTGCATACGTGCAGCGCTGCCCGGTGAACCACTCCGGGTGCGCACGGCGCAGCCTGAGGGCCCGCGACGTCACCAGGAGCTTCTCCTCGTCCAGGTCGGTGGGCCGGGCGCCGCCGTCGAGGTCGGCGAGCAGCGCACGCCGCCGCGTGAAGTCGACGTCGCGCCGGTTGTCCGGGTCGACGAGGCAGAGGTTCACGAGCTCGGTGCCCTGGTAGACGTCCGGCGACGCCGGGCATGGCCAGCTGCACCAGCTTGTGACCGAGGACGGCGACGCGGGCGGGCGCGGCGATGCCGTCGCAGAAGGCCCGCAGCGACGCCATGAGGTCCGCGTCCTCGAGCACCGACGTCGTGAAGGCCTCGACGGCGTCGTCGTACCCGGCATCGGGTGAGGTCCACGACGTGTGTCGCTTCGCCTCTCTCGTGGCCTTGCGCAGGTAGGCGAGGATGCGCGGCGGCGCGGGCGGGGCGCCGTCCCAGACGCCGACGAGGGTCTGCCAGAGCAGGTACTCGGTCGCGGCATCGGGCAGGCCGTCGCCGCTGCGGTGCGCGGCGGCCGCTGCGCCCCAGCCGGCGACGGCCTCGGCCCACGCCGCCGGCATCTCGGAGAGCACGCTCAGCCGGGCCCGGACGTCCTCGGAGCGCTTGGTGTCGTGCGTCGACAGCGTGGTCATGGTCGCCGGCCAGTCGTGCTGCACCCGGGCGGCGAAGGCGTGGAAGTCCTCCGGGGCGACGCCGAAGCGCGCAGGGTCCCCGCCCACCTCGTTCAGCGACACCAGGCGGTGCCAGCGGTAGAAGGCAGTGTCCTCGACGCCCTTGGCCATCACCGGGCCGCAGGTCTGCTGGAAGCGCACGACGAGCTCGCGGCGCGACGCCATGGCCCGCCCGTGGCCGTCGGGACTCCCGACGGGCCGCCCCAGCACGAGGTCGACCACGAGGTCCAGCTCCTGCCCGTCGTCGTCGGCGGGGAGGCGGTCGCGGGCCAGGGATGCGGCCCGCGCGACCACGGCCACGGACTCCTCCGGCGCGGGCTCACCGACCACGACGTAGGCCCGGTACCGGTCCATGGCGACGAGCAGCTCGACCAGGGCCCCGCGCAGGCTCCGGCGCGTGTGGTCGCGCAGGGCGACGTCGGCGTGGCAGATCTCCACGAGCAGGTCCGTGAGCCGGTGCACCTCGGCGTTGAGACCCTGACCGAGCACGTGGCGCTTGGCAGCTTCGGAGACGCCCGCGAAGTCCGGCGGGTCGCCGGTGAACTCGGCGAGCAACGCCGAGAGCGGCGCCTCACCGGCCGGGTCCAGGAAGAGCCCGCCGACGTGGCGCAACGCGTCGTAGCCGGTCGTGCCGGCGCATTCCCAGTCCGGCGGCAGGGTCTCGTCGCCCTCCAGGATCTTCTCGACGACCACCCATGCCCCCGGCGCAGCTCCCGCGAGCCGCCTCAGGTACTGCCGGGGGTCGGCGAGCCCGTCGGGGTGGTCGATGCGCAGACCGTGCACCTGGCCCCTGCGCATCAGGTCCAGGAGCACCTCGTGGGTCGCCGAGAAGACCTCCGGGTCCTCGACCCGGATCGCGGCCAGGGTGTCGACGTCGAAGAACCGCCGGTAGTTCAGCTCCTCGGCACCGACCCGCCACCAGGCCAGGCGGTACCACTGACGGTCCACGGCCTGCGCGACCGGCAGGTGCTGCGTGCCCGGGCGCATCGGGAACTCGTGGTCGGCGTAGCGCAGCAGCGGCTCGTCGCCGTCGAGGTCCACGCTGAGCTCCCCGGCGGCGATCACCTCACCGATCCGGCGGCCGAGAACCGGCATGAGGATCGCATGGGAGGCCACGGTCCAGTCGACGTCGAACCAGCGGGCGAACGGCGATCCCGGCCCGTCGCGCAGCACCGACCACAGCGCCTGGTTGAGCCGTTCGGGTACCGGGACGCCCATGTGGTTGGGGACGACGTCGACGACCAGGCGCAGCCCGAGGTCGGCGAGCGCGGTGGACAGGCGTTCGAAGGCGGCGGCGCCTCCGGCCTCGTCGGACAGCCGGGAGTGGTCCACCACGTCGTAGCCGTGCAGCGAGCCCGGAGCCGCCTGCAGCACCGGCGAGAGGTACACGTGCGAGACGCCGAGGTCGCGCAGGTACGGTGCCGCGGCCGCCACCTCGTCGAAGCCGAAGCCGGGTCGCAGCTGCAGCCGGTACGTGGACTGCGGCGCCTCGGACCGCGTCGGTCTCATGCCCCCCGCTCGGGTCGGCGCGCGGGGGTGGGCGGCGGGACGGCCGGTGGCCGGGGGCCGGCCGCTCGATGACCTCCGCCCACGGGCCCGGCGTCGTCGAGGGCGGGACCGGGTGCCGGGCCCGTGAGGACGGCGCGCGTGCCGGGGGGTGGGTCGGCCTCGTGGGGACGGCGCAGCAGGAGCACAGACCGGGCCGCGACCGTCAGCACGTCGCCGGGCACGAACGTGTCGCCGGCGTCGGCGGCCGCGTCGTCGAGGGCGGTGTCCAGCTCGACCGCCCACCACGTGCCGTAGTCGGCGGGGGGGATGGTGAAGTCGAGACGCTCGTGGTGGGCGTTGAAGACCAGGAGGAAGGAGTCGTCGAGGATGGGGCGGCCCCGACGGTCGGGGTAGGGCAGCCGCTCGCCGTTGAGGAACATCATCACCGACCGCGCGTAGCCCTTCCACCAGTCGGCGGGGGACATGTGGCTGCCGGACGGGGTGAACCAGGCGACGTCGCCCACCTCGCTCTCCCCGCCGAGCTCGGCGGCGCCGGCGAAGAACCTGCGGCGGCGGAAGACGGGGTGGGCCAACCGCAGGGCGACCAGCCGCCGGGTGAACCCGAGAAGGTCGGCCTGCCACGGCTGCAGGTCCCAGCCGACCCACGACAGCTCGTTGTCCTGGCAGTAGACGTTGTTGTTCCCCTTCTGGCTGCGGCCGATCTCGTCGCCGTGGGCGAGCATCGGCACCCCCTGGGAGAGCAGCAACGTGGCCAGGAAGTTGCGCTGCTGCTGCAGGCGAAGGGCGAGCACCTCGGCGTCGGCCGTCGGCCCCTCGACACCGCAGTTCCAGGACCGGTTGTGGCCGTCGCCGTCCCGGTTGCCCTCGCCGTTGGCGTCGTTGTGCTTCTCGTTGTACGAGACCAGGTCGCGCAAGGTGAACCCGTCGTGCGCGGTGACGAAGTTGATGCTGGCCATCGGGTGGCGCCCGTCGTCCTGGTAGAGGTCGCTCGAGCCGGTCACGCGGGAGGCGAACTCCGCGAGGGTCGACTGCTCGCCGCGCCAGAAGTCTCGGACGGTGTCGCGGTACTTGCCGTTCCACTCCGTCCACAGCGGGGGGAAGTTGCCCACCTGGTACCCGCCGTCGCCGACGTCCCAGGGCTCGGCGATGAGCTTGACCTGGGAGATCACCGGGTCCTGCTGCACGATGTCGAAGAAGGCCGAGAGCCGGTCCACCTCGTGGAACTGCCTCGCCAACGTCGCCGCGAGGTCGAACCTGAAGCCGTCGACGTGCATCTCGATCACCCAGTAGCGCAACGAGTCCATAATCATCTGGAGGACGTGGGGGTTGCGCATCAGCAGGCTGTTTCCGGTGCCCGTGGTGTCGTAGTAATGGCTGCGGTCCTCGTCCACCAGCCGGTAGTACGCGGCGTTGTCCAAGCCGCGGAAGCACAGCGTCGGGCCGCGTTCGTTGCCCTCGGCCGTGTGGTTGTAGACGACGTCGAGGATCACCTCGATGTCGGCCTCGTGCAGCGCCTTGACCATCGCCTTGAACTCCTGCACCTGCTGGCCGCGCTGGCCGGCCGAGGAGTAGGCGTTGTGCGGGGCGAAGAAGCCGATGGTGTTGTACCCCCAGTAGTTCGCCAGGCCCTGCGACTGCAACGTGGTGTCCTGCACGAACTGGTGCACGGGCATGAGCTCGATCGCGGTGACCCCCAGGTCGGTGAGGTGCTGGACCACGCTGGGGTGCCCGATGCCGGCGTAGGTCCCGCGGATGTCCTCGGGCACCTCGGGGTGCAGCCGGGTCAGTCCCTTCACGTGAGCCTCGTACACGACCGTCTCGTGGTACTCGCGGCGCGGCGGGCGGTCGTCGCCCCAGTCGAAGAAGGGGGTGATCACGACGGAGTAGGGGGTGTGGCCGAGGTTGTCGTCGGTGTTCGTCGCCGTGGGGTCGGCGAAGCGGTAGGAGAACAGCGACTCGTGGCCGTCGATCTGGCCCTCGATCGCCTTCGCGTACGGGTCGAGCAAGAGCTTCGCCGGGTTGCACCGGTGGCCCTCGGAGGGGGCGTAGGGCCCGTGCACGCGGTAGCCGTAGCGCTGGCCGGGCCCGACGCGGGGCAGGTAGGCGTGCCAGACGAAGCCGTCGACCTCGGTCAGCTCCAGTCGCGTCTCGGTCAGGTCGGGGTCGATGAGGCAGAGCTCCACCCGTTCGGCGACCTCGGAGAACACCGCGAAGTTGGTGCCCGCACCGTCGAAGGTGGCGCCGAGGGGGTAGGCGGTTCCAGGCCAGCTCTCCATGTTCCTTCCCGATGTTCCTTCCCGATGTCCGCTCCCGGTGACCGTGAAGTCGGACGTGCCACCGGCGCCCGCCATTCTGTCGGGTGCGCCCACGCCTTGCGCCGCTCTTCGCCCGTCCGGCCGGGTGGAGGCTACCCGCTGACGGCGCGGTCGACGATCGCCGCAGTCGTGCGGCGCCCGACGGGCAGGGTCCCGAAGAGCGAGCCTCCGGTACCGGCGATGCGGGTCGTGAGGAACCCCGACGACACCGGGTCCGGGGCGTACCTGACGAGGAGCGAGGCCTGCAGGACGACGGCGAGGCGCTCGACCATCCAGCGAGCACCGGCCTCGACCGCTGCAGGGTCGCGCCGGGCCTCCCGCGACGCCGCCTGCAGGAAGCTCGCGACGTCGTCCATCGCCTTGTCCAGCCGAGGGTCGGCCCCACGTGCTCGGTCCACCTCGCCCAGCAGCACCTCCATGGATCGGGGCTGGGTCGACATGCCCCGCAGCACGTCGAGGGCGTTGATGTTGCCCGAGCCCTCCCACATCGCCGGGACGGGGGAGTCGCGGAACACCCGTGCCAGACCGTGCTCCTCCACGTAGCCGTTGCCCCCCAGGCAGTCCAGTGCCTCGGCGAGCACCGGGGTCGCGCGCTTGGTGACCCAGAACTTCGCAACCGGGACGGCGGCCCGCAGCAGCTCGGTCTCCCCGGCGTCCACCGCGGCCGCCAGGCGCATGCCGACGGTCGTCGCGGCCTCGGACTCCAAGGCCAGGTCGGCAAGGACGTTCTGCATGAGGGGCTTGTCCACCAGCGCCGAGCCGAACGCCCGCCGGTGCCGGGTGTGATGGATCGTTCTGACCACCGCGTGCCGCATGATCGCCGCCGCCGCGAGCGTGGCGTCCAGGCGCAGCGCGGAGCCGGCTCCGGCCAGGGTGTGCACGCCCCGGCCCTCCTCACCCAGCCGCACGCCCCAGGTCTCGTCCAGCTCGACCTCGGCGCAGGCGCTGGAGCGGTTGCCGAGCTTGTCCTTCAGCCGCAGCAGGCGCCAGGTGTTGCGGCGCCCGTCGGCCAGCACCCTGGGCACGAGGAAGCAGGTGAGTCCGGCTGGCGCCTGGGCGAGCACGAGGAAGGCGTCGCTCATCGGCGAGGAGACGAACCACTTGTGACCGCCCAGCAGGTACGCCGGCCCCCCCTCCACCGGGCCGGCGCCGACCGCCCGGGCCGCTGTGCTGATCGAGCGCACGTCCGAGCCGCCCTGCCTTTCCGTGACCGCGAGGCCGGCCAGGACGCCGAGCTTCTCCGACGGGGTGCGCAACGTCGACTCGTACGACAGCGAGGCCAGACGCGGCGTCCACACCCCGGCGAGCTCGGCGTCCGCACGGAGGGCGGCACCCGCCGAGTAGCTCGTGGACAGGGCGGCCAGGTGGCCGGTCTCGACCTGACCCCAGACGATCATCGCCGCCGCCCGGGCGACATGGGCGGCGGGCGCGGCACCGGTCAGCCACGGCCCCGCGGTCAGGCCGGCCCTGGTCCCGGCCTGCAGCAGCCGATGCCAGGCAGGGTGGTACTCGACCTCGTCCACCCGGCGTCCGAACGGGTCGTGAGTGCGCAGCTTGGGGGGGTAGCGGTCGACGAACTCGGCCCACCGCATCGAGCGTGGCGCGCCCGCAAGGCGCCCGAGGTCACGCAGCCGACCCAGTGCGGACTCGCCGTCGTGCCGGCGGACGGCGTCGACCAGGGCGACGTCGGTGGTGAACAGGTCGAGGTCGGCGGGGGCGGGCACGAGGTTGAGGTCGGGGTCCGCGTCGGGCACGGGGTCACGGTACCGATCCGGGGCGCCCACGCGTGGCCTCGCCCGCTCGGCAGGCAGCGATGGCTACGTTTGGGTCGTGGCCACCGGTTCGGACGTGCGCCCGACCGCACGAGCGCAGGGTGGCGGTCAGGAGGGGGCGAGGGTGAAGGCCGTCGTCGTGCTGCTCGCGCGCCTCGCGGCGTCGACCGCACGGATCTGCCTTCGCTACCGGGTCACCGGGCTCGCCGCCGAGGCCGGGTTCTTCGCGCTCCTGTCCATGCCGCCGCTCGTGCTCGGCCTGGTGGCCAGCATCGGCCTGCTCAGCGAGCGGCTCGGGCGCGACGTCGTCAGCGACCTGCGCGGCCGGGTGGCCCAGCTGGGGGAGACCTTCCTCACGCACGACGCCGTGGAGTCCGTGCTGCTGCGCACGTTCGACGACGTCGTCGGCGGCACGCGCATCGACGTGATCTCGATCGGCTTCCTCCTCGCCCTGTGGTCGGGCTCGCGGGCTCTCAACGTGTTCGTCGACACGATCTCGATCATGTACGGCCTGGGCGGCCATCGAGGGATCGTGCGCACTCGCCTGCTGTCCTTCTCGCTGTACATCGCCTCCCTGGTGCTCGGGGTGGTGGTGCTCCCGCTCCTGATCGTGGGGCCGGGCCTGTTGGCGCAGTGGCTGTCGTCCACCCGCGTGCCGCTGCTGTCGTCGGCCACGGCGATGGGGTCGGTGTACTGGCCGGTCGTGACGCTGCTCGCGGTGATCGGGCTGGCGACCCTGTACCACCTGGCGACGCCGATCCGCTCTCCGTGGCGCCGCGACCTGCCGGGGGCAGTCCTGGCGCTGACGATCTGGGTGCTGAGCAGCTTCGTGCTGCGCTGGGTGATCGCCGCCTCGGTCGGTGGCACCTCGATCTACGGCCCCCTGTCGACGCCCATCGTCGTGCTCATCTGGCTGTACTTCCTGGCGATCGCGGTGCTCATCGGCGCCGCGCTGAACGCCGCCATCGACGAGCGGTTCCCGAGCCCCGCCCGGGTGGAGGCGCGCATGCACGGCGGTGCCCATGCCTCCGAGACGCCCATGACCCCGATCAGGGACGCCGCCGCGGCGGGGCCTGAGGGCGCGAAAAGCCTGTGACTGCACCCGCCGGGCGCAGGTAACGTCGGCTCTGTCGGCGACCCTGGAGCGCCGACCCGACGCGTCGGCAGGAGGTGTCATGCCGCGACCCCTGGACGTCGTCGGGCGGGTGGCGGGGGTCGACAGCTGTGGCGCCGAGGTGGACACGCCGTCGGGTGCCGTGCGCGCGACGTGGGGGGCCGGGGTCCTGGCTGCCGCCGGCTCGGACACCTCGGCGCTGCCCTGCCCGGGGGACGCCGTGGTCGTGCGGCGCTGGCCCGACCGACGGCTGACCGTGGAGTCGGTGTGTCCCCGCAGCACGCTGCTCACCGATCTCGACCTGACCGACACGGACCCGGACGCGCAGACGCGGGCGGGCAGGCGCCGCGGCCGGGCGCTGGCCGCCAACATGGATGTCGTCGCCGTCGTGGAGGCGTTGGCGCCTGCACCGGACCGTTCGCGCCTGGAGCGGCATCTGCGCGCAGCCAGGTCCAGCGGAGCCGCCGTGGTCGTGCTCCTCACGAAGGCCGACCTGGTCGCCGACGCGACCGAGTGGGCCGCGCGGGTCCGGGCATGGGCGGACGGCGCCGAGGTCGTCGTCACCTCTTGCGTCACCGGGCAGGGGCTGCACGACGTTCGTGCGCTGCTGCGCGGTCGCCGGACCGTCACTCTGCTCGGCTCGGCAGGGGGCGGCACGACTGGCCTCGTGGAGGCGATCGGGCGGCTGCCGAGGCCGGCGAGCCCGCAGACCGCCGGCCTGGGCGCGCTCAGCCGCCTGCACGTGGTGGCGGGAGGCGCCCTGATCCAGGTCCGCGTCCCCGGGGCGGCTGTGTGCCTCCCGTGGCCGCGGGGCTACCACCGCCGCGCGGGACGCGGCAGGCTGCACGCCGTCCCGGTCCCGCACTGACGACGTCCTCGGGGCGTCCTCGCACACCTGCCGAGGTGGCGCCGGGCGATCGGCTCAGCCGGCCACGGGGGCGACCAGCCGCTCGACCCACCGGAGCAGGTCGTCGGGGTCGAAGGGCTTGGACATGTAGCAGCTCGCACCAGCCGTCCAGCCCGCCCAGGTCGTCTCGTCGTCGCCCGCGGCGGTGAGCATGAGCACCGGAACCCCCCGCAGCCCCGGGTCACCCCGCACCTGGGTGAGCACCTCGATGCCGCTCATCCCGGGCATCATGACGTCGAGGATCACGCAGTCCGGCCGTCCACCGGCGAGCTCGGCAAGGGCCGAGGGACCGTCCACGGCCTCGCTCACGGTGTGACCGTCGAGCTCGAGGATGTCCCGGAGCAGCGACCTGACGGGGGCCTCGTCGTCGACGACAAGAATCGTGCTCATCGTCCCTCCCTGCCTCTACGAGCTCTCGCCATCATTCTGACCGCTCCGGCGTCGCGACCCCGGTCGGGTCCACCGCAACCCCCACCAGGGGGAGCCTGAGGGCGAACGTGCAGCCCTCACCGGGGCTTGACGTGAGTGACAGCTGCCCGCCCATGGCCGTCGCGAGCTCCCGGGCGATGTAGAGCCCGAGGCCGCTGCCGCCGGTCTGCATGGTCATCGGGTCCTCCACCCGGTAGAAGCGCTCGAACACCCGCTCCTGCTCCGACGCCGGGATCCCTGGGCCGCAGTCGGAGACCGTGACCACGGCTGCCGTCTCGTCGAGGCCGGGTGCGGTCAGGCGCACGGTGATCGGCGTGTGGTCCGGCGCGTACTTCCCGGCGTTGGACAGCAGGTTGGTCAGGCACTGGACCGTTCGCACGCCGTCGCAGTGCACATCGACGGACTCCTCGGGCACGTCCACCTCGAGCCGGGCCGCGAGCTGCGGGAACGAGGCGATCGCCTGGGCGACGAGGACGCGCAGGTCGTTGTCGGCACCGACCACCGCGAGCTTGGCACCGCTGGCCCCTGAGACCCGCGAGGCCATGAGCAGGTCGTCGACCAGGCGCGCCAGGTGGTCCGCGCGCTCGGCGATGAGGTCCAGGGCCTGACGACGACGCTCTGGCGTCATCGCCTCGCCCCGCGAGGCGAGCAGCTGGGCGTAGCCCTTGATCGGCGTGATGGGCGTGCGTAGCTCATGCGAGATCGTGGCGACGAAGTCACTCTTGAGCCGGTCCACCCGCCGCTCGGCGGTGACGTCGTGGACGGTGAGGATCGCCACCCGGGCGCCGTCCTGGCTGTGCCGCACCCGGACCACCGACACCTGAAGGCTGCGCTCCTCCCCGTCCGGACGGGTCAGCGTCAAGGGGAGCACCTCCCGCACCTCCCGGTCGGGGTCGGCCTCGTCGGGACCCACGCCGCCGTGCCGGGCGCCGGTGGGTGCGAGCCCTGACGCCTCCACCATCAGCGCGAGCGCCGACGGCATCGGCTCCTGGGCTGCGCAGGCGACGTGCTCGGAGACTCCCGAGATGCGGGCCATCG
This sequence comes from uncultured Actinomycetota bacterium, assembly GCA_963778845.1. Lineage (GTDB taxonomy): Bacteria > Actinomycetota > Actinomycetes > Actinomycetales > Kineosporiaceae > CAVZVW01. The sequence continues at coordinate 124,845 of CAVZVW010000009.1, forward strand.
CGGGGCTCCAGAGGCGCACCTGGCCTGCGTCGCCGACGACCACGATGCCGTCGGAGGCGTGCTCGACGACGGCCTTGAGCTTGCCGGTCTCCTCGACCAGAGCCTCCAGGTGCTCCGCACCGCGCAGCGCGCTGCCGAGTGAGGCGGCGAGCGCACGGAGCACCGCCGAGTCGGCCTCGCGCAGCCGCCAGGAACGATCCGCACCGACGGCACTGCCGAGCAGGAGGGCGCCGGTCGCGTCCGCCCCGAGGTCGAGCCGGGTCGCGACGGCGCTCGCCCACCCGTTCGGGATCCCGCTCGTGAGGGTCACCGGCTCGTCGGTCTCGAGCAGGGGTAGCTGCGGTTCGCCGGGCAGCAGCACGAGGGCCAGCCCTGCCCCGAAGGCCCTGCGGATCGCGTCGGGGGCGACCTCGAGGAGGTCGGAGGCGGAGTGCCGCCCGGCGAGGGCGAGCGCCAGCACCACGAGCCAGCGGTTGCGCTCCCGCTCCAGCACGTGCTCGGCCGCTGCGCGGTAGGCGTACCAGAGCGCGAGTGCGGGGAGCAGCGTGAACGGCAGCAGGGAGGGTGCCGTGTCGGCGACGGCGACGGCGACCGCCCCCACGCCGATGCCGCCCACCGACATGAGCCCCGACAGGCCCCAGATGTCGCGCACGACCGTGCGGCGTCGAATGCCCTGCGCGGCGTGCAGGATCAACGCGAGGAAGGTCGAGTTGACGGCGACGAAGAGGCCCATGGCGACGAAGAGGGCCAGGACCGCGCGGAAGGAGAACCGCGACGCCCCGTCGGCCAGGGAGAGGTAGACCATGACGGCCGCGGCGGTGGAGGTGGCGTACGACCCGAGGTTGAACGCGATCTTGACCAGGGGTCGGCGCATGACTGCGAGGGCGAGTGCGAGGCCGAGCAGCGGGGCCGCGATCGCCCACGCCGGTGACAGGACCATCATCCCGGCGACCACGACGAACTCGAAGAAGGTCAGCTCCTCCAGGCCCTCACCGTGCTGGAGGGGGACGTACACGATCTCCGCGACGGTGGCCGCGGCCACGAAGACGAGCACGACCCAGACACCGGCCAGCCCAGGGTCCCCTGCCGGCACGGGCAGCCCTCCCGTGACCGTGGCGGCCGCGCTCAGGGCGAGCGCACCCATCACGGCGACGACCGCGACGACCGCGCCGACGGGGTTGCGGGCGATGGCCTCCGTGGACATCACATGCCGCCTGGTCGCGCGGGGGCCGGGGCCGACTGCGTCGACCCCGGCCCCGCGTCAGCGCTGACGGCTGCGACGGTGGCGAGGCTTGGGCTGGTGCGTCCTCCCCGCGGACGTCACGCAAGCCCCTCGAGCGTCGCCGCGTGCAGCGCGTACCGTCTCACGGCAGCGTCACGCTCCCGGCGCCGGACCCCAGCTCGCCGGCCCAGCGGTGCGCGTCCCAGCCGTCCACTGCCCAGCGGTGCGCGGACCACACCCAGGCGCTGAAGTCCGTCGACGCCCAGCGGTGCGCCGACCACACCCGAGTCGTCCAGGCGTCGGTCGCCCACGCGTCCGCGGCCCAGCGGTGTGCGGTCCAGGCGAAGGCGAGCCAGTCCTCGGTGGCCCAGCGGTGGGCGTCCCAGACGTCGACGGCCCAGCGGTGGGCTGTCCAGTCCTCCAGCGCCCAGCGGTGCGCCGTCCAGGTCTCGTCGGCCCAGCGGTGCGCGGCCCAGTCGGCGAAGGCCCAGCGGTGGGCGGCCCAGTCGGTGGCGGCCCAGCGGTGCGCGACGAAGGCGTCGTCCGCCCAGGCCCGCGCGTTCCAGCCCTCGGTGGCCCAGCGGTGCGCCATCAGGGCGAGGGCCTGGTACTCGGAGTCGCTGGCGCCTGCGCCCTTGCCCGACCAGGGCCAGGGCGAAGGCGGTGGCGGCCCAGCGACGGGTCTGTTCGGACAGCCTCGACCACGCCGCGGCGACAGCGTCGAGGTCGTCGGCCTGCCAGGCCTGCGAGAACTGCTCCCAGGTGGCGGCGTCAGCCTCGTCAGGTGCGTAGGCAGCGTCCTGCGCAGCCGAGCCGAGCCAGCGGGCGGGCTTGAGCAACGGGACGCGCGGGGCGGCCGCGAGCGCCGCGCCGAGGTCGAGGCCGCCCGCACCAGCGGCCTTCTTCGGCAGGCCAGAGGAACGGTAGGCGGTGGAGGTGAGCAGCCGCTTCACCGAGTCGGGGGTCAGCGCGGGGCGCGACCCGACCAGGACCGCGGCGGCGCCGGCGACGACAGCCTCGGACATCGAGGTGCCGGTGCCCGTGAAGTAGGCGTCAGCGACGCGGGACGCGGGGTTCTGGACGTCGGCGATGCTGCCGGGAGCCCGGGTCGACACCAGCGATACCCCAGGAGCCACCAGGTCGGGCTTCGCGACGCCGAACGCGGTGCCGCGCGAGGAGAAGTCGGCGACGGTGTCGTCACCGCGCGCGGGGGTGGCCTCCTCGTCGAGGGCGCCGACGGTCACGACCACGGGGTCGGCCCCGGGCGAGCTGACTGTCGCCGGGCCGGGGCCGTCGTTGCCGGCCGCGACGACGACGGTGAGGCCGCGTGCCCACAGCCGGTCGAGGGCACGGGCCAGCGGGTCCGCGGTGGGCGGCAACGGACTACCGGTCGACAGCGCAAGGCTGACGACGCGGAGGGACGCGTCCGCCCTGGCCGAGTCGGCGACGGCCTGCAAGCCAGCGAGCACGCGCGACAGCGAGGTGGAGCCGTCGGCAGCTGCGACCTGGACGTCGAGGATCTCGGCGGCGGAGGCGACGCCCGCGTACCTTCCGGCGGAGGCGCTGCCGTCACCGGCCACCAGGCCGGCGAGGAACGTGCCGTGCCCGAGCGCGTCGCCTGCGGGACCTCCGCTGACGTTGACATGGGTCAGGCGGCCCTCAAGATCGGGGATGTCGGCCACGCCCGTGTCCACGAGCGCGACGGTGACGCCGGCCCCTTGCTGGGCGGGGTCGGCCGCGATCGTGGCGCGGAAGGTCGCGCCCGCAACGACCGGTGCCGCGGTGGCGGCGAGGGAGGAGACGTGCAGAGCCACGTCGGCGACAGCGACCGTCCCGGCCGGTGCTGAAGCGCCCGCGGGCAGGTCGACCAGCAGGGCGTCCGCGACGTCGTAGACAGCCACGACATGCCCGCCCAGGGCCTTGACCTCGGCGGTGACCGCGGCGGCCGAGTAGCTGGAGTCCACCACCGACAGCAACGTGCGGGTGGCTGCCTCGGGTGTAGCCCGTGGGGCAGCGGCCACCGGGGTCACTACAAGGGCGACGGCAGTGACCGCGGCGCCGGCCGCCCACCACCACATCTGCCCAGACCGTTGTGGCCTCTTCGTCCCTGCCGTCGTCGTCATGGCCCGACCTCTCAGACGTCAGACTTCCCCATCTGGGTGTCGGCAGGAGAGCCCGCGGAGTGGATAGACCGGACGGGTCGGTCCCGGCGCTGAGTGGCCTAACGCCGTCCGCAAACGCTCACACACGGTGATCTGGACAGGCTTAGCCCTGTGGCTGACGGCCCGCTGTGACGGCCTGCTGGTGACGGCCCGCGGGTACGGCCTGCTGGTGACGGCCCGCGGGTACGGCCTGCTGGTGACGGCCCGCGGGTACGGCCCGCTGGTGACGGCCCGCGGGTACGGCCCGCTGGTACGGCCTGATGCCGGCCGCCTGCTGGTACCGCGTGGTGGGCGATCCGGGGATGGAACCCGTGACCGCTTCGGTGCGGTCACTTCGCGATCACCCCGGAAGTGGTCGCTGCGTGAACGATCCGCCGACGTCCACGGGTGTCCGGGGCTGTCGGGCGTCGTTGTCGCTCAGGCACTCACCCGTGCGGTCAAGGTGGTGCCGTAGGCGCAGGCGCATAGCGGCGCGGCCGTGGCCACCTGGGCGGGCCCAAAGCCGACACAACCCGTCGGTTGAGCCGCGACACGCTCGCAACGGCCGACTTGTGTCGACTTTCGGTACGGCAGGCCCGTTTGGTCCACCTGTCGCCTCCCTACGACGCGCCCTCTGTGCGAGATCGGTGCCACATGGCGCCCCCCATCTCGCACGGTGACGTCGTCCTCCGTAACGGGGCGAGCCGGGATAGGTAGGTCCCCCGGGTCGGTCCTGGTCCGGACGGGGCTTCAGCGTGTCGTCGTTGGGGCGCGTGACCCCAACACCCCGACCAGAGGCAGACACCTACGGCGGTGGGCGATACTGGGATTGAACCAGTGACCTCTTCCGTATCAACATTCACTCACATGCCGACGAGCGGATGTCCCATGCGCCTGGTGCGGCCGCTGAGCATTGGTGATCGTCGAGTGGTGGGGCCGGCCATACGCTGTCGGCATGAGGTCGGGCGGGCCGCCTTCGTCAGCCACGGTGGCCAAGGACGGCCAGGAATGGCGGGTAGGGACAGGCGCCGAGGTCGAGTGGATTCAGAGGGCCACGACGATCGGGGTGACTATCACGTCCGCGATTCCGCCGGTCTTCGCGGCCTTCGCGACCGTTGTGGTGCCGGATAAGGATCAAGGCCGGTCTGCGCACGTCCGTTCCCTCCTGCGGCTGCTGCGCGAAGAGTCTCCTGATCAGGCGTGGTGGCTGGGCTACTTGCACACCGGGGCAGACGATCTCGTCTTCCCGAACGAGATCCGCACGACCCTCTACACCGGGTGGAGGTATGTGCTCGTGCTGGCCGGGCCAGACCAGGCCGCCATCTGGCGTCACGACCTGCGGTCGTGGCGGGCTCCTGGACCCGACCTGATCTTCCCCGCCGATCGATCATGGCTTGTCTCGTGGCTGTGGGATGACGACTGGCGATGCGTTGGGGGGCCCGTCCATCTCATTGAACGCCTTCTGCGTGACCCGCAGCTGGACGCACGGCGCGTGGGGCTCCACGAGGACGCCACGCCACCTGGGTACATCGCTCGATAGAGCGACAGACTGCTCATCCCAAGCATTGCCATCGCGGCTGAACAGAAGGCACCGGGACCCGCCGAGCGCATCGCGGCCATCCGATCATGCTGCGGAGCGTTCGCTGGCGACGCGGCCGTGCGCTCCCGCCGCTGTCATCGCGGCATGCCGTGTTCGAGAGTGACTGGTCCGGTCCTTTTCGCCGCTTGTGGATGCGGGTCGAGCGATGGGCTCACCCATCGTCGGCTAGGTAGCGCGGGGTCGATCGTCTCTGGCAGCGCGCGACGTCGTCCGTCTGGTGCCCGCGACCCTGCGGCGGCGGTTACCTTCGAGCATGGGTGGGTGTTGCCACCTCGTGGCGGCCACTGGGCCGGACCCGATGCGGTGGTCACATCGATGCCCTGCCAGGGCCGCTGCCGCGACGGACGAGGAGCCGACGACGATGTCCTCGATCGCGGGAGAGTTGGTCAGCGAGACGTTCGGCTACGACGGGGGTCGCCTGGTCACGGCGTACGTCCCCACGGATCCGCCCGAGGCGGTGGTGTTCACGGGTGACGGTCAGATGATCTCGCAGTGGGCTGGGGCACTCGAGGCGGGTGACGTCCCGTCCACGATGATTGTCGGCGTCCACCGGCTGGCCGATGAGACGCTGCGGCTGCACGAGTACTCCCCGGGCTTCGACCCGGACCGGTTCGCGGCACACGAACAGTTCTTCGTCGACGAGGTCCGCCGATGGGTGCGGTCGCGCTTCGGGGTCACGCCGAACATCGCGCGAACCGCGGTATTCGGCGTCTCGGCCGGCGGCGAACTCGCGTTGGCTCTCGGCCTGCGGCACCCGGACATCTACGGTGTGGTCTTGTGCGCCTCACCCGGCGGCGGGTATCGACCGCCGGCGGTGATGCCGAGCCCGCTTCCGCGCGCATACCTCGTCGCCGGCACGCTGGAGCCGTTCTTCCTGGCGAACGCAACCCGGTGGGCGGACGCCTTGCGCGATGCCGGCGCCGACCTCGTCATGACCCAGCGGGTCGGATCGCACGGCGACGCGTTCTGGCGCGACGAGTTCGCGCTGATGGTCGCCTGGGCGTTTGGACGCTGACCAGCGGGACACGCTGCGGTCAGACCATGCCCGGGAGTCGATCCCCGGCGCCGGACGACGTCCAGCGGTTCCGATGCCTCCGGACCCGGCCTCTGATGCGATGAAGGAGCTGAGGGTGGGGCCTCGCTCCGCGTGACCCTCCGCCTGATGCTGGAGGTTCCCACGTCAGTCGACGAAGGAGGCCCCAGTGGAAGGTTACGTCGGTCAGCAGTTCGTCGGGATGGATCTTCATCGGCGGCGCAGTGTGCTGTTGCGGACCACCGATGCCGGTGAGGTCCTGGAGGCGGTGCAGATCACGAACTCGCCGTTGGCGTTGACGGAGGTGATCGCCCGGGCGGGGGAGCACCCGGAGGTGGTGTTGGAGAGCACCTACGGCTGGTACTGGGCGGTCGATGCGCTGCAGCGTGGCGGCGCGAACGTGCATCTGGCGCACCCGTTGGGGGTGAAGGCGTTCGAGTATCGGCGGGTGAAGAACGATGTGCGTGACGCCGCGGACCTGGCCGACCTGCTGCGGCTGGGGCGGCTGCCCGAGTCGTGGATCGCGCCGCCGGCGACCCGGGAGCTGCGCGAGACGGTCCGGCACCGCGCCAAGCTGGTCGCGTTGCGCTCCCATTGCAAGGCGCAGGTCCACGCGGTGCTGGCCAAGTGCGGGGTGGCGGTGCCGATGAGCGACCTGTTCGGGGTCGGCGGCACGCAGCTGCTCGACCGGTCTGGAGCTGCCCAAGCCGTACGCGGCCCGGATCGCCTCGCTGCGGCGGGTGATGGGCGCCCTGGACTTCGAGATCGACCTCTTCGACAAGCTCGTCCGCGGCCGCCTGGCCAAGGACCCGGGCTACAGGGCGGTCCAGACCATCCCCGGGATCGGCCCGATCCTGGGCGCGGTCCTGGTCGCCGAGATCGGCGACATCGGTCGGTTCGCGACCGCGGACAAGCTCACCTGCTGGGCCGGGATGACACCCAAGCACCACGAGTCCGACACCAAGGTCCGCCGCGGCCGGATCACCAAGCAGGGCTCGCGGCTGGTCCGCTGGGCCGCCGTGGAGTCGGTCCAGCGCCTGCCCAAGCACACCCGCCTCGGCGCGTTCCGCGACCAGGTCGCCGCCCGCCGCGGCACCGGACATCGGCGTCGTCGCGGCCGCCCGCCGACAGCTGGAGTACGTCTACTACGCCCTGCGCGACCACCACGTCCGCGGCCTGCACGACGGCGAGCACCGACCGCGGCCGCCGCCTCGTGAACACCCCACCAGACTGGTCGACGCGAGGTCGTGCAGGTCATGACCCCCGCGGCACCGCCGTCGCAGCGCGCTTCAGCGACGGCCCATGGCGTGGTCGAGCCCGTCTGATTGACCCCGTCGACCGGAAGGCTGCCGCTCGCGGGTCTGCCGCACCAGCTCACCCTGACTGCCACTATGGCTCGTCCACAAGCCGGAGCGCCCGATCAGCGTGCTCGGCGGTAGCTGCCGTCATCGACCCGCAGAATGGGATGGGTCTTGCTCGGTGGGGTGCCCGTGAGGGCCGCATAGCCTGGCGTGCTCGGCAATCCGATCAAGCGGTGGCGCTCGTCCGACGTCTGGATTCGCACCGGCCAGCGCGTGGTGACCTGCGGGTTTGTGGTGGGCGATACTGGGATTGAACCAGTGACCTCTTCCGTGTCAGGGAAGCGCTCTCCCACTGAGCTAATCGCCCGTCGCAGCCGCTCGCGTTCGAGGGCTGGGCGCGAGGTGGAGACGGGATTTGAACCCGTGTAGACGGCTTTGCAGGCCGTTGCCTCGCCTCTCGGCCACTCCACCGTGAGGCTGTGGGCCTCCGAGCGGACGACGGGATTCGAACCCGCGACCCTCACCTTGGCAAGGTGATGCTCTACCAACTGAGCCACGTCCGCACGAGCTGCACCGCAGCTAGCGGTGTCCAGTGCGCTGTGAACCCTAGCCGAGAGCCGCGAGCCGAGTCCAACCGGATGCCCCCGGTCAGGAAGGGTCAGGGGGGCTCCCGCCCGGCCCCGTGCCGGCCTCGCTCTGGAGTGGCCGACGGGCTCGGTTCCGGCGGGGAGCCGCCACCGCTACCGTGCCCGGGTGGGCAGCGGCGCGGCAGCTCCGGACGCCGGTCGGGCCTGGTTCGCGGGCGGGTCCGGGACGGCGGGCGGGTCCGGGACGGCGGGCGGGTCCGGGACGGCGAGTGGGTCAGGGACGGTGGGCGGCCTGGGCGTGCTGGCCGAGGGCATCGTCGAGCACGCCACCGACCCTCGCCGGCTCGACGAGGGCGGGTGGTGGGCCGTGGTCATCACCTTCGAGGGTGCGGTCGACCTGTGGCGGTTCGCGCAGGTCCGCGACGGGCCCCGCCCCGCCCCCGCTGCCCGGTGGTGCGGCGTCCCCGAAGGGTCCTGGCAGTCGTCCCTGGACGCGGAGGGCTATCTGCGCGGCGTGGCCGACATCCGGCAGCGCATCCGCGAGGGGGAGGTCTACCAGGTCAACCTCTGCCGCGTGCTCCAGGCACCGGTCGACCCGGCCGCCGACCCGTGGGCACTGGCAGCCATCCTGGCGCGTGGGAACCCGGCCCCGTTCGCCGGTGTCATCGACGTTCCCGGTATACGCGTCGTCAGCGCCAGCCCGGAGCTCTTCCTGCGCCGCGACGGCGACCTCGTCGAGAGCTCGCCGATCAAGGGCACGGGCGTGACCGCGGCCGACCTGCTGCCGAAGGACGACGCCGAGAACATCATGATCGTCGATCTCGTCCGCAACGACCTGCAGCACGTCTGCAGACCCGGGACCGTCGAGGTGTCGGCGCTGCTGCGTCTGGAGCATCACCCGGGTCTGGTGCACCTGGTCTCGACTGTTCAGGGCCGCCTGGCCCCCGGCGTCGGGTGGCCGGAGCTGCTGGACGCCACGATGCCGCCCGGCTCGGTCTCCGGAGCGCCCAAGAGCAGCGCGCTGCGGGCCATCGCGGCCCTGGAGCCGCGGCCTCGGGGCCCCTACTGCGGCGCGATCGGATGGGTCGACGCCGATCGCGGGTCGGCCCGCCTCGCCGTGGGGATCCGCACGTTCTGGTGGCAGGGTGCGACCATCTCCTTCGGCACGGGTGCCGGCATCACGTGGGGCTCGGATCCGCAGGGTGAGTGGGACGAGACCCTGCTGAAGGCCCGTACCCTGCTCGGGCTGGCCGCCGGCGACACCGGCCCGCAACGCTGATGAGCCCGCGACACGCGCGCCACCGAGGGAACACGAGCTCGACCGAGAGCACGAGCTCGACCGAGCACGGCGAGCTCGCCCGACAAGGAAGACAGGTACCGATGCACACGAGCGTGTGGGTGGACGGCGCGCTGTCCGACTCCGATGCGGCCGTGGTCCCCGCCCTCGACCACGGGATCACGGTGGGCGACGGTGTCTTCGAGACGTGCAAGGTGCTCGACGGCCGGCCCTTCGCCCTGACGCGCCACCTGCGCAGGCTCTGGCGCTCGGCGGGCGTCCTCGGCCTCCAGCTGCCCCGTGAGGACACCGTGCGCGACGCCGTCGCCCAGACGCTGGACGCCGCGGGGCCGCTACCGCTCGGCCGCCTGCGGATCACGCTGACCGGTGGGGCGGGCCCGCTGGGCTCCAACCGGGGGGACGCCGCGCCGCGCCTGATCGTGGCCGCCTCGCCTGCCTCGCCGTGGCCCGACCGGATCAGCGTCGTCAGCGTGCCGTGGACCCGCAACGAGCGGTCCGCCGTGGCCGGGGCGAAGACCACGTCGTACGCCGAGAACGTCGTCGCGCTCGCGCAGGCGACCCGGCAGGGGGCGCACGAGGCCCTGATGGCCAACACGCGCGGGCGACCTGTGCGAGGGAACCGGCTCGAACGTCGTCGTCGTGACCGGCGGCCGGCTGGTCACCCCGCCACTGGCGTCGGGGTGCCTGGCGGGGATCACCCGCGAGCTGTTCCTGGAGTGGGCCATGGAGGAGGGCCTGCCCGTCGCCGAGGAGACCCTCCCGATGTCGATCCTCGCGACGGCGGACGACGTCCTGCTCACGAGCTCGACGCGCGACGTCCAGGCGGTCACGCAGGTGGACGGTCGCCATCCCCCGGGCAGCGCCTTGGGCGCGGCTGCGGTCGCGGTGTTCGCGGACCGGGCCGCGCGGGGGATGGACCCCTAACCCGGTCAAGCCAGCCGTTGGCCAGTCGAGCGGCTGGTCAGTCGAGCAGCCTGGTGACCGCGGCGTCGAGGTCGATGTGGTCGCTCTCGTGGCCGTCGGGGACGACGGCGGCCGTGCGGTCGAGGAACGCTCGGACGTCGGCCGCGGAGGCCTCGAGGACCGCCTGGCCGTCGGGCGACGTCAGGGAGATCATGAGCAGCTCGCGACCGGTGCCCCACGACGGCCAGACGTGCACGTCGCCGTCACCGATCGGTGAGAGCAGGCCGCTGCGCAGGAGGTCCCGAGCGAACACCCACTCCACCTCCATGCCGTCGCCGGAGAAGACCGCGCGGACGGCGTAGGGGTCGGTGGCGCTGTAGCGCAGGCTCACCGGCAAGGGCACGGCGTCGGCCTCGGCCACCACCAGCCGCAGCTGGAGGGGAGCCTCCACGTCTACGTGCGGTTGCATCGAACTCCCCTGCTAGGTGCGACGTGGCACGCCCCCGGTGGCACGCCTCGCCCGCATCTTTCCCCGGCGGGAGCGATCCGAAACCCCCCAACCGGGTGGTCCTAGAGTGGAGCCGTGGTCGAGGGTGGTGACGGATCGGACCATCGGTTCGATCCGCCCCGGCAGCGCCCGAGCGCAGGACTGGGTGGACGATGGCACGCCTGGCGCGACGGCGTCCGCTCACGGTCTCACACGCGGGCGCTGTACCGCATCGTGGTCGGGGTCGTGGGGGCGGTGATCACGGCCGTGGGGCTCGTGCTCGTGCCCCTGCCGGGGCCCGGGTGGCTGGTCGTCATCCTCGGGTTGGCGGTGCTGGCCTCGGAGTTCGTGTGGGCCGACCGGTTGCAGGCCTGGGTCCGGGCCCGGTTGCGCTCGTGGGTGGCGTGGCTGGGCCGGCAGGGGTGGCCGGTGCGGGGAGCGGTGGCCCTGGGCACGGCGTTGGTGGTCGTCGGCATGCTGTACCTGGTCGCGCTCTGGCGCGGCGTCCCGGGATGGGTACCGGACGCGTGGGTGCCGCCGCTGCCCGGCCTCGGTTCGTGAGCTGCTGTGGCCCCGGGGCGTCGCGTCGGGTCAACGGGTTGGTCCTGGTGCGCGGGGGTCGCTAGGATCCGGAGGTCCTCATCGGGACGCCGCAGCCTCGCCTGCGCGCCGTCCGCCGATGTCCCGGGCGATTAGCTCAGCGGGAGAGCGCCTCGTTCACACCGAGGAGGCCACTGGTTCGATCCCAGTATCGCCCACCACGATCTCGTGGATCCGTCACCATCGTCATGCTTGCCGCTGTCACAGTGCTGGCCGGGTGCTCCGCCCAGCCGTGGGCCTTCGGCCACGGTGCTCGCGCAGCTCCCGCCGGCTGACGGGCGTGCGGCAGCGCCGGTCAACCAGAGGGAGTCATGCCACCCACTGGTGCGAGGCGAACGTGAGCGACACCACGGCGAGCAGCGGCACGCACACGAGCAGGATCGCGGTGTGCAGCCAGCGCAGACGCTCGTGGTCGGTGACCTGTGCGGCGAGGATGTACCCCGGGAACCACATGAGTGCGTACCGCGGTGAGGACTGCACGGTCGTGGAGCACACCAGGACGGCGACGCCGAGGCCGACGTACGTCGCCTCCGGCCACTGCCGCAGCACCAGCAACGTCACCACGAGCGCGATGCCGAGGCAGGCGGCCACGAGGTCCGCGGTTCGCGACACGACCATCACCGGGGTGTGGGCGGTGACCGCGGTGTGCCAGCCCGCGGCCAGCCCCTGCCAAGGCCAGGCCGACCGCCGGTGCCAGCCGAGGGTCTCGGCCTCCTGCCATGCCCGCCACGAGCCCGTGAGGTGGTGCAGCCACCCGAGGTACGCCAGCACGGCCACACCCGGGGCGAGCAGCGCCAGCGCGTCGGGGCGCGGCAGCCGTCGGCGGTCGGCGCGCATCTGCACCGCGTACATCACCATGAGGCCCGCGGCGACGAACAGCCCGTTCACCCGGACGCCGGTCGCCAGCGCGGCCAGCACCCCGGCGAGCCACCAGTGACGGGTCTGGCCGGCCAGCCACGCGCCGAGGGTGAACGCCAGGAACAGGGACTCCCCGTACACGGCCGCCAGGAACACCCCGTAGGGCGCGACAGCGAGGTAGACCACCGCGCGCAGCCCGCCGGGCGCACTGCCCGTGGCGCGGGCCGCGAGCCGCCAGAGGAGCACGGCGGCCGCGACTCCCGCCAGGGCGCTCACAACCACCCCCGCGGCCACGGAGCTGCCGGCGGTCAGGGGCATCACCGCGCGCATCGCGAGGGGGTAGCCAGGGAAGAACGCCTGGTCGCAGCAGGGCAGCCCCGGCGGCAGGTACCCCTTGTCGGCGATCCGCAGGAAGTGGAACGAGTCCGACCACGTGAAGCGGGCAAGCGCCCACGCGACGGAGTCCGTGAGACGTGCGGAGCGGTCGAGGCCGAGGACGTAGGCGGCCAGCAGCATGAAGCACATGAGGCCGGTTCGAACAGCCACCCACACCCCGACCGCGTGCCAGGCGCCGGGTCGCCACGGCACGCGCGGGACCTCGCGGGACTCCTGTGCGGCGGGAGCGGGCATCGGGTGCGAGGCTAGCCGACCGGGCCGGCGGGGGACGTCGAGCCGCCGCGGTGGCCGGTATCGGGGTCGATACGATCTGCTCGACTGTTCCGCAGCGTCGCGTCAGGGGGAGCCCCCGTGTCCGAGGTGTCCATCGTCGTTCGATCCGCAGGCCAGGACGTGCCCACAGCCGTCTCGGCCGGGACGACGCCCGCGGACGTCTTCTCCGGGGACCGCAGCGTCGTCGTCGCACGGGTCAACGGCGTGCTGCGCGACCTCGACGCCACCCTGGCGGAGGGGGACGTCGTCGAGCCGGTGCCCGCGGACAGCCCCGACGGGCTGGCGGTGCTGCGCCACTCCTGCGCGCACGTCCTGGCGCAGGCCGTGCAGGAGGTCCACCCGAAGGCCCGGCTGGGCATCGGGCCACCCGTGCGCGACGGCTTCTTCTACGACTTCGACGTCCAGACCCCCTTCACCCCCGAGGACCTGCGGGCGCTGGAGAAGGTGATGGCCCGCATCGTCAAGGACGGGCAGACCTTCCGGCGCCGGGTGGTCACCGACGAGCAGGCGCGCGAGGAGCTCGCGGCCGAGCCGTACAAGCTCGAGCTGATCGGCCTCAAGGGCGGGGTCGGCGACTCCGCAGGAGCATCCGAGGCCGTCGAGGCCGTCGCCGAGGGCGCGTCGGCGGAGATCGGCGGCGCCGAGCTCACGATCTACGACAACCTGCGACGCGACGGCTCGCTGGCGTGGAAGGACCTCTGCCGCGGACCGCACGTGCCGAGCACCCGGCTCCTGGGCAACGGCTGGCAGCTCACCCGCACCTCCGCTGCGTACTGGCGGGGCGACCAGGCGAACCCCCAGCTGCAGCGCGTCTACGGCACCGCGTGGGCGAGCAAGGACGACCTGAGGGCCCACCTCGACCGGGTCGCCGAGGCCGAACGGCGCGACCACCGCCGCATCGGCGCCGAGCTCGACCTGTTCTCCTTCCCCGACGAGATCGGCTCGGGCCTCGCCCTGTTCCACCCCAAGGGCGGCATCCTTCGCCTGGAGATGGAGGACTACTCCCGGCGCCGGCACACGGAGGCCGGGTACTCGTTCGTCAACACCCCGCACATCACCAAGGCACGGTTGTTCGAGGTCTCCGGGCACCTCGACTGGTACGCCGACGGCATGTTCCCGCCGATGCACCTGGACGAGGAGCGCGACACCGAGGGCAACGTCAAGCGGCAGGGACAGGACTACTACCTCAAGCCGATGAACTGCCCGTTCCACAACCTGATCTTCGGCTCGCGCGGGCGTTCCTACCGCGAGCTTCCCCTGCGGCTCTTCGAGTTCGGCACGGTCTACCGCTACGAGAAGTCCGGCGTGGTCCACGGCCTCACCCGGGTGCGCGGCATGACGCAGGACGACGCGCACATCTACTGCACCAAGGACCAGATGGCCGGTGAGCTGACGAGCCTTCTGACCTTCGTCCTCGACCTTCTCAAGGACTACGGGCTCGACGACTTCTACCTCGAGCTGTCGACGCGCGACCCCAAGAAGTCCGTCGGGGACGACGAGGCCTGGGAGGAGGCCACCCGCACGCTTGCCGAGGTGGCCGCGGCGTCCGGGCTCGCGCTGGTCCCCGACCCCGGTGGCGCGGCCTTCTACGGCCCGAAGATCTCGGTTCAGGCGCGCGACGCGATCGGGCGCACCTGGCAGATGTCGACGATCCAGCTCGACTTCAACCTGCCCGCGCGCTTCGAGCTGGAGTACCAGGCCGCGGACGGCACCCGGCAGCGTCCGGTAATGATCCACCGTGCGCTCTTCGGGTCGATCGAGCGGTTCGTCGCGGTCCTGACCGAGCACTACGCGGGGGCTTTCCCGCCCTGGCTGGCGCCGGTGCAGGTCGTGGGCATCCCGGTCTCCGACGAGCACGTGCCGTACCTGCGGGACGTCGCAGCCCGGCTGGCTGCCCAGGGCATCCGCGTCGAGGTCGACGCCTCCGACGACCGCATGCCGAAGAAGATCCGCACGCACACCAAGCAGAAGGTGCCGTTCCTGCTCATCGCGGGGGACGAGGACGCCGCCCGCTCGGCCGTCTCGTTCCGGTTCCGCGACGGGTCGCAGGACAACGGCGTGCCGGTCGACGACGCCGTCGCCCGGATCGTGGAGGCCGTGCGGACACGGGCGCAGGTCTGATCGACGATGGCGGAGGACCCGGTCGTCGTCCCCGCGCACTGGTTCGCGGGTGAGCCGGACGGCTTCGAACGGCTCTGGACGCCGCACCGCATGGTCTACCTGTCCGGCCAGGACAAGCCCACGCACGACGGCGAGGACGTCTGTCCCTTCTGCCGAGCCCCGGGTGGCCCGGACGAGGACGGGCTGGTCGTCGCCCGCGGCGAGCACAGCTACGTCGTGCTGAACCTGTACCCGTACAACACCGGGCACGTGATGGTCTGCCCCTACCGGCACGTGTCGATGTACCCGGACCTCACGTCCGCGGAGACCCTGGAGCTCGCCGAGCTCACCAAGACGGCCATGCGCGTGCTCACCGAGGTCTCCGGATGCCAGGGGTTCAACCTCGGGATCAACCAGGGCGCTGTGGCCGGGGCCGGGATCGCGGCGCACCTGCACCAGCACGTCGTGCCGCGCTGGGGCGGTGACAGCAACTTCCTGCCGATCATCGCCCGCACCAAGGCGCTGCCGGAGCTGCTGGCCGAGACCAGGCGCCGGCTCGTCGACGCCTGGCCGCGGTCGTGAGCACCGACAAGGCCGTACCGTCCAGGGCGGCAGGGGCAGGAGCGCGTGCCGTCACCCGGGTCGGCCGCCCGGTGCTCGTGTACGACGGCGACTGCGGGATGTGCACCAGGCTCGCCGGTTTCGCGGTGTCACGGCTGCGCCCGCGACCGCCCCGGCGCACGTTCGCGGTCGCGGCCTGGCAGCACCTCGACCTGGCCTCGTTCGGGCTGACGGCGCAGCAGTGCGACCAGGCCGTGCAGTGGGTCGACGAACGCGGCGACACCGTCGCCGCCCAGGACGCGGTCGCCCGTGCTTTGCTCGCGTCCCGGCCCTGGTGGCGACCGGTGGGTGCTCTGTTGCTGGTGCCGGGCCTGCACGCCCTGGCCGGGTGGGGCTACCGCTGGGTGGCACGCAACCGTCACCGGTTCCCGGGCGGCACCCCGGCCTGCTCGATGCCGGCTCACCAGCGCCCTGGGTCACCGCCTCCCGCGGGCCACTGACCCCCGAGTCGCTGCCTCGGGCCGGGCACCCCCAGTCACCAGCGGGTCAGCCGGCGGCCTCCGCGAGCACCTTCTCGACATGCGTCTGGGGCATCGGCGCGTGCCGCAGGTAGGTACGGGTGAACGTGCCCGTGCCATGGCCGAGGCTGCGCAGGTCGATCGCGTACCGGGTCAGCTCGATCGCCGGCACCTCGGCGGCGACCTCGGTGCGGCCGTTGCCGACAGAGGTGGTGCCGGTCACCCGGCCGCGACGCGACGACAGGTCGCCCATGATCGCGCCGACGTACTCGTCGTCCACGAGCACCCGCACGTCCTCGATGGGCTCGAGCATCGCCACCCCGCCCGCAGCGGCCGCCTCCTTGAGGGCCAGCGACCCGGCGAGCTGGAACGCGGCGTCGGAGGAGTCCACGCTGTGCGCCTTGCCCCCGACCAGCGTCACCCGCAGGTCCACGACGGGGTAGCCGGCCGCGACGCCCTTCTCCATCTGGGCGCGCACGCCCTTCTCCACGCTCGGGATGTACTGCCGCGGCACGGACCCGCCGACCACGCGGTCCACGAACTCGAACCCGCTGCCCTCGGGCAGCGGCTCCACCTCGATGTCGCACACGGCGTACTGGCCGTGGCCTCCGGACTGCTTGACGTGACGCCCCTTGCCGGCCGCAGGCTTGCGCAGCGTCTCGCGCAGCGCCACCTTGACGCGGCCGGTGTCGACGTCCACGCCGTGCCGGCTCTTCAGCCGCTCGAGGAGCACCTCGAGGTGTGCCTCGCCCATCGACCAGATGACGACCTGGTGGGTGTCGGCGTTGGCCTCCACGCGCACGGTGGGGTCCTCGGCCACCAGGCGTGCCAGGGCCGAGGACATCTTGTCCTCGTCGTTGCTCGTGCGCGCCGTCACCGCCGCCGGCAGCAGAGGCTCGGGCATCACCCACGGCTCCATGAGCGCGGGGCCGGCCGGGTCGGACAACGTGTCACCCGTCTCGGCCCGGGCCAGCCGGGCCACGGCCACGATGTCGCCGGCGATCCCCCGGGTCACCGGCGTGAGCGTGGCACCGAGCGGGATGGATACGGCACCGACCCGCTCGTCGACGTCGTGGTCGGGGTGACCGCGCTCCGCGCCCGCGAACTCGGCGAAATGGCCCGAGACGTGCACGGTCGCGTCCGGGGTCAACGTGCCCGAGAAGATCCGGACGACGCTCAGCCGGCCGACGTAGGAGTCCGTCGTCGTCTTGACCACCTCGGCCACCAGCGGCCCGCCCGGGTCGCAGCTTGCCGGCTCGCGGGGCGCGCCGACCGGGGTCGTGACCACCGGCAGCGGGTGCTCCAGGGGCGAGGGGAACCCGCGCACGATCACCTCGAGGAGCTCGGGGACGCCGAGGCCGCTCGTCGCGACGACGGGCAGCACCGGGTGGAAGGAGCCGCGGGCGACCGCCTTCTCGAGGTCCTCGATGAGGGTGTCGACGGGGACGTCCTCCCCGTCCAGCCAGCGGTCGAGAAGCGAGTCGTCCTCGGACTCCTGGATGATGCCCTCGATCAGCGTGCCGCGGACCGCCGCGATGGCCTCCAGGTGCTCAGGGTCGGCGCTGCGTTCCGTGCGTGTGCCCGTCGAGGAGTCGAAGATCTTCTGCGAGAGCAGCCCGATGAGCCCCGCGGGGAGCTCGTCGTCGCCCAGCAGGGGCAGGTACAGGGGCTGGACGCCGTCGCCGAAGGCCCGCTGGCAGATCGCCAGCGCGGGGTCGAACTCGCCGCGCTGCTGGTCGACGTGCGTGACGACGACCGCCCGCGGCATGCCGACCCCCGCGCACTCGTCCCAGAGCATGCGGGTGATCCCGTCGACCCCGTCCACGGCCGAGACGACGAAGAGGGCGGCATCCGCCGCCCTCAGACCCGCCCTCACCTCGCCGACGAAGTCGGCGTGGCCGGGGGTGTCGACCAGGTTGATCTTCACCCCCTCGTGCGCCGTCGCAGCGACGGCGAGGGAGACCGAGCGGCCGAGCCGCTTCTCCACGTCCTCGTGGTCGGTGACGGTGCCGCCGTCCTCCACCCGGCCTGCGCGTGAGATCGCGCCTGTGGCCGCGAGCAGACCCTCGACGAGGGTGGTCTTCCCGGAGGAGGCATGCCCAACGAGCACCACGTTGCGAATGCGGTCCGGGCCCGTCGGCTGCTCGACCTCGGCCCCACGTGGTCTGCCCGGTGTCGACATGTGGTCTCCATCCTCGCTCGCATCCGGCACCCTCGCCGGGTTTGTCGCCCTAACCTCTACCTACGCCACCAGGGAGGGCAAGGACCTTCGTCGGTAGAGTGCCACCACCCGGCACGACCGGCACGCCCCCACCCCCCCGGGGGCTCGACTGCACCCGACGGACGTCATGCTGAACCGTTTCGCACGCGCCCTGTTCACCAGGCTTCTGACGCCGGTGGCCAGGTTCTTGCTGCGTCTGGGGATCAGCCCCGACGTCGTCACCCTGGTCGGCACGCTCGGCGTCTGCGTCGGTGCGCTGTGGTTCTACCCGCGCGGTGACTTCCTCTGGGGCACGATCGTGGTCGTCGCGTTCGTCTTCTCGGACACCATCGACGGGATCATGGCCCGGACGTCGCAGCGCTCCAGCGCGTGGGGTGCGTTCCTGGACTCGACGCTGGACCGGGTGGGGGACGCGGCCGTCTTCGGGGGGCTGGTCCTCTACTACGCCGGGCGGGGGACGGGCCGCGACCAGACGATGGCCGCCCTGGCCCTGACCTGCCTGGTGCTCGGTGGCGTCGTGTCCTATGCCCGCGCCAGGGCCGAGGGGCTGGGGATGCGCGCCGACGTCGGGATCGCCGAGCGGGCCGACCGCCTCGTCGCCGTCCTGGCCGCCACCGGGCTCGTGGGGCTGTACTGGCAGACCGGGTACGGGCTGCCCGAGGTGGCGCTGCTCGTCGTCCTCGCCCTCCTCGCCGTCGCGAGCCTGGTGACGGTCGTCCAGCGCATCCTCGTCGTCAGAGCCCAGGCGCTGGCTCGCCCGTCGAACGCGGCGGCCGACCGCAGCGCTGTACCGGGCTCGCACGCCTCGGGCGGCTCGGGCGGCTCGCACGCCTCGGGGGGCTCGGATGGCTGACCGGCTGGCCGAGGCGGCCTATGCACTGGGGTGGCGTGTGGTCCGCGCGCTGCCGGCGCGGGCGGCCTACTTGTCGTTCTCGGCGATGGCCGAGTTCGCCTGGCTGAGGCAGGGCGGCGGCGTGCGCCGGCTGGCCGACAACCTCGCACGCGTGCGCCCCGAGCTCTCGTCGCGGGCACTGCAGTCGCTCACCCGCAAAGGTATGCACTCGTACATGCGGTACTGGTGCGACGCGTTCCGCCTGCCGGACTGGAGCCCCGATCACATCCTCGCCACCTGCCGGGCGGAGGGCGACGGGCCGGTCCGCGCCTCACTGGACGAGGGGCGCGGGGTCGTGATGGCGCTGGCCCACCAGGGGAACTGGGACCACGCGGGCGCCTGGTCGACGCTTGCGCTGGCGCCGGTGACGACGGTCGCGGAGCGGCTGCGGCCGGAGGAGCTCTACCAGCGATTCCTGCGGTTCCGTCAGCAGCTCGGCATGGAGATCCTGCCCCTGTCGGGCGGCAACCAGGTCTTCGCGACCCTGGTCCAGCGGCTGCGCAGCGGGGGGTTCGTGCCCCTGCTGGCCGACCGCGACCTCAGCGCGAGCGGGGTGCCGGTCACGTTCTTCGGTGAGCGCAGCAGGATGGCAGCCGGGCCGGCGCTGCTCGCCACGGTCACCGGCGCGGCCTTGCACCCCGTGTCGATCCGGTACGAGCGGCTGCCGGCGGGTGCGCCCGCCCGCTGGGGGACTGTGATCCACTTCCACCCCGAGGTGGTGGGACCGGAGGCCGGCGCGCGGCCCGAGAAGATCTCCGCCATGACCCAGGCGTGCGCCGACGCCCTCGCCTCGGGCATCTCCTCGCACCCCGAGGACTGGCACATGCTGCAGCGGGTGTTCCTCGCCGACCTCGTGCGGGAGCCCGCAGGCCGCAGCGGCGCCTGACCTCCGCGCATGCGCATCGGCCTGGTCTGCCCCTACTCCTTCGAGGTCCCCGGCGGGGTCCAGTTCCACGTGCGCGACCTCGCGGAGCACCTCATCGGGCTGGGCCACGACGTGAGCGTCCTGGCCCCCGCCGACGAGGACGCCGCTGCGCCGGCCTACCTGGAGAACGTCGGGCGCGGCGTCCCCGTCAAGTACAACGGCTCGGTGGCGCGGCTCAGCTTCGGACCGCGCACGGCCGCGCGCACCCGCCGCTGGCTCGCCGACGGCGAGTTCGACGTGCTGCACCTGCACGAGCCGCTGTCGCCGTCGGTGTCGCTGCTCGCGCTGTGGGAGGCGAGCGGGCCGATCGTGGCGACCTTTCACTCCTCCATGCTGCGCTCGCGGGCGATGCAGGCCGCCTACCCGCTGGCGCGGCCGAGCCTGGAGAAGATCTCGGCCAGGATCGCGGTCTCCGAGGACGCCCGGCGCACCGTCGTGGAGCACCTGGGCGGTGACGCGGTCGTGATCCCGAACGGGGTCTACGTCGACACGTTCGCCGGCGCCCAGCCCGACGCTGCATGGCTCAGCGCCCCGGGGCGTCCGACGCTCGCCTTCGTCGGTCGCCTCGACGAGCCGCGCAAGGGGCTGCCCGTGCTGGCGGAGGCCATCCCTCTCGTGCGGGCGGTCGTCCCCGGAGCACGGTTCCTCGTGCTGGGTCACGGAGACGGCGACGGCGTCCTCGCGGCTCTGGGCGAGCACGCCGGCTCCCTGGAGCTGCTCGGGGCACGCGACGACGCCGCGAAGTCGGCACTGCTGCGCTCGGCGTCGGTCTTCGTCGCGCCGCACACCGGCGGTGAGAGCTTCGGCATCGTGCTCGTCGAGGCCATGAGTGCGGGGGTGCCCGTGGTGGCCAGCGACCTCGGGGCGTTCCGGCGCGTGCTGGACGACGGACGGCTGGGCCGGTTGTTCCCTGTCGGCGACGCCGCGGCACTGGCGAGGTGCGTGCTGGACGTGCTCGGTGACCCTGCGGCGGCCTCGCGCCTGGCGGCGGCCGCCTCCCAGGCCGTGCGCCGGTTCGACTGGTCGCGCGTGGCCGCCGAGGTGGTGTCGGTCTACGAGACCGTCCGCTCGGGGACCGACCGGGTGGTCGAGGACCCCAGGACCCGGGGGCTGCTCGCCCGGTGGCTCGAGTGACCTGGTCGTGGCTGCTCCTGGCGCTGCTGCTGGTGCTCGTGTGGTACCTGACCTACTCCGCGACGCGGCTGGACCGCCTGCACTACAAGCTGGAGACGACGCGCGCCGCGCTGGACACGCAGCTGGTGCGGCGCTCGGCTGCGGCGGCGGAGGCGGCTGCGGTGCTCGACCCGGCGACCGGTCTCATCGTCGCGGCCGCCGCGGCCGAGGCGATGGTGGAGGACACCGACGTGGGCACGCTGCGGCCGGCCAGCCTGGTGGAGGAGGGGCAGAGCGACCTCACCCGCGCGCTTCAGGTCGCGTTCGCCGATCCCGACCAGGTGGCGGTGCTGCGCCGCGACCCCCTGACCGCCGAGCTGCTGTCGGCACTGGGGGGGGCGTGCCGACGGGTACAGCTGGCGCGGCGTTTCCACAACGAGGCCGTCGCCCAGGCCC
Source organism: uncultured Actinomycetota bacterium (assembly GCA_963778845.1). Lineage (GTDB taxonomy): Bacteria > Actinomycetota > Actinomycetes > Actinomycetales > Kineosporiaceae > CAVZVW01. Next base: position 146,329 of record CAVZVW010000009.1, read on the forward strand.
AGCGGGTGCGGCGAAAGCCGGTCGTGCGCTGGGCGCGGCTCGCCGGTCACGCTGCGTGGCCGGAGATGGTGGAGATCGACGACGTGTGCCCGCCCGGGCTGGCGCAGCCCGACGCGGGCAGCGGCGGCGCGTAAGATGGGGACACCGGATCACCGGTCCCACCACGCCGTCCCCATCCCCGTTCCCATCCCATCCCCGTTCCCGTTCCCATCCCCGTTCCCCAGTGAGGTCCCTGCCGTGCCCAGCGTCGAGTCGTCCCTCAGCGAGCAGCCGTCCGCTCTTGTGACCGGCACCGCGCGTGTCAAGCGCGGTATGGCCGAGATGCTCAAGGGCGGGGTGATCATGGACGTCGTCACCCCGGAGCAGGCCAAGATCGCCGAGGACGCCGGTGCTGTCGCCGTCATGGCTCTGGAGCGGGTGCCTGCCGATATCCGGGCGCAGGGCGGCGTGGCTCGCATGAGCGACCCCGACATGATCGACGGCATCATCGCCGCCGTCTCGATCCCGGTGATGGCCAAGGCGCGGATCGGCCACTTCGTCGAGGCCCGGGTGCTGCAGGCGCTCGGTGTCGACTACATCGACGAGTCCGAGGTGCTCACCCCGGCCGACTACGCCAACCACATCGACAAGTGGAAGTTCACCGTGCCCTTCGTGTGCGGGGCGACCAACCTCGGCGAGGCCCTCCGCCGGCTTGCCGAGGGGGCGGCGATGATCCGCTCGAAGGGCGAGGCGGGCACGGGCGACGTCTCGAACGCCACCACGCACATGCGGGCGATCCTGGGGGAGATCCGGCGGCTGTCGTCCATGAGCGAGGACGAGCTCTACGTCGCGGCCAAGGAGCTTCAGGCCCCCTACGAGCTCGTGGCGGAGGTGGCCGCGGCGGGGCGGCTGCCTGTCGTGATGTTCACCGCCGGCGGCATCGCCACTCCCGCCGACGCGGCGATGATGATGCAGCTCGGCGCCGACGGTGTCTTCGTCGGGTCGGGCATCTTCAAGTCCGGCAACCCGTCCGCCCGTGCCGAGGCCATCGTCAAGGCGACGACGTTCCACGACGACCCGGACGTGATCGCGAAGGTGTCGCGCGGCCTCGGTGAGGCCATGGTCGGCATCAGCGTGGCCGACATCCCCGTCCCGCATCGGCTGGCCGACCGAGGCTGGTGACCTCGCGTCCTCTGGCGCCTAGCCGTCGCTTCGATCGCCCCGAGGCGACGACTACCGACCAGAGGTCGCGAGCACGGAGGCGAGCGTCGTCGCCGCCCTGAGGCAGTCCCCGTGGGTCAGGTACAGCGGCGAGAATCCGAGACGGATCACGTCGGGCTCGCGGAAGTCGCCGACCACCCCCCGGTCGGCCAGACGAGCCACCACATCGCCGGCCAGCCGATGGCGCAGCGAGACCTGCGAGCCGCGCCGTGACGCCTGCCTCGGGGTGGCCACCTCGACGTCGATGCCGAGGGCGTCGACGCACGACAGGAAGAACGAGGTCAAGGACAGCGACTTCGCCCGCACCTCCGCCAGGTCGAGCCCGTGATAGGCGCCCAGGGCCGCCTCCAGCGCGAGCATCGACAGCAGGGGCGGCGTCCCGATCCGCATCCGCTCCACCCCCGGCGCGGGCTCGTAGGCGGGCTCCATGGCGAACGGTCGTGCATGCCCGTGCCATCCGGGCAGCGGGTTGGCCGTGTGGGGCACGTGCCGGCGGGCGACGTAAAGGAACGCCGGCGCTCCGGGGCCGCCGTTGAGGTACTTGTAGCTGCAGCCGACCGCCAGGTCGACGTCGTGCGCGTCGAGGTCGACGGGCATCACCCCCGCCGAGTGGCACAGGTCCCACATCGCGAGCGCGCCCGCGCCGTGCGCGGCCGCGGTGAGACCGGGCAGGTCCCACAGCTCGCCGGTGCGGTAGTCGACATGCGGCAGAGCGACGAGGGCGACGTCGGCCCCCCGCACGGCCAGCACGTCGGCCACCTCCGGGGGCGTCGCGAGCACCACCTCCCACCCGGCCACCGAGGCTGCCGCCTCGAGCACGTGCAGGTCGGTCGGGAACGAGCCCGGGTCGCTGACGACCACGCCGCGGCCCGGGCGCATGGCCGCCGCGGCCAGGTAGCACTTGTAGAGGTTCACCGAGGTCGAGTCCCCGACCACGACCTGGCCCGGGGCGGCTCCTACCAGCGGCGCGACGAGCTCCCCGACCCGCGTCGGGGTCTGCCACCAGCCGTTGGCGTGCCAGGACGCGATGAGGTCGCGCCCCCACTGGCGGCTGACCACGTCGGCGACCGCGGCCGGGACGGCGCTCGGCAGGGCGCCGAGGGAGTTGCCGTCGAGGTACACGACGTCCTCGGGCAGCAGGAACCGCGAGCGCGTGAAGGCCAGCGCGTCCGCGGTGTCGAGCCTGTCCGCCTGCTCGACGAGCGGGGCGAGGTCGGGGGAGGTGGTGGCGCTCATGCGGCCGAACCTACTCACCTCCCACCCGCGCGTCAGGCGCCGGCCACGTCCGCAATAGCCTGGGCGGTCGTGAGCGGTGAAGTCGTGATCGGTGTGCTCGCCATGCAGGGCGACGTCCGCGAGCATCTCGCGGCGCTGGCCGAGTGCGGCGCCCTCGCCCGACCCGTGCGTCGCCCGGACGAGCTCGCGGGCGTCCACGCGATGGTCCTCCCGGGCGGGGAGTCGACCACGATGGACAAGCTCACGCGAGCCTTCGGCCTGCGCGAACCCCTGCTCGACCGGCTGGCCGGCGGCATGCCGGCGTACGGCTCCTGCGCCGGCATGATCCTGCTGGCGGAGCGGGTCGCCGACGCCATGGCCGGACCAGCTCAGCCTCGGCGGCATCGACATGACCGTGCGTCGCAACGCGTTCGGACGCCAGGTCGAGAGCTTCGAGGAGGACCTGCACATGCGGGGGGTGGACGGCGCGCCGCTGCGCGCCGTCTTCATCCGGGCCCCGTGGGTGGAGGAGGTCGGGCCGGACGTCGAGGTGCTCGCGAGGGTCGAGGCCGGTCCCGCCGAAGGTAGGATCGTGGCGGTGCGGCAGGGTCACCTGCTCGCGACGTCGTTCCACCCGGAGATCACCGGGGACACCCGCGTGCACCGGCTGTTCGTCGACATGGTCGCGGCCGCGGCCTGAAGCAGGCGCCCAGGAGGCACGCGATGTCCGGCCACTCCAAGTGGGCCACCACGAAGCACAAGAAGGCCGTCGTCGACGCCAAGCGCGGCACGATGTTCGCCAAGCTGATCAAGAACATCGAGGTCGCCGCCCGCACCGGCGGAGGTGACCCCAACGGCAACCCGACGCTCTACGACGCGATCCAGAAGGCCAAGAAGTCCTCGGTCCCCAACGACAACATCGACCGTGCGGTCAAGCGTGGCTCGGGGGCCGAGGCGGGCGGCGCCGACTACCAGACGATCATGTACGAGGGCTACGGGCCCAGCGGGGTGGCGCTGCTCGTCGAGTGCCTCACCGACAACCGCAACCGCGCCGCCGCCGAGGTGCGCACCGCGCTCACCCGCAACGGCGGCACCCTGGCCGACCCCGGCAGCGTGTCGTACCTGTTCTCCCGCAAGGGCGTGATCCTCGTGCCGAAGGCCGGGACGAGCGAGGACGACGTCCTGCTCGCCGTGCTCGACGCGGGTGCCGAGGAGGTCAGCGACCTCGGCGAGGAGCTTCGAGGTGGTCTGCGAGGCCGGCAGCCTCGTGGCGGTGCGCAGCGCACTGCAGCAGGCGGGCATCGACTACGACTCCGCCGAGGCGCAGTTCGTGCCTGCCACGCAGGTGCCGCTCGACGAGGACGGCGCCCGCAAGATCTTCAAGCTGATCGACGCCCTCGAGGACAGCGACGACGTGCAGAACGTCTACGCCAACTTCGACGTCTCCGACGAGATCATGGAGTCCGTCGACTGAGCCGGCGCTCGGCCCTGCCTACCCGGCTCGCAGCCCCGCGGGTGCGAGGGTGAGGACGTGCGCGTGCTGGCGGTCGACCCCGGGCTGACCCGCTGCGGGGTCGGCGTGGTCGACAGCCGGCCCGGACGGCGCGCGCTGCTGGTCGGCGTGGACGTCCTGCGCACCCCGCCCGGCGACGACCTCGCGGCCCGGCTCCTCGCGCTGGGCGATGCGCTCGAGGCGTGGATGGACACGACGCAGACCCGACGTCGTCGCGATCGAGCGGGTGTTCAGCCAGCACAACGTGCGCACGGTCATGGGCACCGCCCAGGCGGCCGGCGTGGCCGTCCTCGCTGCGGCGCGCCGCGGTATCCCCGTGGCGGTGCACACCCCGAGCGAGGTGAAGGCCGCCGTGACCGGGTCGGGGCGGGCGGGCAAGGCCCAGGTGGCCGCGATGGTCGTCCGGATCCTCGACCTGCCGGCCGCCCCGCGCCCGGCCGACGCCGCCGACGCCCTGGCACTGGCGATCTGCCACCTCTGGCGCAGCAGCGTGGCGGTGGTCTCGACGCCGCCCACGGCGGCCGAGGACCTGACCCCGGCCCAGCGGCAGTGGGCGCTGGCGGCCGAGGACGCGCGGCGCGCGGCGCGTCGACCGCACCCGAGGGCCGCAAGGGGCTAGCGTTCGTACAGGTGTTCGCCTTCCAGGGTGGAGGTCGCGGGTGATCGCGTCGGTTCGGGGCCGGGTGCTCGGCGTCCGGTTGGACAGTGCCGTCGTCGAGGTGGGCGGAGTGGGCCTGGTCGTCCAGGCGACCCCGGCGACGCTGGCCGGGCCTGCGTCCGGGCCAGGAGGCGGAGCTGGCGACGACGCTGGTGGTCCGGGAGGACTCCCTCACGCTCTTCGGCTTCGCCGACGCCGACGAGCGGGAGGTCTTCGAGACCGTGCAGACCGTCACGGGCATCGGCCCCCGGCTCGCGCTGGCGATGCTCGCGGTGCACACGCCGGACGGGCTGCGCGCGGCCGTGGCCGGTCAGGACCTGACGGCGCTCATGCGGGTACCGGGGATCGGCCGCAAGGGTGCCCAGCGGATCGTCCTCGAGCTGACCGACCGGCTCGGACCGGCCGTCGGCGACCCGGTCGCAGGCGGGCCCTCCGGCGCTCACGGGCCGTGGCGTGAGCAGGTCGTGGACGCCCTCACCGGACTCGGGTGGCCGGCTCGGGCCGCCGCCGACGCCGTGGAGGCCGTAGCCGCCGACGGTGCCGGCGACGCCGCCGCGCGCGCCGACGTCGCCGGGGTGCTGCGCGCCGCGCTGAGGCACCTGGGACGGACGGGATGACCGGGACGGGCGCCTCGCCGCTGGTCGACCCTGGTGCCGAGGCCGACGAGCGGGCCCTCGAGGGCGCCCTGCGCCCACGACGGCTGGCCGACTTCGTGGGGCAGCGGGTCGTGCGCGACCAGCTGTCCCTGGTGCTCGAGGCGGCGCGAGGGCGCTCGCACGCACCGGACCACATCCTTCTCGCCGGGCCGCCCGGCCTGGGCAAGACGACGCTGGCGATGATCGTCGCCCACGAGCTCAACGCCCCCCTGCGCGTGACCAGCGGGCCTGCCATCCAGCACGCCGGCGACCTCGCGGCGCTCCTGTCGTCCCTGGACCAGGGGGAGGTGCTCTTCCTCGACGAGATCCACCGGATGGCGCGTCCCGCCGAGGAGATGCTCTACATGGCGATGGAGGACTTCCGCGTCGACGTCGTCGTCGGCAAGGGCCCGGGGGCCACCGCGATCCCGCTGGACCTGCCTCCGTTCACGATCGTCGCGGCGACGACGCGCGCCGGGATGCTCCCCGGGCCCCTGCGTGACCGCTTCGGCTTCACCGCCCACCTGGACTTCTACTCACCCGCCGAGCTCGAGCAGGTGCTGCGAAGGTCGGCCGGCCTGCTCGGCGTCCAGCTGACCGACGAGGGGGGCTGGGAGATCGCCGGCAGGTCCCGGGGAACCCCCCGGATCGCCAACCGGCTCTTGCGGCGGGTGCGCGACTGGGCGCAGGTGCGCGGGGACGGCGTGCTCGACCAGGCGGCTGCGCGGGCGGCCCTGGAGGTGTACGCCGTCGACGAGCGTGGGCTGGACCGCCTCGACCGTGCCGTGCTCGAGGCGCTGTGCACGAGGTTCGGCGGCGGGCCCGTCGGCCTGTCCACGCTCGCGGTCGCCGTGGGCGAGGAGCCCGAGACCGTCGAGACGGTCGCCGAGCCGTTCCTCGTGCGTGAGGGCCTCATCGGCCGGACGCCGCGCGGCCGGGTGGCCACCGCGCAGACGTGGCGTCACCTCGGCCTGCGCCCCCAGCGGCAGGACACGGACCTGCTCAGCCTGTTCGACGACCCTGTCGAGCCCCGCCCGGAGTGAACCCAGCTGGACAGATCCCGGACGGATACGGGACAGAAGGGGCGTGTTGGCCTCCGTCGGCCCCAGCGCCTACACTCTGTCCTCGGCCACGGAACCGGACACGGTCGGTGGCCGTTCGTGTGCGAGGGGGCTCGACGACGCCGACCCCATCGCGGACGTCGCCGTCTGGCGCTCCCACCCGCATGGTCGGCGACCTCGCGTGGAGCGCGGGCCGCAACGAGGCAGGATGAGACGAGCACAGGATCGCAGCAGCAGCACGACCCCTCCCTCCGGTCATCACGACCGGCCCGGACCCGAAAGGACGCCAGCATGAGGTACAGCCCGCTGATCGTCATCGTGGTGATGCTCGGGCTGCTGCTCCTGCTGACGTCACGGTCGCGCCGTCAGCAGCGCGAGGTCGGCGCGCTCCAGGCCGGCCTGCAGGCGGGGCAGGCCGTGATGGTCGGCGCCGGCATGTACGCCACCATCGTCGAGGTCGGGGCGGACGGCGTGCTCCTCGAGATCGCCCCAGGCGTGCGGACGCGCTGGGACCGCCGCGCGGTCGTGAAGGTGCTGCCGAGTGGCACCCCCGACAGCGAGCACGGAACGGGGACAGAGGACGATCGTTCCTAAGAGAGACTTCACGGGCCACCCGTGGCGCGACCGGCCGACGGTCGCCGCGCCCGAGTGGTGAGCCCCACCTCGAGCACCTGACGACGAAGAGAGACCTTCACCAGTGGCACGTTCCGCGAACGCCTCCCGGCCCGGCCTCAGCCTGGCTGCCCTGGGGGGCCTGTTCCTGCTCATCTACGGGCTGATCGCCGCCGGCGTGGTCTGGTCGGACGCCCAGTGGACGCCGAAGCTCGCCCTCGACCTCGAGGGCGGCACCCAGATGATCCTGACGCCGGTGCCGCAGGCGGGGCAGACGGGCCAGGTCAGCCAGGCGAGCCTGCAGCAGGCCGTGGAGATCATCCGCCAGCGCGTGAACGGCACCGGGGTCTCCGAGGCCGAGGTGACCACCCAGGGCAACGCCAACATCATCGTCGCGATGCCGGGGAAGGTCACCGAGCGGCAGAAGGAGCTCGTGAAGGCGTCGGCGCAGCTGCAGTTCCGCGCTGTGCTGCGTGGCCCAGAGCGCCCTCCCGGCGACGACCCCGACCCCGACGTCCACCGGCTCCCCGAGCGGTAGCGGGTCCCCGAGCGGTACCGGGTCCCCGAGCGGCACCGGTTCTCCGAGCGGCACCGGGTCGCCTGCGCCACGGGCCCCGCGGTCTCGTCGCGGCCGTCGGCCTCCACGAGCTCCAACGGGATGGCGCTGCCGAAGTCGGTGCGTGACGCCCTCGCCCGGCGTGCGGCCGCCGCGGCCAGGCCCGCCGCCGCGACGACCCCTGCCGCCAAGAGCCCTGCCGCGGCCGACGGCCAGCGCCCCGCCGCCCACCGGCGCCGCGAGCCCGGTCGTGCAGCCGTCCGCCGCGTCCCCGACCCCCACGGCGTCCCCCACCGACGCCAGCGACATGAACTGGATCACCGGTGACGTCGCCACGGAGTTCCAGCAGCTGGACTGCACGAACCCGGCACAGCGCCAGGGCGGGGTGACCCCCGACCCGAAGAAGCCCTACGTCGCGTGCAGCTCCGACGGCCAGACCAAGTACATCCTCGGCCCCGCGGAGGTCGTCGGCACCGACATCGGAACCGCCCTCGCCCAGATCGGCACCACGAGCCAGGGTCTGTCCACGGGCGAGTGGGAGGTCGACCTCACCTTCAAGTCCGGCGGGGTCGACAAGTTCGCCACCGTGACCGAGGCGACTGGCCGCGATCCCGCAGACCGAGGCCCGCAACCAGTTCGCCATCGTGCTCGACGGCAACGTCATCTCCGCTCCCCGGACGCTGAGCCCGATCCTGGGCGGGCAGGCGCAGATCACCGGCAACTTCACCCAGGCGTCGGCCACCGACCTCGCCAACCAGCTGAAGTTCGGCGCGCTGCCGATCTCGTTCCGGGTGGAGACCTCCGAGACGATCTCGGCCCTGCTCGGTGCCGAGCAGCTGCAGCGTGGCCTGCTCGCCGGCGTCATCGGGCTCGTGCTCGTGGTGCTCTACTCGCTGCTGCAGTACCGGGCGCTCGGCTTCGTCACCGTCTCCAGCCTCGCGATCGCCGGCGGGCTCACCTACGGGCTCGTCGTCCTCATGGGCTGGCGCCAGGGCTTCCGGCTCAGCCTGCCCGGGGTGGCGGGCCTGATCGTGGCGATCGGTATCACCGCCGACTCCTTCATCGTCTTCTTCGAACGCGTCCGCGACGAGGTTCGCGACGGCCGCCAGCTGCAGCCGGCGGTGGAGGCTGCCTGGGTCCGGGCCAAGCGCACGATCCTGATCTCGGACACCGTGAGCTTCCTCGCCGCGCTCGTGCTCTTCATCCTCGCCGTCGGCGGGGTCCGCGGGTTCGCCTTCACCCTGGGGCTGACGACGATCGTCGACATCGCCGTGGTCTTCCTCTTCACCAAACCCGTCGTGACTCTGCTGTCCCGCACCAGGTTCTTCGGCGGCGGCCACCGCCTCAGCGGCTTCGACGCCGGGCACCTCGGTCGCCAGATCTCCTACGCCGGGCGTGGCCGGGTGCGTACGGCCGCGCCTCGGGCGAGCTCCGACGGGCTGACGATCGCCGAACGGCGGGCCGCGGCGGCAAGAGCCGAGTCCGAGCCGGAGTCGGACGGCGATCCGGAGGTCGGGTCCGTGACAGAGGAGCCCGGCGCTACGCAGAGCGGGAACGAGGGCTCTGAGCAGCCCGCGGGCACCGGGAGGGACGCCTGATGCCTAGCTTCGCCAAGTTCGGCAACGACCTGTACACCGGCAGGCGCTCCTATCGACTTCGTCGGTCGGCGCAGGCTCTGGTACATCATCGCCACGGTCGCCGTGATCGCCTCGCTGCTCGCGCTCGTGATCCGCGGCATCAACCCGGGCATCGAGTTCCGGGGCGGCTCGGAGTTCCGGGTCTCCAACGTCGCGAACCCCAGCGAGCTCGTCGGCGCCGCCGCCGTGCACTCGGTCGCCCCCACCGCCACCGCTCGGGTGTCGGTGCTCGGCGTCGCCGGCCAGAAGAGCATCCGCGTGCAGACCGACAAGCTCGGCGAGGCCGAGACCGCCGTCGTGAAGACCGCGCTGGCGAAGGCCTACGCGGTGCCCGAGGACAACGTGACCTCCACCTTCGTGGGCGCCAGCTGGGGGGCGGACGTCTCGAAGAAGGCGCTCCAAGGCCTGATCACCTTCCTCATCCTGGTGGCATTGGTCATCACGCTGTACTTCCGCACCTGGAAGATGGCCGTCGCGGCGCTGGTCGCCCTGCTCCACGACCTGCATCATCACCGTGGGGATCTACGCCCTCGTCGGCTTCGAGGTGACCCCGGCCTCGGTCATCGGGTTCCTCACCATCCTCGGGTACTCGCTCTACGACACCGTCGTCGTCTTCGACAAGGTCCGGGAGAACACCGAGCACATCACCGGCTCCACGAAGCGCACCTACGGCGAGGCGGCCAACCTCGCCGTCAACCAGACGCTGGTGCGCTCGATCAACACCTCGGTGGTCGCGCTCCTGCCGGTGGCCTCGATCCTCTTCATCGGCGCGTTCCTCCTGGGCGCGGGCACGCTGAAGGACATCGCCCTGGCGCTGTTCGTCGGCATCGCCGCCGGCACCTACTCCTCGATCTTCATCGCGACGCCGATGCTGGTGCACCTGCGCGAGGGCGAGCCCGAGCTCAAGGCGCAGGCCGAGCGCGTGCGCCGGCGCCGGGCGAACGCCGCCGACCCGGCACTGGTCACCGCCGGCGGGGGCGACCCGGGTGGGCAGGGCACGGCGCGGGAGGGCGCGGTGCGGGTGAGCACCGCGACGCCCCCGACCGGTGGCGCGGGCGGGCAACGCGCGCAGCCGCGGCGCGCTCCCCGGCAACGCCCCGGCAGCAAGCGTCGGTGACGCCGCCGGGGTCGGCCATGGACGTCGGGTCGCTCGTGCGCGGGCGGGTCCGCGACGTGCCCGACTTCCCCACCCCGGGCATCCTCTTCAAGGACATCACGCCGTTGCTCGGCGACGCGGCCGCCTTCGCGGCCGTGGTCGCCGCCTTCGCCGACCCCCATCGGCGAGCCGTCGAGGGCGCGGCGCCCGTCGACGTCGTCGTCGGGATCGAGGCACGCGGCTTCATCTTCGCCGCGCCCGTGGCCGTGGCGCTGGGTGCCGGGTTCGTCCCGGTGCGCAAGGCCGGGAAGCTGCCCGTTCCGCACGAGGTCGGCCGCCTACAGCCTCGAGTACGGCACCGCGACGATCGAGGTGCACGAGGACGCCGTGCGCCCGGGTCAGCGGGTCCTCGTCGTCGACGACGTGCTCGCCACCGGAGGCACGGCGGCGGCGACCTGCGAGCTGGTCGAGCGGCCTGGGCGGTGAGGTCGTCGGCGTCGCGGTGCTCCTGGAGCTGGCGTTCCTCGACGGCCGGGCCAGGCTCGGCGACCGCCCGTTGCACGCCCTGGTCACGGTGTAGCTACCTGTCCCTCGGTACGCGCCGCCAGGACGAGCCGGGCGCCTCGTCCGGTGACCTGCGTAAACTCGCTGGCACAGGTGCGTGCCTGCGTGCAGGACCGCGCCCTGCGCCGTTGGGAGGCAGATGGCCCAGGACCGGGCGGTGGGTGCGAGGCTGGAGGCTGACGAGCCGGCCACGCCTGAGCGAGGCGTGCCCGCGCCGCCCGCGCCCTCGCCGACCGCCCCGAGGCACCGCCAGTCCGCGCCCGACACCGGCCTTCCCACGCCCAGCCGCGTGCTCTCGCAGATCGCCCGCCTGGGCACCGGCCGCACGCCGACGACGTCCCCGCTGCTCGAGCCGCTGCTGCGCACGCTGCGCGCCACCCACCCCAAGGCCGACCTCGCCGTCGTCGAGCGCGCCTTCGAGGTCGCCGCGCGGGCCCACGCGGGCCAGATGCGCAAGAGCGGCGACCCCTACATCACCCACCCGGTGGCGGTGGCGACGATCCTGGCCGAGCTCGGCATGACGCCGCCGACGCTGGCCGCGGCGCTGCTGCACGACACGGTCGAGGACACCGACTACACGCTCGACCAGCTGCGGCCGGGACTTCGGCGACGAGATCGCCATGCTCGTCGACGGCGTGACCAAGCTCGACAAGGTCAACTACGGCGACGCGGCGCAGGCCGAGACCGTCCGCAAGATGGTCGTGGCGATGTCGCGCGACATCCGCGTGCTGGTCATCAAGCTCGCCGACCGGCTGCACAACGCGCGCACGCTGGCGCTTCGTGCCGCAGGCCTCGGCCGAGCGCAAGGCCCGCGAGACGCTGGAGATCTACGCGCCCGCTGGCCCACCGGCTCGGCATGAACACGATCAAGTGGGAGCTCGAGGACCTGTCCTTCGCGACGCTGTACCCCAAGGTCTACGACGAGATCGTGCCGGCTGGTCGCCGAGCGGGCCCCGGCCCGCGAGGACTACCTCGCCCAGGTCCGCGAGCAGGTCACGCGCCGACCTGCGGCCGGCCAAGATCAAGGCCGCGGTCACCGGCCGGCCGAAGCACTACTACTCGATCTACCAGAAGATGATCGTGCGCGGCCGCGACTTCGCCGACATCTACGACCTGGTCGGTGTGCGGGTCCTGGTCGACACGGTGCGCGACTGCTACGCGGTGCTCGGCGCGCTGCACGCGCGCTGGAACCCGGTGCCGGGCCGGTTCAAGGACTACATCGCGATGCCCAAGTTCAACATGTACCAGTCGCTGCACACGACGGTGATCGGCCCGGAGGGCAAGCCGGTCGAGATCCAGATCCGCACGCACGAGATGCACCGCCGGGCCGAGTACGGCGTCGCCGCGCACTGGAAGTACAAGGACGACCCGACGACCACGCAGTCCGCGCGGGAGGACGGCGGCGTCAACGACATGGCCTGGCTGCGCCAGCTGCTCGACTGGCAGCGCGAGACCGCCGACCCGGGGGAGTTCCTCGACTCGCTGCGGTTCGAGATCAACGCGCCAGGAGGTCTACGTCTTCACCCCGAAGGGCGACGTGGTCGCGCTGCCCGCCGGGCTCGACGCCGGTCGACTTCGCCTACGCCGTGCACACCGAGGTCGGGCACCGCTGCATCGGCGCCCGGGTCAACGGCCGGCTCGTGCCGCTGGAGAGCACGCTGGACAACGGCGACGTCGTCGAGATCTTCACCTCCAAGGCCGAGAGCGCCGGGCCCGAGCCGGGACTGGCTCACCTTCGTGCAGGAGCCCGCGGGCCCGCAACAAGATCCGGCAGTGGTTCACCAAGGAGCGCCGCGAGGAGGCGATCGAGCACGGCAAGGACGCCATCGCCAAGGCGATGCGCAAGCAGGACCTGCCGATGCAGCGGCTCATGTCGCACGAGTCCCTCGTCGCCCTCGCCTCGGAGATGCGCTACCCCGACGTGTCCGCGCTGTACGCCGCGGTCGGCGAGGGGCACGTCGTCGCGGCCACCGTGGTCCAGCGGCTGGTCCACTCGCCTGGGCGGCGAGGACGGCGCCGAGGAGGACCTCGCCGAGGCCACCACGCCCACGCGGCCGCAGCGCGAGCGCGGATCGGGCGACCCCGGCGTCGTCGTCCGGGGGGCCGACGACGTCTGGGTCAAGCTGGCCGAGTGCTGCACGCCGGTGCCCGGCGACCCGATCATCGGCTTCGTCACCCGCGGCAGCGGGGTCTCGGTGCACCGCGCCGACTGCAGCCAACGTCGACCGGCCTGCTCGCCGACAGCCCGACCGCATCGTCGAGGTCGACTGGGCGCCGACCTCGGCGAGCGTCTTCCTGGTGCAGATCCAGGTCGAGGCGCTCGACCGCAGCCGGCTGCTCTCCGACGTCACCCGGGTGCTCTCCGACCACCACGTCAACATCCTCTCCGCCAACGTGTCCGACCACCCGCGACCGGGTCGCGGTCTCGCCGGTTCACCTTCGAGATGGCCGACCCCACGCACCTGGGCCACGTGCTCGACGGCGGTGCGCAAGGTCGACGGCGTCTTCGACGCCTACCGCGTCACCGGCCGTCGCGACAGCTGAGCGCCCACGACGCCACGAGGTCTCGGGCCGAGCGGACGCCCCTCTGGCCGGTCATCTGCTCGAGCCGGTGACGCACCGCCTCTGGACCGACCCCCGTGGCCGCCGCGAGCGCGTCGAGCCTTCGCAGTCGTTGCCGGGCGCAACCGCGCTGTCGCGGGCCAGGTCGGCGGCGGTCCGCACGGGGTCGGTGACGGCCAGCCCGTGCACGCGAGCGACGTCCGGGTCGGCCAGGACCACCTGGTGCACCTGGAGCGGGTCGGCCGCCGGGCGGTTGACGCCGCGGGGGAGGAGGACGTCGAGCGCGACGGGGCCCTCGCCGCCGCAGTACAGCCACACGGCCGCATCGAGCCCGACGACGCCGCCGACGTCGCGCACCCGCGCCGGCACGGCGACGAGCAGGGCGCTGGCGCGAATGAGCAGGCAGTCAGGCGTGTCCTCGGGAGCGGCGACGCCGGCCACCACCCAGCGCAGCAGCCCCGCTGCGACCAGGCGCGTCACCTCGCCGCGGTCGACCTCCTCGACCCCGCCCGTGGGCGGCGCGACGAGCACGCCCACGGATGGGGCGAAAGGCGCGCCCGTCGGTCGGGCGAGAGGCATGCCCATGGTGGGGGGGAAGGGCCCAAGGGGCACGGCGTCGACATCCACCCCGGCACCCTCGCCCCACCTACGCCCTCGCTCGCCACCGGCCGCCCGGTCATCTGTGGACGGCGAGCGTCGGCTGCCTCCCGCACGGCTGGATCCGAGCGCGTGCCGGGCTGGGGGCTGGCACCCCCAGATCGCTCCACCGTCGCGTCCACGCTCGCGCCTGCTCAGCCTCCGAAGTCGGACAGGGCCCTGCGGGCCTGCTCGAGCCACTCACGACGGGCCTGCAGGGACTGCTCGGCCTCCCGTACGCGGCGCTCGTCACCGGCCGCCTGGGCCTTTGCCAGGTCTGCCTCCAGCCCGCCGATGACCTGCTCGAGCTGGCCGACGACATCTTCGGCACGGGCGCGCGCCTCGGGGTTGGAGCGCGTCCAGCGGGTCTCCTCGGCCTCGCGCACCGACTGCTCGACCTCGCGCAGCCGGGTGTCCAGGCGTGTCACATCGGCGCGCGGCACCCGCCCGGCGGCCTCCCACCGCTCCTGGAGGTCGCGCAGCACCGCCCGGGCTGCCGCGACGTCGGTCACCGGCAGCAGGGCCTCGGCCTGCTCGAGAATCGACTCCTTGGCGAGCAGGTTCTCGCGCAGCTTCGAGTCGCTCTCGGCGGCCTGCGCTGTCCGGGCGGCGAAGAAGGCGTCCTGTGCGGCCCGGAAGCGCACCCAGAGCGCGTCGTCGTCCTTGCGGGCGGCGCGCCCGGCCGCCTTCCACCGGTCCATCAGGGCACGGTAGGCGGCGGCGGTGGGAGCCCACTCGGTCGAGGTGGCCATGGCCTCGGCCTCCGCGACGATCTTCTCCTTCTCCGCCTTCGCGGCACTTCGCTGCTCGTCCAGCGCGCCGAAGTACTGGCGACGCTTTCGGTCGAACGTGGTGCGTGCGTGGCTGAAGCGGCGCCACAGCTCGTCCTCGGTGTGCTTGTCGAGGCGCGAGTCGCGCTGCATCTGCCGCCAGGTGTCGAACAGCTCCCGCAGCCGGTCTCCGGAGGCCTTCCACGGCACACGATCGGTGTCGACGGCTGCCAGGGCCTCCGCCTCCTCCACGATCGCGGTGCGGGCGACGACCGCCTGCTCGCGGGCCTCCTGCCGGGCACGCTCCAGCTCGGCCCTGCGCTCCTCGGCCAGGGGGGCCAGGGAGTCCAGCCGGGCCGACAGGCTGTCGAGGTCGCCGACGGCTCGGGCCTCGCCGATCGACTCGCCCAGCCGCTTGAGGGTGGACTCGGCGTCGGCGGGGGAGACCTGTCCGGCGCGCATGCGCTGCTCGAGCAGCTCGACCTGGCCGGCCAGCTCGTCGAACTTGCGGGCGAAGTACGCCAGGGCCTCATCCGGGGTGGCCCCGGGGAACTGGCCCACGGCTCGCTCCCCGGCACCGGTCTGCACCCAGACGGTCCCGTCGGGATCCACGCGGCCCCACTGCTGTCCGGTCACGTCGTCACGCTTCCTGCTCGTCCGCACACTGAGCACCCACCCGGCGCCGCCCCGGCGCCGGGTGCGCTCACCCGCTCGCCATCACGTCCTCGCTGCAGACGGCGCCCGGCCGCGACGGCGACCTCACTTGGCCACCGCCGTCGAGACGATCGAGATGGCGCGCACGGGCGGGCCGTCCCCCCCGCCGGAGGCCCCGCCGGCGGCGACCTTCTCCACGACGGCGAGCCCACCGATGATCTTTCCCATCACCGTGTAGCCGCCCGCGCTGTCAGCGGGGATGGGGGAGTCCTTGTAGACGAGGAAGAACTGGCTGCCCATGCTGGAGCCGTTGTTCCCCTGACGGGCCATCGCCACCGTTCCGGCCGGGTAGATGTTGTTCTTCGGGGCGTTCTCGACCGGCCCGTAGCTGAACCCGGGTCCGCCGCCCCCGGTGCCGGTCGGGTCGCCGCACTGCAGGACGTAGATGCCCTGGGTCGTGAGGCGATGGCAGGGCGTGCCGTCGTAGAAGCCGTTGTCGGCCAGGAACAGCGTCGACGCGACCGCCTGGGGGGCCTTCGCCCCGTCCAGGGCGAGCGTGACGTCCCCGCAGGTCGTCGTGAGCACGAGGTTGGTCACACCTGTGCCTGCGTCGGACTTGGGCGGCGGCGATGGCCACGTCTTCGGCGAGGCCGGGGCGGTCACGGTCGGAACCGGGCAGGGGTTGTCGCCCGCCGGGCTCGCACTGGGCGAGGCGCCTGCCGTCGAGGGTGCGCTCGCCGACGGGCTGCTCGACCCGTCGGCGGCCGCGTTGCCCGAGGAGCCGTTGCGGGCCACGAGCAGGAAGACCCCGACCACGAGCCCGACCACCGCGAGCGAGGCGACCACGCTGATCACGAGGCGGCGTTGTCTGGCCTTGCGCGCCTGGCGCGCCACCCGCTTGCCCTGCCACTTGACGTAGCGGCGCTTTGCGTACTCGCGCTCTCGCCTAATCGGCGACACCCGGACCCTCCCAACGACTCCACCGATGCGACGACCGGCGCGACGGACCACGGCCGGCGTTGCGGCAGGCCGGTCGCCAGTCTAGAGCGCACCTGACCCCGCACTCCGCGACTGGGGGCCAACGGCGCTCGGTAGGCTCAGCGGCGTGATCGTGACGGGTTTCCCGGCCGCGGCCTTCGCCACGAACTGCTACGTGGTGGCGCCGGCCGTGGGGGAGGAGTGTGTCGTCGTCGACCCCGGGATCGGCGTCGTCGACCGGCTCGCCGAGGTGCTGCGAGAGCTGGGTCTGCGCCCGGCCGCCGTCCTGCTCACCCACGGTCACGTCGACCATGTGTACTCGGTGACCCCGGTCTGCGGTGCCCACGGTGTCGGTGCCGTGGTGCACGCCGAGGACCGCTACCGCCTCGAC
The DNA here is from genome assembly GCA_963778845.1 of uncultured Actinomycetota bacterium. Classification (GTDB taxonomy): domain Bacteria; phylum Actinomycetota; class Actinomycetes; order Actinomycetales; family Kineosporiaceae; genus CAVZVW01. The sequence continues at coordinate 163,067 of CAVZVW010000009.1, forward strand.
GACCCTCTGCGGCTCATCGACCCCGCCCTCCTCGCCATGCTCGAGCAGCAGTTCGGCCGCGCAGCCACCTGGGCCCCGCCGGACGACGTCACCGTGGTCGGCGACGGTGACGTGCTGCACCTGGCGGGGCTCGAGGTCGGCGTCGTGCACGCGCCGGGCCACACGGAGGGGTCGGCGATGTTCGCACTGGCGCAGGCCCCCGACGGGGTGGACGAGATGAGCGGGACAGTGCTGTCCGGCGATGTGCTCTTCGCGGGCAGCATCGGGCGCACCGACCTGCCCGGCGGGAGCACGGCCGCCATGACCCGCTCGTTGCGCGAGAAGGTGCTGACACTGCCCGACGACGTCCTCGTGCTGCCCGGCCACGGCCCCGCGACGAGCATCGGGGTCGAGCGGGCCACGAACCCCTACCTCGCCCAGGCCGCGCGCAGCACCTGAGGCGCCCGGCCGACCCTTCGAGCCACCCGGAGACCGCATGGCCCGCCCCGCACCGCTGTCCGGCTTCCCCGAGTGGCTGCCGGCCGACCGCATCGTCGAGCAGCATGTGCTCGACACCTTGCGCCGCACGTTCGAGCTGTGGGGGTTCGCCTCCGTCGAGACCCGCGCCGCCGAGCCCCTGGACCAGCTCCTGCGCAAGGGAGAGATCGACAAGGAGGTCTACGTCCTGCGCAGGTTGCAGGCGGCCGACGACGACGCCGACGGTCAGGGTGACCCGGCGCGCCGCCTCGGGCTGCACTTCGACCTGACGGTCCCGTTCGCGCGCTACGTGCTGGAGAACTCCGCCGGGCTCGCGTTCCCCTTCCGCCGCTACCAGATCCAGAAGGTCTGGCGCGGCGAGCGCCCGCAGGAGGGCCGCTTCCGCGAGTTCACGCAGGCCGACGTCGACGTCGTCGGGGCAGGCGAGCTGCCCTTCCACTACGAGGTCGAGCTTCCGCTGGTGATCGCCGACGCGCTCGGGGCGCTGCGCGACGTCGGCGTCCCCGCCTTCCGGATCCAGGTGAACAACCGCAAGGTCGTGGAGGGGTTCTACCGTGGCGTGGGGCTGCAGGACGTCGCCGCGGCGCTGCGGGTGGTCGACAAGCTCGACAAGGTCGGACCCGACGCTGTGGGGAGGCTGCTGCGCGAGGAGGCCGGAGCCGGCAAGGCCCAGGCTGACGCCTGCCTTGCGCTGGCCTCGATCACGTCGGAGGACGCCTCGTTCGCCGACACCGTGAAGGGGCTCGGGGTGGAGCACCCGCTGCTCGACGAGGGTCTGGACGAGCTCGTGCGCGTGGTCGAGGCCGCAAGAAGGCACGCTCCCGGCATGCTCGTCGCCGACCTGAGGATCGCCCGTGGCCTGGACTACTACACCGGCACCGTCTACGAGACGGTTCTCACCGGGCACGAGGACCTGGGCTCCATCTGCTCGGGGGGGCGTTACGACGCCCTCGCCAGCGACGGGCGAGACACCTATCCGGGGGTCGGGCTGTCCATCGGCGTGACCCGGCTCGTCTCCCGCCTGGTCGGTCGCGGACTCGTGGGGGCGACCCGGTCGGTGCCGACGTGCGTGCTGGTGGCCGTTGCCGACGAGGACTCCCGGCCCGCGTACGACCGGGTGGCCGCGGACCTTCGCCGGCGAGGCATCCCCAGCGAGGTGGCGCCCTCGGCCGCGAAGTTCGGGCGCCAGATCCGCCACGCCGACCGGCGCGGGATCCCGTTCGTGTGGTTCGTCCAGGAAGGCGGCCGGCACGAGGTCAAGGACATCCGAAGCGGGGAGCAGGTGGACGCCGACCCGCTGGCCTGGCAGCCCCCGGCAGCCGACCTGATGCCTCGGGTGCAGGCGGTGAGTGCCTGAGGCCGGCTGGGGTCAGGCCGCTGTGCAGGTGCACTCGATGCGGACGAGCACGCGGGTGTCGTCGCGCTCCTCGGTCCACTCCCGCAGCACCCCGCAGCCCGGGCAGGTCGCCACGAACGTGACGACGTCGCCCGGCGCCGCACCCGGGTGGCGGGCCCGTGCGAGCATGATCCGTGTCGCGGTCGTCTCCGCGAGCTGCGGACTGGCGACACCCAGCAGGAGCGGAGCACGGCTGACGCCCCAGGTGCTGGCGGGTGAGTGGACCGGCACGACGTCCATGCGTCCCTCGCCCCCTTCGGCCTGTCCGGGAGCCGACGCCGGCCCCGTCCTCCCTCATCGGCGTGCGGGCCGCACGGGTTGACTCATAAGGTGACGGGTGTGCAGACGAGGCCCCTGGGACGGACCGGTCGCAGTGTCGGCGTGGTCGGGCTGGGGTGTTGGCAGCTCGGTGCCGACTGGGGGAGCGTCAGCGAGGACGACGCACTCGCCGTGCTCGAGGCCGCGGTCGAGGCAGGGGTGTCGTTCTTCGACACCGCCGACGTCTACGGCGACGGGCGAAGCGAGCGGCTGATCGCCGCCTTCCGGGCCCTGCACCCCGACGTCGAGGTGACGGTGGCGACGAAGGCCGGACGCCGCGCCCAGCCGCACGTGCCCGAGGCGTTCACCCCCGAGGCGCTGCGTGCGTGGACCGACCGGAGCAGGGCAAACCTCGGCGTCGACACCCTTGACCTCGTGCAGCTGCACTGCCCACCGACCCCGGTGTACTCCAGCGACGCGGTGTTCGACGCCCTGGACGGCCTCGTCGAGGCGGGCGCTCTCGCGGCCTACGGCGTCTCGGTGGAGACGTGCGACGAGGCGCTGACGGCCATCGCGCGGCCCCATGTCGCGACCGTGCAGATCATTCTCAACGCGTTCAGGCTCAAGCCCCTGGAGCGGGTCTTGCCGGCCGCAGCCGCCGCCGGCGTCGGGATCATCGCGCGCGTGCCGTTGGCCAGCGGTCTGCTCTCGGGTCGCTACGACGAGACCACCACCTTCGCAGCCGACGACCACCGCACCTACAACCGTCACGGCGAGGCTTTCGACGTGGGTGAGACGTTCTCGGGGGTGCCGTACGAGGTCGGCGTCCAAGCGGCCCGGGAGCTCGCGGCGCTCGCCCCCGACGGGGTGACGACCGCGGCCCTGGCCCTGCGCTGGGTCGTCGACCAGCCAGGCGTCAGCGTCGTGATCCCCGGGGCCCGCAACGCGGCGCAGGCGAAGGCGAACGCGGCGGCCGCCGCTGTGCCGGCACTGGACGCCGAGACCCTCGAAGCCGTCGCCAGGGTGTACGACGCCCGCGTGCGGACGCATGTCCACGACCGCTGGTAGCAGGCCGGTCGGCTGGTTCGGCCGAGGGGCTGGTTCGGCTGAGGGGCTGGTTCGGCTGAAGGGCTGGGTCGGCTGAAGGGCTGGGTCAGTCGAAGCGAGAGCTCGTGACCGGGCCAGGCGACCACACCCGGTCACGCGGCACCTCGCCCGTGGCCCACCGCGACGCGACGTGGGACACGAAGGCCGCGAGGCCGGCGTCCGGGTCGTGCGCGGACTCCTCCGGGTCGTAGGCCGCGCCGAGCACGTCCGCGACGAGCTCGGCATCGGGTCGCCGGTCGGCGGGCAACGATGTGCGGCGCCCGGCGCCGTCGACGCCGATGCGCTCGTGCCACGGCGCGACGGCCACTTGGTGGAGGATGCCGCTGACGTCCGCTGCGAGCGCGGGCGGTGCCGTCCAGCACGTGGCGTACTCGACCAGCAGAACCCCTGCGGCCCCGGTGAGACCCGCGACGACCGCCGACGAGGCCCCGGTCAGCGACCAGCCGACGACGGCCACCCCGGCGCGAAGGCCCATGGGGTCCCAAGGCAGCACGGGTAGGCCGAGCAGCGCGCCTGCCGCCCCGGCGACCACCCGGCTGGACCGGTCCGGCAGGGCGATGACCGCGGACGGCGAGCGGCCGGCCGCCGACAGCGCGAGGCAGAGCCGGTCGAGGGTCCGGCGACACCCCCCAGGAGACTCCTGAACCCACGCGTAGCGCCCGTTCATCGACTCCGCACCGTGGCCGCTCGTGCGCAGCAGCACGCCGCTGTTGAGCGCGAAGTGCCACCCGCGCAGGTCAGTGGTTCCCAGTGCGGACGCCTGGCCGTCGGTGGCGGCGCCCGTGAGCAGCGTCACCCGCTCGAGCATCCGGGCCAGTCGCAGGGCCATCGGCTCGTGGACCTGCTCCTCGGCCGGACCCAGACGGGCGTGCCACTGACGGGCCCCGTCCAGGTCGCCGGCGAGCAGGTTCTCGAGGACCAGCAGGTAACGGGTGACCCACAGGTCGAGCGTCGAGCCGGCGAGCAGCACCCGGACCGCGTCGGTGTAGCGGGCCAGGGCCTGCAGGGCGGCCACGAGCTCCATGCGGATCGTGCCGGCGTCCGGCTGCAGCGCGAGCGCGGCGGCCAGCGGCGCGACTGCCAGTGCTGGGACGCCCCGCTCGCTGCAGTCGAAGCCGTACCGGTACAGCGCATGGACGTCGCACGGGTCGCATCGCACGGCCTCGGCGGTGGCGGCGAGGTCGTCGAAGTGCATCGCCCTGGCGGCCTCGGCGACGAGCCCGGCCACCTCGCCCAGAAGGTCAGCCTGTGCCAGGAGTGCGGCGTCCGGCACGCCGCGCAACATGCCGACCACGGCACGGGCGTCGCCGGCGGACGCCGCCGACCGCGCGGACTCCAGCGCCGTGAGCATCGCGTGGACGTCGATCGCGCCCCGGCCGTCGTCGGCGGAGCCCGCGTCCACCTCGTCCCCCTCGTCCACAGCGAGGGCGTCGTCGCTCATATCAGCCGGACTCTACCCAGCCCTGTGCCGACGCCCGCGCTCTGCCTTGCCCGCACCGCCGGGGCCCCGAAAGCTGCGAAGCCGTCGAGTGCCTCCCGCGTAGGATCGTCGGGCCGCGACCGACCACGAGAGGACCACCGTGCTGCGCACCCACGAGGCCGGCAGCCTGCGCGCCGAGCATGCAGGCAGCATCGTCACGCTGACCGGATGGGTGGCCAGCCGTCGCGACCACGGCGGGGTGGCCTTCGTCGACCTGCGGGACGCCTCGGGCGTCGTCCAGGTCGTGGTCCGCGACGAGGCGGTGGCCGGGGGGCTGCGCAACGAGTTCTGCCTGCGCGTGACCGGCGAGGTCACGGCCCGCCTGGCCGGCAAGGAGAACCCCGACCTGGCCACCGGCGAGGTGGAGGTCGTCGCCTCGACCGTGGAGGTGCTCGGGGAGGCCGCACCCCTGCCGTTCCAGATCAGCGAGCATGTGGAGGTGGGCGAGGAGGCACGCCTGCGCTACCGCTACCTCGACCTGCGGCGTCCCGCGCCCGCGGCGGCGATCAGGCTGCGTAGTGAGGTGAACCGGGCCGCGCGCGAGGTGCTGCACGCGCACCGCTTCGTCGAGATCGAGACACCCACCCTCACCCGGTCCACCCCCGAGGGTGCCCGCGACTTCGTCGTCCCGGCGCGCCTGTCGCCCGGCTCGTGGTACGCCCTGCCCCAGAGCCCCCAGCTGTTCAAGCAGCTGCTCATGGTGGCCGGGATGGAGCGCTACTACCAGATCGCCCGCTGCTACCGCGACGAGGACTTCCGCGCCGACCGGCAGCCCGAGTTCACCCAGCTCGACATCGAGATGAGCTTCGTCACCCAGGACGACGTGATCGCTCTGGCCGAGGACGTGGTGGTCGCGCTCTGGCGGCTCGTCGGTCACGAGGTCGCTCGCCCGATCCCGCGCATGACCTTCGCCGACGCCATGGCGCGTTACGGCAGCGACAAGCCCGACCTGCGCTTCGGCTGCGAGCTCGTCGACTGCACCGGCTACTTCGCCGGGACGGGCTTCCGGGTGTTCCAGGCCGACTATGTCGGGGCCGTCGTCATGCCCGGGGGCGGCTCGCAGCCGCGCAAGACCCTGGACGCCTGGCAGGACTTCGCCAAGCAGCGCGGTGCCCGCGGCCTGGCCTACGTGCTGGTCGGGGAGGACGGCGAGCTGTCGGGACCGGTGGCGAAGAACCTCTCCGACGTCGAGCGCGCGGGCATCGCCGCGCACGTGGGCGCCGCCGCGGGGGACTGCGTCTTCTTCGCCGCGGGTGCGCCGGCGTCAGCGCGCAGCCTGCTGGGTGCCGTCCGCCTGGAGGTGGGCCGCCGGCTCGGCCTCATCGACGCCGCCGCGTGGTCGTTCGTCTGGGTCGTGGACGCGCCGCTGTTCGAGGCGACGGCGACCACGACGGACGTGGCAGTCGGTACCGGGGCCTGGACCGCGGTCCACCATGCGTTCACCTCGCCGAAGCCGGAATGGGTCGACCGGTTCGAGCAGGACCCGGGCAGCGCACTGGCCTACGCCTACGACATCGTCTGCAACGGCAACGAGATCGGCGGGGGGTCGATCCGTATCCACCGCCGCGACGTGCAGGAGCGCGTCTTCGCGATGATGGGCATCACGCCCGAGGCCGCGCAGGAGAAGTTCGGGTTCCTCCTCGAGGCGTTCAAGTACGGGGCGCCGCCGCACGGCGGCATCGCGTTCGGCTGGGACCGCGTGGTCATGCTGCTGTCGGCGTCGGAGTCGATCCGCGACGTCATCGCGTTCCCCAAGTCCGGCGGCGGCTACGACCCCCTCACCGGAGCGCCCGCCCCGATCACGCCGGAGCAGCGCAAGGAGGCCGGGGTGGACGCGGTCGCGCAGCCGTGAGCCCTGCTGCCGCAGGCAGCCGTGAGCCCTGCTGCCGCAGGCAGCCGTGAGCCCCGCTGCCGCAGGCAGCCGCGAACCCGTCAGCGCAGGATGTTGACGGCGCGCGCGATCACGAGCGCACCGGTGGCCAGCGAGATCGCCGACTGCAGCATCATGGCCAGCTTCGACCACCGGGAGAACGGCAGCGTGTCGGTGGGGCTGAAGGCGGTCGCGTTGGTGAATGCCAGGTAGAGGTAGTCGACGAAGTACGGCTCCCAGTCAGGGCTGGCCATGGTGGGGTTGAGCATCTGCGGGAACACGAAGTCCGGCTCGGTGTCGGTGGCGTGGGCACGCGAGGCCGGGCCTCCGCGGTCCAGCTCCCAGTACCACAGGCTGAAGATGATCACGTTGGTCAGCCAGATGTTGGCGCCGGTCAGCAGCAGCGCACCGGGGTCGTTGCCCTCGGTGCCGCGGACCAGCCCAACGACGAGCGCGCCCGCCGAGAACGCGTTCGCCAGGCTGGCGACGCCGGTGAGAGTGAGGCCCAGGCCCCGCAGGAACGGCGAGCGGTGGCTGATCCGGGTGGGGTTCGCGACGAACAGCACCGCGAGGATGGCCGCCTCGATCGCCGGGAGAAGCCACCGTCCCGTCGGCGCGAGCCGCAGCGGCAGGGCGAGCTGCATGAAGATCATCGCGATCACGGCGACCGTGGCGGGCCATCGCGGCTCTCCGACGGTCGCCCGGCGCCAGGCCGGCACGACCCGGGAGGCCGCGCGTCCGCGGTGCTCGACCGCGCCGACGAGGCCCTCCAGGCGCTGCTCCAGCCGGTGCAGGGAGTCGTGCATGTGCTCCGGCGACGGTGCCGGGGTCGACGAAGCCGGGGTCGACGGGTAGCCGGGGTCGAGGGTGCCGGGGTCGACGAAGCCGGGGTGGTGCCGGTCTCGCCGTCAGGTCCGGTCGTGTCCGTCGTCATCCCGCACCGCCTCGTCGGTCGTCGTGCCCGCGGGCCGCACTCGCCCGGGCGCACACGCTGCCTGCGAGCATCTCAGGCCTGGTCGACCAGCGCCCAGGTGCGAAACGTCCACGCGGTCCGCAGCCCCAGCCGGTCGTAGACCGTCGCGGCGGCCGCGTTGTCGGCGAATACCCCGAGGGTCACGGCCGGCGCACCGTCGCGGAGCAGGCCGCGGGTCAGTGCCGCGGTGACCGCGGTGCCGAGGCCCTGTGCGCGCATGCTCGGCAGCACGGCGATGGACACCAGGTGCGGGACCTGCCCGGCCGTCGCCTCGTGGGCGGCGCAGGCCACGAGCACCCCCGCGCGCCAGACGCCCACCCACCCCGTGACCCGCACGTCGTGGGCACCCCGGCTGTGCTGCGGGCTGGCGGCGTCCAGCAGCCGCTGCACGGCGTCCAGGTCGGCGACGGGCACGACGTCGCCCTCCCCGGGGTGAGGCTCGGGCGGCACCTCGGTCCAGCGCCACTGCCACGAGTCCAGCATGCGCAACCCGGCCCGCGACGGGCTCGCCGCGGTGGCCGGAAGGGTCAGCGCCGCCACGCCCGGCGCGTAGTCCAGCACCCGCGCAGCAAGCCCGGCCGCGGCGTCCGCGTCGCCGAGGGCGACCAGGCCTCGGCGTCCGCTGTACGCGCCGACGCGGACGACGGCGACCGCGCCGGAGTCGTCGTCCACCCAGCCTTCCACCGGGCCGAAGCGGTCGACGTCCCACCGCAGGAACGGGTCGCCCCCGCTCGCGTCGAGCAGGGCGAGCACCGACGGCTCAGCCCTGACCCTCACCGGCTCGACCCCACTGTGCTCGACCCCATTGACCTCGACCTCATGGAGCTCAGTCCTCGCGCAGGCCGAAACGCTGGTGCAGGCTGCGCAGCGGCGCGGGGGCCCACCAGTTCCACTCACCCAGCAGGGTCATCGTGGCCGGCACGAGCAGCATCCGCACCAGCGTCGCGTCGAGGGCGACGGCCACCGCGAGCGCCACGCCCGTCTCCTTGATGAGCAGCAGCTGGCCGGCGACGAACCCGGCGAAGACGATCACCACGATCAGCGCGGCCGAGGTGATGATCCGGCCCGACCGCTGCAGGCCGGCGACGACGGCCTCGTCGTTGGAGTACCCCCTGTCACGCAGCTCCTTGATGCGGCTGAGGAGGAAGACCTCGTAGTCCATGGAGAGGCCGAAGGCGAACGCGAGCACCAGGGCCGGGATCATCGTGTCGATGGCACCGATGCTGCTGAAGCCGAGCAGGGACTCCAGGTGGCCGTCCTGGAACACCCAGACGACGACCCCGAGCGACGCGCCCAGGGACACGACGTTGAGCAGCAAGGCCTTCACCGGCACCAGCACCGAACCGGTCATGAAGAAGAGCAGCAGGAACGTCGCCAGCACCACCAGGCCGACGGCGAGCGGCGCGCGCCGCCGGATGTCGTCGAGGAAGTCCACGAGCAGGGCGCTCTGACCGGTGACCTCGGTGGGGAACCCCGGCCTGGCCGCCCGCAGGCGCTCGACGAGGGCGCGAGCCTGCGGCGAGGACTGGGCCCCTGTCGTCCGCACGCCGATGACCGTGACGGGCCCTGCCGCGGAGGTGCCCTGCTCGACGAGAGGGTCGACGGAAGCCACCCCGGGCAGAGTCGCCAGCTCGGCGGCGTAGGCGCGTGCCTGAGCCGGCGGTGCATGGGCGACGACGATCACGGGCGCCTGCGTGGCCAGGGGGAAGCGCTCGGCGAGGCCGTCGAAGAGCTGGCGCTGCGGGGCGTCCTTCGGCAGCAGCCCCACGCCGGAGTTCACCAGCTGCATCCCGAGCACGGGGGAGGCGAGCGTGAGCAGTCCCGCGACCACGACAACGACCACCAGGACCGCCCTGCGCTGGACGGCGCGCGCGAGCCGGGAGAAGGCGCCCTCGGCCGGGGCGACGTCCCCCAGACGCCTGGCGAGGCGCCCGACGAGCGGCAGCCGCTGGGTGACCCCTGGGCGGATCATGCGGTCTCCGGCGAGAGCCAGCATCGCGGGCACGAACGTCAGCGCGACCAGCAGGGCCACGACGACCACGCTGACCCCGGCGGCGCCGATCGCCCGAAGGATGTGGGCGCGGAACAGCAGGAGTCCGCTCAGGCTGATCGCGACGGTGACGGCGCTGTAGGTCACGGTGCGCCCGGCGGTCGCCATCGTGTGTCGTAGGGCGCCCTCCAAGGACGACGCACTCGGCCGCTCGCCCGCATCGGCGTGCAACCGGCGCAGCTCCTCGCGGTAGCGGCTGGCCAGCAGCAGCCCGTAGTCGATGCACAGTCCGAGCCCCAGCACGGTCACGACGTTGACCACGCTGGCATCGAGCTCGATGAGGTAGGAGAAGGCGAGCAGCGAGGCCAGCGCGCCGGCGATCGAGGCGACGGCCCCGACGATGGGCAGGCCCGCGGCGAGGAAGCCGCCGAAGACGAGCACCATCACGAGCATGCTGACCGGCAAGGCGATCCCCTCGCCGAGCCGAAGGTCCAGCTTGACCTGCGTGGTCACGTCGGTGACGAGCTGCTGCACCCCACCGACCAGCGCCGTCGACCCGGGCACCTGCGCGCCGACCTCGCGCAGCCGTGCGTCCACGGCCGCTGTCACGACGTCCTCGCGGCCGGAGCCGAGGTCCCTGTTCAGGTGGACGGCCATGAGGACGGCGGAGCCGTCGGCGGCGACGTACGGTGCCGACCGCGGGTCGCTCGGGCCGCCCGCCGCGGCGTAGGGGTCGCCGACAGCGGCGACGCCCGGTAGGCGGGCGAGGTCGGTGCGAGCATCGACCACCGCCGTCCGCACGGTCGCCGACGCCGGGTCGACGTGGTCGAGCAGCAGGAAGATCGTCGCCCCCGTGGGGGCGGTGCCGGCAATGACGTCCAGGCCCCGCTGGCTCTCCCCTGGCACCTGCGGAGCTCCGCTGGTGAGCCGGTCGAACAGACCCTGCCCGGCGACGCCGCCGACCGCGAGTGCGAAGGCCGCCACCACGAGGACCGCCCAGGTGAGGGCGAACCACAGTGCCCGGCGTGCGATGAGCTGACCGAGCCTGTCGAGCACGTCGATAGCCTTCCTCAGGTGGATGACCTGTTCAGTCCCGATCCTGATCATCCGCCGGTGCCGGGAGCACCTGACACCCGGCTCCCGCTGGCGGTCAGGATGCGCCCGCGTACCCTCGACGAGCTGGTCGGCCAGGACCACCTGCTGGGTGCCGGCTCGCCGGTGCAGCGCCTGGTCGGCGCGGTCGACGGCCCTACCGGACCGGCGTCGCTGATCCTGTGGGGCCCGCCCGGCACGGGCAAGACGACCCTCGCACACGTCGTGTCGCGGGTCACCGGCAGGCGGTTCGTGGAGCTCTCGGCGGTGACGGCGGGGGTGAAGGACGTCCGGCGGGTGATGGAGGAGGCCCGCGACGCCCGTGACCTTCACGGGCGCCAGACGGTCATGTTCCTCGACGAGATCCACCGCTTCACCAAGGCCCAGCAGGACGCCCTGCTGCCCGGCGTGGAGAACCGGTGGGTCGTCCTGATGGCGGCCACGACGGAGAACCCCTCGTTCTCCGTCGTCTCCCCGCTGCTGTCCCGCTCGATCGTGCTGCGACTGCGCGAGCTCTCGGACGGCGACGTCCGCACGGTCATCGACCGTGCGCTCATCGACCCCCGGGGGCTGGCCGGGGTCGTCCGGCTGAGCGAGGAGGCCGAGGACCACCTCGTGCGCATGTCCGCCGGTGACGCCCGCCGCGCGCTGACCGCCCTGGAGGCAGCTGCCGGGGCCGCGCTCAGCGACGGGACGGACGAGGTCGGGACGGACGCCGCGGAGCGCGCGATGGACGTCGCTCTCGTGCGGTACGACCGCGAGGGCGACCAGCACTACGACGTGACGAGCGCGTTCATCAAGTCGATGCGGGGCAGCGACGTCGATGCGGCGCTGCACTACCTCGCGCGCATGCTCGAGGCGGGGGAGGACCCGCGCTTCGTCGCGCGCCGCATCATGATCGCGGCGAGTGAGGACGTGGGCATGGCCGACCCCACCGCCCTGCAGACCGCTGTGGCCGCCGCCCAGGCGGTGCAGCTCGTCGGGATGCCCGAGGCGCGGATCATCCTGGCCCATGCGGTGGTCCACCTGGCGACCGCCCCCAAGTCCAACGCCGCCTACCTGGGGGTCCAGGCCGCGATGGCGGACGTGCGCGCGGGACTCGCGGGCGCCGTCCCCCCACACCTGCGCGACGCGTCCTACCCGGGGGCGGCCAGGCTGGGCCACGGCACCGGCTACCGGTACAGCCACGACGCACCCCACGCGGTGGCGGCGCAGCAGTACGCCCCCGAGGGCCTCGTGGGGCGGCGCTACTACACGCCGAGTGACCGCGGTGCCGAGCGCGAGATCGGCGCGCGGCTCGAGCGCATCCGCGCGGTCCTGGAGGGCCGATCCCCGGCCGACGCGCCGGAACCTCACTGACCTCCGCCACCCGCCGACGGTCCTCATGAGCCGCTCGCGGGCGGTGCCGGCGGTGCAGGGCGGAACGCCGCCTGCTCCCGCGGTATCGTCGCCGCACGGTTCCCGGCGCCTGGGAGTCAGGTCTGGTCATGTGGCGAGGGAGTGGATCAGCTTATGAGCGTCGGTGACCTCGCGGGGCTCATCGCGGCTGTGGCGTTCGTCGCCCTCGTCGGCTTCACCGCCTACCCGCTGATCAAGCTGGGCAAGGTGCTCGACGAGACGCGGGTCTCGGTCCGCGGCGTCACCGAGGGCACGCTGCCCCTGCTGTCGGAGGCGACGATCACGCTGACGTCGACGAACGAGCAGCTGGTCAAGGTGGATGCGATCACCACGAACGCCGCTCAGGTGTCGACGAACGTGTCCGCGCTGACCGCCCTGTTCGCGGCGACGATGGGCTCGCCGGTCGTCAAGGTCGCGGCGTTCACCTACGGCGTGCGGCAGGCCCTGGGCGGGCGTCGCTCGTCCGGCGGCCGGCGGCGAAGGGGCTGAGCGGGAGTGCGACGGCTGTTCTGGGTGGCGCTGGGCGCCACGGTGGGCGTGCTCGTGGTGCGCAAGGTGTCGAAGGCGGCCCAGGCGTACACCCCCGAGGGCGTGAGCCGCTCGCTGTCCTCGCTCGCCGACGGCCTGCTCGAGCTGGCCCAGGTGGTCCGCGAGGGCATGGTCGAGCGCGAGGCGGAGCTGCGCGAGGCGCTGGGCATCGACGCGGGCACGATCGACCCCGAGAGGGCGCGAACGCTCATCGAGGACCCCACCGGGCGGCGTCGAGCCCACTGAGCGAGGCGGCGACCAGCCCGCTCGCGGCACACTGGCCACGTCCTGCCGGCCCGGCCCCCGCCGCGCCGCACCCACCCCCGGAGGTCTGCAGTCCCATGGAGTCGGCCGAGATCCGTCGCCGCTGGCTGAGCTACTTCGCCGAGCGGGGGCACACCGTCGTCCCCAGCGCCCCGCTGCTGTACGACGACCCGACGCTCCTGTTCGTCAACGCGGGGATGGTGCCGTTCAAGCCGTACTTCCTCGGGCAGGAGACTGCGCCCTACGCCCGCGCCACGAGCGTGCAGAAGTGCGTGCGCACCCTGGACATCGACGAGGTCGGCAAGACCACGAGGCACGGCACCTTCTTCCAGATGAACGGCAACTTCTCCTTCGGCGACTACTTCAAGGCCGGGGCGATCGAGCTGGCCTGGGAGCTGGTGACCCGCGCGCAGTCCGACGGCGGGTACGGCTTCCCCGAGTCTGCGCTGCTGGTCACCGTGTACAAGGACGACGACGAGGCGATCGACCTGTGGCGGCGGGTCGCCGGGCTGCCCGACGAGCGCATCGTCCGCCTCGGCATGCGGGACAACTTCTGGTCGATGGGGGTCCCCGGCCCCTGCGGGCCCTGCTCGGAGATCCTCATCGACCGCGGCCCCGACTACGGGCCCGAGGGCGACGTGGAGAACGCCGGGGACCGGTACCTGGAGTTCTGGAACCTCGTGTTCATGCAGCACGTGCGCGGTGAGGGTGCGGGCAAGGAGGGCTACCCCATCCTGGGGGACCTGCCCGCCAAGAACATCGACACCGGGATGGGCCTGGAGCGGGTGGCGTTCCTGCTGCAGGGCACGGACAACATGTACGAGATCGACGAGATCTTCCCGGTGATCTCGCGCGTGCAGGAGCTGTCCGGACGCCGCTACGGCGCCGTGCACGACGACGACGTCCGCATGCGCGTGGTCGCCGACCACGTGCGCAGCGGTCTCATGCTCATCGGGGACGGGGTCGTGCCCTCGAACGAGGCCCGCGGCTACGTCCTGCGCCGGCTGCTGCGCCGCGCTGTGCGGGCGGTGCGCCTGCTGGGCGTCGAGGACGCCGTCCTGCTCGACCTCGTCACCGTCTCGAAGGACCGCATGAAGGTCTCCTACCCCGAGCTCGAGGCCGGGTTCGAGCGGATCAGCCAGATCGTCGCCGCGGAGGAGGAGGCGTTCTCGCGCACGCTCGCCTCGGGTACGACGATCCTCGACGTCGCCGTCCGCGAGGCCAAGGCCGCTGGTCAGAGCACGCTGGGGGGCGAGCGCGCCTTCGCCCTGCACGACACGTACGGCTTCCCGATCGACCTCACCCTGGAGATGGCCGCCGAGCAGGGACTGGACGTCGACGAACCCGAGTTCCGCCGGCTCATGGGCGAGCAGCGCGACCGGGCGAAGGCCGACGCCAGGACGAAGAAGACCGGCCACGGCGACACCAGCGTCTACCGGACGATCGCCGACTCGCTGGGCCGCGCCGTGGACTTCACCGGCTACGATGGAGGTGGCCGGCGAGGGCACGGTGGCGGGCCTGGTGGTGGACGGCGAGGCCGTCCAGGTCGCGCGCGAGGGCGACGCCGTCGAGGTGGTCCTCGACCGGACGCCCGTTCTACGCCGAGGGCGGGGGCCAGCTGGCCGACGCCGGTCGCATCGAGCTCGAGGGTGCCGTGCTCGTGGTCGACGACGTCCAGTCGCCCATCGCAGGGCTGGTCGTGCACCGGGCCCGGGTGCTGTCCGGCCAGGTGGAGGTGGGTGCTGCCGCACAGGGCCTGGTCGACGTCGACCGGCGCAAGTCGGTCAGCCGTGCCCATACCGCCACGCACATGGTGCACAAGGCGATCCGCGAGGCGCTGGGCGAGACCGCGACGCAGGCGGGGTCGGAGAACGCGCCGGGGCGCTTCCGCTTCGACTTCCACGCGTCCGCCGCCGTGCCCCCGAGCGTGCTGCGCGACGTCGAGGCGCGGGTGAACGCGCTGCTGGCGGAGGATCTGGAGGTGCGCGCCGAGGTGATGTCCCAGGAGCAGGCCCGCGCCGTGGGGGCGATGGCCCTGTTCGGGGAGAAGTACGGCGAGCGCGTGCGCGTCGTGTCGGTCGGGGAGTGGACTCGCGAGCTCTGCGGAGGCACCCACGCCCACCGGTCTGGTCAGCTCGGCATGGTGAAGCTCCTGGGCGAGGGCTCGATCGGTTCGGGGCTGCGGCGTGTGGAAGCCCTCGTCGGCGCGGACGCGTACGAGTTCGCCGCTGCGGAGCACGTACTGGTCTCCCAGCTCACCGAGGCGCTGAAGGTGCGCCCCGAGGAGCTGCCGGAGCGGGTCGCAGGCCTGGTCGCCGCGTTGCGCGAGGCGACCAAGGAGCTGGACCGGGTGCGGGCCGGTCAGGTGCTCGCGGCCGCCCCGGCGCTGGCCGCCGGCGCGCTGGACGTGTTCGGCGTGGCCGTCGTGACGCACGACGCCGGACCGGCCGGCGCTGAGGACCTTCGCGCGCTCGCGCTCGACGTCCGAGGGCGCATGGACGGCGGCCGGCCCGGTGTCGTGGCCGTGGCGGGGGTCGCCAAGGACCGCCCGCTCGTGGTCGTCGCGACGAACGACGAGGCGCGCGCCTGGGGCCTGCGGGCCGGTGACCTGG
Organism: uncultured Actinomycetota bacterium; assembly: GCA_963778845.1. GTDB lineage: Bacteria > Actinomycetota > Actinomycetes > Actinomycetales > Kineosporiaceae > CAVZVW01. The sequence goes on from CAVZVW010000009.1 coordinate 178,512, forward strand.
CCCGGCTCGCCGCGGGCGTGCTCGGCGGCGGTGGCGGCGGCAAGGACGACGTGGCTCAGGGCGGCGGCACCGACGCGACGCTCATCGGCGATGCTTTGACGAGGGTCGAGCATGCGGTGGGCGAGCAGGTGACGGCGAGCAGGTGACGAGACGGGCAGGGGTGACGGGTGCGGAGCGGGGTGCGGCTGGGGGTCGACGTCGGGACCGTGCGCGTGGGCCTGGCCGTGTGCGACCCCGCCGGCGTGCTCGCCACGCCGCTGGAGACGGTGCCGCGAGCCGGCTCGGGTGAGGCCTCCCTGGAGCGGATCGTCCAGGTTGTCGGGGAGTGCGAGGTCGTCGAGGTCGTCGTCGGCCTCCCGCGGACGCTCGCCGGGCGGGAGGCACGTGCTGCTCTGGCCGTGCGCGCGTACGCTGTGCAGATCGCGCGACGGGTGGGGGCCGTCCCGGTGAGGGTCGTGGACGAGCGGCTCAGCACCGTGGCGGCGCATCGCTCGCTGCGCGACGCTGGAGTCAGGGGGCGCAGGACGCGCACGGTCGTCGACCAGGCGGCGGCGGTGGTCATCCTGCAGAGTGCGCTCGACGCCGAGAGGTCGTCGGGTCGCCCACCCGGGTCGATCGTCGCCCCGGACCCGGGACCGGAGCGTCCGGACCCGGACGAGGTCTGGCGGGAGGCCTGAGCCGTGGTGAGCGAGATGTCGCTGCACGACGTCGTGGCCGGGCAGCCCGAGCCCGGTGGGCGCCGCACGGTGCGGGCTGCGGAGAAGCGGAGGCGCCGGCGCCGGCGACGCTCGAAGTGGACGGTGCTGCTCGGCGTCCTCGTGCTCGGCGCGGCAGCGGCGGGCGCCTGGCTGGGGCTGCGGCCGATCGTGGCCGGGTTCATGGAGCCCAAGGACTACCCGGGACCGGGCACCGGCAGCGTGATCTTCAAGGTGGATCCGGGTGACTCCGGGGTCTCGATCGGCCGCAACCTGCAGAAGGCGGGCGTGGTCAAGACCGTCCAGGCGTTCCTCGACGCCGAGAAGGCCGACCCGGTAGCGGCCAAGCACATCCAGCCGGGCGCCTACCAGATGCGCCTGCAGATGAAGGCGTCCGATGCCTTCACGGTCCTGTCCGACCCCGCCGGCCGGATCTTCACGAAGGTCACGTTCCGCGAGGGGCTGCGCGTGACCCAGGTCGTCGACCTGCTGGTGACCAAGGGCGGCTTCGACCGGGCAGCCGTGCTCGCGGCGCTGAAGGACCCGCAGGCGCTGGGCCTGCCCGCCGACGCCGGCGGCAAGGTCGAGGGGTACCTCTTCCCGGCCACCTACGAGTTCGAGCCCGGGACGACGGCGGCCCAGGCGCTGGCGACCATGGTGACGAAGTCCGAGCAGACGCTGGCCGGCCTCGGCGTGCCGGAGGCCAAGTGGCACGAGGTGCTGACCAAGGCCAGCATCGTGCAGGCCGAGGGCGGCATCGAGGAGAACTTCGGCAAGGTGGCCCGGGTCATCGACAACCGCCTGGGCCGCCCGATGAACCTCGGCATGGACTCCACGGTCAGCTACGCCACGAGCAAGTTCGGCATCACCACCACCGCTGCGCAGCGTGCCTCGACCTCGCCGTACAACACCTACAACCACAAGGGGCTTCCTCCCGGCCCCATCGGAAACCCCGGCAAGGCGGCCATGGAGGCCGTGCTGGCCCCCACCCCGGGCAGCTGGCTGTACTTCACCACCGTGAACCCGCAGACCGGGGAGACCAAGTTCGCGGTCACCACGGCCCAGAAGGCGGTGTTCGACCGCCAGTTCCAGGCGTGGCTGCGGGCGCACCCGCAGGGGTGAGCGCGCCGTCCCCTCGCCCGCGTCCCGCGCCGGGCGCGCATGCTCCGCGTCCCGTGGCGGGGTCGGATGGTGCCCGGCGCGCGGCCGTGCTGGGCAGCCCGGTGCAGCACTCCCTGTCGCCGGCCCTGCACCGCGCCGCCTACGGCGCCCTGGGTCTGGTCGGCTGGACCTACGAGGCGGTCGAGGTCGGCGAGCCGGCGCTGCCGCAGTTCCTGCTCGGGCTCGACACGTCGTGGGTGGGGCTGTCGCTCACCATGCCGCTGAAGCAGGCGGTGCTGACGTTGCTGGACGTCGTGAGCCCGCTGGCAGGCGCCGTGGGTGCGGTGAACACCGTCGTCCTCGAAGCGTCTGGGCGACGGTTCGGCGACAACACCGACGTGCACGGGATCGTGGCGGCGCTCGGCGAGGCCGGGGTCGGCTCGGCGGCACGTGCCGCGGTGCTGGGGGCGGGTGCGACCGCGGCGTCGGCGCTGGCCGCGCTGGCCGACCTGGGCTGCCGAGAGCCGGAGGTGTACGCGCGCGAACCGCGACGCGCCGGCCCCCTGCTGGACGCCGCCGAGCGCCTGGGTGTGCGTCCTCGCCTGGCAGCGATGAGCGAGGTGGGCGAGGCCGCCGGCGCCGGGCGCTGGGACGTCGTGGTGTCGACGCTGCCCGCCGGTGCGGCGGACCGCCTCGACCTGGTGCCGGCCGGTGGCGACGTCCGCCTGCCCCCGCTGCTCGACGTCGTGTACGCCCCCTGGCCCACGGAACTGGCCGGTTCCTGGGCGCGCGCCGGGGGAGTCGTGGTGGGCGGTCTCGTGATGCTGACCCACCAGGCGGGTCGTCAGGTGGAGCTGATGACGGGCAGGCAGGCCCCCCTGGCGGCGATGCGCGAGGCCGGGGAGGCCGAGCTCGCCCGGCGTGCTGCTACGCCGAGAAGTTGACCAAACGTCAAGGCGGGCCCCTGAGACGCCGATAGCAGGCGCATGACGAGTGCCGTCTGCCCGCCGGGCGGCCGGCGCCCCAGACTCGTGACGCCTGGGGGAGACCAGCGGTGAAGCAGCTCGCCGACATCCTGCTCGAGGGTGGCCTCGTCGACGACGCGCAGCTGGCTGCCGCCTACGACGAGCACCAGCGCGCAGGCAGGAGCCTGGGCCGCGTCCTCGTCGAGCGTGGCCTGCTGAGCGAACCGCAGCTCGTGGCGGCCCTGGCACAGCAGATCGGCCTGCCCTTCGTGGACCTCACCGACTTCGCGGTGGACGGCTCGGCGGTCGCCCTCGTGCCCGCCGCGGTGTGCAGGCGCCATACGGTCCTGCCGGTCGGGTACGACGAGGGCAAGCTCGTGCTGGCCATGGCCGACCCGGCGAACGTCTTCGCGGTGGACGACGTCCGCTCCATCACGGGCATGGAGCCGCGGCCCGTGGTGGCCACGCGGGACGACCTGCTCTCGGCGATCGACCGGTTCTGCCGCAACGACGCCGACCTCGACGACCTGTCCACCGCCATGCTCACCGGCCAGGACGAGGAGGACGACCTCGCCAAGCTCAAGGAGGTCGTGGACGAGGCCCCGATCGTCAAGTACGTCAACCTCCTCATCGCCCAGGCGATCCAGGACCGCGCCTCCGACATCCACATCGAGCCTGAGGAGCACGACCTGCGGGTGCGCTACCGCATCGACGGCGTGCTGCACGAGGTGATGCGATCGCCGCGCTCGATCCAGTCGGGGGTGATCTCGCGTCTGAAGATCATGGCCGACATCAACATCGCCGAGCGGCGCATCCCGCAGGACGGGCGCCTGTCGGTGGCCCTGACGGGGAAGAAGATCGACCTGCGGGTCGCCACGCTGCCCACTGTGTGGGGTGAGAAGGTCGTCATGCGCATCCTGGACAACTCCACCGCCCGGCTGGCGCTGTCCGACCTGGGGTTCGAGCAGAGCAACTACGAGCGCTTCGCCCGCAGCTTCACGAAGCCCTACGGGATGATCCTCGTCACGGGGCCGACCGGCTCGGGCAAGTCGACCACGCTGTACGCCACCCTCAACATCGTCAGCAAGCCGTCGATCAACGTGATCACGGTGGAGGACCCGGTCGAGTACCGGCTGCCGGGGATCAACCAGGTCCAGGTCAACGTGAAGGCCGGGCTGACGTTCGCGGCTGCGTTGCGCTCGATCCTGCGCTCGGACCCCGACGTGGTGCTCATCGGGGAGGTGCGCGACCACGAGACCGCCCAGATCGCCGTCGAGGCGGCGCTCACCGGCCACCTCGTGCTGAGCACCCTGCACACCAACGACGCGCCCTCGGCCATCACCCGGCTGACGGAGATGGGCATCGAGCCGTTCCTCGTGGGCTCCGCGCTGGACTGCGTGCTGGGCCAGCGGCTCGCGCGACGGCTGTGCCTGAAGTGCAGGGAGGCCTACGAGCCGTCGCCCGAGGAGCTCATCGCAGCCCGCTTCCCGTGGATCCCCGGGGAGGACCTTCCCGTGCTGCACCGAGCGGCAGGGTGCTCGGCCTGCTCGAAGACCGGCTACAAGGGCCGGCTGGCGCTGCACGAGGTGATGTCGGTCACCGAGGAGATCGAGCGGCTCACGGTCACCCGCGCCTCCGCCAGCGACATCGCCCAGCAGGCCCGCCGCCAGGGCATGCACGACCTGCGGGTCGACGGCATGTACAAGGTCCGTGACGGCGTGACGTCCCTGGAGGAGATCCTCCGCGTGGTCGCCTGAGGCCTCGCCGGCTTGCTGGTGTCTCCGGCGGTTCGCCCGCACGGCGGATCGGCCGATCCCGCGCCTCAAGGGCGGCCCATGGGCCGCCGACACACAACGGGGCAAGCCTGACCCGCGCCGGACGGCGGGCAGCGCGTGCACCGCGTCGAGGGAGGAGCCGCGTGGACAGCAGTGGCGACCAGGGCCGTCGTCGGCTCCTGCCGGCGGCGTCGGGCACCTACGTCCCCGAGCAGTTCGCCTTCGCGGCCGGCGAGGCCGACAGGAGGGTGCCCCAGGCTCGCGAAGGCCTGCCCACCAGGGGCGTGCCGCGCGGAGGAGCCACCCCCCGGCCCAGCCCGGACCAGCACGGCCAGGCAGCCCAGCAGAGCCAGGCAGCCCAGCACGGCCAGGCAGCCCAGCACGGCCAGTCAGCCCAGGAGAGCCAGTCAGCCCAGGGCGTCGCTCCGTCTCACCAGGTACCGGCGCAGACCCGTGTGTCGTTGGGCGGGGACGCCACTGCTCCGGACGCCTACAGCCGCACCACCACCGAGCAGGCGACCCAGCCGGGTGACCTGCAGCTGCACGCCGTCCTCGACATCATGCTCGACGCGGGCGCCTCGGACATGCACCTGACGGCCGGTGCCCCACCCTTGATGCGGGTCAACGGGGAGCTGCAACCGATCGAGGGGTATCCGGCGCTCACCCCGCCGCAGATCCAGCGATCCATGTACGCCGTACTCACCCAGAAGCAGCGCGAGCGGTTCGAGGAGGACCTCGAGCTCGACCTGGCTTACTCCTACCCGGGCCGAGCCCGCTTCCGGGTGAACATGTACCGGCAGCGGGAGTCGGTCGGGGCGGCCTTCCGGCGCATCCCCTACGAGATCAAGAGCCTCGAGGAGCTCGGCATCCCACCGGCCGTGTCGAACTTCGCGACGATGGCGCGAGGGATGGTCCTGGTCACGGGACCGACCGGCTCGGGCAAGTCCACCACGCTGGCCGCGCTGGTCGACCTGGCCAACCGCACCCGGCGAGACCACATCATGACAGTGGAGGACCCGATCGAGTTCCTTCACGGGCACAAGTCGTGCATGGTCAACCAGCGCGAGGTGGGTGCCGACACCCGGTCGTTCGCGACGGCCCTCAAGCACGTCCTGCGCCAGGACCCCGACATCATCCTCGTCGGCGAGATGCGCGACCTGGAGACCATCTCCGTCGCGCTCACGGCCGCCGAGACGGGGCACCTGGTGTTCGCGACACTGCACACCCAGGACGCGGCACAGACCATCGACCGCGTGATCGACGTCTTCCCGCCGCACCAGCAGCAGCAGGTCCGCGTCCAGCTGGCCGGGGCGCTGCAGGGCGTCGTCTGCCAGACCCTCTGCCGGACGGCGGACGGCAAGTCCCGCGTCGCCGCGACCGAGGTGATGATCGCCACCCCGGCGATCCGCAACCTGATCCGGGAAGGCAAGACCCACCAGGTGTACTCCGCCATGCAGGCCGGCGGGCAGCACGGCATGCACACCCTCGACCAGCACCTGGCAGAGCTCGTCCGCACCCGGCGGGTGTCCTACGAGCACGGTCTCGAGAAGTGCCACAACGTGGAGGACTTCAACCGTCTCTGCGGTCGCGGCTGAGCAAGGTAGCGAGGAACAGGCAGGAGCAGCGCCATGGCGACGGCCATCAAGACGTTCGAGTACTCGGTGCGGGACAGGCAGGGCAAGCTCGTCAGCGGCAAGCTCGACGCCCCTACCGAGGCCGCCCTGGTGCAGAAGCTGCGCGGGATGGGCTACGCGCCGGTCAGCGTCCGCGAGTCCAACACCGGGCTGCAGAAGGAGATCTCGCTCCCCGGGGGCAAGCGCGTCACCCTCAAGGACCTGTCAGTCATGAGCCGCCAGTTCGCCACGATGATCAACTCTGGGCTCTCGCTGCTGCGAGCCCTGTCGATCCTCGCCGAGCAGACGGAGAGCAAGGCGTTGGCACGAACACTGGCCGACGTCCGCAACAGCGTCGAGACCGGCCAGGCGCTCTCGGCAGCCCTGGCGAGGCACCCCAAGGTGTTCCCCCCGCTGATGGTGAACATGTGCAGGGCGGGCGAGGTCGGCGGCTTCCTGGACTCGGTGCTGCTGCAGATCGCGGAGAACTACGAGTCCGAGGTGAAGCTTCGCGGCAAGATCAAGTCGGCGATGACCTACCCGGTGGTCGTGTTCGTGATCGCGATCCTCGCGGTCGCGGGGATGCTGCTGTTCATCGTCCCGGTCTTCACGAAGATGTTCTCCGACCTCGGCGGCACCCTCCCGGCGCCGACCCGGGTGCTCGTCTTCATGTCCCAGCTGATGCGCTGGGCGGCCCCTCTGATCGTGGTGGTCGCCGTCGTCGGGACGATCGTGTGGCACCGGGTGAAGCACCAGGAGCGTGTGCGCCGGTTCGTCGACCCGCTCAAGCTCAAGACGCCGATCTTCGGCAACCTGTTCCGGAAGGTCGCGATCAGCCGCTTCAGCCGCAACCTCGGGACGATGCTGCGCTCCGGTGTGCCGATCCTGCAGAGCCTGGAGATCGTCGGGGACACGAGCGGGAACATCGTCATCAGGGACGCCGCCAAGGCGGTGGAGGAGAGTGTGCGGCGCGGGGAGTCCCTGGCGCAGCCGCTCAGCGAGCACAAGGTCTTCCCGCCGATGGTCGTGCAGATGCTCGCGGTCGGTGAGGACACCGGGGCGATGGACACGATGCTCCACAAGATCTCCGACTTCTACGACCAGGAGGTCGAGGCGACGACCGAGGCGCTGACCAGCCTGATCGAGCCCCTGATGATCGCGGTTCTCGGCGGTATCGTCGGCTCCATGATCATCGCGCTCTACATGCCGATCTTCGGGGTCTTCGACCTCATCAAGTAGCGCCGTCAAGCCCCGCCTCGCCGAACGCCGGCGTGGAGGCTGTGCCGTCACGGACGGTGAGTATCTGCAGGGTTTCAGTGAGCCGGAGGGGCGAACACCGGCCGACTTCCGGGCCCGGTGCTCAAGATCGGCCGATGCCTGCCGACACCAGTCCTGTCATCCGAGCCGCGCCACCCGGGCGACCAGATGCCGGCTCAGGCCTTTCGGCAGAAGGAGAGCAGTTTCATGCTCGCTCGAATTCGCAAGTCGATGAACGAGAAGGACCAGGGCTTCACCCTGATCGAGCTTCTCGTCGTCATGATCATCATTGGCATCCTCGCGGCGATCGCCATCCCGGTGTTCCTGAACCAGAGGGCCAAGGCACGCGACACCTCGACCAAGGCCGACGTCAGCACGATCGGCAAGGAGATCGCGACCTACTTCGTCGACGGCACGGGCACCCTCACGGTGACGCAGGCCGGCGGTGTCGGCACCGACGTCACGATCACCGACGGTGCGAACCCCGCGTACACGGCGACCCACAAGGTCAGCCAGGGCACGTTGCTCCAGGCCGGCGCCCTCGGGTTCACCGCAGCTCCCACCTCGCTCAACTGGTGCGTGGGTCTGACGAACGCCAGCGGCAAGCAGCAGACCTACAAGTACACGGCGGCTGACGGGCTCCTCCCCGGCTCCTGTCCGTGATGAACTGACCTGATCATGCGGGGGCGGTCGCTTCGGCGGCCGCCCCCCCACAGGCAGCCGGGCCCGCACAAACCACCAAGGCGGGCCCGGACGTCTGCCCAGGCCCGGGCACATGTCGCCGGCGCAGTCGACCTCCGGCTCCGCTGAGCCGGCGGCCCTCGGAAGTGCCGTGACGAGGTGCACCCGAGCCCTCGACCTTCACCTCGCGTAGCGAACGGGTGACCACACTCAGGAACCAGTGATCACCGCCCGACAACGTCGAGTGGGACCTTCGGGGGTTTCGGTCGGCGCGTGTCCGGGAGAAGGAGGCGCTGTGAGGGTGCGGGTGCGCTCGGACGGCGGCTTCAGCCTGGTCGAGGTCGTCGCAGCGATGTCTGTCTTCACGATCCTGGCCGGCTCGGCGCTGGGCATCCTGGTGCACGTCACGAGGCTCACCGGGGACAACCACCGCAGGGTCGTCGCCGCCAACCTGGCGAACCGGCAGATGGAGTCCGCGCGCGCGCAGCGCGCAGTCGACATCACCGACGGCCGCGTGGTCCGCACGGAGACCGTTGGCGGCACCCGGTACACAGTCACGCAGACGGCGAACTTCGTACCCACGAACTCCTCCACCAGCGTGTGCGCCGGAACCGGCAACAGCCTGGCCTACAAGCTGATCAGCGTGACGGTCACGTGGCCCAACATGGGCCCGGTGAAGGCCGTGCGCGCCGACACGCTGCGGGCCGTCGGGATCGGCACCGACGGGTTCGACACGTCCAAGGGCACGGCGGCGGTCTCCGTCGTCGGCGCGCGAGGTGAGGCCATGGCGGGCGTCACCGTGACCCTCAGCCCGGGATCGCTGAGCCGTACGACCGGCGAGGACGGGTGCGCGGTCTTCACCGCCCTGACCCCGGCCACGTACAGCGTCACCGCATCCCAGACCGGGTACGTCGGGTCCACCAACACCCAGTCGACCACCGTCTCCAGCCTCGGCGTCGTCGCCGGGACGGTCGCCCGCGGGACCATGCTCTACGACGAGGACCGCGCTGTCGCGGTCACCCTGAGCGGGCCCGCCGGGTTCGCGGTGCCGGCCGGCCTGCCGCTGATGTACCGCGACACCTACCTCACCGACCGGCGGGCACCCGTGTGCACGGGCAGCGGCACCGCCTGTGTCAGCGCGGTGCCGGGCACGGCGAGCTACCTCTTCCCCGCCGTCTACGACCTGTGGGTGGGCTCCTGCAACGACGCCAGGCACGCCACCGCGGTCGACCTCACGTCGGCCGGCTCGGACGGCTCCACGGTGGCCGTCGGCATGGCCAGCGCGAGGGTGACGGTCAAGAACCCGGTCGGCCAGGAGCTGACCGGGCGTGCGATCTACGCCGTCCACGCGGTCGACGCCCCCACACTGACGCCCTCATGCCTGTCCGGTGAGTCCTACACCCTTCCCGTCTCCGCCGCGGGAGGCGTCGGCGTCCTCCTGCCGTACGGCACGTGGACGTTCTCGCTCACCCCGGTCGTGACGGCGGGCTCGGTGACGGCGGCGCTCTCCAGCTCCACGACGGTCCCCGTGACGCTGGTGGCGACGTCATGAGGCACGGGGCCCGGCGACCACGCGGCGACCGCCCGGACCCCGCCGCGAAGCCAGGCGACGACGGGCGCGTCAGACCCAACCGGGACGAGGCGGGCCTCAGCCTGGTCGAGCTCCTCGTGGCGGGTCTCCTCACGTCGATCGTGCTGGCCGCGGTGGCGACCGTCTTCGTCGGGTCCCTGCAGGTCGTTCGCGTGGTGACCGTGAAGACGTCGACGTCGGCCGACGCCAGGATCGCGCTGGAGGCGGTGACCCGCACGATCCGCGTCGCTACCAAGCCCAGCGGGGAGTCCTCCGCGGTGACCGTGGCGAAGGGCGACGCTGTGTCGTTCTACGCGCTGATCAACCGGACCACCGGGACTGCACAGCCGCTGCCGGCCCTCGTGGAGTACTCCTACGACGGCCTGTGCGTCAACGAGGCCACCACCCCGGGCCGGGCCCTGACCAACCCGCCCGCCGCGGGCCCGTACTACGCGTGGGACACCGGGCGAAGGGTCAAGTGCCTCGTGCGCACGAGCGTCGCCCCCCAGTTCGTCTACTACGCGACCGGGGCGATCAGCCTCGCGGGGGCGGATGTCACCCCGATCACGGTCCCCGCCAGCGGTCTGGTCCTCACCGACCGCGTCATGGTGACCAGCATCCAGGTCACCGTGACGGCCAAGGACCGCAGCAACCCCGACATTGGCGGCATGCCGGTGATGGATCGCGTCACTCTCAACAACCTCGTGATGTAGGCAGGTGGAGGCTATGGCCCGGTGGACCTCACCGACGTGGTGGCGCTCCCGGCGGGCGCGCCCCGACGACGGCGTCGCGATGCTCAGCGTGATCGGCACCATGACCGTGCTGACGCTGTTCCTGCTCACGAGCCTGGCCCTGGTGCTGAGGAACGCCCCGGCCAGCCGTGCGGACCAGGACGCGAAGACCGCGATGGCGGCCGCCGAGGCCGGTGTCGAGGAGTACGTCTCGCGCCTCACCGCGGACAGCAGCTACTGGACCAACGGCAACGTCGACTCGGGCAACGCCGCGTTCACCAGCGCGGGGCGCACGATCCCCGGCACGACGGGGCGGGCGTCGTCCTTCTCCTACCAGGTGCTCTCGAGCACGTCCGACATCGCCCGCACAGGCGTGATCCGCCTGCGCGTCACCGGCAGGTCCAGCCCCGGGAACGGCGTCCCTTCGGTGTCGCGCACCATCACGGCCAACCTGCAGCCGCGTGGGTTCCTCCGGTTCATCTACTTCAGCGACATCGAGGTGCTCGACCCCTCGCTCATGGTCAACCCGCAGTACGCGACGTACAAGGGCTACTCCTACGCCACGACGAGCGCCGGTACCACCGGCACGAACAGCACCACGAGCTACCGCTACATGGCCGGGCTCACGACCGTGCAGAGCCAGTGCGGCCAGTACTACTACGGCGGCCGGTCGTCGTTGGGCTACACCGCGTCGGCCTCGACCCCGGTGTATGTCTTCAATACCAGCACAAGCGCCGTGACCGCCACGCTCACGGCGTCGGGGGCGGTGGCCGGCTTCGCCTGCCGCGAGATCCAGTTCACCAGCGGCGACACGATCCAAGGGCCGTTGCACAGCAACGACGGGCTGCAGATCGGCGGCTCGGTGCTGTTCACCGACCCGGTCACCGAGTCGAGCTGGGCCAACCCGCCGAACGCCTCGCAGCGCTGGTGGGGCACGGGCACGCCGAACAGCTCGGGGTACCGGCCGGTGTACGCCCCGCCCATGTCGATGCCCGCCGGCAACGAGACCCTGCTGCAGTACGTCGAGCCACGCATCGACGACGTGACAGGCGACCCCGGGCCGGGGTGCCTCTACACGGGCGCGACCCGCATCATCTTCCAGGGGTCGACGATGAAGGTGCTCAGTCCCTCGACCACGACCGCGCCGTCGCGCTGCCTCGACGTCGCCAACCGCGCCAACGAGCAGACCAAGACGATCCCGCCTGTGATCTACGTGAACTCCACGGCCGCGTCGTGCACCGCGGGGGCGCTCGGGTTCCCGATGTCGGGGGAGTCGACGACCATGGGTGTGACGACGGACTACACCTGCACGCGCGGCACCGCCTACGTGAAGGGCACCATCGACGGGGCGGTGACCCTCGCCGGCAAGGACGACATCGTGATCACCGGTGACCTGAGCTACCAGGACAACGCGACCGACACCGACATCCTCGGGCTCATCGCCGGCAACAACGTGTGGGTGTACCACCCGGTCAACAGCAGCGGCACGAACCTGCTGTCGGGCACGGCGACGATCCACTACATCGACGCCGCCCTCCTGTCGCTGCGACACAGCTTCATCGTGCAGAACTGGGACGTCGGATCCGCGCTGTCGACGAGCACGACCTCGACGAAGCTCAACGTCCGCGGCGCGATCGCGCAGAAGTTCCGTGGCCCCGTCGGCACGGGCAACGGGACGAGCGCCACGACGGGGTACCTGAAGAACTACGTCTACGACGCCCGGCTGAAGAACCTGCAGCCGCCGTACTTCCTCAAGCCGGACTCGTCGCCGTGGACGGTCGCCCAGCTGACCGACCGATGACCGACCGATGACCGACCGGGCCGGTCGCTCGAACCGACGCCGCCGACCGCACCCGCGCCGCCGTTGCGAGCCGGCGCCCGAGCCGAAGGGGTAGGTTCGCACCCGTGCCGGACGCCGTCGTGGGCCTGCTGTGCGGTGCCTTGGGGCTGCTCGTCGGGTCGTTCCTCAACGTCGTGGTCGCGCGGGTGCCTGCGGGGGAGTCCGTGGTGCTCCCCGGGAGCCGATGCCCGCGCTGCGGCACGCCGATCGCGCCGCGGGACAACGTCCCCGTCGTGTCGTGGCTGCTCCTTCGCGGCCGGTCGCGATGCTGCGGCCTGCCTATCAGCCGCCGCTACCCCCTCGTGGAGGCGGGCACCGCCGTCGCGTTCGCCGGCGTCGGGGCATGGGTCGGCGCGTCGTGGGTGCTGCCGGCGCTGCTGTACCTGGCGGGGTTGTCCGTCGCTCTGGCGCTGATCGACATCGACGTCCACCGGCTGCCCGATGTCATCGTCCTGCCGAGCTACCCTGTGGCGGCGGTGCTGCTCGCCGGCGCCGCCCTGGCCGAGGACCGGCTGGACCGCCTGGCGCGCGCCGCGGTCGGAGCAGTGCTTCTCTACCTGTTCTACCGGCTGCTCAAGCTGGTCGCCGACCTGGTGTACGGCGCGGGCGGCTTCGGCATGGGCGACGTCAAGCTCGCGGGCCTGCTGGGCGGCTACCTCGCCTTCGACGGGTGGGCGGCGCTGGCCGCGGGGACCTTCGCGGGGTTCCTGGTGGGGGGAGTGGTCAGCCTGGGCCTGCTGGCGACCGGGCGGGCCGGTCGTCGCACGGCGATCCCGTTCGGCCCGTACATGCTCGTGGGAGCCTGGCTGGGTCTGGTGGCGGGCCAGCAGATCGTCGAGTCCTACCTGCGGGCGACCGGGCTGCAGGTGGGCGGCTAGAGCCGTTGCCGGTCGTGCTCTAGCCCGAACGGGCGAAGGCTTACCCGGACGGCGTACGGCCCGTCACGTTGGCCTCAAGCGGCCCCCCGACCCCTCCGATCACGACTGCGGACGCCCCTGCGCGCAGGGGCTGCGCGGGCCGCGGAAGGGGACACCAATGGCTGGGCGCACGGCGATCGGCCTGGACATCGGTACGTCGGTCGTCCGGGCCGCGGAGCTCTCCTTCGGTCGCGGCGGGGTGACGCTGGAGAAGTTCGGCCAGGTGATGCTCCCCGACGGCGTGGTGCGTGACGGCGAGGTCGTCGACCCCACACCCGTGACGGCCGCCCTGCGCCAGCTGTGGTCGGCCACGGGCTTCTCCCACAAGCGGGTGGTCCTCGGCGTCGCCAACCAGAGGGTCATCGTCCGCCAGCTCGACCTGCCGTGGACGCCGCGCGAGGAGCTTCGAGCCAGCCTGCCGTTCCAGGTGCAGGACTTCCTCCCGATCCCCGTCGACCAGGCGGTGCTCGACTTCTTCCCCCTCGAGGAGCTGGTCGACGGTGAGGGGACGCGCACGCTGCGGGGCATGCTCGTGGCTGCAGCGCGCGACACTGTGCTCGCCAACGTGCGCTGCGCGGAGAACGCCGGCCTCAGCGTCGTCTCCGTCGACCTCACCTCGTTCGCCGTGCTGCGGGCGATGGGTCGGCAGGTCGGCATGGACGTCGAGACGGAGGCTCTGATCGACGTCGGCGCCCGGGTGACCAACATCATCGTGCACAGCGGCGGGGCCCCCCGCTTCGTCCGCATCCTGCTCATGGGCGGCCAGGACGTCACCGACTCGGTCGCGGAGCGGCTAGGGATCCCGCTCAGCGAGGCCGAAGGCATCAAGCAGCAGGTGGCCCTCCTTCCCGTCGGCGACGAGCTGGCGGCGGTCACGCGTGCGGTGACCGCGACGTCCCAGGAGTTCGTGGACGAGATCCGAGGGTCGCTGGACTACTACGCGGCGTCCAACCCGGCGTCCCCGGTCGAGCGGATCCTGCTCTCCGGCGGGGGCTCGCGCCTCGACGGGCTCGCCGACCGGCTGGCATCGGCGACGCGCATCCCGGTCGTTACCGGCGACCCCCTGGCCAGCCTGCGCATCGGCAGGACGGGCCTGGACGAGCGTCAGATCGAGTTCGTCAAGCCCCTGGCGGCCGTGCCGGTAGGCCTCGCCCTCGGAGCCCTGTGATGACTGCTGAGCCCTCTGCCGCAACGGCCGTCACGACCACCCGGGTCGAATGGGCACCTGTCCCCAGGGTCAACCTGCTCCCACAGGAGATCATCGACTCACGACGGTTCCGCCGCACGCAGCAGTACCTGGCCCTCGGGGTCGTGGGATGCGTCGTGGTCTGCGGAGCCGCTGTGCTCTGGGCCTCCCAGGACGTCGCCCGCGCCCAGGACGAGCTGGCGGCCGTGCAGGCGGAGACGGCCATCCTGCAGCTCGAGCAGGCCAAGTACGCCGACGTGCCGCGCGTCCTCGCCCAGGTCGAGGGGGCCAAGCTCGCCCGCGAGCAGGCGATGTCCAGCGACGTCGCCTGGTACCGATACCTCAACGACATCGCGCTGTCGATCCCGAGCACGGTGTGGCTGAGCAACATCAGCGTCTCTGTGACCGCCACGTCGTCGACGAGCACGCTCCCGAGCGCGAACCCGTTGGCCCCGACCGGCATCGGTGACGTCACCTTCGAGGGCGGCGCCATCCGCTACCCCGACGTCGCGACGTGGCTGGAGTCCCTCGACAAGGTGAAGGGCTTCGACGGGGTCTCCCTCGGCGACACCACGATCGACGAGGCCTCCGCCAGGGCAAGAGGCACGAAGGACGGCCCGGTGAAGTTCGCCAACAAGGTGGTCGTCACCGAGGACGCGCTCTCGCACCGGTTCGACCGGAAGGCCGGCTGACATGCTCTCGACCCGCACCTCCCGCTGGGTGGCCGCAACCGTGGCCCTGTGCGTGCTCATGCTCGTCGCGACGTACCTCCTGCTGGTGTCGCCACGACGCAGCCAGGCGGCCGAGATCCGCGTCCAGCGCGACGCCACGATCACCCAGAACGACAGCCTCCAGGCCCGGATCGCGCAGCTGCGCGTCCAGTACGCCGCGTTGCCGCAGAAGCAGGCCGAGCTCGCCGAGATCCGCCAGCAGATGCCCCCGACGTCCGACATCCCCAGGCTGATCCGCGACCTCGACGAGATGGCCCTCACCTCCGGGGTGATGCTGAACAGCCTCACCCCGGGTGACCCCCAGCCGCTCATGCCCGCGCAGCCGGCACCGGTGGCCGCAGCCGAGCCCAGCAGCACCGGGTCGCAGCCGGCGGCCACCGCCGCGGCCGGTGCGGCCCCGGTCGTCTCGACGGCGGCTGCAGGGACCGTCATCGCGATCCCGACCAGCGTCAAGATCCGAGGCGACTACTACCAGGCAGCCGTCTTCCTCAAGAAGCTGCAGACGCAGATGCCTCGCGCCTTCCTCGTCAAGGGCCTGACCATGATGCCTGCCCCGGCCGGCATCTCGACCAGTGCGGTCGTCCCCGGCCTGGTGGACCTGGAGATCAGCGGACAGGTCTACGTGCTCAGGCCTGTGGGCAAGGGCACCCCAGCAGCAAGCGGCGTCGTCCCCGGCAGCGCCGCGACCCCGCAGTCGACGACCGGGACGGTGGACCGATGAACCAGTTCCCTCCCTTCGGCGCCCCCACGCCCGATGCGGCACCGCCGGCCGTGACCACCCACGCGGCCGCAGCGGCGCCGGAGCGCTCCCGCCGCTCGCTGTACCTCCTCGTTGGGTCCGCGGTCGCGGTCGTCGTCCTGATCGCCGCAGGGTTCCTCGCCCTGTCCGGCGGCGGCGACCCCACGCAGACCCCCGGAACAGCCCAGCCGCGACCCACCGTGACGTCGGCGTCACCGACCACGGCCACGGCGACCGCGGTGCCGAGCGCCGTCGTCGTCAACGGGCGCAACCCGTTCCTCGGAGAGCCGACGACGCCGCACGCTGCGAGCACGACGTCCTCGGCCGCGTCCGTGAACACCTCGACCGTGACGAAGACCGTCGCGGTCAGGGGCCCGACGACCACGGTGACAGGGCCGAAGTCCACCGTGACGACGACGGCGACGGCGACCAGCACACCGGTCTACGTGAGCGTCGTCTCGGTCGAGGTGGGCGGCCAAGAGACCGGCACGTTCCTGGTCAACGGCGTGCGTTTCGTCAAGGTGCCGGATGAGACGTTCGGCGCGTCGAACGAGCTGAAGTACATCGCGACCAAGGTCGTGGACACGGTGACCTGCGCCAGCATCACCTACGTCGACGCATCGTTCGACATCTGCCCGGGAGAGATGGCCCAGGTGCACTGACACCCCCCTGGCCCGGCCGACGCTCATGGGAGGATCGGGCCATGCTGCGCTGGCTGACCGCGGGAGAGTCGCACGGCCCGGCGCTCGTGGGCGTTCTCGAGGGGCTGCCCGCCGACGTCGAGGTCTGCACCGCTGACGTCGCGACAGCGCTGGCACGCCGCCGTCTGGGACACGGGCGTGGCGCGCGCATGAGCTTCGAGGCCGACGCCGTGAGCTTCCTCGGCGGGGTCCGTCACGGCCGCACGATGGGCGGCCCGGTCGCCGTCCACGTGGCGAACAGCGAGTGGCCCAAGTGGTCGACGGTGATGTCACCGGACCCGGTGGACGCCGACCAGTTGGCCGAGCAGGCGCGCAACGCCGCGCTCACCCGGCCCCGCCCCGGCCATGCCGACCTCGTCGGCATGCAGAAGTACGGCTTCGACGACGCCCGGCCGGTCCTCGAACGGGCCTCGGCCCGCGAGACGGCCACGCGGGTGGCGCTGGGTGCGGTCGCGTCGGCGTTCCTCGCCCAGGCCGGGAACGTGCGGCTGGTGAGCCACACCGTGCGGATCGGCCCCGTGACGGTTCCGGACGACGCCGCGCAGCCGGGCCCCGACGACGTCCTCGCGCTGGACGCCGACCCCGTGCGGTGCTTCCACCCGGCAACGAGCGCGGCGATGGTCGCCGAGATCGACGACTGCCGCCGAAGCGGTGACACCGTCGGCGGTGTCGTCGAGGTGCTCGCGTTCGGCGTGCCGCCTGGGCTCGGCAGCCACGTGCACGCCGACCGGCGCCTCGACGCGCGCCTCGCGGGGGCGCTCATGAGCATCCAGGCGATCAAGGCGGTGGAGGTCGGTGACGGCTTCGCCACCGCCGCGCGCAGGGGCTCCGCCGCCCACGACGAGATCGAGCGCGACGGCGACGGGCTGATCCGGCGCCGCACGGGTCGCTCCGGCGGGACCGAGGGTGGGATGAGCACGGGGGAGGTGCTGCGCGTGCGCGCGGCGATGAAGCCGATCTCGACGGTCCCCCGCGCCCTGGACACCGTCGACGTCGCCACCGGGGAACCGGCCGTGGCGATCAACCAGCGTTCGGACGTCTGCGCCGTCCCGGCGGCCGGCGTGGTGGCCGAGGCCATGGTGGCGCTCGTGCTCGCCGAGGCGCTGGTGGAGAAGTTCGGCGGGGACTCGGTGGGCGAGACCGCGCGCAACCTCAGGGCCTACCTCGACGTCATGCCACCGCTCCTGCGGACGACCCGGTGACCGAGCCTGGCGTGGGCCCGTGACTCCTCCTGAAGCCGACCCGGTGAGCCGGCCCGAGGCCGAACCCGTGACTGCGCCCGAGGCCGACCCGGTGAGCCGGCCAGGTGCGCGCCCCGTCGTGGTGCTCGTCGGGCCGCCCGGGGCCGGCAAGTCGACCGTGGCCGCGGTGCTCGCCCGCCGGCTGGGGGTGAGGTCGCGCGACACCGACTCCGACGTCGAGGCGGCAGCCGGAGCAAGCGTCGCGGACATCTTCGTCGAACGGGGCGAGCAGGCGTTCCGCGCGCTCGAGCGCGCGGCGGTGGTGGCCGCCCTCGCCGAGCACGAGGGAGTCCTCGCTCTCGGCGGGGGCTCGGTGATGGACGCGCGCACGGAGGCTGCACTGCAGGGTCACACCGTGGTGTTCCTCGACGTCGGGGTGTCCGACGCCGCGCGGCGCGTGGGGCTCAACCGTGACCGTCCACTGCTCGTCGGCAACCCGCGCGCCCAGTGGGTGGCGCTCATGCGGCAGCGCCGCCCGGTCTACGAGCGCGTCGCCAAGGCCGTCGTGGCCACCGACGGGCGCACCCCGGAGGAGGTGGCCGACGCGGTCGAGGCCGCCCTGGGCTCGGTCGCCGGGTGGACGGGCCGCGGGCACGGCGTCGGGTGACGACCAGCCGCGTGGTCAGGGTCGGGTCGGGCACGCCCGGGGAACCGGCGTCGCCGCCCGACTACGACGTCGTGATAGGTCGCGACCTGGCGGCGCAGGTCCCGGTGCTGGTCGGGGACCGCGCCCGCCGGGTGCTCGTCGTGCACGCCGCAGCGGTCCGGGACGCGGTGGCGACGGTGTCGCGCCACCTGCACGCCGCGGGTCTGCAGGTGGTGGCTCTGGAGCCGCCCGACGGCGAGGCGGCCAAGACGGCGGCCATTCTCGAACGCGGTTGGGGCGTGCTCGGCCGCGCGGGGTTCACGCGCACCGACGTCGTGGTCGGCGTGGGCGGGGGCGCCGTCACCGACCTCGCCGGGTTCCTGGCGGCCACGTGGCTGCGCGGCGTGCCGGTCGTGCAGGTGCCGACGACTTTGCTGGGCATGGTGGACGCCGCTGTCGGCGGCAAGACCGGGATCAACACCGCGGAGGGCAAGAACCTCGTGGGGGCGTTCCATCCGCCGGCCGGGGTCCTGTGCGACCTGGACCACCTGAGCACCCTGCCGCGGGCCGACCTGATGGCGGGCATGGCCGAGGTGGTCAAGTGCGGGTTCATCGCCGACCCGGGCATCCTCGACGCGGTCGAGGCCGACCCGGCCGCCGCCACGGACTGCCAGGGCCTGCTCCTGCCCGACCTGGTCGAGCGCAGCATCGCCGTCAAGGCCCGCGTGGTGAGCGCGGACCTGAAGGAGTCCGGCCTGCGCGAGGTGCTCAACTACGGCCACACGTTCGGCCATGCCGTCGAGCAGGTCGAGGGCTACAGCTGGCGTCACGGGGAAGCGGTGAGCGTCGGGATGGTCTTCGCGGCCGAGCTCGGCCGGCTCGCAGGGCGTCTGGACGACGCGGCCGTCGGTCGGCACCGCGTCGTCCTCGAAGCTCTGGGACTACCGCTCACGTACCGGGGGGACCGCTGGCCCCAGCTGCTCGTGGCGATGTCGCGGGACAAGAAGGCGCGCGGGGCGTCCCTGCGGTTCGTCGTGCTGAGCGGGGTGGGCCGACCGGAGCGGCTGGAGGACCCGCCTGTGCGGCTGCTCGAGCAGGCGTACGCCGCCGTGAGCGGCTGAGGTGTCTCGGCGAGATCGCCGGCTCGCTACCCTCGCGTCATGACGCGCGTGCTCGTCCTCAACGGCCCCAACCTCGGGCGGCTCGGGGCTCGCGAGCCGGAGGTGTACGGGCACGAGACGATGGAGGACCTCGCCGCGGCGTGCCAGGCCGCCGCCGCCCCGCTCGGGCTGAGCGTCGAGGTACGGCAGACCGACGACGAGGCGACGCTGGTCGGCTGGCTGCATGAAGCCGTCGACTCCCGCAGCCCGGTGGTGCTGAACCCGGCCGCGTTCACGCACTACTCCTACGCGGTGCGCGACGCGTGCGCCCAGGTCAGCCAGGCCGGGCTCGTGCTCGTGGAGGTGCACCTGTCCAACCCCGCCGCGCGCGAGGCGTTCCGGCACTACAGCACGGTGGCCGGTGTCGCGACCGGCACGATCGCCGGGTTCGGGATCGACAGCTACGGGCTCGCCCTCCAGGCCGTCGCGCGCCTGCTGCCGCCGGGCTGACGGCGGCCGTGGCGAGGCCGGGAGGAGGGCCCGCGGCGCGAGATAGCATGGGAGGCTCCCACCAGCCATTCGGCGCCTGCCAGGCGCCCCCGATGCATGCAAGGACGATGTCGCGTGGCGACCACCAACGACCTGAAGAACGGTCTCGTGCTCAACCTGGACGGCCAGCTCTGGGCCGTCGTGGACTTCCAGCACGTCAAGCCCGGCAAGGGCGGCGCCTTCGTGCGCACCAAGCTGAAGAACGTGCTCTCCGGCAAGGTCGTGGACAAGACGTTCAACGCCGGCACGAAGGTCGACACCGCGACGGTGGACAAGCGGGACATGCAGTTCCTGTACAAGGACGGCGCCGACTTCGTCTTCATGGACACGAGCACCTACGACCAGATCCAGGTCGGTGAGGCGGTGGTCGGCGACGCCTCGCACTTCCTGCTGGAGAACCAGGACGCCATCGTGGCCGTGCACGAGGGGTCCCCGCTCTACATCGAGCTCCCGGCGGCGGTCGTGCTCGAGATCACCTACACCGAGCCGGGCGTGCAGGGCGACCGCTCGACTGGCGGCACGAAGCCGGCCACCGTCGAGACGGGCTACGAGATCCAGGTGCCGCTGTTCCTCGAGACCGGCACCCGCGTCAAGGTCGACACCCGCTCGGGGGAGTACCTCGGCCGCGTCAGCTGACGCCGCGGGCGGGCCAGGCGCCGTCCAGCGGACTCCCAGGAGGCACCTCAGAAGGCGCCTCAGGCGGCGTGTCAGAAGGCCTCTCAGAAGGCGTCTCAGAAGGGCAGGACCACGGTGGGGGCACGCAGCAAGGCCCGCAAGCGCGCGCTGGACCTCCTGTTCGAGGCCGACCAGCGGGGCCTCGACCCGGGCGCGGTGCTGGCCGACCGGGTGGCGGCCGCCGACCCGCCGGTGCCTGGGTACGCCGTGGACATCGTCGAGGGCGTGAACGCGCACCGCGAACGCATCGACGAGCTGCTCAGCACGTACGCCCAGGGCTGGACCCTCGCACGCATGCCGGGAGTCGACCGCACGGTCCTGCGGATGGGGGCGTGGGAGCTGCTGTGGAACGACGAGGTGCCCGACGCCGTCGCGATCGACGAGGCCGTGGAGCTGGCGAGGTCGCTGTCGACCGAGGACTCGCCCGCCTTCGTCAACGGCCTGCTCGCGCGACTGCTCGAGGTCAAGGCCTCAGTCGCCGACTGAGTGCCGGCCGACTGGGTGCCGGCCGACTGGGTGCCGCCGGACTGGGTGCTCGCCGACTGAGGCCGGTGCCGTCAGTCCTCCGCGGCGACCGCGCGGCGGGCGTCGGCGTTGAGCACGCCCCACGTGATGAGCTGCTCGGCCAGCACCGTCCAGGGCACGTCGTAGATGACGGCGAGCGTGCGCAGGTCGTCGGTGCGGATCGAGAGCACCTTGCCGTTGTAGTCGCCCCGCTGGCCCTGGATCGTCGCCGCGTAGCGTGCCAGCGGGCCCGCCTTCTCGGCCGGGACCGACTGCAGGCGCTCGAGGTCGAGCACGAGCTTCGGCGGGGGTTCGCTGCTGCCGGTGGGAGCGGCGTCGGGCAGGAGCGCCTGCACGGGCACGCCGTAGAAGTCGGCGAGCTCGGCGAGCCGCTGGACCGTGACGGCGCGGTCGCCGCGCTCGTAGGAGCCGACCACCACCGCCTTCCAGCGACCTTCGGACTTCTCCTCGACACCGTGAAGGGAGAGCCCTTGCTGGGTACGGATCGCCCGTAAGCGTGCGCCTAACGCCCGGGCGTAGTCGGAGGCCATGGGGGGATGGTTACGGAGAGTTACCCCTCCCGTCAAGCCGCAACGCCGAATTCGTCCGTGTCGCACCCCCGTTGGTGCAACACGCCCGGCGTTTCCGCCTCCCCACGACTTACGCCTGGTCACCGAATGGTAACGTTCGCCGCGACCGGCAGCGGCTGACCGCAGCCCGGCCGACCGTCCTTTAACGACCCGTCCTGAGAGGCGGGGAAGGAGGCAGGCATGACTTCTGCACGCCCGCGAGCGGTGACCGAACCCCCGCCGCAGCCGACACCCGACACCCCCGACGTGGTCGCCACCACGACGCGCACCGTCCTGGAGCCGGCCGAGATCGGCCGGGCCCTCACCCGGATCGCGCACGAGATCCTCGAGCACAACCACGGCGCGGAGGGGCTGGTGCTGCTCGGGATCCCGACACGCGGTGTGCCCCTGGCCCGCCGGCTCGGCGAGCGGCTGAAGGACATCGAGGGTGTGACGGTCCCCGTCGGCGCCCTGGACGTGACCATGCACCGCGACGACCTGCGGCGCCAGCCGGTGCGCGCGATCGCGGCCACCCGGCTGCCCGACGGCGGCGTCGACGAGCGGGTCGTCGTCCTCGTGGACGACGTGCTCTACTCCGGGCGCACGATCCGTGCCGCGCTCGACGCGCTGTCCGACCTCGGCCGCCCGCGCGCCGTCCGCCTGGCCGTGCTGGTCGACCGCGGCCATCGCGAGCTGCCGATCCGCGCGGACCACGTGGGGAAGAACCTTCCGACGTCGAGCAGCGAGCGGGTGCGCGTGCTGCTGGAGGAGGTCGACGGGCAGGACGCCGTCCTCATCGCCGGGGGCCGTGTCGCCGCACCGGGGCCTGGTTCCTCCGACCCGAGCCGGGGTGCCTGATGCGCCACCTCCTCTCCGCGGCCGACCTGGACCGCGACACCGCCGTGAACGTGCTCGACGTGGCCGAGCAGATGGCGGCCACCCAGCTGCGTGAGATCAAGAAGCTGCCGACGCTTCGCGGGCGCACCGTCGTGAACCTCTTCTTCGAGGACTCCACCCGCACCCGCATCTCCTTCGAGGCCGCCGCGAAGCGGCTGTCGGCCGACGTGATCAACTTCTCGGCGAAGGGGTCGAGCGTCTCGAAGGGCGAGAGCCTCAAGGACACCGCGCTGACGTTGGAGGCCATGGGCGCCGACGCGGTCGTCATCCGCCACCACGCCTCCGGCGCGCCCCACCGGCTGGCCACGGCGGGGTGGATCCGCGGCTCGGTGGTCAACGCCGGCGACGGCACCCACGAGCACCCGACCCAGGCCCTGCTCGACGCGTTCACGATGCGACGCCACCTGGTCGGGCGGGCCTCGGCAGGCAACGGCCAGGGCGTCGCGGCCGGGGGCACCAGGCCCGAGGGGATCGAGCCCGGGGGGATCAAGCCCGGGGGCATCCAGCCGAGGGACATTGAGCCCGGGGTCACGACGGGTGCCGACCTCGCCGGCCTGCGGGTGGCGATCGTCGGCGACGTCCTGCACAGCCGGGTCGCCCGGTCGAACGTGCTCCTGCTGGCCACCCTCGGGGCGCACGTGGTGGTCGTGGCACCCCCGACGCTGCTGCCGGTCGGCGTGGAGTCGTGGCCGTGCGAGGTCTCCTACGACCTGGACTCGGTGGTGGGCGGCGGGCACGGCGACCTCGACGCGGTGATGATGCTGCGCGTCCAGCGCGAGCGCATGAACGCCGCCTACTTCCCCAGCGCCCGGGAGTACTCGCGCCGCTACGGGTTGGACGCGCGCCGGTTGGCGATGCTGCCCGACCACACCGTGGTCATGCACCCGGGGCCGATGAACCGGGGACTGGAGATCTCCGCCGACGCCGCGGACTCCCCGCGCTCGACGATCGTGGAGCAGGTGTCGAACGGGGTGGCGGTGCGGATGGCGGTGCTCTATCTCCTGCTAGCGGGTACGGCTGACCGCGCGGATACCGGCGTGGCCACGGACGGGGGGCAGTCATGACCGGCTCTGCGAGGACCGTCCTGGTCCGAGGTGCTCGGGTGCTCGGCGAGCGGCCCACCGACCTGCTGCTGCGCGACGGCGTGATCGCCGACATGGGCCAGGGCCTCGGCGCGGCCGGCGCCCGCGTGGTGGACGCCGACGGCCTGGTCGCGCTGCCGGGCCTGGTGGACCTGCACACGCATCTGCGCGAACCCGGACGGGAGGACGCCGAGACCGTCGAGTCCGGCACGCAGGCGGGCGCCCTCGGCGGCTTCACTGCCGTGCACGCGATGGCGAACACCGACCCGGTCGCCGACACCGCGGGGGTCGTCGAGCAGGTGTGGCGGCTCGGCCGGCAGGCCGGCTGGGTCGACGTCCGGCCGGTGGGGGCCGTCACCGTGGGGCTTGCGGGGCAGCGCCTGGCCGAGCTCGGGGCCATGGCCGACTCGGCGGCGGCCGTACGGGTGTTCTCCGACGACGGTCGTTGCGTGGACGACGCCGTGCTGATGCGCCGGGCCCTGGAGTACGTGAAGGCCTTCGACGGCGTCGTGGCCCAGCACGCGCAGGAGCCACGGCTGACCGAGGGCGCGCAGATGCACGAGGGGGAGGTGTCGGCCGTCCTCGGGCTGCGCGGGTGGCCCGCGGTCGCGGAGGAGGCGGTCATCGCCCGCGACGTCCTGCTGGCCGGCCATGTCGGCTCCCGGCTGCACGTGTGCCACGTCTCGACCGCGGGCTCGGTGGAGATCCTGCGCTGGGCCAAGGCGCGCGGTGTCCAGGTCACCGCGGAGGTCACGCCGCACCACCTGCTGCTCACCGACGAGGAGGTGCGCACGTACGACCCGGTGTTCAAGGTGAACCCGCCGCTGCGCTCGGCGGCCGACACCGAGGCTCTCCGGCTCGCCCTGGCCGACGGCACCATCGACGCCGTCGCGACCGACCATGCGCCGCACCCGATGGAGGACAAGGACTGCGAGTGGGACGCCGCCGCCATGGGCATGACCGGCCTGGAGACGGCGCTGTCCGTCGTGCAGGCGACGATGGTCGATACGGGGCTGCTCGACTGGGCAGGCGTGGCGGACCGCATGTCGATGCGTCCGGCGATGATCGGCCGGGTCGCCGGTCACGGCTGCCCGCTCGCCGTCGGCGAGCCGGCCCACCTCGTGCTGGTGGACCCGGCGGCCCGTCGCGTCGTCGACCCTGCGTCCATGGCCACCGCCGGCCGCAACAGCCCGTTCCGCGGGCGACGGCTTCCCGGGCGCGTCGTGGCGACGTTCTTCGCCGGCCACCCCACGGTGACCGACGGCGCGCTCGCCGAGCCGGTGCTGCCCGATGCGATGGTGCACGCATGACGGCAGCCGTCCTCATGCTCGAGGACGGGCGCACGTGGACCGGCGAGGCGTACGGCGCGGTCGGCTCGACCGTGGGGGAGGCGGTCTTCGCCACCGGTATGACGGGTTACCAGGAGACCCTGACCGACCCCTCCTACCACCGGCAGGTCGTGGTCATGACGGCGCCGCACATCGGCAACACCGGTGTCAACGACGAGGACGGCGAGTCCGCGCGGATCTGGGTGGCCGGCTATGTCGTGCGCGACCCCGCGCGCCGGGCGTCGAGCTGGCGCTCGCGCCGGGAGCTGGCCGACGAGCTGGCCGCGCAGGGGGTGGTCGGCATCAGCCGCGTGGACACCCGGGCCGTCACGCGCCACCTGCGCGAGCGTGGGTCGATGCGCGCCGGGGTGTTCTCCGGGGCTGCCGCGGACCGCCCGGAGTCCGACCTGCTGGCCGACGTGCTCGCCGCACCACGCATGCAGGGGGCCGACCTGTGCAGCGAGGTGAGCACCACGTCGCCCTACGTCGTCCGGGCCCGTGGCCCGGCGCCGGGCGGGCAGCGCGGGACGTCGCCGGGCGGGCAGCGCGGGACGTCGCCGGGCGGGCAGCCTGGCACTGCGCGGCTGCGCGTGGCCGCTCTCGACCTCGGCATCAAGACGATGACGCCGCGCCGCCTGGCCGAGCGCGGCGTCGAGGTGCACGTGCTGCCCGCGGGCTCCTCGCTGGGGCAGGTGCTTGCGGTGGAGCCCGACGGGGTCTTCTTCTCCAACGGGCCGGGGGACCCCGCGACCGCCGACCGGCAGGTGGAGCTGCTGGGCGAGGTGCTCACCCGCGGCGTGCCCTTCTTCGGCATCTGCCTCGGCCACCAGCTGCTCGGCCGGGCACTGGGGCTGTCCACCTACAAGCTCGCTTACGGCCATCGCGGCATCAACCAGCCGGTGATGGACAGGGCTACGGGCAGGGTCGAGGTGACTGCCCACAACCACGGCTTCGCGGTCGACGCCCCGGTCGACTGCGTGCTCGACACGCCCTTCGGCCGGGCCGAGGTGAGCCACGTGTGCCTCAACGACGGTGTCGTGGAAGGGCTTCGCTGCCTGGACGTGCCGGCCTTCTCGGTGCAGTACCACCCCGAGGCAGCGGCCGGCCCGCACGACGCCGGCTACCTCTTCGACCGGTTCTGCGACCTGATGCTCGCCCCTGCCTCCGGCGAGAGCGAGGGCTGATGCCGCGCCGTCGGGACCTCGCCAGCGTGCTGGTCATCGGCTCCGGCCCGATCGTCATCGGCCAGGCGTGCGAGTTCGACTACTCCGGCACGCAGGCAATCCGGGTGCTGCGCGAGGAGGGGCTGCGCGTCGTCCTCGTGAACTCCAACCCGGCGACCATCATGACCGACCCCGAGCTGGCCGACGCCACCTACGTCGAGCCGATCACGCCGGAGGTGGTCGAGGCCGTCATCGCCCGCGAGCGGCCCGACGCGCTCCTGGCCACCCTCGGCGGGCAGACCGCCCTCAACACCGCCATGGCGCTGCACCACGCCGGGGTGCTCGACCGCTACGGCGTCGAGCTCATCGGCGCCAACGTCGCCGCCATCGAGGCCGGCGAGGACCGCCAGCGGTTCAAGGAGGTCGTCGAGAAGGTCGCCGCCCAGCAGGGCCTGGAGGCCGGCGTGGCGCGCAGCCGGATCTGCCGCACGGTCGACGAGTGCGTCGAGGCGACCGTGGACCTCGGCTACCCGGTGGTCGTGCGCCCCTCGTTCACGATGGGCGGCCTGGGCTCCGGGATCGCCTACGAGCAGCGCGAGCTCGAGCGGGTCGCCGGGGCCGGCCTGCAGTACTCACCGACCACCGAGGTGCTGCTGGAGGAGTCGCTCATCGGGTGGAAGGAGTACGAGCTCGAGCTCATGCGCGACCGGCACGACAACGTGGTGGTCGTCTGCTCCATCGAGAACGTCGACCCGATGGGCGTGCACACCGGTGACTCGATCACCGTCGCCCCGGCGCTGACGCTGACCGACCGGGAGCTCCAGGGGTTGCGCGACATCGGGATCGCGGTGATCCGCGAGGTGGGCGTCGACACCGGGGGCTGCAACATCCAGTTCGCGGTGCACCCCGAGGACGGGCGCGTCGTCGTCATCGAGATGAACCCGCGGGTGTCGCGGTCCTCCGCCCTGGCGAGCAAGGCCACGGGCTTCCCCATCGCGAAGATCGCCGCGCGGCTCGCGGTCGGGTACACCCTCGACGAGATCCCCAACGACATCACCGGGAAGACCCCGGCGTCGTTCGAACCCACGCTGGACTACGTGGTCGTCAAGGTCCCGCGTTTCGCCTTCGAGAAGTTCCCGGCCGCGGACCCGACCCTGACGACCACCATGAAGTCGGTCGGCGAGGCCATGGCGGTAGGGCGCTGCTTCACCGAGGCTCTCCAGAAGGCCCTGCGGTCCCTGGAGAGGCGCGGGGCCACGTTCCACTGGCAGGGACCACCGCCGGACCGCGAGGCCGCCCAGGCCCTCCTGGAGGCCGTACGCCGGCCCACGGAGGACCGTCTCGTGCAGGTGCAGCAGGCGGTCCGGGCCGGCGTCGGCGTCGGGGAGCTCCACCGGGTGACCGGGATCGACCCGTGGTTCCTCGACCAGGTGCTGCTCATCGACGAGGTGGCGGGTCTGGTGCGCGACGCACCGGCGCTGACCCCCGACGTCCTGCGCCGTGCCAAGCGCCACGGCTTCTCCGACGCCCAGGTCGGTCAGCTGCGCCGCATGCCCGAGGACGTCGTGCGCGGGGTGCGGCACGCCCTCGGCGTGCGCCCTGTCTTCAAGACCGTCGACACCTGCGCGGCCGAGTTCGCCGCGACCACGCCCTACCACTACTCCTCCTACGACGAGGAGGACGAGGTGAGCGTCTCGGGACGGCGCAAGGTGGTGATCCTCGGGTCGGGCCCGAACCGGATCGGCCAAGGTCTGGAGTTCGACTACTCGTGCGTGCACGCCTCGTTCGCTCTGCGGGAGGCCGGGTACGAGACCGTGATGGTCAACTGCAACCCCGAGACCGTCTCCACCGACTACGACACCAGCGACCGGCTGTACTTCGAGCCGCTGACGCTGGAGGACGTGCTCGAGGTGGTCCACGCCGAGCAGCGCAGCGGCGAGGTCGTGGGTGTCGTCGTCCAGCTCGGCGGGCAGACCCCGCTCGGGCTGGCCGCCGGTCTGAAGGCGGCCGGTGTGCCGATCGTCGGGACCAGCCCCGAGGCGATCCACCTGGCCGAGGACCGCGGCTCGTTCGGCCGGGTGCTCGCCGAGGCCGGGCTGCCGGCGCCCAGGCACGGGACGGCGAGCAGCTTCGCCGAGGCGCGCGCCGTCGCCGCCGAGATCGGCTACCCGGTGCTCGTGCGCCCGTCGTACGTGCTCGGGGGGCGCGGCATGGAGATCGTCTACGACGAGGACTCCCTGGCGGGCTACATCGGCAGGGCCACCGAGGTAAGCCCGGACCACCCGGTCCTGGTCGACCGGTTCCTCGACGACGCGATCGAGATCGACGTGGACGCGCTGTTCGACGGCGACGAGCTCTACATCGGCGGGATCATGGAGCACATCGAGGAGGCCGGGATCCACTCCGGCGACTCGGCCTGCGCGCTGCCTCCTGTCACGCTGGGCCGCAGGGAGATCGAGCGTGTGCGCGAGAGCACGGCGGCGATCGCCCGCGGGGTGGGCGTGCGCGGAATGCTCAACGTGCAGTTCGCCCTGGCCTCGGGAGTGCTGTACGTGCTGGAGGCCAACCCACGGGCCAGCCGCACGGCCCCCTTCGTGTCCAAGGCGACCGCGGTGCCGCTGGCCAAGGCCGCCGCGCGCATCATGCTCGGCGCCGGCGTGGCCGACCTGCGGGCGGAGGGTCTGCTGCCGGCCGACGGCGACGGGTCCACGCTGCCCGACTCCTCGCCGGTGGCCGTGAAGGAGGCCGTGCTGCCGTTCAAGCGGTTCCGTACCCCGGAGGGCAAGGTCGTCGACACCCTGCTCGGCCCCGAGATGCGCTCGACCGGGGAGGTCATGGGGCTGGACGTCGACTTCCCCCACGCCTTCGCCAAGTCCCAGACCGCGGCGTACGGGGGGCTGCCGTCCCAGGGCCGGGTCTTCGTGTCGGTGGCCGACGGCGACAAGCGGGCGATCATCTTCCCGGTCAAGCGCCTCGTGGACCTCGGCTTCGAGGTGCTGGCCACCGAGGGCACCGCACATGTGCTGCGCCGCAACGGGATCCCCAGCACGGTGGTGCGCAAGCACGGGCAGGGCCGTGGTCCCGACGGTGAGCCCACGATCGTCGACCGCATCGCCGCCGGCGAGGTGGCCATGGTCGTGAACACCCCCTCCGGGCCCTCGGCCCGCCACGACGGCTACGAGATCCGGGCCGCCACGACGGCAGGGGACCACCCCATCATCACGACCGTGCAGCAGCTCGCGGCGGCGGTGCAGGCGATCGAGGCCGCCCGCAACGAGCCGGTGCGCGTGGCCACGTTGCAGGAGCACGCCGCGACCCTGGCGGCCTGCCGGGAGGCCGCCGCCGGGGTGGCCCGGCGCACTGGCGGCGAGGAGGCGCCGTGACCCGTCCGCGGCCGGTCCAGGTGCGTGCGCGCGTGCTCGCCAACGAGCCTGTCGGGGCCTACCACCGTCTCGTCCTGCACGCCGCCGCGGTCGCCGAGGCCGCGCGGCCGGGACAGTTCGTCGCGGTGGCGGTCGGCGACGAACCCACGGCCATGCTGTTGCGGCGTGCCTTCTCCCTGCACCGTGCCGACCCCGAGCGCGGCAGGGTCGAGGTCGTGGTCGCCGCCCACGGCCCAGGCACGAGGTGGCTGACCCGGCGACGCTCCGGCGACGTGCTCGACGTCGTCGGGCCGCTCGGCAGGCCCTTCCCCGGCCCGATGTCATCGGAGCCGGTTGGCTGCGTGCTCGTCGGCGGCGGGTACGGGACGGCGCCGCTGATGTGGTTCGCCGACGTCCTGGTCCGGGCGGGGACGGGCGTCGACCTCGTCCTCGGGGCGGCATCGGCCCCGCTGCTGTTCGGCGTGGAGGAGGCTCTGGAGCTCGTCGGGCCCGAGCACGTCCACGTGACCACGGACGACGGGTCTGCTGGTACCAGGGGCCGGGTGACCGACGTCCTCGCACCCCTGCTCGCCGAAGGCCCCGAGGGTGTCCACGTCTACGCCTGCGGGCCGATGGCGATGCTCCGGGCCGTCACCGCCGCCGCGGCCGAGCACCGCGCGGTCGCGTGGTGCACCGTCGAGGAGTCGATGGCCTGCGGGATCGGTGTCTGCATGACCTGCGTGCTGCCCGTGCGCGGCACTGACGGGGTGACCCGGATGACCCGCTCCTGCACCGACGGCCCGACGTTCCAGGGCGCGGCCGTGCGATGGGACAGCGTGTGCGCCGGACCGAACGGGCGCGGCAGCCTCGTCCCGCCGGACTGTCTCGGCGCGCCGGCGGGCGGCCACCGGTGAGCGGCTCGGCGACGTCGCCGGCAGCAGTGTCGGTGGACATGCGCACCCGCATCGGCGTGCTCCACCTGGCCAACCCGCTCATGACGGCGAGCGGGTGCGCGGCGGCGGGCCGCGAGCTCGAGCCGTTCCTGGCGGTGTCCGCCCTCGGGGCCGTGGTCACGAAGTCCGTGATGCGCCTGCCGAGATCCGGGCGGGCGACGCCGAGGATGGCCGAGACCCCGTCGGGGATGCTCAACTCGATCGGGTTGCAGGGGCCCGGGATCGAGGCCTTCTGCGAGGCCGACCTGCCGTGGCTGCGCGACCATGGCGCGACGGCCGTGGTGTCGATCGCCGGGGGCAGCGCGGAGGAGTTCGCCGAGCTGGCCGCACGCCTTGCGGGCGAGCAGGGGGTGGCCGCGATCGAGGTGAACATCTCCTGCCCCAACGTGGCCGACCGTGGTCTGGTGTTCGCGTGCGACCCGGGCGCCTCGACCGCCGTGGTCGCCGGGGTCGTCGACGCCGTCGGCGGGCGGGTCCCCGTGCTGGCCAAGCTGTCCCCGGACGTCACCGACATCGTGGCGATCGCCCGAGCCTGCCTCGACGCGGGCGCCGACGGGCTGTCGATGGTGAACACGCTCCTGGGGATGGTCATCGACACCGACACCATGCGCCCGGCCCTCGCCGGCGTCACGGGTGGGTTGTCGGGGCCGGCGATCCGGCCGGTCGCCGTCCGGTGCGTCTGGCAGGTGCACGCAGCCATGCGGGCCGGTCTGCTGCGCGTGGCACCCATCGTCGGGATCGGCGGTGTGCTCACCGGTCTCGACGCGCTGCAGCTGGTGCTGGCCGGGGCGGCGGCCGTGCAGGTGGGGACGGCGACGTTCCATGACCCCGGCGCCCCGGCGCGTGTGCTGACCGAGCTCGAGGAGGCTCTGTGCGAGCGAGGGTTCACCCGCTTCGCCGACGCCGTGGGTCACGGCCACCGACCGGCCGGGACGACACCATGACCGGCGCCGGGATGAGCCCCCTCAGCACTGCGTTCGCCGAGGCAGCGCGATGACCGGCGCGGGGCTGCGCCCCTTCGGTGCGCGGTTGGCCGCGGCGATGGCCGAGCACGGCCCGCTCTGCGTGGGCATCGACCCGCACCCGCAGCTGCTGCGCGCGTGGGGGCTGGACGACGACGCCGCCGGCCTCGCTCGCTTCAGCCACACCGTCGTGGAGGCCCTGGCCGGCCATGTGGCGGCCGTGAAGCCCCAGTCGGCGTTCTTCGAGCGGCACGGCAGCGCCGGGGTCGCGGTGCTGGAGGCCGTGGTCGCGCACTGCCGTGACGCCGCAGTCCTGTGCATCGTCGACGCCAAGCGCGGCGACATCGGCTCCACCATGGCCGCCTACGCCGACGCCTACGCCGCAGCCGGCTCCACCCTCGCCGGTGACGCGGTCACCGCCTCGCCCTTCCTCGGGTTCGGGTCGCTGCGCCCGCTCCTGGACGTCGCCGACGCGAACGGGCGCGGGGTCTTCGTGCTCGCGCTCACGTCCAACCCCGAGGGCGGGCAGGTGCAGCACGCACTGACCGCGGACGGGCGCAGCGTCGCACAGTCGGTGCTGGACGCCGTCGCCGAGGAGAACCGCGGTGCGACGCCCTTGGGCAGCGTCGGCGTGGTGGTCGGTGCGACCATCGGGGACGCCGCCGCGCAGCGGCACGACCTCAGCGCCGTGAACGGGCCGTTCCTGGCCCCCGGGATCGGCGCGCAGGGTGCCGGCGCCCGCGAGCTGCGGTCGGTCTTCGGCGCCCGGGTGGACGCCGTTCTCGCGAGCTCCAGCCGCGAGGTGCTCGCCGCCGGCCCGGGGACCGCGGCCCTGCGCGCCGCGGCCGAGCGCACCGTGGCCGACGTCCACGAGGCCCTCGCGCACGGTCGATGACGACCCCCGGCCGGTCGCAACCCGGGTGCGAGCGGGCCCGGCGCACCCACCGCGTTGCTACCGGTGAGCCCGACTCGCTAGGTTCATCGCCTGGCGAGGCACGATTGCGAGTCCCGACCGTCGGCACGGATCCGCCGGCGTACGTACGAGCGACTGAGGTGACCCTGTGGCACTGCCCCCTCTGACCCCCGAGCAGCGAGCTGCGGCCCTGGAGAAGGCCGCCGCCGCGCGGAGGGCCCGCGCCGAGGTGAAGAACCGCCTGAAGTACTCACAGGGGTCGTTGGCGGAGGTCATCAAGGAGGGCCAGGAGAGCGACATCGTCGGCAAGATGAAGGTGTCGGCACTGCTGGAGGCGCTGCCCGGCGTCGGCAAGGTGCGCGCTCGCCAGATCATGGAGGAGATCGGGATCTCGGAGTCCCGGCGGGTGCGCGGGCTGGGGTCCAACCAGATCGCGGCCCTCGTCGAGCGCTTCAACCGCTGACCGCGCAGGGGGGCGGCAGCCGCCGCCTGACGGTGCTCGCCGGACCCACAGCGGTCGGCAAGGGAACCGTGTCGGCGGATGTCCGGCGCCGCTACCCCGAGGTCTGGCTGTCGGTGTCCGTGACCACGCGCACGCCGCGTCCCGGCGAGCGCAACGGTGTGCACTACACGTTCGTGAGCGAGACCGCCTTCGACGGGCTGGTCGCCAGGGGTGACCTGCTGGAGTGGGCAGTCGTGCACGGCCGGCACCGCTACGGCACCCCCCGCCGACCGGTCGAGGAGGCGCTGGCCGACGGGCGGCCCACGCTGCTCGAGATCGACCTCCAGGGAGCGCGCCAGGTGCGCGCGACGATGCCGCAGGCGCTCTTCGTGTTCCTGGCGCCCCCGTCGTGGGACGAGCTCGTGCGCCGGCTCGTCTGGCGCGGGACGGAGAGCGTGGACGAGCGCACCCGCCGGCTGGACACCGCGCGGGCCGAGCTCGCCGCCGAGGCGGAGTTCGACGTGACGATCGTCAACGACCACGTCCGGCGGGCCACCGACGAACTCGTACACTGGATGGGGCTGACCCCCCATCGTGGGTCGCACCCGTCCGGCTAGACCGACCCGTCCGGCTAGACCGACCCATCCGACGAGCACCGGGAGACACGCGTGTCCGGTACCAGCGCGGTGCCCGAGGGCATCACGAACCCCCCGATCGACGAGCTGCTGCAAGCGGCCGACTCCAAGTACGCCCTTGTCATCTATGCCGCCAAGCGGGCCCGCCAGATCAACGCCTACTACTCCCAGCTGGGCGAGGGGCTCCTGGAGTACGTCGGGCCGCTCGTCGAGACGCACGTGCAGGAGAAGCCGCTCTCGGTGGCGCTGCGCGAGATCAACGAGGGCCTCCTCGTCGCCGAGCCGATCGAGGGCTGACGCCGCGGGCCGGCCGCACCGACCGCTCGGATGCCCATGGACGACCCGCACCGCGCAGGACCACCCCACCGCGCAGGACCACCCCACCGCGCAGGACCACGCCCAGCGCGCGCAGGACCAGGTCGCGCCGCGGGACGGAGCGCGCCCGCACGTCGTCCTGGGCGTCTGCGGCGGGATCGCCGCGTACAAGGCGTGCACGCTGCTGCGCCTCCTGAGCGAGTCCGGAAACGACGTGCGTGTGGTGCCGACCGCCTCGGCCTTGCGCTTCGTGGGTGCCGCGACCTGGGCCGCACTGTCCGGCAACCCGGTGACCAGCGAGGTCTGGGACGACGCGCAGGACGTCCCGCACGTTCGGCTGGGCCGGCGGGCCGACGTCGTCGTCGTCGCGCCCGCGACGGCCGACCTGCTCGCGCGGGCGGCGCACGGCCTCGCCGACGACCTGCTCACGAACACGCTGCTGACCGCGACCTGCCCGGTGGTGCTCGCCCCCGCGATGCACACCGAGATGTGGGAGCACCCGGCGACGCGTGCGAACGTGGCCATTCTGCGCTCGCGCGGCGTCGTCGTCATCGACCCCGACTCCGGGCGGCTCGCAGGCTCCGACAGCGGCCCCGGCCGCTTGCCCGAGCCGGCGTCGATCGCGGCAGTCGTCCACCACGCCCTCGCGCGCGCCCGGGTTGGCGGACGGGCGGAGTCCGCGCTCGCCGGCCTGCGCGTGGCGGTCTCGACGGGGGGTACCCGCGAGCCGCTGGACCCCGTGCGCTACCTCGGTAACCGCTCCTCCGGCCGGCAGGGGATGGCGCTCGCCGCGGCGGCCCTTGCCCGGGGCGCCCACGTGTGCCTCGTGGCCGCGGCCACCGAGGTGCCTGCCCCTGCCGGCGCGCGGCTCACCCGCGTGGAGACCGCCCTCGAGCTGCGCGAGGCGATGCTCGCTGCGGCGTCGGACGCCGACGTGGTCGTGATGGCGGCCGCCGTCGCCGACTTCCGGCCGGCCGAGGTGGCCGAGCACAAGATCAAGAAGACCACGACCGCGGACGACGCGCCCACGGTCCGACTCGTGCGCAACCCCGACGTGCTGGCCGAGCTCGCCGCCGGGCGGCCTGCGGGGCAGGTGGTCGTCGGCTTCGCCGCCGAGACGGGGGACGCCGACGGCGACGTGCTGCACCACGCGCGGGCGAAGCTGCGGCGCAAGGGGTGCGACCTGCTCGTCGTCAACGACGTCTCCGAGGGCAAGGTGTTCGGGCGCGAGCACAGCGAGGTCGTGATCCTCCACCGCGACGGCAGCGTGGTCCCGGTGCCGGCAGGCAGCAAGGACGCCGTCGCCGCCGCCGTGTGGGACGCCGTCGAGGCCGCTCTGCGGGCTGCCGGGCGACCAGCCCGATTCCCGGGCGAGTCGGTACAGTAGGGCCACGGGCGGCAACGTCGGCGCTCGGTCGAACCGTCGCCCGGCCAGCCCGAAGCCGCTGCACCTCTGGGAGAACTGTGACCCACCGTTACTTCACGTCTGAGTCCGTCACCGAGGGCCACCCCGACAAGATCTGTGACCAGATCAGCGACGCGGTGCTCGACGCCCTCCTCGCCCAGGACCCGCGCAGCCGCGTGGCGGTCGAGACGATGGTGACGACGGGCCTCGTGCACGTCGCGGGCGAGGTGACGACCGAGGCCTACGTCGACATCCCCACGATCGTGCGCCAGACCATCCTCGGCATCGGCTACGACTCCTCCACCAAGGGCTTCGACGGCAACTCCTGCGGCGTCCAGGTGTCGATCGGGTCGCAGTCGCCCGACATCGCCGCCGGCGTGAACACCGCCTACGAGGCCAGGGTCGAGCACGGCGTCGACCCCCTGGACATGCAGGGCGCGGGCGACCAGGGCCTGATGTTCGGCTACGCCTGCGACGAGACCCCCGAGCTCATGCCGCTGCCGATCTGGCTGGCCCACCGGCTCGCGCAGCGCCTGACGGACGTGCGCAAGGGCGGCGAGGTGCCCTACCTGCGACCGGACGGCAAGACGCAGGTGACGATCGCCTACGACGGCGACCGCGCGGTGAGCCTGGAGACCGTCGTGGTGTCCAGCCAGCACGCCGCCGACGTGTCGCTGGAGAACCTGCTCGAGCCCGACATCGCCGACCATGTCGTCAAGCAGGTCGTCGACAGCGTGGACATCGACGCCTCGTCCTTCCGGCTGCTGGTCAACCCGACGGGGCGCTTCGAGATCGGCGGGCCGATGGGCGACGCCGGCGTGACGGGTCGCAAGATCATCGTGGACACGTACGGCGGCATGGCCCGCCACGGCGGCGGCGCGTTCTCCGGGAAGGACCCGTCCAAGGTGGACCGGTCGGCCGCCTATGCCATGCGCTGGGTGGCCAAGAACGTCGTCGCCGCGGGCCTGGCGCGCCGGTGCGAGGTGCAGGTCGCCTACGCCATCGGCAAGGCGCACCCCGTCGGCCTGTACGTGGAGACGTTCGGCACCGAGAGCGTGGATCCGCAGCGGCTGTCCTCGGCGATCCGCGACGTGTTCGACCTGAGGCCGGGGGCCATCATCCGCGACCTGGACCTGCTGCGCCCCATCTACAAGCAGACGGCCGCCTACGGCCACTTCGGGCGCGAGCTGCCAGGCATGACCTGGGAGCGCACGGACCGCGTCGACGCGCTGCGCTCGCTCCTGGGCTGAGCACCCCACCGACGTCTGCGCAGCGGGCGTGAGCGCGCAGGAGCAGCTGAGCCTGCTGCGTGCGCCCGGACGGCGACGGCCCGGCCCCCGGACCGACCCGCCCGCGAGCCGGCTGCCGGTCGCGAGGGTGGCGGTGGACCTGCCGTTGGCGCACCTGGACCGCGCGTTCGACTACCTGGTGCCGATGTCGTTGGCGGACGACGCCGTGGCCGGAGCCAGGGTTCGGGTGCGCTTCGCCGGCAAGGACGTCGGCGGGTACATCCTCGAGCGGGTCGAGGTGTCCGACCACGCGGGGTCGCTGACGCCGCTTCGTCGCGTCGTGTCGCGCGAGCCGGTGCTCACAGCCGACGTCCATCGCCTGTGCCGCGCCGTCGCGGACAGGTACGCGGGCACCCTCGCCGACGTCCTGCGGCTGGCGGTTCCGCCCCGCCACGCGAAGACCGAGCAGGCCCCCGAGCCGGCCCCGACCACCCCCGACGGCCCGGTACCCGCATCCCGGTCACCGGGTGGCCCGGCTGACGGCCCCGTAGCCGCATCCTCGTCACCGGGTGGCCCGGCTGACGGCCCCGGACCCCCAGGCTCGGCGTGGGCGGACTACGCCGCCGGGCATGCGTTCCTCGCTCGGGTCGAGGCCGGAGAGGGGCCCCACGCGGTCTGGACGGCCCTGCCCGGCCCCGGCTGGGCTGTGGCTCTGGCCGAGGCGGCCGCGGCCGCGGTGCGCGGCGGGCGGGGCGCCGTCCTCGTGCTGCCCGACCGGCGGGACGTCGACGCCGTGGACGCCGCGCTGCACGTCGCCCTCGGGCCGGGCCGCCACGTGCGGCTCGAGGCGGACCTCGGTGCGGCCGCCCGTTACGACGCCTTCCTCGCCCTGCTGCGCGGGAGGGTACCTGTGGCGGTGGGCACGCGGGCAGCGGCCTTCGCCCCGGTCGCCGGCCTGGGGCTCGTGGCCATCTGGGACGACGGGGACGACCTGCACGCCGAGCCTCGCGCCCCTTACCCGCACGCCCGCGAGGTGCTGCGGCTGCGTGCGGAGCAGGCGGGTGCGGCCTTCCTCGCCGGCTCCTGGGGCCGCAGTGCCGAGTCTGCGCTGCTCCTCGCGCAGGGCTGGGCCCGACCCGTCGCGGCCACGCGCGCGACGGTCCGAGCGCGATGGCCCCGCGTGCGCACGACGTCCTCATCGCCCAGGGAGGACCCGAGAGCCACGGCCGTGCACATCCCCACGGCCGCCTGGGCCGCGATCCAGCACGGGCTGGAGTCTGGGCCCGTGCTCGTCCAGGTGCCCCGGGTCGGCTACGTGCCGGCGACGGCGTGCGCGTCGTGCAGGCGGCCGGCCCGATGCCCGACCTGTCAGGGTCCCGTGCGCCTGACGAGCAGTGAGCCCCCTGTGCGGGTACAGGGGTGCGGCTGGTGCGGTCGGCCGCTCAACGACTGGGCCTGCCCGCACTGCGGGGGCCACGCCCTACGCGCGAGCACCGTCGGAGTCGAGCGAACCGCCGAGGAGCTCGGCCGGGCGTTCCCCGGCGCCCGCGTGGTCGTCTCCCGGGCGGCGCGCACGCCTGCCTCGCTGCCCTCCGGCCGCGTGCTCGTCGTGGCCACCCCCGGGGTGGAGCCCGTCGTCCCCGACGGCTACGCCGCCGCCGTCCTGCTCGACGGCCAGACCCTCCTCGACCGCGCGGACCTGCGAGCCGCCGAGGAGGCCGTTCGGCGCTGGCTGGCGGCTGCCGCCCGGGTGCGCCCCGCAACCCGGGGCGGCGTCGTCGTGGTGGCCGCGGACCCGCTCAGCGCGCCCGTACAGGCCCTCGTGCGCATCGATGCACCCGGGCATGCCGACCGCGAGCTGGCCGAGCGCACCGAGCTCGGCCTGCCACCGGCGGTCGCCAGCGCGACGCTCACCGGCGAGGCGGCCGCGGTGGAGACGTTCCTGGCGACCTTCGTCCCACCGCCACAGGCGACGATGCTCGGCCCGGTGCCTCACCCCGCCGGGTCCGGGACCGTCCGGGTGGTCGTGCGAGCCCCGCTGGCCCGGCAGGCGGCCCTGTCGCGAGCGCTGGCAGCGGCGGCGGCCCTGCGCAGCGCGCGCCGGGACCCTCCCGTACGCGTGCGGGTGGACCCTCTCGACCTCGGTTGAGCCGCGCCGGCCCGTCGGCGCCCGCCACCTAGACTTGTCCGCAGCGAGCCTCGAGAGGGAGAACTGTGGCCATCCAGCCGATCCGCCTGTTCGGCGACCCCGTGCTGACCACCCCCGCCCAGGCGGTCACGGACTTCGACAAGGAGCTTCGGATCCTGGTGAAGGACCTCGAGGAGACGATGCTCGAGGCCCCGGGAGCGGGTCTGGCCGCGCCTCAGATCGGGGTGGGCCTTCGGGTCTTCACCTACTACGTCGACGGTGAGCTCGGTCACCTCGTGAACCCGACGCTGGACCTGTCGCAGGAGCAGCAGGACGGCGAGGAGGGCTGCCTGTCGTTCCCGGGGATCTACTTCGACACCCCGCGTGCCTTGCAGGCGGTGGCGAAGGGCTTCGACCAGTACGGCGAGCCCGTGGTGATCGAGGGCACGCAGATCCTTGCCCGGGCGCTGCAGCACGAGACCGACCACCTCGACGGCATCCTCTTCATCGACCGGATGGACCGCCAGCAGCGCAAGCTCGCCCTCAAGGCGATCCGTCAGGCCGAGTGGGCCGGGCAGCAGCCACCGGTCGTACGCGCCAGCCCTCATGTGACGTTCGGCCAGGCACTGTGACCATCCACGCCCGGGTGGGGTCTCACCGGGCCGGCGCCCGGTGAGGCTGGTCTTCGCCGGCACCCCCGAGGTCGCCCTGCCGTCGCTGCGGGCAGTGGCCGCCTCGCGCCACGACGTGGTCGCCGTGCTCACCCGACCCGACACGCAGGCCGGCCGGGGCCGGGTCCGCACCCGCTCACCGGTCGCCGACTGGGCAGACGAGCAGGGCCTGCCGGTGCTGGCCCCGCGCCGCCTGGGCGAGCCGGACGTCCTCGACCGGCTGCAGGCGCTGGCACCGGACTGCTGCCCGGTGGTCGCCTACGGCGGGCTCGTCCCCCCGGCCGCCCTCGCCGTGCCCGCCCACGGCTGGGTCAACCTGCACTTCTCCCTGCTGCCCGCCTGGCGTGGTGCGGCTCCCGTGCAACGTGCCCTGATGGCCGGTGAGACCATCACCGGCGCCACGACCTTCCTGCTCGACCCCGGCCTGGACACCGGCCCCCTCCTCGGTGTCCTGACCGAGGCCGTGCGCCCCCGCGACACCGCGGGAGGCCTGCTCGACCGGTTGGCGCAGGCCGGCGCCGGTCTCCTGGTCTCGACACTCGACGGCATCGAGGACGGCGTGCTCGCGCCGCGTCCGCAGGCCTCGGACGGCGTGAGCCTGGCCCCCAAGCTCACCGCCGACGACGCACGGGTCGCGTGGTCGCTGCCCGCGCACATCGTCGACCGCGTCGTGCGCGGCTGCACGCCTGCACCCGGGGCCTGGACGACGCTGCGCGGCGAGCGGGTCAGGCTCGGCCCCGTGACCCCTCTGGAGGCCTCGCAAGCCACGCACCAGGACCGGGAGGGCAGGCCGCTGGCGCCCGGGACGCTGGACGTCGGACGGCGGGCGGTCCTGGTGGGGACCGGCAGCGGGCCTGTGGTGCTCGGCGAGGTGCAGGGTGAGGGGCGGCGCAGCATGCCGGCCGCGGACTGGGCTCGCGGTCTTCGGCTGGGGCCGGGGGAGTTTTTCACGTGACGCCGTCCGGTGGCCCGGCGACACCGCCTGGGGGCGGGCGGCCTGCCGGTGACGGCCCGCGGACGCCGCGAGCCAAGACGCGCTCAGCCGCCCGTCGTGCGGTCGACCCTGCGAGGCAGGCGGCATGGGCGACGCTGCGCGCCGTCCATGAGCAGGACGCCTACGCCAACCTCACGCTGCCCACCCTGCTGCGCGAGCGGGGCCTGCGCGGGCGCGACGCCGCGTTCGCGACCGAGCTGGCATACGGCACTCTGCGAGGCCGGGGCACCTACGACGCGGTGATCGCCGCCTGCATCGACCGGGCTCTGAGCGACGTCGACCCGCCCGTGCTGGACGCCTTGCGCCTCGGGGTGCACCAGCTGCTGGCGATGCGGGTGCCGGCGCATGCGGCAGTGGCTGCGACCGTCGACCTCGTGCGGGCCGACATCGGCCAGGGCGCCGCGGGCTTCGCCAACGCCGTGCTGCGGCGGGTGGGCGAGGCGGACCTGGACGCCTGGGTGCGGCAGGTCGCGCCGGACGTCGGCGTCGACCCGGACGGGTATCTCGCGGTGGCCTGCTCGCACCCGCCGTGGATCGTGCGCGCCCTACGGGACGCGCTGCGGGCGAGCGGCCGGCCCGCATCGCAGCTGCGCGGGCTGCTCGACGCCGACAACGCCGCCCCGGTCGTCGCGGTCGCCGCACTTCCCGGGCTGGCCGCAGTCGCCGAGCTCCTGGGCACCGCCACGGCACCGGGGCGGCTCAGCCCGCTCGCGGTGCTGCTCGACGGTGCTCCGCACGACGTGCCCGCGATCCGCCAGGCCAGGGCGAGGGTGCAGGACGAGGGCAGCCAGATCGTGTCCCTGGCGCTGGTCGAGGTCGGCCTCGACGGCGCCGACGAAGGGCGTTGGCTGGACCTGTGCGCCGGACCGGGTGGGAAGAGCGCCCTGCTGGCGGCCGTGCTGGCCGAGCGCAGCCGGCACGGCGACGTGCCGGCGGGCGCCGCGCTCGTCGCCGTCGAGGTGTCCGAGCACCGGGCACGCCTGGTCGAGGGTGCCCTCGCCGGCGTCGTCGCCCGCCGACCCGGGGCGGCCCTGGTGCGCCGCGCGGACGGGCGGCTGGTCGGGGGCGAGGAGCCGGGCGTCTTCGACAGGGTGATCGTGGACGCTCCGTGCAGCGGCCTCGGGGCCCTGCGCCGACGACCCGAGGCGCGGTGGCGGCGCGT
The DNA here is from genome assembly GCA_963778845.1 of uncultured Actinomycetota bacterium. Lineage (GTDB taxonomy): Bacteria > Actinomycetota > Actinomycetes > Actinomycetales > Kineosporiaceae > CAVZVW01. The sequence goes on from CAVZVW010000009.1 coordinate 219,879, forward strand.
CCCGGCCGACCTCGCCGCCCTGGCGCCGCTGCAGCGCGACCTGCTCCGTTCCGCGCTCATGGCCGTGCGACCCGGCGGCGTCGTCGCCTATGTCACGTGCTCGCCGCACCCCGCGGAGACGCGCCTCGTCGTCGACGACGTGCTCGCGGGCAGGGACGACGTCCACCGCGCTCGACGCCCGCGAGGCGGTCGCGGCGGCGTGCCTCGGCAAGGCCCACGACCTCGGCGCAGGACCGGACGTGCAGCTGTGGCCGGACGTCCACGGCACCGACGCGATGTACCTGTGCCTCCTGAAGCGCGTGGTCGCGTCGGGGCGGTCCTGACGGCGGGTACCCTCGCCAGCGTGGGGATCCAGATCGCGCCCAGCATCCTGTCGGCCGACTTCGCCCGGCTCGGCGAGGAGCTCGCCAGGATCTCGGAGGCGGACTGGGCGCACGTCGACGTCATGGACAACCACTTCGTGCCCAACCTCACGATCGGTCTCCCCGTCGTGGAGGCGCTGGTGAAGGCGAGCCCCGTACCGGTCGACTGCCATCTCATGATCGAGGACCCCGACCGGTGGGCGCCGGGCTTCGCCGAGGCGGGTGCCGGAAGCGTGACCTTCCACGCCGAGGCTGCGCGGGCACCGGTCCGGCTCGCCCGGCGGCTGCGGGCGCTGGGGGCGCGGGCGGGGCTCGGCCTGAAGCCGGCGACCCCGGTGGAGGCGTACCTGGACCTGCTCGCCGAGTTCGACATGATCCTCGTGATGACCGTCGAGCCGGGCTTCGGCGGCCAGTCCTTCCTCGAGTCCTGCCTGCCCAAGATCCGCCGCACCCGCGAGGCGGTGCGAGCCCGCGGCCTCGACGTGTGGGTGCAGGTCGACGGCGGGGTCACCGTCGACACCATCGAGCGCTGTGCCGAGGCGGGCGCGGACGTCTTCGTCGCCGGGACGGCCGTCTACGGCGCCGGGGACGCCTCGGAGCGGATCGGGGTGCTGCGCGAGCGTGCGGCGCGTGCCTGCGGGGGGTGAGCCGGCCGTACCGGTGCGTGGCCGGTGACCGGGGTCGCCATCACCCTCGTGCTGGCCTCGGCGGTCGTCCACACGACCTGGAACCGGTTCGTGCACGCCCGCACGGACCGCCTCGCGACCATGGCGGTCAGCGGGCTGGCCGGTGCGCTGCTGCTGTCCCCGGCGGTCCTCGTCCACCCGCCGACCTCGGTGTGGCGGCTCGTCCTGCTCTCTGGTGTGGCCGAGGCGGTCTACGCATGGCTGCTCGTGAGCGCCTACGCGCACGGCTCGCTGGCGGTGGCCTACCCGATCGGCCGGGGGACGGCTCCGCTGCTGGTCACCGTGCTGGCCTGGGCGGCGGCCGGCCAGCGGCCGAGCGCCGCCGCACTCGCCGCCGCCGTCAGCCTCGCCGCCGGCCTTGCCGTGCTCGCCCTCGCCGGTCGGTCCGCGGGGCAGGCCCGCGCCGTCACGTACGCCCTGGCCACCGGGGTCAGCATCGGCGTGTACTCGGTGGTGGACGCGGTCGCCGTCGGCTCCACCTCCGCCGCCGGGTACCTGGGTGCGGCGCTCGCCGTGCAGGGGCTGCTGCTGTCGGCTGCCTGCCTGCTGGGCTCGGCCCGTTCGGACGTAGCCGGCGGGCCGATCTCGGCCGAGGCGGGCGTAGCGCACGGATGGAGCCGGGTCGGATGGGGTGTCGCCCGACTGCGTCGAGCGCTGCGCCCCGGTGTGGCGGTGGGTGCTGGGGTGGTGGCCGCCTACCTCCTGGTCCTGCTCGCCTTCCAACGTGCGCCTGCTGGACGCGTCGCCACGCTGCGCGAGGTCTCGGTCCTGCTGGCTGTGGCCGTCTCGTCCGGCCGGCGCCCCCCGGCGGTGTGGGCAGGGGCCTTCCTGGTAGTGCTGGGTGCGGTCGGAGCGGCGGTCTAGCCCCTCTCCGAGGCGGGGCGTGTCCGACCAGAAGTGCCACCCCCTGCCCGCGCGCCAGGCGCGGGTCGGCTTCGGGTGGCATACTGGACGGTGAAACGCACGCGTGCTCCGGGGTCGGTGAAAATCCGAACCGGCGGTGACAGTCCGCGACCCGACCGCAGCCAGCGGCCGGTGGACCTGGTGGAACTCCAGGACCGACGGTGAGAGTCCGGATGGGAGGCAGCACGCCGCGGCATCGTCGCGCTCTGCGCGCGGTCGATGTCGCGATGGTGGCGTCGCGGAAACGCCCAGAGACGGGCGCTTCCGCCGTGTCGCCGAACCCGGAGCCCGCCTGCACCCGCAGTGTCGAGGCAGGAGGGTTCGGTGACGCAGTACCTCGCGCAAGAGTCGGCAGCCGCGCCCTTCGAGGCCGCGGCGATGCGGCGCGCCGTCCAGCTCGCGGCTCTCGGCCCGGCCCGCGGCCCCAACCCTCGTGTCGGCTGCGTCGTCCTCGATGCCGCCGGGACGGTCGCCGGCGAGGGGTTCCACGCCGGTGCCGGGACGCCGCACGCGGAGGTCGTCGCGCTGGCTCAGGCCGGCGTCCGGGCCCGTCGCGGCACCGCGGTGGTGACGCTGGAGCCGTGCGACCACACAGGGCGGACCGGTCCCTGCACGCGCGCCCTCCTCGACGCCGGGATCATCCGGGTGGTCATCGGCGCCCTGGACCCCAACCCGGTCGCCGCCGGGGGAGCGGGTGCGCTGAGGCACGCGGGAGTCGAGGTCGAGACCGGGCTGTCGGCCGCCGACTGCGAGGCGCTCAACCTTCGGTGGGCGTTCGCGGTGCGTTCGCGCCGGCCGTGGGTGACATGGAAGCTCGCCGCCTCTCTCGACGGCCGCAGCGCCGCCGCGGACGGGACGAGCCGCTGGATCACCGGCGCACCCGCGCGGGCCGACGTCCACCGCCGCCGGGCCCAGCACGACGCGGTCGTCGTCGGCACCGGGACCGTGCTGGCCGACGACCCCGCCCTGACGGTGCGCGACGCCGCGGGCGACCTGCTGGCCGACCAGCCGCTGCGGGTGGTCGTCGGACGGCGGGCGCTCCCGCCCGGGGCCCGGGTCCTCAGCGGGCCCGTACCGGCGCTGAGAGTGCCCACGCACGAGCCGTCGGAGGCGCTCGCCGCGCTGCACGAGCTCGAGGTGCGCAGCGTCTGGCTCGAGGGTGGCCCGACGTTGGCGGCGGCCTTCTGGCGCGCCGGCCTGGTCGACGAGGTGCTGGCGTACCTGGCCCCGGCGCTCCTCGGTGCGGGCCGGGCGGCCGTTGACGACCTGGGCATCGCGACGATGGCCGACATCGCCCGACTGCGGCTGACCGGCGTCACCGAGATCGGCGAGGACGTGCTCATCACAGCGGTGCCGGCCCCGCCCTGACCACCCCCCCCCGAGGCAAGCCCCCAACCACGGAGCCCCGAACAGCGGAGCCCCGAACCACGGAGCCCCGAACCACGGAGCCCCGAACCACGAAGCCCCGAACCACGAAGCCCCCGCACAAGCTCAGCCAGCCAGTCCACCGACAGCAGGGAGTGCTCATGTTCACCGGGATCGTCGAGGAGCTCGGCGAGGTCGTCCGGCTCGAGACGATGGCGGAGTCGGCCCGCATCACCGTGCGCGGCCCGCTCGTCACCTCAGACGCCGTACGCGGAGCATCGATCGCCGTCAACGGCGTCTGCCTGACCGTCGTCGAGCACCACTCAGGCAGTTTCACCGCCGACGTCATGCCGGAGACGCTGCACCGCACAGGACTCGGCACCCTGCACGCGGGAAGCGTCGTCAACCTCGAGCGCCCGATGCCGGCGGACGGTCGGTTCGGGGGCCACGTCGTCCAGGGCCACGTCGACGGCACCGGGACCGTCCTCGAGCGGGTGCCCGGGCCGAGGTGGGACGTCGTGCGTGTGGCCGTGCCACGCAGCCTCGCCCGCTACGTGGTCGAGAAGGGTTCCGTGGCCGTGGACGGCGTCTCACTCACCGTGGCCTCGGTCGATGACGGTCCCGAGGGCACCTCGTTCACGGTGTCGCTCATCCCGGAGACCCTCGAGCGCACCACTCTGGGTCGGCGAGCACCGGGTGAGGTGGTCAACCTCGAGGTCGACGTCCTCGCGAAGTACGTCGAGCGCATGCTCGCCCACAGGGCGACACCTCTCGACGCTCAGCCGGCCGGCCGGGCCGACCTTGCGACGGTGACCCTGTGAGCGGCGGTGTCGGTGCTGTCCTGGCCGACCTCGCCAACGCCAAGCTGGTGATCGCCGGACACGTGATCCTCTGGCGCGAGATCGTCGGCAACGGCTTCGGGCTCGCCAGTGCGGTCGGCGGCATGCGTCGCCGTGTCTGGGCCTGGCCTGTCGGGATCATCGGCAACCTGCTGCTGTTCACGGTCTTCCTGGGCGCGGCCTTCCACACCCCGCAGGGGGCGAACCTGCTGGGCCAGGCGGGGCGCCAGGTGATGTTCGTGATCGTCTCGGTGTACGGCTGGGTCCGGTGGTACCGGCGGCGCGACGCAGGCGGCCCCGCGGTCGTACCTCGCTGGGCCACCTGGTCCGAGCGCGCCGTCCTCGCCGGGGTCGCGGTGGTGTGCGTGGTCGCCCTGACACCGGCGTTCCGCGCACTCGGGTCCTTCGAACCCGTCTGGGCGGACGCCTGGATCTTCACCGGCTCGATGCTGGCCACGTACTCGATGGCGCGCGGATGGGTCGACTTCTGGCTCATCTGGATCGGCGTCGACGCGGTCGGCGTCCCGCTTCTGCTGCGCGCGCACCTGTACCCGTCGGCGACCCTGTACATGTTCTACGGCTGCTTCGTGATCTGGGGCTTCTTCGTGTGGTTGCGGATCTCTCGGCGCAGCGCGGCGACCGCGGCCGCACCGGTCTCGGAGGTGGTCGCATGACCGCCGTGCTCCCGGACCAGGAGATGCCCGTGGTCGCGGGCTCCCGGCCCTCCGGCCGGCGAGGGCCGGCGGGGTCGCCAAGCATGCTCGATCCGGCGACGGCCGCCGTGCACGCGCTGCGCCGCGGCCTGCCGGTGCTCGTGGTCGACGACGAGGACCGGGAGAACGAGGGCGACGTCATCATGGCGGCCGCCCACGCGTCGCCGGGATGGGTGGCGTGGACCGTGCGCCACACCTCCGGCGTGCTGTGTGCCCCCATGCCCGACGACGTCGCGGACCGCCTGTCCCTGCCGCCCATGGTCAGGCACAACCAGGACCCGCGCGGGACGGCGTACACGGTCTCGGTGGACGCTCGGCTCGGCGTCGGGACGGGCATCAGCGCGGCCGACCGGGCGACGACGTTCCGGGTGCTGGCGGACCCCGGCTCGCATGCCGAGGACCTCGTGCGGCCGGGGCACGTGTTCCCCCTTCGCGCACGGCCCGGAGGTGTGCTGGAGCGGCCCGGCCACACCGAGGCCGCCGTCGACCTCTGCCGGCTCGCAGGGCTGCCGCCCGTGGGCCTCATCGCGGAGGTCGTCGAGGACGACGGGACCATGATGCGGCTGCCGGGACTTCGCCGGCTCGCCGACGCCCATGGCCTGGCCCTGGTGAGCATCGCCGACCTGGCACTGCTGCGCTCGGCTGAGCTCGACCCGCGTGAGCTCGTGGAGTCCAAGCGTCGACTGCGGGTCGAGCGGGTCACGCAGACGCACATCCCCACCCGGCACGGCCCGATGCGAGCCGTCGGCTACCGCGACGGCCTGACCGGCGACGAGCACGTCGCCCTCGTCGCGGGGCGGCCGCCGGCCGCCGGCGCCCTGGTTCGAGTGCACTCGGAGTGCTTGACCGGAGACGTGTTCGGGTCGCTGCGCTGCGACTGCGGTCCGCAGCTGGACCAGGCGATGGCCGCCGTGTGCGCGGCCGGGGGAGTCGTCGTCTACGTCCGCGGCCACGAGGGCCGAGGGGTGGGCCTCCTGGCCAAGCTGAGCGCGTACGCCCTGCAGGAGAAGGGGTTCGACACCGTCTCCGCGAACACCGTGCAAGGCCTGCCCGCCGACGCCAGGGAGTACGGAGCGGCCGCGGCGGTTCTGGCGGACCTCGGGCTGGACGACGTCCGGCTCCTGACGAACAACCCGGCGAAGGTCGCGGGGCTCACCGCCCACGGCGTCCGCGTTCGAGAGAGGGTTCCGCTGCAGGTCAGCGCGTCGGCGCACAACATGGCGTACCTCGTCGCGAAGCGCGACCTCATGGGTCATGAGCTGATACTGGAGGCCGACGACCGCGGCGATGCCCAGGTGGTCGGCGGATGAGCGGCGAGGGTGCGCCGGGCGTGGAGGTCGACGGCCACGCCCTGCGCGTGGCGGTCGTGGCGGCGTCCTGGCATGACGAGGTCATGCAAGGGCTGGTCGCCGGCGCTCGCCGCGCCCTGCGCGAGTGCGGGGTCGAGCACGTCAGCGAGTATCGGGTGCCGGGAAGCTTCGAGCTCGCCGTGGCGGCCTCCCGCCTTGCTGGTCAGCCGGTCGACGCCGTTGTGGCTCTGGGTGTGATCGTGCGCGGCGAGACACCGCACTTCGACTACATCGCTCAGGCGGCGGCCATCGGGCTCACCGAGGTGAGCGTGCGGAGCGCGAAGCCAGTGGGGTTCGGCGTGCTCACGTGCGACACCGTGGAGCAGGCGCTGGACCGCGCGGGACTCCCCGGGTCGAGTGAGGACAAGGGCCACGAGGCTGCGATGGCGGCCGTCGCGACCGCGGTCGCCCTTCGGGATCTGCCCCTGCCTCCTCACTGAGGTCGGCTGCCGCCGGCGGGCGGCACCAGAGCCGGGTACGGGCTCGGAGGCGGTCACGCGTGCCTCGGCGCGGTCGTCACCGCCCGGCCTCCTCTCGCCGCTGCCCCGATGCCATTTCGGTGGCGGCGGGGGCGAGTGGCGGCGTCGAAAGGCGTTGCTGCGCAGGGTCTTTGCCTGTGGACGAGGAGTTGGCGCCAGACACGGCCGCGGGCGTAGGATTCGAACATATATTCGATGCCTGGTCTTCATGGTCACCCGCTTCGCGATGACTCACTTCGCGGTCACCCGCTTCGCGATGACTCACTTCGCGATGACTCACTTCGCGATGACTCGTCCCGACGAACCCAACCGACGAACCCAACCGACGAACAGGATCGCCCAGTGGCTACCGGCACACCCTCGGCCCTCGACAGCGACTCGGACGTGGCTGACGGTCTATGGCTAGCGGCCCGGCTCGACACGTCAATGAGGTGGTCGCTGTGAACCCGTTCGCGATCCGCCGCGACGGGTCGGGCGTCCGCGCCCCCGGCGTGGGCCGGTCCGCCCGTACAAGGCACTGGGAAGCGGCCGTCAACGCGCCGGACCGCGCGGTGGGCAGCGCCGCCGAGGCACCTCGCGCCCCCTGCCCTCCCCGTTGGGAGCTCGGTGGTCAACCGGAGGGCGTCTACATCGGCCGCGACGGAGCGGTGGACCTGGGGACGGAGTTCGGCCGGCGGCACCGGGGCGAGGCCGAGGGGGAGCGGGACATCTCCGGCTGCGAGATCGGGGGCCAGGTCAGCCGGTACGCATCAGCAGCGCCGCGCGCCGACTGGGCAGCCGTGCTCGAGCGGGCGACGGGGCTGGACATGCTCCCTGACCTGAGCGACGCAGAGATCGCGGATGTGGTGTCGGCCGCGCAGCGGCTGACGGCCTGGATCCAGTCTCTGCAGGTGCGCGCGATCGGTGAGGCAGCACGCCGGGCGACGGATCCGGCGTGGGTCACCGCAGGTATCGGTACCGGTGACCCCGTCCGCGACGCCCTCGCGCGTCGCGCCGCGATCCGAGACGCGGAGTGGTTCGGCCGCGCCCGAGTCGTCGCGGAGCTCGCCCTGACCACCCACATGAGCGAGTACGCCGTCGCACAGAGGCTGGACGCCGCGCTGGCACTGCGGGAGGACCGTCTGCGGATCACCGCCGAGGGGTTCGCCGCCGGAGATCTCGACTGGGCGAAGGTCTGCGCGGTCATCCAGGCCACGGGCGACCTGGACGACGCGGCAGCGGCGGCCGTCGAAGCTGCGGCCCTTGGCCCCGACGCCGGATGGTCCAACACCCCTGGGCTCCGTCGAGCCCTCGTCCGAGCCCGAGCCGCCGTCGACGCAGCAGCAGCGGCTGTCGCGGGTCCCGCCGCAGGCGATGCGGCCGGCGAAGAGGGGACCCGCGATGCGGGGCCCGGCGCTGCGGGGCCCGGCGATGCACGGCCCTCCGAAGTTGGGGCCGCGGACGTCGGGCCTACCGCTGCAGGACCGGCTGAGGCTGGGGCCGCGGACGTCGGGACCGCCGGCGGCGGCCCCAGCAGCGACGGCACCGGCAGCCCCGCGGGGACTTCGCCGTTCGAGGATCGCCGGGTCGTCTGTGACGTCCCCACGTTCGGGGTCGCCTCCCAGATCATGGGGGCGGGCTTCGTCTGGGCGTTGTTGTCGGCGACCGACATGGCGATGATCGACGCGGTGCTGGACCAGCTGGCGCGGTCGTCCAAGTCTCCCGGCGATCGTCGCAGCCACCAGCAGCGTCGCGCCGACGCCTTCGTGGGGATCTTCGCGAACGTTCGGCGGTCACTGTGGGGTGCGGGCGCCGCCCGGGGGCCGGAGGTCCTGCTGACGATGTCGCTCGAGACGGCGCTCGGTCTTGCCGATGAGCCGGCCGACCTCGTCGGTTACGGGCCTGTGCCGGCAGCCATGGCACGCGAGGCAGCAACGACTGGCACATGGCGCTGCGCCGTCGTCGACCAGCAGCACGGAACGCTGCTCGGGCTGGGCCGATCCTCCTTCACACCGGCATACAAGCCTGGTGGCGCCCTGGACCGGTTCACGCGAGTGCGTGACCAGACGTGCACCTTCCCGGGCTGTCACTCTCGGGCGACCGACCTCGACCATGGCGTGAAGCACCGACGTGGCGGCGTCACGTGCGAATGCAACTGCGCGAGGCTGTGTCGACGCCACCACCGGCTCAAGGACGCGGGGTGGTTCACGATGGCGCGGTCGGAGGATCCCGACGACCCTCCGGGAACGCTGGTCTGGACGACTCGCTCCGGCCGCGTGCACAAGCGGCGACCTCGGTCACTGACGGCACCGCGGTTGCCGAGAACGGGCGCCGGGCACAGCTCCCTAGACGTCGTCGACCAAGGTCAGGTCGTCTCCGGGCGGCTGGCCATGCGACGGCCGGCGACGGAGCTCCCAGACGACCCGCCGTTCTGAGCGCCACTAACCTGTGACTGTGAAGACGTTCGACGGCCTGTTCGCCGAGCTCGGTGAACGGGCCCGCACCCGGGCCGAGGGCTCGGGCACAGTGAGAGCGCTGGACTCCGGCGTGCATGCGATCGGCAAGAAGGTCGTCGAAGAGGCTGCCGAAGCCTGGATGGCCGCCGAGCACGAGTCCGCCGAGCGCGCGGCGGAGGAGATCTCGCAGCTCCTCTACCACGTGCAGGTGCTCATGCTCGCGACCGGGATCACGCTTGAGGACGTCTACCGGCACCTCTGACAACCGCCACCGACTACCGCCCACGCCGTTCACAACCACACCGCGTCAACCAACCACACCGCGTCAAACCGTGGTCACAACGCCACAGTGATCACCGCGCCACCTCTCCTGCCCCACCCGTCGACTGAGGAGTCGAGTCCCATGCTGCGGGTCGCCGTCCCGAACAAGGGTTCCCTCGCTGAGGAAGCCAGCGCGATGCTGCACGAGGCCGGGTACCGGCAGCGCCGCGACAGCCGCGAGCTCGTCCTTGCCGACCCTGAGAACGGCGTCGAGTTCTTCTTCCTCCGGCCCCGCGACATCGCTGTCTACGTCGGCTCGGGAACCCTCGAGGTCGGCATCACGGGCCGCGACCTGCTTCTGGACTCCGGTGCCAAGGCAGAGGAGGTGGTGGCTCTGGGCTTCGGAGCGTCGACCTTCCGGTTCGCGGCACGCCCGGGAACCGCCCGGTCCCTCGCGGACCTGTCCGGACGACGGGTGGCGACGTCCTACCCGGGCCTGGTCGAGGGGTACCTGCGCGAGCAGGGCGTCCAGGCCGAGGTCGTCCGCCTCGACGGGGCCGTCGAGACCGCCGTCAGGTTGGGGGTGGCCGATGTGATCGCCGACGTCGTGTCGACCGGCACGACCCTGCGCAACGCCGGCCTGGAGGTCTTCGGCGAGCCGATCCTGCAGTCGGAGGCCGTTCTCGTGAGGCGCGTGGGCGCGGTCGCCGAAGCCGGCGCAGAGGTTCTCGTGCGCCGCCTCGAGGGCGTGATGGTGGCCCAGCAGTACGTCCTCATGGACTACGACGTCCGGGTGGAGCTCGTGGAGAGAGCCTGCGCGATCACCCCGGGCTTGGAGTCGCCAACGGTCTCACCACTGCATGACAAGGGCTGGGTCGCGGTGCGGGCGATGGTTCCCCGGCAACGGACGAACCATGTCATGGACGACCTGTACGCCCTCGGTGCCCGCGCGATCCTCGTCACCTCGATCCACGCCTGTCGCCTGTGACGCCGTGAGCGAGGATCGTGGGGACGGCGCCGAGCCGCCGAGGCGTAGCGCCCTTCGCGACAGGCTGCACGCGACAATCAGGCCACGTCGGTCCCGGCAGGTTGCGCTGGCGCTGGCATCGGTGCAGGCCGTCGTGCTGGTGGTCATGGCTGCGACCATGCCGAGCACCGGCGTCGCCGGGTTCCGCTGGTACGACCGCCTCGCCGTGCTGCTGGTGTCGGCTGCCATCGGATGGGTTCTCGTCCGGTTCGCCAGAGTCCGGCTCATGCCCGCTGAGCACTGTCTGGTGGTCCAGAACTTCTTGCTGAGCAGGACCCTGGACTGGGCCGAGGTCGTCAACGTGCGGTTCGGTGGCGGCGGCCCGTGGGTGGTGCTCGACCTCGCCGATGGCGACACCTTGGCCGTGATGGCCGTGCAGCGCTCGGACGGCGCCTATGCCGAGGCTGAGGCGCGCCGTTTGGCCACCCTCGTCGCGTTGCACTCCCGGACCACTCAGGACGACTGACCAGCCTCTAGGCGGTCCAGCCCAACCACGCGTCACCAGCGCTGAGGGCCAGCAGCCATACGAGCGCGGCCGCCACCGGCACGAGGAGCACGAGCAGGCTGTGCCTGCGAGCGAGCACCAGGCCACCGACGAGCAGAACGAGCCAGAACGCCACCAGCACGAGCACCGCCCACAGCGGCGCCAGCAGCACCGACATGGCGTAGACGCCGCCGAGGAGCAGGTGCACGACGAGTGCGGCGATGGCGGCAGCCAGCGTCAGCCACGGTGGGCTCGCGACCCTCGCGACGGCGTGCGAGAAGCCAGGCTCGGGAGCCGGCGACGTGCTCACACAGCACAGCCTGCACCCGCGGCCGCATCGGTGTCACGCGCGTCGAGGTGCGAGCCCCTCGGCGTCAGCCCTTGGCGGCGGCGTCGACGGCGGCCTTGAGGTTCTCGGCAGTCCAGTTCTCGACGATCTTGCCGTTGACGAACACCGTCGGGGTCCCCGTGATGCCGGCCTTCGAGGCCCGGTCGGTGACCGCCTTCGTCCAGCTCTCGTACTTCAGACCCACGATGGCCGGGCGGATGTCGGCGTCCTTGGCGCCTGCGGCGACCGCGAGGGAGATCAGCTTGTCGTCCGTGAGCCCCGGGCCGTTCTCCGCGGGCTGGTTCTCGAAGAGCGAGGTGTGGAAGGCGCTGAACGCGCTCGGGGTGGCGTTCACCACAGCTCCCACTGCGTTGAGCGAGCGGGTGGAGTAGCGGTCGGGCGATGCCCGGTCGAGGAAGGCGAGGGGCCGGTACTCCACCTTGACCGTGCCGTCACTGACCCACTGGTCGATCTGCGTGCGGTTGAGTCTCTCGAAGTCGGCGCAGACCGGGCACTGGAAGTCCTCGTAGACCTTCAGTGTCACGGGCGCGGACGCCTTGCCGACGACGATCGCGTCGTTGGTCACGTTGGCCGGCGGCGCTGCAGCAGAGGTCTTACTGCTCGTGCCGGCCGCCACGATTCCGGCGACCGCCACGACCACGACCAGCGCGCCGATCACGAGGCCGACGATGGTGAGGTTGCGACGACGAGCCTCCGCGCGTGCCGCGTCGGCCCGCATCGCGGCCGCCTTCTCCCGGGTGGTCTTGGCTTCGCGGGCGTTGGTCACGATGTCTCCTGTGTCACGGTGGGAGATGCTCTGCGTCTGGGGGACTGCGGCTCTGGGCGAGACGATGATGCCGGCGTCACGGCGGGCTTCAGTCGCGTGCAGCGGCCGGCGCCGCTTCGAGCGGCCTCGCCGACGTCAGGCCGAGGGCTCCGTCGGCTGAGAAGCGGCTGTGCGGCCAGATCACGAGGAAGGCACCGAGCAGCGCCAGCCCGATGTCGCGGGCGAGGTCGAGAGCGTACCCCTCCTGGCCTTTCGCGACGGGGCCCCCGCCGCCGAAGCAGCCACAGTCGATCGAGATCCCGCGGACCCACACGGAGGCGATCCCGATGCTGAACGCCAGCATGAGCAAGCCGCCGACGAGCGCGGCGAAACGGGTGGTCAGCCCGATGACGAGCAGCCCTCCCAACATGAGCTCGACCATCGGGAGCGCGTATCCGAAGGTGCCGACGACGGCTTCGGGAAGGATCTGGAAGGCCCGGACGGCGCGCACGGACGCGTCGAGGTCCGTGACCTTCTGCCAGCCCGCGATCGCGAGCGTCACACCCAGCACGAGGCGAGCGACGGTGGACAGCCACGGCTGCACGCGGGCGAAGCGAGCGGGCACAGTCCCTCCTGGTCGGCGGACCCCGCGGGGGCGCGGGGGGCGCCGGCGGGGTGTTCTCTACCGGTAAGCGTACGGCCCGTGCACCTCGCGGCTCAGAACCAGGTGGCCGTCCAGGGCGACCGCGATGTCCTCAGCATCGAGGCGAGCAGGTCGAGCGATCCGTGAACGTGCTCGACCACCTGCCCCGCGACCGCTGCCGCGTGCAGGTTCCCGCCGCCCAGCCAGGCCGAGGACAGGGCCTGGACGGTCAGGCTGACGTCGGCCTCGTCGCGCATCCGCGTGCAGAGCCCGGTACCGGAGGCGTCGACGTCCAGCCGGTAGCGGCCAGACGCCCAGCCCTGGGGGTCCCGGACCTCGAGGGTGCAGGTGCCCGCCCGCTCGTACGTGCGGGCGGAGAGCCCTGCCGCAGGGTCCAGGAGCCGCGTCCAGACGAAGTCGGAGCGCGATGTCATCCGGGCCGCGCGCGGGTCACGGAGCAGCCATGGCAGGGCCTCGTCCACCGCCCGGTCCTCCGCCCGCACGGTCGCCACGAGATCGAGCCCGAGGAGGAAGCGCCACAGCCCGACGTACGCCTGTCGGCCGACCGCTTCGAGCTCCTCCAGCTGCACGACGGTGAGACATGTCCGGTCCTCCCAGCGGTCCTCCGCCCGGTAGCGGAGGTATCCGTCGACCACACCGCGGTGGTCGCGGTGGATCACGGCCGTCCTCGGCGGGTGGGTGTCCCCGGGCCTGGACGCGATCCCGAGCGTGCGGTCCCACCAGTACGACGAGCGGTCCAGCGCACCGGGGCGCCGGGCCGCGTCGTAGATCGCCGGCGCGATCGCTCGAAGATCGGCTTCGGGGACCATCTCGACCCGGCCCCCGTCGTCGGCCTGGGTGACCAGCTCCGCGCGGCGCAGGTCCACCGTCCAGGTGGCGCCCTCGGTGCTGACCCCGAACCCGAAGCGCGCGTAGATGCCGGCCTCGCTGGCGATGAGCATCGCAGCGGCGGTTCCGCGCTCGACCGCGGCGGCCAGGTCGGCGGTCATGAGGCTGCGCAACGCGCCTCGCCGACGGTGCGTCGGGCGCACGGTGACCGCACTCACGGCGTCGGCGTCCAGGCAGCTCCCGGGCACGGTGAGGCTCGTGTCCCAGGACCTTAACGTCGCCACCAGATCGTCGCCGTCGAACGCCCCGGTGACCCGCTGCCCACGGAACGCGGGACGGCGGAAGTCGACGCCCTCGGGCGTCATCGCCAGGCGGTCCTTGAAGACCAAGGCGACAGTTCTCAGCCACGAGTCGAAGTCGGGGGAGTCGACGTCGATCGACCGCACGACCAGGGGGGAGGCGTCGGGTCCGACGGGGGCGGTGACGCCGGCGCCGGAGGAGGTGGTCCCCGGCAAGGACGAAGTGGACATCCCACGACGCTACTGCGGCCCCGGACCGGACAGCACGACGTCCGCCCAGGAACGGGTGGCGTTCACGGCGAAGTGCCGTCGCTCCTGGGCGGCCCACCGCTGCCAGTGAGGCTCGTAGGCAGCCCCGTCACGCTCCATGGCGCGGGCGAACCGCAGGTCGTCCGCCGCCTCTACCCAGACGAGGAGCGACAGGTAGGGCCTGCACGGCGTCGCGCCGCAGCCGACCCCCTCGACCACGATCGCGGTCGGTGAGTCCGGGAGGTGCTGCCACTCACCATCGCGCCCTCCCACCCAGTCGTAGCGGCGGTACCCGGCGGCCGCCCGCCGGCTCAGGGGCTCCAACACCCAGCTCACGAGGCGGGGGACGGCCTCCTCGAGGCCGTCCCAGCCCGGGTAGATGTCATCCATCGCGATCAGCGGCACGCCGATGCGCACCGGCTCGACCTCGGGCATGCGCACCGGCTCGACCCCGGACCCGCACCCCGCTCCGACCCGGGACCCGGGCCCCGGCTCGACCTCGGGCATGCGCCCGGCGGGGGCGGGGGGGACCGCGCAGGCGCCCAGCGCGGCGGCGAGGTCGCGGGCCAGCGCGGTCGCCAGCGTCGTCTTCCCCGACCCGCTCGGCCCGTCCACGGCGACGACGCGGGTCTGGCCGGCGCGCGGCGGGCTGGCCAGGCAACGACGTGCGAGAGCGGGCAGCTCCAGCGACCACGCGTCGGGGACCGACGACATGGCGGGCACCTTACCTGCGGGAGGATGGCTGACGTGCCAGTCGCCGTCCGCGTGATCCCATGCCTGGACGTCGACGCCGGTCGCGTCGTCAAGGGCGTGAACTTCGTCGGCCTGCGCGACGCCGGGGATCCCGTCGAGCTGGCCCGCCGCTACGACGCCGAAGGTGCGGACGAGCTGACGTTCCTCGACGTCACGGCGTCGGTGGACAGCCGTGCCACCACGTACGAGGTGGTCTCGCGCACGGCCGAGCAGGTGTTCATCCCGCTCACGGTTGGTGGTGGCGTTCGGACGGTGGCGGACGTCGACCGTCTGCTGCGCGCGGGTGCGGACAAGGTGGGGGTGAACACTGCGGCGATCGCCCGCCCGACGCTCATCGCCGAGGTCGCCGACAGGTTTGGCGCGCAGGTCCTGGTGCTCTCCGTGGACGCGCGCCGCTGCCCCGCCGGCCTCGCGACGCCCTCCGGCTTCGAGGTGACCACCCATGGCGGCCGCCGTGGGACGGGCATGGACGCCCTCGAATGGGCCGCGCAGGGTGCCGACCTCGGTGCCGGCGAGATCCTCCTGAACTCGATGGACGCCGACGGCACCAAGACGGGCTTCGACCTGGAGATGCTGCGGGCCGTGCGGGCGCGGGTCGGCGTCCCGCTGGTCGCCAGCGGCGGCGCGGGCGCGGTGGAGCACTTCGCGGCGGCGGTGGCAGCGGGGGCCGACGCCGTCCTGGCGGCCAGCGTGTTCCACTTCGGGGAGCTGACCATCGGCCAGGTGAAACGGGCGCTGGCCGAAAGCGGGGTGCCCGTGCGCTGAGAGGTGC
Organism: uncultured Actinomycetota bacterium; assembly: GCA_963778845.1. Taxonomy (GTDB): domain Bacteria; phylum Actinomycetota; class Actinomycetes; order Actinomycetales; family Kineosporiaceae; genus CAVZVW01. The sequence goes on from CAVZVW010000009.1 coordinate 235,441, forward strand.
CTACGATGCGCCGATGGTCCTGAGCGGCGATCAGGTGACGCTGCACCCGGTGACGCAGGCCGACGTCGCCGCGCTGGTCGAGATCCGCCGCGCGCCGGCGGTACGCCGGTGGTGGGGGGAGGTGGACGACGACCCGGGGTGGCCGTTCGACGAGCCGGGGACGATGTGCTTCACGGTCGTCCATGCAGGCGCGGTGGTCGGGCTCGTGCAGTACCACGAGGAGACCGAGCCGAGGTACCGCCACGCCGGCATCGACATCCTCCTCGACCCGGCCGTGCACGGGCGGGGTCTCGGACGAGACGCCGTGCGCGCCGTCGCCCGCCACCTCGTGCGCGAGCGCGGCCACCACCGCCTGGTGATCGACCCTGCGGCCGACAACGAGCAGGCGATCCGCTGCTACGCGTCGGTGGGCTTTCGTCCCGTCGGCGTGATGCGGTGGTACGAGCGTGACGCCGACGACGGCGGCTGGCACGACGGACTTCTCATGGAGCTGCTGGCTCACGAGCTCACCTGAGCTCGGCGAGTGCCTCAGATCACGCCCAGGAGGCGGCGGACCAGCAGGCTTCTCGTCGGGACGACCTGGGCGACCTCGTGTCGGGCATCTGGTCAGACCCCGAGCCGGGTCGTCCGGAACGTCCGGACCGCGTCCGGTGGACCCTCGACCGTCACGACGGCATGGCCCGTCCGGCCGAACAGGTACAGGACGAGCTCACTGGGCAGCCCCGTCACCGTTACCCGGGGCGTGCCGGCTCGGGCCTGAACCGCCGACCCGTCGGGGATGCGCAGCGTCACGCCCACCTCCGCGCGCCGCAGGAACAGGCGGGCGCGCGCGGAGATCATGGCCCATAACGCAGCCTGCATCTGCTCCGGCAGGGCCCTTGGCGTCGTCCAGCCCGGTTGCGCGCGCAGCACGTCCTCGCAGTGCACGAAGTGCTCGGACAGGTTCAGGGACTCCTCCGCTCCCGGCAGGGCGAAGACGCTCGCCCGGGGGGGACCGGAGCGCTCGAGGTCGAGCAGATGGTCGAAGTCCTTGCGTGCGTAGTCGCGCCGGACGCGCTCGCCCCAGCCGGACAGAGGCGAGATCACGATGCCCGCGGCCGCGTCCGGCCGTCGCTCGCGAACCACGAGGTGTGCCGCCAGGTCTCGGACGGTCCAGCCCGCGCAGAGCGTCGGAGCATCAGGACCCGCCGCCGCCATCGCGGCGACGAGGGCCGCGCGCTCGTCGGCGGCGAAACGACTCATGGGCGCCGATGGTGTCACGTCGGCTTCGAGCCGGTGCACCGGGAGTGAGACGCTTCTTGGGTGCCCGGCGACGATCTGACCGTGGACCGGGCACGGTCCCTGCGGCGCGGTGTGGCGATCGTCGCCCGCGGCGTGCGCCAGGAGCCGTGGGTCTTCGGGGTGGCTGTCACCGGCAGTGCCGTCTACGGAGCAGGCACGGCGGCCACCGGCTGGGTACTCGGGCACGTGACGGACTCGGTGCTCGCCCCGGCGTTCGCTGCCGGCACGGTCAGCGCCCACCAGCTCTGGGTCGCCGGCGGGTCGCTCGCCCTCGTCGCCCTCGTGACCGCCGCCGGGGTGGCCGTGCGCCGCGCTGCGGCGGGGGTGACCATGTACCGGCTACAGGCGCGCTACCGACGCGCGGTGACGCGCCAGTACCTGCGGCTGCCCCTGTCCTGGCACCACCGGCACCCGGCCGGACAGCTGCTCTCCAATGCCAACGCCGACGTCGAGGCCACCTGGCAGGTCATGGCACCGCTGCCCATGGCCATCGGCGTCTTCGTGATGCTCGTCGTCGCCGCGGTCGCCATGGTGCTCGCTGACCCGGTGCTCGCTGCCGTGGGGCTCTTGGTGCTGCCGAGCGTGCTGTGGGCCAATGCCGTGTACCAGCGCCACATGTCCCCGCTGGTGACGCGGGCGCAGAGGCTGCGCGCCGATGTGTCGAGCGTCGCCCACGAGAGCTTCGACGGCGCCCTCGTCGTCAAGACCCTGGGGCGGGAGGCGGAGGAGACGACGCGCTTCGCGGTGACCGCGAACCGGCTGCGGGACGCCAATATCGCGGTCGGCCGGATGCGGGGGATCTTCGACCCGGTGATCGAGGCTCTGCCGACACTCGGCACGCTGGCCGTGCTCGCCGTCGGGACGCAGCGGGTGGCCTCGGGCGCGGCACAGCCCGGCGACGTCGTCCAGGTCGCGTACCTGCTCACGCTCGTGGCGTTCCCCACGCGGGCGCTGGGCTGGGTGCTCGGGGAGCTTCCACGCACGGTCGTCGGCTGGGACAGGATCTCGGCAGTCCTCGAGGCCGGCGGCTCGATGGCCTACGGAGCGGACCAGCCACGCCCGTCCGGTCCCGCCAGGCTCGCCGTCAAGGACGTCCACTACTCCTACGCAAGCACGACTGCCCAGGCGAACGGAGCGCGCCCGCAGGTGCACGTGAGCACTCTGGACGGGGGTGACGGGCGGGGCTGTGACGACGGGCGGGGGAGTGACGGCGGGCGGACCTTCGATGACGCGCAGGGCCTCGATGACGCGCAGGGCCTCGATGACGCGCAGGGCCTCGATGACGGGCAGGGCTTCGATGACGGGCAGGGCTTCGATGACGGGCAGGACGGTGACGTCGCCGTGCTCCACGGCGTGACGCTGGACGTCGCCCCCGGGCAGACCGTGGCCGTGGTGGGCCCGACGGGGTCCGGGAAGTCCACGATCGCCACCCTGCTCGTGCGCCTGGTCGACCCGAGCTCCGGGCACGTGCTGCTCGACGACGTCGACCTGCGCGACCTGCGGCGCGGCGGCGTCGCCGCGACAGCGTCCCTGGTGCCGCAGGGCACCTTCGTCTTCGACGACACGGTGCGCGAGAACGTGACCCTGGGGCAGCCCGGCATCGGGGACGACGAGGTGTGGGCGGCTTTGACCACGGCGCAGGTCGACCGGTTCGTGCGCGGCCTGCCCGAGCGCCTGGACACGCGGGTCGGCGAGCGGGGGACGAGCCTGTCCGGAGGGCAGCGTCAGCGGGTGGCGTTGGCCAGGGCGCTCGTTCGCCACCCGCGCCTGCTCGTCCTGGACGACGCGACGTCGGCTGTGGACCCGCGGGTCGAGGCGGCGATCCTGGCCGGCCTGCGCAACACACATCCGTCGACCTCGGCTGGTGCCTCGACCTCGGCTGGTGCCTCGACCTCAGTCGTAGTGATCGCGTACCGGCGCGCCACGATCGCACTCGCTGACGAGGTGGTGTGGGTGGAGCACGGCCGCGTGCTCGCCCGCGGTTCCCATGAGGAGCTCATGGCGACCAGTGAGGGGTACCGGTCCCTCGTGACCGCCTACGAGCGGGAAGCCGCCCTCCGCCAGGCCGAGCACACCGGGGAGGACGTGGCGTGAGTCTCGACAAGGCCGCACCCGGCGCCGGGATCGCCGGTGTCGCCTCGCGGAGCGTCACAGCGACACTGCGCAGGGGGGTCGCGCTGTCCCCGGAGCTGGTCGACGGGTTCGGGGTGACCGTCCTGCTCTCGGTGGTCTCGACCATCGGGCGCATCGTCGTGCCCATCGCCGTGCAGCAGACGACGGACCGTGGCCTGCTCGCCCCCGACGGGGCAAAGCCCGGCCTGGTGGTCGCCATGGTCGTCCTCGCCGGGCTGGGAGTGGGTCTGACCGCCGTGACGTCCTACATCACGAACGTGCGGATCTTCCGGGCCACCGAGTCAGGCCTGGCCACCCTGCGCACGCGGGCGTTCCGGCACGTTCACGACCTGTCCGTGCTCACCCAGAACACCGAGCGCCGGGGCGCGCTCGTCTCGCGTGTCACCAGCGACGTCGACACGATCTCGACCTTCGTGCAGTGGGGTGGGCTGTTGCTCGTCACCTCCGCCGGGCAGCTGGCAGTCGCGACGGCGCTCATGGCGGTCTACTCGTGGCCGCTGACCTTGCTGGTGTGGGGCTGCTTCCTGCCGCTCTTCGCCGTGGTGCGGCCGTTGCAGCGGGTGGTGAGCCGTGCGTACGCGCGGGTTCGCGAGCGGGTGGGCGACATGCTCGCAGCGATCTCCGAGGCGGTGGTCGGCGCGGACACGATCCGGGCCTATGCGATCGAGGACCGCACGCAGCGTCGCATCGACGCCGCGGTCGGGGCCCACCAGCAGTCAGCGGTGCGGGCGCAGATGCTCGTGGCGGCGAGCTTCACGGGCGGCTTCCTGGTCTCGGGGCTCGTGGTGGCCGCCGTGGTCGTGGTCGGGACCGTGCTCGGCGTGCGCGGCGGCCTGACCCTCGGCGAGCTGCTGGCGTTCCTGTTCCTGGTGCAGCTGTTCACCGGGCCGGTCCAGATGGGTACGGAGGTGCTCAACGAGCTGCAGAACGCCGTCGCGGGCTGGCGACGCGTGCTCGCGGTGCTGGACACCCCGGCCGATGTCACCGACCCGGGCGAGCATGCGGTCATGCTGCCGCGGGGCCCGATCACCGTGGCCTTCGAGGGTGTCGGCTTCTCCTACCCCGGTGGCCCCGAGGTGCTCAGCGACGTCTCGCTGCGGCTGGCCGAGCGCAGCCGCGTGGCCGTCGTCGGCGAGACGGGGTCGGGCAAGACCACGCTCGCGAAGCTCCTCACGCGGCTCATGGACCCCACCCGGGGGGTCGTGCGGCTCGACGGGGTGGACCTGCGCGACATCGCCTTCAGCTCGCTGCGCGAGCGTGTGGTGATGGTCCCGCAGGAAGGGTTCCTGCTCGACGCGACGCTGGAGGAGAACATCGCGTGGGGTGCCCCCGGGGCGAGCACGGCCCGCGTGATGCTGGCACTGACCGAGCTCGGGCTCGTGGGGTGGGCAGAAGGTCTGCCGCACGGCCTGGCGACCTCGGTCGGGCAGAGGGGGGAGTCGTTGTCGGCGGGTGAGCGCCAGCTGGTCGCCCTGGCGCGGGCGTACCTGGCCGACCCGGACCTGCTGGTGCTCGACGAGGCCACCTCCGCCGTCGACCCGACCACGGAGGTCCGCCTGCAAAGGGCCCTGGACGGCGTGAGCCGGGGGCGGACGTCGGTCACGATCGCCCACCGGCTCAGCACTGCCGAGGCCGCCGACATGGTGATCGTGGTCGACGCCGGGCGCGTCGTCGACGTCGGTTCGCACGGTGACCTGCTCGGGCGCTGCGGCGTCTACGCCCGCCTGCACGAGAGCTGGACCGCGCAGCTGCGCGTGAGCTGAGGGGTCAGCCGAACAGCCCCGCGACGACGTCGGCGACCAGGTTCGCCCGGGAGCCGAGCAGGTAGGAGCGGGCTCGGGCGGCCTGGTCGGCGGTCAGGTGGATCTCCTCGGGAACCTTGACCCGGCCTCGCTTGCCCTGGGTCATGACGTTCTTGGGGTCGGCGATGTCGGTGTCGTCGCAGCCGTCGCTGTATCCGGCGTCCTTCGAGGGGTCGCCGGCGTGGGTGTGCAGGAGGCCGAGGTAATGGCCCAGCTCGTGTGCCAGGGCGATTCCTCGCCAGTCGGCCGCGCCGGCCTTCTGCTCCTCCTCCTGGTCCTCCAGGCAGATCGCCTGCGGGCCGTCGGCCCAGGGCAGCGTCCCCCAACCGGCGCCGCGGTCGGTGGTCTCCACGTAGTAGAGATCGACGTGGAGCTGTCCGGGGTCCCAGTCCGCGGCCTTCAGGTCGTCGTTCTCCGAGCCGGTGAGGTCGAGGTACCGCGGCGCGTCCCACGTCGAGACCGACTCCGTGACCACGCTGACACCGGCCTGCTGCCAGATCGACGAGGCGATCGCGACGTCGGAGGCCACGACTGAGCTGTCGGCGAAGGGGCCCTGCCCGGCGTCGTCGGTCACGATGCGGATGCGCAGGCCCACGGTGAGCGGCTCGTTCGGCGGCCCCGGTGTCAGGTCGTCGGCCATGGCGGTCAGTGCATCCGCACGAGGTGGAAGTACTCGACGCCGTTGTCGTCGGCGGTCCAACGCAGGGTCACCGGGCGCGCGCCGGCGACGGCGTCCTTGAGCACCTGGAGCATCCCGAGCCGGGCGACGGCGTTCGTGAGCAGGCTCGCGTTCATCTGGTGCAGGTCGCCGGTGACGTCATCGGTGATCCACAGCTTGAGTGTGGGGTCGCCGACGGTGTCGACCGAGACGGAGGTGACAGTGCCTTCCATCAGCTCGGTCTCGTCGAGTGTCGCGGGGTTGAGCGGGTCGGACATGGCGGACTCCTCTGGCGTGGGTTCTGTGGAAGCGGCGGCGCGGCGGTGCGCGCGTCAGCCGTGGTGGTGCCCGTCCGTCGTGGGGTTAGCCCTGGAGCAGCCGGAGCATCGAGAGCCGCTCTCGGGGGCTGGTGAGCAGGGCGGCGATCGTCCGCCGGTCCCCGCCGGGCGCGTCGTCCTCCAACGTCAGCTTGAGCGTGGGGTGCTCGGTCGTCCTCAAGGGGACGGAGCGGATGACGTCGGACGTCACGCCGGCGTCGTCGAGGGTGCGGTTCAGCAGGTCGGTCATGGCAACGGCTCCTGACGTGGGCTCGTGCGGCTGACGGGTGCGGGTCACCCCTGATGAGGTACGGCCGCGGCGGCCAGATACCTCGCCGGGGCCGCGACCTCGCCGGTGGCATGGTCGACGTCGTGGCAGGATCGACGCCGTGGCAGGCCCTCCGCCGTCCGACCTCGACCCTGCGGTCGCGCAGCGACTCAAGCGCGACGCCGACGGGTTGGTCTGTGCCGTCGTGCAGGAGAAGGGCACCTGCGAGGTGCTCATGGTGGGCTGGATGGACGACGAGGCCCTGCACCGCACGCTCACCACGGGCCGCGTGACGTTCTGGAGCCGCAGCCGTCAGGAGTACTGGCGCAAGGGCGACACCTCAGGTCACGTGCAGCACGTCCGAGGTGTGGCGCTGGACTGCGACGGCGACGCCGTGCTCGTCACGGTCGACCAGGTCGGCGCCGCCTGTCACACGGGCGAGCGGACGTGCTTCGACGCCGGTGCCCTGGCGCTCGGCGGGGCAGAGTCGGTTCACCTGCCGGACCCGCCCGCCGCCTGAGGGCCCCGTCGTCCAGACTTGCCGTCATGCCGACGCCCTCCTTGCACGCCGCCACCGGCCCGGCTGCCCTGACGCTCGGCGAGACGTGGCCGGACCTGGCCACGTTCCGAGCCCTCGCGAAGGACCGCCGCGTGATCCCGGTGGTCCGCCGCTTCCTCGCTGACGGCGAGACCCCGATCGGGGTCTACCGCAAGCTCGCCGGGCGACCGGCCGGGGACCTTCCTGCTCGAGTCGGCCGACCAGGGCGGGGTCTGGTCCCGGTACAGCATCGTGGGAGCGGCCAGCAGCGCCACGCTCACGGCGCTGGGTGGCAGCGCTCACTGGCTGGGCGAGCCCCCGGTCGGCGTGCCGGTCGAGGGCGACCCGCTGCTCGCGCTGCGGGACACCCTCGCCGAGCTCGGGACGCCGCACCTGCCTGGCCTGCCTCCGCTGACCGGCGGGATGGTCGGGTTCCTGAGCTGGGACGTCGTCCGTCGCTGGGAGCGCCTCCCCGACACCACGGTCGACGAGCTCGCAGTACCGGAGCTGTCGATGAGCCTGGCCACCGACCTCGCCGTGCTCGACCACGCCGACGGGACCGTGCTGCTGGTGGCGAACGCGGTCAACCACGACGCCACCGACGACCGGGTCGACGAGGCCCACGCCGCCGCCGTCGCCCGGTTGGAGCGGATGACGCATGAGCTCGCCGCTCCCGCGCCGAGCACGGTGGCCGTGCACGCCTCGGGCGTGGTCCCCGCGGCGACGCAGCGGTCGCAGCGGCGCCGAGTACCTGTCCGCGGTGCTCGAGGGCAAGGCGGCGATCCGCGACGGTGAGGTGTTCCAGGTGGTGCTGTCCCAGCGGTTCGACCTCGACTGCCCCGCCGACGCGCTCGATGTGTACCGGATGCTGCGGGCGTCGAACCCGAGCCCGTACATGTACCTGTACCGGACCGTGGACGCCGCGGGCCGGCGCTACGACGTCGTCGGGTCCAGCCCCGAGGCCCTGGTGAAGGTCAGCGGAACAAGGGTGGTGACCCATCCGATCGCGGGCACCCGGCCACGCGGGGGCACACCGGCCGAGGACGCCGCGCTGGCCGAGGAGCTCCTCGCCGACGAGAAGGAGCGCGCCGAGCACCTCATGCTCGTCGACCTGGCCCGCAACGACCTGGCCCGGGTGTGCGTCGCCGGCTCCGTGGAGGTCGTGGACTTCATGTCGGTCGAGCGCTACAGCCACGTGATGCACCTCGTCTCCGTCGTCGAGGGCGACCTGGCCTCGGGACGCACCGCATACGACGTGCTGCAGGCGACCTTCCCGGCCGGCACGCTCTCCGGCGCCCCCAAGCCGCGGGCCATGGAGATCATCGACAAGCTCGAGCCGGTGCGGCGCGGCCTGTACGGCGGGGTCGTGGGCTACCTCGACTTCGCCGGTGACATGGACATGGCCATCGCCATCCGGACCGCCCTGCTGCGCGACGGGGTGGCCCATGTTCAGGCGGGCGCAGGGATCGTCGCGGACTCCGTGCCCGAGCGCGAGGACGAGGAGTGCCGGAACAAGGCGGCGGCCGTGCTCCGGGCCGTCGCGACCGCTGCGACACTGCAGTCACTCTGACGGGCTGTGCTATGACCGGCGATGCTGTGTCTGGGGATGCTGAGACCGGCGATGCTGTGCCCGGGGATGAGACTCCTGAGCAGGCTCGCGGGCGCTCCCGCGCGGCAGCCGTGCTGCTCGCTCTCGGTGGGGCCGCGCTGGCTCTGGTCGCCGCGGGCCGGCCGTGGGTGCGGCAGGTGGTGGAGGGCCTGCCCGCAGACGCCGGGACGTCGACCGGCGGTGCCGTGGTACCCGCCTGCAGCCCGCTGGGGTTGGTCATGGGCGCTGGGGCGGTCGTGCTCGCCACGGCGGGCCCCATGGTGCGCCGGGTCGGGGCCGGGGTGCTCGTGGCTGCTGGTGCGGGCCTGTGCGCCCTTGTCGGCGGCGTCTGGGTCGACCCCCAGGGGGTGCTCACCGCGTGGCCGGCGGTCGCGTTCGTCGCGGGCGTGCTGGCCGTGGGGGCCGGCGGGGTGGCCGTCGTCCGCAGCGGCCGGTGGTCGTCGCCGCAGCGCCGGTTCGAGCCCGGCCCCACGACGCGGGAGCCGGCGCCACGCCAGGCGCCCCCCGACGTGTGGGACGCCCTGACGCGAGGGGAGGACCCGACGTGAGGGGGGCCCGACGTGAGGGGGCCCGACGTGAGGGGTGGGCCCGACGTGAGGGGTGGGCCCGACGTGGGACCACGAGGTGCCACAATGGCGCCGACCCGGGAGGAGAGCGATGACTGACACCCACGACGGCGGTCCGCCGGCGGCGGCACCCGTGCACACCGACCACGGCAACAGCGTGGCCGCATGGTCCGGTGTCATTGTCATCACGGTCGGCTCCCTGGTCGCCGCGATCGGCGTGGGCGCGGGGTCCATGGCGCTCTTCGTCGTCGGGATGGTCGTCGCCGTCCTCGTCGGGCCCGCGGTCTGGCGGGTCATGTCCGCGATGGGCTTCGGACCATCGGGTAAGACCGGGCACTGACCAAGACCGGGCTGACCAAGACCGGGCTGACCAAGACCGGGCTGACCAAGACCGGGCTGACGGGCCGCGGCCGGAAACGCCGGAGTGAAAACGGCAGGTCTCTCGACGGCGCCATGCGGCTTGCCACTAGCCTCTGTCCCGATCAAGCCACCCGTGAGGAAGGTGAACCCGCATGTCCGAGGCGCCGCCACCACCGCCCTCGTCCGAGCCCCCTTACCAGCCACCGTCGTACGGTCAGCCCCCGCCTCCCCCCTACGGGGCGCAGCCGCCGCCCCCTTACGGGGCGCCCCCGCCGCCACCCCCCTATGGTTCGCCGCCGCCCGGCTACGGGCCGCCGCCCGGCTACGGGCAGATGCCTCCAGGTGGCCCCGGCGCGACCCCGCCCCCCAACTACCTCGTGTGGGCCATCCTCACGACGATCTTCTGCTGCCTCCCGCTCGGCATCGTGTCCATCGTGTTCGCCGCCCAGGTGAACTCCAAGTGGGCCACGGGTGACGCGGGTGGTGCGATGGAGAGCTCGCGCAAGGCGAAGCAGTTCGCCATCTGGAGCGCGATCGTGGGCGTGGTCGTCGCGGTCGCGTACATCGTCATCGTCGTGATCGCGGCCCTCGCGAGCAACAGCACGAACTGAGCCACGTGGACGCCGTCGACGCGGTCGACCGAGCCCGCCGTCTCGAGGCGCGGCTCGGCGATCGCGTCGTCCGGCCGTGGCTGGTCGCGGCGGCGTCGGTCGCCTCGGTCGCGTACGTCGCTGCCGTCGACCCGAACTCTCCGGGGCACTACCCGACGTGCCCGTTTCTCGCCATCACGGGGTTCTACTGCCCGGGATGCGGGTCGCTGCGCGCCGTCCACGCGCTCGCCCACGGCCACCTCGCTCATGCACTGGGGAGCAACCCGCTGACCGTGGCGGCGGTGCCGCTGCTGTTGGCAGCCTGGCTGGGGTGGCTGCGTCGCAGCCGGACCGGTCGCGGCAGATCCTGGGCGGCTCCGGGGTGGGCCGTCTGGGCACTCCTCGGGGTGGTGGTCGCGTTCTGGTGCCTCCGGAACGTGCCGGGCCTCACCTGGCTCGGGCCGTAGAAAGCCCGAAGAGCCTGGACACTGCCTCGGGGGCCGGTCGCCGCCTGTTGCCCAGGGCCGGGGTGGCGTTCGGTGCCTTCTGCACGCCCATTGCCTCGGCTGAACGGTGATCCAGCTCGTGGTCACGCTCGTCTCCGAGGTCGGCCGCAGACCGACCGGGTCCGCCGGGCTGGGTACGATCGACCTTGTTCGGTCCACCGGAGACAGGGAGCGCTCGTGTCCGTGCTCGACGACATCGTCGCGGGGGTCCGCGAAGACCTCGTCGACCGCCAGGCCCGAGTCGACCTCACGACCCTCCAGGAGCTTGCCGAGCGTCGGGTCTCGGCCCTGGCCGCCGAGTCCGTGCTGCGGGAGGGTGACGCGGTCAAGGTCATCGCGGAGGTCAAGCGGTCGAGCCCCAGCAAGGGCGCGCTCGCCGCGATAGCCGACCCCGCGGCCCTGGCGGGGGACTACGAGTCCGGCGGGGCCAGCTGGATCAGCGTGCTCACCGAGCAACGCCGCTTCGGCGGCAGCCTCGAGGACCTCGCGGCGGTGCGCGCGGCGGTCGACGTCCCCCTGCTGCGCAAGGACTTCGTCGTCTCGAGCTACCAGGTCTGGGAGGCGCGCGCCCACGGCGCGGACGCCGTCCTGCTCATCGTCGCGGCGCTGGAGCAGGAGGCCCTGGTCTCCCTGGTGGAACGCGTGCACTCCCTGGGGATGGCCGCGCTCGTGGAGGTGCACGACGGTGAGGAGGTGCGACGCGCGGTCGACGCCGGGGCCCGCGTCATCGGTGTCAACTGCCGGGACCTGCACACCCTCGACGGTCGACCGCTCGACGTTCGCCACCGTGTCGCGCACTGATCCCGAGCGGCATCGTGCGGATCGCGGAGTCCGGCGTTCGGGGACCGCACGACGTGCTCGACTTCGCCCGCGCCGGGGCGCAGGCCGTGCTGGTGGGAGAGAGCCTGGTGACGGGGAAGGACCCGCGGGCCGCCGTTGCGAACCTGGTGGCGGCGGGAGCGCATCCGGCCTTGCGGACGGCCCGCTCGTGACCGACCAGATCTCCCGGGCGGCAGCGGCCCCGGCCCCGGCAACGTCCCTGCGCTCGCACCGAGGCCCCTACTTCGGCCGCTTCGGCGGGCGCTTCGTGCCCGAGGCCCTGGTCGCGGCCCTCGACGAGCTCGACGCCGCGTTCACCACAGCCATGACCGACCCGGCCTTCCTGGCCGAGCTCGACCGGCTGCACCGCACCTACAGCGGCCGGCCCAGCATCCTGACCGAGGCCCCGCGCTTCGGCGCGCACGCCGGCGGGGCTCGGGTGCTGCTCAAGCGCGAGGACCTCAACCACACCGGGTCCCACAAGATCAACAACGTGCTGGGGCAGGCACTGCTGACGGTGCGCATGGGCAAGAAGCGCGTGATCGCCGAGACCGGCGCCGGGCAGCACGGTGTGGCCACGGCCACGGCAGCAGCGCTCATGGGCCTGGAGTGCGTGGTCTACATGGGCGAGGAGGACACCCGCCGGCAGGCGCTCAACGTCGCTCGCATGCGACTGCTCGGCGCCAAGGTCGTGCCCGTCACCGCCGGCTCTCGCACGCTCAAGGACGCGATCAACGAGGCGATGCGCGACTGGGTGACCAACGTCGAGACCACGCACTACCTGCTCGGCACGGTCGCCGGGCCGCACCCGTTCCCCACGATGGTGCGTGACTTCCACAAGATCATCGGCGAGGAGGCGCGCGCGCAGGTGCTCGACCTCGTCGGCCGCCTGCCCGACGCCGTCTGCGCCTGCGTCGGCGGCGGGTCGAACGCGATCGGCATCTTCCACGCGTTCCTCGACGACCCCGGCGTGGCACTCGTCGGACTCGAGGCCGGTGGCGACGGCGTGGCGACGGGCAGGCACGCGGCGTCCATCACCGGCGGGCTGCCCGGCGTGCTGCACGGCAACCGCACGTTCGTCCTGCAGGACGAGGACGGCCAGACGATCGAGAGCCACTCCATCTCCGCGGGGCTGGACTACCCCGGGGTCGGCCCGGAGCACGCCTGGCTGCACGAGAGCGGTCGGGCGACGTACGAGCCCGTGGACGACGCCGAGGCGATGGACGCCTTCGCGCTGCTGTGCCGGACCGAGGGGATCATCCCGGCCATCGAGAGCGCGCACGCGCTGGCGGGGGCGCTGCGGGTCGGGCGGCGGCTCGGCCCCGACGGCGTGGTCCTGGTGAACCTGTCCGGCCGGGGCGACAAGGACGTCGACACCGCCGCGCGCTGGTTCGGGCTCGACGCGGAGCTGCCGACGTGAGCGTCGCCGCACCCGTCGCCCGCGCACTGGCAGCGACCCGAGGCCATTCGCGGGCCGCACTGGTCGGCTACCTGCCCGTCGGCTTCCCCGACGTCGCGACCTCGGTCGCCGCCATGCAGGCGATGGTGGAGGCCGGGGTGGACGTCGTCGAGGTCGGTGTGCCGTACTCCGACCCGCTGATGGACGGACCTGTCATCCAGCACGCGGTGGACGCCGCCCTGCGCGGCGGAGCGCGCCCGCGGGACGCGATCGCCGCGGCCACGGCCGTCGCGAGCGCGGGGGCGCCGGCCTTGCTCATGTCGTACTGGAACCCCGTGGACCGTTACGGCGTGGAGCGCTTCGCCGCCGACCTGGCCGCGGCCGGCGGGGCGGGCCTCATCACCCCCGACCTGATCCCGGACGAGGCCGCGGACTGGCTGGCCGCCTCGGACCGCCACGGCCTCGACCGGGTGTTCCTCGTGGCCCCGAGCTCGACCGACGCGCGGCTGGCCGCCACGGCCGCGGCCTGCCGCGGGTTCGTGTACGCCGCATCGACCATGGGTGTGACGGGGGTGCGCGCCAGTGTCGGGGACGCGGCGAGGCGCCTCGTCGAACGCACCCGAGCCGTCACCGACCTGCCTGTCTGTGTCGGGCTCGGCGTGTCCACGGCCGAACAGGCCGCTGAGGTGGCCGGCTTCGCCGACGGCGTGATCGTCGGGTCGGCGTTCGTGCGCTGCCTAGCCGAGGCCACGAGCCCCCGGGAGGGCGTGGCGGCGGTGGCCGATCTCGCACGCAGCCTCGCCGCCGGAGTGCGAGGAGCCGCGGGGTGAGCGGTGAATGGCACCCCCCCGCGGGGGACACACCGCAGCGAGAGCTCCTACCGGAGCAGCCGCAGGTCCAGCAGGTACCCGTACACCCGTCTCAGGAACAGCCGTTGCGTCAGCAGCACGTCGCCGGGCCGGCTCTGGGCAGCCACTACCTGGGCCGCCACTACCTGATCCGCCGCTACCTGGGCAGCCGCTACCAGGGCAGCAGGGTCATGCACCGCCGGGGCCCGGGCAGCTTCTGCAGGCTGCGCCGGGCGTCTACCCGGCATACCCGCGGCGACCTCGTCGCGGGACTCGGTCGCGGCGCTCGGCGGGACTGGCCGCCGTCGTGGTCGCGGTCGTGGCCGTCGCCTCGGGCGTGGCCGCGCTGAGCGGGGGTGCGCCGAGCGGGCCACCGGCGGTCGTGCACGCAGCCGGCCTGCCCAGCGGCGTCAGCGAGCTCGACGGCGGGCTGCCACTGTCCGGCACGCCGAGAGCCGGCGCCCCCGTCGTGGACCTCTACGAGGACTTCCAGTGCCCGTTCTGCGGCCGGTTCGAGCAGGCCTTCGGACCCCAGCTGCAGGCGGCCTCGTCGCGTGGGGAGGTGCGGGTCGTCGTCCATCTGCTGGTCTTCCTCGACCGTCGGCTCGGCAACAACGCCTCGACCCGAGCGGCCCTGGCTGCCCTGTGCGCCGCCGACGCCGGGCGGTTCACGCAGTACTACGCGACGGTCTTCGCCAACCAGCCCGTGGACGAGGGCGGCGGCTGGACCGACGACGAGCTGGCCGGCTTCGCCACGGCCGCAGGGATCACCGGCGCGGCGCTGACGGGGTGGAGGGCGTGCGCGACGTCCCCCCGCTACAGCGCCTACCTCGGTCGCGTCGAGCGGCAGGCGGCGGCGGCCGGCGTGGTCGGGACGCCGACGGTGTTCGTCGACGGCAGGCAGGTCGACCTCTCCCGCGTCCGTACGCCCGACCTCGGCGCGCTGCTCGGCGCGGGGGCCAGCGCATGAGCCAGCGGTGGGCCGGCGTGCTGTCGTCGATCCCCAGCCCGACCCAGTCGGTGTGGCACCTGGGACCGCTGCCGATCCGTGCCTATGCGATGTGCATCCTCGGCGGGATCGTCCTCGCGGCGTGGGTCGGCAACAGGCGCTACGTCGCTCGCGGCGGGCGCCACGGGGTGATCTTCGACGTCGCGGCCTGGGCCGTGCCCTTCGGTGTCGTGGGGGGGCGGATCTACCACGTCGTCAGCTCGCCGCAGGCCTACTTCGGTGCCGGCGGCCACCCGCTGCGTGCGCTGGCGATCTGGGAGGGGGGCCTAGGCATCTGGGGCGCCGTCTCGATCGGGGGACTTGGCGCCTGGATCGCGTGCCGGCGGGCGGGTGTGCTTCTGCCGCCGGTCGCCGACTCCCTGGCCCCGGGCATCGTCCTCGCCCAGGCCGTCGGGCGCTTCGGCAACTGGTTCAACAACGAGCTGTACGGCCGGGCGACGGATCTGCCCTGGGGCCTGACGATCCACGAGTGGGACCAGGCGAACGGCCAGGCCGTCCGCGACGCCACCGGGCACGCCGTCGTCCTCGGCACGTTCCACCCCACGTTCCTGTACGAGAGCCTCTGGAACGTCGGCGTCGCCGCGGTGATCATCTGGGCCGACCGGCGGTACAAGCTCGGTCACGGGCGCGTGTTCGGGCTCTACGTGGCGCTCTACACGGTCGGGCGGTTCTGGATCGAGGCGCTGCGCGTCGACGAGGCCAACCACATCCTCGGGCTGCGGCTCAACCTGTGGACGGCGGCGCTGGTCTTCGTCGGCGCGACCGTCGGGGTGGTCGTCTCGGCGCGGCGGCACCCCGGGCGCGAGAGCTACCTGCTGCGCGGCGAGCCGGCGGACGCGTCGGGGCGTGCAGAGCCTGGGGAGCCGGCGGACGCGTCGGGGCGTGCAGAGCCTGGGGAGCCCGCGGACGCGTCGGGGCGTGCAGAGCCTGGGGAGCCCACCGAGTCGGAAGCGCCCGCACATCCCACGACCTGACACGGCGATCTCGCCATGCGGACAGTCGCGGACCCGTGCGCCGAGGTCGGATCACCCGTTACAGTGGCTCGAACACTCACCGCGGGCCACTGCCGTCCCACGCGGACCGGCAGCCTGCGGCGTCCGACGCCGCTCGGCTGGCCGGACTCCTCGGGTGCCCACGAGCATCCGAGCCGCCGACCGACCGACGACGAGGTGCAGCATGGTCTCGCCATTCCGGCGCTTCTCCGCCCAGCCCAGCCCCACGGGGCTGTACGACGGCGCGCACGAGCACGACGCGTGCGGGGTGGCCGTGGTCGCGACGATGCGCGGGGAGCCGGGTCACGACATCGTCGACCTCGCCCTGACCGCCCTGCGCAACCTGGACCATCGTGGGGCGGTGGGCTCCGAGCCGGACACGGGGGACGGCGCGGGGATCCTCACCCAGATCCCCGACGCGTTCCTGCGTTCGGTGGTGGACTTCACCCTGCCACCCAAGGGGTCCTACGCCACCGGCATCGCCTTCCTGCCCGACGACGACGCCGAGGCCGACGAGGTGGTGCGCCGGGTGCAGGAGCTCGCCGCCGAGGAGGGGCTGGTCGTGCTCGGGTGGCGCGAGGTCCCCGTCACCCACGGGCTGGTGGGCGCCACGGCTCGCGCCTGCCAACCACGCTTCCGCCAGCTCTTCGTCGCCTCGGGCCGCGGCCGCGTGGTGGGGCTGGCGCTGGAGCGCATGGCCTTCTGCCTGCGCAAGCGGGCCGAGCACGAGGCCGCGGTCTACTTCCCGTCCCTGTCGGCCCGCACGCTGGTCTACAAGGGCATGCTGACGACAGGGCAGCTGGAACCGTTCTTCCCCGACCTGTCCGACCGGCGCTTCACCACCGAGCTGGCGATCGTGCACTCACGATTCTCCACGAACACGTTCCCCTCATGGCCGCTGGCCCACCCGTTCCGGCGCATCGCGCACAACGGTGAGATCAACACCGTCAAGGGGAACCGGAACTGGATGCGGGCCCGGGAGAGCCTGCTCGTCAGTGACGTGATCCCCGGCGACCTCGACCGGCTCTTCCCGATCTGCACCGCCGAGGCCAGCGACTCGGCGTCCTTCGACGAGGTGCTCGAGCTGCTCCACCTCGGCGGTCGCAGCCTGCCGCACGCCGTGCTCATGATGATCCCGGAGGCCTGGGAGAACCACGCGGAGATGGACCCCGCGCGCAAGGCGTTCTACGAGTTCCACTCCATGTTCATGGAGCCGTGGGACGGGCCCGCCTGCGTCGCCTTCACCGACGGCACACTCGTCGGGGCGGTGCTGGACCGCAACGGCCTGCGCCCGGCGCGCTACTGGGTCACCGCCGACGGGCTCGTGGTGCTCGCCAGCGAGGTCGGCGTGCTCGACCTCGACCCAGCACACGTCGTGCGCAAGGGCCGGCTGCAGCCGGGCCGGATGTTCCTCGTCGACACCGACCACGGCAGGATCGTC
This sequence comes from uncultured Actinomycetota bacterium, assembly GCA_963778845.1. Lineage (GTDB taxonomy): Bacteria > Actinomycetota > Actinomycetes > Actinomycetales > Kineosporiaceae > CAVZVW01. The sequence continues at coordinate 252,577 of CAVZVW010000009.1, forward strand.
GACGACGAGGAGATCAAGTCCGACCTCGCCGGCCACCACCCGTACGACGAGTGGCTGCACGCCGGGCGGTTCCTGCTGTCGGACCTGCCCGAGCGCGAGCACGTCGTGCACACCCCGTCATCCGTCACCCGCCGGCAGCGGGCGTTCGGCTACACCGAGGAGGAGCTGCGCGTCCTGCTCACACCCATGGCGCGCACCGGGGTGGAGCCGATCGGCTCGATGGGAACCGACTCCCCGATCGCCGTGCTGTCCTCGCGTCCGCGGCTGCTCTTCGACTACTTCACCCAGCTCTTCGCGCAGGTGACGAACCCACCCCTGGACGCCATCAGGGAGGAGCTCGTGACCTCCTTGGGCACCGCGATCGGCCCCGAGCGCAACGCGCTGTCGGCCACGCCGGCGCACTGCCGCCAGCTCGTCCTCTCGTTCCCGGTGATCGACAACGACGAGCTGGCCAAGATCGTGCACATCAACGCCGACGGCGACCTGCCCGGGTACGCCACGGCGACCGCACGGGGGCTGTACCGGGTGGACGCCGGAGGTGCGGCGCTGGCCGAGCGTCTGGCAGAGATCTGTGCCGAGGTCTCCGCGCACATCGCCGAGGGAGCCCGCTTCGTCGTCCTGTCCGACCGCGACTCCACGGCCGACCTCGCACCGATCCCCTCTCTGCTGCTCGTGAGCGCGGTTCACCACCACCTCATCCGCGAGAAGACGCGCACGCAGGTCGGCCTTCTCGTCGAGGCCGGCGACGTGCGCGAGGTGCACCACGTGGCGCTGCTCATCGGCTACGGGGCCGCCGCGGTCAACCCGTACCTCGCCATGGAGAGCGTGGAGGACCTGGTGCGCCGCGGCGTCATCACGGGCGTCACGCCCGAGCAGGCCGTGCGCAACCTCATCAAGGCACTCGGCAAGGGTGTGCTGAAGGTGATGAGCAAGATGGGCATCTCGACGGTCGCCTCCTACCGTGGCGCCCAGGTGTTCGAGGCGATCGGCCTGAGCGACGAGGTGATCGACGCCCACTTCACGGGGACGACGTCGCAGCTGGGCGGCGTCGGCCTCGACGTCGTCGCGGAGGAGGTCGCCCGGCGGCACGCGATCGCCTACCCGCCCGACGGCATCCGCCAGGCTCACCGCCGGCTCGAGGTGGGCGGGGAGTACCAGTGGCGCCGCGAGGGCGAGCCGCACCTGTTCGACCCCGACACGGTCTTCCGGCTGCAGCACGCGACGCGGACCCGGCGCTACGACCTGTTCGGTGAGTACACCCGCCGGGTCGACGAGCAGTCGCAACGGTTGATGACCCTGCGGGGGCTCTTCGGGTTCACGGAGGGTCTGCGGCCGCCCGTGGACCTGGCCGACGTCGAGCCGATCGAGTCGATCATGAAGCGGTTCTCGACAGGGGCGATGTCCTACGGGTCGATCTCGCAGGAGGCGCACGAGACGCTCGCGATCGCCATGAACTCGATCGGGGCCAGGTCGAACACCGGCGAGGGCGGGGAGGACGAGGACCGGCTCCTCGACCCGACCCGGCGCAGCGCCGTCAAGCAGGTGGCCTCGGGCCGGTTCGGGGTCACCAGCCTCTACCTGACCCACGCCGACGACATCCAGATCAAGATGGCGCAGGGCGCCAAGCCGGGGGAGGGCGGCCAGCTCCCCGGTGCGAAGGTCTACCCGTGGGTCGCGCGCACCCGGCACTCGACGGCCGGCGTGGGGCTGATCTCGCCGCCGCCGCACCACGACATCTACTCCATCGAGGACCTCGCGCAGCTGATCCACGACCTGAAGAACGCCAACCCGGCCGCTCGCATCCACGTCAAGCTCGTCTCCGAGGTCGGTGTCGGCACGGTAGCCGCCGGGGTGAGCAAGGCGCACGCGGACGTCGTCCTCATCTCCGGGCACGACGGAGGCACGGGCGCGAGCCCGTTGACGTCGCTCAAGCACGCCGGCGCCCCCTGGGAGCTCGGCCTGGCCGAGACCCAGCAGACCCTGGTGCTCAACGGCCTGCGCGACCGGATCGTCGTGCAGACCGACGGCCAGCTCAAGACCGGGCGCGACGTCGTGATCGCCGCACTGCTGGGTGCCGAGGAGTTCGGCTTCGCCACAGCGCCGCTGGTGGTGTCCGGCTGCGTCATGATGCGGGTCTGCCACCTCGACACGTGTCCGGTCGGTGTCGCGACCCAGAACCCCGAGCTTCGCACCCGGTTCTCCGGCAGGCCGGAGTTCGTGGTCACGTTCTTCGAGTTCATCGCCGAGCAGGTGCGCGAGCACCTCGCCCGGCTCGGTTTCACCAGCCTCGACGAGGCGATCGGCCACGTCGAGGTGCTCGACACCGACTCCGCCGTCGAGCACTGGAAGGCGGCCGGGCTGGACCTCAGCCGCGTGCTCACCGCGCCCGACGTGCCGGAGGGGACGCCCCTGCGGTGCACGGCGACCCAGGACCACGGGTTGGACAAGGCGCTCGACCACAGCCTCGTCGAGCTGGCCGCCGACGCGCTGGAGTCGCGGGAACCGGTACGCATCAGCCTTCCCGTGCGCAACGTCAACCGCACGGTGGCGGCCATGCTCGGCCACGAGCTGACGAAGCGCTGGGGGTCGGCCGGCCTGCCCGACGACACCATCGACGTGACCCTCACGGGCTCGGCCGGGCAGTCCTTCGGCGCTTTCATGCCCCGCGGGATCACCCTGCGCCTGTTCGGCGACGCGAACGACTACCTCGGCAAAGGCCTGTCGGGGGGCAGGATCGTGGTGCGCCCCGACCGGGCGGCCGGGTTCGCGGCGGAGCAGAACATCGTGGCCGGCAACGTGATCGCCTACGGCGCGACGTCGGGGGAGGTGCTGTTGCGCGGCCAGGTGGGGGAGCGGTTCTGCGTGCGCAACTCCGGCGCTACCGCGGTGGTCGAAGGCGTGGGGGACCACGGGTGCGAGTACATGACCGGGGGCACGGTCGTCGTGCTCGGCCGCACCGGGCGCAACTTCGCCGCCGGCATGTCTGGTGGCCTCGCCTACGTGCTGGACCTGCGCCGCGTGCGGGTCAACCCCGACATGGTCGACCTGCTCCCGCTGGACGAGCACGACCGGCAGCTGCTGCACAGGCTCGTCACCCGGCACCGCGAGGAGACCGAGTCCGCCGTCGCCTGGCGGCTCCTGCAGGACTGGGACGCCGCGGTGGCCCGGTTCACGAAGGTCATGCCGCGCGACTACGCGCGGGTGGTGGCCGTGCGCCGGCAGGCGGAGGCCGAGGGCCTCGACCTCGACGGCGACGAGGTCTGGACGCGGATCATGGAGGCGGCACATGGCTGACCCCAAGGGCTTCCTGACGCTGCGCACGCGTGAGGTGCCCGCGCGGCGTCCGGTCCCGGTGCGGTTGCAGGACTGGCGTGAGGTCTACGAGGACACCGACCGGCAGGTGCTGCGCCGCCAGGCCGGCCGCTGCATGGACTGCGGGATCCCGTTCTGCCACAACGGCTGCCCGCTGGGCAACCTGATCCCGGAGTGGAACGACCTCGTCTGGCGCGAGGACTGGCGCGAGGCGATCGAGCGGCTGCACGCCACCAACAACTTCCCGGAGTTCACCGGCCGGCTCTGCCCGGCGCCGTGCGAGGAGGCGTGCGTCCTCGGGATCAACCAGCCTGCGGTGACCATCAAGCAGGTCGAGGTGAGCGTGATCGACGCCGCTTTCGAGCACGGGTGGGTCACGCCGCAACCGCCGGACCGCCTCTCGGGCAAGACCGTCGCGGTGATCGGCTCGGGGCCGGCCGGCCTGGCCGTGGCCCAGCAGCTCACCCGCGCCGGTCACACGGTGGCCGTGTACGAGCGGGCGGACCGCGTGGGCGGCCTGCTGCGCTACGGCATCCCGGAGTTCAAGATGGAGAAGCGCCACCTCGACCGGCGACTGGCCCAGATGGAGGCGGAGGGCACCCGCTTCCGGCCCGGCGTCGACGTCGGCGTCGAGATCACCGGGCAGCAGCTGCGCGAGCGCTACGACGCCGTGGTGCTGGCCGTCGGGGCCACCGCCGCGCGAGACCTGCCCGTGCCCGGTCGCGAGCTGGGCGGCGTCCTCCAGGCGATGGAGTACCTGCCGCCGGCGAACCGTGTCGCCCTCGGCGAGCACGTCGAGGGCCAGGTCAGCGCGCAGGGCAAGCACGTGGTGATCATCGGTGGCGGGGACACCGGTGCGGACTGCCTCGGGACGGCGCTGCGACAGGGAGCGCGCTCGGTGACCCAGCTGGAGATCCTCGCGCGTCCGCCCCAGGAGCGCGCGGCCGCACAGCCGTGGCCGACCTACCCCATGACCTATCGGGTCTCCAGCGCGCACGAGGAGGGCGGGGAGCGGGTCTACGCCGTGAGCACGCAGGCCTTCGTCGGCGACGGCGCGGGCGGCGTCGCCGGGCTGCGCCTGGCCGAGGTGGAGCCCGCGGACGGGCGGTTCACCCCGGTCGCGGGGAGCGAGCGGGACATCCCGGCGCAGCTGGTGCTGCTGGCGATGGGGTTCTCGGGGCCCGAGCGCGGGCCCCTGCTGGACCAGCTTCGCGTCGACGTCGACGAGCGCGGCACGATCCGCCGGGACGAGGCGTACATGACCTCCGTGGATGGGGTGTTCGTCGCCGGGGACGCCGGCCGGGGCCAGTCACTGATCGTCTGGGCGATCGCCGAGGGCCGCTCCGCTGCCGCCGCGGTCGACCGGTGGCTCACCGGGCACACCCAGCTGCCCGCGCCGATCCCCCCGTCCGCCCGACCGCTCACGGTGTGACGGGCCCGTCGACGAAGCCGCCTCGCCGGTCGGCGGGGTGGCGAGGAAGGACCTAGGGTCTCACCATGCGTCGTGTGAAGATCGTCTGCACGCTCGGGCCGGCCATCGACGGCCGGATGCGCGAGCTGGTCGAGGCGGGCATGGACGTCGCCCGGCTCAACCTCAGCCACGGCACCTACGCCGACCACCGGGCTCGCTACGACGCCGTGCGCCTGGCCAGCGACCAGGCCCGGCGTGCGGTCGGCGTGCTCGCCGACCTGCAGGGTCCGAAGATCCGGCTGGGGTCGTTCCCGGACGGCCCCGTGACCCTCGCCGAAGGCTCGACGTTCACGATCACGATCGACGACGTGGCCGGTACGGCGCAACGCGCCTCGACGACGTACAAGGGGCTGCCCGGCGACGTCGCGATCGGGCACGCGATCCTCGTCGACGACGGCAAGGTGGCCCTTCGCGTGGTGGGGGTGAGCGACCGCGACATCGTCACCCGGGTCGAGGTCGCCGGGCCGGTGTCCGACCACAAGGGCCTCAACCTCCCCGGTGTCGCGGTCAGCGTGCCCGCCCTGTCGGACAAGGACGAGAGCGACCTGCGGTGGGCACTGCAGGCCGGGGTGGACATGGTCGCGCTGTCGTTCGTGCGCAGTGCCAAGGACGTGGAGGACGTCCACCGGATCATGGACGAGGAGGGCGTGCGCCGGCCCGTCATCGCCAAGATCGAGAAGCCGCAGGCGGTCGACAACCTCGAGGAGATCGTCCGGGCGTTCGACGGCATCATGGTCGCCCGGGGCGACCTCGGGGTGGAGCTGCCGCTGGAGCACGTGCCGATGGTGCAGAAGCGCGCCGTCGAGATCGCGCGTCGGCTGGCCAAGCCGGTGATCGTCGCCACGCAGGTGCTGGACTCCATGATCTCGCTGCCGAGGCCGACGCGGGCGGAGGCCAGCGACTGTGCCAACGCGGTGCTGGACGGCGCCGACGCGATCATGCTCAGCGGCGAGACGAGCGTCGGGCGCTACCCGTTGGAGTCGGTGCGCACCATGGCTCGGATCATCGAGCACACCGAGCGCGAGGGACTGGACCGGATACCGCCCCTGGGCACGCGGCCGTCCACGAAGGGCGGGGCGATCACCTTCGCCGCCGAGACAGTGGCCGACATCCTCGACGTGCGCTACCTCGTGGTGTTCACCACGAGCGGGGACTCCGCCAAGCGCATGGCGCGGCTGCGCTCGAGGATCCCGCTGGTCGTGTTCACGCCCGACGCGAGCGTGCGTTCCCAGCTGGCCCTCACGTGGGGGGTGGAGACGTTCCTCACGGAGGCGGTCAGCCACACCGATGAGATGGTCAAGCAGGTCGACGAGGCGCTGCTGTCGATCGGGCGCGTGGCGGTCGGTGACCAGGTGGTGATCGTCGCCGGCTCCCCGCCCGGCATCCCGGGCTCGCTCAACGCGATGCGGGTGCACCGGATGGGGGACGCCGTCGGCGGAGTCGTCGCTGCCTACCGCGAGGGTGAGTGAGCGGGCGCATGAGCGGTGCCGGGTGCGGGAGTCGAACCCGCACGCCCTTTCGAGCGGCGCATTTTGAGTGCGCTGTGTCTGCCGATTCCACCAACCCGGCCGGCGTCGCCAGCCTAGTGGGTCTCCTGCCCGGCCCGTGTGGACACTGCTCGCACGGCGGGGTCAGCCCGTCGTGACCGACCTGAGTGCTCGAGGAGATCAGCGTTGAGTGAGCGCCCGGACCCCGCGGCCGCGCCGCGCCGCGTCGTCGTGGCCGAGGACGAGGCCCTCATCCGGCTGGACGTCGTGGAGATGCTGCGCGAGGCGGGCTACGACGTCGTCGGCGAGGCGGCGGACGGCGAGCAGGCGGTGCGCCTGGCGGAGGAGCACCGCCCGGACCTGGTCGTCATGGACGTCAAGATGCCGGTGCTCGACGGGATCTCCGCCGCGGAACGGATCGCGGCCGCGCGGATCGCACCCGTCGTGCTGCTGACGGCCTTCTCGCAGCGCGAGCTCGTGGAGCGCGCACGCGACGCCGGCGCCATGGCCTACGTCGTGAAGCCGTTCACCGCGAACGACCTGCTGCCCGCCCTGGAGATCGCAGTCAGCCGCTACGCCGAGATCGCCGCGCTGGAGCACGAGGTGGCCGACCTGGCCGAGCGCTTCGAGACGCGCAAGCTGGTCGACCGGGCGAAGGGGCTGTTGCAGACGAAGTTCGGCCTGGGGGAGCCGGAGGCGTTCCGGTGGATCCAGAAGACGTCGATGGACAAGCGCCTGACCATGCGCGAGGTCGCCGTGGCCGTGATCAGCTCGGCCACGGAGGAGCCGACCACCTGACCCTCGCATGCGTCGGGCCGCCGCCCGCGCGCAGCCCGCTCGGACCGCATGGGACGGGTGGGGTGGTGGCCCGAGGCCGGGACCAGTAGCGTGACCGCCCGAAGTGAGGTGCCCGCGCCCGCGCGGACGGCCAGGGTCGCCGAGGTGGCGGCCCGGTCGGCGGCGGGGTGCGCGGGTCTGGTCGGCCCTCTGTACACAGCCTCGTATACCAATTTAGGTGGGTTTCTTCGTGGTGTGCTCGAATCGTTGTCGAGCCTTGACCAATACAAGCCGGTCGGCGGGCGACCGGGAGGCGCTCGGGTGGTAACTTCGCCGACCATCGGCGCCTGAGCAGCAGGTTCGGGCGATCAGAACGTGAGTCTCGGAAAGAGGTAGACATGGCGAAGCCGGTTCGGGCCGTGGCTGTCGTCGCAATCGCGGCGCTGGGCCTGGCCGCATGCGGAGGCGGTAGCAGTGGCGGAGGCGGTAGCAGTGGCAAGACGCTGATCATCTCGAGCGACATGCCTCTCCAGGGTGCGTCGAAGGACGCGTCCGAGTCGACGAACAACGCGATCAAGCTGTACCTCGACCAGATCGGCAACAAGGTCGGGAACTACACGATCCAGTTCAAGGCGTACGACGACTCGACGGCTGCCAAGGGTCAGTGGGATGACGCGACCTGCGCGAAGAACGCGCAGGACCACGTGGCGAACGCCAACGAGGTGGCCGTGATGGGCACCTACAACTCCGGTTGCGCCAAGATCGAGGTCCCGGTGCTCAACGCCGCCTCGATGCTCATGGTCTCGCACGCCAACACCAACCCGGGCCTCACGGGTCCGTGGGAGGCTGGAGAGCCGCAGAAGTACTACCCGACGGGTAAGCGGAACTACGCCCGCGTGTGCGCCAAGGACGACCTGCAGGGTGGGGCGGACGCCCGCTTCGCCGTCAACCAGCTGGGCGTGAAGAGCGTCTACATCCTCAACGACAACCAGACCTACGGTCAGGGTGTCGCCAAGGCCTTCGAGGCCGAGATGAAGAAGCTCGGCGCCACCGTGCTCGGCAACGAGCCCTGGGACAGCAAGCAGCCCAGCTACACCAACCTGTTCAACAAGATCAAGGCGACGAACCCGGACATGGTGTTCCTCGCGGGGATCTACGACAACAACGGTGGCCAGCTGGTCAAGGACAAGGTGGCCGTGCTCGGCGACAACACCACGGTGAAGTCGATGGCGCCGGACGGGTTCTCGGGTTACCCCGAGCTCGACAGCCTCGCCCAGGGCCAGGGCATGTACATCTCGTTCGCCGGCCAGTCGACGTCGCAGCTGCAGGCTGCCGGTGGCGTGCCGGCCAAGCTGCTCGCCGACTACAAGACCAAGTACGGCAAGGACCCGGCGACGAGCTACGCCCTCTACGGCGTGGCCGCCGTGCAGGTGATCCTGGCCGCGATCGAGAAGTCCGACGGCACCAAGGCCGGTGTGACCAACCAGGTCTTCAGCGGCGCAGGTGTCACGGTCCCCGCCGACAAGTCGGTGACCGGCAAGGAGCTCAAGATCGACCCAGCGACCGGTGACGTCGCCGCGCCCGACATCGTCATGCTGACGATCAAGGACGGCAAGGAGCCCTACCTGGCGAACGCGACCTGACGTGGAGGGCGCTGAGCGGGGTTCGTGCCGAACCCCGCTCAGCGCCTGCGTCGGGGCATGCGATCTTTCCCATCGAACGACCGGAGAGGCGCGACCATGAGTCAGACCGTCGTGGAGGAGGCCGAGGCGCGAACGGGCTGGTTGCGCCTGGGTGTGGAGAACGTGCTGGGCCTGGGGCTGGTTGCCGTAGTCGCGATCTGGGTGCTGTGGCTCATGGTCACCCAGCCCGCGTCGTTCTTCACCTCGCTGGCTTCGGGGGTCAACATCGGAGCGTTGTACGCCCTGGTGGCCCTCGGGTACACGCTGGTCTACGGCATCATCGAACTGATCAACTTCTCGCACGGCGACCTGTTCATGCTCACCACCGTGCTGAGCGGCTTCCTGCTCGTGAACTGGCTCGGCGCGAAGAGCGCCAGCGTCACCAGCTTCCTCCTCATGCTCCTGACCCTGCTCGTGGTGATGACCGCCGGGGCGGCGCTGAACACCGCAGCCGAGCGCGTGGCGTACCGGCGCCTTCGGCGGGCTCCCAAGCTCGCGCCGTTGATCACCGCAGTCGGCCTGAGCTTCACCTACCAGTGGTTGGGCATCATGACCAACGGCTCGGGTCAACGCAACTGGGACACCCTGCTCGGCAGCTCGGGGTTCACCGTCCTGAACGTCAAGATCCCGTGGTCTCTCATCGTGGTGATCGGCGCGACGATCCCGTTGCTCATGCTCATGACCTACGTGGTGCAGCAGACCCGCCAGGGCAAGGCGATGCGCGCCACCGCGCAGGACCAGGACGCCGCCCGCCTCATGGGCATCAATGTGGACCGCACGATCGCCTTCACGTTCGCCCTCGGCGGTGCGCTGGCCGGTGCCGCCGGGCTGCTGTTCGTCCAGACCATCGGGACCACCCGTTACGACCTGGGCTTCCAGCTCGGGCTCATCGCGTTCACCTCGGCGGTGCTCGGAGGCATCGGGAACCTCAACGGGGCCGTGCTCGGTGGGTTCATCATCGGGATCATCCAGGCGCTGAACGACCGGTTCCTCCTCGGCGTTGCCTGGTCGCAGACCGTCGTCTTCTCGATCCTCATCATGGTCATGGTGTTCAAGCCGTCCGGGATCCTCGGGACGTCCACGACGGAGAAGGTGTGACGATGGCGACCGCACCGTCCGCACCGCCTGCGCCCCCTGCACCCGAGAGCAGCCATCCCTTCGCCGGCCGCACCTCACGTGCCTGGCCCATCGGGCTGGCGATCGCGGCGTTCGGCCTCTTCTTCCTCTACTGGAAGGTGCTCCCGAACGCCTCGAGCCAGACTCAGGCGTTCTTCCAGACCTGGCTGTCCGTCACGGTCGCGAGCGAGGCCGTGCTCTGGGTGGTCTTCGCGCTCGGCCTCAACATCGTCGTCGGCTACGCGGGCCTGCTGGACCTGGGGTACGTGGCCTTCTGGGCGATCGGCGGCTACTGCGCGGGCTGGCTCATGTCGCCGTTCTTCGACGGCATCAAGATCAATATCTTGGGGCACCCGCTACCGGCAGAGGGCCTGGACCAGGGCATCCACCTCAACTTCTGGCTGGTGCTGCCGATCGCGGGCTTGTTCTGCGCGCTCTGGGGCATCCTCATCGGCGCGCCGACCCTGCGGCTGAAGAGCGACTACCTCGCGCTGGTCACGCTCGGGTTCGGCGAGATCATCCCGCAGATCTTCCGCAACGGCGAGAACGTGTTCGGCTTCAACCTCTCCAACGGCGACAAGGGGATCACCCCGGTCGACACCATCCCGATGTGGCCGCTCAGCCTCATCCCCGGTGTGCCGCACCAGCTGGGCATGGGGGTCGCCGACCTCCCGTTCAAGTTCCTCATCTACTGCCTGCTCGCGGCGTTCATGATGTTCGTCTCGCTGCGGATCCGGGAGGGGCGCCTGGGTCGGGCGTGGCTGGCCATCCGTGAGGACGAGCTCGCGGCGAGCCTCATGGGGGTCCCGCTGATGCGGACGAAGCTCTCGGCGTACGCGGTGGGCGCCTTCGCGGGCGGGCTCGGCGGGGTGGCGTTCGCGACGTTCGTCGGCGGCATCTTCGCCAGCCGCTTCGACTTCGCGATCTCCATCACCCTCCTGGCCATGGTGGTGCTGGGTGGCATGGGCAACGTGTGGGGCGTCACCGTGGGGGCGCTCGGGCTGGCTTGGATCAACTCGACGGGCCTGGCACAGGTCGGCGACACGGTGAACTCGGCCCTCGGGACCAGCATCGAGTTCCGGAACTACCAGTACCTGCTCTTCGGCATGATCCTCATCCTCATGATGCTCTTCCGTCGTGAGGGACTGCTGCCCGAGACGAGGACCCGCCAGGTGCTGCAGGAGCCCGAACGGGGCGAGCTGGAGTCCGTCGGTGCCGACCTGGAAGGGGAGGGGGCATGAGCGCGACCTTGCCGCAGGCGGCGCCGGCCCAGGCGCTGGCCATGACCGCCAGCCACATCACCATCCGCTTCGGCGGGCTGGTGGCCGTCAGCGACGTCACCTTCACCATCCCGCATCTCGGCATCGTCAGCCTGATCGGCCCCAACGGCGCCGGGAAGACCACGTTCTTCAACGTGCTCACAGGGCTGTACAAGCCGACGACGGGCCGGGTGATGCTCGGCGAGCGCGACGTCACCGGCATGGCTCCCCACACGATCGCCTCGATCGGGCTGGCCCGGACGTTCCAGAACATCCGGCTGTTCAACCTCATGACGGCCGAGGAGAACGTGATGGTGGCGATGCACTCGCACATGAAGGCCGGGATCGTGGACACGATCCTGCGCACCCCGCGCCAGCGACGCGAGGAGCGGGAGGCGCGGGTCTTCGCCCAGGAGCTGCTGGACTTCGTGGGCATCGGCAAGACCACCCACGAGTACGCCCGCAACCTCTCCTACGGTGACCAGCGCAGGCTCGAGGTCGCTCGTGCGCTCGCGCTGAAGCCGCAGATCCTGCTGCTCGACGAGCCGACGGCCGGCATGAACCCGCAGGAGTCCCAGCGCTTCGTCGAGTTCGTCCACCGGGTCCGCGACGAACGGAGGGTGTCCGTGCTGCTCATCGAGCACGACATGAGCGTCGTGATGCGCGTGAGCGAGCGGATCACCGTGCTCGACCGAGGCGAGAAGATCGCCGAGGGGGGCCCGGACGACATCAAGAACGACGCCCGAGTGGTCGAGGCCTACCTCGGCAAGACCGGCACCCACGGCTACGGGAGCGACGAGTGAGCGGCGACGAGTCGGGCAGGCGCCACGACGCCGAGGTCCTGCTCGACGTCCGGGACCTCCACGTCTACTACGGGAACATCGCGGCGGTGAAGGGGCTGACGTTCTCGGTCCGCACGGGTGAGATCGTCACGCTGATCGGGTCCAACGGAGCGGGCAAGTCGACCACGCTGCGGACGATCTCGGGGCTGATCAGGCCGCGCAAGGGGTCGGTCCGGCTGGGCGAGAAGTCCCTGACGTCGATGCAGGGCCACGACATCGTCGCCGAAGGCGTCTGCCACAGCCCCGAAGGTCGGCGGATCTTCCCGCGGATGACCGTGAAGGAGAACCTGGACCTCGGGGCGTTCCTGCGCAACGACACCGAAGCCATCGCCACGGATCTCGAGCGGGTGCTCACCCTGTTCCCGCGGTTGAGGGAGCGGATCGCGCAGAAGGCCGGCACGATGTCCGGCGGTGAGCAGCAGATGCTCGCCGTTGGGCGGGCCCTGATGGGCAGCCCCAAGCTGCTGCTGCTCGACGAGCCGTCCATGGGGCTCGCGCCGGTCCTGGTCGACCTGATCTTCGACACGATCCAGACGATCCGCGACCAGGGCACGACCGTGCTCCTCGTGGAGCAGAACGCCCTGGCCGCGCTGAGGATCGCCGACTATGCGTACGTTCTGGAGTCGGGCCTGATGAAGCTGGAGGGCAACGCCCGCGAGCTGGCCAAGGACGACGAGGTCGTGCGGGCGTACCTCGGAGGCTGAGAGCTCCACGGCCGTGTGAGGACCGGGCGCGGGCTGCCCGGCCCTGCGCCGTCCGAGGGAGGAGTCGGGACCCGCTCGGCGGCGTCCCGTGGCTACGCACAGTAGTCGGGCACCACCGCCAGGTCGCCTGGACTCGTGCCTACTCGTCCGTCCTCGTGATGTCTCGCAACGGAATCCGTGCGCCCCTGTCGCATCCCGTGCACAAGCCGTAGGCTTCGGCGCGCAGGCGGGGGAAGCCAGGCGAACCGCCGCGCCGGTGGGCGCTGGCTGACGAGCAGGAGGCCGTGGTGCCGCGTCTTCCGGTCGAGGTCCGTCGCGCGGGGGTCGGCGACGTGGAGGACCTGCTGCTGCTGTGGTCCCAGGCCCGCGAGGAGCTCGCTGCCATGGGCCGACCAGGTACCGGGACAGGCCCCGACCAGCTCCGCCGTCGGCTCACGGAGGCGCTCGACCGCAACGAGGTGCAGGTGCTGCTGGCCCGCCTCGACTGCCGCCCGGCGGGGTACGCGCTTCTTCGGGTGGCCCCGGTGATGCCGCTGCTCGAGGGCGACGTCATGCACCTGGAGCACCTCTTCGTGAGCAAGGACGTGCGCCGCCGGGGCGTCGCGCACGCGCTGCTGGCCGCGTTGACCGGCCTTGCCGAGCGCACGGGAGCCGAGCAGGTGCTGTGCTCGGTGGCGCCGGCCGCACGCGAGGCGCACCGGTTCTTCGCCCGTCTGGGATTCGCCCCCGTCGTCGTCCGGCGCGTGGTGAGCACGTCCGTGCTGCACCGTCGGCTGGCCGGGGGTGGGCGCCGTCCCGCGCTGGACGACCTGCTGTCGAGGCGCAGGTCGCTGCGGGCGCGTTCGGCGAGAACCTCGGCGGCCCTGGCGCCGACGCTGGGGGACGTCTCCGGTCGTAGGGAACTCGCCGGTGTTACGGGTCTCGCCGGTGTTCCGGAGCTCGCCGGTGTTCCGGAGCGCGGGCTCGCCGGTGAGACGGACCTCACCGGTCGGGCGCGGCGGGTCATCGACCTCGACGCCGTGGCGGCCTCGCCGGTCACGCGGGAGCTGCCGGTGCTCGCCGACGGCGTCTGACCTGTCGCCGGCTACCCGTAGGGTGGCCGCGTGAGCCAGACCCCCGCAACCGTTGCCGGCGGGCGTCACCGCCTGCTGCTGGTGGACGGCCATTCGATGGCGTACCGGGCCTTCTTCGCCCTGCCGGTGGAGAACTTCTCCACCTCGACAGGGCAGGTCACCAACGCCGTCTACGGCTTCACGTCCATGCTGATCAACGCGTTGCGCGACGAGCAGCCCGACCATGTCGCCGTGGCCTTCGACGTCTCGCGGCAGACCTTCCGCACCCTGGAGTACGCCGAGTACAAGGCCAACCGCAGCGCCTCACCCGGGGAGTTCGCCGGGCAGGTGGACCTCGTCAAGGAGGTCCTTGCCGCCCTGCGTGTCTCAGTCCTGGAGAAAGACGGGTACGAGGCGGACGACGTCATCGCCACGTTGACCCGCCAGGCCCGTGAGGCGGGGTTCCAGGTGCTCGTCAGCACCGGCGACCGGGATGCGCTCCAGCTCGTGGACGACGACGTCACCGTCCTCTACCCGCTGCGCGGGGTCTCCGAGCTCATCAGGATGACGCCCTCGGTCGTCCTCGAGCGCTACGGCGTCAGCCCGCAGCGCTACCCCGACCTCGCCGCGCTCGTGGGCGAGAGCAGCGACAACCTGCCCGGGGTCCCGGGGGTCGGCGCGAAGACGGCCGCGAAGTGGCTCGGCATGTACGGCGACCTCGACGGGATCGTGGCGAACGTCGCGTCGATCCCGGGCAAGGTGGGCGAGAGCCTGCGCGAACACCTGGACTCCGTGCTGCGCAACCGCCGGCTCAACAGGCTGGTCGACGACCTCGACCTGCCGCTCGCGCTGGACGACCTGCGGGTGCGCAGCTGGGACCGGGAGGAGGTGCACCAGGTCTTCGACGGTCTGGAGTTCCGGGTGCTGCGGGAGCGGCTCTTCGCGACGTTGTCGACCCCGGAGCCGGAGGCCGAGGGCGGCTTCGACCTGCAGACGTCGGTGCTGGCCGGTCCGGGGGCGGCCGCGTGGTTCGCCGAGCACGCCCGCGGGGTCGCCGGCGTGGACGTCGTGGGGTCGTGGGGGCGTGGCAGCGGCGACGCCCGGCGCCTCGCGGTCGCCGGGGCGGACGGCTACGCCGGGCACGTCGACCTCGTCGGCGCCACGCCCGAGACCCTGGACGCCGTGGCCGCCTGGCTCGCGGACCCGACCGCCGGCAAGGTGCTGCACGATGCGAAGGGGCCGATGGCGGCGCTGGCCGCCCGCGGGCTGCCACTGGCCGGCCTGGTCAGCGACACCGCACTCGCCGCCTATCTGTGCCGTCCGGACCAGCGCAGCTTCGACCTGGCCGACCTGACCCTGAGGCACCTGTTCCGGGAGCTACGGGCCGAGCACGGACGGGAGGAGACCGGCCAGCTCATGCTCGACGCCGTGCCCGGGCTGAGCAGCGCCTTCGACGAGGCGCAGGCGTCGATGATCCGGGCGCGGGCGGTGCTCGAGCTGTCCGAGGTGCTCGCGCGCGAGCTCACGGAACGGGGCGGGGACCGGCTGCTGGCGGAGGTGGAGCTCCCTTTGGTGGGTGTCCTCGGCCGTATGGAGGGCGCCGGCATCGCCGTCGACGTCGAGGCCTTGTCGGATCTCGAGGGGTACTTCGCCGCCGCGGTCGCAGACGCCGCCAAGGAGGCCTTCGCGGTGATCGGCGGCGAGATCAACCTCGGCTCGCCCAAGCAGCTACAGGTGGTGCTGTTCGACCAGCTCGGCATGCCGAAGACCAAGCGGACCAAGACCGGCTACACCACAGACGCCGACGCCCTGGCCGACCTGTACACCAAGACGGAGCACCCGTTCCTGCTGCACATGCTGCGCCACCGGGACGCCTCCAAGCTGCGCCAGACCGTCGAGGGCCTGCTCAAGGCGGTGGCGGACGACGCGCGCATCCACACGACGTACCAGCAGACGATCGCGGCCACGGGACGGCTGTCGAGCACCGACCCGAACCTGCAGAACATCCCCATCCGCACCGACGAGGGCCGGCGGATCCGCACGACGTTCGTGGTCGGCCCAGGGTACGAGTGCCTGCTGACGGCCGACTACTCGCAGATCGAGATGCGCATCATGGCCCATCTTTCGGCAGACGAGGGGCTGATCGAGGCGTTCCGGTCGGGGGAGGACCTGCACCGTTTCGTCGGGTCCCGGGTCTTCGGGGTCCCGGCCGCCGACGTGACGCCGCAGATGCGGTCCAAGATCAAGGCGATGTCGTACGGGCTGGCATACGGCTTGAGCGCGTTCGGCCTGTCGCGTCAGCTGACGATCGGGGTCGAGGAGGCGCGCTCGCTGATGGAGGAGTACTTCGAGCGCTTCGGCGGCGTTCGCGACTACCTGCAGGGTGTGGTGGCCCAGGCCAGGCGAACCGGGTACACCGAGACCCTCATGGGCCGGCGCCGCTACCTGCCCGACCTGTCCAGCGACAACCGCCAGCGACGCGAGGGTGCTGAGCGGATGGCGCTCAACGCCCCGATCCAGGGGTCGGCCGCCGACATCATCAAGGTGGCCATGCTCGGCGTGGACGATGGTCTCGGGGCGGCGGGCCTGTCGAGCCGCCTGCTCCTGCAGGTGCACGACGAGCTGGTGCTCGAGGTGGCGCCGGGGGAACGCGACGCTGTCGAGAAGCTCGTGCGCGAGAAGATGGCCGGTGCGGCCGCGCTCTCGGTGCCCCTGGAGGTCTCGGTCGGCGTCGGCGGCTCCTGGCACGAGGCCGGCCACTGACCCCCCACGTGGCACCGGCGGTCATGCACGCCCAGACGGCGGAGCTCGCGGGCGTTCGGCCACGTCACTGCGCAGTGCCCTGACATACTCCCGCCGTGCATGAGCTCACGGTGCCCCCGGGCCGAACGCCACGTGCGGTGGTGACCGGCGGGGCGGGGTTCCTCGGGTCGCACCTGTGCGAGGCACTGCTGGGCCTGGGCCTGGAGGTCGTCTGCCTCGACAACTTCCTCACCGGGACGCCGTCCAACCTCGCACATGTCGTCGAGAACCCCCGGCTGCGGCTGGTGAGGGCGGACCTCACCGACTACGTGCACGTGAGCGGCCCGGTCGGCTACGTGCTGCACTTCGCCTCGCCGGCCTCGCCGGCGGACTACCTGCGCATGCCGATCGAGACGCTGAAGGTCGGCTCGATCGGCACGCTGCACGCTCTCGGCCTGGCCCGGGAGAAGGGGGCCCGGTTCCTGCTCGCCTCCACCTCCGAGGTCTACGGCGACCCCGAGGTGCATCCGCAGCCGGAGCACTACTGGGGCAACGTCAACCCCGTCGGTCCGCGGGGGGTGTACGACGAGGCCAAGCGGTTCGCCGAGGCGCTGACCGTCGCGTACCGGTCGACCCACGGGGTCGACACCTCGATCGCGAGGATCTTCAACACCTACGGCAGCCGAATGCGCCCCGACGACGGCCGAGCCATCCCCACGTTCATCCGTCAGGCACTCGACGGGGAGGATCTCACGGTGGCCGGGGACGGTCGGCAGACGCGCTCGGTGGTGTACGTCGACGACGAGGTGGAGGGGCTCCTCCGGTTGCTCTTCAGCGCCCACCCCGGTCCGATGAACATCGGAAGCCCCGACGAGTCCTCCGTCCTGGAGCTCGCCGAGCTCATCGTCCGGCTCGTCGGGGTCGACGTGGGCATCAGCTTCGTCCCCAGGCCCGTCGACGACCCGACCGTGCGTCAGCCCGACATCTCCATGGCTCAGCGTGAGCTCGCATGGATGCCCACCGTGGCCCTGGAGGACGGCCTTCGGATGACGATCGACTGGTTCAGGGGCCAGGCGGGGCTGCTCGGACGTGACCGTGCGGGGCGAACCACTCGATGACGCCGCCCAGGATCGCCAGCGCCGTCGCCCCGCAGAGCGCGGTTCCGGCAATCGCCGCGATGCTGTCGTGCGTCCACACCGCGACCACCGCGCACACCCCCGTAGCCGCGACCCAGGTCGCGATCCCCAGCCGACGGTCGGCCACGGCAAGGCGCGCGTAGACCAGGAGCTGGACGACGGCCAGCACGCCGCCGAGCGCGGCGAAGATCCACACTTGGGGCGTGACGGCGACATATGCCGGTCCCGCGACGAGCCGTACCGCCGTCTCGCCGGCGGCGACGACGACCACCAGGATGGCGGCGCCGATGGCGACGGTCAGGGCGAGGCCCGTGGCGACGGCGTTGCGGCGGTGGGCGTGGGAGGTCATGCGGGGGAAGAGCAGGGTCGCGAGGAACTGCGGTGCCCAGAACGCGGCCTTCGCGAACAGCGAGCCGGCCGCATAGAGCCCGGAGGTCTCGGCCGGCAGGAAGTGACGTGCAAGCAGCACGTCGATGTTGAACAGCAGCAGCAAGCCGGCCGTAGACACGGTCGAGGCACCGACCTGGCGGCCAAGAAGGGCCCGACGGGCTCCCGGCCTCGGTCGCCGAAGCATCGTCGGGACCATCCGGACGGACACCACGGCGGCGACCAGCGCGCCGACGGCCATCGCCCCCATCACCCCCGTCTGGCCCCAGCCCACCAGTCCCGCGACAGCGCCGCCGGCGAAGCGCACCCCCGCGGCGGTGAGGAAGAGGATCGACAGAGCGGTGAAGCGCTCCTCGCCCTGAAGCATCCCCTGGGCGGCGAAGACCAATGTCGTCGGCAGCAAGGACAGCGCCAGGAAGGCTGCCGGCGCGACGCCGTCCAGGTGCAGGAACCCCGCCAGAACAGGTGCGAGCACGAGCATGCCCAGGCAGAGGCCGACCCCGAGCAACGCCGCGACCCTGCCGAGCTCGGCGTCCAGGGCCAGCATGTCGGCCCCCTCGGACCGCCGGCCGCCGGGATCGCCCGGACCCGGGAACCCGGCCACGGCAGTGGCGGCGGCAGTGGCAGCGGCACGGTCCCGCATGAGGTGGGCAGTCGCGCGAGCGGCCACGAGCTGCATCGCCAGAGCCGGCACGGCGCCGATCAGCATGAGGTTGAAGAGCGCCCCGATGGCCCCGAAGTCGCTCGGCAGCAGAGCGTGGCTCAGGACCAGGGTCACCGCATAACCGAGGAGGTTGGCGAACAGGCTGGACAGCGCGAGCACGCCGCCGGCCCGCCCGATGGACGCCGGCGGGAGGACGGCGTCCGCCTCCGCACGGGGACGGCGCCCGCGAGCGTTCACGCGGCGACGACGAGCCACGTCCGTAAGGACTCCGGCTTGCGGCTCGTGCGTCCGGGCAGGGTCGTGGTGAGCACCACGTCCGCGTTCGGGACTGCGAAGGGTGGTGCATCGATCACGACGGCCGAGTTCGACAGCGTCCGGATGCCGGGGCCGTGAACCTTGTCCCTGTTCGGCGCGAACCCCCGCCCGACGTGCGGGAAGTGCTCGGTGACGAGCATCGCCGGGTAGCGCGCCAGCCGATCCAGGGCAGCCGAGATCTGCGCGTTCGACAGGTGCTGGAAGACCTGCCGCACGAGCACGAGATCCGCCGCCGGCAGGTCGCTGCTGGTGATGTCCGAGGCGAGGAACGAGACGCCGGGGCGCCCGAACTGCGCCTGGTTGTGAGCGACGAGGTCGGCGACGATGTCGACCCCGATGTACCTGACCCCGTCCTCGGGGTCGACGAGGCTCATCAGGCGCGCCCCCACCTGGAAGTCGCCGCAGCCCAGGTCGAGGACAGTGGTCACGCGGCGCTCCCGGATCACAGAGGCGACGAGTCGGCAGTACGCGTCAGCCACCTCCGGATCCGAGCCAAGCCCCGAGTGGTACTCACCCGGGGCGCCGCCCCAGAGGTTCCTCCGGTAGATCGTCGTGAAGGCCTGCTCGAGCGACATCCGCGCGTAGCGGCGTCGCGTGAGCATCGCCCTCGTACGCCGCAGCTCGTGCGCGACGGGGGCGGGCAGCAGCCGAACGGCATTGGTGATCACGGTGCTCCCAGCAGCGGCCGGGTCATGGCCCTTCGACCCAGCGGTGGCCCCTCCGAGGTTCCGAGGATGCTATCCGCCCCGAGACGCGCAGACCCGGCCAGATCGCTAGGACGGCGCAGCCCAGCAGGAAGATCATGCTCAGCGCGGCGGCAACCGTGCCGCGCAGGGCGGGGGTGTAGCGGATCACGACCGTGTGCGCGAGCCCGTCGCCGATCCGCCAGCCGGCGCTGTACCCGTCGACAAGCAACGGGCGGCCGAGGTCGGCGCCGTCAGCCGACGCCGTCCAGCCGGCGTCGAAGCCCTTGCCTGCCACGACGAGGTAGGGCCGGTGCGTGGCGCGCGTACGCACCGTGACCCGCGTGGGCGAGGTCGACTCGACCGTCGCGCTCGCTGTGTCGGCGGGCCTCGTCGTGGTCGCAGTGCCCGCGCGCGACCGCGCGTCGCGCAGGAGGAGGTCGTCGATCGCCCACGCGCCGACGGGTCGCAGCCAGTGCCGGCCGGCTGACAGGTCGAGCGGGGACCCCGAGCAGCCCACGAACGGCAGTGGGGAACCGGCGGCGAGATCCTGCACCGAGCCCAGCGGCCGGACCGCGATTGGGCGCCCGTCCAGCATGCCGGCGTCCAGGCAGGGCGCAGCAGCCGGTGGCGTGGCGGGCGGGGTGAACGGTGCGACACCGGGCAGTGCTAGGTCGCTGACCACGACAGGGCCGGTCCCGACGCGGTTGCGCAGCGTGAGCCGCACGCTGGAGGCGGCGGTCGCAGGCAGCGGGATCCGCGTGGTGCCTGGCCCCAGGTCGACCTGTCGCTCGGCGCCACCGTCGATGCTCACCCCGGCGCGCGTCGTCAGCGCCGACCCCGCGCCGCCGGTGCCGGACTGCGTGACGTTGAGGTGGTCGATGACGTGCCGCGGGAAGCGCACCTGCACCCACTCACCGACGACGGGCTCTGCCGGGGCCCAGCCCGTGCTCAGGTCGGGGGTGCCCGTGGCGGTGACGTCCAACGCGCGTGAGGCGCGCAGGTCAGGGTTGGCGAAGGCGCGGGAGGACGACGTCGCCTGGACGGTGGCGCCGGCCCCGAGCAGGGCGTCGACCGCCTCGTCAGCTGCACCGGCAGCCAGACGCAGGTGCCCCGACAGCCAGAGCACGCGGGCGTCGGGAAGGCTGAAGTCGCGGGCGAGGCGAGGCTCCTCGTCGTCCCCGACATCCGAGGGCGACCCCAGGCGGCGGTGCAGCAGGACGTCGACCGGTGTGCCGGACAGCACCGCTCGGGCCGTCGGGTCGAGACCGCCCAGGGCATGCACGAGGCGGACGGGGAGCCGGGCGACCTTCACGACGGAGAATCCGGGGACGTCGACCTCGGCCAGACCCACGGCGCCGTACCCCGTGCCGTCGGTGGCCAGGATCTCGATGGCGACCGTGTCGCCGCGGGCGTCGCCGAGGCTGACGACCGTCGGCTGCGCCGGCAGGGGGCTCAGCTGGACCTCGCGGTCGACGTCGTTGCCACCGCCGCTGACGTGGACCCGCACCCGCGTGATGCGCTGCCCGGCGCCTGCGGGCAGCCAGAGGCGCACCTGCGGCATCGCGACGACGCGCGCGGCGTGCACGGTGAGGGTGTTGCCCGCGCCCGTGCCGAAGTTCCCCGTGAGCCAGGCCGTCGTGCGGTCGCCGTCGAAGGCAAGGCTCGGGTCGCCGCCCGGGACCGGGCCGAACAGCATGCCCCGGCCCTGCGCACCCGCCGCCGCCGTCCCCGCGTCCACCGCCACCGTCTGGTCGTCGGGGGTGAACAGGGCCCGGGTCGGCTCCACCGGCGCCGTCGCCGGCTGCAGGGCACCGGTGCCGCCGGCGAGCTTCTGGGGGTTCCACTCGCGCCTGGCGTTGGTGTCGGTGAGGACCACCTCGGCGCCGTCGAGCAGCGCCTGGCGCAACGAAGCCGGGTCCATGGCCCCGGCTGTCAGCAGGGCTGGGTCACCGGCGAGCAACCCGGCCGCTGCCAGGTCGGGGAGGGCCTCGCCGTCACCGTCGACGAGCAGCGCGCCGCCGGCACCTACCTGCCTGGTTGGTGGGCGGGCATCCGCGACGGCGTAGCGCTGCAGCGGGGGGAGGGCCGCGTCGGCGGCCGTCGCCTGGTCCGCCACCGACGCAGGCGCGGCCCCGCCCGACGTCGTGAACTGCCCCACCGCACCGAACGCCGCCACGGGTCTCAGCCCCGGGTCCTGGGCGGCGGCGCCCGCGACGACGGCGGGGCGCGCGCCGTCCGACAGCTCCCACACCACGTCGTTGCGGACGAGCACATCGCCGGCACCGATGTAGCGGGCGAGCGCGGACAGTGCCCCGGGGGGCAGGTCGCCCTCCTGCAGGCGCAGGTCCGTGCCCGCCAGCAGGTTCGCCGCGTACGTGGTGCCGTTGGGGACGGTGGTGCGCACGACGGTGTCGCGACTCAGGAGCGCGTTCCCCAGGTCGTCGGGCACCTGGTAGCCCCAGCGGTAGCGGGCGAGGGTGATCCCGGGGACGAAGAGCACCCGAGTCCCGTCGTGGGTGTCGTCCAGGGCGCTGGCCGCGTCTCGCCAGTACCCCGGCAGGGGCACCCGCAGGGTGAACAGACCGCCGGTGAAGGCGGGTGCGACGGATGCCGTCACGACCACGGCGGCGACGGCCGCGGCGGCGACCCGGCTGTTGCGGGCAGGCAACCGCCGAGGGAGCTCAGCGGCCCCCAGACCGACGAGCAGCGCGAGGCCGAGCTCGAGCACCGCACCCGCCTTGTTCGTCGTCCGCAGCGCCACCGCGCCCGGGACGTGCTCGACGGACAGCGTGAGCAGGCGGCCGAGCGGGCTCGGGCTGTCAGGGGGGAAGAAGCCCACCATGACAGGCACCGACGCGACAAGGAGCCCTGCGCCCAGCACCCGCACCCGTGAGCGGGAGACCAACGCACCGACAGCAGCGGCCAGCGGGAGGGCGAAGCTGGCGACGATGACGACCGGGCTGGTCACGTACGCGACCAGGCCCGGCATGAAGGGGCCTGCGGCGTCACCCCCGTAGAGCGGCCAGAAGCCGAGCCCGCGCAACACCTCGGCGTAGGAGGAGGCGGCGCCGATCGCGCTGAGCGGCTCGGTGGTGCCCGCGATGGCCGAGCCGAGACCGACCGCGGCGAGGGCGGGTACCAGCCAGTAGGCGGACAGGGCGGCAGTGAGCACCAGGGTCCGAACGCTCACACTCAGCAGCGCACGCCAGGTGCGCCCCTCGCAGCGGTGTGCGTGCACCAGGAGCGCAGGTACGGCGAGGAGCTGCAGGAAGGGCACGACACCGGCGTTCATGCCTCCCATCGCGGCCATCCACAGTGCAGCTCGGGCGGGGGCGGCCCAGCCCCGTGGCGTTGCGAAGCCGCGGCGCAGGCTGGTCAGGAACCATGGCAGGAGCGCATAGGGCAGCAGGGTCGGCGTCGTGGCGCCGCCGAGCAGGATGTACGGGTTCGCGACGAAGGCGACAGCCGTCGCCACCCGGGCCGTCGCCGTCGCCGCGGTGGTGCCCTCGGTGAGGTCGGCGTAGAACCGCCTCGCACCCGCCCCCGCCAGCAGCAGCAGTGCGAGGCGCCACACCCGCGCCACCAGCCACGGCGGCATGCCCAGGGCCTCGAGCAGGCCGGTCACGAGCGTGACCGGCGCCATCCCGACGTTGAAGTTCGCCGAGCCGAGGAAGGGGGCGTCCTGCCAGCTCGCCAGCGTTCGGTGCAGCGTTCGCCAGGGGGCGAGGAAGACCTCGGGCTTGGTGTCGACGCTCAGCACGCCCCAGTCGTTGCCGAGCACGACGATGACGACGACGGCGGACAGCGCGCCCAGCACGGACCGCTCGACGGCGCGCGCCCGGCGCGCTCGGGCCTGCTCCGCCGCGCCGGTGTTGCGCCCCCCGCTGTGCACCGAAGCGCTCGCGGAGACTGGCACTTCGCGATTGTAGGGGCCGCGCCTGGGGCCTAGCCCTGACGTGACCTGGCCGGCGGCGGCTACAGTGCGGCAGTCGTGGGGGAGGGCGTGGGCGGGCAGGCGTAGGCGGGACAGGCGTGGGCGGGGCGGGCGTGGGCGGGGCAGTCATGGGCGGGGCAGTCGACAGTGGAGGGGACCGGTCCGTGGGCAGGCAGGCGTTCGCATGGAGGCGGCTGCTCGGGTGGCTCGCGGCGACGTCGGTGATGTGGGTGGCCGGCGGAGCGCCGCTCGCTGCGGCCGGGGCGGTGCTGACCGCCTGGCACCTGTGGCGGCCTCCCCGGCCGCGCACGCTCCTCGCGATGTCGGCGGTGTCCTTCGGCCTCGTGCCCGTGCTCTGGGTGGCCGGCAACGCCGACTCACTGGGCGCGGTGTCCCCGGACCTGGTGCTCGGCAACCGCCTGCCGGGGTGGGTGGCCGCGGTCGGGCTCACGCTGCTGGTGGTCGGCATCTGGCGCGACGACAGCGTCCTGGCCTCCCCGTCCCGGATCGGGGCCGGGTCGTGAGCGGGGGCACGACCCCATCCCTGGTCAGTGTCGTCGTGCCGACCAAGAACGTCGGGCGCACCCTTCGCCGGTGCCTGGAGTCGGTGCGCGCCCAGGACTACCCGCACCTCGAGCTCGTGGTCGTCGACAACTTCAGCAGTGACGACACCTTCGCCATCGCGCAGGAGCTGGCGGACGTCGCGTTCCAGCTCGGGCCCGAGCGCAGCGCCCAGCGCAACGCCGGGATCGCGCGGTGCACAGGGGAGTGGGTCCTCTACATCGACGCCGACATGGTGCTCGACCCCGATGTCGTGAGCAGCGCCGTGCGGGTCGCCGAGTCCCAGGGTGCCGACGGCGTCTTCGTCCCCGAGGACAGCTTCGGCCCCGGTTTCTGGACCGCGTGCCGGGCCCTGGAGCGGCGCTGCTACGTCGGCGAGTCGATGATCGAGGCGCCGCGCCTCGTGCGCCGCGGCGTCTTCGAGACGACCGGGGGCTTCCTCGGCGAGGTGGCCGGTCAGGAGGACGCCGAGCTGAGGATGCGCATGCTGCGCGCCGGGTCCCCGCTGGCCCGGTCCTCCGGCGTCATCCACCACGACGAGGGCAGGTTGACGTTCACGGGCGTCCTGCGCAAGCGCGTGTACTACGGGCGCAGCCTGCCTGCCTACGCCAGGGCGCAGCCTGGGGCGGTCAGGGCCCAGGGCCTGGCCACTGCGGGCGCGCTGCTTCGAAGCAGCCGGACCCTGGTGCGGGACCCCGCCCATGCAGCCGGTCTGGCCGTGCTGCGGATCGCGGAGGCCGCCGCGTACGCCACAGGGGCCGCCCTCGCCATCCGTGACGCGCGCCGAGCCGCGAGCAACGGGTCGGAACCGGCACCGCGGTAACGCCGCAGTGCCATACGATGCGCCGTCATGGCGGGATCCGCACGGCCCCAACGACAGCGCATCGCCGGGCTGAGACGCGCCCGCTCGGGGGCCGGGGGCGACCCCCACGCCGAGGAGGCGACCGCCTCTCGCGCGGGCCGTGCCCCGCTTGACGTCGCCGCACTTCGGCTCCAACGGGCCGCCGTGCTGGCGAGCGCGCTGCTCGCGGCTGCCGCCGGATATGCCTGGCTTGCTCCCTTCGTCGTCCCCGGCCGGCTGGGGCTGCCGTTCGGGTGCGGGTCGCCGGCACACCCGAACGTCCGAGGGTTCCCGGGTCGCTTCTGCAGCGCCGAGACCGACGTGCGCAGCCTCGCTACGCTCGTCCTTCTCGTGGCCGCTGTGGTGTGCGCCCTGCTGGCAGCGGCACTGCCCGGCATGCCGCGGCGTGCCCGCCTCTACGCGGCGGTGCTGGGCCTGCTCTGCGCCGTGCCCCTGCTCGTGGCGGCGACGATCACGCTCCTGATGCCCTTGGAGGCGAGGTCCATCGACGGGACTCCTCCCGTCTCCTGCGGCCGGGCGATCCAGCCGGCCACGGACCGGCTGGCGCGCGGCCTGTGCGCCGACCTGCCGCGCAGCAGGCTTGCCGCCGGTGTCGCCCTCGCCGTCGGCGGGCTCATTCTGGGTACGGGCGTGTCCTACATCGCCTCGGCCGCGACGACCGACGGGGCTCGCCGCTCGTGAACCTCGCCGACTACTACCGGCGAAATGTCACCTACATCAGTCGCACCGACGCCCGCCTGGCGAGGATCGTGGACGTCGTCACCCGAACGGCCCCCGCCTCCACGCTGGACGTCGGGTGCGGTCGCGGGTACCTCCTCGACCTCCTCGCGGCCCGGGGGCTGCGCGGCCTGCACGGTGTCGACGTCTTCGCCGACGTCGCCAGCCCGCGCTGGGGCTATACGAGCGCCGACGTGACCCAGCCGCTGCCGTTCGGGGACGCGTCGTTCGCGTGCGTCGTCGCGGGGGAGATCCTCGAGCACGTGCCGGACCCTGACGCCTTGCTGCGGGAGATCCGCCGCGTGCTCGTGCCCGGGGGCACGCTCGTGCTGTCCACCCCGAACCTGGCCTCGTGGGCCAACCGTGT
Source organism: uncultured Actinomycetota bacterium (assembly GCA_963778845.1). GTDB lineage: Bacteria > Actinomycetota > Actinomycetes > Actinomycetales > Kineosporiaceae > CAVZVW01. The sequence continues at coordinate 278,650 of CAVZVW010000009.1, forward strand.
GCTGGTGCCCCTGGGCGTGCAACCGCTCGCCACCGAGACGAGCAGCGAGATCGCCCTCGGGCGCTTCCTGCGGGTGCTGGGCCAGGGGAACATGGTGCAGGGGCATCTGAGGGTCTTCACCTGGCGCGCCCTGTCGGAGATCCACTCCCGGTACGGCTTCCGCGTGAGGCAGCGGGTGGGCGTCCCCGCCTTCTTCCCCTGGCCGGTCAGCCTGCTCGACCGGGTCTTCTCGCGGTTCGTCCCGCTTGCCTCGGGCCTCGTGTACGTGTCGACGGCGCCGGCACCCCCGTGGCCGACCCCGCTGCCCGGGCGCCGGCACCAAGGCTGACCGGAGCCTCAGGGCCTACCGACGCCGCGGGAGTCTCAGGTGGGGCCGGACAGCTGCCCTGCGAGCCAGGCCCACACCAGCTGCGACCCGGCGGCCGACCAGTGCACCCCGTCGTCGGAACGTAGCCGGACCCCGTCGAGGGCCTTCACGTAGCGGTCGCCGGGGCACACATAGGCGCGGAGGTCGAGCAGCTCGACGCCCGGGTGGTGGTCGAGGTAGCGGCGAACGGCGGCGTTGAGCCAACGCTGGCGGCCGACGTCGTTGACGACCGTCACGTCCTCGGTCGTCGGGCCGCCCCACGAGGTCTTGGCGAAGCACGGCAGCGTGGTCACGGCCACCCGCGGTGAGCCGGCGCGCAGGCCCGCCAGGGTCACGTCGAGGTAGCGGTCGAGCTGCGACTCGAAGCCGGCGGTGGCGAACACCAGGTGCCGGCCGCCCAGGTCGGTGTCGAACAGCTGGCCGTTGCCGAGCATGAGGACGGCGACGTCGGGAGCGGCCTGCGCCTCCTGCTGCCGCCACGCACTCGGCCAGGTGTCGCAGCGGGCCTGGACATCCGTGGGCAGGCTCTGCACCCGACCGTCGACGACCAGCCGACCGCCGGTCAGGGGGCAGCCGAGCAGCGTGCTGCCCGATGCCTGCACATGCAAGGACGGCGCCGGCGGGTGCTCGGAGTGCAGGTTCCAGGCGGTCGAGTCGCCGAGCAGGAACACCTTCAGCGTCCTGGGCGTCTGGTCGTTCGTGGCACTCGCCGACGGGTCCGTCTGCGGCTGCACCGCCGGGCCCGGCCCGAGCGCGGCGGGCGCCTCCTCAACCGGCTCTGCACCCGCGGTCGCGACGCTCACCGCCACCAGGCAGGTCAGGGCCGTGACCGTCACGAGCAGCAAGCTCGACACGCGCCCTGCACCTGCGAGGACGCCAGTGCGCACGGGGCGCTCGACCCAGCGGTAGCTGGCCACGGCCACGCAGGCGGTGGTGCCCAGCCGCAGGGCCGCCAGCGCGAGGCCGGTGAGACCGGTGCGCTGCGGGTCGAGGATCACGAAGATCGGCCAGTGCCAGACGTATAGGCCGTAGGAGACCACGCCGACCGCCCGCAGCGCCGGCCAGGAGAGCAGGACCTGAACGAGGTTCCCGCAGGGGTGGGCGGCGGCGGCCACGACGCACACCGCCAGGGCGCTCACGACCAGGCTGCCGCCGGCGTGCATCCAGCCGGGCTGGTCGCTGACCTCGACGAACGCCAGGACGAGCCCCCCGAGGCCGAGGCCGCCGACGAGTGCGAGGCGCCTGCGTCCGGGCCCGTCGAAGGCCGGTGCCCACCAACCCCGGCTGTGCGCCCATGACGCGAGCAGCGCGCCCGCCAGCAGCTCCTGAGCGCGGGTGTCGGTGCCGAAGAAGGCCCGGGCCGAGTCCGCACCGGGTCGGGTGAAGGCCCACGTGAGCGCCGCACTGGCCAGCAGGGCCACGGACAGCACGAGCCACCGGGCCGTCCGCAGGCGGCGCCCGGTCGCCGCCCGCACCACGAGGGCCAACGCGACGAGCAGCGGCCACCCGAGGTAGAACTGCTCCTCCACCGCGAGTGACCACGTGTGCAGCAGCGGCGAGGGGTCGCTGTACTGCTCGAAGTAGCTCACGCCGGTGGTCGCGAAACGCCAGTTCGCGACGTACGCCAGGGTCGCGACCGCGTCGCCGCGAACCCGGGCCCGGGTCGCGTCGGGGGCCAGCCACGCCGCGTAGCAGGCCACGAGCAGGACCATCGCGAAGACTGCGGGTAGCAGTCGACGTGCCCGGCGGGCCCAGAAGGCGCCGAGGTCGACCCTGCCTGTCGAGGCGGCCTCCTGGGCGAGCAGGCTGGTGATCAGGAACCCCGACAGGACGAAGAAGACGTCGACCCCGAGGAACCCGCCGTGCAGCCCCAGCAGGTCGGCGTGGTAGAGCAGGACAGCGAGGACGGCGACGCCTCGGATGCCGTCGAGGGCCGGCATGTGTCGCAGGCCGGGGGTTCGCACGACCGGTCACGATAGTCCGGCCACCTGCGCGGGCCCGGATAGCCTGCGCGAGATCGCTGGACGGAGGTGCCCGACGTGCGGGACCGCTCGCCTGCCCGTTTCGGGCTGCCGACGGCTTCCGGCATGGCGGTGGTGGCGGGCGCCGTGGTCGCGGTGGCGGTGCTCGGGCCCGTGCTTGTCCGTCGCGGGTACGTCCTGTCCTACGACATGGTCTTCGTCCCCGACCCACCCCTGTCGGCACGGGTGCTGGGCGTCGACGGCTCGGTGCCGCGCGCCGTCCCCAGCGACCTGCTCGTGGTGGCCCTGAGCCGGGTGGCTCCCGCCGACCTGGTGCAGAAGTCGCTGCTTGCCCTCACCCTCGTGCTCGCGTTCACGGGTGCCGCGCGCCTCGTCGTCCGGGTCGGTGGCGGCGGCCGAACGGCCGCGGTCGTGGCGGGCATGGTCTACGTCTGGAGCCCGTACGTCGCCGAGCGGCTCGTGCTCGGCCACTGGGCGCTGCTGCTCGGCTACGCGGCCCTGCCCTGGGCGGTCGAGGCTGCCTCGCGTCTCCGGACGGCTCAGGCGTGCGCCTGGACGAGCCTCGCCGCGGTGGGCGGTGCGAATGCGTGGCTGCTCGTCGTGCCGGGCGTCGCCGTGACGCTCGCCTGGTGCGGGGGAGGCTCGCGTCGGCCGGTCGGTGGTGGAGGAGCCGGCCGGGGAGGTGACAGCACTGCCCGGCCGTCCCTGGCACCCCTCGGGCTGTACCTGGTGTTCGCGGGGGTCATGGCCCTGCCGTGGGCCCTGCCCGCCGTACTGAGGCCTGGCGGGCTGCCCAGCGACCCAGCCGGGGTGCGGGCGTTCGCGGCTCACGCCGACAGCCCGCTGGGGGTCATCGGCAGCCTCGTCACGCTGGGCGGCATCTGGAACCCCGCCGTCGTGCCCCCCGAGCGCCATCGCTGGTCCCTGGCGCTGCTCGCCCTGGTGGTGGTGACCGCGGCCCTGGTGACGGGGCTCGCCGCCTTGTGGCGACGGGGGAGCGCAGGGCGCGCCGTGGTCACCGCGGGCGTGCTCGGCCTGCTGCTGGCCGCGGCCAGTGCGCAGGCACCGTTCGGGGGCGCGGTCGCCGCGCTCGCCGTCCACGTCCCCGGCGGTGGCGTCCTGCGCGACGCGCAGAAGCTCCTCGCGCCCTGGGCGCTGCTCGTGGCGGTCTGTGCCGGCCTGCTCGCCCAGCGGGCGGCGGTGGCAGCACGCAGGTTCGGGGTCGGCGGGGTCGTCGCGCTCGGCGCAGTGCTGCTTCCGGTGGCACTCCTGCCGAACCTCGCCTGGGGTGCGCACGGGCGGCTCGGCTCGGTCGCCTACCCGGCGGTGTGGTCCGGCGTCCGTGCGGCGATGGCGGCCGATCCGCGCGCCGGGGACGTCGTCGTGCTCCCGTGGGGTCCCTACCGGCGCTTCGACTGGAACGCCGGCCGCGTCGTCCTGGACCCCGTGCAGCGGGTCACCGCCCGCGCCGTCGCGATCGACGACGACCTGCCCCTGCGCGGTGGCACCGTGCGCGGGGAGGACGCGCGCGCGCGCCAGGTGGCCGCACTACTGGCAGCCGGCGGCGACCTCGACGCCGGGCTGTCGCGCCTGGGCTTCCGGTTCGTCGTCGTGCACTCCTCCGCCGCGGGCGCCGACGAGATCCTGGCCCGCCTGGGGAAGGCGTCATGCGTCGTGTGTGCAGATGCGGGTCTGCGGCTGTACGCCTTGGACGACGTCGCGCCGACCTCGCGCCGGGGCTCTCCCGTCGCGGCTGTCGTGGCCGGCGACGGGCTGGCCGCCACGGCCCTGACGGGGGTGCTGGCTGCGCTCGTCGCCGGGGGGCTGCGCCGGCGGCGGCGACGAAAGGGACACTCCGGTCGTGGGCCTTCCCGAGGACGGTGACGCTGCTATCGTGCGCGGCATGGCGGACAGCACCAGGCGCGCAGCCGGCGGACGTGGGCGTGACGACGGGGCGCTGGCGATCCTCCTGGCGGCCGCGATCGCCGGGGCCATCGGCGGCGGGCTCGCCGTGGTCTCGACCGTCGCCCTCACCAGCACAGCCGTCGGAGACCCCTCGCCGACGCAGCAGCCGGCGTTCGAGGTCACGTACGACCAGTGAGCTCAGTGACACTGCGCTTGGCGACGTCTGTACCGGCCGTGCGAGGCGCAGGCATCGTCGAGGACCGTGTGGAGTGACTTCCCGGTCGCGGCCCAGGAGAACCCTGTGGCGTGCGCGACGGCGGCCGTTCCCAACGCGCGCCTGAGCTCGTGGTCAACAAGCAGGCGTTCCAGCGCCGCAGCGTACTCGGGCACCCCGCCGTCGACGAGCAGCCCCGTCTGGCCGTCGACGATGCTCTCGGTGAGCCCTCCCGCGCAGCGGAAGGCCACCGAGGGGGTGCCGTGCGCGGCCGCCTCGATGACCGAGAGCCCCCACCCCTCCTTGCGTGACGGAGCGGCCATCACCCACGCCTGCGCCATGAGCCGGTGCTTGTGCTCCTCCTCGACCCAGCCGCGGAAGTCCACGTGGCCCTCGACATCGAGGTCGCGGGCCAGCCTGCGCAGGTCCGTCTCGGCGTACCCCGACCCGGCGATGACGAGCAGGACGTCGGGAACCCGCCGGCGCAGTGCCGTGAGGGACCGGATCGCGATGTCCAGCCGCTTGTGCGGCACCAACCGGCTGACGGCGAGCACCGTCGGCCTGTCTGCGCACGCCGTCCCCGGCATGAGATGCACATCCGTACCATTTCGGACGATAGTGATCGACGCGCGCGACACCCCCAGGCTCACGAGGTCGTCGCGGGTGGCACCCGACACGGCCACGTAGGGGTGGTTGCGGTACACCCAGGGCGCGACCCGCGACTCCATGAACCAGCCGAACCGGGCCTGAAGCGGGGGGAGCACGACGGGCCACTGCTCCCGGTGGACGTGGTGCACGAGGTTGACGACCGGCTGCCGGGTCACCAACGGCGTGCAGAACGGCATCCCGTTCTGGATGTCGACGAAGACGTCCACGCGGCCGAAGGCCTGTCGCAGCACCGAGAAGGCGCATCGTGCGTACAGGCTCAGGCCCTCGCCCATGTGCACGAACGTGATGCCGCCTCGCTCATGCCTCGCGGGTGCGCCCGGGTAGCGCGCGCAGACGACTGTGACACGCCACCCCAGGTCGTGCAGCTGCTCGGCGACCCGCTCGAGGAAGACCTCCGACCCGCCGCCCTCGGGATGGCTGGTGTCCCTGCGGTTGAGGAAGACGACGTGGCGGTCCGTGGTGTGCGAGACCGTCACCTCACCAGCTCCCTCGCCGAGTTTTCGCGGAAGTGTAGGCGCGCCGAGGGCGGTGGAGGGGTCGTGCCGGGATTGTCAGCCCTGATCGGCGTCGCGGAAGGGCGTTGCGCCACAGGATGTCCGGATCGTTCCGGCAACGGCGGCACGCGCGGACCACCCGATCGAGGCAACCCCGCGCGGACCCCTGGACGGGTGCGCCAAGCGCTGTAGAGTCAGCCAACTCGCCAACGGAGGCGACAGGCCGGAGGTCCAGGTGCGGCGCATCGCAGCGTTGGTTCTGATCGGTCTCGGCGTCTTCCTCCTGGTGCTCGCACCCATGGTGAAGTGGTATCTCGAACCCCGCGCGGCAAAGGCGCCGCTGGATCGTGACTCGACGTCCGTGGCGACGTCGGCCGGAGACTCCACGGTGCTCGACGCCGGGACGCTGACGATCCGCAAGGGCCTCACGCTCACCGCATTCCGACAGGTCCGCGGGGACGTGGCCGCGGGCAGCTCCTCACACGCCGTCTGGGACGAGTTCCTGCGCGTGACCGACGAGAGCAACAACCGCATCAACGTGACCACGGACCGCGTGGCGTTCGACAGGGTCACGGCGATGGCCGTCAACTGCTGCGGGGAGATGGTCGACGGCGACACGACCGCCCGCCACGACGGCCTGTCCTACAAGTTCCCCTTCGGCACGCAGCACGCGGACTACCCGTACTTCGACGGCACGCTCAAGCGCAGCTTCCCGATGGTCTACCAGGGCGAGGAGACACGCGACCACCTGACCGTCTACCACTTCAAGCAGATCATCCAACCCGCGAGCGTAGAGTCGCTGAGCGTGCCGCCGGCGCTGGTGGGGCTGACCGGAAGCTCGGCCATGGACGTGAACCGCTTCTACGCCAACGCGCGCGACGTCTGGGTCGAGCCCTCGACGGGCATCATCGTGTACGGCGAGGAGCACCAGGTGCAGACGCTGCACGACGCCAGCGGCGGCCGTGAGCTGCTGACCGTGTTCGACGCGACGTTGCGCTTCACGCCCCAGACCGAGCGCGCCGCCGCCGACGAGGCGAGGACCGGTGCCTCGCAGCTGGGGCTGCTGCGAACGGGTATCCCCGTGGCGGCACTCGTCCTCGGTCTGCTCGCCCTGGGCGGCGGGCTCTTCCTGGCACAGGGGTCGGGCGGCCGGGCGGCGCAGCAGGCCCAGCCCGAGCCGGGCCAGGTCGACGTGCGGCCGTTCGACCAGCTGGCCGCCCAGCAGCCGGTCGACCTGACCGCAGCCGAGGACGCGACCGCCCGGCGGGACGTCGAAGCCTGAGCCCGGACGGTGCCGTCGCACCGTCTTACCCGGCGTGGCCGAGCTAGCCGGGTCGGTGGCTGACGAAGATCACCGTCCCGGGGATCACCTCACCGCGCAACCGGCTCCACGCTCCCCAGGTCTGCTCCAGCGACGGCGGCCACTCCGGCTCCACGACGTCGTCGAGCACGAGCCCGGCCGCCACGATGTCGCGGACGCGGTCCCCGAGCGTGCGATGGTGCTCGGCGTAGGTGACCATCCCGCCGTCGCTCTCGACATAGGGCGTGCGGTCGAAGTACGACAGGGCGGCGGTGAGCCCCGCCGGCCCGGGGTCGTCGGGGAACGCCCACCGGACCGGGTGCGTCACCGAGAAGACCCACCGGCCGCCGGGCCGCAGCACACGGGCGACCTCGGCCATGACGGTCTCGGGGTCGGCGACGAACGGCACGGCGCCGTAGGCGCTGCACGCGATGTCGAAGGAGCCTGCCGCGAACGGCAGCGCTCTCGCGTCGGCCTGCACCAGCCTCCTGGGGCGTGCGGGGGTCATGGCCGCGTGCGCCAGCATCTGCGCCGACAGGTCGATGCCCACGGCCCTGGCCCCCTGCGAGGCCAGCCATGTCGCGCCCTGCGCCGCCCCGCAGCCCACCTCGAGGACGTCGAGGCCGCGGACGTCGCCCAGGAGTGCGGCGTCCGCCTCGTCGAGGCCCTCGGGACCCCAGACCAGGCGCCCCGGCCCGAGGAAGTCCCCGTGCTCGCGCTGGTAGTCCTGCGCGGCGGCGTCCCACCACCGGCGGTTCGCGCGCACGGACTGCTCGCGCCCCGCCGGCCGGAACCCGGACTCCACCATGGGCGGCATCGTGCCACGCGTGAGCGGCGAGGCCCGGGAGGCGTTCGGGTGGCTTTGACCCGTCCTCCGGCGAGCGGCTAGGGTGATCCCGGCGCACGTGTGTGTGCGGGTAGAGCATGTCCTTGACCGACTGGTGCGACGGCAGCGGCGCTGCGGGAGCGCCGCCACTGATGGGGCCGCTGGACCGCCGGCCCACGTCGTCGAGGCGCTACCGCGATCGACACATCTCAACCTCCCCGTCCATCCCTGTCCCATCGACACCTGTCCGCATCGGAGCCCCCCCTTCATGACCACCAGCACGGCTGAACAGTCGAGCAGCACCCCGCAGGTCGCCGTCAACGACATCGGCAGCGCAGAGGAGTTCCTCGCCGCCATCGACGAGACCATCAAGTACTTCAACGACGGTGACATCGTCTCCGGCACGATCGTCAAGGTCGACCGAGACGAGGTGCTCCTCGACATCGGCTACAAGACCGAAGGGGTCATCCCCTCGCGGGAGCTGTCGATCAAGCACGACGTCGACCCCGGCGAGGTCGTGAGCGTCGGCGACGAGATCGAGGCCCTGGTTCTCCAGAAGGAGGACAAGGAGGGCCGGCTCATCCTGTCCAAGAAGCGCGCCCAGTACGAGCGCGCCTGGGGCACGATCGAGAAGGTCAAGGAGGAGGACGGCATCGTCACCGGCACGGTGATCGAGGTCGTCAAGGGTGGGCTGATCCTGGACATCGGCCTGCGCGGCTTCCTGCCGGCGTCGCTGGTGGAGATGCGTCGCGTCCGCGACCTGCAGCCGTACGTGGGCAAGCAGATCGAAGCCAAGATCATCGAGCTGGACAAGAACCGCAACAACGTCGTGCTGTCGCGGCGCGCCTGGCTGGAGCAGACCCAGTCGGAGGTACGCCAGACCTTCCTGCAGACACTGCAGAAGGGCCAGGTGCGCTCCGGGGTCGTCTCCTCGATCGTCAACTTCGGCGCCTTCGTCGACCTCGGCGGTGTGGACGGGCTCGTGCACGTATCCGAGCTGTCGTGGAAGCACATCGACCACCCCGGCGAGGTGGTCGAGGTCGGCCAGGAGGTCACGGTCGAGGTCCTCGACGTCGACATGGACCGGGAGCGGGTCTCGCTGTCGCTGAAGGCGACGCAGGAGGACCCGTGGCAGCAGTTCGCGCGCACGCATGCGATCGGCCAGGTCGTGCCCGGCAAGGTCACCAAGCTCGTGCCGTTCGGTGCGTTCGTCCGCGTGGACGAGGGCATCGAGGGCCTCGTGCACATCTCCGAGCTGGCCGAGCGCCACGTGGAGATCCCCGAGCAGGTCGTCCAGGTCAACGACGCGATCTTCGTGAAGGTCATCGACATCGACCTCGAGCGCCGGCGGATCTCGCTGTCGCTGAAGCAGGCGAACGACTCGGGCACGACGGGGGGCTCGGAGGAGTTCGACCCCACGATGTACGGCATGGCCGCCGACTACGACGAGGCCGGCAACTACAAGTACCCCGAGGGCTTCGACCCCGAGACCAACGACTGGCTGCCCGGTTACGAGACCCAGCGCGAGGAGTGGGAGCGGCAGTACGCCGAGGCCCACACGCGCTGGGAGGCCCACCGCAAGCAGATCGAGGACGCCCAGAAGGCCGACGCAGACGCACGGGTCGACAGCGACGCGCCCGCGACGTACAGCTCGCAGGCACCCGTGGTCGAGGGCACGCTGGCCTCCGACGAGGCGCTGGCCGCCCTGCGGGAGAAGCTCACCGGCGGGTACTGACACCCGTCCACCGGCGGCGGGCTGACGTTCCGGTCACGGCGAGGGCCCCGGTATCCGACAAGGAGCCGGGGCTCTCGCATACTTGCGTCGTGCTCACGGTCGGGCTCACCGGCGGGATCGGTGCGGGGAAGTCAACGGTCGCGAGCCGGCTGGCCGCCCTCGGCGCCGTCGTCGTGGACGCCGACGCCCTCGCGCGCCAGGTCGTGGAGCCCGGGACGCCGGGACTCGGGGCCGTCGTCGCGGCGTTCGGGGGCGACGTCCTGCTTCCGGACGGCGCGCTCGACCGGGCGGCGCTGGGCAGGGCCGTCTTCGCCGACGAGGCCGCACGGCTGCGCCTGGAGGCGATCCTGCACCCGCGCATCGCGGCCCGGACCGCCGAGGTCGTGGCCGCCACGCCCCCGGACCGCGTGCTCGTCCACGACGTCCCCCTGCTGGTCGAGAAGGGGATGGGAGCGCGCTACCACCTGGTGGTGGTCGTGGACGCCGACGAGCACGAGCGGGTGGACCGCCTCGTGCACAGCCGGGGGATCGGGGCGGACGACGCCCGCGCACGGATCGCGGCGCAGTCGGGCCGGCTGGCCCGCCGCGAGGCGGCCGACGTGTGGTTGGACAACTCGGGCGACCCGCAGGCCCTGAGCAGCGCCGTCGAGGTCCTCTGGCACGCCAGGTTGGTGCCGTTCGAGGCGAACGTGCGCGCGCGCCGTCCGGCACCGCGCCCCGGCGTCGTGCGCGTCGTGGCACCAGACCCGACATGGCCGGAGCAGGCGGCTCGGCTGGTCGCCCGGATCCGGACGGCCGTCGGCTCGGCGGCGTCGCGGGTCGACCACCACGGCTCCACGGCCGTGGCCGGCCTGCCCGCCAAGGACGTGCTCGACCTGCAGGTGGTGGTGCCCGACCTGGACGTCGCGGACATGATCCGCGAGCCGCTCGAGACGGCCGGCTTCGCCCGGATGGGCGGGGACTGGTGGGACGAGACGGCGGACGGCGCGCGGGTGCCCAAGCGGGTGCACACCGCCTGCGACCCCGGCCGGGCGGTCAACCTCCATGTCCGGGTGGGCACGTCGCCGCACTGGCGGTGGGTCCTGGTATTCCGGGACTGGCTGCGGGCACACCCCGACGAGGCCCGGTCGTACGCGGCGGCCAAGCTGACTGGGCAGGGATCGGGGATCGAGGAGTACATGGCCGCGAAGGGGCCGTGGGTCGGGGCCGCGCTGGCTCGGGCGCTGCGGTGGGCACAGGCCACCGGCTGGGAACCCGACGCCTGACCTGTGCGGGGTCCGCCGGGCGTGGGGGATCCTCGCCTTGGGCGGGCGCGCGGGTGAGCCTGTCGGCGCCGCCGCTTACGGTGGTGCCATGCGCCCGACGACCGACCTGCAACGCACGGTGGCCCCGTTCCGCGTGGTGTCCGACTTCCAGCCCAGCGGCGACCAGCCCCAGGCCATCGAGGATCTCGCCCGGCGGATCACGGCGGGGGAGAAGGACGTCGTCCTGCTGGGGGCCACGGGCACGGGCAAGTCGGCGACCACCGCGTGGCTCGTCGAGCGGGTCCAGCGCCCCACGCTGGTGATGGCACCGAACAAGACCCTCGCGGCCCAGCTGGCGAACGAGTTCCGTGAGCTCCTGCCGCACAACGCCGTGGAGTACTTCGTCTCCTACTACGACTACTACCAGCCGGAGGCCTACGTCCCGCAGACCGACACCTACATCGAGAAGGACTCCTCGATCAACGAGGAGGTCGAGCGGCTGCGGCACTCGGCCACGAACTCGCTGCTGACGCGGCGCGACGTCGTCGTGGTCGCGACGGTCTCGTGCATCTACGGCCTGGGGACGCCGCAGGAGTACGTGGACCGCATGGTCCGGCTGAAGGTGGGCGACCAGCTGGAGCGCGACCAGCTGCTGCGCCGGTTCGTGCGAGATGCAGTACACCCGCAACGACCTGGCGTTCACCCGAGGCACGTTCAGGGTGCGCGGCGACACCGTGGAGATCATTCCCGTCTACGAGGCGCTCGCGGTGCGGATCGAGATGTTCGGCGACGAGATCGACCGCCTGTACACCCTGCACCCGATGACCGGTGAGATCGTCCGCGAGGAGCAGGAGATGTACGTCTTCCCGGCCACGCACTACGTGGCCGGCCCCGAGCGGATGGAGCGCGCGATCGGGGGGATCGAGACCGAGCTCGCCGACCGGCTGGCCGAGCTCGAGCGGCAGGGTCGCCTGCTCGAGGCACAGAGGCTGCGCATGCGCACGACGTACGACATCGAGATGATGCGTCAGGTCGGCTCGTGCTCGGGCATCGAGAACTACTCCCGGCACATCGACGGCCGGGCCAAGGGGTCCGCGCCGAACTGCCTGCTGGACTACTTCCCCGACGACTTCCTTCTCGTGATCGACGAGTCCCACGTGACCGTCCCCCAGACCGGGGGGATGTACGAGGGCGACATGTCGCGCAAACGGACGCTGGTCGAGCACGGCTTCCGGCTGCCCAGCGCGATGGACAACCGGCCTCTGAGATGGGAGGAGTTCCTCGACCGGATCGGTCAGACGGTCTACCTGTCCGCCACACCCGGCCCGTACGAGCTGTCGCGCGTCAGCGGGGTGGTCGAGCAGATCATCCGCCCCACCGGCCTGATCGACCCGAAGGTCGTGGTCAAGCCGACCCGCGGGCAGATCGACGACCTCATCGGCCAGATCCGCGACCGAGCGGCGCGCAACGAGAGGGTGCTCGTCACCACGCTCACGAAGAAGATGGCCGAGGACCTCACCGACTACCTGCTCGAGCAGGGGGTGCGAGTGCGGTACCTGCACTCCGAGGTGGACACCTTGCGACGCGTCGAGCTGCTGCGTGAGCTACGTCTGGGCGAGTACGACGTCCTGGTGGGCATCAACCTCCTCCGCGAGGGGCTGGACCTTCCCGAGGTGTCGCTGGTGAGCATCCTCGACGCCGACAAGGAGGGTTTCCTGCGGTCGGCGACGTCGCTCGTGCAGACAATCGGGCGGGCGGCCCGCAACGTCAGCGGCGAGGTGCACATGTACGCCGACCATGTCACGGCGTCGATGAACCAGGCGATCGACGAGACGAACCGCCGACGCGAGAAGCAGGTGGCGTACAACACCGAGCACGGCATAGACCCCACCCCGCTGCGCAAGCGCATCGCGGACATCACCGACCTGCTCGCGCGGGAGGACGAGGACACCGAGTCCCTCATCGGCGGCGGGCGGCAGCGCAGCCGGGGCAAGGCGCCCGTCCCGGGCATGCGCGGTGGGGGAGGCGAGGTCGGCAGGCACACCTCCGAGCTCATCTCGCTGCCCGCCACGGACCTCGCCGACCTGATCCAGCAGCTCACCGACCAGATGCACGCCGCCGCAGCCGAGCTGCACTTCGAGCTCGCCGCCAGGCTCCGCGACGAGGTGGCCGACCTGAAGAAGGAGCTGCGTGGCATGCGGGCGGCCGGCCGCATCTAGCCTGCGCCAGCCCGGCCGCGTCGCCCCTCGGGCCTGTCCCCAGCCTTTCGCCCGTGGTCCGGGAGGCGGGAAGGGGCCTCGCTAGGATCGCAGGGTCCGCCTCGATGACCCGACCGGACTACCGGCACTGCAGGCCACGGCGTGCAGCGGTCGCTCCGCCGGAGGTTCTGTGACGTTGCCCGTCTGGTTCGTCGTCGCCACCTTCGTGGTTCTCGCCCTGCTTCTCGTGCTCGATCTCGCCTTCGTTGCTCGCCGTCCGCACGCGCCGTCCATGAAGGAGTCCGGACTGTGGGTGGCGTTCTACGTCTGCCTCGCGCTGATCTTCGCCTGCCTCTTGCTGCTCGTCGACACGACCGAGAGCGCCGGCGCGTTCGTCGCAGGTTGGCTGACCGAGTACAGCCTGAGCGTCGACAACCTCTTCGTCTTCGTACTGATCATGACTCGGTTCGCCGTGGAGCGCGACAACCAGCAGAAGGTCCTCATGATCGGCATCATCGTGTCGCTGGTGCTGCGGGGTGGCTTCATCCTCGCCGGGGCCGCCGTGATCACCCGGTTCTCGTGGGTCTTCTACGTCTTCGGGGCCTTCCTCGTCTACACCGCCGTCGGCCTGGTGCGCAGCGGCGTGAGCACCGACGACGTCTACGAGGAGACGATGCTCGTGCGGCGCGCGAGGCGGATCCTGCCGATCTCCGACCGTTACGACGGGGCGAACGTGCGCACCGTCGTGAACGGCAGGCGGATGTTCACTCCGATGGTGGTCGTGTTCCTCGCGATCGGGTCGACGGACCTGCTGTTCGCGCTGGACTCCATCCCGGCGATCTTCGGCCTGACCCAGGACCCGTTCATCGTGTTCACGGCCACCCTGTTCGCCCTCATGGGTCTTCGCCAGCTGTACTTCCTGCTGGGGGGCCTGCTCGACCGGTTGGTGTACCTGTCGTACGGGCTGGCGGTGATCCTCGGCTTCATCGGCGTCAAGCTCGTGCTCGAGGCGCTGCACTCCAACGACCTGCCGTTCCTGGCCGGAGGCGGTCCCGTCACGTGGGCCCCCGACTGGCCGGTCGGGCTGTCCTTGACCGTGATCGTGGTCACCCTGGTCGTCACGACCCTGGCCAGCCTGGCCAAGAGCCGCCGTGATGCCAGGCGCCGCCCGCCGGCGCCGTGACCCACTCCCCGTCCGGGGGGCGGGATGAGCCTGGGTCACCAGCCTCGGGCGCGCCACTGCGGGAGCTGCGGGCGCTCTGCGCCGATCGTGGTGTCCTTGCCGTGGCCCGGATAGACCCAGGCGTCGTCCGGCAGTACGGCGAACAGTCGCTCCTCGACGTCACTGAGCAGCGACGCGAACCGGACGGTGTCCGAGTCCGTGTTGCCCACGCCCCCGGGGAACAGGCTGTCACCGGTGAACACGTGCGACCCGCCCGACACCGAACGCAGCACCAGGGCCACCGACCCCGGGGTGTGCCCTCGTAGATGCACCACCTCGAGCTGCAGCCGACCGACGTCGAGGGTGTCGGCGTGCTCGAGCAGGACGTCGGGCTTCACGGGGAGGCCGCCGGCGTCCTTGCGGCCGGCCGCCGTGCGCGCCCCCGTGGCCTCGACCAGGTCCACCAGAGCGCGATGGTGGTCGAAGTGCTGGTGCGTCGTGACGATGGTGTCGAGCCGCTCGCCCCCCTCGAGCACGAGTGCGAACAGCCGGCGCGCGTCGTCCGCCGCGTCGATGAGCAGCTGCTCCCCGGTCACCCGGCAGGTGAGGAGGTAGCAGTTGTTGTCCATGGACGAGACGCTGACCTTGCGGATGGTCAGGTCGGGCAGCTCCCGGACGTCCGCCGGGCCGCCGGGTACCACATCTCCCGAGTAGAGGTCGCCCACCCCATGTCTCCCTCGCTGGTCGTGCCAGAAGGCCGGCCCGGCAGTCAGGCCCAGCTCGGCAGGGTCGGCAGCGCCGGCTCCGCCTCAACGCCAGAGCCGCTCCCGCGACCGGTCAACCATGTCGCGAGCGCGGTCGCTGTGCCACGGACCGTGGCGCCGGGCCCCCCTATCGTCCACTCTCGCCCCAGGTCCTCGGCGACCAGGCGGAACGGGGGGACGTCGTCCCGCCCGCCGAACGCGTCGCAGGTCTCCTCGAGCAACCGGACGACGAGGGGGCCGGCCTGCTCCAGGGTGTAGCCGGTGCCGAGGTCGGCGTGGTGCAGCACGACCTCGCGCCAGCGCAGCCACGGGATGCTCGAGACCGGCAGCTCGCGCCCGCTCAGCAGCCGCATGGGCACGGCCATCCCCTCGGGGGGGAAGCCCACGCAGGCGTCGAGCAGGCGGTCGGCGCTGGTCTCGACGTCGGCCTCCAGCACCGACGCCGAGCGCGAGGCACCGGCCTCGATGTCGCCGTCGCGGGTGGCGCGGTCGGGGTACATCGCCCTGGTCTGCCCCGCACGCGCCGCTTCGAGCAGCGTGCGCAGGGCGTCGGCATTGCGGGCGACATGCGTCAGCACATGACCCACCGTCCAGCCGGGACACAGTGTCGATCCCGGGACGTGCGCGTCCTGCAGGCCGTGGGCCGTCTCGAGCAGCAGGTCCGTCTGGCGGGTCACCTCGGCCAGCACGGGGTCGTCGGCGAGCATGACGGGCGCGGGGCCAGTGGGAGCGGGGCCAGTGGGAGCGGGGGTGGTCTCGTCCGAGGATGTCACGTCGCGAAACTACCCTTCCCGCCCGCGACAGGCACGCGACCCACGCCGGGAGGAGGCACCTGTCGGGGGGCCCGCCTAGCATGTCGGGGAGCCGATACCGGTTCCCTCGCCCCGCATGCCCGCCCTTGCCCGCTCGCCCCGCCGTAGAGAAGAGACACGTGGCCGACCGTCTGATCGTCCGTGGTGCGCGGGAGCACAACCTCAAGGACGTGTCCCTCGACCTGCCCCGCAACGCCTTGATCGTGTTCACCGGGCTGTCCGGGTCCGGCAAGTCCTCGCTGGCGTTCGACACGATCTTCGCCGAGGGGCAGCGGCGTTATGTCGAGAGCCTGTCCGCGTATGCCAGACAGTTCCTCGGGCAGATGGACAAGCCGGACGTCGACTTCATCGAAGGGCTCTCGCCGGCCGTCTCGATCGACCAGAAGTCCACCTCACGCAACCCTCGCTCCACCGTCGGCACGATCACCGAGGTCTACGACTACCTCCGCCTCCTGTGGGCCCGCGCCGGGCGCCCGCACTGCCCGGTCTGCGGGGAGCCGATCACGCGCCAGACCCCGCAGCAGATCGTCGACCGGCTCCTGGAGCTTCCGGAGGGAACGAGGTTCCAGGTGCTCGCCCCCGTGGTGAGGGGGCGCAAGGGCGAGTACGCCGACATGTTCCGTGAGCTCCAGTCGAAGGGGTTCGCGCGAGCGAGGGTCGACGGCGAGGTCCTCGCGCTCACGGACGCCCCGCTGCTGGAGAAGAAGCTGAAGCACTCGATCGAGGTCGTGATCGACCGGTTGGTGGCCAAGCCGACCGCGAAGCGGCGGCTCACGGACTCCGTCGAGACCGCACTCGAGCTGGCCGGCGGGCTCGTCGTCGTCGACCTCGTCGACGCCCCCGCCGGCTCACCCGAGCGGGAGCGGCGCTTCTCCGAACGGATGGCCTGCCCCAACGAGCATCCGCTGTCGACCGACGAGGTCGAGCCGCGCAGCTTCTCCTTCAACAGCCCGTACGGTGCCTGCCCGGAGTGCACGGGCATCGGGACGCGGCTCGAGGTCGACCCCGACCTGATCGTCCCCGACGAGGACCTCTCACTCGCCGACGGCGCGATCGCGCCCTGGGCCAGCGGCTCGTCGGAGTACTTCGTTCGGCTGCTGCGCGCGCTCGGGGAGGATCTCGGCTTCTCCGTCGACGTCCCGTGGCGTGCGCTCCCGCAGCGCGCCAAGGAGGCGGTGCTGCACGGGCAGGACTACAAGGTCCACGTGAAGTTCCGCAACCGCTACGGCCGTGAGCGTTCGTACACCACCGGCTTCGAGGGGGCCGTGCCGTTCGTCCAGCGCCGCCACGCCGAGACCGAGTCCGACTGGAGCCGGGACCGCTACGAGGGCTACATGCGCCAGGTGCCGTGCCCGTCCTGCCGTGGCACCCGGCTGAAGCCGGAGTCCCTCGCCGTGCTCGTGGGCGGGTGCTCGATCGCGGACGTGTGCGCCCGGTCCATCCGCGACATCGCAGCGTTCCTCGGCGACGTGGACCTCAGCCCGCGTGAGAGGCAGATCGCCGAGCGGGTGCTCAAGGAGATCCAGGCCAGGCTCGGCTTCCTGCTGGACGTCGGTCTGGACTACCTGTCCCTGGACCGGGCCGCGGGCACACTCTCCGGGGGGGAGGCCCAGCGGATCCGCCTCGCCACGCAGATCGGCTCGGGGCTGGTCGGCGTGCTCTACGTGCTGGACGAGCCGAGCATCGGGCTGCACCAGCGCGACAACCGCAGGCTCATCGAGACGCTGACTCGGCTGCGTGACCTCGGGAACACCCTCATCGTCGTCGAGCACGACGAGGACACGATCCGCGCGGCGGACTGGGCGGTGGACATCGGGCCGGGGGCGGGCGAGCACGGCGGGCAGGTGGTGCACTCCGGCTCGGTCGCCGACCTGCTGACCCATCCCGACTCGCTCACCGGGGCCTACCTGTCCGGGCGCCGCGAGATCGAGATGCCGGCGCAGCGGCGCACGGCGGACCACGACCGCGTCGTCACCGTCGTCGGCGCTCGTGAGCACAACCTGCGCGGCATCGACGTTGCGTTCCCCCTCGGATGCCTCGTCGCCGTCACAGGCGTCAGCGGGTCGGGCAAGTCCACCCTCGTGAACGACATCCTGTACACCGCGCTGGCCAACCGGCTCAACGGTGCCCGGCAGGTGCCGGGCAGGCACAAGACCGTCACGGGGCTGGACAGCCTCGACAAGGTCGTGCACGTCGACCAGAGCCCGATCGGCCGGACGCCGCGCTCGAACCCGGCGACCTACACCGGAGTCTTCGACCACATCCGCCGCCTGTTCGCCGAGACCACCGAGGCCAAGATCCGCGGGTACCAGCCGGGCCGGTTCTCGTTCAACGTCAAGGGCGGACGCTGCGAGGCGTGTGCGGGCGACGGCACGATCAAGATCGAGATGAACTTCCTGCCCGACGTGTACGTCCCGTGCGAGGTCTGCCACGGCGCCCGGTACAACCGCGAGACCCTCGAGGTGCACTTCAAGGGGCGCACGGTCGCGGACGTGCTCGACATGCCCATCGAGGAGGCCAACGAGTTCTTCGCGGCCGTCCCGGCGATCGCCCGGCACATGACGACGCTGGCCGACGTCGGTCTCGGCTACGTGCGGTTGGGCCAGCCCGCTCCGACGCTGTCCGGCGGTGAGGCGCAGCGGGTCAAGCTCGCCAGCGAGCTGCAGAAGCGTTCGACGGGCCGCACCGTCTACGTGCTCGACGAGCCCACGACGGGCCTGCACTTCGAGGACATCCGCAAGCTGCTCGGCGTGCTGCAGGGTCTGGTGGACAAGGGCAACACGGTGATCGTGATCGAGCACAACCTCGATGTGATCAAGTGTGCGGACTGGGTGGTCGACCTCGGCCCCGAGGGCGGCACCGGTGGCGGCCTCGTGATCGCCGAGGGTACGCCAGAGCAGGTGGCTCGCATGGACCACAGCCACACCGGGCGCTTCCTCGCCCCCGTTCTCGCCGGTCGCGGTCACCTGCCGTCGGGTTCGGTCGGCGAACCCCGCCGACGCCCGCGGGCCGGCGCGACGAAGGCGGTGCGGGGGACCCGCAAGGGCGCGACCTCCCGGACCACAGTGCCGTAACAGGAACTTCGCGTCAGCCCCTTGTGGCCGTGGATGTAAGTGCTGTTACATCACGGCCAAGCAGGGGACAGCCGCGCCTGCGCGCCACCCTCGAACCGAGGAGGAAGCCATGTCTGGTGACGGGCCGCGCCTGAGCCGTGAGCTCAACATCTGGGAGACAATCGGCATCTCGGTGGCTCTGATGGCACCGTCGATGGCCGCGAACATCAACCCTCAGGGCACGGTCGGCAGCGTCGGCCGCGCCGTCCCCCTCGCTTTCGCCCTGGCGACGGTGGGCGTGCTCCTCGTCTCGTGGACTTTCGTCCGGCTCTGCCAGCGCTTCCACCACTCCGGCTCGGTCTACGGTTTCGTCGGAGCCACCCTCGGCCCGCGGGCAGGTGTGGTCGCCGGGTGGGGTCTGCTCGGCACGTACGTCTTCTATGGCGTCGTGACGTCGATGGCGACGGGCATCTTCGGCTCGACGTTCCTCGACGCGGTCGGGATCTGGAACAACCCCCCCGACTGGAGCGGGTTCCTCATCGGCGGCGTCGCCCTGCTCGGGGTGCTCTGGCTGACGATCTCACCGGTCAGGCGAGGCACCCGCGTGCTGCTCACGGTGGAGGCAGCCACCGTGACGCTGATCGTGATCGTCGCCGTCATCGTCCTGGTCCGTGTGGCCGGCGGTGCTCACGGCAAGAAGCTGACGCTCGACCCGTTCACCGTCGCCCCCGGTACGCAGCTGAGCGCCCTGTTCCTGGGCGTCGTCTTCGGCTTCCTCTCCTTCGCCGGCTTCGAGGCCGCCGCGACCCTCGGCGAGGAGGCCAGACAACCCCGACGCGACATCCCCAGGGCCATCCTCGGGACGGCGATCTTCGGCGGGGTGTACTTCGTCTTCGTCACCTGGGTCGAGGTCATGGGCTTCGGTTCGGACGAGGCGGGGATGAAGGCCTTCAGCGCTTCCGGCTCGCTCATGGGGGACCTGGGAACCCAGTTCGTCGGCGCGTGGGTGGGCGACGTCATCAGCCTCGGCGCCGCCATCAGCGCCTTCGGCTGCGCGCTGGCCTGCGCGGTGGGCGCCGCCCGGCTGCTGTTCGCGCTCTCCCGCGACGGGGTCGGCCCCGCTGCCCTCTCGAACGTGTCCCCCACGAGGCGGACGCCGGTCAACGCCGCCGTCGTCGTCGTGGCAGGTATGTACCTCATCATCGTGGTCTTCGCGACGGCCTTCGGCGCCAAGCCGTTCGACGCATTCCTGTACTCCGGCACGATCGGCACCCTCATCCTCCTGGTCGCCTACGTCCTGGCGACGCTCGGCGCGATGCGGCTGGTCTTCTTCCAGGGGGACACGCGCGTGCCTCGCTGGGAGATCGTGGTCCCGGTGCTCGGGCTGGCTGTGCTGGGCTACACGCTCTTCCGCAACGTGTACCCCTACCCGACCGGGGCGTTCGCCTGGCTGCCGCTCGTCTGCGGTGCCTGGCTGCTCGCCGCGGTGGTTCTGGTGGTCGCCAGGCCGCAGGTCGCCCGTCGTGCGGGTGAGCGGCTCACGACCGAGGAGGGTCTGTCCGCCTCGCCCGTCCTGGCGGAAGAGCCGGCGTGACCACGCTCGCCGACCCGCGGCCGGGAGGCCGGCCGGGGGAGCCCGAGCGCGCGGCCGAGCTGGCCGAGCAGATGCGCGGCCGGGGGGTGCACGGCGTCGTCATGTCGTGGGTCGACACGGCCGGGGTCAACCGGGTCAAGACGGTGCCGGTGGCCCGCTTGGCCTCGGCCGCCGCCTGGGGTGTGGGCATGTCGCCGGTGTTCGACACGTTCCTGGCCGACGACTCGATCGTCACCACCGACGTGCTGGGCGGGCCCGACGGCGACCTGCGCCTGTACCCTGACCTCGACCAGGTCGTCGCGCTCGCCGGCCAGCCCGGATGGGCCTGGGCACCCGTCGACCGGCTCACGCAGGACGGATCGGTGTACCCCGCATGCACCCGTAGCCTCTTGCGCCGACTCGTGCGTGAGGCGGCAGCCGAGGGCCTCACCTTCAAGGGCACCGTCGAGATCGAGTTCGCCCTCGGGCGCGACGACGTGCCCGCCGAGGACTTCGCTCCGGCCTGCCGCGGGTCCGGCTACGGCATGACGCGCTTGGTAGAGCAGAGCGACTTCTGCGCCGACGCCCTGGCCGCCCTCGCGGCTCAGGGAGTGGACGTCGACCAGATCCACCCCGAGTACGCCGCCGGTCAGTATGAGGTCTCCGTCGGCGCGCTCGACCCGGTCGCAGCCGCGGACCGCAGCGTCCTCGTGCGGCAGACCCTGCGTGCCGTCGCACAGCGTCATGGCCTGCGGATCTCCTACGCCCCCTCGGTCGTCGCGGGCGGTGTCGGCAACGGTGGGCACATCCACCTGTCTGCCTGGCGCGGAGAGGCGAACCTGCACGCCGGGGGTGACGGCCCGCTGGGGATGACTGCTACGGGCCAGGCGTTCGTCGCGGGCATCCTCGAGGCTCTCCCGTCTCTGTCGGCCGTGCTCACCCCAAGCCCCTCGAGCTACCTGCGGTTGCAGCCCTCGCACTGGGCCGGCGTCTACGCGTGCTGGGGCCACGAGACGCGCGAGTCCGCCGTCCGCCTGGTCACCGGGATGGTCGGCAACCGGGACCGGGCGGCCAACGTCGAGGTCAAGTGCACCGACCTCGCGGCCAACCCCTACCTCGCCCTTGGGGTGCTGCTCGTCGCCGGTCTCGACGGAGTTCGCCGCGGGCTGGCTCTCGGCGAGCCCGTCACCGGTGACCCCTCGCGGTTCGACGAGGCCGAGCTGGTGCGGCGGGGCGTGCGCCGGCTGCCCACCGACCTGCCGTCGGCGGTCGACGCGTTCACGGGCTCGGCGCTCCTGCGCGCCGCGCTCGGTGACGTGCTCGCCGACGCCGTGGTCGCCGTCCGGCAGGGCGAGCACGCCCGGATGGCCTCCGCCGCACCCGACGAGATCGCCCGGGCGTACCGGTGGGTCTACTGACCGGAGATGGACGACGTGGCGAGCGCCGGGCCGTCGGACGGCGCTGCGACCCTGTCCGCCGGTGACACGGTTCCGGGTGACACGGTTCCGGGTGACACGGTTCCGGGTGACACGGTTCCGGGTGACACGGTTCCGGGTGACACGGTCGCCGAGATCCTGCTGCGTCGCCTACCCACGCTCGCGCCCGCGGAGGGCCGGGTGGCCCGCGCCGTGCTCGCCCAGTACCCCCTTCCCGGACTGGAACCGCTGGCGAACCTTGCCGCGCAGGCCCGGACCAGCCCTCCCACGGTGCTGCGTCTGGTGGGCAAGCTGGGGTTCAGCGGGTACTCCGACTTTCAGCGCAGGCTGCGCGAGGAGCTCGCCGTGCGCTGGCGGGCGCCCTTGGACGCGCTCCCACGCGAGCCCGGAGCGGGCCTCCTCGACACCGTGCGGCACGCGATCGGCCAGGCGGTCGACACCGACCTCGCCCGACTGGCCCGACAGGCCGACCTCATGGCCGTCGCCGGGCTCCTGTCCGACGAGCGTCGTAGGGTTCTCGTCACCGGCGGGCGCTTCAGCCGCGTTCTGGCGGACTACCTGGCCCTGCATCTTCAGCTGCTGCGCCGGGGTGTCCACCATCTCAGCGGGGAGCCCGGCGACCGACACGCGGCTCTGCTCGACATCGACCGGCACACGGTGGTCGTCGTCTTCGACTACCGGCGCTACCAGCACGACACGGTCGAGTTCGGGCGCGCCGCGACCCGCCAGGGTGCGACGTTGGTGCTCTTCACCGACCATCTCCTCTCGCCGCTGGCTGCCGACGCCCGACACGTCGTCGCAACGACCATCGAGACCGGTACGCCGTTCGCCGTGATGTCGCCTGCCCTCGCCGCGGTCGAGACACTCGTCGTCGCGGCGGTCGGAGCACTCGGCGGCGCCGTCGGGGGTGCTCTGCGTGCGCGGATGGAGCGTTACGACGCACTGTCGACGGAGGTGGCCGGCGCGCCGTCGGACCTCGCAGACCACGACCCGAAGGAGCTGCGCCTGTGACCGTGACTGTGAAGGAGTCCGTGGACGGCCTGGCGCTGGCCGATCATCACTGCCACGGGTTGAGGACCGACGACCTGGACGACGACGGCTTCGAGGCCTTCATCAGCGAGGGTGGTCCCCCCGGCCCGGGGACGACGAACTTCGACACCCCTGTCGGCCTGGCGATCCGTCGCCACTGCGGCCCGGTGCTGGACCTCGACCCGCACGCACCTCGCGCGACCTACCTCGCCCGCCGCCGCGACCTCGGAGTCGCCGAGGTGACCCGGCGCCTGCTGGCTGCGACCGGGACCACGGACTTCTGCGTCGACACCGGGTTCCGACCCGACGGGATGACGAGCCCCGAGGCGCTCGCCGCCGTCACCGGTGCCCGGGCCCACCACATCGTCCGCCTCGAGTCGGTGCTCGAGGCGGTCGCCGCCGCCGGCGTGGAGCCGAACGAGCTTGCCGGGACGTTCTCGCAGCGGCTGAACGCCGAGGTCGCCGCGGTCGGCGCAGTCGGGGTGAAGTCGATCGCCGCCTACCGCGTCGGCCTCGACCTCGACCCGCGGCGTCCGAGTCCTTCGGAGACGACGCAGGCGGCGACCGCGTGGCTTCGCCGCGGTCCGGCGACGGCCGGTGCGTGGCGGCTGGACGACCCTGTGATCACCCGGATGACGCTGGGAGCCGCGGTGGAGCTCGGGCTGCCGATCCAGTTCCACGTCGGCTTCGGCGACTCCGACATCCGCATGCACCGCGTCGACCCGACCCTCCTGACCGACTGGCTGCACACCCACCGCGTTCCCGTGATGCTCCTGCACTGCTGGCCCTACCAGCGCCAGGCGGGGTTCCTCGCAGCGGTCCACCCTCACGTCCATCTCGACGTCGGTCTCGCCCTGCCCTATGTGGGACCCTCGCGCGCTGCGGCCGTGCTGGCGGAGGCGATGGAGCTCGCCCCGTTCACCAAGGTGCTGTACTCCTCCGACGCGTTCGGCGTCGCGGAGCTGTACCACCTGGGGGCCCTGTGCTTCCGCCGGGCGCTCGGCGAGCTGCTGGGCTCGCGGGTGGAGGCAGGGGAGTGGTCCCGGCTCGACGCGCTACGCATCGGCACCCTTGTCGCCCACGACACCGCCACGCGCGTGTACGGCCTGCCTCGATGACCCGGCCGGACGCGCCGTCCGAGGGCCTCCAGGCGATCGCCGCGGGCTGGCGCGAGCGGCTCGAGGACGAGCTGCCGGCGGCGGTGCGACTACGGCACGAGCTGCACCGCGCACCCGACGTCTCCGGCTCCGAGGAGCCGACCGCGCGTCGCGTGGTCGCTGCGATGACCGCAGGGGCGTCGGTCGCGGCCGGGCTCACGACGGTGGCCGGCGCGGGTCGCCTGCTGCACCTCGGCCCGGCCGGCCCGGCGATCGGGATACGTGCCGAGCTCGACGCCCTGCCGATCGTCGAGCAGACCGGGTCACCCTTCGCCGCCGAGGGCGCGGCGATGCACGCCTGCGGGCACGACGTCCACCTCGCGGCCGTCACCGCGCTCACGCGGGCCGCCCGAGGTGTGGACCTGCCCCTCGGTCTCGTCGCGCTTCTCCAGCCGCGTGAGGAGGTCGGCCCGACAGGTGCTTCGGACGTCGTCGCGGCAGGTGTGCTGCTCGAGCACGACGTGCGCGCCCTCGTGGCCGCGCACGTGCAGCCGCAGGTCGCCGCGGGCCACGTCGCAGCCGATGCCGGTCCCGTCAACGCCGCGGTCGACGAGGTCGAGATCGTCGTGACCGGTCGAGGCGGCCACGGCGCATACCCGCACCTGGCCGTGGACCCCGTGCCTGCCCTGTGCCGGATCGTGCTCGCCCTGCAGGAGGCCGCTCGGGGCGCGGTCGACCCGTTGCAGCCTGTCGTCGTCTCGATCACCCAGCTCGCCGGGGCCGGTGCCCCCAACGTCATCCCAGGGACGGCGCGCGCGGCGGGGACCGTGAGGACGATGCGGACCGAGGACGGCGGTCGGCTGCATCGCCGCATCACCGACATGGTCGAAGGCATGGCGGCCGCGCACGGGTGCCGCGGGGAGTACGTCGTACGGCGCGGGGAGCCTGCACTGGTCAACGACGCCGGGTTGGCGACCGCGACCCAGGGGTGGCTGACGTGGCTCGGCACGCCCCTGTCCTCGTTCGCCTCGTGCGGCTCCGACGACTTCGCCACCTACGGCGGGCAGCTGCCGATTCTCATGACCTTCGTCGGCACGGGGGGCGGGGCCGACGGCCCGATGCTGCACGACCCCCGGTACCTGCCACCGGACGACGCCGTGCGAGAGGTGGCGGTGGCACTGCTGGCGGGCTGGCTCGGGGGCGCCCAGACCGTGCTGGCCGCACGGGCCTGACGCCGAAGGGGCGCAGCCGTAGTGCCGGGTCACACCAGCCTGCCGCCGGCGAGTACGCCCGTCACGATCAAGATCTGAGCGGTGTGGTAGGTGACCATCACGCTCAGCCGGACGTGGCGGCGTCCCCCACGCTCGGGACGCACGAACCGCGTCCACCCCAGGACGGCATCGGAGGCCGCGAACAGCGCCGCGCCCACGGCCACAGCCGGTCGCCCCGACGCGACGGCCAGGGCCACCATCACGCAGATCACGACGAGGTACCCGGCGACGGCGCGCCCGAGCGCTGCGTCCCGACCCCAGGCGGCGGAAAGGATCCGACGACCCGGGCCGGCCAGCATCGCCACCGCGACGGCAGCACCGGCCGCGAGGCCGGCTGCATGCATCCCCAGCTGCGCGAACGCCAGGCCGTAGGCGAGATGCCCCACGAGGAACGCGGCCAGCCCTGGCACGAACAGGTCGACGTCGGGGAGGAGGAGCACGTCCCCGGTGAGGCCGGCGGCGACGCCGACCGCCAGCAGCGCGACGACGACACCGTCGACTGCCGGCTCCTCCCCGCCCGAGCCCGACCCCGCCGCCCCGTGGACGGCCCAGCCCTGCCCGAGCACGGCTACCAGCAACGCGACCATCACAGCCGGCTTGGCCCAACGCTCCAGCGGTGCCCGCCCGGTCGCCACCGCCCACCAGTCCGTGACGGCCGCCCCAACCGCCACGGCCAGCGGCGCGGCGAGCGCCCACGACCCGGTCACGAGGCGATTGTGCTCCGGCGGGACGCGGCATGGCGCCGAGCAGGCGCGAGGGTGCGCGGCGGGTGTGGGTGCCCAGACCTAGGCTGGGCCATCATGGCCGACCCGTCGACGTACCGCCCACGAACCGGCGAGATCCCGGAGTCGCCCGGGGTCTACCGGTTCCGTGACGGGCAGGGTCGGGTCATCTACGTCGGGAAGGCCAAGAGCCTTCGCTCCCGCCTGAGCTCCTACTTCGCCGACATCGGCTCCCTGCACCCCAGGACCCAGTCCATGGTGTCCACCGCCGCCGGCGTGGAGTGGACGGTGGTGGCGACCGAGGTCGAGGCACTCCAGCTGGAGTACTCCTGGATCAAGGAGTTCGACCCGCGGTTCAACGTGAAGTACCGCGACGACAAGTCCTACCCCTACCTCGCCGTGACCATGGGAGAGGAGTTCCCCCGGGTCCAGGTGATGCGCGGCGCCAAGCGCAAGGGCACGCGCTACTTCGGCCCGTACGCCCATGCCTGGGCGATCAGGGAGACCGTCGACCTCCTGCTGCGTGTCTTCCCCGTACGCACCTGCAGCAGCGGCGTGTTCAGGCGGGCCGGGCAGGTCGGGCGGCCCTGCCTGCTCGGCTACATCGACAAGTGCAGCGCACCCTGCGTCGGCACGATCAGTGCAGACTCCCATCGCGCCCTCGCTGAGGAGTTCTGCGACTTCATGGGCGGCCAGACCCAGCGGTACGTGCGGCGTCTCGAGCAACGCATGCGCGATGCCGCAGCCGATCTCGAGTTCGAGCGGGCGGCACGGTTGCGTGACGACATCGCCGCGTTGACCCGCGCCATGGAGAAGAGCGCCGTCGTGCTGCCAGACGGAACCGACGCGGACGTCTTCGCCCTCGCCGAGGACGAGCTCGAGGCCGCCGTCCAGGTGTTCCACGTACGCGGCGGACGGGTTCGCGGCCAGCGCGGGTGGGTTGTCGAGAAGGTCGAGGACGTCACGCCGGGCGACCTCGTCGAGCACCTGCTGCAGCAGGTGTACGGCGCAGGTGAAGCCGAGGCGGTGCCGCGGGAGGTGCTCGTGCCTGCCGCCCCGACCATGGCCTCGGAGGTGGAGGTGTGGCTGTCGGCCTTGCGCGGCAGCCATGTCAGCGTGCGCGTGCCTCAGCGGGGCGACAAGCGCGCCCTCATGGAGACAGTCGACCGCAACGCGAAGCAGGCCCTGGCCCTGCACAAGACCCGTCGGGCGGGAGACCTGACGACCAGGTCCAAGGCGCTGCAGGAGATCCAGGACGCACTGGGGCTGAGCGAGGCGCCGCTGCGCATCGAGTGCTACGACATCTCGAACATCCAAGGGCAGCACGTCGTCGCGTCGATGGTCGTGTTCGAGGACGGCCTCGAACGCAAGGCGGAGTACCGGCGGTTCACGGTGCGCGGGCAGTCGGGGGCCGGCCACAGGCCCCCCGACGATCTCGCCTCGGTGCACGAGGTGATCACGCGGCGTTTCCGCCGGTACCTGGAGGACCGCGAGCAGAGCTCGGAGCCCGAGCTCGCGCCCGAGCCGGCCGCGGACGGTCCGGACGGTCCGGCCGGCGACCTTCAGCGGGCGGGACGCGAGGGGGACGTCGTCCAGCGGGCGCGCGGTCAACGGGCCCGAGGTGAGGGGGACGGCGCCGCCCCGGGTCCGGCGGTGCCGCTCGGCGTCATGCCGGGCATCGACCCCGACACGGGCCGGCCTCGCCGCTTCGCGTACGCGCCGAACCTCGTGGTCGTCGACGGCGGCGCCCCCCAGGTCGCCGCGGCAGCCCGGGCGCTTCGCGAGCTGGGCGTCGACGACGTGGCACTGTGCGGCCTGGCCAAGCGGCTGGAGGAGGTGTGGCTGCCGGGGGAGGACCAGCCGGTCGTGCTGCCCCGGTCCAGCGAGGGGCTGTTCCTCCTGCAACGACTGCGAGACGAGGCCCATCGCTTCGCGATCACCCATCACCGCGCGAGGCGGAGCAAGGCGATGACGACCAGCGTGCTGGACGACGTCCCGGGCCTCGGCCCTGCTCGCAAGCGGGCGCTCCTCAAGGCCTTCGGCTCGCTCAGGGCCCTTCGCACGGCCACGGCCGATGAGCTGAGGACCGTACCCGGTATCGGTCCGGCCCTCGCCGAGGCCGTGGTCGGGGCGCTTGCCGGTCAGCCGAGCACCCCGGCGGTCGACACGAGCACTGGTGAGATCATCGAATGACGCAGACCCCTCCCAGCAGCGGAGCCGACGTGACGCAGCCATCAGGACCCGGGCAGGACCCGCCCGACCAACCGGAGCTGCTCGTCATCACCGGCATGTCGGGGGCCGGACGCTCAACGGCTGCGCAGGTGTTGGAGGACGTCGGCTGGTACGTGGTCGACAACCTGCCTCCCCAGCTCATCGGGTCTCTGACGGACCTCTTCTGGTCCCGCCCCGGCGTGCGCCGCATCGGCGTCGCCGTCGACGCGCGGGTGCTGTCGTTCCTCGCCGAGGTGCGGGCGGCGCGTGAGGCCCTGCACGAGCGCGGTGTGCCGACCCGCCTGCTGTTCCTCGACGCCTCCGACGACGTGCTCGTGCAGCGGTTCGAGTCGACGCGACGACCGCACCCGCTGCAGGCGGAGGGTCGCCTGCTCGACGGCATCATCGCCGAGCGGGAGCTGCTGCGGTCGCTGCGCGCCTCGGCGGACACGGTCGTCGACACCAGCCGCCTCAACGTCCACCAGCTCGCCAACACGATCCGCGACGCGTTCGGAGCCTCCGATGCGCCCGCCGTCCGCCTCACCCTGCTGTCGTTCGGCTTCAAGTACGGCCTGCCCCTGGACGCCGACCAGGTGGCCGACGCCCGCTTCCTGCCCAACCCGTTCTGGGTACCGGAGCTGCGCGCCCGGACCGGGCTCGAGGAGCCGGTGAGCCGGTACGTCCTGGCACAGCCAGGGGCGGCGGAGTTCCTGCAGCACTTCCTTGCGGCCCTGCGCACCGTGCTCGACGGCTACGCGCGGGAGAACAAGCGGCACGCCACCGTGGCGGTCGGGTGCACCGGCGGCAAGCACCGCTCGGTGGCGATCGTCGAGGAGCTCGCGCGGCGGATCGCCGCCCCCGGCCTGGCCGTCTCGACCGTGCACCGTGACCTGGGCCGGGAGTGAGCGTGGGCCCGGCGGTGGTCGCCCTCGGAGGCGGGCACGGGCTGTCCGCCTCACTGTCGGCACTGCGGCACCTGACCGACCGGCTGACGGCTGTGGTCACGGTGGCCGACGACGGTGGGTCGTCCGGGCGGCTGCGCCGCGAGCTCGGGGTTCTGCCGCCGGGTGACCTGCGCATGGCACTGTCCGCGCTGTGCGACGACGCCGAGTGGGGTCGGCTCTGGCGCGACGTCCTGCAGCACCGCTTCGCCAGCGCGGGGACGCTGCACGGCCACGCCATGGGCAACCTGCTCATCGTGACCTTGTGGGAGCTCCTCGGCGACACGGTGCGCGGTCTGGACATGGTCGCCCGTCTCCTGGGCGCGCGCGGCCGCGTGCTGCCGATGACGGCGGTGCCGCTGGACATCGAGGCGACGGTGCGCGGCATCGACCCCGACGACCCCGACTCGGTGGTGACGGTGCGCGGTCAGGTGGCGGTGGCGACGACGCCGGGGCACGTCGTCGGCGTGCGGCTCGTGCCGCAGAACCCGCCCGCATGCAAGGAGGCCGTCGCAGCCGTCCGCGCAGCGGACTGGGTGGTGCTCGGTCCCGGCTCGTGGTTCACGAGTGTGCTGCCGCACCTGCTGGTCCCCGAGCTGGCCGAGGCCTTGCACGAGACGAGCGCCCGCCGGTGCGTGACCCTCAACCTCGTGCCGCAGGCCGGGGAGACCGAGGGCTTCTCTGCAGAGACTCACCTGGATGTGCTGTCGGCCCATGCGCCCGACCTGCGCATCGACGCTGTGCTGGCCGACCCCGGGTCGGTGGACGACCTCGTCGGGCTCGCCGACGTGGCTGACAGCCT
Organism: uncultured Actinomycetota bacterium; assembly: GCA_963778845.1. GTDB lineage: Bacteria > Actinomycetota > Actinomycetes > Actinomycetales > Kineosporiaceae > CAVZVW01. The sequence goes on from CAVZVW010000009.1 coordinate 308,457, forward strand.
CGGGGCTCGCCTGCTGATGCGACAGGTGTCGGCGGGGGAGGGCACTGCCCGGCACGACCCCCTGAGGTTGGCCGCCGCCTACCGCGACCTCTTCGCCGGTGTCCTGGGGGATGTATGACGACTACGACCTGAATCGGGCCACGGGTCCCGACACCAGCCCCCGACTGGGGTGGCAGGATGTCCCGCATGGCTCTGACGGCGCTGGTGAAGGATGAGCTCAGCCGGCTGCACGTCACGAAGCCCTGTTGCCGCAAGGCCGAGGTCTCGGCCACCCTGCGCTTCGCCGGAGGCCTGCACATCGTCTCCGGGCGCATCGTCGTCGAGGCCGAGCTCGATGCCGGCCACACCGCCCGACGGTTGCGCCGAGACATCGCGGAGGTCTTCGGGCACAGCAGCGACATCGTCGTGGTCGCCGCGGGCGGTCTGCGTCGCAGCAGCCGATACGTCGTCCGCGTCGTGCGCGAAGGGGAGTCCCTCGCCCGTCAGACCGGGCTGCTGGACAACCGCGGTCGACCCGTGAGAGGCCTTCCGCCGCAAGTGGTCTCAGGCGCCACCTGCGACGCGGAGTCCGCCTGGCGCGGAGCCTTCCTCGCGCACGGATCCCTCACCGAGCCGGGCCGATCCTCCGCCCTCGAGATCACCTGCCCGGGGCCCGAGGCCGCCTTGGCCCTCGTCGGTGCTGCGCGGCGGATGGGCATCCAGGCGAAGGCCCGCGAGGTCCGCGGCATCGACCGAGTCGTGATCCGCGACGGCGACGCGATCAGCGCCATGCTCACCCGCCTCGGCGCCCACGACGCGGTGCTCGCATGGGAGGAGCGCCGCATGCGCCGTGAGGTGCGAGCCACTGCCAACCGGCTCGCGAACTTCGACGACGCCAACCTGAGACGCTCGGCACGCGCGGCCGTCGCCGCCGGAGCCAGGGTCGAGCGCGCCCTGGAGATCCTCGGCGAGGACGTGCCCGAGCACCTTCACAGCGCGGGGCGCCTGCGGCTGGAGCACCGGCAGGCGAGCCTGGAGGAGCTCGGGCAGCTCGCGGACCCGCCCATGACGAAGGACGCCGTAGCCGGGCGGATCCGTCGGCTGCTGGCCATGGCGGACCGCCGCGCCGTCGAGGTCGGCATCCCCGGCACCGAAGCCAACCTGACCCCGGACATGCTCGAGGCCTGACCCCGGACATGCTCGAGGCCTGACCCGGCGTCCTCGGTCGGGACGTCTTCGGTCCCCGTTCGGCCGCCACCCCTGTTTGGCGCGGTGGCACGCTGCGCCAATCAGTCTGGCGCGGTGGCACACTGCGCCAACGAGAGTTTGGCGCACACCTCCGCAGTTCCGGCGGTGTCGGAGTCGGCCGCAGCGGCTCCATCCTTGACTGCGTGCGATCAGTCCAACCTCCGTCTGGCGCGGTGGCACACTGCACCAAACAGTCTGGTGCGGTGGCACGCCGTGCCAGTCAAAGGGCGGGGTGACCCGGTTGGAAGTGGTCGTGGCGGACCCCCTAGGGTGGACACGACGTACGACGTGGTACGCGCATCCGCAATCCGCACATTCGCGTCGGTGCGTAGCCCGACGCGGCAGGGAGGGTCCTCCGTGACCGTTCGGGTAGGCATCAACGGCTTCGGCCGCATCGGCCGCAACTACTTCCGCGCCGCCCTCGTGGCAGGCGCCGACGTCGAGATCGTGGGGGTCAACGACCTCACCGACAACAAGACGCTCGCGCACCTGCTCAAGTACGACTCGATCCTGGGCCGGCTCGGGACCGAGGTGTCGTTCAGCCAGGACTCGATCACCGTGGGCGGCAAGACGTTCCGCGCACTGGCCGAGCGCGACCCCGCCGCACTGCCCTGGAAGGACCTCGGCGCCGACATCGTCATCGAGTCGACCGGTCACTTCACCGACGCCACCAAGGCACACGCGCACATCGACGCCGGCGCGAAGAAGGTCGTGATCTCCGCCCCCGCCAAGAACGAGGACCTCACCCTCGTCATGGGCATCAACGACGGCGACTACGACCCAGCCAAGCACCACGTGATCTCCAACGCCTCGTGCACGACGAACTGCCTCGCGCCCATGGCCAAGGTGCTGCTGGAGGAGTTCGGGATCGTCAAGGGCCTCATGACGACGATCCACGCCTACACCAACGACCAGGTGATCCTCGACTTCCCGCACTCGGATCTGCGCCGCGCCCGTGCCGCTGCCACGAACATCATCCCCACCACGACGGGTGCCGCCCGGGCGATCTCGTTGGTGATCCCCGAGCTCAAGGGCAAGCTCGACGGCTTCGCGATGCGCGTTCCCGTGCCGACCGGCTCGGCCACCGACCTCACCGTGACGCTGGGCCGCGAGGTGACCAAGGACGAGGTCAACGCCGCGTTCAAGAAGGCCGCAGAAGGGTCGCTCAAGGGCTACCTGGAGTACACGGAGGACCCGATCGTCTCCAGCGACATCGTCACCTCCGCCGCCTCGTGCACGTTCGACGCCGGCCTCACGACTGCACAGGGCGACCTCGTGAAGATCGTCGGCTGGTACGACAACGAGTGGGGCTACTCCAACCGCCTCGTGGACCTCACGGCCATGCTCGGCTCCTCGCTCTGACCCATCGACTCGGGCCCGCACGCCTTACGGAGGCGACCAGCCCCTGCGGGGTGCCGGTCGCGTCCGGACGCGGCTCGACGCCCAGGAGGCCTCTCGGATGAAGACGATCGACGACCTCGGGGACCTACGCGGCAAGCGCGTGCTCGTGCGCTCCGACCTCAACGTGCCGCTGGACGGCACGACGATCACTGACGACGGCCGGATCCGCGCGTCGGTGCCGACCATCCGCAGACTCGTGGACGCCGGTGCGCGCGTCGTCGTCGTGGCGCACCTCGGCCGGCCCAAGGGTGCGCCGGAGGAGCGCTACTCGCTACGCCCGGTCGCGGCCCGCCTCGCCGAGCTGCTCGGCCGACCTGTGACATTCGCCACCGACACCGTGGGGGACGCCGCTCACGCGAGTGTTGCGGCCCTGGCCGACGGCGAGGTCGTCCTGCTGGAGAACCTGCGCTTCAACCCCGGCGAGACGAGCAAGGACGAGACCGAGCGGGGCGCCTTCGCCGACGCACTCGCCGCCATGGCCGACGTCTTCGTCTCCGACGGCTTCGGCGTCGTCCACCGCAAGCAGGCGTCTGTCTACGACATCGCCGTGCGGCTGCCGCACGCGATGGGCGGCCTGGTGCTCGCCGAGGTGAAGGTGCTGCGCCGGCTCACCGACAACCCCGAGCGGCCGTACGTGGTGGTGCTCGGCGGCTCCAAGGTGTCCGACAAGCTCGCCGTCATCGACAACCTGCTCGGCAAGGCCGACCGGCTACTCATCGGCGGCGGCATGGTCTTCACGTTCCTTGCCGCGCAAGGCCTCGAGGTCGGCAAGAGCCTGCTCGAGGCCGACCAGATCGACGCCGTGAAGGGTTACCTGACCCGTGCTCGCGACACCGGCGTGGAAGTCGTGCTCCCGGTGGACGTGGTAGTCGCCGCGAGCTTCTCCGCCGACGCCGACCACGCCGTCGTCCGGTCCGACGCCATCCCCGCCGACCGCCTGGGCCTGGACATCGGCCCGCAGTCCTCTGCCCTCTTCGCGACCAGGCTCGCCGACGCCCGGACGGTGTTCTGGAACGGCCCGATGGGCGTGTTCGAGATGGAGCCGTACAGCCACGGCACGCGGGCGGTGGCGCAGGCGCTCACGCACGTCGACGGGCTCACCGTCGTCGGCGGAGGCGACTCCGCAGCCGCCGTGCGCACGCTCGGCTTCGACGAGACGGCCTTCGGACACATCTCGACCGGCGGCGGTGCGTCGCTGGAGTTCCTGGAGGGAAAGACCCTCCCCGGGATCGCAGTCCTCGAGGACTGAGGAAGGCCGTCGACGACCGTGGCTGACACCACCACCAGAACACCGCTCATGGCGGGCAACTGGAAGATGAACCTCGACCACCAGCAGGGCACGCACCTGGTGCAGAAGCTCGCCTGGACGCTGGACGACGCGAAGCACGACTACGCCGGCGTGGAGGTGGCGGTCCTGCCGCCGTTCACCGACATCCGCTCGGTGCAGACCCTCGTGGACGGCGACAAGCTCTCGTTGCGCTACGGCGCCCAGGACCTGTCGGCCCACGACTCCGGCGCCTACACGGGGGAGACGTCCGGGGCGTTCCTCGCCAAGCTGGGCTGCACCTACGTCGTCGTAGGCCACAGTGAGCGGCGCGAGCTCCACGCCGAGGACGACGCCGTCGTCAACGCGAAGGTGATGGCCGCCTACCGGCACGGGCTCACGCCGATCCTGTGCATCGGTGAGCGGCTGGATGTGCGCAAGGAGGGCCGGCACATCGAGCACACCCTCGCCCAGCTGGACGGCGGGCTCGCCGGCGTCGGTGCCGACCATGCGGCTTCCGTGGTGATCGCCTACGAGCCCGTCTGGGCCATCGGAACCGGCGAGGTCGCCACGCCCGACGACGCCCAGGAGGCATGCGGCGCCATCCGGTCACGGCTGGCTCAGCTGTACGGCGGGGCCCTGGCCGCCGGCGTCCGCGTGCTCTACGGCGGCTCGGTCAAGGCCTCCAACGTCGCGGGGATCATGGCCAAGCCCGACGTGGACGGCGCACTGGTGGGCGGTGCGAGCATCGACCCGACCGAGTTCGCCTCCATCGTGCGCTACCGCAGCCATATCACCGCCTGAGCGCCGGACGGGGACAAGCTGCATGGCGACGGCCGCACCCGGCGTGCACCAGGAGGCCCCGTCGTCGCTTACCCTGTCAGGGGCATGGCACACCGCGCCCGGCCGAGGGCGCCCGAGGAGAACGAGACCACAGTGACCGCACTCCGGATCACCTTGAACGTGTTGCTGGTGGCCACCAGCCTGATCCTGACGCTGCTCATCCTTCTGCACAAGGGCCGCGGCGGCGGGCTCTCGGACATGTTCGGCGGTGGGGGGTCGTCCAGTATCGGCTCCTCCGGCGTGGCCGAGCGCAACCTCAACCGCTTCACGGTCGCGGTCAGCCTCATCTGGACCGCTGTGATCATTCTGCTCGGTGTGCTCGAACGATTCCTCTAGGCTCGAACGACCCGCCACGTCCAAGCCGGCCCCGCGGACCGACGAGCCCGGGCGACGACTCACCCAGACCGCAGCGACACCGTTTCCAGCACAAGCCCTCTCTCACGAGACGGCGAACTCTTCAGGAGGACCTCTGGTGGCCAGTGGCAACGCGATTCGTGGCAGCCGGGTCGGCGCCGGGCCCATGGGCGAGGCCGAACGCGGCGACTCCGCCCCCAGGTTCCGCGTGTCCTACTGGTGTGCCAACGGGCACGAGACGAAGCCCAGCTTCTCCGAGGAGGCGGGGGTCTCACCGCCCGACTTCTGGGACTGCCCCCGATGCGGGTTCCCGGCCGGGCAGGACGAGGAGAACCCTCCGTCGCCGCCGCGCAACGAGCCGTACAAGACGCACCTGGCTTACGTGAAGGAGCGGCGCAGCGACGCCGACGGCGAAGCCATCCTCGAGGAGGCCCTCGAGGCGCTCCGGGCACGGCGGATCATCCGGTGAGGCGTACCCCGCCCTGAGCGGGGAGGACTCCGGGTTCTCCCGGGGTCAGGGGGACGCAAGCCGCACGAGTGCCGCCGGCACGTCAGCCGCGGCTGTGCGGTCCACCAGCCACAGCGTCCTGCGCCGGCCCCGCGGGCCGGCCGCCGGCACCGCCATCGCGCCGGCCGAGGTCAGTGCCAGGTGCACAGGCCCGGCCTTCGCGGCGCCGGCCGCGAGGAACCAGACCTCCTGCGCCCGGCTGAGGCTCGACATCGTCAGCGAGATCCTGGTGGGCGGGGGCTTCGGCGCCCGGCGCACCCCGACGACGGCGAGGTCGTCCTCGTAGAGCGCGGGGTGGCCGGGGAACAGCGACGCCACATGACCGTCCGACCCCACGCCGAGGAGCAGCACGTCGAAGGCGGGCACGGGTCCGTGGTCCGGAGTTCTCGTCGCCGCCAGCAGGTCCTCGGCGTAGGCGCGAGCGGCTGCGTCGACGTCCTCGCCGTACCGCCCGCCCGAGGCAGGCATCGGGTGCACCCGCGCCGGGTCGACCGGAATGCGGTCGAGCAGCGCGCCGCGCGCCTGTGTCTCGTTGCGGTCGGGGTGCCCGTCGGGCAGGAAGCGCTCGTCCCCCCACCACACGTCGACAGCTGCCCAGTCGACGCCGTCACGGGCCGGGCTGGCGGCCAACGCGGCAAGCACGGCCGTCCCGACCCCGCCGCCGGTGAGGACGACGTGGGCATGCCCCTGGGCCGCCTGCGCCTCCACGAGAAGCGTCGCGAGCCGGGCCGCGGCAGCGCCGGCCAGGAGGGTCTCGTCCGCGTGGACGACGACCGTCGGCGCGGTGCTCACGAGACCGCGTTCGCGTCGGGCCCTCGCCTGCGCCCCGGCGCGCCGCTGCCGGTCGGGGCGCGGGTGCCGGTCGGGGCGCGGGAGCCGGCGGCGGCCGAAGGGCTGGAGCTCCCCCCGACCGTGTGGCCGAGCATGGCGAGGCCCTTGGTGAGGACGTCGCCGAACACGTCGTCGGGGTCCAGGCGGCGCAGCTCCTCGCTCAGGCAGTCCCGGTCGGGGCGAGGCGGCAGGGCGATGCGGCGGGCGGGCTGTCCGGGCAGGGTGAGCGTGGCCACACTGCGGTCGGGGCGCACCAGCGACACCGGGCCGGACGCCCGGTCGAGCACCACGCCCACCAGGCCGCTGCCCGTGCTGGTCCGCGTCCGCCGGACCGGGCATCGCAGTGACAACGCCAACCAGGCGGCCAGCAGGTCGGTGCTGGGGCTCTCCGGGGCGCCGGACACGACCGCGCTGGTGACCGGCTCGTAGGGCGGCTCGTCCAGCGCGGCGGCCAGCAGGGCGCGCCACAGCGTCGTGCGCGTCCAGGCGAGGTCGGTGTCGCCGGGGACGTGCCGCGCGGCTCGCTGGAGAAGCGACTTCAGAGGCGATCGCGCCTGCGTGGAGTCCGTGATGCGGCGCTGTGCCATGTGCCCGATGGCGTCCTCGGACGATGAGTCCGGCGGGGTGCAGGGCCACCAGGCGACCACCGGTGCGTCGGGCAGGAGGAGGGGCACGACGACGCTGTCCCCGTGCTCGGACAGCGGCCCGTACAGGCGCAGCACGATCACCTCGCTGGCACCGGCGTCACCGCCGACGCGGATCTGCCCGTCCAGTCGCGAGGCGCCGCGACGGTTCCCGCGGACCACGGTCAGGACGCGGCAGGGGTGCTCGCGGCTGGCGTCGTTCGCCGCACCGATCGCCTGCTCGGCCAGGCCGTCCTCGGTCTGGATCACCAGCGTCATGACCCTCCCGAGGGCGATGGCGCCGCCGCTCTCGCGCAGGTCGATCAGCTTGCGGTTGATCGCCGAGGTGGTGGTCTCCGGCAGGTCGATGATCATGGTCGCCTCCAGGCCCGGCCGTCACGGGCCATCATCGCCTCCGCCGAGTCTGGCCCCCACGTGCCCGAGGGGTAGGGGCCGGGTTGGCCCTTCGAGGCCCAGAACTGCGTGATCGGGTCGAGGATCCGCCACGACAGCTCGACCTCCTCGTGCCGCGGGAACAACGGCGGGTCGCCCAGCAGCACGTCGAGGATCAAGCGCTCGTAGGCCTCCGGGCTGGACTCGGTGAACGAGTGGCCGTAGCCGAAGTCCATGGTGACGTCGCGCACCTCCATGGCCGTTCCCGGCACCTTCGAGCCGAAGCGGATCGTCACGCCCTCGTCGGGCTGCACCCGGATGACGATCGCGTTCTGCCCGAGCTCCTCGGTCGCCGTCTTCTCGAACGGCAGATGGGGCGCGCGCTTGAAGACCACGGCGATCTCGGTGACGCGGCGTCCGAGGCGCTTGCCGGTGCGCAGGTAGAAGGGGACGCCGGCCCAGCGTCGCGTGTCGATGTCGAGCCTCACCGCGGCGAAGGTCTCCGTGGCCGACGTCGCGGGGATGCCCTCCTCCTCGAGGTAGCCGATGACCTTCTGACCGCCCTGCCAGCCGGCGGCGTACTGCCCGCGGGCGGTGTGCCGGGCCAGGTCCTTGGGCAGCCGCACCGCCGAGAGCACCTTCTCCTTCTCCGCCCGCAGGTCGCCTGCATCGAACGACACCGGCTCCTCCATCGCCGTCAGCGCGAGAAGCTGCAGCAGGTGGTTCTGGATGACGTCGCGGGCCGCGCCGATCCCGTCGTAGTAGCCCGCCCGGCCGCCGATGCCGATGTCCTCGGCCATCGTGATCTGCACGTGGTCGACGTAGTTGGCCGTCCAGATCGGCTCGAACATCTGGTTCGCGAAGCGCATCGCGAGCAGGTTCTGCACCGTCTCCTTGCCGAGGTAGTGGTCGATGCGGAACACGGAGTCCGCGGGGAAGACCGACTCCACGACCTCGTTGAGCTCGCGGGCGGAGCGCAGGTCGTGACCGAACGGCTTCTCGATGACCACGCGCCGCCACCGGTCGCCGTCCTGCTCGGACAGCCCCGACCTCGCCAGCTGCTTGGTCACCACGGGGAAGAGCTTCGGCGGGATCGAGAGGTAGAAGGCGTGGTTGCCGCCGGTCCCGCGCTCGCGGTCGAGCCCCTCGACGGTCTCGGCGAGGGCGTCGAAGGCCGCGTCGTCGGAGAACTCTCCGGGCACGAACCGGATCCCCTCGGCGAGGGTGCGCCAGACGGCCTCGCGGAACGGCGTCCGCGCGTGCTCGCGGACGGCCTCGTAGACGACCTGGCTGAAGTCCTCGTGGGCCCAGTCCCGGCGCGCGAAGCCCACGAGGGAGAAGCCGGGCGGAAGCAGACCGCGCTGCGACAGGTCGTAGATCGCGGGCATGAGCTTCTTGCGGGCGAGGTCGCCCGTCACCCCGAACAGCACCATGCCGCAGGACCCCGCGATGCGTGGCAGCCGCTTGTCGCGGGGGTCGCGCAACGGGTTGAGGCCGCGCGCGACCCGAGCCGGGGTCACCGCCCACCCCCGGCCCGGCGGGTCAGCGCCTGCACGACGCGGGCGAGCCCGGTGTCGTGCTCGGTCAGGTGCAGCCGCAGCACCGGCCGGCCGTGGGCCTGCAGCACCTGCGCGTCACCGGCCGCCTGCGCCGCGATGAGCTGGCCGAAGGTGAACGGCCGACCCGGGACGGCCAGGTCCGCGGCCGGCTGCGCCGTCACCTGCAGGTAGACCCCGACGGCCGGGCCGCCCTTGTGGAACTGGCCCGTGGAGTGCAGGAAGCGCGGCCCCCACCCGAACGTCACCGGATGCTCGCAGAACCGGGCGAGCGCGTCACGCACGCCGGCGAGGGCAGCATCCTGCTCGCGGTCGAGGTAGGCCATCACCGCGACATAGCCACCCCGCGCCAACCGCGCGAGCAGGGCGTCCACAGCCGCGTCGAGGCGGCGCCCGCCGGCGGGCAGGTCGGCCAGCAGGCCCGCGGTGCCCCGCACCTCGACCGGACCGTCGACGAGGTCGGCCGGCTCCGGCTCGGGGCGCGCGTCCAGCATGCCCCGGGCGGCCACCTTGGCGCTCTCCACGTCCGGCTGGTCGAAGGGGTTGATCCCGAGGATGCGCCCGGCGACGGCGGTGGCGTACTGCCACAGCAGGAGCTGGGCGCCGAGCGCGCCGGCCACCGTGACGCCACCGGGCTCGGCCGGCACGTCGGGTGCGGTGTCGCCGGCGTGCTTGGCCTGCGAGCCCCCCGCGCCCGAGGCGGCGTCGTCGTCCTCGTCGGTGGTCCCCACGAGGCGCACGACGAGCACGTCGTCGGCGGGGTGGGCGACCTCGGGTGCGTCCGGGCCTGCGACCACGACCGGCAGCAGGCCCGTGGAACCCTTCCCCGTCGACTCGGCGATGAGCTGCTCGGCCCAGTCGGCGAAGCCGGTGATGCCCGAGCCCTCGTCGACGAACGCGAGCTTGTCCCGTAGCGGGGACGTCCCCGCGACCGCCGCCGCGAGCACCAGCGCCGGGTTGCCGTCGGCGTCCTCGGCGAGCAGGTCCGCGACGGCGTCGGCCTCGTCGAGCAACGCAGCCACGTCGACCCCGGCCAGGCCGGAGGGCACGAGCCCGAAGGCCGTGAGCGCGGAGAAGCGCCCGCCCACCGTCGGGTCGGCCCGGAACACCGCCCGGTAGCCCGCTGCCAGTGACGCCTCCTCCAGCGGCGAGCCCGGGTCCGTGACGACGACGATGCGCCTGTTCGCCGGGATCCCGGCCGCCTCGAACGCCGCCTCGAAGGCACGGCGCTGGCTGTCGGTCTCCACCGTGGACCCGGACTTGCTGGCGACGACGACCACAGTGCGATCGAGGTCCACCAGCGCGGCGCGCACCTGCCCGGGGTCGGTGCCGTCGAGCACCACCAGAGGCACGCCGGCCGTCCGGGTGATCACCTCCGGGGCCAGTGACGAACCGCCCATCCCGCACAGCACGACCCTGGTCACGCCCTCAGCGGCGAGCTCCTCGCGCAACGCCTCGATCCGGCCCACCAGGGGCCGCGAGGTGCTGACGGCGTCCACCCAGCCCAGCCGCACCGAGGCCTCCGCCCGCGCCTGCGGCCCCCACAGGTCGGCGTCGCGGGCCGCGATGCCCGACGCAACCGCGTCGGCGACCAGCGCAGGCACGTGCGTGGCGACCGCGGCGGCGGCCACCCCGGACGCGGTCACCTCGAGCACGGCCGAGGACCTCTCCCCGGCCCAGGCGACGAGCCACTCGGGCGTGCTCATCGCCCGGCCTCCTCGTCGGAGTCCGCCGCCGCCGTGCGGGCCAGCTCGTCGGACACCGTGGCGAGCAGCTCGGCCCAGCTCTTGTCGAACTTCGCAACGCCCTCGCGCTCGAGCAGCGCGGTCACCTCTCCGTAGCCGATGCCCAGGCCCTCTAGGGCGTCGAGCACGCCGGCGGCGTCGTCGTAGCGGCCGCGGACCGTGTCGCCGAGAATCTCACCGTGCTCGGCGACCGCGTCGAGGGTGGCGTGCGGCATCGTGTTCACCGTTCCCGGCGCGACCAGCTCGGTCACGTACATCGTGTCCGGGTAGCGCGCGTCCTTGACCCCCGTCGAGGCCCACAACGGGCGCTGCGGGCGCGCGCCGGCGTCCGCGAGCACCTGCCAACGCTGTGTCGAGAACACCTCCTCGTAGGCCTGGTAGGCCAGCCGGGCGTTGGCGACGGCCGCCTTCCCGCGCAGCGCCTCGGCGGCGTCGGTGGCCAGCGCGACGAGCCTCTTGTCAACCTCCGAGTCGACGCGTGAGACGAAGAACGAGGCGACCGAGGCGATCCTCGACAGGTCGCGCCCGGCGACCCGGGCCAGCTCCAGGCCCGAGAGGTAGGCGTTCATGACGGCGCGGTAGCGGTCCAGGCTGAAGATCAGCGTGACGTTGACGCTGATGCCGTCGGCCAGGGCCGACGTGATGGACGGCAGCCCCTCGACGGTTGCCGGGATCTTGATCATCGCGTTGGGCCGGTCGACGGTGGCCCACAACCGGGTCGCCGCGGCTGTCGTCGCCTCGGTGTTGTGCGCCAGCCGCGGGTCCACCTCGATGGATACGCGCCCGTCGAGCCCCCCGGTCGCAGCGTAGACGGGGGCGAGGACGTCGCAGGCGCTGCGCACGTCGTCGGTCGTGATCTCGAAGACGGCGGTGTCGATGTCGGCGCCGCGGGTGACCAGGCTCTCGACCTGGGCGGCGTAACGGTCCCCCTTGGCCAGCGCCCCCGCGAAGATGGTCGGGTTCGTCGTGACCCCGACGACGTGGCGGTGCTCCACGAGGGCGGCGAGGTCGCCGCTCTCGATCAGGTCGCGCGACAGGTCGTCGAGCCAGACGGACACCCCCTGGTCGGCCAGGTGGGCCAGAGCGTCGGTCATCGGAAGGCTCCTCGCTGGACTCGTTGGTGGGCTGAGCCTGGGGCTGACCAGGTCACCGCAGGCCGGCGAGGCTCTCGCGGGCGGCGTCCACGACAGCCTCGCTGGTGATGCCGAACTCCTGGAACAGGCGCTGGTACGCCGCGGAGGCCCCGAAGCCCTCCATCGACACGCAGCGCCCCGCATCGCCGACGATGTCGCGCCAGCCCATCGAGACTGCGGCCTCGATGCTCACGCGGGCCCGCACCGCCGGCGGCAGCACGGCGTCGCGGTACGCGGCGTCCTGCTCGTCGAACCACTCGCGGCAGGGCATCGACACCACGCGGGTCGCCACCCCGTCGGCCTGCAGCACCGTTCGTGCGGCCACGGCGATCTGCACCTCCGACCCGGTGGCGACGAGGATGACCTGCGGGGCGGCGTCGGCTCCGGCGCGCTGCGCCTCGAGCAGGACGTAGGCGCCGCGAGCCACCCCCGCGGCGGAACCGACGCCGCTGCCGGGGGAGCGGTCCATCGTCGGCAGGTTCTGCCGGCTCAGGCAGATCCCGGCCGGCCGGTCGCCGTGCTCCAGCACCGTCCGCCACGCCCAGGCGGTCTCGGTCGCGTCCGCCGGCCGCACGACGTCCAGGCCGGGGACGGCGCGCAGCGCGGCGAGGTGCTCCACAGGCTGGTGCGTGGGACCGTCCTCGCCGAGCCCGATCGAGTCGTGGGTCCACACGTAGGTGACGGGCAGGCGCATGAGCGCCGCGAGCCGCACCGCGGGGCGCATGTAGTCGCTGAAGACCAGGAACGTGCCGCCGTAGACCCGGGTCCCGCCGTGCAGGGCGATGCCGTTCATGATCGAGCCCATCGCGTGCTCGCGGATGCCGAAGTGCAGGGTGCGCCCGTAGGGGTCGGCGGCGCCCCACAGGGTCGTGTCGAGGCCGGCGGGCAGGAACGACGGCTCGCCCGCCATGGTCGTGTTGTTGCTCTCGGCCAGGTCGGCCGAGCCGCCCCACAGCTCGGGGAGGGCGTCCTTGAGGGCGTCCAGCACCAGTCCCGAGGCCTTACGCGTGGCCATGTCCTTGCCCGGCTCGAAGGCCGGCAGCGCGTCCTCCCACCCCGGCGGGAGCGTGCGGCTGCGCAGCCGGTGCCACAGGGCCGCCCGGTCAGGTTCTGCCCGCGACCATGCCTCGAAGCGCGCCTGCCAGGCCGCGTGCGCGTCCGCCCCCCGGGACCGCACCTCACGAGCGTGGGCCAGCACGTCGTCGTCCACCTGGAACGTCGCCTCCGCGTCCAGGCCCATCGCGGCCTTGGTGGCCTTGACCTCGGCCTCGCCGAGGGCCGAGCCGTGCGACTTGCCCGTGTTCATGAGCGTGGGCGCCGGCCAGGCGATCACGGTGCGCAGGACCACCAGGGACGGGCGCGCGGTCTCGGCCCGGGCCGCGTCGAGCGCCTTCGCGAGCGCCTCGACGTCCTCGTGGTAGGTGCCGTCGTGGCCCGACCGGGGCCCGCGGCCCCCGGTCCAGTCGACGGTCTGGACGTGCCAGCCGTAGGCCTCGTACCGCTTGGCGGTGTCCTCGCTCAGGGCGACGGTCGTGTCGTCCTCGATCGAGATCTGGTTGCGGTCGTAGACCACTACGAGGTTGCCGAGCCGCTGGTGGCCCGCCAGGGACGACGCCTCGCTGGTCACCCCCTCCTCGATGTCGCCGTCGGAGGCGAGGACCCACACGGTGTGGTCGAACACGCTCTGGCCGTGCGCGGTGTCGGGGTCGAACAGGCCGCGCTCGCGCCGCGCGGCCATCGCCATGCCGACCGCGCTGGCGAGGCCCTGACCGAGGGGGCCCGTGGTGATCTCGATGCCGGCCGTGTGCCCGACCTCGGGATGGCCGGGCGTCAGCGACCCCCACGTGCGCAGTGCCTGCAGGTCGGCCAGCTCGAGCCCGTACCCGGACATGTACAGCTGCACGTACTGGGTGAGGCTGCTGTGGCCGCAGCTGAGGACGAACCGGTCGCGGCCGGGCCACGCGGGGTCGGCCGGGTCGTGGCGCAGCATGCGCTGGTAGAGCAGGTAAGCCGCGGGCGCAAGGCTCATCGCCGTCCCCGGATGGCCGTTGCCCGTCCTCTGCACCGCGTCCATCGCCAGCGCCCGGCAGGTGTCGACGGCGCGGCGGTCGAGGTCTGTCCAGTCGAGGGTGCGGCTCACAGGTGTCGTCGAGTCCTCTCGTCGGCGGCCGAGCCGGGGACCGGGGCCCGCGGGTGTCCTCAACCAGGTGCTGTCGTGCTGGCGCGGGTGGTGTCGTGCTTGCGCAGGTGCTGTCGTGCTGGCGGGGCACGAGCCTATCCCGGGCCCGCCCCCGACGCCGGTGCGAGTGAGCTGCGCCCGTGCGACCTCGTGCGAGGGTGCTCGCCGCGTACAGTGTGCGAGTCCGTCCGCCCGCCGTGAGGACTCCGTGACGACCGTCGACCCCCGACCCTCCGCCGCCACGCGGCCCCGAGTCGAGCGATCCCGGCTGCGCACCGTGAAGGCGTACGTGGCGCTCACCAAGCCGCGGATCATCGAGCTCCTGCTGGTCACCACCGTGCCGACCATGGTGCTCGCCGCCGGTGGGGTGCCCCCTCTCGGCACCGTGCTCGCGACGCTGGTCGGCGGCACGCTCGCAGCGGCGAGCGCCAACACAGGGAACAGCTACCTCGACCGTGACATCGACGTCGTCATGCACCGCACGCTCCACCGACCGCTGGCCACCGGTGCGGTGACGCCGCGCGCAGCCGCGACGTTCGGTCTGGTGCTCGGTGTGGCGGCCGTGGGGCTGCTCGCCCTGGCGGTCAACGTGCTCGCGGCCGTGTTGGCGCTCGCGGCCATCCTGTTCTACGTCGTGGGGTACACGATGCTGCTCAAGCGGCGGACGCCGCAGAACATCGTGTGGGGCGGTGCGGCCGGCTGCATGCCCGTGCTCATCGGCTGGTCGGCGGTGACCGGGAGCCTCTCGTGGGCGCCCGTGGTGCTGTTCGGGGTCGTCTTCTTGTGGACGCCCCCGCACTACTGGCCGTTGTCACTGCGGTTCCGCGAGGACTACGCCGCGGCGGGGGTGCCCATGCTGCCGGTGGTGGCCGGGCCGCGCGCGGTGGCCCGGCAGATCGTCGTCTACGCCTGGGCGATGGTGGCGTGCTCGCTCCTGCTGGTGCCGGTGGCCGGCACCGGCTGGGTCTACGGGGTCAGCGCGCTCGTCCTCGGGGCGGTCTTCCTCGTCGAGGCCCACGCGCTGTACCGCCGGACGGCCGGCGGGGGTCGCGACGTGTCCGCGATGCGGCTGTTCCACATGTCGATCAGCTACCTCACGCTGCTCTTCATCGCCGTCGCGCTCGACCCCTTCCTGCGCTTCTGAGGCCTGCGCCTCGCAGGGCCAGCGCCTCGCAGGGCCTGCGCCTCTGAGGCTTGCGTCCCCGTCAGCCTGGTCGCCGTCCTGCGCTTGGGAGGTCGGCGTGTCGCTACGCCGTCGCCGGCGTCTCGGCCTCGTCCGCGCGGCTGCGGCCGGCGGCGTCGGCGTCGACGACGGGAGTCAGCACGGGCAGCACCGCCGACGTGATCGCGACCGTGACGAGTGCGGACCCGAGCAGGTGGAGGGCGACCAGGGCGACGGGCAACCCCGTGGCGTACTGGATGTAGCCGATCGCCCCCTGGACCACCGTAAGGCCGAGCAGCTCCATCGACCGGTGGACCACCCGCTTCGGCGCACCCGTCGCGCGCAGGCGCGCGAACAGGGCCACGGAGAGGATCGCGAAGACCCACACTGCTCCGGAGTGCGTCCGGCTCACGGTGAGGGGGTCGAGGCCGAACCGGGCCGGGCTCGAGGCGTCACCGGAGTGCGGGCCCGAGCCCGTCACCACCGTGCCGAGCACGAGGACGACCGCCCCGGCCACGGCGACGCCGACCGCCAGCCACCGTACGTCGCGAGCGGGCCGGGCAGCCCACCGCGGGCGCGGCAGCACAGCGAGCAGCAGCGCGGTCGACGCCGTGACGAGCACCATGGAGAGCAGGAAGTGGGCCGCCACGGTCTTCGGGTCCAGCCCCATCCGCACCGTGACGCCGCCGAGCACGGCCTGCGCGAGGACCCCGACCAGGGGGACGGCGCCCAGGGCCACCAGCCGACGCCGCCGGCCGGCGTCCCACTCGGCTCCGGCGTCGCGGGCCAGGCGGACGACGACCACCAGCGTCGCGACCGCGATCACCACGAGCACGAACGTGAGCATGCGGTTCCCGAACTCGATGTACTTGTGGTAGCCCTGCGCCTGGTGGACGACGGGGGTGTAGGACCCCGGGACACACTGGGGCCACGACGGGCATCCGAGCCCCGACCCGGTGAGGCGGACGAGCCCACCCGTGACCACGATGACGATCTGGGCGGCAAGGTTGGCGACGATGACGCGGCGGGCGAGCCTGGCGCGGGTGGGTCCAGCGGTCACGCGGCTCAGCGTAGCCACGACGCAGGGCCACTCTCACCCGCACCTCACCCGCGCGCAGGGTGTGCCCGGTCAGTCCCAGCGGAACCAGCGCGACGCCGCCCAGGCGGCGACAGCCGTCCATGCCAGCAGGACTGCCATGGCCTGCCAGGCCACCTGGCCGTCGACCAGCGCCGCGCGCAGAGCATTCCCCAGTGCCCCCGAGGGAAGCCACGTCGCGAGGCCGCCGAGCGGGCCGAGCTGCGACGCGGGGACGACGATCCCGCCGCCGGCCACCAGGAGCAGCCACACCAGGTTGGCCACGGCCAGCACCGCCTCGGGTCTCAGCGTCCCGCCGACCAGGAGGCCCAGGCTCACGAATGTCGCCGTGCCCACGAGACCCACGACGAGAGCGATCGGAACACCAGCCGGCTGCGGGCGCCATCCCAGCGCGAAGGCCTCGACCCCCAGCACCAGCACCTGGACGCACTCGATGGCCAGAACGGCGAGCACCCGCCCGCCGAGCAGCCCGCTGCGGCCCAGCGGCGTGGTCGCGAACAGCCGCAGCACGCCGTAGCGCCGGTCGAACCCCGCGGCGATCGCCTGACCGGTGAACGACGTCGATACCACGGCGAGTGCCATGACGCCGGGGGTGAGGACGTCGATGCGCGGGCCGGGCCCGAGCGATGGGCTCGAGGTGTGGGCCAGGACACCGAGCACGAGGACGGGGATCACGATGGTGAGCAGCACCTGCTCGCCGTTGCTCAGCTGGACGCGGGCGTCGAAGGCGCCCTGGGACCGTACGCGCCGCCATGCGGGGGCTGCCTGGCTCACCCCAGGTTCCTGCCTGTGAGATCGAGGAAGACGTCCTCGAGGCTGCGCCGGCCGACGGCCAGCCCGTGCGGCATCACGTGCTGCCGCGCGCACCAGGCGGTCACGTTCGCGATCACGTCCGGGTCGAGGGGCTCCCCGTCGGACCCGCTGACGACGACGCGCCCGGCCCCGTCCGTGCCCACGCGCCACCCGGCAGGAAGCTGGGAAGCCAGCCCCGCGACGTCCAGCTCCGCCTCCGTCCGGAAGGTCAGCACCTCCGAGGCGGCGGTGAGCTCGATGGGGGCCCCCTCAGCGACGACGCGGCCCTCGTGGACCACCACGACGTGGTCGGCGAGGCGTTCGGCCTCGTCCATGAGGTGGGTGGTCAGGACGACGGCCACCCCGTCGGCTCGCAGCCGCTCGACCAGCGACCACACGACCTGGCGGGCCTGCGGGTCGAGCCCGGCGCTCGGCTCGTCCAGGAACACCACGTCAGGGCGACCGACGACCGCGACCGCCAGGGCAAGGCGCTGCCGCTGCCCGCCCGAGAGGCGGCGTACCGTCGTCCGGGCGTGCGGAGTGAGGCCGAGGGAGTGCAGCAGGGGCGGGGCGGGTAGCGGCCTGGAGTACAGCGCCGCGACATGCCGCAGGACGTCGCCCGCGCGGGCGCCGGTCGGCAGCCCGCCGTCCTGCAGCATCACCCCGACCCGCGGGCGGAGCAGGCGCGCATCGCGGAGCGGGTCGAGACCGAGCACCCGCGTGGAGCCGCCGTCGGGCCGCCGAAGGCCCTCGCAGCACTCCACGGTGGTCGTCTTGCCGGCGCCGTTGGGTCCCAGCACGGCGGTGACGGCGCCGGCGGCCGCCACGAACGACACGTCGTGCACGACTGTCCGCCCGCCGTAGCGCTTGACCAGACGGTCGACCTGCACGGCCGGTCCAGTCGCCACGAGCCAAGTCTAGGCAGTCCCGGGGGCCCCGAGTTGAGTGCGGCGGGAAATAACGACACAATGGCGTAGTGAAAATCGGCCCGGTAACGGAGCGCGTCCCGACGGGGCGCGTCGCGACGGCGTCCGCGGGCGTGGCCGAAGGTCCTGCGGCTTGGACACCCGACGGTGACGCCCGGACACGCGACCGGGTATGTCGCGTGGTGCTCGTCCGCGGGCCGCTGTCGGCAGCCGCGCTCGCCGACGTTCTCGGCCTGACGGCCGCGGCGGTCCGGCGCCACCTCGACGGGCTCGTGGCCGAGGGGCTCGTCGGGCTCTGGGAGGCACCCGCACGACCACGCGGCCGCGGCAGACCCCCGCGCCTCTACGTCGTCACCGATGCCGGCCACGCCGCACTGGCCACCGGTTACGACGACATCGCCAGCGCCGCCCTGCGCTATCTCTGCGAGGTCGCGGGCGAACCCGCGGTCCGAGGCTTCGCCGACGGGCGCGTGTCCGTCCTCGAGAGCCGGTACCGTCCGATGGTCGAGGCGGCGGGGGACGACGTCGCCCGGCGGGTCGCGGCCCTGGCCGAGGCGCTGTCGGCGGACGGCTACGCCGCCAGCACCCGGGAGGTGCACGCGGGGACGGTCCCGGTGGGCATCCAGCTGTGCCAGGGGCACTGCCCCGTGCAGCACGTGGCCCGGGACTTCCCCCAGCTCTGCGAGGCCGAGACCGAGGCCTTCTCGCGACTGCTGGGCGTCCACGTCCAGCGTCTGGCGACCCTGGCGCACGGCGAGCACGTCTGCACCACGCATATCCCCGCGCTCGGGCGTCCGGCACCGCCGCGCGACCCGCACGCCACCTCCACCGCAGCGCAGGAGAGGACCACCCGATGACCACCGTCTCCCATCCCGAGCTCGAGGGCCTGGGCCGCTACCAGTACGGCTGGGCGGACTCCGACGCCGCGGGCGCGACGGCCCGCCGGGGTCTGTCCGAGGAGGTCGTGCGCGACATCTCGGCGCGCAAGAACGAGCCGCAGTGGATGCTCGAGACCCGGTTGAAGGGGCTGCGCCTGTTCGGCAAGAAGCCCATGCCGACGTGGGGCTCCGACCTGACCGGCATCGACTTCGACAGCATCAAGTACTTCGTGCGCTCCACGGAGAAGCAGGCCACCTCGTGGGAGGACCTGCCCGACGACATCAAGAACACCTACGACCGCCTGGGGATCCCGGAGGCGGAGAAGCAGCGGCTCGTCGCCGGCGTGGCCGCCCAGTATGAAAGTGAGGTGGTGTACCACCAGATCCGCGAGGACCTCGAGCAGCAGGGGGTGCTCTTCCTCGACACCGACAGCGGCCTGCGCGAGCACGAGGACCTCTTCAAGGAGTACTTCGCCACCGTGATCCCGGTGGGGGACAACAAGTTCGCGTCGTTGAACACGGCCGTGTGGTCGGGCGGGTCGTTCATCTACGTGCCGAAGGGTGTGCACGTCGAGATCCCGCTGCAGGCCTACTTCCGCATCAACACCGAGAACATGGGCCAGTTCGAGCGCACGCTGATCATCGCCGACGAGGACTCCTACATCCACTACGTCGAGGGCTGCACAGCGCCCATCTACAAGTCCGACTCGCTGCACTCGGCCGTCGTCGAGATCGTGGTCAAGAAGAACGCCAGGGTGCGCTACACGACCATCCAGAACTGGTCGAACAACGTCTACAACCTCGTCACGAAGCGCGCGGTGGCCCAGGAGGGCGCCACGATGGAGTGGGTGGACGGCAACATCGGCTCCAAGGTGACGATGAAGTACCCGGCCATCTACCTCATGGGCGAGCACGCCAAGGGGGAGACGCTCTCGATCGCGTTCGCCGGCGAGGGCCAGCACCAGGACGCCGGGGCGAAGATGGTGCACGCGGCCCCGCACACGTCGTCCTCGATCGTCTCGAAGTCCGTGGCGCGCGGCGGCGGCCGCACGTCGTACCGCGGGCTCGTGCAGATCCTGGAAGGGTCGCACCACTCCAGGTCCACGGTGCGCTGCGACGCTCTGCTGGTCGACACGATCTCCCGCTCGGACACCTACCCCTACGTCGACGTCCGGGAGGACGACGTCTCGATGGGGCACGAGGCCACGGTCTCCAAGGTGAGCGAGGACCAGCTGTTCTACCTGATGTCCCGCGGGATGAGCGAGGAGGAGGCCATGGCGATGATCGTGCGCGGGTTCATCGAACCCATCGCGCGCGAGCTGCCCATGGAGTACGCCCTCGAGCTCAACCGGCTGATCGAGCTGCAGATGGAAGGGGCCGTCGGCTGATGCCCGCCAGCACCACGCACGCCTCCGGGCTGGCCGAGGAGGCGCCGGTCCCGGGCGCCTTCGGCGCGCCCCTGGCCCACTCCCACCGCTACTCCGACGCGTCGGGCACGGTCCCCGCGGCATCGCGAGCAGAACGGACGGCGAGCTTCGCCCTCGAGGACTTCCCGGTGCCGACGGGCCGCGAGGAGGAGTGGCGGTTCACACCCATGGACCGCATCCACGGCCTGCACGACGCCGCCGAGGCGAGCGGTCCGGCGCCTCTCGTGGAGCTGGACACCCCGGCCCACGTCCGCGCGGAGATCGTCGGCCGCGACGACGACCGGCTCGGCCGCGCGGGCACCCCGGAGGACCGCGCGGCGGCCGTGGCGTGGGCGGGGTTCACCGAGGCGGTCGTGCTCACCGTGGCCGCGGGCGAGACAGGCGACGAGCCCGCCCGGGTGCGCACGGTCGGCCGGGGCGGCACGGCGTTCGGCCACGTCGCCGTGCTCGCCGAGGCGGGGTCGTCGGCTGTCGTCGTCCTCGACCACCGCGGCACCGGTGCCCTGTCCGCCAACGTCGAGATCGACCTGGCGGACGGCGCCCACCTCACCCTCGTGTCGGTGCACGACTGGGACGCCGGCGCGGTGCACCTGAGCGCCCACCACGCCCGGCTTGGCCGCGGCTGCCGCCTGAAGCATGTGGTCGTGACGCTCGGCGGCGATGTCGTGCGGGTCGCGCCGTCGGTGCGCTTCGCAGCGCCGGGCAGCGAGGCCGAGCTGCTCGGGCCTGTACTTCGCCGACGCCGGCCAGCACCTGGAGCACCGGCTGTTCGTCGACCACGCCGTGCCGCACTGCCGCAGCAACGCCGCGTACAAGGGCGCCCTGCAGGGCGACTCGGCACACACCGTGTGGATCGGCGACGTGCTCATCCGCAGCGCCGCCGAGGGCACCGACACGTACGAGCTCAACCGCAACCTCATCCTCACCGCCGGCGCCCGCGCGGACTCGGTGCCCAACCTGGAGATCGAGACCGGCGAGATCGTGGGCGCCGGGCACGCCAGCGCCACCGGCCGCTTCGACGACGAGCAGCTCTTCTACCTGCAGGCACGCGGGATCCCCGAGCCCGAGGCCCGGCGCCTGGTGGTGCGGGGGTTCTTCGCCGGCCTCATCCAGCAGATCGGCGTGCCGGAGATCCAGGACCGGCTGCTCGCCTCGATCGACGCCGAGCTGGACCACTCCCTCCCCGCGGGGGTGCAGGGGTGAGCCTGCAGAGAGCGCTGTCGCTGTCGGCGCTGCCGCACGTGGGCGCCGTCCGTGTGGTCGTCGACGGGGTGCCGGTCGCGCTCGTCCGCGACGAGCATGGCGGCCTGCATGCCATCGGAGACACCTGCAGCCATGCCGAGGTCTCGCTGTCGGAGGGCGAGGTCGACGACTGCTCGATCGAGTGCTGGCTGCACGGGTCCCGGTTCGACCTGCGCACCGGCCGCCCGACCGCCCTGCCGGCGCTACGCCCCGTGCCCGTGTACCACGTCACCGTCGACGGCGACGAGGTGCTGATCGACGTCGAGACCACCGTCAACGCCGGCGACACTGCCGCGAAGGAGAGCTGAGCCCCCCATGGCCACCCTGGAGATCCGCGACCTGCACGT
Organism: uncultured Actinomycetota bacterium; assembly: GCA_963778845.1. Taxonomy (GTDB): domain Bacteria; phylum Actinomycetota; class Actinomycetes; order Actinomycetales; family Kineosporiaceae; genus CAVZVW01. The sequence continues at coordinate 330,384 of CAVZVW010000009.1, forward strand.
CAGCGTCGAGACCGAGCCCGGCAGCGGGTCGGGCAGCCGCGAGATCCTGCGCGGTGTCGACCTGACGGTCCGGCAGGGGGAGACCCACGCGATCATGGGACCCAACGGCTCGGGCAAGTCGACCTTGGCGTACTCGGTCGCCGGCCACCCCAAGTACACGGTCACCTCCGGCAGCGTGACGCTGGACGGGGAGGACGTGCTGGCGATGACCGTCGACCAGCGGGCACGGGCCGGGCTCTTCCTGGCCATGCAGTACCCGGTGGAGATTCCCGGCGTCACGGTCTCCAACTTCCTGCGCACGGCCAAGACGGCCGTCGACGGCAAGGCCCCCGCGCTGCGGCACTGGGTCAAGGAGGTCCGCGCCGCGATGGACCTGCTGCGGATGGACCCCGTCTTCGCCGAGCGGAACGTCAACGAGGGCTTCTCGGGCGGGGAGAAGAAGCGCCACGAGATCCTGCAGCTGGAGATCCTGAAGCCGAAGGTGGCGATCCTCGACGAAACCGACTCCGGGCTGGACGTCGACGCTCTGCGCGTCGTGTCTGAGGGCGTGAACCGCGTGCGCGCGACCGGGGAGGTCGGCGTGCTGCTCATCACCCACTACACCCGCATCCTGCGCTACATCGAACCCGACTTCGTGCACGTCTTCATCGACGGAAGGATCGTCGAGGAGGGCGGCCCGGAGCTGGCCGACAGGCTCGAGGCGGAGGGCTACGACCGGTTCAGCGGCGCAGCGGCCGGCATCGGAGCCTGATGATGACGACGACCGCCCAGCCGGGCGCGGCCCTTCCAGTCGCTGCGTCGGTCGCGAGCCCGCCTGCCGTCGCCGGGTTCACCGACGACGAGCTGACGGCGATCCGCGCGGACTTCCCCGTGCTCACCCGCACGGTCTCCGACGGGCACACCCTGGTGTACCTGGACTCCGGCGCCACGGCGCAGCGGCCGCGGCCCGTGCTCGACGCCGAGCGCGCGTACCTCGAGCGGTCCAACGCGGCGGTGCACCGGGGCGCGCACACCCTGGCCGAGGAGGCCACAGACGCCTACGAGTCCGCGCGCGCCGCGGTGGCTGGCTTCGTCGGCCGGGACGCCGACGAGCTCGTCTGGACGCGCAACGCCACCGAGGCCCTGAACCTGGTCGCGATGGCGCTGTCGGACCCCCTGTCCAAGGAGGGCGGCTTCGGCTCGGGCAACGGGGAGCTGGACGCCGCCGCGCTGGCTCTGCGCCCGGGCGACGAGGTCGTCGTGACCGAGATGGAGCACCACGCCAACCTGGTGCCGTGGCAGCGCGCATGCGCCCGCAGCGGAGCGAGCCTGCGGTGGCTGCCGTTGACCGACGAGGGCCGGCTCGACCTGACGACGCTGGAGGAGGTGGTGACCCGTCGCACGAAGGTGCTCGCGTTCACGCACGCCTCCAACGTGCTGGGAACCGTGAACCCGGTGGCCACCCTGGTGTCGCGCGCCCGCGAGGTCGGCGCGCTCACCGTGCTCGATGCCTCCCAGTCCGTGCCGCACCAGCCTGTGGACCTCGCCGCGCTCGGCGTCGACCTGGCCGCCTTCTCCGGGCACAAGATGCTCGGTCCCAGCGGGATCGGGTGCCTGGTGGGCAGGCGTGAGGTTCTGCACGCGCTCCCGCCCGTGCTGACCGGGGGCTCGATGGTGGAGCTCGTCACCATGCAGACAGCGACGTTCCGCGAGCCGCCGCAGCGGTTCGAGGCCGGCTCGCCCCCGGTGAGCCAGGCCGTCGGTCTGGCCGCTGCGGTGCGCTACCTCGACGCCTTGGGCATGGACCGCGTGGCCTCCCACGAGCACGCGATGACGCAGCGCACGCTTGACGGCGTGGCCGGCATCCCCGGGGTTCGCGTGCTCGGCCCGACGACCGCGACCGACCGGGTGGGTGCGGTGAGCGTGGTCGTCGACGGCGTGCATCCGCACGACGTCGGCCAGGTGCTGGACGCCGCCGGGGTCGCCGTGCGGGTCGGGCACCACTGTGCCCAGCCCGTGCACCGGCGCTTCGGCGCGACGGCGAGCACGCGCGCGAGCCTGTACGTCTACACGACCGCGGCGGAGGTCGACGCGTTCCTCGACGCACTCACAGGGGTGCGCTCCTACTTCGGGAGGGGCTGAGACGGGAGTGTCCCTGGAACAGCTGTACCAGCAGGTCATCCTCGACCATGCCCGCGAGCGGCACGGCCACGGGCTGCGCGACGTCTCCGGTCCGGGGGTGTTCACCGCCCAGAGCCACCAGTACAACCCGCTCTGCGGTGACGAGGTGACCCTGCGGGTCGCCGTGGAGCAGGCCCCTGACGGCGCCCACGTCGTCGACGTGTCGTGGGCAGGTGAGGGCTGCTCCATCAGCCAGGCCTCGACATCGGTGTTGCACGACCTGGTCGTCGGAGCCACGGCGGCGGCGGCCGAGGGGATCGTGGGGGAGTTTCGCACGATGGTCCGTTCGCGCGGAACCGTGGAACCCGACGAGGACACCCTCGGCGATGCTGCGGCGTTCCGCGGCGTCGGCCGCCATGCCAACCGCGTCAAGTGCGCGATGCTGGGATGGACGGCGTTCGAGGACGCGTTGCACCGAGCGCTGGCGACAGGCCCGCCGGCTTCGGGCACACCAAGGCCGAGACCAGCCGGCGACGACGAGGAGATCCGATGAGCGAGACGAGCACGACCCCGACCTCGGTGGTCGACGTCGAGGAGGCCCTGCACGACGTCGTCGACCCCGAGCTCGGGATCAACGTCGTCGACCTCGGGCTGGTCTACGGGGTCTCGATCGACCAGAACAACGTCGCGGTCATCGACATGACCCTCACCTCGGCTGCCTGCCCGCTGACAGACGTCATCGAGGACCAGGCGATGCAGGCGCTGGACGGCCTGGTGTCCGACGTCAGGATCAACTGGGTATGGATGCCGCCGTGGGGGCCGGACAAGATCACCGACGACGGGCGTGAGCAGCTGCGGGCGCTCGGGTTCAACGTCTGAGACGCCCGCCCGGCGACTGCCTGTTGACGCGGGTCGCCTCGCCGGCTGGGTGGCCGGGTTCGGCGTGCGCCACGGCGAGGTGAGCACGTGCGCGACCGACTCGGGCGTGCGGGTCGTTGCCGCCGACGGCGCCACCGCGGATCTCATATCACCACTGGCCGGTTGGGTCTCCCCTGACTCCGGTGACCTCGTGTCGGCGCTGGTGGCCTTCCTGCTGGCCCCTCGGCGGCTCGCCGTCCTGGTCGTTCGCCGGGGCGGGTTCGCCTGTGCCGTCGTCGCCGACTCCTCGGTCGTCGTCTCGAAGGTCGGTCACCGGCATGTGCAGGGCCGGACTGCGGCCGGCGGCTGGTCCCAGCAGCGTTTCGCTCGCAGGCGGGAGAAGCAGACCGCCGAGCTGGTCGACGCAGCAGCCGACCTCGCGGCCCGGCTGCTGGTGCCGGCGTTACCCGTCTCGGGACTCGTGACCGGGGGCGACCGCCCTCTGGTGGACCAGGTGCTTGCAGACCGGCGCCTCGCCGGCCTCGCAGGCGTGGTCCGCGCCGCCCATCTGCCGGTCGGTGACCCCCGCGCGGACGTCGTCAAGGCGCTGCCCGGGATGCTGCGCACCGTCACGATCACGCTGCGCGAGCCGAGCTAGGAATCGTCGGGCAGCCGGTCCTGCGGGTCACCGACCCAGCCGTCGCTTCGGCGCGGCGGCACATCGCGCCAAACAGTTTGGCGCGGCGGCACACCGTGCCAGTCGGCAACTGGGCGGATCCTCCGCAGTGCGGCTGAAACACCCACAATGCGGCTCGCACAGGGTGCGAGCACGCTCGCCGGTGGAGCCGTCAGTCGTCGACGCCGCGGGCGGCGAGTGCCTCGCCCAGACGGTCGGCGTGCCTCAACGCCCGCACGACGAACGGCACCGCGAAGGCCCGCACCGACCGCTCGGCACCCCGAGCCCGTCGGGCCTGCACCACCTCGTGCGCCAGGTCGGCGAGCACCGGCACGCTGCGAACGGCGAGCGCGAGCACCAGCCCCACCCGGTCGGGGTCTACGCCGAGGACGCGTAGGGGGCGCAGCGCCGCGACCAGGGCGTCGAGCAGGTCCTGCGAGCGCGTCGTGAGCGTGACGACCCCCGCAGCCGCGACGGCGACAAGCAGCATGCCGACCACGACGACCGCTGCCCGTGGGCCGGACAGCCAGACCTGGACGGCGCCGATGAGCACGGCCATCCCGAGAACCGGCCTCAGCTGCGCAGCGAACGCCCGCCACCCCACGCCGCTGACCATCACGAGCGCACCGACCAGCACGGCCGCCACCGCCACCGCAGCGGGCCGGCGGGCGACGGCCAGGGCCAGCAGCCCCATGGCCAGGACGGCGAGCTTCAGCCCAGCCGGTGCTCGATGCAGCGGCGAACGGCCGGCGACATAGGAGCCCAGCACGTTCAGCCCACGAGCGCTCGGTAGGCGTCCAGTGCCCCCGCGGGGGCGCCGTCCGCCACGACTCGTCCCTCGTCCAGCACGAGCACCCGGTCGAAGTCCATGAGCTGGGCCAGGTGGTGGGTGACGAGCACCACCTGCTGGGGGAGCTTCGCCAGCATCGCCATGACGCGCCGGGCGTTGCGGACGTCGAGCAGAGTCGTGGGCTCGTCGCAGACCAGCACCGTCGGTTCGGTGACCAGCACGGACGTCAGGGCGAGCAGCTGCTTCTGACCCCCGGAGAGCAGGAACGCCGGGTGGTCGGCGTGCGCGCTCAGCCCCACCTCGGCCAGGGCCTTGTCCACCCGCCCGATCAGCTCGGCCCGCGACAGCCCGCGTCGGCGCAGGGAGAAGGCGACGTCCTCGGCGACCGTGGGCATGACGATCTGCGCATCGGGGTCGGTGAAGACGAAGCCGACGAGCCGGCGGACGGCGGCGCCGTACTGGCGGGTGTCGATCCCGTCGACCAGCACGCGGCCCGAGGTGGGGACCACAAGGCCGTTGAGCAGCCGGGCGAGTGTCGACTTCCCGGAGCCGTTCGCCCCGACGACGCCCACCCTCGACTCTGTGAGCTCGAGGTCGATGTCCTCGAGCACGAGCCGTTCGCCGTAGCGGTGGGTCACCCGCTCCAGCCGCAGAGTGCTCACTCGAGGCTCACCCGACGCGTTCCACGAGCACCGCGACGCCCTGCCCCCCGCCGACGGCGCAGGTGGCCAGCCCGTACCTGCCGCGTGCGCCGCCGGGGCCGCGCACCAGTGCCGAGTACAGGCGCAGAACCAGCATCGCGCCGGATGCGCCCCACGGGTGCCCGAGCGCGATCGCCCCTCCCTCGGGGCAGACCCGATCGGCGTCGGCTCCCATGGCATCGAGCCCCAGCTGGTCCGTGCACGCGAGAACCTGGGCCGCGAACGCCTCGGTGATCTCGAGGACGCCCACGTCCTGCAGCCCGGCGCCCGAGCGCTCGAGCACGGCCCGCACGGCCGCGACCGGGCCCAGACCCGGCAGCTCCGGGTCGACGCCGACGGCGGCCGAGGCCACCAGGCGCAGCCCGGGCACGCCCGCGCGGGCCCGCCACTGCTCGCTGACGATCGCGACCGCCGCGGCACCGTCGTTGATCCCGCAGGAGTTCCCGGCCGTCACCGACCCGCCGTCGCGGAAGGCGGGTCTGAACCGGGCGAGGGTCGACACGTCCAACCCCGCTCGCGGCCGCTCGTCGCCGGTGAGCCCGCCGACGGCCACCATCTCCGCGTCGAAGCGGCCGCACACGCGTGCGGCCACGGTGCGCGCGTGCGAGCGGGCGGCGTAGGCGTCCTGGCGGGCCCGGGTCACCCCGCAGTGCGTCGCGAGGGCCTCCGCGGCCTGGCCCATCTCCGGGTCGGGCCACCCGGCCGGAGTGAACGGCGCCCGGGTGTAGGCGGTGGGGGCCTGGGTGACCCCGTCTGGGCGGGCCAGCCGCCACGGCATGGTGCTCGCGCTCTCGACGCCACCGGCCAGCACGACGTCCGCGTCGCCGCTTGCCACCAGCGCAGACCCCAGCCGTACCGCCTCCAGCCCCGACCCGCACTGGCGGTCGACGCTGACCCCCGGGACCCCCGTGCCGAGGCCGGCGGCCAGTACGGCCACCCTCGCGACGTCCCCGCCGGGTCCGCAGCAGTTCCCGAGAACCACGTCGCCGATCCGGGCGGGAACCCCGCCGTCCAGCTCGGCGACGTCGTCAGCCAGCGCGCTGAGGACAGGCGCTGCGAGGCCGGCGGCGTCCACGTGGGCCAGGCCTCGGCCGGCCGTCCCGATCGGGGTGCGCCGCACCGCCACGACGACCGGCGCTCGGGCGCTCATGGGTGGCAGCGTACGGTTGCCGGCCTCACCCAGGCTCACCCGGGCTCACCCGGGTTCCACCGGGTTCACCCGGGCTGGTCGGCCCCTGTCGCTCCGGACCCGCCCGGCCCGCCCGCACGCACCTGCGCACGCAGCACCGCGCGTGCCACCTTGCCTCCCGAGGTGCGCGGAAGCTCGGGCAGGACGGCGTAACGCACAGGTCGAGCCGCCGCAGGAAGCCGCTCCCGCGCGAGGGCGCGGGCAAGGGCGAGCGTCGCACGCACCGCCGCAGGATCCGCCGCCGCCTCCGGGGACAGGCGCAGCGCCGCGATGACCCGTTCCCCGAGCCCCGAATGCGCCTCGCCAAGGCAGACCGCCTCGAGAACGCCGGGCACCATGGCGAGCACCGCCTCGACGTCGGCGGCCACGACGGTGTATCCGCCGACGCTGACCGCCTCCCCGCCGCGGCCGTCGACCCGCAGGACGCCGTCGGCGCTGAGCCGACCCCGGTCGCCGACGCTCGCCCAGGCGCCGTCCAGGCGCAGGGGCGCCGAGCGGTCGGGATGCAGGTACCCCATGGCGAGGTAGGGGGAGCGCACCCAGATCACGCCGGCGTGGGCGCCGTCCCCCGTCCCGCGGACCTCGATCTCGCAGCCGGGGAACGGGCGCAGACCGGCGCCGTCGGGGTCGAGGGCCACGAACGACAGCTCTGCGGCGCCGTAGTACTCCACGACTGCGACGCCGGTATCCGCGGCGGCCCGCCGCACCCGGTCGGTGCCGGCCGACCCGGCCACCACGACCCGGCGAAGCCGCGGCCACGCCGCGGGGCGGTGCAGGACCTCCTGGACGACGCTGGGGACGCCCTGGACGACCGTCACCTCGGGATCCGGGCGAACCGCACCCGACCGCCATGCTCCGGTGAGCACGACCGGCAGCCCCACAGCGAGCGCGTGCCATGCCGCGAAGAGCGTCAGGGTCGAGGTCAGGCCGCCCGGCGCCCACACGACGTCGTCCCGCTCCAGGCCGACAGCGGCGGTGAACGCGTCGAGGCTCACCGCCCAGGAGGCCGCCGATCGCACGACGGCGCGCGGGTGCGCGCTGCTCCCCGAGGTCAGCACGACGATCACGGGCTCCGGACGCCCGCCGGGGGTCGCTCCCCGCCCCGCCACGGCGGCGCCCACAGACCCGGGCCACGTCGGGTCGGCGAGCTGCGGCCAAGCCGGGTCGGCGAGCACGGGCACCGCACCGTCGGCCTGCGCGGCCAACAGCTGCGCGAGGGTGGTGAGCGGGTCTGCGTCTGCGACCAGGCGCACCTCGGTGCCCGTCTGCGCAGAGGCGCGGCTGCCGCTCAGGGCGCCGGACAGGGCCAGGTCGAGCAGTCCGGCCCGTGTCAGCCAGGGGCCGGACGCCGAGCGGACGGCGCGTGCGTGAGGGTCCTCGGCGGCCCTGGCGGCCAGCGCCGCCAGCAACGTCGGGCTCAGCGGGCAGCCTCGTTCACGTCCGCCCGACCGCGACGGCTGAGCACCGCGGGGTACCCGCGCTGGACGGCCGAGGCCACGACCGCCGCGACGAGCGCCTTGACCAGGTCGCCGGGCACGAAGACCCACGACTTCTGCAGCACCGTCATCACCGGCAGGCCCGCCCGCCAGGCGGCGACCGGCACGCCGACGAGGTAGAGCGCGAGGATCCCACCGGCCACGCAGGCGACGAAGTACACCACCACGTTCGGGGTGCCCGGCCACAGCTCCACGACCCTGCCGACCACCCAGGCCGCGAGCACGAAGCCGATCCCGAACCCCGCGCGAGGTCCTGCGAAGTACCCCAGGCCGCCGACCCCGCCGGCCATCAGAGGCAGCCCGGCGGCGACGAGAGCGAGGAACACGAGCACGGCCAGCGCCCCGCGCCGCGCGCCGAGGATGCAGCCGGTGAGCATCACGCCGAGGCTCTGGGCGGTGACCGGGACGGCGAGCCCTGGAACGGCGATCGCGCCGGGGAGCCCGAGGGCGGCGATCAGCGCGGCGAAGACGGCGACGAGCGCCAGGTCGCGCGAGGTCAGGCTGCGGCTTGTCAGGGCTCTGCCCTCCGAGAGTCGATCGGAACGACGCCGCGCATCTGTGGCGCCGTGGCACACCGCGCCAGACCGATCCGGCGCAGCGGCACACCGTGCCAAACAATCCGGCGCAGCGGCACACCGCGCCAGTCGGGCGGCGTCACGAGTGTGGAGCATCGCACCAGCTCCCGACTGGCGCAGCGGCACACCGTGCCAAACAATCCGGCGCTGCGGCACACTGCGCCAGTCGGGGGGGGGCCTCGAGGGCTGGGCATCAGACCGGCTCTCGGTGACCGAAGCCCCGGTGTGCTGCCCACGCCGGCGGTGCGAGCCGCAACGCCCCGCGATCCGGGGCCGCCTTGCGTACCATGGGGTGCGCGCCGTCGCGCCCCTCACATCGCCTCGTCAGGAGCAGCTCAGCCATGATCGTCGCGCAGGACGTGGAGCTGCGCGCGGGCCCCCGGCTGCTGCTGGAGCACGCGACGTTCCGGGTCGCCGGCGGGGACCGGGTGGGCCTCGTCGGGCGCAACGGCGCCGGCAAGACCACTCTCACCCGCGTGCTCGCGGGGGAGCAGCAGGCCGCCGCGGGCACCGTGGCCCGCACCGGCGACGTCGGGTACCTGCCTCAGGACCCCCGGACCGGGGACCTGGACCTGCTCGCCCGCGACCGCGTGCTCTCCGCCCGCGGGCTGGACGTCGTGCTGCGCCGGCTGCGGGAGACCGAGCAGGCGATGGCGAGCCCGGACGATGACCATCGCGACGCGGCAATGGCGCGCTACGGGCGCCTCGACGCGGAGTTCACCTCCCGCGGCGGCTACGCGGCCGAGAGCGAGGCGGCGACGATCTGCTCAAGCCTGGGGCTGCCCGAACGAGTGCTGGGCCAGCGGCTGGGCACGCTCAGCGGGGGCCAGCGGCGCAGGGTGGAGCTCTCGCGAATCCTCTTCTCCGGTGCCCAGACCCTGCTGCTCGACGAACCGACCAACCATCTCGACGCGGACTCGGTGGGATGGCTGCGCGACTTCCTGCGTGCCTGGTCGGGCGGTCTCGTGGTGATCAGCCACGACGTCGGCCTGCTCGAGGCCGTCGTCACGAAGGTCTTCCACCTCGATGCCAACCGCGCCGTGCTCGACGTCTACAACGTCGGCTGGCGCACCTACCTGGAACAGCGAGAGACCGACGAGCGGCGACGACGGCGCGAGCGGGCCAACGCCGAGAAGAAGGCCGCAGCCCTCCTGGCGCAGGCCGACAAGATGCGCGCGAAGGCCACCAAGGCCACGGCCGCGGCCAACATGGCCCGCCGGGCCGAACGCCTGCTCGGCGGGCTCGAGGAGGAGCGCCGCAGCGACCGGGTCGCCAGGCTGCGCTTCCCCGAGCCGGCCCCCTGCGGGCGCACGCCACTGACCGCCACGGGGCTGTCGAAGTCCTACGGCAGCCTCGAGGTCTTCACCGACGTGGACCTGGCGGTCGACCGGGGCAGCCGGGTCGTCGTGCTCGGTCTCAACGGCGCAGGCAAGACCACGCTGCTGCGCCTGCTCTGTGGGCTGGAACCGCCGGACACCGGAGAGGTCGTGCACGGCCACGGGCTGCGGCTGGGCTACTACGCGCAGGAGCACGAGACGCTCGACGTCCGACGCAGCGTGCTCGAGAACATGCGCACCGCCGCTCCCGACCTCAGCGACGCCCAGGCGCGAAGCGTGCTCGGCTCGTTCCTCTTCAGCGGTGACGACGTCGACAAGCCGGCCGGGGTGCTCTCGGGCGGGGAGAAGACGCGGCTCGCGCTGGCCACCCTCGTCGTCTCGGGCGCGAACGTGCTCCTGCTCGACGAGCCGACGAACAACCTCGACCCCGCCAGCCGCACCGAGGTGCTCGAGGCTCTGCACCGGTACCGCGGATGTGTGATCCTCGTGACCCACGACGAGGGCGCCGTGTCGGCCCTCGCGCCGGAACGCGTCGTCCTGTTGCCCGATGGCGAAGAAGATCTCTGGAACACCGAGTACCTTGATCTCGTCGCTCTCGCCTGAACGGGGAAGGCTCCGGCGCCACCGTCGGAGGCTGAGCATGGCGGCCGGCGCGTGCGAGGAGATGAACACACACACGAGCCGCTTCCGGGGGATCACCGTCAACTGGCCGACAACCAGAAACCCGCACACGATGGTCGCGAGGTTTCCGTCCGAGGAGGATCCGTGGCAGACAGCGTCAAGAAGGGCGCACGAATCACCGGTGCTGACCGCACCAAGCTCGCCACCGAGCTGACCAAGAAGTACCAGCAGGGTGCGAGCATCAGGGCCCTCGCGGAGGAGACGGGCCGCTCCTACGGCTTCGTGCACCGCATCCTCACCGAGAACGAGGTGTCGCTTCGCAGCCGTGGCGGCGCCACCCGCGGCAAGGCCAAGCGCTGACCGCCCCGGCCGAGCGCGGGGAGCTCTGACGCCGGACCTGCCCGTCGACCTCGTCGAGCTCGCAGCAGCAGGCAGGCTGCGGGTTCGGCGGCTCGGCGGACGTCGCCTCGACGTCGAGCTCGCCGACCCCGGCCGACGTAACGCCCAGACCCCCGCCACCTGGCGAGGGCTCGCCGCGGTGGCGCGCTGGGCCCCGACCGAGGTGGACATCGTGGTGCTGCGCGGGGCCGGCCCGTCGTTCTCGGCGGGCCTGGACCGTCGCGCGTTCACCCCCGGCGGCCTCGACGGCGAGCCCGGGCTCGCCGAGCTGGCCGGCTGGCCCGACGACGCTTTGGACGCCGCGATCGCAGGGTTCCAGGAAGCGTTCACCGGCTGGTCCGCCGACGGGCTGGTGACCATCGCGGCCGTCCAGGGCCATGCGATCGGGGCGGGCTTCCAGCTGGCCCTGGCCGCAGACCTGCGCATCGCCGCGGACGACGCCCGCTTCTCGATGCTCGAGCCGTCACTCGGGCTGGTCCCCGACCTGGGCGGCACGCAGGCACTGGTGCGCGCCGTGGGGTACTCCCGTGCCCTGGAGATCTGCGCCACCGGGCGGTTCGTCGACGCGGCGGAGGCCCTCGCCATCGGGCTCGTGCAGCAGGTGGTGCCGGCCGCCGCTCTCGACGCCGCAGTGGACGGCCTCGTCAGCGCGTTCATGGCCACGCCCCGAGGGGCTCTGCACGCCACCCGGGTGCTGCTGCGCGACGCCCTCACCCGCACACCCGTGCAGCAGCTCGCGGCGGAGCGCCGCGCTCAGGCGGTGCGCCTGAGGGAGCTCACGGGACCGGCGTCTGAGGCGACGGCGCCGGGGCCTGCCGGCGTCTGAGGCGCCCGCGCGTCTCGACGGCCGTTAGGGTGCCAGGGCGGCGACGCCTGACCTGTGCCTTTGCGCTGACGGCGTAGCCGGGGCCGGGAAGGGTGGCCGGGACTGCGACGTTGGTGGCGGGTTGAGGGCTCGGTGCACCCATCGGGTCGAGGCGGTGGGCTGCTCCGGCGACGCGCCGGGGCGGAACGGAGTGGACGCGAGTGGCTGGGCATGGACCCTGGATGGCGATGCGCTCGTTCTCGCGCGACTCCAGCGTCGCGCAGCGTCGCCTCGCGCCAGGCACCTGGCGGCGCGTGCTCACCTACGGCAGGCCGTACCGCGGGTTCATCGCGGTGTTCCTCGTGCTCGTCGTCGTGGACGCAGCACTGGTCGTCGTCCCGCCCCTTCTCGTACGGCGGCTGCTTGACAACGGGGTAGCGGCGGGCGACCGCCAGGTGGTGGTCACGCTCGCGCTGCTGATCGCCGTGCTCGCCGTGCTCGAGGCCTTCGCGAGCCTTGCCATGCGGTGGTTCTCCTCCCGCATCGGTGAGGGCCTGATCTACGACCTCCGCACGCAGGTCTTCGACCACGTGATGCGCCAGCCCATCGCGTTCTTCACGCGTACCCAGACCGGCGCCCTGGTGTCCAGGCTCAACAGCGACGTCATCGGCGCCCAGCAGGCGTTCACGTCGACGTTGTCCGGCGTCGTGTCCAACGTCGTCTCCCTCGTGTTCGTCGTCGTGGCCATGCTGTTCCTGTCCTGGCCGATCACTCTGGCGTCACTTGCCCTGCTGCCGCTGTTCCTGCTGCCGGCCCGCAAGATGGGGGCGCGCCTGCAGGCCATGACCCGGGAGTCGATGCAGCTCAACGCGGAGCTGGCGTCCCGGCTCACCGAGCGCTTCAACGTCGCCGGCGCCCTGCTCGTGAAGCTGTTCGGGCAGCCCGAGCGGGAGTCCGCGGAGTTCGGCCAGCGGGCCGCCCGGGTGCGTGACATCGGGGTGCGGATCGCCATGAACAACCGCGTCTTCTTCACCGCGCTCACGCTCGTGGCCTCGCTCGCGACGGCCATGGTGTACGGCGTCGGGGGCCTGCTCGCCGTGGCGGGAACGCTGTCGTTCGGGTCGCTCGTGGCCCTGGCTGCCCTGCTGGGGCGCCTCTACGGGCCGCTGACGGCCCTGACGAACGTGCGCATCGACGTGATGACGGCGCTCGTGAGCTTCCAGCGCGTGTTCGAGGTGCTCGACCTGGAGCCCCTGGTGGTCGACAGGGTGGGGGCCCGTGACCTGGCGCCAGGCCCGCTCTCGGTCGAGCTGGACGACGTGCGCTTCACCTACCCGACTGCCGACCAGGTGTCGCTGGCCTCGCTGGAGCAGGTGGCGGTGGCCGACCGGGGCAGCGGGGACCAGGTGCTGCACGGCCTGTCGCTGCGGGCCGAACCGGGCCAGCTCGTGGCTCTGGTCGGCCCGAGCGGGGCGGGAAAGACCACCGTGACGAGCCTGGTCGCCCGCCTGTACGACCCGACGTCGGGCGTCGTGCGCGTCGGCGGGGTCGACGTCCGCGACGTCAGCCTGGCCTCCCTGCACGACGCCGTCGGCGTCGTCACCCAGGAGGCGCACCTGTTCCACGACACGGTCCGCAGCAACCTCCTGTACGCCCGCCCACAGGCCCGCGAGGCAGACCTGGTGGCCGCGCTCCAGGCCGCCCAGATCTGGGACCTCGTGTCGGGTCTGCCCGAGGGGCTGGACACGGTGGTCGGCGACCGGGGCCACCGCCTCTCGGGAGGGGAGAAGCAGCGCATCGCCCTCGCCCGGCTGCTGCTCAAGGCTCCCGGCGTGGTGATCCTCGACGAGGCCACCGCGCATCTGGACTCCGAGTCCGAGCTCGCCGTGCAGCGGGCCCTCGACCACGCGCTGAGCGGGCGCACCGCCATCGTCATCGCGCACCGGCTGTCGACGGTGCGGGCGGCCGACGTGATCGCCGTCGTGGACGGCGGCCGCGTGGTCGAGCATGGGCGCCACGCCGAGCTCCTGGCCCGCGGCGGCCTGTACGCCGACCTCTACCGCACCCAGTTCGCCGAGGAGACCGTCGCGGGCTGAGCTGCCCGCCGGCCCGGCCTCAGGTCGTGTGGTCGGTCCACCGGGCGCCGTCCCAGTAACGCATCGACGCCGCGAGCCCGGGGGCGGGGAACCGGCCGGGGTCGGGGTACCAGCCGGCGGCCGGCAGGGCCCCGGCCGGCCGCGACGGCTCGGGCGCAGGTCGACCGCTGCGGGCACGCATGACGAGGCCCACGACGAGGGTCACCGCACCGACCAGGAAGCCGGCGAGCGACAGCAGAGCGCCCGCGACCGGTGCACCGAGGCCGCTCACGCTGCCGACGATGTTCGCCACGACGATGATCTCTGTCGGGTCGGAGGGCTCCACCCGCACGCGGTAGCGGCCGCCTGCTGGGGCGTCGAAGGACAGCGACGCAGAGAACACGGCATCGCCACGCGTGATCGTCGCGTTGCCGAGATGCACCACCACCGGGACCCGTGTGCCGTCGGGGGCCTCGACCGTCACCGCCTCCGGGGTGAGGACGGGCGCGGTGTCCGTGCGCTGCTCGACGACGCCGGACCGCGTGATGGTCCCGGTCCGCTCGTAGATGAGGTAGCCCCGGGGCTGGAGGTCCAGGGCGACGTCGACGGGCGTCGCGCGGACCGGCGCGGTCAGCATCTCACCGAGCGGGTTGGCGACGCGCCCCACCAGCGTGGCCATCGACGCGACGCCGAGCGCGATCGTGACCGTCAGCAGGACGAGGCCGACGACGATCGCGGCGGTGCCGCGCCGGGGTCCGCGCTCGGCACTCGCGACGGCAGCCTCGCGTGGGGGCTCTCGGGGCGCCGCGAAGGGGTGCTCGTCGTCCACACCCAGAGCATGGCAGGGCCTCACAGGCCCGGGCACCGTGGGCAGGGCGGGGAGCGACGTCGAGGGCGGGCCGAGATCGAGGGCGGCTCAGATCGAACGGAGGAGGCCGCCGTCCACCGACAGCACCGCGCCCGTCACGTAGCTCGATGCGGGCGACAGCAGGAACACGGCGGGTCGGGCGAACTCCAGCGGCTCTCCGTAGCGCCCCAGCGGGATGCGCCCCTCCTGCGAGCGGCGGCTCTCCTCGGGCCGGCCCCCAGCGGCGTCCAGCGTGCGGGTGCGTTCGGTGTCGAACCGGCCCGGCAGGATCGCGTTCACACGCACGTTGCGCGGCCCCAGCTCGTCGGCGAGGCTCTTCGCCGCCATCGCCAGACCGGGTCGCAGGCCGTTCGACAGACCCAGGCCGGGGATGGGTTCGCGCACGGACGAGGAGAGCACGAACAGCAGCGATGCGCCCTCGTTGGAGGCGAGCTTGCCGACGGTGCGGGCCATCCGCAGGGGGGCGAGGAAGACCGACTCGAAGGCCAACCGCCAGGCACCGTCGTCGGTCTCGGCGACCGACCCGGCCGGCGGGCCGCCGATGCTCAGCAGCGCGCCGTCGAGCCGTCCGTAGCGGGCGATCGCCGCGGCCACGAGGCACGTCTCGATGCCGGGCTCGGACAGGTCGCCGGAGACGGCGATGGCACGCTCGGGACCACCCAGACCGGCGGCCATCGCGGTCAGGCGGTCCTCGTCCCGGCTGTTGAGAACCAGCCGGGCGCCCTCGGCGGCCAGCTGGTCGGCACACGCACGCCCGAGCCCCCCCGAAGCACCGGTGACGATGTAGACGCGGTCGCTCAGACCGAGATCCATGGCTGCCTCACGCCCGTCCCGCCCTCGACTTCGAGCAGCCGCACCCGCCCCGATGCTCGCGGCTCTGCTCGTCTGCAGGATCATCCCACCAGATCCGAGGGCGCGACCGGGACCTTCTCAGCCCACACCGCGTGTCGCGACCCGCCTCCCCACCACGGCGAAGGCCGTAGGGGTCGCGATGTCCCAGGGCGCCCGGCTGCCTAGAGTGAGCCGATGGGCGAGGCCGGGCGGACCGACGACGTCGCGGTGGTGCGCTCGTGGGTGGAGACCGCGCGCGCCGTCGTCGTTCTCACCGGCGCCGGCATCTCCACCGACTCGGGGATCCCCGACTTCCGCGGCCCCCAGGGGCTGTGGACCCGCGACCCCTCCGCGCAGCGGCTGTTCGACCTCGAGTCCTACCGCCGGGACGTCGAGGTGCGCCGCAGGGCCTGGGCCACCCGGCTGGCGCACCCGGCCTGGTCTGCTCGGCCCAACGACGGCCATCGGGCACTCATCGACCTCGAGCGCGCGGGCCGGCTGCTCGCCGTCATCACGCAGAACATCGACGGCCTGCACCAGCGGGCCGGCCAGGACCCCGATCTGGTGCTGGAGATCCACGGCACGATCCACGAGGTCGCCTGCCTGTCGTGCCCGTGGCGAGGCCCGACCGCCCAGACCCTTGCCCGGGTCGAGGCGGGCGACCCCGACCCGGCGTGCCTGGTGTGCGGGGGAGTGCTCAAGACGGCGACGATCTCCTTCGGCCAGGCCCTCGACCCGCTCATGCTGCGCGAGTGCCGCCGAGCGGCGGCGGCGTGCGAGCTGTTCCTGGCGGTGGGGACGTCGCTGAGAGTGCACCCCGCAGCCTCGCTGGCGGTGGCCGCGGCCGAGGCCGGTGCGCGGCTCGTCGTGGTGAACGCCGAGCCCACACCGTATGACGGCCGCGCGGACGCCTGCCTGCGCCAGCCGATCGGTGAGGTGCTACCACTCCTCGTCGCCGGGCTCAGCGCCGCGCGACCCGCGCGAGCCGGCCCGGGCGCGGGCGACCGGTGACTCCGGGGCGGGCAGGCCGTTCTCGGCTGCGATGCGTCGCTCAGCCTCGCGCAGTGCGTAGTACCCGAGCAGGAGGTAGGCCGTGAGGGCAAAGGCCCACCACTGGACGGCGTAGGCCAGGTGTGGCCCGAGGTCGTCGGCCGGGCGGGGGAGCAGCACGGGGGAGGTCGGCGGTGACGGCGTCTCCGCCGCCAGCACGCCGTACGCCCGGTAGACCGGTGCATCCAGGGCACCCGCGATCCGCGGAAGATCCATCCGCAGGGCCTGGCCGGGCGGGGGAACGCGTGCGGTCGGCGGCTCGCCGGGCCGCAGCCGTACGACGACGTTGACCGGTCCCGTGGGCGCCGCCGGAACGGTGTCCGGGTGGGCCCCGGTCTGGCCGTTGGGAATCCATCCGCGGTCCACGAGGAGCAGGGCGCCGTCGTCGAGCCGCAAGGGCACGAGCACCTCGTAGCCGTAGACGGCCGCGAGCACGCGGTTGCGCACGAGCACGGTGCCGGCCACGTCGTAGGACCCCGAGGCTCGCACCTGACGCCACTGGTCCGCCGGTCGCAGGGACGCCGACGGCCCGGGGAGGAGGGCGTCCAGCGACACCGGGGCGGCTGCGTAGTTGGCGTGGAGCAGGTCGCGTCTTTCGACCTTGCCTTCGTGGCGGTGGAACTGCCAGCGACCCAGCAGGATGAAGAGCACGGACGCCGCGACCACGCCCACCAGGCCGAGCGCCCACGAACGCTCGCCGAACAGCCGTGCGGTGCGCCGCCATTCCAGGCTGCGCAGAAGGCTCACACCTCACCTGCGGGAACGGTCTCGCGCAGGAAGCCCCGGGTGCCGAGGAACGCCTCGAGGTGCTCGCGATGCGCCGGGCAGGCCAGCCAGGTCTTGCGGCGCTCCGGCGGGTGGAGGCGCGGGTTGTTCCAGAGCAACGCCCACTGCGCCTGGGCGCGGCACCCCCGGGCGCTGCAGGCCTTGCCCGGCAGCACCCGGTCTCCGGCACCCAGCACGTCCACCACCGTAGTCTCCCCCGGTGAGGGCGTCCGTGCCGCGATGAACAGGTCCGGGTCGAGCAGGGTCCGGTCGAGCAGAGTCCGGTCGAGCAGGGTCCGGCTCAAAGGGGACGCCGGGCGGCCACGGGGGATGCCGCCCGGCGTCCGGGCGCGCGTCCCGACGGGGGATGCAGAACGCGCCCGGCCAGTATGGCACGAGTTCATGTCAGCGACATCTGCCGAACCGGCGGCACGACCACTCGCGCAACGGGTCCAGGCGACGCCCAGGCCGGGTCCAGTCGGACTTCAGGCGGGCCTCAGGCGGGCCTCAGGCGGCGGCGTCCGGCGATGCTACGGGGCTGCTCTGCGGGCGATGTTCGGACCCCGAGGCATCGCCGTCAGCCGCGTGAGCCACGTCCGCGGGCAGCGCGGAGCGAGCCTGTGTGCGCGGAGGGACGGGCCGCAGCGACTCGCGCCGGGACCAGCCCGCGTTGGCCATCACGACCGCGATGTAGGGCAGGACCGCAGCACAGGCGACGAACGTCCAGCGCAGGACACCGCCGGTGACGATGGCCAGGACGACGCACGCCGTCCGGATACCCATGGACACGAGGTAGCGGTGGATCCGGGCATCGAGGTCGTCGGAATGCGGACGCCGGGCGGCCGTGATGCGGTGGACGTCCGGGGTTGCCGCGTGGGAGCGGCGCACCCCCTCACCGTAGGCGACCTCGCGCGTGATCGCAGCCGGGCGCCGTCCGGTCACGACGCCTGCGACACGCTGGACATGTTGAAGCCCGTCACGTGCAACGCCGGCATGGCACACCGGGGGAAGTACTCGCCCCACTCCCGGCTCAGCGCCGGGCGGGTCTCCCCGACCGCCGACACCCGGCCGAGCAGGTCGACCGGCGAGTCGTTGAACCGGAAGTTCGTGGTGACACCGGTCACCTCCCCGCCCTCCACGAGGTAGACCCCGTCGCGGGTCAGCCCCGTCAGCAGCAGGGTCATGGGGTCGACCTCGCGGATGTACCACAGGGAGGTGACGAGCAGGCCGCGCCCGACGCCGGCCGCGAGGTCCTCCACCCCGCCGGTGCCGCTCGGTGCACTCAACCGGAGGTTGCCCACCGCCGGGGCCAGCGGCAGTCCCGTCAGCGCCGCGCTGTGCCGAGTCGTCGGCAGGGCCGCCAGCACGCCGGCGTCGAGCCAGGTCTGGGCCGGGCTGGCCAGGCCGTTGTCGAACACGGACGCGAAGTCCGAGCTGCCGGCCGTGACCACGTGGTCGGCACACGACAGTCGGTCGGCATGGGGGTCGCTGGACAATGTCAGCGGAAGGGTGGCCAGGCGCTCGCCCACGCGGGTACCGCCGGCTCGAGAGAAGACGGAGCGGCCCTCGTAGGCGTCACGGGCACCGGCGGACCAGTAGAGGTACACCATCAGGTCGGCCACCGCCTCGGCGGGCAGGACGACGTCGTAGTGGCCAGGGGCGACGTCGACCCGCCTCGCCTGCCACCCGAGCCGCGTGCGCACCTGCGCGTCGAGGTCGCCGACATCGACGTCGCGGAAGTCGCCCGTCACGCGGCTCACGTGCGTAGACCTGGACCGCTCGTGAGACTTGCCGGTGACCTCGATCGTGCCGTTGGGCTGTGCATGGCGATAGCGCACGCCCGACGTCGTGCCCAGCCACGTCGTGCTGAGCTCGTGAAGCGCGAAGCCGAAGGACTCCCGGCCCTCCCCGCGCGACCGAGCGAGCACCTCGCCGAGCTGCTCGGCGGTGCCGGCGAAGACCGAGGGCCCGGTCTCCTCGGCGTCGTCCTCCCAGTCGAGGGCGGCGTCCCCCGGCGGCAACGGGGCCGCGTCCTCCGCCGCCGCACCCGTGGCGGCGAGCGCGCAGGCCTGCTCGACCACCGCGGCAATGCCGTCCAGACCGACCCCGCGCCGGGTCACGGCCCCCATGGCTGTGCCGCCGGCGACCGGGGCCGCGACCGCCACCGTCACGGTGCGCCCGCTCGACACTCCGTTGGTGGTCAGCCCGTTCAGTGCCCACCGCAGGTTGACGGCGGAGGACTCCTCAACCATCACCGCGCACTCGCGACCGCCGGCAAGACGGAGGGCGACCTCCACGACGTCCTGCGGACGGTCTGCCGCGGTGGGGGGCACCGCGGAGGACGCCGGGCTCACCGGCGACCTGCCTCGTGCCGGGCGTTCAGCACGCTCACCCCGGTGAACAGCGCGACGGGGCAGCCGTGGCTGACCCACGCTGACTGCCCGGGTTGGGCCTTGCCGCAGTTGTCCGCCCCACCGAGCACGTAGGTCTGCGGCCCCCCCAACGCCGCCAGGGACGCCCAGAACTGCGGGGTCGAACCCTGGTAGGCGGCGTCGTTGACCTGTCCGGCGATCCGGCCGTTCTCGATGACGTAGAAGCGTTGGGCGGTGAACTGGAAGTTGTACCGCTGCATGTCGATCGACCAGGACTTGTCACCGACCACGTAGAGCCCGCGTCCCACCCCGGCGATCAGCTCCTCAGTGCTCGGCCCGAGCGAGGCGGGCTGCAGGCTCACGTTCGCCATGCGCTGCACCGGCACGCTCGCCGCCGAGTCGGCGTAGGCACATCCGTTGGACCGCTCGAAACCGCAGAGCCGGGCCATTGCGCGGTCGAGCTGGAAGCCGACGAGGACCCCCTCGCGGATGAGGTCCCAGCTGCCGGCCGCGACGCCGTCGTCGTCGTAGCCGACCGTGGAGCAGCCGTGCTCGGCGGTGCGGTCGCCCGTGACGTTCATGAGCCCGCTGCCGTAGCGCAGGGTGCCGAGCTGGGGGAATGTCGCGAACGAGGTCCCGGCGTAGGCGGCCTCATAGCCCAGCGCTCGGTCGAGCTCCGTGGCGTGGCCGACCGACTCGTGGATCGTGAGCCAGAGGTTGCTGGGGTCGATGACCAGGTCGTAGGTGCCCGGCTCGACGCTGGGCGCGCCGACCTTGGCCGCCAGGTGCCCGGGCAGCTCGGCGAGCTCGGAGTCGGCGTCCCACCCGACGCCGCGCAGGTACTCCCACCCCGCAGCGGTCGGCGGGGCGAGGGTGCGCATGGTCTGCATGTCGGAGCCACCCGTCCCGACCGCCACGACGGTCAGCTCGGGGCGGACCCGCACGCGCTGCTGGAGGATGCTCGTGCCTGCGAGGTCGGCGTAGAGCTTCTGCTCCTTCACCAGGGACACCGACGCGTCCACGTGGTCGACGCCGGGGGAGCCCAGCAGCCGCGCCGACCACTCCTGCAGCTGCTGCGCCCGCTCGGCCGAGGGCACCTCGAAGGGGTCCACGTCGTAGGCGGAGACCCACTCGACACCGGCGTGCACGGGCTCGTCGGCCAGCTCCACCGCCTGCGAGACCAGGGGGCGGCAGACCCGCGCGAGCTCGACCGCACGACGGGCCGCATCGGCTGCTGCCGAGGGCGTCAGCTCGGTCGTGGCAGCGAAGCCCCACACGCCGTCGAGAACCACGCGCACCCCGAGGCCGCAGTCCTCGCGGTCACCGGCCGCCGCCTGGCGCGTGTCGCGCAGCCTCACGTGGGCCCGCCGCATCCGCTGCACACGAACGTCGGCGTGCGATGCGCCCAGGTCGCGCGCAGCCTGCAGCCCCGCATCGGCCAGGGCGGTGAGCGGGAGGTCACGGAACTCGGCATCGACTCGCCGTCGCGTCCCGGCGCAGGGGCTCGGGCCCCCTCCCGCGCCGTTCACGGCGCGGGCCGAACGGCCAGCACCAGCTTGCCGATGCTGCGCCGGGCCAGCAGGTCCTCGTGGGCGGCCCGGGCCTGGTCGAGGGGGTAGGTCCCGCCGACGACCGGAGCCAGGCGACCGGCCCGGACCATCGACACCAGCTCGTCCATCGCCGGCGACAGGCCCTGCGGGCCGAGCATCGCGTGCACCAGCCAGAAACCGACGACGGCCCG
Organism: uncultured Actinomycetota bacterium; assembly: GCA_963778845.1. Classification (GTDB taxonomy): domain Bacteria; phylum Actinomycetota; class Actinomycetes; order Actinomycetales; family Kineosporiaceae; genus CAVZVW01. The sequence continues at coordinate 351,633 of CAVZVW010000009.1, forward strand.
CGACGTCGCGATCAGGGCACCTGGGTCCACGCGTCGTGGCGGGGTGCGCGACGCCATGCCGAAGGTCACCAACCGGCCCAGAGGTGCCAGCGCCGCGAGCGAGCCGTCGAAGACCACGCCGCCGGTCATCTCGAGGACGACGTCGACGTCACGGCCGCCGTTGGCGCCGCGGAGCACATCGCGCACGGTCTCGGCGCTCTCGGCTGCCGACACGTTGACCGCGACGTCGGCGCCGAGCTCCACGGCGAGCGACCGCTTGTCGGCCGTCGAGGCGGTGGCGATCACGCGGCCCGCGCCCCACTGCTTGGCCAGCTGTACGGCCAGGCTGCCGACGCCTCCAGCCGCGGCGTGCACGACCACGCTCTCGCCGGGGACCAGGTGCGCGCACGTGCGCAACAGGTGCCAGGCCGTCGTCCCCTGAAGCACCAGGGACAACGCCTGGCCGTCGCTGAGCGCCTCGCCCACGGGGAAGGACGTGCTCGGGTGCGCGAGCGCCTGCTCCGCGTAGCCACCACCCCCACCCAGCAGAGCGACGACACGCTGCCCGTCCCGGTCCCCGCCGCGTACGTGCCCCACGACCTCGGCACCGGGGACCATCGGCAGGGACTGGGGTGCCAGGTAGGAGTCCTCGGTCTGGTGGGTGTCGGCGTAGTTCACCCCCGCCGAGTCGACGTCGACGAGCAGGCGGTCCTCGCGGGCGGCGGGCGGGTCGAGGTCGACGGCCTCCAGCACCTCGGGGCCGCCGAACCGGGTGATCTGGACGGCTCGCACGGTCGGCACGCTACCGCGACCGCCCGTTGGGGCGAACCGGGCCAGTCGGCTAGGTTGCCGTGGCATTGGTCGCACGCAACCCGCGGTCAGGAAGACAGTCGGGCAGACGGTCGGGCAGACGGTCGGGCAGACGGTCGGGCAGACGGTCGGGCAGACGGTCGGGATGCGGTCGGGGATGCGGTCGGCGAGAGGGACAGGGAGAGGACGGGCAGCGATGGCACGCAGCGTGCTGGTCACTGGCGGCAACCGCGGTATCGGCCTGGCTGTCGCGACGGCGCTGGCGGCCGACGGCGACGCCGTGGCCGTGACCTACCGCTCGGGAGAGCCGCCCGCCGGCTTCTTCGGCGTGCGCTGCGACGTCACCGACACCGCGTCGGTCGACGCCGCCTTCACGCAGGTCGAGCAGCAGCAGGGGCCGGTCGAGGTGCTCATCGCCAACGCCGGGGTCACGCGAGACACGCTGCTCATGCGCATGACCGACGAGGACTTCGGCTCCGTCCTGGACACCAACCTCGTCGGAGCCTTCCGCTGCATGCGTCGCGCGTCCAAGGGGATGATCCGGCTGCGCCGGGGGCGCATCGTGCTGATCTCCAGCGTGGTGGGCCTGTACGGCTCGCCCGGCCAGGCGAACTATGCGGCAAGCAAGGCCGGGCTGGTCGGGCTCGCCCGCTCGGTGACGCGCGAGCTCGGCGGCCGCGGGATCACCGTCAACGTGGTGGCCCCCGGGTTCATCGAGACCGACATGACCGCGGGGCTCACGCCGGAGACCCGCGAGGGCTACGTGAGGGCCATTCCCGCGGGCCGGATGGCCGCCCCCGAGGAGGTCGCCGCAGCCGTGCGCTTCCTGGCCTCGGACGCCGCCGCCTACATCAGCGGGGCCGTGCTCCCCGTCGACGGCGGCATGGGGATGGGGCACTGACGACGCGCCGGGCGCGTACCTGGCAGGATCACCGCAGGTGAGTTGCCCCAGGCGGTGGGCCAGGGGAGTGGAGAGGGACGGACATGGGTCTGCTCGAGGGCAAGCGGCTGCTGGTGACCGGGGTCCTGACGGACTCCTCGATCGCCTACCACGTGGCCAAGCTGGCCCAGGAGGAGGGCGGCACCGTGGTGCTCACCTCCTTCGGCCGGCAGATGAAGATCACCCAGGCGATCGCCCGGCGCCTGCCGCAGACCCCGCCCGTGGTCGAGCTCGACGTCACGAACGCCGAGGACCTCGATGCCCTGGCCGCTCGGGTCCGCGAGCACGTCGACGGCCTCGACGGTGTCGTGCACTCGATCGGGTTCGCCCCGCTGGGAGCCTTCGACTTCCTCGAGGCCACGTGGGACGACGTCAGCGTGGCCGTCCACGTCTCGGCCTACTCGCTGAAGGCGCTCGCGATGGCGGCTCTGCCTCTCATGTCGGCCGGCAGCGGCGTCGTCGGCCTGACGTTCGACGCCCAGAAGGCCTGGCCGGCGTATGACTGGATGGGGGTGGCGAAGGCGGCATTCGAGGCGACGTCGCGCTACCTGGCGCGGGACCTGGGCCCGAAGGGCGTGCGGGTGAACCTGGTGGCTGCGGGGCCGATCCGCACCACCGCCGCGAAGTCGATCCCGGGGTTCCGGGTGTTCGAGGAGGCCTGGCACGACAAGGCGCCGCTCGGCTGGGACATCGAGGACCCCGAGCCGACCGCCAGGGCCTGTGCGGCGCTGCTGTCGGACTGGTTCCCGGCGACGACGGCGGAGATCGTCCACGTCGACGGCGGCTTCCACGCGATGGGTTGAGTGCAGTGACGCTGGAGGAACCCGAGCGGCACCTCGTGCTGCTGCGCCATGCGAAGTCGGCGTGGCCGCACGGCGTGCCCGACCACGAGCGCCCGCTGGCCGGTCGCGGGCGGCGCAACGCCCAGGCTGCCGGCCTGTGGCTGGCCACCGAGGGGCCCCCGATCGACCTCGCCTTGTGCTCGGACGCGGTCCGCGCCCTGCACACGTGGGAGATCGTGCGCGGATGCCTCGCCACACCCCCGCCCACCACTGTGGAGCCGGGCCTGTACGGGGCCGACTCCAGTGAGGTGATCGCGCTCATCCAGACTGCCCCCGCCGACGTCAGATCGCTCGTGGTGGTCGGCCACGAACCCACCATGTCGGCCACGGTCCTGCTCCTGGCCGGCGACGGGTCCGACAGGGCCGCTCTGGGTCATGTCGAGGCGAAGTTCCCGACAAGCGGCATCGCCGTGCTGCGCTTCGGCGCAGCCTGGACGCAGCTGCGACCCGGCTCGGCCGCCCTGGATGTGTTCGCGGTCCCGCGCGCCTGACGATCGGCCCGATTGACACCGGCCCGACTGACACCGGCCCGAATGACACCGGCCCAACTGACAGGGGCGGCAACGGGGCGTACTGTCAAGCATCGGAGCCGATCAGGCTCCCAAAACTGGGAGCCACCATGGCAGACAAGTCGCCGCGACAGCACCTGGCCCAGAAACCCGGCAAGTCGCTGAAGGAGAAGCGCGCCGAGAAGCACGCGAAGGCCGACGCGAAGAACAAGCCGACCGTCATCATCCCGCCGACCAAGAGGTCGTGACCGCGCATCGTCGGCTCGTGACGGCCGGTGTCTCGGTCAGCCGGCGCCACACTCAGGCGGCGTTTACCTCGTCGCGCCAGGCGACCCAGTCGCGGGTGAGGCCCAGGTCGTAACGCGGCCCGCTCAGGCCGAGCGTCACGAACGTGACCCCGACGTCGAGCAGGGCCTGCCCGAACGCCTCCGGGGACTGCTCGCCGGCCGACGACGACCGCTCGATCTCGGCAGGGTCGCGCCCCTGGGCGCCGCACCACTCGTCGAGGACGGCGCGCTTGCGCCTGAGTGTGTCGAGGTCGCCGAAGCCGTGCCAGATGTCGGCGTGGCGCGCCGTGTAGCGCAGGGTCTTCTTCTCCCCGCCTCCGCCGATGAGCACGGGGATCTTGCGCACGGGCGCGGGGTTGAGACGGTCCCACCGCGCATGGATGCGCTGCAGGCCGGCCTCGAGGTCGCCCAGCCGGCTGCCCGCCGTCCCGAAGTCGAACCCGTACTCGTCGAAGTCGCGCTCGAACCAGCCCGCGCCGATGCCCAGGATCAGCCGCCCGTCGCTCATGTGGTCCACCGTGCGCGCCATGTCGGCGAGCAGGTCGGGGTTGCGGTAGCCGTTGCACGTCACGAGCGCGCCGATCTCGACGCGCGACGTGGCCTCGGCCCACGCCCCGAGCATGGTCCAGCACTCGAAGTGCCGGCCGTCGGCCTCGCCGTAGAGCGGGAAGAAGTGGTCCCAGTTGAAGACCACGTCGACGCCGGCCTCCTCGGCCTCGGCGACGGCGCGGCGGATCTCGGAGTAGTCGGCATGCTGGGGCTGCAGCTGGACGCCGATGCGAACGGGTCGGGTCACGCGGAGGCTCCTCGTTGAGTCGTGGTGGACGGTTCGCCGAGCGGCCTCAGGTGGTGACGACCTGGCCCTTGCCGACCACGGTGATACCGCTGTCTGTCACGGTGAAGCCGCGGGCCCGGTCCTCCTCGGGGTCCATGCCGATACGCGCGCCCTCGGGGACCAGCACGTTCTTGTCCAGGATCGAGCGGCGCACCACGGCGTGACGGCCGATGTCGACCCCGTCGAGGAGCACGCTGTCGCTGACCGTGGCCCACGAGTGCACCTGGACGTTGGGGGAGAGCACCGCGTTCTCCACGAGCGCGCCCGACACCACGCACCCCGGGGAGACGATCGAGTTCACGGCATGGCCGATGCGCCCGTGCCAGCCGTGCACGAACTTCGCCGGCGGCCACGGGCCGAGGTGGGTGTAGATGGGCCACTCGTAGTTGTACAGGTTGAAGACGGGGTGCACCGACACCAGGTCCATCTGCGCCTCGAAGTAGGCGTCGAGCGTCCCGACGTCGCGCCAGTACTCCCGGTCGCGGTCCTCCGAGCCCGGCACGTCGTTGTCCTTGAAGTCGTAGACGGCGGCCTCCCCGCTGGCGACGAAGTCCGGCACGATGTCGCCGCCCATGTCGTGCTTGGACGACTCGTTGTCCGCGTCCCGGGTGACGGCCTCGACGAGGGCGTCGGCGTCGAAGACGTAGTTGCCCATCGACGCCAGCACCTCGTGCGGGGAGTCCGCGAGCCCCTGGGGGTGGGTCGGCTTCTCGAGGAAGGCGGCGATCTTGCTCGGGTCGGTCTCGTCGGTCTGGATCACGCCGAACTGGTCGGCCAGCGAGATCGGCTGGCGGATCGCCGACACGGTGCAGGACGCACCGGAGGCCAGGTGCGCGCGGACCATCTGGCCGAAGTCCATGCGGTACACGTGGTCGGCACCCACCACGACCACGATGTCGGGCTTCTCGTCACGCAGCAGGTTGAGGCTCTGGAAGATGGCGTCGGCGCTGCCGAGGTACCAGCGCTTGCCCACCCGCTGCTGGGCCGGCACGGGGGCGATGTAGTTGCCGAAGAGGGTCGACATCCGCCAGGCCAGCGAGATGTGGCGGTCGAGGCTGTGCGACTTGTACTGCGTCAGGACGACGATGCGCAGGTAGCGGGCGTTCACCAGGTTGCTGAGCGCGAAGTCGACCAGCCGGTAGACCCCGCCGTAGGGCACGGCGGGCTTCGCCCGGTCCGCCGTCAGCGGCATGAGGCGCTTGCCCTCGCCACCGGCCAGCACGATCGCCATCACTTTGGACGTGGCCATGCGCCGACCTTAGGGGGTGCCGGCGGCCGAGGGCACGACGGACCCCAGGCGTCCGGGATGAGACACCCTGCCTCGGCCACTACCGTGAGCGGCGTGCGCGTCGACCTGATCACCCGCGAGTACCCGCCGAACGTCTACGGGGGTGCGGGGGTGCACGTGGAGAACCTCGCCGCCGAGCTGCGCCGGCACCTCGACGTCCGCGTCCGGGCCTTCGGCGTGCCCGTTGCCGAACCCGGGGTCACCGGCTACGCCGACCTGCGCGGGCCTGGAGCACGCCAACCCGGCCCTGCGCACCTTCGGGGTGGACCTCGCGATCGCGGCGGACTGCGCCGGCGCCGACGTCGTCCACTCGCACACGTGGTACGCCAACCTCGCCGGGCACGTCGCGGGCCTGCTGCACGGCGTCCCGCACGTCCTGTCAGCCCACAGCCTCGAGCCTCTGCGGCCGTGGAAGGCCGAGCAGCTCGGTGGCGGCTACGCGCTGTCGTCCTGGGCCGAGCGCACGGCGTACGAGGGCGCCGCGGCGGTGATCGCCGTCAGCGACGGGATGCGGCGCGACATCCTTCGCTGCTACCCCGCCGTCGACCCCGAGCGGGTGCAGGTCGTGCACAACGGCATCGACCTGTCCGGCTGGCGGCGCGACGAGGACGCCGACGCGGTCGCCGGGCTCGGGATCGACGCCGGGCGGCCCAGCGTGGTCTTCGTCGGCCGCATCACCCGGCAGAAGGGGTTGCCGTACCTGCTGCGGGCGGCCGAGCGCCTGCCGGACGACGTCCAGGTCGTGCTCTGCGCCGGCGCCCCGGACACGCCCGAGATCATGGCGGAGGTGTCCGGGCTGGTGGACCGGCTCGGCCAGGTGCGCGACGGCGTCGTGTGGATCGAGCAGATGCTTCCCCGGGCCGCGCTGTGCCAGGTGCTCTCGGCGGCGACGGCGTTCGTCTGCCCGTCGGTGTACGAGCCCCTCGGCATCGTGAACCTCGAGGCGATGGCCTGCGAGGCCGCCGTCGTGGGCACCGCGACAGGTGGGATCCCCGAGGTGGTCGACGACGGGGTCACCGGCCGGCTGGTGCCGATCGAGCAGGTGCAGGACGGCACCGGCACCCCCGTGGACGCGGAGGCGTTCGTCGCCGACCTCGCCGCGGTGCTGACCGAGGTGGTCGGTGACCCGGCCCTGGCCCGCGAGATGGGTCGGGCCGGGCGACGACGCGCCGAGGAGCACTTCTCGTGGGAGTCCATCGCCGAGCGCACAGTCGCGCTGTACGGGTCCGTCGCCGGCGCCTGAGACGCCGGCGTTCCTTGGCGCGGCGGCACACTGCGCCAAGCTGTTTGGCGCAGTGTGCCGCCGCGCCAAAGCAAGGTTGGCGTGATGCTCCGCACAGGGCCGGTCAGTCGCCGGCGATCTCGTGCACCGCGGCCGACGTCGCCGCCACCAAGGCGTGCCGGGCCACACGGTCGAGATCGCGAAGCACCTCCCGACGCCCGGCCGCCTCGTGGGCGGTCAGGCTGGCACCGTCGTCCTCGACGGCGAGCCCCACGATCGCGCGTACCCGGAGGGCGCTGGCCATCACGAGCGCGCATCGCGCCGGCGTCGAGGCCGGCACGAGCCCGGCGGCGAGCCCGCTCCCGCGGATGAGCGCGATCCGGCCGGCGGCGTCATCGCGCCACTGCGCGACGTCCAGCCGCGTCAGCTCACGCGTCGCCTCGCCCAGCGCCCCGCGAAGCTCCTGGTCGGCCTCGGCGAGCCCGACCACACCGAGCATCCGCCGCGGGGGAACCGCCTGCCCGCGCCAGACCACGAACGCGCCAGGCTCGAGCGCGCTGCCGAATCGCACGACCTCGGGCACGAACCCCCAGCCGCTCGCCGCACGGCCGGTCGGCTCCGCGACCAGGCACTCCCCGGCCTCCAGGGCGGCCAGGTTGAACGGTGCCGGCCCCGGCAGCCCCAACGGGTCCCCCGGGACGGGCAGGACGGCGTGCAGCACCGACACGTCCGCCTCCGCCAGCGCGGCGAGCACGTCCGCAAGCCCGGTGGGCTCCAGCCCGACGAGCCCGTCCGCGACCACCTCGTGCGGCTCGTCGTCTCGCTGCACCGCGGCCAGCGTCTGCGCCAGGGAGACGTGGCCGGCAAGGCTCGCCGTGCCCCACAGGGCCAGCAGGGCCGTGCGGGGCAGCTCCCACGCGGGCGGCGACACGGCCTCAAGGGTAGGGCCGGGTGGGCCCGGTGCCCTCGGTGACGTGCCCTAGGGTCGCCTCATGGGTGACGTGCTCGACTTCATCGGGGTCACGATCGTCCGCGACGGCAACACCCTTCTCGACGAGATCACCTGGACCGTCCGGGAGGGCGAGCGCTGGGTGATCCTCGGCCCCAACGGCGCGGGGAAGACGACTCTGCTGCAGATCGCCGCCGCTCGGATGCACCCGACTCGCGGCACGGCACGCATCCTCGACGAGACGATGGGGACGGTCGACGTCTTCGAGCTGCGCCCCCGGATCGGGCTGTCCAGCGCGGCCCTGGCCGACAGCCTGCCGGCAGGGGAGAAGGTCAGCGACGTCGTGCTGACGGCGGCCTACGCGGTGGCCGGACGCTGGCGCGAGCGCTACGACGAGATCGACCACCGTCGCAGCGTCGACCTGCTGGCCGCGTTCGGGGTGTCGCACCTGGCCGACAGGACGTTCGGCACCCTCAGCGAGGGGGAGCGCAAGCGCGTGCAGCTGGCCCGCTCCCTGATGACCGACCCCGAGATCATGCTTCTGGACGAGCCCGCCGCGGGGCTGGACCTCGGCGGGCGTGAGACCCTCGTTCGCGACCTCGCCGAGATCGCGGGTGACCGGCGTTCGCCCGTGCTCGTGCTGGTCACGCACCACGTCGAGGAGGTTCCGCCGGGCTTCACGCATGCGCTGCTGCTGAGGGCGGGCCGCATCGTCGCCACCGGCCCGCTGGAGGCAACGCTCACGGCGGCGAACCTCTCGGCCACCTTCGACGTTCCACTCCTGGTGGAGCACACCGGGAGCCGTTGGACCGCCCGGTTGCGTCAGGACTGACGCAGCCACCCCTCGCTGGGTGCCACGGGCGCGGAAAGGAGCCTGGGATGCACGGATTTGGCGACCCTGCCTGGCTGATCTGGCTCGGAGTCGCGCTCGTCGCCGGGGTTCTCGAGGTGCTCTCCGTCGACTTCGTGTTCCTGATGTTCGCCGCCGGAGCCGTGGGCGCCTCGCTCGTCGCCGCGCTGGGTGCGGGCGTGACGCTCCAAGTGGTCACATTCGGCGCGGTCTCCACCGCCCTCATGCTCGGCGTCCGCCCACCGATCAAGCGCTGGGCGCGCCGCACCGCTCCGGTGACCCGAACGGGGATCGACGCGCTCCCGGGCCGGGCGGCCACCGCCCTGACCGCCGTCGACCACCGCGGCGGCACCATCAAGCTGGCTGGTGAGACCTGGACGGCGCGCACCGAGGACGACACCGTCCTCGTCGAGCCCGGCAGCTCCGTCGAGATCGTCATGATCGACGGCGCCACCGCGGTCGTGCGGCTGCGCCCGCTCCCTCCGACCCCACCAGACCCGTCGTCGCTCGACACCGCATAGGAGCCCGCATGTCCGCCCAGAGTGCCTCGATCCTCATCGTCGTCCTGCTGCTGGCACTGTTCATCGTCACGACCATCGCCCGCGCCATCCGGATCGTCCCGCAGGCCAGCGCACAGCTCGTCGAACGCCTTGGGCGCTACTCGCGAACCCTGGACGCCGGGCTGCACTTCCTCGTCCCCTTCGTCGACCGGGTCCGGGCCCGAGTCGACCTGCGCGAGCAGGTGGTCTCGTTCCCGCCACAGCCGGTCATCACCTCCGACAACCTCGTGGTGAGCATCGACACAGTCATCTACTTCCAGCCCACCGACCCCAAGGCGGCGGTCTACGAGATCGCCAACTACATCCAGGGCATCGAGCAGCTCACGGTCACCACACTGCGCAACGTGATCGGCTCCCTGGACCTTGAGCAGACGCTGACCAGCCGCGACCAGATCAACGGCCAGCTGCGCGGGGTGCTGGACGACGCGACCGGGCGTTGGGGCATCCGCGTCAACCGGGTGGAGCTCAAGGCGATCGACCCGCCGCACAGCGTGCAGGACTCCATGGAGAAGCAGATGCGCGCCGAGCGTGACCGGCGTGCGGCCATCCTCACGGCCGAGGGTGTCAAGCAGTCCCAGATCCTCACCGCCGAAGGGGACCGGCAGTCGTCGATCCTGCGTGCCGAGGGCCAGGCGCAGGCAGCGGTGCTCAAGGCCCAGGGTGACGCGCGCGCGATCCAACAGGTCTTCGACGCGATCCACCGCGGCAACCCCGACTCCAAGCTGCTCGCCTACCAGTACCTGCAGATGCTGCCGCAGATCGCGAACAGCCCGTCGAACAAGGTCTGGATCATCCCGACCGAGCTCACCCAGGCCCTGCGCGGCATCGGTCAGGCGCTGGGCGGGGCGCAGGACGCCGAGGGCACGTGGCAGCCGGGGGTCCCCAGCGACGCCCAGCTGGCCGCCAGCCTGGCGGCAGCGACATTGGAGGAGCCCGGCGAGGCGCTCTCCCGCGCCGAGGCAGAGGCGGCAGCCGCCGCAGCGGACGCGGAGGGCACGAAGCTCCCGGGCCAGATCAGCCTCGGGGGCCAGGCGGGTCTCCCGGGCCAGAGCAGCTAGGACGCTCGGCCTCGCGCGGTGGCGACTGCCTCCCGGACGGCGGGCGCCACCTGCGTAGCGAAGAGCTCCAGCTGCTCGACGACGGGGTCCTCGGGCCACAGGATGAACGTGTCCATCCCGACGTCCAGCACCAGCGGTACGAGGTCGTCGACCCAGCGCTGCACCGGCCCCTGCAGGAACGCTCCGCCGTCGTCGGCGGTGATCCGACCGGCGACGTTGTAGACGCGCCGCACCTGGGACGGCGCCCGGCCGGCCGCCGCCGCCGCCGCGTCGATCCGCTCCTGGCGCGCCGGCAGGTCCGCCGGCAGGATGTACGGCGACGACGGCATCCAGCCGTCACAGGCGCGCCCGATCAGGTCGAGCATGCGCGGCCCCCCGCCGCCGACCCAGATCTGCATCGGGTGCGCGGGCACCGGCCCGGAGTGCACGCCGTCCACCCGGTAGAAGTCCCCTCCCGCGTGCACGCTGCGCTGCCCGCCCCACATCGCCCGGAGCACGGTCACGGCCTCGTCGAGGGCGGCCAGCGCCTCGCCGGGGGAGCGGCGGGGCCCGCCGAGCGCGGCGATCGCGTCCCAGAAGCCGCCCGCGCCCAGCCCCACCTCGAGCCTGCCGCCGCACAGCACGTCGAGGCTGGCCAGGGCCTGGCCCAGCACTCCGGGCGGGCGCAGGGGCAGGTTCAGCACGTCGTGCACGACGCCGATCCGGTTCGTGCGCGCCGCGATCCACGTGAGCAGCACCATGGCGTCGAGATGCCTGTGCTGGTAGGGGTGGTCCTGCACGCCGACCAGGTCGAGGTCGAGGTCCTCGGCGCGCGTCACCAGGTCGAGCGTGGCCTCGATCTTCGCCGCCGAGGGGTCGGGGAAGAGGCCGAAGCGCACCGGGTGCCCGTAGTCGGCCATGCCGAGCACTATGGCACCGGCGGGTTCTCCTCGCGCGCCGCGATCGCCGCCTGAGCCGCCAGCACCAGGTCGACGTACCAGCCGGCATGGTTGTACGCGAACAAAGCCCGACGGACGCCGTCCGGTGTCCCCTCCCCGGCCCCGGCGGCGCACAGGTAGGCCGCTGCGCTGAACACGGCGTCCTCCACGTCCCAGGGGTCTGCCACGCCGTCGCCGTCGGCGTCGACGCCGTATCGGTCGAAGGTCTCGGGCATGAACTGCATGGGGCCGACTGCACCGGCCGAGGACGGCCCGTTCGAGCGCCCATGGCCGCTCTCCACCTGGCCGACCGCCGCCAGCAGTGTCCAGCCCATCCCGGGGCAGGTGGCTGCGGCCGCACGGTAGGCGGCCTCGAACTCGGTGGGGATGCCCATCGCGGTCACCGCGCCGACCTGGGCCAGCAGAGCGCTGCGCCTGGCGGCCTCGGCAGCCTGCGCGTCGGCCAGCCGTTGGGCCGCATCGACCGCCGCCTGCGCCGCGCGGGCGCGGGCGTCCAGCCCGGCGAGGACGGCGCCGGCCCGGGCCAGGGCGACGTCGGCGTCGGCCTGGTGCCCCTGAGCGTCCGCGAGCGCCGCCGTCCGAGCGGCGTCGGAGACGTCGGCGGCGACCGCCTGGCGGTCGGCGCCCGCCAGGGCCTGGGTGCCGGCGACGACCACGCGGCCAGCAGCCCCGACGAGGTGGCGCATGAGGTGCTGGGCCGTGCTCGCACGGCTGAGCGCGTCGTCCGGGTCGTCGGCACCGAGCACGGACGAGACCACCGCTAGCGGGCCGCCGGCGGTGTAGAGGTCGCGGACCAGACGCGCCTGCCGTGCGCGCGCGGCGCGGAGGTCACGCTCGGCTTGCCCCCGGCGCTGCTCGGCGAGGCTGCTCGCCGCGAACGAGCGCGCTAGGTCGGCCGCCGCAGCCGCGGCACCGGCGGAGGCCCGCGTGTAGCGACCCGTGAGGACGTCGACTGTGCGCGCCGCGGCAGCCGCTTGCGCCGCGGCACGCCGGGCCTGGGCTCGCGCGTCGGAGACCGATGTGGACGACGCCGTCGCGACCCCGGGAGGAACGAGCACCAGGCTCAGGGTCAGCACGAGGACCAGAGGCAGCGCGAGGACCAGAGGCAGCGCGAGGACCAGCGGCGGCCCGAGGCCGGTGGCCCGCACGAGGTTCGTGGGCGGCACCGCCACAGCCTGCCGGTGCCACCTGCCGCCGAGCCGTCGGGCCCGCGGCCGGCTCGGTCGCCCTCTCACGCACCCGCGGCCACCCACACCGATGACATCGACCGCTTGTCAGGGGCCCTTGACCAGGGTTCACCCTGGTGCGTCCCGTGCGGTCGCCGGCTGCCCGGCCGGTAGCGTGGGCGGGTGAACGTGCTCGACGGCGTGGCCGTCCTCACGGCCGGCGTCGCCGCCGGGACGATCAACACCATCGTCGGCTCCGGCACCCTCATCACGTTCCCGACCCTGCTCGCGCTGGGGTACCCGCCGGTGACGGCGAACGTCTCCAACAACGTCGGGCTGGTCTTCGGCAGCCTCTCCGGCACGTGGGGCTACCGCGCCGAGCTCGCGGGCCAGCGACCCACGCTGCTGCGCCTGGGGCCGATGTCCCTGGTGGGCTCGGTGGTGGGTGCGCTGCTGCTGCTGCGCCTGCCGGCCACGGCGTTCGAGGCGATCGTCCCGGCTCTGATCGCCGTCGCGCTCGTCCTGGTGCTCGCCCAGCCGCGGCTGTCCGCCGCCGCCGCGGCCCGGCGCGAGCGGGACGGCGTGCCCCACCGTGGCGTGGGACCGGCCGCGGCGCTAGGAGTGTTCGGCGCAGGGATCTACGGCGGGTACTTCGGCGCCGCACAGGGCGTGCTGCTCGTCGGTCTGCTCGGGTCCCTGCTCGAGGAGTCACTGCAGCGGGTGAACGCCACGAAGAACCTGCTGTCGACCATCGTGAACTTCGTCGCCGCCATCACCTTCCTCGTCGTGGCCCCGGACCAGGTGGACTGGACGGTGGCCGGCCTCATCGCCGTGGGGTCGGTCGCCGGCGGGTTCATCGGAGCCGGTGTCGGGCGCAGGCTGCCGCCACGCGCGCTGAGGGCCGTGATCGTGCTCGTCGGCACCGTGGCCATCGCGCGGCTGCTGCTGTCATGACACCGGCCGGCACCGCGGAGCAGCGCGCGGGAACGGGGCCGGCCCGTGGTCACGTGCAGCGCATCAGCGTGCTTGACGACCCCCGGGTCGCGGACTACGTGGGCCTGACCGACGTGGCCCTGCGGTCGCGACACGAGCCCGCGGCCGGCCTCTACCTCGCCGAGAGCGACAAGGTGATCCGACGCGCGCTGGCTGCCGGCCACCGGCCACGCTCGATGCTGCTGTCCGAGCGCTGGCTCGGGCCTCTGGGGGACCTCGTCGGGAGCGTGTGCAACCTCGGAGCGCCCGTCCTGGTCGGCCCGGCCGACCTCCTGCAGCAGGTCACCGGCTTCAACGTGCACCGTGGCGCCATCGCCGCCATGCACCGCCCCGCGCTGCCCGGTGTCGCCTCCGTCCTGGCCGGCGCCAAGCGGGTCGTCGTCCTCGAGGACGTCGTGGACCACACGAACGTCGGGTCGGTCTTCCGCTCCGTCGCCGGCATCGGGGCGGACGCCGTCCTGGTGACGCCCCGCTGCGCCGACCCGCTGTACCGCCGCAGCGTGAGGGTCTCGATGGGGGCGGTGTTCCAGGTTCCGTGGACGCGCATCGAGCCATGGCCGCACGGCGTGGCGGTGCTGCAGGCAGCCGGGTTCACCGTGGCTGCGCTGGCGCTTGACGCCTCTGCGGTCGCCCTCGACGCGTTCGCCGTGGCGCCGCCGGCGCGCCTGGCCCTGGTGCTGGGCACCGAGGGCGACGGCCTGGCCGCTGCCACTCTGCGCAGCGCCGATGTGACCGTGCGGATCCCGATGGCCGGCGGGGTGGACTCGCTCAACGTCGCGGCCGCGGCGGCGGTCGCCGTCTGGGCCGTCCGCTCACACTGAATCGGGCGTGGACGCGACGGTGTAGCGATCCGGGGGTTGCCACCCCCACCGGGGGACACGCTCGGGTCCACACTCGCCTGACCCTGCTCGAGGACCAGCCTTACTCGAGGACCAGCTCCAAGGGTCGTCGGGGGGTGCGGGGTGCATCCATGAGCGCCCGCCCGATGCGGAACAGGATCTGTGGGCGACCCCAGATACCGAGCAGGTCCGCCACCTCCTGGCGCAGGTCCTCCTGCTGCATCGCCTGGTCGGCGAACGTCGCGACCAAGCCCTTCGCGGTCGCGGTGAGCAGCAGGCGCTCGAGCGCCAGCCCCGCGACGACCCAGTCGTGGCGCGAGTCCTCGCGGGTGGAGATCACCAGGACGGTGCTGCGTGCCAGCTCCTCCTCGACCTCCCCGGCCTCCGGTACGCCGAAGTGGCCACCGTGCACGAGCGAGTCGACAGGGTACGGGGAGGTGCCCAGAGCGGTCGACGGGATCCCGTCGACGGGCTGCTGGCTCTGCGTGCCGCGGCGCACCCAGCGCTCGACCTCGTGGCGAAGCTCGGCGTCCGCCGCCTGAGTGCGGACGGCGCGCCGCAGCAGGTGCGCCAGGCGACGCCGTGTCGCCGGCTCGGCGACACAGAGGCGGGCCCCCTCGACAGCCACGGCCTGGCGCAGGTCGTGCAGGTCCTCCTCGGCGATGACGTGCGAGCGGTACACCCGGCGGTGGGTGTGCCGCTGAAGGATCATCGTGTCGAGCTGGACGTCGGCCGGTGCCGGCTCGCGCCGTCCCTCGCTCACGACAGCCCCGATCCATGTCGGTTCGCCGGGGTCGGGGAGGATCTCAACGGTGGGTACGTGCCCGCGGGCCCGCATGGCCACACGGGCGTTGAGCAGCGCCGCCCCGCACGAGATCGTCCGGTCGCGGCCCTGAGGGTCGATGATCGGGAGGGTGCGCGTGAGATCCTCCAGCACGCCGAGGCCGGCCGGGAGAGGCCGGAAGCGCCAAGGCTGGCTGTTGTGGATGGACGGCGCCCAGCGTGCAGCCTCGGCGACCGCGGCGAGGTCCTCGGTCGTCAGCGACGGCGTCGCGGACGCCGTCGCCGGCATCACGACCGGCGTCGTCGACTGGCCCACGCGAATCTCGGGAGCCGCTTCGCCTGGTCGGCGCGGCCCGGCGAATGCGCCCATGACACCTCCTCGATTCCCCGTCTTCGCACGGTAGGTACACACCTGCAACCCCGGCTCAGGTCCAAGGTCCTTGCCGGTGGCGTCGTGTGGCTGCCCACCCCCGATGACGACCGCCGGGGTCACCGTGCGTGGCCGCGAGTCGACACTCAGGTGGAGGCGGGAACCGTCAGGTCACCGTCGGTGCCCAGCACCTCACGCAACAAGGCGTCGGGGTCGAGCAGACCGACGAAGCGCCCGTCGTCGTCCTCCACGGCCACCAGGCCGTTCGTGCGCCGCTGCGCGCCGCCGGCCCCGACCATCCGCTGAGCCGCCGCTCGCAGGTCCATGCGAGCGCGAAGCCGCAGCACCTCGTGCCCGCCGACGCTGCGGCCACCGGGCCCGCGGAGGCCGCGCAAACGGCCTTCGGGGTCCACGTCGGCCACCCACACCCCGTCCGGGGAGCCCTCCCCGGCCCGGGCCACGGGAACGGCCAGCCGGCCGACGCCGGTGAGGGCGCCCGCCTCCTCCCACGAGGCGCGCACCCACGACGTGACCTCCGGGGAGGGTGCCAGGAAGCCCGGACGTGCGCGCCCGAACAGCCAGCCCTGGGCCAGCCGCACGCCGACGTACTGCAGGAACCGCGCATCCTCCAGTGTCTCGACCCCGACGGCGACGACAGCTGACCCGGCGTCCTCCGCCGTGCTCACGGCAAGACGCACCAGTCGCGCCCGTAGCGAGTCGCCGTGCACGTCGCAGACGAGCGAGCGGGCCAGCTTGACCAGGTCAGGGCGCACGTGGCGGACCGCGTCCAGCTCCGCAAGGCCGGCGTCGCCGACATCCAGGGCGACTGCGAGCCCGCGCTCGCGCAAGGCGGCCAACGCGGTCACCTCGGGGGTGTCCCCGAGCAGCGGCTCCCCTTCGTCGAGCTCGACGACGAGGCCGCGCAGGTCACCCTGGTCGAGCAGCACCTGCGTCACCGACGGGTGGCTGAGGGCCGACGGCGCCACGTTGACACACAGGAACGTCCCTGAAGGCAGGTCGGCGCGGCTTCGCAGCGACGTCACCAGTGCTGCCGCCTCGAGCTGCGCCGCCAGGCCCGACCGCAACGCGGCCTGGAACCACGGCTGAGGCGACTGCGCCGGCCACTCGGCGACCCGGGTGAGGGCCTCGAAGCCGGCGCACTCGCCGGTTCGCATGTCCACCACGGGCTGGTACACGCTGCGCAGGTTCTCCGGACGGCGCAGCAGCCGTGCCAGCTGGTCCTCCCAGCCCGCCGGGTCCGGCCATGTGGGTACGGGGTCCCCCGCACCGACCGCAGGCCCGTCGTCCATGCGCCACCTCCGCACTCCCGCCGCATTCTGCGCGCACGAGCCACCGCGACCTGCACGACGCGCTCGACTCGACGGTGGCATCGCCGCGCCGCCCGCGGGCGGGACATAAGGGCCGATCATGCACGCCAGGTACGCCGGTGATGCGCCCCGGGTGCACGGCGGCTCCCGGGCGCGTCGAGGGGGGCGACGCGCCCGGGAGCTGCACGGGGGAGGGTGCGCTAGACCCGGCCGGACCTCCTCACCCTCGCGGACCGGGTCACTTGCCGGTCCCGGTCATGGTCACCGTGGTCGTGACCGGCAAGGTGGTGGCGTCGCCGCGCAGCAGGAGCTGAGCCGAGTACGCCTGGCCACGGACGGTCGGGCGGAACGACGCCGTGATGTTGCACGACTTGCCCGCGACCAGCGTGGTGCCGATGCAGCCGGCTCCTGCGAAGGACCACGTACCCGCCGGGGTGTTCGCCGGGGAGACGACCACGATCGACGGGGCACCCACGACGAACGACAGCGTGCCGCTGTTCCTCACGGACAAGCTCAGCGTCTTCGTCGTGTTGATGTTGACGTTGGTGAACCCGAGCGTCGTGTTGTTCACCGCGAAGGTGGACGCCGCCCCGGTCGCCGTCAGCGACACGAGCGTGGGGCTGCCCGTGGCGTTGTGCGGGATCGAGAGCGTGCCGGTCCTGGCACCGGTCGCCGTCGGGCTGAACCTGACGGTGACCCTGCAGGTGCCGTTGGGCGCCACCGGGACCGTGCAGGTGTTGCCGCCGGCCGGGATGGTGAAGTCCGCGGCTGCCGGTCCGGTGATGGTCGGCACGCCGACCACCAGGGGAGCCGTACCCGTGTTGCGCACCGTCGTCGACAGCGACGAGGCGGCCGGGAACGTGACCGTGCCGAAGGCCAGGACGCCCGGGGTCACCGAGATCGCCGGGGCCAGCGGTGGGTCACCGATGCCGGTGAGGGACACCAGCACGGGCCGGGCGATCCCGGACGGGACCACCTGCAGGGTGGCGTTCGCCACCCCGACCACCGTCGGGCTGAACCGCACCTTGACGGTGCAGGTGGCGTCCAGAGCGAGCCCGGCCGCGCCGCAGGTGCCTGTCGGGTCGATCGCGAACTGGTTGGCGCCCACCCCGGTGATCGTGACCGAGCTGACCGTGGTGCCGGCCGCGAACACGTTCGTCAGCGTCACGGTCTGGCTGCCGCTCACGCCGCCGGAGGGCACGTGCCCGAAGCTGAGCGCCTTGACGTTGCTCTGCAGCGGGCCGGCGACCCGGCCGGAGACGAGGAACCTGTCGGTGCCGCCCACCTGGTTGCCGGCGAGGTCGGAGATCCCGAACGCGTTCACCGGGGTCGCGGCGTTGGCCGGGACGAACGTGCCACCCACGACCTTGTGGTAGCTGACGGCGTCACCCAGCAGCCCGGCCGGTGCTGCGGGAGCCGTGTTCGGGTCCCACCGCAGGAAGCCGTTGATCGGGGTGTCGCTGTTGGACGGCGCCGGGCCGGGGCTGACCAGGGCGTCGGTGAAGGCGCACGGCGCCGCGCCGCAGCCGATGTCCTGCGTACCGGCGTTCTTCGCGAAGCCGCCCACCGCGTTCGTGGTGAACGTGAACGTGCCGTACGGGGTGAGGAAGTTGTACGGCGTGTTCGGGCAGAGCCCGCTGGTCACGATCACCCGGATGCGGGTGAACGTCGTCTGGTCGCCGGCGATCGGCGTCCCTGTGGCGAACGAACCCTCCAAGGCAACCCGCAGCATCGCGGTGCCGGGGGTGGTGCCGCCGCAGCCCGGGGTGCTGACCAGCTGGGAGTCGGCGACGGTGTAGAAGAACTCGCTGGGGAAGTTGGCCGGGAAGCTGACCGGGTTCGCCGGGTTGAAGCCGGCGTCACCGAGCAGGATGCAGCCGCCCGCGGAGTCCAGGCACGGCTCCACGCGGTTGCCGTTCTCGTCCTGGTACCAGTTCGGGAAGCCGTTGGCGGCATCCGTCGTGCCCGACACGGCCTTGACCGCGGTCGAGCCGGTACCGGCCAGGGCCACGTCGTGCGTGGCACCGGGGGCGTTGTCGGTCAGCCGCAGGAAGCCCGACGCGGCACCGGCGGCCTGCGGGGTGAACGCGACGTCCACCTCACAGCTCGCACCGGGGGCCACGAGGGCGGTGCAGCGGTTGTCGACGAGCGCGAACGCCGGGTTGGCGTTGGCGATCGCGACCGTGTCGACCTGCAGCGGGATCTGGCCGCCGGCGTTGGAGACGACGACGGTCTGCAGCGAGCTCGTCCTGCCCACGTGCAGGGGGGCGAAGGTCACGCTGCGCGGGGCGAAGCTGATCGCGGCGTTCCCGTTGGCGGCCGCGCCGACACCCACGAGGGTCACGACCACGGGGGTGTTGATCCCCGTGTGCGTGACGCTGATGGTCGCCGAGCGGTTGCCCACCACCGTCGGGCTGAACGACGCCGAGATGGTGCAGGTGCCGTTCACCGCGACGGTCGTGGTCGAGCAGCCGTCCGCGACGACCGCGAAGTCGGCGGCGTCCACCCCGCCGAGCGTCGCCGAGCTCACCGTGAGCGGTGCGACGCCGGTGTTGGTGAACGTCACCGTCTGGGTGGCCGACGTCGACCCCACCGGGATCAGCCCGAAGTCCGTGCTGTTGTTCACGGCACCGGCGGTGACCTCGAGCGGGCCGCGGTACTTGCCCATGACGGTGAACTGGTCGGTCTGCCCGACCAGGCTGTTGTCGGCGGTCTTGCGGATCTGGACGTAGTTGGCCGGGTTGACCCCGTCGGGGCTGTACGGCGCGCCGACGACCGGGTGCAGCGTGACGGCGTCACCGAGGTAGCCGGCAGGGGCGGCCGGCGCCACAGCCGGGTCCCAGCGAAGGAAGCTGCCGAGTACCCGCGAGCTCAGAGCGAGGGTGAAGTCGCAGGTGTCCGGGGCGACGGGGAAGCAGCCGACGTCGTCGGTCCCGGCGTTCGGGGCGATGCCGCCCTTGGCGTTGGTCGTGATGGTCGCGCTGCCGTACGGGTGCACGAACGTGTAGGCGGTGTTCGGGCACAGCCCGCCGCGCGCGACGATCCTGATGCGGCCGAACGTGATCTGCTCACCGTCGACCGGTGTGCCGTTGACGAACGAGCCCTCCAGCGCGGTGCGCATGAACGCACGCCCGGCGGCGGAGCCGGCGCAGCCCGGTGTCACGATGTTGTCCGACGTCGCGACCTGGTAGAAGAACTCACCCGGGAAGTTCAGCGGGGCGTTGCTGTTGAGGAACGACAGCGGCAGTGCCGGGTCGTACGTGGCGTCGGGGAGCATGACGCAGAACGGGTCCGCGGGGTCGGTGCACTGGCTGACCTTGAGGCCGTTCTCGTCGCGGTACCAGTCCGGGAAGCCGTTCGTGGGGTCGACCGTGGCTGACACCGCGGCGACACCGCCGGTGCCGGTGCCGGAGAGGGCGACCGGGTGCGGCGACCCGTTGGCGTTGGAGGTGATGTCGAGCTGGGCGTTGTGCAGCCCTGTGAGGAAGGGCGCGAAGGTCACGTCCACGGTGCAGGTGCCCGCCGGGTCGATGCTGCGCCCGTTCGTCGTGCAGTCCTCGTGCGAGATGCGGTACTGCGCCGAACCGGTTCCCGCGCCGCCGTCGGACAGGGCCAGACCCGTGACGCTCAGGGGAGCCGTTCCGGAGTTGGTCACCGTCACCGACTGCACCGCCGTGGTGAGCAGCCGAACGTTGGCGAACGCGAGGCTGGCGGCCGACAGCGTCACGGCCGGCGTCTGGCCGACACCGACGCCGTTGCCTGTCAGCGCCACGGTGAGCGGCGACCGCACCCCACCGGCCGACGCGACCGACAGGGACGCCCCTACCCGGCCGGCCGCGGCCGGGGTGTAGGTGAGCCCGATCGCGCACGTCTGGTCACGGTTGAGCGGGGTGGTGCACGTGTTGCTCGCCACGGCGAAGTCGACGGCGGCGGCTCCGGTCACGGTCACCGCACCGGGTGTCACCGTCGCCGAGTCGAGGTTCGTCACCGTGAGGGTCTTGACCGCGCTCGTCGTCGCGACGTTCTGACCGCCGAAGTCCAGCGTCGCAGCGGTGGACAGTGAGCCCGCGAGCTTGCCGGCGACCACGAACTGCGGGGTGCTCAGCGGCGTGCCGGCAGCCACGATCGGGTTGTCGGCGGCGTCGAGGATGTCGAAGGTGTTGCCCACGGTGCCGCCCGTGATGGTGTGCAGTGCCACTCCGTCACCCAGGTACCCCGCCGGAGCGGCGGGTGCGGTGGCGGGGTCCCAGCGCAGGAACCCACCGTTGGCAGCGGTGCCCATGACGCGCGATGCCAGCGCCTTGGTGAAGTCACACGGCACCGTGGCCGTCGGCACGCAGCCGACGTCCTGCGTCCCGGCCCGGGCCGGGATGGCGCCGACGGCGTTCGTCGTGAGCGTCTCGGTGCCGAACGGGTGCCGGAAGTGGTAGGTCGTGTTGGGGCACAGGCCGCTCGTGACCTTGATCCGGATCCGGCCGAACACCATCTGGTCGCCGGCGACCGGTGTGCCGTTGGCGTTGACGAAGGCCTGCTCCAGAGCCAGCCGGGCGCTCGCCGAGCCGGGGGGAGTGCCGTTGCAGCCCGGCGTCGCCACGATGGCGGAGTCCGCGAGGGCGTAGAACGCCTCGTCGGGGTAGTTGGTGGGGAACGCGACCGGGAGCGCGGGGTTGAAGCTGGCGCTCGGCAGGACAACACAGTTGGGGTCGTTGGCGTCCAGACACTGCTCCACCCTGTTGCCCGCTGCGTCCTCGTACCACTGCGGGAACCCGTCGGTCGCGTTGATCGTGGGCGACACCGCCGCCGCCGCGGATGCGGACATGCCTGAGGCGACGATCATGGTGAGCGACGTCAGCGGAAGCGCGAGCAGCGCGACCGCCGCGCGCAGGTACCTGTGGCGCATGATCGCCGGCCCCCGCGGGTGGTCGGTCCCTCTCGGCAGGCCGACGACTCGGCCGTTGCGGATGGTCATGGTGTCCCTCCGGACAATGCATCTGTGTGGCATCTGTGATGGACCGGCCTGCTGGCCGCCGTACCGGCTGCACTGCTCTGGTGGGGTCTGCGTGCCGCCGACACTGCTCCGATCCAGACCCAACAGCACGGCTCGGGCAACGCGTCATTGTCCTCTGGTCGTAGTACCAGTCCCAGAGTTGAACGGGTGACCGGGATTGTGCCTTGATCTCGGATTGCGTTGCACGCGTGCGGAATCCGCGATCGAACTCGAGGCTCAGTTCGACCACGGACGCCTCCGCGACGTGGGCGCCCGGCTAGCGGGCTCTCCCCTCGACTGGGCGGTGCGTACCCGGCGTCGAAGCAGCTGCGAGCACGCGAGAAGGACTGCTCACCACGGGCTCGCCACAGGGCCAGGCGAGGCTCGTGGTCTGCCTCGTGCCCATCCCCGTACGCATCCGCACTTCGCCTCCCTGCTCGACCCAGCCTTCTGGCGGGAGCACCGTGCACTCACCCGCACTCGCGAGCACCCACACGCCGGGTGCCTCGACTCCTTCGAGGCTGGCGGGAGGACACCGCACCCGGAACCCCCAGCAGGGCTGTCCCGCCCGCCCAAAGTGGGGGGGTGGACTTGCCGGATCCGCGCCGAGGGTTCAAGGTCGAGGTGTACCGGGTGCGGATCGCGCCGTCCCACGACTCGGTGACCAAGCCCGAGCCCGTGCCGGGGGTGACACGTGATCCGCGTTCAGCTGGTGGACGACCATCCTTTGGTCCGTCTGGGCCTAGGCATGCTGCTGGGCCAGGCGGGCGACATGTCCGTCGTGGCGAGCACGTCCAACGGCGCCGACGCGCTGCCCGACGCCCTCGCCTGTCACCCCGACGTCGTGCTCATGGACCTGATGATGCCGGGCGTCGACGGGGTCGAGGCCATGACCAGGATCCGCGGTGCGCTCCCCTCGGCGATCGTCATCGTGCTCACGGGCGACACCGACCCGGGGCGGGCTGCTCGCGCCCGCGCGGCCGGCGCCTTCGACGTGCTCACCAAGGGGGAGCCCGCGGAGGGCCTGCTCGAGGCCATCAGGCGCGCGGCGACCGGCGTCGCCGCCTGAGCCGACTCCGGCGCGCGCAGGCGTGCGCCCACCCCGGCTGCGCGACGTCCCCCTCCCGTCGTGAGGGCCCTGTCCGAACGGTCCCCACACGGGTCATCCGTAAGCCTTCGATTTGGCCAATCGACCGTCCGGACGAGGAAGGACGGCCTAACCTGACCGTGGTCGGGCCGGGGTGCACCGTAGGAGAATCCCCTGGCCCACATGGGAGGGGAACGCATGATGACGGCACCACCGCACCCGGACTCGGTCAGGCAAGAGCAACCACTCGTGCCGGGTCAGGGAGCGGCGGCGAAGCCACGCACACGGGTGGTCGTGATCGACGACCATCGGACCCTGGGCGACCTCTTCGCGGTCGCCCTGAGCTACCAGGACGACGTGATGCTCGTCGGGCAGGCGACCTCGGCCACGCAGGGGCTCGCCCTCGTGGCCCAGCTGCAGCCCGACGTGGTGGTCATGGACCACCGTCTCCCCGACATCGACGGCGTGACGGCGACCGCCCGCCTTCTCGCCGACCACCCGATGATCAAGGTCGTGATGTTGACGGCGTCGTCCGACCCGCAGCTGATCACCCGCGCTGCCGCGGTCGGAGCATCGGCGTTCGTGCCCAAGAGCGGGGGCCTCGACGAGCTGCTCGCGGCCATCCGCAACGCTCGCCGGGGCGCGATGGTCGTGGACGCCTCGCTGCTCGCCAGCCTGGCCGAGCGCACGCCGCGAGGGCCCGCCAACGTGCCGGTGCCTGTCCTTACCGCGCGGGAGCAGGAGGTGCTGGAGCTCCTTGGGGCCGGCCTCGACGCCCGCAACGCCTCCCGGCGGTTGGGCATCAGCCTGCATACCTGCCGCGGCCACGTGAAGAACCTGCTCGCCAAGCTCGGCTGCCACTCCCAGCTCGAGGCCGTCGTCCTCGCGACGCGGCTGGGGCTGCTGCGCGCGACCATCGAGGAATGACCCGGTGACACTCACCGACCTGCGCCGCCGGCTCCGGCCGGGTCAGGGCTCGGTCGTCGCCCGTGCCCTGACCGTCTACACCGTGGCCAGCGTGATCGCGCTGGTCGCCGTCGGCGTCAGTGCGACCTACTACGCCGACCGGGTCGCCCGCGTCCACGTCGAGGTCGACTCCCAGGAGACCGTGCAGGCGCTGGCGGACAAGCTGGTGGCGCCGCTGGTGACCCCGCAGCTGCGCGCCGGTGACCGAGCGGCCCTGGCCCGCATCGACCAGACCGTGCGCGACCGCATCGCCGACGAGTCGATCCTGCGTGTCAAGGTGTGGTCGGCCGACGGCGTCGTCCTGTACTCCGACGCCGCCGCGCTCATCGGTCGCAAGTTCCACCTCGACCCTGCCGACGTGGCCACGCTCAACGGCGGCCGGGCCGACTCCGAGGTCTCCGACACCACGCGCCCGGAGAACATCTACGAGCGTTCCTTCGGCCAGACCGTCGAGGTCTACGTCGGCGCGCGCGACGCGACCGGCGCGCCGATCCTCGTCGAGGGGTACCTGCCCAGCTCGCGGCTGCTGCTCGCCCAGCACGACCTCGCCGGCAGCTTCGGGCCGATCGTGGTGCTCGCCCTGTTCGCCCTGCTCCTGCTGCTGCTGCCGATGGCCGTCGCGCTCGCCCGCCGCATCGAGCGCAACGAGCGCGACCGTCGGGTGCTCGCCCGTCGGGCGGCCGACGCATCGGCCTCAGAGCGCCGACGCCTGGCGCAGCAGCTGCACGACGGGGTGATCCAGGACCTCGCCGGCGTCGGCTATGCGCTGTCGGCCGTCGAGGGCCAGGCCGCCCAGATGGGGCGCACCGACGTGCAGACGGCGGTCTCGACCACCTTGGAGGTGGTGCGGCGCGACAGCGCCGTGCTCCGGTCCATGATCAGCAACCTCTACGCCGCGGACCTGGACGACGCCGACCTCACCGTGGCCGTCCGGGCGCTGGTCGACGAGTCCCGGCGTGAGGGGATGGACGTCGCCCTGCAGGCCGACCCCGCTGTCGCCGCCCCGGGCGAGGTGCCTGCCGAGACGCGCCGCGCCGCCCTGCAGGTCACGCGCGAGTCGCTGCGCAACGCGGCGTCCCACGCACCCGGCAGCCGGGTGGTCGTACAGGTCTACCGTCAGTCCGGGGCAATGGTCGTCGAGGTGAGCGACGACGGCCCGGGCTTCAGCCCGTCGGCCGTCCACGGGCCTGCCAGCGGCCATCTCGGGATGACGCTGCTCCGCGACGCCGCTGCTTCCGTCGGTGGGCGGCTCGACCTCGACACCACGGTCGGCGAGGGCACCACGGTGCGGCTGTGGGTCCCCGTCCCGGCCTGGGGCGCGGGCCGGCGCGCAGCCCATGTCGTGCGCGGCCTGACGCGCCACGCCTCCCCGACGGGCTGACCCCCCTCGATTGCCGGACGACCCGCCCTAGACTCCGAGCGTGACGGGCGGTCGCACGCGAGCTCGACGGCGCACCCCGGTAGCGGCAGTCGGCGTCGCTCTCGGCGTCATCGCCGCCGTCGCCACCGGTTGTGCCTCCCAGCCGCCTACGGCCGAACCGAACGCCGCCCGACCTGGCACCACCCAGGCCGCTGGCCTCCCCGCTGCGCCGACCCCGCGGCCGCGGACGTCCGCGAGCCCGACCGCGCCCCCCCAGTCGCCGCTGACGCTGGCCTTCGCCGGCGACGTGAACTTCGCGACGAAGCTCGCGCCCCTGCTCGACCACCCCTCCGACGCCCTGGCCCGGCTGCGGCCCTACCTCGCGACGGCCGACCTCGCGATGGTGAACCTCGAGACCTCGATCACCGGCCGTGGCACGCCCATGCCGAAGAAGTTCCACTTCCGCGCCCCCCCGACCGCCTTGGACGCCGTCGCCGGCGCCGGGGTCGACGTCGTGACCATGGCCAACAACCACGCCGTCGACTACGGTCCGCTCGGCCTGCAGGACACCCTGGCCGCACAGCGCTCGAGCCCGATCCCCATCGTCGGTATCGGACCGGACGCCGCGGCCGCCTACGCGCCGGCGGTCCTCACCGCCAAGGGGGTCCGGGTGGCGTTCCTGGCGGCGACACAGGTGCCGGACTGGACGCTGGCGACCTGGTCGGCCACCCAGACCCGCGCCGGGGTGGCCTCCGCGGCGTCGCCCACGAGGCTGGCAGCCGCGGTCCGGGCTGCCCGCGCACACGCCGACGTCGTTGTGGTCTACCTGCACTGGGGGACGGACTACACCACCTGCCCCAACACGCTCCAGGTGCGCACGGCCAAAGCCCTCGCGGCCGCCGGCGCGGACGTCGTGCTCGGCAGCCACGCCCACCGGGTGATGGGCGGGGGATGGATGGGCAGAACCTACGTCGACTACGGCCTCGGCAACTTCGTCTGGTGGCGGTACAACGCCCGGCCCGACGCCGTCAGCGGGGTCCTGCGCCTGACCCTGAACGGCCGCCACGTCGTCGCGGCCGGGTGGACGCCGATGCTCGTGACGATCTCGGACGGCATCCCCCGGGTGCCCGCGCCGGCAGAGGGCGCACGGATGGCGCGCGACTGGGTCGCGGCCCGGGCATGCACCGGCCTGTCGGGGACCGCGCCGCGATCCGGGCCCTGAGCTGTCGAAACGAGCTGTCGAGACGAGCTGTCGAAACAGGCGGATCTGTTCGTCGTGAAGGTGAGGTCGCGCACACGCGCCGACCGCCCGCCACCGGCCAGACCGAGCCGGTCCTGTCCACCAGGAGCCGTTCCATGACCAGCAGAGCAGTCGCCACGTGCACCGTCACCGTCGCCCGCCGCCCCGACGAGGTGTTCGCCTACCTGTGCGACGCCAACCGGCACGGCGAGTGGTCGCCGAAGGCGTACCGCGTCGAGGGCCTCACCGACACCCCGATCCGCATGGGGACGACGTGGACGTCGTACGGCTGGGTGCCGCGTGACCCGCAGCACCGCAACGAGGTCGAGGTGACAGACCTGTCCGCACCCACCCGGCTGCGCCTGGTCAGCATCGAGTCGGGTGAGGAGTTCATCAACACGTTCACCCTCACCCCGGAAGGCCCCGGCACGCGGGTCGAGCGGGTCATGGACCTCCCACGCCCCGGCGGCATGCTCGGCGCGGTCTTCCCGCTGCTGATGAAGGGACTGGTCAAGCCCGGCGTGCAGAAGGGGCTCACCATGCTCAAGACCAACCTGGAGTCCCAGCGGGGCAGCGTCGCGACCACCTGAGCAACGGGCTTGGGGGCTGAGCAGCCAGCCCGTACGCGACCAACGGGCCCGGGCCGGCTCAGGCCACCTCCGCCAACCGCAGGAGCGTGGCCCCGAGGACGCCCACGCCGTTCGCGCAGGCGTGGGGCGTGGAGTACTCGCGCGGGTTGTGGCTGATCCCGTCGTACTCCCCGCGCACGAAGACCATGGCCGTCGGACAGATGGCGGCCATCTCCTGCGCGTCGTGCCCGGCGCCGGAGAGCAGGCTCAGGTGCGCGAGCCCATGGGCATCCGCCACATCAGCGATGACCTGCTGCACCCCGGGGTCGAAGCCCACGTGGCTCGTGCGCGCCATGCGTCGCACTGCCACGTGGAGCCCCGGCTGTGCCGCCCGCAGGCCCTCGATCCGCTCGACCAGAGCTGCCTCGGCGCGGGCCATCTGAGCGTCGTCGGGGTTGCGCAGGTCCACCGTCATCACGGCCCTCGCCGGCACGATGTTGACGAGGTCCGGGTAGAGGTCGAGGCTGCCGACCGTCGCCCGCAGCTGCCCGTACACGCCCGAGTCGACCATCTCGCGCACTCCCACCACCAGGGACGCCGCGGCCAGGCCGGCGTCCACCCGCAGGTGCGTGGGCGTCGTCCCCGCATGCGCCGCCCGGCCGTGGAACGTCACCTCCTGCCAGGAGATCGCCTGGACGCCGCTGACGACCCCGACGTCGAGGCCGGCCTCCGCGAGCACCGGACCCTGCTCGATGTGGCACTCGACGTAGGCGTGCGGGGGAGCGAGGCGCTCGCCGACGGCGCCGGCGAACCCGGTCCGCCGCAGCTCGTCCTGCAGGCTCGCCCCGGACCGGTCGGTCAGCGCGTGGGCCTGCTCGAGGCCGATCCGCCCCGCGGCGACGGCGCTGCCGAGCATGTCCGTGCCGAAGCGCACGCCCTCCTCCTCGGTGAACACCGCGATCTCCAGCGGCCGCCGCGTCGTGACCCGCCGCTCCTCGAGGGTGCGCACCACCTCCAGGGCCCCCAGCACGCCGAGGCACCCGTCGAAGGCGCCTGCGGTGGCCACGCTGTCCAGGTGCGAACCGGCGAGCACCGGGCGCGCCGCCGGGTCGCTGCCCTGCCTGCGGGCGTAGATGTTGCCCATCCGGTCGACCCTCACCGACAGACCGGCGCCGCTCATCCAGCCCATGACCAGGCGCCGGCCGCGGGCGTCGTCATCGGTCAGGGCGAGGCGGTTCACGCCGTGCAGCCCGGTCCGCTCGTCGAGGTAGGCACCCACCTGGGCCAGCTCCATGAGGCTCGCCCACAGCCGGGCGCCGTCGACGGTGAGGGGTTCGGAGACGGTCGCGGTCACGGTGGCTCCTCGGCGTCGGCGGTCATCCCATGGTCTCGCAGGGCCGCCGACGCGCGATCGCGGTGTGCCAGACTCCGGCGATGACGATGCCCGAGGGCCCACGACCGGTGTGGCAGTGGAGCGCCGTCGAGGTGCTGCTGGCGACCACCACCGGCGAGGTGAGCTGCCTGGAGGTGGCGCAGTCCGTCACCGAGCGGATCGCCGCCGAGAACCCCGCTGTCAACGCCGTCACCCTCGACCTCGCCGAGCAGGCACTGGCCCGCGCCCGGGCCCTCGACGACGCGTTCGCCAGGGGCGGCACCCCAGGGGCGCTGCACGGCGTCCCGATCACGATCAAGGACAACGTCGACGTAGCGGGACAACGCACGCCCAACGGGCTGCCGGCGCTGGCGGGGCTCATCGCCCCGGCGGACTCACCTGTCACGGCCAACCTGCTGGGAGCGGGTGCGGTGCTGGTGGGGCGGACCAACACCCCCGAGGTGTCGATGCGTCCGACGACCAACAACCCGCTCTTCGGCCTCACGGTCAACCCGTGGGACCCGCGAGTGTCCTGCGGAGGAAGCTCCGGCGGCGCGGGTGTCAGCGTCCTGCAGGGCTTCGGCGCTCTCGGGCACGGCAACGACATCGGTGGGTCGGTGCGGATCCCGGCGCTGCACTGCGGCGTCCCGGGCCTGAAGCCGACGCAGGGACGCGTCCCCGCGTTCGTGCCGTCGGCCACCGCCGAGCGCACCACGGTGGGTGCCCTGATGTCGGTGCAGGGCGTGCTCGCACGCACTGTCGCCGACCTGAGGCTCGGCCTGTCAGCCATGGCCGGACCGGACCACCGCGACCCGTGGTGGGTGCCCGCCCCGCTCGAGGGCCCGCCGGTACCGCGCAGGGTGGGCGTGCTGCGCGGCACCGGCGGCTTCCCGACGCACGTGAGTGTCGCCGCTGCGGTCGACCGGGCGGCCGGTCTGCTCGCCCAGGCCGGCTACGACGTCGTCGACCTGGAGGACACCGCCACGCCCGGACTCGAGCGCACGGCCCGCCTGGCCTTCCGCCTGCTCATGAACGATCTGGACCACCAGCTCGGACCGGTCGTCGAGCGGCTCGGCAGCGAGGAGATGCGCGGCTACTGGGCGGCGTTGCGCGGGCTGGGCGAGCCCTACGCCGGCGTGGGGGACTACGTGGACGACCTCGCGTCACGCACGACACTCCTGCGCGGGTGGCTGGAGGTGCTCCAGACCTACCCTGTGCTGGTGATGCCGCAGCTGCTCGGCCCGCTGCTGGAGGTGGACGAGGACGTCCGCTCCGCCCACGACGCGCAGCAGGCGTGGCTGTCCCTCATGCCGAGCATCGCCGTCAACCTGCTCGGGCTGCCGTCGGTGCTCGCCCCGACCGGGCTCGCGGGCGGCGTCCCCACCGGGGTGCAGCTCGTGGGCTCGAGATACCGGGAGGACGTCTGCCTCGCCGCCGCTGAGAGCATCGAGGCCGGCGTCGGACCGCTGGCCCCGCAGCTGTGGGCCCGGTCCGCGTCCTCGTGAGGACGACGACCGCTCAGCCCGGCGACCGCTCAGCCCGCCGCCGCGGCGTCCAGGTCCTCGATCCGCGCCAGTGACGGGCCGCGTTGCGCCGCCAGGTCACTCCCGACGTGCTCGGCTTCCCGCATGACCCGCAGGACGTTGCGGCCGGCGACGGCCCGCAGGTCCTCGTCGCTGTAGCCGCGCGAGCGCAGCTCGGCGAACAGACGTGGGTAGGCGGCGACGTCCTCCAGGCCCTCCGGCAGCACGTCGACGCCGTCGAAGTCGCCGCCGATGCCCACATGCGCGATGCCGGCCACGTCCCGGACGTGGTCGACGTGGTCGGCGACCTGGGCGATCGTGGCCGCCGGCGCCGGGTGAGCGTCGTCCCAGCTGCGCAGCTCCGCCTCGACGTCCGCGTCGTCGAGGGCCTCGCGCAGGCGCGCCCGGTGCGCGGACCGGGCCAGCCAGACCTCGGCGACCTCCTGGCTGACGAACCCCGGCACGAACGTGACCATGCAGACGCCGCCGTTGCCGGGTAGCCGGGCGAGGACGTCGTCGGGCACGTTGCGGGGGTGGTCGCACAGGGCCCTGGCGCTGGAGTGGGTGAAGACGACCGGGGCGGACGTCGCTCCGAGGGCTGCGTGCATCGTCGTCGCGGCCACGTGCGAGAGGTCCACGAGCATGCCGATGCGGTTCATCTCCGCCACGACCTCGACGCCGAAGCGGGTGAGGCCGCCGTGGCGCGCGGTGTCGGTGGCCGAGTCGGCCCACGGGGTGCTCTCGTTGTGCGTCAGAGTCATCGACCGGGCGCCGAGGGCGGCCATCATTCGCAGCGCCGCCAGGGAGCAGCCGATGGAGTGCCCGCCCTCCATGCCGGCCAGGCAGGCGATCCGGCCACCGGCGCGCGCCCGCTCCACGTCGTCGGCCGTTACCGCTTTCGCCAGCTCGGCGGGGTAGCGCCCGAGCATGGCGTGCCAGGCGTCCAGCTGCTGCAGGGTCGCCAGCACGGCCTCGCCGTCCGGCAGGGTCGAGGGCACGTAGACCGACCAGATCTGCGCGCCGACGCCGCCTTCCCGAAGCCGAGGGAGGTCGGTGTGCAGCGACGGGACGCCGGCCGCGACGTCCAGCTTCGAGAAGTCGTAGCCGGCCCGCACCCGCATCTCCCACAGCAGGTCGTTGTGCCCGTCCAGCAGGGGGGACTCTGCGAGCAGGTGGCGCAGGTCGTCGGTGGTCACCCGGGGAGTCTTGCGCACCGGGGGTGAGGCCGGTGGGCTCGGCGTCGCGAGGCGGGTGAGGCAAGCCTTCGCGGCGGCGGCCCCGGGGCACCTGCCACCCTGGAGCGGTGGACGACGCGGCGACCTCGACCCCCAGCGTGGGCTCCACGCCTGCGGCCCCCAGGCTGGTGCGCTTCGCCGTGCTCTCCATCGCGGCGGCCCTGGTCACCATCGGGCTGAAGTGGGGCGCCTATGTCGTGACCGGCTCGGTCGGGCTGCTCTCCGACGCCGCCGAGTCCGTCGTCAACCTCGTCGCCGCCGTGGTCGCTCTCATCGCCTTGAAGGTGGCCGCGCGCCCCGCCGACGACAACCACCACTACGGGCACGGCAAGGCCGAGTACTTCTCCGCCGGCGTCGAGGGTCTGATGATCTTCGTCGCCGCCGCCGTCATCCTCGTCAGCGCCGTCCAGCGACTCATCAACCCCGAGCCTCTGCAGAGCATCGGTGTCGGGCTCGCCATCTCCACGGTGGCGGCTGCGGTGAACGGCGTGGTGGGCGTGCTGCTGATCCGCGCCGGCCGCCTGTACCGGTCGGTCACGCTCGCCGCCGACGGCAAGCACCTCATGACCGACGTCTGGACGTCGGTGGGGGTGATCATCGGCGTCCTGCTTGTCGGGGTGACGCACTGGCTGCGCCTGGACCCGATCGTCGCCATCGCTGTCGGGCTGAACATCCTCGTCACCGGGTCGCGGCTGGTCGCGCAGTCCGTGCGGTCGCTGCTGGACGCCGCGATGCCGCCGGCGGACCAGGCCGTCGTCGTCGGCGTGCTCGACCGCTTCTGCCTCGGCGAGATCGGCTATGCGAACCTGCGCACCCGGGAGTCGGGGCGGCATCGCTTCGTCTCGGTGGATCTCGAGGTGCCGGGTGACTGGAGCGTCCTGAGGGGCAACGACCTCGCGGAGGCCGTCGCCGCCGCCATCCGCCAGGAACTGCCGGAGACCACCGTCCAACCGCGGCTGGCCCCGCGCTCCGCTCCCACCTCGGTCTAGCGCCCGCGCCGTTACCGGCCCCGACCGGCGGCCCGGTCACTGCGCGTGGCGCACCTGGATGGCGGCTCTCGGGGTTGAGCCCTGGCCTAGAGCAGGTGCAGCCCGGCCGTGCCCGCAGGGATCTGCCGGACGCCCTTGTCCCCGAAGTCGACGGTCACGAAGCTCTCGTCGACCTTCACGACCCGACCCATCCCGCAGCTGTCCAGGGTCACGCGAGCACCAACGTCGAAGCCGCTCGTCGACGGCGCGGGCACATCCCGGCGCTTGAAAGGGCTGGTCGCGAGGTGGCGTCGCGGCGTGGGGAGGCGAGTGCTCATACTCCAGAATCGCTGTTGACGTCGACAAACGCCAGCGACGCGGCGCGCCTTGCCCACTCGAGCGTGCCTGACGCACCGTGGAGGGCAGACACAGGCCCCCGGCCGGGGGTGGCGACAGGGCGTCGGCGCGACAGACCGGCGTGGCGTACGACGAGGGCCTGGCTGACTGCATCCGGTCCGGCTGCCGCCGTCACCCTCGGTGAGGGGGCAGAGGACGACGCTGCCCAGGTCGGGGGACGCCGCGGGCACGGGTCGGGTGGTTGTGGTCGAGGCCGGTCTGCGGCGAGGCTTCGGTCATGGCATCCGCCCCGCGACTGACGCTGACCACCGTGAACCTCAGCGCGCCCGCCCCTGGAGTGTTGGCTCGCTTCTACGCGCGGCTTCTCGGCTGGGAGATCGGGACCGAGGAGCCGGACTGGGTGGTGCTGCGACCGGCTGCCGGTGGCGTCGGCCTGGCCTTCCAGACCGAGCCGTCCTACGCCCGACCGACCTGGCCGGCGAACGACCGGGACCAGCAGATGATGATGCACCTGGAGATCCGCGTGGACGACCTCGATGCGGCCGGGGTCCACGCCAGCGCCTGCGGGGCGACTCTCGCCGAGTTCCAGCCCCAGGACGACGTCCGCGTGTACCTCGACCCCGACGGGCACCCCTTCTGCCTGTGGCTCGGCCACTGACGGCGGCGTCTCAGGGGTCGACCGGCAACCGGGCTCCTCCCGCGGCGTAGCCCGTGCCGGCTGCACACCACCTGAAGACCGAGGAGTCCACCAGTGATCCACGCACGAGGTCTCGTGCAGACGTTCCACACGCGCAAGGGACGGCAGCAGCGCGACGTCCAGGCTGTCGACGGTGTTGACCTCGACATCGCCGAAGGCGAGGTCGTCGCGTTCCTGGGCCCGAACGGCGCGGGCAAGACCACCACCTTGCGCATGCTCACGACCCTTCTGCGCCCGACCGCCGGCACAGCCATCGTGGCCGGGTACGACGTCCTGCGGGACTCGCTGCAGGTGCGTCGCCGGATCGGGTACGTGTCCCAGGTCGGCGGGGCCTTCAGCGGGGCACGTGCCGGGGACGAAGTGATGGACCACGGCATGCTCTACGGCCGTTCGCGCCGGGACGTCGAGGCTCACGGCAAGCAGCTTCGAGCAGCTCCAGCTCGACGGGCTGTGGGACCGCATGCCGAAGACGATGTCCGGTGGTCAGGAGAGGCGCCTCGACATCGTGACGGGCCTCATCCACGAGCCCATCCGTCATCGTCTTCCGGCGCCAGCTGCGGATGAACCTGCGCAACCCCGCCTGGGTCATCATCGGGATGCTGCAGCCGGTGCTCTACCTGCTGCTGTTCGGGCCGCTGCTGACGCCCCTGGTCGAGCGCCTCGGTGCCACCAACGCCTACACGTTCTTCGTGCCGGGTCTGCTGGTCCAGCTCGGGATCTTCGGGGCGTTCTTCGCCGGGTTCAGCCTCATCGGCGAGTGGCGGGAGGGCGTCATCGAGGGCGAGCGGGTCCCCCCGCGAGCCGCACAGCCCTGCTGGTCGGCCGGCTGGGACGTGACCTGCTCCAGCTTCTGGTCCAGCGATGATCCTGGTCGGCCTCGGGCTCGCGATGGGCATGGACGCCTCCGTCCCGGGGATCGTCCTCGGCATCGTGCTCACCTTGTGCGTGGGCGGGGCCTGCGCGGCGTCGTCCAACGCCCTCGCGCTCAGCACCAAGAGCGAGGAGGTCATGGCGCCGGTGATCAACATGGTGATGATGCCGGTGCTGCTGCTGTCCGGGATCCTGCTGCCGATGACCATCGGCCCCGAGTGGCTGCAGCAGGCCAGCGCCGTCATGCCGATCAGGCACATCGTGGACGCCGTGCGCAGTGCTTTCGGCGGCGACCTCAGTCCTTCGGTCCTGGCGTGGGGGATGATCTGGGCCGTGACGCTCCTCGGCCTGTCGCTGTGGTGGGGCACCGCGACCTTCAAGAAGCAGAACGCATGATCACGGCGAGCGGGCCGGTCAGCCGTCGACCTGGTTGCGGACGCGGTGGCCGGGGGAGCGGGGCCACTCGTCAGCCAGCAGGGCGAAGACCATCTCGTCCGACCAGTCGCCCTTGAACATCTCGTTGGCGAGGAAGTGAGCCTCCTGGCGCATGCCCAGCCGGGTCGCCAGGTTCGCCGAGCGGGAGTTCCGCGCGTCGAGGCGGGCGCAGACCCGGTGCAGGCCGAGCTGTTCGAAGGCGAGCCCGAGCACCGCCGCGCATGCCTCGGTGGCAAGCCCCTGCCCGCTGACGTGGGGGTGGAACACGTAGCCGAGCTCACCGCCGGCGTGCTCGCGGCTCCGGAAGAACAAGACCACGTCGCCGATCAGCCGGTTGCTCGTCGCCAGCTCGACCCCCAGGAACAGCGCGTGGCCCTCCGCGATGATCTCGGTTCGGGACATGTCGTCCGCGAGGCGCTTCAGCAGGAGCTCACGGGTCATCGGCTCGAAGGGCAGGTATCGGCATACGTCGGCCCGACCCCGGTACGTCAGCAGGGCATCGACGTCCGCGGCCGACAACGGCCGAAGTCTCAACCGCCTCGTCAGCACCGGGTAGGTGGGGCGCAGCTGCATGCTGCCCATCGTGCCAAAGGGAGGGGCGGCACTCTGCGTGGCCGTGCGTGTCTGCGTGGCCGTGCGTGTCTGCGTGGCCGTGCGTGTCCGCGTGGCCGTGCATGCGATCTTGCTTTGACAGGGCCAGGAGACCGGTCGGGAACCCGCTGCCGACACCTCGGCGACCGGCGACGTATCCACAGACGTAGGTCCCCTCTCTACCTACGGGACCGTCCGACGCCTACCGGACCGTTCGACGAACCAACGCCTCGAAGGAGAGGAGACGACCCACCATGCGTGCTTCCATGGCCCGAGCACTGCTGGGTACCGCAACACTCGTCGGCTCGCTCGTCGTGATCGGCTCATCATCGGCCGACGCAGCGAGCGCCTACCCCACCCCTCAGCAGGTGGCCGGCTACACCGCCGGCACCTGCCTGGAGGGCCTGACCGTCGATGCCGACTGCTCAGGCGCGAGCGTGCTCGCCCTGAACTGGCGGCTGGCCGGGCTCGCGCAGACCAACGCGATCCTTGCCGCCAACCCCGACCTGGCAACCGACACCACGAACTGCCCCGCGTCGATCTACCGCAAGAGCGTCGTGATCTCCCGCGTCCCGCGGGCGGCGTTCGTCACCCGGTACGTGCTGCCACCGGGGGTAACCGTGACCCCCTCGACGCTGCCCGTTCCCGCGGGGTTCTTCGCGCTGACGATCGCGGACAGCCACAACCCGCCCGTCTACAACGACGCGTACCGCCTCGTCGACTGGCTGTACAACCAGCAGATCCACCACCACAAGGCCGTGGCAGCCGGCTGGGTCGCACCCGACTACGTGCTGTCCGCCAGCGGCTACCCCAAGCCTGTGATGGCCCCGGGAACCGCCCCGCTGCCCCCCGGCGGGCTGTCGCAGTGGACCTCGCCGGTCTCGGTCGGCGCGGTGCGCCGCCTGCTGATCTTCGACAACACCGCCTCGAAGTCCGACGTCACCATCCCCGACGGTTGGCTCGACCCGGCAGCCGGCCACGGCGTCTTCATCCGCTCCATGGGGGACTCGGCGTTCGGCCTGCCGGCCGGCACCACCAGGCTCATCGACGTCACCGACGCGCGCGGCCTTCTGGACGAGGCGGGGATCGCACGGGTGATGGACTCCTACACCTACCAGGCCACGGACGTCGCCAACCTCTCCGCAGGCACCTACGCGTGCGTGTCCCAGGGGCAGACGGTGCCGCCGCTGATGCTGGCCGACATGGTCCGCCAGCTGCAGGCTCAGTCGGTGCACCTGGTGGCTGCCGCAGGCAACATGGGCGTCACCACGCCCTTCTACCCAGCCGCCTACGGCGTCCTGCGCACCCCGTCGTGGCAACCGAGCGGCTGCCCTCCCGGCGGCGTCCTCGTCGCCGATCTGTGCATGGTGGACCGCTCGGCAGCCGTGACCTCGGTCGGGTCTGTCCAGAGTCTTACCGGCAGCCTTCGCCTCTATCACCGCTACACCGGCGGCCAGCTGCCACCGCTGATCTCGGAGTTCTCCAACCGGGGTCCGTGGGTGGAGGCCTGGGCTGACGGTGAGGGCATCGTGAGCGCCTACACCGACGGCCCCTACCGGTACTGCGTCAACAGCGGAAGCGTCTGCGACCTCGGGGACGGCACCAACCTGGCACTCGACCTGGCCCCGACCTCGCACCTCGGCCCCCTGGCCCTGTGGAGCGGCACGTCCTTCGCCGCACCGCAGGTCGCGATCTGGATCGCCGCCGGCAACCCGGCTCCCTAGCCTGCCGAACGCCGCCGGCATGACCCGCGGCCGGTCCTCAGGGTAGCCTCACCGGCATCCGTCGGTGGGGCCCACCCTGAGGACCGTGTCGCGTGGCCGAGCCCAGCACATTGGCGGCACGCGCCGAGTCGTTGCTCCTGCGCGCGTCGCAGGACCCGCGAGCGGCGGCCGCGGAGGCCGCGACACTGGCGGTCCGGGCCCGCGCTGCCCACGACGGCGTCGCGGAGGTCCTCGCCACCCGGGCGCAGGCGTCCGCGCTGCGGCGCTGGGACATCGGGGCGGCCCTTGCCACTGCGGCCCGGGCCGTGGAGCTCGCGGAGGACATCGGCGACTCTGGGTTGGCCGACCGCGCCCGGGTCACCCTCGGCGCAGTCCTTGTCAACGCCGGCCGGCTGCAGGAGGCCGAGGCCCTCCTCGAACACGTCCGGTCCTCGGGCGGCCCGCGGGCCCGCGGTGAAGCCCTGTGCAACCTCGGTGCGCTCGCGCTGACGCGCGGCGAACCGGACCGAGCGCTGCGCCTGCTCACCCTCGCCCTGTCGAAGCTGCCCGAGCGCGACCTGTGGCGGGCGTTGGCGCTGGTCAACCGGGGGTTGGTCGCAGCGATGTCCGGGCGGCTGGAGGGCGCCATGCGCGACCTGCAGGAAGGAGGGCGGCTGCACAGCGACCTGGGCAGCACCTACGCAGCCGCCGAAGCCTCCTTCAACCTCGTCTGGGTCCTGGACCTGCGCGGCGAGTACGCAGCGGCCCTGCGGCTGCTGGGTCAGATCGAGCCTGTGCTGTCCACCCGGGCGGACTCGCACGGAGACGTCCGGCTGGCGCGGACGAACCTGCTGCTCGCCGTCGGGCTGGCCGGGCCGGCGGCGGCTGAGGCATCGGCGGCGGCGGAGGTGCTCTCGCGGGCCGGCGGGGAGGCCGACAGGGCGGAGGCGCTGTCCCTGCTCGCCCAGGCGCACACGATGCTGGGCGACAGCGACGCCGCGGCGCGGGCCGGGGGGGAGGCAGAGCGGCTGTTCCTCGAGCAGGACCGCCCCAGGCTCGCCGACCGGGTGCGGCTCCTGGCGCTGTCGGCCAAAGCGGGCGGCACCGAGGCCGGCCCGAGCGACGCCGCCCGGGCCAGGACGCTCGCGGCGCGGCTGTCCCGCGGTGGCCAAGTCGACGTTGCCCTGCAGGCTCGGCTGACCGCGGCCGCGCTGGCGATGCACTCCGGCCGCACCGGGGCCGCCCAGCGCGACCTCGACATGGCGGCCGGTAGCCGTACCTGGCCCAACCCCGGCATCCGATCGGCCTACTGGCGGGTCCAGGCCCTGATCCACACGGCGCGCGGCGACGACCGGGCCGCGCTCGCCGCAGCCCGCGCGGGGCTGGAGGTCCTGGAGGTCGCCCAAGCGACGATGGGCGCCACCGAGGCCAGGGTGAACGCGACGGCGACGGCCGAGGAGTTCGGCCGGATCGCGCTGCCCGCGGCGCGGGCGCGCGGGGCCGCCACCTTGTTCGAGTGGACCGAGCGGGTGCGGGCAGGGGCGTTGCGCTTCCGGCCCGTGCGGCCACCATCCGCCAGGGTGCTCGCCCGCGAGCAGGCCGATCTGCGCCGCGTCACCGCCCACATCCGAGACGCCGAGATCGCCGGCGCCGACGCCGGCCAGGCTCGCCGGCGGCAGGCCGAGCTCGAGCGCCTGATCCGCACCCGGTTGCTCACCGCCGAGGGCCGCGGCACCGCCGTCCGACGGGTCAGCGCCGCGGAGGTACGTGCCGCGCTCGGCGAGCGTGTGCTGATCTCCTACGCCGACATCGCGGGCACGCTCGTCGCCGTCCGGCTCGACAGCGAGCGTGCCCGCACCATCGAGATCGGCAACCGCGAGGCCCTCCGGCGCGAGGTGGAGCATCTGCGGTTCGGCCTGCTGCGGATGGCGCGCGGGCGGGCCCCGGCCGGTGCGCGCGCCTCGGTCGCGGCCGCCGTCCGGACCTTGGACGCCGCCCTGCTGGGCCGGGTGGACGTCACGGACCGGCCGCTCGTCGTCGTCCCCACCAAGGACCTCTTCGCGATGCCATGGGGGGTCCTGCCCGGCGGCCGCGGCCGCGCCGTGGTGGTCACGCCGTCGGCCTTGACGTGGGTCCGCTGTGGCCGGGGGCGGCGGGCCACCGGCCGTCAGGTGGTCGCGGCCGGGCCGCACCTGGCCAACGCCGCCGCGGAGGTGGGCGAGGTCGCCGCCGCCTGGCCCGGGGCGCGCACGTTCTGCGGGGAGGCCGCCACGGCCGCGGCCCTTCTCGACGCCGTCGCAGGGGCGGACATCTTCCACATCGCCTGCCACGGCGTGCTCCGCGCCGACAACCCGCTGTTCTCCTACCTCGAGGTCGCCGACGGCCCCCTGGCCGTGCACGACATCGAGGGATTGCGACGCGCCCCAGCGACCGTCGTCCTCTCCGCGTGCGACTCTGCCCTGGCTCAGCCGCGCCCTGGCGGGGAGTGGCTCGGCATGGCCTCGGCGCTGCTGAGCCTGGGGACCCGTTCGCTGATCGCCAGCGTGCTCCCGGTCCCCGACACGCCGGCGACGGTGGCGCTGATGGCCGGCTTGCACGCTCGCCTGGCGGCAGGCGCCCCGCCGGCCGAGGCTCTGCGTGCCGCCGGCGCCGAGCTCGACCCCTCGGACGCCGCGGCGGCAGCAGCCCGGGCGGCGTTCGTCTGCATCGGCCGCTGACCGCACCCGCCGGCCGGCGGCGGGGCGGCAGAACGGCTGCCCCAGCGGTAGAGCTGGCGGAACGGTCGCGTAGTGGCTGTGTGTATGCCTGGCCGCTGCGCCACGGCCGGGTCGGGCGTGAGCGTCACGGGTGGGACCTGCCACTCCACCGGGAACGGCGGCCGCGATGCCGGCTACCCTCGCCGCGCGGCAGTGACATCTCTCCCCGGCGCGGGGGCCAGCTTCACGTAGACGCGCGGCAGGAGGACCACCAGCGAGCGGTCGCCTCGGCCACGCGGTCGCCATTCGCGTCTGTGACCTGCACGGATTGAGCGGTGACGCCGCTGCCGAGGTCGTTCTCACAGACGCCGTCCTGCGCACGGCGAACCCGAGCGGTCGGGCGGAGGTCTACGCCCAGCCAGGCTGAGACTTACCTACCAGACCGAGAGGGGCTGGTCGTGGCCGAAGGGTCCCCCGATTCGGCAGATGCTCATCTCGGTGTCCGAGGGGGGACTTGAACCCCCATGCCCCTAAGGGCACTAGCACCTCAAGCTAGCGCGTCTGCCAATTCCGCCACCCGGACGAGCGGCCCGGCCTCGGCCGGAGCGCTGACGAGGTTAGCATGCGGCCGCGCCCTGCCCCATGTCTCGACTGGAGCCGGGCGGGCTACCGTGGCCGGGAGGCATGGGCTCGACGGTGGGGCCCGCGAGGGGAAGACATGACCGAGCAGGCTCACGACGTGACCCCGGCACCCGAGGACGAGGTCGCAGACATCTGTCGCGACCTGATACGCATCGACACCTCCAACTTCGGGGACGACTCGGGCCCTGGTGAGCGCAAGGCCGCCGAGCTGGTTGCAGCCCTGCTCGCCGAGGTCGGCCTCGACGCGGAGATCATCGAGTCCGCGCCCGGGCGCAGCAGCGTCGTCACGCGCATCGAGGGCACCGATGGGGGCAGGCCGGCGCTGCTGCTGCACGGGCACCTCGACGTCGTGCCGGCGAACGCCGACGACTGGCAGGTCGACCCCTTTGCCGGCGAGCTCCGAGACGGGTGCCTGTGGGGCCGGGGCGCCGTCGACATGAAAGACATGGACGCCATGATCCTCGCGACGGTCCGGGGGATGGTCAGGAGCGGACGGCGCCCGCCCCGCGACGTCGTCCTCGCGTTTCCGGCCGACGAGGAGGCGGGCGGCGACCAAGGCGCGCGTCATCTGGTCAGGGCGCGACCCGAGCTCTTCGAGGGGGTCAGCGAGGCGGTCAGCGAGGTAGGGGGGTTCTCGGTCGACATCTCCGGCCGCCGGGCGTACCTGCTGCAGACCGCGGAGAAGGGCCTCACGTGGCTGCGCCTCGTCGCTCACGGTCGCGCCGGGCACGGGTCACAGGTCAACGACGACAACGCCGTGACCCGGCTCTGCGAGGCCGTGGCCCGCATCGGGACGCATCCCTGGCCACTGCAGATCACACCCACGGTGCGCCAGTTCCTCGAGGGGGTCGAGGAGCTGACGGGGGTGGGGTTGTCACCGGAGGACCCGGACGCTCTCGTCGCCGCCCTCGGGACCACCGCACGTTTCGTCGGCGCCACCCTTCGCAACACCGCTAACCCAACGCTGCTCACGGCCGGGTACAAGCACAACGTGATCCCCGGATCGGCGACAGCGCTGGTCGACTGCCGGTTCCTCCCGGGGCAGGAGGAGCAGCTGGTGGCCACGGTCCGAGAGCTCGCGGGTCCGGGCGTCGACGTCGAGGTCGCCCAGCGCGGGGTATCCCTGGAGACCCCGTTCGCCGGGGAGCTCGTCGACACGATGATCGCCGCCCTGAGAGCCGAGGACGCCGGGGCCGCCGTGCTGCCCTACTGCCTGTCCGGGGGCACGGACAACAAGTCGTTCAGCGAGCTCGGCATCACCGGCTACGGGTTCGCCCCCCTCAGGCTGCCACCGGGGCTCGACTTCGCGGGCATGTTCCACGGTGTCGACGAGCGGGTGCCGCTGGAGTCCCTGCGGTTCGGCGTCCGCGTACTCGGTCGGTTCCTCGCCACCTGCTGAGCGGGGCCCACCGGCGCCCCTCACGCCGCAAGGCCGCTCGCCGCAGGGCCGCTCGCCGCAGGGCCGCTGACCCACTTGGCACGGCGGCACACCGCGCCAAGACCCACTTGGCACGGCGGCACACCGCGCCAAATAGTCTGGCACCGTGTGCCGCCGTGCCAAGTGGGGGTGGCGCCAAGTGGGGGTGACGCCAAGTGGGGGTGGCGCCAAGTGGGGGTGGCGCCAAGTGGGGGTGGGTGGGCCAGTGGGCCGGGGTCGGTTGGCGGCCCTACGAAGCCAGCCCTGAAGCCCCGATGAACACGGCCGCGTTGCCGCCCGGGTTGAGGAGCACGGCCGGTGCGAGGCATCGGCTCGGCACAGTGACCGTGGCCTCGATCTCGGCGTTGCCCGCGGGGGAGAAGGGCACGGCGGCCGTGGTCGCCACGACCACACCGTTGCACACAAGGCTGGCAGCCAGCGTCGCGACCGGGTTGGTCCCGTTGAACGGCGCATCGGGGATGACGAGGCCGCGGACCTCGGCACGCAGCTCGCCCCTGCTCGTCACACGCACGGAGCTGGGCCTGTTCACCCAGGGCCGGCCGCCGGCGGTCGCGTTGGCGATCTTGGCGTCAGTCGGCTGGCTGCCGGCGAGACCGGCGCGCAGCAGAGTCGCGCCGTCGTCGCCGGTCGCCGGAGCGGCCGCGAAGGCGGCGACCGCCGTCGCGGCGGCTATCGCGAGAGCACAAGCAAGCAGCCGGTTCCGGGGGAGGGGGAGAGGGGCCTGGTGGGAACGAGGGACTTCGGTGGACATGGGGCGACCTCCAGTCAGAGCGGGTAGCCGGGATACCGGCGAACCGGGCCCGGCGTTCACGCCGCGAGGCGACGGATGTGCGCACACGGTGACGCGGGCCCGGCAATGAACGGACCAGCCGCGAGATCCGTACTTCCCGGATGGGATGACACGATCACGCGACCAACCGGAGCAAAGGAGGACAGACGTGCCGCGCAGGAGCGCTGCCGCCGGTCAGCCGCAGCCGGGCCCGGACCTGTCTGCCGAGGCAGGCCTGCGCGAGGCGTGGCACGCGCACGCCGACGAGCTGTTCGGCTACGCCTGGCGCGCACTTCGCGAGCGCACCGCGGCGGAGGAGGCGGTGCAGGAGACGTTCTTGCGTGCCTGGCGTTCCGCCGACCGCTACGACGCCAGCCGACCGCTGCGGCCGTGGCTCTTCGCCATCTTGCGCAACGCCGTCGTCGACCAGGCGAGGCAGCGTTCGTCGCGCGCCACGAGCGTCGGGACCAGCCTGGGTGACCTGCCGGCGGACGCGTGGGCCGACCCCTTCGCGACGAGCGTCGACGGGTGGCTGATCGAGGAGGCGCTGCGCCGCATCCGCACCGACCACCGGGTCGTCCTCGTCGAGACCTATGTGCGCGGCCGCTCCTACGCCGACGTCGCCCGCGAGCTCGACATCCCCGAGGGGACGGCGCGCAGCCGGGCGTTCTACGGCCTGCGGGCTCTGCGCCTGGCCCTGGAGGAGATGGGGTGGGAGGGATGAGCCACGTGTGCGGTCTGGGTCCGGAGGAGCTCGGCCCCTTCCTCCTCGGTCACCTCGGCCCCGAAGAGTCGGCCCGGGTCCGCCTCCTTGCCCGTGGCTGCCCCGAGTGCAACGCGGACATCCGCATGCTCGGACCGGTGGTCGAGGCGCTGTCCCTTGCCCGCCCCCTCGCCGTCGACGGTCCCGAGGACGTGACAGCCGACCGCGCGACGGGCATGCCCGCCGGGGTGCTCGACCGCGTGCTGCGCGCCGTCGAGCGGGAGCGGCGCTCCTCGCGGCGGCGCTGGACCCTCGTCGCCGCTGCCGCTCTCGTCGTCAGCATCGTCGTCACCGGCGGCGCGGTGTTCGCGTTGCGCGCCCATGGGGAGCGGGTGCTGCTCGCCGGTCCGGGCATCGGGCGCGGTACGGCCGTGCTCGTCGAGCAGGGCTACGGCACGTCGATCGCCCTGGACGTGTCGGGCCTGCAGCCCGGCGGCACCTACGGAGCGTGGCTGGCCCGACC
This sequence comes from uncultured Actinomycetota bacterium, assembly GCA_963778845.1. Taxonomy (GTDB): domain Bacteria; phylum Actinomycetota; class Actinomycetes; order Actinomycetales; family Kineosporiaceae; genus CAVZVW01. The sequence goes on from CAVZVW010000009.1 coordinate 394,910, forward strand.
GGACGGGCGCCGCTTGCCCGCCGGCTCGTTCCGCGCCGGGGTGGACGGACGGGCGAGCGTGCGGCTGAGCGTCGCCCTCCCCCTGCGAGACGCCGCGGTCGCGGGCGTCACCCGGCTCGGTGGGGAGGACGTCATGACCGTCGACCTACCGGCGCGACACTGACGTGGGCTCGTCCCGCTCGGCTGATGTCACGCTGTCCGCGACACTCGGATGATCCTGCGACGGAGCCAGACACGGCGGCCACCGCCGATGTACACGCGGACGCGAGCAAGCTCCCAGCGCCCGTACTCGGCCTGGTCGGTAAGCAGCCGCTGAGACTCCAGCTTGGAGAGGCCTCGGGGAAGTGAGAGAACCCGCCATTCGTAGACGCCGCCCCCGTCCGCCGGGCCCGGGTCGAGGCCCTGGGCGGGGCTGGTAGGTCCTTGGCGCAGTCCCGCCGCGCCGGTCGCCGGCGGGTCGTCGCGTCCCGAGGGGCTCACGACCCCATTCTTCCCATGAACCGCTACGGTCGTGCCATGACGACCGACCCTCGAGCGGCTCTCGATCGCCTCGTGGCCGCGCTTGAGGTCCACCTCGACGCCGCCGGCCGCCGCCGTGGCGAGGCGGACCCGGCCGTCGTCTCGGCCTACCAGGCCCTCGCCGACGCGTTCGAGCTCTACGACGAGGCCCTCTACACGACCTACGACGAGGTGACGCCGTTCGTCCTCTACGACGACGAGGCGGACGACGACGAGGACGATGACGAGGCGGACGACGACGAGGACGATGACGAGGCGGACGACGACGAGGACGATGACGAGGCGGACGACGACGAGGACGATGACGAGGCCGAGGACGACGGGCCCGAGGACGACGTGGCCGACGCGAGGGTCGACGTCCAACCGGATGCAGTGAACCCGGCGTCCGGCCACGGGCACGACGGGTAGCCGCGTTCGGGAGTCACCGGCCGGGTGTCAGAAGCGCTCGGGGTACCCGGCCTCCGGCGCCGACACCTCCTCGAGTGCCGCTTGGATCTGCTCCGGCAGCTCGACCTGCTCACTGGCCAGGGAGCCGCGCATCTGCGCAGCCGTCCGAGCACCGACCAGCACGGAGGCCACCCCCGGTCGGTCGCGCACCCAGGCGAGGGCGACCTCCAGCGGCGAGCACCCGAGACCCTCCGCCGCCGTGCAGACGGCGTCCACCACGCGCCGGGAACCGGCGTCGAGGTACTGCGAGACGAACGCGGACAAGTGCGGGGACGCCCCGCGGGAGTCCGCCGGAGTCCCGCTGCGGTACTTGCCGGTGAGCACGCCGCGTCCTAAGGGCGACCAGGCGAGGATGCCCAGCCCGAGTGCGCGGCAGGCCGGGTGCACCTCTCGTTCGATCCCGCGTTGGACGAGTGAGTACTCCACCTCGGCCGCGACCGGCACCAGGCCGGGCCCGGCAACGCTGGCGGCGCGCGCCGTCTGCCACCCGCTGAAGTTCGAGACGCCGACGTAGCGGGTGCGTCCGCTGGCCTGCGCGTGCTCCAGGGCGGAGAGGGTCTCCTCGAGCGGGACGTCGTCGCTCCAGGCGTGCACCAACCACAGGTCCACGTGGTCGGTCGCCAGCCGCTGCAGCGATCCGTCGAGGGCGTCGAGCAGCCCGCGCCGCGAGGTGTCCAGCCGACGGGCGCCGTCGCGCCGTGTGATTCCGGCCTTCGTACACAGGACCACGTCGCGCCGCGCAACCACCGACCCGACGAGCCTGCCGAGCAAGGACTCACTCGCCCCGTCGCCGTAGGAGGCCGCGGAGTCCAGCAAGGTCCCGCCGGCGTCCACGAAGTCCCGCAGCTGGTCGGCGGCCTCGTGCTCGTCGGTGTCGCGGCCCCATGTGAGCGTGCCGAGCCCCAACCGGGAGACCTGCAGGCCGCTGGCACCGACGAAGCGCTCCTCCACGCCGCTCAAGGTAGTTGACCAAGCGCTCTCCCGGCTGGCGCTAGGCTGCCGACCCATGCGCCTCGGACTCAACCTCGGCTACTGGGGGGCCGGCAGCCACTCCGAGAACCTGGCCCTGGCCCGTGAGGCCGACCGCATCGGGTACAGCGTGGTGTGGGCGGCGGAGGCCTACGGGTCCGACGCGGCCACCGTGCTGGCCTGGGTCGCGGCACAGACGCAGCGGGTCGACATCGGCAGCGCCGTCCTGCAGATCCCGGCCCGCACACCCGCGATGACCGCGATGACGGCCGCGACGCTGGACACCCTGTCCGGGGGCCGGTTCCGGCTCGGGCTCGGCGTCTCCGGCCCCCAGGTCTCCGAGGGCTGGCACGGCGTGCGCTTCGACCACCCACTGGCCCGCACCCGTGAGTACGTCGACATCGTGCGGATGGCGCTGGCGCGCGAGACCGTGCAGTACGACGGGCGCCACTTCACGCTGCCGCTGCCGGACGGTCCCGGCAAGGCCCTCAAGCTCACCGTCCACCCCGTCCGCGACCACATCCCGCTCTACCTGGCCGCCGTCGGCCCGCGCAACCTCGAGCTGACCGGGCAGGTCGCCGACGGCTGGCTGGCCATCTTCTTCTCACCCGAGCACGCGTCGGTCTCGCTGGACCCGGTGCGCGCGGGACGGGTGCAGGCGGGCAGAGGGACGGCGCAGGACCCGCTGGACGGCTTCGACGTCGTGCCCACCGTGCCTGTCGTGGTCGGCGAGGACCTGGACGCCGCTGCAGCGCCCTTGCGCGGGTACGCCGCCCTCTACATCGGCGGGATGGGCAGCCGCGAGCAGAACTTCTACAACGCCCTGGCTCGCCGGATGGGCTTCGAGGCCGCCGCCCAGGAGATCCAGGACCTCTACCTGGAGCGCAGGCACCGTGACGCGATGGCCGCCGTCCCCCTGGACCTCATCGACGCCACGAGCCTCATCGGCCCGCCGGAGCGGATCCGCGACCGCCTGCAGGCGTTCGCCGACAGCGGCGTCACGACCCTGACCATCGCCACACACGCCCAGTCGATGGAGGAGCGCGTGGCCACGCTGCGCATCGTCGCCGAGGCCGTCGAGGCCGCTGGACTCGCCTCATGAGCGACACGTTGGGCTACCTCGACGCCGTCGTGCTGGGCATCGTGGAGGGGCTCACGGAGTTCCTGCCCGTGTCGAGCACGGGGCACCTCACGGTCGCCGAGGGAGTGCTCGGCCTGCAGGTCGACGACCCCGCAGTGACGGCGTTCACGGCGATCGTCCAGTTCGGCGCGATCGTGGCGACGTTCCTGTACTTCCGTCGCGACATCGTGCGCCTGGCCGTGGCCTGGGGTCGGGGACTGGCCTCGGAGCCGGCGCGGCGCGAGGTCGACTACCGCTTCGCCTGGTACGTCCTCGCAGGCTCGCTGCCGGTGGCGGTCGTCGGGTTCGCGCTGAAGGACCTCATCACCGGCCCGCTGCGCAACCTGTGGGTGGTCTCCGTCGCTCTCATCGCCTGGAGCGCCGTGATGTACGTGGCTGAGAAGCGCAGCCGGCAGCGTCTGGGCGAGGAGGACCTCACGCTGCGTCAGATCCTCGTGATCGGCCTGGTCCAGTGCGCGGCACTCGTGCCCGGGGTGTCGCGGTCGGCCGCGACCATCTCCGCCGGTCTGTGGCAGGACGCCACCCGCGTGGCGGCGACCCGGCTGTCCTTCTTCCTCGCGATCCCGGCGCTGACGGGGGCCGCGCTGTTCGAGCTCAAGGACGTCGACACGAGCGTGGTCGGGTGGGGTCCGCTGGCCGTCGGGACGCTCGTGTCCTTCGTCGTGGCCTATGCGACGATCGCGTGGCTTCTGCGTTTCGTCACACGGCACCCCATCACGGTGTTCGTCGGCTACCGGGTTGCTGCCGGCCTCATCCTGGCTGTGGCGCTCGCGACGGGCGTGCTCTCGGCCACCTGAGCACCTACTCTGGCGCTCGTGCCCATCGTGCTGCTCGTGCGCCACGGGCGCACCGCAGCCAACGCCGAGGGTGTCCTCGCGGGATGGACCCCGGGCGTGGCCCTGGACGAGACGGGCCTGGCCCAGGCCCGGGCGCTCGCGCAGCGTCTGGCTGTGCTCCCGTTGGCCGCGGTCGTGACCAGCCCGTTGCAGCGCTGCTGCGAGACCGCGGCAGCCGTCGCCGCCGTCGACGGCCCACCGTTACGCACGACGGTGGCGAAGGCCAGAGCCGCGAGCAACGCCGTGGTGACGGCCCTGGTCGCCCGCCCCCAGCCGGTCATCGACGACCGGCTCGGCGAATGCCGGTACGGGTCGTGGACGGGCCGGTCCTTGAAGGAGCTCGCGAAGGACCCGCTGTGGCGGGCGGTCCAGGTGCACCCGTCCGGCGTGAGGTTCCCCGGCCCCGACGGGGAGTCGATGCGCGCGATGCAGGAGCGCGCCGTCTGCGCCGTCCGCGAGCATGACGCCCGGGTCGCGAGCGAGCACGGGGAAGGTGCGGTCTGGGTGGCCGTGTCGCACGGGGACGTCATCAAGGCGGTGCTCGCCGACGCCCTCGGAATGCACCTGGACGCCTTCCAGCGCCTCGTCGTCGACCCCTGCTCGGTCAGCGCCGTCCGCTACACGCCGCTGCGCCCGTTCGCGTTGCGGGTCAACGACACCGGCGGCGACCTGGCTTCGCTGCAGCCCGCCCGCCAGGCGGGACGGGCACGCGGCCGGGGGGCCGGCACGGGCACGCGATCGAGGCGGTCCGAGGCCGACGACGAGGCGGCCTCCGACGCCGTCGTCGGCGGCGCGGCATCGTGAGCAACGACCGCCGGCCGCGCGTAGGGTCACGGCTATGCCCAGACAGGTCTTCGCCTTCGACCCGCCCGAGCGTTTCGTGGCGGGAACGGTGGGACCCCCCGGACAGCGGACGTTCTTCCTGCAGGCGCGCGCGGGCAGCCGCCTGACGAGCGTCGCCCTGGAGAAGGCACAGGTCGCGGTGCTGGCCGAGCGCGTCGAGGAGATGCTCGACGAGGTGCTGCGCCGGACCGGCGGCACCGCCGACGTGCCCGTCACGGGCCGACGATGTCGTGGACGACGCGCCCCTGGACACCCCGATCGAGGAGGAGTTCCGGGTCGGCACGATGAGCCTGGCCTGGGACGGCGACACCGGCCGCGTCGCCATCGAGTGCTACCAGGCACGCGACGAGGAGGCGGCCGAACCGACCGACGAGGAGGACCTGGCCGACGCCGACCCGCAGGCCGTCGGTTCGGTACTCCGCGTGTGGCTGTCCGGTCAGGCCGCCCGAGCCTTCGTCAGGCGCGCTCTCGCCGTGGTCGCCGCCGGGCGCCCGCCGTGCCCCTTCTGCGGCAACCCACTCGACGCAACAGGGCACGTCTGCCCTCGCGCCAACGGCTACCGCCGCTGACCCTCGACGGCTCAGACGCGGACACGACCTGATGGCCACGGACCCCCACCCGCCCGCCCAGGGCCGGGAGGACGACGTCGCGCTACAGGTTCTGGCGCGCGGCGACCTCACCGTTCGCGGTCGCCTCGTCGAGGCCAGCAACGCCACGCTCGTCGCGACGGCCACCCTCGACGGGGTCGACCTCGACTGCGTCTACAAACCGGTGGCGGGGGAGAGGCCGCTCTGGGACTTCCCCTCCCGTACCCTGGCCCGCCGGGAGGTGGCCTCTTACCTGCTGTCGGTAGCCGGTGGCTGGGGCGTCGTCCCGCCCACGGTTCTGCGCGAGGGGCCGTTCGGGCCGGGCAGCGTCCAGCGTTGGGTGGACGAGGTGCCCGGGGAGGGTGGCTCGCAAGCCGAGCCGGGGGCTGGGCTGGTGGACGTCGTCGCGCCAGGGGCCGTGCCGGCCGGCTGGTTCACGGTGATCCAGGCCGAGGGGATGGACGGGCGACCTCTGGCCCTCGTGCACGCCGACGACGACGACCTTCGTCGAATGGCGGTGTTCGACATAGTCGCCAACAACGCCGACCGCAAGGGCGGTCACGTGCTTCGCGACGTCTCCGGCGCCGTCCTCGGGGTCGACCACGGACTCACCTTCAACGTGGATCCCAAGCTACGCACCGTCTTGTGGGGGTGGGCGGGCCGCCCGCTCGATGCCGCCCTCCTCGCCGGTGTCGAGCGGGTGAGCGCAGACCTCGCCGGCGAGTCGGGCCTGTGGCGCGCCTTGTCGCGCCTTCTGTCGGGCGACGAGGTCGACCAGACCCGCCACCGCGCGGACCGGCTCGCGAGCACCGGGCGCTTCCCTCGCCCGGGCCGGGGCCGCCCGTCGATCCCGTGGCCGGCGTTCTGACCGCTCTCCGCGTCGCGCCACTCCGGTTCGCGGTGGGCAGAGGGTGTGCGTGGACTCGAGCGTGGACGGGTATGGGGCGACCACCCCCACGCCGGTCCACCGCGACGTCCACGCTCGACCGCTCGCCGCAGCCGACCGGACGCGCTGACCGAGAACCCCGCCCAGTTAGGCTCGCACCTGTGATCCCCTGGCCCGCGCCCGCGATCCCGGGCCTGCCCGGCAAGGGGCTCCCCGTCCGCATCTTCGACACCGCCACGCGCACCGTCGTCGCGACGGACCCCGACGGACCGGCCCGGATGTACGTGTGCGGCATCACGCCGTACGACGCCACGCACATCGGCCACGCCGCCACCTACGTCGCGTTCGACCTGCTCAACAGGGCATGGCGGGACGCCGGCCACGCGGTGCGCTACGTCCAGAACGTCACCGACGTCGACGACCCGCTGCTCGAACGCGCCCGGCTCACCGGGGTGGACTGGCGTGAGCTCGCCTCCCAGCAGACCGACCTCTTCATCGAGGACATGGCCGCACTGTCGGTGCTGCCGCCGGACGTCTTCCTCGGGGCGGTCGACGGGATCCCGCTGGTCGTGGACGCGGCGGACCGGCTCATCGCCGCTGGTCACGCCTATCGCGTGCCGGACGACGAGTCGCAGCCCGACGGCGACGTGTACTGCTCGGTGGACGCCGACCCGCGGTTCGGCTCCATCGCCCACCTCGACGAGGCGGCGATGCTCGCCCTCTTCGCCGAGCGGGGCGGGGACCCCGACCGCCCGGGCAAGCGCCACCCACTCGACTGCCTGCTCTGGCGGGTCGAGCGACCGGACGAGCCCGCTTGGGACGGCGGCGACCTCGGCCGCGGGCGCCCTGGCTGGCACATCGAGTGCACGACGATCGCCCTGCAGCACCTCGGGATGGGCTTCGACGTGCAGGGCGGCGGTGCCGACCTCGCATTCCCGCACCACGAGATGAGCGCGGCTGCCGCGCACGCGCTCACCGGCCAGTGGCCGTTCGCCAAGGCATACTGCCACGTCGGGCTCGTGGGCCTGGACGGGGAGAAGATGAGCAAGTCGCGCGGAAACCTGGTGTTCGTCTCGCGGCTCCTGGCCCAAGGCGTCGAGGCGCCGGCCGTCCGGCTGGCCATCCTCGCCCACCACTACCGCCGCCCGTGGGAGTGGACGCAGCCCGGCCTGGACACCGCCGTTGCTCGGCTGGAGCGGTGGCGCCGAGCGACCGCCCTGGAGGACGGTCCGGACGTGGAACCGGTGCTCACCCGAGCCCGCGAACGGCTGGCAGACGACCTGGACGCTCCGGGCGTCATCGCCGCCGTCGACGGCTGGGTCGAGGAGCAGCTCGAGTCCCGCGCCACCGATACGCCGACACGCATGCCCGCAGGTCGCAGTGCCCCTCTCCACGGCGCCCCGCACCAGGTGCGGGCACTCGTAGACGCACTGCTCGGCGTCCGGCTCTAGCTCCCTGGTTTGGCGCAGCGGCACACTGTGCCAAGCAGTTTGGCGCAGTGGCACACCGCGCCAAACAACGCGCCTAACTACGCGCCTTCAGCAGGACGGACGGCGTCCTACCGGCCAGGAGCATCGTCACCACGGCGACGCAGGTACCGCTCGAACTCACGGGCGATGGCCTCGCCGGTGGCCTCGGGCAGCTCCGCGGTGTCCTTGGCCTCCTCGAGCTGCCGCACATACTCGGCGATCTCGCTGTCCTCCTCGGCGAGCTCGTCGACGCCACGCTCCCAGGCCCGGGCGTCCTCGGGCAGGTCGCCGAGGGGGACCGTCACATCGAGGAGCTCCTCGACCCGGCGCAGCAGCGCCAGTGTCGCCTTGGGTGAGGGGGACTGCCCGACGTAGTGCGGCACGGCCGCCCACAGCGACAGCCCCGGAACGCCGGTGTGCCCCGCCGCGTCGTGCAGGACCCCGACGATGCCGGTAGGACCTTCGTAGTGCGACTGCTCCAGAGCCAGCCGCTTGATCAGGTGCTCGTCCTCGCTCGTGCTGGTCACCGGGATCGGGCGGGTGTGCGGGACGTCGGCCAGCAGGGCGCCGAGCGTCACGAGCATCCCGACCCCGAGGCCGCGCGCGTGCCCGAGCAGCTCCTCGGTGTAGCCGCGCCAGCGCATGGACGGCTCGATCCCGCGGACGAGCACGACGTCGCGGGCGGCACCGGGCGGGCTCGCCCAGGACAAGCGGGTCGTGGGCCACGTGATCCGGCGACGGCCGTCCTCGTCGAGGTGCACCATCGGCCGGGTGACCTGGAAGTCGTGGTACCCCTCGGGGTCGAGAGTGGCGAAGCGCTGAGCCCCCCACACCGTCTCCAGGTGCACCAGCGCGCCGCTGGCGGCCTCACCGGCGTCGTTCCACCCTTCGAAGGCCGCGACCATGACGGGATCGCGCAGCGCCGGCACCTCGGGCTCCTGGCTCACGGGTCCACACTACGGGCGGTCGCGGGCTCCGCCGGAACCCGCACCCCGAGCACCGCCTAGACTCACGCGTGATGAGCACTCGCTCCGACGTCCTCCGAACCCTGCTGAGCAAGCGTGTCGTGGTGGCGGACGGCGCTATGGGCACGATGCTGCAGGCCGCCGACCCGAGCCTTGCCGACTTCCAGGGCCACGAGGGCTGCAACGAGATCCTCAACGTGACCAGGCCGGACGTCGTCCGTGGCGTCCACGACGCCTACCTGGCCGTCGGCGTCGACTGCGTCGAGACCAACACGTTCGGGGCGAACCTCGCGAACCTGGGCGAGTACGGCATCGAGCACCGCATCGGGGAGCTCGCGGAGGCCGGGGCCCGCATCGCCCGCGAGGCGACCGACGCCTGGAGCACGCCCGAGCAGCCCCGCTTCGTGCTCGGCTCCGTCGGCCCAGGCACCAAGCTGCCGTCCCTGGGCCACACCACGTACGCGACCCTGCGTGACGCCTACGCCGAGCAGGCCGCCGGGATGGTCGCCGGCGGCATCGACGCGGTGCTCGTGGAGACCGCGCAGGACCTGCTGCAGGCCAAGGCGGCGATCGTCGGGGCGAAACGGGCCATCGAGGCGGCGGGGGCCGACCTGCCGGTGTTCGCCCAGGTCACCGTGGAGACCACGGGCACGATGCTGCTCGGCTCGGAGATCGGGGCCGCGATGACGGCCCTGGAGGCTCTCGGCATCGACGGGATCGGGCTGAACTGCGCCACCGGCCCCACCGAGATGAGCGAGCACCTGCGCCACCTCGCCAAGCATGCGCGCGTGCCCCTGACCTGCATGCCCAACGCCGGCCTGCCCCAGCTCACCCGCGACGGCGCCCACTACCCGCTGACCCCGGACCAGCTCGCCGCGGCCCACGCGACGTTCACGAGCGAGTTCGGCCTGTGCCTGGTGGGGGGCTGCTGCGGGACGACGCCGGAGCACCTGTCGCGCGTCGTCGAGCGGGTGGGTGGCATGCCGCTCAGCCCCCGTCGGCCCCGGCCGGAGCCGGGTGTGGCGAGCCTGTACCAGCACGTCCCCTTCCGGCAGGACACCGCCTACCTCTCGATCGGCGAGCGCACCAACGCCAACGGGTCCAAGGCCTTCCGTGACGCGATGCTCGCGCAGCGGTGGGACGAGTGCGTCGACATCGCCCGCTCCCAGACGCGCGACGGCGCCCACCTGCTCGACGTGTGCGTGGACTACGTGGGGCGGGACGGCGCCGCCGACGCCCGGGAGGTGGTGAGCCGGTTCGCCACGGCGTCCACACTGCCGCTGGTGCTCGACTCGACCGAGCCCGCGGTGCTGCAGGCGGGGCTGGAGCTGCTCGGCGGCCGAGCAGTGATCAACTCGGTCAACTTCGAGGACGGCGAGGGTCCGGCCAGCCGGTTCGGCCGGATCATGCCGCTGGTGCGCGAGCACGGGGCGGCCGTCATCGCCCTCACGATCGACGAGCAGGGCCAGGCACGCACCGCCGAGCACAAGGTGGCCGTCGCCACCCGGCTCATCGAGACGCTGACGGGCGTGTGGGGCATGCGCGTCGACGACATCCTCATCGACTGCCTCACGTTCCCCATCGCCACCGGGCAGGAGGAGACCCGCCGCGACGGACTGGCGACCATCGAGGCGATCCGCGAGGTCAAGCACCGCTTCCCCGGCGTGCAGACCACGCTCGGGGTCTCGAACATCTCCTTCGGGCTCAACGCCGCCGCGCGCGTCGTCCTCAACTCCGTCTTCCTCCACGAGGCGGTCAAGGCCGGGCTGGACTCCGCGATCGTGCACGCGGCCAAGATCCTGCCCATGGCGCGCATCCCGGAGGAGCAGCGCCAGGTCGCCCTCGACCTCGTCTACGACCGCCGGGCGTACGCCCCCGACGGGGAGCTGGTCTACGACCCGCTGCCGCGCCTGCTCGACCTGTTCGAGGGGGTGGACGCCGCCGCGGTGCGTGCCGACCGGGCCGCGGAGCTCGCCGGCCTGCCGCTGGGCGAGCGCCTGCAGCGACGGATCGTGGACGGCGAGGCGAAGGGGCTCCCCGAGGACCTCGACGAGGCGATGGCGCGGGGGCAAAGCGCGCTCGACGTCATCAACGAGCACCTGCTCGCGGGGATGCGCACGGTCGGTGAGCTCTTCGGCCGCGGGGAGATGCAGCTGCCCTTCGTGCTGCAGTCCGCCGAGGTGATGAAGACGGCCGTGGCCTACCTGGAGCCGCACATCGACGCCGCCGACGCCAGCGGGCGCAAGGGCACGATCGTGCTCGCCACGGTGAAGGGCGACGTGCACGACATCGGCAAGAACCTCGTGGACATCATCCTCAGCAACAACGGCTACACGGTGGTCAACCTCGGAATCAAGCAGCCCATCTCGGAGATCCTGCGCGCGGCCGAGGAGAACGAGGTCGACGCGATCGGGATGTCGGGGCTGCTGGTCAAGTCCACCGTCGTCATGAAGGAGAACCTCGAGGAGATCAACTCTCGGGGGCTCGCCTCGCGCTGGCCGGTGATCCTGGGCGGGGCTGCCCTGACCCGGGCATACGTCGAGAACGACCTCGCCGAGGTGTACGAGGGCGAGGTCCGCTACGCCCGCGACGCGTTCGAAGGCCTGCGGCTCATGGACGCGGTCGCGGCCCTGCGCCGCGGCGAGCCGGGCGCGCAGCTGCCGGCTCTGCGCCCGCGCCGGGTGCAGCGACGCGGCGCGGACGCCGACGCCGACGTGGCACGGCGGCGCGCCGGGACGGCAGGGTGACCGCCGGGTCCGGGGCCGGTCGGCGACCTGCCGCTGCGGTCGGACGTCGCGCGCGGGCTGCCGCTGCCCACCCCGCCGTTCTGGGGCGACCGGGTCGTGCGGGGCATCGCGCTGGCCGACTACTCCGCCTACCTCGACGAGCGCGCGACGTTCGTGGGGCAGTGGGGCCTCAAGGGCGCGCGCAGCGGCCAGGGGCCGACGTACGAGGAGCTCGTCGAGACCGAGGGTCGACCCCGCCTGCGGGCCTGGCTGGATCGCGTGCAGACCGAGGGGCTGCTCGAGGCGGCCGTGGTCTACGGGTACTACCCGTGCGTGTCGGAGGGTGACGACCTCGTCGTCCTGCACCACGAGGGGGACGGGACTGCCGCGCGGCCCGGCAGCGAGAGAATGCGCTTCACGTTCCCGCGCCAGCGCCGCGACAGGTTCTTGTGCCTGGCCGACTTCTTCCGGTCCCGGGACGAGGCGCGGGCGCTCGGGGGGCCCGACGTCGTCGCGTTCCAGCTCGTCACCGTCGGCTCCCGCGTCTCGCAGGCCACCGCCGAGCTCTTCGCCAAGAACGCCTACCGCGACTACCTGGAGCTGCACGGGCTGTCGGTGCAGCTGACCGAGGCGCTGGCCGAGCTGTGGCACGCCCGGGTGCGCGAGGGTCTGGGGGCCGGCGAGGAGGACGACGCCGACCTCGGCGGCATCCTCCGGCAGCGATACCGCGGGTCGCGGTACTCCTTCGGCTACCCCGCGTGCCCCGACCTGGAGGACCGGGCCAAGCTGGTGGAGCTGCTGGGCCCGGAGCGGATCGGCGTCACGCTGTCGGAGGAGCTGCAGCTGCACCCCGAGCAGTCCACCGACGCCCTCGTGGTGCACCACCCCGAGGCCAAGTACTTCAACGCGACATGAGCGGCTCAGGGCTGCCCGCAGCCGTGCTCTGGGACATGGACGGCACCCTCGTCGACACCGAGCCGTACTGGATGGCGTGCGAGCACGCCCTGGTGACGGCTCACGGCGGTAGGTGGACCGACGAGCACGCCCACGCCCTGGTGGGCAACGACCTCCTCGTGTCGGCGCGCTACATCCGCGAGCACGGCGGGATCGACCTGCCCGCCGAGCAGATCGTGGAGGTGCTGCTGGACGGCGTCGTCGAGCGGGTGCGTGAGCACATCCCGTGGCGACCGGGGGCGCAGGCGCTCCTGGCCGACCTCGCCGCCGCGGGCGTGCCGCAGGCCCTGGTGACCATGTCGTACCGGCGCCTGGCGGAGGCGGTGGTCGACACCCTCCCGCCGGGCACGTTCGCGACGCTGGTCACCGGTGACGAGGTGGAACGCGGCAAGCCGGACCCGCACCCCTACCTCGAGGCGGCCGCCCGGCTGGACGTCGAGCCATCGCAGTGCGTGGCCATCGAGGACAGCCCGACCGGGGTGGCCTCGGCCGAGGCGGCCGGCGTCCCCGTGCTGGCCGTGGAGCACCTCGTGCCGATCCCGCCGGGGCCGCTGCGGCGCGTACTGGCCGGCCTGGACGGCGTCACCGCCGCGACGCTGCGCGACGTCGTCCACGGGCGCCTGGGAGCCGCAGGGGTCCCGTCGGGGTAGTCCGCGGGCCCGCCGGCGGCCACGACCACGTGTCACGCATCATCACGATCAGGCAACGGGTCAGTGACGGTTATGGCGCGCACCCCCGACGCCGGGGGAGGATCACGCAGCAGCCAGCATCCTGTCTGCTACGTTCGCGCACATCAGGAGCGCTTGGAGGGCCCCGGCCAGGAAATCCACCGCTCACGCTGGCGGGGGCACGTCGATCGTCCGACGCAGCCTCCACCCCACCGGACGCCGTCAGATGACCCCAGCCGCAACGCGCAGGAGCCAGGCTCAGTGACCGCACCGATCGACGCCACAGGTGGCGGCGCCCTCACGGCGCCGCCGGAGGCCGTGCTCGAGGGTGTGTACGGCCCGATCGCCGGTCGCTCGCTCGGCCAGATCGCGTGGATGCGGCTCAAGCGGGACCGCGTGGCCATGTTCGGCGGCGCGATGGTCATCTTCCTGGTGCTCGTCGCTGTCTTCGCGCCGCTGATCGTGAGCCTGCTCGGCCATCCGCCGAGCGAGTTCCACTCCGACCTCATCGACCCCAACCTGCAGATCCCCAAGGGGCGTCTCGGCGGGGTGACCTCGGACTTCCTCTTCGGCCTGGAGCCTGTCAACGGTCGGGACTTGTTCAGCCGCGTCGTCTACGGCGCCCGCATCTCGCTGCTCATCGCGTTCTTCGCCACGTTGCTGTCCATGGTCATCGGCACGGTGATGGGTGTGGTCTCCGGCTATTTCGGCGGATGGTTGGACGCCCTGATCAGCCGCACCATGGACGTCTTCCTTGCGTTCCCGCTGCTCTTGTTCGCCCTCGCCCTGGCAGGGGTCATCCCGGACCAGGCCTTCGGCCTGTCCGGGAACACGCTGCGAATCGCCACCCTGATCTTCATCATCGGCTTCTTCAGCTGGCCCTACATCGGCCGAATCATCCGCGGCCAGACGCTCTCGTTGCGAGAGCGGGAGTTCGTGGACGCCGCGCGCAGCCTCGGTGCCAAACGCCGGTACATCCTCTTCCGTGAGCTGTTGCCGAACCTGCTCGCGCCGATCCTCGTGTACTCCACGTTGCTGATACCGACGAACATCCTCTTCGAGGCCGCCCTGTCGTTCCTCGGGGTGGGAGTCCAGCCGCCGACCCCTACGTGGGGAGGGATGCTCTCCGACGCGACCCACTGGTACCTGGTCGACCCGTGGTTCATGCTGCCCCCCGGCCTGGCCATCTTCGTCACCGTTCTGTCGTTCAACCTGTTCGGCGACGGTCTGCGCGACGCCCTCGACCCCCGAGCCCGATGAGACGACGATCCCCGAGCTCGATAGGGAGCAGACGCAAGGCCCCGTGCCCGCAAGTCCCCGTTCCGACGACCAAGAGGTGAACCTCCAGATGAAGAAGCAACGCACACTCGCGGCAGTCGCTGCCAGTGCCGCGATCGCCTTGAGCCTTGCCGCCTGCGGCGGCAGCTCGAGCGCCGGCAACAGCAGCACCACGAGCGCGAGCCCCAGCGCAAGCGCCGCAAGCGCCGTCCCGGTGTTCAACGCCGGCGTTGGGAAGGTGTTCAACCCCTCCGACGCCAAGGGCGGCACGCTCCGGATGGCGATGTCGAGCAACTACGACTCGGTGGACGGCGCCGACACCTACTACGCACTGTCGTGGAACATCATCCGCCTCTACGGGCGCACGCTCACGATGTTCGCCTCGGCCCCCGGGCCGGACGGCGCCAAGCTGGTCCCGGACCTCGCCGAGACCCTGGGAGTGTCCAGCCCTGACGCGAAGACGTGGACGTACAAGCTCCGGACCGGTGTCAAGTTCGAGGACGGCACGCCAGTCACGTCCAAGGACGTCAAGTACGCCGTCGAGCGCTCCCTCGACAAGGAGACGTTCCCGAACGGTCCGACCTACTTCAACGACTTCCTCGACCTGCAGGGCTACACGAGCCCGTACAAGGACTCCGACCCCAACAAGCTGGGTCTGAAGGCCATCGAGACACCGGACGACCAGACGATCATCTTCCACCTCATCAAACCGTTCAGCGGCTTCGACTACTTCGCGATGCTGCCCGCGACGATCCCCGTGCCACAGGCCAAGGACACAGGCACGAAGTACAAGGAGCACGTGATCTCGTCGGGCCCGTACAAGTTCGAGTCCTACAACGCGGACAAGGACTACACGCTTGTGCGCAACGACCAGTGGGACCCTGCGACCGACCCGAACCGCAAGGCGCTGCCCGACAAGGTCACCGTGCAGCTCAACGCCCAGGCCGACGACGTCGACCAGCGCTTGCTCTCCGGTAACCTCGACGTCGACCTGGCCGGCACCGGCGTTCAGCCTGCTGCCCAGAGCCAGATCCTGGCTGACCCGGCCAAGAAGGCCCACGCGGACTCGGCCCTGGTGGCCCGGCTCTGGTACACCTCGATCAACGGGAACGTGGCCCCGTTGGACAACATCCACTGCAGGCGCGCGATCGAGTACGCGGCCGACAAGGTCGGCTACCAGAACGCCTACGGCGGCCCGGTCGGTGGCGACATCGCGACCAACCTGATGCCGCCCATCGTCCCCGGCGCCGAGCAGTTCAACCAGTACCCTCCAGGTGCCGACAACCACGGCGACGTGGCCAAGGCCAAGGACGAGCTGACGCAGTGCGGCCAGCCGAACGGCTTCGCGACGAACATGGCCTACCGCGCCGAACGGCCGAAGGAGAAGGGCGCCGCCGAGGCTCTCCAGCAGTCGTTGGACAAGGTGGGGATCAAGCTCACGCTCAAGCCCTACCCGACGGGCGACTACTTCAAGCTCTACGCGGGCAAGCCGGACTTCGCGAAGGCCAACAAGCTCGGCCTCATGACCAACGGGTGGGGCGCGGACTGGCCGGACGGCTTCGGCTTCCTCAGCCAGATCACCGACAGCCGGGTCATCCGGGCCACCGGTGGCGCGAGCAATCTCAGCGTGCGCGACCCCAACGTCGACAAGCTGATCGACCAGGCCTTGAGCACGACCGACACAGCGACGCGCGAGAAGATCTGGGTGCAGGTCGACAAGCTGGTGATGGACGACGCGTACATCCTGCCGGGCATCTGGGCCAAGGGTCTGCTCTACCGGCCCGACACCCTGACCAACGTGTTCATCAGTGACGGGTTCCAGATGTACGACTACCTCGCGCTCGGCATCGCGCAGAAGTAGGAGTCCAGCTCCTCTTACAGTCGCTGTCAGGCACACAGCCCAGAGGTAGGTGAAGGCACGGGCGACCGGTGGTCGCGCCCCCCGCAGCGGGAGGCGTGACTGCCGGTCGCCGCCGCCGAAGCGGTGGTCGCATACATCATCCGGCGCCTGATCCAGGCGGTGTTCCTGATCTTCGTGGTCAGCATCATCACCTTCGCGATCTTCTTCCTTGTGCCGCGGCTCGCAGGCGCTACGGCCGACGACCTCGCCTCGCGCTACGTCGGCAAGACCGCCGGCGCCGCGCAGGTGCACCAGATGGCCGTGAAGCTCGGGTTCACCGACCCGCTGTACGTGCAGTACGGCCGTTTCGCCAAGGGGCTCGTCCTCGGTGCTGACTACAACACCGGCCCCGTAACGGTCAGGTGCCCTGCACCGTGCTTCGGGTACTCGTTCATCACGCAGAACCCTGTGCTGCCCGAGCTGCTGGATCGCCTTCCTGTGACGATCTCGCTGGCGCTGGGGGCCGCCGTCATCTGGCTCGTCTTCGGCGTCGCCACCGGCGTGCTGTCCGCACTGCGCAAGGGTACGGTCTTCGACCGGGCGGCGATGGGGGTCGCCCTGGCGGGAGTCTCGCTCCCGATCTTCTTCACCGGTCTGCTGTCGCTGTCGATCTTCAGCTACCGGTTGGGCTGGACAGCGCCAGGCGGAAGCTGGACCCCGCTCACCGAGAACCCCGTGATGTGGGCCTACGACCTGATCCTGCCGTGGATCACCCTGGCGTTCCTCTACGCGGCCGCGTACGCACGCCTCACACGCGCCGGGATGCTCGAGACCATGGGGGAGGACTACATCCGGACGGCGCGAGCCAAGGGGCTGCCCGAGCGGACCGTCGTGACCAAGCACGGGCTGCGCTCGACTCTGACCCCCATCGTCACGATCTTCGGACTCGACCTGGGCCTGCTCCTCGGCGGCGCGATCCTCACCGAGAGCACATTCTCGCTGCCCGGCATCGGCCAGTACGCGGTGCAGGCGATCACGAACAACGACCTGCCGAAGGTGCTGGGCGTCACGCTGATGGCGGCGGTCTTCGTCGTCCTGGCCAACCTCGTCGTCGACATCCTGTACGCCGTGATCGACCCGAGGGTGAGGCTGTGATGGCCGAGGGCCAGGACCGGCTGGACTGGCAGCACCCCAGCCGGTCGTCGTCCGCGCCCGACGGTCCGGCGGCTGGGCGGCGTCATCCCGCGGCCTTCGTCGAGGTGCAGGACCTGCGCATCCACTTCCCGACCGACGACGGCCTCGTCAAGGCCGTGGACGGCCTGTCGTTCGCCGTCGAGCGCGGCAGGACCCTGGGCATCGTGGGGGAGTCGGGGTCGGGCAAGAGCGTGACGAGCCTGGGGATCCTCGGGCTGCACAAGGGCGGCAGCGCCCGGGTCACGGGCAAGGTGTGGCTGGACGGCGACGAGCTGGTGTCTGCGACGCCGGAGTTCGTGCGCAAGCTGCGCGGCCAGAAGATGGCCATGATCTTCCAGGACCCGCTGTCGTCGATGCACCCCTTCTACACCGTCGGGTGGCAGATCATCGAGGCCTACCGGATCCACAACGACGTGAGCAAGAAGCTCGCCCGCAAGCGGGCGGTCGAGCTGCTCGACCGCGTCGGGATCCCGGAGCCGAGCCGGCGCGTGGACGCCTACCCCCACGAGTTCTCCGGCGGGATGCGTCAGCGCGCCATGATCGCGATGGCGCTGGCGTGCAACCCTGAGCTGCTGATCGCCGACGAGCCGACGACCGCTCTCGACGTGACCGTGCAGGCGCAGATCCTGGACCTCATCCGCGACCTGCAGTCCGAGTTCGGCTCGGCCGTCATCATCATCACCCACGACCTCGGCGTGGTCGCCGAGCTCGCCGACGACATCCTCGTGATGTACGCCGGCAAGGCGGTCGAGCAGGGGGGCTGCGAGGAGATCTTCTTCCGACCCGAGCACCCCTACACGTGGGGCCTGCTCAGCTCGATGCCGCGGATGGACCGGGACCGGCAGGACCGCCTGGTGCCGATCAAGGGGACGCCGCCCAGCCTGATCAACGTCCCGCCCGGTTGCGCCTTCCACCCCAGATGCCCCTACGCCGACCGGACCGAGGGTGCCTCGCGCACCCAGGTGCCCGCCCTGGAGACCGATCTTGCCGGGCACGCGGTGGCCTGCCACCTGCCCGCTGCACTGCGCCGCGAGATCTTCACCGAGGAGGTGGCTCCGCGGCTATGAGCACGCAGGAGGACGCCGCTGTGCCGTCCACAGCTGCAGCCACAGCCAGACCCGCCGGCAGCCCGACCCCCGGTGCCGCCGGATCGGCCGCCGCCCAGTCGACCGCCCAGTCGACCGCCCAGTCGACCGCCGAGTCGGCCACCGCCGAGCCGCGGGAGGCCCTGCTGACCGTTGCCGGGCTGCGCAAGTACTTCCC
Organism: uncultured Actinomycetota bacterium; assembly: GCA_963778845.1. Lineage (GTDB taxonomy): Bacteria > Actinomycetota > Actinomycetes > Actinomycetales > Kineosporiaceae > CAVZVW01. Next base: position 413,495 of record CAVZVW010000009.1, read on the forward strand.
GGTGATGAAGGGCGTCATCTTCCGCCACCAGGTCGCAGCCGTGCAGGCCGTCGACGGACTGGACTTCGAGGTGCGCAAGGGCGAGACGCTCGGCCTGGTGGGGGAGTCCGGCTGCGGCAAGACGACGACGGGGCGCCTGCTCACCCGCTTGCTGGAGCCGACCGCCGGAACCATCACCTTCCAGGGCACCGACATCACGCACCTGTCGGCGGGTCGCATGCGCCCGCTGCGCCGCGACGTCCAGATGATCTTTCAGGACCCGTACTCGTCGCTGAACCCGCGGCACACCGTCGGCTCCATCGTGGGTGCGCCGTTCCGGCTGCAGAAGGTGCTGCCGCGCGACAAGGTGAAGCCCGCCGTCCAGGAGCTGCTGGAGCTGGTCGGCCTGAACCCCGAGCACTACAACCGCTACCCGCACGAGTTCTCCGGTGGCCAGCGGCAGCGCATCGGGGTGGCCCGTGCCCTCGCCCTGCGGCCGCGGCTGATCATCGCCGACGAGCCGGTGTCGGCTCTGGACGTGTCCATCCAGGCGCAGGTGGTCAACCTGCTCGAGGACCTCCAGGGCGAGTTCGACCTGACCTACGTCGTGATCGCCCACGACCTGTCAGTGGTGCGGCACATCAGCGACCGGGTCGCGGTGATGTACCTGGGCAAGATCGTGGAGATGGCCGACCGCACGAACCTGTACGAGCAACCGATGCACCCGTACACCGTCGCGCTGCTGTCGGCCGTACCGATCCCCGACCCGTCCCGCCGCGACCGTCGGGAGCGGATCCTGCTGCGCGGCGACGTCCCGAGCCCGCTGAACCCGCCGCCGGCCTGTCGCTTCCACACCCGGTGCTGGAAGGTCCAGGACATCTGCCGGACGACGGAGCCGCCCCTCGTCGACCTGGCCCTCGGCCATCAGGTCGCCTGTCACTTCCCAGAGAACCCCCCGCAGGCCTGACCCGTGCGTTTAGGCACGGCGGCACACTGCACCAACAAGGAGCTGGCACTGCGGCACACCGCGCCAAACAGTTTGGTGCAGTGTGCCGCCGTGCCAGTTGGGGCGGGTTACTCGGTCGTGATCGCGCGCAGCACGTCCATGCGCACGGCGCGGATGGCGGGCAGCACAGCGGCCACGACACCGGCGACAGCAGCCGCCACGATCACGGTGATCAAGGTCGACCATGGGATCGCCAGCACCTCGAGGCCCTGGTCGCGCAAGGCCCGCTGCAGGGCGATGCCGAGCCCGAGCCCGAGCACCGTGCCGAGCAGCGCCCCGAATACCGCCGTCGTGACGGCCTCGATCGTGATCGACCCAGATAGCTGTCGTCGGGACAGACCGACCGCCCGCAGCAGCCCGATCTCCCGGGTGCGCTCGAAGACGGACAGCGCGAGTGTGTTGATCACGCCAAGCAGGGCGATCACCACGCTCAGGGCGACGAGCAGGTAGAGGATCGACAGGAGGGTGTTCACCTGCGACGCCTGGGAGTCGGTGAACTCGGCGCCGTCCTGCACGGAGACGACCAGGTATGGCTTTACCTCGGTCACCAGCTCAGCGCGCAACGCCGACAGGTCCGTGCCCGGCTTCGCCTTGACGTACACCAGGAAGTCACCCTGCAGCGCGGCAGGGATCGCCTTCTTGTACAGCTCCCGAGGCACGATTATCGGTGCGCCGAGGACCTGGTTGTCCTTGAACACGCCACCGACGGTCATCTGCTGGTCGGCCAACGTGCCGAAGGTGGCTGTGAAGGTCGTGCCCACCTTCCACCCGCGCGCCTTGGCGGTGCTGGAGTTCACCAGCACCTTTCCGGAGTCGAGAGCTGCCAGCGACCCGGACGGCATCTCGACCTTCACGTTGTCGCTGATCCCGCGAGACTCCCCAGCTATCGCTGTCAGGTTGTCCTTGCCCACCTGGACGACGGCGATACCGATCGTGGCCACGGACGCCACGCCGGGCAGGCCCGACACATGGTCGGCCACCGTCGGAGGGAAGGGCGCCTGGCCGCCGTTGAGCACGAAGTCGGCCGTGAGCTGCTTGTCCACCAGGTCGGCGACGCTGGCGTTGGCCGACGAAGCCACGACGGACAGCACAGTGATCAACGCCAGCCCGATCATCAGGGCTCCGGCGGTGATCGCGGTGCGGCGGGGAACCCGCAGGGCGTTCTCGCGGGCCAGGCGGGCCACGACCCCCGCGAACGGGACGATGGGGGCAGCGACGGCACGGACTACCGGTCGGGTCGCCAGAGGTGCAGCGGCCATCGACCCGCCCACGACGAGGAGTGCACCGACCAGGAACCCCCACCAGTTCACCGTGTCGGCGGCCAGCACTGCCACGAAGACGGCAACACCGACCGCGATGACGGACAGGCCGATGAGGCCGAGCCGCCGCACGCCCTTGGGGGCCGTGACCAGGTCGTCGCGCATCGCCGCGACGGGGGCGATCCTCGATGCCCGCAGGGCCGGGAACGTCGCCGCGGCCACCGTCACGGCGACCCCTGCGACCAGTGTCACCGCGACCGTTCGGGGGAGCACCGGCAGCCCACCCGAGATCTCCAGGCCGATCGCACCGAAGACGGCCTGCAGCCCGATCGCGAGGCCGATGCCGACCGCGAGCCCCAGCAGCCCACCGACGAAGCCCACCACGGCGGCCTCGCCGAGAACGACCCCGAGCACCTGGCGGCGAGCGGCGCCGACCGCCCGCAGCAGCGCCAGCTCGCGGGTGCGCTGGGAGATCAGGATGCGGAAGGTGTTGAAGATGATGAAGCCGCCCACCAGGAGGCTGACAGCGGCGAACACCAGAAGAAGGACGGTAATGAAGCCGATGCCCGAACGCAGCGCCTTCTTGTTCTCGTCGGCCGTCGTCTTGCCGGTCACTGCCTCGGCGCCGTCGGGCAGGACGGCCGCCACGTCCGTACGCAGCTGCTCGGGGGTGACGCCCTTTGCGGCCTCCAAGGAGAAGGACTGCACGGTGCCGTCCGGAGCGAACACGGTCGCTGCGGTCTTCGGGTCGATGACCACGAGCGTGGCACCGGCCAGCCCTGCGTCGAACTTGACCTCACCGACGATCGTCACGTCCTGCGGGTTCCCGCCGACCAGCGCCCGAGTGTGGTCGCCTACGGAGAAGCCCGACTTGCGCAGGGTCGAGGTCTCCACCGCGATCTCGTCAGCCAGTGCGGGACCGCGCCCGCGCACGACTTTGATGGCCGGGTCGTCCTCGTAGAAGGCGAACGCCAAGGTGGGCGCCCCTCCGCTACGCACCGCCGTCCCGTCCTTCCCGACCAGCACGGCGGACCCCTGGAAGTCCGGCACTGCCCGCGCCACGCCCTTCACGTCCCGAAGCGTGCTCACCAGCGTCGTCGGAAGCGGCTGGCGAAGGTCGGGCGCACCTTGGAAGCTCGCCCCCTTCGAGACGCCACGCACCTGCACGTCGAGCCCGGCCGCCGCCGAGTCGAAGATCTTGTCGAATGTCGCGTTGATGCTGTCCGTCAGGACATACGTGCCGGCGACGAGCGCCGTCCCGAGGGTCACCGACGCCAGCGTGAGCACGAAGCGCAGCACGTGGCCGCGCACGCTCTTCAGGGTGATCCGCAGCATGGTCAGGCCTGCCGAGCCGACGCCGCGCGCCCCGGGACCTCGAGGCCCTTCATCCGCTCGAGCACCCGCTCGGCGGTGACGTCGACCATCTCGTCGACGATGCGGCCGTCGTTGAGGAAGACCACGCGGTCGGCGAACGACGCCGCCGTCGGGTCGTGCGTCACCATGACGATGCTCTGCCCGTACTCGTCCACCGAACGGCGCAGGAAGCCGAGGATCTCCGCACTGGAACGGGAGTCCAGGTTGCCGGTCGGCTCGTCGGCGAAGACGATCGTCGGCCGGCTGACCAGCGCTCTGGCGCAGGCGACGCGTTGCTGCTGACCGCCAGAGAGCTGGCTGGGGCGGTGCCCGAGCCGGTCGCGCAGGCCGACGGTGCTCACGATGGTGTCGAACCACTCGCGGTCCACGTCGACGCCGGCGATGTCGAGCGGCAGGGTGATGTTCTCCTTCGCCGACAGCGTCGGCACGAGGTTGTACGCCTGGAAGACGAAGCCGAGGCGGTCGCGGCGCAGCCGAGTCAGCTCGCGGTCCTTGAGCCTCGAGATCGCCGTTCCGTCGATCACCACGTCGCCGCCGGTCGGCGTGTCCAGGGCCGCCATGCAGTGCATCAGCGTCGACTTGCCCGAGCCGGAGGGTCCCATGATCGCCGTCAGGCGACCTCGCTGGAAGTCGACCGACACCGCGTCGAGTGCCACGACCTCGGCTTCGCCGCTGCCGTAGACCTTGCTCAGCATGACCGCGCTGGCGACGACGTCGCCGTTCGAGCCCGGCAGGGGCTCACGTGCGTGACCCTCGGTCACGTCTGCTCCTCTCATCGTTGGCGGCCGCGGACCGGCCCCCGTGCCCAACCTCACGCAGCGTGGCCGGAGCCTCCCTACCACGTCAGTGGTGCCACCTGCAGTCTTCGCCGGGGGCCGTCCCCCCGCCAGACGATCTGCACGGTTTCTACCGGAGGCGGCGTATTCACCGCCAACGCGTTTCGCGACGGCTGACGGCCGACCTGCGGACTCCCAGCCTGAGCCCTGACACCGCGGCAAGGTCACCCCGGGCAGTGTCGCCTTCCCGCGTTCATGCCTCGTCCATCCCGGGGAGGTCGGGCCGCGACGCGACGTCCCCCGCGACCTGCTCGGCGGCGTCCTCGGGCAGGGGAGGGGCCACGCCGCCCTTGGCCGGACACCGACTGTGGTGGTCGCACCAGTCGCACAGCCGGCTCGGCGAGGGGCGCCAGTCACCGGTCTCCGCGGCGCGCACGATTGCCGCCCACAACGCCCGAAGCTTGCGCTCGGTGGCCAGCAGGTCGGCCTCCTCGGGGGAGTAGCGCAGCACCTCACCGCTGCCGAGGTACACCAGCTGGAGCACCGACGGCACCCGGCCGTGCAGCCGCCAGAGGACCAGCGCGTAGAACTTCATCTGGAACAGCGCCCGGATCTCGAAGATCTCGGACGGCGCCCGGCCGGTCTTGTAGTCGACGACCCGCATGTCGCCGTCGTCGTTCACGTCGAGCCGGTCCACGTAGCCGCGAAGCACGAGCCCGTCGTCGAGCGTGGTCTCGACGTACAGCTCGCGCTCCTTGGGCTCCAGCCGGGTCGGGTCCTCCAGCGTGAACCACCGCTCCAGAAGCGCACCCGCCCCCTCGAGCCAGGCGGCCGCACCGTCCTCGCCGTCAAGGAGCAGGCCGAGGTCGACATCGCTCTCGGACCGGATCCGTTCCCACTGCGGCGCGAGCAGCCCGCGTGCGGCCTCGAGGGTCCTCGACGAGGCCGGCAGGTCGAACAGGCGCTCCAGCACGGCGTGCACCACCGTGCCCCGCAGGGCCGCCGGGCTCGGCGTCTCGGGGATCCTGTCGACCACCCGGAAGCGGTACAGCAGCGGACAGTGCATGAAGTCCGCCGCCCGCGACGGCGAGAGTGCGGTGGGTGCCATGCCGGCACTCTAGGTCGCGGCACCGACAGCCCCGGGCAGCCGCGCCAGAACAAGCCTGTGCAGCCGCGCCAGAACAAGCCTGTGCAGCCGCGCCAGAACAAGACAGCAACACTGCGCGGGCACGACGTGGTCACGGGAGGATCCGCAGGTGTTGCGGATCTGCGTGCATGGCAAAGCATCTCGCACCAGGTACCTGCTGCGCCGCGGCCCGCGAGGGACGCCGTCGCCAAGAAACGAGACCCGTACCCCTCCCTCCGAGGGCCGCGCGCGAGCGCGACCGGATGAGTGTCGGTCGGCGTGCCTAGACTCGGCCGACATGACCACGTCGCAGCCGGCCGAGGGCGAGCCGACAGGGGCCGCCACACGGCGCGGGCCGCTGCGCGCTGGGGACAGGGTGCAGCTCACCGATCCCAAGGGGCGCATGCACACGATCACCCTGACCCCCGGCCGCCAGTTCCACACCCACCGCGGCCTCTTCGGGCACGACGAGCTCATCGGCCGCCCCGAGGGCTGGGTGGTCCGCAACACCGCCGGTATCGAGTACCTGGCTCTGCGGCCCCTGCTCTGCGACTTCGTCCTGTCCATGCCGCGTGGGGCTGCCGTCGTCTACCCGAAGGACGCCGCGCAGGTCGTCGCGATGGCCGACGTCTTCCCGGGCGCCCGCGTCGTGGAGGCCGGCGTCGGCTCCGGCGCCCTGAGCATGTCCTTGCTGCGCGCCGTCGGGGACCACGGGCTCGTGCACTCCTACGAGCGGCGGGCCGACTTCGCCGAGATCGCCCGCGGCAACGTCGAGACCTTCTTCGGCGGCGCGCACCCCGCCTGGCAGGTGACGGTCGGTGACCTGGCCGATTGCCTGGACGAGCGGGACGTCGACCGGGTCGTGCTCGACATGCTCGCGCCGTGGGAGTGTCTCGAGGCTGTGGGGACCGCCCTGACGCCGGGCGGCGTACTCGTCTGCTACGTGGCGACGGCGACCCAGCTGTCCCGGGTCGCCGAGGCCGTGCGCGACGACGGCAGGTTCACCGAACCCCTGGCGTGGGAGTCGCTCGTGCGGGGGTGGCACCTGGAGGGGTTGGCCGTGCGTCCGCAGCACCGCATGGTCGGGCACACCGGGTTCCTCCTGACGACGCGGCGGCTGGCCGGCGGCGTCGCCGCCCCGGCGCGTCGACGTCGTCCGGCCCGCGGGTCGCAGGAGGGCGAGGAGGGCTTCGAGGAGGCCTGGGACGTGTGGTCGGGGGAGGCCGAACCGGACGGGAGCGCCCGCTCCTGGGCACCCGAGGACCTGGGCGAGCGACCGGTATCGGAGAAGAAAGTCCGGCGTGTCCGGCGCGCTGTGGCGCAAGACACCAGCGGCGAGGCGCCGCCCGGGAGTTAGTCTCAAGACAGAGCTCCACCGCGCGGTGAGGGAGGTGCCAGTGATGACCGGACAGGGCCACGACGCCGAGGCGGCGGGTCTGCGCGAGGAGGTCGCTCGGCTCAGCGCGGAGATCGACCGGCTCCGGCTGGCCCGCGGTGTGGTCGACCCGGAGCAGATCGCCCGGCTGCGCGGACAGGTGGCCCAGCTGTCCACCCAGAACGACCGGCTCACCTCGACCCTGCGCGATGCCCGTGACCAGATCGTGGCGCTCAAGGCCGAGGTGGACCGGCTCGCCCAGCCGCCGAACACGTTCGCCCTGTTCCTGGAGGCCGACGAGGAAGGCGCGGCCGAGGTGATCAGTGCCGGGCGCAAGATGCGGGTGGCGCTCAGCCCGTCCGTGGACGCCCAGAGCCTGCGCCCGGGTCAGGAGCTCATGCTCAACGAGGCGTTCAACGTCGTCGCCGCGAAGGCCTACGAGCGCACGGGCGAGATCGTGATCGTCAAGGAGGTCATCGACGACGACCGGGCCCTGGTCGTCGCGCACGCGGACGAGGAGCGCGTCGTCCAGCTGGCCGGCCCCTTGCGCGACATCAAGCTCCGCGTCGGGGACGCCCTCACCGTGGACCCTCGCTCCGGCTTCGTCTTCGAGAAGATCCCGAAGGCGGAGGTGCAGGACCTCGTGCTCGAGGAGGTCCCCGACATCGACTACGAGGACATCGGCGGCCTGGGTCCCCAGATCGAGATGATCCGGGATGCGGTGGAGCTGCCGTTCCTGCACCCCGACCTGTTCCGCGAGCACGGGCTCAAGCCGCCCAAGGGGGTGCTGCTCTACGGTCCGCCCGGCTGCGGCAAGACGCTCATCGCCAAGGCCGTGGCGCGCTCGCTGGCCAAGAAGGCGGCGGAGGCCCGCGGCGTCAAGGAGTCCAAGAGCTACTTCCTCAACGTCAAGGGTCCCGAGCTGCTCAACAAGTACGTGGGCGAGACGGAGAGGCACATCCGGCTGATCTTCGCCAGGGCGCGGGAGAAGGCCTCGGAGGGCACCCCCGTCGTCGTGTTCTTCGACGAGATGGACTCGCTGTTCCGCACGCGAGGGTCGGGGGTGAGCAGCGACGTCGAGACGACGATCGTGCCGCAGCTGCTCAGCGAGATCGACGGCGTCGAGAGGCTCGAGAACGTCATCGTGATCGGGGCCTCGAACCGCGAGGACATGATCGACCCGGCGATCCTGCGGCCGGGTCGGCTCGACGTCAAGATCAAGATCCAGCGGCCGGACGCCGAGGCGGCCCGCGACATCTTCACGAAGTACCTCACGGCGAACCTCCCGCTGCACGCCGACGACCTCGAGGAGAACGGCGGGTCGCCGTCTGCCACGGTCGACGCGATGATCCAGCGGACTGTCGAGCGGATGTACGCGGAGAGCGAGGAGAACCAGTTCCTCGAGGTGACCTACGCCAACGGCGACAAGGAGATCCTGTACTTCAAGGACTTCAACTCCGGCGCCATGGTGCAGAACATCGTCGACCGGGCGAAGAAGACCGCGATCAAGGACCTGCTCGAGACCGGGCAGCGGGGCATCCGCGTCGAGCACCTGCTGACCGCCTGCGTCGACGAGTTCAAGGAGAACGAGGACCTGCCGAACACCACGAACCCCGACGACTGGGCGCGCATCTCGGGTAAGAAGGGCGAGCGGATCGTCTACATCCGGACGATCATCCAGGGCAAGGACGGCAGCGAGCCCGGGCGCTCGATCGACACCGTGCCCAACACCGGCCAGTACCTCTGAGGCGCCTCGCCCAGGCCACGACGGCCAGGCTCACCCCTCGCCAGGCCTGCCGGGTTCAAGCGCGTCGGGGGCCTAGGCGTCGTCCGGCCATCGCGAGCAGGCGCCACCCCAGCAGGAACACGGCGATGAACGCGCCGCCGACGAGGACGAAGTCCCACGGTGTCTCCTCGTGGCCGACCGTGGCTCGCAGGAGCATGCCGAAGAGCACCGTGTCGACCACCACGACCAGCCCGCCGCGCAGGGACGCCGGCGGCCACCGCGAGGCCCACAACGCCACCCACCCGATGCCGACGCCCACCAGGTAGGGCCATGCGGTGTCCAGAGTGCCCGACACCGTGACCGCCTCGGTGTGGCTGCGGCGCCCGATCGCGGAGAAGGCGAGGATGCAGGCCACGTCCACAGCCAGCGCAGCGACGGCCCACGGGGAGCGGGCGACGCGGTGGGCCACGGAGGGCTGTGCTGAGGTGGTCATGCCGCACATCCTCCCATCGGCCTCGGCGTGACCGGCGCCTCGTAGGCTGCACGCCATGACGGCGCGACGGGTGATGGGGATCGAGACGGAGTACGGCGTCTCGGCACCCGGTGACCCGACGGCTAACGCGATGCTGCTGTCGAGCCAGGTCGTCAACGCCTACGCGGCGCCGCTCGGGTCACGAGCAGGGCGAGCCCGCTGGGACTACGAGGACGAGGCGCCGCTGCGAGACGCCCGCGGCTGGGAGCTCGGCCGCGACACCGCCGACCCGAGCCAGCTCACCGACGTCCCGGACGACCCCGGCCTGGCCAACGTCATCCTCAGCAACGGAGCCCGGCTCTACGTCGACCACGCGCACCCGGAGTACTCCTCCCCGGAGGTCACGACACCCCGCGACGCGGTGCTCTGGGACAAGGCGGGCGAGGCGGTGATGCTCGACGCCGTCCGGCGTCTCGCGGCGACGCCGGGCCTGGCCGCGGTCAACCTCTACAAGAACAACACCGACAACAAGGGCGCCTCCTACGGCACCCACGAGAACTACCTGATGCGCCGGGAGACCCCGTTCTCCGACATCGTCAGGCACCTGACGCCGTTCTTCGTGTCCCGCCAGGTCGTCTGCGGGGCGGGGCGGGTCGGGCGGGGCCAGGACGGCACCGGTGTGGGCTTCCAGCTCAGCCAGCGAGCGGACTTCTTCGAGGTCGAGGTGGGGCTGGAGACCACGCTGAAGCGCCCCATCATCAACACCCGGGACGAGCCGCATGCCAGCGCCGACCGCTTCCGCCGCCTGCACGTGATCATCGGCGACGCGAACCTCTGCGAGGTGGCGACGCTGCTCAAGGTCGGCACCACGGCGCTGGTGCTGGAGCTGATCGAGGAGCGCGGGTTCACCCAGGACCTCTCGGTCGAGCGGCCGGTCCCCACCCTGCACGCCGTGAGCCACGACCCAGGCCTGCGCGAGCTGGTGACGCTGCGCGACGGCCGCCGGCTGACCGCCGTCCAGCTGCAGTGGCTCTTCCTCGAGCAGGTTCACGCCTTCGTCAGCGACCGCTACGGCACCGACGTCGACCCGGCGACGGCCGAGGTGCTGCAGCGCTGGGAGAGCGTGCTGGCCCGGCTGGGCAGCGACCCGTCGTCCTGCCACCGGGAGCTCGACTGGGTGGCGAAGCTGCGCCTGCTCGAGGGCTTCCGGCAGCGCGAGGATCTTGCACTGGGACGCCGCGCGCCTGCAGCTGATCGACATCCAGTGGGCCGACGTGCGACCGGAGAAGGGCCTCTACCAGCGCCTTGCCGCCCGCGGGCAGGTGGAGCGCCTGGTGAGCGACGAGCAGGTGCGGACGGCGGTGTGCGAGCCGCCGGAGGACACCCGCGCCTACTTCCGTGGTCGGTGCCTGGCCAAGTACGGCGAGCACGTGGCGGCCGCGTCGTGGGACTCGGTGATCTTCGACGTCCCGGGCCGTGGAGCGCTTCAGCGCGTCCCCACCCTCGACCCCCATCGGGGCACGAAGGACCATGTCGGCTCGCTGATCGACAGGTGTGCGACCGCCGGCGACCTCGTGGACGCGCTGGCCTCCCAGTAGCCCGTCGCGTGGGGGTGGACACATAGGATCAGGGCCAGCAACCCGACGCGGCGAGGAGGACGACCATGGCCGGTCAGGAGCAGCAGCGGTCCCGGCGACATGAGGACGACCCCGACGACACCGCGGCGCCGGCAGCACCGAGCACGCAGACCCGCGACGACGACGTCGACGCCATCCTCGACGAGATCGACGACGTGCTGGAGAGCAACGCCGAGGAGTTCGTGAAGGGCTTCGTCCAGAAGGGCGGCCAGTGAGCGACGGCGCCCCCGACCTCGGCCGCCCCGGCCGGTTGCCGGCAGCGTTCACGACCCCTGGGTCGTCCTCGTTCAACGACTTCCTCAACGCCCACGCCGCGCACCTGCTGCCCGGCAGGCCGCCCGCTGCCGCCGGGGCCGGCCCCGGAGGTGCCGCACGCGACGACGATCGTCGCGCTGACCTTCAACGGCGGCGTCCTCATGGGCGGTGACCGCCGCGCCACGATGGGCAACCTCATCGCCCATCGGGAGATCGAGAAGGTGTTCCCGGCCGACGAGTACTCCTGCGTCGGCATCGCCGGCACGGCCGGCGTCGCGATCGAGATGGTCCGGCTGTTCCAGGTGGAGCTGGAGCACTACGAGAAGATCGAGGGCACGCTGCTGTCGCTCGACGGCAAGGCCAACCGGCTCGCGACGATGATCCGGGGCAACCTCGGGCTGGCCATGCAGGGCCTGGCCGTCGTGCCCATGTTCGCCGGCTACGATCTCGAGCACGGCCACGGGCGCATCTTCTCCTACGACGTCACGGGCGGGCGGTACGAGGAGCACGACCACCACTGCGTCGGCTCCGGGTCGCTGTTCGCCCGAGGTTCGCTCAAGAAGCGCTGGCGTCCCGGCATGGCCGGCGGCGACGCCGTCCGCGTGGTCGTCGAGGCCCTGGACGACGCCGCGGACGACGACTCCGCGACCGGGGGACCCGACGGCGACCGGCAGATCTACCCCGTGGTGGCGAGCGTGACGGCCGACGGCTACCGTCGCGTGCCCGACGACGAGCTCGCTGCGGCGGTGCAGACATTGCGGCGGCGCAGGAGTGCGGCGGGCGCGCGGCGTTCCACAGGCGGGGGTGAGGGGCGATGACGATGCCCTACTACGTCCCGCCCGAGCAGCTCATCAAGGACCGGGCGGACTACGCGCGCAAAGGGATCGCCCGGGGTCGGTCGGTGGTCGTGCTCGCCTACGACGGCGGTGTCGCGTTCGTCGCCGAGAACCCCTCCCGGGCCCTGCACAAGATCAGCGAGATCTACGACCGGATCGGCTTCGCCGCGGTCGGGCGCTACAACGAGTTCGAGAACCTGCGCGTGGCGGGTGTGCGCTACGCCGACCTGCGGGGCTACTCCTACGACCGCACCGACGTGACGGCGCGTGGCCTGGCGAACGCCTACGCGCAGACCCTGGGCACGGTGTTCATCCAGGAGCAGAAGCCGCTGGAGGTCGAGATCGTGGTGGCCGAGGTAGGCCGCCACGCCGAGGCGGACCAGATCTACCGGCTCACCTTCGACGGCTCGGTCACCGACGAGCACGGGTTCGTCGCCATGGGCGGGCAGGCCGAGACCATCGCGACGCGGCTGCAGGAGCGGTGGCGGCCGGCCATGGCCCTCTCCGACGCGCTGGTGCTCGCCGTCGAGGGCCTGTCCCGCGACGCCTCCGGTACGGGGTCGCGCACCTTGTCCTCGGCCCAGCTCGAGGTGGCAGTACTCGACCGGGTACGCCCGCGGCGGGCGTTCCGGCGCCTGGCGGGCCCGCTGCTGGAGCGGCTCCTGACCCCCGACGACCCCACCACCGACGTGCCGCACACCGACGACCCGCGGCCGGGGGCGCACGACACCCTGACCGGGGCGAACAACGGCGACGCGCCACCGGACCCGACTCCGAAGCGTCGGCGAACCGACCGGCTCGACGACGAGGAGCTCGGCGGCGAGGGCTGACGCAGTGCCGGCTCGGCGGGGAGGGCCGGCCCGGCGCACAACAGTGCCCGGCTGGACCCGGCCACCTAGAGTGGGCGCATGGACCGCCGCATCTTCGGGATCGAGACGGAGTTCGGCGTCACGTGCGCGTTCGACGGGCAGCGCAAGCTGAGCCCCGACGAGGTGGCGCGTTACCTGTTCCGCAAGGTCGTGTCGTGGGGGCGTTCGAGCAACGTCTTCCTGCGCAACGGAGCCCGGCTCTACCTCGACGTCGGTTCGCACCCGGAGTACGCCACCCCGGAGTGCGATGACGTCCGCCAGCTCGTCGTCCACGACCGGGCGGGGGAGCGGATCCTGGAGGGCCTTCTCGTGGACGCCGAGCGGCGGCTGCACGAGGAGGGGATCGCGGGGGAGGTGTTCCTGTTCAAGAACAACACCGACTCGGCGGGCAACAGCTACGGCTGCCATGAGAACTACCTCGTGAGCCGGCACGGCGAGTTCGGCAAGCTGTCCGACGTCCTGATCCCCTTCCTGGTGACGAGGCAGATCATCGTCGGGGCGGGCAAGGTGCTGCAGACGCCGCGGGGGGCGGTCTTCTGCCTCTCCCAGCGCGCCGACCACATCTGGGAGGGCGTCTCCAGCGCGACGACGCGCTCCCGGCCCATCATCAACACCCGGGACGAGCCGCATGCCGACGCCGAGCGCTACCGGCGGCTTCACGTCATCGTCGGGGACTCCAACATGTCGGAGACCACCACGCTGCTCAAGGTCGGCGCCACCGACCTCGTGCTGCGCATGGTCGAGGCGGGCGTCGTCCTGCGCGACCAGACTCTGGAGAACCCGATCCGGGCGATCCGGGAGATCAGCCACGACCTCACCGGGCGCCGTCGGGTGCGGCTGGCGAACGGGCGCGAGGCCACCGCCCTGGAGATCCAGGAGGAGTACCTCGCCCGCGCGAAGGACTTCGTGGACTCCCACGGCCTGCACACCGACGTCGTCAAGCGGGTCATCGACCTCTGGGAGCGCGGGCTGCGTGCCGTCGCGACCGGCGACCTCGGCCTCGTCGACCGGGAGATCGACTGGGTGATCAAGCACCAGCTCGTGGAGCGCTACCGGGCCCGGCACTCCCTGCCCCTGTCCAGCCCGCGGATCGCCCGCCTGGACCTGGCCTACCACGACATCCACCGGACCAGAGGCCTGTACTACCTCATGCAGCGGCGCGGTCTAGTGGAGCGGGTCAGCTCCGACATCGAGGTCTTCGAGGCCACGTCCGTGCCGCCGCAGACGACCCGCGCCAAGCTTCGCGGCGACTTCGTGCGGCGAGCCCAGGAGCGCAGGCGCGACTTCACGGTCGACTGGGTGCACCTGAAGCTCAACGACCAGGCGCAACGGACCGTGCTCTGCAAGGACCCCTTCCGGGCGGTCGACGAGCGTGTGGAGCGCCTGATCCAGAGCATGTGACTCAGGGATCATCACCCACCAGAGTTCGGCAGCAGGGTGGCAGCGTGCCGACCTGCCGCAGCCGACGCCAGGAACGCCGCAGCGTCGTGGTCCAGGCTCCGGCCCATGGTCGACAGGGGGACGGGCACGTGCTCCAGGGCCGGGCGAAGCCCCGAGAGGTCGACGTCGACCAGCCGGTGACGACCCGCCGGCGGTCCCAGCGCACGCACCTCGTCCATGACCTGTGCGCCCAGGGGGCCCTCCAGGAGGGGCACAGGCACGTCCGCCGGCACCAGCGCCACCCGCCCGAAGGCGGTGAGGCTGTGATGCGAGACACCGCGATGCCGCTCCCGCGGGTCCGCGCCCGACACCCTCAGCGCGGCCACGGGGCGCCCGCCCAGCACCCCCGCAGCGTTGACCGCCTCCCCGGCGGCCACGCCGGAGAAGCCCCACCGCGTGCCCGTGCCCAGGTTGCCCGGCCCCTGCGTGACGACGGCGACGTCCGCGCCCACCACGTGCCTGGCCGCGAGCAGCGCCGACTGGACGGTGACCGCCTCCAGGTCACCGCCGAACGCCTGGCCCGCGCTGATGCACGAGTGCACCCATCCGGCATCTCGCAGCCCGGACACCGTACGGGAGAACCACGCCGGCAGCGCGCCGCCGTCGCTCATCACGTAGGCCACCCGAGCCGAGGGTGCGCGCTCCCGCAGGCCCGCCACGATCGCCGGCAGGGCCGAGTGCAGGTCGGCGACCACGACGGGCATGCCTGCCAGGTCGTCGGCCTCGGCGAGCACGTCATGGTGCGGGGACCCCTGCTCGTCGACCCCCTGCACGTTCGCCTGGAGGGGCGTGTACCGGGCCTTCACCAGGTGCCCTGGCCCGAGCACCTGGTGCACGGGTGGCCGGTTCGGCAGGGCCACCACGAGGGCGAGGCCGCCGGTGCCCAGGCCGAGCTCGAGCGCAGCGGTGTTCAGCAGCACCAGGTCGCCCACCTCGGGGCGACCCACCAGCGCGGGGTACGCCAGCGCCGAGCAGGACGACACGGCACCCGTCACGGGGTCGTAGACGTCCACCTCGTACTCCACCGCACCGGGCCACTCGCGCCGCCGCGCGACGACACGCCCCTCCCGCCACAGGATCACCCGTCCACCTCCGACTCCGGCGAGGCTACTCGGGTAGCGTGCACCGCGATGCCGCCTCGAACCCTCTCGGCGCACCGTACCGAGCGCCTCCTGAACCTCGTGATCTGCCTTCTGGCCACCCGGCGGTGGCTGACGAAGGACCAGATCCGCACGGCCGTGCCGCAGTACGAGGAGTGCGAGACCGACGAGGCGTTCGACCGGATGTTCGAGCGGGACAAGGAGGACCTGCGCGAGCTCGGCGTCCCGCTGGTCACCGGCTCCGACAGCTCCTGGTTCGACGACGAGCTCGGCTACCGCATCGACGCCAAGACCTACGCCCTGCCCGAGGTCGAGCTCTCCGCGGAGGAGCTGGCGGTGCTCGGTCTGGCCAGCCGGGTCTGGCAGCAGGCGAGCCTTGCCGGACCGGCGGCCCGGGCGCTGGTCAAGCTGCGTGCCCTCGGGGTGGAGACCGAGGAGGACTCCCTGGTGGGCGTCGAGCCGCGGGTACGCACCGTCGAGCCGGCGTTCGACCCCCTCTACGCCGCGACCCGCGACCACGCACCGGTCCGCTTCGCCTACCGCAAGCCCTCCGGTGAGGTCGCACAACGCCACGTCGAGCCCTGGGCCATGACCAGCCGAAGCGGCCGCTGGTACCTCGTCGGCCGCGACCGCGACCGCGAGGCCTCGCGAGCCTTCCGCCTCTCGCGCGTCGAGGGGCCCGTGCGGCGCAGTGGCCCCGCCGGCTCCTACGACGTGCCTGCCGACCTCGACGCGAGGGCCATGGTCGCAGGCCTGCCGACCAGTGCCGACGAGCGGCTTGCCGTCCTGCGGGTCCGCGAGGGGCGTGGCGGGTTCCTGCGGCGTCGCGCGGCGGCCGCCGAGCCGGCGCCGGAGCCGGGCTGGGACGTCGTCCGGCTGCGTGTCGGGGACGTCGGGATGCGCGCGGACGAGCTCGCAGGCTACGGCCCCGACGTCGTCGTGCTCGAGCCGCCCGACCTTCGTGACGCGGTCGTGCGCCGGCTGCGCGCAGTGCTGGCCGGGCCGAACGCCGGGGGGCCGGGCGCCGAGGGACAGGGCGTCGAGGGACAGGGCGTCGAGGGACAACGCGCCGGGTCGCAGGCGCCGCGATGAGCGTCGGCGCGACCGTCCGCCTCTCGCGGCTGCTGGCGATGGTCCCGTGGCTGCTTCGCCGCCAGGGTGTCCCGCTGGAGGAGGCCGCCCGGCACTTCGAGATCAGCGAGGAGCAGCTGGTGGCCGACCTCGAGCTGCTGTTCGTCTGTGGGACCCCGGGCCACATGCCCGACGACCTCATCGAGGCCGACTGGGAGTCCGGTCGGGTCTACCTGGACAACGCCGACGCCATCGCCCGGCCCCTGCGGCTGGGGCTGGACGAGGCGGTGGCACTGCTGGCCGGCCTGCGCACGCTCGCGGAGGTGCCGGGCCTGCACGATCGCGACGCGGTCGAGTCCGCGCTCGCCAAGCTCTCCGCCGCGGCGGGCGAGGTGGCCGCGGCGGCCGCCGGCACGGTCAGCGTCGACCTGACCCAGGGCGCGGCCGAGGCGGCTCTGACGGCTGCGCGAGAGGCCCTGCGACGTCGCAGGCGGCTGCGGATCGACTACCTCGTACCGAGCCGGGACGAGACGACGCGCCGCGACGTCGACCCCATGCGACTGATCTCGACCGCTGGGCACTGGTACCTGGAGGCGTGGTGCCACCGCGCCGACGGCGTGCGGCTGTTCCGGGTCGACCGGGTCGTGGACATCACGGTGCTCGACGTGGACGGCACCCCTCCGCGGGTGGCCGTCTCCCGCGACGTGGACGAGGGCCTCTTCCGCCCCTCACCGGACGACACCCTGGTCACCCTGGACCTGGACCCTGCGGCGGCCTGGGTCGGCGACTACTACCCGGTCGACCACATGGAGGAACGCGCCGACGGCTCCCGGCGCGTGCGCCTGCGGGCGGCGTCGCCGGACTGGGTGCCCCGCCTTGCCCTGCGTCTGGGAGGACACCTCCGCATCGTGGCGCCGCGCGACCTCGCCGAGCTCACCGCCGAGCGCGCCCGCCAGGCGCTGGCCGCGTACGAGCCCGAGCCGGCCTGACCGCAGCCCTGCCGGAGGGTGCTGCGCAGCCCGCCGTGTGGGCAGGGACTTTCTCCCCGTATGTCCTCCTGGTGAACCGGGAAGAATGGCCGCGCGTACTTAAGGAAACCGTCCTGACGGTCGACAGGATCTGTGTCGAAACCAGGGACGGTCACGCGGGAGGTGACTCGACATGACGACCATCAAAGCGTCCTGCCCCAGCTGCGGAGACGTCGAGCTCACCCCCACCCAGGTCCGCCTCGTCGTGTGCTCGGTGACGAGCTGGTCCTACTACGCCTTCACGTGCACGACATGCCAGGACGAGGTGCGCAAGCCCGCCGGGCGCGACGTGGTGGCTCTGCTCGTCTCCGGGGGCGTGGTCGCCGAGCCGTGGAACATCCCGGCGGAGGCGCTGGAGGAGCACAGCGGACCGGTGCTGACCTATGACGACGTGCTCGACTTCGCGTTGTGGCTGAACGCTGCGGACCTCGTGTCCGCGGCGGCCGGCGCCAGCGGGCCCACCGGCCCGTGGACGACGTCCGACACGATCGCCTGACCGGCCTGACCGGCCTGACCGGCCTGACCGGCCTGACCGGCGCCTCACCCTGCCTCACCTGACCCGCCTGACCGGCCTGACCCGCGGTCGTCATCTGCGGCGCTACCCTGACGGCCGTGCTGTGGTTCCTCGTGTGGGTCGTGCTCGGGCTGGTCGCGGTCGGGGTGCTCGCGCTGGTGGGGCGGTCCCTGTGGCGCAAGTCGGCCGCGCTGGCCCGTGAGCTGGGGGAGGCGGCCGAGCGGCTCTCGGACGTCACGGAGGCGCTCAGCGCGGCGTCGCAGCCCCCACCGGCCCACCCAGGCGTGTTCGCCAGCCCTGCCGGCCTGAGGGCCGAACGGTATGCAGCCAAACGTCAGCGCCTGTGGGCAGCGCGCCGCGCGCGTTTCTGGGGGCTGGACTGAGCACCGTGTGCGGAAGGGCGACCCGGGGACCTCGCGACGACGTAGCATGGCAGGAGAGCACCGTCTGCACCCGGAAGGACCTGCCATGCGTGGTCTGTTCGAGGGATGGCACCTTGTCGTCCTCGCCGTCGTCATCGTCCTGCTGTTCGGCGCCAAACGGCTGCCGGACGCGGCGCGCGGGCTCGGCCGGTCGCTGCGGATCTTCAAGTCCGAGGTCAAGGAGATGCAGGAGGACGACCGCCGCCGCACACCTGGCACGACCGTCCCCCCAGCCCCAGAGCCGCTCGAGGGCCGCGTGATCGACGGCGAACCAGGCCGTAACGCCTCGCCCACCGAGCAGCGCCGGGACGTCTGAGCGTCCCCCCAGCCGTGGCCCTCATCACGGCGAAGCGGCAGTCCAAGGACCCCGAAGGGCGGATGCCGCTCCGCGAGCACCTTCGGGAGCTGCGCAGGCGGCTGATCCGGGCCGGGCTGGCGATCCTGCTGGCCTCGGTCGTCGGGTGGTTCCTCTACGACCCGCTGCTGGCCGCGCTGATCCGGCCGTTGCAGGCCAGCTCGCACGGCGCCGGGACGATCACGGGCCTGAACTTCGACGACGTGGCGGCGCCGTTCAACCTCAAGCTGAAGCTGTCGGTCTACATCGGGCTGGTCATAGCCAGCCCCGTCTGGCTCTACCAGGTGTGGGCGTTCCTCGTTCCGGGTCTCACCCGGCGCGAGAAGCGGTACGCACTGGGCTTCGTCGCCGCAGCGGTCCCGCTGTTCCTCGGTGGGATCGCTCTGGCCTGGGTGGTGCTCCCGAAGGCGATCCACTTCTTCTTCGACCTGACGCCGAACGGCGGCTCCAACCTCATCGGCGCCGACACCTACCTCACGTTCGTCACTCGCCTGATGCTGGCCTTCGGCATCGCGTTCGTCATCCCGCTGTTCCTGGTGGCCCTCAACCTGCTGGGTGTGGTCAGTGCGGTGCAGCTGGCCAAGAGCTGGCGCGTCGCGGTGTTCCTCAACTTCCTGTTCGCTGCCATCGCCTCGCCCTCGCCGGACTGGGGGTCCATGGTCGCCTTGGGCCTGGCCATGGTGGGCCTGTACGCGGCGGCGGTCGGCGTCGCCTGGGTCGTCGACCGGGGTCGCGCGCGCCGGGCGGCGGCGAGCCCCCTGGCCGGCCTGTCCGACGACGAGGCCAGCCCGCTGTAGCCTGCGCGCCGTGACAAGTCCCCGCATCGCACTCGCGGTCAACCCGACGTCGGGCAAGGGTCGCGGAGCCCGGGCCGGCGCCGCGGTGACCCGTCGCTTCGGGGACGGCGGAGCCGACGTCGTCGTGCTGGCGGCGGGCAGTGCCGAGGAGCTCACGATGCACTGCCAGGACGCCGTCTCCTCCGGGGTGGACGCGCTCGTGGTCGTCGGCGGCGACGGGATGGTCCACCTCGGCGCGAACATCGTGGCCGGCACGGACGTCCCCCTGGGGATCGTGCCCGCCGGCACCGGCAACGACGTCGCGCGGGGGGTGGGCCTGCCGGTGGGCGACTGGGAGACCGCCGCCCGGGTGGTACTGCGCGGGCTGTCCGACAGCGGCGCGGCGACGCGTCGCATCGACGGCGTCCGGGTGACCGCCGCCTGGGGGACCCGCTGGTTCGTCGGAGTGCTGGGCGCCGGGTTCGACGCCGTCGTCAACGAGCGCGCCAACAGCTGGCGACGCCCGCGCGGGCACCTGCGCTACGACCTGGCCATGCTGCGAGAGCTGCCCGTCTTCACCCCGAGGACCTACTCGATGACCCTCGACGGGCAGCGCTGGGACACCCCGGCGATGCTCGTGGCCGTGGGCAACGGCCCCTCCTACGGCGGCGGCATGCGCGTGTGCCCGGACGCGCGGATGGACGACGGCCTCCTCGACGTGCTCGTGGTCGAACCGATCAGCCGGCTCGAGTTCGTCCGCATCTTCCCCCGGGTCTACAAGGGGACGCACGTCTCGCACCCGAGGGTCGTCGTCCGCCGGGGGAGGACCCTCACGATCGACGCGCCGGGGATCGTCGGCTACGCCGACGGCGAGCGGCTCGGACCGCTGCCGCTGGCCTGCGAGACCGTGCCCGGGGCGATCCGCGTGCTCGCCCCCGCAGTCGGTGGCGGCGGCCCGCGCTGAGTACCCTGCAGCCATGGCCAGGCCGGAGGACCTCACCGGCCCACCGACGACGTTGCGCCGGGGAAAGCCACCCCGAGGGGAACGGCAGGACCCGCTGGACCGCTTCGGCGCGCTGTACCCGTTCCAGCTCGACGAGTTCCAGGTGCGTGCCTGCCAGGCGCTGCTCGGCGGGCGCGGAGTGCTCGTGGCCGCCCCCACCGGGTCGGGCAAGACCGTGGTGGGCGAGTTCGCCGTCGACCTGGCCCTGAGCAGCGGTCGCAAGGCCTTCTACACCACGCCCATCAAGGCGCTGAGCAACCAGAAGTACGCCGACCTCGTGCGCCGTTACGGTGCCGAGCGCGTAGGCCTGCTCACGGGGGACAACACGGTCAACAGCGAGGCCCCCGCGGTCGTCATGACCACCGAGGTGCTGCGCAACATGCTCTACGCCGACTCCCCGACGCTGGCCGGGCTGGGGTACGTGGTCATGGACGAGGTGCACTACCTCGCCGACCGGTTCCGCGGCGCGGTCTGGGAAGAGGTGATCATCCACCTGCCGGACGACGTCCTCGTCGTGTCGCTGTCGGCGACCGTCAGCAACGCCGAGGAGTTCGGGGCGTGGCTGGACACGGTGCGCGGCGACACCGAGGTCGTGGTGTCGGAGCACCGGCCGGTACCGCTGTGGCAGCACGTGATGGTGGGCAGGCGCCTGTACGACCTGTTCATCGACGAGACCGGCGAACCCGTCGCGCTCGCGCACCCAGAGCCGGGAGCCGACAGCGCACAGGGGCGGGTCAACCCGGAGCTGCGCCGGCTGGCCCGCGAGCTCGAACGCCCCGACCGCGCCGGCCGCCGCAACGGCCGCGGCCGGTCGGGTGGTCTCGGGCCGCCGCGGTCGCGCGGTCGCAGCCCGGCGACACCCAGCCGGGCCGAGACGGTGACCGCGCTGGACGGCGCGGGCCTGCTGCCCGCGATCTGCTTCGTCTTCAGCCGCGCCGGCTGCGAGGCGGCCGTCGCGCAGTGCCGCGCGCTCGGCGTCCGCCTCACCTCGGGCCCGGAGCGCGAGGAGATCCGGCGGGTCGTGGAGGCGCGATGCTCCGACATCCCCGACGAGGACCTCGCGGTGCTCGGCTTCTGGGAGTGGGCCGAGTCGCTGGAGCGGGGGCTCGCCGCCCACCACGCGGGGCTGCTCCCGAGCTTCAAGGAGGTGGTGGAGGAGCTGTTCAGCCGTGGCCTGGTCAAGGCCGTGTTCGCCACCGAGACCCTCGCACTCGGGATCAACATGCCCGCCCGCAGCGTGGTGCTCGAGAAGCTCACCAAGTGGAACGGCGAGACCCATGCCGACGTGACGCCGGGGGAGTTCACCCAGCTCACCGGCCGCGCGGGGCGGCGCGGGATCGACGTCGAGGGTCATGCCGTCGTCGTGTGGCAGCAGGGTCTGGACCCCGAGGCCGTCGGGGGGCTGGCCTCGACCCGTACGTACCCGCTGCGGTCGAGCTTCCGCCCGACGTACAACATGGCCGTCAACCTCGTCGCCCAGGTCGGGCGTACGCGCGCCCGCGAGATCCTGGAGACGTCGTTCGCCCAGTTCCAGGCCGACCAGGCCGTGGTCGGGCTGGCGCGCCAGGCCCGCCGCCACGAGGAGGCGCTCGCGGGGTACGAGGAAGCGATGACCTGCCACCTCGGCGACTTCACCGAGTACGCGGCTGTCCGGCGGCGCATCGCCGAGCGCGAGGCCGAGCTGTCCCGGGCGGCCTCGCACGAGCGGCGGACCGACGCCGTGGCCTCGATGGAGCGGCTGCGCCGCGGCGACGTGATCCGCGTGCAGGCCGGCCGGCGTGCCGGGTGGGCGGTGGTCCTCGACGCGGGCGCCCCGGGCGACGCCGAGGGACCGCGGCCGACCGTGCTCACGGCCGACCGTCAGGTGCGCCGGCTGTCCCTGCTCGACGTCCCGAACGCGTTGGAGCCGCTGACCCGCGTCCCGATCCCCAAGTCGTTCAACGCGCGCAGCCCGGCGTCGCGCCGGGACCTGGCCTCGACGCTGCGCAACGTGCTGGCGGCCGCGCCGGAGGTCTCCTCGGCGCGCCGGGGGCGGTCGGCGGCGGCCGACGACGAGAGCCTCGCGCAGCTGCGCCGCCAGCTGCGCGCGCACCCCTGCCACGGGTGCTCCGAGCGCGAGGAGCACGCCCGCTGGGCCGAGAGGTGGTGGCGGCTTCGGCGGGAGACCCAGGCGCTCGTGCGACGCATCGAGGGCCGGACGAACACGATCGCCCGTGTCTTCGACCGGGTGGCGGCCCTGCTGAGCGAACGCGGCTACCTCGACGGCGACGTCGTCACCCCTGCGGGCCAGCGCCTGCGCCGGATCTACGCCGAGGCCGACCTGCTGGTCGCGGAGTGCCTGCGCGGGGGCGTCTGGCAGGGCCTGGACGCCGCAGGGCTCGCGGCGTGCGTCAGCGCGGTCGTCTACGAGAGCCGTCGCGACGAGCGGGGGCTGTCGCCTCGGCTACCGACCGGCGCGGTCCGGACGGCTCTGGAGGAGACGGTGCGGCTGTGGTCGGCGCTGGACGACCGGGAGCGTGACCACGGCATCGAACCCACCCCGGAGCCGGACCTCGGGCTGGCCCTTGCGCTGCACCGGTGGGCCCTCGGCAGGCCCCTGGACGAGGTGCTGCGCGACGGTGACCTGGCGGCCGGCGACTTCGTCCGCTGGTGCAAGCAGGTGGTCGACCTGCTCGGCCAGATCGAGCACGCCGCGGGCGACGACGCACCCGGGCGCGCCCTGCGGCGCACGGCCGGGGAGGCCGTCAAGCAGGTCCGGCGCGGCGTGGTCGCCTACAGCTCGCTGGTCTGACGCCCTACCCCGGCGCCCTGCTCCGGCGCTCGACCCCCGGCGCCCTACTCCGGCCGGCCGTGCGCCGCCATGGCCCGCAACACTCGCTCCACGCTGGAGGCGAGGTTGAAACGGGCCACGAGGTCGACGAGGCGCTCCGGGTCCGCCGGAGTCTGCGGAAGCCGGTCGTCCACCACCGCCACCGGGGCGTCGCGGACCACGCCGACCACGCTCGGCGCGACAGCGAGGTAGTCCCGTGCCTGCGCGAGCCGCCTGCGGGTCGCGGGCCCGATGCGCGGGTCGGCGGCGTCCGCGGCGGCGAGCACCGCGTCGAGGCTCCCGTACGTCGCGAGCAGGCCGGCCGCCGTCTTCTCCCCGATGCCCGCGACCCCTGGCAGGCCGTCGCTCGGGTCACCCCGCAGCGCTGCGAGGTCGGCGTAGCCGGCACCACCGTCCACGCCGTACTTCGCCCGCAACCACGACTCCTGCACCACCTCGAGGTTGCGCACGCCGCGGGCGACGTAGAGCACGCAGACCCCACGCGCGTCGTCCACGACCTGGAACAGGTCGCGGTCGCCGGTGACCACCTCGACCCCGCCCGTGCCGTCGGGCTCGGTGGCGCGCGGCCCCGCTGACGCGCGGGTGGCCAGCGTCGCGATCACGTCGTCCGCCTCGAAGCCGGGCGCCCCCACCCGGGCGATCCCGAAGGCCGCCAGGACGTCGACGATCACCGGCACCTGCGGGTCAAGGGCAGCCGGGGTCTCCTCGGTTCCGGTGACCGGGTCGCGCAGCCGATGCGCCTTGTACGAGGGGATGGCCGCCACCCGGAACGCCGGGCGCCAGTCGTCGTCCCAGCACGCCACGACCCGGGAGGCCTGCCGCGACGTCACCAGGAAGGCGATCATGTCCAGGAACCCGCGCACCGCGTTGACGGGCGTGCCGTCAGGGGCGCGCATCGTGTCCGGGACGCCGAAGAAGGCCCGGAAGTACAAGGATGCGGAGTCGAGCAGCAGCAGACTGCCGCGCCGGGCGCCAGGCACCCGCAGACCGTATCGCACCGCCGAGACCGAAAGGTGACCGTACTTAGAGGTCTCTGACGGTACTGTTCGCGGCGTGGAGGACATTGATCGACACATCGTCCGCCTGCTCGCCGGCGACGGCCGGATGAGCTTCACCGACCTCGGCAGGGCGACCGGGCTGTCGACGTCGGCGGTGCACCAGCGCGTGCGGCGGCTGGAGCAGCGTGGTGTGATCCGCGGGTACACCGCGGTCGTGGACGCCGAGGCGGTCGGGCTGCCGCTGACCGCGTTCGTCTCGGTGACGCCCCTGGACCCGGCGGCGCCGGACGACGTCCCCGAGCGGCTCGCGTTGATGCCCGAGCTCGAGGCCTGCCATTCGGTGGCGGGCGAGGAGAACTACATCCTCAAGGTGCGCGTGGCCACGCCGGGGGAGCTGGAGGGCCTGCTCAGCAGGATCCGCGCCGTGGCCGCCGTCGCCACCCGGACCACCATCGTGCTGTCGACGCCCTTCGAGGCTCGCCCCCTGCGCACCTAGCTCAGAGCACGTGCATCGGGGCAGCGGCTTGGGCCTGGGCCTGCGCCGCCGCGCGGCTGGCCGCCGCACGGTGTGAGGCACGAGCCTCGGCCACGGCCATGTCCGCGTTGTCCCGCCACCACGCCTGCCCCTCCTCGGGGAGGGTGTCGATCGGGTCGTAGTACGGGTAGGTGCGTGTGAGCGCCTGCGGGTCGTCCGCCTCGATCGACGTGCGGTAGTTCTTCGTCCACTCGCTGACGCCGCGGACGCGGTCGTACGCGTGGGCCTGATGCACCCACCGCTTGCCGACGAACGGCACGTCGCACACGATCCGTGGGGTGGCGAAACCAGGCAGGTACCCCATGAGACCGTGCTGAAGCTCCTGCGCCCGGGCCAGCGGCAGCCGCCAGTGCTCGCTGAACGGGATCATGTCGCACATGTAGAAGTAGTACGGCGTGATCATCGCGCCGTCCTGCAAGGCGAAGCACAGGTCCAGCAGCTCCTCGACGGAGTCGTTGACCCCGCGCATGAGCACGCCCTGGTTGCGGACGTCGCGAACCCCGGCGTCGAGCATGGCCTGGGTCGCCTCGGCGACCAGCGGCGTCAGGGACTCCGCCGCGTTGACGTGGGTGTGCACGGCCAGGTTGACCCCGCGGGCGCGCGCCGTGCGGGCGAGCCGGGTCATCCCCTCCACCACCTCGGTCTGCAGCCAGTGCTGCGGCAGGCCCATGAGCGCCTTCGTCGCCAGCCGGATGTCGCGGATGTTGTCGATCTCGAGCAGCCGCGCGACGAACGCCTCGAGGCTGCGCCAGGACATGTTCGCGACGTCCCCGCCGCTGACGACGACGTCACGCACCTCCGGGGACTCGCGCAGGTAGTCCATCATCCCGTCGAGCCGGTCGGCGGGCTTGAGGTCGAACTTGAGCTTGGAGATGACGGGCGTGGAGTTGCCCACGAGGTCCATGCGGGTGCAGTGGCCGCAGTACTGCGGGCACGTGGGGAGCAGCTCGGCGAGCACCTTCGTCGGGTAGCGGTGGGTGAGGCCCTCGGCGACCCACATGTCGTGCTCGTGCAGGGAGTCGCGCGTCGCGAACGGGTGGCTCGACCACTCCACCCGGCGGTCACTGAAGACCGGCAGCATGTACCGGCGCACCGGGTCGGCGTAGAACGCCTCGGTGTAGGCCGACCCCGCGGCCGGGACCGCACCGGTGGTCGAGGCGACCATCGTGTTGAGCATGTGCGGGGGCAGGAGCATCGACATCGTGGCGCGCTCGGCCTGGTCACGCTCGAGGTCGGCGTAGAAGCCGTCCTCGACCAGGTCCCCGAGGACGGCGCGCAGCTGGGCGGGCGTCTTCACGCAGTGCGCACGCTGCCACTGGGCGCTGGCCCACTCGGCCGCGCTGACCCCGCGCCAGGCGGGCAGCCGGGTCCAGTCAGGCTCGACGAGGGGGCGCCGCTGGTAGCGGTAGGGCTGCTGGGAGGCAGCAGTGTGCCCGGCCGCGGAGGCGGGCCGGTCGGCGGCGTGGTTCACCATGTCGGACACGCCGGACAGGGTACGGGAGATTCTTCAGTCACGCGAAGGGCAGGCCGTAGGATTTCCGTATGACGCAGCCAACGACGGCTCCACCGTCCACGTCCGCCACCGACGACGGTGCGCCGCAGGGGCTGCCCTCCTCACCCGTCGGCCTGCACCGGGTGCTACAGCCGCGCGGAGTGCTGCCCCAGGCCGCCTGGCAGCTGGACGCCACCCCTCGGCTCTGGCCGGACGAGGTGCGGGTGGGCGTCGAACGGCTCAACCTCGACGCCGCGAGCTTCCGGCAGCTGTGGGACAAGCACGGCGGGGACGGCGACGCCGTGCGTGCCGAGGTGGTGGAGATCATCACGACCCGCGGGAAGATGCACAACCCTGTCACCGGCTCCGGCGGCATGCTCGTGGGCACCGTCGCGGAGGTCGGTCCCCGCAGCCCGCTCGGCCTGGCCGTCGGCGACCGGATCGCCACACTGGTGTCCCTGACCCTGACGCCGCTCGCGGTCACCGACGCCCTGGCGGACTGGGACGGCCGCAGCGAGCAGGTGCCGTGCCGCGGTCACGCGGTGCTCTTCGGCCGCTCGATCGCCGCACACCTGCCCGAGGACCTCGACCCCGCGTTGGCCCTGGCCGTCATGGACGTGTGCGGCGCGCCCGCGTTGACCGCCCGCGTCGTCGCCAAGTACGTCGCGCAGGGGCGCCCGCCCGTGGTGGCGGTCATCGGCGGTGCCGGCAAGAGCGGGTCGCTGGCGCTGGCGGCCGCGCGGCGGGCCGGCGCGGCGCGCACCATCGGCGTGGTCCCGGTGCCCTCGGAACGCACCACGCTGGAGGGCACAGGGCTGGCCGACGTCGTGGTCCTGGCCGACGCCCGCGACCCGGTGGCCCTCGCCGAGGGCGTCGCCGCGGCCGGCGGCCCGGCCGACGTCACCGTCGTGTGCGTCGACGTCCCCGGGTGCGAGCACGGGGCGATCCTGGCTACCGCGAACCTCGGGACCGTCGTGTTCTTCTCCATGGCGACCTCGTTCGCCACCGCCGCCCTCGGTGCCGAGGGCCTCGCCGCCGACGTCACACTCATGATCGGGAACGGGTACGCCGCCGGCCACGCGGACTTCGCCCTCGACGTCCTGCGCACCTCTGCCGGTGCCCGCCGGCTGTTCGAGGGTCGGCTCGGGGAGCACGCAGGCGCGCTGCGCCCACCGCGGTGACCCGGCTCTACCGAGGCGGCCGGGTCCGCACGCCGACGCACCCGGCTGCCACCGCACTGCTGGTGGACCGCACCCGCGTCGCCTGGGTGGGCGACCCCCGAGAGCCGGGCGCGCCTGGGCCCGACGACGTCGACGAGGTGGCCGACCTCGACGGCGCCGTGCTCATGCCGGCGTTCGTCGACGCGCACGTCCACGTCACCGAGACGGGCCTGCTGCTCGACGGGGTCGACCTGCGCCCGGCCCGGTCGGTGGCGCAGGTGCTGAGGCTCGTCGAGGCCGCCGCGCGACGCGGCCGCGGGCGACCCGTGATCGGCCAGGGCTGGGACGAGACCCGGCTGGCCGAGGGACGCGCGCCCACCCGATTCGAGCTGGACCGCGCCGCCGCCGGTGGGGTCGTCTACCTCGCACGCGTGGACGTGCACTCCGCGGTCGTGTCCAGCGCCCTCGCGCTCGCCAGCGGGGCCGCCGGGTGCGACGGCTGGGACGACGACGGCCGCGTCGAGCGCGACGCCCACCACGCCGCCAGGGCCGCGACGAGGGCGGGACTCACGCCGGCTCAGCGCCGGGAGCTGCAGACGCTGGCCCTGACGGCCGCCGCGGCCCACGGCCTGGCCTGCGTGCACGAGATGTCGGCACCCCACATCGCACCCGAGGCGGACCTGTGCGACCTGGTCGCCCTCACCGGCGCCGACGAGGCGGCACTGCCGCGGGTGGTGGCCTACCGCGGTCAGCTGGTCGGGGACGTCGACGAGGCACAGGCCGTGCTCGACCGGTTCCGCGCCGGCGGCGTGCACCTGGCCGGACTCGGCGGCGACCTCAACATCGACGGTTCGGTGGGCTCGCGCACCTGCGCGATGCGCGAGGACTACACCGACCGAGCCGGCCACCGGGGTCATCTCTACCTGTCGGTCGAGTCGGTGCGTGACCACGTCGTCGCGTGCACGCTGGCCGGTGTGCAGGCCGGCTTCCACGTGATCGGCGATGCGGGTGTCGACGTGGCCGTCGAGGGCTTGCTCGCTGCGGCGTCCGTCGTGGGGGTCGAGGCCGTCCGTGCCGCCGGGCACCGGCTGGAGCACGTCGAGTGCATCGACGCCGCCGGCATCGCAGCACTGGCCCGGCTGCGCGTGACGGCCAGCGTCCAGCCCGCCTTCGACGCGGAGTGGGGAGGCGACGCGGGCATGTACGCCACGCGCCTCGGGCACGTCCGAGCACTGACGATGAACCCCTTCGGCGGTCTCGTGGCGGCGGGCGTCCCGATCGCCCTCGGCTCGGACTCACCCGTGACGCCGTTCGACCCGTGGGGGGCCGTGCGGGCCTGCCTCGGGCACCACGTGCCCGACCACCGGCTGCCGCTCGACGTCGCGGTCGCCGCGCACACGGGCGCGGACGTCGTCACCGGGGGACCGGCCACCTTCGCCGTGTGGGAGAACACCGTGTGGGAGAACACCGTGTGGGACGAACACCGTGTGGGAGAACACCGTGTGGGAGAACACCGTGTGGGAGGACACCGTGTGGGCGAACAGCGTCGCGCCGTCGCGCAGCCTGCTCACCGTGCGCGACGGGAGGGTCATCCACGATCAGACGACGGGATCCCCGTCGTCCGGGGGTCGTTCGTTGTAGCTGTCGCAGCACTCCTGCGGGGACATCGCGGAGATCCCGGCCATCACGGCGTCGGTGATCTCTCGGCGGGCCCTGCCCGCGCCGCCGTTCTCGGCCACGCGCGCGACCCACGCGGCCGGGTCGACCGGCGGGCCGAACCGCACGGTGACGGGGTGCACGCGGGGGAGCCGGGCGTCCACGGGCTGCACCCGGTCGGTGCCGATGACCGCCACCGGGACGATCGGTGCGCCGGAGGCCAGCGCCAGCCATCCGACACCGGTGCGGCCGCGGTAGAGACGGCCGTCACGCGACCGCGTGCCCTCGGGGTAGATCCCGAAGGCCTGGCCGGCCCCGAGGACGTCGAGCGCGGCCTGCAGCGAGGCCATCGAGTCACGCTGGCTCTCCCGGCGCACGGGCACGGCGTCCACCATGCCGAAGAACGCCGCGACGAGCCGCCCGCGCACCCCGTGGCCCTCGAAGTACTCCGCCTTCGCGAGGAACCGGACGCGGCGGGGGACCGCCAACGGGATCACCACGCTGTCGATGAACGACAGGTGGTTGCTGGCGATGATCACCGGACCCTCGCTGGGCACGTGCTCGAGGCCGCTCACGGTCGGGCGCCACACCACCCGGAACAGCACCCCCACGGACCACCGGGTCACGCGGTACAGCGACACCCCGGGTACCTCCAGCGCGTGGGCCCACCGCTTCGTCACCGGACCCTACCGCCCACCCGGTTGCGGCTCGGCGCCTCGCCCTCGGGGGCGGCCGCCCCCAGGCGCGCCTCGGCCGTCACCGCCGCAACGGATCGCTAGAATGGCAGCCGGACAGTCTGGGGTAACAGACTGTGATTGCTGTCAGTCTTCCCGTCAGCAGCCAGACGGCCGGGAGAGTTTACGCGGATCTCTCGTCGCCCACGGAGTTCTCACCGACTGGTCGTCACCGCACACCCCGCTCACGAAGGAGTCAGCCGGATGGCCCGCGCGCGTGCCGCATCGCCGCTCACGCTCGACCCCAGCACGGTTCGCACCGCCCGTGCCCTGGCGCGCAAGGCGGGCGCTCCCGTCGTCCGCCTCGCCCGCACGCACACGACGGTGTCGGTTGAGCGCGCCACCCTCCGCCTTGCGGGGCTGGCCGGCGCGGACAGCGAGCGGGTCCCCTGGGTGAACCACCTCGTCGACGCAGTCCGGGGCAGCGCAGGCCTCGAGCACGGTGTGGCCGCACCCGTGTGGGACGCCCTGGCCCGCGGCGAGGCGCCCGACCTGCTCACGCTCGCACAGAAGGCGAGTGCGGGAGCCGTCGACTTCCGCGTGCCGGAGGGCCGCGACGCGGTCCGGGCCGCGCGCACGTCGCGGGTGGCCGTGGCAGCGGGCATCCGCCGCATCGACCGGGCCCGCCGGGAGCGCGAGCGCCTGATCCGGCGCTGGGGCGACGCCCCCCGCCGTCCGTGGATCTACCTCATCGTCGCCACGGGGGACATCTACGAGGACATCCCCCAGGCCCAGACCGCGGCCCGGGAGGGCGCCGACGTCATCGCCGTCATCCGCTCCACCGGGCAGTCCCTGCTCGACTACGTCCCGGAGGGCGCGACCCGCGAGGGGTATGCCGGGACGTACGCGACCCAGGAGAACTTCCGGCTCATGCGGGCGGCCCTGGACGACGTCAGCCGCGAGCTCGGGCGCTACGTGCGCCTGACCAACTACGCCTCGGGGCTCTGCATGCCCGAGATCGCCGCCCTGGCGGGGCTCGAACGGCTGGACATGATGCTCAACGACTCGATGTACGGGATCCTCTTCCGCGACATCAACCCGGTGCGCACCTTCGTCGACCAGCGCTTCTCCCGCCAGGTGCACGCGCGCGCGGGCATCATCATCAACACCGGCGAGGACAACTACCTGACGACGGCCGACGCCGTGGACGCCGCGCACACCGTGACCGTGAGCCAGCTCCTCAACGAGTACTTCGCGAAGGAGGCCGGGCTGGCCGACTGGCAGCTCGGCCTCGGCCACGCGTTCGAGATCAACCCCGAGATCCCCGACTCGTTCCGGCTCGAGCTGGCGCACGCCCTGCTCGCCCGCACGCTGTTCCCGCAGGCACCTCTGAAGTGGATGCCGCCGACCAAGCACATGACCGGCGACGTCTTCCGCGGGTACCTCCTCGACGGCTTCTTCAACCTCGCAGGCGCGATGACGGGTCAGGGCATCCTGCTCGTCGGGATGATGACCGAGGCCGTGGTGACGCCATGGCTGTCCGACCGCGACCTCGCGCTGCAGAACGTGCGCTACGTGCTGGACGCCTGCGGCGGTCTCGCCGAGGACTTCCACCCACCGGCCGACGGGTTCATCGCCACCCGGGCCCGGCAGGTGCTCGCAGAGGCCGTGGACCTGCTCGCGCGCATCGTCGACGACGGCTTGCTGAACGCGATCGCCGACGGCACGTTCGGGCTGATGCGCCGTCCCGCGGACGCGGGGAAGGGGCTGGACGGCGTGGTGCGCCGGGCTGCGGCCTACGTCAACCCCGCCGTGGACCTCCTCGAGGAAGGCGCGACCCGATGAACGCGACACCGGCGGCCCCCCACATCGTGCGGGCGTACGGCGACACGACCGGCGACGGGATGGTGCAGGTGTCCTTCACCCTGCCCGTCCCGCATTCGAAGGCGGCCGAGGGTGCGGCGGCGCAGCTCGCCGCGAAGATGGGGATCGACCCCGCCCTCGTCGTGCACGCCAAGCCGATGGGGCCGGACTTCACGTTCTTCGTCGTCTACGGCCCGGTGCACCACGTGGTGGACCTGTCGGCGGTCACCGTCGTCGAGCGCGAGTTCCCGTTGCTCAGCGCGAAGGACGTCAACGCGGCCATCCGGGCCAGGCTGAGGCGCAAGCTGGTGGTCGTGGGCGCCTGCATCGGCACCGACGCGCACACGGTCGGGATCGACGCGATCCTCAACATCAAAGGGTTCGCGGGGGAGAAGGGCCTGGAGTACTACCGCGAGATCACGGTGGTCAACCTCGGCGCGCAGGTGCTGGTGCCCGACCTCGTGGAGCGGGCTCGCAGCGAGCACGCTGACGCCGTCCTCGTGAGCCAGGTCGTCACCCAGCGCGACGCCCACCTGCACAACACCCGCGAGATGTCCGCGGCCTTCCGCGAGGCCTACGCGGCGGGCTCTCACCCGCTGCTCGTCGTGGGGGGGCCGCGCTTCGACGAGGCGGGTGCCGAGGGTCTGGGCGTCAACCGCGTGTTCGGCAAGGGGACCACGCCCGTCGAGGTGGCCTCCTACCTCGTCCACGCCCTGGTTCCCGCGCCCAGGAGGGCACCGTGAGCGAACCCACCGATGCCAGGCTGGGGCTGACGGTCGTCCACCGCCGCTACGTCCCGTTCAGCCACGCCCACTACGCCGGAGACCTCGTCGACGGCGCCTACAGCCTGGCGGCCTTCGGCGACGTGGCCACCGAGGTCTGCATCCGCACCGACGGCGACGAGGGGCTGTTCGCGTCCTACTCCGACGTCCAGTTCCACGCTCCGGTCCGGGCAGGCGACGTGCTGGAGGTCAGCGCCGAGGTGGTGCGGGTCGGCACCCGCAGCCGGGAGCTCAGGTTCGAGGCCCGGGTGGTCTGCCGGGGCCGCGCGGACGGGGCCGCCAGTGCCGCCGAGGTGCTCGACCCTCCGTTGGTCGCCACGACCGCACGCGGCACTGTGGTGGTGCCGGCACGCCCCTGACGACCGCCGTGGATCCGTGCACGCGACGATTCTCTACACCCAGTAGTGCTCTCGTGACACTGCGCTGATGATCCCCTAGCGCGACACGCCGGACGAAACGCCAAGAAGACTCGGCCGTCGGGACCTTCGGACAACCCGGCTGACCTGCAGGAACTCTCATCGTTGCAGGTCAGGGGCTGGTTGACAGCCACCCTCAGGAGACTAGGTTTCCCTACGGCCGTCCACTCACAAGGGCGGTCGCCAGGCCGCCGGAGACTCGCGCGGACGCGGGCCGAGGGAGGACGTCCTCCACCGGACCAGGTCCCGTGGTCGTGGGGAGAACGGCGGAGGGCGATCATCGGTGGGCACGGACCGGGCCCGCGCGCTCCGTAGACAACGGTGCCGACCTCGCAACCGACGGGGCCGACGCCGGACCGAAGAGCCGCGCGGGTCCGGTCAAGCCCCCGTCCGGCTCGCCCCCGTCCGGCTCGCCCGGGGCCCACTGCGTACGCTTCGACGGTGACGAGCGCACGGCCTGCGGCTTCGGCCCCCGAGGGTACCGATCACGTGCCCCCTCTGCCCGTCGCCGTCCTTCTCGCCCTGGCCTGCGGCGTCCTCCTTGTCCTTGCCTTCCCCTCGACGGGGTTGTGGTTCCTGGCGCCCGTCGCCGTGGCCGCCCTGACCCTGGCCACGAGGGGGCGGCCGGCTCGGACCGGGTTCGTCCTGGGCCTGCTGGCCGGGCTGGCGTTCTTCCTGCCGCACCTGCACTGGAGCGGCGTATACGTCGGTGTGCTGCCATGGGCGGCGCTGGCCACGCTGGAGGCACTGTTCGTCGCCGCCCTCGGTGCCCTGCTGCCCTTCGCCTGGAAGGCCCCGGGGGGCGGTGTGGGGACTGTGGTCACCGTGACCGGGCTCTGGGTGGCCGACGAGGCCCTGCGCGGCCGTGAGCCCTTCGGTGGCTTCCCCTGGGGCCGGCTCGCGTTCTCTCAGGCCGACGGGCCGATGCTCGCGCTGGCGCGGTTCGGAGGAGCGCCCCTGGTCTCCGCCGCGGTCGCCGCGTCCGGCGCTCTGCTGGCGGTCGCCGTGGTCAGCGGCCTGCGCGCCCGCGGTCGCCGCGCGGGCGGCGCCGCTGCGGACGCCCGTCGGCCCCGCACCAGGGCCGCCGGGGCGCTCGCCGCGGCCCTGGCCGTCGTCGTCGCACCCCTGCTGCTTCCCGGACCCCCGGCGGCGGTCGGCTACACCCAGGTGGCCGCCGTGCAGGGCAACGTCCCCGCGGCGGGGCTGGAGTTCAACGCACAACGGCGCGCTGTGCTCGACAACCATGTCGCCGCCACCCTGGCC
This sequence comes from uncultured Actinomycetota bacterium, assembly GCA_963778845.1. Classification (GTDB taxonomy): domain Bacteria; phylum Actinomycetota; class Actinomycetes; order Actinomycetales; family Kineosporiaceae; genus CAVZVW01. The sequence continues at coordinate 447,563 of CAVZVW010000009.1, forward strand.
CTGGCCGCGAGGGTGCGAGCCGGCACCGTGGCCGCCCCGGACCTGGTGCTGTGGCCGGAGAACGCCAGCGACATCGACCCCCTGCGCAACCCCGACGCCGCCCAGCAGATCGCGCGCGCCGCGGACGCCGTCGGCGTTCCGCTCCTGGTCGGCGCCGTCCTGGAGGAGCCCCAGGGCCGCCTGTCCAACGCCGCGATCGTCTGGGGACCGGACGGGACCGCGGGAGCGGGGCCCGGGCAACGTTATGTCAAGCGTCATCCCGCCCCCTTCGCCGAGTACATCCCCTACAGGTCGTTCTTCCGCGCCGTGAGCAGCAAGGTCGACCTCGTCCGCAAGGACTTCGTCGCGGGGCGCTCGGTGGGCCTGCTGCAGATGGGCGGGGTACGGGTGGGCGACGTGATCTGCTTCGAGGTGGCCTACGACGGTCTCGTCCGAGACCCGGTCCGCGCGGGGGCGGACCTGCTGGTCGTCCAGACGAACAACGCCACGTTCGGCTACACCGACGAGAGCGTCCAGCAGCTCGCGATGTCGCGGCTGCGGGCGGTCGAGACGGGCCGGTCGGTCGTGCACATCTCGACGGTCGGGGTCAGCGGCCTCATCGATGCGGACGGACGGGTGCTGGCCCGGTCCTCGCACTTCACCCAGGAGACCCTCGTGGCCCGGTTGCCGCTGCGGACGGCGATCACGCCGGCCGTGCGCCTCGGCGCGTGGCCCGAAGGGCTCATCGCCGCCCTGGGCCTCGTGCTCGTCGCGGCGGCCATCCTGCGGTCACGGCGGCGGACTCCGCACCGCCGCGCTCCCGTCCCCGGCTCGCCCTGGGACCCCGTCGCCGCGGCCGGCCCGGCCCTGCGCCGAGAGCCGGTGCGCGGCGCAGCCCTCACCGAGGAGCGCCCGTGACGCAGCCCGCGACCGGCGAGCCCGTCCCCAGGTCCGTGCTGGTGATCGTGCCGACCTACGACGAGCGGGAGAACCTTCCCGGTCTGGTGGCCCGGGTACGCACGGCCACGCCGGCGGCGCACGTCCTCGTGGCCGACGACGACAGCCCCGACGGTACCGGCAAGGTCGCCGACGAGCTCGCGGCCGCGGACGACCAGGTGCACGTGCTCCACAGGCCGCGCAAGCAGGGGCTGGGCAAGGCCTACCTCGAGGGGTTCGCCTGGGGGCTGTCCCGCGGGTACGACGTGCTGGTCGAGATGGACGCCGACGGCTCGCACCCACCCGAGCAGCTCGCGGACCTGCTCGCAGCGGTCGACGCAGGGGCCGACGTCGTGCTCGGCTCGCGCTGGGTCCCCGGCGGGTCGGTGGTCAACTGGCCCCGCTCGCGCGAGCTGCTCAGCCGCGGCGGGAACAGCTACACGCGACTCGTCCTCGGCCTGCCGCTGCGCGACGCCACGGGGGGCTACCGCGCGTACCGCCGCGACGCACTCCTGCGGCTCGGTCTGGACGACGTCGCATCCCAGGGGTACTGCTTCCAGGTCGATCTCGCCTGGCGCGCCGTCCGGGCCGGGATGGACGTCCGGGAGGTGCCGATCCGGTTCGTCGAGCGCGAGCTGGGCACCAGCAAGATGAGCCAGGCCATCGTGGTCGAGGCCCTGTGGAGGGTCACCCAGTGGGGGGTCCGGTACCGGGCGCGCCAGCTGGTCGACCTCACCCGGCGTCGCCCCGGCGCGGCGCGCGAGCGGACGTGACGACCTCGGGGCCGATGCGCCCGCGGCGGGGGCCGGGCGTGCTCGGCTGGGTGGCGGCGGCACTGCTGGTGATCCCGGTGGTGGAGCTCGCCGTGATCATCCAGGTGGGCCGGCTCATCGGCCCGTGGCCGACGATCGTGCTGCTGGTCGCAGAGTCGGCGCTGGGTGCGTGGCTTCTGCGCCGCGAGGGCTCCGGTGCCTGGCGGGCCCTGTCCGCCAGCCTCGCCGAGGGCCGCTCGCCCTCCCGCGAGCTGGCCGACGCCGCGCTGGTGCTCACCGGCGGCCTGCTGCTGCTCACGCCGGGCTTCGTCACCGACATCGTGGGGTTCGCTCTCGTGCTGCCGGTGACCAGGCCACTCGCTCGGGGGCTGGCCACCCGCTGGCTCGCACGTCGCATCGTCGTCCGCAGTGGAGGCGTGCCCGCCCGGGAGGTTGTGGGCGAGGTCGTGGAGCCCGACGACGAAGATCCCCGGGCCTGAGATGGGGGCCTCAGGGCCCGGGGATCTCCTGGGGGCGACGACCTGGGGGGGAGGTCGCCGCCGATGGGGTGCTCACGGGGTCTGGGGAGCCGGGGTGTGAGGAGCCGGGGGCTGGGAAACGCTAGGGCGCCGGGGCCCTGGCTGGGATCATGGCGCAGGGTCGGTCAGGCGCTCCGGCGACTCGTGAGGGCACCGCTGCGCAGCAGCGCCAACCGCTCGGCGAGCAGCTCCTCGAGCTCGGCGGTGGTACGCCGTTCCATGAGCATGTCCCAGTGCGTACGGGCGGGTTTGACCGGCTTCTGGTCCGGCGCCACCGTGTCCTCGCGCAGCGCCTGCAGCCCGCACCGGCACTCCCAGGTCGCCGGGACGTCGGCCTCGACCGACATGGGGACTACGACGGTGTGGCCGTTGGGGCAGTGGTAGGTGACGTCCTGTCGGGCAGCGGGCTGAACCCCGGTATCGCTTTCCAGGCTCTGCGCCCCCAAGCGGGTCCCGCGCATGCTCCGGTCGCTCATCGCTCATCTCCTGCCGGTGGCATCGGGTGCGGTCTACCCCCCGGTAACGCTCCTCGGTGCCGTGATGTTCCGACGACATGCCTCACACGACCGCGGGCACCTCGTTGCCGGCCGCCAGAATGCCTTCGCGCATCCGCACACGGGAGAGCAGCACGCCCCCGACGACGAAGAACACGACGAGCGCCACGATCGCGTACCGGTAGGAGTCCGTGAGCTGGAACACCAGACCGAACAGCAGCGTGCCGAACCAGCTGGTGCCGCGCTCGGCGGCCTGGTACAGGCTGAAGTACTCGGCCTCGCGGCCCTGGGGGATCAGCTGGCTGTAGAGCGAGCGGGACAGCGCCTGGCTCCCGCCGAGAACCAGCCCGATGAGCACCGCGAGACCCAGGAACAACAGGAACCGTCCGCTCGGCAGGAAGTAGCCGATCCCCACTACGGCGCACCAGAGCACGAGGCTCGCGAGCACGGTGCGCCAGGCGCCCACCCTGCCGGCCACCCAGCCGAAGGCGAGGGCGCCGAAGAACGCGACGAACTGCACGAGCAGGATCGTCGTGATCAGCTGCTGGCTGTCGAAGCCGAGCTCCTCCTGGCCGAAGATGCTCGAGGCTGTGATCACCGTCTGGATGCCGTCGTTGAAGAAGAGGTACGCCAGCAGGAACAGCATGGTCTGGCGGTAGCCGCGAAGGTGGCGAAGTGTGACCGCGAGCTGGGCGAAGGACTGCCGGAGCAGGCCGCCGCTGACGACGGCGTCGGGGCGCACCGCGGGCCGGTCGCGCAGCCCCCGGTAGGGGATCACGGTGAAGGCTCCCCACCACAGCCCGGCGGTGAGCAGGCTGAGCCGGACCGCGCCCTCGGTGCTCAGGCCGAGCGCCGAGTGGGCGCTGACCATGCCCAGGTTGACCGCGAGCAGGAGGCCACCGCCCAGGTAGCCCAGCGCCCAGCCGCGGCTGGAGACGCGGTCCCTCTCGTCCGGCGTGGCGATCTCGCAGAGGATCGCGTCGTAGACGACGAGCGAGGCGCCCAGGCTCAGGCCGGCGACGAGCTGCAGGGCCACCCCGAGCTGCCAGTCGTGCCCGGCCACGAGCACCATCGCGCTCGCCGCGACGGCGCCGACCCACGCGAAGCGCGCCAGCAACGTGCGCTTGCGGCCCGACCGGTCCGCGACCGCGCCGACCACCGGCAGGACGAGTGCCGAGAGCAGGGTCGCCGCGGTGACCGCGTACAGCGCCAGCGACCCCGGACTGACCGGGATGCCCAGCACGGACAGGTCGGTGGCGCAGCGCAGGTCGGTGTCCTGACCCGGGCAGGCGGCTCGCTTGGCGACGACGGTGAGGTAGGGGCCTAGCAGCACCGTCGCCGTCGTCGTGACATAGGCCGAGTTCGCCCAGTCGTAGAAGTACCACGCGCGCTGCTCGCGGCGGCTCTCCTCGAGGGTCTGGGAGCCTGCGGAGTCACTCACCACTGGGGCTCCTCGTCGTCGGGGCCGTCCTGCCGCGTACCGGGGATGTCATGTCGCCCACTCACCCCTGTCCACAAGCACCTGGCGCAAGGCGTCGGCCCGGTCGGTGATGAGACCGTCGACGCCGAGGTCGAGCAGCGCGCGCATCCGGTCGGCGTCGTTGACCGTCCACACGTGCACCTGGGCGCCGGCGGCGTGCACGAGCTCGACGAGCCGTTCGGTGACCACAGTCAGCGGCCCCAATGCGGCCGGTACCTGCAGGCAGGGCGCCCCGGCGAGGGCCCGGAGCGTCGAGGCGACAGCCGAACCCCGACCCTGAGCCCGGCTCCGCCGAACCGCGCGAACCACGCTCGCGACACCGCGGACGCCGGGCGACCACGCGACGTCCGGCTCCGCCAGAGCCTCGAGCGCGGCGCGGCGACGGCGCTCGCTGAAGGAGGTCACGCACACACGGTGCTGGGCCCTGGTGCGGCGCAGGGCCTCGGCCAGCGGGACGATCGCGCCGGCTGCCTTGACGTCGATGTTGACGCGGGCCGTCGGCCAGGAGCCGAGCACGTCCTCCAGCCGGGGGATGGGCTCCGTGCCCCCGATCCTGGCCGTGCTGACCCGGGCATAGGGGAGGTGGGCGATCCGACCACGGCTGCTCGTCACACGGTCCAGGCGGTGGTCGTGGAATGCGAGCAGCACGCCGTCGGAGGTGGCCTGCACGTCGGTCTCGAGGTAGCGGTAGCCGAGGTCGACGGCGGCTGCGAATGCCGCCATCGAGTTCTCAGGCCAGGCGGCCGACCACCCGCGGTGGGCCATGGCGATCGGGCCGGGGTGGTCGAGGAACGCCGGGGGAGTGCGGGGGAGTGGCGGCACGGCGCTCATCATCGCGGGCCCCGTCTTCCCAGGGGTGAGCAGGCCTGCTCAGCCCGCGACGTCTCAGCCGGCGAACTCGAAGTGCCAGGGCTCCGGGCGTGACCCGTTCTGCTCGGCCCATGCAGGGTGGAACCACCCGTACAGGGGGGCGTTGAGCGCCAGCCACGTGTGGGTCGCTGTGCCGAACGACTCGACCCCGCCGCAGAGGTCGGTGGCGATGCCCCAGCCGTGGTTGCTCGTCCCCGGGATCGCGGCGAGGTCGGGCTTGCGAGCGTACAGATCCACCTGCTGGGCGTAGGTGCGGTAGGAGTCCGTCACACAGATGGGTGCTCCGAAGTGCCCGGCGTAGGCACGGCTCATGCGGTTGAAGGCCGCCGCGGCGTCCGCCCTGAGCAGCTGCCCGGGGGCTCCCCAGATCCCGCAGAGGGCCGACGGCGGGATCTCGCCGTTGGCGTAGAGCTCGACCGGCCCGCCGCGGCAGCTGCCGACGGGCCCAGTGACGGCATTGCCGCCGCGTCCGAGGGCGGCGCGCTCGCGTTGCTGGGCGATCACAAGGGCCCGGGCGAGCATCACCGTGCGGGTCCGGGCCTCCACGGCCGCGTTCTGGGTGGCCGCAAGGCTTGCCTGGAGCTGGCCCACTGTCGCGCGCTGGCGGGCCACGGCATCGTCGCGCTGCTGCTTCGCCGTGGCCGCGGCGGCTGCCGCCGTGCTCGCAGCGGCGCTGGCCTGGGCCGCGGCCAGCGCAGCCGAGGTCTGCGCGGCCTCCGCCTGCTGGAAGGCCTCGACCGAGCGGCTCTTGGAGCGGCCCACGCGCCGCAGCCAGGTCATGGCCGTACCGAGGTCGTCGGTGCTCGTGGACTCGAGGAAGGTCACGACCGCCGGGTGGTCGCTCAGCGTGCCGGTGGTGTAGGCCTCACGCGCCCAACGGCCAAGGAACTGCTGCGCCGCCGCGAGGTCCAGCTGCGCCTTCAGCAGCCGGCTTCGCTGCCGGTCCTCGTCGATCTGCGCCTCTTGCATCGCTCGCACGGCCGTCGAGTAGGCCTGGAGAGCAGCCCCGGCCTGCGCTGCAGCGGCGGTGAGGGCGGCCCGGGCACGCTGCAGCTGGTCGGTCTGGGCGAGGGCGGCCGCCTCCAGACGGGCGAGCTCCTGCTGCTGTGCGGCGAGGTCGGCTGCGGTGGGTGCACTGCCCTCGGCGCTGCCCTCGGCGCTTCCGGTGGAGCTGCTCGTGACAGGCGCGGCGGTGGTCCGGGACGCGACGGCCCCGCCGGGTGCCAGTGCCTCGGCCGGACCGCCCACCAGGGAGACGGCCAACGCGCACGTGACAGCCGCGACCAGCCCCGCGCGCACGCCCGCGCCAGGCACGGGCTTGAAGAGCCGCCTCACGTCACCTACTACGACAGTTCGGTGCCCGCCCTTGAGCGCCTCGCCGGCGGGTCTGTCCTGTGTCCATCGGACACGCTGTGCTGGCCGGGCGATACGGGCCAAAGGCTCGGTGTGACCCACGTCACCCGCGGCGCGTTCGAACCGCTGCGGCGACGACCGATGAGGTAATCGCGTCATCGTCCGCGCCGGGCGTGCTCTGGACGGAGATGCGCTGGACGGGCACGTACCGCGACGGGTCACCGTTCCTCATGCGCGGCGTGACGGTGCTCGGCGTGCGCGACGACGTGATCGCCTGGGCCCGCCTGTACATGGAGCCCGTCGAGGCGGGCGGTGGTGACATCGATGCTGCTGTCCAGGAGCTCTACCATCCGCCCCACCATGAGCCCACGGTCTCGTGACCGCGGATGGTCGCCTCTGTTCCCTGCAACGTTCTTACAACGCCGATAATGCACATTATGTCAATTGGCTTGGTTTCGGGACTCCTCCATGGCGGACAACAGCGCGCGACGGCGCACTCCCCGCTCAGCTGGTCAACCCGCTCAGCCGCTGAACGTCACGTCCTTGGTCTGCGTGACTGCAGCGGTGCGGCCGGGCGCCTCCTGGTACTGCCAGTACAGGTTCGTGTGCGCGATGACCTTGTCCGGCGGCGGGGCGCCCCACGCGCTCTGGTCCTCCGTCGTGTGCGCGTCGCCGACGAGCGTCACGTCATAACCCCGCACGAGGGCACCGTGGATCGTGGACCGGATGCAGGCATCGGTCTGCGCGCCGGTCACGACCAGGCGCCCGACTCCCGTCTCGGCCAGCACCTCCTCGAGGTCGGTGTCCTCGAAGGAGTCGCCGAACGTCTTGTGGACCAACGGCTCTGACTCCTGGCGTGCCAGCTCCGGGACGTACTCCCAGGCGTCACTCCCCTGCTTCAGCTGCTCGTCGGAGTGCTGGACCCAGACGATCGGGACGCCCTCGTCACGAGCCTTGTCGATGAGGGTGCTGATGTTGGCGACGACCGCGTCGCGCTGATGTGCATCGGCGACGACGCCCTTCTGGACGTCGATCACCATGAGTGCGGTGTTGGGTCGATCCGACAAAGTGGTCATGGCGAGCTCCTGCGCTGGTCCGGTGAACTCCTTCTCCGTGGCTCACGCTAGACCGACCCACCGACAGCCGTTGCTGGTCCGGCCAGCCGATCAGCTGATCCGTCAGGCGGCCCGCGCGCGGGCGCCGAATGGTGAAGGAGTGGTCACTACGGTGTGGTGTCGAGGGTCGCAACGACACCCACCGCGAGCAGTTCTTGCTCGAGGACGACGGTGCCGGCCGCCAGCCCGACGTAGCGCGGGTCGAACTCGGCAGCATGAGCCGGGTCGGTGATCCTCACGATCGATCGCAGGAGACCCGGGGCACGATCTCCGATCACCAGCGCCGCCGCTGCAGCCCAGCACATAGGCGATCTGGGAGATCTCCAGGTCCTCCCACGCCCACAGCCGCAGGACGTCCTGGTCGGCTTCCTGCAAGCCGTCGAGTGCACCCCGGATCAGAGCCCGGCTGTCGAGCGCGGCCGCTACTCGGTCACCCATGTCGTCGGCCCGAGACTCAGCGCCGTGATGCGCAGCAGCCGCCTCGGTGGTCCGAGACTGCCGACCATCACCGCGACGGGCGTGCAGGATGGCCGCTGTCTGTGGCGCCCCCGAGGTTCTGTCATACCTGCTTCTTCCCGCCACCGGCCGCCGCGTTACCACCGCGCGGCCGGTCGTGGCCGCCGACCTCACGACTTGCTAGCTCCATGACGGGGCTGATGTCATCACCACCGTGGTGCTTGCGCTCCTGGCCCCGACCAAGGCCCGCCCCGGCGACAAGGTGGCGGTGCTCTCCCCGTCCTTCGCAGCGCCCGCCGCCGGCCCCGAGGTGCATGAGCAGGCGATGCGGCGGCTGACCGAGGTGACCGGGCTGATCCCGGTGGAGTACCCCACCACGAGGCAGCTGGATTCCAGCCCCCGCGACCGAGCGGCCGATCTCAACGCGGCCTTCGCTGACCCCGAGATCCGCGCGGTGCTCGCGACGATCGGCGGCGAGGACCAGATCACCGTCGTCCCGCACCTCGACCCCGATCACGTCCGCTCGGACCCGAAGCCGTTCCTGGGCTACAGCGACAACACCAACATCCTCTCGTGGCTGTGGACCCACGGCGTCGCCGGCTTCTACGGCGGGTCCACCCAGGTGCACCTGGGTCCCGGCCCCGCCGTCGACCCCTGCCACGCAGCAGCGCTTCGGGCCGCGCTCATCACCGCCGGCCGGCTCCAGGTCACCGAGCCGGGAGAGTCGGAGGACGTCGGCAGGAAGTGGGACGACCCCGCGGCCCTGACGGGGTACGGCACCCGCGAACCCACCGAACCGTGGGTGTGGTCGGGCCCCCGCCGAAGCGTGACGGGGCGCACCTGGGGAGGCTGCATCGAGGTCATCCAGTGGGTCCTCGCCGCTGGACGGTTTCCCGCCGACCCCGCTGTCCTGGACGGCGGCGTCCTGCTTCTTGAGGCGAGCGAGGAGATCATCCCGGCACGGGAGTTCGGCTGGATCCTGCGCGGGCTCGGCGAAAGAGGCCTGCTCGAGGCCGTCGGCGCCGTGCTCGTGGCCCGCCCACCGACCTCCGACTTCACCCGGCAGCCGACACCGGCCGAGCGCGCCGGCCACCGGGCCGAGCAGCGTGACGCCGCCATCAGGCTCATCAGCCGGTACAACCCCGACGCCGTGGTGTGCGTGGGCGTCCCGTTCGGCCACACCCGCCCGCAGTGGATCCTGCCGTATGGCGGCGAGGTCACCGTCGACGGCGCGAGCCAGGAGGTCTGGGCCGACTACCGCTGAGCCCCACCCGGTGCCGACACGAGCACGCTGAGGCACGTCACGCAGCCCTCGAGCTTCTCGAACTCGCTGATGTCAACCGCGACCACCTCGAAACCAAGATCCTCCAGCCAATGCGCGGTGCGAGGGGCCGAAGCCGCCATGAGGATCTTCGAGCCTCCGAGGGGCACCGCGTGACAGCCGGGCTCCTCCAGCGGCGGTCGCAGCGTCGGCAACCCGGCGGCGTCCACGAGGTCCGTCAGCCCGATCAACGTGCCGTCAGGCAGCGCCGTCATCGCGGACTTCAGGTGCAGGACCGCGCGCAGCGGCACCGGAACCACCGTGCGCCCGAGCGAGGCCAGCAGGTCGCGCAGCTGCCGGATCCCGGCCGCGTCCGTGCGCCCACCCCTGCCGACGTAGACCGTCGTGCCGACCTGGAGGACGTCGCCCCCGTCCAGGTGCCCGGGCTCCTCGATGCTCGCCGTGCGCAGGCCCAGCGACTGGACGGCGCCCCGCGCTCCGGCCACCTCACCGCGCCTGTGCGGGCTGCCCGGGTTCGTCAGCACGGCCAGGTCGTCGACGACCACCACGGCGTCCTCGATGAACGGCGCGTCGGGATGGCCGTCGGCCGCCTCGACCGCAACCGGCGTCCACCCGTTGGCAGCCAGCGCCTCGACGTAGGCGACGTGCTGGCGGCGCGCGAGGTCGACGTCCACAGGCACGCGCTCGATGTGAGTGACGGTCCCCTCGGCCAGGCGAGGGCCCGGGGCCCGAACGAGCGCCACGCCACGTGACTGGCTCGACACGGGCAGTTCCTGAACCGGTCCGGCCGGCGTGCTCCCCTGCATCGTGGTCCTTTCGTGAGCCTGACGATCGCGCACGTCAGGCTAGCGACGTCAGCCACCTGCGTGGTTACCATGTGCGGCCACAGCGCCCTGCGCGCTCGCCTCCGCGCAAGCGGGAGCCACACCACAAGGAGAGCCACTGGCGCCACGAGACGAGCCCGCTCCCGAGCCCACCATCGGGTCCCCGCGGGCCCGGCCGCCCGAGACGGGCCACCGAGCGCTGCGTCGTGGGCGCGTCGTCGCGCTGGCCGTCGTGATCGTGCTGGTCGCCGGCGCCGGCGTGGCGTACCTGGCTCGTGCGCAGGCACGCGACCTGCTCCCCTGGTCCGGTCCAGCCGCCTGCTCCCCTGCGCCGGTGTCGGTGGTGGTCGCGCCCGAGGTGCTGGGCGCCGTCCAAGAAGTCCTTCGGTCGGCGGACGGCAGGCGCGTCACGCGCACCGCCTGCGTGTCGGTGACGGTCACGTCGCAAGACCCCCAGCAGACCGTGGCAGCCATCGCGGTCCTGCCGCCGGATCGCTGGCCGCAGCTGTGGATCCCGGACTCCTCGCTCTGGGTCGAGCGAGTCGGCGCGCTGCGCGTGAACAACGACGGCAGCTTCGCCACCTCGCCCGTCGTGCTGGCGGCGACGCCGCCGGTGCTCGAGCGCACGGGTTGGTCCGACGCTCCCCCGCGCTGGGCGTCGGCGCTCGACTCGGCCACGGACGTGGTGACGCCACTGCGCCAGAGCGCGCCGGGCCTGCTCGCGATGCTGGCGGTGCTCCGCGATATCGGCCCGGGCCCTGCCCATGCCCGCGCGACGGCACTGCTGACGCGTCAGCGCAACGACCCCGTGACGCTGGACGACGCGGTGGCCAGTGCCGCCGAGTCGCCGGCCAAGGCACCGCTGCTCGTGACGACCGAGCAGGCCGTGTCCGCGGCGAACCTGACGGCCGAGAGCGACGTGCTCCGCCCGGTGTACCCCGCCGACGGCTGTCCCGTGCTCGACTACCCGGTGATTCGCGTCGATCCGCAGAGATGGGACGCCGCTCGGCGGGCTGCCGTGCAGGCCGTGGTGGACACGCTCCTGGGCCCGCTTGCCCGCACAGCGGCTCTGGCCGCAGGGTTCCGGGACGCCGACGGGTTCCCTTCGTCGGGCAGCCCGACGGTGACTGCGCAGCTGGGAACGGTGGAGCCGGCATCCTCCGACGATCTCGCCGCCCTGCTGCAGCTGCTCGACGGAGCCCGACAGCCCAGCCGGGTGCTGGCTGTCGTGGACGTGTCGACGTCGATGACTGCTGCAGTCGGGCCAGGCGTCACGCGGATCTCCGTGGTGCGTGACGTGGGCCGAGCCGCCATGACGCAGCTGCCCTCCCCCACTGCCATGGGCGTGTGGCTGTTCGCCGCGCAGCTGTCGGGCTCGTCCAGCTGGGTTCAGGCCATCGGGACGGCGCCGCTGGACACGCCGTCGTCTGCCGGCTCGCAACGGGACCGGATCTCGGGCCTGTTCACCCGACTGCCCACCATGCTCAGGCCGGGTGGGACGGCGCTGTACGCGACGGTGATGGCGGCGATGGCGCGGGCTCGCGCCGACTACGACCCCGCTGCGGCCAACGTCGTGGTGCTGCTCACAGACGGGACGAACGACGACAGCGCCGGGCCTACATTGGCGGAGGCGGTGGCGAGGCTGACGAAGCAGTCGGGGGACGCGAACGCGGTGCGGCTCATCGCGATCGGTGTGGGGCCGCAGGCCGACATGGCGGCGTTACGGGCGCTGGCCGGGGCCACCCCGCACGGACGCGCCATCCACGCACTGTCGGCGGGCCAGCTGCAGACCGCGTTGTTCAGCGCGCTGAACTCGGACTGACCTCCGTGGCACGCTGGGGCACGCTGGTGGCGGGCCCGCCGGGGTCAGCGGGCGCAGAACGACTGGGGTCCGGCCGTGAACGCGGAGCCGTTCGGCGCGACGCCGATCACCATGGAGGGCCGGCCATCTGAGGTGGAGGCGATCCACGTCTGAGTCGATGCGTCCCGGTAGCCGATGGGAGCCGTGGCCGCGTTCATCATCGGGCCGGCGGCGGACAGTAGCGGCAGCAGGTCGTTGACAGCGGCCTCGGGGGTTGAGCCGGCCCCGAGCCTGCCGACCCATTCCAGGACACCTCCTATTCCAGGACGCCTCCTTGTGCACCACACCCCAGGTCCTGCAGCGTCGTCGAGCGCCAGAGGCCGCTGGGGTCAGTGATGGTGACGGTCTGTACCGCGCCGGGCTTGGGGTCCGCGTCCAGGGTGCTGCACGACAAGGTCAGCGGGCCGGGCGGAGCCAGCAGAGTCCACCGGGTCGCAGAGGCGGGCAGCGGGTCACCGCCGCCACCGCCGCCACCGCCGCCACCGCCACCGCCGGGACACAGGTAGTCCAAGTAGGCGCCCTTCGGCAGTGTGCTCGTTACGGAGATCATCACGCCGGCAGCTGTCGCTGCGACCGGGTCGCCCGACACGCTGATGCCTGCCGGTGAGCACGCGACGGTCAGCGTGGGAGCAATCCACAAGGGCGACGGGAGGCTGCTCCGAACGTGGGCAGGCAGCGAACGCGACGGCCCCGACCACCACCAGGACGACCAGGACTGAGCCGAAGGTGGCTGCGGTGCGGACGCGATGCCGGCGGCGGCGGCCGCCACGCAGGACAGCGTCGGTGTTGCGCAGGCCGTCCCCGGCCGGTGGAGACCCATCCGAGAAGGTCCGCAGCCTCCCGCCTGCCCACCTGCTCATCCTCCTGGTGGTCAGGGCCCTCGCCCCGTACACGGCTGGGACGCCCGAACCGCTGCACCCGGGTCCCCCGACTGCTGATCTGATCGCCTATGCGGCAGGCGATGCCCCCTTTGCGCACAGCCGTTCCACCATGCCGCCGAACTCAGCTCCAGCTGACCCAGCGCTGTGCAGGGCATTCGGGTGGACGGCGCCGGGCCGCTTCTGGCCCCGGCCACTTCTATCCACAGGCGTTGCAGCGCAGGGCAATCGCGGTGGATGACGGGGGGCAGGCTGTCGGTGTGGTGAGCTAGGCTTCGATCATACGTTCGAACGATCCCCTACCGGAGGTGCGCGCGTGAGAGCCACCGCAGCCGCGCCAGATGCGCCATCGCTTCAGTTCCCTCTGAGGACAACTCTTCACGGCGGGGCCCAGCAGCCGCCGTGCGCCGCCTGGGCCGGCGTGCTGGCCGAAGCCCTGTCTCCCGAGGGCTTCTGTGACCTTCCGGAGGAGGGGCTGTTCGCCGCCTTCGGGGCGGCGCAGCGGTTATCGGCGTGGGTGGCGTGGCTGCAGGTGCAGGCGATCGGTGAGGCGGCCCGTCGGGCACTCGACCCGGCGTGGGTGACCGCGGGGTTGGGCGTGGGCGATCCGGAGGCCGACGCCCGGATTCGCGAGAGCGCGCTATCCCATGCCGAGCTGTACGGCCTTCGAGACCTCGTGGCTCACCTGGCGCTGGAGTCGGGGATGAGCGAATGCGCTGTGTCCCAACGGCTCGACGCTGCCCTGGCGATCCGACCGGATCGGTTGGCGTTGACCGGCCCGCTGTTCGAGGCGGGCCTGCTTGACTGGCCGAAGGTGCACGCCATCGTGACCGTCACGGACTCACTCGAGGATGCCGGCGCAGCGGCCGTGGAGGCGGCCGTGCTCGGGAAGCACAGGGTGTGGTCGAACACTCCGGGCCTCAGCCGGGCGCTGACCCGCGCCAAGGCCGCGTGGGAGGCGGCCTGGGAGGCTACGCGGGAGCGGGAGGCCGACGACAAGACCGACGACACAGCCGATGACGCCGAGCGGGGTGGCGGTGATCGCCGCGGTCAGCACGCCGGCCCGAGCGCGCTCGACGACCGGCGCGTGAGCTGCAGCCTTCCGGACCTCGGCACGCCGCTGAACGAGCGTGCCCTAGGAGGGCTGTGGGCCCGGATCCCGGCCGCGGATCTCATGATGATCGACGGGGTTCTCGACGAGCTGGCCCGCGCCGCCAAGACGGCCGATGACACCCGTACCCACGAGCAGCGCCGGGCCGATGCCTTCGTCGGGGTGTTCACGAACATCGGTGCGGCCCTCTGGCGGACCTCGCCGGCACGACGGCCGGCGGTCGTGGTCACGCTGACCCTCGGCACGGCGCTCGGGCTCGAGGAGCAGCCGGGCGACCTCGCGGGCTTCGGGCCGATCCCCGCGGCGGCTGCCCGTGAGGTGGCCAGCGGTGGCGACTGGCGCTGCGCGGTGCTCGACGATGTGCACGGCACGCTGCTGGGCTTGGGTCGTTCCACCTTCACGCCGACGTATGCGCCCGGCAGTGGCCTCGACCGCTTCACGCGGCTGCGTGACCAGACCTGCACCTTCCCCGGCTGCCATTCGCGCGTCACGGATCTGGACCACATCGTCAAGCACCGAGAGGGTGGCCCGACCTGCGAGTGCAACGCCGCGCGCCTCTGCAGGCGTCATCATCGCCTCAAGGACGCCGGGTGCTTCAGCCTCGCGGTCTCGACCGACCCAGACGACCCGCCTGGCACCTTCATGTGGACGACGAGGCACGGCCTGGTACACAAGCGCAATCCCCAGGTGCTTGACCCTCCGTGGCTACCGCGTGTCCGGCCTAACACCCAGGCGTCGGCGGCGGATGACTGGCCGCGACCAGGGCGGGAGCCTGCTGTACCCGTGGTCGGCGTGCGCGCGCCAACCGGCGGTAGCAGGGGTAGCGATGTTCCGGCGCCCTTCTGAGTCAGCTGGGCCAGCGCAGGTCGACGGGCCGGTCGAGGTAGGCCATGTAGGGCTCGAAGGCGGCCTCGATGGCCGTGCGGTCGCGCGTCTTGAGCGCGATCAGGGGCCGGAGGTCGACGGCGGTGCGCGCTCGGCCCGTCGTCCGTTTCCAGGTCGCCACGACGCGACCGGCCCGCACGACCGTGGGCTGGAACACGCCGTTGCCGCCCGGAATGATCGCCTGCAGGTGCTCGGGGGCCACCATGAGGCTGCGGTCCTTGAAGCCGAGCAGGTACTCGTCGAAGCCCGGCAGGACTGCAAGGTCGTCGGCGCTCGTCGACCAGGGCGAGGCGGTCCACGAACTCAGCAGTGCGGCGTCCAGGATCATGTCCCGCCCCTCGACGCGCACGGTGGCGAGTACGTCGCCGGCGTGCGCGAGGGCCTCCTTGGCGTCGGTGGCCGTGAGGCCGGTCCACCCCGAGAAGTCCTGGCGGGTGGTCGGGCCGTGGCTTCGGAAGTACCGCACCGCCATGGTGGCCAGCGCTTCCGGACGGTCGAGGCGGCGCTGCTCAGGCGCCCACTGCTCGAGGAGCGCGAACGTCTGGTCGCTCCCCCGGTGGGGGGCGATGCAGGTGACGCCGCGCTGGCTGGCGTACCAGAGCAGGTGGTAGCCACGCTGCCCGGCGGACGAGACGCCCCCGGCGTCCAGCGCCGCCAGACACTCGGCACGCGTCAGCCGCCCCGGCCCCTCGAGGGCCTCGGCGAGCAGCTCCAGCGACTTCTCGGCCTCGGCGTCGGTGATGCCCAGGTACTCGCGCCGCTTCCTGGCGCCGGCCAGTGCGCGCACTCCCATGAGGTCGAGCATCCAGCGGGCGTCCGCAGGCGGCACGAGGTGCACCGTGCCGCGCATCGGCCACGTACGCAGCGCCTCGCGACGTTCGAGCGCCGCCTCGACGTCATCCCGCCGCCAGGTCGGCAGGCGCGCGCCCAGGGACCAGAGGCCGCTGCCGTAGTCCTGCGCCTGCATGGCGCCGAACCAGGTCACGACCCCCGCCACGTCGACCGGCGGGGTGGGGTCATGGCCTGGGGGTCGGTGCAGCAGCAGGCTCGTCATGCGCAGGCCGAGCGCTTGTTCGGCCGTGAGCTCAGGCGTCGCCAGCGTGAGTCACCCCTTGCCCTCGACGACGACCACCAGGTCGCCGCCCTCCACCTGCTGGACGGCGCCGATCGCGGTACGCAGCACGGTGCCGGCGACGGACGTCGTGATGGCCGCCTCCATCTTCATCGCCTCGATCGTGGCGACGGTCTGCCCCGCCAGCAGGCGGTCGCCCTCGGCGACCACGAGGGTGACGACGCCGGAGAAGGGCGCGGCGACGTGCCCGGGCCGGCCCTGGTCGGCCTTCTCTGCGACGCGCACCGAGACCGCCACGGACCTGTCCCGTACCTGGATGGGGCGAAGCTGCCCGTTGAGCGTGCACATCACGGTGCGGATGCCGCGCTCGTCGGCGTCCCCCACCGCCTCCAGCCCGACGATGAGGCGTACGCCGCGCTCGAGCTCCACGACGTGCTCCACCCCGTGCCGCAGCCCGTAGAGGTAGTCGGTGGTGTCGAGCACCGAGACGTCGCCGTAGGTCTGCCTCACCTCCTGGTACTCCGCGGTCGGGCCGGGGAACAGCAGCCGGTTGAGCGCACCGCGCCGGTCGAGCGCGAGTGCGGACCGGTCGGCCTCGGCAAGCTCGACGACGCGCCGGGGGACGGCGCGGCCCTGCAGGGCACGGGTGCGGAATGGCTCGGGCCAGCCACCCGGCGGGTCGCCGAGCTCCCCGCCCAGGAAGCCGACCACCGAGTCGGGGATGTCGAAGCGTTCGGGGTGCTCGCCGAACTCGTCGGGGTCCGCACCCACGGCGACCAGGTGCAGCGCGAGGTCGCCGACCACCTTCGACGACGGGGTCACCTTCACCAGGCGGCCGAGGATCCGGTCGGCCGCGGCGTACATCGTCTCGATCTGCTCGAACTTCTCCCCCAGGCCGAGCGCGATCGCCTGCTGGCGCAGGTTCGACAGCTGTCCGCCGGGGATCTCGTGGTCGTACACCCGGCCCGTCGGCGAGGGCAGTCCCGACTCGAACGGCGCGTAGACCCGGCGGACGGCCTCCCAGTACGGCTCGAGCGCCATGGCTGCGCGCAGGTCCAGGTCCGGTTCCCTCGGCGTGTGCGCGAGCGCGGCGGCCAGCGCCGACATCGGCGGCTGGCTGGTCGTGCCGGCCATGGACGCCGCCGCGACGTCCACGGCGTCCACCCCCGCCTCCACCGCGGCCAGCAACGTCGCGAGCTGGCCGCCGGCGGTGTCGTGGGTGTGCAGGTGGACGGGTGCGTCGAAGCGCTCGCGCAGCGCGGTCACGAGACGGCGGGCGGCCAACGGCCGCAGCAGGCCTGCCATGTCCTTGATCGCGATGACGTGGGCGCCGGCGGCCACGATCCTCTCGGCCAGGCGCAGGTAGTAGTCGAGCGTGTAGAGGCGCTCGGCGGGGTCTGCGAGATCGCCCGTGTAGCACAGCGCGACCTCGGCCACGGCGGTGCCGGTCGTACGGACCGCGTCGATGGCCGGGCGCATCTGCTCGACGTCGTTGAGCGCGTCGAAGATCCGGAAGATGTCGACGCCGGTGGCGGCGGCCTCCTCCACGAACGAGTCCGTCACCTCGGTCGGGTACGGCGTGTACCCGACGGTGTTGCGCCCCCGCAGCAGCATCTGCAGGCACAGGTTCGGCATCGCCTCACGCAGGGCAGCCAGGCGTTCCCAGGGGTCCTCGCCAAGGAAGCGCAGCGCGACGTCATAGGTGGCGCCACCCCAGCACTCCACGCTCAGCAGCCCGGGGGTGAGCCGGGCCACGGACGGGGCGACGGCGAGCAGGTCCCGGCTGCGCACGCGGGTCGCCAGCAGGGACTGGTGGGCGTCGCGGAACGTCGTGTCGGTCACGGCGACCGCGGTGCTCCCGCGAAGGTCCCGCGCGAACCCGTCGGGGCCGAGGGCGAGCAGGCGCTGGCGGGAGCCGTCCCGTGGTGCGGCCGAGGTGTCCAGCCTGGGCAGCTTCGCCGCCGGCGGGACGCTGACGCGTGCCTCGCCGTAGGGACGGTTGACGGTGACGTCGGCGAGCCACGTGAGCAGCCTGGTGCCGCGGTCGCTGCTGGCCCGCGAGGTCAGCAGGTGCGGCCGCTCGTCGATGAACGACGTGGTCACCGCGCCCGTCATGAAGTCCGGCTCGGCCAGCAGCGCCTGCAGGAACGGGATGTTCGTGCTGACGCCGCGGATGCGGAACTCCGCCAGGGCCCTGCGTGCCCGGGCCACCGCGGAAGGGAAGTCGTGGCCGCGGCAGACGAGCTTGACCAGAAGGGAGTCGAAGTGGGGGCTGATCGAGGCACCTGCGTGCACGGTGCCGCCGTCCAGGCGCACCCCGGCGCCGCCCGGTGAACGGTAGGTGTTCACCATGCCGGTGTCGGGCCGGAACCCGTTCGCGGGGTCCTCGGTAGTGATGCGGCACTGGATCGCGGCACCCCGCAGTGTGATCCGGTCCTGCGTGAGACCGAGGTCGGCCAGCGACTCCCCCGCCGCGATCCGCATCTGCGACTGCACGAGGTCGACGTCGGTCACCTCCTCGGTGACGGTGTGCTCGACCTGGATGCGCGGGTTCATCTCGATGAAGACGTGCTCTCCGGCCCGCTCCCCCGCCGTCGCGAGCAGGAACTCGACGGTGCCGGCGTTGACGTAGCCCACCTGCCTGGCGAAGGCCACCGCGTCGCGGCACAGGGCCTCGCGCGTCGCCGGGTGCAGCGCCGGGGCCGGGGCGATCTCCACCACCTTCTGGTGGCGACGCTGCACCGAGCAGTCGCGTTCGAACAGGTGTACGATATGCCCTTCGGTGTCGGCGAGCACCTGCACCTCGATGTGCCGGGGGCGCAGCACGGCCTGCTCGAGGAACATCGTGGAGTCGCCGAAGGCACCTTCGGCCTCCCGCATGGCCGTCTGCAGGGCATCGCGCAGGCTCGCGGCGTCGTCCACCCGGCGCATCCCCCGGCCCCCGCCGCCGGCCACGGCCTTCGCGAACAGCGGGAAGCCGACACTCTCCCCCGCGGCCACGAGCAGGTCGAGGTCGGCCGAGGCCGGCGACGACGCGAGCACCGGCACGCCGGCCGCCCGCGCGGCGGCCAGGGCCTTGACCTTGTTGCCGGCCATGGTCAGCACGTCGGCACCCGGGCCGACGAACGTGATCCCCGCCTCGACGCAGGCCCGAGGCAGCCCCGGGTTCTCTGAGAGGAAGCC
This sequence comes from uncultured Actinomycetota bacterium, assembly GCA_963778845.1. GTDB lineage: Bacteria > Actinomycetota > Actinomycetes > Actinomycetales > Kineosporiaceae > CAVZVW01. Next base: position 466,633 of record CAVZVW010000009.1, read on the forward strand.
GTACCCGGGGTACACCGCGTCGGAGCCGGACTCCCGCGCCACGCGGATGATCTCGGCGATGTCGAGGTAGGCGTGCACGGGGTGCCCACGCTCCCCGATCAGGTAGGCCTCGTCCGCCTTTGTCCGGTGGACGGCGTTGCGGTCCTCCCACGGGAACACCGCGACGGTGCGCGCACCCACCTCGTAGGCCGCGCGGAAGGCCCGCACGGCGATCTCGCCTCGGTTGGCGACCAGGATCTTCGAGAACACGAGGCCCTTCCCGGATGTCGGCCGGCATCAGCAGGTGCCGCGTCGTTGCGGGGTGGGTCAAAGGTAGCGGCGCAGCGCGTCGGCGTTCAGCCGGCGCCGCTGTGCCGACGGTGAACCGACGGCGCCCCTGGGCGGTGGGAGGGTCAGCGGCCGGCGGGGGTGATCTCCGCGAGCCGGGTCACAAGGTCGGGCACGAGCTCCCACGCCGCCGGGTCGTGGTCGGCCGGCATCGAGACGATGGCCTGGTCGATGCCGAGCTCCGCGTAACGGGCGAGGCGCTCGACCGCGGCGTCCACTGTCTGCGTGCCCGCCCGCCCGTCCCGGCTGAGCGCCAGCCGGCCGAGCGACGTCCGCTCGATCTGGGCGTAGTCGCGTCCCAGCGCCGCGCAGTGGCCCTGCAGCACGTCGAGCTTGGCGCGGACCGCGGGAACGCCCATCTCGAAGATGTTGCAGGCGTCGGCGTACTGGGCGACCATGCGCAGCGTCTTCTTCTCCCCCGTGCCCCCGACGAGCACCCGTGGGTGCGGGCGGGACAGGGCCGGCGGCGAGTTCAACGGGCGCTGGAGCGTGTAGTGGACGCCGTCGAACGGGCTCTCGTCGCCCGACCACATCTGGTGGGCGATCCGCAGGGTCTCCTCCAGCCGCTCGAACCGCTCGGACAACGGGGGGTAGGGCACGCCCAGACCCCGGTGCTCGTCCTCGTTCCAGGCCGCCCCGATGCCGAGCCAGGCCCTTCCGCCGGAGAGGACGTCGAGGGTCGTGGCCGTCTTGACGAGCACGCCGGGGTGCCGGTACGTCACGCCGGTCACCATCGTGCCGAGGGTGATCGTGTGCGTGACCGCGGCCGCGTGGGCCAGCGCCGACCACCCTTCGAGCATCGCGTTCTCCGGCGGCCCGACCATGCTGATCTGGAAGAAGTGGTCCATCACCCACAGGCTCGACAACCCGGCCGCCTCGGCGTCGCGGGCGATGCGGCGGAAGGTCGGCCCGATGGCGGCCGGCCCACCGGGCCAGGTGAAACTGGGAACCTGCAGTCCGAGGCGCATGTCGCCATCCTCACCGGCAGGCTCTGCAGGCGCACTCTCAGCCGGCGGTGACCTGCAGCGCGGTCAGCCCGCGGATCACGAACTCGGGGCGCCGCTGCGGCTCCTGGGCCAGGGTCAGGTGCGGCAGCCGGGAGCGCAGGGCGGACAGCACCGACTGCACCTCCACGCGGGCCAGCGGCGCGCCGAGGCAGAAGTGGATGCCGCTGCCGAACCCGATGTGGGGGTTGGGGGTCCGGGCGACGTCGAGGAGGTCCGGGTGGGCGAACACCGCCGGGTCGCGGTTGGCCGCTCCCAGCAGGGCCGCGACCTTCTCCCCCTCGCGCACGAGGGTGCCGGCGATCTCGACGTCACGGGTGGCGGTCCGTTCGAAGAGCTGCAGGGAGGAGTCGAAGCGCACCATCTCCTCGGTCGCCGACGCCACGAGACCCGGGTCCGCCACGAGCCGGCGCCACTGGTCACGGTGGTGCAGCAACGCGAGCATCCCGTTGCCGGTGACGTTGACGGTGGCCTCGTGGCCGGCCATGAGCAGCAGCACGCAGGTCCCGACGATCTCGTCCTCGCTCAGCCGCTCCTGCCCGTCGGCGGCCGCGACCAGGTCGCTGACCATGTCCGCGGGGCGCGGCGCGCGACGTCGATCCGCGACGAGGTCGCGCAGGTATGCCACGAAGGCGCGGGCGGCGTCCTCGGCCAGGCGTTGCTGGGGTTGCGGCAGGCCGTACTCGTACATCTTCACGATCGCGTTCGACCAGGGGCGCAGGTGGTGCCGGTCTGCGGTGGGCACCTGCAGCAGCTCGGCGATCACCTCGACGGGGACCGGCTCGGCGACCACGGCGATCAGGTCCGCGCTGCCACCCCCCTCGAGCCGGTCTGCCAGCTCGCCCACGAGCCGCCCGGCCAGGTCGGCCACCCACGGCCGCATCCGCTCCACATGCCCGCGGCCGAACGCGCCGGCCACCAGGCGGCGAAGACGCGTGTGCGTCGGAGGCTCGTTCTCCAGGATCGAGGTGCGGTGCAGCAGGTTGAATGCCGGGAACTGCTCGGCCGGCTCCCGGTCCTTCCAGATTCGCCCGAGCCCGCGTTCACGCAGCAGCCCGTCGCAGGCTGCGTGGGAGACGGCGACGTACAGGCCGAGCCCCTCGTGCCAATGCACGGGCCCCTGCCCACGTAACCGGGCGAACACCGGGTACGGGTCGGCCAGGAAGGCCGGGTCGGCTGGGTCGAACGTCGCTGGCTCGAGCTGCGACGGCTCGGACTGAGGGGCCACCGAGGTCACACCGTCACGCTAACCCAGCGGGGCGGCGTCCCCCCGTCCTCGGGAGCCCATCCCCCGTCCTCTGGAGCCTACCTGTCGCGTTCCGGGCACTTCGGCGACAACACGGCTCCAGAGGACGGGAGGAAAGCTGGGCTACGGGACCGCCGGCAGGTCGGTGAGTGCCTCGGCGAAGCGCGCCTCGGTCACCTCCTCGTCCACCATCCGACCCGACAGGAACGCCTCGTAGGAGGCCAGGTCGAGGTGGCCGTGGCCGCACAGCGCCGTGAGGATCACCTTCTCCTCCCCGGACTCCTTGCAGGCCAGCGCCTCCCGCACGCACGCCGCGAGGGCGTGCGAGGGCTCGGGCGCTGGGAGGATGCCCTCCGCCCGGGCGAACTGCACGGCTGCGGTGAAGCACTCCGTCTGCGGCACGGCCAATGCCTCGATCAGCCCCAGCTCGTAGATGTGGGAGATCAGCGGCGACATGCCGTGGTAGCGCAGCCCGCCCGCGTGGATCGGGTCCGGGACGAAGCGGTGGCCGAGGGTGTGCATCTTCAGCAGCGGCGTCATGCCCGCTGTGTCGCCGAAGTCGTAGGCGTAGACGCCGTGGGTCAGCGACGGGCACGAGGCCGGCTCGACGGCCCGGATCATCGGGTTGATCCGGCCCTTGAGCTTCTCCCGCAGGAACGGGAACGTGAGCCCCCCGAAGTTCGACCCACCACCGGTGCAGCCGACGATCACGTCCGGCGTCTCGCCCACCTTCGCGAACTGCAGCAGCGCCTCCTCGCCGATGATCGTCTGGTGCAGCAGCACGTGGTTGAGCACGCTGCCCAACGCATAGCGGATCTCGGGGTCCTGCGCGGCCACCTCGACGGCCTCGCTGATCGCGATGCCCAGCGAGCCGGGGTGGTCGGGGGCCTCAGCCAGGATCGCGCGTCCGGAGGCCGTGAGCTCCGACGGCGAGCGGTGCACGGAGGCGCCGAAGGTCTCCATCATGATGCGGCGGTACGGCTTCTGGTCGTAGCTGGCGGCGACCTGCCAGACCTCGCACTCCAGCCCGAAGACCGAGCATGCGAAGGCCAGGGCCGTGCCCCACTGGCCGGCACCCGTCTCGGTGGTGAGCTTCCGCACCCCGGCCTTCGCGTTGTAGTACGCCTGCGGGACGGCGGTGTTGGGCTTGTGCGAGCCGGCCGGCGAGACGCCCTCGTACTTGTAGTAGATCCGCGCCGGCGTGCCCAGCGCCTTCTCCAGGCGGTGCGCCCGGTACAGGGGCGACGGCCGCCAGAGCCGGTAGACGTCGAGCACCTCCTCCGGGATGTCGATGTAGCTGTCCCCACTGACCTCCTGAAGGATCAGGTCCATCGGGAACAGCGGCGCCAGGTCGTCCGGCCCCACCGGCTGCATGGTGCCCGGGTGCAGCGGCGGAGGCGGCGGGCTCGGCAGGTCGGGGATGAGGTTGTACCACCGGGTCGGCATCTCCGACTCGTCGAGCAACACCTTGTGACGGGGCACGTCGGCCAACGCGATCTCCTTCGACTGACTTGCGGCTGACTGGCAACTGGCTGGCTGGCGACTGACCAGCGACTGCGTGCGACAGACGGGCTCGCGCGCGATGCAGAGGACGCCGTCGCGCGCGGGGCACAGCCTGTCAGCCCGGGGGCGGCGCTGTCATCGGGGCAGGGGCGACATCACCCAGACATCACCCCAGGACATCACCCCAGGACTTCACCCCAGGACGCGGCGGGGCGCCGTCCACCTCCCCTCCTGGCAACGGCCCGCCCTCAGGGCAGTGGCCAGGCCTCGGGTCAACGGCCTGCCGTCAGGGCAGTGGCCAGGTGTGCACCGGTTCGTTGGCATGCATCCCCTGCGTGTACAGGTCCAGCATCTGAGCCAGCGCGCCCACCCGGTCGGCCCCCCGCTCCTCCAGGGCATGCACCGTGGCGACCTGCCAGGACGCGCCGTTGCGCCCGGTCTTAGCCCTCTGCTCGATGATCCCCAGGTAGCGGTCGCGGGCCGAGTCCGAGACCCCCCAGCCGCGCAGCCCCTCGTGCGCCATCGGCAGCAGCCGGCGCAGCACCAGCTCATCGACCGTCACCTCGCCGAGGCCGGGCCAGTACAGCGTGGCGTCCAGCCCGTGCTGGCCGCAGGCCCGGAAGTTCTCCTCCGCAGTGGCGAAGCTCATCTTGGTCCACAGAGGGCGGTCGTCGTTCATGAGCACCCGCAGCACCCCGTAGTAGAAGACCGCGTTCGCCACGATGTCGACCACCGTCGGGCCCGCCGGCAGCACCCGGTTCTCCACCCGCACGTGCGGCTGGCCGTCGACGATGTCGTAGACGGGCCGGTTCCAGCGCCAGATGGTGCCGTTGTGCAGCCGCAGCTCCTGCAGGCGCGGCGCGCGCCCCGCCTCGAACTCGGCGAGCGGGTCCTCGTCGGTGACCTCGGGCAGCAGTGACGGGAAGTACAGGACGTTCTCCTCGAACAAGTCGAAGATCGAGGTGATCCAGCGCTCGCCGAACCAGACCCGCGGGCGCACGCCCTGGTTGCGCAGCTCTGGCGACCGGGTGTCGGTGGCCTGCATGAACAGCTCGAGCCGGGTCTCGCGCCACAGGTTGCGTCCGAAGAAGTACGGCGAGTTCGCCCCCACCGCCACCTGCGGCCCCGCCAGGAGCTGTGCGGCGTTCCAGGCGCGGGCGAAGTCCTGCGGGGCCACCTGAAGGTGCAGCTGCACGCTCGTGCAGGCCGACTCGGCGGCCAGCGTGGAGGCGAACGTCTCCAGGCGCTCGGGCCCGTGGATGTCGAGGTGGATGTCCTCGCCCCGGGCGGCGAAGATCGAGTCGTTGAGCGCGGCGTAGCGCGCCGACGGGCTCATCCACTCCGGGCCCGCGAGGTGCTCGGCCATCAGCGTGGGCAGGATGCCCACCATCACGATGTGGGCCCCTCGCCGGTTGGCCTTCTCCTCCGCGGCGTTGAGCGAGGCTCGCAGGTCCGCCTCCAGCTCCAGGGCGGAGTCCCCGCCCATCGCCCGCGGTGGCACGTTGAGCTCGATGTTGTAGGCACCGAGCTCAGTCTGGAAGGCGGGGTCGGCGATCTCCTCCAGCACCCCGATGTTGCCCAGGTAGGGCTGGTACTGCGCGTCCACCAGGTTGAGCTCCACCTCCAGCCCGGTCAGCGGCAGCTCGGCGTCGAACGTGGAGGAGGCCAGCATGCGCTCGAACACGTCCAGGCAGAGCTGCACCTTCGCCCGGTAGGTCTGCCGCTGCTCGCGCGTGAACTGGCTCGCCTGCACTTCTTCGCCCACGCCAGCGACGGTGTCACATCGCGGCGTCCCTCACCAGATACCCACCACGCCGGGCGCGGCGCCGGGCCGGTGTCGGTGCCGGTGCCTACAGTCGAGGACGTGAGGCTGCTGCACACGTCCGACTGGCACCTCGGGCGTTCCTTCCACCGGGTGGGGATGCTCGACGCGCAGGCCGCCTTCGTCGACCACCTCGTGCAGGTCGTCCGCGACGAGGGGGTGGACGTCGTCCTGGTGGCCGGCGACGTCTACGACCGTGCGCTGCCGGCCGTCGACGTGGTCGCGCTGCTGGACGACGCGCTGGCCCGGCTGGTGGCCACCGGGGCCAGCGTCGTCCTCACCAGCGGCAACCACGACTCCGCCCGGCGGCTGGGCTTCGGGTCGCGGCTGCTGGAGACGGCCCACGTGCACATTCGTACCGACCCGCGCCGCTGCGCCGAGCCGGTCGTCCTGGACGACGCGCACGGGCCGCTCGCGGTGTACCCCCTGCCGTACCTGGAGCCCGCGCTGGCCGGCGCCGACCTGGGCGCCGAGCACGTCAGCCACGAAGCGGTCCTCCGCGCGACCATGGGCGCGGTCCGGGCCGACCTCGCCACCCGAGGAGCTGCCCGGTCGGTCGTGGCCGCGCACGCGTTCGTGGTGGGCGGGCTGCCCAGCGACAGCGAGCGCGACATCAGCGTGGGGGGCGTGGCGGCAGTGCCGGCCTCGGTCTTCGCGGGGCCCGACTACGTCGCCCTCGGGCACCTGCACGGGCGCCAGAGCGTCGGCGACGGCGTGCGCTACAGCGGCTCCCCGCTGGCCTACTCGTTCTCCGAGGCCGGGCAGGTGAAGGGGTCGTGGCTGGTGGAGGTGGGCAGACGCGGCCTGGAGCAGGTGGTCGCCGTCGACGCGCCCGTCCCGCGCCGCCTCGCAGTCTTGCGGGGCGCCCTGGACGACCTCCTGCGCGATCCTGCGCAGGAGGGCCAGGAGGGCGCGTGGTGCCAGGTCACACTCACCGACGCCCATCGGCCCGCGGAGGCGATGCGACGCGTGCGCGAGCGCTTCCCGCACACCCTGGAGCTGAGGTTCGAGCCGGAGGGCGCCGGCCTCGTCGCGCACGCCCGCCATGCCGAGCGCCTGGCAGGCAAGGACGACACGCAGGTGTGCTGCGGCTTCGTCGAGCACGTCAGGGGTCGCCCGGCAACCCCGGAGGAGGCGGCGCTGCTGGCCTGCGCGGTGGAGGCGTCCCGGCGCCTTGACCCGGAGGAGGCGCGGGTCACGGCCCTGGACCCTCGGCGTTCGGCCCTGCCGGCAGGCGCAGCGGCCCGGCTGCAGGAGGCCGGATGAGGCTCCACCGGCTGCAGATCAGCGCCTTCGGGCCGTTCGCCGGCGAGCAGGTGGTCGACTTCGACGAGCTGAGCAGCGCAGGGCTGTTCCTGCTGCACGGGCCGACCGGATCGGGCAAGACCAGCGTGCTGGACGCGGTGTGCTTCGCCCTCTACGGCCGGGTCGCCGGGGTGCGGGCCGGCACCTCGAGGCTGCGCAGCGACCATGCAGACCCGACGAGCGCGCCCCGGGTGGTGTGTGAGTTCTCGGTGAGCGGCAGACGCTTCGAGGTGGCGCGCTCGCCGGCCTGGGAGCGTCCGAAGAAGCGCGGCATCGGGACGACGACCGAACAGGCGCGGGTGCTCCTGCGCGAGATGCGCGACGGGCAGTGGGTGGCTCTCAGCCAGCGCATCGACGAGGCCTCGCACCTGCTGGACGACGTGCTGGGGCTGGGCCACGAGCAGTTCACCAAGCTGGTCCTCCTGCCCCAGGGCGACTTCGCCGCGTTCCTGCGGGCCGACGCCGAGACCCGACGGCACATGCTGGAACGGCTGTTCGAGACTGACCGCTTCTCCGCGGTCCAGTCCTGGCTGCGCGAGCACCAGGCCCGCCTGCGCCGTGACGCCGACGTGGCGGACGCCGCCACGCGGGAGCTCCTGGCGCGTGCCGAGCAGGCTGTCAGCGCTCTGCCGGCTCTTTCCACACCCCTACCCGCCGGGGACGACGACCCGCTCGCCGACCCCGTCGCACGGGTGGCCGCCCTGCGCGCCCTGGCTGTCCTGGCCTGGGAGCAGGCGAGCGCCCGGCGCACGGCGGCGACAACGCTGGCCCGCCGTGCCGGCGCGCGCCTGGAGAGGGCGCGGACGGTGGCCGGCAGACAGGCCGAGCACGCCAGGGCCTCAGAGCGACACCGCTGCCTGGTCGCCTCGGCCAGTGAGCGGGAGGCGATGCGCAGCCGGATCAGCGCAGCACAGCGGGCGGCTGTCCTGGCGCCGCTGCTGCCTCCTCTGCGCGTGGCCGCGGCCGAGGTGGAGCACGCCGCCGGTGAGCTGGCTGTGGCCGCCGAGGCCGCCGCACACGTGGCGTTCACCGGCATCGGGGTCGTCGACCTGCCCGACGACGAGGCCGTCGGCCGCGCTCTGGCGGCCGCCCGTGAGGAGATCGGGCGCCTGGCTGCCGCCGAGACCGACGCGCGCCGGCTCGTCGAGGTCGAGGCGCGCGCCGTCGAGGCGCTCACGTCGCTGGGGCTGGCCCGAGCCAGGCATGAGGAGGCGCGCGCCGGCCTGGAGGGGTGGAACGCGGCCGCACAGGTCTTGCGCGAGGAGCTGCAGCAGGCGGCCGCTCGGGCGGCGTTGCTGGACGTCGCCGCCGCGCGCCACGAGGCAGCCACGGCCATGGCCGCCGCCGCCGCCGAGCGCGAGGTCCTGGGCGTGGAGTCGCAGTCCTTGCGCGCCCGACGCGACCATGCCCGGGAGCAGTCGGGTCTGGCCCGGCAACACTGGCTCGACCTTCGCGAGCGGCGTCTGGAGGGGATGGCCGCAGAGCTGGCGTCCGACCTGCGCGACGGCCTGCCCTGCCCCGTGTGCGGCAGCAGTGACCATCCCGCGCCCTCGGCTGCCGGCATCGAGGTGGTCACCCGCGAGGCCGAGCAGGCGGCGAAGGCTGAGGTGGACGCGGCCGCGGCGGCTCATGAGGCGGCCGACGGGACCCTGGCGGCGGTCGGGGCTCGGCTGGCCGCGGTCGAGGCGGTCGCCGCGGGGCTGGACGTCGCCGGGGCGACGTCGCGTCTGGCGGACGCCGCGCGCGAGGTCGCCGAGGCTGCGTCGGCGGCTGCCGGCGTCGAGCGGATCCGTGCGCAGCTGGACTCCGGGGCCCTCGCCGCGGTCCGGGCCCAGGAAAGCCTCGCCGAGGCCTCGGCCGCACTCGATGTGGCTCAGAGAGCAGCGACGTCACTGCTGTCGGCCCGCGACGACCTGCGCGTGCGCATAGACCACGCCCGCGGGGAGGACGAGTCGCCGACGGCGCGGCGAGCCCGCCTGACAACGGCCGTCGACACGACGGAGCAGCTGCTGGTGACCAGACGGCAGGCTCGGGAGGCGCGGCGAGCCCTCGACGTGGCGCGGAGCACGGGCCGCAAGGCCGCACGTGACGCCGGCTTCGCCGACCTCGACGCCGCAGCGGCGGCCGCCCTCCCCGAGGACCGCGCGTCGACGCTGTGCGAGGAGCTGCGCCGCCAGGAGGACGAGCTGGCCGTGGTCGGGCAGCTCGTCGCCGACCCCGACCTGGCAGCCGCAGCCGGCGAGCCGACGCCCGACGTGGCGGGCGCTGCGCACGCCGCGGAGCTGGCCTCGGTGGAGGACCAGGCGGCCGCCCGGGACATCGCGCTCTGCGAGACCGCAGTGGCCTCCCTGGACGGACTCCTGGCGGGGATGAGCGCTCACCTGCGACATGCCGCCCCGGTTCGGCAGGCAAGTCGAACCGCCAGTGAGCTGTCGCGCTGCCTGGAGGGCACTGGCGGCGACAACACGCGGCGCATCAGCCTCGCCGCCTACGTGCTGGCCGCACGCCTGGACGAGGTGGCGGTGGCGGCAAGCCAGCGGTTGGCCCAGATGTCCGGGGGGAGGTACACCCTCGTGCACGCCGACGAGGCCGAGCGGGGGCGCGGCCGATCCGGGTTGGAGCTGCAGGTCGTCGACGGCTGGACGGGTCACCAGCGCGACACGTCGTCGCTGTCAGGCGGGGAGGCGTTCTACACGTCGCTCGCGCTCGCCCTCGGGCTGGCCGATGTCGTCTCCGCCGAGTCCGGCGGGATCCGGCTCGACACCCTGTTCATCGACGAGGGCTTCGGCAGCCTCGACCCCGAGACTCTGGAGGAGGTCATGGACGTCCTGGACGGCCTGCGCAGCGGGGGCCGGGCGATCGGCCTCGTGAGCCACGTGCCGGACCTGAAGGACCGCATCCCCGCGCGCCTGGAGGTCGTCAAGGGCCGCCGCGGCTCTCAGCTCCGCCTGGCCTCGGCGTCCTGACGGAGCTCACCACCAGTAGTTGTCCTGGGGGGTGTAGTCCCGCTCCAGTACTGCGACCTCGTCCTCGGTCAGCTGGAGGTCGAGTGCCGCGACGGCGTGCTGCAGGTGATGGGGCTTGGTGGCGCCGACGATCGGGCAGGACACCACGGGCCTGGACAGCACCCAGGCCAGGGCGACCTGCGCCATCGGAACCCCGCGGGCGTCGGCGACCTGCTGGACGGCGTCCACGACGGCTTGGTCGACGTCGCGGTCGAACGCCGTGGCCACGGTGTCCGAGGAGGACCGGGTGGTCTGCTCGCCCCACGGGCGCGCGGCGCGGCCCTTGGCCAGCGGCGAGTAGGGCGTGAGGCCGACGCCCTGGTCGAGGCACATCGGGATCATGTCCCGCTCCTCCTCCCGCTTGAGGACGTTGTACTGGTCCTGCATCGCCGAGAGCTTCGTCCACGCGTGCGCGTCGGCGGCATGCTGGAGCTTGCCGAACTGCCAGGCCCACATCGACGAGGCCCCCAGGTAGAGCACCTTGCCCGCCCGTACCAGGTCGTCCAGGGCCTGCAACGTCTCCTCGACCGGCACCTGGTCGTCGAAGCGGTGGAGGTAGTAGACGTCGACGTAGTCGGTGCCCAGCCGCCGCAACGAGGCGTCGGCCTGCTCGAGAACGGCCTTGCGGGACAGGCCACCACCACCGGGGCCGTCGTGCATCCGCCCGCTCACCTTCGTGGCGAGCACGATGTCCTCGCGGCGCGAGAACCTGGTGATGGCGCGGCCCACGAACTCCTCGGAGGTTCCTCCCTGGTAGACGTTCGCGGTGTCCCAGAAGGTCACTCCCAGCTCGACGGCCTGCCGGAAGAACGGCGCGGCGGCATCCTCGTCCAACGTCCACGGGTGCAGCCCGGCACTAGCGCGGCCGTAGCTCATGCAGCCCAGCCCGATCCGGCTGACCCTCAGGCCGGTACTCCCCAGTCGCGTGTACTCCATCTCGACGCCCTCCAGCCGCCGGACCGGTGCAGGACCGCGTTCTACCCCATGCCCGGATGCTGACACCAGGGGCTCGTCGTCTCCCCCGGACTTGTCACACGGAGGTGCATGCCCGCGTCACCCCTCGAACGCGCTGGGGTCCGGGCACGAGCACACCAGGTGCCGGTCGCCGTAGGCGCCGTCGATGCGTCGCACCGGGGCCCAGTACTTCGACCGCCGGTCCACCCCGGCCGGGTAGACCGCCTCGGAGCGAGAGTACGGGTGCTTCCACTCCTCGACCAGGCACTCGGCCGTGTGGGGCGCGTTGCAGAGGGGGTTGTCCTCGGCGGGCCACTCCCCCGCGGCGACCCGGTCGGCCTCACGCCTGATGGCGATCATCGCGTCGCAGAACCGGTCCAGCTCCACGAGGTCCTCGCTCTCGGTGGGCTCGACCATGAGCGTTCCCGCGACCGGGAACGACATCGTCGGGGCGTGGAAGCCGTAGTCGACGAGCCGCTTCGCGACGTCGTCCACCGTCACCCCCGTCGCCTTGGTGAGGGGCCGCAGGTCGAGGATGCACTCGTGGGCGACCAGCCCGCCGCGCCCGGTGTAGAGCACGGGGTAGTGCTCGCGCAGCCTGGCAGCCACGTAGTTGGCCGCCAGGATGGCCGCCCCGGTGGCCGTCGCCAGCCCGTCGGTGCCCATGAGCCGCACGTACGCCCACGAGATCGGCAAGATGCCCGCCGACCCGAACGGCGCGCCGGACACAGGTCCGACACCGGTGACCGGCCCGGCGCCGGCGTCCATGGGGTGGTTGGGCAGGTACGGCGCCAGGTGCGCGCGCACCCCCACCGGGCCGACACCCGGCCCGCCGCCCCCGTGCGGGATGCAGAAGGTCTTGTGAAGGTTGAGGTGCGAGACGTCGGCCCCGAAACGACCGGGGCGGCTCAGCCCGACGAGAGCGTTGAGGTTCGCGCCGTCGACGTAGACCTGGCCTCCGGCGTCGTGGACCTGCGCGCACAGGTCGGCCACGGCCTCCTCGAACACGCCGTGCGTCGACGGATAGGTGATCATTACGGCGGCCAGGACGTCACCGTGCTGTTGGACCTTCGCCTGCAGGTCCGCCATGTCGACGTTGCCGTGGTCGTCGCAGGCGACGACGACGACGCGCAGCCCCGCCATGACCGCGGAGGCGGCGTTGGTGCCGTGCGCGCTGGAGGGGATGAGGCAGACGTCACGCTGGGACTGCCCCCTCGCGCGGTGGTAGGCACGGATCGCCAGCAAGCCGGACAGCTCTCCCTGGGATCCCGCGTTGGGCTGCAGGCTGACCGCGTCGTAGCCGGTTATCTCGCACAGCCAACGGGCCAGGTCCGCGACGATCGTCCGGGTGCCGGTCGCGTGCTCAACGGGCGCGAAGGGGTGCAGGTCCGCGAACTCGGGCCAGGTGACCGGCTCCATCTCGGTCGTGGCGTTGAGCTTCATCGTGCACGACCCCAACGGGATCATGCCCCGGTCGAGGGCGTAGTCCGCGTCGGCCAGGCGACGCAGGTACCGCAGCATCGCGGTCTCGGACCGGTAGCTCGAGAACACCGGATGGGTGAGGAAGTCACTCGTCCGCCGCAGCTCGTCGGGGATGGCCGCCACGGCGTCCGACGCCGGTGCCTCGACGCCGAAGGCCGCGCACACGGCCGCCACGTGGGCCGGCGTCGTCGTCTCGTCGCAGCTGATCCCGACGTGGTCGCCGTCGACGAGGCGCAGCAGGACCCCGCGGTCGCGGGCCGCTGCGACGACCGCCTCCGCCCGACCGGGAACCTCGGCGAGCACCGTGTCGAAGACCTCGCCGTGCACCGTCGAGACCCCGGCAGAGCGCAAGGCCTGTGCGAGCGCGGCGGCACGACCCGCGACCCGGGCGGCGATGGCGCGCAGCCCCTCCGGGCCGTGGTAGACGGCGTACATCGAGGCCATCACGGCGAGCAGCACCTGTGCGGTGCAGATGTTGCTCGTGGCCTTCTCCCGGCGGATGTGCTGCTCACGGGTCTGCAGCGACAACCGGTACGCGGGGGCACCATCGGCGTCCACGGACACCCCGACCAGGCGGCCGGGCATCGACCGCTCGAGGCCCGCCCGCACCGACATGTACCCGGCGTGCGGCCCGCCGTACCCCATGGGGACGCCGAAGCGCTGTGTCGACCCGACCACGACGTCGACCCCCTGCTCTCCCGGCGGGGTCAGCAGCGTGAGGGCGAGCAGGTCGGCCGCGGCCGTCACGAGTGCTCCGCGCGCGTGGGCGGCCTCGACAACGCCGCGCAGGTCGCGCACGGCCCCGCCGGCACCCGGGTACTGCACGACCACGCCGAACACCGCGGCGCCGTCCGCGGCGGCGTCCAGCACGTCGCGAGGGGCAGCCGCTCCGGCGAACAGGTCGACGTCCACGACGCGAAGCCCGAGGGGCTCGGCGCGGGTGCCGATGACCGCGCGGGTCTGCTCCAGGACGTCGGCGTCGACGACGAGGACGGCGTCCGCAGGCGCCTTCGACGAGCGCCGCATGAGCGTCATCGCCTCGGCGGCGGCGGTGGCCTCGTCGAGCAAGGAGGCGTTGGCGATCGGCAGCGCGGTCAGGTCGATGACCATGGTCTGGAAGTTGAGCAGGGCCTCGAGCCGGCCCTGCGAGATCTCCGGCTGGTAGGGCGTGTACGCGGTGTACCACGCCGGGTTCTCCAGCACGTTGCGCAGGATGACGCCGGGCGTCGTCGTCCCGTGGTAGCCCTGGCCGATCATGGCGACGCTGAGGGTGTTCTGTGCGGCCAGTGCCCGCAGCTCCGCAAGAACCTCGGCCTCGCTGGCCGCCGGGGGCAGCGCGAGAGGCTCCAGGGTGCGGATGACGGCCGGCATCACGGCCTCGGTGAGGGCGCGCAGGCTCGGGTAGCCAACGAGCGCGAGCATGGCAGCGACATCGTCCGGGCCAGGCCCCACATGTCGGTCCGAGAAGCGGGTGGCGACGCGACCACGGCCCAGTCCTCGCGCGGCGGCGTCGGCGCCGGCCTGCGGAGGAAGGTCGTCGTGGTCGAAGGGGGGGACGGGACGATCCGTCGTGGAGGTCATGTCGGAGGCTCCCACCGAGGCGTGGTCGCACCGCCCGGTTGGGCGGTGCACTGCCTCCCCCTCTGTCGGCGCGGCGCGCCTTCAGAGTCGCCTCGCCCGCACGGTCCTGGCGCCTGAGAGGTTTCGGGGAGTATTGCCCCTTCGGCGCCCGGCGGGTCGCTCACCTGGGCGGCCTGGCCGGGCTCTCCCATGCGGGGTCACCAGCAGGGGCACGCTACCACCGCGGCGGAGGTGATCTGGACACCGACGGCCCTTGCGCGCGTGCGCGCGTCGTGCAATGCCGGACGGTGTGTCCGGCCGGTCCGCCACCGGTCTGTCGGTCGGGTTCGGTACCGTCGGGAGGTGATCGTAGTCAGTGTCTGCAGCCTCAAGGGCGGCGTGGGTAAGACCTCCGTCGTCCTCGGCCTGGCTTCGGCCGCCCTGACCAAGGCCATCCCCACCCTGGTCGTGGACCTCGACCCCCAGGCCGACGCCACGACCGGCCTGGACGTCGCGGACCCGCCGGCCACGACCCTGGTCGACGTGCTGGCGAACTCACGTCGGCGCGTCCTCGACGCGGCTGTCGCACCGAGCGGCTGGACCTCCGACCACCCCGGCGCGCTCGACGTCTTGCCGGGGTCGTACGAGGTGAGCGTCTACGACGGACCCCGCACGGGCGAGCGGGCGCTGACCAGGCTGGCTCAGCACGTGGCGCGACTCGAGCGCTACCGACTCGTGATCATCGACTGCCCCCCGTCGCTCGGGGCCCTCACGCGCTCGGGACTGGTTGCGAGCCACCGGGCGATCGTCGTCACCGAGCCGGCCCTCTTCTCCGTCACGGCGGCAGACCGCGCCCTGCGCGCCGTCGACGAGCTGCGCCGCAGCGTGGCACCCGCGCTGCAGCCCCTCGGCGTGCTCGTGAACCGCTTCCGGGAGCGCTCGCCCGAGCACCGGTTCCGGGTGGCCGAGCTGGCCGACATGTTCGGCCCGCTCGTGCTGTCTCCCGCGATCCCCGAGCGCAGTGCCCTCCAGCAGGCTCAGGGCGCCAGCCAGCCCGTCCATGCATGGCCCGGTCCGGCCGCCATGGAGCTGGCTCAGGTGTTCGACACGCACCTGTCTCGCATCATGCGGGCCAGCACGCGCAACGCGCGCCGCGCCACCGTCGCACGCTGACCACCGGTCGCCGGTCGAGTCAGCCGGCCGCGCGCTCCCGGCGCCGCCGCGACAGCTCATCGTCGGACGCCGCGCCGGGGGCATCGGTGTCCGCCTCCTCCGCCCGCTCCCCCGGCAGCTGCGCCAGGGTGCCCTCGATCTCGCGCCATACCCTGCCCACGGCGATGCCGAAGACGCCCTGCCCGCCCTGGACGAGGTCGATGACCTCGTCGGCGGACGTGCACTCGTACACGCTCGCGCCGTCACTCATCAGTGTGATCTGCGCGAGGTCCTCGACACCGCGCTGGCGCAGGTGCGCGACAGCGGTGCGGATCTGCTGCAGGGACACCCCGGAGTCGAGAAGCTTCTTGACCACCTTCAGGACGAGGATGTCCCGGAACCCGTACAGCCTCTGGGTGCCCGACCCTGTCGCGGGCCGCACGCCTGGCTCGACCAGCCCGGTGCGAGCCCAGTAGTCCAGCTGTCGGTAAGTGATGCCCGCGGCGCGACAGGCGGTCGGCCCCCGGTAGCCGATGTGCTCGTCGAGCACGGGGAGGTCGTCGGAGAACAGCAGACCCTGCGCCTGCTCGGGGATCACCCGTCGAGTCTCGCCGTTCGCCCGACCCGTGGCGTCACCAGTGCCGCTCACGCCGACCTCCGCTTCAGACGCCCTCGGTGGGGGAAGGACCGCGAGGCCCCGACAGCGCGGGCCACAACGGTGGAACTACAGCGAGGACGTTTCTCCTGCACGGTAGGCCCGCAAGGGAGGGCCGTCAACGAAGCGCGTACGGGTGAACACGGCGTGTCGCGTCGTGACCGGGCCACGCCAGGGGTTCGTCGGCTTTCGCCAGCGGTGATCGAGGAGTTGTAAGCCGAGCTGTGTGGCCGATGTCTCACCCTCGAGTCGAGGTTGAGACTGGGTCGTCGGACCGGGGCTCAGGTCTGCGCTTCCGGCTTCTCGAAGTCCTCCGGGGAGACCTGGTCGAGGAACTCCCGGAACTTCTCGACCTCGTCGTCCTCCTCGTCCGGCACAGCGACCCCGCCCGCCTCGAGCACCTCGTCGGCGCCGAGGATGCGGCATCCGACGCGCAGCGCCAGCGCGATCGCGTCGGACGAGCGCGAGCCCACTACCAGCCCGCCGTCGAAGGCCAGCTCGGCGTGGTAGACGCCGTCGCGCATCGCGATGATCCGCACCTCTTCCAGCCGCCGCCCGAAGGCAGCAATGACGTCGCGCATCAGGTCGTGCGTCATCGGTCGCGGAGGGACGACGCCCTGCTGGGCGAACGCGATGGCGCTCGCCTCAGGGGCACCCACCCAGATCGGCAGGTACCGGTCACCACCACGCTCGCGCAGCAGCACGATCGGGTTGTTGGAGGGCATCTCCACCCTGACACCGACGACGTCCAGCTCGCGCACCTTGCCACCGTACCCTCGCGCCCGGCGCCGCGCGACGGACCCTCGGGTCGGGCCACCGGCTGCTCGCGGTCAGAACCCGCCGCGCTCCATGGCGGAGGTGACGAGGGCCGCGTGCAGCCGCAGGCACAGCGCGGCCACCTCCCGGCCGGCCTCCTCGGCCCGGGCCGATGCCTCGGGACCGGGTTGGCGCTGCATCGGCCTCACCACCTGCTCGACCAGCCCCGCCTCGCGGTCCGCGGCGGCCCGGAACGCGCGCAGATGCCGTGGCTCGATGCCGTAGGCCCCGAGCTGGGCCGCGATCCGCGCCACGACTGCGGCCTCGCCGTCGAAGAAGCCGCTGCCTCCCCGGACGGCCACGAGGCCGTGCGCCTCGAGTGCGGTGAGCAGCGCCTCGTCGGCACCGCTGATCTCCACGAGCTCGGCGCGGGTCATGCGTAGGTCGCGCCCCTGGCGGGGGTATCGCTCGGCAGTCGGGATAGGCGACCCGTCGTCGACGAGGCGTGGCATGCCTGCCCGACCACCGGGCAGCGGCGCGGGCTCCTCCCCTGCGTCCACCGCCTCCAGGTACTCCCGGATCACCCGCAACGGGAGGTAGTGGTCGCGCTGGCGGCTCAGGATGAATCGGAGCCGCTCGACGTCCTGCGCGGTGAACTTGCGGTACCCGGACGGCGTCCGCTCCGGTTCGACGAGCCCCTGCTCCTCGAGGAAGCGGATCTTGGAGATGGTCACCTCGGGGAAGTCGGCGCGAAGCAGCCCGAGCACCTCGCCGATGCTCATGGTCGCGTCCTGCCTACCCCGCCGACCAGCGGCCGCGCTCACCACGACGACACCACCCGTCCCCTCTAGGCGTCCACCCCCACTGCTCGCCTCACCACCCCGAGCCGCCGCCCGCGTCCAGGGGGCTTGGATGGAAGACAAGCCGGTACTTGCCGATCTGGACCTCGTCCCCGTCGCGCAGCACCGCCTCGTCGATGCGGTCGCGCTGGACGTACGTGCCGTTGAGACTTCCGACGTCGCGGACGACGAAGTGATCCTCCCGGCGCACGAACTCCGCGTGCTTGCGCGACACGGTCACGTCGTCGAGGAAGATGTCGCTGTCGGGCCGGCGTCCCGCCGTCGTGCGGTCGGCGTCGAGCAGGAACCGCGCGCCGGCATTAGGACCACGCTGCACGATGAGCAGCGCGGAGTGCCCCGGAAGCGCCTGGACGGCAGCCTCGTCGGCGGCGGACATGCCGCTCTCGGTGACCTCGGGGGCATCGGCCGGCGCCACAGCACCGAGGGAGATCGTGGTGTCCGTGGGGAGGACCGTCGACGTGGTCTCCCCTGGGTCCGGTCCTGGTCCTGGCGGGGACACCGACATGCCGCCTCCTCCTCGCGCACTCACGTGCAGAAAGCCTAACCCTCGATACCAGGTTGAGGTGAACGGCGAGCCCGGTGCTGCTCAGCCGAGCTGGGCCTTGTACGCCTCGGCGTCCAGCAGGCCGCTCAGTACCGCGGGGTCGCTCACCTGTACGGAGAACATCCAGCCCTCACCATACGGGTCGGTGTTCACGAGCTCGGGCGAGGCGTCGAGCGCGGCGTTACGGCCGGTCACGGTGCCCGACACGGGTGCGTAGATGTCGCTCACGCTCTTCGTCGACTCGACCTCGCCGCAGACCGCCCCGGCCTCGAGCGCGGCGCCCTCGTCCGGTGCGGTCACGTAGACGATGTCGCCCAGGGCGTCCTGGGCGTACGCGGTGATGCCCACGCGGACGGTGTCGCCGTCCAGCCGGACCCACTCGTGCTCGGCGGTGTAACGCAGATCCGCCGGGTAGTCGAACTCAGACATCGCTTCCTCTCCAGTCGTCACGTCGGGATCCTTGCCGTGCAGTCTGGCCCTTGTTGGCCTCGCGCTCGCCGAGCGCGATCGGCGCCTGCCGTGGCCGCCCTGAGGAGATCACGGGGACGGCGCCGGAGCCGGGTGAGCGTACTGATGCTGCGGAATGGACCGCAAGGCTGCCACGGCGAGGGACTGGCTCGGGTGCACCGAGCCCTGCGATCCCCGCTGTCGCAGGACCTCCAGCACGCCTCCGGGGATGTCGAGTGCGGCGGCCAGGGTCTGCGGGTCCCCGATGACGGTGAAGTGGTAGGGGGGCGTCAGCAACGTGCCGTCGACCACGACCCCGGCCCCGCCCGGGTCGTCGACGAACCAGGTGTCCGCCACCACGCGGACGTTGCCGAGCTGCACCGCCTCGGCGCCCGCGTCGCGAAGCTCCTGCAGCGTGTCGAGGAGGATCGCCGCGGTGACCCCGTGCCCGGGGTCGTTGATGGTGAGCTCGATGCCGGGCCCCGCCGCGGGCGCCGTGCCGGTGAGGATCGCCAGAACGTCGAGGCGGTCCTTGGCGGCCTTCTGGGCCGCCTGGCTCTTGTCGCTGCCGGAGCGGAGCTGGTCGCGGGTGATCTGCAGCTGACGGGCCTCCTCCTCCAGGCGCGTCGCGCGCCCAGTGAGGTTGTCGAGGATGCCCACGAGCTCGCCTTGCCGCAGCCCGGAGATTCCCGACTCCTGCGTCTGGCGTGCCTGCGCCACCAGGGCGAAGCCGAGGCCGGCACACAGAAGGGCTGCCAGCAGCTGGCCCCTGGTCAACCGCGGGCGCGCGACCGCGCGCAGCCGAGCCCACGCCGTCCGCGGCGGCACCCACGCCGCGCGCCGGCCCTCCGGGGCTCCCACATCCTCGAGTCGTGCTGCTGGCTCGGAGTACGTCGCGCTCTCGGCCAGCGCTGTGCTCTCGGCCAGCGCTGTGCTCTCGGCCAGCGCTGTGCTCTCGGCCAGCGCTGTGCTCTCCACCATCCCGGCGTCCGGTGGCGACGTGAGGTGGGCCGGTTGGGCTGTCTCCTCGTCGGGGTCCGCCGGGTCGCTGTCGAGGGTGCCGCCCTCGGCAGGCTCGCCAGGGTCGACCCTGCCCGGGTCGACGTCCACGGCTGCGGGCTCCCCCAGGCGCGAGCCACCAGCCGGCACCGCGCCGGTCGGGTCACGCTGGGCGGCCTCGGATGCCGACCCGTCAGGGGCGTCTGGCACTGGTCAGGCCCTGAAGAGGTGTCGCCGGATGGAGGCCGCGTTGGAGAAGATCCTGATACCGAGGACCACGACCACCCCGGTCGACAGCTGTGCGCCCACGCCAAGCTGGTCACCGAGGTAGACGATCAGGGCGGCGACGACAACGTTGGACAGGAACGAGACTGTGAAGACGCGGTCGTTGAAGATGCCGTCGAGAAGCGCTCGCAGACCTCCGAACACGGCGTCGAGAGCTGCGACGACAGCGATCGGCAGGTACGGCTGCAGCCACAGCGGAACCTGGGGCTCAAGGACCAGCCCGGCGACGATGCCGATGACGAGTCCGATGGCCGCGATCACTCAGAACACCTCCGAGGTCAGGACGGCACCTCCGGGCGCCGCGCGGTGGCTGCTGCCTGGTGACGGTGTCACGGAAGGCGGGCGGCTGGGCGCCGGCGCAACGGGCCGCGCCGTCCGCAGCACGAGCAACCCGGCGCCGGGCAGCTGGAGGTGCTCCTCCGCGGCGATCTTCACCGAGATGCCGTAGTTCTGCTGGAGCGACTGTACGTAAGAGCCTGCCAGGTTGTCGGCGAAGCCCGTCTGGAGGGTCCGCGGGTTGCCTATCGCCCGCACCACGTACGGCGGCGACAACGGCCGGAAGTCCACCAGGACCGCCTGGCCGGCGGCGCGGATCGCAGACAGGGCCGTGAGCCGCTGACCGTTGATGGACAGTGACTCCGCCCCCGCGGCCCACAGCCCGTTGACGACGATCTGCAGGTCCCTGTCGAGGACCCGGCCCTGGTCGGTGGTGGTGTCGGGAGGTGAGTCGCCGATCGGTGTCTGGTTCACCCCCGGCGCGTCGTCCAGGGTGATCTGCACACCCTCCCCCTCGACCGGCAGCTCACCGGAGGCGAGCTCGAGGCGTTGAAGCTGAGCCGCGAGCGCGTCACCGCTGCCGCCCCTGAGGGCCGAGTCCTGCAAGGCAGTGATCTCGCTTCGCAGACCCTGGTTGGCCTTCTGCTGCCGGTCGATCGCAGCGGTTCGGCGTTCCACCTCCTGCACGAGCAGCGCGCGTGCCCGCACGGCGGCCGGCTCCGGCGCCGTGAGCCTGGCCACAGCGGCCACGGTGACCACGCCCAGCACCAGTGCCAGGCCGAGCGTCACGAGACGTGAGGTGCCGGTGACATCGGCGTCTCCGTTGGCGGCCGCGAGCGCGTATCCAGGGTCCAGCGGATGCTCCATCGCCTCGCGCAGCAGCGCCATAGATGCATCGGGGCGCCCAGCCGTCACCGCGCGAACGCGGGATCGCGACCCCGGTTTGGCGGCAGGCTTGTTCTCGTGCCCGGTCGTGCTCATGCGCGGCCCATCGTCGCACGGTGCCAGGCCCGTTCGAGACCGACCTGTCGGGCACCTGACCGGCTAGAAGGTGCCCGGCGGTCGCACCGGCGGCGCAGCGATCACCTCACGGACCTGGCGCACGTACAGGACACCGGCCCACCAGTACAGCGCCGTACCCCACCAGGCGAACGCCCACCCGATGGGGAGAGCGGGTCCCGCGGCAGGTCCGGTCCCCTGGCCGAGAAGCAGCAGAGGGAACGCACAGAGCAGCGAGAACGTGGCGGCCTTGCCGAGGAAATGCACGGGCAGGGGTCCGTAACCGTGGCGCCCCAGGACCGGAACCGTGAAGGCCAGCAACACGTCGCGACCGACGATCAGGATCACGAGCCACCACGGGATCACGTGCCGGTACCCCAGCCCGACAAGTGTCGACAGGATGTACAGCCGGTCCGCCAACGGGTCGAGCAGCTGGCCCACCCGCGACACCTGCCCCCAACGCCGGGCGAGAGTGCCGTCGAGATAGTCGCTGAAGCCGCTGACGCAAAGCACGAGGAGGGCTGCGCCGTCCCGGTGGGTGATGAGCAGCCAGGCGAACACGGGGACCAGGACGAGGCGCAGGACGCTGAGCAGGTTGGGGATGGTCCACACTCGGTCGGTGACGCCCGGCTCGGCGCTCACACGACCCACCTCGGCTCGCATCCGCGCACGCCGGGAGTCTCGCGCACGCCCAGGTCGCGCGCACACGGGGGTCCGTCGCACACGGGGGTCCGTCGCACACGGGGTCCAGGGGTGCCGCAGATGGCGGGCGTGCGGCGCTCAGATACCGAAGAGGGCTCGCGCCGCCGGGCCGAGGTCGCCCGTCGGGTCGTCACGCAGGGCCGTGCGCGGCGCGTGCAGCAGGCCGCCGACCAGCCTGTGGGTCATCTGCTCGACGACGGCCAGCTCCTGGTCGCCGAGGTTCGGGAGGCGGCGGCGCAGCCATGCCAGCTCCGCCAGACGTCGCTCGTCGGCCATCTCGGCCATCGCCCGCATCGCCGGCGCCGACTGCCGGGCGCGTAGCCACTGGCAGAACGTGCGCCCAGCCTCGCTCACCAGGTCCTCGACGCGGTCGAGCACAGTCGGGTCGACGGCGGTCCCCGTGCTCCAGGCGAGGTCGTCGACGCTCACGAAGTCGTCCGCCAGGGCGGCCTGCAGCCGGCCCGGGAGCGCCGGTGGCGAGGAGAGGTCCGCAACCACCGGACGGCGGGCGGCAAGCCGCTCGGCATCTCGGGGTCCGACCGGCCATGCGCCGCTCACCGCGACCACGACGCCGATGACATCGGTGCCGGCGACATCGGTGCCGGCGACATCGGTACACAGAATGCCGTCGACGCCGAATGGGACGGCGCGTCCGGAGACCTCCGCGGCCAGCGCCTCGGCACGCTCGGGGGTCCGGTTGGCCACGAGTACGTGAAGGCCGCGGCGGGCGGCGGCATGCACAGCCAGGCGCCCCATGCTGCCAGCACCCACCACGAGCACGGTTCTGCCGGCGAGGTCACCGGCCCGCTCGGCGATGCGGTCGAGCGCGACATCGGCGAGCGAGCGCCGCGAGCCGGACAGGCACGAGTGCGCCCGCCTGCCTGCGTGCAGCGCAACCTGGAACAGCCTGTCGAGCACCGGGTCGAGGGGTCCCGCGGAGCGCCGACGCTCAAGCGCCTCCCGCATCTGGTGCAGCACCTGGTCCTCACCGAGCACGGCACTGTCCATACCGCACGCCACGAAGATCACGTGCCGGACGGCGTCCACGTCGTGCAGGGTCCGGGAGCCGGGCGGCGGCGGCGGCAACGCAGTCCCGCCGTCGCCCGCGTGGTAGACCTCGACGCGCTGACACGTGCGAAGCACGATGACGTCGGGTCTCGCCTCGACCTCGGCGAGCCGGCTTGCGTAGGCCTCCCGCTCGGCGCTAGACACGTGGCGAGCGTGGGTGACGACGGCAGTCACCGTGGCGCGGGGCGGCTCCAGACCGGGCAGTGCTGGCAGTGCCGGCAGTGCTGGCAGTGCTGCCGGTGCCGGCAGTGCCGGCAGCGCGGGGCTTGCGGGCTCCGCACGCACGTCTGCGCGCATGTCCAGGGTCAGAGTCATGGAATTTCCACCTCGGTGGAGCAGGACGCGGTGGGGGCGCCCTCGTGG
Organism: uncultured Actinomycetota bacterium; assembly: GCA_963778845.1. Taxonomy (GTDB): domain Bacteria; phylum Actinomycetota; class Actinomycetes; order Actinomycetales; family Kineosporiaceae; genus CAVZVW01. Next base: position 489,947 of record CAVZVW010000009.1, read on the forward strand.
CCTGCGAGCACGCCGAGGAGAGCGTCGTCGAGAACGTCGGTCGCGGCCAGGAGCAGGCCCATCGCGGCACTGGCAGCCATGCCGCGCCGGCGGGCGATGGCCGCGATCTCCCCCAGGAGCGGTCGACGAAACGCCAGGAAGGCCGCCACCGTGTCCTGGGTGGCGACCCCGCACGAGGCAGCCGCATGACCGAAGGCCGTGGCCACACTGCGAGCCCTCGAGGCCGCCGCGCCGCGCTGGGTGCTCGTGGCGGCGTCGAGGACGTCGACGAGAACAGCCAGCAGGGCCCGTCCATGCTCGCGAAGCACGGCGCGCTGGGCGTCGTCGAGGGATGCCACCCAGGGTGCCGACTGGCTCGCCCGGCCGAAACGACGGCGGTACACGCGAGTCACGGTGTGCGCGTCGTCGCCGATGCCCACGGACCCCGGACGGCCGCCGGGCGTGGCGACCAGCCCCATGACCGACGCGCGGCTGAAGCGACGATGCCCTCCCGGCGTGGTGAAGGTCCGGAGGTCGCCCGCGTCGCTCCAACGTCGAAGCGTCGCCGGTGACACGCCGATCAGCTCGCATGCCTCGCGCGCGCTCAGCCACTCCCGCACGGCCGGCCTGGCGTCGTCGCGCTGGTGCGACGTGTGGATGCTCGCGCTCATCAGAGTCCCGCCGCCTGCGACGCCTACGGCGTCGGCAGCGCTCCCGTCGTCCCGCCGCCGCTGCCCTCGCCCGTGCCGAGCACGTTCCCCTTGTGGCACTGGGCGCAGTAGACGGGTTGGTGGCAGTACGCACACGCCTGCGCACCGGACTTCTTGATCGATGCCGGGTGGTTGTACAGCATCTGGTCGTGGTCGACCTTCGAGGCGCCACTGTTGTGGCAGTTCTCGCAGTAGGTGCTCGGGTGACACGTGGCGCACTTGGCCTGGGCGACCGCCGCGCTCGTCACCGTGGTCTTGTGCCCGAACACCCACAGCGGGTCCTTGTGGTCGTCGGGCTGCGTTCCGAGCAGGAAGCCGGAGACGTTCGAGCCGATCTGCGGGAAGGTGTGGCAGGTCGAGCAGGCCGACGGGATCTCCTCGTCCGTCACCTTGCCGTCCACCACCTTGACGTGCGAGCCGTCGTGGCAGCGGAAGCACCCCGGGGCCGTCTGGTGCCCGAGGTTGTTCGGGTAGGTCGCCGCGGTGACCTTCATCTCCGGCGTTGCGGTCGCTTCGTAGATCTTCTGCAGCTCCGAGATGGCCTTCTCGATGTCGGCGCTGTTGGTCCGGACCACGCCCGGGTAGAGGCGCGCGTAGCTGTCACGAAGCCCGGCGATCGCGGCGTCCGCCTTCGCCGTGGAGGCGTAGTCGCCCATCACCAGCGCCAGCCCGTCGCGCTTGATGTACGGCAGGTCGGCGTTGATCGCGCCGGCGCTCATGGCCTGGTCGATCGCCTTCTCGGGGCTCTGCGCACCGTGACCGACCCGGTTGTGGCAGTCCAGGCAGTCCATCTTGCGCTCGCGCTCGGTGGCCTTGATCCGCACGATGTCGGGGCGGACGTCCTCCGCGACGCCGATCTCGTCGCGTGCGATGAACTGCGAGATGCTGCCGTCGGTCTCCTTGAACTCGACCAGGTCGATGGTCTGGGCGCGCACGTCCTTGCTGCGGTATGTCACCTGCTCCTGCACGTGCCAGTGGGCGCCGCGCATCGAGGTGTTGCCCACTCCGGCGGGCCGCAGCATGACCGCGACCGTCTCGCGGGTGTTCTTCTCGTCCTCGCGGTACTCGGGCCGGATCACGATCTTCACCGGTCCGGAGTTCTCGGAGATCTGCTCCAGGGAGTGGCACTTGAGGCAGGTGTCGGCCACGGGCGGCAGATCCGAGTGGTCCGGCGGCGGGATCGGCTCGGGGAAGGTGCCTGTCACGACCTCGACGAGCTGCTGGGTTCCCTTGATCTTCGCCTTGACCCAGCCCTGGACGCCCGGCTCGACATGGCACTCCGCGCAGGTGACCTCGCGGTGCGGGGAGGCCGCGTACGCCTTCAGCTCGGGGCTCATGGTGTGGCAGCGACCGCAGAAGCCCTGGGTCTCCGTCCAGCCGATGGCCGTGAAGCCGGCCATCGTGATGATCGAGCCGGCACCGGCGAGAACCAACGTCCACATGAACCAGGCGCGCTTGGTCCGGGGGTGCGGGATGGGGATGGCGTCCCAGAAACGGCGAATGCGCCCCTTGGGCTTGACGGGGTTGGCGACACTCGCGGCGACGGCGGGCTCGGCCGGCTCGTCCACGGGTTCCGCGGTGGGTTGGGCAGCCGGTTCCGCGGCCGGTTCCCCGGCCCGTTGCCCGGCCGGTTCGCCGGCTCGTTCCGCGCCTGGGTCCGCGGTGGGTTCGGCTGCCGGTTCTGCGGTCGGTTCTCCGGTCGGTTCTGCGGTCGGTTCTGCGGTCGGTTCGCCGGAGGGCTCGGGCTCAGCCCCCGGCAGCAGGGTTCCTGCCGCGTCGGGTTCCTCGGCCGTCCCCGACCCGACCGACTCGTCGCTCATCATCAGCTCCCACGCCACCGCAGGCTCGTCCTGAGTGGCCCTTCAATCGTTGATTTGAGCGATTTCGAGGGCAATCCACCTGGGGTCATGTATCCGATACATGCCCCGGCGTCCAGGACACAGTCGCCTGTACCGAGCCGGCCTCGACGGGTCGTGCTGACGGTGGCGCCGACGGTGGAACCGACGGTGGACGACACTGGGGCGGGCACCCCCAGACCTGTCCACCGTCACGTCCACGCTCGTGCAGCCCAGCCAGGCAACGGACATCTCGACGGTGCCGAGGGCTCGGTCGCCCCCTGGCGCGACGGCAGGCGTGGACCCGCCCCGGTGCACCCCCGGCCCCAGCGGGCCCGCGGACGCGCCTCAGGCGGCTTCCTAGGCGGTCGTCAGCTCGTGCTCGGGCTCGGTGCGGGAGCGTTCGACGCAGGGTTGGACGACGACGGGCCGCCCAGGGTGTCGAGATGGGTGGCAACCGTCTTGGCCAAGTCGGAGCTCGGGTCGATCTGCACGACCTTCTGCCATTCGGCGCGCACCCTGGCGACGTCGGGCGGGTTCTGGTTGAGGTAGAGGAAGCCGAGGTCGTAGTGGGCCTCCGCGGAGCCCGGGTCGATCGCCACGGCCTGAGTCCACTGGGCCTTGGCCCCGGCCGTGTCGCCCGCGTTGAACTTCGACGCTCCGAGAGCCACGATCGCCTTGACGTTCCTCGGGTCGAGGGCGATCACCTTCTCCTGCCAGGCGGCCGCGCTCTTGTAGTCGCCGGCCTGGAAGTACAGGTCGCCCAGGGCCATCAGCGCCACGGTGTCCTTCGGGTCGGCGGCAAGCTTGGTCATCTGTGCAGCCACCTTGGCCTGGTCCAGCACCGGCCCCGTGGGGCTGCCCGACACGTTCGTCGGCGTGCCGCTGATGCCCGGGACGGCAGGGCCGCGGTTCCACACAGCGAAGGCGATGACCGCTGCGGCGAGCAGCGCCACACCGGTCGCGATCGTCACCCAGAACCGCACACCCTTCCTGCCGTCGGTCGGCGCCTTCGACCCTGCAGCACCGGTGACGCCAGCCGCGGTGGCCGTCCCTCCAGCCGAGACGGCTGTCGCTCCAGCCGCGGTGTGATCGGGATCGGCCGACGCCGGCTCTCGCGTAGCCGAGTCCGGGGCCACGTCGGGGGACGGGGCCTGCTCCGAGGACGGCGACGGCACGGGCACAGCGCCGTCGTCCTGTGCCGTCGGCGCGAGCAGCACCTCGCAGACGCGCCCGATGACCGCGATCTCATAGTCGGCCCACTCGCGCAGCACCGCCGGGGCGTCCGTCAGGTACGTCACCACTCGGTCACGCGCCGCCTCGACGTCCAGCGTCGTCGCGTCGGCCGGCAGCCCGATCCTGGCGAGCAACAGCTCGTGCTGCTCGCGCACGCGCTGGTGCGCGTCTGTCGGCCCTGCGGTCGCCATCTGGTTCTCCGTTCGCTCGAGCGGGTGCAGTGACTCGGTGCCGCACCGCGACGCGCCGCGCCTGCGCCGGCGACCACCCAGCCTGCACGATGTCGTGACGCCGCGTCGAACGGCGCCGCCACCGAGGGCGGACCTGTGCCCCGTACACGCAACCGGGACGAGCGCGCCTCAGTACGGCATGTTGGTGTGGTTCATCCCGTGGCAGAGCAGGCTGCAGGTGCCGTGCCCGGTGGCCCCCTGGGTCCACGACAGGACACCCGCCCGGTTGGGCTGCACATCGGGGGCGAAGCTCACCAAGCGCGTCCCCGAGTTGGTCTGGGTTCCCGGGGCGAAGGCGGTCGAGTGCGGTCGGTAGTGGCATTCGGCGCACAAGGCGTTCCCGGCACCCGCGCCGGGGGTGTCGATGTCGGTGCCGCCGGCACCTTCTCCCCGGATGTCCGACACGTGCATGCCGTGGTAGACGAAGTTCGTGTCGGTCGCGTCGCCGCCCTGGACGAAGGGTGCCTCGCTGTGGCAGAGGTAGCACAGCGCGAAGTCGGAGGCGTCGTAGTACTCGTTCGACGACTTCAGCTCCCGGTCCCGGTAGTTCTGCAGCAGGATGCCGCGGTTGGACGACGCGTGCGGAGCGAGGTCTCCGCCGACGGGTGTCGTGGGCGCGGTGCTGTAGGAGCCCTCGCCGGCGTGGCAGTTGGTGCAGCGGACCGTGCCCGAGGTCGTGAAGTTCCAGAGCTTGTACGGGGAGCTGCCCGCGAGGCTCGAGCTCATCATCACGGTCTGGTTGGCGCCCATCGCCTCGACGGGGTGGAACGACGCGTTGTTCGGGTTCAGCTCGACGCCCTTGTCCAGCACGTACTGAGACGGCGAGAACCCGTCGTTGGACGGCAGCGACGTGAAGCCGGAGTGACACTTCAGGCACAGCTGGTACTCCGCGACGACCGGGGAGCCGTCACCGTCGAGGAAGCTGTAGGCGGGTGCGGTTCCGGCCGGGCCGTTGACGACGGACACCCCCGACGCGCCGGCGATCCGACCCGAGGCACCCCAACCGCCGATCGTCTCCGTGGTGTCGGTCGGTGAGGCCTTGTGCCCGCTGTGGCAGTCCCCGCACTCGGTGTGGCGGTTGCTCACGCCCCCGAACTCGTTGTCGGTCGACGCGGTGTGGTTCGTCGTGACGGTCGTGTCATGGCGGTAGTACGACCGCGTGGCAGGGTCGTTCGCGGGGTGTGCGGGATCGGAGAGCTGGCCCTTGACGTCGGTGCTGGCGCCGAGGCCGTCGTGGCACGACAGGCACAGGGCGCTCTGCGGGCCGACGGCGTTGAGCAGCGTCCGCGATCCGGCCGAGTGCGCCTTGTGGCAGGTCCCGCACTGGTCCGAGGTCAGCGTGTACGGCCCGTGGATGTCGGCGCTGAACGGGCCGGCGGCGGCCATCGGCGCGACCGCCACCGGCGCAGCAGCGGCAGGCGCAGCGGCCACCGGCGCGGCACGGAGCACCCGTGACCCCAGAACCAGACTCGTGAGCTCCGTCGTCACGGGCGTGGCGAGCGTGACCGCCCACCGCAGTGGCGCGAGCAGGGCGGACGCCGCGCCCGCGACGCCGGCCGCTGGTGCGGCACTCGGTGTCACGGCAGGCGTCGCGACGTCGCTGGTGGAGGGACTCGGTACGCCAGGCTCCGGTGCAGGGCTCGAGACGCTCGGCGTCGGTGTCGGGCTCGAGACGCTCGGCGTCGGTGCAGGGCTCGAGACGCTCGGCGTCGGTGCGGGGCTCGAGACGCTCGGCGTCGGTGCCGGGCCGGCGGAGGGCAGCTGCCGGGGCAGAGGGTCCCCCGTCGGGTTCTGCTTCGTGCGGGGGTCGAGGACACGGATGCCCTGTCGCTGGCCGGGGGTGAGCTGCGGCACCTGCGGGCGACCAAGGCGCAACCGGGCCCCGGCGACACCGGACAGGGGCTGGCCGGAGTCCGTCAGCCGCAGGTCGTAGCCGGACTCGTACTGCGCGTCGACGGTGGTCCGGAGCGTGAACTCCTGCTCGGTGGAGGCACCCGGCGCCAGAGTCACCGCCTGGTCCGGGTTGGCGCCCATGGACCGCTGGCCGGGCACCCCCGCGGCAGGGCTGCCCGACGCCGGCACCACGAACTCACCGACTGCGATCGCAGCCGACTCAGGACCCTGGTCGGAGCCGCGCCGCGTGGGGCGGTCGACCCACTCGCGGCTGGTGTAGAAGGCCGCGCCGGCCGTGAGGGTGGCAGGGACCAGCACCCAGTCCGTCCCGTCCTGCGGGCGGAACTCGAGCTGAGGGGTGATCGTGACTGGCAGCGCGCCGTCGTTGTGCACGCTGAAGCCCACACGAAGGGTCTGCAGACGCATGGCGTCGACCACCGGTGTGTCGGCGGCCAGGTATGTCGCCCGGAACGGAGGGCCGTCGACCCTGGCGAACACGGTGTGGGCCACGCTCACCGCGGGGCCGACCGAGGCCGCCGGCAGCTGGGTGGTGGACGGCGACGGGATGGACGGCGACGGGATGGACGGCGACGGGATGGACGGCGACGGGATGGACGGCTGGGTGGCCGAGGGCTGGGGTGTGGACGGCGCTGTCGCCGAGGGCTGGGGCGTCGACGGTGCCGTGGCCGAGGGCTGCGGGGTGGTCGCCGGCGTCGCCGGCGGAGGGGTCGTCGGCGAAGGGAGGACGCCGAAGGTGCCGGGGCCGTCCACCGACACGGTGAGCGAGTCGAGGCCGGGCCGGGCCGCGAGCGTGCTCCATGCCCCGTCGAGGCCCAGGGACGCGAGCGAGACCCGCCCGGGGCTCACGGGTCTGGACCCGAGCCCGGCAAGCGACACCTCGACGTCGACCGGGGCGGCGAACCCGGTGAGCGCGGTGTCGTCGGCCACCCCGCGTGCGGTGACCGTGAAGGCCGCCAGGGTCGACGCCCCGCGGTAGCCGGGCGCGTCGGTGGCCGCCGCGAGACCGATGACGGTGGGGACGGCCACTGCTGAGGCCGGGACCACGACGGTGACCCCGAGCCCGCTGACGCGTCCTCCGTCGGCGGTCACGACGGACGAGACCGGGGAGTCGGCGGTGGCGGTCGAGCGGACCTGTGCGATCGCCCACGGCGCGAGCCCGACGACGAGCACGAGGCCGCCGACGCCCACCGCCCCCGCGGGGACGCGGTGTCCGGCGCGCCTTCTCGTCATGATCATTATGGGCTCCGTGGACTGGCTCGTCGGAGGTGCGGTCCCCGTGGTGGCCGCCGCAGGGCGGCCACCACGGGCGCGGGAGCGCCTGTTACACGCTGTGGCACATCTCGCAGGTACCGCGGTTGTCGACCCTGAGGAGCTTGCTCGAGCCGACGTTGCCGGCGGAGCCATCGGGGTTGCCAACCTTGCTGGAGTTGCTGCCGCTCATGCTCGCGTTGGAACCGTGAGCCACGTGGCAGGTGATGCAGTTCGCGCCACCCTCCTTGTAGTTCTGGTCGGAACGGTGCCGGTACGTGTACAGGGCGTCGCCGGAGTTCGTCTTGTACGAACCCGAGCTGGCCAGGTACCGCGTGTGGCACGTGGTGCACCACGCCGAGATGTTCTTGATGAACTCGGTCGTGGTGTAGTTGGTCGTCACGCCAGAGCTGTTGGTGTACGGAACCACCACTGAGGGCGAGTTCGGGTCGTTCGTCGCCCAGTAGTTCGCCGTGGTGTACACCTTCGTGGTCGAGTCGGTGACCGTGACGCCGGTTCCGGCGCCGGAGTCGACCGGGATCGGCCGGAGGATGCGGTAGTTGCCGTTGCCGTGAGGGTCGTGACACGAGCCGCACGTCAGGGAGATCGCGGTTCCCGCGGCCGCAGTGGCCGAGATCGCCCCGCCGCCCCAGGCCGTGCCCGCGTCACCGTTGACGGTGTGGCTCGACGTCGTCGAGGCACCGGTCGCCAGGACAGGGACGGTCTTCGTGCTGCCCACCCTCGTCGCGCTTCCGGAGTCGATCAACGCGTAGCCGAACCCCCCGCCGCGCAACGCAGCGGCTGAGCCGGTGCGATCCGTGTCGGAGTACCCGACGCCGTCGAAGACGTCCGTCGTCGCACCGCCTGCACCTGAGCCGTGACACGTGTAGCACAGTGCAGGCTGGCTATCCTTGAGGAGATACGCAGCACTGGCTGTGTGCGCCCGGTGGCATCCTGCGCACCGGTCGACCGCCATCTGACCGGCCGTCGACGTGTGCGGGCCGTTGTCGGCCAACGCCGGGGACGCCCCCAGGCCCATAAAGACCACGCTACCCACGGCGAGGATGATCACTCGCTTCACTATCTCCACCTCCTTTCGTTTCGCTGGTCTGATTCACGCACTGGACCGACAGAGCCGATCCCTGGGATCGTCCTTCTGCCTCGTCACCTCCCCATGCATGGTCAGTAGCTCCACACCTGCACCCGGTTGTTCTCCCGGTCGGTGACGTATATGCGCCCGCGGGTGTCGGTGGCCACGCCGTTGGGGTACTCGAACGTCGCGTCGACCGTCCCCTCGTCGCCGAAGCTGGTGGCGTACCTCGGTGCCTCGCTCGACTTGTCCGCGACCCGGTAGAGCCGCACCGTGTGGTTGGCCGTGTCCACGACGAACAGCCGGCTGCTGTCGTCGACCGCCAGCCCCCGAGGAAGACCGAGGTCGCCCTCGCCGACGCCACGGTTGATGGATCCGGCGAGCCTGCCCGTGCGGTCGAAGATGACCACGCGGCCGTTGTTGCTGTCCGCTACGAAGACGTTGCCGTTCTCGGCGACGACGATCCCGTTCGGGAACGAGAGCTTGTTGGACTCGCCCATCGACCGCATGAGCTTGCCGCTGGCGGAGAACTCGAGCACGCGGTGCGCGGGGCCGCGGACGTCGGTCGCGTACAGCCGACCGTCGGCGTCGAAGGCCAGCCCGAGAGGGGCCCACCCACCGGTGGGAACGCCCTGGGGCGCGAACGTGCGCAGGTACTTGCCGGACCTGCTGTAGACGTAGACGGCAGCGGTGATCCGGTCGCTGACGTAGACGTCGTCGGTCTTGGGGTTCACGGCCACGTAGACGGGCACGTGCTGGACGCCCGTGGACTTCGGCGGCTGCAGCGTGCCGATCGGCTTGCCGGACCTGGTGAACACCCGTACCAGACGCTTGCCGTCGCTCTCGGCCACGTAGACCCGGTCGCCCGAGGTGTCCACCGCGACCCCGAGCGGGTGGGTGGTCCCGTAGATGCTGAAGCTGTAGTGCGGTGCGTCCTGGGCCAGTGCGGGCAGTCCCGCGACACCGGGGAGCTGCGTCAGCGGCTTGTGCGTCAGCAGGTACCAGCCGGCCACGCTGCCCAGAGCAACGAGCAGCGCGAGGCATGCGGTCAGAAGGACCATCCGGCGGCGGCGAGGCGCCAGCGCCTCCGCGGCCGCAAGGGTCGAGAGGGAGGCGACCCCGTCCGTCGTTCCTTGCGCAGCCGGGTCGGGGACGGCCGGGGGCGGGGTGTCGAAGATGGTCATGTCAGCCGGTCTTTCCTGTGGTGGAGACCCGTGGCGTGGTGACCGCGGAGGCGGTCGGGCCGACGCCGAGGCGGGACAGGGCGGTGATGGCGCTGACGTTCGCGGCGTCGACCGTGAGTACCTTGCGGTACCAGGCGACCGCGTCGTCTCGCTGGGAAGTGGACTCCGAGATCATTCCGAGCCCGAGCATCGAGTCCACACCCACGGGGCCGCCGGCCAGTGCCTCGAGCCGCTGCTTGGCGGTGGCGGCCTTGTGCTGGCAGAAGTCGACCATCGCCGAGGCGTACTCGGCGCGGGCCGGGTCACCGGCCTTGGTGTAGGCCGTGACCAGGGTCGCGTACGGGTCGCACCACCCGCTGGGGACGAACATCAGAGCCCGTTTGAGGGAGTCGATGGCCGGCTTCGTCGCGCCGAGCTGCAGCTGGGTGCTGCCCAGCAGGTACCACGCGTCGGAGTCGGTGTCCTCGATCTTCAGGGCCGCCTCGAGCTCGCTCTGCGCGACCTGCCACGACCCGCGCTTGACCGCGATCGAGCCGAGGTAGAAGTGCGCCTCCTCCAGCTGGGGATCGGCCCCGGCGAACTCGCCGGAGGACCCCGCCGACGTGATCTTGCGGTAGGCCGATGCCGCGCCGTCCAGGTCGCCCTTGATGAAAAGGATCTTGCCGCGGCCGAGCAGAGCGGCGCGGTGCTTGCCGTCCATCTTGAGGATCTCGCCGTACTGCTGGAGCGCGGCGTCCGCCTGGTTGTTCTGCGCGTAGGCCGCTGCGAGCGCGAGCCGCGCGGCGACGTCCCCAGGCGCCTTGCGCACGGCCTGCTCCGCTGCAGTCGCCTGGCGTTGGCTCAGGGACGGGCCGGACTCGACTCTCTGGTCGTAGTAGTAGTAGGCGCCGAAGGCGGGGATGCCCAGGACGAGCACCAGCACCACCGCACGCAGCAGGCGAGTCAGCGTACGGTCCGAGATGGAGGTCATCCGTCGAACCCGCTTCATCTGGGGCACCTTGCCCTCGTTCGTCTTCGTCCAGCGCCCACGCTCAGGGGACCGTGGTACTGGACCCGGTCAGGAGGTCGTTACCTCCGCAAGCATCGTGTCCCGGTGCGCGGTGAAGATCCCATCCGTCGGGCGGTAGATATCAGGTACAGGCAGGTCCCGGTGCGCCGGCGGTGACAGCGCCCGCCAACCCCACGAGGTCTCTGCCGGCGCCCCCGCCGGCGCCCCCGCACCGTGCCCCTGACCTGCGGTGATCCCCTGAGACGTGCGAGGGTCGGGCCGATGGTCCCCACCCGTGAAAAATCGATCACACCTAGTATGGAGAGCGTCGCAACCAGTTGTGATCTCAAGCACAGAACCTGGTCGCAGAGCGCATTCCAGCACCCCCGCACACATGGCACGCCACAGCACACACCGACCTGAGGGACCACCCCCGTGAGCCGACGGACCACCGAGCACCGCTCGCAGCCCCACCGGGCTCTCGAGGTGCGTCATATGGAGGAGTCCGACACCCTCTCGCGGCTGAAGGCCGCGGCCGTCGTGCTCCCGGTCGTCTTCCTCGCCGTCATCGAGCTTCTGCGTTTCGCCGCTGTCGAGCACGACGGCCTGCACCGCCGGGGCAACCTGCTGCTGGCGGTCGTGACGGCGGTCGCGGCCGTCGCCTTCGCCACGGTGATGTTCCGGCTGATCCGCCGCTCCCAGCAGCGCGTCGTGCGGATGAACAGAGAGCTGGCGCTCGTGGAGACGATCTCCACAGCCGTCCAGGGCGACCTCGAGGTCGACGAGATCCTGCACGCGGCCCTGGAGGCCATCGTCACGGTCGGCGGCGTCGCCGAGGCGTCCGTGACGCTCCCCGTCCCGCTGGACGACGTCGCGGGCGAGGTCGCGCGCAGCCGCCGCCATGTCTGCGTGAAGGGCCTCCCGCCCCCGTCGGCGTCCGGGCAGGGGTCCGGGCAGGCGTCCGGGCCGGCGCCCACCCGCGTCGTGAGCTTCCCCCTGTCAACGGGCTCCTCCATCGTCGGCCACCTCCGGTTGGTGATCCCGGTGGACCCCGACGACCCGGACCTGTGGTCGCCGGCGACGCTGCAGAACGTCGGCTACCGCCTGGCCAGCGCGATCCAGATCGGCCTGCTCGTCGCGGACCTGCGCCGGCGCCACCAGGAGGGGCACGCGCTCTACGACGTCCTCCTGCAGATCTCCAACCAGACAGCCGTCACCGAGGCCCTCGACAGCATCGCCGGCCACGCCCGCGACCTGCTCGGCGGTGACCGCGCGCTGATCTGCCTGACCGAGGCGACGGCCCACTCCATCGCCGTCGACGACGCACCCTGCTGTACCGGCCTGCCCGACGGGGCAGCGCTCTGCGTGCCGGCGGGCAACGGTGCCCAGGGTGTGGCTCAGCACCGTGGCGGGCCGTGCGCGGCGCACCGCGCCGCCCTTGCGCAGAGCCTGCAGGTCCCGGTCCGCACACGCGACCAGGTGCTCGGCGACCTCTGGGTGGCCCGCCGTGGCGACGAGGGCTTCTCCGACCACGACCGCAGGCTCCTGGCGGCACTTGCCGACGTGGCCTCGATCGCCATCACCGGGGCCCAGCTACGAGACCGCGAGCACCAGGGCGCAATCCTCGCCGAGCGAGAACGGATCGCCCGCGAGATGCACGACAGCCTCGCCCAGGTTCTGGGTGTCGCCCACCTGAGACTGCGCGCCCTGAACAGCAGGCCGGCTGTGCGAGGCCTCATGAGCGTGTCGGCCGAGCTGACCGACCTGGCCGACCTCTGCGAGGACGCCTACCGGGACGTGCGTGAGGCGATCCTGGGCCTGCGCGAGTCCAGCCGCATGGACCGTGGCCTGCTCGACAGCCTGCGCGCCTACCTGGAGCGCTACAACCGCCAGTCCGGCATCGCGACGACGCTCGTGACCGACCTGGACGCCGAGCCCGTGCTCTCGCCCCGCAGCGAGATCCAGGTGATCCGGGTGATCCAGGAGGCCCTGACGAACGTCCGCAAGCACTCCGGTGCCCACTCCGCTGTTGTTCGGGTCACCGAGAGCGACAACACCGCGACGTTCGTCGTCGAGGACGACGGGCGCGGGTTCGACCCGGCGGTCTCTCTGCGCGGGCGCGACGCGTTCGGCCTGCACACGATGCGCGAGCGCATGGACCTGGTCAACGGAACCATCACGATCGACTCTCATCCGGGACGTGGGACGCGCATCGTCGCCGGGGTGCCCAGCATCACGCTGCCGACCACGCAGGACGAGGAGCTCCGTGTTGCGCTCTGAGCCCATCCGGATCCTCGTGGTGGACGACCAGCCGCTGTTCCGGCGCGCCATCGCGGTGCTGCTGGGCGAGCAGTCCGACATGCGCGTGGTCGGCGAGGCGTGCGACGGGCTGCAGGGGGTCGAGCTGGCGCACTCCCTCGACCCCGACCTCGTCGTGATGGACGTCGAGATGCCGGTGATGGACGGCGTGCAGGCGACGAGGCTGATCCGCGAGCAGCTGCCAGGGATCAAGGTCGTGATGCTCACCGTGTCGGAGTCCGCCGACCACCTGTTCGACTCGGTGCGCAACGGGGCGGACGGGTACCTGCTGAAGGACCTGCGGCCCGAGCAGCTCTACGACGGGATCCGGGCGGTCATGCGCGACGAGACCCCGCTCTCCCCCAGGGTTGCCGGGCAGCTCACGGCCCCGGTGCGCAACGGCGCCTCGACCGCCGTGCGCGCCCTGCCCGACGACGAGCCCGCCATCACCCGGCGAGAGCTGGAGATCCTGCGACTGGTCGCCGACGGACTGAGCAACAAGGAGATCGGCACCAAGCTCTGCATCACCGAGGGCACCGTGAAGAACCACGTCCACAACGCCCTGGAGAAGCTGGGGCTGGAGAACCGCATCCAGGCGGCCGCCTACATCGTGCGCCAAGGCCTGGGCCACCGTCGCGGGCCGGACTGAACGCACGGCCCGACCGACCGGCGCCTCGTCAGGGATCGCGGGCCTCGTCAGGGATGCTGGGCCTCGTCAGGGATGCTGCGCACGAGCCATCGCCCGCAGCTCGGCGACGACGGCGACGCGCTCGGCCAGCTCAGCCGAGAACGCCTCCCGCCGGCCGGCCAGGTCGGGTGTCGTCGGGTCCAGCAGGCCGCGGTTGGCGGCCAAGGTGTGTGCGTTGCGGAACAGCTCACGCGAGTTGGCCTCGGCGCTGACGAGCTGACCCTGCAGCTGGCGCTGCCGTGCGGTGCGGCCGCAGTCGACCAGGAACTCCCGCTGCGACACCGAGTCGTTCACCCCGCGGGAGGCGATGATCTCAGCCGCGACGGAGTACGCCTCGAGGAACGGCTGCAGCATCAGCGGCGCGACGAGCGGGCGGGCCTGCGCGAGCGCCTCCAGCAGCAGCCCGGGCGAGGCCTCGCGCTGCCGCCAGCCGGGGTCCAACAGCAGCATCTCCGCCTCCACGTCGTCGGCGAAGACGCGTTTGCGCGGGAAGAAGAACTCGTACTTGAGCAGGTCGCGTAGCCGTAGCGCCTCCCCCCAGGTGGCCGCGGGCAGGTCGTGCGCACCGCTGCGGCCGGCACGAAGCAGGGCCACCTCCGTGATCGCCCGGTTGACGAAACAGTGCACCAGCGTGTTGCGGTAGAAGGCCGCCTCGAGCTCCTTGTCGGCGCGGATGGAGTAGACCGGCTCGGCGGTGTCGTGGTGCTCGGCCACGACGCCCGCGTTCACCAGCCCGCGCAGGGCCTCCAAGGCGCGCGAGGGGTCGGTCAGCGAGACGTCATGGGTGATCGGCAGCCCCCGCGCGGCCACATAGGCGAGCAGCGGCTCGAGAAGCTCCCTGCCCTGGGCCGACGTGATGGCCCGACCCTGGGCACCGAGCAACGCCACGGACACCAGCGCGGTCGCGGTGACCGGCGTGACGTCGTTGATGCGGTGACAGACCTCGAAGGCCACCTTCGCAACGTCGAGGTCGCTGCTGGCCCCCCGTCCCGGCGCCGGCGGCTGCGCGCCGTCCTCGTGGACGGAGAGGAGGGCCTCCCGCAGCCGCAGAGGCGCCCCGATACGCACGTGGACGGCGCTGCGGACCTGGCCGCGCACGCCGATGTAGCGCAGCAGCCACCCGATGCCCTCCGGCTGCTTCTGTGCGCCACGCTCCTCCGCCGCGATCGACCCGACCTCGGTCTGCAGGTCGTACACGATCGACACGGGGACCAGGGCGACATCGGCGACCCGGCCCTCGTCGAGGGCGTCCACGATGTAGCGCAACAGGCCGAAGCGCGGGGGGCGCAGCTTGCCGGTGCGGGTGCGTCCGCCCTCGATGTACCACTCGACGTTGAAGCGCTTGCTCAACAGGTAGGCCAGGTACTCGCGCAGCATCGCCTTGTACACCGGTGCGTCACGGAAGCTGCGCCGGATGAAGACGACGCCGCTGCGCCTGGCCAGGGGGCCGAGAGGCCAGAAGCTGAGGTTCGCCCCGCCCAGCACGCGGTTGGGCGGCCAGCCGTGGCGCGCCAGGAGCGCCCGGAGCACCACGGGGTCGAGGTATGACCGGTGGTTGGGGAGGAAGGCGATCGCGCAGTCCCGGTTGAGCTCACGCAGACCCGCCAGCGCCGAGGTCTCCGCGTGCACCTCGTAGGCCCGGGACACGAAGGCGCCCAGGCGGTTCCAGGTGTCCACCGCGATCGGGCTCTCGCTGGAGACCATCTCCTCCAGCGCAGCCTCCGACTGCGCGCGGACCTCGGCCTCGGGCAGGCCCAGGTCAGCGGTCAGCCCCCGCACCAGGTCGGCGTAGCGCGCGGAGGCACGGATGTCCTCGGCGACCATGCGCGGGACCTTGTAGCGGTCTCCGTGCAGTGAGCGCTCCGCACGCTCCAGCGTCAGCAAGCCCTGCCGGCGGACGAAGTCGCCCAGCCCGGGGACAGCCAGAGCGTCGGCTCGGGCGCGCAGGCTCGACACGCGCGCCGGCTCCCCGACCAGGACGCGCGGCGCCGGCCCCGCCGGCCCGGTCGACACCCGTGGTGCGGCCCGGCGTCCCGACCGCACCCTCCTCGCGGGAGGCCGGGCCAGGGTCGCCACCTGATGCGGCAGCCGGGCCAACCAGTGACGGCCGACGGGCCAGACGACGCGCGCCGGCACGACCAGGTGGTCCGGCCCCTCGCCAAGCACGGCGTCCAACCCGGGGTCCTCGAAGCCCAGCGTGGGCACGGGATCGCCGTCGCCAGTACGGGCGAGGTCGTGCGCCCAGCCCGTGAGCAACCGCCGCTCCAGCGGGGTCTGCGCGCACAACAGGAGCAGCGCGTCCGCCGGCGCCGCCCACGCCTCGTCGAGCCCCACGGTGGTCGGCCGGCGCCGCGCGCCCGAGTCGTCCGAGATGGTCGGCGTCACCGGGTGACCGTACCGAGACCGGGGCCCGACAGACAGAGCCGGGCGGACGTCGTCCCGGCTGGGCATCAGTAGGCTTGCACCACCCCACCCGGGAAGGACGCCCGCCGATGTCGAACCCTGCCCTGCCCGAGGACTCGCATGCCTCCGGCGCGGGGGTCGTGCCGGGTGTCGCGGACCTCGACCCGAACGCAGGCTTCGCGGGCTACCTGGGGCTGCGTTTCGTCGAGGTCGGCCCCGACGGCGTCGTGATCCGCTGGCGCGTCGGCCCCCACCTGCACCAGCCGTTCGGGATCCTGCACGGCGGCGTGCACTGCGCGGTCATCGAGACCGCGGCCAGCATCGCCGGGGCTCTGTGGCTCGGGGACCGCGGCCACGTCGTCGGCGTCAGCAACCAGACCGACTTCCTGCGGGCCGTGCGCGACGGCGAGCTCACCGCGACGGCGTCGGCCGTGCACCGCGGCCGGCTGCAGCAGCTGTGGCAGGTGGAGGTGCGCGACGAGGCCGGCCGGCTCGTGGCACGCGGGCAGGTGCGCCTGCAGAACATCCAGGCCACCGACCGACTGGCGGCCCCGGCCGCGGGCTGACATCGCCCGCGGCTGACCCCATCGCCGGCGTCACGGGCGCCGCCGCGGAACCCACGCGGGCACGCGTGCCCTGTACTCGTCGTACTGCGCTCCGAACTGCGCCCGCAGCACCGGCTCCTCGTACAGGTGCGCGAAGGCGGCCATCGTCGCCCACGCGCCCGCGGCGTAGGCGAGCAGGCCCGGATGCCCGAAGAGCATCGCCTGCCCCACGACGATGGCGACGACTGCTGCGTACATCGGGTTGCGCAGGTACCGGTACAGCCCCGTCACCACCAGCCGCTCGGTCGGCGCCACGGGAGCCGGTGTGCCCCGTCCCTGCATCGCGAAGCGGGCGAACTCGGCAACGACCACCGCTGCGCCCACGACCACGAGGCCGACGCCGCCGACCTGGACGGGCACCCACCCCGGCCCCGCGTGCGCCACGTGCCAGCCGGTGATCCACCAGGGCACCAGACCCGCGACCGTGCCAGGAGCCAGCACCAGGAACACCGCCGTGCCGGCTGCGGCGGGCAGGGGTCTCACAGGCTCTCCGGTCCGGCGACCGGCCGCACGCCCGCCGTGGCGGAGCGCGGCGCCGGGTCCTGGCGGTCCCCGGTACCGGTGGGCCTCGGGGGGAGGCCGAGAACACGGCCGACGGCGCGGGCGACCCCTCGGGGACCGACGTGACGCACCGCGCCCCACGGGCTGATCGCGTCGGGCCAGGGCGCCGTGCCGGAGAAGGACGCGAGGAAGGCAGACACCCCCTGCGGGGAGCCGGTGAGCTCACTGAGCAGTGCCCGCTCCGGGCGGGTCAGCCCCCTCAGCCGCGCGACGCGCGCGGTGCCGTCGGCGACCGGGCGGACCGCGGCGTCCCGCTCTCGCCACGCACGGTCGAGCTGCGTGTCGAGCGGCTCGAGCCCCTGCATGGCCACGATGACCGCGTCTGCGACGCGCTGGGCGTCCTTCAGAGCATGCGTGATGCCCTGGGCGGTGACGGGGTCCACGACAGCACCGGCGTCGCCGACGAGGGCCCAGCCGGCACCGTGCTGCTGCGTCATCGCGTGCGGCAGGTAGGGGGCCATCCGGATGCGCTCGACCCGGGTGCCCGACCGCAGTCGCTGCCCCAGGTCGTCGCACCGGTCCGCCGCGGCGAGCACGCCGGCCGGCACGTCGCGACGCAGCTCCTCGAAGGCCGTGGCCGGCCGCGAGACGAAGACGACGCCGAGGTCGTCGTCGGTGGGGAACGCCGCGAGCGCGAGCCCGCGCCGCTGGTACATCCGCGCGGTCGAACCCAGGTGCAGGCCGGACCAGTAGCCGTACGCCGCGACCGTCGCGGTCCGGCGCTGTCCGTAGCGGCGAGCACGCACGTGGCGCGCCACGAGCGAGCGCTTGCCGTCCGCGCCGACGACGAGCCTCGCTCGCAGCACGGTCGAGGGTGCGCGGCCGGCCCGGGCGACCACGCCGACGACGCACCCTGCCTCCACGACGAGGCGCTCGACGGCGACCCCCTCCCGCACCTCGGCGCCCGCGGCCCTGGCCGCCTCGACCAGAGCGCTGTCGAGCAGCGTGCGACGCGGGCTGTAGACGGCATGCACGCCGTCCACCGTCGGGAGCGGGCCCTCCAGCACGAGACCGTCGAGGTCGACACGAGCGGCGTCCGCCGCGGGCGTGCCGGCCGCCACCAGGTCGTCGAGGACGCCCCATCGGGCGAGGAGCGCTGCGCCCGGCACCTGCACCTGGTGGGATGACAGCGTGTCGCTGGGGAACGAGCACCGGTCGAGGGCGAGCACCTGGAGCCCCGCCCGGGCGAGGAGCATGGCCAGGGACGCGCCGGCGACTCGTGCCCCGACGACGACCACGTCGTAGCGCGGCACTGTCACGACCTGCGTCCCGGGAGGTCGGGTGCCCCGGCCGGGAGGTCGGGTGCCCTTGCCGGGAGGCGATCCACCATACGGCTGCGTATGTTAAACATACGCTAGGGTATGCACGTGTCCTCCCCTCGCGCAACCGCGAAGGCCACCGACGCAGGCGTGGTGGCCGCCTCCCCTGTGCGGCGCCGACGGCTCACCCGGCAGGACTGGTCCGAAACGGCCCTGAGGATGCTCGCGGACGGCGGTGTCGGCGCCGTCGCCGTCGAGCCGATCGCCTCCGCGCTCGGGACCACGAAGGGCAGCTTCTACCACCACTTCTCGAGCAGGGACGAGCTCCTGGTGGCGGCGCTCGCGCTGTGGGAGCACCAGCACACGGTCGAGGTCAACGCGGGAGTCGACGCCGCCACCGCCGACCCCCGCGAGCAGCTGCGTCTCCTGGTGCGCCGCGCCATCGGGATGGCGGAACAGGACCCGATCGGGCTCACCCTGCTCGCGACGGCCGACCACCCTCTCGTCGCCCCCGTGCTGGCCCGGGTCACGGCCGCCCGGGTGGACTACCTGACGGCGATCTTCGGACGACTCGGGGAACGGCGCACGAGCGCGCGACGACGGGCATTGCTCGCCTACAGCGCCTACCTGGGCCACAGCCAGCTGGCCCACTCGACGCCCGGCGTGCTCCCGCACGGCACCGCGGCCAGGCACGCCTACCTCGACCTCGTGATCGACGCGCTGGCGGGGCCCCGCGGCTGACCCAGCCCACGAGCCCAGCTCCTCCTCCTAGCCTCCTGGCAACCGGGCCACACGCGACCATTTGCCCCCTTCCGGCCAACCTGTGCAGCCGGTTCGTGTGACCGGGCGGGCCATGCCCGAGCCGCCGCGGCCCGGCGGTTTGGTCGGGCCCCTTCCGGGGGCCATCATTGATCCAGAGCCACACGCCACCGTTGCGTGGGCCACCGGGAGCAGCCGTGCACCGCGGGTGGCCGGGGGGATCGACTCGCGGAAGGGGCAGGGTGCTGGGCAAGCTGCGCGGGCGTGCAGCCTCTCGCGGGTTCGTGCTTCCGGCCGTCGTCGTCGTGCTCACCCTTGCGTCGGGGCTCGGCATGCGATGGCTGGACGGATTCGCTCAGGCCCGTTCGGAGGGCAGGGTCGAGCTCCTGCGCGTCGAGGCGCTGGCGTTCCGTCTCAGTGCCGCCGAGGACCGTGCTGTCGCGGTCGGGCAGGTCACGCCGGAGACCCTGGAAGGGGTCGACGCGACTATCCGCCAGATGGACGAGTCGTTGGGCCGGGCGCGTGCCGCCGTCGGTGACGACGCGCAGATCCGCCGGATCCAGCCCGAGTACGTGCAGTACCAAAGAGTGATGCGCGAGATGCTGCACCGCGTCGAGGAGCAGAAGATCCCCGAAGCGCGGAACTACGACATGCAGACGGTGGACGGGGTGTTCGACACTCTGCTCACCTCGATCACCCAGGCCAGCGAGGGCTACCGCCAAGCCAGCGCCCGGGCCGACCGCACACGGGTGTTCGGCGGCATCGCCATCCTCACGCTCTTGTGCGGCCTGGTCCTCGCACTGATCCGGCGCGGGCAGCAGACCCATCATCGGCACGCCAGCGCGCTCGCCCACCAAGCCAGCCACGACTACCTGACGGGGCTGGCCAACCGGCGCCAGATCATCGACCTGGTCGGTGCCGCCATGCAGTCGGTAGACCGCGAGCCCGGCGACGTCTTCCTGCTGTACGTCGACCTCGACGACTTCAAGGCGGTCAACGACCAGTACGGCCACGACATCGGCGACGCGCTGCTGCAAGAGGTGGCGGCGCGGCTGCGGGCCGGTACGCGCGAGGACGACGTCGTCGCACGGCTGGGAGGCGACGAGTTCACCGTGCTCCTCGGCCCGCACGTGTCCTCCGAGACCGCCGAGCTGGTCGCCCAGCGCCTCACCTCCGCGCTGCGCGAACCCATCGAGGTGGCCGGCCGCGTGCTGCGCATCTCGGCAAGCATCGGGCTCGCGCACTGCGTTCCGGGCCAGCACCGGCCCGAGGACATCTTCCGCCACGCCGACGCGGCCATGTACGACGCCAAGCGTCGGGGCAAGCGGCAGTACGCGGTGTGGGGGCCGGAGCTGGCCGCTCGACTGCACGAGAACCTGGGGCGCGAGCTGCATGAGGCCGTCGAAGGGGGCCAGCTCGAGCTGCTGTTCCAGCCGTGGGTCGACCTTCGGACCGGTCAACCCGACGGCGTCGAGGCGCTCGTACGCTGGCGCCACCCGTCGCGCGGTCTCCTCGGACCGCTCGACTTCATCCCGATGGCCGAGGAGCTCGGACTCATCGACGAGCTCGGCGAATGGGTGCTCCGCACGGCCTGCCGGGCCAGCGCGGGCTGGCGCTCGATCGCACCGAACCTCACGTTGGCGGTCAACGTCTCGACCCGACAGCTCGACACGCCGGGCTTCGAGCACCTCGTCAGGCAGGCCCTCGAGCAGGGCGGCCTCCAGGCCCGGCTGCTCACGCTGGAGATGACCGAGTCGGCGATGCTCGAGGAGGCGTCGGACGCCGCGCACATCCTCACGTCCCTGACCGAGCTCGGGGTTCGCGTCGCCGTCGACGACTTCGGGGTGGGCTTCTCCAGCCTCGACCGGGTGCGCCGGATGCCCGTGCACACCTTGAAGATCGACCGCTCGTTCGTCCGAGACATCGTGACCGACCCCCAGGACGCCGCCCTCGTCGACGCTGTGATCGGGATGGGCCGCTCGCTGGGGCTCGACGTGATCGCCGAAGGGATCGAGACCGAGGAGCAGGAGCAGGCCCTACGACGTCTGGGCTGCCCGAAGGGCCAGGGCTATCTGTTCGCCCGGCCCGTTCCCGCGGCCGACCTCCTGCCGATGCTCCTCCCCCGCCAGGCGGCTGTCCCCGCGCCGATCCAGGAGCCACCGGGGCGCTGACCCTGGCCGGGGCGCACGTGGGCGGCAGCGGTACATGTGCGGTGACCCGATTCGCACGTGCCGGGATCGGCGAGGGCGCCGGCGAAGAAGTCGGTGACGAGCTCGGCCAGACGCGTGTGGACCGCCGAGCGGTCGACACCGGCGCGGTCGACGCAGAGCGGCACCCCGTTGGGGCTGTCGGAGAACGCCGGACGCAACATCGGCCTGCCGCTGCCCGTGGTGATGACGGCGCTCGCCGCGGCCGTCTCGTCGCCGCGGTTCGCGGCCCTGACGCTCACCGAGGTCAACCCTCGTCACGGGGAACCGGACGGCGCCACCCTCGCCCGGCTCGTCGACGGGCTCGTCCAGGCCTTCGCCGACCTGGGGCGAGGGGCAGGCGGGCACGTCATCGCCGGCGTTTGACGAACAGGTCGAGAGGCTCCGAGCCGCGCCACACGCCGATCAGCCGCCAGCAGGTCAGCAGCAGCAGCACCGCCCCGATCCAGGCGACGGGCACCGCCGGCGCGGGGTGCGAGGTCGCCAGCAGAGCGACCCACAGGGTGACCGCGGCGACCAGTGCCAGTGCGAGGGGGACGAACCCGCGGCCGTAGGCACGCAGGCCTGCTCTCACGCGCTGCACCCGGGTCGAGGACGGCCGGGGCACCGTGCCCGGCTCGCGCGGGCCCAGCGCGACGGTGAGCCGCCGGTCGACCCGCCCGCGAACCACGTGCGCGAGGTCCTCACCACCGCGCCACACCGTCGGCTCGACGACGATGCGGGTGGCGTCGGTGCCGATCAGCACGAGCCCGCCGTCGTCCCAGCGCAGCAGCGCCGCGACGTCGTCGAAGCGCACTGTCGCCTCGCCGCGTCCAGTGGGCGTGGGCGTGGCCGCGGTCACGCCGGCGCCGGAGACCACCAGCCGCGACCCGACGACCGGTGCGTCGCGGTGCAGGAACACATGGCGCGACCGGATCGGCTCGTGCCTCGACTCCGGAGCCGCCCACCCGACGGCCGGTCGCGGGGCGGCGTCCGGCGGCAAGACGTACAGGGCCGAGTCCCGGATCTGTGCACCGGCGTGCGCGACCGCCGCGGCGTCGACGTCCCGCAGCCCCGCCTCCCGCTCCGCGGCACCGACCCGGGCACGGTGGAGCACGGCCTCCGAGGCTGCCAGCTGCAAGGACCGCAGAGCCGCGGCCTGCGCGGCGGCGGCGTCCATCTCGCGTCGCGCGACGTGCTGTCCACGGCGCTCGGCCTCCACGTCGGTCTCGACCGCCGACGCCAGGGACTGCACGACGTCGACCAGCGCGGTGGCGACGACACGTCGCTGCCCAGGGTTCGAGTCGGCGTAGAGCACCACGTGCGCGTGGTCGCCGTCGAGGACCCGATGGCTGGCCCAGGCCACCTGGCTGAGGCCTTCCACCTCCCGCAGCCGGCGCAGGAGCAGGCGCTCGGCCAGCGCCGCGGCCAGCACCGACGCCGCCGAGCCGGGCACCAGGGCCGACATCGCGGCGCCGCGCATATCGGCCACGACGTGCGCCGGCAGCAGGCTCAGCACCTGTTCGGCCGGCGGCGGTGGCCTCCAGGCGCCCTCGGACAGCTCCAGCCGCAGCCCCGCCGGGGGCGGGCCGGTGAGCCACAGGACGGCGTTGCCCCGCGTGAGGCGCGCCCGCGCCCAGGACTGCAGGTCCTCGATGCCCGCCTGGGCGGCACCGAGCTCCGGGTGAGCCGACAGCCCGTAGCCCTTGGCACCGAAGCGCCGGGCCAACAGGGGGGACGCGACCGAGGGCGGCGTGGCCTCGGCCTCGGCCACGAGCGTCGCCTTGTGCTGGGCCAGGCGCGCGCCCGGCAGGCTCCGCAGTCGGCTGCAGGCCCGCGCGAGCAGCCCGGCGACGTCCTCGGGCCCACCCCGGACGACGAGCGACGTCGTCGTCTCGCCCACGGTGGCGCCGCACTCGTGGGGGGACCCGCCGTCCACGTCCGTCACCAGGTGCGCCAGCAGATGGGTCCGCCCGGCCGTCACGAGGGTCTCGTCCGCGGACCCCGTGCGGAAGGTCAGGCCCGCGCGCAGGGGTCCGGGGATCACGGTCCAGAGCACGGGGACGCCGTCCACCTCGGTGGAGGAGATCTCGTCGGCGCCCACGACCCAGCACCGTAGCCAGCACGCCCCGAGAACGCACAGCCAGCCCCAAGGGGGTGCCAGCCCCCCTACCGACACACCAGGCGTCCCCGCATGCATCGGGCGGCTGGCCGGGTCGTCCCGCTCGCTGCCGGTTCGTAGCGTCGTCGATGTCCGGCCAGCACCGCACCCGCCCCCCCGGAGACGCCATGAACCCGCACCTGATCGACCTCCGCGCCACCGACCAGCTGATCCGGGACCATCAGGCCCTGCTGCGCGTCAGCTACCGCCCGCTCCAGCGGAGACGGCGCCTTGTACGCAGCAGCGTCGGCGCCATGCACGCCGCACGCCGCACGCCGGCAACGCTCACGCGTGCTGCGACGGGCTGACCACCGGGTGGGCGCCGAACCAGACGTCGGGGTACCGCGGGAGGCTTGCGTCGTGCTTCCCCGTTGTCGACGATCGCTGACAGTCACCGCCGCGCGCGTGCTCACCGGGGAGGCCGACCTGGGTCACGGATGGGTGAGCATCGCCGACGGCCGGGTCACCGGGGTCGGTGCCGGGGACCCCGCAGGCGAGCCCGACGTGGCGCTCGGCAGTGGGGTGCTCGTCCCCGGGCTTGTCGACGCCCAGGTCAACGGAGCGTTCGGCGTCGACCTGGTGTCTGCCGACACGGCGGGCTGGACCCGCGTGGTCCGAGGTCTGCCCCATGCCGGGGTGACGGCGTTCGCCCCGACCTTCGTCACCGCCTCGATCACCGACCTCGCTGAAGCGCTTCGCCGTCACGCGAGGGTTCGACCGGTGCTGGACGCCGTCCCAGGAGCGGCGCGCACGCTCGGGGTGCACATCGAAGGGCCGTTCCTCGACCCCTCTGTTCGCGGCGCCCACCGGCGGGACCTCCTCGCCCACCCCTCCCCGGGGGCGGTCGCGAGCCTGCTGGCCGCTGGGGTCGGCGGCGCGCTGCTCTACGTCACCTTGGCGCCGGAGCTGCCGGGCGCCCTGGAGGCGGTCCGCCGGTTCGTCGCGGCCGGGGTTCGGGTGGCCGTCGGGCACACCATCGCAACCGAGGCCTGCGTGCGGGCGGCAGCCGACGCCGGTGCCAGCATCGTGACCCACCTGTTCAACGGGCAGCAGCCCATGCACCATCGCGCGCCCGGTGTCGTCGGGGCGGCGTTGACCGACGAACGGCTCACGTGCGGGCTGGTCGTCGACGGCCACCATGTGCATGCCACTGCCATCAAGGTCGCCTTCGCCTGCGCGGCGGGGCGGGTCATGCTGGTCAGTGACGCGGTAGCGCCCTACGGCATGCCCCGGGGCCGGTACGTGCTGGGGGGCGAGGAGATCCGCGTGGCGGCGGACGGCGAGCCGGCGCGCCGAGCAGACGGCACGATGGCCGGAGGGACCGGACGCCTGGACGACGGCATCGCGCGTCTCGTGGCGACCGGCATCCCGTTGCAGGTCGCCGTCGAGGCTGCGACCCGCGTGCCGGCCGACGCGTTGGGCCGCGGCGACCTCGGGCGGATCACCCCCGGCGCCCGGGCCGACCTCGTCTGGCTCGACGCGCTCGACGGGTCGCCCCCCCGCACCCGCGCCACGTGGGTCGAGGGACGCCTGGCCTACGGCGAGGTGCCCGCCCGACCAGTCCGACCAGTCGACCCCCAGTCGCCCCCCCGTCGACCCCCCGCGACCCGCCGAGACCGTCACCCGTGACGCCATGACCCGTCGTCACCCGCGGGAGAAACAACCTCATCGAAGCAGAGACGCTGCCCGCCGTCGGTCGGCGCCGCTCGGCGCGGCTGCTGCCACGGCGTCTCGGGCACCCGCGAGCCGGAGGGCGAGCTCCGGATGCTCGACCATGGCCTGGTCGCCGCCTTGTGACGTCGCCTCGAGGAACGCCGCCCAGGCGTCGAGGTACTCGGTGTACGCCTGGCGCGCAGCCAGGCCCGTCCGATGCCAGTACCGCAGTCCGAGGCGGTGACACCGGGCACCCGCCCGCCGGACCGCCGGCACCTCCTCACCGGCCACCCCGGCGACGCGCTGGACGAGCCCGGCCCGGACGTCGCCTGAGGGCCCGGACCGCAGGGCAGGGGTCACGAACGCCGCTACCGACGACACCTGCGCCTTGGCGTGGGAGATCGCCGACTGGCCGGCGCGGACGCACTGAAGCAGTGCCGCGAACTCGTTGTCCTGATCATGGCGGTCGACCGCGTATGCGACGCCACAGGCGATCGCCAGCGCTGCCGCGACCGTCGGCCACCAACGGCGACGCAGCCGGAGGGAGTCCCCGACGTCGAGGACGTCCGTGCCGTCAGCTGCAGTCACGTCATCTGCACCCACGTCCTGGTCATACCCCACGACACTCATCGCCCACCCGACTCATACTCGCCGACGTCACACCCAGACGACGTCACACACAGACGACGTCACACACAGACGACGTCACACACAGACGACGTCACACACAGACGACGTCATACCCGCCTTGGTCGTGCCCTGCAGACCCATGATCGGCGAGCGCAGACACGTTGCCGAGTCGCCCTGACGTCCAATGTGCGAGGACGGTGCCGGATAGCGCCCCCGATCTCGCACGCTGTCGCCCACGTGGCGGCCGCGCCAGCCGGATGGGTCAGGTGGAAGCAGTGGTCACGAAGACGCGAGGGTCACGCAGGCGCGAGGGTGGCGGCCGCCTTCTTCAGGCACGCGAGCATGTGACCCACCTGCGGCTGGGCCAGGAGGGCCGGCCTGGTGGCCAGCCAGATGTGGCGGGGCTCGGGAGGCGTGCGCAGCCGTCGCACGACGACGCCCTCGCGCACCGTGCCCAGCGCAAGCCTGGGTGCCAGGGCGGCGCCGAGACCGGCCGCCACGTATCCCTGGGTGACGGCGAACTCGTCGCCCTCGGCGACGATGCGCGGTGTGAACCCGGCGCGCCGGCACGTCGCCAGCGTGACCTCGCTGACGTAGTCGGCCATGCCCATCGTCATCACCCAGTCGGTCGACGCGAGCGCCTCGACGTCGACCACCCGGCGGCGGGCAAGCGGGTGGTCGTGGTGCAGCAGCAGCCGATACTCGTCGTCCAGCACGTGGAGGCGATGCAGGTCGTCGGACGGCTCACCGCCGCGACCGAAGGGCTCGACGACGACCACGAGGTCCACCTCGCCCGCACGCAGGCGGCGCAGCGCGCCGTCCGTCTCGTCGACCACGGGGAGCACGTAGACGCCGGGCATCCGGGCCCGCAGGGAGGCGATCGCCAGCGGCAGGAGGGTCTCCCCCGCAGAGTGGAACGACACCACGCGCAGCCGCCCGGTGCGGCCCTCACGCAGGTCTGCCAGCTCGGTCTCGACGTCGTCCATGGCCGCCAGCACGCGTTCGGCGCCGCGCGCGAGCAGGTGGCCGGCGGGGGTGGGGCGAACCCCGCGGCCCGCCTTCTCGAACAGGGCAGCACCGGCCTCCTGCTCCAGCAACGAGATCTGTTGGCTGACGGCGCTGACCGTGTACCCGAGCGACGCGGCGGCCGCCGTCATCGAACCCTCCCGCACGACGGCCCGGTGAACCTGGAGCAGACGGGTGCTGAGCACGACATCCATTGTTCATTACTGCTTAAGACTCGTCAACAAACTATCGCTGGACGGCGCACTGTTTGCGGCTGCACGATGGACCCGTAAGCACGCGACCCGATGAGGTGACCCCGATGACCGCAGTCCTGCTCCTCCTGCTCCTCGCGACCTGCTTGGCCGCACCCTGGCTCGGCACCGACAGCAGCGACGGCCGCTCCGAGCGAGCGCGGCCGGCGCAGGGATGGCACCCCCTGCTCCCTCGGCACCGCTGATGCCGGCGCAGCTTCGAGGTATCCGGCGCAGCTTCGAGCTGTCTGCCGGCACGGCATAGGGCGATGGGTGCCGTCGCCGGGGCGGTGACGACGCCGCGCCGGTGACGCGTCGGTGACGCACGTCGGCCCAGCCTCCCTGTCATGGCCCACGACGTCCTGGCTCGCGGTGCGCCCGCCTCGGCGCGCCGACGGTGCAGGCCTATGTGCGTGCAGAGCCTGGGCGCGGCCAGGGATGGCGCGGGGTGAGCGCCCTGGTCATCGAGCCCTTCTCGACGGTCGCCGCGTGGACCGCCCACCGACCCGACGGCTCGCCGTCCACAGCCATCGCGATCTCTCCCGGCGGCCCCCCCAGGGTGCCGCCACTGTCCGCACCCAGCGCCACCCTGCACGCCGACACCGGCGCCGACGGCCACTATGTCGAGCGGACCGGTGGGCCGGTGGACCTCACCTCGATGCAGGACCTGCTGCTGTGGGTGCGGGGCACCCGCCGGGCCGACGGTTCTGCGGCGGCGCCCCTGTATCTGCAGGTCGAGCTGGGGTCGACGGCCGTCCCGGTCGGCGCCGTGACGAACACCTGGCGCCGGATGGTGCCGCTGCTCGTGCCCGGCACGTGGGAGCCCGTGCCGCTGGCGCTCGCCGACCTGCCCGCGGCGGTCCGCAGCGGGGTGACCGACGTGCGGCTGACGTGCCTCGACGCGGACACCGCCTGGTCACTGGACGTCGACGCGGTGCTCGCCGTGCGCCCGGAGGTGCTGGCCGACGCCGACGCCGCGCTGCTCGCCCGGCTCGACGGCCGGCTGCAGGTGTCCGGCACCGCGGTCCCGGCGGTCCTCCTGCCGGTCGCCGGGCAGGCGCCCCAACCGCCGGTCTTCCGGATCAGCAACTACGACGTGCGGCCCGACCGCGCTACGTCGCCCGTCGACGGGCCGCGCACGGACTACACCGACCGGGGTTTCGCGATCCGGCCACCGGCCACGGTCTACCAGCTCGACTACGCGATCGAGGCGGTCGCCGCGGACCGCACCGCCGGCGCGGCGATGCTCGGCTTCGTCCTCGCCGAGCTGGCCCCCCGCGCGACCCTGCTCGCAGCGGGGCGCCAGATGAGCGCCGAGTGGGTCGACGCGCCCGCGACGGCGGCACCCCCCGTGGTCGCGCCCCCTCCCGACCACCCAGTCGTCCACGTCCGGGTCACCGCCGCCCAGCCCGGGACGGGGACGGCCCAGCGGGCCGTGCCCCCCTTCAACGACATCAGCGTGGAGGTCGACCATGCCACCCCATGACCGGCCATCGCGTGACAAGCAGGTCGTCAACGTCAGCGGGCACACCGTGGAGGTGCACCTGGCCGACTCCGTGGTGCTCCTCGGCCCGTGGGAGTCCCTCACCCTCACCGGCCGGACCGCCACCCACGTGCCCGGTCAGGTCGCCGAGCTCGCCCGCCTCGGTCGGGTGGAGCTGCGGGCGACGCCGGCCGGCAGCGCCCGTCCCGGACACACACGCAAGGCCTCGGAGAAGGACGCCGAGCAGCCCCCGGGCCGCGTCGGCCGGACACGCGGAGGAGCCTGAGCATGGCCCTGAACATCGGACTCAACGTCATCGAGGTGGACGGCAGCGCCGCCCCCGCCATCCAGGGCGCCGCAGCGTCGGTCGCCGGCTTCACGGTGACGACGCGGCGCGGCGTCCCGAACGTCCCCGTCCGGGTCACGTCGTTCGCGCAGTTCGTGGAGCGCTTCGGCGGCTTCTCCCCCACCTCCCTGGGCGCCTACCTGGTCAGGGGCTTCTTCGACAACGGCGGCCATTTCGCCTGGGTCAACCGCGTCGCGGGAACCGGCGCCGCCGCTCCGGCCGCAGCCACCGCGGTGCTGCCGGCCGGCGCGGCCGCGAACGCGGCCCTGCTGCGGGTGAGTGCGGGCTACCGGGGCACAGCCGACCCCGGCGCCTGGGGCAACGACCTCACGGTGTCGACGGCGCCGTCGTTCTCCACCCGGGTCACGGCCACCAGCGTCGGCGCGGGCGGCACAGCCCTGGCCAGCGTCGCAGGCTTCAGCGTCGGTGACGCCGTGGTGGTCACCGAGGGCACGGACCGCGCCGTCGTCACGCTCACGAGCATCAACGCGGCCTCCGGTGCCGTGACCTGGACCCCGGACCTCACGAACAACGCTGCGTTCGACGCCACGGCGACCATCGTGGCCAGCACCGACTTCGACCTCACGGTCTCCTCCGACGCGTCGGGGACGCGCAAGGACGTCGAGAGCTGGAGCAGGCTCACCCTGCAGCGCACCGCCGCGAACTACGCCCCGACCGTGCTCGGTGACAGCCTGCGCGGCTCCCGCTACATCCTCGTGACCGATGCTCGCGCTGCCAACGTCACCGCGCCGGACTCCCCCGGGTCCACCAGCGCGGACCTGTCCGGCGGCAAGGACGGCACGGTCGGCGTCAACGACGTCGTCGGCGACGAGAGCGCCCACACCGGCTTCCACGCGTTCGACGCCCTCGACGTGCAGCTCGTGTGCGCCGAGCGGGCCGACCCGGCCGTGGTGGTCGCTGGGCTGGCCTACTGCGAGAACCGCGGTGACGCGATGTTCGTCGGCTCGGTGCCCGAGGGTGCCGTGGGGGGCGGGTCGGCGATCGACTACGGCGCCCAGTTCCAGGGCGCCAAGGTCTACGGCGCCCTGTACGGCCCCTGGATCACCGTGCAGGACCCCCTGTCCAAGGCCGCGACCCCGGTGCGGTCGATCCCGCCGACCGGGCACGTCCTGGGCGTGTATGCGCGGGTCGAGTCGACCCGGGGCATCCACAAGGCGCCCGCGGGGGACGGCGCCCGCCTACTCGGAGCCCTCGACGTGGAGTACCAGCTCAGCGACGCCGAGCTGACCGACCTCGTGAAGACGGGCAGTGTCAACGGGATCCGCGCGGTGCCGGGGGCCGGCATCGTGGTCGACGCCTCACGAACGCTGTCCACCGACACGCGCTGGCTCTACGTCAACGTGCGGCTGCTCTTCAACTACGTCAAGTCAAGCCTGCGCCAAGGACTGCGCTGGGTACGGCAGGAGCCGAACCGCGACACGCTGTGGACGTCGGTCAAGTACGGGTCCGTCCGGCCGTTCCTGCTCGGCCTGTGGCGGCACGGCGCGTTCGGCAGCGGCGAGCCCGACCAGGTCTTCACGATCGTGTGCGACGCCACGAACAACCCCCCGGACGAGGTGGACAAGGGCAACTTCTCCGTCGAGGTCTACTTCTACCCCTCCAGAGCCCGCCGAGACGATCGTCATCACCGTCGGCCAGCAGCCGTCTGGTGCGACGGCGTCGGAGGCGTGACGGGATAGCACACAAGCCGAACCTGCCCATCTGCTGAAGGGAGTAGCGCCGTGCCACACGTCGGGGACTTCTGGGAGTCCTACCGCGCCAACGAGTTCGTGCTCATCATCGACGGCGTCCCGAGCCCGGGCGTCAGCAAGGTCAGCGGGCTGAGCGAGGGCGAGATCGACACGATCGAGCAGGCGGACGGCGGCACCGCCCATGTCTACAAGATCGCCGCCGCCAAGGTGAAGTTCGAGCCGCTCACGATCGAGAGGTACGTCGACGGCAGCCCCGAGGACAAGCGGTTCCGGGACTGGTTCCAGCAGGTCTTCGACCTCAACAGCGCCAAGCAGGGCGGCTCGGGCGCCCGCAGGAACGGCATGGTCGAGAAGCGCCACAACGGTGAGCGCGTGCTGACCTTCATGTTCAAGAACGCCTGGATCAAGTCCTCCAAGTTCACCGACCTGGAGGCCGGGTCCACGGCGCTGCTCAAGCAGACCATCGTCATGGAGCACGAGGGGTTGGAACGTGTCGACTGAAGCGCCACCGCGCCGCGAGTTCGAGTTCATGCTGCCCGTCGGGTACACCGACACCGAGGGCACTGTCCACCGCGAGGTGGTCCTGCGCAAGATGACCGGCCGGGAGGAGGCGATCCTCGCCGATCGCAAGTACCAGCGCAACGGCGGCAAGCTCGTGACCGAGCTGCTGCACAGCTGCATCCTGCGGATGGGCACGCTCACCCCGAACGGACGCGGGCCGGTCACCGGGATGACGTCGGCCGACCGGAACTTCCTGCTGCTGAAGCTGCGCAGCATCACGTTCGGCAGCCGGCTGGAGGCCGCCTACACCTGCCCCGGCTGCGGTGAGCGCCTGCAGCTCACCGAGGACCTCGACGAGCTTCCCGTGCGGGAGCTGGCCGAGGGCCAGGCGGAGATCGCCGTGGAGCTCGAGGACGGATGGGTCGACCGCGAGGGTCAGGTGCACACCGCTCTGCGCCTGCGCCTGCCGACCGGCGCCGACGAGGAGGTGGTCGCGCCCCAGATGCGGGAGAACGCATCGGTGGGGAAGAACGCCCTTCTCGCCCGGTGCATCGTCAGCCTCGGCGACGTGCCCTCCTACCGCCTGGAGGGTATGGGCTCGCGCATCATGAGCGAGCTCACGATGGCCGACCGGCGGCTCATCGACCGCGCCCTCAACGAAGCGGCACCGGGGATCGAGCTCGTGCGGGCGTTGGAGTGCCCAGGCTGCGGCAAGCAGTTCAGCACGAGCCTGGACATGTCCAATTTTTTAGCGACGGCGTGACCGACGACGCCCTGCGCAGCGAGATCTTCTTCCTCGGCTACCACCTGCACTGGTCGTGGAACGAGCTGATGGATCTCGACTGCGCGGAGCGTCACGCCTACGTCCGGCTCCTGGTGGAGCAGATCG
Organism: uncultured Actinomycetota bacterium; assembly: GCA_963778845.1. Taxonomy (GTDB): domain Bacteria; phylum Actinomycetota; class Actinomycetes; order Actinomycetales; family Kineosporiaceae; genus CAVZVW01. The sequence continues at coordinate 521,751 of CAVZVW010000009.1, forward strand.
AGCGAGAGAACGCCCGCATCGACGAGGCCCGAAAGAGGTGAGCCGTGCCCATGTCCCTGCTGCTGAGCCAGCAGCTCGGCCTGCTCGCCACCGGCGTGCGCAAGCTCACCCGCTGGGAGGGGCTCACGGACGCCTTCGCGCTCGTGGCCCGTCGCCTGCGCGGCGCGTTCCTCGTCCGCTGGTTCGGCACGACCCTGCCGATCCAGGGCCTTGACCTTCAGGTCGCCGTGGTCAACCTGGACGCCCTTCGCGCCCGGTGGGCGGCCGTCACCCGTGCGCCGAGCGACGAGGGGGGCGGGCCCAGCCTGGTCGCGCCGCTGCTGGGCGCGGCCGGCACGATCGCCGGTGCTCTCGCCTTCCCGCTGAACGGCATGGTCGCGGCCATGATGCTCGGATCGCTGATGCGCCGCTGGTGGCAGCGCCTCATGGCCGGGCTGGCCTGGGTGAGCTACGGCGGGCTGATGACCGCGGCCCTGTCGGTCGGCGTCCCGCTGGTCGCGCTGGGGCTGATCGCCTCAGCGGTCGGCGGTCAGGCGGGCGACGCCGCCGACGTGCTCGCGGCCATGGCCGGGCTGGGCCTGGCTCTGCACCGGCTCTGGGCCCAGCTCAGCGGCCGGGAGCCGGTACGCAACCCGCTGCTGCGACAGCTCCTGACGCTCGGCGACCGGCTCGCGGGGCTGGTGGCCCAGCTGATGGGCGCGATCGCCGTCGCAGTGACGAGGATCGTTCCCCTGCTGAGGCCGGCCACCGACGCCGCGCTCAGCACGATCCTCGCCGTCGGCGAGATGGTCGACGCGCTCAAGCTCGTGGTCGTGGACGCGGTGACGGCGATGCGACTGTTGGTCGAGGGCCCCACCGGCCTACCGGCCCTCGCCCACTCGGTGATCCGTGCGATGCACCGCCTCGTCGACCGCCTTGCCGACCTCGTGACCGCGACGCTGCGCGAGATGCTCACCATCGCCCTCGGCCGCATCGGCCCGACGGTCGGTGCCGTGGTCCGCTTCGCCCTTGACGCCGCCGGGTTCGTCCAGCAGGTGATCCTCGACCAGCCGTTCGTGCGAGTGCTCCTCGCCCTGAGGGGCCTCACGGCGCAGGCCCGCGCCTGGTACGCCCGCCCGACGCCGGCGCGCGCCGCGAGCGGGGCGGTGTCCAGGCCGCCGTCGCCGTGGGTCACCTCGTTCCCGGCCCCCGCGACAACCCGGGCGTGGGTGCGGGGCCTGGGGATGACGCCGACCGTCCCCCACCTCTCGGTGACGCCCCCGCCGCTGTTCGGGCCCGGGGCTGTCGACCCCGTCGCCCGGGCGATGCGCGCCGGCCTGCTCCCCGCGCCTGCGGACCCCTTCGCGCTCGGGCACGCACAGCGCGAGGCCCTGACCCGCTTCCGTCACCCGCCGAGCGTGCTGTCCGGCCTGCGCGCGGACCTGTTGCAGCGCCACCGGTCGGCCGACGCCACGGGTGCCGTCGCCGGCGATCGCACCTTCGCCCTCGCCGACCTGCTGGCGGGGGTCGAGCCGCTCCTCGGCCGCAGCGCGGAGGGGCTCATGGCTGCCCAGGTGCAGTCGCTGCCGGGCCGCCTGGTCGACGTGCTCGAGAAGATCGACTCCGAGCTGCGCGGCCGCGGGCCGGCGCACCCGACCAAGGACCTGCCCGAGCCGACCGAGGTGAGGCCGGTCGTGGGCCGGCTCGTGGTCCGTACGGACGCCGGCGGCGCCCCTGTGCAGCGCCGGCTCGAGCGGTTCGTGGCCGATCTTCGTCGCGAGCTCGACGTCAGGCCCTACGCCGTGGCAGGCACCCGGTGATCGACTTCGCGACGATCGCCGCAGCCTTCCAGGCGGGCTTCGCCGTGCAGACCCACGGCTGGCCCACCCTGTTCGACCACATGGACAAGCTGGTCGAGAAGCTCGACGAGCAGGCCGGGCAGGCAGAGCGTGCCACCCGCGCCTACCCCGTGCTGCGCTTCCGCGACGACGCCGTCGGTGTGCGTCTCGTGCTCGGGAACCAGCCGCTGTTCGTCGACCCGACGCGGCCGGCGCGCTCCCTGGGTGAGGGGCTGTCGGACGGCGCGCGACAGTTCGCCGCCGGGTTCGGCTGGGTGGGCGACGCCGTAGCGTCCGAGCTCGCCCTTCCGCGCACCGCGACGGCTCTGAAGGAGATGGCCCAGGCGGTCGACGCCTCGTTGCAGCGTTATGAGCAGCCGTTCCCCGCCATGTTCGACGCCGGCCGCCATCTCGTCGACGTCTTCGGCATGGCGGGGCTGGCCTGGCGGGCTCTGCAGGGTGACCAGAACCAGGACCAGATCCGTGGCGCCGCCCTGCGGGCGGCCGCCGCCCTCGACGTGGCGCGCGCGCTGACGGGCGGCGACCGCCTGGCCGCCTCGGCGACCGGCGGCGCGGGTGGGGACCTGACCACGCCCGTCGAGCGGCTCGTCGCGTCGCTGGAGGACGCCGCCGCCCTCACCATGGACGCGGTCCTCCTGCTCCCGGTGGCCGGCCTGGCTCTCGACGCCGCGCTCACCGACGGCGTGCTCGCGGTCGAGACGGCGATGCTCGACGCGTTCTCCGGGCTCGAGGCGGGCGTGTACGACCTGCGCGCAGGCGTGGTCGACGCCTGGCTGCGGGCGTTCGCCCTCGGCACCGACGTTCACTACCTCTCCGCGGCGGCCGACCTCGTCGCCACCCTCGACGTGCTTCTGCTGTCCAGCGCCGTCCCCCTGTGGCTGAACAACCTGCTCGACGGGGTGGAGGCCGTCCTGCACGGCCTCGGGGACTGGGCCGGCTGGACCGCCGCGATGGCGCGCGCCTTCCCCGTGGCCGCCGCGGACCTCATGGCCGTCGACCTCATGCCGTGGATCGTGAGCAACGCGCTGAGCCCGTGGGTGGGCGCTCACGTGCCGCTGCCGTCGTTCACCCTCGACGACCTCGTCACCCTGGTGACCGGCGAGGGCGACTCCGACCTGCGCGACAACCTCGACGACTTCTTCGACGACCTCGACGACGCGCTGTGGGTCGCCGACTTCGTGATCGACGTCAAGAGCATCAGGGCCAAGGCCGCGGCGCTGGCCACCGTGCTGCACATGACACTGACGCCGACCCCGTTCACCTACCCCCCCGACGTCCTGCCGACCGGACCGCTCGCCGGCTTCCCGGATGTCTACGCCGCGCTCTTCGGCGGCACCGGGCGTGCGGACCTCCTGGACGCCGTGCGCCGCTCCGGCACCGAGCTCCAAGGCGCCGTGCACACCACGCTCACTGCCGCACAGGGGTTGGCCGCTGGGCTCGCCTCCGGCGCCGAGGAGGAGATGCGACGTCAGGCGCGTATGGGGGCCGGTCTGCAGCTGGGCGAACGGTTCCGGGCCGAGGGCGCGGTCGTCGGGAGCCTCTTCGCCCCGCTGCGCGCGGACCTGGTCGCGCGGGCGGCCGCCACGCCCGCGGACCCGCTCGCGACGGCCTTCGACCAGGCTGTCGGGGCCACTGGCATCGCCGCCGCGGCGGCAGCGGTGCCCGCCTACGTCACGCAGATGCGCCGGATCTGGGCGGCGAGCAGCACCCGGCGGGAGTACCCGACCTCGGCGCACCTGCTGGCCCGGCGCGGCCGGCTCAGCGTCGTCCGGGTGCCACGGCTCACGGTGCAGGCGCCCGACTGGGAGCCGGAGCACCCCTTGGCCGCGCAGACCGCCGACCGTTTCCGTGGCGTGGTCCTGGACGCCTACCGCCAGGGCCGCGACCGGGTGGCCGTGCTGGCCCGGCCGCAGGAGGAGCAGCGTCGCGACGCCCGCCCGGCTGGTCGGCGTCCCCGAGCGGGTTCGCGGGCGCGGGGAGGTGGCAGCGGTGGATGAGGACGAGCTGGTGATCACGCAGCTCGGGCTGCTGCTCACCCAGGTGCACTACTCGCGCATCGCGCTCGAGGGCATCGAGCGGGCCACCACACGCTACGCCGGCATCGCCCTGGCGATGCCGGGGTCGGCCACCGGCGCCACGCCCTGGGGGGCCCCACCGATGCTCGACGGCGCCCTCAAGGTCTACGTCGTCAACATCGCCGACCTCACGTCCGGCTCCTCTCTCGGGGACGTCATCGCCGGGGTGATCGGCGGAGCCGGCCGGTTCCTCGGCGGCTTCGTCGGCGGGGCGGCCGCCGGGGTCGTCGGCAGCATCGCGTTCCCGTGGATGCTGCTGGAGGCGCGGCGGCTCGTCGAGTCCCTCGACAGCATCCTCACGCGCCTGGGCATCGGCACCGGCGCGGGCTCCTCGGACTCCGCGGGACCCACCCTCATGGACCAGCTGCAGTCGCTGAGGTCCCTGCTGCGCGACGTCACCTCGCTCTTCTCCGCCGCGGCGGGCGGCCCCGAGACCGGGCGGGCGGGGCGGACGCCGGCAGCGGCCTGACCGGGGCCCTGCAGCCGGCGCTCGCGCTGGCGGTCGCGGCCACCCGGCTCGTCGACGGTCTGATCCTCGCCGTCCCCCTCGTGATGGGCGCCTTGGCGTCGCTGCTGAACCACCTCGGGCTCATCGAGGTCGCGGTGCTCGACCTCGTCGAGTTCGGCCTGAGAGCCGCGCTGCTGCTGCGCGCCGCCGTCGTCGGCACGGTGCTCGACACGGTGTCCCTCGTGGGACGGCTGGCAGCGACGACGATCGGGCTCGTCGTCACCGCGCTGGATGCGATCATCCCCTCGGTGTTCCGCCTCGTCGTGTCGGGGCTGGACACGACTCTCACCGTGCTGCAGATCGCCAGCACCGGCCTGAAGAACCTCATCGACGGGCTCATGCTGTGGCTGCGCGACGGCCTCGGGGCACTGCTCGTGTTCATCGGCAACCTGCGGGTGTTCCGGCTCGTCGAGCACCTGGCCCAGATCGCGCCCGCCGTGCTGCCGGCGATCGCCCGGCTCATGGACAAGCCCCTCAGCGCCGCCGAGACGACCGCGCTGACCGCCGCCGCCGCGATCCCCCCGGCCCTCGGCAGCGGGTCGCCCAGCCGGGTGCCGGCGATAGCACCGGCGCCCGACGTGCTTGCCCTCGCCCTCCCGCCGGCCGCGCGCACCGCCCTGACGGACAGCATCCGCCGGCTCGGCACGTCCTTCACCGACGAGACGCACACGTCGCTCACCGCCGTGCAGGGGGCCCTCGGCGGCATCGGCGGGACGTTCCGCACGGCCGTCGACGGCCTCGACGCCAACCTGAGCCGCGAGGTCGGGCTTCGAGCCCGGATCGCGGGTGCCGACGTCGCCGGCCTCACCCAGGCCCTCGGCGAGGCGCGCGCGGCCGCGCGTGAGCAGCCCCACACCGGAATGGAGGCCATCGCGGGCGCCTACGAGCAGTGGCTTCGCGGTGACGGCATGCGCCGGCTCATGCAGCAGCTCGAGGAGCACCTGCAGAGCACACCCGTCCAGGGCGGCCAGGCGGCCGGGACCGTCGCCGGGCGGACGGTTCGCGCCGTGCTCGCCGACCAGCACGACCGCCGCGTCGTGGTCGAGATCGACGAGGTGGTGCTCGAGCTCGGGCCGCAGCCGCCGGCGGCCCCCGGGCCCCTGCTGGCCGCCACCGGCTTCGACGCCGACGCCTACAGCGCCTGGCACCAGGAGATCGAGGACCGAGGCGGGCTGGTGCACGCATGACCCCGGACGCCCATGAAGCTCGCGACCAGGCAAGGACGACGAAGGGAGGCCCGACGCGATGCGCAAGACCGGCTACCTCGCCAACATCCTCAACATCCCTCCGCTGATCTTCCGGTTCCAGTACAACCCGGAGCTGCTGACCGAGAAGAAGAGCTACAAGTACGACGCGGCGAACAGCTTCGGGCAGTGGGGCTTCGACCAGACCGCGGCCGCCAGCGGCTTCTTCGCCACGATCGGGGGGCTGTACTCCGACCTCAAGGAGATCGGCTCACTGCTGGTCAACACCAAGCCGCTCGAGGCGGTCGAGGGGGAGCCGACCTCGTTCGAGCTCGAGTTCAAGCTCGACGCCTCCGCACCCGGGCCCGTTGACGGCGCCGACCACTACGGCGGAAGCATCAAGCCCGACCTGGCGGTGCTGCGGTCCTTCATGACGCCGACGTACACCGCCACCGACATCGTGAAGATGCTCGCTGACAAGAAGGTGGGCTGCTTCAACCGGCCGCCGACCTGCACGCTGAACTACGCCGGCATCTCGGTGGAGTGCGTGATGACCGACCTCACGATCAAGCACACGACGTTCCAGGACAACGGCGACCCGCTGCGTGCCGAGGTCACCTGCACCCTCAAGGAGCAGACGTTCTCCACCGACCCGATCGTCGGCCTCGTCAAGCGCACCGTCGACGTCGCGCGCAGCTACGGGCGTGCGGGGATCGGCACGGACTTCGCCGTCAACGCCCCGCTCGTCGGCGGCATCGTCGAGCAGTTCATGTGAGCCGGCGATGACCACGACGTCGCCCGCGTCCCGCTACCGCGGCCAGAGCGCCTACCTCGCGCCCGGGCCCGACGGTGCCGCGCGGGCGGTGCTGCCCGCACGGCCGCTGCCGGCGCTGCCGAGCGGCACGCCGTACCTGTACATGGTGATCGCCGGTGAGACCGTCGAGATGCTCGCACACCGCTTCCTCGGGTCCAGCGAGCTGTGGTGGCAGATCGCCGACGCGAACCCGCTGGTCTTCCCGACCGACGTGCGGCCGGGCACCATCCTCGCCATCCCGACCGGACGCTCGCCCGGGCTCCTCGAGCGCAGGAGGGCCTTCTGATGTCGGGCGACCTGCCGTACCTGAAGGTGATGTGGAAGCGCGACCACGAGATCACGGCATCGGTCGTGTCGGTGGACGTCGAGGACCACGACCGGCTCGTGGACAAGGCCACGATCGTGCTGCGCGACCCGCACGTGTCGGCGCCGAACATCGACCGCAACGACGAGCTCGAGGTGACGCTGGGGTGGCAGGGCGAGCACGCGGTGCTGTTCTCCGGCCGGGTCGTCGACACCCCCGGCTCGGCCCCGGCGACCGGGACTCCCACGGTCACCCTGGTCGCCTACGACCGCTCGTACGCCATGCACGTGCAACACACCGACGCCCACCACGAGGGCCGGCTGAGCACGATCGTGCAGACAGTGGCCTCGCGGTACGGCGCCGACGTGGTCGTGGCGCCCGCCACCATCGTCTGCGACCCGGACCCGCAGTTCACCGGCGACCCGCAGCTGCGCCAGCTCAACCTCACGGACCTGCAGTTCCTGCAGTGGCTGGCTTGGCGCTACGGGCACCGGGCCTTCGTGGAGTACAACGAGGGCGCCAACCGCTTCTACTTCGTCTCCAACCACCGCCTGCTGCAGGGCGACCCCATGGGCGTCCTGCAGTGGTGTCACGGCATGCGCCAGCTCAAGGAGTTCAGCTACGGGCGGGTGGCCTCGCGCGCCGTCCGGCAACGCGTCGCCGCGGTGCCCGACCCGAGCACCGGCGACGCCCCGCCCACCACGGGCCAGACACCCCCACCGGTCGACCCGGCCCCGCCGAACCCCACCCATGCGGCCACCCTCGGTCGGTCTCGACCCCGCCGAGCGGGCCCGATACGAGTCGGGTGCCGCCGCCGCCCCGCCCACGCCCCCGACGGAGCCGGTGCCCGTGCTCGGGCTCCCGTCCGACCCGCACCTCGCGGACGCCGTCACCGTCTGGGACCCCACGCAGGTGCTGGGCCTGCGGGGCACCGGGACAGCGGTGGGCACGGTGCACCTGCGCGCCAAGGGGAAGGTGACGATCGAGGGGCTCGCCCCGTGGGCCGAGGGCGACTGGTACGTGAGCACGGCGGTGCACTCCTGGCGCGACACCACGGTCGTCGGGCGCGAGCGCAGCGCCACGTACGAGACGAAGTTCACGGTGACCAGATGACGATCTACACCCCCGCAGGGGCCACCGACCTGGACCGTCACCGCGGTCGCTGGTACGGCAAGTACTCCGGCGTCGTCGTCGACGACGACGACCCGCAGATGCTCGGCCGGCTCAAGGTGAACGTGCCGTCGGTGTGGCGCGGCGACGACGCAATGTGGGCGCGCCCGTGCTTCCCCGCCGGCCACTTCTTCACCCCACCCGTCGGAGCCCACGTCTGGGTCGAGTTCGAGGCCGGCGACCCCGGCTACCCGCTGTGGGTCGGGGTGTGGTTCGCCGACGGGGAGGTGCCCGACGAGGCCGCGCTGGAGCCGCCCACGAGCCGCGTGATCCGCACTCCGTCCGGTCACACCATGGAGTTCGCCGACGAGGACGGCGCCGAGAAGATCACGTTGAGGCACAAGGCCGACGCGTTCGTGTCCATCGACGAGAACGGCTCGGTCGTCGTCGGCAACGCCACAGGGTCGCTGGTGTTCCTCAACGCCCACGACGCCGAGGTCGCGGTCGTCAGCGAGCAGGGGCACCGCGTGACCATGTCCGGCGACGGTCTCACGCTGACCCACAACGACGGGTCGTTCGTCGACGTCCGCAGTGACAGTGTCACGGTCAACGCCTCGGCCAAGGTGCAGGTGATGGGGCGCGAGGTGGCCGTCACCGGAGGTGCGGTGTCACTGGGCGCCGGTCCGCTGCAGTTCGGGGTGGTACTCGACTCACCGGCGTTCGAGCTCTTCCTCAACCACACGCACCCCTCGGCGATGGGTCCCACCGGACCGCCACTGCCCCCGGCGATCGCCACGACCATGGTCTCGACGAGCGTGAAGGCAAGCACATGAGCCGCTGCTCCTTCCCGTCACTGGCCCCGCCGGGGGTCAGCCTGCCGTCGGTCGCCGTACCGTCGCTGCCCGCCCTGCCCCAGGTACCGGCCCTGCCCAAGCTGCCGGACCTGCCCACCGTGCCCACACTCAGCCTGCCCGGCGTCAGCCTGCCCTCGGTCGCCGTGCCGTCGCTGCCCGCCCTCCCCCAGGTACCGGCCCTGCCGACGCTGCCGGACCTGCCCACCGTCCCCACACTCAGCCTGCCCGGCGTCAGCCTGCCCTCGGTCGCCGTGCCGTCGCTGCCCGCCCTCCCCCAGATACCGGCGCTGCCCACGCTGCCGCCCTGCCCGCTCGACTGACTGCCCGCTCGACCGACTGCCCGCTCGACTGACTGACCATGAAGGGAGCCGCGGCGATGGCCCTGGACCAGAAGAGCCTGCGAGACGCCCTGCTCGCCATGATGACCAACGCGCAGGACCACGCCTGGACCAAGGACCAGGTGGCCGACGCGATGGCGGCAGCCATAGACGGCTACGTCCGCGCCGGCACGGTGAACGGCGTCGTCGTCGCACTGCCCGGTGGTCAGACGGCCACCCAGTCGGCGGCGGTGGTGCTGCAGTGAGCACGGCCATCGACGGGGCCGGCGGCGTCGACGACGTGCGCGGCGCGGCGTTCCCGTTCCGCATAGACCCCGACACCGGAGGCGTGGCCGTCAGCGCAGGGCAGGCCAAGATCCGCGAGAACGTCCGCCTGGTCATCGGCACGCGGCTGGGCGAGCGCCCGATGCTGCGCGACTTCGGCACGCGCATCCCGGGGCTCGTGCACGACCCCGACGACGAGGTGCTCGTGGAGCTGGCTGCGAAGCAGGCCGCGGAGGCGCTGCTGCGGTGGGAGCCGCGCATCCTCGTCACCTCGAGCGTCGTGGAGCCCGCCCAGGACACCGGCGAGGTCCGGCTGCGGCTGGACTACGTGCAGACCAACGCGCAGGTGGCGGGCAACGTCGTCCTGCCGATCACGTGAGGGGCCTCTGATGTCGATCTCGACGACCTCGGCCGCGTCCGCATCTGCGGGCGGGGCGGCGGGCAGACCCGCGATCGACTACACCGACAAGGACTTCGCCTCGATGCGGCAGGCACTGCTCGACCTGGCCGCCTACCGGCTGCCGGAGTGGACGGACCGCTCGCCGGCCGACATCGGCGTGGTCCTCGTCGACCTCTTCGCCTACATGGGCGACGTCGTCGGCTACTACCAGGACCGCCTGGCCTCGGAGGCCTACCTCGACACCGCGGTCGAGCGGCGCAGCGTGATCCACCTCCTGCGGCTCATCGGGTACGAGCTGGCGGGCCCGGTCGCCGCCTCGGCCGAGGTCGACCTCGTGTTCAACCCCCCCGGTCAGGGTCAGCCGACGGTGGTGAACATCCCGAGCCGGGCGCAGTTCGCCGTCAAGCCGGGCGGCTCGGCAGGTGCGGCGGCCCCGACGTTCGAGTACCTCGGCCCCGACCTCACCGTGGACCTCGCCGGTGCCGGGGTCACAGCCCGGGCCGACCGCAAGCTCGTGCTCGCCCGGCTGCCGGTGCGGCACAGCAGGTCCGTCGTCAACGAGGTGCTCGGCTCCGCGACAGGGGAGCCCAACCAACGCCTCCCGCTGGCGGGGTCCCCGGTGCAGCTCGACACGCTCGTCCTCACGGTCGACGAGGGCGCCGGCCCGGTCACCTGGACCCAGCGCGTGAACCTCGCCTACCACGAGGAGGACGACGGCCGCGTCGTGCCGTCCAGCGCCGACAGTCGCGACTTCATGGTGCAGGTGGACGAGGCCGGTGTGGCGTTCGTGGTCTTCGGCGACGGCGTATTCGGACGCCGCCCCCCGCCGGGGGTGTCCAACGTCCGGGCTGCGTACTCGGTGGGCGGCGGCTCCGAGGGGAACGTGCCGGCCGGCGCCGTCACGCTGGTCAAGACGCAGATCCCCGGGCTCGCCTCGGTGTCCAACCCGCTGCCGGCTGTGGGTGGCGCGGACGCCGAGACCGTGGACCGGGCCGCCCGGCTGGGACCGCAGGCCTTCCGCTCCGGCGCCCGGGCGGTGACCCTCAAGGACTACACCGCCCTGGCCATGCAGGCCGGCGGGGTGGCCAAGGTCCGCGCGCGGTCGACCGGCTGGAACCGGGTGGACCTCTACGTCGCACCCGAAGGCTCCACGCTCGCCCCGTGCCCGCCCGCGCTGAAGCAGAAGCTCGTGGGGTACTTCGAGACGCGCAGGATGGTCGGCACCTCGGTTCGGGTGATGGACGCCGTCCCCGTTCCCCTGGACCTGTCCGTCGAGGTCGTGCCCGAGCCGCACTACGACCCGGTGACCGTGCGGGCGCGCGCGCAGGCGGCGGTCGAGGGGGTCATCGCGTTCTCCGCGGTCGACTTCGGCCGGCCCGTCTACCTGTCCAAGGTGTACGAGGCCGTCGAGGCGGTCGAGGGCGTGCTCGCGGCGACCGTCACGCGCTTCCGCCGCCAGGACCAGGTGCCGCCGGCACCGTTCCTGCACCGGCGCGGCCTGCTGCTGGAGGCCGGGCTGGGCGGGATCGAGGACTTCGTGCTGCGCGCCTACCAGGGTGCCATCGCCGTCGAGGGCCGCGTCGACATCGGGGAGGTCGAGCTGCCGTGTGCCGGAGCGGTGTCGGTGACCATGAGGTTCGACGGCCCGTGAGCCACCCGCACCGGCAGTCCTACGGCGACCACGGGAGGAGGTGAGCGCGATGCGCGTCGAGGCGTTCTCGGCCGTGGCCGACGTCGTCGGCCGTCGCGTGCGTGCGGGCTGGGACGTCGTCCTGTCCGACGGCGACACCCTCGCGGGCGCCCCGGCGGTGGCTCTGCGCCGCAAGGAGCGCGACTTCGAGTTCCCGGGTCCACCGGGGGCACCCGACGACCCGTTCCTCGTCTACGACAGTGCGAGCTTCCCCCCCGCGGGCACCACCGTGACCGAGGTCGACCTCGGCGGAGCCCTGCTGCCGGACGGCGGCCGGGTCACCACGGTCGCGGAGTCCGCGGCCCGCACCGTCGACGGTCGCCCCGTCGAGGTGCTGCGGCGCACCCGTACGACGACGCTCGGCCCCGACGGCCGCGTGCTGCGCCGTCGCGAGGAGGTGCTCGACGTCGGCGAGGCAGGGCTGGGGCTGGTGGCTCGTACCACGTACTACTACGAGCTCGTCGTGACCGGTGCCGACGTCGTCGGCTCGCCGTCCGGCCGCCCCCGGGCCATCGCGACGCCGACGGGGACCTACGCGTCCGGGCGGTCCCTCTACGAGCAGCTGCCCGCCGTGTACCGCCGCCACGACGTGGTCACCGGGCGAGCCGACAGGGCGGTCGGGGCGATCCCGGAGGCCGTGCCGGACAACGGCCAGCTGCGGCGGCTCATGGACGTCTTCGGCGCCGGCGGCGGACCACCTCCGCAGCCGCGCCGAGGGGCTGCTCGACCTGCGCGACGTCGACACGGTGGACGCCCGCATGCTGCCGCACCTGGCGGCATGGCTGGGCTGGAACCTCTCCGTCGACCAGCCGATCCCCCTGCAGCGCCACGAGGTGCGTTACGCCGCGCAGCTGTACCGCATCACGGGCACCGTGCCGGGCTGCGTCCTGTGGGCCAAGCGGCTGACGGGCTGGGACGTGCAGGTGCGCGAGATGTGGCGCACCGTGTTCGTCACCAACGACCTGGGCAACCCCGGCGACCCCGACGACCGCGGCTCGCGGACCCTCGACTGCTCCGACGCCGCGCTGCTGGCCCGGCTGGGGACGGCAGACGACGTCGGCGACTACACCTACGACGCCGGCCCTGACGGCCTGCACGCCTTCACCGTCGTCGCCTTCTACGCCACCCCGGACCCCGCGCAGACCGTGGACGACGTGCTCGCACGGCGCGGTCGGCTGCTCAACGGCACGACGTTCTTCCTCCCGTTCAACCTCCGCGCGGCGGTCGTCCTCGCGCTCGCCTCGCACGACGGCGGCGAGACCTCCGCCCTCGGCCTCACCGCCACCATTGACCAGGGGGTCTGACCCATGAGCTTCTCCAACGGCGGTGTCGACACGTTCGACCCGACCAAGAGCTACATCGGGATCCGGCTGCAACAGGGTGTGCCGCTGCTGGACCGGGACTGGAACGAGCTCGAGGACATCCGCCGCCACGTCGAGCGGACCATGCGAGCCGGCTACGTCGGGGAGGGTGTACCCGACGGTGACGGCTTCGCCGTCTCCGCCCCGGGGTTCCCGGCGCCCGACGACGTGGTGATCGGGACCGGGCGGTGCAGTGTCGCCGGCTACGACGTCTGGAACCAGGCCTCGAGCGTGCTCTTCTCCGCACAGGGGGACGGCGTGACGCTGCCACCGGCCCTGCCCGACGCCCCTGACGTGGTCACGGTCTACCTGGAGCCGGACGTCGTCCGCGTCGACAGCGCCGACGACCCCGACCTGGGCAACCCCCAGGACGTCAACCTCGAGACCTGTCTGCGCGACCGCCTCGTCTGGTCGGTGCGCGCGGTGCGGCAGCCCGCCGTCCCCCCGGCCGGCAGCTACGTCCTCGCCGAGATCAACCGGCCCGCCGGCACGCAGCAGGTCACTGACGACATGGTCACCGACCGGCGACGAACCCTGCTCAACCTGGCACAGGCGGTCGACCGGATCGGCCGGGCAGAGGGCCGCATCCTCGCGCTGACGACGGCGATGGCGCAGGCCCAGCTCGACATCGAGACGATGAAGCAGGACCTGGGGCGGTTGTTCTGGGACGTCACCGTCGACAGCCAGTCCAGCTGGATGCTCTTCGGCGACAAGGCGACGGTGCGGGTACGGGTGCACGACCGGCTCGGCAACCCGATCGCCGGCGCCCTGGTGTCGTTCACGACCGACTGGGGCGTGCTCTCCCCCGCCTTCGCCTCGACCGACGCCAACGGCGAGGCGAGCGTCGACGTCGTCGGCGTCCACGCCGACGTCCCACTGCGGCTGCCCGACATCGGCCTCCTGCAGCGGGCCAGCGAGAAGGTCAGTGCGGCGCTGCTGCCCAACCCCGGTGCCGTCGAGTACGCGAAGGTGCGTTTCGAGCCCGAGGAGCTCTCGGTGCTCTCCCGGTACAGCTCACCGGCACACCTGGCAGACCTGGGCACGGACCTGCCCGTCGGACCCATCGTCGCCCGCCCAGACCCCCGCACAGCGACCGTCACGGTGCACGCACGCGAGGGTCAGGGCGCGATCGTGCGAGGCGTCGGCAGCGTGCAGGTGACGTTCGGGCTGTGGATCCGCGACTTCGTGCGCACCAAGATCGCCGACGTGGCACGCACGGTCGAGGTCGGCGCGCGGATCGGCGACGTCCTGCGGCAGGGCTTCCTCGACGGGCAGTTCGACCACGACCACGTCGCGACGCAGCTGCTGCCTGCGACCCTCCAGTCGATCCACGACGACACGCACTCGGCCATCAAGCAGCACCTGTTCGCCGACCCCGAGGTCGACGACGACCACGTGGCGGGCACCGGCGTCCTCAGCCAGGTGATCGCGCAGGAGTCGACGGCCGCGGTCGGCGCACGCACGAACCAAGCCATCGACCGCCAGCTGGAGCAGTTCACCCAGGCGCCGACCGTCCCGATGGACGCAGGCGGGGCGGCCGTGGCCCGCACCGCGATCGTGCAGCGCGCGTCCCAGATCACCGCCGGCTTCTCCCAGCACCAGCGCCAGCAGTACTCCGGCGCGCTGGTCGGACGCTGAGAGTCTCATCCGGAACTGGGCTGAGGAGGTGGGCGCGATGATCCTTCGGGGTCAGGTCACGGGTCGGTGGCACCGCGCGGGCGGGGGCGTGCTCGAGCTGGCGCAGGCACCCAACCTCGTCTGCTTCGCCGCGCTCGACCTGATCGGCCTCCTGCTGTGCGGCTGGACCCGTGGAGGGGTCACCTACCTCGCCGTCGGCAGCGGGGACCCCAGCTGGGATGCCCACCCGCCGGCGCCCGACCGCTCGCGCACCGCGCTCACGCACGAGGTGTACCGCATCCGGCTGCGCCCGGGTGCGGAGGTGAGCCACGACGCCGGGGCCGGGGCGGTGGACGTCCGCGTCACCCTCGGCCCGGGCGTCGCCACGGGGGCGCTGCGCGAGGTCGGCCTGTTCGGCGGCGACGCGAGCGCTGCCCCGGGCAGCGGTCTCCTGGTCAACCACAAGGCCCACGACCGCATCGACAAGGCCGACGGCGACACCGTGGACCGCGAGCTGCGCCTGCAGCTGGCCGAGGGCCTGCTGCCCGGCGCTCGCGAGCTGATCGGTGGGCTGCTCGCGGGCACCCCCCTGCTGGCGGGCCTGCAGTTCGCCGCGCTCGGCACGGACGGCACGGCTGCGGCAGAACCGCCCGCAGGACTGCTCGCCGAGGTGTTCCGCGCGCGTCTGGGCCGTTCGGACGTGGTCTACGACCGCATCAGCCACCAGGTGACCGCGACCCTGACCGTGCCGTTCTCGCAGGGCCCCGACCTCGTGGCGGAGGCAGGTCTGTTCGGCGGCGCCGCGACCGGCGTGCCCGGCAGCGGGCTGCTGGTGCAGCGCCAGACGTTCCCGCCGGTCGACCGCAGCGTGCCCCGACCCATCGTGCGGCGCTTCTCGCTCTCGCTCGTGTCGGCCACGCCCGTGGTCGTGCCGGCCGTCGTCGGCTCGTCGCAGGACGTCGCCGTGGCCGCTCTCGCCGCCACGGACCTCGTGGTGGGCCGGGTGCACCAGGCGGACGGCGCCGGGGCGGCTGCCGGGACGGTGCTGTCGCAGGACCCCGCTGCGGGAGCGTCGGTGATGCAGGGCAGCCCGGTGACGCTGTCCGTGGCCGCCGAGGCGATGGTGGCGGTGCCCGACGTGGTCGGGCTGCCGCTGGCCACCGCGCTCGCGGCGATCACCGCCGTCGGGCTGAGCGCCGCCGACCCGAGGATGGACGAGGTGGACGCCCCACGGGGCACGGTCGTCGCCGTGCAGCCGCCGGCCGGCACGCGCGTCGTCCGGGGGTCGGCGGTGACGGCCACCGTCGCCACCCCGCCCGTGCGCGCCGTCCCGGACGTGCTCGGCCGCACACCACCCGCTGCGGCTGTCGTGCTGGCCTCCGCCGGGTTCACGCTCGCACCCCCGCCCTACCGGCTGCTGGAGGGCGGCAGCACCGCGGGCACGATCGTCGCCCAGGAGCCGCGGGCCCGCACCAACGCCGCCGTCGACGGACCCGTGACCATCACCCTGGCCGCGCCCTGGGGCGTCACGGTCCCCGACCTGGCCGGCATGACGCTGGACGCCGCGGCAGCGGCCCTGCGGGAGGCCGGTGCCGCGGTCCTGACGGGCCTGGGCCGCCCGGCCGACCCCCCCGGGCTGTCGCTCGGCAGCACGTCACAGCGCTCGGCCCGCACCGGCGAGACAGTCGGCGCCGTAGTCGGCCAGGCCCCCCCAGCGGGCTCGCGCGCCCCCCTCTACGCCGCCGTCTCCGTCGTCGTCGCAGGCGACGCGCGCCAGCCGGTACCGCCCCTGTCCGGGCTCGCGCTCGGCGCGGCGGCTGCCGCGCTGACCACCGCCGGCTTCGCCCTGGGCGCGGTCGGGCATCGGGCTGCCGACACTGCCGCCGGTACCGTCGTCGACCAGGACCCCGACGCGGGGAGCACCTGGCCGCCGGGCGGTCGCGTCGCCGTCACCCTGGCCGTCCCTGTCACGGTGGTCGTGCCCGACGTCCTCGGGCTCGACCAGGGGGCCGCCGCCGAGGGTCTGTCCAGCCGGGGCCTCGTGCTGGGAACGGTGGCGCTCACGGCCACGGGGCCGGGGCCGCACCCGGGCCAGGTGCTCGGGCAGGACCCCGCCGCAGGAAGCACCGCCGACAAGGGCTCGACCGTCGCGCTCAGCGTCGCGCAGGGTATGCCCAACCTCGTGGGCCGAAGCCAGGCCGACGCCGTCGCCACCGTCACCGCGCTCGGGCTGTCCCCCACGGTCTCGCAGGCACCCAGCGAGCAACCGCCCGGCACGGTGACCGGCCAGGACCCCGCTGCGGGGGCAGCGACGACCGCCGGACAGGCGGTGACCATCGTCGTGGCCGTGCCCATGCCCGTCGTGGTGCCCGACGTCACCGGCCTGCCCTTCCCTGCGGCGCAGGCGAAGATCGCGGATCTTGGTCTCGTCCTCACCGCGGGCGGCACCCGCCAGCAGGGCGGCGTGCCGGAGGGCACCGTGCTGGCGCTCGACCCCGCGCCGGGCTCAACCGTTCCCCAGGGCACGACCGTGGCGGCGACCCTGTCGACCGTCCCGCCGGTGATGGTCGACGTCCCCTCCCTCGGCGGGCGACCCGCGGCGGAGGCGAAGAAGGCGTGCGCAGCCGTCGGGCTCGTGCTCACGGTCAGCGGCAGCCGGCCGGCGCCCGGCACCCAGGCGGAGACGGTGATCGCCCAGGACCCGCCTGCGGGCACGTCGGTGCAGGTCGGCTCCGCGGTCTCCGTCGTCATCGCCAGCGTCGACACCAGCGTGCTGGTGCCCGACCTGCGCTCGATGAACGTGGAGGCCGCCCGCAGCGTCGCCGAGAAGGTGGGCCTCGGCCTTGCCAGCAGCGGTACGGCGCTGTCCCTGGGCCCGAGCGACGTCGTGCTGTCCCAGGACCCGCTGCCGAACTCGCGGGTGCCGTCGGGGGCCACCGTCGGCGTCGTCCTGTCCGTGGCCGCCGTCCGCCTGCCCGATGTCAGGGGCCTGGACATCGCAGACGCGACTGCCGAGCTGCGCGACCTGGGCCTGGCTGTGCGCGACGCGCCACGACGCGTGGTCGGCGGCGACGGAACGGTTTTCGCCCAGTCACCGACCGCCGGGACCGTCGTGGCCGTGGGGTCGACCGTCACCCTCGGGTACACGGTCGAGGCCAAGCCGACCGGGCCGCTCGGCGGTCTGGGCCAGATCCCGGTCGAACGCATCCCCGCCCCGGGCGACCCCGGGCCGGTACTGCGACAGCCCTCGCCGATCGAGCTCTTGCCGCAGCGGCTCGACCCCCTGCGGTTCGTCGCGCCGCCGCCACCGTGATCGGCTTGCAGCCCCTGCTCAGCGCGCGAGAGCGCCGGGACGCAGCGCCGCAGTCTGCTCGGCGGCCCTCACCAGCTGGGTGAGCTCGCGCGAGGGCTCGACTCCGAGCTCGCGACGGAACGTCTCGCAGCACAACCGGTAGGCCCGGCGGGCCTCGGTGAGGTTGCCCTCGGCGAGGTGGACCTCGACGAGCAGCCGGTGCGCACTGTCGCGCAAGGGGTCCGCGGCCACGGCCGTGAGCGCGGCGTCCACGGCCTCGGCGTGCCGGCGAGCGGCCGAGAGCCGGCGGCCCAACGCCTCAAGACCGTGAAGGAGCCGCTGCCGCACACGCTCCCTCTCGAAGATCACCCAGTCGTCGTACCAGCCGGGAAGAAGGTCGAGACCGTCGCGCGGCCAGCGTCCCAGGTCCAGGTCGGCCTCACGTGCCGAGCCGTCGACCAGCCGCCGCGCCCACGCGCTCGCGACCTCGGTGTCCACGACGGTCCCCGGGCGCAGACGCAGCGCCGTCCCGTCGGACTCGACCAGGTCGATGCCCGCGCCCTTGAGCCGCCACAGGGCCGACCGCAGGTTCCCGGCGGCACGGGCGTCACCCCCGCTCGGCCAGAGCTGTCCCGCCGCCTTGCGACGGTCGAGCTGAGCAGCGTTCAGCGCGACGAGGACGAGGAGTCGCTTGCTGCCCTCCGGGACGTCGATGCGTCGGCCCTCGCACACGACGCACGGGCCGCCGAAGAGCTGGACGGTCGCAGCGCCGGCGCGTTCCGAGGGGACACCGGCGACTGCCACGGAGCTGGTGAGGACGTCGAGCCGAACGCCTGTCATCGCTGCCCCCCTGATCGCTGCCCCCTGATCGAAGGCCCGCACGACGGTGGACCGCGCCGCGCGTGTCCCATTCTCGTCAGGACCGTGCCGTCGCGTGCGAAATACGCCGATCTGGTCCGCCCTGTTCGCCAGGCCCGCTCAGGGCCCGACGCCAGGTCGGCGGGCACCGGCCTCGACCTCGGCCGCCAGGGTTCGGACGGCCGCCACGACCTCGTCGACACGGGTCGTCGCGAACGACGTCTGGGTGTCGGCCCGCTCGACGTCGGGGGTGCTGGTGACTGTCATGACGACCGAGCCGTCGTGCGGCCGGAACCGGATGATGCAGACGGCGACCATGTCGCCACCGCCCATGACCCACCTCCTCCGACGCCGCCCCGGGGGGCGACCAGCGCATTGTGCCCGGTACGGCGTCACCGACGCGTCGCCGCCAGCCGGCCACGTCCGCGGTCTTTGGGGTATCACCATGCCTTTCGCGGCACTCCTGAGACATGGCCGGGTGCGGTGTGCTTTCGTTCACCTGAGCGATCCACCCGCGTTGAAGCACCGAAGCGACCTACCGAAGCGACCTACCCGAGCTACCCATCGGCCCACCGGCGCTGTGGACCAGCGCGGTGACCTCGAGGCGAAGTGGTGACGATGACCAACACGATCGGATTCCGCCCCCTCAACGTGACGTTGCGCCCCCAGTCGGCCGCACTGACGGCCTACACGATGGTCGCCAACGCCCTTGCCGACGACATCGCGAGCGGGTTCTCACCGAGGCCCGACCTCGACATGACCTACCGCGGTGGCCACACGATCAGTGACCTCGTGTTCGTCAACTGCTACCTGGGCGGGGCGAAGAGGTGGCCGCAGGGCGACCGGGACAAGATCGACGGTGCTCTCTCGACGCTGATGTCCGACGCCGGGCTGGAGAAGGTCATTCGCCAGTACTACGCGGGGAGCATCAGCTCCACCATGCTGCCGTCGGCGTTCGTGAGGAGCCGACCCGGGCAGCGGTTCTACAAGGACAAGGCGGAGGCTCTGGTCAGGCGCCTGTTCCGGCGTGGGGTGATCGGGCAGTCCGACCCGGCGAGCACGGTGATCTGCCTGCTCCTGCCCCCCGGTGTGGTTCTCGTCGACGGGACGTCGACGGGGCGCCAGCACGAGGCCGCGCATGCGCGAGCGGTGCTCGTGGACGACGACCAGGTCGACTCCCAGCACGGCCTGGGAGGCTTCCACGGCTCGGTCCACGTGGGCGGCTCTACCGTGTACTACGCGATCAGCGTGTACTCCGACGGGGACAACGGGATCGTCGCCTTCGACGCGCCCTGGAAGAACGTCGTCGCGACCCTCTACCACGAGCTGTGCGAGGCGCGCACAGACCCCGACGTGGAGGACGTGATCAGGACCGGTGTCGAGAGCAAGCTCGGGTGGTACTCCACCAAGGGCGGCGAGATCGGTGACATCCCGATGATGCTCGCGGGAGCGAACCTTGCGGAGGTCATGCGCGAAGTCACCCTCGGCGGTGGGAGCAGGGCGCCCATGCAGCTGCAGTGGTCCAACCACGTGCACGGCCCCGAGGGCGCCTGAGCCGGTAGCACGCACCCGCAGTCCGGACCAGGAGGCCCGCAATGTCAGGGCAACCCATGTCAGGGAACCGGGTCGTCGTGTTCCTCCAGGAGAACAAGACGACGGACTTCTACTTCGCGTCGATGGCGGCGTGGGGGGCTCAGGTCGCCGACGGCGGCACACTGCTGACCACGCCGCCGGGTCACGACCAGCCGCACGACCGCAACGCGTGGGTGCACTACGCGATGGGCGACTATGCGCCGCCCGCGCTGCAGGTCGACACCGACGCCGTCATCCCGTTCTACAGCTGGCTGGCGAAGGAGTTCACGTTCTGCGACCACCACTTCGGTGCGGGCACCAACTCCACCCCCGGGCACATGCTCGCGGTCGGCGGCCAGACGCCCACGTTCAAGAACCCCCCGTTCATCGGCGCCCATCCCACCTGGGACATCCCCTCGGTGTTCTCGGTCGCCGATGCGGGAGGGGTTGAGTGGGCGGCGTTCCCTGACGCCACGGGCTACCCGACAAAGCTCTACGCGAGCATGGCGACCCCGGCGTCCGCCGCACGCGTCCGCCGCCAGGGTGACTTCCTGAAGCTGGCTCGGCAGGGCCGGCTGCCGCCTCTGTGCTATGTCTGGAGCCCCGCCGGCTATGACGAGCACCCGCCGCACACTCCGGAGACCGCGTACATCCGCCGCGGGCACGACCTCATCTGGCAGCGGGTGTCCGCCGTCGTGGCCGGTGGCGGCTGGGACACGACGACGTTCATCCTCACCTGGGACGACTGGGGCGGCTATGCCGACTCGGTGCCGACCCCGCGCTCGGAGACGCTGCCCGACGCGCTGCACCCCGAGGGGTTCCAGGCCATCGGAGGCTCCCGCATCCCCCTCGTCATGTTCGGTGGCGGGGTGCGCCAAGGCGTGGAGTCGGGGTGGCACTCCCACGCGAGCATCCCCCGCACGGTCATCGACCTGCTCGGCCTGCCTGCCATGGGTGTTCCGCGGGTCGACTCGGCCCCGAGCCTCGCTGGCCGGGTCGACCCGAGCCTCCGCCGACCGGCGCCGCCACGGTACCGACGGAAGATCACCCAACCCACGGCACCGTCCAACCCGCCGACGCCTGCGCCACCAGCGGCGTGGACGGGCGTCGTCCACACCGCCATGCCGGCGCTGGTGACCCTTCACGGCGCCTTGCTCCCACCACCCGGCGACGCCGTCGTGCGGCGCATTCCACCCAAGCCCCCCGCCTGAGCCCCGGATGAGCCGGCTGACCGAGCCGCTCGCCACGGGTGGCTGGTCCGATGTGAAACGCTGACCTGCCTCCCGGCGTTACCTGGCGGGAAGGTCGTGCCACGACCGCCGGCGCCGACCTGGACAGGGCGCACGACCTCAGGGCGAAGGTGGGTGCTGGTGCAGGGTTCGCAGCCTGGCCCGACCGGCTGCACCCATGGTCGGGGGCGGCAGTGACCGACCTCGGCGACCGCTTCGAGCATGTGCTCTCGGCGGCCGCCCGCGGCGACGCCTCGGCGTTCGCCGTGCTCTGGCGTGCCACCCATCCCGTGCTGCTTCGCTACCTGCGGGTGACCTGTCCGGACGTCGCCGACGACGTCGCGTCCGAGACGTGGCTGCGCGCGGTTCCCCGGCTGGGCACGTTCCGCGGTGGCGAGAGCGGCTTTCGGGGCTGGCTGGTGGTGATCGCGAGGAACCACGCCCGCGACCTGTACCGGCACAGGGCCCGCCACCCCGAGGAGCCGACCGCCGAAGTCGGTCAGTCCCCTGCAGGCGGGGCCGCGGTGACCGCTCCCAGCGCCAGCGACGACCTGTTCGCCCGGGAGAGCACGCTGCGCGCGGTGCGGCTCGTCGCGACCCTGCCCAAGGACCAGGCCGAGATGGTGATGCTGCGGGTCGTGCTCGGGCTGGACGTCGCCGACGTCGCCCGGATCGTCGACCGCACCCCCGGTGCAGTGCGGGTGGCGGTGCACCGAGCGCTTCGCACCCTGGCGGCCCGCCTCACGGGGGCCATCGAGGAGCACGTAACGCCCGGGGGCGCCCCAGCGTTGGAAGGGCGAGATGACTGAGAACCCACAGGCCGGCCCCGACCCTGCGTCGGAGCCCGTGCCCGACCCGTGGCTGGTCGACCGGCTCATGTCGGCGCGACCCGCACCCGGTGATCCCGCCGAGGCCACCCTGGCGGCCCTCGTCGCAGACCTGCGCAGCAGCGGCACTGCCGACGAGCTCGCCGACGAGCAGGAGTACGTGGCCGGGTTCCTGGCGGCTCGATCGGCAGCTCGCATCTCAGCACGCACTGCCCCCCTGACCCGAAGGACACGGATGATCCCCGCAGTGCTCACCGGCAAGCTGGCCGCACTCGCCCTGGGTGCTGTCGCGATCGGCGGGACCGCCGCCGCCTACACCGGAGCCCTTCCCGCGATGGTGCACGGGCTCGCGCGGGCGACCGGTACAGGTTCCTGGGAGAAGCCGGACATGCCGCCCGTCACCGGGCCGGGGCACAGCCGGACGCCTTCACCGACCACGACACCGGGCCCGTCGGCGTCCACCGGGTCCTCACCCTCACCCGGCCCGGACGCGGCCGGGGCGGCCGCCTTCGGACTGTGCAACGCCTTCACGCACGGCGGCCTCGCGACCGGGTCGACGGCCTACGCCGCCCTGGTGACCGCGGCAGGCGGAGCCGACAAGATCACGGCCTACTGCGCCGCGGTTCCCCGACCCGGCCGGAACGGCTCGTCCTCGGGCACGACGGGAACCACCGTCACACCGACCCCTGGCACCCGCCCCACCGGTTCGCCGAGCAGCCACTCCCCGGGGCCGGCGGCCGGCCACGGGACCGGCAAGCCGAGCACCCACCCGACTCACCCGACCGGCAAGCCGACCACCCGCCCCACCGGACCACCCGCCGGCCGCCCGACACGGTAGCCGCGGCGGTTCCGAGGCGCCCTCCATGTGCACCTGGCCGCACCTGGGGGGCGCCTCGACGTCCGGCGCGGTCCCGAGGCACGATCACCGCATGACGGGTCAGTCGCATCGCTGGGTCACCCTCGACCGCCTCGACGAGGGCGTCTACCTGGCGCGCAACACGCGCGGCGGCGAGCTGCGCTTCGGGAGCAAGGCCGGGGACGCGTTCACGCCGGTGGAGCTGCTGCTCGCAGCGATTGCCGGCTGCTCGGCCCTGGACGTCGACGTGGTCACGGGACGTCGCTCCGCCGCCGAGAGCTTCGGCGCGCGCGTGGAGGCCGAGGTGGTGCGCGACGACACCGGCAGCATCCTGCGTGACATCGTCCTCACATTCCAGGTCACGTTTCCCGCCGGGGAGGCGGGCGACGCCGCGCGCGCCGTCCTCCCGCGTGCCGTGACGGTCTCCCACGACCGCACCTGCACCGTCTCGCGCACCATCGAGGCCGGCGTCCCCGTCGACGTACGCCTGGAGTAGCGCGGCTGCGTCAGGCCACGCCGTTGAGACGGTCGACGACCTTGACCACGTCGCCGACCGGGTCGGTCAGGCCACGCCGTTGAGACGGTCGACGACCTCGACCACGTCGCCGATGTCGGCGTAGTTGACCGCCAGGTAGTTCGGCAGGCGGCGCTGCGAGCGGCACTGCTCGGCCCGGTCTCCCAGGACGGCGGCGACGTTCACGGTGCGGGCGTCGGTGACGAGCGAGCTGAACCCGGCGAGCCAGTGGTTCACCAGCAGGAGCGGCGCGTCGGGGCGGCCGCGGTTGGCCGCGCACGAGAACGACTCCTGGGTGGGGAACGTGTACGGGGTGTCCTGCACGAAGTCGGCGAACGCATTCACCAGCCAGGGGTCTGTGGTACCCCCGTTGCCGGCCTCGAGCATGACGACGAGCCGCCGGCCACTGGTGATCATCTCGTGCAGCGTCGGCCACGCCGCACCGGGCGTCGGCGTGTAGGCGTAGGCGGCCAGGCCCACCTGGTGCAGCACGGCAGCGATCCGGTCTGCGCTCAGATGGTCCTCGATGATGATCGACAGAACCTCGTCAGGGTGGGTGTCGAGCCATCCCTTGACCGAGGTCATCGAGTCGGTGAAGTTCGTCGCGCCGAGCTCGCAGAGGCCGTGGCACATGAACGGGGACGAGACCCCCACGACTCTCGGCGATGCGACCGCCTCGAACACGCGCAGCCCGGCGGCGACCGTCTCGGCGCCGAACTCCTCATCAGCGACTGCTTTGGCCTCGGCATAGGCGGCCGGGTCGGTGGCCACGCGCCCGTCGGCCCGCTGCTGACCCGGCCAGACATCGATGAGCAGCGCGTGGATGCGGTTGTCGAGCTGCGACGGTATCGGCACACCCTGCTCGGGGATGAACCACGTGCGGTCGGTCGCCGACGACATCGAGTTGTGTGTCGCGGCGTAGGCCACGTCGGTGAAGCGGCGGGCGCACAGGGCCGCGTAGCCGTTGCACACCTCCCCCGCCCCGGCGACCGGCCCGACCACCACCGGTGATGCGGGTGCGGCCGCCCACACCACGAACCCGGTGAGCGCCGCCAGCGTGGCTCCCACGGCGACCACGGTACGTACCCCTGCCGCTGTGGGACGGCGGCCCCGCCCCACCGGTGTCGCCGTGCCCACGGCCGTTGTGCCCCCGGCCGCTGTGCCCCCGGCCGCTGTGCCCGCGGAGAGTCGACGGAAGGGCCGCCACTGTCGGCTCGGTCCCCCGTCAGTGAGCGCCGCCAGCTCCGCCAGCCCGTAGAGCAGCAGCCACAGGCCGACCATGAAGCCGATGACCTCGGCCGCCACCAGCG
Source organism: uncultured Actinomycetota bacterium (assembly GCA_963778845.1). Classification (GTDB taxonomy): domain Bacteria; phylum Actinomycetota; class Actinomycetes; order Actinomycetales; family Kineosporiaceae; genus CAVZVW01. The sequence continues at coordinate 546,566 of CAVZVW010000009.1, forward strand.
GGCGGACGATCGCGAGCACGCCGACGACCATCAGCGCGAGCGACCTGACGAACGCGACGGCGGCATGGCTCGGCCGCCGTGAGACCGCAAGCCGGACACGGCCGAACAGGCGCGACGGGTCCCCCTCGGGCAGCAGGCTCGCCGCCGACGCACTGACCAGGGCGCCGAGGAGGAGCAGGCCCGCGACGAGCCACCACAGCGGCGACACGAAGACCCTCCAGCCGTACCTCACGAGCGCGCCGGACACCTGGCTGTCGTCCTGGCTCCACGCCCACACCCCTCCCACCACGAGCAGGACCGCCAGGAGCCCGGTCACGCCCAGCACGCTCGCCCCGGCGATGAACGTCGCCCGCCTGCGTCGCGTCGACGCGTACACACCCAGGCCCATCAGCGCCACGCCTGTGAGCGGGAAGAGCCAGGCAGCAAGCCGGATCGCGGCGGCGACACGCAGGGGGCGGGACGCCCACGACTGGCCGCCGACCAGAGAGAGCTGGAGGGACACCTCGGCCGGGTCGGCGGTCACGGTGCCCTCCGGAGCGAGGCGTTGCACCGCCGCGGCCAGCACCGCCCCGGCGTCGGCTATCCGGAGGACGACGTTCTGCGGATGACGCTGGGTCGTCGACTCCATGAAGGTGCTCGCCGCGAGCCGGGTCGGGGGCGACAGCACCGCGCTGCCGGCGACGGACGTCGCGACCTCGTCGACCAGCGGGCGAATCGCGACCAGGTTCGGGTTCTGGGCGACGAGCTGGTCAGTCATCTGGTGGCCGAGCGCGCGGCTCACCTGGTCCACCTGGCGCAGCTCGTCGACGTTGACGGCGAAGGTCTGGGGATCCAGGACCGTGCGGTTGACGTAGCCCGCGACCACGCCCAGCACGAGCACGAACGCGCCGAGGACCACCAGGGCCGTGGCGGGACCACCACGAAGTCGCCGGATCCAGGACGTCTTCGCGGTCGTCGCAGGGGCGGTGCTCCCATTCATCGCCACACCCTAGGGTGATCTCCCCGGCGTCGTCTGCCGCTGTCCGGACGACACGGCGGCAGGCCCCGCACCGACCACCGACCACCGACCACCGGGACAGGGCCGGCGACGGTCGGTGCTGCGGCGTCAGCCCCGCAGCGGGTCGGCGAGGAAGTCCCGCAAAGCCGCGCAGCGCCGTCCGGCGATCCGGGTGCCCACCGCGTGGCCGCCGACCCAGCCGGTGACGGCCAGCGACGTCACGATCAGCACCCCGCCCACGAACGCCGCGTCCGAGCCTGTGGCCCACGAGCCGTGCCCGATGCGCCCGCCCAGCAGGACAGGCGCCACGAACAGGGCACCGAGGAACGGCACCAGCCCGTAGGGGATCAGGAGGAGGCTCGCCCAGCGCAGCACCATGCGGCCGAGGGGACGGCGGTGCTGCCAGCGCTGCGTCAGCGGCATCGCGTGGTAGGGCCACAGGATCCCCAGCCACCCGGCGATGGCCAGCACCCCGAAGGGCACGATGACCAGGGCGGCGATCGTCGCGAGCACCGACAGCCCCGTCTGGCCCGTGTCGAGCCCGACGAGGACCGCGACGAGCATGCAGACCGGGACGACGAGCAGCCACAGCACGACGTGCTTGGCCCCCAACATGCGGCGGAGGTCCTCGGGCCGGTCCAGGACGACGGACATCCGTTCGGCGTCCGAGCCCAGCACGTTCGTGGCCGGGACGTCCGCAAGCATCCATACGGCGAGCGTGAGGGGGAAGATCCGTGACGTGTGCACGGAGAACAGCCAGTCGCCCGGCAGCAGGAACCAGGCGGCGACCATCAGGGCCCCGTTGCACGCCAGCGTCCCGGGCACCTGGTAGGGGGCGGCGAAGGCGCGCCGTGCCTCTTCCCGCAGCGCCGCGAGGAACGTGGTCGGGATCACGCCGAGACCCTTCATGCCGCAAGGTTAGACATGCCGCAAGGTTAGACATGCCGCAAGGTCAGACACACGGCGTCGAGATCCCCGCCGCGGCGCAGTCACGACACCGCGTCACCAGTCGGCGACGACCGGGACCACCTCGTCGCGCAGGATCTGCAGCCGGGCCGGCTCGTTGCACGGCCTCGACGCGGCCGTGGGCGACCTGGATCCCGAGGTCGGCCAGCGCCGTGCAGCTTGTGCGGCAGCTCCGGCCCCGAGAACAGGTTGCACGCCTGCGCGTAGCGGGCGACCAGGAGCAGCGTCTTCTTCTCCCCGCCCCCGCCGATGACGATGGGCGGGTGGGGCCGGGTCAACGACTGCGGGGAGTTGAGCGTGCGCCCGAGCCGGTAGTGCGAGCCGTGGTAGGCGCTGTCGTCGTCCGCCCACATCTGCAGGCAGACCTGCAGCGCCTCCTCGAGGCGCTCGAAGCGCTCGGCCGTCGGTGGGAGGAACAGCCCGAGCCCGCGGGCCTCCGCCTCGTTCCACGCCGCGCCGATGCCGAGCACCGACCTGGACGCCGGCCGGGCGAGGGCACTGCGCCACCAGTTCGACCCCGTCGGCCACTACAGCCGCAGCGACGTCCTCAGGCTCACCGTCGACACGTCGGCCCGGCCGGCGGTGTCCTACCAGCAGGTCGACGGCCGCGACGAGCACGGCGCGGCGTCCACCTGACCATTTCGCACCATTCCCCACAAACTGGCGGCCCGCACAATATGACTGACCTGCCCGCTCAGGCCACGAACAGCTCGCCGTCGCGCTCGCTCACCGTCCCGCGGCCCAGCGGGAGCACCTTCGTGAGAGTTCGCAGCGCCCAGCCGAGCCCAGGGATCTTCGCGAACGCTCCCTGCGGGCCGACGACCATGCGCCCCGTCCGCACGTCGTAGGCCGACTGGTGCCACGGGCAGACGAGGCACCCGTTCTCGTCGACATGCCCGTCGGCGAGGTCGGCCCTGAGGTGCCGGCATCGTCTCGTGAGCGCGAAGTAGCCGTCGGCGCCCTTGCCGACCGCGTAGGGGCCGGCGCCGAGCACCACCCCGTGCTCGAGCTCGTCGACCCGACCGACCCGATGCTCGCTCATCCGCCGGGCTCCTCCCGCCGCGAGCCGAACAAGCCCGGCTCACCTCGACGCTACTCCGGCCGGCAGGCGCCCGCGCAGTCCGACGGCAGGCGCAGTCCGACGGTGCTGCGGTGCGGCTGCCGGAGGGTCCGTTCGTGCTCGCAGGCACCGTGGACCTCGACCTCATGGCAGGATGGCGCAGGCCGATCCCGGCTTCGACCCGAAGGTTCATGTGCTCACCATTCGCTTGCAGCGCGCTGGCGCCGGAGCCGTTCACCTCTACACGGCCAGCGGGTCGGCCCTTGCACTGCTGATCGTCCTCGCCGCCTTCAAGGGCGAGACCGTGCTCGCGCTCTGGCTCGGGCTGGCCGCTCTGGTCATCGACGGCACCGACGGCATGCTCGCCCGGCGGTTGCGGGTCAAGGAGCGGCTGCCCTGGTTCGACGGCGCCCGCCTGGACGACATCGTGGACTACCTCACCTATGCCTTCGCCCCGATGGTGCTGCTGTGGACCCGCGGGTACCTGCCTTCCGGGGTCGCCGGCACCGTCGTGGCGACCATCCCTCTGATGGCGTCGAGCTACCAGTTCTGCCGGGTCGACGCGAAGACCGACGACCACTTCTTCCTCGGCTTCCCCAGCTACTGGAACGTCATCGCGTTCTATGCCGTCGTGATGCACCTGGGGACGGCCGCCGTGACGACGACCCTTCTGGTGTGCTCCGTGCTCGTCTTCGTCCCGGTTTGCTACCTTTATCCCTCCCGGACGCAGACCCTGCGGACCATGAGCCTCGCGCTGACCGGCGTCTGGCTGGTGCTGTACGCGGTGATCCTTGGGCAGATGCCGCACCCGGCCGTGTGGGCGATCACGGGTTCGCTGGCCTACCTGGCCTACTACGTGGGCGTCAGCCTCTACCTCACGGCCAAAAGGCGGATGGTCAAGATGCCCGTCGCCGCACTGAACGGGTGAACCGGGGCCGGCTTCGTCGACACGGGATACTCAAACGATGAGGGAAGGCGCACCCGCGTCGTGGTGACCGGCCTGGCAGCGGCGGTGCTGGCCACACTGGCCTTCGGGGTGGCCTCGATGCTGCAGGCCATCGGAGCGCGCGGGGAGCCCACCACCGCGGGCGTCGAGCTCGGCCTGCTGCTACGCCTGCTGCGCCAGCCCGCGTTCGTCGCGTCGATCGTCCTGAGCGTCGGCGGCTTCCTCCTGCACCTGGCGGCCTTGCGCAGCCTGCCGCTCTTCGTGGTGCAGCCAGTGATCGCGAGCAGCGTCGCAGTGACCGCGGTGGTCAGCGGCCGGCTCGGCCATGAGCCGCTCGGTGGCCGGGTGCGGGCGCTGGTATGCACGGTCTGCGTGGGCCTGGCCCTCGTGACATCGGGTGCCGTCCCTGGGAGTGCCGTGGACACGTCCGCCTGGCAGCGCGCGGTGCTGCTGCTCGCCGTCATGCTCATCGCCGCCGTGGGCTGGCCCGCGGGGCGGGTGCACGGCCCACGGGGGGCAACCTTGCTCGGGCTGCTCTCGGGGCTCGGGTTCGCGGTCGTCGCCGTCTCGGGACGGTCGATGCCCAGCCTCGCGATCCCGGCGTTGGTCACGGACCCGGCCATGTACGCCCTGGCCGTCGGCGGCGGGCTGGGCTTCCTGCTGTACTCCACGGCCCTGCAGCGCGGCACCGTGATCACGGCGACCGCGGCAATGGTCCTGGGCAACACGGTCGCCCCGGTTCTTGTCGGGTTGCTCGCCCTCGGGGACCGGTTCCGCAGCGGGTGGGCCCCCGCCGCTGTAGTCGGGCTGGTGTTGGCCGGGTCCGCCGTCGTGTTGTTGCACGACCCGCGGGCGGTGCCCGGTACGACCACCGCCCGGCCGACACCGACCTGAACCGAGGCGCAGCAGCGCAGGCAAGGCCGGCGTCGCCGCCGACCTCGCCGCCTTGGCGGGTATCGCCGGCTCAGACGCCGTCCGCGCGGGCTGCTGCCGTGGGGTGGCTGCTCGGAGGGCTGGGTTAGGTGATGAGGTCGACGTGCGCCTGGGTGTCGGTGTTGTCCGTGGCTTGTAGCTGTCGTCGGCCACCGCGTTGTGCGGCAGTGCCGGCGAGGACGACGAGGGCGATGCCGAGGAGCTGGGTGGTCGTGGGGGTCTGGTGGAGGACGAGCAGGCCGAGCAGCAGAGCGATGGCGGGTTCGAGGGCCATCAGGGTTCCGAACGCGGTGGGTGTCAGGTGGCGCAGGGCGAGGAGCTCGAACGCGAAGGGGAGGACGGGTAGCAGGATTGCCAGTCCGGTCGCGGTGACGAGGATGGTTCCGGTGAGGTGGCCGGAGGCTTGTGGGATGCCGAGGACGGCGGCAGTGGCGGCGGCGATGGGGACGGTGAGCGTGAGTCCTGTGATGCCGGCGAAGCGGTCGCCGACGCGTTGGGTGAGCAGGATGTAGGTGGCCCAGCCGATGGCTGCCAGCCCGGCGAACCCGATGCCGGCGGGGTTCACGTGTCCGTGCCAGGGTTGGGTGAGCAGGGCGACTCCGACTAGTGCCAGGGTCGGCCAGACGAGGGCTCGCCGGTTGTGGCTGCCCACGGCGGCGACGGTCAGGGGGCCGAGGAACTCCACGGCGACGGCAGTGCCGAGGGGGATCCGGTCGATCGCGGCGAGGAACGCGATGGTGACCAGTCCCGTGGTGACACCCAGGCCCAGCAGCGCCGGCACGTCGTGAAGGCGCACCGAGCGCAGCGGGGGGCGGGCCAGTGCCAGGAAGATGAGGGCTCCAGCGGTGAGCCGCAGCCACGCGGTGCCCGCCGCGCCCACGGTGGCGATCAGGTGGACCGACAGGGCGGAGCCCAGTTGGACCGACATCATCGCCGCCAGCGCCAGCGCCCACGGTGGCACCGCAGTGGTTGTGCCGGAGAGCTTCGTCATGACCGGCGCCGGTGGGTCTGCCAGTCAGCGATCGAGTCCAGCCGTCGCTGTTGCTGGGTGGCGGCGCCGGCGTCGAGGCCGCGGCCGCGTTGTCGGAGGTGGCCGATGATGCGTTGGCGGTGGTCGACGGGGTTGTGGTCGTCGTACTTGAACTTGGCGTCGACCCGCAGCACGGTCAGGCGAACACCCCGCACGCCGGGCAGCATCCGGGCATACGGCGCAGTGTCGGCGGTCACGGCGGGGTGGTGGCCCTCTGGCTGGAAGTCGGCCAGCTGGGCGGTGAGGATGTCTGCCTTACCCTCAGGGTCGTCTACCACGGTGGGTCGGCACAGGAACTGCACGGCGGCGTAGTAGCTGGTCGGCACGTCGTCCTCGTCGGGCCCGCCGGCCCTGGCCCGCCAGTAGGACGGGATGTAGGCGTAGTCACCGATCACCGCCAGCCGCACCTGGGTGGCCGCCTCGAGGTGTGGCCACACCGGGTTCGGGCGGGCCAGGTGGATCAGCAGCTCCTCCCCGGCGACGGTGAAGTGCGTGGGTTGCACGATCGGTGCCTGGGCAGGGTCGAGGTTGTTGACCACGAGGACCCCGAACCGGTCGGTGGCGGCCAGCCAGTCCCGCCACTCGAGCGGTTCCAGCGCCGCGTCCCACGGGTGGATGAGCACGTCAGTCTCCTTCGAGAGGTGTGGTTGCGGCGGGCGCGGTGCCGGCACCGATCAGGCGGCAAGCGGCACGCACGTCCGGTCCCAGCCGCTCCAGGTGGGCCAGCAGGTCATCGGTGGCAGCGTGCAGGGCCTGGTCGGTCATCGGGTCGAGGGCGTCGAGGATGAACAGCGCAGTCGTGGTGTCCTCGCGCAGCTGTGTGCGCCGTGCCTGACGCCAGTTCCAGCGCCGGCAGGTCACGCCGGCGTCGTCGCACCAGATCACCTCGCCGGACTCGGGGTGCTCGATCACCGTCGTGCCGTCGGCGACGGCGTCGAACGGCTCGGTGCCGGTGGCCCGGAACAGCCGTGGCGCGCCGGCATAGCGGGTCAGGTCCTCCCCACCGAGCGGGATCTGGTGCAGCACCGAGACCGCGTTGTAGACGTCGGTGAGCCGGTTGACCCGCGGTAGCCCGGACCCCGCACGCCGCAACAGCGCCTCCAGGCTGTTTCGGGTTCGTTGCGGCTTGGCCCCGAACCCCCGATACGCCTCGCGCCACGCCGCTACGTGCGGCACCTGCTCCACCGGCCGCTCCCCCAGTGCCTGACGGGCGGTCGCCTCCGCCCGCTGCAGCAGCGCCTCGCTGCCCTGGTCACTCGGGCCCGGGAGCAGCCCGCCGACAGCGACCAGCACCGCCCGGTAGTCCGGCCGCAACGCGAACACGGCCGGGTCGACGTGCGCGCCTGCCAGGAAACGCTGGAGCGCGTCGAGGTCAGGCATCGACGTCCTGCGACGCAGATCCGAGCCGGGGTCCCGGGCCAGGTCCCGACCCCACTCCCGGCCCGACTCCCGGCTCGAACACCGCCAGGGCGAACCTCGCCGGCTGCGCACCCGGATTGGCGTAGGAGTGCGCCACGTCACCGGGGAACACCACCGCGTCGCCGGCATCCAGGGTCACCGACTGACCAGAGACCTCGACCACGACGGTGCCCTGGACCACCTGGGCGAGCTCCTTGGTACCCGGTGCGTGGGCCTCGCTCACGTGCTGGTCCCCAGGACCCAGGGTCCAGTCCCACAGCTCAACAACATCCGGCGGCGTGGTGCCGGCCACCAAGACCCCCCGCCCACCGGCCGGCCCACTCCACAAGACCGCACCGTCCCCCTGGCGGGTCACCTTCACCGGTCTGGGATGAGGCGGCTCGACCAACGCGGGCAGTCCCACACCGAGCGCATCGCTCATCCTCAACAGGGTCCCCACACTCGGGTTGGCGACGCCCTGCTCCACGTTGACCACCATCCGGCGGCTCACTCCCGCAGCCTGCGCCAGCTGGTCCAGCGTCCAGCCCCGCGCCTTCCGCTCCTGCCTCACCCGCGCCCCGATCGTCGACGCCAGGGCAGCCGTACTCTCATCCACAAGTGCAGCATAGTGCATTCTCGAGTGCATCATGCGTTCCGGTCTTCTGGTCACAGTGGATGTACGCAAACGGCCGGGGAGTCAAGGCTGCGGCAACGGATCCGGACATCAGGTCACAGGGTGCGCCGGATTGGCGTCGGGCGGCTGGCGGCGTTCACCGGTCGGCCGGTTCCATGGACGGCGATCAGGGTCGAGAAGCGCCACGACCGGGTCAGGCCTAGCCTTTCGGCGGAAGGGCCGGTATGACGCCGCGCCTGAGTGTCATGAGAGGACGTCCGAGAATGCCCGCCAAGAAGGCCGAGACCGAGTCCGAGGGCTTCAGCGCCGACGAACGTGCAGCGATGAAGGAGCGCGCCGCCGAGCTGCGGGCCGAGGGGAAGAAGGGCGCCAAGAAGGCCGACGGCCTCCAGGCGGTCCTCGACAGCATCGCGCGGATGGCGCCGGAGGATCGAGCGCTCGCCGAGCGCGTGCATGTGACCGTGACCGCGACGGCGCCGGACCTGTCCCCGAAGACCTGGTACGGGATGCCCGCCTATGCCAACGACGACGGCAAGGTTGTCATCTTCTTCCAGGACTCGGGCAAGTTCAGCTACCGGTACTCCACCCTGGGCTTCCAAGACGCGGCGACGCTCGACACCGGCGACATGTGGCCGGTCGCGTACGCGCTCATGGAGTGGAGCCCCGTGGTGGAGCAGAGGGTCGTCGAGCTGGTGAAGGCCGCGACCTCCTGACCCTTGCGGCGACCGCCGCCGCCCCCCTATGACTCAAGGTGCCAGAGTTCGCGGTAGTAGTGGATCCGGTCGGGGTCCGGCTCGATCTGGTAGGCCTCGTACAGCTCGGCCTGGTGTCCCTCGCCGAAGTTCCAGTCCAGGCTCATCGACGCGATGGCCAGGTCGGCCCACGGGTCGCCCACGGCCAGGTCGCCGAAGTCGACGTTCCCGGTCCACTCACCCGTGACAGAGATCAGCGTGTTAGGGGCACAGGCGTCCCCGTGCACCAGCACTGGATGTTCCAGGTCCGGGCGCGGCCCGAGCGACGAGGGGGTGCGGGCGACCCACGCCTGCGCCGTCCATTCGGCCGGGAAGTCATCGGCCGCGACGGCGTGGATCGCGCGCAGGCCCCTGGCGATCGCCTGAACGGCCTCGCGGCGCCGAGCCCGCCAGGTGTCTCCGACGGCATGCTCACCGCGCACCGCCGTGGTCACCAGCCACTGCGCCTGTTCGTCGTGCCCCCATGTGATCACCCTTGGCGCCGGGTGGCGGCCCTCGAGCCACTGCAGCCGCACCAGCTCCCTCTCCAGATCGATGCCGGTTGCGCGCGGGTTCCATTTGATGAACCGACCATCCAGACGGAACGTCAGCCCGCCCAGATCGTTGCGCCACACCAGCTCACACGCACCCCCCGCCGCGAGCTCCACCACAACCTCAGGGACCGGGTCGCCGCCGAGCACGTGCTGCGCCGCGAACAGCGAGTGGTCCTTCTCGGTCACTTCGGGTCCGCTACCTTGCCTCGGGCACGTGGTCCTTGACCGCGTCATAGCCGACCCTGGCGGGTGCCTCGGTCGGGGAGTAGATCACGCGGATCACACCCGTGGGGAACACCTCCGTCGCCGTCACCTTCAGGTGGTACGGCGGGTCGCCGTCGTCGAACAGCTTGCGGCCCTTGCGTGCCGCCACCGGGTGCACCAGCAGGCGGAGCTCGTCGACCAGCCCTGCGGCGAGCAGCTGCTGCACCACGGAGATCGAGCCGGGGATGAGGATGCCCCTGATGCCGGCATCGGCCTTGAGAGCGGTGGCACCCTCGATGAGGCTGCCCTTGATCAGCTCGGAGTTGCGCCAGGAGAACTCGAGCGGCCGGCGCGAGACGACCACCTTGCGTGCGTCCCCGAGCTGCTTGGCGAACGGCGCGTCCTCTCCGCCGGCCGCCTCACGCTCGGGCCACGCTCCGGCGAAGCTGTCATAGGTCTCGCGGCCTAACAGCAGGACGTCGGAGGTGTCGTAGTCCTCCCCGACAGCGCGGCCCATGTTCTCGTCGAAGTACGGGAAATGCCAGTCGGGGTCGATCTCGGCCACACCGTCGGCCGAGATGAAGAGCGTCGAGATGACCTTTGGCATCGCGGTGATCTCCTCGAGTCGTGTGGTGTCGCGCTGGGCGCGTTCCGCGGCCTGATCGCCGAGCCTAGCCGCCCCGTCCTCAGTGCGGCATGAGCGCACGCAGGGTCAGGTCGCTGCCGGTGTGTCATAGACGAGGCGTCGGACGCCGGCCCGTGACACGAGGAGCGTGACGACGAGCAACGTCACGGGGAGGAACCCGCCCAGGCTCACGCTGTCGCCGAAGACGAGGTCGACCCGTTCCAGTACGAGCACCTTGCTCCCGGCAGCGACGACCCACAACGACACCGCAGCGACGGTCTTGGCGCGATGGGTGGTCGCGGCACGCAGCCTTCCGATGACGTTGGTCTTGACGACGAGCACAACCTCCAGAGCGATCTTGAGCAAGACGGCAGTCAACAACGAGAGGGTGAACCCTTCGCTGATGACCGATGGGACCTACTCGATGGCGAGGTTGAGCACGACCACGTAGACGAAGACATCGATGACGTCCGCCGGGCGGGCACGCAGCCACCGGCGGACCGGACCTCGTCGGGGACGGGGTTCTGCGGAGGCTGCCCGCCCAAGCATTGTTGTCACAGCACGATCTTGACGCACTTCGCGCTCGGCTGCCCGGAGCTTCGTGCGCTATTCCTTGGCCTCGGTGAGCAGCCAGTAGACCTCTGTCCACAGCTGCGTCGGGTCGTCGCTATGCGGTCCGTACACCTCCCAGCGCACGCCGTTTCGCTGGTGCCCGTGCGCGACGCACCAGTCCACGACGGCGTCGTGGGCAGCTCCGACGTCCCCGAACGACCCACGATGGACCGTGGTCGCGGCGGCTCCCGCGGGCAGGTGTGACGCGACCACCCGGCCCGTGAGCAGGCACGGCTGGTTGAGCAGGACACCGACCTCGACGTTCGGTTGGTCGTCCCGGTAGAGCATGACGTTGCGACAGCCGCGGGTGATCCCGGCCGCGCGCAGGCAGTCCCAGACCTCACCGAGAAGCTGCCCCCACAGGGCAGGGAACTCGCGCCAGCTCGTAGCGGCGGCCACGACCGCGGTCGGGCGGGCCCGCACCTGCTTGATCCTGACCTCGTAGTCCATCGCAACATCATCTCCGTGCTCGTGTCACCATCCGGACGCGTTCCCACCGCAGTCGTTCTACCCTGCCCCGATGACCGAGACCGCGCCGACCCTGAACGGGTACGTGATCAAGCCACTGAGTCCTGACACCTGGGATGCCTTCGCGCAGCTGGCCGAGCGGCACAACGGGGTGTGGGGCGGCTGCTGGTGCACATGGTTCCATCCGCGCCGCGCGGTGCAGGACAGCGACGTCGAAGCCGGGCGGCCTTACAAGGAGCGGCTTGTTCGGCAAGGCAGGGCGCACGCCGCGCTGGTGTTCGACGGCGAGGTGGCGGTGGCCTGGTGTGAGTACGGCACCCCGGAGGAGCTGCCGAACATCTACCATCGCAAGGAGTACGAGGCCGGCCTCGCCAACCCACCCGACTACAGGCTCACGTGCTTCTTCGTCGACAGGAGCTACCGGCGCAGAGGCCTCGCCGCAATGGCGCTTCAGGGGGCTCTGGGGCTGATCGCGCAGGCAGGTGGCGGTGTGGTGGAAGGGTACCCACACGACATGCAGGGCCAGAGGACCTCGGCTTCCTTCCTCTACAACGGCACGCGCAGCCTGTTCGAGGAGGCCGGCTTCAGCTTCGAACGGACCAAGGGCACCAAGAACTGCGTGATGCGCAAGACGGTGTTGGCCGACGCTACTGGCTCGTGAGGATGACGAGCTGCTGGGTCGCTCGCGTCATCGCGACATAGCGGTCGACTGCTCCCTCGATGTCCGTGCCGAACGACTGTGGGTCGATGAGGACGACCAGGTCGAACTCGAGCCCCTTCGACAGCTCCGGGGGCAGGGACCGGACGCGGGACGTCGCCCGGAACGTGGGATCGCCGATGACGCAGGCGATCCCGTCGGCATGCGTGGCGAGCCAGGTGTCGAGGATCGAGCCCAGCTCCGACGTCGACCTGTGGACGACGGGGACGCCGCTGCTGCGGATGGAGGTGGGTATGTTCGCGTCCGGGAGCGCGGCCCGGATGACCGGCTCGGCCTCGTGCATGACCTCTGCCGGCGTGCGGTAGTTGATGCTCAGGGAGGCCATGTTGATCCGCTCGAGCCCGATCCGCTCGAGCCGTTCCTGCCACGACTCGGTGAACCCGTGTCGGGCCTGGGCACGGTCTCCGACGATGGTGAAGCTGCGGGACGGGCAGCGCAGCAGCAGCATCTGCCACTCCGCGTCAGTCAGCTCCTGCGCCTCGTCGACGACGATGTGCGCGAACGGGCCGGCGAGCACGTCCGGGGCGGGGCCGGGCAGCGCGGACTCGTCGACCAGGACATCGTGGAAGTCCTCGCCGCGCAGCATCGTCACCAGGCCCACGCCGTACTCGTCGTCGGCGGCCTCGATCAGGTCGTCGACCACCCGGTCCATGAGCTCTCGCTCGGCGGCGACGGCGGCGTCATGCCGACGCGTGCGTCGTGACGCCTCCGGGTCGCCGAGCCGCTGCCGCGCGGCGTCCAGGAGGGGCAGGTCGGACACCGTCCACGCCTGGGCGTCTACGCGCTGCAGCGTCCGGACGTCGTCGCGGCTGAGCCAGGGCGCGCATGTGCGAAGGTAGGCAGGTACCGACCACAGGTCCGCGACGACGTCAGCCGCGTCGAGCAGCGGCCACGCGCGGTTGAGGGCCATGCGCAGCTCCTTGTTCCGCAGCAGCGAGGTGCGGAGCAGGTCGGCCGGCTCGTCGCCGTCATGTTTGTCCGCCAGGATCGATGAGCAGCTCCTCCCAGATCTGCTCGCGCGCCTCGTTGTGCGGCGTACCGGGATCCATCGCCTCGAACGCGTCAGCCCAGTCGTCGGCGCTCAGCCAGATGTCGGACCACGGGGTCGTGACCGTCATCGGCTTGGTTGGCGGCTCCTCGTAGATCCCCACGGCCGCCTCGATCGCCTTCACCATGGTCGCGGACGACTTCAGGAGGGCCACGTGAGGGTCTGCCTCGATCACTGCTCCGGCTCCCTCGGCGACGAGGTCTCGCAGGGTGCAGGTCTGCACGCCCTCCTCACCGAGGCTGGGGAGGACGTCGGCGACGTAGGCCAGGTAGGGCTGGTGGGGTCCGACGAACAGCACGCCACCCCGGTGGTGACGCAGGCGTGGGTCGGAGTAGAGGAGGTAGGCGGAGCGATGCAGAGCGACGACCGTCTTCCCCGTACCCGGACCGCCGTCGACGACGAGAGCACCGCTCGATCCCGCCCGGATGATGGCGTCCTGGTCGGCCTGGATGGTGGCGAGCACGTCTCGCATCCGGGGCGACCGGCTGCTGCCCAGGCTGGCGATGAACGCAGACTGGTAGTCGAGCGCGGCATGCCCCTCGAACCCGTCCGGGGTGAACACCTCCTCCCAGTAGTCGCTGATCCGGCCGCGGGTCCAGCGATACCGGCGGCGGCTTGCCAGACCCATCGGGTTGGCGTGGGTGGCTGCGAAGAACGGCTCAGCCGCCGGCGAGCGCCAGTCCAGCAGCAGCCGACGACCCACGCTGTCCGTGAGGCCCAGCCGTCCGATGTAGACAGGCTCGGGGTTGTCCGCGCTGACGATGTTCCCGAGGCACAGGTCCAGACCGAAGCGACGCAGGGCGCGCAGGCGAGCGGTCAGGCGGTGGACCTCCATGTCCCGGTCCATCGCCTCCTGGCCTATGCCGCCGGGTGCCCTCCGCTCGGCATCGAGGCGGTCGGACAGGTCGGCGATCGACTGCTCGAGGCTCTCCGCGATGGCCACGAAGTGCCGCTCGTCACCGGCGATCAGCATCGGGTCGGCCTTCGCAGCGAGGTGGTCGGCAAGGTCGAACGCGCTGGTAGTCAAGGGGTTCACGTCATCAGCCCGCGTCCACCGGCTTCAGGTCGATCGACGCTCGGTGAACGGTGACCGCCGCGCCGAACAGCGCCGCGTCGTCCAGGGCGTGGCGGTGCCCAGGTTCTCGGCCACCGACCCTGCGGTGACCGGGCTCGTAGCGGCCGCCACCAGCGGCCTACGCACCAGCACTCCGCGCCGAGTACTCGCAACCGCACACGCGACTCCCAGCATCGGATCGACGTCCCCGCGCAACCCATACGTCGACAACACCACACGCACCTCGCGACTCCCCAACAGGCTCCAGCCTTCGCTGCGATTCTGCGGCGGGACCCGGGTCTTGCCGCAAGACCCCCGGTGCGTTATACGTTGAAAGAGCAGGGAGTGTGTACCGGCCTGACCCCGCACGGCGGCGCAGACTGATCGGCATGACATTCACCTCTCCCTTCGAACGCGTCGAGCCACCCGACGTCAACCCGGAACTGGCCGCCCTCAACAGCTGGTTGGACTACCAGCGGGCGACGCTCCTGAACAAGCTGGAGGGCCTGACCGAAGAGCAGGCCGGGCAGCACACGGTTCCCTCCGGCACCACCTTGCATGGAATCGTCCGGCACCTGACCACGATCGAGCAGTGGTGGTTCGTGGAGTGCATCGCCGGCCATGCAGAGCCGTACGCCTACTACGACGGCGAGAAGATCGACTGGGACTGGGACCTGAACCGCAGCGAGGGCCTGCAAGCCGACATCGACCGCTACGTGGCCACGTGCGAGCGCAACCGCGGATCACGGCCGGCGTCGACCCGAGCGCCTGCATCACCAGCAAGCGGAGTCGGGTGATGGACATCCGCGGCATCATGATCGGCATGATCTGTGAGCACGCTCGACACAACGGCCACGCCGACGTCATGCGCGAGCTGATCGACGGCGTTACCGGCGAGTGACCTCAGGCAGGCCGGCAACCGCCCTTGAGGTCTTGACCGTCTTACCCTGGACAACTGTTGCCTCACCAGCGCCGCGCAGACAGCATCGACTGTGCGTTGGGGCAGGCCGGTCCGTTCGCCCAGGGACGCCAGGTCGCCCCCCTCGCGCAGCGCCGCCAGAAGCCCGGAGGTGTGGGCGCCGTCGACCAGGGCGAGCAGGTTGCGCCCCAACACCAGGGGAGTGAGCGCCGCATCCGCCGCTGCGAACCAGGAAACCTCCTCAACCACCCGGCGATCATGCCAGCGCCGGCCTCGGTCTGCGAAGGGTCCCACGTCTCCTCCGGCGTCGGCAGCGGCATCTGCACGCCCGCGACCCGGTACCTGCCGACGACGGCCGCCCGGCCCGGCATTCGTCATGCCTCGGACGACCCCGCGTTGGAACACTCCCGCTTGCAGGGCGCAGCTCGACGAGGCCCGCCGAGCTGCGGTCGGGGCGGCCGAGGTCTGGGGGTCTGAGGTCGAACTCCGGGGTCACATGGGCGTCAAGACGGCCGAGAAGCCGACTCCGAGGTTTCGGAATCGGCCTCTGACCTGCGGTTTCGTGGTCGGGACGGCGAGATTCGAACTCGCGACCCCTTGACCCCCAGTCAAGTGCGCTACCAAGCTGCGCCACGTCCCGTGGCCGTCGTGGACGTCGTCGCGACGCCCCGCTCGGGCCTCGCCGATGCTATCGCACCGGCCGAGCCGAGCCCGACCGCAATCGGCCTCCTTGGGACGGCGGCCGTGTCAGCGGCGGTGTCAGCGGCGGCGCTTCTCCCGGGCCCGGACCGAGACCTCGATGGGCGTGCCCTGGAAGCCGAACGTCTCCCGCAGCCGTCGTTCCACGTAGCGGCGGTACCCCGGGTCCAGGAAGCCGGTGGTGAAGAGCACGAACCGGGGCGGGCGGCTCGACGCCTGTGTGCCGAACAGGATCCGGGGCTGCTTGCCACCTCGCACCGGGTGCGGGTGCCCAGCCACGATCTCGGCGAGCATGGCGTTCAGCCGAGCGGTGGGCACCCGGGTCTGCCACGACTCCAGGGCGAGGTCCAGCGCCGGGACGAGCTTGTCGGTATGCCGTCTCGTACGTGCCGAGATGTTCACCCGCGGCGCCCACTGCACCTGCACGAGGTCGGTCTCGAACTCCCGCTCGAGGTAGCGCCGCCGCTCGTCGTCCATCAGGTCCCACTTGTTGTAGGCCACCACCAGCGCCCGCCCGGCGTCCACGACCATCTGGATCACCCGGGTGTCCTGCTCGGTGAGCGGCTCGCTGGCGTCCAGCAGGACGACGGCCACCTCCGCCTTCTCCAGCGCCGCCTGGGTGCGCAGCGAAGCGTAGAAGTCCGCGCCCTGGGCCTGGTGGACCCGTCGCCGGATGCCGGCCGTGTCGACGAAGCGCCACCGGCGTCCACCGACAGTCACGACCTCGTCCACCGGGTCACGCGTCGTGCCGGCCACGTCGTCGACGACGGCGCGCGCCGTGCCCGACAGGGCGTTCAGCAGCGACGACTTCCCCACGTTCGGCCGGCCCACCAAGGCCACCCGGCGCAACCCGCGGCTCGGCGGGCCCGCCGACGGCCGACACCGGCGGCAGCACGGCGAGGCAGGCGTCCAGGAGGTCTCCGCTGCCCCGCCCGTGCAGCGCCGACACCGGGTACGGCTCCCCCAGCCCGAGGCCCCACAGCGCCGCGGCGTCGGCCTCCCCGCGCGCGTCGTCCACCTTGTTGGCAGCCAGCACCACCGGCTTGCCGGCCCCCCGCAGCATCCTGACGGCGGCCTCGTCGGTGTCCGTGGCGCCGACGTTCGCGTCCACGACGAACATCACGGCGTCGGCGAGCTCCACGGCCACCTCCGCCTGCTCAGCCACCCGGGCGCCCATCCCCCGCGCGTCGCGCTCCCACCCGCCGGTGTCGACCACCACGAAGTCGCGCCCTGCCCAGTTGGTCTCGTACGTCACGCGGTCGCGCGTGACCCCGGGGACGTCCTGGACGACGGCCTCCCGGCGCCCGAGGATCCGGTTCACGAGCGTCGACTTGCCGACGTTCGGCCGGCCGACGACGGCCAGCACCGGAAGGGGCCCCGGGGCGTCCGCGTCCGCCCGGTCGTCGTCCGCGGCGTCCAGCAGGGCCAGGTCCTCCGGGCTGAGGTCGTAGGCCTCGAGGCCCGCGCGCAGGGCGCGTGCGACGTCCGGGCCGGCGATCGACGGGCCGGCGACGTCCGGGCCGGCGCCCTGCGGGCCGGCGACGTGCACCCCGGTTTGCGAGGCCACCAGGTCGAGCACCGCCTGGACGGTCTGCTCGAAGTCCAGCCCCGAGGAGTCCAGGTGCGAGACGCCGTCCGCGGCGGTGTGGAAGGTGGACACCGTGGCGTCATCGGCGTCGCGGCGCAGCACCTGGTCCCGCGTTGCCTCGACGGCCGCCTCGTCGGCGCTGCCGTGCACCTCCAGCGCCCGCCGGGCGAGGCGGGCCGACTCGCTGGCCGTCAGCAGGATCCGGACGTCGGCGTCGGGTGCCACTACGGTCGTGATGTCGCGCCCCTCGGCGACGCAGCCGGCCCCGAACCGCACGGACGCAGCGCCGTCGGCGAGCCCGTCTAGGGCGTCGCGAGCGGCGTCACGAGCGGCGTCGCGAGCGGTGTCGCGAGCGGCGTCGATGACGGCGCGCTGGCGCCGCCGCAGCTCCTCGCGAACGCCCGGGTTCGTGGCCACGGCGCTGACCGCGACCGAGATGCGGGTCTCCCGGATCGCCGCCGTCACGTCCGTGTCACCCACCTGCACGAGGGCGGCGTCGGGGTCGGTGCCCACAGACATCTCCATGGCACGCACGTGCGCGGCGACCGCGGCGGTGTCGGCGAGGTCGAGGCCGGCCGCAAGGCACGACCAGCACGCCGCCCGGTACATGGCGCCTGTGTCGAGGTGGGCCATGCCCAGACGGCGCGCCACCTCACGCGAGACGCTGGACTTGCCCGACCCGGACGGCCCGTCGATGGCGACGACGAGGGGACGGCGCGGTGGGGCGGGCACGGTGGACCTCCAGATGACTGTGGGCGGGGGAGCCGACTGGGCAGCGCCTTCGAGGGTAGTGCCGGCAGAGCATCAGGTGACCACGTGCCAGCCCGCCGCCGCCAGCGAGGCCTCCAGGTGCTCGCGCGCGCCAGGGAGCACCGACACCTCAACCAGGCCGACGGCCCGGCCCGGAGCATGCTCGAGGGCGAGCTCCTCCACGTTGACGCCGGCCGCGCCGATGTCGGCGAACAGGCGGCCCAGCGAGCCCGGTTCGTCCGGGACGACCACCGTCACCACGGTGTAGCGCGCTGGGGAGCCGCCGTGCTTGCCGGGGATCCGCTCCCGGCCGAGGTTGCCGTCGGCGACCGCGCGGGCCACCGCAGCCCGGGCACCGAGCGCCGGCTGCCCGACGTCCTCCGCGTCCAACGCGCGCAGGGCGGTGATGACGCCGTCCAGGTCGTCGCGCAGCTGCTCGAGCAGGGCAACGACTGGTCCGGCGTTGGCCGAGAGCACCTGCGCCCACAGCGCGGGGTCGCTACCGGCGATCCGGGTGACGTCGCGCAGCCCCTGACCCGCCAGGGCCACCGATGCCTCCGGTGCCTGCCGCAGCCGCCCGGCCACGAGGGTCGCGGCGACCTGCGGCATGTGCGACACGAGCGCCACCGCGGTGTCGTGTTCCTGCGCGGACATCACGACCGGTGTCGCGCCAAGGGCCGTCGCGAGACGGCGGACGACCTCCACCCGTGAACGCTGCCTCGCCGAGGCCGGCTGGTCGGAGTCGTCGAGCGGCGGGCACACGACCCACGGTCGCCCGAGGAACAGGTCGCCTCGGGCCGCGACGGGGCCGGACCGCTCGCGACCGGCCATCGGGTGGCCTCCGACGTACCTGCTGAGGTCCGCGCCGATCGCCTCGAGACTGTGCAGGACGCCGGCCTTGACACTCGCGACGTCGGTGACCGTCGCATCGGGGTAGGCCTGCAGCTGCTCGGCGACCACGGCCGCTGTCACGTCGGGTGGCGTCGCCACGACCACGAGAGCCAGCTCTGCGACCCCGAGGTCGCGAGCCAGCTCTCCCGCCCCCGGGGCTGGCTCTCCCGCCCCGAGGTCGCGGGCCAGGGCAAGGGCGGTGGGCGAGGGGTCGGCGAGCAGGACCCGGACGCCGCACGCCGACAGCCCCAGCCCGATGCTCGTGCCGAGCAGCCCGGTACCGACCACCCGGACGGTCCCGAGGGTGGCGGCAGCGGCGGCGTCCAGGCTCACGACCCGGGCACCGGGGGGACGTCGGCCCGCAAGGTCTCGGTGCCGTTGAGGTAGACGTTGTGGAGCGACTCGCGCGGATCGTCGGTCTCGACGTGGGCCAGCAGACGCACGACCCTGGACATGGAGCCCTCGACCCACATCTCCTGGCAGCAGATCAGCGCGACGTCGTGCAGGCCGAGCTGACGTGCCGCGAGTGCGGGTGCGACGGAGCAGATGTCGCGGGTCGCGGTGAAGAGGATGCTCAGCACCTGCTCGCCCGACAGGCCGTTGCGCGACAGCAGAGCGTTCACCAGCTCGCGGGTCGCGGCAAGCACGAGGTCGCGCTCGTCCGCGTCCACCCGCGTCGCACCCCGCAGCGCGCGGACCGCCACAGCAGCCTCCTTCTCCGACGGCCCCTCACGATCAAGACCCTTCCACGGTAGTGGCGGCGTCCCATCACCTGGACACCGCGTCCGCGATCCGGGACGGGCTAGAGACCCAACTCGGCCATGAGCGAGCCGACCTCCGTGCGGTTCAGCGCCCTCGTGCGACCGGTGCGCAGGTCCCCCAGCCGGATCGGGCCCACCTGCGTGCGCACGAGCTGCTCCACGGGGTGGCCGGCGGCGTCGAGCATGCGCCGCACGATGCGGTTGCGCCCGTCGTGCAGCACGAGCTCGACCAGGGCGTGCCCGGGGCGGGCGTCGACCACGCGGAAGGAGTCCACCGACCCCAGCCCGTCCTTGAGCTCGACCCCCTCACGCAGCCGGCGACCGAGGTCACGCGGGGGCGAACCGGCGATCTCCACGAGGTAGGTCTTCGGCACCTCGTATCGCGGGTGCGCGAGCCGGTTCGCCAGCTCACCGTCGTTGGTGAGCAGGATCAGCCCCTCGGTGTCGGTGTCGAGCCGTCCGACGTGGAACAACCGGTCCTCGCGGTCGGCCACGAAGTCGCCGAGGCAGGGTCGCCCCTGCGGGTCGCTCATCGTCGAGACGACGCCGAGGGGCTTGTTCAGCGCCAGGTACACCAGCGTCTCGTCCAGCTGCACGCGCAGGCCGTCCACATGCACCACGGCCGACTGCGGGTCGACCCGGATCCCGAGCTCGGTGACGCGCTGGCCGTTGACCTCCACCCGGCCGGCGGCGATCAGCTCCTCGCAGGCGCGCCGCGACCCCATGCCCGCCTTCGCCAGCACCTTCTGCAGCCGGACGCCGTCCGGGTCGTGCACCGAGACGGCGGGTCCCGGGGGCGCTGAGGTGTTCGCCGACGCGCGTCTGCCCTGGGCAGTCTTGCCCGGGGCCGGGTCTTGCCCGGGGGGGTCTTGCCCGGGGGGGTCTCGCCCGGGGGGTCTTGCCCGCGCCCGTCCGGCCCGACGTTGTCTTCCTCGCCGGACCCCCCCGCCCGGGGCGACCGCCGGCGTCCCGCGTCACGCCGCACCCCCACCGGCGAGCTCGTCGAGGGCGTCGACCTCGGGCAGGTAAGGAGCGAGCGCCGGGCAGCTCGTCGAGTGACCCCAGCCCGATCCGCTGCAGGAAGTAGGACGTCGTGCGGTACAGGATGGCGCCGGACTCCGGGTGCGTGCCGGCCTCCTCCACGAGCCCGCGGGTGACCAGCGTGCGCATGACGGCGTCCACGTTGACGCCCCGGACGGCGGAGACCCGCACCCGGCTCACGGGCTGGCGGTAGGCCACGATGGCCAGTGTCTCCAGTGCGGCCTGGGTCAGCCGCGCCGTCTGGCCGTCGAGCATGAACCTCTCGACCACCCGGGCGTAGTCGCTGCGGCTGTAGATCCGCCACCCTCCGGCGACGTGCCGCAGCTCGAAGCCACGGCCGGAGCCGTCGTAGTCCGCCCTGAGCTCCTCGATCAGCTCGCGCACCCGGCTGCTCGGCAGGGCCAGCGCGGCGGCGATGCTCACCTCGTCGACCGGCTCGTCGACCACCATCAGCACGGCCTCCACCGCACCGCGGGCACCCGAGGGCAGCGCGTCGAGGTCGATGGCGGCGTCCTCGGGCAGCGCCGTCCCGGTCCCACCGATGGCGCTGCCCTCGTCGGGCGCCGTCTCAGCCCCGCTCGTCGGCTCGCTCACGGGACCCATCCTCTCGCGTCTGGCCGGCCCCGTGCGTCTGGCCGGCCCCGTGCGTCTGGCCGGCCCCGTGCGTCTGGCCGGCCTCGTGCATGTGGCCGGCCTCGTGCATGTGGCCGGCCTCGTGCGTCTGGCCGGCGGCAGCGGCCGAGGTAGCCGCGGCGTCGTCGAACTCGTCGTCCACCCGAATCTCGCCCGTCGTCGGCACCGGTCCAGCGGACGGTGAGCTCCCCCAAGCGGCGCGACCTGGTCGAACGCCAGCACCCCCTCGCGGAAGAGCTCGAGCACGGCCAGGAAGCGGGCCACCACGACGGCGGTCGACGAGGCGTCCGAGACCAGGGAACGGAAGCTGCTCGACCGGTGCCGTCGCAGGCGGTCGACCACCAGCGCCGCCTGCTCCTGGACGCTCACCGTCGGCGTGTACAGGTGGTCGACACCGACCGTGGGCGGTCGGCGCACCACCATGGCCCGGCCCGCGATGGCGGCGAGCTGCTCGGGCGTGAGGCCGAGCATGAGCTCCGGCAGGAGCTGCGCGAAGCGCGGCTCGACCGAGACCGACCGCGCCACATGCAGGGCCTCAGCGCTCATCCGTGCGGCGAAGGTCGCGGCGACGTCCTTGAAGGCCCGGTACTGCAGGAGGCGTGCGAACAAGAGGTCGCGGGCCTCGAGCAGGGCGAGGTCCTCGTCGTCCTCGACCTCGGCGGCGGGCAGCAGCCGGGCGGCCTTGAGGTCGAGCAGGGTCGCCGCGACCACCAGGAACTCGCTGGCCTCGCTGAGGTCCCAGTCCAGCCCACGACCCTTGATCCAGGCGATGAACTCGTCGGTGACCTTGGCGAGCGCGATCTCGGTGACGTCCAGCTTGTGCTTGGAGATCAGGCCCAGGAGCAGGTCGAAGGGCCCCTCGAAGACGTCGAGGTGCACCTCGAACCCGCTGGTCCTCCCCGGGGGGTGCATCCCGGCGGGCGCGCGGGCGCCCTCGGGGGCAGGGCCCTCGATCACCTGGACATGCACCCTCAGGCGGCGTCCCCGCGAGCGATGAGCTCGCGCGCCAGCAGACGGTAGGCATACGCGCCGGCGTGCGATGCCGCGTACGTCGTGATCGGCTCGGCGGCGACGGAGGCGTCGGGGAACTTGACCGTTCGGCCGATGACGGTGTGGAAGACCTGGTCGCCGAAGGCCTCGACGACCCGCGCCACGACCTCGCGGCTGTGCAGCGTGCGCGGGTCGTACATGGTGGCGAGGATGCCGTCGATCTCCAGACCGGGGTTGAGCCGGTCGCGGACCTTCTCGATCGTCTCGACGAGCAGCGCCACGCCGCGCAGCGCGAAGAACTCGCACTCCAGCGGGATCACCACGCCGTGCGAAGCCGTGAGCGCGTTCACCGTCAGCAGGCCGAGGGAGGGCTGGCAGTCGATGAGGACGACGTCGTAGTCGTCGAGCACGGGGCGCAGCACCCGGCCGAGCACCTGCTCGCGGGCCACCTCGCTGACGAGCTGCACCTCGGCGGCCGACAGGTCGATGTTGGCCGGAAGCAGGTCGAGGCCGAACAGCTCCGTGGGGCGGATGACGTCGCGGATTGCCACACCGCGCTGCATCAGCAGCGTGTAGACGGTCAGGTCCAGCTCGTGCGGGTTGATCCCGAGCCCGACCGACAGCGCGCCCTGCGGGTCGAAGTCCACGAGGAGTACGCGGCGTCCGTACTCGGCAAGTGCGGCACCGAGGTTGATCGCCGAGGTCGTCTTGCCGACGCCGCCCTTCTGGTTGCACATCGCGATGATCCGCGCCGGCCCGTGCGCGGCCAGCGGCCTCGGCTCCGGGAAGGCGGGCATGGGCCGGCCGGTGGGGCCGTTGGAACCGACCCGTGGGCCGTCGAGTCCGGGCAGCAGGTCAGCCTCGCCGACCAGCAGGGCCGGGCTCGCCACCTCCGTCAGGTTCGTCACAGCCGGTCCACTCCCGTCCTTCACGACAGCACTTCACGACATCGTGCGGTGCTCACCCCTGAGCCGTCCCGTGCCCTCTGCCTCATGCTCTCCATGCGGTTCGTCCACCATCCTCCCCCGTTGCCGTCAAAGACGTCGCGAGGCTAGTCGGCGCGTCGCGAACCGCTCAAGGTAGGCCGGACCCGTCCATCGCCGCCGATCATGCGCCGGGTCGTGACGCCTGCGGTCTGTGGGTCGATCTGGGGCCTGTGGGTCATCTGGGGCTTGTGGGGCGCTCGTGCTCGGACGTCACGCGGGTGCTCGGGACGGCCGTGACAGCGCCCGGGGATGAGCGGCCGCGTACACCTCGCGCAGGGTGTCGGCCGTGACCTTCGTGTAGATCTGGGTCGTCGTCACCGACGCGTGACCCAAGCAGCTCCTGTACCACGCGGACGTCAGCTCCTCCTTCGAGCAGATGGGTGGCGAAGGAGTGCCGCAGGGTGTGCGGGGAGACGGCGGCCGACATCCCGGCGTGCCGGGCCGCCGACTGCAGCAATGTCCACGCGCTCTGCCGGGACAAGCGGCCTCCGCGGGTGTTCAGGAACAGGGCCGGGGTACCCCGGCCCTTCGACGCGAACCCCGGTCGCGCCCGTACGAGGTAGGCGTCCAGCGCGGCCACGGCGTAGCTGCCGAGCGGGACCAACCGGTCCTTGGAGCCCTTGCCGTGCAGCATGACGAGGCCGCGGTCGACGTCCACGTCGTCGACGTCGAGCCCGACCGCCTCGCTGATCCGCGCACCGCTGCCGTAGAGCAGCTCGAGGAGCGCCCGGTCTCGCAGGGCGGCCGGGGTGGCGGGGGCGGACGCGGCCTCGAGCAGCCGCTCGACGTCGCCGACCGAGACGGCCTTCGGCAACCGGCGCGGTGGCGTCGGGGGGTGCACGGCGGCGGCGGGGTCGCCCGAGGTCCGGCCTTCGAGCATGAGGTACCGGTGGAACCCTCGAACCGCCACCACGGTTCGAGCGGCCGAGCCCGCCGTGAGCGCCCGCCCGCCGTCCTCCCCCGTGCGGATCACTGCGAGGAAGTCACTGACGTCGCGTTCCACAACGGTGCCAGCCCCGACGACGCCGCGCCGGGACAGGTGCTCGACGTAGCGACGCAGGTCGCGCCGGTATGCCACCAGGCTGTTCGCGGCCAGGCCCCGCTCGACGGCAAGGTGCTCGAGGTAGCCCCTGGCATCGAGCTCGAGTTGGCTGGTCTCGGGCCGGCTGGTCTCAGGCATGCTGGTCTCGCCCTCGGCGGTTGCCCGTGCGCTCGTCAGGTGAGCACCTCGGCCAGCGGGGTCGCAGGCATCCCATGAGCCTGCGCGACCGGACCATAGGTGACCAACCCACCCGTGGTGTTCAACCCCTTCGCCAGGCACGCGTCATCGCGCAGAGCCTGCCGCCACCCCTTGTTCGCCAGGTCCACCGCATACGGCAACGTCACATTCGTCAACGCATACGTACTCGTATGCGGCACCGCCCCCGGCATGTTCGCCACGCAGTAGAACACGCTGTTGTGCACCCGGTACGTCGGATCCGCATGCGTGGTCGGCCGCGAGTCCTCGAAACACCCACCCTGGTCGATCGAGATGTCCACCAGCACACTGCCCGGCTTCATCCGCGACACCTGCTCGTTCGTCACCAACGTCGGCGCCTTCGCCCCCGGCACCAACACCGCCCCGATCACCAGGTCGGCGTCCATCACCGCACGCTCCACCTCATAGGCGTTACTCGCGATCGTCTGCAGGTGACCCTGGTAGATCGCGTCCGCCTGACGCAGCCGAGCGATGTTGCGGTCCAGCAGCAGCACCTCGGCCTGCATCCCCAACGCGATCGCCGCGGCATTCATCCCCGACACCCCCGCGCCGATCACGACCACCTTCGCCGCATACACCCCCGAGACCCCACCCATCAGCACACCCCGGCCCCCCGAAGCCCGCATCAGCGTGTGCGCACCCACCTGCGGAGCCAACCGCCCCGCCACCTCACTCATCGGCGCCAACAACGGCAACGACCGATCCGCCAGCTCCACCGTCTCATAAGCGATCCCCGTCACCCCCCGCGCCACCAGCTCCTCAGTCAACGCCTTGTCAGCAGCCAGATGCAGATACGTGAACACCGTCTGCCCCGCCCGCATCCGCCCATACTCCCCCGCCACCGGCTCCTTCACCTTCAAGATCAAGTCACCGGCACCCCACACATCATCGGCCGACCCCAGAATCGAAGCCCCCGCCGCCGCATAGTCCCCATCCACGATCGAGGACCCCACCCCCGCATCACGCTCCACGAACACCTCATGACCACCACGCACCAGCTCATGCACACCCGCCGGAGTGATCGCCACCCGGTACTCATGGTTCTTCACCTCACGCGGGACACCGACCTTCACGTGACCATCGCCTCTCGAGGCCCCTCACGCGACGACGCCGTCGTGGTCGCGCGTCCCGCCGGGCTGGGCGGCGTCCGAAAGTCTAGTGACGAGCGGTGACAGCGGCCCTGCCCGAGGTGGGAAGTCTGCCGTCGGCACTCGCGCCGTGGTCGCCTTCGGCTCAGCACCAGAGGTCGCCTCCGGAATACACGCTCGAGAGCCTTGCTTGGGGCGACAACGCTACGGAAGTGTTGCAGTGCAGCGTCTTCGAGCTGCGGACAGCACCCCGGGACCTGTCGGTGGTGGCGGCTAGTGTCGTCGACATGGACGATGAGCGGGCGCACGAACCGGTGGAAACCCCGCCGGCGCTGCGGGCGCTCTCGGCGGCTGCCGCGGCGGTCGCGGACCTCGACGCCTGCCATACCTGGGGCCTTTCGGACGCCGACCTGCGCGAGGCCGTCAGCGCGGGCTTTCGACTTCGGAGCTCCTTGGAGGCGGCGTGGCTCGGGCTCGTCGCCGATCTGGACCACCGGCCCAGCGCCGTCCCCTCGGCGCGCCCGGGAGAGGCTGCTCGCACGTTCCTTGTGCATGCGCTGCACCGGTCCTCCGGACAGGCACGCAGTGATACTCGCGCGGCTGCGGCGATCGACGGGGACGGTGCGACGCTCCCCCGCTTCGGCGACGCCCTCGCGGCGGGCACAGTGTCGCGCGAGCACCTGGACGTCGCCGTACGCGCCATGACCCGGCTTCCGCAGGCGCTGCTCGACGCTCGGGACGACGAGGGGTCGACGAACGCGGAGAAGCTCGACGCCGTCCTGGTCGGTTGTTCGACCGAATGTGCACCACGGACGACCGAGATCCTGGCGCGTCACATCCTCGACAGGCTGGACCCTGACCGGGCGGCCCGCTTCGACCCCGACGCCTACAACCGGCGCGACCTGAGCGCGGTGCTCGACTCCACCGGCATGCTCATCCTCCGCGGCCAGGCCGACCCGGTCGGCGCGGCGGTGATCCGAGCAGCGCTCGATCACTTCTCGGCGCCTGACCAGAGCGTCGCCGACGAGGGCCCTCACGACGAGGATTCTGCCTCCGAGGCGAGGCCAACCCGTCAAGGGATACTGATCAAGGATCAGCGCAGCAGAGGGCAACGCCAGCTCGACGCCCTCGTGGCGATCTGCCGGAAGGCACTGTCGTCCAAGGCGCCCGCCCGCGCGCTCCCCGCACACATCCTGGTCCTGACGACAGCCGACCAGCTCGCGCAGGCACATGGTGCACCCGACTCGGGCACGCCTGAATCACCCAGGCCCGTGCCGACCTGGTCCCGGGCACCAGCGGCCGAACCGGCCACGCCGGAGCTTGCCACCCCAGAGCCTGCGGCTGTCGCGTCGACCGCCGGCCAACCCGCTGCTGAGCCCGATGGCGGCAAGGCAGCGACACCCGAGACAGCGACACGTGTGCCCGCACCACCCGTGCCGTCCACCCCGGTACCGGCGTCACCCGAGACGGCTCGCATCGCGGCCGGCGCCGCTACGTGTGCGGCCACTGGACCGCTGGGCCCGGCCTCCCTGGCCCGTTTGTCCTGCAATGCGACGCTCCAGCGCGTGCTGCTCGCGCCCGGCGGCCAGGTGCTCGATCTCGGGCGGACGGTACGAACAGTCTCGTCAGCGCAACGGATTGCCCTGGCCGCGCGAGATCGCGGCTGCGTGTTCGTCGGCTGCCACGCGCCCGTGTCAGCAACTGAGGCGCATCATGTGCTCTGGTGGAGGCACGGTGGCCGCACGGACATAGACAACTTGGCGCTTCTCTGTCCTCGCCACCATGACGACGTCCACTCCGGAGGCTGGAACCTCGTCATGCTCGACGGCGTGCCCGCCGTTCGCCCGCCCATGTGGCTGGATCCGCTGCGGACCCCACTACGAAACAGAGCGCACCTCGTGGAGGTGATCGCCGAGAAGGCCTGCCAGCAGCTGACGCTCAACGTCGATATCCGGGACGCCGCGCGGCCGCGGCTCGCCTCACCGCCCCGCTCGGGCTCAGCGCGTCATCACGCGTCCGCGCCTGACCAGACACAGGCAGGCCGCGCGTCGGCGCCTGACCAGTCATCACCGGCAGGCCGCGCGTCACTGCCGGACCAGGCACCCGCGACTGGCGGCGCGTCACCGATCGGCGACTCATCAGCGCCCGACCGCGGTTCACCGCCGAACACCGGCGGTTCGACGCCATCGGGCCCGCCGTGAACCCGGCCGCCACCCGGCCGCGACCCGGCCGCGCGGACCGGCGGCGAACCGGCCGGGACCCGCGCCGTCAGGCTCGGTTGCGAGGGTGGTGGGGCCAGGCCGCATCGGCGGGGCGAAGGCTCGCCCAGCCGAGGTCGCGGGCCGCGCAGGCGGCGAGGATGCCCACCACAGCGCCCGGGTTGTGGATACGCCCCGCGAGGACGGCGTCGCGCGCCTCGTCAAGGGGCACCCAGCGCAGGGGCATGCCGAGCTCCTCCCCCGTGCGCTGGTGGCGCTCCTCGGCAGGCACGGCGGACACGTGACGGGCCAGGAACAGCCGCAGAGCCTCGTCCATACCACCGGGGGAGTTGAACCAGTCCACCAGGACGTCCCACCGCTCTGCCCGGACGTCGGCCTCCTCGGCCAGCTCGCGGCGCGCCGCCTCGAGCGGGTCCTCGCCAGCGACGTCCAACAGCCCTGCCGGTAGCTCCCACAGCTCCATGCGCACCGGATGCCGGTACTGCCGGATGAGCAGCACCCGGTCCTGGTCGTCCAGCGCCAGAACCCCGACGGCTCCCGGGTGCCGGATGTACTCGCGGTGGACGACGCCCGCTTGGCCCAGGTCGACGCTGTCGCGGAGCACATCCCAGACAAGACCCCGGTGCACCACCTCTGACTCGACGAGGTTGCGTGGGGCGAACACATCCGCGAGCAGCTCCCCGGCGCCGATCCCTGCCCCGGTCTCGCTCGCCCCGGCGCTTTCGCTGGCCTCGCTCTCGCCCCCGGCCCGTCCGCTCACGCGCTGGCAGCCGCGGTCTCGACGTCGATCAACCGCTCCCCACTCTGACGCTGCAGGGCCGCCGCCACGAGCCCGGCGAACAGGGGGTGCGCCCGGTCGGGTCGCGAGCGGAACTCCGGATGGGCCTGGGTGGCGACGAAGTACGGGTGGACGTCGCGGGGCAGCTCGACGAACTCGACGAGCGAGCGGTCGGGCGAGACCCCGCTGACCACGAGACCGGCGGCCTCGAGCCGCTCGCGGTACCCGTTGTTCACCTCGTAACGGTGCCTGTGTCGCTCGGTGACGCGATCAGCCCCGTACGCCTCCCGGACCAGCGAGCCGTCCAGCAGGACGGCCGGGTACGCGCCCAGCCGCATGGTCCCGCCCAGGTCCCCGGCGCCGGCGACGATCTCCTTCTGCTCCTCCATCGTCGCGATCACGGGGTGCTCGCACCCGGGGTCGAACTCGGTGCTGCTGGCGCTGTCCAACCCGGCCACGTGGCGCGCGAACTCGATCACCATGCACTGCAGGCCGAGGCACAGGCCGAGGGCGGGGACGGCGTTCTCCCGCGCCCAGCGCAGCGCACCCACCTTGCCCTCGATCCCCCGCACCCCGAAACCGCCGGGCACGCACACGGCGTCCACCCCGTGCAGCATCCTGCGGGCCCCCTCGGGGGTCTCGCACGTGTCCGACGCAACCCATCGGATCACGGCCTTCGCGTCCATCGCGAAGCCGCCGGCACGCAGTGCCTCGGTGACGGACAGGTACGCGTCAGGAAGGTCGATGTACTTGCCGACGAGCGCTATCTCGACGTGGTGAGCGGGCCGATGCACGCGGCGCAGCAGCTCGTCCCAGGCGCGCCAGTCGACGTCACGGAAGCTGAGACCCAGCCGGCGTACGACGTAGGCGTCCAACCCCTCCCGGTGCAGCACCTTGGGGATGTCGTAGATGGACGGCGCGTCGACCGCCGCGACCACGGCCTCGTCGTCCACGTCGCACATGAGCGCGATCTTGCGCTTGACCCCGGCTGGGATGTCTCGGTCGGCCCGGCACACGATGGCGTCGGGCTGGATGCCGATACTGCGCAGGGCGGCCACGGAGTGCTGCGTGGGCTTCGTCTTCAGCTCCCCGCTCGGGGCCAGGTACGGCACGAGGGAGACGTGCACGAAGAACACGTTGTCCCGCCCGACGTCCTGGCGTACCTGGCGAGCGGCCTCGAGGAAGGGCAGCGACTCGATGTCACCGACCGTCCCGCCGATCTCGGTGATGATCACGTCAGGCGGACCGTCGCCGCCGGAGCGTGCGGCCTGGGCCCGCATCCGGGTCTTGATCTCGTTGGTGATGTGCGGGATGACCTGAACGGTGTCGCCCAGGTACTCCCCGCGCCGCTCCTTGGCGATCACGGCCGAGTAGACCTGGCCGGTGGTCACGTTGGCGGTGCGGTCGAACTCCACGTCGAGGAAGCGCTCGTAGTGGCCGATGTCGAGATCGGTCTCGGCTCCGTCGTCGGTGACGAACACCTCGCCGTGCTGGAAGGGGTTCATCGTGCCGGGGTCGACATTGAGATAGGGGTCCAGCTTCTGCATGGCGACGCGCAACCCGCGCGCGCGCAGAAGGTGACCCAGGCTCGAGGCCGTGAGCCCCTTGCCCAACGAGGAGGCGACGCCCCCCGTGACGAAGATGTGCTTGGTCCGCTCAGGAGTCCGCTGCGCCACGGACTTCGAGGCTATCAGTCGACCCGGTCGCCTGGAGCGTTGCCACGTGATGTGTGCGTGCCGTCACTCTCGGCGTTCGCCAACGCGCGCTTCGGCGAGGGAAGGAGGCAGCGTCGGTAGACCCGCCGGACCTGGGCGACGGCGTCGGCCTCGGTCGGCAGCTCTGCGGCTCGCTCGAGGGCGCGCGCCCGCAGCTCGGCCGCCTCCTCGGGGACGTCGAGGAGCGCGGCCACGGCTGCGGCGAGCGCGGCCGCGTCGCCCCAGGGGACAAGCGACGCCGCATCGCCGGTGACGTCACGGGTCCCCCCGACGTCGGTCGCCACCAGGGCGGCGCCGGCCCGCAGGGCCTCCTGGGCTACCAGCGGCTGCCCCTCCCAGACGCTGGGCAGCACGACGACGTCGGCCTCCCGGAGCAGCGCCTCGACGTCCTCCCGCCGCCCCAGCAGCCGTACCGGCAGGTGCCGCTGCCGGATCTGCGCCGCGAGGTCGGCCTCGAGGGGGCCGTCGCCGGCCACGACGGCGACCAGGCTGCCGGGGGGTCGCCGGCCCTGTCGGTCGAGGATCGCGACCGCGTCAAGGAGAAGCCCGAGGCCCTTCTGCGGGGCCAGCCGTGCCACGGTGACGAGCAGCGACGCCGAGTCGGCGATGCCCAGACCGGCGCGCACCGACCCACGTGCAGTCGAGCCTGTGCTCTCAGGCAAGCCGGCACTCGTTGCAGCGCTGGCCGGGGCCGGCACGAGCGCACCGTGGACACGACGTGCCCCGAGCGCGCGCATCCGAGCGGAGAGGTCCGGCGACACGGTGAGCACCTCGTCGGCACCTCGGGCCACCACGCGCTCCAGAAGGTCACCGACCAGGGCCACCCGACCCGATCCGACCGGGGCGTTGTGCAGCGTCACGATGATGCCCGGCCGAACGCGGCGGCTGCGCGCGGCCAGCACCGCGAGCGCACCAGCACGCAGTCCGTGGGCATGCACGACGTCACAGCCTTGCAGCATGGTGCGCAGCCGCCAGGCCGCCGCGAGGTCTCGCAGAGGCCGCGGCCGGTCTGCGATGTCGACGGTTCGGGTGCGAGCGCCCGTCCTGCCCAAGTGGAAGATCGACTCTGTGCGACTCGGGGATGCGACCGTGACGTGGTCCCCGGCCGCGAAGAGGCCCTTGGCCAGGCTGCGGACGTGCCTGCCCACGCCCCCGGTGCTCAGGCCCAGGACGAGGACGACGCGCAGCGCCGCGTCCGCCTCGGGTGCGCCACGCCCACCCGCCTCTCGGCTCGTCGGGCCTGGGCTCATCGGCTCGGGGCTCATCGGCTCGGGGCTCATCGGCTCGGGGCTCACCGTGCCAGCCTCCGCAGCCGTGTCGCGGTCTCGCGGTCCAGCCAGACGACCCCGAGGACGAGCACCCCGGCCGACGTCGCAGCGGCGGCGGTGCCGCTGCCCACGGCGGCAGCCGACCCGCTGCCCCAGGCACCGAGCAGCCACGAGACGACAAGGCGACCTGCGGCCACCGCGACCAGACCTGTGGCCCCCAGCACCCACGCTGTTCGGGCCACGCCCGCGAGCGCCTCCGGGCCCGCGGAACGGCGCAGGGCCAGGAGCAGCCCGACGCCGGCCACGCTCATCCCGATCGAGGACCCTAACGCGAGTGCCACAACGGTCGCGTCTGCCGCCGGCGCGAGGTTCACCACCAGCACCGAGGCCGCCGCGGCGGCGAGCCAGCCGACCGACGTCGCAACGGCGGCCGCACGCCCGGCGTGCAGGGCGTACAGCGCGCGGCCCAGATGGGCGATGAGAGCGAACCCGACCAGGCCCGGGGCGATCGCCGTGAGCGCCGCCGACATGCCGGTCACCGACCCACGGTCCAGGCCGGCGAACACGGCTGCAACAGCGGGCGCCGCGGCGCCGAGCAGGCAGACGCCGAGCACTGAGGCGAGCAGCAGCGCCCGGGTGGTCGTGGCGCAGGTCGAGGCGAAGCCAACCCGGTCGCCCTGGGCGGCGCGCTCGGCAAGCCTCGGGAAGGCCGCCGTCGCCAGCGGGACGGCCAGCACCGCGTACGGAAGCAGGTAGACCGCCTGGGTGTACTGGTAGACGTTCAGCGTGCCGGTGACGCCGCCCCGGTTGGCGAGAAGCAGCACGACCACGACGTTGAGCTGCTGAGCCAGCAGTGCGACGACGCCTGCGGAGGCCAGAGCCATCGCCTTCCTCCCGAGCCCCGCGGGCAGTGCCCACGCCGGGCGCAGCCGCACACCGGCCCGGTGTACCGGCACCAGCAACGGCAGTGTCATCGCCGCGACGCCGGCCGTCGTCCCCCAGGTGAGCCAGGCGAGGGCGTCCGCAGGGACGGAGGCCGCGTCTGCCTGGGTGCCGTGGGCAAGCCGGGCGAACATCAGGTACGCCCCGATCACCATCAAGCTCGACAGCAGGGGTGCCACCGCGGGCCAGAAGAAGCGCCGGTGAGCCTGCAGCACGCCGGTGAGCACCATGCCGATGCCGTAGAGCACGACCTGCGGCGCGAAGACGAGCAGCATGGTGACGGCGACGTCGCGCTGGGCCGGGCACTTCGGCGTCCCCAGCATGAGGTCGGTGAGCGGGACGGCGAGCACGGCGAGCAGGAGGGACAGCGGCAGCAGAACCGCCACGGCCCTGGTGAGCAGGGCGGAGCTGATCTGGGCGACCTCGGCGCGGCTGCCGGCGACGAGGGACCCCGCCAGCAACGGCACCACGACCCCGGCAAGCGCACCGCCGGCGGCCACCTCGAAGAGCACGTTGGGCAGCTGGTTGGCCGTGGAGTACGCGTTGCCGACGCACTCGCTGCCCACCGTGCCCGAGAACACCAGCCATCGGCCGAACCCCGCCACTCGCGACGCTGCAGTGACGCCGGCGATCAGGGCGGCCGACCCGAGGAGGCCACCCGCCACAGCCGCGCGAGGCTGCAGGCTCACCGGGGGCGGCGCCCCAGTGCGTCCACGGCACGCAGCACCGGCGTCGACTCGATGACCTTGGTGAAGCTGACCTTCTCGCTGGCCAGCGTCAGGGCCACCACGCCGACCAGCGCGCCGATCCGCGCACGCCGCGGCAACCCGGCCGCCATGGCCGTCCCGAGGAGCGCACCGAGCGCGTTCGCGCCGGTGTCACCGAGCATGGCCGCCTCGGACAGGTCCTCGGCGAGCAGCCCGACGACCGGACCGAGAGCTGCCGCGGCGAGGGCAGCGGCCGGGCCGGCGGACGCCGCCGCGACCGGTGCCGCGAGGCTGCACACCTTGAGCGCGCGGCCCGGTCGCAGGTCGAAGAGGTTGATCAGGTTGGCCGTCCCGGCCACGAGCCCCCCCGCCACACCGACGTCGCAGATCCGCCCTACCCCCGCGCCCGCCCGGCTGTGCCCAGAACCAGCCGGCCCGGAACCAGCCGGCTTCGTCATCAGGACGGCGGCTGCGAGCCCGGTCACACCTATCCCCAGCACCTTCAGACCGCCGGTGGTGACCCGGCCGTGTGCGAGCGCCGTCAGGTGGCCGCGAAGGCCCTTGCTCGCCCCGGACTCGGCGTGGTCGTCGACCGCCCCGAACACCGCCGCCCCGGTGACTGCGACCGCGCTCGCAGCCCGCAACCGGCCCGGGAGCGCCGCAGACGCCGCGACCCCCACGAGGCAACCCACGGCAGCCGCCGGCCCCTCCAGAAGCGTCACGGGGTCCCCACGGTGGTTCGTGCGGGTCCATCGTGCGGCGCCACCCGGCGGCTGGTCCCCGAGCAGGGCGTAGGTCCCCCGGGCGGCGGCCGCGGACGCGGCGACCACCGCGAGCCGGCCCAGGATCCCGGAGGCTCTCGCCGTCACGGCGCCACAGGGCCGGGCTCGGCAGGAAGGGGGGACGTCGCGGCGTCGGCGAAGCCGTACGCCCCCGAGGCACCGGCCCGCTGCTCACGCAGCGCCAGCACGGTGGTCATCGGCGCCATCGCCGTTCCCCCGGTGTCGACGGTCGAGATGGCCTTGGCGAGCGTGGCGTCCCCCCGCACGACGCCCACCAGCCCGTCCTTGGTCGCCGACGACGCCGGTCCCACCACGACCGACCCGGAGCTCGCGTCGTCCAGCGACTTGGTCAACGTCGCCCAGGACCCGGCCACTTGCTGCGGGGACAACGTGGACGGCGACGGGCTCGCCGTCGTCGTCGAGGCCGCAGCCGTCCCGGGAGCCACCACGACAACCTCGGTCGCCCGGCCCGTGAGGTCGCCGTCCAGCGACACGAGCTTCGCGCTGCGCAAGGCGGCGCAGACGGTGGCTGACGCGGGGTCGGCCTGCCCGGCCTGCGCGATCTGGTCGGTGACCAGGCACCTCGCCAGCAGGGCGCCCAGCTGCGCCTGCGTGTCGAGCCCGCGGGCGGCGTCAGGCACGTCAAAGGTCAGGTCGCTGACTACCTGGTCCCGGGTCGCCTGCTTCGCCGGGTCGGTCCACTCGTCGCTGACAGTGACATGACCCGTCACGGTGGCCCCTGCCCCCTTGAGCGCCGAGGTCATGGCGTCGAGGCTCTTGGCGTCGGACCCGGGCAGGGTGACGAGAACGACGTAGGTGCCACCGAGCTGCTCGGCGACCATCGACGGCGTGACCGCCTGCACGAACTGCTCGCGCCGGTCGATCCCGCTCTCTGCGGTCCGCTTCTCGTCCAGGGCCGCGTTGCGCTCCTTCGCCAGGGAGTCCACCCGGTCCTTCAGCGTGTTGCCGAGGTTCTCCTTCAGCGGTCCCGCCCCGAGCACGATGCCGACGGCCAGTGCGAGGAACACCGAGACGAGGGAGACGAGGTGGTAGCGAAAATCGATCATGCGAGCGTCATCCGTCCGTGAAGCAGCGATCCATGCAGCCACGCCTCCGGGGCCGCACCGACGAACCAGCTGCGCAGCCACGACACGATGTCGTCCAGCCGCGCGCCCAGCAGTGAGTACACGGTCTGGCCGCCCGGCGTCGCGGCCAGTGCCGCCGCGAGGGCCACCAGGCCCGCAAGAACCAGCAGGGTCAGCTGGCGGTTGCTGATCCGCTGCCTGTACAGGCGTGAGACGCCCTTCGCGTCCACGAGCTTGCCGCCCACACGCAGCCGGGTGAGGAACGTGCTCGCCATGCCTGGCCGGCCCTTGTCCAGGAACTCGATGAGCGTCGCGTGGCTGCCCACCGCGACGATCAGCGACGCGCCCTTCTCGTCGGCCAGGAGCATCGCCACGTCCTCACTCGTCCCCATCGCGGGGAAGACCACCGGTTCCACGCCGAGCCGCCGCACCCGCTCCAGACCCGGAGCCCGACCGTCCCGGTAGGCGTGCACGACCACCTCGGCGCCCCCGGTGAGCGCGCGGTCGGAGACGGAGTCCATGTCGCCGACCACCATGGCCGGGGTGTAGCCGGCCTCGAGGATCGCGTCCGCGCCCCCGTCGACGCCGATGAGCACGGGGCGGTACTCGCGGATGTACGGACGGAGGGTCGCCAGGTCCTCCTTGTAGTGGTACCCGCGGACGACGATCAGCACCTGCCGACCGTCGAGCGGCGTGCGCACGTCGGGCACGCCGACGCCGTCCAGCAGGAGGTCACGCTCGCGGCGCAGGAAGTCCATGGTGTTGGTCGCGAAGGCCTCCAGCTGGATCGCCAGCCCGGCGCGCGCCTCGTCCATCGCCGCGGTGACGGATGTCTCGTCCTGGGCGTACCCCTGAGCCACCAGCCTTTCGCCGACCCAGACGCCCCCCTCGTGCACCCGCACGAGCGTGCCCTCGTCCAGGGCCGTCATGACATCGGTGCCGGTGACGTCCACCAGCGGGATCCCGGCGGTCAGGAGGATCTGCGGGCCGAGGTTGGGGTAGCGCCCGGAGATGCTCGGTGACGCGTTGACCACGGCAGCGGGGCGGCAGGCCACCAGCGCCTCTGCCGAGACCCGGTCGAGATCGGTGTGGTCGATGACGGCGACGTCGCCCGGCCGCAGCCGCTTGGTGAGGTTCTTCGTGCGGTGGTCGACTCGGGCTGGGCCGCATGCGCCGGGCCCCGACGGCTGCGTCGGGCGGCGCAGTGCAGGCATTCTCACAAGACCGATGGTCCCACGGCTGTCCGCTCCGCCCGCGCGGCAGCGAGCAGCTCCTCGGCATGTGCCCGCGCGTTGCCGGACTCCTCCAGCCCGCTGAGCATGCGCGCCAGCTCGCGGACACGCTCGAGATCGTCGAGGGCACGCACGCCGCTCTCGGTCACCTCACCGTCGTCGGACTTCACGACCATGAGGTGCAGGTCGGCGTATGCGGCCACCTGGGGCAGGTGCGTCACGACAAGCACCTGCGACGTCCGGGCCAGCCGGGCCAGGCGCCGCCCGACGCCCAGCGCAGCCCGACCGCCGACCCCTGCGTCGACCTCGTCGAAGACGAAGGTCGGCACCGGGTCGACCGCACCGAGGACGACCTCCAGCCCGAGCATCACCCGGGAGAGCTCGCCGCCCGATGCGCCCTTCGCGAGCGGCCTGGGTGCAGCCCCCACGTGCGGTGCCAGCTGCAGCTCCACCTCGTCGACCCCCTCCGGGCCGGCGGCGACACTCACCTCGCCGGCACCGCTGTCGACAGCCAGTCCCGACGGGTCGGGGCGCTGGCGCACATCCACGAGGAGGCGGGCGTCGGGCATGGCGAGCTGCTGGAGCTCGGCCGTCACCGCTTCGGCGAGCCGGTCGGCGGCGGCCGAGCGTGCCCGGCTCACCTCCCCAGCCGCCTTGGCCAGACCGGCCACCAGCTCGTCGCGCTCGGCGCGAAGCCCGGCCAGGGTGTCGTCGTCGCTGTCGAGCTCGTGCAGCCTCGCCGATGCCTCCTCCGCCCACGCCAGCACCGCGCTCACGTCGTCGCCGTAGGCCCGGGTGAGCCCGGCCAGGGCGGCGCGGCGTTCCTCCACCATCGACAGCCGAAGGGGGTCGGACTCCACCGACTCGACGTACGACGCGCACTCCGCCGCGATGTCCGAGACCAGGTAGCCGACCTCGGCGAGGCGGTCGGCGAGGCCCGCCAGCACGGCGTCGTGCTCCCGCACGGCGTCCAGGAACCGCCGCGCGGCAGCGAGCAGGGACCGCACGTCGTCGGCCGGCTCGCCCGTGTCGG
The DNA here is from genome assembly GCA_963778845.1 of uncultured Actinomycetota bacterium. Taxonomy (GTDB): domain Bacteria; phylum Actinomycetota; class Actinomycetes; order Actinomycetales; family Kineosporiaceae; genus CAVZVW01. The sequence continues at coordinate 583,909 of CAVZVW010000009.1, forward strand.
CATCGCCGGCCAGGGCGGCGTGGGCCGAGCTGGCGGCGGTGCGCAGCTCCTCCGCGTGGGCCAGGCGGACGGCCTCGGCGCGCAAGGCGACGTCCTCGCCGGGCTGCGGCGCGACCCGCTCCACCTCGGCGACGCCCAGCCGCAGGAGCTCAGCCTCTTGAGCCCGCTCGCGGGCCGCCCTCGTGATCTCGTCGATCCGCGACTCGACGGCTCGCCAGCGCTGCCACGCCTCACGGTAACCACGCAACGGGACGGCCACGTCGTCGCCGGCGAACCTGTCCAGCGACTCGCGCTGGCGGGCCGCCGAGCGCAGACGGATCTGGTCGCTCTGCCCGTGCACGGCCACCAGGTCGTCGGCGAGCTCGGCCAGCACGCCGACCGGCACCGCCCGACCCCCGAGGTAGGCCCGGCTGCGACCCTCGGCGGACACGCTGCGCGAGACCACCAGCACGTCGCCGTCGTCGAGGACGGCGCCGGCCTCACCGGCCCGCGCCGCCACGCGTCCGGCCGGGTCCACGCTCAGGTGTCCCTCCACGAGGACGGCGCTCTCGCCGTCCCGCACGGCGGCAGGGTCACCGCGACCGCCGAGCAGCAGCCCGAGCCCGGTGACCACCATCGTCTTCCCGGCACCGGTCTCACCGGTGACCACGGTCAACCCGGGGCCGAGCTCGAGAGAGGCGTCACGGATGACGCCCAGCCCTCGCAGGCGCATCTGCAGCAGCACGGGCGCCAGCCTAGGAGTCGGGGCCGTCAGCCGCCGCCTGCGCATCCACTGCCGCCGGGCTGCTCGTGCTGCTCGGGCTGCTCGGGCTGCTCGGGCTGCGCGGGCTGCGCGGGCTGCGCCAACCGTGCACGGGCAGCTCGAACTTGGCCACGAGCCGGTCGGTGAACGGGGGCCGCGCCAGCCGGGCGAGCCGGACAGGCAGCAAGGAGCGGCGGACGCGGACGGTCGCGCCCGCCGGGACGGGGACGGTGCGCCTCCCGTCGCACCACAGGACGCCACCCGCCCGCGTGCGCCCCAGCACCTCCACGCCCAGCTCGCACGTCGGAGCCACCACGAGCGGTCGTGCGAACAGGGCGTGCGCCGAGATCGGCACGACGAGCATCGCCTCGACCTCGGGCCAGACCACGGGCCCGCCTGCGGAGAACGCGTATGCGGTGGACCCCGTCGGTGTCGCGAGAACCACGCCGTCGCAGCCGAACTCCGTCAGCGGGCGGCCGTCCACCTCGACCCGCAGCTCGATCATCCGGTCACGGCTGGCCTTCTCCACGGTCGCCTCGTTCACTGCCCACGTGCGTGCGACCTCGACGTCCTCGCGCAGCACCCGCACGTCGAGGGTCATGCGCTCCTCGACCTCGTAGCTGCGTTCGGCTATGCGCTGGACCGTCTCGACGAGGTCCTCACGCTCGGCCTCGGCAAGGAAGCCGACGTGCCCGAGGTTGACGCCGAGGAGCGGGACGTCGCTGCCTCGCACCACCTCCGCGGCCCGCAGGATCGTCCCGTCACCTCCGAGGACGACGACGAGCTCGGCGCCGTCCAGCGGGTCGGAGGCGTCCGCCACCCGAACGCGCTTCCCGACGCGGTCGCCCAGCTGCATGGCCTCCTCCGGGAGCAGCAGCGGGACCAGGCCGGCGGCGTCCAGCCGCATCGCGACCTCCTCGGCCGCCTGCACGGCGGCCGGGCGCCCGGTGTGCGCGAGCACGAGGACGGCGCGCTCACGGCCGCCGCTCACGGGTGTGGCCCCTCGGCGAGGGCGCGGGCGAGATCCGCCTCGGCCAACGCGGGGCGGCCGGCCCGCAGCCACACGAAGATCTCCACGTTGCCGCTCGGCCCCGGCAGCGGGCTCGCCACGACACCGGCGACACCGAGGCCGAGCGCACTCGCGGCCGCCGTCACCGTGCGAACGGCGTCGGCGCGCAGCTCTGGGTCGCGAACCACGCCCCCCGCGCCGACCCGGTCACGGCCCACCTCGAACTGCGGCTTGACCATGAGTACCAGGTCGGCATCAGCGGTTGCGCAGGCGACGAGGGCGCCCAGCACCAGTGTCAGCGAGATGAACGACAGGTCGGCGACGACGAGGCCCGGCGCCGGTGCGACCTGCTCGGGCCGCAGGTCGCGGACGTTCGTGCGGTCGAGCACAGTCACGCGGGGGTCGGTGCGCAGTGCCCAGGCGAGCTGACCGTAGCCGACGTCCACTGCCACGACGTGGCTCGCCCCGCGCCGCAGCAGCACATCGGTGAAGCCGCCGGTGCTCGCGCCGACGTCCAGGCACCGCCGGCCCTGCACGGCCAGTCCTTCGATGCAGAGTAGGTCGAGTGCGCCCGCGAGCTTGTGCCCGCCGCGGCTGACGTAGTCGGGCTCCCCGCTGTGGTCCTCGACGAGGATCGCCGAGGCCGGGTCGACCTGGGTCGCGGGCTTGGCGGCGGTGCGGCCGGCGATGCTGACGCGCCCAGCCCCCACCAGCTCACCCGCATGCTGGCGCGAGCGGGCGAGCCCGCGGCGCACCAGCTCTGTGTCCAACCTCCGCAGCCGCGCCACGCTCACCCCTCGACGTCGGCGAGCCGGTCCTGCAGCGCTCGGTGCGCTGACTCGAACTCGGCCAGCTGCGCGTCCAGCGGCTCGCCGGCACGCTCGCCGAGCCTGGTGATCGCCTCGTCGACCTTGGCGTCACCGGTCACGGGGGGCGGGGGCGTCCCGCCCTCGCCAGCAGGGTCCAGGACAGCAGGGTCCAAGACAGCAGAGTCCAAGACAGCAGAGTCCAAGACAGCAGAGTCCAAGACAGCAGAGTCCAAGACAGCAGGGTCCAGGACAGCAGGGTCAACACCCGGTTCGTCGAGCTCGTCGATGCCCATGACTCCCACTCCCCACTACGCCTGCGTTGCCGACCCGGGCGCCTTCACGCTATCGCGGGGCCGGGGCCGCGCCCTCTCTCGATCTGCCCCAGCCCCTTGACCTGCTCCAGCCCCTTGGCCTGCTCCAGCCCCTTGGCCTGCTCCAGGGCCTCGACCTGCTCCAGGGCGGCCAGGAGCACCTCGACGGTGCCCGAGCTCACCGGCTGCCCGCTCTCGTCCGCTCCGGCCCACACCGCGACGCAGGCCGCACGGAGGAGGTCGAGGGCGTCGTCCCCCGTCGCCACGACGTCGATCCCGCCCCCGGTCCCCGCCTCGGGTCGGGCACCGGTCTCGCGCACGGTCGCCCCGCCGCACGACCAGGTCCGGCGACCCTTCAGTGTCACTGGCGGGTTCGGTGTCACTGGCGGATGCGGTGCGTGCAGAGCGGTCAGATCACGACCGAGGAAGTGCGGGCGGCGCGGCGCCGGGGCGGCGAGCAGGTGCGCGGGGTTGGTCACACCGGTCATGACCAGCAGCCCGTCCATCCCAGCGGCCCGGGCGCCCTGCAGGTCGGTGTCGAGCCGGTCGCCGACCACGAGCGGTCTCTGCGCGTTCCACCGTCGAGCGGCCTGCTCGAACAAGGCAGGTTCGGGCTTGCCCGCCACCTCAGGCAGCCGTTCCGACGCCGTCGCCACAGCTGCGACGAGCGTGCCGTTTCCCGGCGCCGGCCCGAAGGGTGTCGGAACCGTGGGGTCGGTGTTGGTCGCCATCCAGGGCAGACCTGCTCGGACGGCGCGCGTCCCCTCGGCGAGCAGCCTCCACCCGATGTCGGGGGAGAACCCTTGCACGACCGCGACGGGTGCGCCGTCCATCGACCCCACGGGCGTGAGACCCTCGGCGCGCAGCGCAGCATAGAGGCCCTCCCCGCCGACGACGAGGATCGGGGCGCCCACCGGAAACCGTTGTGCCAGAAGGGACGAGGCGGCCTGCGCCGACGTCATCACATCGGTCGACGCGGCCGGCAGACCGAGGCGTGACAGGTGGTCGGCGACGACCTCGGGTGCGCGGGAGGCGTTGTTGGTGACGAACGCCAGCGCCATCCCGTGAGCGCGCGCGGCTTCGAGGGCGCGCACGGCCCCGGGGACGGCGTCGGCCCCGATGTAGACGACACCGTCGAGGTCGAGCAGCGCGACGTCGTAGGCGTCGACGAGGGCCTTGTCACTGCCCTTGAGGGTCGAGTGTTCCCAGGGCTGAGGTCGCGCGGACGCATTGCTCACGACTCGGCGGCACTGTTCTCGACGGCACTGTTCTCGACGGCACTGTTCTCGACGGCACTGTTCTCGACGGGGCCCGAGTGGTCGACATCCTCGTCGTCTTCGTCGTCTTCGTCGTCTTCGTCGTCTTCGTCGTCAACGAGGTCGAACACGACGCCGTCCAGCTCGGCGAGCCTGTCCAGGGCGCCCGAGGAACCGTCGACGTCGACGTCAGCCGCCCTCTGCAGCCACTCCCGCGCCTCGTCTGCACGGCCTGCCGCAACCAGGGCGTCGGCGTAGGCGGACCGCAGCCTCGCCAGCCAGGGCACTGCCCGGCGAGCCCGGAGCTCGGGCACATGCAACGTGACGACCGCCGCCTCTGCCTGGCCCAGGTCGAGGCGGGCCCCGGCTGCCACGATCAGCAGCTCCACCCGCGTCGGCAGGTCCAGCAGGCGCACCTCTGGCGACGTCGCCAGCTCAAGGGCGCGGTGTGGTCGGCCCAGACCGCGCTCGCAGTCGGCCATGACGGCAAGGTGGGAGGGCGAGCCTGACAACCGGCGGGCCGTGCGCAGCTCCGAGAGGGCCTCTGCGTAATGACCGGCCCGATAAGCGGCCAGCCCCGCGGCCTCGCGCACCACCCCGAGACGACCGGCCAGCTTCCGCGCCACCTGGGCGTAGTCCCACGCCAGGTCGGCGTCGTCGTCGATCAAGGAGGCAACCATCACCAGGTGCCGCGCAACGGAGCGGCCGAGGTCCGGGCCGAGGCCTGACAGCTCGCCGCGTACCTCCCGGTCGAGTTCGGCACCCGTGACCGACTCCGGTATCGGCGGCACCTTGGGCGCGGCGCGACCGGTGCGGGCGGGCTGGCCCGGTCCTGAGTTGTCGGACACCGGCCTGCCCTGCGTGGGCCTGCCCTGCGTGGGCCTGCCCTGCGTGGGCCTGCCCTGCGTGGGCCTGCCCTGCGTGGGCCTGCCCTGCGTGGGCCTGCCCTGCGTGGGCCTGCCCTGCGTGGGCCTGCCCTGCGTGGGCCTGCCCTGCGTGGGCCTGCCCTGCGTGGGCCTGCCCTGCGTGGGCCTGCCCTGCGTGGGCCTGCCCTGCGTGGGCCTGCCCTGGGGCAGCGAACGCTGCGTCGAGGGCTCAGCATCCGCGCCCCTGCCCGCCACCGGGCCTCTGGCACCACCGGTTCCGGCAACGCTGGGGCGGCGGCCTTCGCCTGTCGAACGCTGTGGGGCTCTGCCCGTTCCAGGTCGGCCTGTTCCTCCACGATCAGCGCCACCACGCTCTCTGCCCTCCTCGGAGGGCCGCCACGTGGGGCCGCCGCCCCGCCCAGCTGAGGCTCTCGAACCGCGAGCTCCCCCGGCACCTTCACGCCCGCTCCCTGTGCGCCCACCGCCTTCACGCCCGGTTCCAGCGCCTTCGGCGCCCTGCCGCCCCGTCCTGGCGCCCCCGGCTGCATCGCGTCCGGTCGACCCACGCTCAGCCCCCGCTGCGCCCCCTCGGGGGGCGGACGACGTCCGCCCAGGCACCTGACTGGCGCCTCGCGACGACCGCCCAGACGACGTGCCACGTCCGCCGTCGGACGCCCCCCGACGCACCCCGCCCTGCCCACCCGACGCACCCGACGCACCCGACCGACCCGACGCGCCCGACGCACCCGACCGACCCGACGCACCCGACCGACCCGCCGCACCCGACCGACCGGCTGCGGCAGGGCGCCGACCGCGCCCCCCGGACGACGACCCCTCCGACGAGGGTCGCCCGGACCCCGTTCCCCTCGACTCCGCCCGCTCAGCCACGCCGACCTCTCCTCATCGAGCACAAGCGGCCGCCAGACCGCGACCGCCATGCACCACTTCTACGCGCCGCCGGCTCTGGCGGCGAAGCCCTGCCGACGTTCGAGAGCGACAGCAAAATGCGGATGGCGGCCACCCTCACGGGTGGCCGCCATCGCAAAGTATGTCCGGCGGCGTCCTACTCTCCCACGCGGTCCCCCACGCAGTACCATCGGCGCTGACAGGCTTAGCTTCCGGGTTCGGAATGGAGCCGGGCGTTTCCCCGTCGCTATGGCCGCCGAAACACTATGGAGATGTCAGACCGTTCCCGACCGCATCTCGGGAACCGCACAGTGGACGCAAGCAAGATTGATTGTGGCAAGTTATCGGCTTATTAGTACCGGTCAGCTTCATGCGTCTTTGGTCCGCACTTCCACATCCGGCCTATCAACCCAGTAGTCTAGCTGGGAGCCTCTCGGGGAACACCCCATGGAGACCTCATCTTGAAGCGAGCTTCCCGCTTAGATGCCTTCAGCGGTTATCCCTTCCGAACGTAGCTAACCAGCGGTGCTCCTGGCGGAACAACTGGCACACCAGAGGTTCGTCCGTCCCGGTCCTCTCGTACTAGGGACAGCCCTTCTCAAGTCTCCTGCGCGCGCAGCGGATAGGGACCGAACTGTCTCACGACGTTCTAAACCCAGCTCGCGTACCGCTTTAATGGGCGAACAGCCCAACCCTTGGGACCTACTCCAGCCCCAGGATGCGACGAGCCGACATCGAGGTGCCAAACCATGCCGTCGATATGGACTCTTGGGCAAGATCAGCCTGTTATCCCCGGGGTACCTTTTATCCGTTGAGCGACCGCGTTTCCACAAACCACGGCCGGATCACTAGTCCCGACTTTCGTCCCTGCTCGACATGTCTGTCTCACAGTCAAGCTCCCTTGTGCACTTACACTCGACACCTGATTGCCAACCAGGCTGAGGGAACCTTTGGGCGCCTCCGTTACTCTTTGGGAGGCAACCGCCCCAGTTAAACTACCCACCAGGCACTGTCCCTGATCCGGATCACGGACCGAGGTTAGACATCCAGAACGACCAGAGTGGTATTTCAACGTTGACTCCACCGACACTGGCGTGCCGACTTCACAGTCTCCCACCTATCCTACACAAGCCGTTCCGAACATCAATACCAAGCTATAGTAAAGGTCCCGGGGTCTTTCCGTCCTGCTGCGCGTAACGAGCATCTTTACTCGTAGTGCAATTTCGCCGAGTTCGTGGTTGAGACAGCGGAGAAGTCGTTACGCCATTCGTGCAGGTCGGAACTTACCCGACAAGGAATTTCGCTACCTTAGGATGGTTATAGTTACCACCGCCGTTTACTGGCGCTTAAGTTCTGAGCTTCGCCGTGAGGCTGACCCGTCCCCTTAACGTTCCAGCACCGGGCAGGCGTCAGTCCGTATACATCGTCTTGCGACTTCGCACGGACCTGTGTTTTTAGTAAACAGTCGCTTCTCCCTGGTCTCTGCGGCCTTCAAGGGCTAGCCGGCAAGCGCCTTCACCCGTCAGGCCCCCCTTCTCCCGAAGTTACGGGGGCATTTTGCCGAGTTCCTTAACCACGATTCACTCGATCGCCTTGGTATTCTCTACCTGACCACCTGAGTCGGTTTGGGGTACGGGCGGCTCGAACCTCGCTAGAGGCTTTTCTTGGCAGCATAGGATCACCCTGCTTCCCGCATACGCGGTCACTATCAGGTCTCAGGCGCATGAGGTGCGGATTTGCCTATACCTCGCCCTACACCCTTAGACGTGGACTACCATCGCCACGCGGTGGCTACCTTCCTGCGTCACCCCATTGCTTACCTACTACCGGTTCGGTTCGCGCGCTCCACCCAGACAGTCCGAAGACCGTCCGGGCTTCAGGCGCTTAGCATCACCAGGTTCGGTATGGGCGGTTCTTCGCCGGTACGGGAATATCAACCCGTTGTCCATCGACTACGCCTGTCGGCCTCGCCTTAGGTCCCGACTTACCCAGGGCGGATTAGCCTGGCCCTGGAACCCTTGGTCATTCGGCGGACGGGTTTCTCACCCGTCTTTCGCTACTCATGCCTGCATTCTCACTCGTGTGGCGTCCACGGCTGGGTCACCCCGCCGCTTCACTCGCCACACGACGCTCCCCTACCCATCCACACGCCTGGATCCGAAGACCTGGCACCTGTGTGAATGACACAGCTTCGGCGGTGTGCTTGAGCCCCGCTACATTGTCGGCGCGGAATCACTTGACCAGTGAGCTATTACGCACTCTTTAAAGGGTGGCTGCTTCTAAGCCAACCTCCTGGTTGTCTGTGCAACTCCACATCCTTTCCCACTTAGCACACGCTTAGGGGCCTTAGCTGGTGTTCTGGGCTGTTTCCCTCTCGACTACGGAGCTTATCCCCCGCAGTCTCACTGCCACGCTCTCACTTACCGGCATTCGGAGTTTGGCTGACGTCAGTAACCTTGTAGGGCCCATCGGCCATCCAGTAGCTCTACCTCCGGCAAGAAACACGTGACGCTGCACCTAAATGCATTTCGGGGAGAACCAGCTATCACGGAGTTTGATTGGCCTTTCACCCCTACCCACAGCTCATCCCCCAGGTTTTCAACCCTGGTGGGTTCGGTCCTCCACGCGGTCTTACCCGCGCTTCAACCTGGCCATGGGTAGATCACTCCGCTTCGGGTCTAGAGCACGCGACTGAGTCGCCCTATTCGGACTCGCTTTCGCTACGGCTTCCCCACACGGGTTAACCTCGCCACGTACCACTAACTCGCAGGCTCATTCTTCAAAAGGCACGCCGTCACCCCTACTAGGAGGCTCCGACGGATTGTAGGCACACGGTTTCAGGTACTATTTCACTCCCCTCCCGGGGTACTTTTCACCTTTCCCTCACGGTACTTGTCCGCTATCGGTCACCAGGGAGTATTTAGGCTTAGGAGGTGGTCCTCCCAGATTCGCACGGGATTTCTCGGGCCCCGTGCTACTTGGGAACACCCTCGGGAGGTCACGCCATTTCGTCTACGGGGGTGACACCCTCTGTGCCGGGCCTTTCAATGCCCTTCGACTATGACGCGACTTTCTAACTCCCTGCCCGGTCGGCAGACCGGACTGAAGGGTCCCACGACCCCGATCACGCAACGCCTGCCGGCTATCACACGCGATCGGTTTAGCCTCTTCCGCTTTCGCTCGCCACTACTCACGGAATCGCGGTTGCTTTCTCTTCCTGCGGGTACTGAGATGTTTCACTTCCCCGCGTTCCCTCCGCACGCCCTATGTGTTCAGGCGTGGGTGACTGGAGATGACTCCAGCCGGGTTTCCCCATTCGGACATCCTCGGATCACAGCTCGGTTGCCAGCTCCTCGAGGCTTATCGCAGGCTCCTACGTCCTTCATCGGCTCCTGGTGCCAAGGCATCCACCGTGTGCCCTTATTAACTTGACCACAAAGATTAGAGATGCTCGCGTCCACTGTGCAGTTCTCAAGGTACGGGCGGTACCGGGCCCAGTGATCGGCGCCTGCCCGCCAGTCAGCGGGACGGTTCGTCCGGTGGGTCGGTCCTCGCCGGCCGTGACTCGGCCGACGCCAGAGGGGGGCTTGCGCCCGTTCCCTCAGGACCCAACAGCGTGCCAGGCCGGCCCGCTCTGTCGCTGTCCGTTCCTCCCCGGCATGCCGGAGGTACTGGCGAGAGCGTCGCGCAGACGCGGCCAACTAGTCGATGTTCCACCCATGAGCAACCACCCCGAGACGAACGCTCGGGTTGTGGCTCTGGACGCCGGCGGACCGGCGCCAGGTGCTCCTTAGAAAGGAGGTGATCCAGCCGCACCTTCCGGTACGGCTACCTTGTTACGACTTCGTCCCAATCGCCAGTCCCACCTTCGACGGCTCCCTCCACAAGGGTTGGGCCACCGGCTTCGGGTGTTACCGACTTTCGTGACGTGACGGGCGGTGTGTACAAGGCCCGGGAACGTATTCACCGCAGCGTTGCTGATCTGCGATTACTAGCGACTCCGACTTCACGGGGTCGAGTTGCAGACCCCGATCCGAACTGAGACCAGCTTTTTGGGATTCGCTCCACCTTACGGTCTCGCAGCCCTTTGTACTGGCCATTGTAGCATGCGTGAAGCCCAAGACATAAGGGGCATGATGATTTGACGTCATCCCCACCTTCCTCCGAGTTGACCCCGGCAGTCTCCTATGAGTCCCCACCATTACGTGCTGGCAACATAGAACGAGGGTTGCGCTCGTTGCGGGACTTAACCCAACATCTCACGACACGAGCTGACGACAACCATGCACCACCTGTGAGGCGCCCTTACGGACCCGACATCTCTGCCGGTTTTCTCCCCATGTCAAGCCTTGGTAAGGTTCTTCGCGTTGCATCGAATTAATCCGCATGCTCCGCCGCTTGTGCGGGCCCCCGTCAATTCCTTTGAGTTTTAGCCTTGCGGCCGTACTCCCCAGGCGGGGCGCTTAATGCGTTTGCTGCGGCACGGAACTCGTGGAAAGAGCCCCACACCTAGCGCCCAACGTTTACGGCGTGGACTACCAGGGTATCTAATCCTGTTCGCTCCCCACGCTTTCGCTCCTCAGCGTCAGTTACGGCCCAGAGACCCGCCTTCGCCACCGGTGTTCCTCCTGATATCTGCGCATTTCACCGCTACACCAGGAATTCCAGTCTCCCCTACCGCACTCTAGTCTGCCCGTACCCACTGCAGGCCCGGGGTTAAGCCCCGAGTTTTCACAGCAGACGCGACAGACCGCCTACGAGCTCTTTACGCCCAATAATTCCGGACAACGCTTGCACCCTACGTATTACCGCGGCTGCTGGCACGTAGTTAGCCGGTGCTTCTTCTGCAGGTACCGTCACTTTCGCTTCTTCCCTGCTGAAAGAGGTTTACAACCCGAAGGCCTTCATCCCTCACGCGGCGTCGCTGCGTCAGGCTTTCGCCCATTGCGCAATATTCCCCACTGCTGCCTCCCGTAGGAGTCTGGGCCGTGTCTCAGTCCCAGTGTGGCCGGTCGCCCTCTCAGGCCGGCTACCCGTCGTCGCCTTGGTGGGCCATTACCCCACCAACTAGCTGATAGGCCGCGAGCCCATCCTTGACCGATAAATCTTTCCACGCACTCGGATGCCTGAGTGCGTCAGTATCCGGTATTAGCACCGGTTTCCCGGTGTTATCCCAGAGTCAAGGGCAGGTTGCTCACGTGTTACTCACCCGTTCGCCACTGATCCACCCCGAAGGGCTTCACCGTTCGACTTGCATGTGTTAAGCACGCCGCCAGCGTTCGTCCTGAGCCAGGATCAAACTCTCCGTTGATGTTTGTCTCGGGTTCCAGCGCTCGCGCTGGGCCCGACATCTCGAAGTGGTCCCGAGGGACCTTGATCTGGCTGAGCAGATGTCTCGTTTAAGAGTCCATCCATCTCTACCAAAGGAATCGTCGTGGGAATGCCTCGCATCGGCCTCGAGGACCGCTTGCGACGCCCCCCACGGACGAGGTTGTCTGGCATCGACTTTTGGCACGCTGTTGAGTTCTCAAGGAGCGGGCGCGCACCGAAGCAGGCCTTGCGGCCGAATTCGGGGCAACCGTTCTACTTTAGCCGTGGCCTCAACCAGGGTCAAATCCGCATGCGGCTGATCGTGGTCTCGGTTTCCAGCCATCCCACCCTTCGGCCGACGCAGCGTCCGAGGACACGCGCCGATCGGTCTGTCAGAGTGGGAGCCTCCCCTGGGACCGGCCACCGGTGTGGGTGTCCGTTCCTCCCTGTCGGGCGGCGAGAGCCAACACTAGGCCGGGCCCTCCCGGGAGTCAAATCCGCCTCCAAACCGCGTGTCACCTGCGCTTTTGGGTCGGCAGGGCGACGTGTGACCAGTCACGTAGGACACCAGCGACAGGCGGGACACGGCACGGCTGGGACGCCGCGACGACAGGTGGCATCCCGGACACGGTAGGCGTCCCTGGACAGCTGGTAGGCGTCCCTGGACAGCGGGTAGGCGTCCCCCGGCAGTCCCGTCCTGTGGGTCATCTCACGCGCTGTCTGCGACCCACCCTCCTCCCGCGGCCTCAGGGGGCGAGCTCGGCCGCGGCCAGCGACCGGCGACCCCGACGCAGCACCAGCCACCGGCCGTCGATCGCGTCCTGCGGGCCGGCGACGGCGTCGTCGGAGAGCACCTTCACGTTGTTGAGGTACGCGCCCCCCTCGGCGATGGTGCGCCGAGCCGCCGACCTGCTCGGCGCGAGCCCGGTGGCCGCAAGGAGGTCGACGACGAGGTGCTCTCCCCTCGGCAGCACGGCGCCCGGCAGCTCCGCGACCGCGTCGCGCAACGTGGCCGGGTCCAGAGCGGCCAGCTCTCCCTGACCGAACAGGGCCAGGCTGGCCTGCTCCACCCGCGCGGTCGCCTGCCCGCCGTGCACCAGGGTGGTGACGTCCGCGGCCAGGGCGCGCTGCGCCTCCCGCGACGCGGGTCGCAGGCGCGTGGCGTCGTCCAGGTCTGAAACCTCACCGCGGTCGCGGAAGGTGAACACCCTCAGGTACTCGCCCACCTTCGCGTCCTCGGCGTTGACCCAGAACTGGTAGAAGGCGTACGGCGAGGTCATCGCGGGGTCCAGCCAGACGGTGCCCGACTCGGTCTTGCCGAACTTCGTCCCGTCGGCCTTCGTGACCAGCGGCGTGGCCAAGGCGTGCACGCCGGTCCCCTCGACCCGGTGGATCAGGTCGATGCCGGCGGTCAGGTTGCCCCACTGGTCCGACCCGCCCAGCTGCAGCGTGCACCCGTAGCGCCGGTACAGCTCCAGGAAGTCCATGCCCTGAAGGATCTGGTAGCTGAACTCGGTGAAGCTGATGCCGGCGTCGCTGTTGACGCGGGCGCTGACGGCCTCCTTGGCGAGCATCCTGTTCACCCGGAAGTGCTTGCCGATGTCGCGGAGGAAGTCCAGCGCCGACAGCTCCTGCGGTCCAGTCCAGGTTGTTCACCATCACGGCGGCCATCGGCCCGTCGAAGTCCAGGAACGGCTCGATCTGCCCACGGATGCGCTCCACCCAGGCGGCAACCGTGTCCCGGTCGTTGAGGCTGCGCTCCGCGGTCGGCTTCGGGTCCCCGATCAGCCCGGTGGCGCCCCCGACGAGTGCCAGTGGCCGGTGCCCGGCCTGCTGCAGACGGCGCAACGTGAGGATGAGCACGAGGTTGCCGATATGCAGGCTGGGCGCCGTGGGGTCGAACCCGCCGTAGCAGGTGACCGGCGCCTCGGCGAAGGCCTGTCGCAGCGCCGCGAGGTCGGTGGACACGGCGACGAGCCCGCGCCAGCTCAGCTCGTCGATGACGGCGACCCGTGCATCGCTCACGGTCCAGGGATCCCTTCGTCGGGCTCACGTGCCGCAGGCAGGATCTCACTGCCCGGCGCATCCTTACTGACTGGCCTCGAGCCACGACGCGGCTTGCCCGGCCGGTATGCCGAGACCGTGGGGTCCTCGGCGAGCCAGAACCGCCAGGGGAAGAGCGCGCCGTCTCCGCCCGCTCCGCTCACACCCACCCGGGGACCGCACCGCACCGAGGCGGCCAGGGGCGGCGTCCCGGGGAACGACAGCCCCAGGGCCGCGGCGGACGGCGCGAGGTCGCACCCGTCGTGGACGCCGCTGACCGCCAGGGCGGCCGTAAGCCGTGCGGGTCCGCGGGCGAGGTCGACGTCGCGGCGACACCGCGGACGACGCCGCCGGGCGACGTCCACGCCCTCGACGACCTGCCCCGCACGCAGCAGGACCGCGGCCCCGCGCCCCTCACCGGGGCACACCACGTTGGCGCACCAGTGCATGCCATAGGTGAAGTAGACGTACAGGCGCCCCGGGGGCCCGAACATCGTCGCGTTGCGCCTGCCCGGGCCACGGAACGCGTGGGAGCCGGGGTCGCTGCCTCGGCCCCCGTACGCCTCGACCTCGGTCAACCGGACGGCGACGGCCCCCTCAGGGCTGTCGTGGCGCAGGAGCGCTCCCAGCAGGCGCGGTGCGACGTCCTGGACATCACCGTCCAGGACGTCGAGCCACCGGCCTGCGCTCAGCCCCGTCGGCTGATCTTGCGGCCCAGCCACACGAGCGGGTCGTACTCGCGGTCGACCACGCGCTCCTTCATCGGGATCAGCGCGTTGTCGGTGATGTGGATGTGCTCGGGGCAGACCTCGGTGCAGCACTTCGTGATGTTGCAGAACCCGAGACCGTGCTGGTCCTGGGCGTCGCGTTGGCGGTCCCGGGCGTCGAGGGGGTGCATGTCGAGCTCGGCGATGCGCATGAGGAAGCGCGGCCCCGCGAAGCTCTGCTTGTTGTCCTCGTGGTCGCGGATCACGTGGCAGACGTCCTGGCAGAGGAAGCACTCGATGCACTTGCGGAACTCCTGCGAGCGTTCGACGTCCTCCTGCTGCATCCGGTAGTCGCCCGGCTGCACGCCCTTCGGCGGTGCGAAGGCGGGGATCTCGCGGGCCTTCTGGTAGTTGAAGGAGACGTCGGTGACCAGGTCCCGCACCACCGGGAAGGTGCGAAGCGGGGTGACGATGACGGTCTCTGCCGGGTCGAACGTGTTCATCCGGGTCATGCACATCAGGCGCGGCCGACCGTTGACCTCGGCGCTGCAGGAGCCGCACTTGCCGGCCTTGCAGTTCCAGCGGACCGCGAGGTCGGGGGTCTGGGTGGCCTGCAGCCGATGGATGACGTCGAGGACGACCTCACCCTCGTTCACCTCGACCTGGTAGTCCTGCAGCCCGCCGTCGGTGTCGTCGCCGCGCCAGACCCGGAAGTGCGCCTGGTGACTCACTGGGACTCCTCCCGGCCGACACCGGCCAGCTCCTCGGGGGTGAGGTACTTCTCGAGCTCACTGCGGTCGAACAGGGCGAGCAGGTCGGGCCGGATGGCGGGCACGGGCTGGCGTGCCAGCGTGACGGTGCCGCCGTCGAGGGCGAGCACGAGGTTCACGCCGCGCCACGTCGGGTCCATCGCCGGGTGGTCCTCGCGGGTGTGACCGCCGCGACTCTCGGTGCGTTCGAGCGCAGCCGTGGCGATGCACCGGGAGACCAGCAGCATGTTGCGCAGGTCGACGGCGAGATGCCAGCCCGAGTTGAAGGTGCGGCCCCCGGTCACGCCGACCTCGGCGACCCGGGCCTCGAGGGCGGTCAGGTTCCGCAGGGCGTCGACCAGCTCGCCCTCACGCCGGATGATGCCGACGAGGTCGTTCATCATCTGCTGCAGGTCGGTGTGGACGGCGTACGGGTTCTCCCCTGCCGCGCCGCGCTCGAACGGGGCCAGGGCCATCGCTTGGGCGGCGGCGACGTCGGCGTCGGAGACGACCGGCCGCTTGGAGCCGAGCGAGCGCACGTACTCCGCCGCACCCGTGCCCGCGCGACGGCCGAACACCAGCAGGTCCGACAGCGAGTTGCCGCCGAGACGGTTGGAGCCGTGCATCCCGCCTGCCACCTCACCGGCTGCGAAGAGACCCGGCACGCGCGCCGCAGTCGTGTCGGCGTCCACCTCCACGCCGCCCATCACGTAGTGACAGGTCGGGCCGACCTCCATCGGTTCGGCCGTGATGTCGACGTCGGCGAGCTCCTTGAACTGGTGGTGCATGCTCGGCAGCTTCTTGATGATCTCCGCGGCCGGCAGGCGCGCCGAGACGTCGAGGTAGACCCCGCCGTGCGGCGTCCCCCGCCCGGCCTTGACCTCGCTGTTGATGGCGCGGGCGACCTCGTCTCGCGGCAGCAGCTCAGGAGGGCGCTTGTTGTTCTCCTGGTCGTTGTACCAGCGGTCGCCCTCCTCCTCCGTCGTCGCGTACTGCTTCGTGAAGACCTCGGGGATGTAGTCGAACATGAAGCGCCGACCCTCGGAGTTGGTCAGGACGCCGCCGTCGCCGCGTACCGACTCCGTGACGAGGATGCCCTTGACCGACGGGGGCCACACCATGCCCGTCGGGTGGAACTGCACGAACTCCATGTTGATCAACGTCGCACCGCTGCGCAGCGCCAGCGCATGGCCGTCGCCGGTGTACTCCCACGAGTTGCTGGTGACCTTGAACGACT
Organism: uncultured Actinomycetota bacterium; assembly: GCA_963778845.1. Classification (GTDB taxonomy): domain Bacteria; phylum Actinomycetota; class Actinomycetes; order Actinomycetales; family Kineosporiaceae; genus CAVZVW01. The sequence goes on from CAVZVW010000009.1 coordinate 599,854, forward strand.
TGCCGATGCCGCCGGTGGCCAGCACGACGGCCGGGGCGTCGAAGCGGATGAAGCGGCCGTCGTGCCGCCAGTAGCCCATCGCCCCCGCCACCGACTGGCCGTCCATCAGCAGGTCGGTGATCGTGCACTCCGCGAAGACCTTGATCCTGGCCTCGGGGTCGCCGAGCTCGGCGGCGTCGTCCTGCTGCAGAGACACGATCTTCTGCTGGAGGGTGCGGATCAGCTCCAGGCCCGTGCGGTCGCCGACATGGGCCAGTCGCGGGTACTCGTGCCCGCCGAAGTTCCTCTGGCTGATCTTGCCGTCCTTGGTGCGGTCGAACAGCGCGCCGTACGTCTCCAGCTCCCAGACCCGGTCGGGGGACTCCTTGGCGTGCAGCTCCGCCATGCGGGGGTTGTTGAGGAACTTGCCGCCGCGCAGGGTGTCGCGGAAGTGCACCTGCCAGCTGTCCTTGCTGTTGACGTTGCCCATCGCGGCGGCCGCGCCGCCCTCGGCCATGACCGTGTGGGCCTTGCCGAACAGCGACTTGCAGATGATGGCCGTGCGCATCCCCTGCTCGCGCGCCTCGACGGCCGCGCGCAGGCCAGCACCGCCGGCCCCGATGACGAGGACGTCGTACGTGTGCCTCTCGACCGCCGCCGCGCCGCCTGCTGTGCTGCTAGATGCCGTCATCGCTCATACCCAGCTTCCCGAGATCCAGCCTGCGGAGGCACACATGATGTAGAAGTCGGTGAGGATCACCGTCGTGAGCGAGGCCATCGCGAAGCTGCCGTGGCGCGGGTTCAGGCGGGACACGAACGTCCACATCTGGTAACGCACGGGGTGCTTGGAGAAGTGCGTCAGTCGGCCGCCCACGATGTGCCTGCACGCGTGGCAGGACAGCGTGTACAGCCAGAGCATGACGACGTTGACGACCATGATGACGGTGCCGAGGCCGATGCGGAACCCGCCGTCGGCGCCCCGGAACGCCTTCAGCGCGTCGTAGGTGTTCACCAGCAGGAGCAGTCCCGCGAGCACGAAGAAGTAGCGGTGGTAGTTCATGACGATCAGAGGGAACCGACGCTCGCCGCTGTACGTCGCGTGCGGCTCGGCGACCGCGCACGCCTGCGGGGAGAACCACAGGCTGCGGTAGCCCGCCTTGCGGTAGTAGTAGCAGGTGGTCCGGAAGCCCGCCAAGATCGGGAAGATGAGGATCGCGAGCGGCACGCCGACCGGGAACTCCGGCAGGGGCTGGCCGAAGTCGGAGGCGTCGACGGGGCAGGACTTGCTCAGGCATGGGGAGTAGAACGGCGTGAGATAGCTACCTGGGGCGTAGAAGTAGTACTTGTTCATGAAGATGCGGACCAAGCTGTACGCCACGAAGAAGAGCAGGATGGCGGCCGTGGTGATCGGGTACTGCCGCCAGCCGTCCGTGCGCAATGTCTTCTCGGCGATGCGCGCCCTGCCCTTGGAGAAGACGCCGGTCCCCTCCCTGGTGCCCGGGCTCGTCCCTGTCGCCATGCTCACACCCCTTGCGATCCGCGGACCCGCGCTGGACCGGCCCGCACCCTGTGGTCGCGGTGATGGTCGCCGGCCGGCCGCGAGATCACCCCGAGTCGGCTTCGACCCGGGTCATCATGGCGCATCCGGCCCAAGCGGCCACAAGCACCCCGCCGTAGTGACCGGCGCGGCCCTGGGTGAAGTCTTGCCCCAGGCAGTCGCACGGTAAAGGAGCGCGGGCCGACGGCGCGTCCCAGGGGCGCGTGAGACCGGTCACGTCCGTGCCGTGCACCTAGGCTGGCCGAGTGAGCGACACCCACGGGCGCACCGCGCGGCTGGAGCTGGCCGACCAGGCGATGCGCGAGTGGCCGGCGACCGTGCTGGCCAGCGACCCCGACCAGGGGGTCGTGCTCGACCGGTCGGCCTTCTACCCCGGCGGCGGGGGCCAGCCTCCCGACCACGGTGTCTTGCTCTGGGGCGGGGTGCAGACGCGTATCGTCGGCGCGCGCAAGGCCGACGACCTATGGCTGGTGCCGCACGAGGACGACCCTCTGCCGCCGGCCGGGACCTCGGTGCGTGCCGCGGTCGAGGACGAGCGCCGGACCGCCCTCATGCGCACGCACTCGGGACTGCACATGCTGTCGGGGGTGGTGTTCCGGGACTTCGGCGCACTCGTGACCGGCGGGAACATGGAACCGCTCGAGGCCCGCATGGACTTCAACCTGCCTGAGGTGCCGGACGGCTTCCGCGACGCCGTGGAGGCCGCCTGCGCCGCCGAGATCGCCGCCGACCGGGCGATCACCACCACCACGCTCCCGCGCGAGGTCGCGTTCGCGACCTATCCGGACCTGATCAGGACGGCGACCAACCTGCTGCCGCCGGGCCTCGAGGTCGTGCGCATCGTGGACATCGCGGGACTGGACACGCAGGCAGACGCCGGAACCCATGTGGCCTCGACCAGGGGGATAGGTGCGCTCGTGGTCGTGAAGATCGAGAACAAGGGCAAGGGCTTCCGGCGGCTGCGCGTGAGGATCGCGCCGCCCTGACCCCGCGCTTTCTGGCACGGCGTGCCACCACGCCAAACTGTTTGGCGCAGTGTGCCGCTGCGCCCGTGTCTGGTTGGTTGGCCCGGCTTCACCGCGGCCCCGTTGCACAGCGTTGCAGCACGTCGCGCCAGACCACCCTGGTGCGGTGTGCCGCTGCGCCGAACTGTTTGGCGCAGTGTGCCGCTGCGCCAAAGCAGGGGGGGTGGTGCCCGCCGTGCCGCACCGGGGTCAGCGCATGACTGGCGTCACCCGCATGCTGGCCCACCGGCGAAGCGCGTCCACTCTTGCGAGCAGCCGCTCCCGCTGCTCGGCCACCCGAACGGGCGCCGTCCCGCCGCGTCCGTCGCGGGAGGCGAGGGAGCCTGCGACGTTCAGCACCGACAGCACCTGCGGCGTCAACAGTGGTGAGATCCCCGGGAGGTCCTGCGGGGTGAGGTCCTGCAGGGCGATGCCGCGGCGCTCGCACTCGCGCACGCAGGCCCCGGCCACCTCGTGCGCCTCCCGGAACGCGACGCCCTGGCGCACCAGCCACTCCGCGACGTCCGTCGCCAGCGAGAAGCCCGCCGGCGCCAACGCGGCCATCCGCGCGGTGTCGAAGTGCAGCGTCGAGACCATGCCGGTGAACGCCGGTAGCAGCACCCCGAGCTGGGTGAGGGAGTCGATCACCGGCTCCTTGTCCTCCTGCAGGTCCCGGTTGTAAGCCAGCGGCAGACCTTTGAGCGTGGCGAGCAGGCCGGCGAGGTTACCCACCAGGCGTCCGGCCTTCCCGCGCGCCAGCTCGGCGACGTCCGGGTTCTTCTTCTGCGGCATGATCGACGACCCGGTGGCGTAGGCGTCGTCGAGCGTGGCGAAGCCGAACTCGACTGTGGTCCAGACCACCACCTCCTCGGCGATGCGCGAGATGTCGACGCCGGCCATGGCGAGCACGAACGCCAGCTCGGCCACCACGTCACGGCTGGCCGTGCCGTCGATCGAGTTGTCCGAGGACGACGAGAAGCCGAGCGCCCGCGCCACCGGCTCGGGGTCCAGACCCAACGATGAGCCGGCCAGGGCCCCCGAGCCGTACGGCGACTCGTCGGCCCGGCGGTCCCAGTCGACCAGCCGCTCGACGTCGCGCGCCAGGGCCTGAGCGTGGGCCTGGAGGTGGTGGGAGAGCAGCACGGGTTGGGCGTGCTGGAAGTGGGTCCGACCGGGCATCGCGGCGTCGGCATGGGTGGCGGACTGGGCCAGCAGCGCACCGGCGAGGTCCAACAGCCCCAGGGCGGTGGCGCGTGCCTGGTCGCGAAGGTACATCCGGTACAGCGTGGCCACCTGGTCGTTGCGCGACCGACCGGCGCGCAGGCGCCCGCCGAGGTCGGCACCGACCCGCTCGATGAGCCCGCGCTCGAGGGCGGTGTGCACGTCCTCGTCCGCCTGGGTCGGCGTGAACGCACCGGATGCGACGTCGGCCTCCAGGGCGTCGAGGCCGCGGAGCATGCCGGCGAGCTCGTCGGCACTCAGCAGCGTGGCTGCGTGCAGAGCCTGTGCGTGGGCACGCGAACCCGCCAGGTCGTAGGGCGCGAGCACCCAGTCGACGTGCACCGAGGCGGACAACCGCTCCAGGGCCGCGGCCGGGCCCCCCTCGAAACGCCCGCCCCAGAGCTTCAGCGGCCCGCTCACATCGACCGGCGCAGAGTCGTCCACGGGTCCTCCTTCGCTGCATGGCTGTCGCACTGGACTACGAGCTCACTGGGCACGTGACGACACCGCGGCGATGCGCGCACGGAGGGCCGGCTAGCCGCCCGCGGCCAGCGCGAGAAAGCGCGCCGCCACGGTCTGGCCAGCGTCCGGGTCTCGGGTGACCACCAGCACGGTGTCGTCCCCCGCGATGGTCCCCAGAAGCGACGGGATGACGGAGTGGTCGATCGCCGAGGCCAGGTACTGAGCAGCTCCCGGCGGGGTGCGCAGCAGCACCAGGTTGGCGGAGGCGTCCGCCGAGACGAGCAGCTCCTCGCAGATGCGGCCCAGCCGCGCGTCCAGCACCTCCGCGGTGAGGCCACCCTGGGGGCTGCGGTCGCCGCCCTCGCCGGGCACGGCGTACACGAGGCCGCCGTCGGCGTGGCGCACCTTGACCGCACCGAGCTCCACCAGGTCCCGCGACAGCGTCGCCTGCGTCGTCACCACGCCGGACTCGGCCAGCAGCTCAGCCAGATCCACCTGCGAGCGCACGGCGTGGTGGCGCAGGATGTCGACGACCTGCTGGTGGCGTGCGGCCTTGGTCGCGGCCACTCTGGCCCCGGTCACGCCGGCCCCTCCGCTGCCGCACCGCCTGCCGCCGCACCGCCTGCCGCCGCACCGCCTGCCGCCGCACCGCCTGCCGCCGCACCGCCTGCCGCCGCACCGCCTGCCGCCGCACCGGCTCCTGGGGTACCGGCAACCCGAGCGCCGGCGTCCAGGGCCTCACCCAGGGCCGCGACGAATGTGCCGGCCTGCTCAAGCGTGAGGATGAGCGGCGGGGCGAGGCGCAGGGCGTCCGGTGTCACGGCGTTCACGATGAAGCCCGCGTCGAGCAGGGCCTCAGCGACGGCGCCGGCCACGGGGGCGCCGAGCTGGACGGCGACCAGCAGCCCCTCCCCGCGGGTGCCGGCCACAAGCGGGTGGCGCAGGCCCTCGACCCCCGCGCGAAGGGCCGAGCCCACTGTGACGGCGTTGTCGAGCAGTCCGTCCCGCTCGATCACGCGCAGCGTGGCCAGCGCGGCCGCGGCAGCGACGGGGTTGCCGCCGAACGTGGTGCCGTGCTGGCCCGGACCGAGCAGCGTGGCGGCCCGCTCGCCCAGGGCCACGAGCGCCCCGATCGGGAAGCCTCCGCCGAGCCCCTTGGCCAGGGTGACGACGTCGGGGACGGCCCCACCCCCCACGTGGAGGTGCTGGTGGGCGAACCAGGCACCGGTTCGCCCGACGCCGGTCTGCACCTCGTCCAGCACCAGCAGCGCTCCCGCACGGGTGGCCGCCTCACGCGCGCCGGCCAGGTACCCCGGTGGCGCCGGGCGCACGCCGGCCTCCCCTTGCACAGGCTCGAGGACCACGGCTGCGACATGCGGCCCCACCGCGGCCGCCAGGCTCGCGGCGTCCCCGAACGGGACGTGGACGACGCCACCCGGCAGCGGTTCGAACGGCTCGCGGTAGGCGGGCTTGTGGGTGAGTGCGAGGGCCCCCATGGTCCGGCCGTGGAAGGCCCCCTCGGCAGCCACCATCCCGGTGCGACCCGTGCGCCGGGCCAGCTTGAAGGCGGCCTCGTTGGCCTCGGTGCCGGAGTTCGTGAAGAAGACCCGCGACCCCGGGGGCGCCTGCAGCAGCGCCAGCAGGTGCTCGGCGAGGGCGATCTGGGGCGCGGAGGCGAAGAAGTTGGAGATGTGGCCCAGGGTGGTCAGCTGTGCGGTCACCGCGGAGGTGAGTAAGGGGTGGGCGTGCCCGAGTGCGTTGACCGCGATCCCTGCCAGCAGGTCGAGGTAGCGCCGGCCGTCGGCGTCCCAGACGTAGCATCCCTCGCCGCGCACGAGGACGCGCTTCGGCGGGCCGAACGTGTTCATCACCGCAGAGGAGTACCGGCGGGTCCATTCGGCCCCCGACGGCTCGCCCGGTGTCAGTGCGCCCGGTGTCAGTGCGCCCGTTGTCAGTGCGCCCGGTGTCAGTGCGCCCGTTGTCAGTGCGCCCGGTGTCACGCCCGGTGCGGGCACGCTCGGGGCCGGAAGGACCATGGTGCCCACTCCCTCGGGTGTGAAGACTTCCAGCAGCAGGCTGTGCGGCACCCGCCCGTCGATGACCGTGGCCTCGGCGACCCCGCCCCGCACGGCACGCAGGCAGGCCTCCATCTTGGGCACCATGCCCGACTCCAGGCGTGGCAGCATCGCCTCCAGCTGATCCGCACCCACCTGCGACAGCACCGAGGCGCGGTCGGGCCAGCTGGCATACAGGCCCTCGACGTCGGTCAGCACCACGAGCTTCGCGGCGCCGAGCGCGACAGCCAGCGCCGCAGCGGCGGTGTCGGCGTTGACGTTGAGCACCTGCCCCTGCGCGTCGGGTGCGACGCTCGAGACGACGGGGATGCGGCCGGCCTCGATGAGGTCGACGACCGCGCTGGGGTCGACGCCGACCACGTCGCCGACCAGCCCGACGTCCACCTCCTCACCGTCCACGACGGCCGCACGGCGCTCGGCGCGCAGCAGCCCCGCGTCCTCGCCCGAGAGCCCGACGGCGAGGGCGCCCTGCCCGTTGACCAGCCCGACGAGCTCGCGGCCCACCTGTCCCACGAGAACCATGCGGACGACGTCCATCGCCTCCGGCGTGGTCACTCGAAGTCCGCCGCGGAACTCGGTGGGGATCCCCATCCGCGCGAGCATCGCCGAGATCTGCGGGCCACCGCCGTGGACGACGACCGGGTGCAGGCCCGCCGAGCGGAGGAACGCGATGTCCTGCGCGAAGGCGCGCTTGAGGTCATCGTCCACCATCGCGTTCCCGCCGTACTTGACCACGACGATGCGGCCGTGGAAGCGCTGCAGCCATGGCAGGGCCTCGATCAGCACTCCGGCCTTCATCGCAGCGCTGAGGCCGGAGCCCGAGGACAGGGTCGAGTCGGCACTCACCGCCACACCCTCCTCTGGGTCGCGAGGTTCGGGTGGGGGTCTGGTTGTGAGTTAGACGTCATGTGGCGTAGGCGCTGTTCTCGTGCACGTAGTCGTGGGTGAGGTCGTTCGTCCAGACCGTGGCGGCCGCCCGGCCGGCGTGCAGGTCGACGACGATGCGTACCTCGCGGGCGGACATGTCGACGAGGCGCCGGTCCTCCCCCACCCCGCAGGCCCTGCAGACCTGCACCCCGTTGATGCTGACGTCGAGCGCGAGCGGGTCGAACGTCGCTGAGGTCGTGCCGACAGCGGCGAGCACGCGCCCCCAGTTCGGGTCGTTGCCGAAGACGGCTGCCTTGAGCAGGTTGCTGCGCGCCACCGCTCGGGCGACGTCGACGGCCTCGTCCTCGTCGACGGCACCGACCACCTCGACGGCGATGTCGTGGGTGGCGCCCTCGGCGTCGGCGACCAGGCTGCGCGCGAGGTCGGCGCACACGTCGTGCACCGCATCGTCGAGGTCCGCCGCGGTCGGGCGCACCCCGCTCGCACCCGAGGCCAGAAGGAGCACGGTGTCGTTGGTCGACATGCAGCCGTCGGAGTCGACGCGGTCGAAGGTCCTGCGGGTGGCCGCTCGCAGGGCGGTGCTCAAGGCGGCGGCGTCCGCGACGGCATCGGTGGTGAGCACGACGAGCATGGTGGCCAGCCCCGGCGCGAGCATGCCGGCTCCCTTGGCCATGCCGCCGACGCACCAGCCGTCCCGCTTGGCGACCGCCGTCTTCGGCACGGTGTCCGTGGTCATGATCGCCACGGCGGCGTCTCCCCCACCGGCACCGTCGAGCGCCCGCGCGGCCGCCGCGACGCCGACCGCAAGACGGTCCATGGCCAGGCGCTCACCGATCAACCCGGTCGAGCACACAGCGACGTCCCCAGCCGCCACACCCAGCAGGTCCGCAACGAGCTCAGCCGTGCGATGAGCGTCCTGGAAGCCCAGCGAGCCGGTGCAGGCGTTGGCACCGCCGGAGTTCAGCACCACAGCGTCCACCCGCCCGTCCGCGACCACCTGGCGCGACCACACCACCGGTGCAGCCTGAACCCGGTTCCCGGTGAAGACGCCGGCCGCGGCGTGCAGCGGGCCGTCGTTGACGACGAACGCGACGTCGGGCCGGCCGCTGGCCTTCAGCCCAGCCGTCACACCGGCTGCCCGGAACCCCCGAGGGGCCGTGACGGTCACGGGGCCACCCCCACAGACGTGAGCCCGGCGGTCTCCGGCAGACCCAGGGCCAGGTTGGCCGACTGGATCGCCCCTCCGGCGGTGCCCTTCGTGAGGTTGTCGATCGCGGCGACGGCGACGACCCGGCCGGCGCGGGAGTCCACGGTGACCTGCACATGCACGGCGTTGGCACCCAAGGTGTCGGAGGTGCGCGGCCAGACCCCCTCGTCGAGCACGTGGACGAACGGTTCGGCGGCGTACGCCTCCACCCAGGCTCGCCGCACCAGCGCCGAGGTCGCCGCGGTCGACGCGGTCGCCGAGGTCGCGCTGCCCCCCCGGGGTCGATGCTCCGGGCGCAGGCGTGCCGAGCAGGTCGCCAGGATTCCCCGTGCCATCGGGGCCAGCGTCGCGGTGAAGCTGACACCGACCGGCTCGCCTGCCGCCCACGTGAGGTTCTGCTCCATCTCGGGAGTGTGCCGATGCACCCCCCCGACGCCGTACGGCGACATCGAGCCCATCACCTCACTGCCGAGCAGGTTGGCCTTCAGGCTGCGACCGGCACCCGACGTTCCGGAGGCCGCGACGACCACGACGTCCGGCTCGAGCAACCCGGCGGCGAACCCGGGCGCGAGCGCGAGGCTGACGGCCGTGGGGTAGCACCCGGGGACGGCGATGCGGGTGCTGCCGGGGGGCAGGGCCGCACGCTGCTTCGTGCCGTCGGCGTGCAAGAGCTCGGGCAGGCCGTAGGGCCACGAGCCGGCATGGTCGCCGCCGTAGAACTCTGCCCACGCGTGCGGGTCCTCGAGTCGGTGGTCCGCTCCGCAGTCCACCACGAGCACGTCGCCGGGCAACCGGGCAGCCAGCTCGGCGCTGGCCCCGTGCGGCAGGGCGAGGAGCACGACGTCGTGACCGTCCAGCACCCCGGGTGTGGTGGCCTGAAGCACCTCCCCGGCCAGGGGTGTGAGGTGAGGATGGTGCTCGCCGAGGCGGGTCCCCGCGTTGGAGGCGGCCGTGAGGGCGCCCAGCTCGACGTTCGGGTGGCCGAGCAGGAGCCGCAGCAGCTCGCCCCCGGCGTAACCGCTGGCCCCGGCGACGGCGACCCTCACCCGGCGCGCGCCCCGGCCGGCTCGCGCTCCGGCCTCACCCGGGCCGACCGGGCCGACGCTGCCGTCAGACCATCCAGGACCGCCGTTCATGACGCATGACTATACATCCGACTGCAACTTCATCCCGCCTCTCCTAGCGGCGGTCACGCCGTCCCGGTACACCGCCCTTGCCTCACTCATCACCAGCGTGTTGATCGTGAGACACCGTGTTGAGCGTGAGACACCGGGTTGAGCGTGAGACACCGTGTGTTGATCGTGAGACACGCCACGCGGCCGGACGGGCCAGATGCCTCACGATCAGCGGTGAGTGTGCGAGATGCCTCACGATCACCCTTGGGCACGCGGATATCTCACGAGCACCGCCACCCAGACGCCACCACGGCCCGCGATGCACCCGGTACGGGGCTGGCCCGCGCTCAGGGCGGCGACAGCGGGTCTGCGGCGCCCCACGGCAGGATCCCGAGGCGACGGGCCCCTGCCGGGACCGCCCCCTCCGGGCCGACCAGGCCACGCGCCGCCTCGACCAGGGAGGCGACCGTGTCGACCCCAGCCCGCAGGAAACAACCCGACCAGCCGTCGAGGTCCCCCGTTGCCACGCCCAAGACGAGCTCGACCACGGCCTCGACCGGCGTCCACTCGGTGCGCCCCGTATGCATCGGCATGCTCGCGGTCATGTCCGTCCGCACCACGCCCGGGGAGATCTCGAACGCCCGCAGCCCGCGACCGAAGCCGGCCAGATGCAGGTTCCCGGTCAGCCGGAACAGCCCGGCCTTCGCGGCGCAGTAGGCCGAGTAGGTGGCGCGGTCGGTCGTGCCGGCACCGGAGTTGAGGCTGACGACGCGGCCTCTGCCGCGCTCGAGCATCCCGGGGACGACGGCGCGCGCGGCGTGGAAGGGTCCGCGCAGGTCAACCTCGACGACGTCCCACCAGGCCGCCGGGTCGGCCTCCCAGACGGCCACCTCGGCCGCCTCGATGATCCCCGCTGCGTTGACCAGCAGGTCGATGCCGCCGAGCGTCGCCTCGACGCCACCCACAGCCGCGGTCACCGCAGAGAAGGAGCGCACGTCAGCCACGGCGACGGCGGCACGCGCCCCGGAGTCGCGGGCCCGGTGGGCCACATCCTCCAGCCGCCCACCGTCACGCCCGACCAGCCCGATCGCCACACCACGAGCAGCCAGGCCGAGCGCGATCGCGCGGCCGATCCCCCGCCCGCCCCCGGTGACGAGTGCCACGCCGGTCGGGTGGCCCGGTCTGGCCGCGGGGGATGGCAACGCCGCAGGAGACGGCGCTGTCGGGGACGGCGCTGCAGGAGATGGCGCTGCAGGAGATGGCGCTGCCATCGGGTGACCCGTCAGGCCGGCCCGCGCAGAACCGCGGCCGTGCGTCGGACGGCCTCGGCCACCGCGGCGTCCCGGGCAGCAGCCGCCTCCCCAGGCCTCAGCGTGCGATCGGGCGCCCGGAACCGCATCGCGAAGGCGAGCGACTTACGGCCCTCCCCCACCTGCGGGCCTGTGTAGACGTCGAAGAGCCGAACCGCCTCGAGCAGGTCACCGGCGCCCTCGCGCAGGGCGTCCAGCACACTTCCCGCCGGCACCGCGGCATCCACGACCAGGGCGACGTCCTCCTTGGCCACGGGGAACGGCGACACCGGCGTTGCCGGGCGGATGCCCCCGGCCGCGGTGATGAGCACGTCGAGGTCCAGCTCGGCGGCGACGGTGCGCAAGGGCAGGGCCATTGCCGTGACCACCGCCGGGTGCAGCTCACCGGCATGTCCCACCAGTCGACCGTCCAGCTCGAGCCGGGCGCACCGCCCGGGGTGCCAGGGCTCGTGCTCGTCGGCGCTGACGGCCGGTTCGAGCCCCAGCGTGCGCGCCACGAGCAGCGCCGCGTCGAGCGCATCGGCCCAGTCGACGTCGCGGCCGGGCCCGTACCACCCAGGCAGAACCCGGCGGCCCGCTGCCACGATCCCGACGCGCCGCGGCTGCGGCGGCACGGCGTCCATCAGGGCCTCGAGCTCGGCGTCACTCGGGCGCCGGCCGACGGGCAGACGCTCAGCCGGCTGGGCACCGGGCTGCGGACGCACCACGAGGCCGATCTCGAACAACGCCACGTCGTCCTGGCCGCGCCCCACATTGCGCCGCAGGGTGTCCAGCAGCGTGGCGAGGACGCTCGTACGCATCTGCGGCTGCTCCGCCGACAGAGGGTTGGCCAGTCGCACGGCCCGTCGGCGCGGGTCGTCGTCGTCCAGGCCCATGAGGTCGTGCACTCCGGGGCTGACGAAGGGGTAGCTCAGCACCTCCACGAGACCGTGCTCCGCCAACGCCCGCGCGACCGAGCGCCGGGCCCGCTGGGCGTGCGTGAGGCCGCGCCCGGCCGGGGCGACCGGCAGCACCGAGGGGATGCGGTCGTAGCCGCCGAGCCGGGCCACCTCCTCGACGAGGTCGACGCCGACGCGCAGGTCCGGCCGCCACGAGGGCGGCCAGACGAGCAGGTCGGTCGAGCCGGCGCCCACGGCGTCCACCCTGCACCCGATCCGCACCAGGGTCGCCACGACGTCCTGCGCCGGGTACTCCAGGCCGACGACGCGGCTCGGCAGGTCGCTCGCCATGCGGATCGGCGCCGACCGCAACGCGCTGGTCGGCGTCCGTCACCGGACCGACCTCTCCTCCCCCGTGCTCGACGAGGAGTCGGACGGCGAGCTCGCGCGGCCCGGTCGGCCAGCGCGGAGTCGACGCCGCGCTCGAAACGCCGGCTGGCCTCGGTGGACAGCTTGTGGCGTCGCGCGGTACGCGCCACGGTCACCGCGTCGAAGTGCGCGGCCTCGACGAGGATGTCCCGCGTGGTCGCCGAGACCTCGCTGCTCGCCCCGCCCATCACCCCGGCCAGAGCGAGCACGCGCCGGCCACCCGAGTCGGTGATGAGCAGGTCCTCGGGGTCGAGGACGCGTTCGACGTCGTCCAGCGTCGTCAGGTGCTCACCGGCCTCGGCGCGGCGCACGACCACCGGCTCGACCAGGCCGGCCAGGTCGAAGGCGTGCAGGGGCTGGCCGACCGCGAGCATCACGTAGTTGGTGACGTCGACCGCCAGCGAGATCGACCGCATGCCTGCCTGCTCGAGGCGTCGCTGCATCCAGTACGGGGACGGCCGGGCGGCGTCCACCCCGCGCACGACGCGCGCCACGTACCGGTCGCAACCGGGGGTGCCGCGGACCGGGGCCGCGTCGTCCAGCAGCACCGCGAAGCCGTCCGGCGAGGGCGCCGGGACGTCGACCAGCGCCGGGTCGTTGAACGCGACGCCGGTGCTGTGGGAGTACTCCCGGGCCACCCCGCGCACGCTCAGCGCGTAACCGCGGTCGGGGGTCACGTTGACCTCGAGGGTCTTCTCCCCCAGCCCCAGGAGGGCGATCGCATCCTCCCCGACGGCGACGTCGTCCAGCCCCCACTGCGCCAGGCGGATGATCCCGGTGTGGTCGTCGCCGAGTCCCAGCTCGCGCGCGGAGCAGATCATGCCGTCCGAGACGTGTCCGTAGGTCTTGCGCGCAGTGACGGCGAACCCACCCGGGAGCACGGCCCCGGGAAGCACGACGACGACGAGGTCGCCGACGTCGAAGTTGTGCGCGCCGCAGACGACGCCGCGCGGGCCCACACCGCCGTCCTGGTCGACGGCGCCGTGCCCGCCGACGTCGACGTGGCACCAGCGGATCGTCTTGCCGTTCCTCTGCGGCTCGTCGACGAAGTCGAGCACACGGCCGACCACGAGCGGACCGGTGACGTCGCCGCCGTGGACGGCCTCCTCCTCCAGGCCGACTCGCACGAGGTCGGCCGCCACCTGCTCCGCGCTCGCGCCGTCGGGCACCGCCGCGTACTCCCGCAGCCATGCCAGCGGGACGCGCATCAGGACTCCATCCCGTTGTGCAGGCTGAAGCGCACGTCGCCCTCCACCATGTCGCGCATGTCGTCGATGCCGTGGCGGAACATCAGCGTGCGCTCCAGGCCCATGCCGAACGCGAACCCGGTGTACTCGTCGGGGTCGACCCCGCAGGCGCGCAGCACGTTCGGGTTGACGACGCCGCAGCCTCCCCACTCGATCCAGCCGGTGCCCCGGCAGGTGCGGCACGCGGCGTCCTCACCGGCGCAGACGAAACAGCGCAGGTCGAACTCCGCGGACGGCTCGGTGAACGGGAAGAACGACGGGCGCCACCGGGTGGTCGCGGCGGAGCCGAACATGGCCCGGGCGAAGTGGTCGAGAGTGCCCTTGAGGTGGGCCATGGTCAGGCCCTTGTCGACCGCGAGCCCCTCGACCTGGTGGAACACGGGCGTGTGGGTGGCGTCCAGCTCGTCGGTCCGGAAGACCTTGCCGGGGGCGATGACGTACACGGGCAACGCGCGTTCCAGCAGGGCCCGGGCCTGCACCGGCGAGGTGTGGGTGCGCAGGACCAGGCCGCTTTCGGGCGGGTCGACGAAGAACGTGTCCTGCATCTGCCGGGCCGGGTGGTCGGGGTCGAAGTTGAGCGCGTCGAAGTTGAACCACTCGGCCTCGACCTCGGGGCCCTCGGCGACCTCCCACCCCATGGCGACGAACACGTCCGCGACCCGCTCCGCGATGGTCTCGAGGGGGTGGCGAGCCCCGCGGGGCAGTCGCTCGGCGCCCAGGGTGACGTCGACCGCCTCCGTGACGAGCACCGACGCGTCGCGCTCGGCCTCCAGCTCGAGCTTGCGGGCCTGCAGGAGCTCGCGGATGCGGGCCCGGGCCAGACCCACCCGCTGGCCGGCGTCCTTGCGCGCGGCGGGCGGCAGTGCGCCGATCTCGCGGTTGGCCAGGGCGACCGGGCTGCGGTCGCCGTCGTGGTGCAGGCGCGCCTGGTTGAGCGCCGCGAGGTCGGCGGCATCGGCGATCGCCGCCCGTGCCTGGTCGACGCAGCCGTCGAGCTCGGCCTGGCTGAGCGCCGTCACCTCGACGGGGTCGAACTGTGTGTTGGGTCCGGACATGGCGAGTCGGTGGGTCCAGTCGTCGACGGGGGCAGGATGTCGCGCGTCAGATCCTCTCAGATCACGCCACGACCTCTGGCATCCAACTGTCGCTTCAGGCGCGCTTTGCGGCACGGGCGCCACAGGTCGCGACACGGGCCGCGGGTTGAGGCGCAGAGCCGCTAGACGGTAGGGCGTGTCTAAGTCCGGTGAGACCGGGCCGTCGCGTACAGGCACACCGTCGCGGCCCCCGCGAGGTTCAGGCTCTCTGCACGACCGTGCACAGGCACCCGGACGGCGGCATCGGCGAGGGCGAGGGCCGGACGCGGCAGCCCCCACGCCTCGTTTCCGAAGATCCACGCCACCGGCCCGGCGAGCACCGGCGGTGCTGCGGTCGGTGACGCTCCCCGCGGCTGCCCGGCAGAGCCGCCGGGAGCCCCGACGGACGCAACCGCGTCGAGCAGCGTGTCGAGATCGGTCTCGGCGTCGCGGTCGGCGGCGAGCACGGCCATCCGGGCGGCGCGCAGCGCCGCGACCGCCTCCTCCAGAGACACCCCGACCACCACCGGCAGGTGGAAGATGCTGCCGGCGCTCGCGCGCACGCACTTGGGGTTGTGGACGTCCACGCTGGCGTCGGTGAGCACGACAGCATCCGCCCCTGCCGCGTCGGCAGCCCTGATCACCGTGCCGGCGTTGCCCGGGTCGCGGACCTGTGCAAGCACGGCCACCAGACGAGGACTGCCGGCGACCACGCGGGCCAGAGGGACGTCGACCAGCGAGCACACCACGACAAGCCCCTGCGGCGTGACCGTGTCGGTCATCGCAGCGACGACGTCGGGTGACGCCTCACGCACGCGCACCCCGCCAGCCAGGGCCGCGGCCACGATGTCAGGGTGGCGCTCCCGCGCCTGCGGGGTGACGAACAGGTCGTGGACGACGCCCGACCGACCCTCTGCGACGGCACGGCTGTGCGCCTCGACTGCCTCGCGCACGGACTGCGGTCCCTCGGCCACGAAGTGACCTGTCCGCAGACGTGCGGAGCGCCCGGTCAGCGTGCGTACCGCCTTCACCCGGTCGGACCGGGTGTTGGCCAGAGGCAGGCTGTCCGGGCGCTCGGGCACCGGGGTGTACAGATCTTCGGGGTCGGTGGCCGGGTCAGGCCGCCGGCGACCCGGCGGACTGGGCGGCGGGGACGGCGGAGCGCGCGGTCTCCACCAGGGTCGCGAAGGCCGCCTCGTCGTGGACGGCGAGCTCGGCGAGCATGCGGCGGTCGACCTCGACGCCGGCGACTTTGAGACCCTGGATGAACCGGTTGTAGGTCATGCCATGGGCGCGGGCTGCCGCGTTGATCCGCTGGATCCACAGCCGGCGGAAGTCACCCTTACGGGCGCGACGGTCGCGGTAGCTGTAGACGAGGGAATGGGCGACCTGCTCCTTCGCCTTGCGGTACAGGCGCGAGCGCTGCCCGCGGTAGCCGCTGGCGAGCTCGAGGGTCTCCCGGCGCTTCTTCTGGGCGTTGATCGCCCGCTTCACGCGTGCCACGTGAGGTCTCCTTGCTGGGTGCGGTGCTGTCGGGGAAGGGCAGGCTGTCGGGGAAGGGCAGGCTGTCGGGTAAGGGCAGGCTGTCGGGTAAGGGCAGGCGGGTCACTTGCCGAGCAGGCGCTTGATCTTCTTGACGTCCGTGGGGGCTGCCTCGACATCGAGGGCGAGGCGCCGGGTCCGCGTCGATGACTTGTGCTCGAACAGGTGACGCCGGTTGGCCTGCTCGCGCATGACCTTCCCGGTACCCGTCAGGCGGAACCGCTTCTTCGCACCGCTGTGGGTCTTCATCTTCGGCATGGCGCCGTTGTCTCCTCGTCGGTCCGCACGTGCGCGCGGGTCGTGCTCGCCTGCACCCGATCGGGCACAGGCCTGTCGTGGTGGTGCAGCCTGTCGTGGTGGTGCGGCCTGTCGTGGTGGTGCGGCCAGTTGTGGTGCTCAGGCCTCGGCAGGTGTCGGCTGCTCGGCGACGTGCTCGGCGAGGTCGTCGCCGGGCATCCCGTCGACCTCGTCCGTGCCGTCCCCGACACCGTCCCCGACCTGACGGCGACGACGCTGCTCGGCCTTCGCCTCGGCCTTCTTCTTGTGCGGCCCGATCACCATGATCATGTTCCGACCGTCCTGCTTCGGCGTGCTCTCGACGTACCCGAACTCGGCCACGTCGGCGGCCATCCGCTGCAGCAGCCGGTACCCCATCTCGGGCCGCGACTGCTCACGACCCCTGAACATGATCATTACCTTGACCTTGTCGCCCTGCTTGAGGAACCGCTCGACGTGGCCACGCTTCGTGCCGTAGTCGTGCGGGTCGATCTTCAACCGGAGCCGGATCTCCTTCAGCACCGTGTGGGCTTGGTTGCGCCGGGCCTCTCGGGCCTTCATGTCCGACTCATACTTGAACTTGCCGAAGTCCATCAGCTTGCAGACCGGCGGTCGTGCCTGCGGCGCGACCTCGACGAGGTCGAGGTCGGACTCCGCCGCCAGCGTCAGCGCCTGTTCGATCCGGACGATGCCGACCTGCTCGCCGTTGGGACCGACCAGCCGCACCTCGGGGACGCGGATCCGGTCGTTGATCCGGGGCTCGGTGATGTGCTGCTCCTTCGTGACGTGGCCTCGACCGCCCGTACACGGGAAAGGCTCCCGTGCACCGAGCGCACGGGAGCCACCGGGGAGCGTGACGGACGGCGCACAGGCACCGACGCCACGGGACCGCGCCGCGTACGGCGGGGTCCGACCGGGACCCGGCACGGTGGTCCGCGCTCACGCGCGGGGTGACGGGTGGGAGAGGCTCCACTTGCGCACCTGTCCACGGGTTGGTGCGAGGCACCGTGCGGGGACGGGTCGGTCAGGCTGCACAGACTACCGCATACGCGCGCCGCGCCCCCCGTCGTGCCCCAGCCCCGCGGGTGGACCTCGAGCTCGGCGCCGTGGACACCTGGGCTGCCTGGCACCTCGGCTGCCGTGGCGCCTGGGCTGGTCAGGTGCCGTCGACGAGCAGCGGCGACGACCGCCCGGTGCGGCGCGCGGCCTCGACGGTCAGCCCCACCACCGCCAGGACGACGCCGGCGGCGCCCACCACGGCGAACCCCGCCCAGGGGGCCGAAGCGTCGATCACGCTGCCGGCGAGCGGGGCGCCGATCGCGTTGCCGACCATCAGGGACGACGTGTGCCACCCGAGGGCCTCCCCGCGGACCGACTCCGGCACGAGTCTGCTCACCGACTCCGCCGTCGCGGTGATCACCGGTGCGCACAGCGCCGCGGCCGGCAAGATCGTCAGGGTCAGCAGCCAGGGCCCGGGTGCCAGACCCACGGGGATCGTGAGCAGGCCAAGCCCCAGAAGCAGGACGAACGCCGGAACCCGATGCGGCAGCGCGCCGTACACCGCCCCGCCGATGATCGATCCGATGCCCCAGGCGACGAAGACCAGGCCGGTCATGGGCAGCGCCCCGTGCTCACGGAGGGCCGCGACGATCGACACGTCGGTACCGGCCAGCACCAAGGTGGCCGCGACGCTTGCACCGAGCACCGACGCGAGCTCGGGACCGAGCCAGGCGGGCAGCCACGCGTGCCCGCCGGCGCGCTCCACCGCGGTGTCGGCGAGCGCCCCGCCCTCGGCGTGACCGCGCTCCTCGGCCTCGTGGACGCCGCCATCTCGGGCCTGCGCCGACGTCGTCGCCGGGTCGAGCACCATGAGCCCGATGCCGGCCAGTCCGAGGGAGACGCCCACGACCACGAGGCCGAGCGCGGGCGATGCCTGTGTCGCCACGAGCACCCCGGCGGCGGGCCCGATCATGAACGAGACCTCCACCCCGATGGAGTCCAGCGCGTAGGTCGTGCGCCGGTGCTCCTCGGGCACGAGCGCGGCCAGCGACTGGCGCATGAGACCGAAGATCGGCAACGCGAGCAGACCCCCGACGAAGGCGTCCAGCAGCAGCCAGGGATAGCTCAGCAGCGGGGCCACGAGCCAGCTCGGGACGCCGACCAGCAGGGACGGGGCCAGCGCCCGCCGCAACCCGACACGGTCGACGGCTCTCCCGCGCCAGGGCCCGCCCAGGGCCATGCCGACCGTCCCGACGGTACCGACCAGGCCGGCGGCTCCGTAGCCCTGGTGCAGGCCGACCACCACGTAAAGCGTGAGGACGACGCCCGCCGCGGTCTGGGGGACCCTCGCGAGCACCCCGAAGACGAGCAAGCCCCGCACTCGGGGGTACCCGAGGACGGTCCGGTACGGGGCCAGGTTCACCTCTTCATGCTTGCAGGCCCATCCGACACCCTGGCAAACCGTTAACCGGCCGAGGCCGTGCGATCGACCTTGTGGGTTCGGCGTCAGGCCGAGACCACCACGAGCTCCACCGACCCCACTCGGTCGGCCACCACCTCCTGGCCGGACAGCCCGGCCCGCACGCCCTCGAGCACCGCGTCCAGCCCCGCCCGGTCGAGCCCCTCGACCACACCGAGCACCACCCGCAGCTCTGCTCGCACCCCGGGTTCGCAGTGGACCCGCCGTACCTGGGCCACCGACCGGCAGGCCGACTCGACGGCCGCGTGCACCAGCGCGTCCCTCGGTGACGGCACCCACGAACGGCCCTGCGCGAGCGCCCACAACGCAGGTCGGCTCACGACGAACGTCACCGGCCCGGCGACGTCCAGCACGAGCTCCACGCACCCCTCTGCGACCGCCGCCTGCGCGGCACGCGCGGCCTCGACCGGCACCGGACGCGCCGCGGGTGCCCACGAGATCAGGCTCTGGGTGCTCGTGAAGGCCGGGACCGCGCGGCGTCCGTCCGATGCGGTGAGGATCGCCACGGCCATCTGCGCGCCCAGGTCCCCCCGCATGCCGCCGGGCAGCGGGTGGTCCTCGCCGGGCAGGGCAACCACCGGTACCAGCAGGCGCCGTCCGGCCAGCGCCGCCACGACGTCGGCCGCCTCGACCTTCCCGGCCGCGTGGGCCTGCAGCACACGCATGAGCGCGGGGTCGCCAGCCCCGTCGTCGCCGGCGAACGGAGCCGCTCCGAGGACGCGGCCCGCCCAGGGAGCTCCGGCCGTGTCTGTGGTGCCGCCCGGGGCGAGGCGGCCATGGTCCGGCCTCGTCACGGCGTGCCTCCCCAGGCCGCGGCGGCCGGAGTCACAGCCGGCGTCACGGCCGGCCAGAGACGTCAAGCGCCTCGGGAAGGGTGAAGGCGCCGGCGTAGAGCGCCTTGCCGACGATCGCCCCCTCGACCCCGGCGGGCACCAGCAGGCGCAGCGCCTCGAGGTCCGCGAGGCTCGAGACGCCGCCGCTGGCCACCACCGGCGCCGACGTGCGTGCGCACACCTGCTCGAGCAGGGCAAGGTTCGGGCCCCGAAGCGTGCCGTCCTTCGTCACGTCGGTGAGGACGTAGCGGGTGCAGCCGTCGGCGTCCAGGCGCTCCATGACCTGCCAGAGGTCGCCCCCCTCGCGTGTCCACCCGCGCGCCGCCAGGGTCGTGCCCCTCACGTCGAGCCCGACCGCGATCCGGTCGCCGTGCTCCCCGATCACCCGCCGGGTCCAGGCGGGGTCCTCGAGGGCGGCGGTTCCCAGGTTCACCCGGGTGCAGCCGGTGGCCAGGGCCGTGGTGAGGCTGTCGTCGTCGCGGATGCCCCCGCTCAGCTCCACGCGCACGCCCAGCGCGGTCATCTCGGCGACCACAGCGGCGATGAGTACCTGGTTGGAGCCACGCCCGAAGGCCGCGTCGAGGTCGACGAGGTGGATCCACTCGGCACCGTCGCGATGCCAGGCCAGGGCGGCATCGAGCGGGTCGCCGTAGGCCGTCTCGGTACCGGCCTCCCCTTGGACGAGGCGCACCGCCCGACCGCCTGCGACGTCCACCGCGGGCAGCAGGTCCAGCCGGGGCGGCGTCACCGGTAAGCCTCGGGTCGGCCGGGCCGGGTCGGGCGCGTTGCGGCTCACGACGACGGCCTTCGGTCGAAGAACAGCACGGTCAGCAAGGGCCAGGCCAGCAGGCTGAGCCCGACCGCCGAGCCGCGCCACCACCACGACGGCGTGAGCAGCCACACGGCGACGTTCAGGGGAACGAGCCCGGCGAGCAGCAGCCCGTTCTCGCGCCGGCGCTGCCGTGCCAGCGCCGACCGCGGCTCCGAGCTGCTCGTCAGCGGCGAGGTCAGGTGCGAGCGCAGGCGGGCGCGACGTCGCGCACGTGCCCGCTCTCGCGCGCGCCGCTCCCGATCGGCCGACGCCGCCGTCTCGCGCACGGCACGGCGCCGGGCTCGCTCCTTGCTCACCGCAGGCCCTCGACCCAGTTCCACAGCAGCTGCGCGCCCGCGTCGCCGGACTTCTCGGGGTGGAACTGGGTGGCTGACAGCGGCCCATCCTCGACGGCGGCGACGAACCGCGCGCCGTGCTCGGCCCACGTGACGAGCGGGGGCTTGAACGGCGTCGGGGCGCCTCCAGGACCCACGCGGCCAGGCCGCTGCACGGCGTAGGAGTGCACGAAGTAGAACCGCTCACCCTCGACACCGGCGAAGAGGTGCGTGCCGGACGGGGGTTCGACCGTGTTCCATCCCATGTGCGGGACGACGCCGGCCGGCAGCCGCTCGACGACGCCGGGCCACTGGGCGAGCCCCGGGACATCGCAGCCGTGCTCGTCCGAGCGCTCGAAGAGCACCTGGAGACCCACGCATATGCCCAGCACCGGTCTGCCGCCCGCCAGCCGACGGTCGATGACCTGGTCGGCACGTACGTCGCGCAGCCCGGTCGCGACGGCGGCGAAGGCCCCGACCCCGGGTACGACGAGACCCGCGCACTCCTGTGCCTGCGCCGGGTCGGCCGTCAGGGACACCGCGGCGCCGACCCTCTCGAGCGCGCGCACCGCCGAGCGCACGTTCCCGGACCCATAGTCGAGCACGACGACGCGGGGCCGCCCGTGCTCGCGCGGGCGCGCCGGCGCCGGCGCCCGCCCCTCCTGCGGGACCGCCCCCGAAGGGGTCACAGGGCGCCCTTCGTGCTCGGGACACCCGCCACGCGCGGGTCGGCCTCCACCGCCGCGCGAAGCGCCCTGGCCACGGCCTTGAACTGGGCCTCGACGATGTGGTGCGGGTCGCGCCCGGCGAGCACGCGCACGTGCAGGGCGACCCCCGCCGCGTGGGCGAGCGTCTCGAAGACGTGCCCGGTCAACGACCCGGTGAAGGTGCCTCCGATGAGGGCGTACTGCTGCCCCTCCGGCTCGCCCGTGTGCACGCAGTAGGGGCGTCCGGACACGTCCACCGCGGCCTGCACCAGACACTCGTCCAACGGCACCAGCGCGTCGCCGAACCGCCGGATCCCGGTCTTGTCGCCGAGCGCCTCGCGCAGCGCCTGGCCGAGCACGATGGCCACGTCCTCCACCGTGTGGTGGGCGTCGACGTCGATGTCGCCCGTGGCCTGGACGGCCAGGTCGACGAGGGCGTGCTTGGCGAGGGTGGCCAGCATGTGGTCGTAGAACGCCACCCCGGTCGACACCTCGGCCCGGCCCTCGCCGTCGAGGTCGAGCTCGACAGTCACGCTGGACTCCTTGGTGACCCGCTCCACGCGGGCGCTCCTGCTCATCGACGGGCCTCCACCACGTACTCCAGACTGTCAAGGAACGACGTGGTCTCCTCGGGGGTGCCCGCGGTGACCCTGAGGTGATGCCTGATGCCAACGTCGCGGACCAGAACACCGTGGTCGAGCAGGCCGCGCCAGACGGCGACCTCGTCGTCCAGGCCGCCGAACAGCACGAAGTTGGCGTCGCTGGGTACGGGGGCCAGCCCAAGCCGGGGCATCTCGGCCACGATCCGGTCGCGCTGCCCTTTGATCGCATCGACGGTCGAGAGCAGCAGGTCGGCGTGCCGCAGCGCCGCTCGCGCCGCCGCCTGCGTGAGCGCGGAGAGGTGGTAGGGCAGGCGCACGAGGCGCAGCGCGTCGCACAGGAGAGGGTCGGCCGCCAGGTACCCCACCCTGGCTCCGGCCAGCGCGAACGCCTTGCTCATCGTGCGCGTCACGACCAGTCTCGGCCGTCCCGGCAGCAACGTGAGGGCGCTGGGCGTGCCGGGGCGGGCGAACTCGGCATAGGCCTCGTCGACCACGACCACCCCAGGAGTGCGGACGTACACCGCCTCGACGACGTCCAGGCTCAGCGCCGTCCCCGTCGGGTTGTTCGGGGAGCAGAGGAAGGTGACGTCGGGCTGGGTGGCCTCCACCTGGGACGCCGCCTGGTCGGCAGAGAGGTCGAAGGGGCCGCCGGGCGTGCCGCGCAGGCCGTCCACCCATGTCGTGCCGGTGCCCGTGCTGATGATCGGGTGCATCGAGTAGGCCGGCGTGAACCCGAGCGCCACCCGGCCCGGACCGCCGAACGCCTGAAGGATGTGCTGGAGGACCTCGTTGCTCCCGTTGCCTGCCCAGAGGTTCTCGGCCGTGAGGCCGTGGCCGAGGTAGGTCGCGAGGTCGCCGCGCAGGCCGGTGAACTCACGCTCGGGGTAGCGGTTGAGGCCCGCGACCTGCTCGCGCAGGGCGCCCACGACCGCCTCGACGACCTCGGGGGGCACGCTGTAGGAGTTCTCGTTCGTGTTCAGCCGCACCGCGACGCTGAGCTGGGGCGCACCGTAGGGGGTACGCCCGCGCAGGTCGGGGCGCAACGGCAGGCCGGCCGGGAGGTCCGGCGACGGACCGCCGACGCCGGTCTCGGTCGCCGAAGCCACCACACCAGTCTAAGCGGGCCCGACCACCCCCCTGCTCGCGTCCTCTGGCGCCCAAGCGTTGTCTGCTCCACCCTTGGACGGCTGGGCTTTGTCGGGTGGGTCACGTCAGGCGGGCCTCGACGGCTTGGCCGTGCGCAGGCAGGTCCTCCGCACGGGCGAGGGCGAGCACGTGCGGTGCGACGTCGCGCAGCGCGGCCTCGTCGTAGGCGATCACCTGGACGCCGCGCAGGAAGGACTGCACTCCGAGCCCGCTGGAGTGCCGGGCGCATCCCCCGGTCGGCAGCACGTGGTTCGACCCCGCGCAGTAGTCCCCGAGGCTCACCGGAGACCACGGCCCCACGAAGATCGCTCCGGCGTTGCGCACGCGAGCGGCCACGCCCGCGGCGTCCCGGGTCTGGATCTCCAGGTGCTCAGCGGCGTAGGCGTCCACCACCGCGAGCCCGGCGTCCAGGTCGTCCACCAGCACGATGCCAGACTGCGGCCCGTCGAGGGCGGCGGTGATGCGCTCCACGTGCTTGGTCGCGGCGACCTGGTCGGCCAGTGCCAGCTCCACCGCGTCGGCCAGCGCGACACTGTCCGTCACGAGCACCGCCGCCGCCATGGGGTCGTGCTCGGCCTGGCTGACGAGGTCGGCGGCGACATGCCGGGGATCGGCGGTCACATCCGCCAGCACGAGGATCTCCGTGGGGCCCGCCTCCGCGTCGATCCCGACCCGGCCCTTCAGCAGCCGCTTGGCCGCGGCCACCCAGATGTTGCCCGGGCCCGTGACGAGGTCGACCGGCTCGCACACCGTCTCACCGGAGTCGTCGACGACACCGTAGGCGAACATCGCGACGGCCTGCGCCCCGCCGACCGCATACACCTCCTCGACGCCGAGCAGCGCGCACGCGGCCAGGATGGTCGGGTGGGGCATGCCCTCGAAGCGGGTGGGGTTGTCCCGTTGCGGCGGGCTCGACACCGCGATCGAGGCCACGCCGGCCTCCTGTGCCGGCACCACGTTCATCACCACGCTGCTGGGGTACACGGCCAGGCCGCCGGGCACGTAGAGCCCGACCCGGCCGACCGGCACCCACCGCTGCGTCACCGTGCCCCCGGCGACAACGGACGTCACGTGGTCGCGGCGCCTCTGCCGGTTGTGGACGGCGCGGGCACGCCGGATCGACTCCTCCAAAGCGGCCCGCACACCCTCGTCCAGCTCGTCGAGCGCCGCCCGAAGCGCGCCCGCAGGCACCCGGACCGAGGCCGGCCGCACGCCGTCGAACCGCTCGGCGAGGTCGAGGAGGGCCGCCACCCCTCGGTCGCGTACCTCGTCGCAGATCGGGCGCACCCTGTCGAGTGCATGCTCGACGTCGAGCCCGGCCCGCGGGACGACTCCGCGCAGGCCCCTGGCCGTGAGGGTCTGCCCACGCAGGTCGAGACGCCGGATCACCCTCGGATTCTAGGCGCGAGCGGCTGGCTACCCTGTCGGGCGTGGCCACGCCGCTGGCGCTGTTCCCGCTCACGACCGTGCTGGTGCCGGGTCTCGTGCTGCCCCTGCACATCTTCGAGGACCGGTACCGCCTGCTCGTCGCGGCATTGATGGCCCTGCCCGAGGGCGCGACGCGCGAGTTCGGCGTGGTCGCGATCCGAACCGGGCGCGAGGTGGGCGCCGACGGCGTCACCGCCTTGTTCGACGTCGGCTGCACCGCCGAGCTGCGCGAGGTGACGCCGTACAGCGACGGCCGCTTCGACATCGTCACCGTGGGGCGCAGCCGCTTCCGGCTGCACGGCATCGACGACGCAGCGGGCACCCCGTACCACACGGGACTCGTGGACTACCTGCGCGAGCCCGACGGCGCACCCGAGGGCCTGGCCGACCTCACCGCCCGCGTACAGGAGCGGTTCGGCGAGTACGTGGCCCGCCTGGGTGTCGATCAGCCGCCTGAGACCACCGACGACCCGCGTGTGACCTCCTACATCGTCGCGGCGGCCACGGTGCTCGACCTGGCCGAGCGCCAGGCGCTGCTCGAGGCGCCGACCACACGGGCGCGGCTGGAGGCCGAGCTGATGCTGCTGCGCCGGGAGACGACCATGGTGGCGACCTTCGGCGCGCTCCCGGCCGTCGACCTGCTGCGTGGGGGGATGGACCCGAACTGAGCACGAGACCGAACCGTCGCACCGGCGCCGCAACCCCGGCGACACGCCTGCTCGCACAGGCGCGGGTCACGCACGTGGTGCATTCCTACGACCACGACCCGAGGGCCGTCGCCGAGGGGCTCTCCTACGGCCAGGAGGCCGCGCAGCTGCTCGGCGTCGACCCGTCCCGGGTGTTCAAGACCCTCGTCGCCGACGTGGACGGCGCCCTCACGGTCGCCGTCGTACCCGTCACCGGCTTCGTGGACCTGAAGGCGCTCGCCGGCGCTGTGTCGGGCAAGCGGGCCGTGATGGCCGAGGTCGCCGACGCCGAGCGTGCAACCGGCTACGTCGCCGGAGGCATCAGCCCCTTGGGTCAACGCCGCCGCTTGCCCACGGTGCTGGACTCGAGTGCCCTGCAGCACGAGACCATCCTGGTCAGTGCCGGGCGCCGAGGCCTCGACGTCGAGCTCTCACCGCGAGACCTCGTGCGACTGACCCAAGCTGTCACCGCCCTCGTGGGTCGCAGCCACCCCGCCTGAGCGCCGGGGGGCGAACATCGCGGACACCGCGGTGTACACGAACACCACGGCCGCCGTGGTCACCGGCCAGACGAAGGCCGCGCCGGGCGCCCTGAGAACCGGGGCGCCGGCCAGCCGGCCCACGCCCCAGGCGACCCAGGCGCCGAGCACGGACCCGAGTACACCCACGGCGACGCGGCGCACCGGGCTCGCGCCGGGTCGGGCCAGCAGCCAGACGGCCACCAGCAGGCCCGTGACGGCGCCGATGGTCGCGAGCATGCCCTCACGGGCGATGCTGGCCTCGCCGACGTCGGCCCACCGGGCGGCCAGCGGCAGCAGCGCTCGCCAGGTGAGCCCTACGAGCACTCCCACGACCAGAAGCCCGAGCCCGAGGAGCACGTCGGCGCGAACGCGCCGGCTCGTCGTGGACACCCGGCCAGCCTAAGCGACGCGGGCGCAGCGCCGGAGCGTGGCCGTCAGCGGCCCCCCACGCGGATGGTGAGAGTCGTCAGACCGTACTTGTCCACCTGCTCGGACATCCCGACGACGTCGAGGGCACGCAGGGTCGCCGCCGCCTGGTCGGGGATCTGGTCGCCGTACTGGTCGGCGAGCCCCCTCAGGTCGGCGTAGACCACGACGACGGCCGTCGTGCCGCCCTGCACCGTCGAGGTGTAGCCCGCAGTGGCCCCCAGCTTCCCGCCGGCGGCCATCGCGTTGGCCTGGCCCTCCGTGGTGGCCAGCACCCAACCCGTCCCTGCGTCGCGCCGCTCGAGCGGCAGCTCGATCTGCGCCGCGGCCGCGACGAGCCTGCCGAGGGTGTCGGAGGCGTCGGATCCTGACTCCCCGTGCACACCGATCGACGGGTTGCCCTGCCCGTCGGGACGCCCGACCGCGAGCGCCAGCCGGTCGCCCAGCACGGCCACGAGGTCGTCGGGCAGCTTCAAGCCGGTGTTGACCTCGATCGTGGACAGGACCTGCGCCGCGTCGGTCCCCTGTGCCTGCATCTGGTCCACCGCGGACTGCCAGTTGGCGCCCACCGCCTTGCCCCAGCCGGTGACGCCGACGGCGACGAGCGTGTCGTCGGGGAGGTTCTCGACCCCTGTGCCGGCGCTCGTCGCTGCCGTGCCGACCCCACCCGCAGGCCCGGACCCGGCCGGTGGGTTGCGCTTGATCTTGCCGGTGATCTCCAGCCGCCCCCCGGCGAAGCGCGCGGCGATCGCGCCGTGACCGCTGAGGGTCGACAACGACCCCGCGGCCAGGCCGGCCCCGAGTGCACCGGAGGCGTTCAGGAGGTCGCGGACACCCGCGGCGTCGAACCACGTCGTCGCGAACCCGTTCTCCCCGACCAGGCGCAGGTCGGCCCCGAACGTAGGCGCCTTGGACAGGGGCGACGCCGCGGCGTCCGACAGCGCCTTCTGCGCAGTGGCCCGGTCCTTCGCGACGACGGCCCAGCCGTCAGCGATCGCCATTCCCGTGTCGTGCAGGCTGCTCAGGGTCGCGCGCGCCTTCTGCTCGTCGGCGACCTGGAGAACGACCAGCAGGTCGGGGTCGTCGCCCTTGGCCGGGCCAGGCACCATCGCGGCCGCGACGCGCTGCCCGAGCCAGGGCTTCACACTCGACCAGGCCGGGGCCGCGGCGTCACCGGAGGTCAGCTTCTCGTAGGCCCACTGCCGCAGGTCGGTGCTCTCGCTGACCCCGCTGCCGACGTCGGGCAGCCGCCTGAGAAACCGGAGCGCGTCGAGCTTCTGCCCCGCGGACGGGTCGAGGTCGATCTTGGCGAACAGGAACGCAGACGCAGGGGTGTGCTGCTCGGGCTGGTCGCCGCCACCGGCGAGCACCGAGTAGGCGAATGCCCCTGCACCGATCATCCCCGCGACCACGACGGCGGTCAGCGCCACCGCGAGAGTGCGACCGCGCTGTCGTCGAGGACGGGGTGCGGGTACGCCGCCCACGGCCGGGACCGGGAGCTCCCCGTCCATCACCTCGCGGGAGACCGACTCCGGCTGCGCCGCCGCGCCGGGGTCGGCCCAGACCTGTGGTGGCTGATCGACCGGGTCACGCTCACGCCCTGTGTCGTCCACCGTGATCCCCCGTCCTCACATGTCGGTGCGCTCAGAAGGCGGTGCGCGCGTCGGTCGGCGACCAGTCCGCCGAGCGCCAGCGCATCGTAGGCTCCCTGCCCGTCGCGGGCCAGCCTCCAGCCGCCTTCCGGGTGACAGCCGCCTTCCGGGTGACAGCCGCTTTCGGTGACAGCCGCCTTCCGGGTGACCTGAAAGGGTCCGGCGGACCCGGACGGGACAGGTGCGCGTTCAGACCAGGCAGGCGGGGCCGAGCAGTGCTTTGAGATCGCCGAAGAGCGCCGGCGACGGCGTCACACGCAACCCCTCACCCAGAGTCATGACTGTCGACCTTCCGGTCTGCACGAGCCGCAGATGCACCTCCGTCGGGCCCGGGTGGGTGGCCAGCACGTCCTTCAGACGCTCCACCACGGGCGGGGTGCAGCGCTGCACGGGAAGGGAGACCACCACCGGCCCGCGATCCCCCTGGTCCAGGTCGGGCAGCGTGAGCTCCGCGGCGTAGATCGTCGGGACGTCGTCACGCCGGTTCACCCGCCCTCGGACGACGACCACCAGGTCCTCGGCCAGCACGTGGGCGACCCCGTGGTAGGTCTGCGGGAAGAACAGCACCTCGATGGCACCGTCGAGGTCCTCGACGGTGGCGATGGCCCACGGGTTGCCGTTCTTGGTCAGCTTGCGCTGCAGCGAGCTGATCATGCCGGCGATGGTGACCGTCGCGCCGTCCGGGCGCCCGTCGTCCGCGGTGAGCACCGCGATGCTGCAGTCGGCCAGCCGCGCGAGGATGTGCTCGACGCCGAAGAGCGGGTGGTCGGAGACGTAGAGCCCCAGCATCTCGCGCTCGGAGGCGAGCAATGTCTGCTTGCTCCACTCCTCCGTCGGCACCTCCGGGACCACCGACAGCTGGGGGCCGCCGTCGCCGAGACCGCCGAAGAGGGAGTCCTGGCCGATGGCCTCCTGCCGCTTGTCGCTGAGCACGGCGTCGACAGCGATCTCGTGCACCGCGACCAGACCCCGCCGCGTCTGCCCCAGGGAGTCGAAGGCGCCGGCCTTGACCAGCGACTCGATCGTGCGCTTGTTGCACACCACCGCCGGCACCTTGCGCAGGAAGTCCTCGAAGGAGGTGTAGCGCCCGAGCCGGGCCCGGGCGGTGACGATCGCGTCGACGACGTTGGCCCCCACGTTGCGGATCGCCGTGAGACCGAAGCGCACGTCGTCGTCCACCGGGGTGAAGTCGGCCGCCGAGGAGTTCACGTCGGGGGGAAGGACCTTGATGCCCATCCGCCGGCACTCGTTGAGATAGAGGGCCGACTTGTCCTTGTCGTCGCGCACGCTCGTGAGCAGGGCGGCCATGTACTCGGCCGGGTAGCGGGCCTTGAGGTAGGCCGTCCAGTAGGAGACGAGCCCGTAGCCGGCCGTGTGCGCCTTGTTGAACGCATAGTCGGAGAACGGGACGAGGATCTCCCACAGCGTGTCGACCGCGGAGTCGGAGTACCCGTTGGCGAGCATGCCGTCGCGGAAGCCGACGAACTCGGCGTCCAGCACGTCTCTCTTCTTCTTGCTCATCGCCCGGCGCAGCAGGTCGGCCTTGCCCAGGCTGTACCCGGCGACCTTCTGCGCGATGGCCATGACCTGCTCCTGGTACACGATCAGGCCGTAGGTCGTGTCGAGGATCTCCGAGAGCGGCTCGGCGAGCTCGGGATGGATCGGCGTGATCGGCTGCTGGCCGTTCTTGCGCAGCGCATAGTTGATGTGGCTGCTCGCGCCCATCGGGCCCGGCCGGTACAGGGCGAGCACGGCCGAGATGTCCTCGAAGCTGTCCGGGCGCATCATGCGCAGCAGCGAGCGCATCGGGCCACCGTCGAGCTGGAAGACCCCCAGGGTGTCACCGGTACCCAGCAGCTCGAAGGTGGCCGAGTCGTCCAGTGTTGCGGAGATCGCATCCAGGTCGACCGCCGGCTTGCCGTTGGCGACGATGTTCCCCAGGGCGTCGTCGATGACGGTCAGGTTGCGCAGCCCCAGGAAGTCCATCTTGAGCAGGCCGAGCTTCTCGCAGGTCGGGTAGTCGAACTGCGTGATGATCGCGCCGTCCTGCTCGCGTCGCATTATCGGCACGTGGTCGATCAGCGGCTCGCTGGACATGATGACGCCGGCCGCGTGCACGCCCCACTGGCGCTTGAGGTTCTCCAGCCCCATCGCCGTCTCGACGACCTTGCGCACCTCCTCGTCGGAGGCGTGCAGCTGGCGGAACTCCTCGGCCTCGGCGTAGCGCGGGTGCGCCTTGTCGAAGATGCCGCGCAGCGGGATGTCCTTGCCCATCACGGCCTGGGGCATCGCCTTCGTGAGGCGCTCCCCCATCGAGAAGGGGTAGCCGAGCACCCGCGAGGCGTCCTTGAGCGCCTGCTTGGCCTTGATGGTGCCGTAGGTGACGATCTGCGCGACGTGGTCCTCGCCGTACTTCTGCGTCACATAGCGGATCACCTCACCGCGGCGGCGCTCGTCGAAGTCCACATCGACGTCCGGCATGCTCACACGCTCGGGGTTGAGGAATCGCTCGAAGATCAGGCCGTGCTTGAGCGGGTCGAGATCGGTGATCCCCATGGCGTAGGCCGCGATGGAGCCGGCGGCCGAGCCACGGCCCGGCCCCACCCTGATGCCCTGCCGCTTGGCCCACGTGATGAAGTCGGCCACGACGAGGAAGTACCCGGGGAAGCCCATCTGACAGACGACGTCCACCTCGAACTCTGCCTGCTTGCGCGCCTCCGTCGGCACACCGCTCGGGTAGCGCTCGTACAGGCCCCGCTCGACCTCCTTGACGAACCAGGTCTCCTCGGTCTCCCCCGGGGGTACGGGGAAGTGCGGCATGAGGTTCTTCTCGTCGGCGAAGCGGGCATCGCAGCGCTCGGCGATCGCCAGAGTGTTGTCGCACGCCTCTGGGAGCTCCTGCCAGATCCGGCGCATCTCCTGCGGTGACTTGAGGTAGTAGTCCTCCCCCCCGAGGGAGAAGCGCTTGGGGTCGGCCAGCGTCGTGCCGCTCTGCACGCACAGGAGGACGGCGTGCGCCTTGGCGTCCTCCGCTCGTGTGTAGTGCAGGTCGTTCGTCGCGACCAGCGGCATCTGGAGCTCACGCGCCAGGCGCAGCAGGTCCTTGTGCGTGCGCTGCTCGATCGGCAGGCCGTGCTGCATGAGCTCGCAGTAGACGTTCTCGGCGCCGAAGATGTCGCGCAGGTCACCGGCCGCCTCGCGGGCCGCCTCGTACTGGCCGAGCCGCAGGCGGGTCTGGATCTCACCGGACGGGCAGCCGGTGAAGGCGATGATGCCCTCGGCGTAGGTCGAGAGCAGCTCCCGGTCCATGCGGGGCTTGTAGAACTGGCCCTCCAGACTGGCCAGCGACGCCAGCCGGAACAGGTTGTGCATGCCCCTGGTGGTGCGAGCCAGCAGCGTCAGGTGCGTGTAGGCGCCGCCGCTGGACACGTCGTCATCCCCACCGTCCCCCCACCGCACGCGGGTGCGGTCGAAGCGGCTGGTGCCAGGGGTCACGTAGGCCTCGATGCCGATGATCGGCTTGACCCCGTAGCCGCCTGCCTTCCGCCAGAACTCGTGGGCGCCGAACATGAAGCCGTGGTCTGTCGTGGCCACGGCCGGCATGCCCATGCGGGCGGCCTCGGAGAACAAGTCGTCGATCTTCGCGGCACCGTCGAGCATCGAGTACTCGGTGTGCACGTGGAGGTGCACGAAGGAGTCACCGGACGAGGTGCTGCCCGATGACATGCCGCGCCTCCAGGGTGACGGGCTCGCGGGTGAGCCCGACGGTGAAAAGGGTCGATCACGGAGCTGACCGGGGAGGACGTCGCGGGGCCGCTTGCGCGGGCCGAGAGGCGTGGTCTGCTGCCTGGAGTCTAGGCGTCGGCACCGACCGTCGGATCGCAGGCAGGCGCCGTCCCAGCCCCCACGGCGTGTCGTCGTCGCGGCGCCCTCGCCGCGCCCGCACGCGCCTCCGCCCGGCGCCTGCACCCGTCACGAGCCCGGCCCCGGGCATGCCGCGGGACCAAGGAACGGGCTCGCCCGTCCGGGCGTCGGACTACCATCGCGAACGGCTGCAGCGCGGTCGCCGGCAGGCGCCCGTGAGCCGGCCGACGTGCCGCCCGGACACGCCGGCCGGAGGACCCGAGGCCACGACGAGCCCGACCGAGGAGACCCCTGTGGGACTGATGGACAAGCTCAAGGGTGAGCTGATCGACATCATCGAGTGGCTCGACGACAGCCGCGACACCATCGTCTGGCGCTTCCCGCGCTACGACAACGAGATCAAGATGGGCGCGAAGCTCGTCGTCCGCGAGTCGCAGACCGGGGTCTTCGTCAACGAAGGCCAGATCGCCGACTGCTACACCCCGGGCACCTACACCCTGCAGACGCAGAACATGCCGATCCTGTCGACCCTCAAGGGCTGGAAGTACGGCTTCGAGTCCCCGTTCAAGGCCGAGGTGTACTTCGTCAACACCCGCCTGTTCACCGACATGAAGTGGGGCACGCAGAACCCGGTGATGGTCCGCGACCCGGAGTTCGGCATGGTCCGGTTGCGTGCCTTCGGCGCCTACGCAGCGCGGGTCACCGACCCCGCCAAGCTGCTGAGGGAGCTGGTCGGCACCGACCCGCAGTTCCGCACCGAGGAGGTGCGGGAGTACCTGCGTCAGATGATCGTTGGCCGGCTCGGCAGTGCCCTGGCGACGGCCCAGGTGCCGATGCTCGACCTCGCCGCACAGCAGGGCTCCATCGGTGCGCGACTGGCCGGCGTGCTCAGCGAGGAGCTGGCTCCGGTGGGCATCGAGATCCCGACCTTCATCATCGAGAACATCTCGGTGCCGCCCGAGGTCGAGGCGGCGCTGGACAAGCGCACACAGATGGGGATCCTGGGCAACCTCGACCAGTACACCCAGTTCCAGGCGGCGAACGCCCTGGAGCAGGCGGCCACGAACCCGAGCGGGGGTGCCTCGGAGGGGATCGGGCTGGGCATGGGGATGGCCATGGGGCAGCGGATGGCCCAGCAGATGGGTGGCCAGCAGACGGGTGGCCAGCCCGCCGCTCCTGTGCCCGCCGCGGGTGGGGCTGCGGACGGACCGCCCCCGCTGCCCTCGTCGGCGCAGTGGTACATCGGGGTCGCCGGCCAGCAGCAGGGCCCCTTCGACGAGCCGGCGTTACGAGCCCACGTCGCCGCCGGGACCCTGACAGCCGCCACGTTGGTGTGGCGGGCCGGGATGGGTCAGTGGACGCCGGCCGACGACGTCCCCGAGGTCGCCTCCGTCCTCGCGAGCGCTCCGCCGCCTCTGCCGCTGCCGCCATCGCAGTGACGGCCCGTCCGACTCCCGCGTGAGCAGAGACCAGACGCCGGAAGTCCAGACAACGAGGAGATCGAGACAACCAGGAAGGGTCCATGCCAGACCAGCAGCCCTCGGGCCCCGCCCAGCACGCGGGCACCCAGTCGTTCCCGTGCCGCAGCTGCGGCGCGCGCGTCGAGTTCGCGGCGGGGACGAGCATGCTCCGCTGCCCGTACTGCGGGTTCGAGCAGGAGGTGGTGGCCGGCGGCGACGTCACGGTCGACGAGCACGCGTACGCGGACTGGGAGTCCGCTGCCACGCAAGCCCCTCGCCACGGTGGGAGCGCTCACGCTGCACTGCCCCACGTGCGGTGCCGACACCAACAGCGACGCCCTGGCCGACCGCTGCCCCTTCTGCGGCGCCTCCGTCGTCGGCGAGGCGAGCGCGGCCGACCAGATCGCGCCCGAGGCCGTGGTCCCGTTCGGCCTGGACGCCCCGGCCGCCGGGAAGGCGTTCCGCACCTGGGTGTCCTCGCGCTGGTTCGCGCCCTCGCGCCTGAAGAAGGTGGGGTCGACCGAGTCGCTGAAGGGCACCTACCTGCCGCACTGGACGTTCGACGCCGACACCGTCAGCGACTACACCGGCCAGCGTGGCGAGCACTACTGGGAGACCGAGTTCTACACCGACGACGGTCAACGGGGAGACGCGCACGGAGTCCCGCCAGGTGATGCACACGCGGTGGTGGCCGGCGTCAGGGCAGGTCCGGCACGCGTTCGACGACGTCCTCGTCCCGGCCTCGCAGCGGCTGCCGCAGTCGCGGCTGGACGACCTCGCGCCGTGGAGCCTGGACAACGCGGTGGCCTACCAGCCCGGCTACCTGTCCGGATACCAGGCCCTGCGCTACGACGTCGAGCCCGACCAGGGCCTGGACGAGGCCAAGACGCGGATGAGGCCGGCCATCGAGAAGGACTGCCGCGCCGACATCGGCGGGGACGAGCAGCGCGTGCACTCGGTGGACACCGCGCTACTCGACGTGATGTTCAAGCTGGTGCTCCTCCCGGTGTGGATCGCGGCCTACGTGTACGCCGGCAGGACGTTCCAGGTGCTCGTGAACGCCCATACCGGCCAGGTCGTCGGCGAACGGCCGTACAGCCCGTGGAAGATCTCGGCCGCCGTGGCTGCGGTGCTCACGGTCATCGCCGCGGGGTGCGCTCCTGACCCGCGAGTCGCACGCCCATTCGGGGAGCCGCCGCTCGCCCGGGGGTCCCGAGGCACTCGTTCGCTGCCTGGGCTGGCGAGCGCTTCGCCCCGCACGCCAGGCGCAGTGACCGGGCGACGCCGAGGGCACCCTCGCGCCCGTGCGACTCCCGGTCGCGAGCGTGGCACGAGGGTGACGCAGCTGGGTCCCGAAACCATCCGACATCCACCGTCACATCCACCGTCACGCGGGCCCCGGTGTCGGACACGTGCCGTCACACCACTGCGAGCAGCTCCAGTGCCCGTGCCAGGTCGTCGGGGTAGTCACTGGTGAACACGACGGGCCGCCCGGTGCGCGGGTGCTCGAAGCCCAGCCTCACGGCGTGCAGCCACTGCCGATCCAGACGCAGCCTCTGGGCGAGAGTCGGGTCAGCCCCGTAGGTCAGGTCACCGACGCACGGATGGCGCAGGGCGGCGAAGTGCACGCGGATCTGGTGCGTGCGCCCTGTCTCCAGACGCACCTCCACCAGCGCCGCGCCGCGGAACGCCTCGAGGAGCTCGTAGTGGGTCACGCTCGGGCGGCCGCCGCCGACGACGGCCCACTTGTAGTCCGCGCTCGGGTGCCGGCCGATCGGTGCGTCGATGGTGCCCCGCGACGGGTCGGGATGGCCCTGGACGAGCGCGTGGTAGACCTTGTCGACCGTCCGGTCGCGGAAGGCCCGCTTCAACTGCGAGTACGCGGCCTCGCTCTTCGCCACCACCATGAGTCCGCTGGTGCCGACGTCCAGGCGGTGGACGACGCCCTGCCTCTCCGCGGCCCCCGAGGTCGCGATCCGGTGCCCCGCGGCCGCCAGCCCGCCGACGACCGTCGGCCCGGACCATCCCGGGCTGGCGTGGGCAGCCACGCCCACTGGCTTGTCGACGACGACGACGTCGTCGTCCTCGTGGACGACGCGCAGCCCCGGGACGGCCTCCGCCACCACCGCCAAGGGCGAGGACGCCTCGGGGAGGCTCACCTCGAGCCACGTCCCGGTCCGCAGACGGTCGGACTTGCCCGCAGGCAGCCCGTCGACCAGGACTGCGCCGGTCTCGGCGAGGTCGGCTGCAGCCGATCGGGACAGGCCGAGCAGGCGGGCAAGGCCGGAGTCGACCCGCTCACCGACAAGGCCTTCGGGAACCGGCAGCGACCTCGTCTCACCCACTCGAGCGCCGCCCGTCGACGCCGATGCCGCGAAGGCCGAGGAGCCCGATGAGCACGGCGGAGGTCACGATGCACGAGTCCGCGACGTTGAAGATCGGGTAGTGCGGGAGCTCGATGAAGTCGATCACGTGGCCGCGGGCGAACCCCGGCTCCCGGAAGAGCCGGTCGAGCAGGTTCCCGATCGCGCCGCCGAGCAGCAGCCCGAGTGCCACGGCCCACCAGCGGGTTCCGAGCCGGCGGGACACACGGACGATGTACACGCTCACGCCTGC
This sequence comes from uncultured Actinomycetota bacterium, assembly GCA_963778845.1. GTDB lineage: Bacteria > Actinomycetota > Actinomycetes > Actinomycetales > Kineosporiaceae > CAVZVW01. Next base: position 635,684 of record CAVZVW010000009.1, read on the forward strand.
AGCAACGACGGTGAAGAGCCAGGTGCTGCCGGTCGCGAAGGAGAACGCGGCGCCCGGGTTGCGGGTCAGGTGCAGCTGGAGGAGCCCGTCGATCACGTGGATCGGTGCCCGGTCCGTCAGCCTCGCTACCGCCCAGTGCTTGGTGGCCACGTCGAGCACGACGACGGCTGCGGCTACCGCGGCGAGCAGCAGGGAGAGGTGTCGGCGCGGGCGCACGGCGGCGTCCTGGTCCACCACGAGAGGCTCATCCATGATGGTCACCAGCCTGCCATGGACCGAGGGTGGCCTCCGTCAGCACCATCGCCGCCCACCGGCCGCACAAGCCCGTCCGCACCTGTGGATCCCTGCAACCTCCGTAGCGGACGCCCCCCGGCGGACGCCGCCGCTCGGTCGGCGCCGCGGCGCAGGCAGAGTCGGGCGGACCCGGAGAAGGTCAGCGGCGCTCTTGCTTCTGCTTGCAGGCGACGCAGAGGGTGGCCCGAGGGAAGGCCTGCAGCCGCAGCTTGCCGACCGCGTTGCCGCACGACTCGCAGACCCCGTAGGTGCCGAGATCGATGCGCGTGAGCGCGTGCTGGGTCTGGAACAGCGCCTCCCGGGTGCCGGCAAGGAAGGTGAGCTCCTGCTCGCGCTCGTAGGCCTTGGCCCCGCTGTCGGCCTGGTCGTCCCCGGCCCCGTCGGCGCTGTCACGCATCACGTCGGCGATGTTGGACTGCATGGAGGCGATCTCGCCTTCCAGGCGCCGTAGCTCACCTGTCAGCTCTGCCTGCACCCCGTCGAGCTCGGCTGCGGTCCACGGGCTCTCGTCCTCCCGCACGATCAGGGACGCCGCACCGCCGGCGGGAGCCTTGGGCGCCCGCGTGACCTTGTTCGCAGGTGCCGCCTTCTTCGCAGGTGCTGCCTTCTTCCGCAGGCGCCGCCTTCTTCGCGCGGGTGCCGCCTTCTTCGCAGGTGCTGCCTTCTTCGCAGGTGCTGCCTTCTTCGCAGGTGCTGCCTTCTTCGCAGGTGCTGCCTTCTTCGCAGGTGCTGCCTTCTTCGCAGGTGCCGCCGCCTTCTTCGCCGCGGGTGCCGCCTTCTTCGCCGCGGGTGCCGCCTTCTTCGCGGCCGGCGCGGCCTTCTTCGCCGGTACAGCGGTCCTGGCCGCGGGCACAGCCTTCTTGGCCGGCGCGGACACAGCAGCCTTCGTTGCGGGCGCGGTCTTGACCGGCGCGGCCAGCCGCCTTGGCCGGCGCGGCCTTGGCCGGAGCTGCCTTGGCCGGAGCTGCCTTCTTGGCAGGAGCCGCCTTCACCGGCGAGGAGCCCTTGACGGTCGCGCCCTTGGCCGCCGCCGGTGTCACGGAAGGGGCCGCCTTCCTGGGGGCCGAAGCCGATCCAGGGGTCACCGCGCGCACGGCTTTGGCCGCCCCGGACACGGCCCGTCGAGCCGTCCCGGCCAACGACCTGCGCTCAGCCATGGAACCTCCCCACCCGCCCCGAGGGCCCAGTGATCGTGCCGGAAGGATAGGCGCGCACACTCTGGTACTCAACGGACCACGCCGAGTGATCTCTACACGAAACGCCCAGCGGTCCACGACGGACGCCGACTGCCGACGGGTCCCTCACGAGGCTCACCCGTCTGGGCTGGTCACTCGTCGGCGAGCAGGGCCTCCAGCCGGGCGCGGAGCACGCCAGCCGACCCCTCGACGTCCAGCAGCTTCGTCCTGCTCCGTTCGCCGCTGTGCAGGTGCACCTGGCGTGGGCGGACACCGAATGCCTCGGCCACGGCGCGCAGGCACGCCCGCGTTGCCGCGCCGTCGACCGCGCGCGCCGTGACGGCGACGAGCAGGGCGCCGTCATGGCTGCCCCCGACGCGCACGCCTGGAGCTCCCGGACGCACGCGCACCTGCACCCTCAACCCCCGCGCCTGCTGACGGGTCACCAGCCCGACCTCATGGCAAGGACCGACACGACAACGAACGACATGACAACGAACGACCGGGGCCCGACCGCACCGATCGGCCAACCCCCCGTGCGTGGAGCCGCGCGTGGAACCGCGTTTCAGCCCCGGTCGCCGAACGGGTACTGCTGAGCACCGGCGTCCTGGCCCGACTCGGGGCCGTAGCCGCTGCGGCTGGGCAGAGGCCCCGTGTACGGCGCTCCCGTGGTCACGGGCTGCTGCGGGGCCCGGTTGGGGACCACAGCCGCCTTCGCCTCGAGCTCGCGCAGCTGGCCCTCGAGGTAGGACTTCAGTCGGCTGCGGTACTCGCGCTCGAACGCCCGGAGCTCGTCGATCTTGCGCTCGAGCAGCGAGCGCTCTTGCTCCAGCGAGCCGAGCGTCTGGCGCTGCTTCTCCTCGGCCTCACGCAGCAGGCGGGCCGCGTGCTCACGAGCCTCGTTGACGATGCGGTCACGCTGCTGCTCGCCGTTGCGCACGTACTCGTCGTGCAGCTTCTGCGCCAGCGCGAGCATGCCCGTCGCGGCCTCGGGCCCGACGCCCGGGGTGGCCTCGGCCTGAGCGGCCGGCCGAACGGGCACGGGCGCGGCCACGGCCACGGGCACAGGCACAGGCACGGGCATCGGCGGCGGCTTCGGCGCCTCGGGCTCCGGAGCGGCCTCGCGCGCCACCGTGGCTCGGGAGAGCTCACCGACGCGTCGCTCGCAGGCCGTCAGCTTGCCTCGAAGCTCCTCGTTCTCCTCACTCAGTCGCCGAAGCTCGTTGACGACCTCATCGAGGAAGTCGTCCACTTCGTCCTGGTCGTACCCCTCACGGAACTTGGTCGCCTGGAAGCGCTTGTTGACGACGTCATCGGGGGTCAAGGCCATCTGGTCACCTCGCGGGAGAGTCTCGGTCGGGAGATCGGAGCCGCCGTGCCGTCACGGTATCCGAAGGCGACGGTACACAGGCAACGTGGTGCGTGCCCAGCCCGGCCCGAACCATGCGTCACCCGAGGTGACGATAGGTGATAAGCCGGGTCCGCGCACCATCCTGGGCGACGGCTGTTGGGCACAGCGGGCCGCGCCTGCCGGGGTCGACTCGGTCGCGGCGGCAGCCAGGTCACAGAATATTGATCAGCAGCGTGCACAGGAAGAACAGCACCAGGAAGGCCAGGTCGAGCTGGATCGACCCGATGCGCAACGGTGGCAGCACCTTCCGTAGCGCCTTCAGCGGAGGGTCGGTGGTGCTGTACACGGCCTCGGCGACCACGAGCACGGGCCCGGTGGGCCGCCAGTCGCGCGCGAACACCTGGATCCAGTCGAACACCAGCCGGATGATCAAGATGATCAGGAACAGCCAGACGACGAATCTCAGGAAGGAGAGGATGACCACAGCGGTCCCGGGTGCTCGAGTCGGCGACGGACCCCATGAGTATGACCGACCGTACGCGGACCCCCGACCCCGCCATGGGCGCGGCCCAGCGGCGTCCGGTCAGCTCTGGTTGAACAGGCCGCGCTCCCCGGGCCTGACCTTGTCCGCCGGTGCGACCTCGACATGCGCCGGCGACAGCAGGAACACCTTGCTCGTGACGCGCTCGATGGTGCCCCGCAGGCCGAACACGAGCCCTGCGGCGAAGTCGACGAGGCGCTTGGCGTCGGCGTCGTCCATCTCCCCCAGGTTCATGATCACGGGCGTGCCGGCGCGGAACGCCTCGCCGATCGTCTTCGCCTCGTTGTACGTGCGCGGGTGGATGGTGGAGATCCGGTGCATCTCGCGTTGCTCGGGTGCCGCCACGAAGCGCGCGACGTGCCCTCGGTTGATGGGCGTGACTGCGGCCCGTCGCTCGGGCAACGGCTCGTCGTCGTCGACGTCGTCGGTCACCGCCGCGTCATCGAAACCCTCGAGAGCCTCGTAAGGCTCCTCACGATGAATGTCGTCCTCGGCGAGCCCAAGGTAGATCATGGTCTTGCGCAGCGCGCCAGCCATCGTTCCCTCCGTCGGTGTCGCCCTCGTCACTCGACGCTACCGGAGCACCGGCCGCCTACCGAGCACCGCGCTACCGACACGCAGGTGTGTCGCGCCGCACGCCAGCGCCGCCTCCAGGTCCTCGCTCATCCCCGCCGACACGATGTCCGCCTCCGCGTGCGTCTCACGCAAGGTCGCGAGAACCACAGGGAGCACCGCGAACGACCCCAGCGGGTCCGCACCGAGGGGGGCCACGGCCATGACACCACGCAAGCGCAGGCTCGGCCGGGCCGCGATGTCGGCGGCCAGACCGGCGACACCCTCCGGGGTCACACCTGCGCGCCCCGGTGAGTCGTCGAGGCAGACCTGCACAAGACAGTCCAGACGCCGCTGAGCCGCCGCGGCGGCGGCGGCGAGCGCCGAGACCAGCGACGGCCGGTCCACCGAGTGCACAAGGCACGCGTAGCGCGCAACGGAACGGGCCTTGTTGGTCTGAAGCTGGCCGACGAAGTGCCACGACAGCCCGAGATCGGCGCACTCGGCGGCCTTGGGAGCGGCCTCCTGGTCGCGGTTCTCCCCGACGTCGCTCACCCCGAGCTCAGCCAGGATCCTCACGTCGGACGGCGGGCGCGTCTTCGTGACCACGATCAACGACACCTGGCCCGGGTCTCGACCCACCGCCCTGCAGGCCACATCGATCCGCCGACGGACGCGGTCCAGCCCCGCGGCGATCTCGGAGCGTCGCGGGTCGTCGGGATCGCTCACGACCGCACCTTCACGAGGTCACTCTCACGCGGTCATTCTCACGCGGTCATTCTCACGAAGCCGGCGAAACGACCCGTCACGGGCGCTCGACGGTAGGAGAAGTGGTCGGGGCTCTCGATCGTGCAACCCCCTACCTCGATGACGTGGTGGACGCCGCAGCTCGCCAGAGCGGCCCGGCAGCCGGCCCGAAGGTCGAGGGACGGCGTCCCCCACGACGTCTGTCCCCAGACCGACGGACGCCGTGCGGCGGCGTCCGCGCGCATCTGCTCGCCGACCTCGTAGCAGCACGCGCCCGCCGATGGGCCCAGGGCCGCCCGGAGGCGGCTCGCCTGGGCACCGTGCGCCACCAGGGCGTCCACCGTCACCTCGAGCAACCCGTCGAGCAACCCCCGCCGGCCCGCGTGCGCCGCCGCGACGACGCCGGCCTCCGGGTCGGCCAGGAGCACGGGGACGCAGTCGGCGACCAGGACGCCGACCGCCGCGCCGTGATCCGTGGCTACGGTCGCGTCGCACTCGGGGGCCGGCTCAGCCTCGCCGCCCGCAGTGGGCATCCCGGCCGCGCCGGCGAGCACGCGGACACGCGTGCCGTGCACCTGCTGGCCGAAGCTGACCGGCGCGCCGACCCACGACGCCAGTCGCTTGCGGTTGCGGGCCACGAGCCGGGGGTCGTCGCCGACGTGCAGTGCCAGGTCCAGGCTCGCCCAGGGACCGGTCGAGACGCCCCCATGCCGGGTGGTGAAGCCGGCGAGAACACCGGGGCCGAGATCGACGGTCATGACGGGCAGAGCCATGCAGGCCCCCGGCAGGACGCGGCTACTTCAGGAAGTCGGGCACGTCGAGATCGTCGTCCTCGAGCGCCACCGGCCGACGGGCACGGACCTGGACGTCCTCAGGCAGCTCGACCACCCGAGGCGCCGACGCGTGCGACGACGTGGCGGCTGCCGACGCACCCTGTGTGGCCGGGGCGTGCGCCTCCCGCTGACGGTCCGCCGCGGGCGCGTCACCCCCGTGCCCACCGGGCGGCACCTCTGCGGTGACGTGCCCCGAGCCGCTCGCGTGGGCCGCCCCGTCGTGACCCGGCTCGGTGCGCGTCGATGCCGAGGCGCTCGTGGATGCTGGGGTCGGCACGGCATGGCCGCCCGAGCCGTTCCCGGTGGTGGCGTACCCGCTCGGCCCATGGCCGTTGGAGCCGTGCCCGTTGGACCCGGCCGAGCCGGCCGGGTCACCGCCGGCGGCGGCGTACGCGGCCGCCGAGCGACCGCTCACCTGGCCCAGGGCGCGGTCGTCACGACGACGGACGGGTGCTCCTCCGTCGAACCCGGCCGCGATGACGGTCACGCGCACCTCGTCACCGAGCGCGTCGTCGATCACCGCTCCGAAGATGATGTTGGCCTCCGGGTGGGCGGCCTCCTGCACCAGCCGCGCCGCCTCGTTGATCTCGAACAGCCCCAGGTCGGACCCGCCCTGGATCGACAGCAGCACGCCGTGCGCGCCGTCGACGCTGGCCTCGAGCAGGGGCGACGAGATGGCCGTCTCGGCCGCCTGGATGGCCCGGTCCTCACCCCGCGCCGACCCGATCCCCATGAGCGCGCTGCCCGCCCCCTGCATCACCGACTTGACGTCGGCGAAGTCGAGGTTGATCAGACCAGGGGTGGTGATCAGGTCGGTGATCCCCTGGACGCCGGAGAGCAGCACCTGGTCGGCCGACCGGAACGCGTCGAGCACGCTGACGTGCCTGTCGCTGATGGACAGCAGGCGGTCGTTGGGGATCGTGATGAGCGTGTCGACCTCCTCGCGCAGCCCTGCGATGCCGACGTCGGCCTGGGTCGAGCGCCGCCTGCCCTCGAACGTGAACGGCCGGGTGACGACGCCGATCGTCAGCGCGCCCAGCGATCGCGCGATCCGGGCCACCACGGGTGCACCGCCCGTACCGGTCCCACCGCCCTCCCCCGCCGTCACGAAGACCATGTCGGCCCCCTTGAGGACCTCCTCGATCTCGTCGGCGTGGTCGTCGGCCGCCCTGCGACCCACCTCGGGGTCCGCACCTGCGCCGAGGCCACGGGTGAGCTCGCGCCCGACGTCGAGCTTGACGTCGGCATCGCTCATGAGCAGCGCCTGGGCATCGGTGTTGATGGCGATGAACTCCACGCCCTTGAGGCCGACCTCGATCATGCGGTTGACGGCGTTCACGCCGCCGCCGCCGATGCCGACGACCTTGATGACTGCGAGGTAGTTCTGTGGTGCTGCCACGTCGGTGCCTCTCGCTCGCATGAGTTCGGGCCGAGCAGACGGGCCGTGGGGCGAGCCGGACGACGCCGGTCCCCTCCCGACCCTCACCCTCAGGTAGAGGGTTATAGTTATGTCAACCTCGTGATGTCACGACCGTAGGCAGAGCGGTGGACCGATTCAACGACCGCGCCGGGTGTGTCGGCGGATTCACCGACCGACTCCGCCGCCGGCGCACGGCCCGTGGCGTCAGCGCCGCGCCGCGAGCGTCCCGCTGGTAGCGGGAGCCATCGGCGCCGAGACGTCGTAGGCCCTCGCCCGGTGCTTCAGGAGTGCTCTGAGCACGTCCGACTTCAGCGGCGTGTCCTCGGGCCCGCCCCATGTCACGCGGGCGCCGTCCGCCAGCACGAGCCACACCTGGTCCGGGCTGTCAGCGCCGACGGTCGCGACCAGTGCCCGCAACGCGACCGGCATCGCGTCCAGAACCGACAACGTCGCTCTGAGCGCCTGGGCCCCGCCGCCGGCCAGGCTCACACGCACCACCGGCAGACCGGGGGGCGCGCTCCCCGCGCGCGCCACCTCCACACCGTCGGGGTCCATGAGGCGATACCCCGACGCGTCGGGCACGGCCGCGACGGGTCGGCGTTCGACGACGTGCACCACGATCGTCGAGGGCCACCGACGGGTCACGACGACCGAGGCGACCACGCGTTGGCTCCGCACGGCCGACGCCACGCGGTCGCAGTCGAGCACCACCATCGGACGCCCCACCTGGGTCTTGGCGGCGGCCAGCACCACCGCGCGATCCAACCGCTGCGTGCCGTCGACCTGGATGTGCTGCAGGCGCAGCCACGGCGAGCCCAAGGCCACCCACCCGGCCCCGGCGGCGAGCGCGACCCCCGCCGCCGCAACACCGATCCGGCGTCGGCGACGCGAGCGCACCTTCGCGGCGAACCGCTGCGCCGATGTGGTCGAGACGGTGCCGCCCCGCTGCCAGGCTCCCGGGGGTGGCGCGCCCGACCCTCCCGTCGGTGAGCCGAGCGTCGCGGCGGGTACTCGCGGCGGTGGCGGCGACGGCCGGGCGACCGGCCGCGCCGGAGGTCTCGTGCGCGCCATCAGCGCGCCTCCAGCGCGGCGATGATCTCCGGGCCCAGCATCGTGACGTCGCCCGCGCCGACGGTGAGGACGATGTCGCCCGCCTGAGCCCGACCCGCGACGTGCCCAGCCACCTGGGCCATCGAGGGCACGAAGGCCACCCGCCCCGCAGGCAGCGGCACTGCCTGCGCGACGAGGGCGCCCGTCACGCCGGGCTCGGGGTCCTCGCGGGCGGCGTAGACGTCCATGACCACCACCTCGTCGGCCAGCCCGAGCGCGGCGCCGAAGTCCGACGCGAAGATCCGCGTGCGGCTGAACAGGTGCGGCTGGAAGACCGCGATCACACGCCCGGACCCGACGACCGCTCGTGCCGCCCGCAGAACGGCCATCACCTCGGTGGGGTGGTGGGCGTAGTCGTCGAAGACGCGCACGCCGGCGGCCTCGCCCTTGGCCTCGAAGCGGCGACGCGCGCCACCGAACATCTCCAGACCCTGGACGACGACCGCCGGGTCGAAGCCGAGAGCCACGGCCGCCGTCCACGCCGCCGCGGCGTTGAGCGCGTTGTGCGCACCCGGCACCCGAAGGCGCACGGGCAGGCCAGCCGACGCACCACCCGAGGCGAGTCTCAGCGACACCCCGACGCCCGTCCCCGAGGCGCTCCCGGCATGGACGTCGACGTCGTACACGTGCGTGTCGGCCGTACCCGTGCCGTACAGGCGTACGGCGACCCCGCGAGCCTCGAGGCGGTCGCCGACAGCAGCCAGCACCTCACCCACACCGGGGTCGTCCGCGCACGCCACCAAGGTCCCCCCGGGCACCACGCGCAGGCAGAACTCGCCGAAGGCGTGCTTGACGGCCGACGCGGTGCCGTAGTGGTCGAGGTGGTCGGCCTCCACATTGGTGACGATCGCGACGGCCGGGGTGTAGAGCAGGAACGAGCCGTCCGACTCGTCGGCCTCCGCGACGAAGACGTCACCGGTCCCGTCACGGGCGTTCGCGCCACCCTCGGTCAGCTCACCGCCGATGGCGAACGACGGGTCGGCGCCGGCGTGCTGCAGGGCCACCGTGAGCATGGACGTCGTCGTCGTCTTGCCGTGCGTGCCCGCGACTGCGACCGCGCGCCGTCCGGCCATCACGGCCGCGAGCGCCTGCGAGCGGTGCAGCACCCGCAGACCGAGTGCTCGGGCACGGACGAGCTCGGGGTTGGAGTCGCGCACGGCCGAGGACACCACGACGGTGTCGGCGCCCTCCACGCGGGCGGCGTCGTGGCCCACGTGCACGTCGGCGCCGAGCGCGCCGAGGATGGCCAGGGCCCGGGAGTCCTTGGCGTCGCTGCCCGACACGGCCAGGCCGCGGGCCAGCAGGATCCGCGCGATCCCAGACATCCCCGCCCCGCCGACCCCGATGAAGTGCACACGGCCGAGGTCGGCCGCCGCGGGCACCGGGTCGTCGGCGCTCACCGGGAACCGCCCGAGGCTGCCGCCTCGACCACGAAGTCGGCCATCCGCTCGTCGGCGTCCCGGATGCCGAAGCGGGCTGCGGCCTCCCCCATCGCCCGCAGCCGGCCGGAGTCGCCGAGCAGCGGTACGAGCAGCGTGCGCACCCAGTCGGGTGTGCAGGCGGCGTCGTCCACGAGGACGCCCCCGCCCGCGTCGACCACGCCCTGCGCGTTGAGGCGCTGCTCGCCGTTACCGACCGGCAGCGGGACGTAGGCCGCCGGCAGGCCGACCGCTGACACCTCGCTCACGGTGCCGGCCCCGGCGCGGCACACCACGAAGTCCGCGGCAGCGTAGGCCAGGTCCATGCGGTCGACGTACTCGCGCACCACATAGCGGGCGCCGCGAGAGTCGCCCGAGTCGCCCGACTCGCTTGAGCCGCCAGGCCCGGTGGTCACCACCTGCTTGCCCCGCCCGCTGGCGTGCAGCACCTGGACGCCCGCGGCGCCCAGGGCTGCGGAGGCCGCCCCGAAGGTGGTGTTGAGCCGCTGGGCACCCAGCGACCCGCCGGTGACCAGCAACGTCGTGCGCTGCGGCTCGAGCCCGAACTCGGCCATCGCCTCGGCACGGCGGGCACCACGGTCCAGCGTGGTGATCTGTCGTCGCAGCGGCAGGCCGAGCACGCGGGCGCCGCGAAGCGGTGTGCCGGGCAGGGCCACCGCGACCCACGGGGTGAAGCGCGCCCCCAGCCGGTTCGCCAGCCCTGGCCGAGCGTTCGCCTCGTGGACGACGAAGGGCACCCCGAGCCGCCGCGCCGCGAGGTAGGCAGGGGTGGAGACGTACCCGCCGAAACCGACGACCACGTCGGCCTTGGAGTCCCGCACCGCCGCCGACGCCTCGGCCACCGCACCCCACAACCGACCTGGCAGGCGGATCAGGTCAGCCGAGGGGCGGCGCGGCAGCGGCACCCGTCCGATCACCCGCAGCGGGTACCCGGCCTCCGGCACGAGCCGCGCCTCGAGACCTTCGCGGGTACCCAGCACGGTGACGCAGGTGCTCGGGTCTCGACGCCGCAGGCAGTCCGCCACGGCGAGCAGCGGGGCGACGTGCCCGGTGGTCCCGCCGCCGGCGAGCAGCACCGACAGGCTCATCGCGCGGCGCCCCGCCGTGCCGACAGCCGGCGCGCGACTCGACCCTGCCCTCGGGTGTGCGACGCGACCGCCATCGGGATCACTGCCAGGGATCGGCGCACGAGGCCCGGCCGAGCCGCCAGCGCCCGGCGCGCGGACGGTTCGTGCCGGGCGAAGCCGACCACCATGCCGAGGGCGACCATCGTGCTCACGAGCGCGGACCCCCCGCTGGACACCAGAGGCAGCGGCAGCCCGACCACCGGCAGCAGCCCTACCACGGCGCCGATGTTCACCAACGCCTGCCCGAGCACCCAGGCCAGCACACCACCTGTGGCGATCTTCACGAATATGTCCTCGGTGTGGGCGACCACCCGGTACAAGCCGATGCCCAGCAGCGCGAAGAGCATGATGACGGCGAGCGTGCCGGCCAGGCCCAGCTCCTCACCGATGATCGCGAAGATGAAGTCGTTGTGCGCCTCCGGGAGCAGGCCCCACTTCTGCCGGCTCGCACCGAGGCCCACCCCCCACCAGCCGCCCGTGGCCAGCGCCCACTTGCCGTGGGTGGCCTGCCAGCAGGCGTTGAGGTAGTCCGTGCAGTCCCCGCCGACCCAGGACTGGATGCGCGTCATGCGGCTGTGGCTGCCCTGCACGAGCACGGCCATCGCGGCCGCGGCGAGCGCGCCGGCCAGGACGAACACGCGCAGCGGCGCGCCCGCCACCCAGATCAGGGCACCGGTCAGGCCCATGAGCACCAGCGCGGTGCCGAGGTCGTGACCGACCAGCACGAGCCCGAGCATCCCCACGGCCACGGGCACGACCACCGGCACCAGCGCGTGAAGACTGCTGCCGAGCAGCGGCCGCTTACGGGCCAGAACCGCGGCCCCCCAGACGATGAGGGCGAGCTTCGCCGCCTCCGAGGGCTGCACCGTGACCGGGCCCACCTGCACCCAGTTCTGGTTGCCGTTGACCGCATGACCCATGACCGTGACCAGGGCGAGGCCGGCGAAGGCCACCGCCAGCCCGGGCCACGCCAGGGCCTTCCACGCCCGGACGGGCAGGCGGACGGCCAACGCCATGAGCGGGGCGCCGATGGCAGCGAAGCGTGCCTGCTTCACGAAGACCGCGTACGAGGAGCCGGTGGTCGCCAACGACTCCACGCTGGAGCTCGACAGCACCATCAGCAGACCCAGGAGCACCAGCGTCACGCTGGCGCCGAGCACGAGGTAGTACGAGGCGAGTGGCGAGTCAAGGCGGGCCATGAAGCCCTGCTGGGCCCGCTGCGACGACGGGGCCGTCGCGGCGGGCACTCCGACCGCCACGCTCAGCCCTCCCCGGACCCGGCCAGGAAGCGGTCGACTGCGGCGGCGAACGCATCGCCTCTCTGGCCGTAGGAGGCGAACTGGTCGAACGACGCGCAGGCCGGGGCGAGAAGGACGGTGTCGGACGGCTGGGCGAGCTCCGCCGCCGTGCGCACGACCGCATCCATCACAGGCACGGGTCCAGTCTCGGCGACGTCCACCCTGACCACGGGGACCTCGGGCGCGTGTCGCGCCAGCGCCTGACCGATCACCTCGCGGTCGCGGCCGATGAGCACCACGGCGCGCAGCCGTGAGGCGTGGCGCGCGACCAGGTCGTCGAACGTCGCGCCCTTGGCCAGGCCCCCGGCGATCCACACCACGGACCCGAAGGCCCGCAGCGCGGCGTCGGCGGCGTGGGTGTTCGTCGCCTTCGAGTCGTCGACCCAGAGCACGCCGGCGTGCTCGGCCACACGCGCGATGCGGTGCGGGTCGGGGGTGAACCCGCGCAGCCCGTCGCGGACGGCGACCGGGGCCACGCCGTACACGCGCGCGAGCGCTGCCGCAGCCAGCGCGTTGGCCACGTGGTGCGGGGCCAGCGTGCCCCCCGCCGCCGCGCGGACGTCGTCCATGCTCGCGAGCTCGGCAGCCGAGGTGGCGCGCTCGACGACGAACGCGCGGTCGCAGAGCACGTCGTCCACCACTCCGAGCATCGACACGGCCGGCACGCCGAGGGTGAACCCGACGGCGCGGCAGCCCTCCGCCACGTCGGCCTCGCGCACGAGCCGTTCGGTCACCGGATCCGCGACGTTGTAGACGCAGGCCACCTCCGTGCCGGTGTACACCCGTCCCTTCGCCTGCGTGTACGCCGCCATCGACCCGTGCCAGTCCACGTGGTCGGGGGCGACGTTGAGGCAGGCGCTCGCCCGGGGTCGCAGGGAGGAGGCCCAGTGCAGCTGGAAGCTGCTGAGCTCCACCGCGATCACGTCGTACGGCTGGGGGTGCAGCACGGCCTCGAGGATGGGTGTGCCCACGTTGCCGGCTGCGACAGCGCGGTGCCCCGCAGCCGCGAGCATCGCAGCGAGCATCTTCACCGTGGTCGTCTTGCCGTTCGTCCCCGTGAGCGTCAGCCACGGCGCCGCACCTGGTGGCCGCATCCGCCAGGCGAGCTCGACCTCGCCCCACACCGGGATCCCCGCGGCGGCCGCCCCTGCGAGGAGGGGCTGGTCGGGTCGCCAGCCAGGCGAGGTGACCACGAGGTCCGGTACGCGGCCGCGCACCGGGGGCAGCCGATTCGCCGCGCCCTCGCCCAGCAGGAGGTGGGCCCCGAGCGTCCCCAGGATCTGGCCACGCTCGGCGAGCGAGGCACCCTGGCCGTCGTCGACCGCCACGACGTGCGCGCCGCGTTCGAGCAGCGCGTCGACGGCGGCGAAGCCCGAGACACCGATCCCCGCGACGACGACATGCAGCCCGGACCAGTCCGGCGTAGGCGTGCCGGTGGGCTGGTCGAGCGTGCTCACGTCCCCACGACCCACTCGGCGTAGAAGGCGCCGAGCCCGAGGGACACGAAGAGCCCGGCGATGATCCAGAACCGGATGACGATGGTCACCTCGCCCCATCCGGCCAGCTCGAAGTGGTGCTGCAACGGCGCCATGCGGAACACCCGGCGTCCGGTCAGCTTGAACGAGCCGACCTGCACGATGACCGACAGGGTGATGATCGCGAACAGGCCGCCGATGACGAGCAGGAGCAGCTCGGTCCGGGTGGTGATGGCCAGGCCCGCCAACGCGCCACCCAGTGCCAACGACCCGGTGTCCCCCATGAAGATCTTGGCCGGGGAGGCGTTCCACCAGAGGAAGCCGAAGCAGGCGCCCATGACACAGGCAGCCACGACGGCGAGGTCGCGGGGGTCGCGGACCTCGTAGCACTGCGCCCCGGGGCGCAGCTGGCAGGAGTTGTTCGACTGCCACGTGCCGATCAGCACGTACGCGCCGAACACCATGACGCTGGCCCCCGTCGCCAGGCCGTCGAGACCGTCGGTCAGGTTCACCCCGTTGCTCGTCGCGGCGATCATCAGGTAGGCCCAGACGACGAACAGCAGCACGCCCACCAGCGGGCCGGCGAACGCGAGGTCGACGTCGGTCTCGCGGATGAACGAGATGCGCGTCGACGCCGGGGTTTGGAAGGCCCGGTTGGGGAACTCCAGGGCCAGCGCCGCGAACGCGATCGCGACCACCGACTGACAGGCCAGCTTGGCACCGGCCCCCAGACCCAGCGACCGCTGCTTGGCCACCTTGAGGTAGTCGTCCAGCCAGCCGACCAGGCCGAGGCCGCTCATGAGGAAGAGGACGAGTACGCCGGACGTCGTCGGGGTACGCAGCGTCACGAGGTGGGCCACCGCGTAGGCGGCCAGCGAGCCGCCGATGATGACCGCCCCGCCCATGGTCGGGGTCCCGCGCTTGGTGTGGTGGGAGGTCGGGCCGTCGTCGCGGATGATCTGGCCGTAGCCGCGCGCCATGAGGAACCGGATGTACAGCGGCGTCCCGAACAGCCCGACCACGAGGGAGACCGCAGCCGCGATCAGTACGGTCCTCACGGGGTCACCTCCCGGTGCAGGACCGGGGAGGGAACCGGGGGGGGAAGGGTCCCGACGGCGGCGGGCAGCGCGTCAACGAGCAGCTGCGCCGCGAGGCGCTCCAGCCCGATCGAGCGGCTCGCCTTCACCAGCACGACGTCGCCGGACCGGATCTCCTCCCGCAGCAGTGCCAGCGCCGCCGCGACGTCCGGCACCCACACCCCGGCTGCACCCGCGCCGGCCGCGAGCGCTCTCGTGCCCTCACCGACCGCCACCACCCGGGCGATACCGAGGGCAGCCGCCAGGCGCCCCACCTCGGCGTGCTCGGCGTGTGCCGCGTCCCCCAGCTCGAGCATCTCGCCGAGCACCGCCCAACCCCTCCGGGCCGGGGCCTCCACCGCGTCGGGCCGACGCTCGTCAGGCTCGAGCCGCCGCCCGTCGGACGCGGGCCCGCACATCGCGTGCAGGGCGCTCAGCGCGGCGGCCACCGAGTCGGGGTTGGCGTTGTAGGCGTCGTTGACGATCCTCACCCCGTCCGGCCGGTCGGTGACCTCCATGCGCCAGCGGCTGGGCTGCGCGGCAGCCCCGAGCGCCGGCGGCCACCTGCTCGGGGGACATGCCCGCCTCCAACGCCACGGCCGCGGCGGCCAGGGCGTTGGCGACGTGGTGCTCACCGTGCACGGCGAGCTGGACGTGCGCGTGCCCGACCGGGGTGCGCAACGTGAAGGAGGCGCGGGCGGCGGCGTCCAGCACCACGTCCTCGGCCCGCACGTCAGCGCCCGCACCCCGTCCGGTGCGCACGATGCGCGCCTGCGTGCGTGCCGCCATCGCCACGACCATCGGGTCGTCTGCGTTGAGCACCGCCACGGCGTCGTGCGGCAGTGCCTCCACCAGCTCGCCCTTCGTCCGAGCCGTCACCTCGCGGCTGCCGAAGACCCCGGCGTGGGCAGCGCCGACGTTGAGGACGACGCCGATCGTCGGCGGCGTCACCGCGCACAGATAGGCGATGTTCCCGGGGGCGCGTGCCCCCATCTCGACGACGAGCCAGCGCGTGCGCTCGTCGACGCCCAGCGCCGTCAGCGGCACCCCGAGCTCGTTGTTGAAGGAGCCTCGTGGGGCGACCGTCGGCCCGGTCCCCCGCAGCAGCGCGGCGAGCAGGTCCTTGGTGCTCGTCTTGCCCGTCGAGCCCGTGAGGCCGACGACCCGAAGCGCGGGCAGCCTGTCGACGACCGCGCGCGCGAGCCGGCCCAGGGCGGCCAGCGGATCGCCCACCACGATCGCCGGCCCGCCGACGTCGCGTCCGGCCAGCGTCGCGACCGCTCCCGCGGCGACGGCTGCGGCGGCGTAGTCGTGCCCGTCCACCCGATCCCCGGGCAGGGCGACGAACAGCGCCCCGGGCGCCGCGGCACGGGAGTCGGCGACGACAGGCCCCGTGACGTGCACCAGAGGGTCAGCATCCCCGGAGAGTCGACCGCCGACTGCGGCGGCGACGTCCGCGAGGGACAAGGGGATCACTGTGGCCTCTCCTCCGGCATGGGTTCCAGCGTGATACCCCCCTGCTCCGTCGCCTGCGCGACGCGCCGAGCCTCCTCCTGCGGCGCTGTGGCCATCTGCCGCTGCCTGCCAGCCGCGACCAACGCATCATGCATCACCGCCCGGTCGTCGAAGGCGGTCACGGTGGCTCCCACCTCCTGGCCGTGCTCGTGCCCCTTGCCCGCGAGCAGGACCGTCCCGTTCCCCCAGGCCCGGTCCACGGCGACGGCGACGGCGTGGCGCCGGTCGGCCACCTCCAGCACCTCCGCGACCACGATGCCGTCGTCGGAGTCGGGCGGACCCTGACGGGCACCGTCCAGCAGGGCCGCCCGGATCGAGGACGGGTCCTCCCAGCGGGGGTTGTCGTCGGTGACGATGACGACGTCGGCACCGAGTGCCGCGGCCCGCCCCATGAGCGGTCGCTTGTCGCGGTCGCGGTCGCCGCCGGCACCGAGCACGACCACCAGCGGCCGGCCACCGTCGGCGAGCGCGGCCAGGGCAGCCGCCACCGCGTGCGGGGTGTGCGCGTAGTCGACGACGGCCAGCGGCTCACCTGCGCTGCCCGTTCCGAGGACCTGCTCCATGCGCCCCGGCACCCGCACGCCCGTCCCGACGGCGGCAGAGGCGGCATGGGCGTCCTGGCCGGCCTCCGTGAGCATGAGCAGGGCCAGCGCGGTGTTCGCCACGTTGAACTCGCCCGGCAGGGCGCTGCGCGCGCGCAGCCGTCGTCCGTCGCGGTGAGCCAGCGTGAAGGCGACGAGCGCACCTTCGGCCTCGCGGTCGACCACCCGCCACTGCGCGCCGCCCCAGCCGGCACCGTCGGGCCGGCTGGCCAACGTGGCCACCGGGATCCCCGCCTCGGCCGCGAGGCGCACGCCCCACGCGTCGTCCACGCACACGACGCCACGCCGCGCACGCGCCGGTGTGAACAGGCCCGCCTTCGTCGTGAAGTAGTCCTCCATCGTCGGGTGGAAGTCGAGGTGGTCCTGCGACAGGTTCGTGAACGCCACGACGTCGAAGACCACACCGTCGACACGGTGCAGGGCCATCGCGTGGCTGGAGACCTCCATCGAGCAGGCATGCACCCCCTGCTCGACCATGCAGGCGAGCAGGGCGTGCACGTCGGTGGCCTCAGGCGTCGTGCGAACGCTGTCCACGGTGCGGGCCGCCACGCGCGTCTCGATCGTCCCGACCAGGCCGGTGGTGAGGCCGCACGCCTGCAGCCCCGCGTCGAGCAGGTAGGTCGTCGTGGTCTTCCCGTTGGTGCCCGTGACACCGAGCATGAGAAGGGCCTCGGCCGGCCGGCCGTAGACATCGGCCGCGACCTCGCCCAGCACCGCACGAGGATCCGCGGACACGAGGACAGGCAGGCCCGCCGCAGCGGCCGCCGGGGCGCCCTGGGCGTCGGTGAGGACGGCAACGGCCCCCGACGCTGCAGCCTCGCTGCAGAAGCTCGCCCCGTGCACGTGTGCACCGCGAAGGGCAGCGTAGAGGTCACCGGGCAGCACGCTTCGTGAGTCCAGCGTGACGCCCGTGACCGAGGCGGCTCCCGCGTCGGTCGGCACCGTCGCCTGTGCTCGGGCGGCGAGGTCCCGCAGCCGGCGGGGGGTGACGTGCGCGGGTCGCAGACCTCCCGGCGTCGGCACGGGGGGAGGCTACCGGTCACTTGTACGTCAGCGGCAGCGTGGGTGCCTTGGTGCCTGTCGGCGGGATCCGCTGGTGAGCCAGCGCGTAGCTCATGAGGTCGCGGAAGACGGGCGCGGCAACGGTGCCGCCGTAGTGCCCGTTGGTCGGGCGCTGGAGGACGATGGAGACGACCAGGCGTGGAGCGTCGGCCGGCGCCATGCCGATGAAGCTGGCCGTGAAGCCGCGGTAGCACCCGCACGAGGAGTCCGGCGCCTGAGCGGTGCCCGTCTTGCCCGCCACCCGGTACCCGGGGATCTCGGCGAGGCGGGCTGTGCCCTCGTCGCTCACGACGCTCTCCATCATCAGCCGGAGGGTGCGCGCCGTCTTGGCGCTGATGGCGCGAACCCCTGGCGGTGCCTCAGCCGGGTGGAACACCCCGTCCGGACCCGTCGTGCCGGCAACCAGCCGCGGCGGCATCCGCACGCCGTCGTTGGCGATCGTGGCGAACACCTCGGTGGACTGCAGCGCCGTCAGCGCGAGCCCCTGGCCGAACAGCACGGTGTAGCGCTGCGAACGGTTCCAGTCCGCGGCTGCTGCCAGGATGCCACCGGACTCCGGCAGCCCGACGCCGGTCCTCGACCCTAGCCCGAACCGAGTCATGAAGTCGTACATCGTCGCCGGGTCGACGCGCTCCCCCGCCATGATCGTGCCGATGTTGCTCGACTTGGCGAGGACGCCCGCGAACGTCAGCCGCTCCGGGCCGTGGGAGTGCGAGTCGTGGAACGTCTTGCCGCCCCGACGCAGCGTGCCGGGGACGACGAAGCGCGTCGCCGGGGTGACCTTGCCCGTCTCCAGGGCGGCCGCGGCCGTCACGACCTTGCTGGTCGACCCCGGCTCGAACACGTCGAGCAGCGCGCGGTCGCCGCGGTCCTCCTGGGGAGCCGCAGCCGGGTCGTTCGCGTCGAACGTGGGCGAGGTCGCCAGCGCGAGCACGTCGCCGGTACGAGGGTCGACGACGATGGCCGAACCCCACTGCGCGCCGGTGGCGGCGACCTGGGCTGCGAGCAGGTCCTGGGCCTTCCACTGCAGGTCGCGGTCGATGTTGAGCCGCACCGAGGTGCCGGGAACGGGCTCGTTCTCCACCATCAAGCCCGTCGGGATCATCCGGCCGTCGAGACCCTGCTCGTAGGTGATCGAGCCGGGCCGGCCGGCGAGCACGCTCTTCTGCGCCAGCTCGATGCCCGCCCGCGGCACGCCGTCCTTGCCGACGAAGCCGACGACGACCGCGCCGACGCCGCGACCGGGGTACACCCGGGTGCTCGCCTGGTCGGCGCCGATCCCGGGGATGCGCAGGAGTGCCACCCGCCGCCACACGTCGGGGGTGACTGCGCGCGCGACGTAGGCGAACCGCCGCGTCCCCGTGAGGGTGGCCGTCAAGGTCGCGACGTCGATGTTCAGCACCGGGGCCAGCGCCGCCGCCGCGCCGGCGACACCCAGCACCTCCTTGCGGCCGTCGACGACGCGGGTGAACGTGGGCACCTGCTTCTGGTCCACCGTGATGTTGCGTCGCTCGACGGTGGTCGCCAGCACCGAACCGTCGATGTCGGTGATGTCACCGCGGTGAGCCGGCAGCACCAGGCTCGCGGTGTTCTGCCGGAGGGCGGCCTCCGCGAGGCTCGAGGCCTCCAGACCCTGCACCTGGACCAGCTTGGCCGCGAACAGGCTGAGGGTGAAGAGAACGACGAGCAACCCCGCCCGCAGTCGGCGGTCGGGATCACCGGCGGGACGGCGCCGCCTGGGCCCGCGCGGACGGGCGACCGCCGCACCGCGCCTCGTGGCGGGACGGGAGGTCGTGCGCCCGGGCGCCGGCGGCCCCTGGGATCGGGCTCGTGCTTGACCCTGGGCTCGTGCGTGACCCTGGCCCCGCGTCTCGTGGGGCAGCGTCGCCGTCGTCGAGCCCCCGCTCCGCTCCTCGCTCACGCTGTCACCACCACTACGTTGCGCAGTCACTCAACTACGGTGTGTGCACAACAGTAGGGACGAGCGACGGCCGGGCAGCGATCGCCGCGCCGGTGACCGCTCCGTTGGACAGGTGCAGGTACGCGGTCCCCGGTGCGGGGACCATCCCCAGGGAGGCGGCATGGCGAGCCAGCTCCTGAGGCGCCTGCTCGGCGTCCAGACGCTCGGCGAGGGCCTGCTGCTGCTCGTGGAGCCGGTCTCGCTCGGACTGCAACCGGTACAGCTCGTACGAGCCGTGCGTGAGGTTGATGTTCAGCAGGAGGATCCCCACGAGGCCGGCCGCGAGCATGACCAGGCAGAGGATGGCCACACCTGCCCGGGACCGCGTGTGCTGGGGCGCAGACACCACCCGCAGCCGCTGGGGTGTGGGGACCGGCCTGCCGCTGGTCCGGCCGGCAGGTCGTGCGGTGGCTCGCGCCGCGGTGATCTGGCTCATGCCGCGTTCCCCCATCTGTCCGCCCCGCCGTGGGGGCCCCCCTCGGTGGCCCGGACCCGTTCAGCGGCGCGCAGCCGGACCGAGGCCGCGCGCGGGTTGTCCTGCACCTGCGCCGGCGATGCCGTCTCCGCCCCGCGGGTCAGCAGGCGCAGGTACGGGGCATGCTGGGGCAGCTCGACCGGAAGTCCCTGCGGAGCTGTGCTCCTGGCCCCATCGGCCAGGACGTGCTTGACCATCCGGTCCTCCAGCGAGTGGTAGGCCAGCACCGCGATGCGCCCGCCCACGGCGAGCACCGACACTGCCGACGGGACCGCGCGCGCGAGAACCTCGAGCTCGCTGTTCACCTCGATCCGCAGCGCCTGGAACGTCCGCTTGGCCGGGTGCCCGCCGGAACGGCGGGTCGCAGCGGGGATGCAGGCGCGCACGAGGTCGACGAGCCGGGCGCTGGTCGTGAACGGCTCCCGGGCGCGCTCGCGCGACACGGCTTCGGCGATGCGCCGCGCGAAGCGCTCCTCCCCGAAGTCGCGCAGCACGCGGGTAAGGGCCTCGATCGAGTACGTGTTGAGGACGTCGGCTGCGGTCTGCCCTGACGTCGGGTCCATCCGCATGTCCAGGGGGGCGTCCACCGCATACGCGAACCCGCGGTCGGGCTCGTCCAGCTGCAGGGACGAGACGCCGAGGTCGAAGAGGACGGCGTGCACCTGGGCCACACCGAGCCTGTCGAGGACGGCCGGGATCTCGTCGTAGACGGCGTGGACCAGCCGCACCCGCTCGCCGAAGGCGGCGAGCCGGTCGCCGGCGAGCCCGAGGGCCTGGGGGTCGCGGTCGACTCCGACGAGCAGCGCCTCCGGGCAGCTGTGCAGGAGTGCCTCGGCATGGCCACCGAGGCCGAGCGTCGCGTCCACGACCACACGGCCCGGTGCCGACAGGGCCGGGGAGAGCAGCGCCACGCAGCGTTCGAGCAGCACCGGTGTGTGGCGCTGCGCTGCCCCTGCTGTGTCCGCCATCTCGACCCTCCCCGGGCGTCCACCCGGATCTGCTCCGTGCCCGTTCCTCGACCGAGGTGCCGGTCCGCCGGCGACCAGGTCTCCATCCGCTGCGCTGCACCGCCTGTCACCGGGGAAGGTGCGGCAGGAGGCGACGCGCGGCTGGAGACCTCGCCGCCGGCGGCAGAACGTCCGGCCGTCGATCGGGGCCGGGGCCGCCGTCAGAAGAGCCCCGGCACCACCTCCTCCGCCTGTTCGGCGAAAGACTGCTCGTGCTGGGCCAGATAGGCCTCCCACGCCGCGGCGTCCCAGATCTCCACGCGCTGGCCCGCACCGATCACGGCACAGTCGCGTTCCAGGCCGGCGTACGTGCGCAGCGTGGCCGGCACCGTGATCCGCCCCTGGCGGTCGGGCACCTCGTCGGAGGCGCCGGAGAGGAACACCCGCAGGTAGTCGCGGGCCTGCTTGCTGGTCACCGGCGCCTGGCGCAGCTGCTCGGCGATGCGCTCGAACTCCTCCACACCGAACAGGTACAGGCACCGCTCCTGGCCTCGGGTCACGACGACGCCCTTGGCCAGCTGGTCGCGGAACTTGGCGGGAAGGATCAGCCGTCCTTTGTCGTCCAGGCGGGGGGCGTGGGTCCCGAGGAACACGGCGTCACCTCCCCTCTGTCTGCCTCAGGTGCTGGCGATGGACCTCGACCCCCCGAGGACTCCATTGCCCTCCACAGTACTCCACTTCCCTCCACGGTCAACCGACATTCACCAGGTCCGTCCACGAACAGGTCACATCTGTGCAGGTCACAGCGGACGGGCGTGAGTGGGGGACGGCGCGGGCGGGCCACCCCGGTAAGGATCGAGACGGGGCGTCGGGCGTGCGGCGGGCGAGGGGTTGGTCCTGCTTCGGGGGGGTTCTCCATCGGGTGCGAGGCGGCGAGGACGCCGCTTCCCGCGCGAGGTGTGCGCGCCGTGGGGGGAAGTGGGGGCGTTGCGGGACGACGAAGGGATGAGAGGCTGACCCTTGTTGAGTCGCGGAACCTCGTGAGGCGCCGAGGCGTCCAGGGGTAGTACCCCGGGAAGCCCTCTCACCACCGGGCGGACAAGCTGTCATCGCAGGGCGGGTGCACCGAGGACGCACCTGACACACTGGACGACCAGGCGTGAGCGGCACCCCGGCCACCCGGGTCGTGCCCAGGGGACGTGAGGAGTAGGCGTGACGACCACGAGCGGGCCGATGACGCTGGAAGACCTGGTGCAGGTGACGGGCACGATCCGCAGCGCCGTCGAGACGGTGATCGAGGGCAAGCCGGACGTCGTCCGGCTTGCCGTCACGGTCATGCTCGCCGAGGGCCACCTGCTGCTGGAGGACGTGCCCGGCGTCGGCAAGACCATGCTGGCCAAGGCCCTGGCCCGGGCCACGGGGTGCTCGGTGCGCCGGATCCAGTTCACGCCCGACCTGCTGCCCTCGGATGTGACCGGCGTCAGCGTCTACCACCAGGAGCGCCAGGACTTCGAGTTCAAGCCGGGGCCCGTGTTCGCCAACGTCGTTGTGGGCGACGAGATCAACCGGGCGAGCCCCAAGACGCAGTCGGCGCTGCTGGAGTGCATGGAGGAGCGTCAGGTCACGGTGGACGGGACCACCTACATCCTCCAGCCGCCGTTCGTGGTGATGGCCACCCAGAACCCGGTCGAGATGGAGGGCACGTACGCGCTGCCGGAGGCGCAGCGCGACCGCTTCATGGCTCGGCTGTCCATGGGCTACCCGTCGGCCAGTGCCGAGATGGACATGCTCGAGCACCACGCCCGCCGCGAGCCTCTCGAGGACCTCGTCGCCGTGTCCGACCCCCGCACCGTGCGGGGCCTGATCGACACCACCCGCGCCGTGTACGCCTCCGACGCGGTCAAGGAGTATGTCGTTGCGCTGGCGCGGGCCACGCGCTCGACTCCCGACCTGCGCCTCGGCGCCTCGCCCAGAGCGGCGCTGCACCTGCTGAGGGCCGCCAAGTCCCACGCCGCGATGGCCGGGCGCGACCACGTGCTGCCCGACGACGTCCAGGCGTTGGCGTTGCCCGTCCTGGCGCACCGGTTGCTCCCGAGCGCCGATGCCCAGCTGGCCCGCCGAACCCCGGAGGACGTCGTCGGCGCGCTCGTGGCCCACGTCGCCGTACCCCGAGCGCGTGCAACGGCCTGACACGTGGACGCCGCGCTGGAGTGGATCCGCCCCGCACTGTCCGGGCTGACGACACGCGGCCGGTCGTTCCTCGCAGCCGGACTCGCAGCGGCGGTGTGCGCCGTCCTCCTGGGCCAGCGCGACCTGCTCCGGGTCGCGGCGCTGCTGGTCGGTCTGCCCGTCGTGAGTGCGGTGATCCTGGCCAGGGCCCGCTACAGGTTGGCCCTCACCCGCACGGTCTCCCCCGCCCGCGTCGTGGCCGGCGGGACGGCGAGGGTGCGGCTGGAGGTCGAGAACCTCACCAGGCTCGGCACTCGGGTACTGCTGGCGGAGGACCGCGTGCCCTATGCCCTGGGCGCGCCCCCACGCTTCGTCCTGGACCGGCTGCCCGGAGGCCGCCGCGCAGCCGTCACCTACTCGCTGCGCTCGGAGGTCCGGGGGCGCTACCCCGTGGGGCCCCTGCGGCTGCGGCTGACCGACTCCTTCGGCATGTGCGAGCTCACCCGGGCGTTCACCGCGACTGACCCCCTCGTCGTCGTCCCACGCACGTGGCCGCTGGAGCCGTTGCGCGCGGCCGGCACGTGGTCCGGCTCCGGCGACTCGGTGGCCAGGACCACCGCCGCCGCCGGTGAGGACGACATCGCCACGCGCGAGTACCGCCATGGTGACGACCTGCGGCGCGTGCACTGGCGCTCCACGGCGCGGCGCGGCGAGCTCATGGTCCGTACGGACGAGCAGCCGCGGCAGATGCGGGCCACGGTCCTGCTCGACGCCCGAAAGACCGCCCACCGGGGGGACGGTCCTGCGTCGTCCTTCGAGTGGGCGGTGAGTGCGGCGGCGTCGGCCGCCGTCCACCTCGCCTCGCACGGCTACGGCGTGCGCATCCTGCAGGACGAGCAGGATGCCGCGTGGTCGGCACGGGGCAGCGGAGAGGGGGTCGGCAGCCTCCTCGACCAGCTCGCCGTCGTCAACCCCGGCGGGCCAGACCTGCTCTCTGACGCGGTCACCGGCCTGAGCCGTGCCGGCGGGGACGGCCTCGTCGTCGCGGTTCTCGGCGAGTGCGAGGAGGCCGACGTCCGTGCGCTGGCGCGCATGGGCCAGCAGGGCACCAGAGGGGTCGCGATCCTGCTGCGCACAACTGCCTGGGCGGCGTTGCCCCCCCGCCGCACCGGCGAGATCGACCAGCACCGGGACGCCGCGGCCGGCCTGTTGTCGGCTGGGGGGTGGGTCGTCACGACCGCAGGGACCGAGGAGACGGTGACGACGGTCTGGCGACGCATCGCGCTGGGCCACGCTCCGCTGCGCTCGTGGACGACGCCCACCGCGGATGCGCCGGCGGGGGTCCGGCGATGACGTCCACCGAGGGTCGGCTGAGCCTGTCGGCGACAGCGGCGACCCTACTGAGCGCCCTCACCCTGCACCCGCTGGTCCAAGGGTGGAGCTGGTTCGTGGCCGTCGTGGTCGTCGTGTGCTCGGTGGCGATCACCGGGGCCGCCGTGCGGCAGGTGAACCACTGGTGGGTCCAGGTTGTCGGCGCCCAGATCGCCGTGGCGATCGTCGTCCTCACGGCCCTTTTCGTGCGTCAGGAGGCGCTGTGGGGGCTGCTGCCCAACCCCGACGCGCTCCGGGCCACAGGCGACCTCATCTCGAAGGGCTCGCAGATCACCCATGACCAGGCGCCGCCGGTCGAGGCCACAGCCGGAGTGCTGCTGATCATCGCCGGGGGCCTCGCTCTCGTGGGGCTGGCCGTCGACATCCTCGCCGTGACGGCACGCCGTCCGGCCGTCGCGGGCCTGCC
This sequence comes from uncultured Actinomycetota bacterium, assembly GCA_963778845.1. GTDB lineage: Bacteria > Actinomycetota > Actinomycetes > Actinomycetales > Kineosporiaceae > CAVZVW01. The sequence goes on from CAVZVW010000009.1 coordinate 660,650, forward strand.
CCTGCTCACGGTCTACTCCGTGCCCGCGGCCGTCCTGCCCGGGGGCCTGCCCTGGTACTGGTTCGTCTTCGCCGCAGCCGGCTACCTCATGCTCGTGGGTGCCGACGCCTCGGACCGCATCCGCGCCTGGGGCCGCGTCCTCGGCGATCCCACGCGCGCGAACGCCGCGGAGCCCGGCGGATCATGGTGGGCCCCTGGTGGCAGCGGCCGTTCTGCCGCGGCGGTCCTGGCCGTGGCGGTCGTCGTCCCCGCCTTCATCCCCGGGCTCACCGAGCCTCTCATCGGCAACACCGGCACAGGGACCGGCGGCAACGGGGCCGGCAGCACAGTGAGCCGGATCAACCCGATCCTCGACCTGCGCCAGCAGCTGACGGCTCGAAGCGACCAGGTGATGCTGACGTACCGGACGACCGTCGCCTCACCGGAGCCGCTGCGCATCGTCACCGACGACGAGTTCACCGGCGGCACCTGGCAACCCAACCTCGCACCGCTCGGACGGACCAACCGCGCCCAGGGCGGGTTGCCCGCACCGCCCGGCCTGTCCAGCGCCGTCGCGACCACGCCTCAGCTGACCGAGATCGACGTCGTCGCGCTGGACCAGACATACCTTCCCCTTCCGTACCCGACGACCCAGGTGCGTGTCACCGGACCGTGGCTGTACGACCCCACCACGCTGAACGTGCTCGGCGACCACGTGACGACCAAGGGGCTGTCCTACGACGCCCAGCACCTGCTGGTGTCCCCCACACCGGCACAGCTGCAGACCGCCGGACCGGCGCCGGCCGCGATCGCGGGGGCCTACACGCGGCTGCCCACCAACCTGCCGCAGGAGGTCCGCGACACCGCTCGCGACGTCGCCGGCACGGGGACGGCCTACGACAAAGCGGTGCGGCTGCAGGAGTTCTTCCGTTCGTCGGGCGGCTTCCTCTACTCGACGGTCCCCTCGGGCAGCTCAGGGAACGACAGCAGCACCAACGCGATCGTGGCCTTCCTGCGCGACCGTCGCGGGTACTGCGTGCAGTTCGCCTCCGCCATGGCCGTGATGGCGCGCACCCAAGGCATACCCGCCCGGGTCGCCGTCGGCTTCCTGCCCGGCAAGCTCGGGGCGGACGGGCGCACGTGGTCGATCACCATGCACCAGGCCCACGCATGGCCCGAGCTCTACTTCGACGGCGTCGGCTGGGTGCGGTTCGAGCCCACCCCGGCAGGCCAGGCAGGCGACGTCCCTGCCTGGACCGTGCCCCCCGCGGCCTCCCCCGGCACGCTGCCGAGCGGCCAGAGCTCGGCCGCCCCGAGCCAGCGCGTCCAGATCCCACGGGACCAGGCCGAGAGCAAGAGCACGGGAACGGGCACCAGCGGGCTGAGCCTGGGCCGCATCTGGGCGGCTGTGCCGTGGCGACTGGTGGGAGCGATCGCGCTGGTCGTCGCCGTGCTGCTCCTGCCGCTGCTCGCCACGACCGCCCGGCGGCGACGCCGTTGGCGCTCGGCCGCCAGTCGGGTATCCCGGGCCGAGGTCGCCTGGGAGGAGCTGCGCGAGCGGCTCGACGACCTCAAGGCGGCTTGGCCTCGCTCCCGGACGCCGCGCACTGTGCTTGCCAAGCTTCCAGGCGAGCGCGACCTCGACCCCGCGGACCGTCAGGCGTTGGAACGCCTCGTCGGCGACCTGGAGAGTGCCCGGTACGCCCGCCCGGACTCCGAGGGCGGGCGACCCCGACCCGCGGTGCGCGCCGACGTGCGAGCAGTCGCAGCCGCAGTGGCGGGATCGCTGCCCGCTGCCCAGCGGCGGCGGGCTCGTTGGCTGCCCAAGTCCGGGCTCTCGGTCATCGGCGCGGTCGGGGCGAAGGACGGCTCGGACAACCTGGTCGGCTCGCGACCCGGTCGCGCACCTGCGGAAACCGACCGGCAGGGTGCGGCGGCGACGTCCCCGGCACCTGAGCTCGTGTCGGTGGGCGGCCGAGACCCGTTCCCCCAGGGCCCCGTGCGCGCCACACCGGCAGCGCGTGCTGAGAGGAGGGCTGCGCATGCCAACGGCGTCGGTCCTCTACCGACAGACGACACCGGGTTCGCCGATGACGGGTCTCGTGACGGCAACGGGCACTCCCGGCCCTGAGGAGCCTCGCCGCGCTGCGGTACGTCGTTGTGCGGCGGGTGGTGGGCGTGGCGACGGCTGGTCGGCGCGGCGACGGCTGGCCGTGGGGCTTCAGGCAGGAGCGGCTTCAGGCAGGAGCGGCTTCAGGCAGGAGCGGGCTTCAGGCAGGAGCGGGCTTCATCGCTCGTCGTGCCGGCGGTCCCACCGCTGCTCCAGGCGCTGCATGAACGTCGCTGTGGAACGCCGACGCGCCTTGCCTGCCGGCGGGCGGACCGTGCCGGTGGCGGAGACGACACCGGTGGGGCCGGGCCGCCGCTGGGAGGAGACTGCGTAGGCGGTGCCCGCGAGCATCACGACGAAGCCGATGACGCTGAGGTAGACCGTCTTCTGCGCGACGCCGACCACCAGGAGCACGAGTCCGAGAACTATCCCGCTCACGCCGAGGGCCAGCCGTCTGCCGCGCCCGGACGCCCGCTTGGCCCCGCGCATGGCGGAGGCGAACTTGGGGTCCTCGGCGTAGAGGGCACGCTCCATCTGTTCGAGCAGGCGCTGCTCGTTGTCGGAGAGCGGCACGACGACCTCCCGGTGCGCACACTGCGGCCGACCGCACACGGCGGATACCAACAGGATAGGTCGGCCTCGGCCGGGGCGGAACCCGACTGGTGAACGTACGACGGGTCTGATGGGTTCGGCCGTGGCTGTCGGGCGCGTTCGTGGGCGCGGCGAGGTCCGGAAGTCCCGGTTCGGGTGCCTTCGGCGCAGTTACCCGGTGCGCCCGCCGCCCGGATCGCGGGCACCTGCCTGCGGCTCGTCATCCCGCACCAGCGCTGCAGGCCGCACCGCACCGGCCCCGAACCGGGCGCTGGCACGGTCGACGGCCTGCTCGGCCTCCCGCCAACCCTGTGCTCGCTCGTCGAGCGTGAGCTGCCGGTGCCCGGCGGAGGCGTCCACGAGACCCTCGACGCGCACACCCACGAGTCTCAGCCGGGCCCGGTCGAGCCCGAGCATCGTGTACAGGTCACGCGCAGTGGCATACACCGTGCGGGCGACGTCGCTGTACTCGGACAGCGTGCGCGACCGCGTGATCGTCGTGAAATCGGCGAAACGTACCTTGAGCACCACCGTGCGGCCCACCATGTGCTGGGACCGCAGGCGGGCAGCCACGCGTTCGGACAGCCGCAACAGCTCACGCAGCACCACCGACGCGTCGTCGACGTCTCGGGCGAACGTCTCCTCAGCCCCCACACTCTTCTCGACCTGCTCGGGCACCACCGTGCGCTGGTCACGACCCCAGGCAAGGTCGTGCAGGTGGCTGCCGACCGCCTCGCCGAGGGCACGGCGAAGGGTCTGCTCGGGCGTGTGCGCGATGTCGGCCACGGTGCGCAGGCCCAGCCGCAGCAGGGACTCTTCCGTCTTCTCCCCCACCCCCCACAGGGCACCGACCGGCAACGGATGCAGAAAGGCGACCGTCTCCTCGCGCGGGACGACGAGCATGCCGTCGGGCTTTGCCCGACCCGAGGCGAGCTTGGCCACGAACTTCGTGGCGGCCACCCCGACCGAACAGGTGATGCGCTGCTCGTCGGCGACTCGGTCGCGGATGTCCTGGCCGATGGCGGCGGGACTGCCGAGGCGGCGGACGGCGCCGGAGACGTCGAGGAAGGCCTCGTCCAGGCTGAGCGGCTCCACCTCCGGCGTCACTCCGCGGAAGATCTCCATGACGCCGCGCGAGACCTCGCTGTAGCGGTGGTGGTCCGGTGCGACGACGACTCCCTGCGGGCACAAACGCCGGGCACGGCTCAAGGGCATCGCGGAGTGCACGCCGAACCGACGGGCCTCGTACGTGGCCGAGAGCACGACGCCTCGGCTGCCGCCACCCACGATCACCGGGAGACCGTGCAGCTCCGGCCGGTCGATGAGCTCGACGGAGGCGTAGAAGGCGTCCATGTCGACGTGCAGCACGGTGCACCCCGTGTCATCCGTGGACAGCCCGTGGTGGAAGCCGCCGGTAGTGCCCGCACGGTCGAGCTGGCGCCGGCTCACGGGGTCACCTCGCGCATCGGGTCACCCGTCAGACCCGGCCACCTGGACCACGACGTGCAGCTGAGCAGCGAGACTCGCCAGCTGGGGATGGTCGGGATGGTCGGCCGCTGCCCGCTCCAGTGCGAGCAGAGCCATCGCGGCGTCGGGGTCGCCGTCCACCAGCGCCCCGGGCAACAGGTCGCTGAACAGGCGCACCCCGTGGACCATCCGGACCTCGAGCGGGACGCCGCGCAGCAGCGCCAGCACCGACGCCTGGTCGAACCGGCGCGGGAGGGGGTCGTGCTCGCCGCTGCGCCCCGCAGGGTCGTCGAGGAGGCGCTGGGCGTCGGCGAAGCGACCCGATACCGCACGGGCCATGACGGCGCCCAGCCTCTGGGCCACCAGGATGCTCGCCAGGCCACAGGGTCGCAGCACGGCCAGGGCCTCACGCGCGGCCGCCGTCGGGTCGTCGACGTACTCGAGCACTCCGTGGCAGAGCACGAGGTCTGCGCTCGCCGGTTCGACGACGTCGCTGAGGGTCGCGGCGTCGCCCTGCTCGGCGTGGACGAGGTGGGCCAGCCCTGCCTCGGCGGCACGACGCTGCAGGGCGGCCAGGGCGTCCGGGCTGGGGTCGACGACGGTGACGCGGTGGCCGAGCTGCCCGATGGGGACGGCGAAGCCTCCGGTGCCCCCACCGAGATCGACGACGTCGAGGCGGCGCCCCTCCGCTTCCGCGCGCTCGGCCAGGAGGGCGTCGAGAGCGTCCCAGACCACGGCTGTGCGGACGCCTGTGCGCGGGTCGAAGCGCTGCGCCCATTGACGGGCACGGCTGCTGTCGTCGGCCACTGGTGCCCTCCCGGCAGGACGGGCGTCTCGGGACGCGGGGTCGTCGGTGTCCACCCTAGTGAGGCGAACCCGGCTGCCGGCTCGCGCCACCCGGGGGTCGGGTGCGCCAGATTGATGCTCATCTGCCCGAGCTCCCCGGGCTGGAGTGCCACAGCTTGCGAGGAGGTCCACGGTGGGGACCGCCCTTGTCGCTCGGGAGACCCTCGCTCGGGAGACCCTTCTCGCTCGGGAGACCCTTCTCGCTCGGGAGACCCTTCTCGCTCGGGAGACCTTCTCGCTCGAGACCTCGGCGGCCAGCATCCGGCGGGTGTCGCGGGTGTCGGTCCCCGGCGGCTTGACGTCGGCGTACGGCGACTGCCGGAACCCGCTGGCGTGCACGAGCACCCGGCGCAGGTGCGCAGGGTCGCCACCCATCCCCCCGGCTCGCTCGACCCTGTCGCCCACCGGGAGCCCAGTCGCCGCGGCCGCCGCGGCCGCGTGCTCGGCGTCCTGCTCGGCAGTCAGCACGAAACCTCCGCCGAGCTCCGCGGCCGGCAGTCGCACCGGCGTCGTCACCGGCCGCGTCGCGTGGCCGGCCGTGGCACCCGTGACCGCTGCCTGGCCGTCGGTGGCATTCCAGCCGTCGGGTGCGGACATCAGTGCGAGGACGGCGTCCATGCCCGCACCGGTCCAGGCGTCCCACAGCACGGGGAGCTCCCATGCTCCGGTTGCCCGCAGCGACACCCCCCGTGGCCCGGTGCGGCGCAACACCCCCCGGACGACCAGCAGCCACGAATGGAAGACCGTCGCCGCGTACGGGCCTTGCACGTCTTCGAAGAAAGTGGCGTCGACAGGGCCGGTGGCGTCGTCGAGGGTGAGGAAGACCACTCGCCGACCCGAACGGATCGGCGGGGTCTGGGTGGCCACCTTGACCCCGGCGACGAGGAGCTCTGCCCGGCTGCGTCGCTGCAACACGTCCCGGGCCCGGGTGACTCCGAGCGCCTCGAGAAAGGGGGTGTAGAAGTCCAGGACGTGCCGGCTGGCGTCCAGCCCGAGGATCTCGAGCTCTGCCCGTACCCGCTCCGCACCGTTCATCTCGGGCAGGCCGCTGGCCTGGGTCTCGTCCGGGGCATCACCCAGGTCGAGAGCGAGCTGCATCGGCTGGTCCTCCGGGGGGGCGACCGCCCGCGGGGCCTGCGACTGGCGAGCGGCGGCTGCGCGCACGCCGTCCCCCCAGCCTGCGCTGCTCTGCCAGCCTGCGCTGCTCTGCCAGCCTGCGCTGCTCTGCCAGCCTGCGCTGCTCTGCCAGCCTGCGCCGTCCGTCAGGCCCGCACCTCGCCGCTGGTCACCGCGCACGTCGCCACGGGTGTCACCCATCACACCGCCTCTGGTCCCGCGGACCTCGGCAGGCACACGTTCCAGACGGGCTCCCCTGTCCCCTCGAGGTGTGGGGCGGCCCCGGGAGACGGCTCGTGTCCAACGGTCGAGCTCGCCGACCTGCAGGAGCAGGTCGCGCCGGGTGACCCGGCCGCGGCGGCGCACGGGGAGGGCGGACCCCAGACCGTAGACGCCGTCGAACGCCCCCGCGAGGACGAGCCGCTCCACCACCGGCCGCGACACCTGCGCGCGATGCCACAAGTCGGCCAGGGAGTGGTACGGACGGCCGGCCACGATGCGTGCGATCTCGGCCTCGCTGATTCCCTTGACATCGGCCAGTGCCAGCCGGATGCCGTACGCCCGCCCGTCTGGCAAGTCCGCTGCCGGTTGGGGCGTTGTGCGGCCGTCTCCGAGGTCCAGCGGGCCACCCTCTTCGGCACGGTGTGCCGCCGCGCCAACCTCTGGCTGGCACGGTGTGCCGCCGCGCCAAACTGTTTGGCGCTGTGTGCCGCCGCGCCAAAGAGGTGGTGCGGGAGGGGCCACCTTCTCGACGCGGTAGGTGGCATCGGAGGCGTTCACGTCCAGGGGAAGCACGGTGATGCCGAGGTTGCGGGCGTCGTCGAGGATCAGCCGCTTGGGGTACATGCCGGGGTCATGGGTCAGCACCCCGGCGAGGAAGGCCGCCGGGTGGTGAGCCTTGAGCCAGGCCGAGTGGTAGGTCGGCAGGGCGAACGCCGCCGCGTGGGCCTTGCAGAAGCCGAAGGAGGCGAAGGCTTTGAGCACCTCCCAGATCCGGTCAACGGTCGGCTCGTCGTAACCGCGCTCCCGGGCGAGCGGCCGCCACCAGGTCCCGACCTCGTCCTGTCCTGCCGGGGAGCCCATCGCCCGGCGCACCTCGTCGGCCTCGGCCAGGCTGCAGCCGGTGGTGACGGCGACCATCTTCAGCACCTGCTCGTGGAAGACGACGACGCCACTGGTCTCTCTCAACGCCGGCTCGAGCGAGGGATGCAGGTACTCCACGCTCGTCCCAGCCCTGCCGAGCTCGCAGGAACGGGGTGACCATGTCGGACTTGACCGGGCCCGGGCGGAACAACGAGATGTCGATGATGAGGTCGCCGAAGGTCTCGGGAGCGAACTTGCCGACCAGCTCGCGCTGCCCAGGCGACTCGATCTGGAACATGCCGAGGGTGTGGGTGGAGCGGATCAGCCGGAACGTCGCCTCGTCGTCGTGCGGGACGGCGTCCAGGTCGATGCGCCCGGTGGCGTCGAGGTAGCCGGTGACGGGATCGCTCGCCTCGGGCGGATGTCCCCCGGCCCGGTCGGCGTCGGAGCCGTCGACGCGGGTGATCTCCTCCAGCGCGTAGGCCATCGACGACTGCATGCGGATGCCGAGGACGTCCAGCTTGAGCAGCCCCAGATCCTCGACGTCGTCCTTGTCGAACTGGCTCATCGGGAACCCGAGCCAGCTGGCCTCCACCGGGGTGCGGTCGAGCAGGCCCGCATTGGACAGGATCACACCGCAGGGGTGCAGCGCGACGTGGCGGGGCAGTCCGTCCAGCCGCTCGACCAGGTCGAAGAGCAGGTCGAGCCGGGACGACGCCAGCCCCGACGCGCGCAGCTCGGGCAGCTCGCGCAGGGCGTGCCGCACGTCACGGGCACGGATGTGGGGGAACGACTTCGCGATGGTGTCGATCTCCCCCGGTGGCAGGCCGAGCGCGGCACCGACGTCCCGGATCGCGTGCCGAATCCGGTAGGTGTCCATCATCGACACGCAGGTGACCCGCTCGGCTCCGAAACGAGCCAGGATCTGCTCGTAGACCTCGGTGCGCCGGGCGGACTCCACATCGATGTCGATGTCGGGAAGCTGAGCGCGCAGCGGGGAAAGGAACCGTTCCATCAGCAGGTCGTGCCGGATCGGGTCCACGCCGGAGATCCCCAGCAGGTGGTTGACGAGGCTGCCCGCCCCCGACCCACGGGCCGCCACCCGTACACCTATCCCCCGGATGAGACCGCACACGTCGCCGACGGTGAGGAAGTACGGCGCGTACCCCAGAGTGCCGATCGTGGCGAGCTCGGCATCGAGCCGGTCGGTGACGGTCCGCACGAGCGCTGGCCCAGCTCCCGGGTAGCGCCAGCCGATGCCCGCTTCGCTGCGCTTGCGCAGCTCGGCGTGCGCGTCCTCCTCCGGGCCCAGGCCCAGCACGTGGGACTCCGGGAAGTGCACCGAACCGACCCCCACGTCGGCGCGCGCGTCGAGGCCGCAGCGACGCGCGAGCGCTGCGGTGTCGGCGAGCAGACGGCCGGCCTGTGACTCATCGCCTGCGGCGCGGGCGATCTCGAAGGCGAGGGCCGTCATGTGATGCGCCGGTGCGAGGTAACCCTCGCCGGTGACCCGGTCGAGGTGGCGGACGTCGAGAGCCACCAGCCGGCGCGCGGCGTCGAGCACGTCGACCGTCGCTGCGCCGTCCGGGGTGGCGTGGCGCACGGCGTTGGTGAGGACGGCGGGGACTCCGCACTCCCGTGCAAGCGCGAGCATGCGAGCGGCGTGCCCGAGGCTTGCCGGCCTGCCCTCGGGGCCGCGGTGACAGACGACCTCGACGTAGAGCGCGCCCGAAGGAAGCATCGACCGCCAGCGGGCGAGGACAGCGCGGGCCAGGTCGAGACGGCGTCCCAGCACCGCCCGGCCCACTTCGGACTGCGGCCCGAGCAGGATGACGAGCGCTGCCTCTGCCTGCCCGGCCACTGCCTGCCCGGCCACTGCCTGCCCGGCCACTGCCTGCCCGGCGATGAGGTCGAGGGTGCTCACCGGCGACCCGCGCTCCCCGCGCAGGTGGGTGACAGAGACCAGCCTGCACAACCGCCCCCATCCGGCGCCGGCTGGCAGGCCGGTCGCCGGGTCGCCGCCGAGAGCGAGCACGGTCACCCGTGGGTGCCGCGGGTCCATGCTCGCCCCGCCGCGGACCGGGCTGCGCCTACCGGCGGTCTCTCGGACGGCCACACTCGGGTCAGCCCAGGCGGGCAGCCTGTTCACCAGGCCGGTGGGCTCGACGGCGAGGTCCGCGCCCAGCAGCGGCGTGATCCCCGCTGCGGTGCATGCCTGGACGAACTTCACCGCACCGTAAGCGCCGTCGCGGTCGGTCAGCGCAAGGGAGTGCATGCCGTGGGCCGCCGCCATCTCCACCAGCGCGGCAGGGTTCGACGCGCCGTAGCGCAGCGAGTACCCCGAAGCCACATGCAGGTGGGTGAAGTCGTCGGTCATATGTCGCCGCTACCCATCCGCTCATCCGCACTCATCCGCTCGTTCGCGGGCTCATCCGCAGAACGGCAGCCCGGTGGGTAGCACCGGCTGGTGCGGTAGCCGGAGCGCAGCCGCGACGACCTGGTGGAAGCTCTCGGCCTCTCTCAACAGGTCGCCGGCTTCCCGAGCGGTGATCGTCTCGCCGCGGCCGGCTTCGACAGCCGCGCGCCTGGACGCGGTTGCTGCGAAGAAGGCCGCCCACTCCCCCAGCTCCGGGGCCACTCGCGGCAGCACATCCCACACGCTGCGGGGACCCCCTCGGCTGCGGGCCCGACCGCGCACCGCCAGGACGGCGGCAGCTGCTCTCAGCGCGGCAAGATGGGCCGCGACATAACGCTCAGCCGGGCTGCGAGCAGCGAACCCCTGCAGAAGGCCGGTACGAGACCGGTCCAGAAGCATGAGCGCTGCCGCCGGGACGGGTGGGACGGCCGCGGTGTCGGTTGTTGTGCTGTCCATCAGCACACTGGCTGTCGGCATGGCTGTCTCCTCATCGGCGCTGGGCTGGGGCTGGTCGCTGGGCTGGGGCTGGTCGCTGGGCTGGGGCTGGTCGCTGGGCTGGGGCTGGTCGCTGGGCTGGGGCTGGTCGCTGGGCTGAGGCTCGTACCCGGAGTCCCGGGAGGGCACCGTGACTCCTCAGTCGTTGACGCGCAGCAGCCGCCACGCGCCGTCCTCGAGCACGCCGCCCGCGAGCACTCCGGCGTCAAGCACCGAGGCCCCCGAGAGGTCGCAGCACAGGTCGAAGACCCCTATGCCGTAGTCGCGACCCCGGCTGGCCTCGACACGCCAGATCTCGTGCTCGGCCCCCAGTGCCGCAGCGACAGCGGAGGTCCTTGCATCACCGTCGAGGTCCTCGCCACCGTCTCCGTGGACGGCGCGCGCCGCCGGAGCGGTCCACCATGCCCGCCGCTCACGCCAGTGGCCCAGGACCTCCCGGACGAGGTAGAGCCGCCCACGCCACAGGAAGGTCCCGGGTGCACCGGCCGTCGAGGCCAACCGCACCACGACGTGGTCTGCGTACCGTCGGCCCATCGCTACCACCTCCAGATTCCTCGCTCAGACCGCGACGCGAAGCCGCCGGCTGAGGGCGCACATGCGCCACCACCCATGACAGCGAGACAGCGACGGAGGAAGGCAGCCGCCCAGGGACCGGTCGACAGCACTGGGACGCTTCCCCACGGCCAGGCGACGCCGGCATAGCGGCCCGCGACGCGACGGGGTCGAGGTCGCCACGTCGCGGGCCGCATTCCGGGTCTGGCCCGGGCCGAGCTCTGGTCCCGAACGAACCAGACCTCCCCGAACCGGACCCGTAACTCATCGAACACACGTCCGACATCGAACGCCGACATCTCTGGCGAACGCAGCGCCTGTCTGGCGAGCGTCCGCCTCTCAGCGATAGCTCGCCTCACCAGGCGAAGTACCCCCAGCGAAGTCTGCAGCTCTTCGAACATATGTTCGATGAACTGACCTTACACCGACCCGGACCAGGACTCAACGCCTCCCCACAACCGCGTCGCCCATGGTCGCCGAGCGCATGGCCGCCGAGCGCATGGCCGCCGAGCGGTGGTGGACCGCCATGATCGCCAGCCCGGCGCCACAACCTCGACGACACGCCGCCCCAACCCGCCGACACGACCGTTGCGGCGCCCGGGTGGCGATCACACGACCGTTGCGGCGCCCGGGTGGCGATCACACGACCGTTGCGGCGCCCGGGTGGCGATCACACGACCGTTGCGGCGCCCGGGTGGCGATCACACGACCGTTGCGGCGCCCGGGTGGCGATCACACGACCGTTGCGGCGCCCGGGTGGCGATCACACGACCGGGCCGGCACCCCGCCAGCCGCGCCCGAACCGACCGACCGTGCCCCAGTACCCTGCCTCCGTGCCCGAACCCGACGCCCCCTCCACCTCCACATTGGCCGACCACCCGGCCGTCGCCAGGGTCCGGGCGGCCCTGGTCACGCGCGGCGCCAAGGTCACAGTCGTGGTCCTCGACGAGCATGCGCGCACCGCCGCGTCCGCGGCCGAACAGCTCGGCGTCACGGTCGCCCAGATCGCCAACTCCCTGGTGTTCGCAGTGCCGGATGACGCCGCGCCGGCGGGCCGCTCAGCACTCCTGGTGCTCACGTCGGGGGCCCACCGCGTGGACACGACCAAGGTCGCCGTCCTCGTGGGTGCCCCCCGGCTCGACCGCGCCGACGCCGACTTCGTGCGCGAGCGGACGGGCTTCGCGATCGGCGGTGTCGCTCCGGTGGGCCACTCGTCGCCCTTGCGGACCCTGGTGGACGTGGCGCTTGCCGACCACGAGGTCGTCTGGGCCGCGGCGGGGCACCCGCGAACCGTCTTCGCCACCACCTTCGACGAGCTGCTCCGGATCACCGGCGGCACCCCTGCGAACGTCGCCTGACCCTCGAGCCAGCCGGTTCCCGCGTCGGCCCGGCGTCAGCTCCCGCGCCGGCCGGCGTCGGTCCCGGCGTTCGCCATGACCCACGGCGCCCCACGACCTACTCTCGTGGGCGTGCGCGACCCGGCTTACGTCACTCTCACACTGTGGGGGGTTCGGGCGCACCACGTGCCGACCGCCGTTGTGCGCATGGCGCTGGACCGCCGCCAGCTCGCCCGCGCCAGTGGCCTGAGGTTCGCCAAGCTCCTCGGAACCGGGGACGGGCGGACTTTCACCCTGCGCGACGCCGACCCTCGGCACTGGGGGCTGCTCGCGGTGTGGGACGACGAGAGCTCTGCGCGCTCCTTCGAGCGGGGGACGACGCACCGCCGGTGGGCGGGCATCGCCGAAGAGCGACTTCAGGTCGCGATGGCTCCGTTGGCCGGCCGCGGCACGTGGTCCGGAAGAGCCCCGTTCGGCCGCCCCGAGCCGCGAGCGGTCGCGGGGCCTGTCGCGGCCATCACCAGGGCGCGAGTCCGGCTGACCCGGAGCAGAGCCTTCCGAAGCGCCGTCCCGGCCGTGGCCGCCGACCTTCGGCAAGCCGGCGGCCTGGCCCTGGCACTGGGCATCGGCGAGGCACCTGTCGGGCTCCAAGGCACGTTCAGCCTGTGGCACAGCACCGCCTGCCTGGAGGACTTCGCCTACCGGCGCACACCCCACGCACGGGTCGTGCAGGAGACGGCGGCCCAGGGGTGGTTCAGCGAGGAGCTCTTCGCCCGTCTGGAGGTGCTCGGGGTCGCGGGGACGTTCGACGGCCACGCGCCGTTGCTGCCGACGACCGGCCACGAGGCGGGCTGACGACGTGGACGTGCTGCCATGGGTCTTCAGTGCGGGGTGGGCCAGCGGTGTCAACGGCTATGCGGTGGTGCTCGTCCTCGGCATGCTCGCTCGCCTTGCCGGGGCGGTGGGCGTACCCGCCCCGCTGCAACGGGCGGACGTGCTCGTGGCGGCCGCGGTCATGTGCGCGGTCGACGCGGTCGCGGACAAGATCCCCGAAGTCGACTCGTTGTGGGACGGTGTGCACACGGCCATCCGCCCGAGCATCGGCGCCTGGGTCGGCGTCCTCCTCGCCGCACCTTCCGGCACCGTCACCCAGGTCGTCGCGGGTGTCGTCGGCGGCGTCGCGGCCCTGGCCGGCCATGCAGTCAAGGCAGGGCTTCGAACGGCAATCGACACCTCGTCGGGGAGCGCAGGTACCGTGACGCTCAGCAGCGCCGAGGATGTCGCGGTGGCCGTCGTCGTCACCGTCTCTGTGCTGCACCCGTGGGTATCCGCAGCCGTCGCGGCGACGCTGCTCGTCGGGGGGATCGCGACGGTGCTGGTCATGATGGTCACTCGTGCCCTGCGCTTCCAGGTCGGCCCGCGAGCCGGCCGCAAGGGTTGGGTCGGCAGGGCGACGGCCGCCCTTCGGGGGGCAGCGCTGAGCCCGGCTGTCCGGCTCGCACGCCGGGACGACGCATGACCGGCCGACCGTCGGCCGCTCGAGCTGCGGCGGGGGTCTGGGCCCTGGCGGGGATCACGATCCTCCTGCAGATCCCGTACCCGCTGCTGCACGACCCCGCCTTGCGGGCCTGCACCCTCGCCGCAGTCGCCGCGTTCTGGGCCTGCACGTCAGCTCACTGTGCCATGTCGCGAGGCGCCGGCGCGGCCCTTCGCCTCGTCATGGTCGCCGGAGGGCTCGGCCTGGCCGTCGAGGCCGTCGGTGTGCGCACGGGCGTCCCGTTCGGGCCATACCGCTACACCGGCACCTTGGGTCCGCAGCTGCTCGGCGTACCCGTGGCGGTGGCCTTGGCGTGGACGATGATGGCCTACCCCTGCCTTCTGCTCGGCAGGCGGCTGGCCCCAGGCTCAGCCTCAGCCTCAGCCTCAGCCTCAGCCTCAGGCTCAGGTTCAGGCTCGGCCCTCGGTGGGCCGGGCCACATCGCCGGGGGCCCGCCGTCCCACCTGGCCACTGCCGTGATCGGCGGTGCCACGTTGGCGGCGTGGGACCTGTTCCTGGACCCCCAGATGGTGGACGCCGGCCGCTGGGCCTTCGCATCCGCGCGCGGTGCGCTGCCTGGGGTGCCGGGGGTCCCGTTGACGAACTACGCGGGCTGGCTGCTCGTCGCACCGCTGGTCGTCGCCGCCCTCGACCGGGTGGTCCCCGGCCCCGCGACGCGCGGCGAGGCAGCCCCGGCCACCCTTCTGGCCTGGACGTGGCTCGGGTCGACCGTGGCCAACATCTGGTTCTTCCACCGGCCGTGGGTCGGGGTGTGGGGCGGCGCGGCGATGGCCGTGACCGTCGTGCCCTACCTCGCCCGCCTGCGCCCGACGTCGACGGCAGGGCACCGTGCCCGAGCCGCGCTGGGTGCGCCGGCGGACGGCGAGCGCGCCGCAGCGAGCAGGCCGTGACCCGCCGGACGGTGCGAGGGCTCGGCCGCCTGGTCACAGGGCTGGGCAGCGCCACCGCCGTCGTCCTCACCGCGCACAGCGTCGTGAACCTGCGCCTGCTGCGCCGCCCCGCGCAAGAGCCTGCGGAGGTCGACGAGGCCGTCAGCGTCCTGATCCCCGCCCGCGACGAGGAGGGCCTGATCGCGGCGTGCGTGCGGGCCGCGCTGGACCAGCAGGGCATCCTCGACCTCGAGGTCATGGTGCTCGACGACGGGTCGACCGACGCAACTGTCGCCCGCGCGAAGGCGGCCGCGGGGGCCGACGCCCGGTTGCGGGTCCTCACCGGGTCCTCACCACCACCGGGGTGGCTCGGCAAGCCGCACGCCTGCCGGCAGCTGGCGGAGGCTGCGCGCGGCGCCGTCCTCGTCTTCGTCGACGCCGACGTGGTGCTGGCACCGCACGCGGTCGCGTCCTCGGTCGGGCTGCTGCGCGAGCACCGGCTCGACCTGGTGAGCCCCTACCCGCGCCAGGTGGCGGAATCGATCTCCGAACGGCTCGTGCAGCCCCTGCTGCAGTGGTCCTGGCTCACGACCCTTCCGCTGCGATGGGCGGAGCGCTCGGCTCGCCCGTCGCTGTCCGCCGCGAACGGCCAGCTGCTGGTGGTGGACGCGGCGGCCTATGGGCGCGCCGGCGGTCATGCCGCGGTGCGCGGCGAGGTCCTGGACGACGTGGCGCTGCTGCGGGCCCTCAAACGAGCGGGTGGGCGCGGGGTCGCCGCCGACGGAACGCACCTTGCCACCTGCCGGATGTACCGCGGGTGGAGCGAGGTGCGCGCGGGGTACACGAAGTCACTCTGGTCTGCCTTCGGGTCCCCCGCCGGCGCCGCGTGCGCGATCGGCCTGCTGGGGCTGGCCTACGTGGTACCCCCCGTCGCCGCCCTGCACGGCTCGCGGGTGGGCGTGCTCGGCTACGCGGCCGCCGTCGCGGGTCGCTACCTGGTGGCCGAGCGCACGGGCGGCCGCAGCATGCCCGACGCCCTGGCGCACCCTGCGTCGATCCTGCTCCTGGGCTGGCTGACAGCCGACTCGTGGCGCGCCCACCGGTCGGGTCGGCTGCGATGGAAGGGGCGCCCGCTGCCCACCGTCCGGACGCCGTAGCCTCGGGAGGCGCGCCGGCACCGCAAGTCCAGGTGTGGCAGGTCCGGGGTGTCGCAGGTCCGGGTGTGGCACGGAAGGAGCCGCGTGGCGCGCGTCGTGGTCGTCGGTGCGGGGATGGGCGGCCTCGCGGTGGCAGCACGACTGGCCGCCGCCGGGCACGACGTCACGGTCTGCGAGCAGGCCGACGAGGTCGGCGGCAAGCTGGGTCGCTACTCCCGCGACGGCTTCACCTTCGACACCGGGCCGCACCTGCTCACGCTCCCGGCGGCGTACCGCGACCTGTTCCTCGCCACGGGCGGCCCGCTGGAGGACGAGGTGGACCTGGTGCCCATCGACCCCTCGTGCCACTACCGCTTCGCCGACGGGGTCGAGGTCGACCTGCCGAACGTCAACCGGCCCCGGATCGCCGCGGCCTGGGACGAGGCTCTCGGAGGCGGAGCGGGGGCGGACTGGGCGTCGTTCCTGGACCGGGCCGGCCGCATCTGGGATGCGACCCGCGACCCCTTCCTCAACGCGCCGGTGGAGTCGCCCCTGGACCTGTGGCGGCAGTCCCGGCGCATGGACGACCTGCGCACGGTCGCTCCCTGGCGGTCCCTGCGCAGCCTCGGCCGGCAGTACCTGCGCCACCCCCACCAGCGCACGTTCCTCGACCGCTACGCCACGTACACGGGCTCCGACCCCCGCAAGGCACCGGCGGCCCTGGCCACGGTGCCGTATGTCGAGCAGGCGTTCGGCGCCTGGTACGTGCGCGGCGGGATGCGCCTGCTGGGGGACGCCGTCCACGGGCGTGCGCTCGCCCGCGGCGTGCGCATCCGCACCGGAGCCGACGTGACCGCCGTCCTCGTCGATGCAGGTCGGGCCCGCGGCGTCCGCCTCGGCGACGGCGAGGTCGTCCCGGCCGACCTCGTCGTGTCCGGCACCGACGCCCGCCACCTCTACCGCGACCTGCTCCCCCGCGAGGTCGCGCAAGCCCCGCTCAGCCAGCTGGGCCGCGTTCAGCCGTCGATGTCCGCGTTCGTCCTGCTGCTCGCCTTGCGCGGGCGGACGCCGGCCCTGCGCCACCACAGCGTGATGTTCGGCGAGGACTACGACGACGAGTTCGACTCGGTCTTCGGGTCGGGCCCGCATCGGCTGCGGGGCCCCCGGCCTGCCCCTGACCCCACCGTGTTCGTGAGCGCCCCCGACGACGCCGCGACCAGGCCCGACGACGACCACGAGGCCTGGTTCGTGCTCGTCAACGCACCCCGCCACGTCGCCGCCGGGTCTCCGGAGGCGCAGCGTCCCTCGCCGCTGCACCGCGGCGGCGGCGTCGACTGGACCGCACCCGGCCTCGCGGACGGGTACGCCGACACGGTGCTGGCGGTGATGGCCCGGCGCGGGCTCGACGTGCGCGAGAGGGTGCTGTGGCGTGAGGTCCGCACCCCGGCCCATCTGGAGCGCCAGACGCGCAGCGTGGGCGGGTCCATCTACGGCACGAGCAGCAACGGGGCGCGGGCCGCCTTCCTCCGCCCGGCCAACCGGTCGCCGGTCCCCGGGCTCTTCCTCGTAGGCGGCTCGGCCCACCCCGGGGGCGGGCTGCCGCTGGTCGCGCTCTCGGCCGCCATCGTGGCCGAGCTCATCGGACCGGCCTGACCACAGACGCGGTCCCGGCTCAGCGCAGCGCGCTGTGCACTGCCACCGTGAGCTGGGCGAGGCCCACCAACCCGAGCCCGACCCACGCGAAAGCTCCGTTGAGGGCCCAGGTGGCGGGATCGGCGGGGAAGGTCCCCGCTCCCAGGACGAACATCGCGGTCACGACCACCCGGGTCGGCCGTTCGGACACGGTGACGACGCCGATGTGCGACATCCCCGCCACGGTGGCACGCGCGCGCAGGTACTCGTGGAGCCAGGCCAGCGCCGCGGCCACCACGCACACCACGCCCGGCGCCCCCAGCACCCACAGGGTGACGACGAAGGCCGCGTCGCCGACACGGTCGCAGACGGCGTCGAGCACGGCCCCCAGGGCCGACTCGCGCCCGGTCAGCACCGCCACGGCGCCGTCCAGGCTGTCGCCCAGGCCTGCGAGCACCACCAGGGCGACGGCGAGCAGCGGCCAGCGGCCGCCTGCCGCTGCCGGGACCACCGCGACGGCGGCCAGCAGGAGGCCCGAGACGGTGACGACGTTCGGGTGAACCCCGCGACGGGCCAGGCGCGCCGCAACGGGGTGCACGAGCCCGAGCCACCAGCCCACCAGGCCGTCGGTCGATGCGCCCTGGTGCAGCCGGGACCATGCGTGCCGGTACTCCTCCAGCCCGCCGCCCGCGCTCAGAGCAACACCCAGCGCACTCGCAGGCTCACGTCGACGCCGACCTGTCCTGGCTCCACCCCGACCGCCTCGGCAGCGACCATCCGAGCCCTGATCGGGGCCGGTCCCCCGACCGGGGCCTCCCCCTCGGCCACGTCGACGACGTCCCCGAGCTCTCTACCCGCCAGCGTCGCGAGCTGGACGGCCCGGGCAAGCGCGTCCGCCCAGGCCCGCTCCCGGGCGAGCACGCGCAGGGCGGTCTCGTCCTCGACGGCGAACTGCATCGAGTCCAGCCGGATGTCGTCGCCCCCCGCCGCCAGCACGTCGCCGAGCACGCGGCCGATCGACGACACGTCGCGCACCGTGACCGCCAGTGCGTGCTCGGCGCGGAACCCCGTGACCCGCGGACCTTGCGGGCCGCTCCAGTCCTGCTCCGCGCGCGCCGAGAGCCCCGCCGTGGACGCGTCGTGGCCCTGGACGTCGAAGCCCGCCAGCACCGCCCGCACGCGGCGGGCGGCGTCCTCGGCGACGGCGAGCGCCTCGGTCAGCCGGGGGCGCAAGGCAGTCGTCGACAGCTGCACACGCACGACGTCCGGCGACGACATGGCCGACCCGAGGCCCGTGACCCTCACCCCGCTGCGGTGCCTGCCGGTGCCTGCCGAGACGTCGTCCATGCCCCGATCCAACCCTGTGCCGCCCGTCAGACGCGACCCGGTGCCTCTCCGGCGACCCCCTCGACCGTGACTCGGTCGATGGCGACCCCCTCCCCAGCGGCACGAGGTGCTGCGACGCCGAGCCGAGAGAACACCTCCAACGTGGACGTCGAACGGTTCAACGTGAAGAAGTGCAGCCCCGGGGCACCCCCGTCGAGCAGGCTGGCGCACAGCCGGGTGGCGACGTCCACCCCGACCTCCCGCACCGCGGCGGGGTCGTCGGCCACCGCGTGCAGCCGGGCCAGCACGTCCTCGGGCATGCTCACGCCCGACAGCTGCGCGAACCGCTCGATCTGACGGACGTTCGTGACCGGCATGATCCCCGGCACCACGGGCATGGTGCAGCCGTGCGCGCGGGCCCGCTCGACCAGCCGGAAGTAGGCCCCGGCGTCGAAGAAGAACTGGGTGACGGCGAAGGATGCCCCGGCGTCCTGCTTGGCGGCGAGCACCCGCGCGTCGTGCTCGAGATCGGGGCTCTCCGGGTGCACGTTGGGGAAGGCGGCCACCCCGACGCAGAACCTGCCGAGCCCGCGCAGGAGCCGCACCAGGTCGATGGCGCGGTCAAGGCCGTCGGGGTGCGGGGCCCACGGGGTCCCGGGACCTCCGGGGGGGTCACCGCGCAGCGCCAGCACGTTGCGGACGCCGGCCGCGGCATATGTGCCGATCACGTGCCGCAGCTCCGCTCGCGAGGTGCCGACGCAGGTCAGGTGCGCCACCGGCGTGAGCGTCGTCTCCTCCGCGATGCGGGCGGTGATCCGCGTGGTCCGGTCGCGGGTCGAGCCGCCCGCTCCGTAGGTGACGGAGACGAACGTCGGCGTGTACGGCTCGAGCCGGCGCACGGCGTCCCACAGCACCGCCTCGGTCGCGTCGTCCTTCGGCGGGAAGAACTCGAACGAGAACGACCGCCCCCCAGCCGCGAGCAGGTCGACGAGGGTGTCGTTCACACTGGGTGCCCCACCCGTCGTGGAGGGCAGTCCCGGGGCCATTGGTCCAGGCTAGGGGGCATCCGGCGCCTCGGCGGGCGCGCGTCCACGGGTCGGACGTGCTCGCCTGGTCACTCGCACCTACCCTCGTGTGCACGGCCCATAGCCCGACCCCACGCCAACGGGCCCGCCGCGAACGGGCCTACCGCGAAGCCGACCGCCGAACCACCGCCGAACTGAGGAGGAGCACGCGTGTCCGGCACCACCCCGTCCGAGCGCGCGAGCACGAGCACGCTGCCGGCCGCGGGTGCGACGGGTGGCGGCACGCGCCTCGTGAGCCCGCTGGACGTCGAGGGCCTGCGTGCCCGGGTGAATGAGACCCTCGACGACTTCCTCGCACGCCAGCTGGACATCCTGCGGGCGGTGAGCCCGGAATGCGCTCCCCTGGTGCAGTCCGTCGCCGACCTCATGCGGGGAGGCAAACGGCTGCGGGCGGCCTTCTGCTACTGGGGATGGCGCGGGGCCGGCGGGCCCGACGTCCCCGAGATCGCGGTGGCCGCAGCAGCGCTGGAGCTCTTCCAGGCGGCCGCGCTGATCCACGACGACGTGATGGACGACTCCGACATCCGCCGGGGCATGCCCGCCGTGCACCGACGGTTCGCGTTGCAGCACGAGGACGCAGGCTGGGCCGGCGACCCGCAGCGTTACGGCCTGGCCGGCGCGGTGCTCGCGGGCGACCTGTGCCTGGGGTGGTGCGACGCGCTCCTCCACGCCAGCGGCCTGGACCCTCGGGTGGTCGCCCGCGGTCGGCCGACCTTCGACCGCATGCGCACCGAGCTCATGGGCGGGCAGTTCCTCGACATGCTGGAGCAGTCCGTCGGCGACCTTCGCACCGACCACGGCGTCGACCGGGCGAGGCGGGTGATCTGGTTCAAGTCGGCCAAGTACACGATCGAGCACCCGCTCCTGCTGGGCGGGACGCTCGCAGGGTCTCCGCCGGAGCTCCTCGCGACGTACTCGGCGTTCGGGCTACCGGCCGGGGAGGCGTTCCAGCTGCGAGACGACGTCCTCGGCGTCTTCGGCGACCCCGCCGAGACCGGGAAGCCGGCCGGGGACGACCTGCGGGAGGGCAAGCGAACCGTCCTCGTGGCCATGACGCTGGACCGGGCGTCCCCCGCGCAGGCCGATGTCGTCAGGCGGCTCCTGGGCCGGCGGACCCTGGACAGCGCGGGCGTCGCGGAGCTGCGCGACGTGATCGTCGCGACAGGAGCGCTCAAGGCCGTGGAGGATCTGGTGGACCTCCTGGTCGAGGAGGCGCTGGCGGCGCTGCGCTCCGGCGTCGTCGGGCAGCCCGCGCGCGACGTCCTCGAGGCGCTGGCGATCGCCGCCACGCAGCGGGCTGCGTGATCGGCCGCTCCCCACGCCGGGTCGTGGGCCCGACCGACCATGTCGTGGTCGTGGGCGCGGGCCTGGCGGGTTTGTCGGCGGCGCTGCACCTGGCCGGTGCAGGCCGGCGGGTGACGGTCCTGGAGCGCGAGGAGGTGCCCGGCGGCCGGGCGGGGCTGCTGCGGACGACGACGGGGGACGGCACCTACGCCTTCGACACGGGGCCGACCGTGCTGACGATGCCCGACCTCATCGCCGACTGCCTCGACGCTGTCGGTGAGCCCCTGGCGGCGTGGCTGGACCTGATGCCGGTGACGCCGGTCTACCGGGCGAGGTTCGCCGACGGGTCCCAGCTGGACGTGCACGCCGATCTCGACGCCATGGCGTGCGAGATCGAGTCCGTCATCGGTGCCGCCGAGGCGGCCGGCTTCCGTCGCTTCGTCGACTTCGTCTCCACGCTGTACCGGCTGCAGATGCGCGACTTCATCGACCGCAACATCGACTCCCCCCTCGACCTGCTGACCCCGGCGCTGGCGAGGCTCGTGGCGATCGGCGGGTTCCGTCGGCTGGCACCGACGGTCGCGACCTACCTCACGGACCCTCGGACCCAGCGGGTCTTCTCGTTCCAGGCGATGTACGCCGGCCTGTCGCCGTACGAGGCACTGGCCCTCTACGCGGTGATCGCCTACATGGACTCGGTGGCGGGGGTCTTCTTCCCGCGCGGGGGCATGCACGCGGTCCCGGCGGCGCTGGCCGCTGCGGCCGCCAAGCACGGCGTCGAGATCCGGTACGCCGTCGAGGTCACCCGCGTCGAGCATGCGGGTGGTCGCGCCCGAGCCGTGCACACCCTCGACGGCGCTCGCGTCGCCTGCGACGCCGTCGTCCTCAACCCCGACCTGCCTGTGGCCTACCGCGACCTTCTCGGCGTGACGCCGCGGCGGGTGCGGGCGTTGAGGTACTCCCCCTCGTGCTACCTCCTGCTCGCCGGGTCGAGCGTTGCCTTCCCGGGCCTGGCCCACCACAACATCCACTTCGGCCACGCCTGGCGCCAGGTGTTCGACGACCTCGGCCGAGGCAGGCTGATGGGCGACCCCTCGTTCCTGGTCAGCAACCCGACCCGTAGCGACGCGACGCTCGCGCCGGCCGGCCGCGAGATCTACCACGTGCTGTTCCCGACCCCGAACCTGGATGCGGGCGTGGCGTGGGGGCGGATCGCCCCCCACTACCGCGAGCACGTCATGACCACGCTGGCCGATCGCGGGTACGTCGGGTTCGCCGAGGCCGTCGAGGTGGAGCACGTCACCACGCCACAGGACTGGGCCCGGCGCGGCCTGGAGCGCGGCACGCCGTTCGCCGCCGCCCACACGTTCGGCCAGACCGGCCCGTGGCGGTCCGGCAACCTCTGGGGGGACAACGTGGTCTTCGCCGGGTCGGGCACGCAGCCGGGGGTCGGCGTCCCGATGGCCCTGGTGTCCGGGCGCCTCGCCGCCGAGCGCGTGGTCGGCCACGACCCCGCGTACCGGTCCAGGGCGTGGCGATGAGGTCACCAGACACGCCCGGATCGGGGATGATTCGCGCGTGAAGGCCCACTCCCTGGACGCTGCCGGCATCGTGGACCCGCAGCTACGCCATGCGTTCGAGGTCTGCCGACGGCTGCACGCCACGCACGGGCGCACCTACTACCTGGCCACGGGGCTGCTGCCGCCGGCGAAGCAACCCTTCGTCTGGGCGCTGTACGGGTTCGCCAGGTACGCCGACGACTTCGTGGACTCCCTGCGGGACCCTGACCCGCCGGCGCTTCGCACATGGGGTGAGGCGTTCCTCGACGCCGTCGACGCCGGTCACCCCACCGACCCGGTCGGGATGGCCATGCAGCACACGATGCATCGCTGGAGCATCCCGCGCGCGCACGTGCAGGAGTTCCTCGAGTCGATGCAGATGGACATCGACGTCAGGGGGTACGCGACCTACGCCGACCTGGAGCGCTACATGTACGGCTCCGCGGCGGTGATCGGCCTGCAGATGCTGCCGATCCTGGAGCCGACGGCGCCCGAGGCGGGCACGCGGGCGCGAGCGATGGGCGAGGCGTTCCAGATGTCCAACTTCATCCGCGACGTCGGCGAGGACCTGCAACGCGGACGGGTCTACCTGCCGGAGGAGGACCTCAAGATCTTCGGTGTCACCCGCCAGTCGCTGGCCGCAGGCATCGTGACCAACCCGATCCGCGAGCTGCTGAGGTTCGAGATCGAGCGCACGCGTGGGCTCTACGCCTTCGCCGAGCCCGGCATCGAGATGGTCCACCCGACCAGCCGGGACTGCGTGCGGACCGCATTCCGCCTCTACGGCGAGATCCTGCTGCAGGTGGAGCGCTCGGACTACCAGGTCTTGACACAGCGGGTCAGCGTGCCGTTGCGCCGCCGGATGGCGGTCACGCTCCCCGGCCTGCGCCGGGCGCGAGCCGAGCGGCGCGAGCAGCGGCGGTGGGTCTCCGCAGAAGCCGGACCCACTCCGGCACGCTGACCATCTCGGACACGCTGACCAGCGGCAGCAGCTGCCTACAGGGCCAAGGCCTGGGCCCGGCGCCGGATCTCGGTCTTGCGACCTTCCCTGAGCGACTCCAAGGGAGATCCGCCGAGACTGTCGTCGGTGGTGAAGAGCCACCGTACGGCGTCGGCGTCGGAGAACCCGGCGTCGGCGAGCACGACGAGAGTCCCGCGCAGCTCAGGCAGCGGCGCAGCCTCCAGGAGGAAGGCGTCGGGGATGCTGAGTACTCCCCGCTCGCCACGGCGTAGGGCCACGAGCTGGCGGTCCTGCAGGAGCTGGCGCACGCGGTTGACGTCGACGCCCAGGCGCTGCGCGACGTCGGGGAGCGTGAGCCAGGTGCTGACGAGGGCGTCGAGGTCGTCCACGTCGGCAAGCCTGCCACGCGGCGGGCAGGCACGGCAGCCCGCACCCGCCGACACCGGCGCCGCTTCGTCGTGGCTGACCCGGTACGGCAGGCGCCGAACGTAGACTCGACGATCGTGGACACGACTCTGCAGGACCCGCTGATCGGGCGCTCGCTCGACAGCCGGTACCGGGTGGAGTCGCGGATCGCCCGGGGCGGGATGGCGACCGTGTACCTGGCCATGGACCTGCGCCTGGACCGTGAGGTCGCGCTGAAGGTGATGCACGGCCACCTCGTGGACGACGAGCAGTTCGTCGCGCGGTTCGTCCGTGAGGCTCGCTCCGCCGCCCGCCTGTCGCACCCCAACGTGGTGCAGGTCTTCGACCAGGGGGCTGACGCGGGCTACCTCTACCTGGCCATGGAGTACCTGCCGGGCCGCACGCTGCGCGAGGTTCTCGACGAGCGAGGCGCGCTGACGCCGCGGGAGGCCTTCTCCATCCTCGACCCCACCCTCGAC
The DNA here is from genome assembly GCA_963778845.1 of uncultured Actinomycetota bacterium. Classification (GTDB taxonomy): domain Bacteria; phylum Actinomycetota; class Actinomycetes; order Actinomycetales; family Kineosporiaceae; genus CAVZVW01. The sequence continues at coordinate 684,936 of CAVZVW010000009.1, forward strand.
GCCTTGGCTGCGGCCCACCGCGCCGGCATCGTGCACCGTGACATCAAGCCCGAGAACGTCATCCTCACCGACGACGGCAGGGTGAAGGTCGCCGACTTCGGCCTGGCGCGTGCGGTCACCGCGTCCACCTCCACGACGTCGGCCCTGGTCGGCACAGTTGCGTACCTGTCCCCCGAGCTCGTCGCCCGCGGGATCGCCGACGCGCGCTCCGATGTGTACGCCGCCGGGATCCTGCTGTTCGAGATGCTCACCGGCCGCCAGCCCTTCACCGGCGACGTGGCCATCCAGGTGGCGTTCCGCCACGTGCACGACGCGGTTCCCCGGCCCAGCGAGCTGGTGCCGGACCTCCCCGTCGAGCTGGACGACCTGGTGGCCGCCGCGACGGCTCGCGACCCCGACGAGCGGCCGCCTGACGCAGCCGCGTTCCTCGCCCGGCTCCGCGCTGCCCGGGCCGGCGTCGTCGAGGAGGCCCTTGACGTGCGTCCGGCACGGGCCCGCGAAGCGGCGGCCCCCGCGTCGGGGCCGGAGGCCGTCACGGAGGTGGTCGCGGCCGACCTCGGCCGACGACAGACTCGGGCACTGCCCGTCGCCCGGGGCGGCGACCGGCTGCCGGTGCTGAGACCCGGGCCCGTCGTCCCCGCCCGGGGTCCGGTCGCGGAAGGCCCGGCCCTCATGGCGCGGCGTCGGCGTCGGGGGCGTCTCGCCCTCATCGCGCTCCTCGTCGCAGCACTCGCCATCGGCGGTAGTGCATGGTGGTTCGCCCGCGGGCCGGGTGCCTTCACCGGCACCCCGCGCGTGGTCGGGGAGACGGCCGCCCAGGCGGGGGCGTCGCTGCGGCTGCACGGGCTCAAGGCGAACGTGGAGCTCGTCTTCGACGACGCCGTGCCACCCCAGCAGGTCGTGCGGACGGAGCCTGCGGGCGGGCGTCAGGTGGCCAAGGGCGGAACCGTCACTTTGTTCGTCTCTCGAGGTCCGCAGCTGGTGGACGTGCCTGCGGTCACCGGGCTGAGCCAGGACGACGCCACGGCGGCGCTGACCACCGCGGGCCTGAAGGTCGGACAGGTCACTGGTGCCTACGACCCGGACATCACCAAGGGGCTGGTCGTGTCCAGCAGCCCGGCGCCCGGCCAGAAGCAGCACAAGGACCGGCCGGTGGCGCTCGTCATGAGCAAGGGCCCCCGGCCGGTGGCCGTGCCGGACGTACGCGGCCGTACGCGAGACGACGCGACCGCGGCTCTCACCGGTGTGGGCTTGGTCCCCGTGGTCCCGGCGGTCGGCGGGGAACGGTACGACGACAAGGTCCCGGCGGGTTCCGTCGTCGCGCAGAGCCCCGTCGGCGGGACTTTGCTGCCCGGCCAGGCCGTCACCTTGACCATGTCGAAGGGGCCCCCCCTTGTGCTGGTGCCCAACGTCTTCCAGATGACCATGACGCAGGCGCGACGGGTGCTCGAGGCCGCAGGGTTCACCGTTCGCCGGCAAGGCACGCGGGTCTTCGACCAGGTGTTCTCCCAGAGCCCGGGCGCGGGGACCATGGCCCCGCGCGGGTCGACGGTCACCGTGCGGACGTTCTGAGCGCCTGGTGCGACGGTTCCTGACCCCACCTTCGACACGCTGAGGGCCCATGCCTGCGCCCGCCTCCCACGCCCGTGGCGGGGTCGCCTCCCTGACGCTCCTCGCCGTCACCGCGGTATGGGGCTCGACGTTCAGCCTGATCAAGGACGCCGTGACGCGGATGCCGGTCGCGGACTTCCTCGCGGTTCGCTTCGTCGTCGCCACGGCCGTCATGTGGGCGCTGCTCGGGCGCCACGCCGTGCACCTGCCGCGCCACCTCGCGGCACGCGGCCTCGCACTGGGTGCCTGCTACGGCTTCGGACAGGTCTTGCAGACCCTCGGGCTCGACCGAACCTCGGCCTCGACTGCCGGCTTCGTGACGGGGATGTACGTCGTCCTCACGCCGATTCTCGGTCGCTTCTTGCTGGGGCAACGGGTGTCCAGGAGCACCGCGACGTCGGTCACGGTGGCGACGCTCGGTCTGGCGGTGCTCTCACTGGACGGCTTCTCGGTCGGGGTGGGGGAGATCCTCGTGCTCGCCTCGACGCTCCTCTACGCCCTGCACGTGGTGGGGCTCGGCGCGTGGTCGTCCCCGCGGGACGCGTTGGGCCTGGCGGCATGGCAGGTTCTCGGCATCGCCGTCGTGTGCTCGGCCTTCGCCGTGCCAGGCGGGCTCACGTTGCCTCCGGACTCCTCCGCCTGGTTCGCGATCGGGTACACGGCGGTCGTCTCGGGAGCGGCCGGGCTTCTGCTGCAGACCTGGTCACAGGCTCACCTGACACCCACCCGAGCGGCGATCATCATGACCAGCGAGCCGGTGTTCGCGGCGTTGTTCGCTGTGTTGCTCGGCGGTGAGAGCCTGACCACTCGTACTTTGCTGGGCGGGGGGATGGTCGTCGCCGCGATGCTGCTGGTCGAGCTGAGGCCCCGCCGCTCGGTCTGGGCGGCAGAGGACCCGCCGGTGGAGGCCCTTCATCACGAGGCATGACGGTACGGGCCCGGCACCCCGGACCGGCTCCCTCCGCCGGCAGGGAAGCCGCGTAAGGCCCGGCTCCGCTCCGGGCCGGCATGCCCTTGCGCGATGCTTTGCATTGCACGCAGATCCGCAACACCTTTCAGTACGCCCATGGCGGCACAGGGCTCTGCACGCACATCTGCAACTGCTCGTTGATCGAGGGCCGACATGGCGGCACATGCCGCGCGCAGACTCCCGCCTTCCAGGGGCGCGCGGGGACTGGGCATCGCGAGGGCGTCACCTCGCCACTGTCACCTCGTAGGGCCGGCGATGCACCAAGGCGGGCCCGGTCTAGCCGGTAGGCCCGGCCGCCCTTCGGGTCGTTGCGACGAGAGAGGTGTAGACGACGACGTTGGACAGGTAATGATGGGTGCGGTTGTCGAAGGTGCCCCCGCACGTGACGAGCTGCAACGCGCTGTACCCCTGCGAGCCGTAGACCCGGCGGGCCGGGAAGTCCGTCTTCTTGTACGTCGCCACGGTGCGGACCACGAAGTGGGCGACCACGCCGTCGGCCAGCATCACCTCGACCCGGTCGCCCGGGCGCAGGGACCGGAGCCTGAAGAAGACGGCCGGGCCCTTGCGGGAGTCCACATGGCCCAGGATGACCGCCGAACCCGGCTGGCCGGGGGACGGGCCGAGCCGGAACCAGCCCGGCACCTGGAAGTCGGTGGGCACCTGCACGGTGGAGTCGGGGTTGAGCCCGAGCGAGGACACCGGCACCGCGACGCCGATCGCGGGGATGCGCAGCTCGACAGGGGCCGATCGAGCAACCGGCGACCCTACCGGTACGGCGGACACCGGTCCGCCGGCGGGTCGTGCAGCGTCGAGCACCGGCCCGGACGGCGTGAGTGCCGAGCCGGGGAGCCGACCATCCTGGCCACGCAGACCTAGAGCGAGGCATCCCGCAGCGATGAGCAGGAGTGCGACCGCCGCTGCCCACCAGCGCCTCGCGGGCGCTGGGCTCATCCGGTGGACAGCCCCCGTCGCCGCCGGATCGCCTGACCCGTTGCTGCACCCGCCCCGGCCAAGGCCAACACACCGATGAGCATCAGGACCGTGTCACCGCCACCGGGTCGCGACGTTCCGCCCGCACCCGTCTCCGGGTGACCCGAAGGAATCACGGATCCCGGCGTCGTGGTGCCCGGGGTAGGCGTGGTCCCCGGCGTCGGCGTGGTGCCTGGGCTCGGCGTCGTGCCTGGGCTCGGCGTGGTCGGGGTCGGTGTCGGCGACGGGGTGGCGCAGCGCGGTCGGGTGATCGCGTTGTCGTCCAGGCTGACCTGACCGTTGCGGGCCAGAACCCGCCCCTGAACAGTGCTGCGGGTCTGCACCGTCACCGACGTCAGCGCCAAGATGCTCCCGACGAAGCGAGTGCTGGTCCCCAGCGTCGCCGAGCTGCCCACCTGCCAGTAGACGTTGCACGGTGACGCACCGCCGATAAGGCTGACCCTGCTGCTGGACGCGGTGATCAGCGTGGACCCCGCCTGGAAGATGAAGACCGCGTTGGGGTCACCTTGCGCGTCCAACGTGACGGTGCCGGTCAGCGCCAGCGCGGAGGCCGCCTTGTACACCCCCGCGACCAACGTCTGCCCGCCGAGATCGCTGGAGACCAAGATCGGCGGCGTCCGGCCCGCGGCGTCGACGTACGCGGTCGTCAGGTCGGCCTGAGCCTGGAGGGCGACAGCGTCCGCGACGTGCTGGGTGCCGTTGTTCACGACCCCCGGAGGAAACCCCGTGACCGCGCTCCCGGGACTGACGCCCAGATCCCCGGAGATCACAGAAGGGCCGGTGTTGGTGACGGTGGTGCCCGCCAGCACCACGAAGGACGTCGCCGTCCCCAGGCCGACCGGAGGCTGAGCCGCCCATGCGGGCGGCGTCCCCAGGATCACCAACGCGGTGCCGGCCCCCACCGCGAGGGCGCTCGTCAGCCACGGGCGCACGCGGCGAGCAGGTCCTGGTGCGGGTGGCCGGGCGGGGGTCATCGTGGACGCGCGAAGAGGCTGGCCGATCGACGGATCTGGCATGCTCCGACGCTCGCGGCCACCGAAGAGGCCGTCAAGGCACCACACCGAATTGCTACAAGATGGGACAAAGCCTTAGGACTGACAGACCGTTGTCTTAACGTTGGGCGGACTTCGCGGGGACGCACCGGAAGCGCCCACCTCCTGACCCTGGCCACCGCCGAGAGCCAGCCGACCACCAAGCCCTTGGTCACCGTGCCGCCCACCAGCCGATCGGGCAGTGACCGCACGACCACGACCACGACCACGACCGCGACCACGACCGCGACCACGAGCACGAGCACGGACCTTGAGGATGAGCCAACGAACCGAAGCCCACGGACCTCTTGACGTGAGGCAGCGAACCGCTCCGCGCACAGATGGATGAGTCATCGCGGGGCGTTGCGTACACGCGTGCAATGCAAAGCATCCAAAAACCATTCGCCACGAGAGTGGGTCTGGTGGATCTTCAGCCGCTGCGCCCGACGTCCCCCTCCTGGTAAGCCTCACTCCTGGTAGGCCTCACTCCTGGTAGGAGTAGCGCTCCTCGCGCCACGGGTTGGCGACGTTGTGGTACCCCCGCTCCTCCCAGAAGCCGCGGCGGGACACGCGAAGGTACTCGATCCCCCGCAGCCACTTGGGGCCTTTGAACGCGTAGAGATGCGGGACCACGAGGCGTAGCGGGTACCCGTGCGCGGGCGTCAGCGGAGCCGCGTTCCAGTGTGTGGCGAGAAGGGCGCGCGGCGACATGAAGTCCTCCATTGCGACATTGCTCGAGAAGCCGTACTCCGCCCACGCCATCACGGCCACGACGTCGTCAGCAGGCGGTACGGCCTGCATCAGTGCCCGGGTCGCGACCCCCTCCCACGTGTTGTCCAGCACGGTCCACTTGGTGACGCAGTGCAGGTCGGCCAGCACGCGGATGCGCGGGAAGGCGGCGAACTCCTCAAGGTCGAGGTCGTGCTCGGCACCGTCCGCGGTCGCCCCGGAGACCTTCAAGCGCCAGGAGTCGGGCCGGAACTTGGGAACTGGCCCGTAGTGCTGCACCGAGAGGTCGGTCCGCAGCCGCTGCCCGGGCGGCAGGGTCCGCGGCGGTTCCGGCGCGGCGTCCGACACGGTCGACATACTCCCAGACCCGTGCGGGTCCGATCCCCGCCGGGCGGTGCCGGGCTGCCATCGCCCTTCGTCGGTGGGGTGACTGGCGCCGCCGATGGGCAGCGGTCAGCGGGTCAGAAGCCCGCTGAGGACCCTGCCCGCGTGGTCGACGTCCTCGTCGTCGAGATCCAGGTGCGTCACGAGGCGCGCCGTTCGGGGGCCCAGCACGGAGACGAGCACTGCGTGCTCGCGAGCCGCTGCTGCAAGCTCGGGCCCGCTGAGGCGTGCCCGAGCCAGGTCCAGAACCACGATGTTGGTCTCGACGGCTGCGGGGTCCACGATGTCGGCGTCGGCCTTCGCGACCGCCTGCGCAAGATCATGGGCGCGCCGGTGGTCCTCGGCCAGCCGCTGCACGTGGTGGGTCAGCGCATGGCGACCGGCAGCCGCGAGCACCCCGACCTGTCGCATCCCCCCGCCGTAGCGCTTGCGCCATACCCTTGCCGCGGCGATCCGTTCGGTCGTGGACACGAGCACCGACCCGATGGGAGCGCCGAGTCCTTTGGACAGGCACACCGAGACCGTGTCGGCGCACGCGCCGTACTCGGGAAGCGGCACCCCGGTGGCGACATGGGCGTTCCACAGCCTCGCGCCGTCGAGGTGGACCGTCACGCCCATCTCACGTGCACCCGAACGCAGGCGCCGAAGCTGCGCCAGAGGCTGGATGCTGCCGCCGCCGAAGTTGTGGGTGTTCTCCACCGCGAACGCCGCCGTGGAGACCAGATGCGGCCCGGCGTCCGGCGCTGCCATCGCGAGCGCCACGTCGGCGTCCAGCACGCCGCGAGGGCAGGACCACGTGCGCGTGGTCACGCTCCCCAGGGTGGCGTGACCGCCCAGCTCAGCCCGCACGATGTGCGCCAGGCTGTCGCAGAGAAGCTCCTCGCCTGGCCCGACCAGGCTGCGCACGCCCAGCATGTTCGCCATCGAGCCGGTGGGGCAGAACAGTCCAGCCTCGTGGCCCAACGCGGCCGCCACCTCGGCCTCGAGGGCGTTGACGGTGGGGTCCTCACCGTAGACGTCGTCGCCCACCTCGCTCTCGGCCATCGCCGCACGCATCCCAGGGGTGGGTCTGGTGACCGTGTCCGAGCGGAGGTCGACGATCGCGTGGGTCACGACGGCCCCTTCCTGTGGTCGGTGCTCAGCGCTCGCCGAGCATCTGCGCGACGAGGAAGGCCATCTCGAGCGACTGCTGATGGTTCAGCCGCGGGTCGCAGAGCGTCTCGTACCGCGTCGCGAGGTCGGCGTCGTCGATCATCTCTGCGCCACCGAGGCACTCGGTGACGTCGTCGCCCGTGAGCTCGACGTGCAGGCCGCCCGGCACCGTCCCCAGGCGCTGGTGCACCTCGAAGAAGCCGAGCACCTCGTCCATCACGTCGTCGAACCTGCGCGTCTTGTAGCCGGTGGCGGACTCGAACGTGTTGCCGTGCATCGGGTCGCACACCCACAAAGCCTCCGCCCCGGAGGCGGTGACGGCTCCGACGAGACCGGGCAGCACCTCGCGCACCCGGGAGGCACCCATGCGGGTGATGAACGTGAGCCGTCCGGGCTCGCCATGGGGGTTGAGCCGCTCCACCAGAGCCAGCGCCTCGGTCGCCGTGGTCGAGGGGCCGAGCTTCACCCCGATCGGGTTGCGGACCCTCGACATCAGGTCCACGTGCGCCCCGTCGAGCTGGCGGCTCCGGTCGCCGATCCACAAGAAGTGCGCCGACACGTTGTACGGCAGGTCCGTGCGGGAGTCGATGCGGGTGAGCGGTCGCTCGTAGTCCAGCAGCAGGGCCTCGTGGCTGGAGTAGAAGTCCACGGTGCGCAGGCTCTCGGCATCGCCGCCGCAGGCGGCCATGAAGCGCATCGCCCGGTCGATGTCGCGCGCGAGCACCTCGTAACGGGCGTTCGCCGGGGTGGCGACGAAACCGCGGTTCCACTCGTGCACCTGGCGCAGGTCGGCGAAGCCGCCCTTGGTGAACGCGCGCACGAGGTTGAGCGTCATGCTGCTGCGCTGGTATGCCTCCAGCAGCCGGCGGGGGTCCGCGGTGCGACCGGCGGCGTCGAACGGGAACCCGTTGACGGCGTCTCCCCGGTAGGCCGGCAGCTCCACGCCGTTGCGCGTCTCGGTCGCCTTGCTCCGAGGCTTGGAGTACTGGCCTGCCATCCGGCCGACCTTCACCACGGGCATGCTGGCGCCGTAGGTCAACACGACGGCCATCTGCAGAATCGTCTTGATCTTGTTGCGGATCCGGTCCGCGGTGGCCTCGGCGAACGTCTCAGCGCAGTCGCCGCCCTGCAGCAGGAACGCCTCGCCCCGGGACGCGGCCGCCAGGCTGGACTTCAGCTCGTCGCACTCACCGGCGAACACCAGTGGCGGGTACGAGGCGAGCTCGGCGGTGGCGGCGGCCAGTACCGCGGGGTCCGGCCACTCCGGCTGCTGCGCAGCGGGCAGGCCGCGCCAGGCGTCGAGCCCGTGCGGATCGGCGGGACGCACCACGTGCTGGACAGCGGTACTCACCGCTCAAGAGTAGGTGACCTCCACCCAGGTCCTTGTCCGGGTGCGCACACCCGTCCGGGCGCCGCCGCGCGTGGCGAGCCCTGCGGATACGCTGCCCGCCGTGGCGGTGCTCGCGATCGACGCCGGGACGACGGGCGTCACGGCGCTCGTGGTCGACGAGCAGGCGGACGTCGTCGGCCGGGGCTACGCGTCGTTCCCGCAGCACTTCCCGCGACCCGGCTGGGTCGAGCACCAGCCCGAGGAGATCTGGCAGGCGACTCTGAGCGCTGCCACGGCTGCCCTGGACATCGCCGGCGCCGCACTCGACGGCCGCCCGGCCATCGCTGCCGTCGGGATCACCGACCAGCGCGAGACGGCGGTCTTCTGGGATCGCGAACGGCTCGCTTCGCCCCGGCCGGCGATCGTGTGGCAGGACCGGCGAACGGCTGCGATGTGCACGGCGCTGGCGGAGGCCGGCCACGCACGGGCGGTGACGGACACGACAGGGCTGCGCCTGGACCCCTACTTCACCGCGACCAAGCTGGCGTGGGTGCGCGACAACGACGAGGCGACCTGGTCCGGGGTGGTGTCCGGGCAGGTGGTCCTCGGCACGGTTGACAGCTACCTGGTCGCGCGGATGAGCGGCGGACGGGCTCATGTCACCGACGCCTCCAACGCCTCACGCACGCTTCTGCTCGACCTGGCCACCGGAACGTGGTCGGAGCAGATGTGCGAGCTCTTCGGCGTCCCCGTCTCCGCCCTTCCACGCGTCGTGCCCAGCTGGGGAGTCGCCGCGCGCACGAACCCGGCGGCCTTCCTCGGGCTCGACGTCCCCGTCGCCGGCATCGCCGGGGACCAGCAGTCGGCCCTGTTCGGTCAGGCGTGCTTCGGTGTCGGCGACAGCAAGTGCACCTATGGGACAGGCTCCTTCATCCTCGTCAACACCGGCGACGACTGCGTGCGCTCCGACGCGGGGCTGCTCTCCACCGTGGCCTGGCAGTCGCCCGACGGCACCCTGACCTACGCGCTGGAGGGGTCGGTCTTCGTCACGGGCGCGGCGGTGCAGTGGCTGCGCGACGGGCTGCAGATCGTGGAGTCGGCGGCACAGACCGAGGCGTTGGCCCGCAGCGTGCCCGACACCGGCGGCGTGGTCTTCGTACCGGCACTCACCGGGCTCGGCGCGCCCGACTGGGACCCGCAGGCGCGCGGGGCGATCCTCGGCATCACCCGGGGGACGACGCGCGCGCACCTCGTTCGGGCCACCCTGGAGGCGATCACGTTCGAGGTGCGCGACGTCGTGGCGACACTGGACGAGCGCCTGACCACCTTGCGTGTGGACGGCGGTGCCGCGGCCAACGACCTTCTGCTCCAGCTGCAGGCCGACCAGCTGCAGACACCCGTCGAGCGCCCGCAGGTGCTGGAGACCACAGGGCTCGGGGCCGCGTTCCTCGCAGGCCTGGGGGTCGGCGTCTGGTCCTCGCAGGAGGAGCTCGCGCGCACCTGGCGGCTGGAGCGGCGCTTCGAGCCCGAGGCCCGTGACGAGGTGGCCTACCGACGATGGCGCGCCGGGGTGGCCCGGTCCAAGGGTTGGGCCCAGCTCGTGGACTGATGCGTCCTCTGGCGGGTCATCGTCCCTGTCTCGGGTGTGTCGGCGACACCAACCGACCAGAGGTCACTGGTCGTCGAGGCCACGCTCGATCGCATAGCGCGTCAGCTCCACCCGGTTGTGCATCTGCAGCTTCGTGAGCACGTTCTGGGTGTGGTTCTGAACCGTGCGGTGGGAGATGTCCAGCCGGCCGGCGATCTGGCGGCTCGACATGCCCTTCGCCACCAGCCGAAGGATCTCGGTCTCGCGGTCGGTGAGCGTGGGCGAGGGGTCGCGACCGACGGCAGGCGGCGCCGTCGCCATCCGCCGGTACTCACCCAGCACGAGCCCGGCCAGCCCGGGGGTGAACACCGCCTCGCCGCGCGCCGTCCGCTGCACGGCGTCGACCAGGTCGTCACGGGACGCGGACTTCACGAGGTACCCCGTCGCACCGGCCTTGACGGCCTCCAGCACATCGGCCTGCTCCCCGCTGGCCGTCAGCACCAGCACGCGCACACCCGGCTGCTCCGCGACCACCCACCGGGTCAATGAGACTCCGTCCACGTTCGGCATCTGCAGGTCGAGCACGAGGACGTCCGGGCGGACGGCGGGCAGCCGGCGCAGCGCCTCGGCACCGTCCGCGGCGGTGCCGGCGACGTCGAACCCGGCCTCCGACAGGTCGCGAGCCACGGCCTCGCGCCACATGGGGTGGTCGTCCACGACCATGACGCGCGTCATGCCCTGCCCCGAGTCACACCCGACCCCGAGGGCCTGGGCACGCTGAGCTCGACCTCCGTCCCCTGGCCGGGCGTACTGGTCACCTCGGCCCGCCCGCCGACGGCCGACACCCGTCGGCGGATGGAGGAGGCCACGCCCAGGCGCCCCTCGCGCTCGGCGACGTCCAGCCGGCCCGGAGGGATCCCGACGCCGTCGTCCCGCACGCTCACGCGGACCGTGCCCGCGTCGTCCTCGACAAGGACCCAGGCGTGCGCACCGGACCCCGCATGGTCCTGCACGTTGTCCAGCGCCGCTCCCACGGCCGCAACGAGGGCGTCGACGACGGGCGTCGGGAGCAGCACCGGGTCAGCCGGCCCGGTCGAGGTGACCGACCCTCGAGCAAGGCCGGCGAGCGCGGCACGGACGTCCTGCTGGCCGTCGGCAGAGCTCAGGGCGGGCCCGGTCGCGACCAGCGAGCGCAACCGCGCCTCCTGCTCGCCGGCCAGACGGCCGATCTCGCCCGCCTCACCGCCCAGCTCGGCGCCGCGGCGCTGCACGTAGGCGAGCACCTGAAGCACAGAGTCGTGGATGTCCCCGGCGAGCCGCTCGCGCTCAGCGGCCGCGGCCTCGACCGCGACCGCGCGGGCCATCGACTCCCGCCCCGCCCGGTACAGCTCCACGGCGTAACCGACCACAGTCCCGGCCAGCAGGAGCAGCACGACGTTGTTCAGCGTCGACGCCGACGCCCCGCCGACCTCCACGACGTCGGCCACGGACAGCACCACCGCAGCCGCGAGGCCGGCCCGCCAGCCCCGCCAGACGGCCCAGGCGAGCACCGCCGACGCGGGCCAGATCGCCGGCAACGTCTGCGCGCCCGCGGCCACCCGAGCCGGGTCGTCCACGAGCAGCGTCGCCAGCACGCTGGCTACCGCCACGCCCAGGTCGGTCACCATGACCGTGGTGGAGCGCCCTCGGTGCCTGAGCAGGAAGGCGGTCCACACCCCGAGCGCGGCAAGGATCCACCAGGCCCCGACCGGGTGACGGTAACCCTCCTGGTCTCGGGCCAGCACGACAGCGGCGTACCCCAGGGCAGCGACCCGGAAGACGTCGACCGCGCGCCAGAGGAAGGCGTCGCCGGCGAGAACGTCCGGCGACGGGACCGCCGCTCCCCGGCCGCTCACCAGTCAGTCCCGGGGCGGGCCGGGACCGCGCTCGGCGGCGGCGGCGCGCGACTTGCGACTCATGGCCAGGCGCTCCTTCATCGCGGCGGCGTAGACATCGACGTACTCCTGGCTCGACAGCCGCATGAGCTCGTACATGATCTCGTCGGTGATCGAGCGGAGGACGAAGCGGTCGTCGGCCATCCCGTCGTAGCGGGAGAAGTCGAGCGGGGCGCCCACGACAACGCCGACGCGCTGGATACGCGGGAGCCTGCGCCCGATGGGCTGCACCTTGTCAGTATCGATCATCGCCACCGGCAGCACGGGCACCCTGGCCTCCAGCGCCATACGGGCCACGCCGGTCTTGCCGCGGTACAGACGGCCGTCTGGTGAGCGGGTGCCCTCCGGGTAGATGCCGAGCAGCTCGCCGCGGCGCAGCACCTTCAGCCCGGTACCCAGCGCCGCCTCCGAGGCGAGGCCACCCGAGCGGTCCACCGGGAGCTGGCCCACGCCCCGGAAGAACCCAGCGGTCAGCCGGCCCTTGACACCCCGGCCGGTGAAGTAGTCGGACTTCGCGAGGAACGTGACCCGACGCCTCACCATGAGCGGCAGGAAGATCGAGTCGGAGAACGACAGGTGGTTGCTCGCCAGGATGGCTCCGCCGGTCTCGGGGACGTTCTCCTCGCCCTTGACCCATGGACGGAAGACGGCGAAGAGCAGCGGACCGAGGACGATCCGCTTCAGCACCCAGTAGAACACCGCGCGCTCCTCCCACCCCGCACCCGCACCCGCACCCCGCACTCTAGAGACTGCGTGCGCCACAGGCCGCATCCCGGGAGGGCGGTCGCCACTCGACCGCGGCAGGCGGGCGTGTAACGATGTCGCTTGGTGGCGTCGGCCACCTCGCCTCGCGCGGCGCCCGCCGAGCGCGGTGCCTTGTTGCGCGGTGCTACCGCGTGCGCAGCGAGCCTGGAGCAACCGTGCCCGTCCTGCCAGGAGCCGAACCTTTCAGCCACGACGGCGACGACGTCGGCGTGCTGCTGTGCCACGGGTTCACCGGTTGCCCGCAGAGCCTGCGCGACTGGGCGCGGGCGCACGCAGCCGCCGGCCACACCGTGCGCCTCCCGCGCCTGCCGGGGCACGGCACGACGTGGCAGGAGATGGACCGCACGCGCTGGCAGGACTGGTACGCGTGCGTCGAGGAGGCGTTCTCCGAGCTGCGCTCCCGCTGCCAGTCGGTGGTCGTCGGGGGCCTGTCGATGGGTGGGGCCCTGGCGCTGCGCCTGGCTCAGCAGCACGCTGAGGGCGTCACTGGGATCGTGCTTGTGAACCCGGCCGTGAAGAGCGAGGACCGCCGTCTGGCCGTGCTGCCGCTGCTGCGCCACGTCGTCCGGTCGCTGCCGGCGGTGGGCAACGACATCAAGAAGCCCGGCGTCGTGGAGCTCGCGTACGACAGGGTGCCGCCCAACGCCTTGTACTCGATGCTGCAGGGCTGGAAGGCGGTCGTCGCCGACCTGAGCTCGGTGAGGCAGCCGGTCCTGCTCTTCCGCTCGCCCGAGGACCATGTGGTGCCCGCCTCGAGCAGCGCCTTGATCCTGGAGCGGATCGACTCCACCGACGTCGCAGAGGTGCTGTGCGGTGACAGCTACCACGTCGCGACCCTCGACAACGACGCTCCCCGCATCATCGAGGGCGCCCTGGCCTTCACCGCACGCGTGGTGGGAACGGCGCCGGACGAGGTCCCGGACGACGCGCGCGGCGCCCGGTGACCAGCGACTCCGACCGCGACGGTCCCGGTGAGGCACCGGGGCAGGAAGAGCACGACGACGTCCCCGGCCTGGGCGGCGACCTGGGAGACGAGCTGGACGTCGACACGGCGTTCGCCGAGATCGTCGCGGGCTGGGCGGCCGACGCGCCCGCGGGTATCGGCCCCTGGCCCGCATCGGAGGACGTCGACCCCGAGGACTCCTCCCAGCGGCGAGACCGCCGCGCGCGGCATCTTCGCGACGACGCCGAAGCCGGCCCCCCGGCCGCCGAAGCGGGCCCCACGCTGTCCGCCTACTGGCGCGACGGTGGGGTGGACGAGGCAGCCGCGAGCGACCCGGACCGCTTCGTCCCTCCCGACCCTCCACCGCTCCCGCGCGGCGACCTGCTCTTCCGGCTCGCGTGGGCAGGGGTGATAGGCGGCCCGCTGTTCCTGGTGATCGCCGTCATCTTCTGGCCCTCGCTGCCCCAGACGCTGCTGCTCGTCGCGCTGATGGCCTTCGTCGGCGGGTTCGTCACGCTGGTGGCCCGCATGCCCGGGGAACGCGGCGAGGACGACGACGACGGCGCCGTCGTCTGACTCCGTGCTCGTCTGACTGCCCGCTCGCCTGACTCGGGCCCTCAACCGGCCCGGGCCAGGTCCGCGGCACCCACGAGGCCCGCCTCCGGCCCGAGGGCCGCCTGCACGATCCGCGGCTCGGGCCTGAAGCCGCGGCCTGTGAGCGTTCGGCGGAACGACTCGCGCGCGGGGCGCAGCAACAGCTCCCCGGCGTCGGAGACCCCGCCGCCGATCACGAAGATCCCCGGGTCCAGGGCGGCCGCGAGGTTGGCCAGGCCGATGCCCAGCCACCGGCCGACGTCCTCGAACAGCTCGATAGCCACGGAGTCGCCCTCGCGGGCAGCCTGGGTGATGACGGGTCCGATGAGCGCGTCGATGTCACCGGCGACCCGCTCCACCAGGGGTACGGTCACCGGCGACCCGGCCCTGGCCAGCTCGCGCGCCTCCCGCCCGAGCACGTTGCCCGATGCGTACTGCTCCAGGCAGCCCCGGTTGCCGCACTCGCACCGGCGCCCGTCGGGCACCACCACCATGTGCCCGAACTCCCCCGCCATCCCCCATCGACCCCGCTGGACCCGGCCGTCGTCGACGATGCCGCCGCCGATGCCCGTGCCCAATGTCACGCACACCACTCGCGGCTCCCCGATAGCCGCGCCGAAGCGCCACTCGGCCCACGCAGCGGCGTTCGCGTCGTTCTCCACCACGACAGGCAGCCCCAGGGCAGCTGTCACGGTCTCGCGCAGAGGCTCGTTTCGCCACGCCAGGTGCGGCGCGAAGAGCACGTGGGCCCGGTCGGCGTCCACGAAGCCGGCGGCGCCGATGCCGACCGCCGCGACGTCGTGCCGCTCGCGCAGGCGCGTGACCACGGCGACGATCGTGTCCTCGACGGCCCTCGGGTCCCGCGACGGGGTGCCGGCCCGCGCCCTGGCCAGCACCCGGCCGGAGATGTCGACGACACCTGCTGCCACCTTGGTGCCGCCGATGTCGACGCCGATGGCCAGGGGGGCGGACGGCGCGTCGGCGCCGCTCACGCCAACCGTGCCAGGTCCGCGGCGCCGATGATGCCCGCGTCGTTGCCCAGCTGTGCCGCCCGGATCTCCAGGCGCGGGCGGTAGTCGGCCGCCGAGAGCAGGGACAGGTACGCCTCGCGCGTCGGCCCGAGCAGCAGGTCCCCCAGCTCGCTGACCCCGCCGCCGACGACCACCAGTGCCGGGTCGAGCACGGCGGCGACGCCGGCGATGCCCTCCCCCAGCCATCGGCCCAGCTCGGCGACCAGCTCCCTGGCTGCCGGGTCGCCCTCTGCGGCGGCCTTGCTCACCATGCTCCCGTTGATGTTCTCGGCCTGACCGCCGGCCAGCCGAAGCAACCGCTCGGCGTGTGCTGGGCGGGAGCGGGCCACGGCGCGGGCCTCCCGGACCAGGGCAGACCCTGATGTGTACTGCTCCCAACATCCCAGCTGACCGCACCCGCAAGGCAGGCCGTCGGGGACCATGCGGACGTGCCCGAACTCGGCGGCGCTGCCGAACGCCCCGCGCAGCAGCCGCCCGTCCAGCACGACGCCGCCCCCCAGACCGGTGCCCACGGTCAGCAGCACCATGTCGGAGACGTCGCGCCCGCCGCCGAAGCGGAACTCCCCCCAGGCAGCGGCGTTGGCGTCGTTCTCCACGATGACCGGCAGGCCCAGCCGCGGCGTGAGCAGCTGCCGCAGGGGGCGGTCGCGTACGGGCAGGTTCGGCGTGAAGCGCAGGGTCGAGCGGCGCTCGTCAACGAAGCCCGCGGCGGCGATCCCCGCCGCGACGACGTCGTGCGACTGGCGAAGCTGGTGGACCGCGTCGATGATCCCGTCCTCGACTGCCTGCGCGCTCACGACCGGGGTGGATATCCGGACCTGCGCCAGCACGCGCCCGTCGGGGTCGACGACACCTGCGGCGATCTTGGTGCCGCCCACGTCGACGCCGATCGTGAGTTCCACGCTGCTCGCTCCTAGCTCGTCGTCGTCCGGCTCGCCCTACGCCGCCGCCTCGTGCCCGTCTCAGTCGCTGATGTCGATCCGCTCCACCGTCGGTGGGCTCGTGGGTCGCCCTCCCGGCGGCCAGTCGGCCTGCGCCGGCTGGGCTGCCGCCAGCTCGCGGACGGCCGCCAGCAGGCTCGTCAAGGCCGCCTCCAGATGCTCGACGGCCTGCGGATGAGCACGGCGCAACGCCGCCAGACCCTGGCAGACGGGACAGAAGCGGCAATCCTGGGAGTCATCCGCGCCCGAGTGGGCCGTCCCTGGGCCGTCGGAAGCGCTGTGGCGCTCGACGCCGGGGGCCTCCGCGGCTGCGGCGGCGGCCCAGCCGGAGGCGACGTGCCGCAGTGTGGCGAGGAGGTCGGCGGCGCCGTCCCCCGAGGGGTTCCCCTCGGGGGACGGGCTCCCACTGCTGGACGGCACGGCCCCGCCCGGCCGGCTCGGCCCGTTCGGCCGGCTCACCCCGCTCGGCCGGCTGGCCGTCACGGTGCCCGCCACAGCTGAGGGTCCGGCTCGAACGTGACCCGCAACCGCCCCTCGCGCAGCGACGCGCCGGCGACGGTGCAGCGGCGCAGGACGCTGGGCAGGGCCACGACGCGCCGATGCTCGCCAAGACCGACCGTCAGCTCGTCGCCGGAACGCGACAGCCGCAGGTCCTCCCGGCGCGCCAGGGGCAGGTCGAGCACCAGGGCGAACTGCGCGCCGTCCCGCTCCACGCGCATGGTCTCGCCGGCCTCGGGGGCGTCGGTGAGCAGCCCCGCCCCGGCCGCGCCAGGCGGGCCGTAGAGCTGTTCGGCAAGCGCGGCGAGCGCGTCGCGCCCCACGGGCTCGGCCGTGGCGAGCTCGAGGACCCGCACCGGCACCGGGGCGAAGGACTCCTCGACCTGGGCGAGAACGCCGGACTGGGCCGACACCCACGCCCGCAGCCACGCCGGGCCGTCGTCTGCGGGGAAGACCCGGTTCGCCACGACCTCGTCGACCACATAGCCGTAGAGGCTCAGGGTCGTCCACGTCCTGCGCGCCTCGGCCAGGGGCACGGCCTCGGGGGTCAGCACGAGCCGCACCGACGTCGACGGCGAGACAAGCATGTCGCGGACTCCGGCGAGCTCGTCGCAGAGCCGCTGGGCCACCTCGACGAGCCGGTCGCCGGTCAGTGCGCCGGTGTTGCCCGCCGATGGGCGGCGGTGCTGTCCGGCCAGGGCGAGCACGCGCGCGACCCGCCGGTCCAGGGGCAGGAGCCGCTGGATCGCCCGGGTCAGCACCTCCGGCGCCGCCAGCAGCCGCAGCGTCTCCGCGGTGGGAGCCGCGTCGACGACCACCAGGTCCCAGCCTCCGTCTCTCACCTGGTCGCGCAGCTCCAGCAGGGCCAGCACCTGCTCCGCGCCCGGCAGGTCGGTGAGCTCCTCGGCCATGACGGGGTCGACGCCGACCGCCTCCATCACACCCAGCATGTGCTCCTGGACACCCCGCCACGTTCGAAGCCCGCGTGCCCGCGGTTGCACCTGCTGGGCGAACAAACCGGGCAGCACCTCCGACGGCGCCGAGCCGACCCGAACGTCGAGCGCATCGGCGAGGGAGTGGGCGGCGTCGGTGGAGGCGACGAGGGTCTTCACCCCGCAGCGGGAGGCGTGGACGGCGGTGGCCGCCGCGATCGTGGTCTTGCCGACCCCGCCCTTGCCGGTGAAGAGGAGAACGCGCAAGGGCTACCTCTCGACCCGCTTCTTGAGCTCGTTGAGTGCGGTATCGATGATCACTTTCTCCGCCTTGCGCCGGAGCATGCCCAGCATGGGGACACGCAGGTCCACCGACAGTGTGTATGTCACGGCACAGCCCTGCGCCGCGGCTCCGAGACGGTACGCGCCATCCATGGCCTTGAGCACCCCTGCCTCGACCAGGGTCCAGGAGACGACGCCCGTGCCGTCCTCGGCGAAGTCCCAGGTGTAGGCGAGGGTGTAGGTGTCACGGATCGCGCCGGCGTCGAGCCTGAACCGCACCTGCTGCGCCCACCCGTTCTCGTCGGAGGCGAGCACCTCGGCCGAGCGGACCGCCCCCGTCCACTCCGGGTACGCCTGGAAGTCGGCGATGACCTCGAGCACCGCCTCCGGCGAGGAGTCGACGACGATGCTCGACTCGGTGCGGTCGGCCATGTGATCGCCTCTCCCGTCGTGTCGGCGGCGCTCGCCGAAGGCTACCGGCAGGAAGCCGAGCGGTGCAGCGGCAGGTCGAGTGCAGCCGGTCGAGCACGGCCGGTCGCGCCCAGCCGCAGGCCGGGGCCGGTGCATGCGACATCGGGGGCGCTATCCGGCACCGATCCCGCACAGGGACCCCCAAGGCATCGTCGGCACCCTCGAGGCTGCCGGTGTCGGACCAGGCCGTCGCCTCAGACCAGGTAGCCCACGAGAGCCATGAGGACGACCGCCACCGCGAGCAGCAGCATCCCGCCACCCGCCGCGACCAACGTGCGCCCGGCCGGGGACCCGGTCAGGCGCGTGAGGCCCGAGAGGCGCCCGGGGAGCGCAACCCCGGCCTCGGTCGCCCGGAGCTGCTCCAGCATGGCGTCGGCCATCCGGGCCTCGACGAGGCGGACCTCCGCCTCGGCATCCTCCAAGGCACCGTCGACCTCCGGTGAGTGCTTGTGCGCCCTGTACGCCTTCGCATCAGCCAGACACACCGGGAAAGGGGGGTCGGGGGAAGGGGGCTCGGGGGAAGGGGGCTCGGGGGAAGGGGCTGGGGGGGCTCGGGGCGTACGGGTGTCGCAGGCACACCAGGCGTGGGCGATGCCGAGTCCCGGGCCATGCGAGCCACGGGGACCGCCGGGGCAGGTGGGGCAGGTGGGGCAGGCGGGGCAGGTGGGGCCGCCGGAGGCGCTGGGGCCAGGCACAGCGTGCACCAGGCGTCGCCGGTGCGCAGGCGGGACCCGCACGCCGTGCACCTGGCCGTCGCGGCACCCAGCGGCGAGCCGGCGTGTTCACCCAAGCCGTGGCCAGCACGGCGCCCCGTCTCCATCACCGGTCCTTGTCGGCATTCCCGGCACGCGACTTGACCGCCGGCACCGACTGCACCACCTCAGCCGCACGACGAACCGGACCCCCGACGCTCGTCGTTCGAGGCGGGTCCGCACTTCCCCTCCCTTCCCAACGCCCGCGATGGGTAGGGTCGGGCAAGGTCCCGCCGCGCGCATGGACGGTCAGCGCGAAGGACAGGCGAGCGCGAAGGAGTCCGCACTGTGAGCTTGCGCGAGTACAGCGTGGCGACCCTGGTCCCCCCCGACCAAGCCAAGAACCTCACCGAGATCCTGGTCACGAACGCGACCCAGGCGCCACACGACGTGGTGTTCAGCCGGCGGGTGGACGGGCGGTGGCACGACGTGACGTGCCGTGAGTACCTCGCCGAGGTGATGGCCCTGGCCAAGGGGCTGGTCGCGGCGGGTGTGCAGGCCGGCGACCGCGTGGGCCTGATGAGCAAGACCCGCTACGAGTGGACGCTGACCGACTTCGCGATCTGGTTCGCCGGAGCGGTCACGGTACCGATCTACGAGACGTCGTCGGCCGAACAGGTCTCATGGATCCTGGTCGACTCCGGTGCGGTGGCCTGCTTCGTCGAGACGCCCGGCCATGCCGCACTCCTCGCGGGGGTCCGTGAGGGGCTGCCCGCGCTGCGCGAGGTGTGGAGCTTCGACGCCGACGCCGTGGACGACCTCGCGACGGCGGGTGCCGGCGTGCCCGACGAGGAGATCGCCCGCCGCCGGGCGGCCCTGTCGGGAGAGTCGCTGGCGACGATCATCTACACCTCCGGCACGACCGGTCGCCCGAAGGGGTGCGAGCTCACCCACGCGAACTTCCGAGAGACGGCCGACAACGTCGTCGCCATGATTCCCCAGGTGCTGCGCTCCCCCGGGGCCAGCACCCTGCTGTTCCTGCCCTTGGCACACGTCTTCGCCCGGCTGGTCCAGGTGCTGTGCGTCACCGCACGAGCCCGCATGGGGCACAGCAGCGACGTGAAGAACCTGCTCGACGACCTCGCGCAGTTCCAGCCGACGTTCATCCTGGCCGTGCCGCGCGTCTTCGAGAAGATCTACAACTCGAGCGAGGCCCGGGCCGAGGCGAGTGGTCGCGGTGCCGTCTTCAAGGTCGCCGCCGACACGGCGGTCGCCTACAGCGAAGCACTGGCGGCCGGGGGACCGAGCCTGCTGCTGCGAGTCCGCCACGCCGTCCTCGACCGCCTGGTGTACGCCAAGCTGCGCGCAGCCCTCGGCGGCAAGGTCATGTACGCCGTCTCGGGCGGCGCCCCCCTGGGGGCCCGGCTCGGTCACTTCTTCCGCGGCATCGGGGTCACGATCCTCGAAGGGTGGGGGCTCACCGAGACGACCGCCCCTGCCACTGTCAACACCCCGAGCCATCTGCGGATCGGCACTGTCGGGCGCCCGCTGCCGGGTGTGGCCGTCCTCGTGGCTGCCGACGGCGAGCTGCTGGTCAAGGGCGTCAACGTGATGCGCGGGTACTTCAACAACGCCTCGGCGACCGCCGACGCCCTCGATGACGGGTGGTTCCACACCGGTGACCTCGGCGAGGTCGACGACGAGGGGTTCGTGCGGATCACCGGGCGCAAGAAGGAGATCCTCGTCACGGCGGGGGGCAAGAACGTCGCGCCGGCCGTGCTGGAGGACCGGCTGCGCGCTCATCCCCTGGTGTCGCAGTGCATCGTCGTCG
The DNA here is from genome assembly GCA_963778845.1 of uncultured Actinomycetota bacterium. Classification (GTDB taxonomy): domain Bacteria; phylum Actinomycetota; class Actinomycetes; order Actinomycetales; family Kineosporiaceae; genus CAVZVW01. The sequence goes on from CAVZVW010000009.1 coordinate 705,635, forward strand.
GCGACCAGCGGCCGTTCATCGCCTGCCTGGTGACCCTGGACGCCGAGATGCTCCCCACGTGGCTCGCCAACCAGAAGAAGGCGAGGATGGACGTCGCCCAGGCGGCCGCCGACCCCGACGTGCGGGCCGAGGTCCAGCGGGCCGTCGACCACGCCAACGCGGCGGTGAGCAAGGCGGAGGCGATCCGCAAGTTCGAGATCCTCACCGTCGACTTCACCGAGGCGGGCGGGCACCTCACCCCCAAGCTGAGCCTGAAGCGCCAGGTGGTCATGAAGGAGTTCGCGGCCGAGGTCGAGGCGCTGTACGGCTGACCGGGCAGCGCCGGGGTCTGCACCCAGGCAGACTGCACGTGTGACGAACCGAGCCGCAGCCGTGGAGGTGCGCGGCCTCGGTGTGCGTTTCGACAGTGTGGACGCCGTGCGCGGCCTCGACCTGTCGGTCGCGGCCGGTGGCTCGGTCGCCCTGGTCGGTCGCAACGGGGCGGGTAAGTCCACGACGCTGCGCGTGCTGGCCGGCGTCCTTCCGCCCAGCGAGGGCCAGGTGCGCGTCGACGGGGTGGACGTGAGCACCGACCCCGTCGAGGCCAAGCGCCGCACGGGCTACTGCCCCGACGTCGGCGGGCTCATCCCTCGGGCGACGCCCTGGGAGCACCTGCAGCTCGCGGCACGGCTGCGCGGCATGCGTGGATGGGAGGCACACGCGGGTGACCTCCTCGAGCAGTTCGACCTGGCTCACGCGGCCGACCGGGTGACGGCCGGCTTCAGCCACGGCATGGGCCGGCGCCTGTCCGTGGTGCTGGCCGCGTTCCACGCACCGGCGGTGCTGCTGCTGGACGAGCCCTTCGACGGCGTGGACCCGCTCGGGGTGGACGCGACGATGGACGTGATCGGCCGGTTACGCGCCGCGGGCAGTGCCGTCCTCGTCTCCACCCACCTGGTGTCACTGGCGGTTCGGGCTTGCGAGGAGGCCGTCGTGCTTCGCGGGGGGCACGTGGTCGCCGCCGGCCCGTCGGACGCCCTGGCGGGTGAAGCCGGCGCCGACCACTACCGGCAGCTGCTGGCGTGAGGGCCGTCCCCGGCGTCACGGCACAGCTGGCCGCCCTGCTGCGCCTGCGGCTCGCCATGCTCGGCGGGCGGCGCCGCGCGGTGCGTGCGAGCCTCACCTGGATCCCGATCGGTGTGGTCGCGCTGGTGGCCGCTTCGACCCGGCTACCGGCCGGCAACGCCCGCGACATCCTGCTGCTGCTGCCGACCGCATGGCTGCTCTTCGCCGCTACGGCCGTGGTGGCCGCCGTCACGGGGGCCACCGGACGGGAGCTCCTGCCCCGCGAGCACTCAGCCGTGTTCCCGGTGGACCCGGCCGCCGACCATGCGGGCGCCCTGCTGCTGACCCCGCTCAACCTGGCCTGGAGCCTGCAGCTGGTGGGGCTGCTGGTCGCTACGTCCTGGGCGGTGGGCCCGCGGCCGGGCCTGGTGGCCGCCCAGGTGTCCGTCCTGGTCTGGGTGGTGGCGGTCACCTGTGTGGCGCAGGCCCTCGGGTGGGCCGCCGAGCTCGCGCGCAGCAGCCGCACCGGGGCATGGCTGCTTCGGGGGCTCGCGGTCGCGGCCGTCGTGACCGTCGTCGTGGTGCTGTCACGCGGCGACGTCGTGACCGTGCTCCAGCGATCGCCCACCGTGACCCTCGTCGCCGATGCCCAGGCCGGCGCGACCGGCACGCTCGTCCCCTGGTCGAGGGGGGTCGCGACCACCGGGCTGGTCGCGGTGGTGGCGTGGGCACTGGGGGTGCGGCTGCTGCGCAGCGTCCAGCGCAGGCCCAGCCTGGTGCGTGCCCATGTCGAGAGCCGGCGCCACGCCCGACGAGGACCGGCTCGCACGGAGCTGCGCGCCTACCTGCGCATCGACCGCGCAAGCGTGTGGCGATCGGTGCCACTGCGGCGCGGGCTGGCCGCCCTCGTCGCGTTGCCTGCCCTGGCCGCCGGCCTGGCACGCCTCGACTGGACCCTCGTGGCCCTCCTTCCTGGGGTGGTGGCCTCGGGTGCGGGCCTGCTCTTCGGGGTCAACGCGTTCAGCCTCGACGGCAGCGGTGCGGTGTGGCGTGACACGCTCCCGGGCACCGCGCGGCTCGTCCTCCTCGCACGGGCTCTCGTGATCGGAGAGCTCTGCGCCGCGGCGGCCGTTCTCACCGTCCTGGGGGCGGCCCTGAGAGCCCCCGGGTCACCGAGCGCCACGCAGGTGGTCGCGCTGCTCTGCGCGGTCGCGGCGGCCACGGCCCAGGTCACGAGCCGATGCCTGGTCTGGTCGTTGGACCACCCGTACGCAGCCGCACTGCGTGAGGCGCGGGACCAGCCGGCACCGCCCGCGGCCATGGCCGGGTACTCGGTCCGCCTGGCGACGGTGACCACCGCCACCGGGCTGACACTGGCGGCCCTGTCTGCCGGAGACGCCGCCACGGCCATGCTCGTCTTCACCCTGGCCGTTCTTCTGCTCGCTGCGCGCCGCGGCCTCGCGGCGACGAGGGGATGGCAGGACGCCGTCGTCCGCAGCCGCGTCGTCGGCACCGTCGCCGGGGTCCGGGCCTGAGGTGACCGGCCCCGAGGTGACCGGGACGGGCGTGACCGGGACGGGCGTGACCGGGACGGGCGTGACCGGGACGGGCGTGACCCGGACGGGCGTGACTGGGACAGAACGGGGCATCGGGTGCAGGGGATATGGCACCGGGCACGCGTGATGTGATGCACACTGGGAGCCGACCCGCGCTCGGGTCACCCGGACTTGGCTGCTCAGAGGTGGTTCATGGTCGACGGCCGCGCCGGCGTCGCTGACCGCGGCGCCGCCGCCGTGGAGTTCGCCCTCGTCTCCCTGCTGCTGTTCACGATCCTCTTCGGCATCCTGCAGTACGGCATGGGCTTCTTCGAGCAGCAGGCGGCGTCCTCGACGGCCAGGGACGCCGCGCGCCTGGCGGCCGTGGGCATCTCCGACTGCGGGGTGTTCTCCTCGACGGTGAGGGCCGACGCCGCGGCCAACGGCCTTCGGATGGGCGCCGGGACCACCGTCCATGCCAGGTTCACGCCCAGCGGCGCGAACCAGCCCATCGGCGACGTGGTCGTGACCCTCACCTACACCCCCACGCGGATCGGGCTGTCGTGGATCCCCTACCCGTCGGGCGACTCGCACGGGAACCTCACGGTGACGGCCCGCGCGCACGTGGAGCAGCTCGGCTCGGTGAGGGACACGTGCTGACCCGGGCCCTGAGCCGCCCGACCGGGGGTCTGCGCTCGAGGCACGTGGCCGGCGGTCCGACGGAGGAGGGCGCGGTCGCCGTCATCGTCGCGGTGACGGCCCTGTCCATGGTGCTCTTCGGCGTCAGCGCGCTCGCGGTCGACCTCGGCGACGCCTACGCGCGGCAGCGCCAGCTGGCGGCCAGCGCCGACCTGGCAGCCCTCGCCGGTGCCGGCCAGCTGCCTGACCGCGCCGCGGCACGCACGGCAGCCCTGGAGAACCTCTGCTCGCAGGCGAACGTCGTGCAGGGTTGGCCCGCCGGCACCTGCCCGACGCCGGCGGACTCCGCGACCTGGGACTTCGACGGCAACCTCACCAACGGCGAGATCCAGTTCTACACGGGCGCGCCGGACCCCGGCTCCAACCGTTTCAGTGCCGGCCAGCTGGCCACGGGCACCACGGCCACCGGCATCCGGGTGCTCACCCCGAACGCCACTGTGCAGTTCGGATTCGCTACGGCCCTCGGCTACTCCTCCGTCGACGTGCGCAGGGCCGCGACGGCGGCGCTGTTCAACGCCCGCGGCCCCGGCCACATGCCGCTCTTCGGCATCCCCTCCGACGCCGGCCTCACCTGCTTCCTCGACCGCGGCAACAACGGCGGCGACCACGGCGTCAACATCGCGAAGCCGCCACCGCCGACGACGACCTACCAGATCCGCGCCTCCCCCACGACGGGGCTGCGCGCCGGGGACCGCGTCTTCGTCACGATCACCCCGCCGGTGCCACCCGACGTCACGTCCGGCGCCCCGCAGGTCACGTACACCATCGACGTGTTCGTGAACTCGAGCAACCCGCTGGCACAGGGCCAGCTCACCGTCAGCCCGACGCGCGACGTCGTGTCCTTCAGCGCCCCCGGCGGCCAGCCCGTCGACGTCGACCTCCCGGTGTGGGTGCAGATCACGCAGACCTCGACGGCCAGCGGGGTGAACCCGGTCGTGGACGTCACGAACTCCGTCTCGATCAAGTACGCGATCAGCCAGCCGTGCGATGCGGACTCGGCCAACCGCGGCTACCTGGACGAGCCCCGGCAGTCGGGGGCCCAGACGCCGTGGGTCGTCTACAACACGATCCTGGGGTTCGACCACGACCTGCACCCCTACATGGACTGGCCGACCCCGGGCCGGCCCGAGCCGGCGATCGCCGACACGTGCGACACGCTGCCCGGCGCGGTCTACGCCACGAGCCAGGCGACCTGGGTGCCGGACGCGAACTGCGTGACGCTGGACTCCGGCGTGAGCATCAGGAGCTTCTCCCGCGGGCTGTTCGACGGCGCCGGGGGGCTGCCCGGCCGGATGGACCCGCGCTGCGGGACCGTGACCACCACGTCAGGGCCGGAGCACGGCATCGAGGGCGCCTACCTCAGCCAGTTCGTCGACACGTCCTTCGGGACCCTCGACCAGTTCCTCACCGCCATCCGGTCACCCGCCCCAGCACCCGCGGACAAGCGCGGCTGGCTCAGCGCCGACGCCCTGACGTGCGCCCGCCTCACGTTCATCCCGGTCGTCAGGCCCCAGCTTCCCGTGCAGAATGACGATCCGGACGCCGTCCTCCCCGTGGTCGACATCAAGATCCTCTGGATCGACTCGGTCGCGCAGCTCGGCGACGCCGAACCGGTGAACCACGCCGAGCGCGGGTTCCTGTGGAACGACCACGAAGAGGAGAGCAGGTTGCAGGGGGTGCTCGGCTATGTGATCGACCCGAGCTATCTGCCGGCGACCGTGGCCGGCCTCATCCCCTCCACAGACCAGTACTTCTCCGACACATTGCCCAAGCTCGTGCGACTGGTGCACGACATCGACGACCCGGCGACCTAGTCCGTGCTCCCGAGCCCCGCCTACCGACGTCACACGTCTGCATGTCGCGCCCGCGCGCCGGAGGCCCCACGATGATCGAGGGTCGCGCGCCCCACCACCAGCGGCTCCACCACCGATAGGACGGACATGGGACGACGCACCACTCTGCTGATCGCCTCGATCCTGGTAGCGGCTCTCGGCACCGCGCTGGTGTACCTGTGGGCGCGAGGGGCCGACCAGAGGGCCCAGCACAACCAGGAGACCATCGGCGTCGTGTTCGCCCGGGGCGAGATCGTGCCCGGGACGTCGGCCAAGACCGCGCTGTCGCTGAACCTGCTCGAGACCCGACAGATGCCCCAGGCCTATGTCCCGTCGAGCGCCGTCCACACCGTGGACGAGCTCGGGGACGACGTCGCCGCGGGGGTGATCGCGCCCAACCAGGTCGTCGTGCAGGCGATGTTCGCACCAGCCGGCCAGTCCGGTGGGGCCAACGCCCTGCCCCCCAAGAAGCTCGCGGTAGCCGTGCCGCTGTCCGACCCGGCGCGGGTCGCGGGCAGCCTCGTGCCGCTGAGCGAGGTCACGATCTTCGTGACGATGCAGGACCAGACGACGGGTGCGGTGGCGACGCGGGTTCTGCTCAAGGACGTCACGGTCCTCAAGGTTGGCGCGACCGGCGCCAGCACCACCAGCACCAGCCAGAGCAGCCAGACCGCGCCCAAGGAGCAGGTGCCGAACACCATCCTCACGCTTGCCCTCAGTACCAAGGAGGCCCAGGCAGTGATCCTCGCCAACAAGAGCGGCGAGCTCTGGTTCGGGCTGCGCGGTCCCGACAGCGAGGTCGACACCGTGCCCCCCACCACGCTGCACAACCTCTTCGACCAGGTGTCATGACCGTCGTCTGCGACCTGAACCCCACCACGGCCGAGACCCTCGCCGCGGCGGTGGGGGACGCCGCCATGCTCCCGAGCCTTGACGCGCTGCGCCGAGCCCTGGAGGAGAACCCGACCGAGGACGTCGTCGTCCTCGGTCCGTCGATCGACCAGGTCGGCGCGCTGCGCCTGGCCGAGGGCATGCGCATGAGCCGCCCCAGCCTGGGGGTGATCCTCGTCCGCCGCCGCATCGACACCTCGCTGCTCGCCGAGGCGCTGCGCTGCGGGGTCCGCGAGGTCGTCGACGAACGCGACCTCACGGCCCTCAACGCCGCCGTCCGGCGCAGCAGAGGGGTCTCGGCGGCCGTGCGCGACCAGGCCGGGGGCGGGTCCGCCGACCCGGGCCGTCGCCGCGGTCGCGTCGTCACGGTCTTCTCCGCCAAGGGGGGCTGCGGCAAGACCACGCTGGCGACCAACCTCGCCGCCGCGCTGGCCGACAGGGGACGGCGCGAGGTATGCCTCGTCGACCTCGACCTGGCGTTCGGAGACGTCGCCATCGCGATGCAGCTCTTCCCGCAGCACACGATCGCCGACGCCGTGCTGCTGGAGGAGCGGCCGGACATCGCGACACTGCAGACCCTGCTGACGACGCACTCCCCCGGGCTGCACACCCTCGTCGCCCCCGTCGAGCCCGGGATGGCCGAGTCGATCCCGGCGTCCCTGGTCGTCCACATCCTCGAGGTGCTGCGCGACCATTTCGACTTCGTGATCATCGACACCCCTCCGGCGTTCGACGACCATGTGCTGGCCGCCTTCGACCTTTCCGACGTCGTCGCACTCATCGCGACGCTGGACATCCCGGCCCTGAAGAACCTCAAGCTCACGCTGGAGACCATGGACCTGCTCAACTACCCCCGGGACCGGTGGCGCATCGTGATCAACCGGGCGGACTCGAAGGTCGGCCTGTCGATCGCCGAGGTCGAGAAGACGCTGCGTTCGGGCATCGCCTTGCAGATCCCCAGCTCGCGCGACGTCCCCGCGACCATCAACCGCGGCGTCCCGATCGTGCTCGACGACCCCCGGCACCCCGTGAGCCTCGCGATCCGGCAGTTCGCGGAGAAGCAGGTGGCCGCCGTGGCCGCACCCGCCGTGCAGGTGGTGCCGGCGCGGCTGCGCAACGACCGGCGTGGCCTCCTGCGGCGAAGGAGCGCCCAGTCATGAGCCTGTCCGACCGCCTCGCCCAGGCCCGCCGCGACCGCACCTCGGCGATCGACCAGTCGTCGTCGCTCACCTCCTTCACCGACTCGCGCCCCCTGCGCCAGAGGCGCTCGGCGCGCGAGGACCCGTTCGCGGACCTCAAGCGCGAGGTGCACCACGCGCTGGTGGAGACCCTCGGCCCCAAGCTGTACGACGCCCGCCTGAGCCAGACCGACCTCGAGCAGCGCGTGCGGCAGACCCTGCACGAGGTGCTCACGGCCGCCGACATGCCGCTGACCGCCCCCGACCGGGCGCGGCTGGCCCAGGAGATCGCCGACGACATCCTCGGCTACGGGCCCATCGAGCCCTACCTGCGCGACGTCGACATCACCGAGATCATGGTCAACGGGCCCGACCAGATCTACGTCGAGCGCGCAGGGCGGATCTACCCGGTCGACGGCCGCTTCAACGACGAGGACCACCTGCGCCGCACGATCGACAAGATCGTCGCCAGGGTCGGCCGTCGCATCGACGAGTCCAGCCCGATGGTGGATGCACGCCTGCCGGACGGGAGCCGGATCAACGCCATCATCCCGCCGTTGGCCGTGGACGGCTCGCTGCTCACCGTCCGCAAGTTCTCCAGCGACCCCTTCGGCACCGACGACCTCGTCCAGTTCGGGTCCTTGACCCGCGCCGTCGCGGACTTCCTGGCGGCGTGCGTGACGGGCCGGCTCAACATCCTCGTCAGTGGCGGCACGGGTGCGGGAAAGACGACCACGCTGAACGTGCTGTCCGGGTACATCCCCGCCGAGGAGCGGGTGATCACCATCGAGGACGCCGCCGAGCTGCAGCTGCACCAGGAGCACGTGCTTCGCCTGGAGTCACGCCCGCCGAACATCGAGGGCCGCGGCGAGGTGCGCATCCGCGACCTCGTCCGCAACGCCCTGCGGATGCGGCCCGACCGGATCGTGGTCGGTGAGATCCGTGACGCCGCGGCACTGGACATGCTTCAAGCCATGAACACCGGCCACGACGGCTCGATCGGCACCGTGCACGCCAACAGCCCGCGCGACGTGCTCGCGCGGGTGGAGACGATGGTCCTCATGGCGGGCATGGACCTACCCGTCCGGGCGATCCGCGAGCAGGTCGCCAGCGCGTTGGACATCATCGTCCACCAGGCGCGCTTCAAGGACGGATCGCGGCGCATCACGCACGTGACCGAGGTGATCGGCATGGAGGGTGAGGTGATCACGCTCCAGGACATCTTCGCCTTCGACCACCACATGGGCTTCGACACCGAAGGCCGTTCGCTCGGCCGTCTCAAGGCCACCGGCTTGCGCCCGAGGACGCTGGACAAGCTGCGTGCGGCCGGGATCGAGGTCGACCCGCTCATGTTCGGCTACGAGACGCTGGGCTTGTGAGGGCGGCGACGCGACCGCGCCGAGCACGGGCCTGGGCGAGCGCGCTTGCCGCAGCCGGCATCGGCGCGGGCATCCTGGCCGGCGCCGTGGTCGCAGCCGCGCCCGCCGGTGCGGCGCAGGTTCCCGAGGGCCACATGGACAGCGTGACCCGCTCCGCGACGCAGCTGCAGTTCGTGCTGCGTGCGACGGGCCTGTCCCCCGGCGACGGGATCGACCCCGCCTCGGTGCGGATCAGCGCACAGCTCGGGTCGGCGACGGTAGGTCTGAAGCCGGACCCGCCGACGCCGTTCAACAGCACCCAGTCGGTGGTCTCGGTGAGTGTCGTGCTGTGCATGGACACGTCGGGCAGCCTGCACGCCCAGGGTCTGGCACAGGCCCAGAAGGCCGCGGTGGCACTGGTGAACGAGCTTCCTTCCGGGGCGCAGGTCGGCCTGGTGAGCTTCGACACCCACGTCACCGTGCAGGCACCGCTCACCACGAACCACGCTCGGGTGCTCTCGGCGATCCGCGGCCTCACCCTGGGCCACGACACCCTCCTCTACGCCGGGATCGTGGCGGCGGTCAAAGAGGTGGGAAGTGTCGGCCAGCGCAGCGTGGTGCTCATGACCGACGGTGTGAACGACCCCGGGACGGCCCCCGACCTGGTCTCCAGAGCCGATGCCCTCATGGCGGTGGCGGAGTCGCACTCCTCGCTGTACGCGGTCGCGTTGGGTTCCTCGCCGAACCTGAAGGAGCTCAACGGGCTGGCAAGGGTAGGTGGCACCGGAGCAGCGGTGCCCGTCAGCCGCGCGTCGGGGCTGCCCCGGGCCTTCCGCGGGGTCGCGGCGTCCATCGCGTCCCAGCTCTTCGTCACGGCCCCCGTGCCCGTGGAGCTTCAGGGGACGACGACCAAGCTCACCACGACCGCAACGGCAGGCGGGCAGGCGATCAACGGCATCGCCGTGGTCTCGTTCCCCGTGGTGCCCCCGGCGCCGTCACCCTCAGCATCGGAGCCCCCGCGCCCGCCCCCGACCCTCGTGCGGCCCAACCGTCTGATGCGCCTGGCCAGCGGGCCGCTCCTCCTGGGCGCCTTCCCGGCGCTCTTCCTGGGTCTGTGCGTGATCCTCGCGTTCGCCTTCGGCGCGATGAGCCGCGGGAGCAAGCCGGAGGAGAAGCTGCGGCGCAGGCTGGAGATCTACACCATCGCGGAACGGCAGCCCCAGCTGGCGGCGGTGGAGGAGCAGACCACCACGCTCGGGCGCAACATCGTCGCCCGGACGGCGGTGGGGCTGGCCGACCGCGTGGTGCGTCGCGGCGACTACGAGACGCGTCTGGGCGCGCGCCTCGAGGCGGCGGGTCTGCCCCTACGGCCGGCGGAGTGGCTGATCGTGCACGCCGGCATCACCCTGGTGAGCGGCCTGTTCCTGCTGCTGGTGGGTGGCGGGCGGCTGGCGCCGGCCCTGCTCGGACTTCTGCTGGGTGCGATCGTGCCGTGGGAGGTGCTGCGGGTGAGGACGACCCGTCGGGAACGGGCCTTCCTCGGTGTGCTCCCCGACACCCTGCAGATGCTCTCCGGCAGCCTCCGGGCGGGCTACTCCCTGCCGCAGGCGATCGACTCCGTCGCCCGCGAGAGCCCCGCCCCGATGAATGCCGAGTTCAACCGGGCGCTGGTCGAGAACCGCCTGGGCGTCCCGATCGAGGACGCCCTCGAGGCGGTCGCCGCCCGCATGGGCAGCCGTGACTTCGAGTGGGTGGTGATGGCCATCCGCGTGCAGCGCGACGTCGGGGGCAACCTCGCAGAGCTGCTCTCGACGGTCTCGGGGACCATCCGCGAGCGCGAACGGCTGCGCCGACAGGTCAGCACGCTGTCGGCCGAGGGCCGCCTGTCGGCGTGGATCCTGGGCCTGCTCCCCCTGGTCTTCGCGATCTACCTCATCCTCGTGCGCCCTGCGTACATCGGCAGGCTGTTCACCGACCCGCTCGGGTGGGTCATGCTCATCGTCGGCGGAGTCCTGCTGGCGGTCGGGTCCCTGTGGCTGATGAGGATCGTGAAGGTGGACGTCTGACATGGCAGCGAGCGCCCTCGTGGCCGTACCGGCCGCCCTGCCCCGCCTGACGAGCATGGCCTCCTCGACCTTGCTGCTGGCGGGGCTCGGCGCGATCTTCCTGGGCCTGCTGCTCGCGCTGGCCACGACGGGGGTCCTCACCGCCGAGCGCCAGGCGGTCGCCCGGTCCCTGGCCGCGGTGCAGGCCCTGCAGGCCGCGCCGAGGGCGCTGCGGGAGAAGGAGCTCGAGCGACCGTTCGCCGAGCGCGTGCTCGGCCCTGCGCTGGGTGCCCTGAACTCGTTGGGCAGGCGTCTGACCCCTGTGGAGCGCTACCAGCGCATCAAGCGCAGGCTCGACCTCGCCGGCAACCCTCCCGACTGGGACGCCGACCGGATCGTCGGGCTGAAGGTGATCTGCGCACTGCTCGGCGGGGCCGCGAGCGCGGCCCTGCTGCTCGGGGTCGACGCCGCGTTCCTCACGACCGTGAGCCTCTCGGCCGCGGCGACGGTGCTCGGGTGGCTCACGCCGTCAATGATCTTGTACCAGGCCGCCTACAACCGCTCCGACCGGATGCGCCGTGAGCTGCCGGACTCCCTGGACCTGCTGACCATCTCGGTCGAGGCGGGGCTGGCCTTCGACGCCGCCCTCTCCCAGGTCGCCCGGAAGACGCAGGGGCCGCTTGCCGACGAGTTCGCCCGGGTGCTTCAGGAGATGCAGATCGGGACCGGTCGCGTGGATGCGCTGCGTGGGCTCTCCGAGCGCACGGACGTCGCGGAGCTGCGGGCGTTCGTCGGGGCCATGGTGCAGGCGGATGCCTTCGGCATCCCGATCGCCGACGTCCTGCGGGTACAGGCCGGGGAGATGCGGGTCAAGCGCAGCCAGCGCGCCGAGGAGGCCGCCCAGAAGGTTCCCGTGAAGATGATCTTCCCGTTGATCTTCTGCGTGATGCCGGCCCTCTTCATCGTCGTCATCGGCCCGGCCGCGATCGGGATCATGCACTCCTTCGTGAGGCCATGACGTGTCCCGGCTGCTCGTCGTCTCCGACACCACGGGGCTGAGCCTGCGCCTGGCCGGCGCCCACGACGTGCTGGACCACGCGGCGGGCGACCCGCGCTCCCTGGCCGTGACGGACGACGTCGAGGTGGTGGTCCTCGATGTCGGGGACCCAGCGCGGGCACTCGAGGTCGCCGACCGGCTGCGCTCGAACGGGTGCAGCACACCGATCCTCATCGTGTCGGGATACCAGACGTCGTGGGCGGGGCTTGCCGGCCCGTTGAGCGACAGCCGCTACGTCGTCCCTCTGCCGATCACGCGCGAGGCGCTGCAGGCCGGGATCGACCTGCTCCTGGGCCGGGGCCATGAGGCCACCGAGCCCATCGACGAGCCCGACGACCAGCCCGTCGGCCAGCCCGTCGACCAGCCCGTCGGCCAGCCCGAGGACCAGCCCGTCGACGAGCAGGACGAGGGGCCGGACGGGGGGCCGGGCGCACAGGCGGGCTACCCGTCCGAGCATGAGCCCGAGCAGGGACGCGACGCGGAACCGCCTCTCGAACCCCGGGAGGCACGCGAGCCTTCCGACCGGCGCGAACCGTTCGACTCCTTCGAGAGCTTCGCCGCCCTGTGGGCGACCCCCGCCCCGGACGACGGCACGACTCACGGTCCGGCCCTGGTCCCCAGCTCGGCTCAGGACCCTGCGGCGAACCCTGTTCAGACCCTGGTCCCGGTCCCGGTCACGGTCTCCGAGCTGGTCGACCAGCTCACTGGCCGCGCGGACGAGCTCTTCGGGATCGGCGACACTGCGCAGCTGCTCGCTGAGGACGTGCTCGAACGCACCCACGCCGACGCAGTCGCTGTCCTCGTCCCCGACGGCACACGCTGGCGGGCCGCGGCGGGGGTGGGTCTACGGCCGCTCGAGCGACGCATCGCCGTCCCGGAGTCGCACTGGATGATCCAGCAGACGATCGGCGGCGGCAACGGCATCATCATCGACGACACCGACGCCGCCCGCACCAAGCTCGCCGGCGCCCCTCTGGCCGCGTGGAAGCACCTGCTGGCCGTGCCTGTCCGGCCCGTGAACGCGGTGATCGTCCTCGCCCGGGGCCAGACCGCCGAGGCGTTCACCGCCCGTGAGCTCGCTCTGGTGCTCCCGGTCGCCGAGGAGGCTGCGGGGCTGCTGGCGAACGCGGTGAAGATCCGCAGGCTCGCCCGGCTGCTCGCACCGTACGACGACGAGCCGAGGTCGCGCTGACCTGGCCTCCGCCGTCACTCGGGATGGATGCGCTCGTCGACGAGCTGCTCGGAGACCGCCTGGCCCTCGGTGTCGAACCGGCTCAGGTCGAGCTGCTTGCGCAGCTGGACGTCGATGTGGTCCAGGCCCGACCGATTCTTCTCGATGGACAGCACGACGAAGCTACGGAACCGCTGCGCCGCGGCGAGGTCGTAGGTGAGGTGGTGCCGGGCCACGACGTCGTACTTGTCGTTGAGCACCAGCACGATGTCGGCCTCGTAGGCCAGAGCCGAGGACCCGCGCAGATGGTGCACGCGCAGGCGCCGGCCCGGCGCCAAGCCCTCCTTCTCCGCGGCGACGATCGCCAGCACGGGAACCTCCAGGTCCAGCGCCAGGTCCTTCAGGCCCTCCACGACGCGGGTGACGCGCTCCTCCTCGGGCCCCTCCTGCGCGCTGAAGACCTTCTGCAAGTAGTCCACGACGAGCATCGGAGGGGTCCCGGTGCGCTCGACGCAGCGCAGGGCCACGTCGCGGACGGCCAGCAGGTCGGTGACCCCGCCTCGGGAGCGGTGCACGAAGAGCCGGTCACCGTGTGCCCGCAGGGCGGCGACGGCCTCCGCGCCGCCGGGCAGGCCGGAGAGCCGGTCGCCCAGGGTCCCCGGCTGCGGGCCGCGCCCCTCCATCGCGTCACGCACCCTGCGCAGCGGGATCCCCTCCACGCCGAGCACCTCCGCGGACTCGATGGAGACCAGACGCTGGAGCAGCGTCGAGGCGTCGTGCTCGAAGCTGAGGATCGCCGCGCTGCGGCCGGCGGCAGCGGTGTTGCGGGCCACCTGCAACGCGAACGCCGTCTTGCCCAGCCCCTGAGGCCCCCCGAGCAGGCACAGCTCGCCCGCCCGCAGGCCGCCGCCGAGCTGGCTGTCGAGCAGCCCGAAGCCCGTCGGCCACACCTGGGGAGCGGCGCGCTGACCAGCCGCCAGCCGGGCGTCGGTGTCGTCGAGCACCGCGGTGATCGTCTGCAGGGCCTCGTCCACGGACCCATTGCACCAGAGTCGAGATTCCGCAAGGTCCAGATGTCTGCGTGTTGTGGCACAGTGACGGCGTGACACGAAGGCGGGTGATGATCGACTCGGCCCGGATACCGATGGCCGCCCGGCTCGGCGTCCTCCTCGCCTGCACCGTGCTGGCAGCCATGCAGCAGGCCCAGGCCGCTCCCACCGTGCCCATCTCGCAGGCGGTGCTGCCCGGGCTGATCCTGCTGCTCATCGCACTCATCGCCACGCTGCCGATGCCGCCCTCGGTACCGCCGGGGCTGCTCCCCCTCGCGGAGGCGTTCGCGAGCGCCGTCCTGCTCGGCGCCCTCGGGGAGCGTGGGCAGCCGTACCTGCCCTACCTGCTCGTCCCGATCATGATCGCCGGTCTGGCCGGCGGGTTCCGCTACGCGCTCGCCGCAGCGGCGCTGACGGCCGTGGGCATGTTGGGCGCGGCCGCCGCCGCCGCGGACAGCCACCAGGTCTACCCGGTCATCAAGCAGGTCACCGACTCGCTGCCGAGCATGGTGGCCATCGCCCTGCTGTCCGCGACGATCCGCCGGGCCCGCGAGAACGTGGCGAAGGCTCCGGCCGACCCCGCCTACCGCGACGCGCACCGGCTGCTCATCGAGCTGCAGGCGGTCTCCCGGCAGCTGAGTCTCGGGCTGGACCCGCCGACGCTGTCCGCGGCCCTGCTCGAGGAGCTCAGCGGGCTCGCGACGATCAGGTCGGGCACTGTGCTCGCACGCACCGACGGAGGGATCTTCGTGCCGCTGGCAGGCACCGAGCCGTCCGCGGAGGTCGAGCAGGCCGCGGGCGAGCGCTGGGACGGCGCCCCGCCCCCTGACACGTTCTCCGGAGGCGTGATCGCGCTGCCGGTGCGGATGGGCGACCGGACGGTGGCTCTGGTAGCCCTCGACCTCGGCCCGGACGGCGCGGACCAGAAGACGGCCGCGGCGGTCAAGGCCGCGGTGGACGCCGCAGGGCCGCGCCTTGCCTCGGCGCTGCTTTTCGACGACGTGCGTCGGCTCGCCACGGTCGACGAGCGCAACCGGGTCGCTCGTGAGATTCATGACGGGATCGCGCAGGATCTCGCGTCGCTGGGTTACCTCGTCGACGACATCAAGCGCGACGCCGACCCGCCCACGGCCGAGCGGCTCACGACCCTGGCACACCACGTGCGCACGATGGTCAGCGAGCTCCGTTTGAGGATCTTCGACCTGCGCGCGACCGTGAGCGACTCCGTCGGGCTGGGCACGGCCGTCAGCGAGTACGTCAAGCGCGTCGGCACGCAGGCGGGGCTGGAGGTCAACGTGAGCCTCGCGGAGGCGCCGCGCAGACTGCCCGTGACCGTCGAGGTGGAGCTGCTCCGCATCCTCCAGGAGGCCGTCACGAACGTGCGCCGGCACGCGCACGCGCACTGCCTGTCGGTGGGCCTGACCGTGGACCCCCCGCGGGCACGCCTCACGGTGTGCGACGACGGGCGAGGGCTGGGGCAGGCACGCCCCGACAGCATGGGGATCACGGGCATGCGCGAGCGGGCCCGGCGCATCGGCGCGACGCTGCACGTGGGGCCGGGCACGACCTCGGGAACCTGCGTCACGGTGGCTCTCGAGGCCCCAGTCGCCACAGTCGCACCGGCCGAGGGCGACGACGGCGAGGACGACGCACCTGCGATCGGCCACCAACGGGAGGACGCGAGTCGATGACGGACGAAGCCACCGCACGCCAGGACGGCGACGGCGATCTCGATGTGAAGGCCCGCCGGCTGAGGGTGCTGCTGGTCGACGACCACGTCCTCATCCGCGAGGGCCTGCGGCGGGCGTTCGACCGGGCGGGAGACCTCGAGGTGGTAGGTGAGGCGGGCACCGTCGCCGACGCCCTGGAGGGCCTGGAGCGGCTGGCCCCAGACGTGCTGGTGACCGACGTGAAGCTCCCGGACGGCGACGGCATCGAGCTCGCGGCCACCGCCCGTGCGGCCAACGCGGCCATGGGGATCGTCGTGCTGACCATGTACGCCGGCGACGACAAGGTCTTCGCCGCACTGGACGCCGGAGCATCCGGCTTCGTGGGGAAGGACGCCCCCGTCGAGGACGTCGTGTCTGCCGCCCGCCACGCGGCCGCCAGCCCGGGGGCGTTCACGGCACGCGACCTCGCCGGCGCCATGCGCCGTCGCGACGCCGCACCGGTCGGGCCGAGGTTGTCCCCGCGCGAGCGTGAGGTGCTCGGCCTGCTGGTCGACGGGTTGGCGATCGCCCAGATCGCCCGGCGGCTGTTCATCAGCGAGTCCACAGCCAAGACCCACGTCGCCAAGATCTACGAGAAGCTCGGCGCCGGCAACCGAGCACAGGCTGTGATGGCCGCGGTACGCCTCGGGTTGGTCCCCCAGCTCTGACCCGCACCGGCGGGCATCGGGTATTCGGCCGATTTCCCGGCTCGGCCATTCCGTGGAGGCCGTCGAGGGGGCACGCTGGGCGGGCCCGGTCCCACCGTTGGGCTCACCACCACTGCCAGGGGTCCTCATGCTCAAGTTCGTCCGCAAGTCCATCAACCGCAGCGCCGACGACGGCGCATCGGCGGTCGAGTACGGGCTGCTCGTCGCAGCCATCGCGGCTGTCATCGTCGTCATCGTCTTCGCGCTCGGCGGTGTGGTCCAGAAGGTCTTCTCGAACACCTGCAGCAGCATCGCGACGAGCGCCGGAGGTTCGTGCGCCTGAGCGCGGCATGGTGCGTCGCGTCGGCGGAGCCGGGTCACCGCATCGGCGGGTGCCCGGTTCTGTCGCCTCCGGCTCCACCGCAGATGCAGCCCCGTGGCGCCGGCGGGAGCGCACCCGAGGATTGCGAGGTCGTGCGTGGGCCACCGCTGGCGAGCCGGTGAGGGTGCCCGCGACCGCGGCGCCTCCGCCGTCGAGTACGCCGTCATCGTCTTCGCCGTGGCGGCCGTCGTCACCGCGGCGGTCTTCATGCTGGGCAGGGTCGTCGACCAGACGTTCACCCGCAGCAGGGACTGCCTCGTCTCGCAGACCGCCCCCGCCTGCCCGTAGCAGCCGACGCCTCACGACCGCACCCGATGACCACTGACCTCGCCACGACGGCGACCACCCTGCCCACGCCCCGCGCGCCCTGGCCGCGCCGGGCGTGGAGCGGCCTGCTCGCCGCCGCGATCTCGAGCGGGCTTGTCGCGACGACGGGCCGGGTGCCGCTCTTCGACGGCGACGCTCCCATGCACGTCGTGGTCGGCCGCCAGATCCTCACCGACCACCGGCTGACGCACCTGCCCGTGCCCTGGTTGGCCGACCCGGCTCCCGCGTGGACCCCCCTGCAGTGGCTGTCCGAGGTGAGCATGGCCGGCGCCGTGGACGCCGGCGGGTGGCGTTGGCTCGTCGTTGCTCGGGTCCTGCTGCTCACCGCTGCCGTCGCCACCTGCTGGTGCGCGACCGTCCTGAGAGCGCCGTCACGGCTGGCGCCGCTACCCTTCCTGCTCTGCGTGACGCCCCTGGTCTTCGCGGTGCAGGACCGGCCCGCGGCCGTGTCGCTGGTGCTGCTGCCGCTGCTCGCGGCCGCCGCGGTGAGGCTGTGGTCGCGCGGGACACGGCCGCCCCTGGTCGTCGTCGCCCTCACGTGCTTGGTCTGGTCGCAGCTGCACGGGGCCTGGGTGCTCGCCCCCGTCGGCTTCCTCCTCGTGGCGATCGGGACGGGCGCCTCGGCCGGGGCGGGCGCGGGTGCCCGCGGACGCCTGCGTGCCGCGCGCCCGGCGCTGGCGTGCGGGGCCGCCTCGCTCGCCGGCCTGGTGAACCCGCTGGGCTGGGAGGCGTTCACCCTGCCGTCACGGCTGTCCGGGTTCCGGTACCTCATCGTGGAGTGGCACGCGAGCACGACCCAGACGTTCGACGCGAAGTTCCTCGCTCTGACAGCCGCCCTCATCGTCGTGGCCTGGACCCGCGGGCGACGCCGCCCCCCGGCCGCCGAGGTGGTCTGGGTGCTCGCGTGGCTGTGGTTCGCGACGACGGCCCAGCGCAACATCACCCCAGTCGTCCTGCTCCTCGCCCCGGTGGCGGTCGCCGCCTTGCACCGGGCGTGGCCGCGGCGCGACCCCGAGCACGACCCGCTGCCGCGGGCGACCCACGCCGTCGCGCTGGGGATCCTGCTGGTCGGGACGGCCATCGCCCTCGCCGACGTGGCCGGCACCCCCGCGCTGGAGCGCGTGCGCGGCGTGGCCATCGCCCAGCACCTGGCCCAAGGTCCGCCCGTGCGGGTGTTCAACACCTACAACAGCTCCGGCGCGCTCATCGGGTTCTCTGCTGGGAAGGCGCGGCTGGTCGTGGACGACCGCGCCTCGGAGTGGCCCGTCGCGTACGTGCGCCGGCTCTACGACGCCGAGCACCTCGAAACCGGCTGGCAGGCCACGCTGGCTGCGGCGCGACCCGACGTGCTCGTGCTGTACACCAAGTCGCCCTTGGCCGAGCATCTGGTGGACGCGGGCTCCTGGCGGGTCGCCATGACCGACCGGGACCTGGCGCTGCTCGTACCCGCCGGCCCCTGAACACCGGCGTAGCGCCGCAGTCGGGCGCCAGGTCGCCCCCCAAACGCCCTACTAGGCTGGACGTGTGGCGGCACGGCGGTCGGGCACAGGCAGCCGCCCCGGAGGCCGCCGGTCATGGGCCGCCGCGCCGGCCGTCCTGCTTGTGGTGGCCGCCTCTACGACGGCCACCTACAGCGTCGTGCGCTACCGAGGGTGGATCGTCGCGGTCTACGGCGCCCTCGCGCTGTCGCTGCTCGGCGTCCAGGCCTTCGGCTGGCAGTGGCCGCCCCTGGGCCGCCGTGCTGCCGCCTGCGGGCTGGCGGCGGCCGGCTCGGCGACGCTGCTCGTCCACTCCTACAGCTACCTCACCCCCGACCGGGCGGGGTTCGTGCGGGCGTTGCTCGGCGGGTCGGCCCTTCTCGCCGCGGTCGTGCTGAGCCTGCCCGAGCGACTCCTCCCTCCCTCCCGCGCCGCCGACGGTGCGCTCGCGGTGGCGGTGCTCGGGTACCTCGCCTGCGCCGCGCTCTTGATCCACTTCGACCCGACCCCGCGCATCGACGTCTGGGTGACCCTCCAGCAGGGAACCGAAGCCACCTTCCACGGCAGGAACATCTACGCGATGACCTGGACCGGGTCCCCCGGGGTGCAGGACGCGTTCACCTACCTGCCCTGGACGGCCGTCCTCGTGGCCCCGGGCCGCCTGCTCACCGGGGACGTGCGCTGGTCCCTCGTCGCGGCGACCCTGGTGGCAGCCGGGTTCATGCGCGCCGTACCGCGCAGGGGCCGTACCGCAGGGGCCGCGAGCGCCGCGGCCCTGCTCCTGCTTCTCCCCGGGACGCCGACGCAGGTGGAGCAGTCGTGGACGGAGCCGCTGCTGCTCGCGACCCTGGCGGGCTGGGCCTGGGCCGTCACCCGCAACCGCCCCTGGTGGGGTGTCGTGCCTCTCGCCCTCGGTCTGGCCAGCAAGCAGCACCTCGTGCTGCTGCTGCCGCTGATGGCGGCCTGGCCGCGATTCGGGGTGCGCCGCACGGCGGCGGCGGCCGCGCTGGCGGGGCTGCTGGTGCTGCCCTGGGTCGTCGCCTCCCCCGGGGACATGCTCTCCGACACGGTCACTCTGCTGGTGCACTTCCCGCCCCTGAGGTTCGCCGACACCGCCTACGTCGCGGCGATGCACGAGCTCGGCTGGACCCCGCCGTTCTGGGTCACGGGAGCCGTGGTCGTGCTCACGGTCACCGGGGCCGCGGCCGTGCTCAGGCGACGCGAGGCGGGCGCCGCAGACGTCGTCCGGTGGTCCGCGGCCGTCCTCCTCGTGGCGAACCTGGTGAACAAGCAGGCGTTCTACAACCAGTACTGGCTCGTCCTGGCGCTGCTGCTGCTGGCGTGGGCACTCCCGCACGCCCCTGCGGAGCCGGACCACGTGGCGGGTCCGCCGCAGCCGGAGCGCGAGGCGGCGGCCGGCCGTCCCACCGGCAGTCAGTCGATCGGCTGACCGGCCAGCAGCCTCTGCAACCTGACAGCCAGGTCGTCCCACCGCCAGGCCTGGGCCACCCAGGCCCGCCCGCGCTCGCCGAACCTCTGAGCAAGCGCGGGGTCCAACAGCAGCTCGGCGCAGCGGGCCGCCACGGCTGCAGGGTCGGTGCCGTCCACGACGTAGCCGTTCTCGCCGTCCAGCACGGCGTCGGGAGCACCGCCCGAGCGGCCCGCGACGACGGGCAGTCCCGTGGCGGCCGCCTCGAGGTAGCAGATGCCGAGCGCCTCGGGCTCCAGCCCTCCCAGTCGCGTGCGGGTCGGCATGCAGAACACGTCACCGGCGTCGTAGTAGGCCGGCGTGCGGGCCCACGGCACCCGGCCGGTCAGCACGACGTCGCGGCGCAGGTCGAGGCGGTCGACCAGGCGCTGCACCTGGCGGCGGTACGGGCCGTCGCCGACGAGCAGCAGGGCGGCGCGGGGCACACGGCGCTTGATGAGCGGCAGCGCCCGCACGAGGACGTCCTGGCCCTTGCGGGCCACCATCCGCGACACGCAGACGATCACCGGGCGGTCGCCCAGCCCCAGCCGTTCGCGCACGGCCTGCCCGCCGCAGCCGGGCCGGAACACCCTGTCGTCGACGCCAGGGGTCAAGCGGACCATGCGGTCGCGGGCCTGCGGGGTCAGCGCCGCGGCGACCCGCGAGCGGCAGTACTCGCCCAGGTAGGTGAGAACGTCGTTGTGCTCCCCTATGCGCCGCAGCAGCCTGCGGGTGCCGGGCACTGCGGCCCACCAGACCTCGTGCCCGTGGGTGGTGGCGATGCAGCGCTGCACCCCCGCAGCGCGCAGGTGGGGCGCCATCAGGCCCAGGGGGGCAGCGGCGCCGAACCAGACCTGGTCGCACCCCTGCGCGCGGGCGAGCTGGGCGGCGCGCCGCGCGATCGCTGGTGTCGGAACCATCAGGCGGGAGGGGTCGCGCACGACGGGGAAGCTCAGCGTGGCGTCGAAGGCCCGGTCCCCCTTCTGCCGTGCGGTGTGGACGACGACGCTGTCCGCGGGCATCCGCGAGGCCATCGCCAGCACGAACGACTCGATGCCGCCGGTGCGTGGCGGGAAGTCGTTCGTGACGACCAGGGTGCGATGCGCCATCACCGTGCGCCGGCGAGCCGGGTGACATACCGCGCCCAGGCAGCCGTGAACCCTTGCTCGTCGGTGTGCAGGACCGAGGCGAAGGCGCCCGCCAGCAGCGCCTGGACGTCCGCGCCGGCTCCGGCGTCCGAGCTTCGCGCGTTCGCACCGGCTCTGACGCCCGCCGCCTGCCGGTAGAACGCGACGACTGCGGGCGCCCCGTGATCGCGCGCCATGAGGTCCAGGGCCAGCCACGAGCCGGCGTAAGCCGGCGCCACGTCGGTGTGGGCGGGGTCGAAGTCCTCCGCCGTGGGCAGGTGGCGCGGTGTCCTGCCCGCCCGCACGGCGTCCAGCACCGCCGCAGCGACCTCGGCCCTCGTCAGGCCGCTGCCCTGGTAGGCCACATAGTCGGCGAAGCCCTCCTCGAGCCAGGTCGGCGGGGAGACGCGCTGGTCGGCGCGGGTGGCCACATGCGTCAGCTCGTGGGTGAGCACGACGCGCCGCGCGAGCGGGCCGAAGGACGCGAACGACTTCGGGTTGAGGATCACCCGGTCGGCGGTCGGGGTCGGCGCGCCACCCGGCAGGCGCTCGATCTCGCCCGTCGTGACGGCTGCGATCTGGCCGAGGCCGGCCGTGCCCGTACCCGCACGCCCGAGAAGGTCGGCCATCTCCGCCTGCGTCGCGGGGACGATCACCACCACCCGGCGGGGCCAGGCCGTGCCCCACACCTTGTCCACCCGCGCGGCCGCGGCGTCGACGGCCGCCGCATCGCGGGTCGCCTCGGCCTTGGCGCTACCCGCGACCACCACCAGGCTGCGCGTGCCGCGCACCACCGTGATCGGCCCCAGGTCCCACAGGTCGTGCTGGGACGTCCCGTCGCCCACACCGGCCAGGTACCAGCGCCCGCCGACGCGGGCCAGGGTGAGCTGCTGCCGCCGCTGCGTGTCCCGCCCGTCCGGGGCGAGCCGGTACGACAGGGTCACCTGGGCCACCCAGGCCTCCCCACCGAGCCTGCGCTGGCGGGCGGCGCTCAGGGCGGGCCCCGGCCCGTTGACCTCGTAGCGCCACGAGGTGAGCGGGAGCCGGTGCAACCGGTCGAACAGAGCGGCCTGTGCGGACACCAGGGCCACCGAGCGCGGGTCGACATCGGCGGTCCAGGCGGTCCTGCTGCCGGAAAGCAGCCCCTGCGCCCGCCGGGTGAGAAGTGCCTGCGCGGAGTCGCGGCGCTGCGCGGCAACGGCGTCGGGGCTGCCTGCCTGGCTGGTGACCCCGGACCCGACACCCGTCGATGCACCGACCACGGGTGGCACGTGGTCGGAGGTGGTCCGCGGGACCAGCCAGAGGGCGCCGACGACCAGGACACCGGCCGCCACGAGCGCGACGGCACGGCTTCGGGTGCGGTGGACGGCGCTGCGGCCGGCGGGCGTGGCCTGGCCGGCGGGCGTGGCCTGGCCGGCGGGCGTGGCCTGGCCGGTGGTGGGGGGTTCGCCGGCGGGGACAGGCGCTGAGCCGGGGTCGCGCTCCGAGGGTGCTCCCTGGACGTCGGCAGCGGCTGGCTCGTCGTCCACGCCTCAGAGACTACGTCGAGACGCCGGCGTCGTTGCCGAGGTACCGGTCAGACGTGTCTCGATCGGCACCGACCGCCGCCGGTCAGAGGCGGACCGCCGCGACCGGGGATGAGTACATCGCGGCGACCCTCACCACGTCCCCGGTGTGCGGAGCATGGATCATCAGCCCGTGACCGAGGTAGATCCCGACATGGCTGATGGGTGAGTAGAAGAACACCAGGTCCCCGGGCCGCAGGGCGCTGATCGGGATCCGCGTGCCGTACCCGGCCTGCTGCGACGAGCTGTGCGGCAGCGACACGCCACCGTGACGCCAGGCCGCCATCGTCAGCCCGCTGCAGTCGTAGCTGTTCGGGCCGGACGCCGCCCATTGGTAGGGGTCCCCCAGCTGGGCGCAGGCAAAGGCGAGCACCGCCGCGACGCGACCGTTCGGGGCCTGGACGCCCACGGCGGAGCACGACATCCCCACCGGCGACCCGCTGGCAGCAGGTACTGTGCGCCCCAGCGCCTGGCTCAGGCTCTTGCGCTGCTGTGCACGGTTCGCGCGCTGCAGGGCCGCACGCTGGCTGGCCTTGAGCCGGTCGAGCTGAGCCTGCGCCTCCGCGGTCTTCGCAGTGATGAGGGTGCGTTGCTGCCGCAGCTTCGCATTGGCCGCCGCCATGCTCTGCTCCTGGGCACTGACCTGAGCAGCGTCCTGGGCGAGCTGGGCCTGGGTCTGCTGGTACTTCTGCACCAGCTGTGCTCGACGGTCGCCGATCGTGCTCACCAGGCCGGCGCGCGTGAGCGCGGAGTCCGGGTTGTCCCCGAGGAAGAGGTCCAGGGAGGAGAGCTCACCCTGCCGGTACAGGTCGGCGGCGAGCTGGCCGAGCTGCGCGCGGGTGCGCGTGAGCACAGTCTTCTGCTGGGCAAGGCGGGTCTTGGCCGCGTACACCCGCACCTGCAGGCTGCTCAGCTGCGCCTGGGTCTCGTTGTAGGCCTCGGTGGCCTGCTCGGCCTGGTGCTGCAGCGCGTCCACGCGCCGCTGCACCTCGGCGAGGCTGGGGGCTGGCGCCGCGGCGGCGAACTGGCCGCCGGCCAGGGCCGACGCGAGCAGGCCGACGAGGGCCAGGGTCACGAGGGCGGGCCGGTGACGGCGAAGTGGGCGGTGGGGCCGGGTGGTGGTTCGATCGCGGACGGTGGGCTCGAGAGTGCGTGCCTGCGGAATGTCCCGTGCAGAACTCACGGTGTTGCAGCTCCGTTCCTCCGACCCACAAGAGTGGGTCACCGTACGCGGTCCGCCCGAAATCGACCGGGTGGTCGTGACCGCGTGCCCGGGCGGGGAAGGTCGCCGCTGACGGCCCGGACTTGCTTGGCGCAGGTGCTGGTCTTGCCCGGAATTGCCTGATATGACTATCTTTGGCCGATTCATCCGATCTCTCGGTCGGCAGACTCAGACACTATCCCGAGATAACGAATCGGCCAACTCTCGCGCCCACATATCGAATGCAGTGTCGCGAGAATTGGCGTGGACAAAGCAGATCAAGCGGATCAAAGCAGAACACACAGGCTCGACGAACCCTCGTCAGCCCGCCGCACGCCCTCTCCTCTTCGGCTCATGACCGTGCACGCCTCGTGTGCCGGCACCCGCGCCGGAGCCCGGTACCGCTACCGGCAGCGACACCTGGTCGCGAGCCGAGGACCCCACCGGGCTGCAGGCCCACGGTGGAGTCGGCGTCGCCGGCCGGGGTCGCCGGGTCGCCGCACACCAGCCGCAGCGGCGGCACCAGGCCGGATCCGGCGAGCACCGCGATGGCTGCCCGCTCCGCGCCGTCCAGCTCGACACCGCCGCCGGCCGCTGCAGGGGCCCCGAGCAGTACCGACACCACACAGTCAGCACAGGCGTCGCCCCGCACAGCGCAGCTCTCGCAGTCGATCAGCATGTCGCCTCCGCACTCATGTCGTCCGGTGTGGACAGGTCCGACCGACGCGGGTCCGTCATCCGTGTCCGGACCGGGGTCCGGCACCGGCTCACGACGCCGCGCCGCACTCGCTGGGATCGAGGGCGAAGAGCGGCCAGGCCTGTTCACCTACGACCACGCTAGGCGGGGGGTACGACAGGCAGGTCAGCCGCGCCCGAGCATGCGCAGCAGCGCCGACGACGACGCCACTCGGGCGCCGGTGGCCCGAACCGATGCCGCGACCTCCTGGTCCGACGACACGACCACCACCACCCGCCCGGGTGGCTCGGCCCTGACCAGGCGCCGGATCAGCTCGTCGGCCGTCGTGCCGGGATCGGAGAAGAGCACGCGGACGCCGCGCCGCAGAACGGCCGATCGGGCCTCGACCTCGGCACCGTCGAAGCAGCACGTGACCTCCGCCCCGGTCCGCGCAGCCAGCACGGCCAGCCCCTCGGTCAGCCGCCGCCGCTGCTCCCCGAGGGGGACGGTGCCGAAGCCCTCCTTGGTGACGTTGTAGCCGTCGACCACGAGGTGGGCCAGCGGCATGCTCAGCAGCTCCTGCAGGGGACCCGGGTCGTCCGACGGCAGCGCACGGGCGTGGGGTGCAGCCGTCGGCGTGGCAGTCGGGGGCAGCGAGCGGGCCGACCCGGTGTCCACGAGGTCGGCCGGTCGATGGTGCGCCGGCGGCAGGGCCAGCTCTCGTCTGAGGCCGTTGGCCGCTTCCACGAGGGTGTCGAGCAGCAGGCGCAGCCGCACCTCGCTCAGGGCACGTGCGTCTCGGCCGGCCCGCCGGACGGTCTCGACGGCCTGCTCGGCCGCAGCGGCCCGGCTCACCGTCGTCCGCAGCACCTGGTCGTGCTCGGCCTGGGCCGCCGCCTGCCGCGACGTCGCCTGCGCGAGCTCCTCCTCCACCCGCCTGGACGCCGCCCTGGCTCGGTCCGCCTCGGACCGCAGCCGCCGAGCGTCCTTGCGCAGCGTCGCGACCTCCTGCGCCAGGGCGGCCAGCTCGAGCTCGGCACGGGCGAGGGCGGCTCTCGTGCCTGCCAGCTCCGAGCGTGCGGCGGTCAGCGCGAAGCCGGTCTCGACGTCGCGACGGCGCGCCTCGACGTCCTGGTCGTCCGCGAGCTCCTCGCGCAGCCTCCGCCAGGCCTGCTCCCACCCGGGCGGGCGCATGAGGTAGATGCCCTCCAGTGCTCGCAGGGCAGGCACGTCGTCCGGCACCACCCCTGTCTGCAGCCCTGCCTGCCGCCCTGCCTGCAGCCCGGTCTGCAGCGGCTCGACGACGTCGGCGTGCGCGGCTCGCCACGCCGCCGCCACGACCTGGCGGAAGGCCGGGTCACCGTCCAGCGCCACGCCCAGCGGGCCCGCACCGGCGCTGGCCCGCCGAGCCGGCGCGAAGGACCGCACCCGCCGCAGAGGAGGGGGCGCCTGATCCGCAGACATCTCGCCGAGCACGGCAGCGGCGAGCTCGAGCACAGCCCGGCGCGCCGTTGCGGGCAGCTGCGCGAGCGTCGGGACAGCGCGGGCGCCGCGCTCCGCGGTCCCGTTCGCATCTGCGACCGCAGCCGGCTGGGTCGGATGCAGCGCGGAGGGCCCGTGCGGCGAGTCGGGCACTGCGCTCACGCTCGACCGCCGCGGGAAGGCGCGCTCACGGCCGACCCGCTGCGCCGTCCTCGGCCGAAGCGGCCGCCTCGACGGCCCGCCCGCCGGCCTGAGCGGCGACGTCGGTGCGAGGGACGAGCTCCACGACGTCCACGGCATCGCACCATCGGCACCTGACGTGCTCGATCGACTCGCTGAGCACCACACGTTCCTCGACGCTCGGCCGTCCCGCGAGGTCCAGGTGCACGTAGTCGACGACGCGTGAGGAGGAGGTGACGTCGAACCGGGTCAGGTTCCCGCAGCCGGTGCACCGCCAGCGGGTGCTCTCCGTCGGCTCGGGGACGCTCATGTCGTGAGCCTAGAAGACCGCGCAGCGCGTGGCGGCACGAACCTGTCACAGGGTCGCCCTACGGTCAGGATGTGACCACGCAGCCGCCAGCCGCCGACGCACCGGTGCTCACCGGGGCGGGGCGCGCCGCGTCGTCCTCAGGGCCCGGGGTGACGCTGGCGGGCGGCGCGGCGGCACGCGTCGGTGTCCAGGGCACTCTCGACGAGCTCGGGACGCCGCTGTCGCAGGTCACCTTCGTCGTCGTCGACCTGGAGACGACGGGTGGGTCGCCGCACGACTGCGGCATCACCGAGATCGGTGCGGTCAAAGTTCGCGGTGGTGAGGTTCTCGGCGAGTTCCAGACGCTGGTCAACCCGCGTGCTCCCATCCCGGCGTTCATCGCTGTGCTCACCGGGATCACCGACGCGATGGTCGCGACCGCCCCGCCGGTGGAGGCCGCGCTGCCCGCCTTTCTCGAGTTCGCCGCAGGGGCGGCTCTCGTGGCGCACAACGCCCCGTTCGACGTCTCGTTCCTCCGGGAGGCCTGCGCCCGTACCGGGCGCGATTGGCCGCGGCCGGAGGTGCTCGACACCGCCCATCTCGCCCGTCAACTCGTGGCCCGCGACGAGGCACCGGACCGCCGTCTCGGCACGCTCGCGCGGCTCTTCCGGGCCCGCACGACGCCCGACCACAGGGCCCTGCACGACGCCCGAGCCACGGTCGACGTCCTGCACGCCCTGCTGGGGCGGGTCGGCAACCTCGGAGTTCAGTCGCTGGAGGAGCTGCGCACCTACTCCTCCCGCGTGCCCGTGGCCACCCGCCGCAAGCGCCATCTGGCGGAGCAGCTGCCGCACGCCCCTGGCGTCTACCTGTTCGAGGACGACCGCGGTCGGGTGCTCTACGTCGGGACCTCGGTGGACATCCGCACACGGGTACGCAGCTACTTCACCGCAGCAGAGCAACGCACCCGGATCGGGGAGATGGTCGCCCTCGCTGTGCGGGTGACCCCGGTCGTCTGCGCGACGCCGTTGGAGGCGCGGGTCCGTGAGATCCGGCTCATCGCCGAGCACGCCCCGCGCTACAACCGGCGGTCGCGGTTCCCGGAGCGCGTGCCGTGGTTGAAGCTCACGGTCGAGACGTTCCCACGCCTGTCCGTCGTGCGCCAGGTCCGCGCGGACGGTGCTGCGTACGTCGGGCCGTTCGGCTCGGCCGGCCAGGCGGAGCTCGCGATGGCGGCCTTGCACGAGGCCTTCCCGCTCCGCCAGTGCGACCGTCGGTTGCCGCGGGTCGCGCCGGTGGGCGCCTCGGCGTGCCTGCTGGCCGACATCGGCCGGTGCGGCGCACCGTGCATCGGCGAGCAGGCGCCCGACGCCTATGCCGACGTTGCGTCGGCCGTCCGTCGTGCCATGACCCGCGAGGCTGCGCCCGTCGTGACCGCCTGCCTGTCACGTGCCGAGCAGCTGTCGGCTGCCCACCGGTTCGAGGAGGCCGCCGTGCACCGCGACCGGCTGCTCGCCTTCGTGCGGGCCGCAGCCAAGGCGCAACGTCTCGCACCGCTGGCGACGACCGCCTCGCTCGTCGGGGCCCTGCGCACCCCGGTCGGCGGGTGGGAGCTCGTCCTGGTGCGCTTCGGGATGCTGGCAGGAACCTCGGTGAGCCCGCCCGGCGCCGACCCGCGACCGTATGTCGAAGCCCTCGTGGCGAGCGGGGAGGTGGTTCGACCGCGGCCGTCGCCGCTGCCAGCCGGTCACCCGGAGGAGGCCGAGCAGGTGCTGCGCTGGTTGGAGCAGCCCGGAGTGCGCCTGGTCGAGCTCGACGGGGAGTGGACGTGCCCGGTCTCGGGTGCGGGTGGCGCGCGGGCTCGCCTCGACCCAGTCGGAGCCGGTCGCCGTTGGTCGGCGCCCTTCGGTGAGCCGTCGTCGTGGCTGTCCGCGGCGTCAGCACCTGCCGGCGGCGGCTACGCTGCCGCCGTCGGGTCGTGAGCCGGTTGCCGTAGCCGGGCGACCGGCCCGGTGGGAGCTCCCATCCGTGCCGTCCCGGCCGCCAGGAGGGCTCCGACACCAGCAGGGGCCCGGACATCAGCAGGGGCCCGGACATCAGCAGGGGCCGGTTCCGAGATGGGCCCGGCCCGAGGAGGTCAGCCGTGATCACCGCGATCGTGCTCGTGGAGACCGACGTGGACCGGATCCCCGAGGCGGCGGCGGAGATCGCCGACCTCGACGGGGTGTCCGAGGTCTACTCGGTGACCGGTGACGTGGACCTGGTCGCCGTGGTCCGGGTGCGCGAGCACGAGGAGCTCGCAGGTGTCATCGCCGATCGGTTGAGCAAGGTCCGAGGCGTGCGCTCGACCAAGACGTACCTGGCGTTCCGCACCTACTCCCGGCACGACCTCGAGGCGGCGTTCTCGCTGGGCTTCGACGGCGAGTGACACCGCCGCTCGACGGTCCTGACGGGCTGCGTGGCTCAGTGTGCGCTGGCGCTCACCCAGCGCTCGAGCACCGCTGCGGCCGCGCCGGAGTCGACGGCGGCCGCCGCCGCTGTCAGGCCCTCGGCCAGCCTCTGCTCCAGGTCCCCCGTGCCCGTCCCGCACGCCACCAGTGCGGCGGCGGCGTTGAGCAGCACCGCGTCGCGCACCGGTCCACCCTCACCGGCGAGCACCGCCCGCACCACGCCCGCGTTGTGGGCCGCGTCGCCGCCGCGCAAGTCCTGCAGGCGCACCCGTGCCAGGCCCAGCCGCGCGGCGTCCACCGTCTGCTCGTCCACGGTCCCGCCGACCACGACCCAGACGCGCGACGGTGCGGTCGTGGAGAGCTCGTCCAAGCCGTCGTCTCCGCGGAAGACCAGCGCCGACGTCCCTCGAGCCGCGAGCACCCCCGCGACCAGAGGCGCCATCCGGGCGTCGGCGACACCCACCGCCGCCGCGCCGGGCTGGGCCGGGTTGGTGAGCGGGCCGAGGAAGTTGAACGCCGTGGGCACGCCGAGCTCGCGCCGGGCGGTGGCGGCATGTCGGAACCCGGGGTGGAAGAGCTGGGCGAAGCAGAACGTGATCCCCACCTCGGTGGCCAGCGCCGCGACCCGGTCCGGAGGCAGGTCCAGGCGCACGCCCAGCGCCTCCAGCACGTCGGCGGCACCGGAGGCCGACGTGGCGGCACGGTTGCCGTGCTTCACGACGCGCTGGCCGGCGCCGGCGGTCACGATCGCAGCCATGGTGGAGATGTTGACGGTGTGGGAGCGGTCTCCCCCGGTGCCGACGATGTCGACCGCGGGACCGGGGACGTCGATGCGCACCGCGTGCTGAAGCATGACGTCGACCAGCCCACCGAGCTCCTCCACAGTCTCGCCCTTGGCACGCAGGGCGACCAGGAAGCCGGCGAGCTGGGTCGGCGTCGCCTCTGCGGTCATGACCTGCTCCATGGCCCAGGCCGCCTGACCGCGGTCGAGGTCACCCCCCGCGAGCAGGGTGGAGATCAGGTGCGGCCAGGTCGCAGCGCCCGCGTCAGCGGCCTGGCTCACGACGACAGCCGGCTCCGCAGCAGGCCGGCGACGGCGTCGGCCACCGCAACCGGGTCCAGCGGGTGCGGCACCGCGTAGTCCGCCCGCGACCAGGTCGCCAGCCAGGCGTCCTGCGGTCGGCCGGTGAGCACCAGGACCGGCGGGCAGCGGTAGATCTCGTCCTTGAGCTGCTTGCACAGCCCCATGCCGCCCTCGGGAACCGCCTCACCGTCGAGCACGAGCAGGTCGAGCCCTCCACGGTCCACCGCGTCCACCACCGCCGGCGGCGTCGCGCACTCGGTCCACTCCACGGGCGGGATGTCGGAGGCCGGGCGGCGTCCCACCGCGAGCCGCACGGCGTCACGGGTGTCCACGTCGTCGCTGTAGAGGAGCACTCGGACGCCGCGCCGACCCGCGACGCTGCCGTGCTCCGCCTCGGCCGGGGTGCTCATCACGCGTGGTCTCCCTGCTCGTGCTGGTGGCCTTCTGCCTCGCCGGGGCACAACGACCCGCGCACCGCCGACGCACGGGCGATGCTACCGCCGCATCTTCGCCACGCCGATTCTCAACCCCCTGACGCGCGACCCCCTTGATATGGCAATAATGTCGCCCGTGGCGACCGCTTCCGCAGTTGAGAGCCCCCACACGAGCGTCAACCGGCCCAACATGGTGCAGGTCGGGACGATCGTGTGGCTTGCCAGCGAGCTGATGTTCTTCGCCGGACTGTTCGCGATGTACTTCACCGTACGTGCGCAGGCACCCTCGCTGTGGTTGACCCAGCCGCCCAAGCTCAACATCGCCTTCTCCGGGGTGAACACGATCATCCTCGTGGTCAGCTCGGTGTGGTGCCAGGCCGGCGTCTTCGCCGCCGAGCGGTTCCAGCCTGCCGCGAAGGGGGCCTGGTGGGCCCCGTGGACGCGCGAGCACGGCTGGTCCAACTGGGGGATGCGTGAGTGGTACGTCCTCACCTACGTGTTCGGGGCGATCTTCGTCTCGGGCCAGATCTACGAGTACGCCAACCTCGTGCGCGACAACCTGAGCATCTCCTCCAACGCCTACGGTTCCGTGTTCTACCTCGCGACCGGGTTCCACGGGTTGCACGTGACCGGCGGGCTGATCGCGTTCCTGCTCATCATCGGGCGCAGCTTCGCAGCCAAGCGCTTCGGGCATGCCGAAGCGACCAGCGCCATCGTCACCTCGTACTACTGGCACTTCGTCGACGTCGTCTGGATCGGCCTGTTCTCCGTCATCTACCTGCTCAAGTGAGCGGGTCGACCCTCGTCCCACCGCGCGTGGCCCGCGCCTGCAGGCCCTCAGGAGAGACACCGTGACCGCACTGGCAGCCCGCCGACGCCATCCGATGGCCACGGCCGTCCTGGTTCTGCTGGGTCTCGTCGTGACGGGGCTCGCCTACGCGTGGGTGATGCCGGGGCGCGCGACGGCCGCCGACGCCGGGGCCGCAGACATCGAGGCGGGGCATCGCCTGTTCCTGGCCAACTGCGCCACCTGCCACGGCATGCACGGCGAGGGCCGCGGCTCGTTCCCCTCCCTCATCGGGGCGGGCGCCGCCGCGGTGAACTTCCAGGTGGGCACGGGCCGTATGCCGCTGCAGGCCACGGGACCGCAGGCCCCGCAGGGCGCGGAGGTGCTGTACACGTCGAACGAGATCGCTCAGATGGCCGCGTACGTCGCCAGCCTCGGTCCCGGGCCGGCGGTGCCGAGTGCTGAGCAGGTGGACGCCGCCCAGGGCAACCCCGCCCGCGGCGCCCTGGTCTTCCGGACCAACTGCGCGATGTGCCACAACTTCGCCGGCAAGGGCGGGGCGCTGACTCGCGGCAAGTACGCGCCGAACCTCACGGCCGTCACACCGACCCATATGTACGAGGCCATGGCCACCGGTCCGCAGTCCATGCCGGTGTTCAACGACCAGACGATCGACCCGCAGACCAAGCGCGACGTGATCGCCTACCTGGTGTCGGTACGCAGCTCCCCCAGCCCCGGCGGCCTGTCTCTCGGGATGATCGGCCCGGTCAGCGAGGGCCTCGTCGGTTGGGTGGTGGGCCTCGGCCTGCTGATCGGCTGTGCGGTCTGGTTGGGGGCCAAGTCATCGTGAGCGACAGCCTGGACGAAGGGGCCGACGCGGCCATGAGCACCCATGACGGCTCGGGCGGGGACGTCGCCCGCGTCACTCACGCGTCCGACGGGGCGGGGGTGCCCGCCCGCTTCGACAACCCCGGACTGCCCCCGCACCAGCACCGGCTCGCCGACACCGACCCGCACGCGGCCAAGAACGCCGAGCGCCAGGTCGCGGCCCTGTTCACCCTGTCGATCGTCGGCACGCTGGTGGTCCTCGTCGGCTTCTTCGCGATCAAGCTCGACGGTAACCTCACCCAGCTCCTGCGCTCCAACCTCGCCCTCGGGCTCGGGCTGTTCCTGGCCCTCTTCGGCATCGGCGCGGGAGCCGTCCACTGGGCCAAGACGCTCATGCCGGACGAGGAGCGCACCGAGGACCGGCACCCCCAGCGCGGCAGCGACGAGGATCGGGCCGCGGCCGTCGCCATCCTCAAGGAAGGCTCTGCCGAGTCCGGCCTCGGGCGGCGGCCGCTGATCCGCAACACGCTCATCGGCGCCCTCGCGCTCGTCGGGCTGCCGGGGGTGGTGTTCCTGCGCGACGTCGGCCCGCTGCCCGGCAACAGCCTGTCGACCACGATGTGGCGCAAGGGAATGCGGCTCATGCTCGACCAGCCCGACAGCCGGCCGGTGAAGGCCTCCGACCTCACGATCGGCAGCGTCGTCCACATCATGCCCGAGGGCATCGACAAGGAGCCCGACATCCTGGCCGAGCGGGCGAAGTCGGCCGTCCTGCTGGTCCGTCTGTACCCTGAGGACCTGGCGCCCGCGTCGCAGTCGGGCTCCTACCAGGGAATCGTCGCCTTCTCCAAGATCTGCACGCACATGGGCTGCCCCGTGGCGCTGTACGAGCAGCAGACCCACCACCTGCTCTGCCCGTGCCACCAGTCGACCTTCGACCTCACCGAGGGGTGCAAGGTGATCTTCGGCCCGGCCAAGCGGCCGCTGCCGCAGCTTCCGATCACCGTGGACGACCAGGGGTACCTGGTCGCGACCGACGGCTTCGACCAGCCCGTGGGCCCGAGCTTCTGGGAGCGCGGATGAGCACGTCGCTGGGCAACGCCGCCGCCGGGGCCGGCAACTTCACCGACGAGAGGGTCGGGGCCAGCAAGGTCGTCAAGGCCTTCGCACGCAAGATCTTCCCCGACCACTGGTCGTTCATGCTGGGCGAGGTCGCGCTCTACAGCTTCATCATCCTGCTGCTGTCCGGGGTGTTCCTGACCTTCTTCTACATCCCCAGCGTCGGCCGCACGGTGTACGACGGCAGCTATGCGGCGCTGCACGGCTCGACCGTCTCGGAGGCGTACGCCTCGACCGTGCGCCTGTCGTTCGACGTGCGCGGCGGGCTGCTGCTGCGCCAGATCCACCACTGGGCCGCCCTGATCTTCGTGTCGGCGATCATCGTGCACATGTTCCGGGTCTTCTTCACCGGGGCGTTCCGCAAGCCCCGGGAGCTCAACTGGGTGGTCGGCAGCATCCTCGCGCTGCTGGCGATCTTCGAGGGCTTCGCCGGCTACTCCCTGCCCGACGACCTGCTGTCCGGCAACGGTCTGCGCATCGCCTCCAGCATCATCCTGGCGATCCCCGTAGTCGGCTCCTACGTCAGCTTCTTCCTCTTCGGCGGGCAGTTCCCCGGCGAGGCGTTCATCCCGCGGCTGTACACGATCCACGTGCTGCTCCTGCCGGGCATCTTCCTTGCTCTGATCACCGTGCACCTGATCCTGCTCGTGGTGCACAAGCACACCCAGTACCCCGGCCCCGGCCGGACGAACGACAACGTCGTCGGCTACCCCCTCTTCCCGGTGTATGTCGCGAAGGCCGGCGGCTTCTTCTTCATCGTCTTCGGCATCACCGCGCTGATGTCGGCGGTGTTCCAGATCAACCCGATCTGGGCCTACGGCTCCTACGACCCCTCACCCGTCAGTGCCGGGGCACAACCGGACTGGTACATGGGCTTTCTCGACGGCGCGGTCCGCCTGACACCTGGCTTCCTGGAGTTCGCGGCGTTCGGCTACACGCTGTCCTTGAACATCGCCCTGCCCGCGCTGATCCTTCCGGGCGTCCTGAGCATGGCGTTGATCTTCTATCCGTGGATCGAGGCCTGGGCGACGGGCGACCGGCGTGAGCACCACCTGCTGGACCGGCCCCGGAACGTGCCCACCCGAACGGGGCTGGGCGTCATGGCCTTGACGTTCTACACCCTGCTCTGGATCGGCGGCGGCAACGACATCATCGCCACGCACCTGCAACTGTCCATCAACGACATCACGAACACCCTGCGTGTGCTCGTCATCGCTCTGCCGCCGCTGGCATACGTCGTCACCAAGCGCATCGCCCTGGGGCTGCAACGCAAGGACCGCGAGCGGGTGCTGCACGGCCGCGAGACGGGCCGGGTGTTCAGGACCGAGCAGGGCGAGGTGTTCGAGCTGCACGAGCCGCTGGACAAGTACTCGCGCTGGGAGCTCGTGCACCAGGAGCCGCAGCGACCTCTGGAGCTCGAACCTGCCGAGGACGAGAACGGGGTACGCCGCCCGGGCACGAGGTTGGACGGACTGCGACGTCGGCTCACCGGCTTCTACTTCGAGGACCGGGTGGAGCCCGTGACGCCGACCGAGCTCGAGGCGGCGCACAACGGCCACGGTGGTCACGAGGCCATCGCCGCGGACGACGAGCAGGCCGCGCTCACCTCCGGCCACTGAGGTCGGCTGCGGGCTAGCCGGGCCGCGCTCCGGCGCCTGCTCGTTCCGCTGGCCCGGCTGGCCGGCTTGCTCGCTGGCCCGCGCCCTCGGGTGCGAGCTCGATGAACGCTGAGCGCACGCTCAGTGCAGGCAGAACTCGTTTCCCTCCGGGTCCTGCATGACCACGCCGTAGTGGTCGACACCGGGCGTGGAGAGCACCCGAAGGCGGACGGCGCCCGCCGCCGCGAGGCGCTGCGCCGCGTCGTCCACCCGTTCCGTGCGCGTCGCGAGGGGCACGAGACGACCACCGGCGACGTCGAGGTCGAGGTGCACCCTGTTCTTGGCGACCTTTCCCTCGGGAACGCGCTGGAACCACAGCCGAGGGCCGGCGCCCGAGGGGTCGACCACGCTGTCGTAGCCGTCGTCCAGCTCATCCTCCGGCAGGCCTCGGTCACGCCAGTAGTCCGACCAGGTGGCGGAGCCGTCCGGGGGGTCCTCCAGCTGGTAGCCCAGCGCGAGTGCCCAGAACCGGGCGAGGAGATCGGGGTCGGCGCAGTCGAACGTCACCTGGAACGGCACAGCCATGATCGACCCTCTACGTCTTCGGTAGCTCTCAGACCGCGGAGGACCAGCGGTCGAAGCTCATGTTCCATGCGGTGTAGCCGTTGCCCCATTCCATCGCCCGGTGCCCGCCGGTGTACACGACGACGTCGCCGATCTTGGAGTTGGCGAAGAACCAGGCCGCGTGCGCCGTGCTCATACCCGTGCAGCCGTGGCTGACATTGGCGTGGCCCTGCGAGCCGACCGACCAGGGTGCCGCGTGGATGAACTCCCCGCTCCAGGTCAGGCGCATGGCGTACTGCACGACCACGTTGTAGTAGTTCGGGCTGTTCTTCGGGATGCCCGAGGTCGCGGCGTCCATGCGCCGGGTCGGCTCACGCGTGATGAGCACCTTGATGCCGTTGCGGGTCTCCCACCCCGGCTTGCCCGTCGTGATGGGGATGGTCCTGATGACCTTCCCGTTCCGGGTCACCGTCATCGTGTGGGTCCTGATGTTCACCGTGCTGACCATTGCCGAACCCACGGCGAACGTCCTGGTGGTGGACGAGCGGCCCCACACCCCGGGCGACAGCTCGACGCCCGACAGGTCGGCGCGGACGCTGACCTTGGTCCCCGCAGGCCAGTAGTGCACCGGCCGCCACTGCACCTGGCGGGAGGAGAACCAGCGCCAGCCGCCCAGCACGGGCGGCGTGCTCGTCACGGCGAGCGCCTGGATCGCGGCGTCACGGTTGTGGACGGACCGCCCGAAGGTCACGATCACGGGCATGCCCACCCCCACGACGGACCCACCTGACGGGGTGACGTACACCGAGCTGGTGGTCTTCGGCGTCAGCGTGGTGAACGTGCTCGTGAGTGTCTTGGTGGTCCCGTCCCGGGCGACCCCCACCGCCGTGACGGTGTAGGTGGTCCCTGTCGACAACCTTTGGCTGCTGCGCCAGGCGGTCGAGTCCGGCGTCATCCGGCCTGCGACGACCGTGCCGCCACGAGAGACGACGACGCTGCTGAGGCTGCCTCCCGTGGCGGACACCGTGACGTGATGGTCTGGGCGGACGTTGACCGCTCGCGGCGCCGGCTGCACGGCCATGGCCAGCGACACCGACGCCTTGCCGGCCTGGTTCGCTGCCTGGGCCTGCCGCGGCATCGTCTGCCGGAGAGCACCGGACGTGCCGGCGCCCGACTGGCACCCGGCCACAGCCAGGGCCGACGCCAGCACGAGCAGGGCGGTTGTCCTACGCACGGTGCTTCGGGGCTCCTCGCGGTCGGGCCTGGGGTAGGCGGTCACATACAGGACGCGCGAGAGTGCTCGCAGGTTGCTGTGCCGGGATGCGTAGTCCAAGAGTACGCGACGAGAGCGTGGCCACCTGGCAGGCGCAGCGGCCGCGGGGTTCCCGCCGGTCTCCCTGGTGCACCGCCGGCCGACGGCAGCCACCCTTGACGGGCACCGAGATGCGCCGCCGGAGCGGGACGTCAGTGCGCGTGCTCGCCCCGGTAGAACTCGAACACCCAGCCCACGAGGGCGATCGCCCCGAACCCGACCCCGATGTAGACCAGCCACCAGCCCACAGCGAGCCCGGTGAAAAGGACCGCCGACGCCAGGCCGGCAGCCAGCGGCCACCAGGAGTACGGCGCGAAGGTGCCGAGCTCGCCGGCGCCCTGCGCGATCTCCCCCAGGGGGTCGTCCTCGGGGCGCGGGTCGATCCGCCGCGACGTGATGAAGAAGTAGAGCCCGATGAGCCCCGACAACGCCGCCGTCAGGAGCAGCGCGACGGGTCCGAGCGGCTCCTTCCACTGAGTCACGAAGCCGTAGACGATCGCGATCGGGGTGAAGAAGAAGACACCCGCGGAGAACAGCCAGGTCTCGATCTTCACGACTGGTCCTGCCTTGAGTGGTCGGGATCGGACTCGCCGAGCAGCTGGTCGAGGACGCTTGTGTCAGGCGACGTCTGCTGCACCGCGCTGACCTCGGGATGGTGCAGGTCGAACGCGGGCCGCTCGGAGCGGATTCGGGGTAGCGAGACGAAGTTGTGGCGCGGGGGCGGGCAGGACGTCGCCCACTCCAGCGAGGCACCGAAACCCCAAGGGTCGTCCGAGGTCACCCTCGGAGCGCGGCGCATCGTGATGTACACGTTGTAGAAGAACGGCAGTATCGAGATCGCCAGGATGGCCGCACCCAGCGTCGAGATCCGGTTGTAGCGCTCGAACCCGTCCTCGGGGAGGTAGTCCGGCGTACCGGCGCGGCATCCCCTCTACCCCGAGCCAGTGCTGGATGAGGAACGTCGTGTGGAAGCCGATGAACGTCAGCCAGAAGTGGATCTTGCCGAGCCGTTCGTTCAGCATCCGGCCGGTGAGCTTGGGCCACCAGAAGTAGAAGCCGGCGTACATCGCGAACACCACGGTGCCGAAGATCACGTAGTGGAAGTGGGCCACCACGAAGTAGCTGTCGGAGAGCTGGAAGTCCAGCGCCGGGGTGGACAGGATGATCCCGGTGATGCCGCCGAACAGGAACGTGATGAGGAAGCCCAACGCCCACAGCATCGGCGTCTCGAAGGTCAGGGACCCTCGCCACATCGTGCCGATCCAGTTGAAGAACTTCACCCCGGTCGGCACGGCGATGAGCATGGTCATGAACGCGAAGAACGGCAGGTTCACCTGACCCGTGACGTACATGTGGTGCGCCCAGACCGCCACCGAGAGGCCGGCGATCGCGATCGTGGCGAACACGAGGCCCTTGTAGCCGAAGATCGGCTTGCGGCTGAACACCGGGAGGATCTCGGAGATGATGCCGAAGAACGGCAACGCGAGGATGTACACCTCGGGGTGGCCGAAGAACCAGAACAGGTGCTGCCACAGCACAGGCCCGCCGTTGGCGGCGTCGAACACCCGGGCGCCCGAGCCGGCGGTCGGCTCCGAGCGCGAGCAGCGCGGCAGCCAGCGGCGGGAAGGCCATCAGCACCAGCACGCTGGTGATGAGGATGTTCCAGGTGAAGATCGGCATCCGGAACATCGTCATGCCCGGGCGCGCGCATGCAGACGATCGTGGTGATGAAGTTGACCGCGCCGAGGATCGTGCCGAACCCGGCCATCGCCAGGCCGAAGATGCCCAGGTCGGTCCCCAGCCCCGGTGAGTACGTGGCGCTGGACAGCGGCGCGTACATGAACCAGCCGAACGAGGCAGCACCCTGCGGGGTGAGGAAGCCGGAGGCCGCGATCAGCCCGCCGAACAGGTAGAGCCAGTACGACGAGCATGTTCAGCCGCGGGAACGCCACGTCGGGCGCCCCGATCTGCAGCGGCATGATCGCGTTGGCGAAGCCCGCGAACAGCGGGGTCGCGAACAGCAGCAGCATGATCAGCGCCGTGCATGGTGAAGAGCTGGTTGTACTGCTCCTTGTCGCGCACGATCTGCAGGCCGGGCGAGAACAGCTCCGCCCGGATCACCAGCGCCATCACACCGCCGATGGAGAAGAAGACCATCGACGTGATGAGGTACAGGTTGCCGATCACCTTGTGGTCGGTCGTGGTGAGCCAGCCGACGATGATCCGGCCCTTGCTGCGCGGGCGGCGGACGGCGACGGTGGTGGTCGCGGGGGACTCGCTGACGGCGGTCATCCGTTGCTCCCGGATCCTGTCGCGCCGCTGCTCGACGGCAACGGCTTGGTCCGGCCGATGTCGTTGGGCAGCTGCCCTGTCTGGCCCCTGGCCTTCAGGTCGGCCATGTGCTGGTCGTACTCGGCCTGGCTGACCACCTTGACGTTGAAGAGCATGTCGGAGTGGTACTCACCGCACAGCTCGGCGCACTTGCCCTTGAACGTTCCCTCGCGCTGCGGGATCACCTGGAAGTGGTTGTTGACCCCCGGGATCACATCCATCTTGTACAGGAACGCCGGGATCCAGAACGAGTGGATGACGTCGCGGGCGGTGAGCTCGAACTCCACCCGCTTGCCCACGGGCAGGTAGAGCGTGGGCAGCTGCGACTCCACGCCCCGCTTGCCGTTGAGCAGCCCTTGGACCCCGGTGTCGTAGACGTCGGCGTCGAGGTAGTTGAAGTCCCACGACCACTGCTTGCCGACCACGTTGATCGTCACATCGGGCTTGGCGCTGGTGTCCGCGATCGCCGACTGGTCACGGGCGGTGAAGTAGAAGAGCACTGCGACCATGATCAGCGGGACGACGGTGTAGAGGATCTCGAGCGGCAGGTGGTAGCGGATCTGCACCGGCAGGCCCGTGTCGTCGCGCCGTCGGCGGTAGGCCACGATGCACCAGAGGATCAGCCCCCAGACGAGCACGCCCACGAGCGAGGGCAGCGACCCAGGAACCGACCCACAGGTCCATGATCCGGCCGGTCTGGTTGGTGGTGTCCCTGTGCGTCGGCTCCCACCCGTGCTGCACCTGCTGGCTGCAGCCGGAGAGCGCGAGCGCGGCCGGGAGGGCGAGAGCGGCGACGGTTCCGCGGCGGCGGACACGGCCGCGCAGGGCGCGATGTACCTCGTGCGATCGCAACGGCTGCCTTCCAACGCTCGGGTCCGGCCCCCTCGGGCAGCCGGGAACGGTCATCGTAGGGGGGAACACTACCGCCTGCCCCCCCTCCCGCTAGGGCTGGTCGCGGATGGTCGTCCGCGGCGTGCCGCACCACGGTTCGGGCAGGTCCAGGTCGAGGGCGCGGCTCACCAGGCGCAGGTACTCCAACCGGCCGACGGACACCACGCCCAGCCCGGCGAGGTGCTCCGTGCGCCATTGGACGTCGAGCAGCCGGCCGCGCGCGCCGTCGGCCGCCAGCAGGTCGACCAGACGGACCAGGGCGACCTTCGAGGCGTCGCTCTCGAGGTGGAACATCGACTCCCCGGCGAACAGCCCGCCGACGCCACCCCGTAGAGGCCACCGACCAGGCGCCCGGCTCGCCAGCACTCCACCGAGTGCGCCCAACCGAGGTCGTGCAGGCGCATGTACGCCGTCGCGATGCGCGGCGTGATCCAGCGGCCGGGCCGTGCCGGGTCCGCACACGCCTGCGACGACGTCGTCGAAGGCGGGTCGACGGTCGTGGTCATCGCGCGCGCATGAACGCCGCAGCGACCGGCTGACCCTCAGCCCGTCGAGGGGCAGCACGCCCCGGGGGTCGGGCGACCACCAGCCGATGCGGCCGCGACCGTGACGTCCCAGCCCCATCGGGAAGAGCCCGGCACGGTAGGCCGCCAGCAGGGTGCCGGGCTGCAGGTCGGCTCCGACGGCGACCAGGTCGCGGTTCTCGGCAAGAACGAGGTCGTCGAACGTGAATCGGCTGGCCGGCGGCTCGACCGGGCCGGCCCCCGGCGGCTGGACCGTCATCCGCATACGCTCAGGGGCGTTGAGTGTGCAGGTGGGGTGCGACCTCCGCCGCGGCGTCGTCGCCGTAGGTCCCGGCGAGACGGTCGAGGAAGTCGCGCCGGCCCAGGTCGTACTCCTGCGTACCGACCGTCTCGATCACGAGCGTCGCCAGCAGGCACCCGACCTGCGCGCAGCGCGTCGGCTCGAGCCCCCACGCCAGCCCGGCCAGGAAGCCGGCCCGGAACGCGTCCCCGACCCCGGTCGGGTCGACCAGGTGCCGGGCCGGCACCACCGGCACACGCACAGTCGGTTGGTCCTGGCCCTGGATGACCACGCCGTCCGGCCCGTGCGTCGTGATCCGGACGCCGACGGCGTCGCAGATCTCCCCGGGCGTCCACCCCGTCTTCTGCTCGATCGAGGGCCGCCTCGTAGTCGTTGGTGAACAGGTAGGCCGCGCCCTCGACCAGGCTGCGGATCTGGGCGCCGTCGGACCACGCCAGCTGCTGGGAGGGGTCGGCGGCGAAGGCGATGCCGCGCGTCCGGCACTCCTCGGTGTGGCGGAGCATCGCCTCGGGGTCGTTCGGGCTGACCACGACCAGGTCGATGCGGCTCGTCGCGCATCAAGCGGCCCCAGCTCGATGTCGCGCGCCTCGCACATCGCACCGGCGTAGAACGACGCGATCTGGGCGTGGTCGGCGTCGGTGGTGCAGACGAAGCGGGCGGTGTGCGCCAGCTCGGACACCTGCAGCGCCGGAGCAGTCCACGCCGTGGCGCTCCAGCCAGGACCGGTAGTCGTCGAAGTCCTCACCCACGGCACCGACGAGCAACGGCCGCAGCCCGAGGTTGGCCAAGCCGAACGCGATGTTCGCCGCGACCCCGCCGCGGCGGATCTGCAGGTTCTCCACGAGGAAGGACAGCGCGATCTTGTCCAGCTGGTCCACGACGAGACTGTCGGCGAAGCGGCCCGTCGAAGATCATGAGGTGGTCGGTGGCGATGGACCCGGTGACGGCGATGCGCACGCCGGCAACCCTAACGGGACGCACGTGACCGCCCGCCCCTCTCAGGACCACCGCTGTCCGGAGAGGGTGGAGCCCCGAGGCTCAGTGGAAGCTGTCACCGCACGCGCAGCTGCCGCCGGCGTTCGGGTTGTCGATGGTGAAGCCCTGCTTCTCGATCGTGTCCGCGAAGTCGATCGTGGCGCCCGTCGAGGTACGGGGCGCTCATCCGGTCGACCACGACACCCGACACCGTCGAAGTCGCGCAGCAGGTCCCCGTCGAGCGTGCGCTCGTCGAAGTACAGCTGGTAGATCAGGCCGGAGCAGCCACCGGGCTGCACGGCCGACCCGCAGCCGCAGGTCGTCGCGGCCCTCCTGCTCGAGCAGGCTCTTCACCTTCGCAGCGGCGACGCCGGTGAGGTCGACACCGTGCTCCTTGGTGGACTGATCCTGGACGGACATCGGGCAACTCCTGATCTCGGTGTCTGGTGTCTCGGTTCTTGCGTGTCTTGTCCTTGGCACACGCGGTACTGGGCGCTCCTCGGCGTCAGCGCTCAGCTGGGACCGTGCATTCCCCGCACGGGCGAGTCCCGGGCGGCATCTGGCCCGCACCCAGCCTACGACGTCGGCGCCGAGGTGTCGCTCCAACCGGCCGCGGTGACCCGTGGCGGACCGGCCAGTGCGCCGACCACACACGACCCGCCGGCGGGTGCAACCTCCCGGGACCGGAATCCCACAGTGTGCGAGGTCGGGGGCGCCATGTGGCACCGATCTCGCACACAACCGTCGGGCTACGGGTTGCCGGTCGCGAGCGCCGCCAGGAGCAGCGCCTCGGCGACGCAGGCGCGCTCGAACTCGCCCAGATGCAGCGACTCGTCCGTCCCGTGGGCCCGCGTGTCGGGGTCCTCGACCCCGGTGATGACCACCGTGGCGCGGGGGTAGAGCGCCTGCAGCTCCGCCACGAACGGGATGGACCCGCCCATGCCCATCGCGACGGGGCGGCGTCCCCAGGCCTTCTCCAATGCCCATCCGGCCACCTCGTACACCGGACCCTGCAGGTCACCGGCCCAGGGTGAACCGGCCTCGCCGAGACGGACGTCGACTCGCGCCCCCCACGGGGCCGCCGTGCGCAGATGTGCGTGCAGAGCCTGGAACGCCGCCGACGGGTCCTGCCCCGGCGGGATCCGCAGGGTGAACTTGGCCCGCACGCTCGGCAGCAGGGTGTTCGAGGCGTTCGCCACCGACGGCGCGTCCACCCCCGTGATGGTGATGGCCGGGCGCGTCCACAGGCGCGACGTCAGGGGACCGGTCCCGATCAGCTCCACGCCGTCCAGCACGCCGGCGTCCTGGCGAAGGAGGTGCTCGGGGTAGTCCAGGTCGGCCGCTGCTCCCGCACCGAGCCCGGGGACCGCGACGTCCCCGGCCTCGTCCCACAGGCCGGCCAGCACGGTCACGAGCACCGTCATGGCGTCGGGTACGGCCCCGCCGTACATCCCGGAGTGCACGGCGTGGTCCAGCGTGGCCACTTCGACCACCCCGTCGACGAGGCCACGCAGGCTCGTGGTCAGCGCAGGCTCGCCGACCCGCCAGTTGCCCGAGTCCGCGATCACGATCACGTCGGCGGCGAGGCGCTCGGTGTGCGCCCGCAGGAAGGCGCCGAAGGTGGGTGACCCGATCTCCTCCTCGCCCTCGACGAACACCGTGACCCCCAGGCGTGACCAGGGGCCGGTCTCGTCGGCCAGCAGCACCCGCAACGCGGCCAGGTGCACCATGACGCCGGCCTTGTCGTCGGCGGCGCCCCGCGCGTACAGCCGGCCGTCACGCTCGAGGGGCTCGAACGCCGGTGTCTGCCACTGCGCCGGGTCACCCGGCGGCTGGACGTCGTGGTGGGCGTACAGCAGCACCGTCGGTGCTCCCACCGCACCCGGACGCCGCGCGACGACAGCAGGTGCACCCGGCCCGTTCGGGCCCTCGGCCCGGAGGATCTGGACCTCGGGCATGCCCGCCTCGAGCAGCAGGTCGGCCACGAAGCGCGCACTGACCTCGACGTGGGCCTGGTCGAACGCCGGGGCCGACACGCTCGGGATGCGCACGAGGGCCTCGAGGTCGACGCGGAGCCGGGGCAGCAGCGCAGCGACCGCGTCGCGGACACCGTCGACGTCGACAGTGGAGACGTCCAGGGGGGCGGACGCCGTCCAACCGGGTGCCGGGGTCGCGCCTGCCTGCGAGGCCGGGGTCGCGGCTGCCTGCGAGGCCGGGGTCCTGGCCCCCTGCGCAGCGGCCTTAGACGGATGAGCGAGGTGGGACCCGCCCGGGCGGGAAGGCTTGGGCATAGGCGCCAACCTAGGGCGCGTCCCC
Source organism: uncultured Actinomycetota bacterium (assembly GCA_963778845.1). GTDB lineage: Bacteria > Actinomycetota > Actinomycetes > Actinomycetales > Kineosporiaceae > CAVZVW01. The sequence goes on from CAVZVW010000009.1 coordinate 749,539, forward strand.
GCCCGGCCGCCGAGCACCCCGCCGCCCCGGGCTCCGAAGGCGTCCGGCCGGCGAGGGCCGGCGAGCGTCGGCGAGGCCCGGACGTGGGCAACGAGGGACGAGCGTGGGACCCGGGCCCCGGGACGACGTACTGTGTGCGCTGTGTTCGGTCGTTCGAAGAGCCCGCAGACCCAGGCGGTGACCCCGGAGCAGGCGGCCCGCGAGGGGGCCAAGGGCCGCCCCACGCCGAGCCGCCGCGAGGCCGAGGCGCGCAACAAGCGCCCCATCGTGGCTCCGGCGCGCAGCTCGGCGGTCAAGGCGAACATGACCAAGGAGGAGCGCAAGGCGGCCAAGGTCGCGCAGCGGGAGGCGATGGCAGCCGACCGGCGGGTGCGGCAGGCCGGGTTCATGAGCGGTGACGAGCGCTACCTGCCCGCCCGCGACAAGGGCCCCGTCAAGCGCTACGTCCGCGACTACGTCGACGCACGGCGCAACGCCGGCGAGTACGTCCTGCCGGTCATGTTCGCCGTGCTCGTCGTGACGATGCTCGTTCGGTCCCCGGTGCTGGTCACCGCCGTCAGCGCGGTGGTCTACGGGGTCTTCGCCGTCTTCCTCCTCGACTCTTACCTCCTCAACAGGCGGCTGCGCCGGCTGACGACGGAGAAGTTCGGCGCCGAGCAGGCCGCCGGTGCCGGGTGGTACGGGGTCAAGCGCGCCTTCCAGATGCGCCGCATGCGCATGCCCAAGCCGCAGGTCGGGCGCGGGCAGCGTCCCAGCTGACGCCCCGACTCCTCCGCTGGAGGCGGGTCGTGCCTACCGGACGGGGCTACTGCGACGGGCGCAGGCTCATCGGGCCGTAGACCTCGCGACCGTCCTCGAGCAGCCAGACCTGCTCGACGCCTGACGCCAGCAGGTCGCGCCAGGACTCGCCCACCCACGACTCGGCGTCCGCCTGGCTCGGGAAGGCCGACACCGCACCCGGAGGCTTCACCGAGGAACCGTCGGCGCCTTCGAAGCGCCACGCCCACGTGCTCATGGCCCCACCGTAGGGCAGGCCGCAGGGCGGGGGTGGCACCCTGGCTTCGTGCCCAGCCCCCCCACGGACGTGACCGCCACCGCCCCGATGGCACCGCCGGTGCGGCCCGCGCCCCGGCGCACGCTGGTGCTCGGGCCCTCCGCGTCGGGGAAGTCGGCGTTCGCCGAGGGCCTGCTCGACCCTGCGGTCGCTGTGCAGTACGTCGCGACCGGGCCCGTGCCTGACCCGTCGACGGCCACGGACGGCGAATGGGCCGCTCGCATCGAGTCGCACCGCAGGCGCCGCCCTCCGGCCTGGGTCACCCGGGAGACCGAGGACGTCGCCGCCGTGCTGCTCGCGCCCGGCCCGCCCGTGCTGGTGGACTCCCTCGGCGCCTGGGTCGCCGGCCTGCTCGACCGCTGTGGGGCCTGGGACGACGCGCCGGGGTGGCGCGAGCGAGCCGACGCCGAGACGGACCAGGTCGTGGACGCCTGGCGCCGCGCTCCCGGCCGGGTGGTCGCGGTCAGCGACGAGGTCGGGTGGGGGGTCGTGCCCGCCACGGTGTCCGGCCGCGTCTTCTGCGACGCCCTCGGCAACCTCAACCAGCGCGTCGCCGCCGTCAGCGACGAGGTGCTGCTCGTGGTCGCGGGTCGGGTCGTCGCGCTCGCCGAGCCGCCCGGCCGCCACCAGGTGTCGACATGAGCGGGGAACCCGCCGGGGAGGACGCCTTCGAGCGCCTCGCCCAGCACGTCGGCGAGACCGACGCCGGCTGCGTCCAGGAGGCACGTCGCGCTCTTTCGGCCCACCCCGGCTACGGACGCCTGGCCGACCTTGCCGTCTGGTGGGCTGGGGTGCGAGGGTCGCCCGGGGCTGCGCCACCGAGCAGGGTGTGGCTGGTCCGGGCCGGCCCGAAGGCGGGGCCGACCCCTGACCCGACCCAGCGCGTGACCGGCAGGTCGGCGGGCGCACGCGTGAGCCGGCGCCGCCTCGCCGCGCCCGACGACGTCCGGGGCGCGATCGCCGCCGGCCGCGATCTGGCCGACCAGGCCGCCGACTCCGGGGTCGACCTGCTGCTGGTCAGCCTCGCGGACCCGTGGGGCGCTCGCGCTGTGTCCGCGGCCCTGCTCGACCTCGACCCGGTCGAGGCGACCGGGTGGCCGCGGCCGGGCGGTGACGGTCGGGTGGACGACCCGGCTTGGGCGGTGGACGTCGCGCGCCTGCGCGATGCCCTACGCCGGGGACGCCCCCGGCGCGGCGAGCCGACGGCCCTGTTGGAGGCGCTCGGGACGCCGGTCCTGGCAGGAGCAGCCGCCGTCCTGCTGCAGTCGGCCGCTCGACGCACACCGGTCATCCTCGACGGCGCGGGGGCCACGGTCGCTGCGCTGTTCGCCGCGAGGGTCACGCGCGAGGCCCGGGCCTGGTGGCAGGCGGCGCTGGCCGCGACCGCCCCGGCCACCGAACGTGCGCTGACCGGGCTCGGCCTCAGCCCGCTCCTCGAGCTCGGTGTCGAGGTCGAGGACGGCACAGGGGCCCTGCTTGCCCTCGGCATCGTCCGCACGGCCGCCCTGCTGCTCGACCCGGCCGGCGAGGCCGGTGCCTGACGCCCTGCGCCTGGCTGTCGGCACGCTCACCGCCCTCCCGGTCGCGCCGCCGCGCGCGATCGACCAGGGCACGGCCGCACGGGCGATGGTGCTGGCCCCGGTGGTTGCGCTGCTGCCGGGCGGGGCCGCCGCCGGGGTGGCCTGGGCAGCGGGCGTCGCGGGCCTCACCCCGCTCGTCGCGGCAGCCCTCGCCCTGGTCACCCTCACTCTGGGCACCCGTGGGATGCACCTGGACGGCCTCGCGGACACCGCGGACGGCCTGACCGCCTCCTATGACCGCGTCCGCGCGCTGGCGGTCATGCGCCGAGGCGACACTGGCCCCGCGGGCCTGGCCGCCGTCGTCCTGGTCCTGCTGGTGCAGGCGGCGGCGATGGCTCAGGCCGTCTCGGCCCACGGCGCGGGCTCGGTCGTCCTCGCTGCGGTCGCCGCCCGCGCCGTGCTGCCGCTCGCGTGCGGCCGAGGTGTTCCCAGCGCGCGGCGCGACGGCCTCGGCGCCACCGTCGCCGGCAGTGTGCCGTGGCCAGCGGCGGCCTTGACGCTCGCCGGTTGCGCGGTCGCCCTCGGCGCAGGCGCGATGCTCGCCGGGCAGGCGTGGTGGCCCGCCGTGGCAGCCCTGGCCGCTGCGTGCCTGGCGGCCGGCCTTGTGGTGACCCGCGCCGTGCGCAGGCTCGGCGGCATCACAGGCGACGTGCTCGGTGCCTGCGTCGAGGTGGGCATGGCGGCAGCTCTCGTGGTGCTCGCCGCCGCCTGAGCAGGGCGTGGCGCCACCCGCGGCTCTCAGTCAGGAACAGGACCAGTCAGGAACAGGACCAGTCACGAAATGGATCGGTCAGGAACCGGTGCGGTCAGGAACCGGATCGGTCAGGAACCGGATCGGTCAGGAACCGGAGCGGTCAGGAGCCGGAGCGGTCAGGAACCGGAGCGGTCAGGAGCCGGAGCGGGTCGCCGGCGTGACGAACGGCGGGCTGACAACGGTGCAGGCGATCGGGCGCCCGCGGACGTCGACCGACACCCGGGCACCGACCGGCACCGACCGGTCCAGCAGCGCCAGGGCGATCCCCTGCTTCAGGGTCGGGGAGAACGTGCCCGACGTCGTGCGGCCGACGACCGACCCGTCGCCGTCCAGCACGTCCATCTCCGCCCGGGGTATCCCCCGCTCGACCGCGAGCAGGCCGCGTGCTCGGCGCGCGGCCCCTCGCTCCTTCTCGGCGACCAGCACCGCCCGCCCCCAGAACGCGGGCTTCTGCCAGCCGACCGCCCAGCCCACCCCCGCCTGCACCGGGGTGATCTCCAGCGAGAGCTCGTGCCCGTGCAGGGGGTAGCCCATCTCGGTGCGCAGCGTGTCTCGGGCACCCAGGCCGCAGGGCAGGCCCGCGCGCACCCGTGCGGCGTCCAGCAACGCGTCCCACAGAGCCTCGCTCGCCTCGGCCGGAGGCAGCATCTCGTACCCGACGCTCGCCGGTGTACCCGGTGCGGCAGACGGTCATCGACACCCCGCGCCAGGCGGCGTCGACGAAGCTCATGTAGTCGTGACCCGTCGGCAGGCCGACGTCGGTGAGCACGTCGTCGGCCAGGGGGCCCTGCACCGCGACCACCCCGTAGGCCTCGTGCAGGTCCGTCACCTCGACACCCGGCGGGTGCGACGGCCGCCAGCCGCCGGGCCACCTCGGCGCAGTTGGCCGCGTTCGGCACCAGCAGCACGTCGTCCGCGCCTCGCAGGTAGACGATCAGGTCGTCGACGACCCCGCCCGTCGCGTCGTCGCAGCACAGCGTGTACTGGGCCTGTCCGGGGGCGATCCGGTCGAGTGCGTTGGTGAGGCAGGAGTCGACGAACGCGGCGGCGCCGGGCCCGCGGACCGAGAGCTTGCCCAGATGGCTGACGTCGAACACCCCGACCCGCTCGCGGACTGCCTGGTGCTCGCGCAGGACGCCGCCGCCGGGGTACTCGATGGGCATCTCCCAGCCGCCGAAGTCGGCCATCTTGGCGCCGAGGTCGAGGTGGCGCGCGTGCAGCGTGGTGCGGCGCAGGACCGCATCAGTTCGGGGCTCCTCGCTCATGGCGCGAACCTACCCCCGGCGCCCGCGGTGGGTCGCGACCGGCCCCGGACTGCAGGTGATGCTCCCAACCGGCGTTAGCATCGCCTCGACCCCGCCGCCGCCAGAAGGACTTCCGTGGCCTCCCTGACCCTCTCCGCGAAGGACGTCTCCGGCGTCAAGGCCGACGCGCTCGTGATCGGCGTGGTCGCCGCCGCGGCCGACTCGCAGAACAAGCGCCCGACGTTGCTCGCCACGGCCGGCCTGCCGGCGGCATGGCTGCGCGAGGTGGAACGGTCGCTGCCCGGGCTCGGCGTCACCGGGGCCGCCGACACGGTGCATCGCGTGCCGACGGGCGGCGCTGTGGCAGTGCCGGTGCTCGCGCTCACCGGGCTCGGGCCCGCGGGCTCCCGGCCCGGCCCGGAGGTCCTGCGCCGGGCGGCCGGGGCAGCCACCCGCACCCTCGCGGGCACCGCTCACGTGGCCATGGCCCTGCCCACGCCGGACGACGAGGCGCTCGCCGCCGTCTGCGAGGGCAGTCTCCTCGGCGCCTACGGGTTCCTCCGGTACCGCACCGTTGCCGGTACCGCCTCGCCGCCCCCGGTGGCGGCGGTCACGGTCGTGACGCCGCTGGCCCGCACCGCGGCGGGCCGGGCGAGCGCGCGCCGCGCCGACGTGATCGCCTCGGCCGTGCACGCCACCCGCGACCTCGTGAACACCGCTCCCGTGGACCTCTACCCCGCGGAGTTCGCGGACCGAGCACGGGCCGCCGTCCAGGGCCTGCCTGTGGCGGTGCAGGTGCTCGACGAGAAGAGGCTGGCTCGCGGGGGCTACGGGGGCCTTCTCGGGGTCGGTATGGGCTCGGCCCGGCCGCCGCGGCTGGTGCGTCTGGACTACTCCCCTGCCGGGGCGGGCACACACCTGGCGCTGGTCGGCAAGGGCATCACGTTCGACTCCGGCGGTTTGTCGATCAAGCCCGCGCTGGGCATGGAGGCGATGAAGAGCGACATGTCCGGGGCGGCCGCAGTGCTGCAGACGGTGGTCGCCGCCGCTCGGCTCGGGCTGCCGCTGAGGGTGACCGGCTGGCTGGCCCTGGCCGAGAACATGCCGTCCGGCACCGCCCAGCGGCCCTCCGACGTGCTGACGATCTTCGGCGGGCGGACCGTCGAGGTGCTCAACACCGACGCCGAGGGCCGCCTCGTCCTCGCCGACGCGATCGTCGCCGCGAGCCAGACCGAGCCGGACGTCATCGTGGACGTCGCGACGCTCACCGGCGCGCAGATGGTCGCGCTCGGGAACCGGGTATCAGCGATCATGTCCAACGACGACGACCTGCGTGACCGGGTCCACCGGGTCGCCGACCGGGTCGGGGAGCAGTTCTGGCCGATGCCGCTGCCGCCGGAGCTTCGGGCGAGCATGGACTCCCCCGTCGCCGACATCGCCAACATCGGCGAGCGCTTCGGCGGCATGCTGGTGGCCGGCTTGTTCCTCAAGGAGTTCGTCGGTCAGCGTGCGGGCGCCGACGGTACGGCGGGCCAGATCCCGTGGGCGCACCTGGACATCGCGGGGCCGGCCTTCAACGTGGGGTCCGCCCACGGCTACACCCCGGTCGGCGGTACCGGCGTCGCCGTCCGCACGCTTCTCGGCCTGGCCGAGGAGCTCGCCGGGCGCGCGTAGCCCGGCAAGGCGGGCCGGGGTCAGGTCGGCTCCGGCACGGCGGTCAGGTCGGCTCCCGGGGTCAGGTCGGCTCCCGGGGTCAGGTCCGCTCGGGTCGTTCGTCGGTCGGCGGCGACGTGGGGCGGGCCTTCTGACGCGCGTTCCAGTCGCGCATGCGCTGGGGGTAGCCGACGAGCTGGACGTCGTAGACGGGCACGTGGAGGTGCTCGGCGAGGCCGCGGACGAGCGCCGGGTCCGGTATCCGCCGACGGGTCCACTCGCCGTCGGTCGCGACGAGCAGCACCGTCGGCGGCGTGATCGTCGTCGGGGGTTCCACGAACGCCTCTACCCCACGGCGTGAGCGCACGAACTCCTCCAGGTGCCGACGAACGGCCTCCACCTCCTCGCGGTGAAGCTGGCGATCCGGTGCCGGCGGCCGGCCGCGGCGGCGGAACAGGGCCACGGCTTCTCCTCTCCCGACTGCCAGCCAGTCTTCCAGCGAGTCTGGCGGTGAGTCATCCCAGGGGCGCCCGCTGCAGCCTGGCTTGCGAGGCATCCTTGCGAGTGCGGGCAGTCTCGTCCCCCCTACGAGTGTGCTCGGCCCCGGCCGACGACCGGTCCGCCGGGTCGGGCCGCGCGAAACCGGCTGAGCGCCGTCCGACGGCCCCGTGCGGGGCTGCGGCCCCGAGGCGCGCGCCGGCGACATCGTGGTGGAAGGATGGCGCCCAGATCCGTCCCGCCCGTCCACCGGCGGGACAGCCCGTCCACGCAAGGAGCGCCCGGTGTCCGAGCCCTCGAACGACAGCCCGCCGCACAAGGACGTCTTCGACCTGGTCGTGCTCGGGGGCGGCAGTGGCGGGTACGCGGCTGCGCTGCGCGGGGCCCAGCTCGGCCTGTCGGTGGCGCTGGTCGAGCGGGACAAGCTCGGCGGGACGTGCCTGCACCGGGGCTGCATCCCCACCAAGGCCCTGCTGCATGCGGCCGAGGTCGCCGACTCCGCCCGCGAGAGCGAGCAGTTCGGCGTGCGCGCCAGCCTGGAGTCCATCGACATGGCCGGGGTCAACAAGTACAAGGACGGCGTCGTCGGCCGCTTGCACAAGGGCCTGCAGGGGCTGGTCAAGAGCCGCGACATCACCTACGTCGAGGCCGAGGGACGGCTCGTGGCACCGGACACCGTGGAGGCCGGCGGGCAGCGCTACCGGGGTCGCACCGTGGTGCTGGCCACGGGGTCGTACGCGCGGTCGCTGCCCGGCCTGGAGATCGGCGGGCGGGTCATGACCAGTGACCAGGCGCTGACGCTGGACTATGTGCCGCAGCGAGTGGTCGTGCTCGGCGGCGGTGTCATCGGGGTGGAGTTCGCCAGCGTGTGGAGGTCCTTCGGGGCCGAGGTCACGATCGTCGAGGCTCTGCCGAGGCTCGTGCCCAACGAGGACGAGACCTGCTCCAAGGCGCTGGAACGCGCGTTCCGCAAGCGGAAGATCGACTTCAAGACGGGCGTGCGCTTCGCCGGGGCCGAGCAGCACGACGGCGGCGTGCGGGTGCGCCTGGAGTCCGGCGACACTATCGAGGCCGACCTGCTGCTGGTCGCCGTCGGCCGGGGCCCGAACGCCACCGGCTTCGGCTACGAGGAGGTCGGCGTCGCGATGGACCGAGGGTTCGTGCTCACCGACGAGCGGCTGCGCACCAACGTCGCCGGGGTGCGCGCGGTCGGCGACATCGTGCCCGGTCTGCAGCTGGCCCACCGCGGCTTCGCCCAGGGCATCTTCGTGGCCGAGGACGTCGCCGGGCTGGCCCCGGCGCCGATCGACGAGGCCGGCATCCCGCGCGTCACGTACTGCGAGCCGGAGGTCGCCTCCGTCGGCATCACCCAGGCGCAGGCGGCCGAGCGGTTCGGCGAGGAGGGTGTGGAGACCTACGAGTACAACCTCGGCGGAAACGGCAAGAGCCAGATCCTCGCGACCGCCGGTTTCATCAAGCTCGTCCGGCAGAAGGACGGCCCGGTCGTCGGCGTCCACATGGTCGGCGCGCGGGTGGGCGAGCTCATCGGCGAGGCCCAGCTGATCGTCAACTGGGAGGCCTTCCCCGAAGAGGTCGCCCAGCTCGTCCACGCCCACCCCACCCAGAACGAGGCCATGGGCGAGGCGCACCTGGCGCTGGCCGGCAAGCCCCTGCACGCCCACGCCTGAGGCCGACGTCACGACCCGCACGCCCGGCATCACCAGGACAGCCACGAAGGAGAACGCAGCCCCATGTCGAACTCCGTTCAGATGCCGGCCCTCGGGGAGAGCGTCACCGAGGGGACCGTCACGCGCTGGCTCAAGCAGGTCGGGGACCGGGTCGAGGTCGACGAACCGCTGCTCGAGGTCTCCACGGACAAGGTCGACACCGAGATCCCGTCCCCGGTCGCGGGGGTCGTCGAACAGATCCTCGTCGGGGAGGACGAGACCGTGCCGGTCGGTGCGGCCCTCGTCGTGATCGGAGACGGGACCGCGGACGGCGCCCAGCCGGCCGCGCCGGAGTCGTCGGCTGCCGCCCCCGCACCTCCGGCTGCCGACCCCGCGCCGTCCGCCGCAGTCGCCCCACCCGTGCCCGCCCCGACACCCGCCTCGACCTCGGCAGCGTCCTCCGCGCCGTCGCCCGCCCCTTCCCCCGCCCCTTCCCCCGCGCCGTCCGGTGGGCCGTCCGGTGGGCCGTCCGGTGGGCCGTCCGGTGGGCAGGGCAGCCGCGTCACGATGCCCGCCCTCGGCGAGAGCGTCACGGAGGGCACCGTGACGCGGTGGCTGAAGAAGGAGGGCGACTCCGTCGCCGTCGACGAGCCGCTGCTCGAGGTCTCCACCGACAAGGTCGACACCGAGATCCCGTCCCCTGTCGCGGGGGTCGTGCAGCGCATCCTCGTCGGCGAGGACGAGACGGTCCCGGTGGGGACCGACCTGGCGATCGTCGGCCCCGCGGGCTCGAGCGCCGCCGCCCCTGCCGCGCCGATCGCGCCCGCCCCCGAGCCGACGCCTGCGCGTGCGCCCACACCCGCCCCGACCCCTGCTGCCCTGACAGCCCCGGCGCCGTCCCCGCGCCGCCCCGCGCCGGCCCCCGCGCCGGCCCCCGCGCTGGCCCCCGCAGTACCGTCCCCCGCGCCGGCACTGCCCGCGGAACCGGCACCCGCCTCCGCGCTGGGGACAGTGCTTCCTCTGCCGTCGGTGACGGGCGATGCCTCGGTGTACGTGACGCCGCTGGTCCGGCGCCTGGCCGCCGAGCACGCCATCGACCTGGCCACCGTGCCCGGCACCGGCGTCGGCGGCCGCGTCCGCAAGCAGGACGTGCTGGAGGCCGCAGCCGCACGCGCTGAGAGGGCGCGCGCCGCGGCGTCCCAGGCTCAGACCGCCGAACCTGCCCAGGCGCGTGCAGCGTCAGCCCCGCTCGTGGCCTCGGACCTGCGTGGCACGCGGGTCAAGATGTCGCGGCTGCGCAAGGTCATCGCGCAGCGCATGGTCGAGTCGTTGCAGACCTCGGCCCAGCTGACCACCGTCGTGGAGGTCGACGTCACGCGCATCGCTCGCCTTCGCTCGAGCGCCAGGGCCGCGTTCGAGGCACGCGAGAACGTCAAGCTGTCGTTCCTGCCGTTCTTCGCCCTCGCCGCGGTCGAGGCGTTGAAGGTGTACCCCGTCGTCAACGCGACGATCGAGGACGACGACGTCGTCTACCCCGCCGAGGAGAACCTCGGGATCGCGGTCGACACCGACCGCGGGCTGCTCGTGCCGGTGGTCCGGGGCGCGGGCGACCTGGACATCGCCGGCTTCGCGCACCGGATCGCCGACCTCGCCGAGCGCACGCGGACGAACAAGATCACCCCGGACGAGCTCGGCGGCGGAACGTTCACCCTGACCAACACGGGGTCACGTGGTGCCCTGTTCGACACCCCGATCATCAACCAGCCGCAGGTGGCGATCCTGGGCACCGGCTCCGTCGTCAAGCGACCTGTCGTTGTCAGCGACGACCTGGGCGAGACCATCGCGGTGCGCTCGATGGTGTACCTCGCTCTGTCCTACGACCACCGCATCGTCGACGGGGCCGACGCTGCACGCTTCCTCACCCTCGTGCGGACGCGACTGGAGGACGGCGCCTTCCAGGCCGACCTCGGCCTGTGAGCCCGGCCGCCATGAAGGTGGCCGTCTCGGGCTCCAGCGGGCTGATCGGCACTGCGCTGGTCGCCGGCCTGGCCGCGGCGGGCCACGAGGTGGTGCGGCTGACCCGCGGGCGCCCGAGTGCCCGGGACGAAGTGGCCTGGGACCCACTGGCCGGCACGGTCGACGTCGCCGGGCTGCGCGGGGTCGAGGCCGTCGTCCACCTGGCGGGGGCTGGGGTCGGCGACCATCGATGGACGGCCGCCTACAAGAAGCAGATCCTCGACTCGCGCGTGCTCGGCACCCGCACACTGGTCGATGCGCTGGCCTCGATGGACCAGCCACCGCGCACGCTCGTGAGCGGCAGCGCGATCGGCTTCTACGGGTCGCGCGGGGACGAGGAGCTCACCGAGGATGCCGCCCGGGGCGAGGGCTTCCTCGCCGACGTGGTGGTCGCCTGGGAGGCGGAGGCGGCACGAGGCGGTCAAGCCGGGCTGCGCGTCGTGACGGCGCGCAGCGGTCTCGTGCTCGCCCGGAAGGGCGGGGCGTTCGGTCGGCTCCTGCCGCTGATCCGGCTCGGGCTCGGTGGTCCCTTGGGCAACGGGCGCCAGTGGTGGAGCTGGATCAGCCTGGAGGACGAGGTCGCCGCGCTGATGTTCCTGCTCACGGCCGACCTCAGCGGGCCGGTGAACCTCACGGCACCCGAGCCGAGGCGCAACGGGGACGTCGTGCGGGCCTTGGCCCGCCGGCTGCACCGACCCGCGGTGCTGCCCGCGCCGGCGCTTGCTCTGAAGGTGGCCGTCGGCGGCTTCGCCGACGACATCCTCGCCAGCCAGAAGGTGGTCCCGAGACGTCTCCTCGACGCCGGGTTCGCGTTCACCCACGCCGACCTCGAGGCCGCAGCAGAGTGGGCCACGGCCGGCTGACGTCGACCCCTCCCTTGTCGGGTCCCGTGGTCAGGACGAGACGACGGAGCGCACCAGCCACTGCCGACCGGCGCGCACGACGACGAGGCGGACCCAGGTCGGCGCCCCGGCCGCGACGCGCTCCACCACGCTTCCGTCGCGCCGCACCCGACGGTAGGCCGACATCGTCACCTGGGCGTCCAGCGTCGCGGTCGAGCCGGCGCTCGCGACCACCCGCACGCCGCCCACGCGGAAGACCAGCCCGTCGAGGCGCACCCCGTCGTCGACCACCGCAGCCAGGACCGACGCGTCGGCGGCCAGCGACGCCGACCCCGGCTCGTCGACGTCGACCAGGGGGGCGATGCTGCCCGTCGCGAAGGCGGCTGCCCGAGCACGAGCGACCTGCTGCACCAGTGCGGCGGCCTCGGTGGCGGTCAGACCGACCTCCTTGCCTGCTCCTGGCGCCGGGGTCTGAGCAAGGCCGGTGTTCGCCGGGTTCGGCGAGCTGGGGCGGACCCCCCACGCGCTGCGCGGAGCACCGCCACCCATGGACGGCCCACGCTCCAGGACGACGTACATCACCCCCGAGGTGACCAGCGCCGCACATGCGCAGCCCGCGGCGAGCCACGCATGCCGACCGAGCGCGGCGCCGAGACCGAGCCGGCCACCCCGACCGGCGAGGGCGGGCTCCGCCGGTGGCTCGGGACTCAGGTCCGCTGCGTCGTGTCGGATCTGACGGGTGACATCGCCATCCAGGCCGACGAGGCCCGCCCGAGCCGAGGCCGGCCGCAGCGGGGCGGGGCGGACGGCGTCCCATGCCCGTCGCGCCACCTCGCGGGCGCTCGGCCTTTCATCGGGGACGCGAGACAGGCAGGCGCGCAGCAGGTCCAGCAGCGCCTGCGGCGCGTTCACGCCGCCAACACCGAGCGCCTCGGGCTGGGCAGGACCTGGCTCGGCAGGTCCTGCATCGGTGGGCCCTGCATCGGTGGGTCCTGCATCGGTGGGTCCTGCATCGGCGGGTCCCGCCCCCGTCAGCGCGAACCAGGCCACGGCACCGAGGCCGAAGACGTCCCCGGCAGGTGCCGGGTGCTGCCCGTCGGCGGCCGGGTCGGCGAAGCCGCGGGTGGACCAGGCGTGCGGCGGCCGGCCTCCCAACACGTGCGCCGCCCCGAGGTCGGCGAGCAAGGGTTTGCCTTCGGCGGTCAGCAGGACGTTGGCCGGGCTGACGTCGCCGTGCACGACGGCCAGCTCGTGCAGGTCGGCCAGGGTGTCGGCGAGGGCGACGAGCACCGTTACCACCTCGCCCGGGTCCAGGCGTCCCCGCTCGCGGACCAGCTGGGCAAGGCTGCCACCGGCGGCATGGTCGAGCACCATCGCGCGAGTGCCGTCAGGCAGGTCGACCACCGCGCGCAGCCGCACGACGTGCGGGTGGTCGATGCGTCGCAGGAGGGCGATCTCGCGCGCCAGCGCGCGGGCGCTCGCCACGTCGGTGCGGGCCTCGGCGGCCTCGACCGCCTCGTCCGCGACGCCGACCGGGACCGACCCCGAGGAGCCGGTCCCGCGCACCGTCCGGCCGATCTTGAGCACCACGTGCTCCCCGCCGGCCCGGTCGCGGGCCAGCCAGACGTCGGCCTGGCCGCCCCGGGCGATCAGACGTTGTGCCGCGTAGCCGGGCACCCGCGGGAGCCGACCAGACCCTGCGTCCCCAGCCGGCTGCGCGGCGTCCACCTCACCCATGGCAGCCACCCTGCCCCAACCGCTCGCCGTCGCGGGCGGGTCGTCCACAGGCGCCGGCAGGCCGATCAGGCGGGGCGAAGCTCCGCGAGCGTGACGACGCGACGCTCACTCGCGCTGATCCGGGCGGCGTCGAGCACGGCCAGCACGTGGACGGCGTCGCGCGGGTCGACCGGCATCGCGGACTGCCGTGCCTGCGCGTCCGGACGGCCCAGCGCCGAGAGAACCGCCGGGTAGAAGTCCCCGTGCCCCCCCGGGGCCGCCGGCACGGGCATCTTGTCGTCGCCGGCGACCAGCCAGCCGCAGGCGCCGTCGGTGTCCTCGAAGCCGCGGAAGGCCGCCTGCTCGGCCTCGAAGTCCGTCACGACGTAGGACCCGCGCGCCGCGAGCACTCTCGTTCGTGGCCCGGGCGCGCCGGCGGTCGAGGTGGCCGACAGATGGCTGCGGACGCCGTCGCGATGCTCCAGCGCGAGGAAGGCCTCGTCCTCGGCCGGGGTGCTGCGGGCCGCGATCTCGGCGTAGACCGACACGACCGGGCCGAACAGGTGCACGGCGGCGTCCACCAGGTGAGTCCCGAGGTCGAGGAGGATGCCACCGCCGTGCGACGGCGAAGCGTTCTCCCGCCAGCGGTCCTTCGGAACAGGCCGCCACCGTTCCCACCGCCGCTCGAAGCGGTGCACCGCACCCAGGCTGCCTTGGCTGAGAAGCCGTGCCAGCGTGCGGTTCTCGCCGTCCCATCGACGGTTCTGGAACACGGTGAGGGCCACACCCGCGTCGGCGGCGGCACCCACCACCTCGCCGGCGTGCACCCGGTCCGTGGCCAGCGGCTTGTCCACCACCACGGCCACCCCCGCGTCGATGCAGGCATGGGCCTGCTCGGCGTGCACGCCGCTCGGCGACGCCAGGACCACCAGGTCCGGCCCGCGCGACAGGGCGTCGTCCAGGTGTGGGACGACGAGCGCGGCGGGCAGCTCCGCACGCGCGGCGGCGGCCCGCCCCCCGTCACCGGTCACCACGATGCACGGCGCGACCCCGGCACGGGTGAGCAGCGGCGCGTGGATGCCGCGCCCCGACGAGCCATACCCCACCAGGGCCACGGTGACACCCACGCCGGTACCCCCCTTGCTCACAGCGCCCAGCCTAGTGAGGGCGCTGCAAGCCGGGCCGGCCACTGCTGGCTTCCCGGCCAGGGTCAGCCCGTCGGCGCCTCGGCGTCCTGCGGCGTGGGCCGCGCCTCGGCGTCCGGCGGCGCAGTCGTCAGCGCGGCGTCCTCGCGGGCCAGCCGGCTCGGCCACCAGATGCGTGCGCCGATCTCGAAGGCCAGCGACGGCACGAGCAGCGAGCGCACCACCAGCGTGTCGAGCAGGACGCCGAAGGCGACGATGAACGCGATCTGGGCCAGGAACAGGATGGGCAGCACGCCCAGCGAGGCGAACGTCGAGGCGAGGACGACGCCCGCGCTCGTGATCACCCCGCCGGTGACCGCGAGCCCGGTGAGGATGCCCGGGCGCGTCCCCTGCCTGATCGACTCCTCGCGCACGCGCGTCATCAGGAAGATCGAGTAGTCGATCCCGAGCGCGACCAGGAAGACGAACCCGTACAGCGAGACGCTGGGGTCGCTGCCGGGGAAGGCGAAGACGTGGTTGAACACCAGCGCAGAGGCGCCCAGCGTCGCCGCGAAGGACAAGACGTTGGCCACGATGAGGATCAACGGAGCCACGAGCGCCCGCAGCAGCAGTGCGAGCACCACGAAGATCACCAACAGGATGACCGGGATGATCCGGTTGCGGTCGGCGGCCGAGATGTCCCGGACGTCGAGGTTCGTCGCCGTCTGGCCGCCCACGAGCGCATCGGCGCTCACAGCGTCGAGCGCGGTGCGCAGCCGGCGAACTGTGGAGTCGGCGGCGGGCGAGTCGGCCGGGTCGCTGAGGGTGACCTCCAGCTGCACCAGCCCGTTGACGACCTTCGGGACGGCGCCGGGCCCGCCTCCGGTGGCGGGCCCGCCTGCGGCGGCGTCCGTCGTGGGCACGACGGCCGAGACCCCCTTGGTCGCCGAGATCGTCTCCATCATCGCCGGCGCCTTGTCGGCCGGACCGATCACGATCGTCGGCGTCCCCGAGCCCGCCGGGAAGTGCTGGGCGAGGACCTTGCCGCCCGTGACCGACTCCACGGGCGTCAGGAAGGTGTCGGCGGTGCTGACACCGCGCGCCTGCAGGGTCGGCAGGAACGCGGCGAGCGCGACGAGGACGGCCGCGGTCACGACCCACACCCTGCGGGGGTGCTCGCCGACCAGCCTGGCCACCCTGGCCCACAGGCCCCTGGTCTCCGGCCCCTGCGAGCCGATGTGCGGCACGCCGGGCCAGAACACCCAGCGGCCTGCCTCCAGGGGGACCCCGGCCGCCGCGCGCGCCTTGCGCAGCCGCCGGACGTGAACACCCAGCCCGGCAGCGACGAGCAGACCCAGGACGTAGCTGGCCTGCGCACTCGTCGACACCGCCGACGACCCTCCGCCCAGCTTCGAGACGAGGAGCGCCACCACTCCTGCGGCCACACCCGGGCCGATGACCGACAGCACGGGCCCCGGCAGGAGCATCGCCGACGCCAGGAAGGACATCGCGGACAGCACGGCAGCGGCGATGCCGATGGCGCCGACCGGGCCGAGCCCCTTGGTCGGCCCGAGGTCGGACAGCATGAGGCAGAGCAGGCTGAGGATCACGGTGCTGCCGGAGGCCGCGACCGGTTCCAGCGTCCGCCGCCAGGCCAGGCGCATAGCGTCGTAGCGGTTGTCGTGGCGCCGCAGCTCCTCGCGGTAGCGCGCAACCAGCAGGAGCGAGTAGTCGGTGGCCGCCCCGACGACCAGGATCGACAGGATCCCCTGCCCCTGCCCGTCGAGGGTGATCACGTCGTTCTTCGCGAGCAGGTACACCACGAGGCTCGCGAGCCCGAGCGCCATGCCGGCGGTGAGCAGCACGAACAGCGGGATGAACGGGCTGCGGTAGACGATGAGAAGGATCACGAGGACGGCGACGAGGGCGACGACGAGCAGCACGCCGTCGATGCCGCCGAACGCCTTCACCAGGTCGGCGATGATCCCTGCGGGGCCCGCGACGTACACCCTGACGCCGTCGGACTTCAACGGTCCGGCCTCGTCCCGAATTACCTCGATGGCCCGCTGGATGGGGCTGGTGCCGTCGGCCAGCGTGGCCCCGAAGTCGTTGATGCTGAAGTTGACCAGCGCCAGGGCGGCCTTCCCGTCCTGCGACGGGATCACCGGCGTCGGCCCCGGCGCCAGGTAGTCGCTGATCGCCACGGGTGAGGACCCCTTGACGGGGATCTGCATGCCGGGGACGGACTTCGCGAAGGTCTGGAACTGTGCCAGCTGCTGCGGCGTGAGGGCGGTGTCGCTCTCGAGCAGGATGAACGCCGGGAGGGTCTGCGCGGTGGTGAACTTCTTCTGCAGGTCCGCGACTTGGGCCGACTCCGCGGACTTCGGCAGGAACGACGAGGCGTCGTTGCGCTGCACCTGCGAGAGCTTGCCCTGGTACTGGCCACCGATCGCGCCGCCGACCACCAGCCACACGATCAGCAGGACCGCGGGCAGGATCCAACGCAGATGGCGCTGCGGGGGCGTCGAGGTCTCGTCCGGTTCGGGCGCTGACCCGGCGGGCCGGCCGGCCGGGGTGGTCTGCGTGCTCACGATGCTCCGAGGGTGACGGGATGGGATGGGACGGCCGCCTCGAACGGGGACGGCGGGCCGGCTCGGACATTTGATCAGCCTGCTGAACGACTGCCCCCTACGGTCGCCTGTCTCGAGCCCTCGCGCAAATCGTGCCCGGTGACCACCGGCGGGCGTACAGGTGGCCTCGCGGCGTTACGGTTCCCCTCATGGACCCGTCCGGGGCAGACGTCGAGAGCTGGCCGACCGGCCGGCTGCTGTCGGCCGCCGCGCGCCTGGTCGAGCACGACTGGAACGCCCATTTGGCGAGGTGGGACCTCAACCACGCGAGCCTCGCCGTCCTGCACGTCCTGGGTCGCGGACCGCTCACCCAGCGCGAGCTGGCGGTCGCCGTCCAGGTCGAGGACCAGACGCTCAGCAGGACGGTCGAGCGCCTCGAACGCTCGGGGTACGTGAGGCGCGACAGGGACGACGCGGACCGGCGACGCGTCGTGGTCACCTCGACGCCCGCGGGACGGCGCACGTATCTGCTCGCCTCGGACCTCGCCGTCGCCGAGGGGTTGGTGACCGATGCCGTGGACGACGTCGCCGGGCTGCGCGCCGCCCTGCTCGCCATCGTGCGCCGCCGCTCGGAGGAGCGCTGGCCCGAGACGCCCGACCCGCACGCGCACGGTCGCGGCGCATAGGGTCGTGCCATGACCGAGCTGCTCTTCGAGCATGTGGGGTTCGGTGAGGACCGCGTGGACTACGAGCGCGCATGGGCTCTGCAGCGCGACGTCCACGCCCGGGTCGTCGCCGGCCAGGCCCGGGACACCGTGCTCCTGCTCGAGCACCCCGCGGTCTACACGGCCGGACGGCGCACCGCCGTGCACGAACGGCCATTCGACGGCACCCCGGTCATCGACGTCGACCGCGGCGGCAAGATCACCTGGCACGGCCCCGGTCAGCTCGTGGGCTACCCGATCGTGCGGCTGGCCGAACCGTTCGACGTTGTCGCCTACGTCCGCCGGCTCGAGTCGGCCCTCATCGCCGTCTGCGCGGACCTGGGCGTGCACGCGGGGCGGGTGGAAGGGCGCAGCGGCGTCTGGGTCGCCGCCGACGAGCGGGGCCGTGACCGGAAGGTGGCCGCGATCGGGATCCGCGTCGCCGAAGGGGTCACGATGCACGGCTTCGCGCTCAACGCCGACCCCGACCTGTCGTGGTACTCCCGGATCGTGCCATGCGGCATCCCCGACGCCGATGTCACGAGCCTGTCGGCGGAGCTCGGCCGCGACGTCACCGTCTCCGAGGTGCTTCCCCTCGCCCGCGCCAGGCTCGCCGAGTGCGACCTGCCCGGGCGTGCGCGACGTCGCGTCCCGGCGAGCGCGGGGGGCCCGGCATGAGCGTCGCGCCCGACGGACGGCGCATGCTGCGCATCGAGGCGCGCAACGCCGAGGTGCCGATCGAGCGCAAGCCCTCGTGGATCCGCACGACCGCGAAGATGGGCCCGCAGTACGCCGAGCTCAGTGGGCTCGTCCGACGTGAGGGGCTGCACACGGTCTGCCAGGAGGCCGGCTGCCCCAACATCTTCGAGTGCTGGGAAGACCGCGAGGCGACCTTCCTCATCGGGGGCGAGGAGTGTACGCGCCGCTGCGACTTCTGCCAGATCCACACCGGCCGGCCGCAGCCGCTGGACCGGGACGAGCCGCGGCGAGTCGCGTCGAGCGTGGCCGCCATGGGGCTGCGCTACGCCACCGTCACCGGGGTGGCCCGCGACGACCTGCCGGACGAGGGGGCCTGGCTGTACGCGGAGACGGTGCGCGCGATCCATGCCGTCAACGCCGCCACGGGGGTCGAGATCCTCGTCCCCGACTTCTCCTGCCGGCCCGAGCTGCTCGGCCAGGTCTTCGACGCCGCCCCCGAGGTGTTCGCGCACAACCTCGAGACTGTGCCGCGGGTGTTCCGCCGGATCCGACCCGCCTTCAGCTACGAGGGCTCGCTCGGTGTGCTGGCCCAGGCTCGCGCCGCCGGGATGGTCACCAAGTCCAACCTCATCCTCGGGATGGGCGAGACCCGCGCCGAGGTATCGCAGGCGCTGGCAGACCTGCAGCGGCGCCGGCTGCGACCTGCTCACGATCACGCAGTACCTCAGGCCCTCGGCGATGCACCACCCCATCGAGCGGTGGGTGCACCCGGAGGAGTTCGTCGAGCTGCGCGACGAGGCCGACGCCCTGGGGTTCGCCGGGGTCATGGCCGGACCGCTCGTGCGCTCCTCGTACCGCGCCGGTCGGCTGTGGGCCCAGGCGATGACCCGGCGGGGTCGACCCATCCCCGAGGCGCTGGCCCACCTGGCCGACGCGGGGACGGCGCGCCAGGAGGCCGGGGCGCTGGTGGCCCTCGCGCGAGGCTCGGCGTCGCCCGCACCCTCCTGACCCTCCCCTGCGCGATCGTGCACTTTCGTGTGCGAGCCCTACCCGACGCGCATGCTCGGCCGGGGTGAGGGGTGCTTCGCGAGTGGGGCGCCCGCGTATCCTCTCGGCATGGCCCGCGCGAAGTCCGACGAGCAGAAGAAGCCCAAGAAGCAGGGGCGCCTGTCCCAGATGTGGGCCGTCTTCCAGATGACCCGCAAGGCCGACCCCGCCTCGGTGTGGTGGATGCTCCTTGCTCTGCTCGGCACCTGGGCCGTCGCCCTCGGCCTCGGCCTCGCGCTGGGTCACCCCGTGTACGTGCTCATCATGGGCGTGCCGCTCGGCCTGCTGCTCGCCCTCGTGATCCTGGCACGCAAGGCCGAGCGCGCCGCCTACGCCCAGATCGCCGGGCAGCCGGGCGCCTCGCTGGCCGCGATCAGCAGCCTCAAGCGGGGCTGGAGTGTGGAGCAGGAGCCGGCGGCGGCGGATGCCCGCACCCAGGACATGGTGTTCCGTGCCGTGGGTAGGCCCGGGGTGGTTCTCGTGACCGAAGGGCCGCTGCCGCGTGTTCTGCGGTTGGCCGAGCAGGAGCGGAAACGCATCGGGCGGATCATGCCGACCGTGCCCGTCCAGCTCGTGCATGCCGGTGACGGCGAGGGCCAGGTGCCCCTGCGCAGGCTCGCCACCAAGCTCAGCCGCATGAAGCCGGCCATCAGCAAGGCCGAGGTCATCGAGGTGTCCAAGCGGCTCAAGGCGATCGGCGGCGTGCGCCTGCCCATCCCGAAGGGCGTGGACCCCCTGCGGATGCGTCCCGACCGCAAAGCAGCCCGCGGCCGCTGAGGCTCGTTGCACCGAGGCTGCCCTATTCTCATTCCTGCGTAACTTGTCATTCCTGCGTAACAACTGTCCGGTTCACTAGTGGCCGACGCCGACCCAAGGGAGGACCGTCATGGCCACAGCCGCCACCCCAGACGTCGTCGCCGTGCTGCTCGAGTGGGCCCGTCGCGCCGACGAGGCACTGGCCCGGCGCGGAGCACGCAACGCCGCGACCGCGCTGGCCGCCGTCCAGGGACGACGACTCGAGGAGCATCGGACGCTGCGCGACCTGGCCGCGCTGACCGGCCGGCACAGCAACCGCGCCGCCCGCCGACGCGCCTGACGCCGACTCGCCCGTCACCGTCGGCGGGCCACCAACGTCCCGGCGGCCTTGTCGTGCAAGCCGCGCAGGTCGACGTCCCAGATCAGCGCGGGCACGACCAGACCGAGCAGGGCCGTGCGCACCAGGGCCCGTACAGGCCCAGGCGCCCCGCCCGGGACCGTCTCCACCCGCAACCCTGCGACGCGGTGGCCGACGGTCGCACCGATCGTGCCGACCAGCAGCAGGTGCTCAGCCAGGAAGACGATCAGGGGGTCGAACGGCCCCGTCCCCAGCACCGTGCGTGCGACGAGCAGGGCGATGACCCAGTCCACGCCAAGACCCACGAGGCGCCGACCGAACCGGGCGAGCGAGCCCGGTCCCTCGGCGGGGCGCCCGAGGCGCTCACCGGGGCGGACGACCCCGGCGGACGGGGGCCCGTCGAGCCACGAGCCGCCGCCACGACGATCCACCACGACAGGAGGGTAAGCCAGGCGGCCGACCGGCTCGCGTGCGAGATCGGTGCCACATGGCGCCCCCGACCTCGCACACACTGCCTCTCGTCGTCACCGCGCGGCAACGCGGGCCGGCCTGGCGTAACACCGGCGAAACAACCGGGACACTGCCGGGAAACCACGTCCGCCTAGCGTCGCGTCCGAACGCGGGCGGGCGAGGGTGCTCAGCCCCGCGACCCCCGCCATTCCGCTTCGTGGAGGTTGGATGTTCAGCAACGCCGATGACGTCCTGAAGTTCATCGCTGACGAAGACGTCAAGTTCCTCGACGTCCGGTTCTGCGACCTGCCCGGCGTCATGCAGCACTTCAACGTCCCCGCGCCGAGCTTCGACGCCGACGCCTTCGCGAACGGCCTGGCGTTCGACGGGTCGTCCATCCGCGGCTTCCAGGCGATCCACGAGTCCGACATGAAGCTGATCCCGGACCCGAAGACGGCCTACGTCGACCCCTTCCGCAAGCAGAAGACGCTGGTGATGAACTTCTCCATCGTCGACCCGTTCACCGACGAGCCGTACAGCCGTGACCCACGCAACGTGGCGGCCAAGGCCGAGGCCTACCTGAAGTCCACCGGCATCGCCGACACGGTCTACTTCGGGCCCGAGGCCGAGTTCTACATCTTCGACGACGTGCGCTTCGAGACCAGGCAGAACGCCGGCTACTACTACATCGACTCGGTCGAGGGTGCGTGGAACACCGGACGCGCCGAGGAGGGCGGCAACCGCGGCTACAAGCCCCGGTACAAGGGCGGCTACTTCCCGGTGCCTCCGGTCGACCACTTCGCCGACCTCCGCGACGAGATGGTGACCGCGCTCGGCCAGGTCGGGCTCGAGGTCGAGCGTGCCCACCACGAGGTCGGCACGGCCGGCCAGCAGGAGATCAACTACAAGTTCTCCTCCCTCAAGCTCGCCGCCGACCAGGTGATGCTGTTCAAGTACGTCATCAAGAACGTCGCCTGGCACGCGGGCAAGACGGTCACCTTCATGCCGAAGCCACTGTTCGGGGACAACGGCTCGGGCATGCACTGCCACCAGTCGTTGTGGAAGGGCGGGGAGCCGCTGTTCTACGACGAGCGCGGCTACGGCGGTCTGTCCGACCTCGCCCGCTGGTACATCGGCGGCCTCCTGCACCACGCGCCGTCCTTGCTGGCCTTCACGAACCCGACGGTGAACTCCTACCACCGCCTGGTGCCCGGCTTCGAGGCTCCGGTCAACCTGGTCTACTCCGCCCGCAACCGGTCGGCCTGCGTGCGCATCCCGGTCACCGGCACGTCTCCGAAGGCCAAGCGCCTGGAGTTCCGCGTGCCCGACCCGTCGAGCAACCCGTACCTGGCGTTCTCGGCGATGCTCATGGCCGGCCTCGACGGCATCAAGAACCGCATCGAGCCCCCGGCCCCGGTCGACAAGGACCTCTACGAGCTCCCACCCGAGGAGCACGCGCAGATCACCCAGGTGCCGTCGTCGCTGCCCGAGGTGCTCAACGCACTCGAGGCTGACTCCGACTACCTCACCGAGGGTGGCGTCTTCACCTCCGACCTCCTTGAGACCTGGGTCGACTGGAAGCGGGCCAACGAGGTGGACCCCATCCGGCTGCGGCCGCACCCGCACGAGTTCGAGCTGTACTTCGACCTCTGAGCCGCCGATCTCCGGCGGGTTCTGGTCGCCTCGGCCGGCGCCAGGCGACAAGAACCCGCCAGAGGTCGCGTCACGCGTCGGGCTTGCGGACCCCGGTCAGGCCGCGGGCGGGTCAGCCGGTGTGTAGCCCGTGCGGAAGAAGCCGCGGATCGGGTGCTTGATGTTCACGTTGTGCTGGATCGGCGTGCCGTGGGTGGGCGTTGCCGTGCTGAGCGAGATCTGCACCCCGTCGGCCTGGTCGTGACGGGTGTTCGGGTCGTACACGTGCAGCGTGAGCCGGTCGGCGTCCAGCTCGTACCCGTAGGCCAGGACCTGGTGGTTGTTGCCCAGCGCCTTGACGTTGACCCCCGCCACGGTGACCAGCCCGATCGGGCAGAGGCGACCGGCGTCCAGGTCATCCTTGATGTGCGGCCACTCCGAGTGCAGCGTCATCCACGTGACGCCGCGCACGACGAAGGGGCTGACCCCGACGTCGCCGTCGGGCGTCGCCATCCACCGCACGTACTTCAGGACGCCGCCGGGCACGTCCCAGCTGTCCACGAGCCGCCGCACGAGGAAGGTGAACAGCGGGCTGCCCTCCGCGGGGGGGGCTGTCAGGTCCGGCACCTCCTCATGGGCGGCGAGGTAGTCGCAGACCGCGAAGACCATGCCCCCGCACAGGCCGTTGCTCGCGTCCCCCACCGCCAGGACGCCCGCCGGGCCGAGGTCGACCTTGACGGCCGCCTCGTGCGGGAACGAGTTCGTGAAGCGCAAGCCGTTGGCACTGGGCATGAAGCCGGCCACTGTCGTCCTGATCGCTGCCATACCGACAGGATGCTGCACCCCACCGATCTCGTACACCCGATCGGGACTCAGGGCTGGCCGGCCGACAGCGGCGGTGCAGCCGGCAGAGGTGTCACCGACAGGCCGGTGAAACCGACCTCGAAGCCGTCGCCGTCGGGCGAGGCGGCCATCGGCCCCACCATGACACCGGCTCCGGGTGGGAAGAACGCGAGGCGGTGGGTCTGCCAGCCCGCGCCGTCGAGGCTGAACTCCACCGTCAGAGTGTCGCCGTTGCGCGTCACGCGAAGGCCGAGCGTGTCCGGAGCGCTCTCGAGACGCGTGACGCTCCAGTCCGACACGTCCCGGGTGACCACCGTGCTCATCATGAATGCGCCATCGGCCAGCTCGATCCCGCACTTCACCCACTGCCGCGCGTCCAGCCGCACCATGAGCCCGGCCTGGTCGTACTGGTCGCGGTAGCGGCCGCGCACGTCGACGCGCGCGGCGAAGTCGGCACCCGCAGGCTGCCACAGGAGGTGCCCGTTGTCCCGCACGAATCCGTAGTGGGTCGTCCGCCAGAAGTCGGTGCCGGCATCGGTGACGAGCTCGACCGACCCCCCGCCCGTGGACCACTGCCGTGGCGGGTTGAGCCAGGTGAGCTGCTCGAGGGAGGGCGCGATGGGAGTGTCGGGGGGCATCCCGCGAGTGTGCCCGACGGCGCCCCCGGACGGCGTCGGGACGGCGCCGCCGGACCACGCCCCCGGGACACGCCCCCGAACGGCGTCGGGGCGGTGGCCCCCGGTCCGGCTCAGCCGTAGAAGATCCGCTCGACGACCGCCCGAGCACGGCGGGTGACGCGCTGGTAGTCGTCGTCCAGGATGCCCGCGGACGCGGGCGGGTAGCCGACGATACGGGCTACGCCGTCCAGCTCGCGCACGTTCGTCGGCAAAGCGTCGGCGGGCCGGCCCCGCCACAGGACTGTGGCGTTGCGCACCCGTGACGCCAACCTCCAGGCGGCCTCGAGCACCTCGGCGTCCACCTGCTGCACGAGACCGGCCTCGGCGGCGGCGGCGAGCCCCGCCATCGTCGAGGGGGTCCGCAGGGCGGGGACGTCGTGGGCATGGCGCAGCTGCAGCAGCTGAACGGTCCACTCGATGTCGGCAAGCCCCCCGCGGCCGAGCTTGAGATGCCGGTGCGGGTCGGCCCCGCGCGGCAGCCTCTCGGCCTCCACCCGCGCCTTGATACGCCGGATCTCCCGCACGGCGAGGTCACCGATCCCGCCGTCGGGCCAGCGCAGGGGGTCGACCATCTCGACGAAGCGTTCGGCGAGGTCAGCCTCGCCCACCACGGGGACCGCGCGGGTGAGGGCCTGGGCCTCCCAGGGCGAGGACCAGCGCGCGTAGTACTCCGCGTAGGAGCTGAGGGTGCGCGTGAGGGGGCCGTTGCGTCCCTCGGGCCGCAGGTCGGGGTCCACGTCGAGGGCCGGCTCGGGCCCGGGCTGGCTCAGCATCCGCCGCAGCTCGCTCAGCACGGCGAGGGCGGCGTCCTGCGCATCCTTCTCCCCCGCACCGGGCAGCGGGTCGTGGACGAAGATGACGTCGGCGTCGCTGCCGTAGCCCAGCTCGCTGCCCCCGAGCCGGCCCATGCCCACCACCAGCACCCGGGTGGGCAGCGGCTCGCCGAGCCTGTTCTGGACCGCCATGGTCGCCGCCTGCAGCCCGCCCGTCAGCGCCGCGACCGCGGCGTCGCTGAGACCGCGCCCGACGGCGTCGAGGTCGGCGAGCCCGACGATGTCGGCGATCCCGATGCGCAGGATCTCGCGGCGGCGGACGGCGCGAGCCGTCAGGGCGACCGCCTCGGGGTCGTCGTGGCGGCTGGAGCCCGAGAGGACGGCGGCCAGCGTCTCCGCGCGCGAGCGCGGCGCCAGCGCGGCGTCGTCCCCGAGCATCGCGACAGACTCCGGGGCACGCTCGAGCAGCTCGGCCACGAGCCGGCTGGAGGAGAGCACGTGTGCCATCCGCTCGGCCGCCGCACCGGAGTCGCGCAGCATCTTCAGGTACCAGTGCGTGGTCCCGAGCTGGTCGCTGACCCGCCGGAACGCCAGCAGCCCGGCGTCGGGGTCGGCACCGTCGGCGAACCAGCCGAGCATCACCGCCAGCAGCTGACGCTGGATCGCCGCCCGGCGGCTCACCCCGGCCGTCAGCGACCCCAGGTGGCGCATGGCGCCCTCGGGGTCGCGGTAGCCCAGGGCCGCCAGCCGCGCGTGGGCGGCCTGGGGGGTCAGGCGGACCTCGTCGGTGCTCAGCCGCGCGGCGGCGGCGAGCAACGGGCGGTAGAACAGCTTCTCGTGCAGCCGGCGCACCTCCAGCGCGTGCCGGCGCCACAGGTCCACCAGCTCCGCACCCGGCTCGGCGACGAACCCGAAGGTGCGGCCGAGCCGCCGCAGGTCGGCCTCGCCGTCCGGGACGACGTGGGTGCGCCGCAGCCGGTGCATCTGGATGCGGTGCTCCAGGGTGCGCAGCATCCGGTAGGCGCGGTCGAGCTCGGCGGCGTCGTCGCGGCCCACGTAGCCGAACGTGCTGAGAGCCTCCAGCCCGTCGAGGGTGTTGCCCGTGCGCAGCCGAGCGTCGACCCGCCCGTGCACCAGCTGCAGGAGCTGCACGCTGAACTCGACGTCGCGCAGCCCGCCGGGGCCGAGCTTCAGCTGCCGGTCGGCATGTGCCGCGGGGACGTTCTGCTCCACGCGCCGGCGCATGGCCTGCACGTCCTCGACGAAGTTGGGCCGCTCGGCCGCCTGCCACACCAGAGGCATGATCGCGTCGAGGTAGGCCTGCCCGAGCGCTGCGTCACCCGCGACCGGGCGCGCCTTCAGCAGTGCCTGGAACTCCCAGGTGACCGCCCATCGCTGGTAGTACGACAGATGGCTGGCGACGGTGCGGACCAGCGGGCCCTGCGTGCCCTCGGGGCGCAGGGCGGCGTCCACCGGCCACAGCGTGCCCTCGGCGGTGGCCGCCGAGCAGGCGCGGGCCAGTCCCGCGGCGAGCCGGGACCCGGTCTGCATGGCACCGGCCGCGTCGTCCACCCCGGGGGCGGGCTCGACGACGTAGATGACATCGACGTCGCTGACGTAGTTCAGCTCCCGCCCCCCGGTCTTGCCCATGCCGATGACGCTGATCCGGCAGGGCGGCGCACCGGCGGGGAGGTCGGCCCGGGCGATGGCCAGACCGGTCTCCAACGCGGCCGCGGCGAGGTCGGCGAGCGCCACCGAGACGGCCGGCATCGCGACTGCCGGGTCCGGCGCGGTGAGGTCGCGCCCGGCGATGCCGAGCAGCCTGCGCCGGTAGGCGACCCTCAGGGCGTCGAGCGCCTTCGCCTGCGGCAGCGTGGCGACGGGCTCACGAGCCTGCGGGTCGGCCCTCACGGCGTGCAGCAGCTCGTCGCGCATCGCCTCGGCGCCGGCGCGTGCCGCCGCGCCCGGGTCGGGCGGCGACCCGGCCGAACCCGACTTTGCGGCTGCAACGTCGTCGAGCAGCGCCGTCCAGTGCCCGGGATGGCGCGCGAGGTGGTCCCCCAGAGCCGCGGAGGCCCCGAGGACGGCGAGCAGGCGGTCGCGCGCCGTCCCCCCGGAGCGCAGCACGGCCAGCAGCTGGGCAAGCTGTGCGGCCTTCGGTTGGCGGTGGGCGTGTAGGCCCTCACCGAGCCGCACCAGCGCCGCGAGAGCGAGGTCGGGGTCGGCCACCGCGCCGAGTGCGACGAGCACGCCGTCGTCGAACAGGTCCTCGAGCGGGTCGACAAGTCCGGCCAGCGCCGGTTCGGCGAGCATGGCCTGGGCGCGCTCGGGGTCGGCGAAGCCCAGGCGAACCAGTCGCCCCGCCAGGCTGGCCTGCCGCGGTGACGTGCTCACGGCGCCACCGTAGCCGCCGGGCTCACCCGCCGGTCAGGCCGCCGGCAGCCGGGCGGCGAGCACGGCAGCGAAGGCGTGGGCGTGCACCGTGGCGACCTCGGCCTGGTGGTCCTCGGTGCTCACCATCTGCGCAGCCAGCTGTGCCGGGTCACGGCCGCTGCCCCGCACGCTGCCGTGGCCGTCGCGGATCCAGTCCGCGAAATCGGGCTGTGTGACCTCGGGGTGGTACTGCAGGCCCCACGCCGCCTCGCCGAGCCGGAAGGCCTGGTGCGGGTACGACTCGCCAGAAGCCAGCGGCACCGCGCCCGCGGGCAGGGTCACCACCGCGTCCTGGTGCCACTGCGGCACACTGACCGTCGCGCCGAACCGCTCGCGGACGCCGCTGAGGAGCCGGTCGTGCCCGGCCGCCTCGAGCAGGTGGACGTCGACCATCCCGACCTCGAGACCGGCCCCGCCGCGCTCGACCCGGCCCCCTGTGGCCACCGCCAGCAGCTGCGCCCCGAGGCAGATGCCCAGCGTCGGCAGCCCCTGCTCGACCGCGCCGTCGAGCAGCCAGCGGGTCGCAGGCAGCCACGGCGCGGCGTCGTCGTCCGTCGCCCCCATCGCCCCGCCGAGGACGACGAGCCCCGCGAAACCCGCGAGGTCGAGGGGAAGGCCCTGCCCCAGGTAGGGCCTACGGCAGTCCAGCGTGGCGGTCGCCGCGAGGATCGGCTCCAGGCGGCCGAGGCTCGCGTCGTCCTCGTGCTCGATCACCAGCAGCCGCGGGGCGTCGTCGGTGCCTGGTCCCGACGAGCTCGCCGGGTCGGCACGGGGGTCGACACGAGGGTCGGCACGAGGGTCGGCACGGGGGTCGGCACGGGGGTCGGCACGAGGGTCGGCACGGTCGTCGGCGGTCACAGATGCGGACGCTAGCGCCTCCCCCGCCTTCCGGTCACGGCTCGTCCGCGACCGGCTGCCCGCCGGCGCAGGCGGCAGGCCCGCTGCTGCCCGCCTGCTGCTGGCTGCTCGCCGCCGGCTACAGGGCCGGCAGGTAACGACTGCAGCTCGAACGGCGTCACCTGGTGGCGGTACTCGGCCCACTCCTGCCGCTTGTTGCGCAGGAAGTAGTCGAAGACGCCCTCGCCGAGGGTCTCGGCGACCAGCTCGGACTCCTCCATGACGGCGATCGCGGAGTCCAGGCTGGTCGGCAGCGGGCGGATGCCGAGCGCGCGGCGTTCGGAGTCGGTGAGCGACCACACGTCGTCCTCGGCACCGTCGGGCAGGTCGACGGCGTCCTCGATGCCCTTCAGCCCGGCAGCGAGGATCAGCGCGAAGGCCAGATAGGGGTTGCACGCGCTGTCGATCGAGCGGTACTCGATGCGGGTGGAGTTGCCCTTGCCCGGGCTTGTACATCGGCACGCGGATCAGGGCCGACCGGTTGTTGTGCCCCCAGCACACGTAGCTCGGCGCCTCGCCGCCGCCCCAGAGCCGCTTGTAGGAGTTCACCCACTGGTTGGTGACCGCGGTGATCTCCCCCGCGTGCCGGAGCAGCCCGGCGATGAAGTGCCTGGCGCTCTTGCTCAGCTGGTACTGCGAGCCGGCCTCGTGGAACGCGTTGCGGTCGCCCTCGAAGAGGGACAGGTGCGTGTGCATGCCCGAGCCGGGGTGCTGGGCGAAGGGCTTGGGCATGAAGGTGGCGTAGGTCCCCTGCTCCGAGGCGACCTCCTTGACCACCGTGCGGAAGGTCATGATGTTGTCCGCGGTGCTGAGGGCGTCGGCGTAGCGCAGGTCGATCTCGTTCTGCCCCGGGCCGCCCTCGTGATGGCTGAACTCCACGGAGATGCCCATCGACTCCAGCACCGTGATGGCCGCACGCCGGAAGTCGTGGGTGGTGCCATTGGGGACGTGGTCGAAGTAGCCGGCCTGGTCGACCGGCTCCGGCTCCTGGCCGGGGAGGAACCCGTCCTTGACCAGGTAGAACTCGATCTCGGGGTGGGTGTAGAAGGTGAGTCCGTGGCCGGCCGCCTTGGCCAGCGCCCGCTTGAGCACGTACCGGGGGTCGGACAGGGCGGGCTCGCCGTCCGGGGTGAGGATGTCGCAGAACATCCGGGCAGTGCCCTGGTGGTCACCGCGCCAGGGCAGCACGGCGAACGTGGAGGGGTCGGGCTTGACCAGCATGTCGGCCTCGTAGACCCTCGCGAGTCCCTCGATGGCCGATCCGTCGAAGCCGATGCCCTCGCTGAAGGCGCCTTCGAGCTCGGCCGGCGCCACGGCCACCGACTTCAGGCTGCCGAGCACGTCGGTGAACCACAGCCGGACGAACCGGATGTCGCGCTCCTCGATGCTGCGGAGAACGAACTCCTGCTGCCTGTCCATGCGGCCCTCTCGACGTCGGTCGACTCCTGCGCTGCGGGCCACCCGCGGACGCCGCCGCGGCGGACGACCGGTCGGGGGCGGCCTGGCCCGTCGTGAGTCTTGCCGCCTCGTGTTACGCGGTGGTTACACGGGGGCTCCTGGTCCACGGGCAGCTGTCGGCCCCCCCGTGGCGGCAGCGGGACGCAGGCAGCACAAACCCGAGCGTGGACGTGACGGTGGACCGATCTGGGGGTGACCACCCCCACCGCGTCCACCATCACGTCCACACTCGATGTGCCAAAGTCGCCGTCCTGTCCACGCTCGAACGCCGAACGGTCAACCATCGCGCTGTCGGCTCCAGGAACCACGAGCACCACGTTGTCCACCCGCGAGAGCGGCGAGCGTCCGGTCAGGGGAGGGCCATCGAGGCGGTGTCACATCCCTCGAAGCGAGCTGACGCCGCAACCGGGCGACACCCCAACACGCGATCACGGCGACCACCCGACGTCACCCGGCGAGGGCCTCGCATGCGACGGCGACCGGCGCCCCCGCCCGTGCCAACGGCACTCAGGCACCCCCGGACATAGGCTGGTGGACATGCCCCAGCTCCGTCTGGCCCTCGCCCAGGTCAACGCGACCGTGGGCGACATCGCGGGAAACGCGGCCCTCGTTCGGCAGTGGGCGCACAGGGCGATGGACGCCGGGGCGCACCTGGTCGCGTTCCCCGAGATGGTGCTGACCGGCTACCCGGTCGAGGACCTCGCACTGCGCACGTCGTTCGTCGACGCCAGCCGCGCTGCCCTGGCCCGTCTCGCGACGGACCTGCCAGGCGGACGGCCTCGGCGATCTGCCCGTCGTCGTCGGCTACCTCGACCGCGCCGAGCACAAGGACGGCGCACCGTGGCCGACCGCGCGCCGCACTCGGGGTGCCCAAGGGCGAGCCGCAGAACGCGGCGGCCGTCCTGCTCAACGGCTCCGTCGTAGCCCGTTACGCCAAGCACCACCTGCCCAACTACGGCGTGTTCGACGAGTTCCGCATCTTCGTGCCCGGGCGACGAGCTCGACCGTCGTCCGGGTCCGCGGCGTCGACGTCGCCATCGCCATCTGCGAGGACCTCTGGCAGGACGGCGGCCCGGTGCGCTCAGCCCGGCGGGCCGGGGCCGAGCTGCTGCTGGTGCTCAACGGTTCGCCGTACGAGATGGACAAGGACGACGTCCGGCTCGAGCTGGTCGCGCGCCGGGCAGCGGAGGCCGGCTGCGCGCTGGCCTACGTCAACCTCGTCGGCGGCCAGGACGACCTGGTCTTCGACGGCGACTCGATCGTCGTCACCGCCGGCGGCGCGGTGCTCGCCCGGGCGCCGCAGTTCGACGAGACGCTCCTGCTCGCCGACCTGACCTGTGCCGGACGCCGCCCCCTCCAGCGCCGCGACCGCGGTGCCGGGGGTGCGCCGAGTCGTGGCCAGCGCTGACGCGGTTGCGGCGTACGAGCCGGCCGCCGGGGACGTCGCGCCGCGCCTGGACCGCGACGCCGAGGTCTACGCCGCCCTGGTGACCGGGCTTCGCGACTACGTGCGCAAGAACGGGTTCGCCTCGGTGATCCTCGGGCTGTCCGGCGGCATCGACTCCACGCTGGTGGCCGCGATCGCCTGCGACGCGATCGGCGCCGACAACGTGGTGGGCGTGTCCATGCCCAGCCGCTACTCCAGCGAGCACTCCAAGGACGACGCCGCCGACCTGGCCAAGCGAACCGGCCTCGACTACCGGGTCGTGCCGATCGCCGGCATGGTGCAGACCTTCCTCGAGGCGCTCGGCCTGAGCGGGGTCGCCGAGGAGAACCTGCAGGCCCGGGTGCGCGGCGTCGATCCTCATGGGTCTGAGCAACCAGGAGGGGCACCTCGACGCTGACGACGGGCAACAAGTCCGAGCTCGCGGTCGGCTACTCCACCATCTACGGCGACGCCGTCGGCGGCTTCAACCCGGTCAAGGACGTGCCCAAGACGCTGGTCTGGGCGCTGGCGCGGTGGCGCAACGCCGAGGCCCTGCGCCGGGGTGAGGCCGCGCCGATCCCGGAGAGCTCGATCTCGAAGGCGCCGTCGGCCGAGCTGCGCCCGGGTCAGACCGACCAGGACTCGCTGCCGCCCTACGACCTGCTGGACCTTGTTCTGGAGCGCGTACGTCGAGGGCGCGCACGGGCGGTCGGAGCTGCTCGCGGACGGGTTCGACTCCGGGGTCGTCGACGGCGTCGTGACGATGGTGGACCGGGCGGAGTGGAAGCGCCGCCAGTCGGCACCAGGCCCCAAGATCAGCCCTGTCGCGTTCGGCCGCGACCGACGACTGCCGATCACCAGTCGCTGGCGCGAGCACCGGTCATGACATCCCGCACCTTGGCACGGCGGCACACAGTGCCAAACAGTCTGGTGCGATGTGCCGCCGCGCCAACAGGGATTTGCACCGCGACCGAACAGCGAGGATCAGCCGATGAGTGAACAACCCAACCCCTACGGTGGAACGGTCGCGCCGGCACCGCCCGGGACGGTCTCGGGCTCCACGGCCGACACACCACCGACCACCACGTCTGCAGCCGGCACACCACTGACGACCACGCCTCCAGCCGGCAGCCCGCGCCGCGGTCCGCGTGCACCATCTGCGCGAGATGAAGCAGCGCGGCGAGCGGTTCGCCATGCTCACCGCCTACGACCAGTACACCGCGGCGATCTTCGAGGAGGCCGGCATCCCTGTACTGCTCGTCGGTGACTCGGCGGCCAACAACGTGCTCGGCTACGAGACGACCGTGCCGGTGACCATGGACGAGCTGATCCCGCTCGTCCGGGCGGTCGCGCGGACCGCCCGGCGCAGCCTCGTGGTGGCCGACCTGCCGTTCGGCTCGCTACCAGGCCGGCCCCGAGCAGGCGCTCGCGTCGTCCATGCGCTTCATGAAGGAGGGGCTGGCTCACGCCGTCAAGCTCGAGGGCGGCGTCCGGGTGGCTCCGAGTGTGGAGAACGTCGTCGGTGCGGGCATCCCGGTGATGGCGCACATCGGCTTCACCCCGCAGTCCGAGCACGCGCTCGGCGGCTACCGGGTGCAGGGGCGGGGGGACGCCGCGGCGCAACGGCTCGTCGACGAC
This sequence comes from uncultured Actinomycetota bacterium, assembly GCA_963778845.1. Taxonomy (GTDB): domain Bacteria; phylum Actinomycetota; class Actinomycetes; order Actinomycetales; family Kineosporiaceae; genus CAVZVW01. The sequence goes on from CAVZVW010000009.1 coordinate 782,048, forward strand.
GCCCTCGCTCTCGAGGGCGCCGGTGCGTTCGCGATCGTGCTCGAGATGGTGCCAGCCCCGGTGGCGGCGCGAGGTGACCAAGGCGCTGGAGATCCCCACGATCGGCATCGGGGCGGGTCCCGACTGCGACGGTCAGGTGCTCGTCTGGCAGGACATGATGGGCCTTCGCACAGGCAGCACCCCGCGGTTCGTGAAGCGCTACACCGACCTGCGTTCGATCATGCTGGACGCCGCGCGCGCCTACGCTCAGGAGGTCACCACGGGGGTGTTCCCCGGGCCGGACCACTCGTTCGAGGGCTGACCGGGCCACACCGCGCGTTCCAGCGGCACTCGCCGAGGGGCCGAGCCTCGCGGCTACCCGGCGTCGTCCTCGACTACCGCCGTCGACCTCGGCTACCCGGCGTCGTCCTCGACTAGCCGGCTTCGCCCTCACCGTCGCCATCGCGCCAGCGGCGATCCTGCTCGTCCCACTCCTGCGTGCGCGCTCGGGCGCTCTCGAGGGAGCGCTCCGCCTCGGCCTGCGTGGGATAGGGGCCCATGAGGTCCTTCGACTGGCTCTTGTCGAACACCGTCTCGACCTTGCCGGTGCGCACGTTGAACCAGTACTGAGGTGGCTCCATGAGACGGCAGGTTAGGTGACTCCCGCCTGCCGCCGACAGTCTCCGGGGGTGTCGAAGGGCTCCGCCGACGTACCGAAAGCCGACACAACCGCCGTCTGAATCGATCCAAACCCTCGGCGGGAGCACTTGTGTCAGGTTTGCGTACGCGGGCCGACTGTTCGCGGGTCATGCCGACCGCTCGGCGCTCCGGCCGGCGTCGCAGGTCACGTCGAAGACGGGTGCCCGCAGGCGGGAACCGCCGATCAGGTTGGAAGCCTCGCGCTCAGGCCGGGACTGCCGGTCACGTCGACGGCGAGAGGCTGGAGCTGGGTGTCCCGGTCGGGCTGCCGGTGGCGCTGGGACTGGGACTGGGGCTGCCGGTCGGGCTCGCGCTCGGGCTGCCGCTCGGGGTCCCTCCGCCACCACCTGACCCGCCGCCACCTGACCCCCCACCGCCACCTCCCCCACCGGAGGAGCAGGCGGACGACGAACCCGAGACCTTCTGGCTGAGGCAGAGCACCGTCCCGCTGATCGAGCTGCGAATCACCACGCCGATCCCCAGCGTGAGCACAGCCGCGATCGCTGCGACGAGCAGCGCGTACTCCACGGCAGACGCCCCCCGCTCGCCCGCCCTTCTACTCCTGGCCACCGACGGTTCGCTCTCCCGACGGCATCGCCCCGTGAGCGCGAGGCCGTGCCGTCGTCGGCGCCGCGCGGTGACCCCGCAGTGATCCCTGGGTCGGCGCAGTGTAACCCGCAACGACTCGCTCGACCCGACGTCGCGCGACGCACGACCACGGGCGGCGACGAGGCCTCGCTCGTGCCGTCGACGCGTGCACACCGCACCTAGACTCTGGGCATGTCGACCGCATCGACCCCGCCGAGCCAGGCATCGCGGGCGCCCGTGGGCACGCTGCGAGCCGGGGTCGTCTCGCCCCGGCGAGCCGTGCCGGCGCGGGTCCCACGGCCGGAGTACGTCGACCGCCCGGCTCCCCGCCGGTTCACCGGGCCGGAGGTCAAGGACGCCGACACGATCGCGGCGATGCGCGAGGCAGGGCGGCTGGCGGCGCGGGCGATGGCCGAGGTGGCCGCGCACATCGGGCCGGGAGTCACGACCGACGAGCTCGACCGGGTGGGTCACGAGTACCTGCTCGACCACGGCGCCTACCCGTCGACGCTGGGCTACAAGGGCTTCCCCAAGTCCTTGTGCACCAGCATCAACGAGGTGATCTGCCACGGCATCCCGGACTCGACCGTGCTGGCCGACGGCGACATCGTGAACATCGACATCACCGCCTACCTCACGGTCGACGGCCTCGGCGTGCACGGCGACACCGACGCCACCTACCTCGTGGGCGACGTCGACGAGGAGTCGCGCCTGCTCGTCGAGCGCACGCACGAGGCGATGATGCGGGGGATCAAGGCAGTCGCCCCGGGCCGCCTCGTGAACGTGATCGGCCGCGTCATCGAGGCCTACGCCCGGCGGTTCGGCTACGGCGTCGTGCGCGACTTCACGGGCCACGGGATCGGCACCGCGTTCCACTCCGGCCTGGTCATCCCGCACTACGACGCGGCGCCGTTGTACGACACGGTCATCGAACCGGGGATGACCTTCACCGTGGAGCCGATGCTCACCCTCGGCACCCACCGGTGGGACATGTGGGACGACGGCTGGACCGTGGTGACCAAGGACCGCCTGCGCTCGGCTCAGTTCGAGCACACCGTGCTGGTCACGAACACCGGCGCGGAGATCCTCACCCTCGCCTAGGCATCTGCCGACAACTCGGGTGTGAGCCGCCGGCGCTGGTTCGACGCAGCGGGCTGGGTGGCCGTCATCACCATGGCGGCTGCCTGCGCGGTGCTCGGCGGAGGCACCCTCGTCTGGTGGCTCGAGCGCGACGCCCGCGGCTCCAACCTGTCCCACTGGCAGGACGCGCAGTGGTGGGCCGTCACGACCTTGACGACCGTCGGCTACGGCGAGCACTACCCCGTCACGCTGCTCGGCCGGGTGGTCGCCGTGCTCATCATGGTGGCCGGGATCGCGGTGATCGGCGCCGTCGCCGCGATCATCGCGTACGGGTTCGCCGGCCAGCTGGCCGAGCGGGTCGAGACGGCCGTCAGCCACGTCGAGGCGGAGATCCACCAGGCGGAGGCGGACGCCGCCGAGCACGCCGCGGAGGACGGCGCCCGCAGCGTGAGGGCCCCAGCCGCCCGGGCGAGCCTGCAGGAGATGACGGTCCGCGTCCCCAGCGCCGACTGCGCGGCATCCCTGACCTGGCTGCTCGCCCGCATCGGCTGGCACCCCGACCCCACGCGTGACGGCGTCGGCTGGCGCCAGTCCGGGCTGCGGCTGGTGCTCGAGCCGCCGCAACGACGTGGGGCCTCCGTCCTGCCCACGGTCCCCGGCCGGCTCACGTTCGGTGCCGGCGACCCCACCCGCCGCGACCGGATCGCCAAGGAGGCGCTGCGCCACGGCTTCACCCGGGCGGACGGTCTCGGTGAGGACACCTACCACACGGCCGACGACCCGGTCGTGCTCCTGACCCGGGGCGGCTTCGCGGTGACGCTGCTCTCCTCGTAGGACCCGCCGGTCGTAGGACCTGCCCGCTCGGGCGTTGGGAACGTGGCGAGAGGTCGGCACTAGGCTTCGGCACCGAGACGAACGCCGAACCGGAGGCTTCGCGCGACACCGGACCGGCGCCGCCAGGCCACCGGACGAACACACCACCCGACGAACACGCCACCGGACGAACACGCCACCGGACGAACACACACCGGACGAAGGAGACTCGATGCCCCCACGGCGGCTCCCCCGCGGCACCGGCTTCGGGATCGACATCGGCGGGTCCGGGATCAAGGGCGCCCCCGTCGCCCTCGCCGAAGGCACGTTCTCCGCGCCCCGACGCCGCGAGCCCACACCGTCCCCCTCCACCCCCGAGGCGGTCGCCGCGCTCGTCGGGCAGATCGTGCGCGGGTACGGGCGCGCTGCCGGACGCCGGCCGGTCGGCGTCACGTTCCCGGCGGTGATCCGCCACGGGGTGGCGGCGACGGCGGCCAACGTCGACAAGTCCTGGATCGGGACCGACGTCGACGAGCTGTTCACCGCCGAGCTCGACCGGCCCGTGCACGTCGTCAACGACGCGGACGCCGCCGGCTTCGCGGAGGCACGGTACGGCGCGGCACGCGGCGTCAAGGGCGTCGTCTTCATGGTCACTCTCGGCACCGGCATCGGGTCGGCCCTGATCGTGGACGGCACGCTGGTGCCCAACACCGAGCTCGGCCACCTCGAGGTCGACGGCTACGACGCCGAGACTCGGGCCGCGGACAGCGTTCGCGAGCGGGAGGAGCTCACCTGGGAGCGCTGGGCGGGCCGGCTCGAGCGCTACTTCAAGGCCGTCGAGAACCTGCTCTGGCCAGACCTCATCGTCGTGGGGGGCGGCATCAGCAAGAAGGCCGACAAGTTCTTGCCGTTGCTCGACCTGAGGACCCCGATCGTGGCCGCCTCGCTGCGCAACGACGGCGGGATCGTCGGTGCGGCCCTGCTGGCCGCCGAGCTCGGGGCCTCGCGCGCCTGAGCGTGACTGCCGATGTACCGGAAGCGCATGATCGCCCGTAGGCGGCCGGATCAGACGCCGAGCCGTCGGCGGACCAGGCTGACCAGCGGCAAGGGTTGTGGCGCCGTCCGGAGCCCGGCGGTGCCGGCGAGCTCGGCCAGCTGGGTGAGGCAGCTGAACCCGTCGACCACGAGGGCGTCGGCGTCCTCGACGGCATCGAGCAGTCGCGGCATCCACTGGTCCAGCCCGATCCTGCGCGACAGCTCCTCGTGCTCAGCCCGGAACCCGAACGACCCGGCCAGGCCGCAGCAGCCGGCGTCCAGCACCTGCACGTCGTACCCGAGCAGCTCCAGCAGCCGCCCGTCCGCCGCGCTGCTCCCGGCCGCTCGGGCGTGGCAGTGCGGGTGGACGACGACGCGCCGCCCGGCCGGTCCGCCCGCGGCCCTCGCGACGGCCGCCTCGAGCGCGTCGAGGCTCAGCAGGTGCTCCGCCGGCGACCGCGCGAGCGAGGCCAGCCGGGCCGCCCGGGCGTCGCCGGCCATCAGAGCCGGCAGCTCGTCACGGAAGGCGGCCAGGCAGCTCGGTTCGGGCACGACGACCGGCACCCCGGCGTCCAGCCAGGGCTGCAGGACGTCGAGCAGCCGGGTGAGCCAGCGCCGCGCCAGCGCCAGCATGCCCGAGTCGTAGAGCGGCCGGGCGCAGCACGCCCACCGGGTCGGGATCGCCACCTGCTCCCCCAGCGCCTCGAGGACCGCCACGAGGTCGTGAGCCGCCTGGGGACGGTAGGCGTCGGTGAACGTGTCAGGCCACACGACCACGGTGGCTGCCCGCGTGCGACGCCCTGCCCCGGCCCGTGCCGAGCGCCGCAACGGGGGGTCGGCGAAGGCAGGCGCGGCACGTCTGGTCGTCACCCCGACCAGCCGACGCAGCCCCCGACCCGGCGGCGACGCGAGCACCGCGTTCGCGAACCGAGGCGCACGAGTCGCCGCTCGCGCCGTCCACGGGATGAGCCCGAGGGCGTACATCGCCGGCGGCCGCAGCCGGCCCCGGAAGTAGTGCGAGAGGAACTCGGCCTTGTAGGTCGCCATGTCCACGTGCGTCGGGCAGTCGACCAGGCAGCCCTTGCACGACAGGCACAGGTCGAGCGCGGCCCGCACGTCCTCGTTGCGCCACGACGCCGGCGTCACCTCGCCGCGGAACATCTCTGTGAGCAGGCTCGCCCGCCCGCGGGTCGAGTGTCGCTCGTCGCGGGTGGCACGGTAGGACGGGCACATGACTCCGGCGTCGTCGCGCCGGCACCTCCCGACCCCCACGCAGCGCTGCGCCGCACTCTGCAAGGAGCCGCCGTCGGCGGCGAAGGAGAAGCCCGATGGCCGTGGCCCCGGGTCGGCGTGGGGACCGCGATGCGGATGGTCCGGGCCGAAGCGAAGGTTCGTGTCGAGCGGGTAGGGGTCCACGACCTTGCCGGGGTTCATCCGGCCGCGTGGGTCGAACACGGCCTTGACCTGCCGGAACGCGGTGACCACTGCCGGCCCGTAGACCCGTTCCAGCAGCTCCCCGCGCGACTGCCCGTCGCCGTGCTCGCCCGAGATCGACCCGCCCAGCGCCACGACCAGGTCAGCGGCCCGCTCGACGTAGGAGCGGTAGGCGCGCAGCCCCTCCAGACCGGCCAGGTCGAAGTTGTTGCGGGTGTGCACGCAGCCCTGCCCGAAGTGGCCGTACCACGCCCCGCTGTAACCGAACTCCTGCCACAGGCTCGTGATCCCACGCAGGTACTCGGCAAGGCGCTCGGGCGGGACGGCGGCGTCCTCCCAGCCTTCGACGTTGTGGCTGCCGTCCGCGCGGATCGCCGTAGCGGCCAGGCCGGACTCGCGCACCGACCACACCGCTGCCTGGCGGGCCACGTCGTCGTAGCGCCGCCAACCCTGCGCACCGTGCGACCCGCCGGCGACTGCTGCCGCCAGGGCGTCGGCCTCGTCCGGGTCGTCGGCGCCGACCTCGGCCAGAAGCCACGCCCCCCCGTCGGGGAGCAGCCCGAGGTGGTCGGTGTGCAGGCCGCGCGCGCGCATCTGCTCGGTCAGCGCGGCGTCGAAGCCTTCGAGACCGAGCAGGCCGTGCTCCCGCAGGCCGTGCTCCCGCAGGCTGGGCTGCGGCAGGCTGGGCTGCGGCAGGCTGGGCTGCGGCAGGCTGGGCTGCGGCAGGCTGGGCTGCGGCAGGCTGGGCTGCCGCTTTGCGTTGTCCAGCAGGGAAGGCACGGCCGCCGCCGCGGCGAAGACGTCCGGGTAGGCGAGCACGACGAGCCGGCGATGACCGGGGTTGCTGGACAGCCTCACGGTGGCCTCGGTCACCACCGCGCAGGTCGACTCCGTGCCCACCAGAAGCCGCGCAACGTGCAGCGGCCGGCCCGGCACGATCTGGTCGAGGTTGTAGCCGCTCACGCGGCGCGGGATGTCCGGGAAGGCCGCGACGACGTCCGCCGCGCTGCGCCGTCCTATCTCGCGCAGCCCGGCGAGAACGCCGGCGAGGCGACCACCTGCTGCGACGGCCTCGGCGTACGCCACGTCGTCGTAGTCGCCGACCTCCAGGGACTCGCCCCCGTACAGCACGACCCGCAGGGCGTCGACGTTGTCGACCGTCTTGCCTGCGTAGAGCGCGTGCGGACCGCAGGAGTTGTTGCCGATCATCCCGCCGAGGGTGCACCACGCGTGTGTTGCCGGGTCGGGGCCGAACGTGAGCCCGTGCCTGGTGGCAGCACGGCGCAGGTCGTCCAGGACGACGCCCGGCTGCACGCGCGCCGTCCGCGCCTGCTCGTCGATCTCCAGGATGCGCGTGAGGTGACGGCTGGTGTCGACGACGACCGCGACGTTGCACGCCTGGCCGGCCAGGCTCGTGCCGGCGCCGCGCGCCAGGACCGGCGCGTCGTGGTCGGCGGCCACGCGAAGCGCGGTGACGACGTCGTCGTGGTCGCGGGGGAAGACGACGCCGAGGGGCACCTGGCGGTAGTTCGACGAGTCGCTGCTGTAGGCGGCCCGCACTGCCGAGCCGAAGTCCACCTCACCGCGCATCGCCGTGCGCAGCACAGCCTCGAGCTCTCGCCGCGCAGGCTCGGAGACGCCCGAGCGGTCCACCCGCGACCCCGGCGCGGCCTTCGCTGACAAGCGCGCTCCTCCCCGACGCTGTGCCCCGATCCCTGGCTGTGCCCAATCTCTCTGGTCTGTGCCCGATCTCTGGAAGGTAGCCGCTCCTACATCGCCTCTGAGGCGACGACTAGGCGCCAGAGGACGGCGCAGGGGCGGGCGGACGAGCCGGACGATAAGCCGGATCCTGTCCCGGTGACGGGCGAGCCCGCCGCCGAGGGCGGCCATCCATCTCGGGACACCGTTGCCGGTGCCCTCCTTGCGCACCACCCTCTCAGGTGCTGCGACGGTTGCGACCTACCCGGCAGCTCGGGCGGGCCGCCCTCGAACGCTGCCTGTCTGGTCTTGCTCCGGGTGGGGTTTGCCGAGCCGCACCGGTCGCCCGATGCGCTGGTGGTCTCTTGCACCACCGTTTCACCCTTGCCCCCCGACGCCCGGCCGAAGCCGTTCATCGGGTGGCGGTCTGTTCTCTGTGGCACTGTCCCGCGGGTCGCCCCGGGTGGCCGTTAGCCACCACCCTGCCCTGTGGAGTCCGGACTTTCCTCGGCGGGTGCAGTCGCTGCACCCGACGCGGCCGCCTGTCCGGCTCGTCCGCAGGTCCAGGGTAGCGAGATCCCGGCCCGGAAGGGCGGCGAGGGCGGGCGGCCCATCTCGGGCCGCGAGACACCCTCGGTGATCGTGAGACAACCCCAGGCGTGCACCCCGTCACGGCGCATGACGATCACCCCGCGAACCACTGATGTCTCACGATCACCAAGGCGCTGCGCGCCCGGCGAGCCGAGTCGGCGCGCCGCCCGCGGTGCGAAGGTTCGCGGGGCGCAGGAGGGGTCTCAAGGCGCCACCCGGTCGAGGATGGTCAGCCAGACGGGTGCCGTCACGACGTAGGCCACCGTCGACACGACGATGCCCGCCGTCGCCTCACCCTCCAGGGCCTCGTAGCGCTGCGCGAACAGCAACGCGTTGGAGCCGATCGGCAGCGCGGCGCACATCACCACCACGGCCAGCGGCATGCCGTGCAGGCCCGCCCCCCAGTGTGCCGCGACCAGCACGAGGGCCGGCTGCAGCACGAGCTTGCCCGCACTGAGGGCGACTGCCCCGCCCGCCACCCCACGCAGGCCGTAGTGAGCCAGGGACATCCCGATCGTCACCAGGCAGACGGGGACGACGGCCTGCGCGAGGGTGCGCAGCACCTCGTCGACCACGGCGGGAATCGGCAGCCCCGTCACGTTCCAGGCGAGCCCGGCGAGCACCGGAAGCATGACGGGGTGGATGACCGTGTTGCGCGCCGTGACCGCGACCGTGGTCGCGAGCCCGCCCGACCCGGGCCGCGTACGCGCGTGCGCCCGTGCCAGGTCCAGCTCGACGAGCACGGTGACGATGGTCAGCAGCGTCAGCGCGTGCAGGCTGACGATCGTGACGTGAACCGCCAGCCCCGCCTCGCCGAACAGCGCCGCTGCGACCGGGATGCCCAGCTGCACGGTGTTGCCGAACGTCGTGGAGATCGCCCGCACCGACGGGCCGGCAGGGGGGAGGTCGACACGCGTGTGCTGCCACGCGTAGACCACCAGCATCAGGAGGACCACCGGCCCGAAGAACGCCGCCAGCGTGGCCCACGGAAGCCGGGCAAGGTCGATGCGTGCCGTGGTACGGAACAGCAGCGCCGGCGTGAACAGGTAGAACGCCACGTTCGAGAGGGTGCGAGCCGGCTCGGCCCCACCCAGGCGCGCGGTGCGGCCGGCGACGAAGCCGAGAGCGATGATCGCCACGATCGCCGCGAGCTTGACGATCACGTCGCTGGACACCGCGCCAGTATCCCGGCGGACGCCTGCCGGGCACCGACCTCGGTCGGGACGACCACCCACCCGGCGGCGTCCACCCACCCGGCGGCGTCCACCCACCCGGCGGCGTCCACCCACCCGGCGGCGGGGCGGCGGGTCGCCCCGCCTAGCGTTGCCACCATGACACCCGAGGAGTTCCGGTCGGCCGGTCACGTGCTCGTGGACTGGATCGCCGACTACCGGGCGGGCATCCCGGACCTGCCCGTGCAGGCCCGGGTGAAGCCCGGTCAGGTCGCCGCCGGCCTGTCAGCCACGGCACCCGCGTCCCCCGAGCCCCTCCGTGCACTGCTGAGCGATCTCGAACGCGTGGTGGTGCCGGGCATCACCCAGACCCAGAGCCCGCGGTTCTTCGGCTGGTTCCCCTCCAACGCCGGGCTCGCGTCGGTGCTCGGCGACCTCGCGTCCTCCGGCCTGGGCGCGCTCGGGATCACCTGGCAGTCCGCGCCGGCGCTCACCGAGGTCGAGGAGGTGGTCACGGACTGGCTTCGAGATCTCACCGGGTTGGCCCCGCACTGGAAGGGCGCCATCCATGACACCGCCTCGTCGGCGTGCCTGGTCGCGATGCTCGCAGCCCGCGAGCGCGCCAGCGACTACAGCGAGGCCCGCGGCGGCCTGCAGGCGGAGCCCGCGCCCCTGACCGTCTACACCACCGCCCATGCGCACTCCAGCGTCGCCAAGGCCGTGCTGCTCGCCGGTTTCGGCCGCGACAACCTGCGCATGGTCGACGTGCACCCGCTCACCTACGCGATGGAGCCGGCCGCGCTGCGCGCCGCCGTCGAGAAGGACGTGAACGCTGGACGACGCCCAGCCGCCGTCGTGGTCAGCGTGGGGACGACGGGCACCACCGCGGTGGACCCCGTGGCCGAGATCGTGGCTGTGGCGCGGGAGCTCGGCCTGTGGGTGCACGTCGACGCGGCGATGGCCGGGTCGGCGCTCCTGCTACCGGAGATGCGCTGGCTCGTCGCCGGGCTGGACGGCACGGGCGGGGACGGCTCGGGCGGGGCGGACGGCGCGGGCGGGGATGGCTCGGGCGGGGCGGGCGGGGCGGGCGGGGCGGACTCCCTCGCTTGGAACCCCCACAAGTGGCTCGGCACGATCCTCGACTGCTCGTTGCTCTACGTCCGCGACCCCGACCATCTCGTGCGGGTGATGTCCACGAACCCCTCCTACCTGCGCTCGGCCGTCGACGGCGAGGTCACGCAGTACAAGGACTGGGGCATCCCGCTCGGTCGGCGCTTCCGGGCGCTGAAGCTGTGGTTCCACCTCCGCCTGGACGGCGTCGAGGCGATCCAGGCCCGGTTGCGACGTGACCTGGCGAACGCGGCGTGGTTGGCCGAGCAGGTGCGCGCCGAGCCCGGCTGGCGCGTGCTCGCCCCCGTGAACCTGCAGACGGTCTGCGTGCGCCACGAGCCGCCGGGCCTGTCGGCCCTCGACGAGCACACGCTCGCCTGGGCTGATGCGATCAACGAGTCCGGGCGCGCGTTCGTGACGCCGTCGCTGCTGGACGGGCGATGGATGGTGCGCGTGTCGATCGGCGCCGAGGCGACCGAGCGGGCCGACGTCGAGGCGTTGTGGGCGCTCATGCGGTCCGAGGCGCGCGCCGACGCCGTCACCCGAGTGAGCTGAGTGCGGCTTCCAGGTCGCGACGCAGGTCGTCGGGGTCCTCGAGCCCGACGGACAGCCGAACCACCCCGTCCGTGATCCCGGCAGCCGCCCGGGCCTGCGGCGTCAGCCGCCGGTGGGTGGTCGTGGCCGGGTGGGTGACCAGCGACTTCGCGTCACCGAGGTTGTTCGAGATGTCCACCAGGCGCAGCGCGTCGAGCACGAGGAACGCCGCCTCCTTGGCACGGGCCGGCTCGGGCGTCGCGATCTCGAAGGTGACCACCGAGCCACCGGCCGACATCTGGGCCCGGGCGAGGTCGTGCTGGGGGTGGCTGGGCAGGTAGGGGTAGCGCACCGACCGCACCCGGGGATGCTCCTCGAGCCAGGTGGCAAGCCCGGCGGCCGTGGCGCACTGCCGGTCCAGCCGCAGCCGAAGCGTCTCCAGACCCTTGAGCAGAACCCATGCGTTGAACGGGCTCATCGACGGCCCGGTGTGGCGCATGAAGGTCTGCACACCCTCGTCGATGAACGCCTTCGCGCCCAGGATGGCTCCACCGAGCACCCGGCCCTGGCCGTCGATGTGCTTGGTGGCCGAGTAGACGACCACGTCCGCACCGAGCTCCATCGGCCGCTGCAGCAGCGGCGTCGCGAAGACGTTGTCGACCACCACGGTCGCGCCCGCCGCGTGCGCCAGGTCGCACACGGCCGCGATGTCCACGAGGTCCTGCATCGGGTTCGACGGCGTCTCGAAGAAGACGGCCTGTGCCGGGGCGGCCAGCGCCGCCCGCCACTGGTCGAGGTCGTGCCCGTCGACGAAGTCGGTGTGGATCCCCCAGCGCGGCAGCAGCTCGTCGAGGATCACGAAGCAGGACCCGAAAAGAGCGCGCGACGCGACGACGCGGTCGCCCGCCCGCAGCAGGGCCGCCAAGGCCGTGAAGACCGCCGCCATGCCGGTCGCTGTCGCGAAGCACGCCGGGGCGCCCTCGACGAGGCGGAGCCGCTCTTCGAAGATCGCCACCGTCGGGTTGCCGTACCGGGAGTAGACGAAGTGGTCGAGCTCCCCGGCGAACGCCGCCTCGGCCTCGGCGGCGCCGCCGTAGACGTAACCTTGCGTGAGGAAGAGCGCCTCGGAGGTCTCGGCGAACCCCGACCGTGCCAGCCCGCCGCGCACCGCGAGGGTGTCCGGACCCAGCTCCGGGTCGGTGGTCACGCAGGCAACCCATCGCGCCGGCTCACGACTGCCGCCACGGGAGCCCCTGCGCCTTCCACCCTCCGGACCGGCCACGATGCCCTGACAGGTCGAGCGGGCCCTCGAAGCCGCCCGACACGTTGTAGCACCGGGCGAAGCCCGAGGCGGTCGCAGCGTCGGCTGCTGCGGCCGAACGCACGCCGGAACGGCAGATGAAGGCGACGGAGGCATCGCGTCGCACGCCCGCGGCGTCCAGCTGCTCGAGGAAGTGCGCGTTGCGCAGGCCGTCAGGAAAGCTCACCCACTCGATGCACACCAGTGCCTTGCCGAGCCCGGAGAGGTCGGGCACCCCCACGTATGACCACTCGGCACGGGTGCGCACATCCACGAGCACGGCACTGTCCTCCGACTGCAGCAGGTCGAAGGCCTCCTGGGCCGACAGGTCTGCGGCGTAGCGCGGGTTCACGCCCTCGCCTCCAGGTTCGCGACGTCGCCCGCGACCCCGCGTAGGAGCCCTCGCCTCGTCTCCACCGTGTCCCTCCCTGCCGACGCGGGTCGGCTTCCTGCCTGGCGTGTGTGAACAGCGAGCATCTCAGACGCGCGCATCGTGCTTGCGCAGGTCGCCTCGGGCCTCCAACGCCACCCAGAGCTCGGCACGCGTCTGCGGGTCGTCGAGGTCGCGCTCCAGGAGGCGTTCGGCGCGGCGCAGCCGCTCCCGCAGCGTGTGTCGGTGGACGCCGAGGGCCTCAGCGGCCTCGCCGGTGCGCTCTCGATGGCGCAGCCAGGTGGTGAGTGCCGTGGCGATCTGCGCCCCGTCCTCCTCACTGACGGCGAACAGGGGCGCCAGCAGGTCGTGCGCGAAGGCCTGCGCCACCACGGGTCCGAGCAGCTCCAGCAGGGTGGGGGCGGCGTCCTCCGCCCGGTCCACCCGGCCCCGAGCCCGGGCAGCCAGGCCCGCAGCCTCGTCCACGGCTCGCACGAGGTCGCCCAGCGAGGCCGTGGCCGAGACACCACCCCCGGTCTCGGCCACGAGCGACGTCACCGCACCGAGGACGTCGGCCAGATCCTCCTCGACGACGACGAGCAGCGTCGTCTCGCCGTCGAGGGCGAGCACACCGACGCGTTCGGGCTCCGCCAACCGCCCCTCGACGGTCTGGGCGTCGGCGCGGACGACGACGGCTCGGACATGTGCTCCCGGGCGCGCGAGGGGTCCCAGGAGGTCGGCCGGCTCCGTGGGAGCCGCGCGCTGCAGCCGGGCCGTCAGTGACGCCGCGCGTGCCCAGCGCACGACGTCGCGCGGGGCTGACGACCGCTCGCGGTCCAGCGTCAGCAGCGACCCTGCGAACGTGACCAGATGGTGGTCCAGCTCAGCCCCGGCGGGAGTCCCGACTGCGAGATACCCCTTGGGCCGCTCGCCCACACCGATGGGGATCACCGTGACGCGGCCGTGGTCGCCGACCGCCGAGGCGCTCGAGTGTGTGCCCCGACCTTTGAGCTGGCCCACGAGGCCGCGCGCCACCTCGGTGGGCGGATGCCCCGTTGACTGCGCCACGACGGCTCCGCGCGTGTCGAGCACCGCCGCCCAGCCCCCACCGAGCATCGCCAGCCGGCCCAGTGCCGCCGAGACGTCGCCCCCCTCGGCGAGCGCCGACGTCAGGGCGCGCATGCCGTCGAGCCGCCGACGCGTGCCCTCGACCTGCTCGGCGGCGAGGAGGTCGGACAGGGCCTTGCCCAGCGCGATGAAGGGGGTGGGCCGGTCCACCTCGACCAGCGGCAGCCCCGCTGCCGCAGCCGCCTCGACGAGCCCAGGGGGAACGGCGTCGTGCACGATCCCCACACCGAAGCCGACGCCGCAGACCTCGCGGGCCACGAGCCGCTCGACGTAGCGCGTCGACGGCTCGGCCCCGAGGTCGAGGTGGACGCCGGTCAGCAGCACGAGCTCGCCACCTTCGAGATAGCCGGTGGGGTCGGCCAGCTCGCTCACCGCCACCCACGAGACCGGCCGGTCGAGCGCGCCGGCGCCGGCGATGACGCGCACGCCCAGCCCGGGACTGGCGAGCAGGCGTCGCAGGGTGGGGGCCACGGGCAGCAGTATCCCCGATACGTGGCCCGATGGGCGATTCCGGGGAGCTCGGACCGCCGAGCGGGACACGATGCGCGACGGTGTTCGGATCTACGGTGGGGGCTGGCCGACGCTGGTCGCCAGCCGACCCAGCCGACCAACCCACCCCACCAACCAAGCCCACCAACCCAGCCCAGCCCAGCCCAGGAGCAGCCATGACCGACACCCTCGAGCCGCACGCGCCGTCCCGGCAGGTCGAGAGCATCTCCGGGGTCGAGCAGCGACGGGTCCTGGCTACCGAGATCCCCGGGCCGCGCTCGCGGGCGCTGCAGGCCCGCAAGACCTCGGCCGTCGCCGCGGGGGTGGGCACGATGTTGCCGATCTACATCGAGCGGGCCGGGGGCGGCGTCCTCGTCGACGTCGACGGCAACCAGCTCATCGACTTCGGGGCGGGGATCGCGGTCACGAGCGTCGGCAACGCCGCCCCCGAGGTGGCCGCACGCGTGCAGGCGCAGGTGGCCGCGCTCACGCACACCTGCTTCATGGTCACGCCCTACGCCGGCTACGTGGAGGTCTGCGAGGCGCTCAACCGGCTGACGCCGGGTGACCACGTCAAGCGCAGCGCGCTGTTCAACTCCGGGGCCGAGGCTGTGGAGAACGCCGTGAAGATCGCCCGCCGCTACACCGGGCGCCAGGCGGTCGCCGTCTTCGACCACGCCTACCACGGCCGCACGAACCTCACGATGGCGATGACGGCCAAGAACATGCCGTACAAGGACGGTTTCGGGCCGTTCGCCGGCGAGGTCTACCACGTGCCGATGTCGTACCCGTTCCACGAGCCGGCCCCGATGACCGGTGCCCAGGCGGCGGCCCGCGCGATCAGCGTGATGGACAAGCAGATCGGGGCGAACCGGCTCGCCGCGGTGGTCATCGAGCCGATCCAGGGCGAGGGCGGCTTCGTGGTGCCGGCCCCGGGGTTCCTCACCGCGCTCGTCGAGTGGTGCCAGGCCAACGGGGTCGTCTTCGTGGCCGACGAGATCCAGACCGGCTTCGCGCGCACCGGCGAGATGTTCGCGTGCACCTTCGAGGGCGTGGTCCCCGACATGGTGACCACCGCCAAGGGGATCGCCGGCGGCCTGCCGCTGGCGGGCGTCACGGGGCGCGCAGAGATCATGGACTCGGTGCACCCGGGTGGTCTGGGCGGCACGTACGGCGGCAACCCGGTGGCCTGCGCGGCAGCGCTCGGCGCGATCTCGATCATCGAGTCGCAGGACCTGGTGGGGGCTGCCCGACGGATCGAGGCGACCATGCTGCCGCGGCTGCAGTCCCTGGCCTCGCGCTTCCCGATGATCGGCGACGTCCGGGGCCGCGGTGCGATGCTGGCGATCGAGATCGTGACACCGGGCACGACCGACCCGGACGCGGCCACGACCGCGCGGATCAGCGCGGCGTGCCACCAGTCCGGCCTGCTCACTCTGACGTGCGGCACCTACGGCAACGTGCTGCGCTTCCTGCCCCCGCTGGTGATCCCGGACCACCTGCTCGCCGAGGGCCTGGACATCCTCGAGGCGGCGATCACCGCCTGACCCCTGTGCGTCCTCTGGCGCCTAACGATCGCCCATCCGCCGGGTGAGGCGACAAGCCGCCAGAGGTCGCGGAAGGCCGCTCAGGACAGGTGGGCCGTCGCGTTCACCGCGGCCACCTCGGCGGCGTCGTCGGCCCAGAACCGCACGACCGTGACCGAGCACGGCGCGATCTGCAGGCGCCACATCGTCACCGGTCCGGCCTCGAGCGCGGCCTGCACCGCCGCCCGCACAGGGGTCGTGTGCGTGACCACGACCACCGTGCGACCGGCGTAGGCGGCCACCGTGCGCCGCCGCGCCGCCTCCGCCCGGGCCGTGAAGTCGGCCAGTGACTCCCCGCCGCCGGGGGCGGCCGCCGTCAGGGACCCGAGCCAGTTCCCGAGATCCTGGGGCCAGCGCCGGAGGATCTCGGCATACGTGAGACCGTCCCAGACGCCGAACGCGATCTCCGCCCACCCCTCGTCGAACTCGACCTGCAGGCCCAGCGTGTCGGCGATCGCGGCCGCGGTCTGCCGGGTCCTGGCCATGGGCGAGGCCAGGACGGCGCCGGGCCGGGACACCGACCCGACCAGAGCACCGGGCGCCCCAAGCCCGCCCACTGCCGCCGCGGCGCGACGGGCGTCGCCCTCCCCGGCGGCCGACAACGACGGGTCCGAGCCGCCCCTGCCCGAGAAGCGACCCTCCTCGGTCAGGGCCGTCCGCCCGTGCCGCACCAGCACCAGCGTGGTCGCCGCGGCGGGGTCCGGGGGATGTGGCGCCCTGGTCGAGGACGGCGCAGGTGAGGACGACCTGGTCGAGGACGACCCGGCTGAGGACGACCCGGCTGAGGCCGACGGTGCTGAGGACGGCGCGCGCGCGGCGCCGCGGACCCACGGCCGGCCGTGCTCCGCGGCGTCCAGGGCCTCGTTGGCAAGGCGGTCCGCATGGGCGTTGCGGGCTCGCGGCACCCACACGTACGTCACGCGTTCGGGCGGCAGGACGCCGCGCACCTGGCTCGCCAGCCGACGCATGTCCTCGTGCTTGACCTGCCAGCGCCCCGACATCTGCTCCACGACGAGCTTGGAGTCCATCCGGACCTCGACCGTGCACCGCGGGTCGATGCCGACCGCGGCCCGCAGGCCGGCCAGCAGCCCCCGGTACTCGGCGACGTTGTTGGTCGCCGTCCCGATCGCCTCGGCGACCTCGGCGAGCAGCTCGCCGGTGCCGGCGTCACGCACCAGCGCCCCGTAGCCGGCGGGGCCCGGGTTGCCTCGCGACCCGCCGTCGGCCTCGACGACCAGGCGACGACCCTCGGGCGCTGCGTCGCTCACAGGCCGGAGTCGAGCGTGCGCACGAGGATCCGGCGGCACTCCTCGCACCGCAGGACCTCCTCCGGGGCGGCCGAGCGCAGGCGGGCGATATCGGTGTTGTTCAGCTCGAGCCTGCAGCCCTCGCACCGCCGCTGGTACAGCCTCGCGGCGCCGACTCCGCCGGCGGCCAGGCGCACCTTCTCGTACAGGGCGAGCAGGTCCGCCGGCAGTCCGCCCGCCGCCTGCCCGCGCGCAGCGCCCTCGCGCACCGCCTCCTCGTCGAGCGTGGCCAGCGCGGCGTCGCGCCGGTCGATCACGCCCGCCAGGTCCGAGCGCAGCCGCGCCTCCTCCTCGGCCACAGCCTCCAACCGGGCCTGTGCGGCCTCGGCCCGCTCCATGACCTCCAGCTCGAGGTCCTCCAGCACCGACTGCCGCTCGGCGAGGGTCGCCAGCTCGTGCTGCAGCGCCTGCAGGTCCTTGGCGCTGCCCTGCCCCGCCTCGAGCCGGGACCCGTTGCGGGCTGCCCGCTGGCGCACCTGCTCCACGTCGGCCTCCGACTTGGCCAGCTCGCGGGCCACGTCGTCGACGTCGGTCCGGGCGGCGACCTGCCGGTCGACGGCTTCCGCGACCGCCGTCGTGAGCCGGTCCACCTCGGCGTGCTCGGGCAGGGTGCGCCGGCGGTGGGCGATCTGCGCCAGTCGGGTGTCGTGGGCCTGGACGTCGAGCAGCCGCCACTGGTCCTGCGGAAGCGCGGTCACCACAGAAGGTCCTCCTGACACTGCGCACCGACCGACTGCGCACCGACCGAGCGACGGGCGCCCGTCACCTTACGACGCTGCCGGAGCTGGGCACGCGGAAGGTCCACGGATCGGTGCACCGCAACGACACGTGCGTCTCCACGGCGGTCCCGGCGGCGTCGAGCGCGCCCTGCAGACGGTTGGCCACACCCGCCAGCCACGGCCACTCGCTCGCCCAGTGCGCGACGTCCACCAGGTAGGGGGCTGCATCAGCCGCCGCCTCACGTGCCTCCAGCGTGCGGTGGTGCCGCAGGTCGGCCGTCACGTAGGCATCCGCGCCGCAGGCCTGTGCCGCGGCGAGCAGGGAGTCCCCCGCCCCTCCGCACACCGCGACCGTGGACACCTCCGCGGTGGGGTCGCCCGCGACCCGCACCCCCTGGGTCGTCGCCGGCAGCGCCTCGGCCACGAGGGTCGCGAGGTCGCGCAGGGTCGTCGCGGACGGCAGGCGGCCCACCCGGCCGATGCCGCGCGGCCCGCTCCAGGCGGCCATCTCGTAGACGTCGACGGCGACCTCCTCGTAGGGGTGCGCCCGCCGAAGGGCCGCGAGGACGGCGGCGCGGGCGGCCCGCGGGGCGACCATCTCGACGCGGTCCTCCGCAACGACCTCCCGCACCCCGACCGTGCCGATGACCGGGGCCGAGCCCGGGCCGGGCTCGAAGGTGCCCGACCCCACGGCGCTCCAGGCGACCCGCGAGTACGCCCCCACCCGCCCGGCTCCCGCGGCGGCCATGGCGTCGGTCACCGCCTCGAGTGCCGTGGTGGGGACGAACGTGACGATCTTGTCCACGGGGTCGCCGGCGTCGGCGCTCAAGGGTGCCAGGTCGCGCAGCCCGAGCACCCGGGCCAGGGCGTCGGAGACGCCGGGCGCGGCGGCGTCGGCGTTCGTGTGCGCGGTGTACAGCGCGCACCCGGCCCGCACCAGCGCATGGACCATGCGGCCCTTGGGCGTCGTGGCCGCCACGCTGTGCACGGGGCGAAGGAACAGGGGGTGGTGGGTGAGCAGCAGGTCGGCGTGCCACGCGATCGCCTCCTCCACGACCGCGGGCGTGGCGTCGACGGCGAGCAGCACCCGGCGCACCGGCGCGGCCGGGTCTCCGCACACGAGGCCGACGGCGTCCCAGTCCTTCGCCCATGCCGGGTCGTACATCCGCTCGACGACGCGGACGACATCGGCCAGGGTCGCGACGGGCGCATCGGTGCTCACGCGCTGCACCATATCCGCACGCCCCGTGCTCAGGCAGCAACCGCACTTCCCGTGCTCGGGCAGCCACCCAGCGCGTGGCAAAGCCGCACGACTCCGAGCTTCGCGGTGGGCCCGGCCGGGATCGAACCGACGACACCCGCGGTGTAAGCGCGGTGCTCTGCCAGCTGAGCTACAGGCCCGTCCTCCCGCGAGGGGAGGAGGTCACAGCGCTGCCATCGCCTCCCGGTAAGCGGCCAGGGGGCGCGCCTGGCCGGGCGGGTTGACGACCTGCCAGCGCAGCACGCCGTCCTTGTCGATGAGGAACGTGCCGCGCTCGGCCCGCCCCCGGCCCTCGTCGAACACACCGTAGGCTTGGGCGACCGCACCGTGCGGCCAGAAGTCCGACAGCAGCGGGAACGTGTACCCCTCGGCCTGTGCCCAGGCCCGCTGGGTGTACATCGGGTCGCAGGAGATCCCGACCACCTGGACGTCGGCGGCCGCGAACACCTCGAGGTTGTCGCGGATCTCGCACAGCTCCCCGGTGCAGATGCCGGAGAAGGCGAAGGGGTAGAAGACGAGGGCGACGTGCTGCTGTCCCCGAAGATCCGACAGACGTACTCCCTGGCCGTGCTGGTCCTTCAGCGTGAAGTCCGGTGCCGGCAGGCCGACCTCGATGCTCATCTGTGGTCCTCTCCTGCCGGGGGTGCCGCGTGCGCCAGGCAGCCCGACGTCTTCCGGACGGCGCTGGACGACGCCGCAAGGCGCCCCGCCGCACGGGTCGGCCCGCACGCCGGGAGCCTACGCCCGCCGGCCGGTGCTCTCCCGCGGGGCCGCCTGCCGACTGCCAGCCGGGCGGGGACAGGATGCCCGCGTGACCCGTCACGAGCCCCTGACACCGGACCCCGGAGCCGTCGGCCTGGCAGGCAGCGAGCCTGCGGAGCTCGTCGCCCTGGTGGACGCCGCGTGGGCGGAGATGATCCGGCTGGCCGGGCTGCTCGACCTGGACGCACCGAGCCGGCTGAGCGGCTGGTCGTCGCGCGACGTCCTCGTGCACCTCGGGTCGTGGGACGAGCACCGACGGTTCGCGACCTTGCTGGACGACGCCCGTCGCGGTCGAGCGCACGAGGTGGACGACGCCGACGCGCGCAACTCCCTGCTCGTGAGTGCCCATCACGACGCCTCGGTCGAGGAGATCGTCGGCGCGCTCGAGGAGGCACGCGAGCGCGCGACGTCCTTCCTCGCCTCGGCGGAGCTCGACCAGATCGGACGTGAGTGGACGCGCTCCTCGGTCGGCTCGCTCCCTGTCGCCGGTGTGATCGTCGCCAGCGCTTACGAGCTAGCGGTCCACGCCCTCGACGTGGCCTCCCCCGAGGTGGTGCGCCCCGCGCTGCTGCACGCCGGCCTGGCCGCGCTGGTGGACGTCGTCGGGGCACTCGCGGCCCAGTCAGGCCTGCGCAGCACCCTCGCCGTCCAGGCGACGGAGGGCTACTGGGCATGCGCAACGGCCCCCGATGCGTGGATCACGATGCGGCTCGGGCGGGAGGCACGAGCCGCCGACCTCGGTTGGCCCGCGATCGAGGGGGCGCCGGCCGACGTCCTGGACGCCTCTGCCGGGCGGGCGAACGCCGCACAGCTGGTGCTCAGCCGTCGGCTGCGGCTGAGGGAGGTGCCACGGCTGCTGGAGCTGCTGCCTGCGCTGGAGGCCGCACCGGGCCTGCCAGGCGGGGTGGCCCTTCGGGCCGCGGCCCGCACGCTGGCGCAGGCGGGGCGGCTCGTGACGCGGCTGGGCACCCTGACGTCTCGCCCCTGAGAACCGGCCGCGACCCAGCCGACTAGGTCGGGTCAGGTCAGGTCAGGTCAGGTCGGGTCAGGCCAGGTCGCGCCGGGTCAGCGCCGACTGCCGCGGGGCCGGGCCAGCCGAGTCCCCGTCCAGTCGGTGCACGCGCTGATCGTGCGGGTGGCGTGCATCCCGGCGGTGGGGGCGGCCTCCTCGATCTCGCTGGGCTCGACATGGCCGACGCGACCGGACTTGGGGGTCAGAAGCCAGATCGCCCCGCCGTCCGCGAGGTTGGTGAGCGCGTCCACCAAGGCGTCCACCAGGTCCCCGTCGCCGTCGCGCCACCAGTAGAGCACCCCGTCGACGACGTCCTGCACCTCCTCGTCGACGATCTCGGTGCCCGTGAGCGCCTCGATCTGCGAACGAAGCTCGTGGTCGACGTCGTCGTCGTAGCCGAACTCCTGGACCGCCTGCCCGGCCTTCAGACCCAGCCTGCCGGCCATGGACTTGTCCGCCGCGGACTCCGCGGTCGCGCCCACCTCGGTGCCTCCTCGTCATGGCGTTCACCCGGTGATCGAGCCGGGCGTCCCGCGAGGCCGCGTGCAGGCACGCAGACGCAAGCGGCGTCAGGCTCGATCACAGTCACGCTAGTCCACTGGAGGCCCACACCGTCACGCAACCACCCATCGGCGCGCCGACGGACACCGGGTGCACGGCTGCCGCCACTCCTGCCGCCACGCGGGCCGCCGCGCCCTCACGACGCCGGTGGTCGGCGTGCATCCTGGCCTGCAGCCTGGCCTGCAGCGCGGCCCAGCACTGCCCAGCACTGCCCAGTACCGCCCGAGGACCGGTTACCACCCGGTAGATATGACGAGCCGCCCATGCGGGGCCAGGATGGAGGCGACACGACGAGGAACGCGGGGGTCGCCGGCGCGCGGCCACGTAAGGAAGGGACCACGACGTGGCCGGACGTGACGAGCCAGGCCCGATCCTCAACGGGCTGCCCAGCCAGCTGCCGGACATCGACCCGGACGAGACGCAGGAGTGGCTGGACTCCTTCGACGCCGCCGTCGACGAACGCGGCCGCACCCGCGCGCGCTACCTGATGCTGCAGATGCTCCAGCGCGCCCGGGAACGGGGCGTGGGCGTTCCCAGCCTGCGCTCGACCGACTACATCAACACAATCCCGCCCGAGGCCGAGCCCTGGTTCCCCGGCGACGAGGACGCCGAGCGCGCCTACCGCCGCTGGATCCGCTGGAACGCCGCGATCATGGTTCACCGAGCACAGCGCCCAGGGATCTCGGTCGGCGGCCACATCTCGACCTACGCCTCGTCGGCCACGCTCTACGAGGTCGGCTTCAACCACTTCTTCCGCGGCAAGGACCACCCGGGCGGCGGCGACCAGGTCTTCATCCAGGGCCACGCGTCGCCGGGGATCTACGCGCGCGCCTACCTCGAGGGCCGCCTCACGACAGACCAGCTCGACGGCTTCCGGCAGGAGCGCTCGCACGCCGGCGGCGGGCTGCCCTCCTACCCCCACCCGCGGCTCATGCCCGACTTCTGGGAGTTCCCGACGGTGTCGATGGGACTCGGGCCGATCAACGCGATCTACCAGGCACAGTTCAACAAGTACCTGCACGCGCGCGGCGTCAAGAGACACCTCGCAGCAACGTGTCTGGGCCTTCCTCGGCGACGGCGAGATGGACGAGCCGGAGAGCCGCGGGGCGCTGCAGCTCGCCGCATTCGAGGAGCTGGACAACCTCACGTTCGTCGTCAACTGCAACCTGCAGCGCCTCGACGGGCCCGTACGGGGCAACGGCAAGATCATCCAGGAGCTGGAGTCGTTCTTCCGCGGAGCGGGCTGGAACGTCATCAAGGTCGTGTGGGGCCGGGAGTGGGACCCGCTGCTGGCCGCCGACCGCGACCACGCGCTGGTGAACCTGATGAACGCCACGCCGGACGGGGACTACCAGACGTTCCGGGCCGAGGACGGCTCCTACATCCGGGAGAACTTCTTCGGCCGCGACCCGCGCACCCGCCGACTCGTCGAGCACATGACCGACGACGACATCTGGGCGTTGCGCCGCGGTGGCCACGACTACCGCAAGGTCTACGCCGGCTACAAGCTGGCCATCCAGCACACGGGCCAGCCGACCGTCGTCCTCGCCAAGACGATCAAGGGCTGGGCGCTCGGCCCGCACTTCGCCGGGCGCAACGCGACGCACCAGATGAAGAAGCTCGCCCTCGACGACCTCATGCTGCTGCGCGACCGCCTGCGGATCCCGATCACCGACACCCAGCTCGAGCAGGACCCGTACGCCGCCGCCGTACTACCACCCGGGCGAGGACGACGAGATGCTGCAGTACCTGCGGGAACGGCGCCGCCAGCTGGGCGGCCCGCTCCCGCAGCGCCGCGTCGCGGCCACCAGCCTGAAGCTGCCGGAGGACTCCGCCTACGAGGTCGCCCGACGCGGGTCGGCAAGCAGCCCATCGCGACCACCATGGCCTTCGTCCGGCTGCTCAAGGACCTGATGCGGGACAAGGAGTTCGGGCCGCGCGTCGTCCCCGATCATCCCCGACGAGGCGCGCACGTTCGGGATGGACTCGTTCTTCCCGACCGCGAAGATCTACAACCCGCACGGCCAGACATACACCTCGGTCGACCGCGAGCTGATGCTCACCTACAAGGAGTCGACGTCGGGCCAGATCCTGCACGTGGGCATCAACGAGGCCGGTGCCGTCGCCGCCTTCACCGCCGCCGGGACCTCGTACGCCACGCACGGCGAGCCGATGGTGCCGATCTACATCTTCTACTCGATGTTCGGCTTCCAGCGCACGGGCGACGCCCTCTGGGCCGCGGCGGACCAGATGGCCCGCGGCTTCCTCATCGGCGCCACGGCCGGTCGCACGACGCTGACCGGCGAGGGGCTGCAGCACGCCGACGGCCACTCCCCCGCGCTCGCCGCGACCAACCCGGCGATCGTGTCGTACGACCCGGCCTACGGGTACGAGATCGGGCACATCGTGCGCGACGGGCTTCGGCGGATGTACGGCGAGGCGCCGGAGAACGTCATCTACTACCTCACCGTCTACAACGAGCCCATCGCCCAGCCCGCCGCAGCCGGAGGGCGTGGACGTCGAGGGCATCCTGCGCGGGATCTACCACATCGCCGCTCCTCCCGGGGACGCCGACGGGCGCCCGCGGGCCCAGCTGCTCGCCTCGGGCGTCGCGGTGCCGTGGGCGTTGGAGGCCCAGGAGCTGCTCGCCGCGCGACTGGGGCGTGACGGCCGACGTCTGGAGCGTCACCAGCTGGACCGAGCTGCGCCGCGACGGGCTGCGCTGCGACGAGCAGGCCTTCCTGCAACCCGGGCGAGGACGCGCCGACGCCCTACGTCACGCAGCGTCTGGCGGGGGCGCCGGGCCCCGTGGTCGCGGTGAGCGACTACATGCGCGCCGGTGCCCGACCAGATCCGGCCGTGGGTGCCGCAGCGACTTCGCCAGCCTCGGCACCGACGGGTTCGGCTTCTCCGACACCCGGCCGCCGCCCGGCGGTTCTTCACCGTCGACGGCCCGTCGATCGCCACGAGGACGCTGCTGCAGCTGGCCCGGCAGGGGCGAGGTCGACGCCGCCGCGCCGCGACAGGCCGTTCGAGCGGTACCGGCTGCTCGACGTCACGGCCGGGACCACCGGCACCGCCGGCGGCGACGCCTGAGCAGGCGTCGAGCAGGCCCTGAACAGGCGCTGAGCAGGTGTTGACCGCCGCCCGGTCAGCGACGCGGGCTGCGCAGGAGCCGCCGCCAGAAGGCGTGGCCGCGCGTGGCGGGCGCGGCCGGGGCGGCCGGGCCCGCGGACTCGACCACGCGCAGTGACCCTGTGGCCGCGGCCCGGTCGCGAAGATCGCGCTCCCGCAGGTCGATGGTCAGGTCGGTGGTCCTGTTCGCGCCTGCCCGCGCGACGAGCCGCTCGAGCTCGCGCGCGAGGCGGGACGCCGCCGCCGTGTCGGGGTGGCCTGCCAGCGACCGGACATGACGGCGCGCATCGGCCAGGCGACCGGTGTCGACGGCCGCCTGCACGACGTGCCGGCCGGCCTCGATGTCGTGCTCGTGCGGTCGCCAGTAGGCCACGCCGAGGTTGAGCGCGTCCCCGGAGTGCCCGCTCTCGCGCAGCATCTGCAGCCCCATCACCAGCGCAGCACCGCTGGGGTCGCGCTCTGCCGCCGTCCCCAGCCGGCGCATCGCCGCCTCGCGGTCGTCGACGATCGACAGCCGCGCGAGCTCGACCAACGGGTACCAGGCGCGGCCGGAGTGCGCCAGCTCCTCGGCCAGCGCCCACACGGCGTCGTCCGCGGCACGCCCCGGGTCGTCCTCCACATGGTGCTCGGCGGCGTGCGCACGCACGATGGCCGCGAGGTGGGCGAAGTCCTCGACGTTGTTGGGGTCGTCCTGCAGCCGTGCGCGCAGCGCCTGCTCGTCGGCCTGGCGCGCGTCGCCGGCGGCCCCGTGACCGGTCTCCGCCGGAGCCATCCGACGCAGACGCCCGAACGAACGCATCTGTCATCCCTCCACGGAGCGCAGTCGGTTCCCGGGCCGCGCCCCTGGCCTGTCAGAGCTGGTTCGACCCTAGCCTGCACGCTCCCCGGGGTCGAACTCCTCGTGGCCGACCTTGCCCTCCGCAGCCGGTCCAGTGCGGCAGATGTGGGGCTGTAGACAGCACAAGTGCCGCCAGCGCCCTCCTGGCGGCGCCACCCTGCGCGTGAGGTACGCCATGGTCCGAGTTGGCCGGCCTCATCTTGCATGGCTACGGCGCTACGCGTCTCTCAAGGCACTGTGATGCCTGATACCCTTGTTTCAAGCACTATCATGCTTGACAGTCAAGCGTTTTCACGCGCTATGATGCTTGCTATTGAGACGTATTCGGGCATGACGGTGCCTGAACAAGGAGATGTGCCATGCCTAGAACGACCAGCGCCGGCGGCCGGCGGCAGGCTCGTCGACGCCTCGACGAGCGCGCCGAGCTGCTGCGGGACCACATCGCCCAGTTCACCGTGCCGCGCAGCGGCTGGCTCCGGGCGAGCCGGGAAGCCCTCGGCATGTCATCCAAGGACCTTGCCGCACGCCTGGGTGTCACTGAGTCGACCGTGGTGCGGCTGGAGGCCAGCGAACGCGCAGACACGGCCCAGCTCAGCTCCCTTCGACGGGCCGCCGACGCGCTCGGCTGCGACCTGGTCTACGCCCTAGTGCCTCGACGACCGCTCGAGGAGACAGTGCAGGAACAGGCCCGCAAGCAGGCGGTCAAGTTCCTCGCCCCTGTGCAGCACACGATGCTGCTCGAGGATCAGACGCCGACGCGGTCCGTCATCGAGGACCTCGTGACCGACGCCGTCGCCGACTGGATGGACAGGCCCGGGCTATGGAATGACTGACCGGGACGACGCCGCGTGGAGATCCGAGGAGGGGCCGGACGGCGCCACCCCGTTGTCCGACGAGGAGAAGGACGGCCTCAAGCCGTCCTGGATCGCGACGCGGGCGGACCTGACCGCGGCGGAGGCCGAGAACATCGCAAAAGGATTGGCAGCTCGTCGCTGGCAGTCGGTCTCGACGGAGGGACTGCTCGACGACCTTGCGCTGCGGCAGCTCCACAAGGCGATGTTCCGCGACGTGTGGAAGTGGGCCGGCGAGTACCGCCTGTCGGAGAAGAACATCGGATGCGACCCCCGCTACATCTCGGTGAAGGTGCGGGCCCTCTGCGAGGATGCGAAGTACTGGTTCGCCGACACGCATCTGTCCACTGACGAGGCGGGCTGCAAGTTCCACCGTGACCTCGTCGCGATCCACCCCTTCTCCAACGGCAACGGACGTCATGCCCGCACCGCCACGGACCTGCTGATGCGGTCTCTTGGCGTGCGGCCGTTCACGTGGGGCCGAACCAACCTCGTCAAGCCGTCCGACACCAGAAACCAGTACATTGCCGCGCTACGAGCAGCTGACGCGGGTGACTTTGGCCCGCTGCTGGCGTTCGCACGTTCCTAGTCCCCAGTGACGCACGCCGGGCTACGCTCGGCCCACCCTGGCGGATCGCCCCGGTACGGCAACAGGTGCGGATGTACTGCCAAGAGCCCCACGTGTTGCCGCACTGGGGGCCAGCGCCCGGTCTAGAACCCGTGTCCTGGCGAGACCCGCCGCGCCGATGACTGCTCATCCGATGACCAACGGTGCTTGCACGAAGGCGCGCGCCTTGGTGAGGTGGGGCCCATGGCCCACCACAAGGACGACGACGCCCCGATCGGTCGCATCTCCACGAAGCTGTACGAGAAGGAGCTGGTGCGGCTGCAGGCGGAGCTGGTCGCCGTCCAGGAGTGGGTCAAGGCGACCGGCAGCCGGCTGGTGGTCGTGTTCGAAGGTCGCGACGCCGCCGGGAAGGGCAGCACGATCAAGCGGGTGGCGGAGTACCTCAACCCCCGGGTGGCCCGGATCGTGGCGCTGCCCGTGCCCACCGAGCGCGAGAAGACCCAGTGGTACTTCCAGCGCTACTCCTCGCACCTGCCGGCAGCCGCCGAGATCGTGCTCTTCGACAGGTCCTGGTACAACCGGGCGGGGGTCGAGCGGGTGATGGGCTTCTGCACCCAGGAGGAGTACCGCCTGTTCCTGCGGCAGTGCCCCGCCTTCGAGCGGATGCTCGTGGAGGACGGCGTGCTCCTGCGCAAGTACTGGTTCTCCGTGAGCGACGAGGAGCAGGAGCGGCGCTTCCGGTCGCGGTTGGACGACCCGCTTCGCCGGTGGAAGTTCTCCGAGAACGACCTGAAGACCCGTGACCGCTGGGTCGACTTCTCGCGGGCGAAGGACGAGATGTTCGTGCACACGGACATCCCCGAGGCACCGTGGTACATCGTCGAGGCGGACATCAAGAAGCACGCCCGGCTGAACATGATCGCTCACCTGCTGTCGACACTGCCCTATGAGCACCAGCCGACCCCCAAGATCACGATCACGCCGCGGCCCCCGGCGCAGGACTACCAGCGACCGCCGCGCGACCTGTTCCGGCAGGTGCCCGACCACGCGGCCAGGGTCATGCTCGAGATGCGCTGACCCTCCGCCGCTCCGCACGACCCGGCTGCGCGCCGTCCCCCGCGGGTTGTCGGGGTCGGCCAAAGACGCCGACCTGCCTTCGCGGGGACGACACGCCTAGGCTTGCCCGCGTGAGCGCCGCCCCGGACGCGACTGTGCTGCGCCTGCGCCGCAGCACCGGCCGACTGTCGAGGGCGGCCCTGCAGCGGATGGACGAGCGCCTGCCCTGGTACCGCGGCCTCGACGCGGACAACCGGTCCTGGGTGGGCCTCGTGGCACAAGCCGGCATCAGCGCGTTCCTCAGCTGGTACTCCTCGGGCGGCACCGGGTTGGAGATCACGGCCGACGTGTTCGGTACGGCCCCGCGCGAGCTCACGCGGTCGGTCTCGCTGCAGCAGACGCTCGAGCTCGTGCGCATCGTCGTCGACGTGGTCGAGGACCACGTGGCCGACCTCGCCTCCCCGGGTGGGGAGCAGGCGATGCGCGAGTCGGTGCTGCGCTACTCGCGCGAGGTCGCCTTCGCCGCCGCGCAGGTGTACGCCCGCGCCGCCGAGGCGCGTGGGGCGTGGGACGCCCGCCTGGAGGCCCTCGTGGTCGACGCCCTCGTGCGCGGCGAGGCGGACGACGCGCTGCACTCCCGGGCCGCCGCGCTCGGCTGGGCGGCGGGCGACCTCGTGACGGTTGTGGCCGGGACGGCGCCCGCCGGCCGGGTGGAGGACGTGATCGACGACCTGCGCCGCCACGCGCGGGCCGCGGGCGCCGACTCCCTGGTCGGCGTCCAGGGCGACCGGCTGGTGCTCGTGCTCGGCCGCACCGAGGACCCCCTGGCCACCGCCGCCCTCCTCGCGCCGCACTTCGGTCCCGGGCCGGTCGTCACCGGCCCGGTCATGCCCGGCCTCGCGGAGGCCGGCCGCTCGGCCCGTGCGGCGCTGTCGGGGCTGGTCGCGGCACGCGCCTGGCCCGGAGCGCCGCGGCCCGTGCCTGCCGACGACCTGCTGCCCGAACGCGTCCTGAGCGGGGACGCGACCGCGCGGCGCGCCCTCGTCGACCGCGCGTACCGGAGCCTGTCCGAGCACAACACCACCTTCCTGGAGACCGCCGCGACCTACCTCGAGCTCGGCCGATCGCTCGAGGGCACGGCGCGTGAGCTGTTCGTGCACCCGAACACCGTGCGATACCGGCTACGCCGGGTGGCGGACATCACCGGCTGGGACCCGACCGATGCCCGGGAGGCCTTCGTGCTTCAGGTCGCCATCGCCGCGGGCCGTCTCGCCGGGCCGCCGTCACGCCCGTGAGGTCGACGCGGGCTTTGTGGGAAACCTCCAAAGCCCTCAGGTGCGGGTTGGTGGCCGGCGGGGGGCCGGTTGCGCGTGATGTTTGGCAGCCTTGTCCTCGTGCTCGCGCTTCTCTGCCCCGGCCAGGGCTCGCAGACCCCCGGCTTCCTGTCACCCTGGCTGGAGGTGCCCGGGGTCGGTGACCGGCTCGACTGGCTGTGCGCCGTCGCGGGGCTCGACCTTCGCGCCCACGGCACGACGTCCGACGCCGACGTGATCCGCGACACGGCGGTGGCGCAGCCGCTCATCGTCGCCGCCGGTCTGGTGGTACTGCCGACGCTCGCGGGCGGCGCGGGCGGCGCGGGCACCGGCGCCGACCTCGCGCCGTCCACCGCCGTTGCGGGCCACTCCGTCGGCGAGCTCACGGCGGCCGCAGCCGCGGGCGTCGTCAGCGACGAGCAGGCGGTGGTTCTGGTGCGCGAGCGCGGCCGCGCGATGGCGGCTGCCAGCGCCGTCGCCCCGACCGGCATGAGCGCGGTTCTCGGCGGGGACCCCGGCGAGGTGGCGACCACGCTGCAGGCGCACGGCCTGACGCCGGCCAACATGAACGGTGCCGGTCAGGTCGTCGCGGCGGGCACCCTCGAGCAGCTCGCAGCGCTTGCGGCGCAGCCCCCGGCGAAGGCGCGAGTGATCCCGCTGCAGGTGGCGGGCGCCTTCCACACCCACCACATGTCGGCCGCCGTGGACGTCCTCGACCGCTTGGCGCGCTCGCTCAGGCCGGCTGACCCCACGATGCGTCTGCTCTCCAACGCCGACGGGCAGGTCGTCGGCTCCGGCGCGGAGGCCCTGCGGCGCATCGTGGCACAGGTGAGCAACCCGGTGCGCTGGGACAGCTGCATGGAGACGTTGCGCGACCTCGGTGTCACGGGGATCGTTGAGCTGCCACCCGCGGGCACCCTGGCCAACCTGGCCAAGCGCGCGATGCCGGGGGTGGAGATCGTGGCCCTCAGGACCCCTGACGACCTCGACGCCGCACGGGCCCTCGTGGCGGCGCACGCCGACGCCCGAGGAGGCAGCTCATGAGCGACCAGGCTGTGGTGGGCCTTACCCCGACGACGGGGGCCGCGCACGCACGGATCCTCTCGGTGGGCGCCTACCGGCCGGAGCGCGTGGTCACGAACGCGGAGATCTGCGAGCTGATCGACTCCTCCGACGAGTGGATCCGCGAGCGGTCGGGCATCATCAGCCGCCGCCGGGCGGCGAAGGACGAGTCGGTCGTCGACATGGCCGAGCACGCCGCCCGGCTCGCCGTGGAACGGGCGGGCTTGACCGGCAGCGACATCGACGCCGTGCTGCTGGCCACAGTGACCCACCCGTTCCAGACCCCGTCGGCGGCGGCCCTGGTCGCACACCGGCTCGGCTCGACCCCCGCCGCGGCTCTGGACCTGTCAGCCGCCTGCGCCGGCTTCTGCTACGGCCTGGCGCTGGCCTCGGACATGGTGCGCGGCGGCTCAGCCCGCAACGTCGTGGTCATCGGGGTGGAGAAGCTCTCGGACTTCACCGACAAGTACGACCGCTCCACGGCGTTCATCTTCGGCGACGGCGCCGGCGCCGTGGTCGTCGGACCGAGCCAGACCCCGGGCATCGGCCCCACGATCTGGGGCTCGGACGGCGGCCAGTGGGACGTCATCACGCAGAAGCACTCCTGGATCGACGTCCGCGACCACGCCGCGGAGTGGCCGGACCTGAAGATGGCCGGGCAGACCGTGTTCCGGTGGGCGGTCTGGACGATGGCCCCCGTCGCGCAGAAGGCGCTGGACGCCGCGGGCGTCGCGGTCGCCGACCTCGGCGCCTTCATCCCCCACCAGGCCAACATGCGGATCATCGATGCGATGGCCAAGCAGCTCGGGGTACCCGCAGAGGTACCGATCGCCCGCGACATCGCCGAGAGCGGGAACACCTCAGCGGCCTCGGTCCCCCTCGCCATGGACCGGATGCTCACCGACGGCGACGCCAAGCCCGGCGGCCTGGCCCTGCTGATCGGGTTCGGCGCCGGCCTGGTCTACGCCTCTCAGGTCGTCGTGCTGCCCTGACGACCTGCCCGAGGCTGCCTTCTCGACCCACCGTGCCCCCGCCACCTCCACCCCCCAACGGCGACGTCGTGTCGTGCGCGGACCGCACCACCGCCAGACTGTCCCTGGCAGACTCCTGGCGACCCGCCCTGCATGCCCCACCGCACCGACCGGCCCGACAATGCCCGACCGAACCCGACAAGCCCAACCGAACTGACAAGGAGCACCGTCGCATGGCACTCAGCGAGCAGGAGATCCTCTCCGGCCTGGCCGAGATCGTGAACGAGGAGACCGGCCTCCCGGCGGACGCCGTCGCCCTGGACAAGTCCTTCACCGACGACCTCGACATCGACTCGCTGTCGATGATGACCATCGTCGTCAACGCCGAGGAGAAGTTCAGCGTCCGGATCCCCGACGACGACGTCAAGAACCTCAAGACGGTCGGCGACGCCGTCTCCTACATCCAGTCCGCGCAGGGCTGACCAGCCCTGGGGTGCGCTGTCCCGCGAGGCACCGGCCGACCGGGACAGCGCACCACCAGACCGGGCCTTCGGCACGGGCGACGCCCGCCGAGGACCCCGGGTCCCTGACCACCGCACCGAGGAGCAGACCGCCATGAGCACGCTTCGCCGGGTTCTCATCACCGGACTGGGCGCCACGTCCCCCCTCGGTGGGGACGTCCCCAGCACCTGGGCGGCCGCCCTTGCCGGGCGCTCCGGCGTCCGTACCCTCGACTACGAATGGGTGCAGCGCTTCGACCTGCCGGTCACGTTCGCGGCCGAGGTCGCGGTGCACCCAGCCGACGTCCTCACCCGACCGGAGACGCGCAGGCTCGACCCCTCCGGTCAGTACGCCCTCATCGCAGCGAGAGAGGCATGGGCGGACGCCGGCGCCCCCGACGTGGACCCGTTCCGCCTGGGCATCGTCTGCGCCTCCGGCATCGGCGGCGTGTGGACCCTGCTCTCCGCCTACGACACCCTGCGCGAGAAGGGCCCCCGCCGGGTGCTGCCGCTCACGGTGCCCATGCTCATGCCGAACGGCCCTGCGGCCGCGATCGAGCTGGAGTTCAGCGCGCGAGCCGGCGCGCACACCCCGGTCTCCGCGTGCGCCTCTGGCGCCGAGGCCATGGCGTACGGGATGGACATGATCCGCACCGGTCGCGCCGACGTGGTCATCGCGGGGGGCACGGAAGCAGCGATCCACCCGCTGCCGATCGCCGGCTTCGCCGCCATGCAGGCCTTGTCGACGCGCAACGACGAGCCCTCGCTGGCCTCGCGGCCCTACGACACCGGCCGCGACGGCTTCGTCCTCGGCGAGGGCGCCGCCCTGGTGGTGCTGGAGTCCGAGGAGCACGCCCGTGCTCGTGGCGCGCGGGTGTACGCCGAGATCGCGTCGGCCGGGCTCACCTCCGACGCCCACCACATCGCCGCACCCGACCCGACCGGCACCGGGGCCGCGCGGGCGATGAGAGCCGCACTGGCCGCCGCCGACCTGTCGCCCGCCGACGTCCGGCACCTGAACGCGCACGCGACGTCCACCCCTGTCGGCGACGTCGCCGAGGCCCAGGCCATCCGCGCGGCACTCGGGGACGCCACCGACGGGGTGTGCGTGTCGGCGACCAAGTCGATGACGGGCCATCTGCTCGGTGCTGCCGGCGCGCTCGAGGGGGTCTTCTGCGTGCTGGCGCTGCACCACCGGCTCGCCCCGCCGACCATCAACGTCGACGACCTCGACCCGGCCGTCACCCTCGACGTGGTGCGAAAGGACCCTCGGCCGCTCGGTGACGGCGACCTGGTGGCGCTGAACAACTCGTTCGGCTTCGGCGGTCACAACGTCGCGCTGGCCTTCCGGACCGCCTAGGCCTCTCCTCGTCCTCTCGGCGGTGGCCTCCTCTCGGCGGTGGCCTCGTTTCGGCGATCATGTACGTCCGGTGCACCGATGGGCGCCCATGATCGCCACCCCGGCGCCATAACACGGCCCGAAGCGCTCAGGACCGGTGGTTCGACGTACTTGTGGCGCCCGGGTGGCGATCATGCACGCGTCGAGTCGGCCCCGGATGCACCCCGGCGGAGGCCCGGACCGCTAGTACGTAGCCGTCCGGGTCTCCGGGGTGCCGTCAGACGATCGGCACGATCCGGTCGAGTGGCGGGAC
This sequence comes from uncultured Actinomycetota bacterium, assembly GCA_963778845.1. Lineage (GTDB taxonomy): Bacteria > Actinomycetota > Actinomycetes > Actinomycetales > Kineosporiaceae > CAVZVW01. The sequence continues at coordinate 815,222 of CAVZVW010000009.1, forward strand.
AGCCACCCCGCCGGCGCCGGCGGCTTGCAGGTAGGCGACGAACGAGTCGATGTCCTGCGCCCCGCCCAGGGCGTCGGTTCCACTGTTGAAGACCGTGAAGCCGTCGCCGCCCGTGGCGAGGAAGTTGTTCATCGTGACGCGGACGGCGTCCGCCGGCGCCAGGACGGTGCCGTCGACCCAGATCGTGCCGACCTTCGCCGCGCACGCCGCACCGGCCGGGTCGGACTGGTACCGGAACGTCGCGGAGATCTGCAGCGTCCGGTTCGTCGTCTGCCCACCGCAACCTGCGAACTGCTGCTCCAGGAGGCTGCGGATCTGCGCGCCCGTCATCGTCTTGGTGACCAGGCTGTTGCCGAACGGCTGCACGGTGAACGCCTCGCCGTAGGTCACCTGGCCGGGTGCCTCACCGCCGGAGGAGATGGCGTTCACAAGCAGGTCAGCCCGCACACCTCCGGGGTTCATGAAGGCGACTCGGGCGGCCCCGAGCCCCGCCGGTGCCGTGGCCGCGAGCTGGGCGTCGGCGATCACGTCGCCCAGCGTCGTCTCACCGAACGGGGAGGCGGTGCGGGTGAGGTCACCCTGGATGGACCCGATCACGGTGTTCGCCAGGGGCGCGGCGGCCGTCACGTACTGGTCGACAACCGCTTGGACGACGGGGTCGGCCTTGCTCGGGTCCGCCACCCGCACCACGCCCGGACCAGGCGCGTTGAGCGCGTTCTCGACGATGGTGTTGGTCGCGTCGGCCTGCACGAGCTCCCCCGTCCTGGAGTCCAACGTCAGCGTGATGTCACTGAGGACCCGGCCGAACGACGACGCGCTCGTGATCAGGCGGGTGACGCCGTTCGTCGTGATGGTGCAGCGGTACTCCGCATGGGTGTGCCCGGAGACGATGACCTTGATCGACGGGTCGAGGCGCTGGGCGATCGCCTCGATGGGGCTGCCCGCGAGGTTGCCTGCGCAGCCGTTGAGCGCCACCGGGCTGGACTGGAACCCACCCTGGTGGATGACGAGGACCGGCACCTTGACGCCCTGACGGCGCAGCTTCGCGGCGGCCTGGTTCGCGGCGTCCGCCTCGTCCTTGAAGGACAGACCCGCGACGCCGGACGGCGTGACGATCGTCGGGGTGTCCCGGAGCACCTCCCCGATGAAGCCGACCTTGACCTCCTCGCCGCGGGGGGCGTCGAACTCTTTGACGGCCGTGGCCGGCAGCAGCGTCTTGCCGGTCGCGTCGACGACCACGTTCGCCGAGAGGTACCGGAACGTCGCCCCCGGGTACCGGTTCGTGTGCCTGCCGTTCTTGAGGGCGTACGGCGCCCCGTTGCAGCCGGTCGTCGGGCACCCGCCGTTCTGGATCCGCAACAGCTCGGCGCTGCCCTTGTCGAACTCGTGGTTGCCGACCGACGCGACGTCGACGTTCATCAAGTTGGCGATGATCGTGGCCGGCTCCTCATGGAACAGTGCGTTGGCCAGCGGTGAGGCGCCGATGTTGTCACCGGCGAGAAGGGTGACCTCGTTCCTGCCGTACGCCGTCTGCCGGTCCTTCACGAGCTTGGACAGGTAGGCGGCGCCCCCGGCGAACCTGCCGTAGACGTTGAGGCTCGCCGGCTCGAGGTTTCCGTGGAAGTCGTTGAAGGCCAGCAGGTGGACCTGCGTCGTCGCGGCGGGTCGATGGGAGCCGAAGCTCACACTCACCGCGTCGTTCAGCGACGTGGCGCCCGCGATCGTCGTGGCAGAGGCGGGGTTGCCGCCCGCGCCGGCAAGCGGCGCGGCCAGTACTGCGCCGACGGCGACGGCGACGAGGCCTGCTCGGCCCGCGCGGCTCGCGGGGGCGGCGAACCAGGTCGGGTGGGTGCGACGGATGTGTGCCAGGGTGCGGGCGGCATGCTGGTTCACGGAACCTCCTCGGCCGTCGCGGCCCCTGTCCTCGGTGCCGCCGTGAAGGAACTCTGGGCGCGTCGGGGCAATAGCGTCAAGAGCGGATGTTCACGGCAGATGAACGTTGGCCATCCCGCTGTTCGCCGAGCTGCACGGGTGTCACGGGCGCGGCGGCGCACATACGCTCCTCGCGTGGCTGAGCGAGGTGTCGCCATGCGACCCCAAGGCGCCGGTGAGAGCCGGCGCCTTCGCCCTGGCGCCGGCCTCCCGCTCCTTGCCGGCCTATTGGTCGTCGCAGCGGCAGCTCGCCCACTGCTCGTCGGGCTGCTCGACCGACCGGCCGTGGCCCACTGGGCCACCATCTTCGTGGCGATCGCCGTCCAGGCGGTCCCGTTCCTCGTCCTCGGCGTCAGCGTCAGCGCGGCGATCGCCGCATTCGTCCCCCCCGGCGCCCTGGCGCGCGCGCTGCCCGCGCGAACCGTCCTTGCCGTCCCCGTCGCGGCCGGAGCGGGCGCCGTCCTGCCCGGGTGCGAGTGCGGCTCGGTGCCCGTCGCCCGCCGGCTGATCGCGACGGGGGTCACCCCCGCGGCGGCGCTGACGTTCATGCTCGCCGCGCCCGCGGTGAACCCTGTGGTTCTGGTCTCGACCGCGGTGGCCTTCCCTGGCCGCCCTGCCATGGTCGTGGGCCGGCTCCTCGCGAGCCTCATCGCCTCCGTCGCGGTCGGCCTGGTGTGGTCCGCGCTCGGGCACGACGACCTGCTGGCCCGAGCCCAGCGCGAGCCGCCGGCGCAGGGGACCCGCGTGGGCGTCTTCCTCGCGACGGCGCAGCACGACTTCCTGTCCGCGGGTGGCTTCCTCGTCATCGGGGCGGCCGCGGCCGCAACCTTGCAGACCGTCGTGCCGCGTTCCGTGGTCGACGCCTTCACCAGCCCCGCGTGGGTCGCCGCCCTTGCCCTGGCCGTTCTCGCCGTCCTGCTGTCGATCTGCTCGGAGGCCGACGCCTTCGTCGCCGCCTCGCTGCGGCAGTTCCCCCTGTCGGCGCGGTTGGTGTTCCTCGTCGTCGGCCCGATGGTCGACCTCAAGCTGATCGCGCTTCAGGCGGGCACGTTCGGGCGGGGGTTCGCCCTTCGGTTCGCCCCGCTCACGTTCGTCTGCGCCGTGACGTCGGGCTTGCTGGTCGGGTGGTGGCTGCTGTGAGCCCCGAGGTATCGGCGAGCGCGGTGCTCTTGGTGGGGGTCATGCTCGTCCGGCTCGTCCTGGCCGATGTCTACCAGCGGTATGTGAGGGTGGGGATGGGCCCGTGGCTGCTCCTGGCCGGAGTACTGCTCACGATGCTCGGCCTGGCCATGGTCGTGCGGGCGTTGACCCGGTCGACGGTGCCCCCCGGCGCAGAGCCCACCCAGGCCCACGGCGACGACGCCGGCCACCACCACTCCGGCAGCGACCGGGTCGGCTGGCTGCTCGTCGCCCCCGTGCTCGCGCTTCTGCTGGTGGCTCCGCCGGCCCTGGGAAGCTACGGCGTGGACCGGTCCACATCGATCCGGGTCTCCGGAGGTGCAGCGGTCTGGAAGCCGCTGCCTGCCGGCACCGAGCCCCGGCCGATGACGCTCCTCGAGGTCAACGAGCGCGCCTGGGACCGTGGGGGCGCGAGCCTGGCGGGGGCGACGGTTCAGCTCACCGGTTTCGTCGCGACTGCCCAGGACGACGGTGGGTTCCGCCTGGCCCGCTACCAGATCGCGTGCTGCGCGGCCGACGCCGTGGCGTCCGTCGTGCACGTGACCGGGGTCAGCGGCTCCCTACCCCCGCGCGACAGCTGGGCCTTCGTCGTCGGCCGGTTCGCCGGGGTCGCCCCGGACGGGCTGCCGCTGATCGCGGCCACGAGCGTTCGGACGATGACGGCGCCCGTCGACCCCTACGAGTAGCTCGTCGATGCGGCGCCGGACGTCGAGGAGCCGGCCACACGCGTCTCCGCACGGGCTGGTGCGTCGCCCCTCAGTGGAGGGTGTAGCCGCCGTCGACCACCAGCACGGAGCCGGTCATGAACGACGATGCGTCGCTGGCCAGGTAGACCACACTGGGTGCGATCTCCTCCGGCGTGGCGTACCGCTGCATGGGGGCGTCCAGGATCCACCGCTGACGGAACTCCGGGCGGTCGACCGGCGCCATCTCGGTCTTCACGTACCCGGGGGCCAGCGCGTTGACGCGGATGCCGTGCGGCGCCCACTCGGCTGCGAGGCTTCTGGTGAGCTGGTGGACGGCGGCCTTCGAGGCGTTGTATGCCGGCTGCCACTGCGGACGGTTGACGATCTCGGCCGAGATGCTCCCGATGTTCACGATCACCCCGCCCCCGTGGGAGAGCATGTGGCGAGCGGCCACCCTGCTGCACCTCCACAGGGCCGTCAGGTTCAGGTCGAGGACGCTGTCCCACTCGTCGTCGGTGACCTCGAGTGCGGGACGATGGATGGCGACGCCGGCGTTGTTGACCAGCACGTCGAGCCGGCCGAGCCCGGCCACGGTCTCGCTCACCATCCGTTCGACGTCGGCGGCGCGGGTGACGTCGGCGACCACCGTCAGCCCGCGCCGTCCTCGCCTCTCGACCTCGGCGACCACATCCGCCGAGAGCACACCGTCTCGTGCCGCCACGGCCACATCGGCGCCGGCCTCGGCCAAGGCGATGGCGAACGCGCGGCCCAGGCCCCGACTCCCGCCGGTCACCAACGCGGTCCGACCGGTCAGGTCGAAGACGTCGAGCACCGGCATGCCCACACCTCAATCCCTGCATCGAAGTCGGTCGAGTCAACCGTGTGGGCGCCGCGACGTCCATCGGCGCACGCGCTCATGCCGTTCCGCGTGCTCGCCGACCGTACCCGAGCCACCGGCTACGCGACGATGCCCGCGGTAGGCGCGGCGATGTTCGCCATGTTCTTCTTCCTGAGCATCGATGTGCAGACGGTCCTCGGGTAGAGCTCCCTACGCACCGGCGTCGCCTTCCTGCCGTTCAGCGCGGGCATCGTGGTCGCCGCACGGTCAGCCCACGCGATGCAGCCAGCGAACCGGTGCGCCCTCGCCGGCGTAGCGGAAGGCCTCGAGCTCGTCGTCCCACGCCCCGCCCAGGGCGAGGTCGAGCGCGCGGGCCAACCCGGCGGCGTCCCCCGCCGCCTGCTCCAGAGCCGCGCGGATGCGGTCCTCGGGCACCACGACGTTGCCGTGCACATCAGTCACCGCGTGGAAGATGCCGAGGTCCGGCGTGTGGCTCCAGCGCCCGCCGTCGACCCCGGGGCTGGGCTCCTCGGTGACCTCGTAGCGTAGGTGCGCCCAGCCTCGTAGCGCCGACGTCAGTCGCGAGCCCGTGCCCTGCGGAGCCTGCCAGGAGAGCTCCGTGCGGAACAGGCCGGGTGCCGCCGGCTGCGGGATCCAGTCCAGGGCCAGCCGCACGCCGAGGACGCCGCCGGCCGCCCACTCGACGTGGGGGCAGAGCGCACGGGGCGCGGAGTGCACGAACAGGACGCCGCGCGTCATCGCACCGGACATCTGACCTCCTCGACCGGCCTGAGGTGCGTCTTCCCCAACGACCTCGGTCGGTTCGGCGGTCACGCCGATGACGGGCGTCCGTGCGGCGCCTGTGTCCATTCTGCCTCACAGTCCCCATCAGCACCACCAACCGCAGAAGATGGGCTTCGCCAGCCCGCCGGCGGGGACGTCGCCCGGTCGCCGAGGTGCCCCCGGCGCGGCCTCGTATCCTTCGGGCGTGAACGCGCAGCGTGTCGCCAGCGTGGTCGGCCTCGTCGTCGTCGCGCTCACCGCCGTGAGCGTCGCGCGAACCCTGCTCGTGCCCAAGGGCAACATCGACCCCGTGATGCGCGTGGTCGACCGCGTCGTCGACACGGGCTACCGATGGGCGACGCGAGCGGTCAAGTCCTACCCGCGACGCGACGCGATCCTCTCCAGCCAGGCGGCCGCCTTGCTGATGACGTTGCTCGTCACGTGGCTCGGGCTGTTCCTGCTGGGCTTCACGCTGCTGCTGCTGCCGACCACACCCAGCTTCGGCAACGCCGTCCGCGAGACGGGCTCGTCGCTGCTGACGCTCGGCTTCGCCTCCACCGCGCGGGCCCGCGCGACCGTTGTCGACATCGCCGCCGCCTTCACGGGCCTGGTCACCGTGGCGTTGCAGATCGGCTTCCTGCCCACGCTGTATGCCGCCTACAACCGTCGCGAGACCGAGGTCACCCTGCTGGGCGTGCGAGCCGGCGAGCCGGCTTGGGGCCCGGAGCTGCTCGCTCGCACCCACGTCGGCCTGCTCGGCATCGACCTCGCGTCGTTCTACGCCACCTGGGAGCGCTGGGCGGCTGACGTCGCCGAGAGCCACTCCACCTATCCGATGCTGCTGCGCTTCCGGTCCCCGCAGCCCTACTCCTCGTGGCTGGTCAGCCTGATAGCGGTGCTGGACGCCGCAGCGATGGAGACCGCGGTCAACCCGGCCACCGCCCCGCCGCAGGCGCGACTGTGCCTGCGGATGGGCTTCAAGTGCCTGCAGGGCCTGGCCCGCACCGCCGGAACCCCGGTGGACGAGGACCCCATGCCGGACGCGCCCATCACACTCACCATCGAGGAGTTCCGGGCGGGCTACGAGCGCCTCATCCTCGCCGGCTTCCCCGTGCAGCGCAGCGTGGAGGAGGCGTGGCCGCACTTCCGGGGATGGCGGGTCAACTACGAGGCTGCCGCCTTGGGCCTGGCCAAGGGCATCGACGCCGTCCCCGCCCTGTGGACCGGACCACGACGCGGGGACGACACCCCCATCCCGCCCCGCCGGCCGGCCAACCGGACACCCGAGCACCCCACGGGCGCGCCTGGCAAGACGGTCAAGGATCCCGAGCCTCGGCGCGGTCGGTGAGCACCGCCGCCGACCGCGCTCTCGGCGCCCTGCTCGCCCTCGCGCTGGGTGACGCCCTCGGCATGCCCACGCAGGGGCTGAGCCGACACCGCGCCGAGGAGCTGCTCGGCGCCGGCCCTGCCCTCCTCACCGGCCCTGCCGACAACCCGGTCAGCGCCGGCATGCCCGCAGGCAGCGTGACCGACGACACGGAGCAGGCCCTTCTGCTCGCCCGCCTCCTCGTGGACGGCGCCGGGCAGGTCGAGCCGCGACGCCTCGCCGAGGAGCTGCTGAGCTGGGAGGCAGGCATGGCAGCCCGAGGCAGCCTCGACCTGCTCGGCCCGTCGACCAAGCGGGCGGTGGAGGCGGTCCGCGCAGGCGCTGATCCGGCGACCACCGGACGTGACGGGCGCACGAACGGCGCTGCGATGCGGATCACGCCCATCGGCATCGCCACGCCTGCGCTGCCCCTCGCCCGGCTCGTCGCGGCTGTCGGCGACGCCTGCAGGGTGACGCACGACACCGACGTCGCGCGGGCGGGCGCCGCCGCCGTCGCCGCCGTCGTGTCGTTCGGGGTGGACGGCGCGACGTTCGCCGCCGCGCAGTCCCGGGCGGGGGACGCCGCCGCGCACGCGGGTGACCCCGCCCTCGGCGAGCGCATCGCCCTGGCCACCCGCGGCGCACGTCGGCTGGCCGCCGCCTCAGGGACCGGCGCCGCCCTGGCCTGGGTGGAGGCCACGATCGGTACCAGTCTGGCGACCGAGGAGTCGGTGCCGGCGGCGTTCGCCGTGGCGGCCCTCTCCCCCGACGACGCGTGGGCGGCGGCCTGGCTGGGGGCCCGGCTCGGCGGGGACGCCGACACGATCGCGGCCATCGCCGCCGCGATGGTCGGGGCGTGCACGGGGGCCCACGCCCTGCCCGCCGACGCGGTGAGCACCGTCGTCGCCGTCAATGCACTCGACCTGCCACCGCTGGTCGAGGCCCTGCTCGCCCTCCGTCGCGCATGAGCGAGACCTCTGTGCCCGCCCCTCGACCCCGACGCCTGGTCGGCCTCGCGAGCATCCTCGTCGACGTCACGCTCGGCGTGCCCCGGCTGCCCGCACGTGGCGGCGACCTGCTGGCCGAGGACCTCGGCGTGGCCGCCGGCGGCGGCATCAACGCCCTGGTGGCCGCCGCTCGGCTCGGCCTGCCGACCGTGTACGCGGGCCCGCACGGCAGCGGGAGGAACGGCGACACTGTTCGCGCGTCGCTGGCCGCCGACGGCATCGGCCTGGTCGCCCCCGCCTCTCCCGGGGCCGACACGGGCTACTGCCTCGCACTGGTCGAGCCGGACGGCGAACGGACCTTCGTCACGGTCGCGGGGGCTGAGGCCGTGCAGACCGGTGAACGGTTGGCGGCCGTGCCCCTGAGCCCCGGCGACGCGCTGTACGCCTCGGGTTACGACCTTGCCTATCCCGGGAGCGGTCCCGCGCTCGCGGCCTACCTGTCGGGCCTGCCCCCGACGACACTCGGCGGGCCGCTGCTCGTGCTCGACCCCGGCCCACTCGTCGGCGAGCTCGACCCGCAGCCCGTCGGCCCCGTGCTCGCGAGGGTCGACGTCCTCACGCTCTCCAGCGCCGAGCTGGCAGCCGTCGGCGGCGTCGACGGTGTTCGTGAACGCCTGTGCGAGAACGCGGTGCTGGTCGGCAGGGACGGGCCGGACGGGGCGTGGTTCGACTGGGCAGGGACCGTCACGAGGGTGGGCGCCCCTGCTGCGCCAGGCCCGGTGCTCGACACCAACGGCGCGGGCGACACGCATACGGGCGCGCTGCTGACCGGCCTGCACCTCGGGCTCGCATGGGCCGAGGCGGTCCGCCTGGCCAACCATGCGGCGGCGTGGTCGGTGACCCGCCGGGGTGCCGCGAGCGGACCCACCTGGGGTGAGCTCGCGGCGGCGTTCCCTGGCCTGGGTTCGCCGGTCTGGGATCACTGACCCGCCGATCAGGCCCTGCGCCGCAACCCCCCAATATGCGGTGCGCCGCCTCCCTAGAGTCGGTCGATTGTGCCTGTGGGCGGCGTCAAACCCCTTGAACCGTGCGCATACTCGGCCGCAGGACGCGGCGAACCATGGCGGCGTCTACAGCAGAGGGGAAGCCTCGCTCGCCGAGGTATCAGGCGCCGACCCACCGGGACGCGCGTCACCACAAGGCTTGTACGTCGTCAGCCGGAGGGGCCAGATGACTCCGATCGTTTCGTGGCGCTCACGCGCCATCACCGTGTTCTCCATCCTCGCGGGGCTTGCGCTCCTGACGAGCACGTTCGGCATGGGCGGTGCGCAGGCGAAGGGCGGGACGGCGAAGCCGCCGCCCGGGGTTCCTCCGGCCGCCATCGTCCCGGTGCACCCAGCAGTGCCCGCACCGGTGTTCAACGTCCTCGACGCCAACGGCGTCCCCGATGTCCACCAGTTCGACGTCACGGGCTTCATCCAGGACGCCACAGTCGACGGCGGCGCGATGTGCCCGGCAGCGGCGGCCGGCAACCGCGGCGGCACGCTGCTCGTGAACGGCGTCACCATCACCGTTCCCTGCAACTCCATCGTGCAGATGCCGGCGAACACGCTGACGTGGGCCGACGTCTTCGCACCGGGCCAGCCTCCGCTGACCATCAAGGACCTGGGCTACCCGTCGTTCGAGGCGCACGTCGTCGGCAACATCGTCGGCGGCCGCCACATCGCCGGCCTGGTCTACCTGTCTCAGCAAGGGGCCAACTCCGGCCAGGGCGTCATCACCCGCATCGACTACAACGACGGCTCGATCTACGTCGGCGCCAAGATCGGGTCACCCGACCAGGTGCGGCTGCAGATCAACGACCCCAACGGCCGCTTCGGCCGGGCGCAGAGCCCCGACCCGCGGTTCAGCGTGGACGACGCCAACCCGACCATCCACGGCGGCACCGGGTACCCCATGTGCGTTCCGCGCACCGACCCCGCCGGCGCGGACGACCCGTTGTGCCCGCAGCGCAACCGGCCTCGGGTCGTGCAGGGCTGCCGCACCTTCGTCCAGGCGGGCGTGAGCCCGCTGCCCGCCGGCGGCGACATCGCCCCCGCCCCGGGTGGCCAGGTGTACTGCACGCACTTCGTGACCAAGGACCCCAACGGTGTGCTCGCTGCCACCGACCCCGACGCACGCCAGCAGGCACCGTTCGAGGTGGGCGACTACATCAGCTACTCCGGCACTCTCCTCAAGGGTGCCGCGGCTGCCGGCGACTACATCTCGGTGCACACCATCGAGGCCAACGTCGGCATCTACACCCAGCCCGGGACCACTCCGGCCTACATCGCGATCGGTGAGTTCGGTCTCGGTTCGGCCGACCCGACGCTCGTCGCGGTCAACGGCGCGGCCCAGGAGACGCAGGACCGGATCTTCCTCGAGGCGGAGACCAGCGACGTGAAGACGCCGGTCGACATCTACCTCATCGACAAGGACCCGGCCTCCGGCAGCGACATCAACCGGTGGGTGTCCCCGTTCGAGATGACCGGTGAGACCAACGGGCCCAACCTCGTCGCAGGGGCGGCAGTCGGCAGCCCGATCGGCGGCGGGATCACCACGCAGTTCGTCGGTGCGCAGAAGCAGCGGGCACGGCTGAGGGCGACGAAGGCCCCTCTGGGCTTCCTCACCTCACCGACCCGGTACCTGCGGGTCGTCCAGCGCTCGCTGTGCCTGCCGACGTCCACCGCGATCGGCGGCTCGGTCAACATCGGCGGGATCCCGGCGATCGACGACACGACAACCACCGCGGGCAACGTCAAGTGCGTGGAGCGCAAGCCGGCGGCGAACGGGCTCTTCACCGGCCAGTACCTGGCACCGGTGTTCGAGTACATCTTCCCGGAGAACGTCTCCGTCGGAGACCCGGTCGTGCCGAACGACCTGTGGGACCTCGGCTTCCTCGTGAACGGAGAGGGCCCGGGCACCGGAGCACTCGTCCCGACACCGTGGTGACGAGGCTGTGCTGAAGAGCTAGCCGCGCAGTGCCGGGGGGCCGTATGGCCCCCCGGCACTCGTCGTCCCCCGGCACTCGTCGTCCCCCGGCACTCGTCGTCCTCCGGCACTCCCCGTCCTTCCGGCACTCGCCGTTCCTCCGGCACTCGACGTTTCCACGGCATTCGTGCTCCCGCGGCCCAGCCGCCGGCGGCCCCAGTCAGGAGACAGACGCATGACGCGACCCGAAGCCGCGAGGCTGCTGGCCGGGACCTTCTTTGTCGGCACCCTGCTCGCCGGGTGCGCCCAGCAGGGTGGCGCGACGGCGGTCAGAGCGGTGACGCCCCCCGTCGGCGCGGTCGCGGCGACCTCGGTCGGCACGTCGGCCACACCGTCACCGACCTCGGCTGCGCGCCCCGCGTACGCGCACTCATCGCCGGCCAGCCGTGGCGGCCGGTCGGCGTCCGCGACGGGCGCCCCTGCAGCGAGCTCCGGCGCGTCGCACACCACCCCCCCTGCCTCGGGAGGCCGGTCGTCGCGAGGCGGTGGCTCCCACGGCGTTTCGGGCGGCACCACGCCACCCGCCGTCGTCCGGGCCGGGCTGCCGGCGGACTGGCCGGCGTCGGTCCCGGTGCCTGCCGGCACCATCCTCGGCGCCTCGGGGGTCTCCCCCCAGTGGTCGGTGAACCTGCTCGTGCCCGGCCCGGAGCCCACGGTCATCGCGCGGGTCGTCGCGCTGTACACGGCCCACGGGTTCACGGCCGACCCGCACGCGAACATCCCGCGAATCCTCACCAAGGGCGCGCTGACGGTCACGGTGTACTGGCGCGCCCACGACCACAGCGGCGAGTCCACCGAGGTGCTGATCTCGCTCGTCAAGCACTGACCTGACCGCCCTGACCGCGTGACGTCACATCCGGCCCCGTTGACGTGTCAGGTTGTCGAGACGACACACGAGACACGTGGGACACCGGGCACGGACGCGCTCCAGGCGCCGTCGCCCGCGCCCCGTAGGAGGGCCAGGCATGCTGTGCATGACCAGCTACTCGCAGGACTACGTCGACACCACCCGCGCGGCCATCGACTCGCAGGTGGCGGCCTACGACGCGCTCATCACGAAGGCAAGGAGCGCCGCCCGGGAGGGGGACAGCGAGCTCGCAGACGCCATCGCGGGGTTCGAGCCGCTGTTCTTCGGTCACCTGGTCATGGCCCTCGACAACTACTTCCTCCACCGCGGCCGGGCACAGGAGGGCAAGGACGGCAACCCTCTCAACGAGGTCAGGATCCTGTGCAGCTCGCTCAGCAACAACGACGGCCTGGTCACCCGCGACAATACGATCAAGATGGATCCCGCGACGTCGGTGCTCGGGTATGACCCCGGCGACCGGATCAGCCTGACCCAGGAGGACTTCCTGCGCCTGGCGAAGGCCTTCCTGGCCGAGATCGCGATCAAGTTCCCCGGGTAGCGCCGGTCTTGGTGCATCGCGCCGGCGGGCGGAGCGGAGCAGGCGCGGGTGCCCCGCTGACGCAGGCGTGTCGGCGCCGGCCGCCGCAGATGCGCGGGACGGTACGTACCGAAGACCGACACAACCTTGAGGAGGGTGAGCGACACGCCGGCGGCGGAGGGGTTGTGTCGGTCTTCGGTGCGGCGGATGCCGTGCGGAGGTGGGGCGGTGGGGCGGTGGGGCGGGTGGGGCGGGTGGGGCTCGAACCCACGACCGACGGATTATGAGTCCGCTGCTCTGACCGGCTGAGCTACCGCCCCTCGTGCAGCAGCAGACTAGCCACGCCGGCCGAGCCCACGCCGGCCGAGCCCACGCCGGCCGAGCCCACGCTGACCCAGCCCGAGTCGGCCGTGCCCGCGCTGGCTGCCACCGGGTCGGCCCGGTCGACGCCGCCAGCGCGCCGTCAAGACAGACAGCGTGCGAGATGAGTGCCTCCCCGGCGCCCCCGATCTCGCACGGTCCGGCGACCACGACCGGGATCCGGCGCCCACGGCGCGGTCCCGCCATGCCACAGTGGTGCACCGCGATGCCGAGTGCGGCCACGGGAGAAGTTCGAACCCCTCGCGGGTTCGGCGACCTCGCGGGTCCGGCGGCCTCGCGGGCTGCAGGAGCGAGCGCGGCACGGACCGTGGGGAGGCCTCAGGCATGACACGCTTCGAGGGACGGCGCGCACTCGTGGTCGGTGGTGGCGGCAGCATCGGTGCCGCGATCGCCCGGCGCCTCGCCGACGAGGGCGCGGCGGTGGTCGTCGCCGACCGCGACGTCACGAGTGCCCGCCAGGTGGCTGGCGACGTCCAGGGCCTCGGGATCGGCATCGAGGTGACCGACGAGGACTCCGTGTCGCTGGCGGTGCAGGAAGCGGTCGACAGTCTCGGCGGCCTCGACATCGTCGCCAGCACGGTCGGCCACCTTCCTGTCGCCTGGGTCGAGGACCTCACGGCGTCGGACTGGCGCGACTGCCTCGAGGTCAACGCGACCGGGGCCTTCCTGCTGGCACGCGCGGCCATCCCGCACCTGCGTCACGCCGGTGGTGGAGCCATGCTCCTGTCGTCCTCGACCTCGGGTCTGAGGGGCACGCCTGGTGAGGGGGCGTACGCCGCCGCGAAGGCGGCCGTGATCGGGCTGACCCGGGTACTGGCCGCCGAGCTGGCGCGCGACGGCATCCGCGTCAACTGCCTGTGCCCGGGCTGGGTCGACACCCCCTTCAACGACCCGGCCTGGGACTTCCTCGGCGGCAAGGCTGCAGCCGAGGCGGGCGAGCTCGCCGGCATCCCGCTACGCCGTCAGGCCACCCCTGCCGAGGTGGCCGCCGTCGCGGCATTCGCCCTTTCGGACGACGCGTCCTACCTCACCGGTGTCGCGCTGCCCGTCGACGGTGGCGCGACCGCGACGTGATCGCCGACCCCCGCCGCCACTCGTTGGCGCGGCGGCACGCCGCGCCAAACTGTTTGGCACGGTGGCACACTGCGCCGAAACAGGGGTGGGCTACAGAGCGTCGTGGCCGTGCTCACCCGTGCGCACACGCATGAGGTCCTCCACCGGAACCACCCAGATCTTGCCGTCCCCGATCTTGCCCGTCCGCGCCGCGTCAGCGAGGGTGCGCATCACGTGGTCGGCCTCTGCGTCGTCCACGACGACCTCGATGCGCACCTTGGGCACGAAGTCGACCTGGTACTCGGCCCCGCGGTACACCTCGGTGTGGCCGCGCTGCCGGCCGTGCCCCTGTGCCTCGCTGACCGTCATGCCCTGGATGCCGATGGCCTCCAGCGCCTCCTTGACGTCACCGAGCTTGAACGGCTTCACCACAGCGATCACGAGCCTCATAGGCCGAACCCTTCCACAGACGAGCCGGACAGCGCAGCGGGCTACCGCCCCTCGACGTCGCCCAGCGCCTCGACGTCGCCCAGCGCCTCGACGTCGCCCAGCGCCTCGTCGAGCGCGGCCACGACCATGTCGCAGTCCACCTCGTCGAGCACCATCGGTGGCTTGATCTTCAACACGTTGTGGTCCGGCCCGTCGCTGGAGATCAGCACACCTCGTCGCTTGACCGCCTCCACCACATCGGCGGCAGCCTCCCCGGCCGGGGTGCGGGCAACCCGGTCGCTCACGAGCTCCACCCCCAGGAACAGCCCGGCCCCCCGCACGTCACCGACCAGCCGGTGCCGGCCGCCGATCTCGCGAAGACCCACCAGAAGCCGGTCGCCGAGGCGGGCGGCGCGCGCCTGCAGCCGCTCGTCCTCGACGACGTCGAGCACCGCGAGCCCTACGCGCGCCGACACCGGGTTGCCCCCGAAGGTGTTGAAGTACTCCATGCCGGTGAGGAACGAGTGGGCCACCCGCGGGGTGGTGACGACGGCCCCCATCGGGTGGCCGTTGCCGATGGGCTTGCCCATCGTCACGATGTCCGGCACCACGCCGTGCAGCTCGAACCCCCACATCGCCGTCCCGACCCGGCCGAAGCCGATCTGCACCTCGTCGGCGATGCACACCCCACCGGCAGCGCGGACCCGCTCGTAAGCGCCGGCGAGGAAGCCGTCGCTGAGCACGACCTGCCCGGCCGTGCCCGGCAGAGGTTCGCTGAGGAACGCAGCCACGCGCCGTCCACCCGCGGCCACGTCGTCGAGCCGGGCGTCCACGTCGGCGAGGTAGGCCGGGGTGACCGACGCGCTCGGCTCCCCCGTGCTGACCCGGTGCGGGCCGCGGTAGGCGTCGGGCAGCGCCACCACGTGGGTGCCTTCGGGGCGGCCGAGCCCCCCGGGGCCGTCGAACTTGTACGGGCTGACGTCGACCAGCGAGGTCAGGTTGCCGTGGTAGGCGTGGTCGAGCACGAGGACGTCGCGCCCGCCGGTGTGCGTCCTCGCCAACCGGAGCGCCAGGTCGTTGGCCTCCGAGCCGGAGTTGGTGAGGAAGCAGACCGAGAGCGGGTCGGGCAGCGTCGCGGCGAGCCGGCGCGCGTAGGTGGTGACGGCCTCGTGCAGGTAGCGGGTGTTCGTGTTGAGCACGGCCTGCTGCATGGCGGCCGCGACCACCACGCGGGGGTGGGCGTGACCGACGTGCGCCACGTTGTTGACCAGGTCGAGCCAGGCCTGGCCCTCGTCGTCGTAGAGATAGGCCCCGCGCCCCTCCACGATGTGCAGCGGGCGCGCGTAGCTCAGGCTCAGGGCCGGCGACATCGCGGTAGCCCGCGCCCGCAGGATGTGCTCCCGGGAAGGCACGGGGGCGGCGGCCGTGCCTTCCGGCAGACCCAGAAGGAGGTTCGGGTCGGGCGAGAGGCTCTCCCAGACCGGGAGCTGGGACGCCGCCGCGACGCCCGGCACGTCGACCCCGCGGCCGACGAGGTCGACCAGCACCTGCAGGTGCACGTGGGGCGGCCACCCCCCGTTCTCGTGCTCCTCACCGACCCAGGCGATCACCTCACCGGCGGTCACGCGTTGGCCCACCGACACCCGAGCCAGCGTCGACCGGGCGAGGTGACCGTAGAGGGTGAAGAACCGCTCCCCCGCCAGCGTGACGTGCTCGAGGATCACGACCGGGCCGTAGTCGAGCGGGGCGGGGTTGTCGGCCGTCGCGTGCACCACGCCGTCGAACGGGGCGTGCACCGCCGTCCCCGCTGGCGCGAAGAGGTCCACGCCCAGGTGGACCGTACGACGCTCGCCTGCGCCGGGGACGGCGAAGATGTCGCTGCGGTAGACCTCGCGGTCCTCCCGGTAGCGCCCGACGGCCACCTGCGATCCGGTACGGGCCATCGCGGCCTCCAGCCCCGCCGTCGTGCGCGTCGAGGCCGGACCGCTCGCCGTCCAGTCCAGGACGAGGCGGGGGACGTCGCGCAGCGGGCGGCCGAGCACGGGCGCGGCGTCCGCCTGGGCGAGGTGCTGCCGGACCGCGCGCGCCGTGGGCACCGCCTCGTAACCGCAGGCCGCACGCCAGCGGTAGTGCGCCAGGTCGGCGTTCTCGGCCTCCAGGTGCAGGGCGAGTGACCACACGTCGTCCTGGGACACGAGGAGGTAGTCGTTCGACGGGTCGTGGGCGTGCTGCCACCCCGCCATGCAGATGCTCAGGGCGAGGCGGGTCCGCACGAGGGCGAACAGGATCGACAGCTCCGCCGGGGTCAGCGGCGCCACCTCGTGGTAGCCCTCGACGACAGGCACGACGGCACCGACCGGGTCGCGGTGGCAGTCGGCGTCAGGGCCTCGCAGAGCGTCGAACATGACATAGGCACACGCCACCGCGAGCCCGCACACCCGCGGCGCGGTGCACAGGTCGCCGAAGTCGATGACGCCGCTGACCGCGCCGCCCTCGAGCAGCACGTTCGCGTCGTTCGCGTCGTTGTGGATCGTTTGGCTCGGCAGCCGCCCGAGCACGGGGCGCACTCGAGTCGTGAAGTCGTCCAGCAGGGCTGCCGCCTTCGCCCGGCGCCCCTCGTCGGGCACGTGCGCCACGAGGTCGCGCCGCTCGTCGGCCTGGGCAAGGTTCCACCGCAGCGGGCGCGCCGCGTGCGGGTGGCTGAACATGGCGAGGCCGGCGTCGATGCGGGCGACGGCCCGCCCGAGGTCGCGGCGCGTCGCCGCGTCGTGCGGATGGGTGGCGGCCCAGGTCCGACCGGGCAGGTGGGTCAACAACCGAGCGAGACGGCGCTGCTCGCCGTCACCGGCGCCGTCCCTCACCACGACCTCGGCGTACGTGGCGCCGTCGACGGTCGGGATCACGTGCGGCACCAGGCCAGCGCCGAGGCCGGGCTCGCCCGCCAGGTGCGCGAGGGCCGCGGCCTCCAGGTCGAGGTCCGCCCGGTCCGACAGCGGGTGGAGCTTCAGCACCACCGGCCGCGCCGCGGCGTCCACCCGGTAGTTGAGCGTGCGTTCCCCCGGCAGCTGCTCCACCGGCCCGTGGACGCCGAAGACCTCGGCGGCGCAGTGCGCAGCGTCGGCCGGCGTCCAGTGGCTCAGGCGGTGCCCCGGCACGGTCAGCCGGGCAGGCCTGCGCGTGAGCGGTCGGCGACCAGCCGTACGGCCGCGGCCACGGCGGGCGCGACCTTCGGGTCGAACACGCTCGGCACGATGTAGCTCGGGTTCAGCTCGGCCGGGTTGACGCAGTCGGCGATGGCCGTCGCGGCCGCGACGAGCATCTCGTCGGTGATGTCGCGCGCGTTGGCGTCGAGGAGCCCCCGGAAGACGCCCGGGAAGGCGAGCACGTTGTTGATCTGGTTGGGGAAGTCGCTGCGGCCGGTCCCGACGACGGTTGCGTGCCTCTGAGCCTCGAGGGGGTCCACCTCGGGGTCGGGGTTGGCCAAGGCCAGCACGATGGCGCCCGTGGCCATCGTCGCGATGTCCGCCCCCGTGAGCAGGTTGGGCGCCGAGACGCCGATGAAGACGTCGGCGCCGGCCAGGCCCTCGCGCAGCGTGCCGCTGACCCCGCCCTCGTTCGTGTGCGCGGCGATCCAGGACTTGAACTTGTCCAGGTCGCTGCGACCGGAGTGCACCGCCCCCTTGGTGTCGAATGCGACAACGTGGGTCGCACCCTCGGCGAGCAGAAGCCGGATGATGGCCTGGCCCGCGGCCCCTGCCCCCGACACGACGACGCGCACGTCCTTCAGGGCCTTGCCCACGACGCGCAGCCCGTTGATGAGCGCGGCCAGCACGACGATGGCCGTGCCGTGCTGGTCGTCGTGGAACACGGGGATGTCGAGCATCTCCCGCAGCCGCGCCTCGATCTCGAAGCACCGCGGGGCGGAGATGTCCTCGAGGTTGATGCCGCCGTAAACGGGGGCGATGGCCTTGACGATGCTCACGATCTCGTCGGCGTCCTGGGTGTCGAGGCAGACGGGCCACGCGTCGACGTCGGCGAAGCGCTTGAACAGCGCCGCCTTGCCCTCCATGACGGGCAGCGCTGCCTCCGGCCCGAGGTTGCCGAGCCCGAGGACGGCAGAGCCGTCGGTGACCACGGCCACCGTGTTGCGCTTGATGGTCAGGCGGCGGGCGTCGGCCTTGTTCGCCGCGATCGCCAGGCAGATCCGCGCGACGCCGGGGGTGTACGCCCGGGACAGGTCGTCGCGGTGCCGCAGCTGCACCTTCGACGTCACCTCGAGCTTGCCGCCCAGGTGCATGAGGAACGTGCGGTCGGAGACCTTGCGCACCTTGACGCCGGGGATCGCGGCGACCGTCTCGGTGATGCGCTCGGCGTGCTGCTCGTCAGAGGCGTTGCAGGTGACGTCGACCACGATGGTGTCGTAGTGGGACTCGACCACGTCGAGGGCGGTCAGCACGCCGCCGGCCTTCCCGACCGCCACGGACAGCTCGGCCGTCGCGCCGGCCGCGGTCGACGCCTCCACACGCAACGTGATCGAGTAGCCAGGGCTGGGCGCGGGCATCGGACCTCCGTCGAGTGAAGCGGCGCGCCGTCCTGCCGAAGGCACGAGCCGCGACGGATCAACCCTAACGGTCCCGCTTCACCGCCTACGCCCGCCCCGCCCCTCCCCGGGACCCCCTCCCGCGGACCCCTCCCGCGGACCCCTCCCGCGGACCCCTCCCTCGGGACACGCTCTCGCCGGACCCGCCCTCCGGGACCCGCGCTCCGGACGGCACGCACACCCCACCGGCTCGGACCCGCCCGCTATGGTCGGATATGGACGTCGGGCCGGCGTCCGCGGCCGGCGAACCGGTGGGAGGCCTGGGCATGGACCCGAGGCGACGGCTCGTGGTCACCGGGCTCGCCGTGGCGCTCGCCGTCGCCGCTGGCGTTGCTGCGTTCGCCGCCTGGGGCGGCATCGGCGGCTCCGGCGACGTCGCGGCCTCGACCCGGCCGGCGCAGACCGGGTCGGCGGACGTCGCCTCGGCGACCGGTGCGGCGCCACCGACCGCGCCGTCCTCCACCACCGTGACGGCGTCCACGACGCCCACGCCGGCGCCCTCACCCTCGCGCCCCGCCAGCCCGGCGGCCACCAGCAAGCACGCCGGCGGCTCGGTGGCCGCGACGAGGACGTTGCCCGAGCGGATGGCCTCGACCGGCGGCGGGACGCAGCTCATCACGGCGGTGACCAGGGGGCGGACCAACGGCTCCCGCGACGGCACCCTCACGTGGTGGACCCGCAGGGGCGGCCACTGGGTCGCGGTCGGGTCCACCCCGGCACGCTTCGGCACTCGTGGGCTCTCGGGCAACAGGCTGGAGGGCGACAACACCACGCCCACCGGGATCTTCCGGCTGCCGTCGGCCTTCGGCATCCGGTCGAACCCCGGCACGAAGCTGGCGTGGCACACGGTGGACTCCGGGTCGTGGTGGGACGAGAACGCCCTTGACTCCCGCTACAACACCTTCTACGAGAACTGCCCGTCGAGGATCTGCTGGTCCGACGCCACCAACCCCAGGCACTCCAGCGAGCACCTGGCCAGCTTCGTCCCGCAGTACAACTACGCAGTGTTCGTGGCCTTCAACTCCGGGCCCAACCAGCTGCGCCCGCCGGCTCGCCCGAGCGGGTCGGGGATCTTCCTGCACGTGTTCGGGTCCGGGCACACGGCAGGGTGCGTCTCGGTGAGCCAGCGCGCGATGGTCGCGATCCTGCGGTGGCTGGACCCGGCGGCCTCGCCGCACATCGCGATCGGGAACAGCTCCTCGATCTACCGGTTCTGAAGGGCGCGGGCATCAGGCCATGCGTACCGAAGACCGACACAAGTCAGGGGTAGGGCTCCGACACGCCGGTGGCGGGGCGGGTTGTGTCAGCTTTCTGTACGGCCGGAGGGCTTGGGGTGGTGGGGTGGTGCAGGTGAAGCTCCCGCGGAAGGACTCGAACCTTCAACCTGCCGGTTAACAGCCGGACGCTCTGCCGATTGAGCTACGCGGGATCGGCGCGTGGAACTGTACCAAAGTCGCTGGTCCAGCCCGGCATGGGCTCCAGCCCCCTGCCCGTCAGCGGGCGCCGTCCCCCGCCTGCTCACTGAGATCGTCCAGGGCACGGCGGACGGCGGCCTCGACGTCCTCGTCATCGAGCCGGACGCCGGGCCGTGGGGCCACCTGCCGCGTGATGGTGCCGTCCGCGGCCTTGCGCAGGGCCACCCACACGCTGCGCCCGCCCGGCAGGGGCACCTCCGCCGAGAGCAGCACCGACGAGCGCACGCGCTCGTGCACCACGTCGGGCAGGCGGGACTGGTCCTCGATCTCCAGCGGGGTCGCCTGTCGCGAACCGACCCACCACACGGCCAAGGCCGAGGACTCGGCCTCCCACACGGCGTGGTCGACCTCGGTCCACGGTCGGGCGACGACGTGCCCCTGCGGGGTGCGGACGTACAGGCGGGCTCGCGTCGCCGCGGCCACTCCCCCGCCGACCAGGGGCGACCAGGCGAGCACCCGCTCGCCGCCCTCGATCCCCAGGTCGCGAGCGGCGTCGTCCGGCAGCGCCGGGTGACCACGGCGCCGCACGAACCTCACGCCGGTCACCCTATGCGGCTGCACTGACCGACCGATGCGATCGCCCTGGGCGCCGAGGATCACGAGAACACCGTGTGGGCGAGCGCTGCGCCGGACTACTTCAGCTGGCACAGGGCGACGCTCGCGGGGTTGCGTCCACCACGCGGGCGCCGTCGGGCAGGCTCGTGCGGGTCAGACGTGCGCGAGGACGTGGTCGAGCGGGCGGGGGACCCGGTCGAGATCGAGCGCGCCGACGAGCAGGCGTGCGTAGTGACGTTTCCGCCCTGAACGGGTGCCCATGAAGCGGCGGAGCTGGTCGTGGGTGCTGCGGCCGAGCTGGGCGGGCTGCTTCTGGAGGGTGCGGAACGAGCCGAGCTCACCCTGGGCGTCCACGACCTGTTCCACCGCGGTGGTGCCGAGGCAGCGGATCAGCTCGTCCTCGAGGTCGGCGACGCACACGGAGAAGCCGAGTGCCTCCATCTCGGCTCGGGACAGGCCGGCGCCGAACCCGGCTCGCTCCAGACCGCGCCGGAAGTAGCGCTCCTCGGCATCGTCGTAGAGGCCGGCGAGGCGGACGTCGAGCCCCGCCGGGCCCAACCGGTGCAGGAAGTGGCCGATGTTGGTCGCACCGCCGATGGGCACGATGACGATGTGTTCGGCGGCGAGATCACGACCGCGGCGCTCGGCGAGGGCCTGCAGGGCGAACTGGTCGCTCATCCCCTCGACGAGGACGACGGCATGCGCTTCGAGACCGGCCACCAGATCCGCAGCCACCACGGCTTCCACGTCACGACTCCCCTCGACGACACCATGGTCCCTCCTGAGGGGCGCCGGGTAGATGCGCGAGCCGTGGCCGCGCCTCAGGTGCCGGTGATCCGCTCGCGCAGCCCGCGCCGCCGGGTCTCGGCGCTCAGCAGGTCCGCGAACGCCTGCTGGTAGTCCGCGTCCTCGGGGGTGAGCCGCTGTACCCGCGACTTCAGCGTGCCGATCGACCGGGTCACCTCGTACTCGGCCACCCGCAGCACCACCGAGGCCGCGTATCGGGCCAGCCCCTCCTCGCTGTCGGCCGGCAGCGGCGCCACCGCGAGCTCGGTCACCAGCGACACGACCGTCTGCGGTGCGGCCTCGCGCACAGCGTCGGCCCACTGCGCCGGAGTGAGCCCCGCAGCGACGGCCACGCCGCCGGCGGCGCGTACCGCGTGGTGGACCGCCCGGTACGCGGGGACCTCGAACGCCTGCTCCCCCAGCGCGTCGGCCTCCTCCTGCGGAACCAGCTTCGGGGCCTGCAGCAGGCACTCGAGCGCCTCGCGCTCGACCCGCGCCACGGGGTCGCGGGGGTCCGGGCGCGGGGAGCTCGGGCGGCGGTCCGGGGTCGTCCCCCGGTCCCGGCCGTCCCGATCCGCGGGTGCCTCTGCCGGCGAAGGAGCAGCGTGCGGGCTGCTCGCCGCCGACCGGACCGCCCGGGCGACCGCCTCGACCTCCATGCCCAACCACCCAGCGACCTGCCGCCCGTACTCCGGCCGCAGCGCAGAGTCGCGGATCCGGGCGAGCAGGGGTGCGGCCGCGCGCAGGGCCTGCACCCTGCCCTCGGCCGTCTCGAGGTCGTAGCGGCGCAGCGTGGTCCGGATCGCGAACTCGAACATCGGGGTGCGGCCGGCTACGAGCTGGCGCACGGCCTCGTCGCCGCGGGCCAGCCGGAGGTCGCACGGGTCCATCCCGTCGCGGGCGACCGCGACGTAGGTCTGGGCGACGAAGCGCTGGTCCTCCTCGAACGCCCGCATCGCCGCCTTCTGGCCTGCCTCGTCACCGTCGAAGGTGAAGACGACCTCGCCGCCGACCGTGCCGTCGTCCCCGATCAGGCGTCGCACCACGCGGATGTGCTCGGTGCCGAAGGCCGTGCCACACGTCGCCACGGCGGTCTCTACCCCGGCGAGATGGCAGGCCATCACGTCGGTGTAGCCCTCGACGACCACCACCTGGCGGGTGCGGGCGATCTCCTTCTTCGCGAGGTCCACGCCGTAGAGCACCTGCGACTTCTTGTACAACGCCGTGTCGGGCGTGTTGAGGTACTTCGCCTCGATCCGGTCGTCGTCGAAGAGACGACGTGCCCCGAAGCCGACGACGTCTCCCGTGACGTCCCGGATCGGCCACATCAGCCGGCCGCGGAAGCGGTCATAGAGCCCGCGCTGGCTCTGCGCGGCCAGGCCCGAGGCCAGCAGCTCGTCCTCGGTGAACCCCTTGCCGCGCAGGTGCTTGAGCAGGCCGTCGCCCGCACGAGGGGAGAACCCGACGCCGAAGTGCTGGGCGGCGTCCCGGTCGAACCCCCGCTCGGACAGAAAGGTGCGCGCCGTCACCGCGTCGCCGGCCGCCGCGAGCTGGTCGACGAAGAACTGCGCGGCCACCCGGCTGGCCTCCACGAGTCGCTGGCGCTGCCCGGTCTCGCGCCGTGCAGGACCTCGACCCCCCGAGCCGTCGTCCTCGTAGCGCAGCGTGAACCCGATGCGCGCAGCCAG
Source organism: uncultured Actinomycetota bacterium (assembly GCA_963778845.1). Classification (GTDB taxonomy): domain Bacteria; phylum Actinomycetota; class Actinomycetes; order Actinomycetales; family Kineosporiaceae; genus CAVZVW01. The sequence continues at coordinate 838,335 of CAVZVW010000009.1, forward strand.
GCGCTCGACAGCCTCGGCGAACGTGAGGTGGTCGAGCTTCTGCACGAAGCTGATGACGTCGCCGCCCTCGCTGCAGCCGAAGCAGTGCCACAGTCCGAGCTGCGGGCGGACGTGGAACGAGGGCGTGCGCTCCTCGTGGAACGGGCACAGGCCCTTCATCGACCCGACGCCGGCCGCCTTCAGCGTGACGTGCTCGCCGACGACCTCCTCGATCCGGGAGGTCTCGCGGACGTGCTCCACGTCCTCGCGGCGGATCCTCACCGCGGGTCCCCGGCAGGCCAGTGCCCCGAACGTCCCACGGGCCGGAGTCTAGGACCGCGGCCCTCAACCCAGCCGGACGGCGTCCAGCCCGGTCCCGGGATCCGCCAGCGCGGCGACGTCCACCCGTGCTCGATCGGCCACGAGGGACTTGACGTCGCCCGCGCGGTCCCAGTCGTTGACGTGCATACCGGCCGCCACCACGTCGCCGTCCAGCCAGAACGCCGTCCACGTGCCGTCCTCCGGGCGGCCGCGCACGACGGTCGTCGTGGCCCGGGGGTCGGCCCAGCCGCGGTACTCCAGGCCCATGTCGTACTGGTCGCTCCAGAAGTAGGGCGGTTTGCCCCACCGCACCTGCTCACCGGCCATCGCCCGGCCGACCAGGGGGCCCTGGTCGTTGGCGTTGGCGAAGTGCTCCACCCGCAGGCGCCGCCCGGCCCACGCGTTCTCGGCGTTGGCGACGTCACCGGCGGCCCAGACGGTCTCGTCGTCCGTGCGCAGGCCGGTGTCGACGAGGACCCCGTTGTCGCAGGCGAGCCCGGCGGCCTCCGCGAGGTCGCTCAGCGGGCGGATCCCCACACCCACGAGGACCGCACCCGCGGGCACGACGGAACCGTCGGCCAGCCGGACCCCTTCCACCGTCCCGGCACCGACCAGCTCAGCCACGCCGACGCCGGTGCGCACGTCCACGCCATGGGCCCGGTGCAGGGCGGCGAAGGCCTCGCCGACCTGCTCACCGAGCACCGCGTGCAACGGCGTCGGGGCGGCCTCGAGGATTGTCACGGCCATCCCGGAGGTCCGGGCGACCGCCGCGACCTCCAGGCCTATCCAGCCCGCGCCGATGACGACGAGCGGGGCGTCCCCGCCGACGCTCAGCACCGTCCTCAGAGCCTCGCTGTGGCGCACCCGTCGCAGGTAGTGGACGCCGCCCAGCTCGTTGCCCGGCAGCTTGAGGCGGCGCGGGGCGCTGCCGGTCGCGAGCAGCAACCGGTCGTAGGGGAGCCCGCGGGCGTCGTCCAGCTCGACCGTGCGGGCGGCACGGTCAAGGCGCACGGCCCGGCGCCCGAGCACGAGCTCCACGTCGTTGTCCGCGTACCAGGCCGCGGGGAGAACCTCCAGGTGCTCGCGGTCCGTCTTGCCCGCGAGGAAGTCCTTCGACAGCGGCGGTCGCTCGTACGGGAGCTCGGGCTCGTCGCCGACGAGCAGCACGCGACCCTCGACACCGCTGCCCCGCAACGCCTCGACCGCGCGGGCGCCGGCCAGCCCCGCCCCGACCACCACGAACGTCTGCGCCATGCCGTCACCCTCGCACGCGACCCACGATCACGACAGTCGTGGTGCGGCTCAGCGGACGAGGGTGCCAGTAAGGGCGACCGTGACGCCCGTCCAGTCGTTGGTCGTCGTGAGGTTGCGCTGCAGGCCCTCGCCGCTGCCCCGCAGCCCCCTGAAGGCGCCGACGGCGGTGTCCAGCCGCCACTGCAGCCAGCGCTGGTTCGCCACGTGCGCGGTCTCCGACACGCGGATCACGAACGAGCCCTGCGAGCCCGTGAAGGTGTAGCGCCGGAAGAGCTTCCTCGTCTGGCGGTCCTGCTCGACGGCCCCCACGTCAACCGTGCCGCGGTCGACAGTGACTCCGTAGTGCTCCCAGGCCCAGGCCCCGAACGCGTCCTTTCCCGGCATGCTGATCTTGAGGTTCACGTCCCCCGGGGAGGGCATCGAGACCAGGGCGGTGCCCGCCTCGACGGTGCTCGACGGCGAGGGTGTGCGAGTCGGTTCGGGCGTCGGCTCGGGTGGCGCCGGGGACGACGTCGACATGAAGATCCCGGCAAGTGCGATGACTCCTGCGCCGGCGACGAGGAGGAGCGCCCTGCGACGGCGTGGGGACGGCGCCACCACGTCGTCCCACGCACTGTCGTGGTCCTGGAGGATCTCGACAGGAGACATGGTCGCCTCCGTAGCCGTGGCGGAGGGCCGGGGTCCGGACCCTTCTGCCGGTGTACCACGCCTAGGTCGCCCGTGCCAGGCGTGGTCGGGGCCAGGGACCCTGCAACCTGCCGACGGCGTGATGGGCTCAGACCTCCTGCGGGGAGGCCGGAAGGTGGGCCGGTGGGTGGGCCGGTGGGTGGGCCGGAGGGTGGGCCGGAGGGTGGGCCGACGCCGGAGGAGTCATACCCGGAGTCACCCGCATCGTCATCGACCGCCAGCAGGGTCGAGCTGTGGCGCCGAGTTCTGTTGACAATGTGCCCGATCTTGGAATGCTATTCACCACTATCACCAGGTTTCGGGGGGTCGCTGCTGTGAGGTATGTGGATCCGGGCGTGCGCGGATGGACCGAGCTACGCGTCCACGGAGTCTCTGGCACATCCGCGGAAGGCATGCTCGGCGATCTGAACGTCCGTCGAGTCGCTGGTGACAGCCTTGCGGGCTTCTACCGGCGGTCATGGGAGGCCGATTCGGTGTGCCAGGACACCGAGCAGCACAGGCTGGAGGCGTACAGCTGGGGCGGGTTGACCTCCGGACGCTCGAGTCGTGCGCTCTGGCTGCTGCTTCTGCCATTCATGCTCGTGAACGTCGCCTTCTACATGACGCCGGTGTCGCCCCTTCGCGAGTCTCCTGGATGGATCAAGATCCGACGCGTCAGCGAGAGCATGCAGCGCGGCCTGGCTCTCACACTCACCGGAACCTTCGTGCTGTCCATGGTGACCGTGGCCATGGACCTTGTGGGCTGGCAGTGTGCGAGGACTGGAACGACGTGCGCCACGGGCGGCTGGCTCACTTTCTTCTCGTGGCCGTGGATGCAGGACGCCGGGCGTCGCCTCGCTGTGGCCGCCTTGGTGCCGACGGGGGTCGTCATTCTCCTCTGGTGGCTGGGGCGCAAGACCTGGAAAGCCCATGAGTCCGTGGAGCCACCGCAGGGACCACCCGAGGGGGAGAACCGCTGGCGCACCCCCCTGGAGGGTCGCTCGTTCTGGAGCGGGAAGGGACCTGTCGCTCGGCTGCGTGCCCTGCATGTGAGCGCCGCCCTGTCCGTCGTCGGCCTGTTCTTGACCGTTCCGATGTTGTCCACCGCGTCCGGTGGCCCTGCACGCCTTCTGAGCTCCGTGGAATGGACCCGCGCCAGGGGATGGTTACCCGCATCCCTGGCCACCGTCTTCCTGCTGATCCTGACGGTGTGCCTTGGGTCGATGATCATGCCTTCATTGAGCGACCGACCGCTCCCCGCACAGGCATCTGCGAATCGGGCCACCTGGCAGCCATGGCTGAGTGGGCTGAGCGCAGCCCTTCTTGCCGGCGCGTTCGGGTTGGCGTGGTTCAGTCGCTCGTTGCTCGGAGGACCACTCCTGGAGAGGCCACCGACTGTCCTTCCGTGGCTCGGGGGTGCCACCCTCGTCACCGTCGTGGCTCAATTTGTGCTGCTCCTCGCGCTCGCCCTCTTGTGCTGGCTCCAGGCACGATCGCGCGCCCGGCACGCCGCCGCCAGCATCGATCTCAAGGTCTTCCCAGATGCTTCCGCCAAGCCCGTCTCGACCCGTCCCGCATTTCATGGAATGGCCTCAGTCGTATTCGCCTGGACCGCATGGGTCATCGCCGGCGGGTTCGCGGCAGGAATGACCCTGCGGGTCGCCCAAGTCCTCGGATCTCCCGTGTCGGCCGGAAGCGGTGTCGTGCTGACACCCGTCAGCATCCTGATCCCAGCGCAGTACTTCTGGGCAGCGGTCGCGGCCGTGTTCATCGTGCTCGCACTGGTCCCGACCGTTGTCGTCGCGCTCATTGAGAGGCGCCGGCGTCGAGCACACATTGCCGATCGGGTGCGTCAGGCCTATCTGTCGCGCATGGTACCGGTCAAGGATCTCGAGCAGAACCGGGAACGCTCCAAGGCCATCGAGAAGGCGTGGATGATGGCCGCCGTCACCGAAGAGGCACGCCATGCTCTTCCGTTGTTCGGCTGGTCGAGCGCTGGCATTCTCCTCGCGAGCGGCATCGGCTTTGTGCTGAAGAAGCACTCACCGCCGAGCGATCTGGTGACCATCGGCAGTCTGATCATGACAGGGGCGTTCTTGGGGCTGCTCTACGTCGGACGCCAGGCATATGTGTCGCCCAGGTTCCGGCGGACGGTCGGAATCCTCTGGGACCTCGGCACATTCTGGCCCCGAGCCACCCACCCTCTGGCACCGCCGTGCTACGCCGAGAGGACTGTCCCGGATCTGCTCCATCGAGCAGGCTACATACAGGCCCATGGGGGGCATGTGATTCTGTCGTGCCACTCCCAGGGAACGGTCATCGGCGCAGCGACCGTCACGGCGATGAGTTACGACGACAGCGCGAAAGCTGGCCTTCTTACCTATGGGTGCCCGCTCCGCCGGCTCTATGCACGCTTCTTTCCGGCCTACTTCGGCCCTGCTGCTCTCCTTCGCGTCGGCGAGCTACTGTCCGGGAACACTGTCGACCGCTCTCCCGCCGACCACACCGCGCCCCCTCCCGGCCCAGCTGCCGCCCCGGCGACTTCTGAGCCGCTCGAGGTTGCGGCCTTGGGATCCTCGCCCGACCAGCGCCGGGCATGGCCGTGGGTGAACCTCTACCGGCGCAGCGACCCGATCGGTGGGCTGTTGTTCATGAAGTACCCACCGGTGCAACCACCACCGACGGAGGCTGCCTTGACGACAGGCGTGTACGACGGCAGGGACGTCGACTGGCAGTTGGTGGACCCCTGGCCCTTTGGCAAGCCTGAAGGAGACTCCTGCTACACACCCACGCTCGGGCATTCCGACTACTGGCTCGACCCGGCCTTCGCCGTCGCCGTGAGCGTCGTTCAGCAACGTCGACACGCTGGAACAGGGCCGGCGATCGGGGAGCGGTCGGCCCCCGGGCCGGTCGAGGTGGTTCTGCCGAAGGACGCCGCGGACTACTGAATCGATCCTTGCGGCGGGGGGTGGTTCCAATGACGAGCACAGGGCAGAGGGGCAGCCGCGCAACTCCTGGTCAAGAATGGGGCGGCACAGCCTGGGAAGAAGTCTGGCGGCCGATTCCTGGCCTGATCAGGTGGTACGCACGAAACAAGGTGGTCGGAACCCTGCTCCTTGCGGCCTTCCTGGTGGCCAAAGGCTGGGTGACCGCCAGAGGTGACGTCTCCACGGCGCTGGGCATCTTGGACACCGCAGGGATTCCGACGATCGTCATCGGAGGTCTGCTGAGCGGGTTTCCGGTTCTGGCGGCCGTCATGCTGGGTTTCGCGATATTCCGGATCTTCGCCGAGTCCCCGTCGGCGACGGACCCAACGCGTCGACCAAGGTTGCCTGCTGTAGAGCGCGATGTCGGGCTGGGCAGTCGGTTGGTCCGCACCTACCCGGCTGTCGTGCTCGCCTCGGTGATGGCAGTTGTGGCCTGTCTGACCACCCCCACCCTGGTCATCGCGGTGGCCGCGGTCTTCGGCGGTTTGATCGGTGGGCTCGCCCTCACGTCCCGGCGCCTTCCGCGAAAGCCGTCGCGTCGTTCCCGGTGGAAGCATCCGTGGTGGTGGTACGTATGGGCCTGGTCGACCGGAGTCATCGTCGTCCCCATCGTCGTCTACTCCCTGGTCACCCTGCTGTACGGTGTGTGGTTACCCCACGAGGTCGTCACGTTCTCTCAGGCCGGTGATCGACCCGAGGTCGGCTACGTGCTGCAGGACTCCGATGGGTGGATGACGATTCTGCGGACCGGAGAGCACCGCATTGTGCGCTATCGCGACCCCGAGGTGATTCAACGGAAGCTGTGCGAGCGCGGCGCCGGAGGGTGGGCGGTTCTCGGGTTCAGCACGACACCGTGGCAGAACCTCACCGAGCTCAGATGGCTCAGTAATGCACGCGCAACGAAGACGGAGAAGTGTCCACCGGGCCAAACCGGAGATCCGACGCATTGACGCGTTGAGGGTTCGAGGCGGGCACGGCCGTGGGTGCCCTGTGGTCCTCGGACGCAGCGCAAGCGCATGATCGAGGAGCCGCCCAATCAGGGCGAGGGACGGCACAGGCGCTGGTGCCAGTCCACCGTGCTGACGTCGGTGAGCGAGGCCACCTGGTCGATGACGGCCCGGCGGCGGGCGGCGTCGTCCGGCGCCCTCCGCCACGCCGCTGCGTGCGGCGGTTGCAGCCCTGCCGGTGCATCGTCGGTCAGCCGCGCCACGAGCTCGGCGAGCAGCTCCTGCTGGCGCTCGTAGACGGGCCGACGCTCGTCCAGCGTCATCACGTACACCGCGGCCACTGCCTTGAGCGCGGTGATCTCCACCAGGGTGCGCCTGGGCACCACGGGGTCCGCTGCGTACCGGGTGAGCCGGCCCGGGCCGGACGCCGCCCGCGTGGACTCCTCGGCGGCGCGGGTGAAGTGTCGAGGAGGTCAGGGTCGCACCCCAGCGCTGCCCCCAGCTCCCGGCCCACCTGGGCCGCCTCCAGGCGTCGGGCGTGAGGGGACCAGGGCCGACCAGGGCCGACCAGGGCCAGACCGGGGCCGCCCCGCGTGGTCCATCAGAATGTCACCCATGGCAGATGCAGAGACGACACCGAACGGAACACAGGGCCTCCAGACGGGGCGACTGGAGGCGTTCAGCGATGGCGTGTTCGCCATCGCCGTCACGCTGCTCGTCCTCGAGATCGTGGTCCCCGAGCAGTTCAAGGCCCACCCGCTGCGCGCGCTCATCGACCAGTGGCCCTCCTATCTGGCCTACCTGGTCAGCTTCTCGACCATCGGGGCGGTGTGGCTCGCACACTCCGCCATCACCGAGTACCTCCGCCGGGCCGACGCCGTTCTCCTGCGCCTGAACCTGCTGCTGCTCATGGTCGTGTCGTTCCTGCCGTTCCCGACCCGGCTACTCGCTGAGAGCATCACCGAGCGTGACGCGGAACGGGTCTCCGCGACCGTCTACGGGATCAACCTGTTCCTGGCTTCCGTCCTCGTGTCGGTCCTCTGGCGCTACGCGGTCCACGAGCGGCTCGTGCGACCCGACGCGGCCGACGAGGAGGTCCAGACGCTGACCAAGCGGCTCACCCCCGGCCTCGCCGGCTACCTGGTCGTGATCGTCGTCGGGGTCTTCCTCCCGTTCGTCGCCGTGTTCGGATACCTCGCCATCGCCGTCTACTTCATCCTGCCGTTCGGACTCATCAGGCACCGCAGCACATGAGCCGGCCACGCAAGAGGGGCCGGGAATCCAGCCATGCACCTACAGACGCGAATCGGACCCACGAGCCTGCTCAGCCGAGCGGCCATACCCCGGTCACACGTCAGCGCCCGAGGGTCATGTTGCACACCTCGCACGCAGCGTGCGAGCCATCGAGCTCCGACCGTCGCGACACTGAACGACGTAGGCAAAGGAGGGGCTGCCACTGGGCGAGAGTTGCCGTATCGCTCCCAGCTACGTGGCGGCGGCAGGCGCTGTGACGGGGTCGTCGGTCGGTGGCGACCGTGGCAGGCGTCGTACCCAGGCCAGGGAGAGCAACGCGAAGAGCGCAAGAAAGGCGAGGGCGGCCCGCAGGGCGCGAAGCTGGGCGTCGGAGTAGGTGGCCACGAGCTCGGCGGTCTGGTCCGCGGGCAGGCCGGCCTTCTGGGCGGCCTCTTCGACCTGTTTGGTGGAAACGAAGTTGACGCTGGCCTCGGCGGCCACCGAGACCTGCTGCTTGACCGAGTCGGGAAGCGACGGGCTCCCTTGTACCCCCTGGGTGAAGTTGGACGCGAGGGTGGCCAGGAGGATCGAGCCGACGAGCGCGACGCCGAGGGATGCGCCGAGGTTGAGCGAGGTGCCCTGGAGTCCCCCCGCCTCCCCGCCGCGAGCCGGCTCGACCGAGGACATGATCACGTTGCCCACCTGGGAGGCCAGCAGGCCGAGGCCGGCCCCGAGTAGCGCAAGGCCGGTGCCGAAACCCCATCCGCTCAGCTGCGGCTCCAGGAAGTACAGCAGCACCACCTCTCCCACGAGCATCGCCGCGATGCCGCGCTGGACGATCAGCTTGGGCGAGAAGCGTCCGGTCAGCGTCGAACCTCCGAGCGCGAACACGAACATCGCGACGGACATCGGGAGGATGGTCACCCCGGTCTTCAACGAGTCGAAGCCCAACACGGTCTGCAGATAGAGCGGCAGCACGAAGAACGTGGCCTGGATGATGAACGCCTGACACCACTGCACCACGAGCCCTGCGCGCATCCGCGGGATCTTGAGGAGAGCAAGGTCTAGCAGCGGCTCGTCCCCACGGTCCTTGACCGTGCGCTCACGGCGGCCGAACGCGACCAGCAGAACCGCCCCGATCAGGATCAACCACAGCGTCGGGGACAGTCCCAGCGGGGTCAGCGGTTTGCCGTTGACCTCTGGGACACCTGCGCTCGGGGTGATCCAGCCCCACTGGCTGGAGCGGAGGATCCCCAGCACGATGGTTCCCAGGCCCAATGCGGACAGTACAGCGCCGGCCGTGTCGAGCTTGGCATTGCGCCGCTGCACTGCCGGGATGATCCGCAGGAAGAGCAGGATGATGAGGACCACGACCGACTCGGCCGCGAACACGTATCGCCAGGAGTAGTAGGCCGACACCCAGCCACCGACGAGAGGGCCGGCCGCCATCGACGCCCCGCTCACGCCGCCGAGGACCCCGTACGCGATCGCCCGCTGCTTGCCCTGGTAGGTCGCGGCGGTCAGCGCGGCGATGGCTGGGATCACCAGGATCGCCCCCATGCCCTCGATGAACGACCAGCCGATGACGAGCACTGCCAAGTTGGGCGCCACGGACGTGATGAAGGACCCAGTCCCGTAGACGAGCAGGCCCACCCAGAAAGCCTGTTTGGCTCCCCACCGTTCGCCGAACTTCCCACCGATGAGCATGAACGACGCCATGACCAGCGTGTACATCGTGATGGCCGTCTGCAGGCCGACGACGGTGGTGTTCAGGTCCGCGACGACCTGCGAGATGGACACGTTCATCACAGTGGTGTCCAGCACCATGATGAACTGCGCGGCAGCCAGCATGCCGACCACGCCCCACCCGGTCTTGGTGGCCACGCGTGATGCAGTGTCCGTCATCATCCGCGTCCTTCCGCCACAACTCCGGTGGCTGAGAGTCGACCCATCCCGGCGATAGACACTTCGACGACCAAACTCGGCTGACCGCGCACGGCGGCTGCACGCGGCGTCGAGGCGCGCTGCAGGCAGCCTTCAGAGCCATTACCACGCGAGCCACGACCGTAGCCAGGGGGTCGACCCGCTCGACGTTCCCGGTGGACGCCGTGATCTGCGCGTCCACCGGGAACGGAATGGTCAGCTGGCCGAGCTGGCGGCGGCGACGTCGGCCTGTACCGCCTTTGGGTCCGCCTTGAGCTCTTTGCGGTCGACCTTCTCCGCGCCTTTGAGGCTTGCAGCGACCCGGTCGGCAATGGCCGCCGCGGCGACCGCGACGACTGCACACTGGCCGTTGTCGAGGGTCTCGCCCAGATCCTTCAGATCGGATCTGCTCATCCCGCCTGCCGCGTGCCCGGCGAGCGCCCCGAGGCCGGCGCCGATGCCGGCGCCCCACATGATGCCGGCCCCGATAGCGACGGCCGGGAACAGTGCGACGCACAACCCGGTCGCCAGCCCCAGTCCGCCCCCGACCCAGGCGCCCTGGCGCAGCGGCTGCTCGTGCTTCTTGACGATCTTGACCTTGCCCTTGTCGTTCTTGGCGATGACCGCGGCGTCAAAGGTGTCGACCATGTGCTCGTCGTAGTACAGCGACTTGATGCCCTCGTAGTCCGCCTCGGCGGCATCAAGTGAGTCGTAGGTCGCGGCGAACGCGGCGAACGTGTCCAGTCCTTCCATCACAGCTCCTTCGTGGGTGGTCGTATCGGTTGGGCGTTCCCTCAGGCTTCGTCGGCCTCCAGCGCGTCCTCGATGGCCACGGCGAGCCCGAGTGCCCTGGCGATGTTCGCGGCTGCATTGACGACCCGGGGGCCTCCGACAATCGGGGCGAGTGTCACCAGCACGCTCTGGGCGTCTACCAGGGTCAGCCCGCTGTCGACCGCCGGGCCAAGGTTCACCAGGTAGGACGCCGGGGGTGCGTCGACGGCGATCAGCCCAGCCACGCGGACCAGCATCAAGTCGCGATCGGCCAGGTTGGCACGGGCCACCGATGCCGCGGTCATGTCAGCCAGGGTGTCCAGCAGGGGCCGTTCTTCAGTCATGACGGGGGTCCTATCTGTCGGATGGTCTGATCGGCTCTGTCAGGTGGCCTGATCGGCTCTGTCAGGTGGCCTGATCGGCCACGATCTCACATGGGCCAGCGAACGGGAATGGCGGGTCTTCACCCCGGAAGTGCAAGATCGAAGAGCGGCCAGGTCAGGGCGGCGGACGGCACAGGCGCTGGTGCCAGTCCACCGCGCTGACGTCGGTGAGCGAGGCCACCTGGTCGATGACGGCCCGGCGGCGGGCGGCGTCGTCCGGCGCCCTCCGCCACGCCGCTGCGTGCGGCGGTTGCAGCCCTGCCGGTGCATCGTCGGTCAGCCGCGCCACGAGCTCGGCGAGCAGCTCCTGCTGGCGCTCGTAGACGGGCCGGCGCTCGTCCAACGTCATCACGTAGACGGCGGCCACCGCCTTGAGCGCGGTGATCTCCACCAGGGTGCGCCTGGGCACCACGAGGTCCGCCGCGTACCGGGTGAGCCGGCCCGGGCCGGACGCCGCCCGCGTGGACTCCTCGGCGGCGTGCGTGAAGCGCCCGATCAGCTGGCTGGTCATGTCCTTCAACGCCGCCAGGGCGGGGTACCCGCCGTCGAAGTGCCGCACCCACGCGGGCAGCCTGCGCAGGTCCGCGAGTGCCTGGGACACCTCGTCGTCCTGCGCGTCGGCCAGGTACCAGTGCCGAACCTGCTCGGCGACCCGTTGCACCGCACCGGGATCCGCGAGCTCACGCGGGTCGACCTGGCCGGCGACGACGGCGTCCTCGACGTCGTGCACGCTGTAGGCGATGTCGTCGGCGAGGTCCATGACCTGTGCCTCGAGGCACCGCCGACCCGACGGGGCCCCGGCCCGCAGCCACGCGAACGCCTCGCCGTCGTCGGCGTAGACGCCGAACTTCGACGACGCGCCGCCCCCAGGGCCCGCGTGACGCCGCCACGGGTACTTCACTGTCGCGTCGAGGCTCGCCCTGGTGAGGTTGAGACCGGCCTCGCGACCGGTCGCGACGTGCACGACCTTCGGCTCGAGACGGGTCAGCACACGCAGGGTCTGGGCGTTGCCCTCGTAGCCGCCGATGTCGGCTGCGACGGCGTCGAGCGCGAACTCGCCGTTGTGCCCGAACGGGGGGTGCCCGAGGTCGTGGGCAAGGCACGCGGTGTCGACGACGTCGGGGTCGCACCCCAGGGCTGCCCCCAGCTCCCGGCCGACCTGGGCCACCTCGAGGCTGTGGGTGAGCCGGTTGCGGGCGAAGTCGCCGTCGTCGGGGCCCATCACCTGCGTCTTGGCTGCGAGCCTGCGCAACGCCGAGGAGTGCACCACCCTCGCCCGGTCCCGCGCGAAGTCACCACGCCTGGTGTCCTTCGGCGGCTCGGGCACGTGGCGCTCGCGATCCTGCGGGGAGTACCCCGCCTCGGCGGCCGGCCCAGCCCCCCGCTCAGCCACCGGAGACCGACAGCTCGGCGCCGAGCACCTCGGCGGCTGCGTGGTCGTCGAGGTCGCGGTCGTCCAGCCACCCGTCGGGCAGGCTCACGCGACGCGCCGGCCCGCTACGCCCACGCGGCCCCTCGGCGACGTCCCCCGGGTACGGCTGTGCGCCGTCCAGCGCGCCGGTGACCACTCCGAGCTCGGCAAGGGAGTCCAGGAGCGCAAGCCGGGCGCGCACCTCGTGGCCGACGACGTACCCCTTGAGGTACCAGGCGATGTGCTTGCGGATGTCGCGGCACGCCCGCCGCTCGGCGTCCGGGTAGCGCTGGGCGTAGTGCTCGACGAGCAGGACGACGTGGCGCCGCATGGTCTCCAGCACCGTCGCCAGGGTGGGGCGGGCACGGTCGGCGCGGCCGTCGAAGGCGGCGGCGAGGTCGGCGAACAGCCAGGGCCGCCCCAGGCACCCGCGGCCGACGACGACGCCGTCGCACCCTGTGCGGCGCATCATCGCCATGGCGTCCTCGGCCGACCAGACGTCGCCGTTGCCGAGCACGGGGATCGTGCGCACGGCCTCCTTGAGCCGGGCGATCGCCGACCAGTCGGCCACCCCGGAGTAGTAGTCCGCCGCGGTGCGCGCATGCAGCGCCACGGCGGCCACCCCCTCGGCCTCGGCGATGCGGCCGGCCTCGAGGTAGGTGAGGTGGTCCTCGTCGACCCCCTTGCGCATCTTCACCGTGACGGGCACGCCGTACGGTTCGCCGGCACGCACCGCCTGGCCGACGACGGCGGCGAACAGCCCGAGCTTCCACGGCAGGGCCGAACCGCCGCCCTTGCGCGTGACCTTGGGCACCGGGCAGCCGAAGTTGAGGTCCACGTGGTCGGCTCGGCCCTCGTCGGCGAGCATCCGCACGGCCGCGCCCACCGTCTGCGGGTGCACCCCGTACACCTGCACGCTGCGCGGGTGCTCGTCGGGGTCGTGCTGGATGAGCCGCAGGGACTCGTCGTTGCGCTCGAGCAGCGCCCGCGACGTCACCATCTCGCTGACGAAGGCGCCGCGGCCGCCCTGGCCCGCCATCTGCTCGCGGCACAGGCGCCGGAACGCCTGGTTCGTGATGCCGGCCATCGGGGCGAGCACCACCGGGGTGGCCAGCTCGTGCGGCCCGATGGACAGCGACACGTCAGGACAGCGAGAACGACGTCCGGGCCAGCACGAAGGCGTGGCCCGTGCCGAGGTGGTCGCACCGGATCCCCGACGGCTGGCTGGTGCACTGGAAGTCGCCCACCCGGATGGCGTGGCGGTAGGCGAGCACCTCGGTGGCGCCGAGAACCGTGTCGCCCGCGCAGACGAAGTGCGCACGGCCGCCGCTCAGCGAGATGCCCTGGCCGAAGTCGACCGGGCAGCTCGAGGGCTTCGCGGGCGGGCGCCACGTCCGCTGGGCGATGTCGCAGCGAGCGCCCGTGGCGTCCATGTAGCAGCCGATGTTCTTGCTCGGTGCGGAGAAGAAGGCCTGTGAACGGCGCGACACGCTCACCTTCCCCCCGGACTTGCCGCTCGCGGCGGTGGCCGACGGCGAGGCCGACCCCGTGGCGGACCCGGCGATCTGGCCGATGGCCTGCCCGAGGCCGGAGCCACCGGAGCCGGCCGAAGACTCGGCGGAGCTCGCAGCGGGCGTGCCGGAGGGCAGCCCCGGACCAGACGCCGCGCCGCCACCTCCGACGGGACCGCCCGCAGGAGCCGGCGAACCCCCGGACGATGTCCCGGAGCAGCCGGCCATCCCCGCCAGCGGGAGTGCGACGAGCACAGCCGCGGCCACCGATCTCAGCATCCCTCGCATGTTCAGCACCCCACCAGTCGCGCGGCCAGCCACTCGCCGACCTTGTCCAGACCCACCCGCTCCTGCTGCATCGAGTCGCGCTCGCGGACCGTGACCGCCTGGTCCTGCAGCGACTCGAAGTCCACCGTGATGCAGAACGGCGTTCCGATCTCGTCCTGGCGACGGTAGCGCCGTCCGATCGCCTGCGCGTCGTCGAACTCGATGTTCCACGACCGCCGCAGCTCCGCGGCGAGGTCGCGGGCCTTGGGCGAGAGGTTCTCGTTGCGGGACAGCGGCAGCACGGCCGCCTTGACCGGCGCCAGCCGGTGGTCCAGCCGCAGCACCACGCGCTTGTCGACCCCGCCCTTGGTGTTGGGCGCCTCATCCTCGTCGTAGGCCTCCAGGAGGAACGCCATCATCGGACGCCCCACTCCCGCGGCAGGCTCGATCACGTAGGGCAGCCACCGTTCCCCGCTGGCCTGGTCGAAGTAGGACAGGTCCACCCCCGAGTGCTCCGAGTGGGTCCTGAGGTCGAAGTCGGTGCGGTTGGCGATGCCCTCGAGCTCCCCCCACTGCGAGCCGCTGAAGCCGAAGCGGTACTCGATGTCGACGGTCCGCTTGGCGTAGTGCGAGAGCTTCTCCTTGGGGTGCTCGAAGTGCCGCAGGTTCGCCGGGGCCAGGCCGAGGTCGACGTACCACTGCGTGCGCGCGTCGATCCAGTACTCGTGCCATTGCTCGTCCGAGCCCGGCTGGACGAAGAACTCCATCTCCATCTGCTCGAACTCGCGGGTGCGGAAGATGAAGTTGCCCGGGGTGATCTCGTTGCGGAAGGACTTGCCGATCTGGCCGATGCCGAACGGCGGCTTCTGCCGCGAGGACTGCTCCACGTTCTTGAAGTTCACGAAGATGCCCTGGGCGGTCTCGGGGCGCAGGTAGTGCAGTCCCGACTCGTCCTCGACCGGGCCGAGGAAGGTCCGCAGCATCATGTTGAACTCGCGGGACGCCGTCCACGCGCCTCGGGTCCCGCAGTTGGGGCAGGGGACGCCGGCCAGGCCGCCCTCGGACGGGCGCTGCTTGCGGGCCTCGAACTCCTCCACCAGCTGGTCGGCGCGGTAGCGCTTGTGGCAGCTCTGGCACTCGGTGAGCGGGTCGGTGAACGCACCGACGTGGCCGGAGGCGACCCAGACCTGCCGGGGCAGGATGACCGAGGAGTCCAGGCCGACGACGTCGTCGCGCCCGGTGACCATGGTGCGCCACCACTGACGCTTGACGTTCTCCTTCAGCTCCACACCGAGAGGGCCGTAGTCCCACGCCGACCGGGTGCCACCGTAGATCTCGCCGCAGGGGTAGACGAACCCCCGGCGCTTGCAGAGGTTGACGACCGCCTCGAGGCGGTCGTCGGAGGTCGGCTTGGCGGCCATGGGGCACTCCATCCGGCTGGGTGTCGGCGGACTCGGCGGCGAGCCACGCCAGGCTACCGGTCGGCGTCGCGGCCCCGTCGGGCGGTGTCGGCATCGCCGGCGCGGTCCGGCGCGGTCTCGACGATCCCGCTGCCTTCGCGGGTCCAGCAGAGCACGTCCTCGTAGGCGCTCGCCTCGTCGAGGGCCCGGGACAGCAGGGGGACGGCGCGTAGCTTGACCTCGTACGACGACAGGGCGCGGCGGTACGCGCCGACTGAGACCCAGGTGGTCAGCAGCGTCCACGCCGTGGCGTCGTCGGCTGCCCTGCCGACCCTGGCACTGGTGCAGCCGACGGAGGCGGTCAAGGCCTCCATGGCCGGTCGCGCAGTGGCCAGGAAGTCGTCGGCGTCCTCGACGGGGACGGCGTAACGGGTGACGACGTGCATGCGCGCAGCCTACTCCATGTGAGAACGGTTCTCATTCTCTGCTACGGTGCCGAGCGTGGCCATGCTCGTCGCACTCACCACCGTCGTCTCGACCGGGCTCGGCGGCCTGGTGGCGCTGCGCCACCGAGACCAGCTTCACCTGATCCTCGGGTTCACCGCGGGCGTCCTGCTGGGCCTCGTCGCGTTCGACCTGCTCCCGCAGGTGTACGCACTCGGGGGCTCGACAACCTGGCTCGGGCTGCCCGCCGTGGCCATCGCGTTCGTCATCGGCTTCGTGGTGCTGCACGCCGTCGAACGCTCCTTCTCCCTGCACCACGCTCACGAGAGCGAGTACGGCGAGCACCACCACACCCCCGAGCTCGGGCTGATCTCGGCCTCTGCGCTTGCCGTCCACTCGTTCCTCGACGGTGTGGGCATCGGCCTGGCGTTCCAGCTGAACTCGGCGATCGGCATCGCCGTCGCCCTCGCCGTCATCGCCCACGACTTCGCCGACGGGCTCAACACGGTCACGCTCATGCTGCGCCACGGCAACAGCGAGCGGCGCACCCGGGTGATGCTCGCCGTCGACGCGGTGGCACCCCTGCTGGGCGCAGCCTCGACGATGCTGTTCCACCTGCCCGACACGGCACTGGCCATGTACCTGGCCTTCTTCGCCGGCTTCCTGCTCTACCTGGCTACCGGCGACATCCTGCCGGAGGCCCACGCCCGCCACCCGTCGCGTCTGACTTTGCTGACCACCGTGGGCGGCCTGGCGTTCATCGGCACGGTCGTGGCGCTGTCATGAGCCGGCGTGACGACGTGGTCGCAGCACTGCAGGCCGCCGACGGCTTCCGCAGCGCGCAGCAGCTGTACAGCGAGGTACGAGCGGGCGGCACCCGGATCGGCCTGGCGACGGTGTACCGCACTCTTCAGGCGATGGCCGGCGCGGCCGAGGTCGACTGGCTACGCGCCGATGACGGCGAGGTGGTCTACCGGCTGTGCAGCATGAGCCGGCATCACCACCACCTGACGTGCCGCCTGTGCCGGCGGACCGTGGAGGTGGACTCGGCGTCAGTCGAGCGCTGGGCACGCCGCATCGCCGCCGACAGCGACTTCGCCGACGTCGAGCACGTCGTCGAGGTGTTCGGCACCTGCCGGTCGTGCGCCGACTCGACCGGCGCATGATCGCCAGCCTCTCAACGGGGCGCGTGATCGCCAGTCCGGCGCCATAAGTACCTCGACACGCCCGGTGAGGGCGGTGGCGCCGGGGTTATGGCGCAGGGGTGGCGATCATGGCCGCACCCGACGCCGGGCCGGCGGCAGTGTCAGGCCAGGTCGGCGGGGTTCAGGTACCGGAACGTGTAGGCAGCGATCGCCCCGCCGATCAGGTTCGCGATGATCACCAACCACACGACCGACCAGCCTGCGAGGCCGGCCACGCTGACCCCCAGGGCCACCGCAGGGTTGAAGGCGCCACCGGAGATCGGACCGACCGCGACCGCACCGGCAGCGACGGTGAAGCCGATGGCCAGGCCGTAGAAGGAGTTGTTCGGGTGGTCCTTGCTCGTCGCGACGTTGAGCACGACGTAGGCCAGCGCGAAGGTGAAGAGGATCTCGGCCACACCGGCCGCGAGCAGGCGCTCGCCCGTGGGCGCGGCGGCCGCCTTGGCAACGCCCGGCACAAGCCAGCGCCCGAAGAGGGCGCCGACGACGCCCGCCACCATCTGGGCGCCCCAGTAGGGCAGGGCGTCGCTCATCGCGATCTTGCCGCGCAGCATGACGGCCAGCGTGACCGCGGGGTTGTAGTGCCCACCGGAGATGTGCCCGCCGGCGAACACCATGACCATGAGCGCGGCGCCGATGCCGAGCGGAGCCAGTGGCGCGTTCAGGCCGACCGCGCACGTGACGGTGAGGACCAGGAAGAAGGTGCCGATGAACTCGGTGACGTACTTGCGCATCGTGATGACCTCGTCGGTTAGCGGTCAGGCGTCGGGCAGGGTCGTGGCGTCGAACAGGCAGGTGCGCCTGCCGGACTCTAGCGAACCGCCGGGCCGCCGCGAAGGACCTACGCCACGTCCGGCGTGGCCACCGTCTCGGTCGGGCGCTGCGCCATCATGCCGATCGGCAGCCCGTCGGGGCTGGCGACGAATGCCATCCACAGCTCCCCCGAGCCGTCCCTGTGCACCAGGCGAGGTCGGCTGACCGACGTCGCCCCTCTGCCCACGACCGCCTCGTACGTCGCCTCGAGGTCCTCGACCTGGTGGTACAGGATCGGTCGGGAGCGGAACCTCGCGTCCTCGGGGACGCCGAGGTAGAGCCGCACCCCCCCGGCGTCGAAGAACGCCATCGGCTGGCCCGGGACGCTGAACAGGTGCGTGAGGCCGAGGACGTCGCGGTAGAAGTCGACTGCCGCCTCCAGGTCGTCGACGCTGATGTGGATCTGCCCGACCGCGCCGAGGGTGTGCTCCATGGTCGCTCCCGCGTTGGCTGGTACTCAGCACCTGAAGTATTCACGCCATTGAGCTCGACGTGGTCGCCGACCTGCTGGCCGACCTCACGTCGCGGAGTCGACCGCGCCGCCGTAGCGCCGGTCGCGACGGGCGTACTCCTCGATCGCCCGCCACAGGACCAGCCGGTCGACATCGGGCCACAGGACGTCCATGAACACCAGCTCGGCGTAGGCCGACTGCCAGAGCATGAAGTTCGACGTCCGCTGCTCCCCCGAGGTGCGCAGGAACATGTCGACGTCGGGCAGGTCCGGCTCGTCGAGGAACCGCGCGACCGTGCGCTCGTCGACGTGCTCGGGGTCCAGCCGACCGGCGGCGACCTCACGAGCGATCCCCCGTGCGGCGTCGGCGATCTCCGCCCGCCCGCCGTAGTTGACGCACATCGTCAGGGTGCAGCACATCGTTGTGCCGGGTGAGCGTCTCGGCCTTCTCCAGCTCGGTGATCACGCTGCGCCACAACCGGGGACGCCGCCCGGCCCAGCGCACCCGGACGCCCCACTCGTGCATCTGGTCGCGCCTGCGCCGGATCACGTCGCGGTTGAACCCCATGAGGAAGCGCACCTCCTCCGGCGAACGCCGCCAGTTCTCGGTGGAGAAGGCGTAGGCGGAAACGTGCCGCACACCGATCTCGATGGCTCCGGCCACGACGTCGAGCAGCGCGGCCTCGCCCCGCTCGTGCCCCGTCGTGCGGGGCAGCCCGCGCGCGTTGGCCCACCGGCCGTTGCCGTCCATGACGATCGCGATGTGCCTGGGCACCAGCTCACGAGGGATCGCCGGGGGCCGGGCACCCGACGGGTGAGGCGGCGGGGCCTGCGGGACGACCCGGCCCCGTGCCGCCTGGGCGTCCCCGAGGCCGGAGCGCACCCCGGCCCGGCGACGGACGGCCATCAGCGCTCGACCAGCCGTAGCGAGCGCACCTGACGCTCCAGGTGCCACTGCAGGTACGCCGCGGTCAGCCCGCTGGCCTCGCGCCGGCGGCGATCCTCGCTGGCGTCGGCGACGTCCCAGTCCCCGGCCAGCAGCGCACCCAGCAGCTCCAGCGTCTGCGGGTGCGGAGCGGCGGCGCCGGCAGGACGGCACAGGGGGCAGACGCTGCCGCCCATCGCGACGGCGAACGCCGCGTGCGGGCCTGCTGCCCCGCAGCGTGCGCAGTCGCGGAAGGACGGCGCCCAGCCGGCTGTCGAGAGCGACCTGAGCAGGAAGGCGTCGAGCACCAGAGCCGGCTGGTGCTCCCCGCCCGCCAGCACGCGCAGGCCCCCGGCCAGCAGCAGGAACTGCTGGACGGCGGGCTCGCGATCACCCTCGGTCAGGCGCTCTGCCGTCTCCAGCATCGCCGTCCCCGCGGTGTAGCGGGGGTAGTCGGTGGCGATCACGTGACCGTACGCGGCGATCGACTCGACCTGGGTGATGATGTCCAGCGACCGGCCGGCGTAGAGCTGGACGTCGACCATCATGAAGGGCTCCACCCGCGACCCGAGGCGCGACGTCGTCTTGCGAACCCCCTTCGCCACGGCACGCACGCGGCCGTGCTCGCGGGTGAGCAGCGTGATGATGCGGTCGGCCTCGCCCAGCTTCTGGGTACGCAGCACGATCGCCTCGTCGCGGTACAGGCTCACCGCACGATTGTCGCCGACCGCAGGCGCGCCGTCCGCCCGACACCCTGGCCAGGCTCGCGTCGTCCCGGGCGAGGCTCCCGTCAGGCCGCGGCCGGGCGGCCCTGCGCGCGGTTGACGGCGGAGACGACAGCCTTCAGCGAGGCGCGGACGATGCTGGAGTCGACGCCGACCCCCCACAGCACCCGCTCGCCGACGGCGCACTCGACATAGGCGGCCGCTGTGGCGTCGCCGCCGGAGCTCATGGCGTGCTCGGTGTAGTCGAGCACGCGCACGTCGACGCCGAGGGCCTCCAGGGCCGCCACGAACGCTGCGATCGGCCCGTTGCCCGTGCCGTCCAAGTGGTGGGTCGCCCCACCCGGGCAGGCCGCGGAGGCGGACTCGACGACCTCGATCTCGAGGCGGGTCGAGCCGTCCTCCTCGCTGGTCTGGCGCATCCCCTTGAGCGTGAACCGGCCCCAGGGCGCCTCGGGGTCGGGCAGGTACTCGTCGCGGAACACGTCCCACATCTGCTGCGGCGCGATCTCCCCGCCCTGGACGTCGGTGTGCCGCTGCACCACCTGGCTGAACTCGATCTGCAGCCGTCGCGGCAGGTCCAGGTGGTACTCGTGCTTCATGATGTAGGCGACGCCGCCCTTGCCGGACTGGCTGTTGACCCGGATGACGGCCTCGTACGTGCGCCCGACGTCGCGCGGGTCGATGGGCAGGTACGGCACCGCCCACACCAGGTCGTCCACGCCGACACCGGCCGCGGCGGCGTCGCGCTCCATCGACTCGAAGCCCTTCTTGATGGCGTCCTGGTGGGAGCCGGAGAAGGCCGTGTAGACGAGGTCACCGCCGTAGGGGTGCCGCTCGTTGACGGGCAGCTGGTTGCAGTGCTCGACGGTGCGCCGGATCTCGTCGATGCCCGAGAAGTCGATCATCGGGTCGATGCCCTGGCTGAACAGGTTCATCCCCAGCGTGACCAGGCAGACGTTCCCGGTGCGCTCGCCGTTGCCGAACAGGCACCCCTCGATGCGGTCCGCACCTGCCATGCGACCCAGCTCGGCCGCGGCGACCGCCGTCCCGCGGTCGTTGTGCGGGTGGAGGGAGAGCACGACGCTGTCCCGGAACGCCAGGTGGCGGTGCATCCACTCGATCGAGTCGGCGTAGACGTTCGGCGTGGCCATCTCGACGGTGGCCGGCAGGTTGATGATGGCTTTGCGGTCGGCGCTGGGCTCGAATACCTCGAGCACCTCGTTGCACACCCGGGCCGCGAACTCCAGCTCCGTGCCGGTGTAGGACTCCGGGGAGTACTCGAAGTACACATCCGTGCCCGTCAAGGCGTCGGCGAGCTTGCGGCACAGCCGGGCGCCGTCCAGCGCGATGTCGACCACACCGTCCATGTCCGTGCCGAACACCACCCGACGCTGCAGGGTCGACGTGGAGTTGTACAGGTGGACGACGGCCTGCTTCGCCCCCCGGATCGAGTCGTAGGTGCGCTCGATCAGGTGGTCGCGCGACTGGGTGAGCACCTGGATCACCACGTCGTCGGGGATCAGGTCGTCCTCGATGAGCAGCCGCACGAAGTCGAAGTCCGTCTGGCTGGCCGAGGGGAAGCCGACCTCGATCTCCTTGTAGCCCATGCGGACGAGCAGCTCGAACATGCGCCGCTTGCGCTCGGGGTTCATCGGGTCGATCAGCGCCTGGTTGCCGTCGCGCAGGTCGACCGCGCACCACTGCGGGGGCGCTTCGATGCGCTTCGTCGGCCACGTCCGGTCCGGAAGGTCCACCCGGATGTGCTCGTGGAACGGCCGGTACTTGTGGATGGGCATGCCGGACGGCTGCTGGGTGTTCCTCATGGTCGCCTCACGTGGGTCGGTGCCTCAGGGCCTCTGGATCGGGCGGGACAGGTCGTCGGCCGGCACGCGCGGGACTCCGCGGCGAGAGGACCGGCCTAGACGGCCCCGCCGCGGCGGCGAAGGAGGAGTCGCGCCACACGCACGTCGTCGAGGCTACACGCCGGGGCCTCGTGGGCGATACTGCTGCGGGTGACGACCACCGACATGGCCCTGCTGGCCCTGCTCCCGCCGGTGGTGTTCGTAGACAGCAGGCGGCACGCCGGGAGGAGCCGGAGATGCGGAGAATCGTCGTCGGTTCGGTCGGAGGAGTTCTCCTCCTTGCTGGGCTGGTGACGCTGCGTGCTCTCGGGGGGCCGAGCTCGCCCATCATTGACGCCGAGCTGCCTCGCGCGCAGAGCGCACTGCTCCACGGGCTCGTGGCTGGGCAGCAGGCGATGGTTCCGCCGGGGTTGAGCCCGACCGTCGCGAAGGACGCTGCCCTCTCCGCTCATTCCGACCTAGCCACGCGGAACGCCATGAAGGCGAGCGCGGCGGCGAGGCTCCGGGGTCTGTTCTCGGGCAAGGCTCTCGGGGACTTCACGACCGCCACAAACAACGGCATCGACGCGCTGGCCGACCCGTCCTTCCGCGTTCTCGGAGGAGGCGCCGACTCGCTGCGGGTTGCCGACGCGACACGGCTCGACGCCTCGACGCTCAAGATCACCGGAACGGTGCGGATGTGGTCGTCGATGGCGCAGGTGCAGGGGACGAAGCTCGTGCCGGCAACCCCCAGCAACCTGGTCGACTTCCGGGCCATACTCCGCAAGCAGCCCAGCGGCGCCTGGCTCACCACGGACTACACGTGGAGCTTCCATCCCGGTTCGGAACCCTGATGTTCGCCGCTTGACGCCCCGCGCCGTTCGTGCCCAGGAGTCGAACGGCAACGCAGCCCACCATCGGAGAGACTGACCCGTATGGCACGGTCGCAGACGTATACCTGCCCTTTGTGCGAGGCGACCTGCGGCCTCGTCGTGGAGGTCCACGGCGAGGGGCCACACACCCGCGCTGTCGGTGTGCGCGGCGACGCCCAGGACGTGTTCAGCCACGGTTTCGTGTGCCCCAAGGGCCTGGCGATCGCGGACCTGCAGCACGACCCCGACCGCCTGCGTCGCCCTCTGGTCGACGGCGGTCGAGACCACGTGGGACGCCGCCTGGCAGGCGGTCGAGCAACGGATTGCACGGTTCGTCGCCGAGCACGGCCACCAGCGTTTGGCGGTGTACCTCGGCAACCCGACCGTGCACAACCTGGCCGCCACCCTGTACGCCCCGGCGGTCGTCAAGGCCGCGGGTACGCGCTACGTGTTCAGCGCGTCCACGAGCGACCAGATGCCCAAGCAGGTGTCCGCCGCGCTGATGTTCGGCCACCCGCTGACGATCCCCATCCCGGACGTCGACCGCACCGACCTGCTCGTCGTGCTCGGCGCCGACCCGCTGACCTCCAACGGCTCCCTGATGACCGCGCCCGACATGCCCGGCCGCCTGCGAGCCCTGCGCGCACGCGGGGGCCGGCTGGTCGTGGTCGACCCGCGCACGTCCCGCACCGCCCGCGCGGCGGACCTGCACCTGCCCATCCGGCCGGGCACCGACGCGTTCCTGCTCGCCGCGCTCGCGCGGCTGCTCCTGCGAGGACGGCGCCCAGCCCGGGCCGCACGTCACCGGCCTCGACGTCCTGCCGGGTGTCCTCGAACCGTTCACCCCCGAGGCCGTCGAGCCGCACACCGGCATCCCGGCGGGGCAGATCCGCGACCTCGCGCTGGAACTGGCGCGGGCGGCGTCCGCCGCGGTCTACGGGCGCATGGGCACGACGACGGTGCGCTTCGGCACGCTCACGTCCTGGCTCGTGGACGTGGTGAACACCCTCACGGGCAACCTCGACCGGCCCGGTGGGGTGATGTTCCCCCTCGCGGCCGCCGGCCAGCGCAACGCCTCGAGCGCCACGCCGTCCCGGCCGACCACCCTCGGTCGTTTCGCGACCGCCGAACGCGGCCTCGGCGAGGTGTTCGGCGAGCTGCCCACCGCCGCGCTGGCCGAGGAGATCCTCGGCGGCCACATCCGCGGGCTGATCACGATCGCGGGCAACCCGGCGCTCTCGGCCGCCAACGGCGAGCTTCTCGAGAAGGCGCTGGCGGGGCTGGACCTGCTCGTCAGCGTCGACCCGTACTGCAACGAGACGACCCGCCACGCCGACGTGGTGCTCCCGGTACCTGGCCCGCTCGAACGCCCGCACTACGACCTGGCGTTCACCCAGCTGTCGGTACGCAACGTCGCGCACTACTCCCCCGCCGTGATGGACCCAGCCGAGGCCGACCCGCCGATGCCACCGGAGTGGTCGACGCTTGCGCGGCTCGCCGGGGCGCTCAGCGGCATGGCCGGGGTGAGGCCCGAGGATGTCGACGCCATGGTGCTGCGAACCATGATCGGGCGGGAGGTCGCCGCGCCAGGGATCACCGCTGCACGGGCGCAGCGTCGAGGACGTGGTGGCCGAGCTCGGTGCTGAGCCCGGCGAGGAGCGCCTGCTCGACCTGCTGCTGCGCTCCGGCCCGTACCGGCTCACTCTCGAGGAGCTGCGCGCGCACCCGCACGGCCTCGACCTCGGTCCACTGCAGCCGCGGCTGCCCGAGGTGCTGCGCACCCCGAGCGGCATGGTCGAGCTCGCGCCGCAAGCGCTGGTGGACGACGTCGCCCGCTTGCGCGCCGCGCTGGCCGAGCCGCCTGACGGGCGCCTGCTCCTCGTCGGCCGCCGCCATCTGCGGTCGAACAACTCGTGGGGGCACAACGTGGCGTCGCTGATGACCGGCAGCAACACCTGCACGCTGCAGATCCACCCGGACGACGCCGCGCACCTCGGGCTTGATGACGCCGGGCTGGCCAGGGTCACCTCGGCGGCGGGATCGGTGGTGGCCGCCGTCGAGGTGACCGACCGCATCAGGCCGGGCGTTGTGTCGCTCCCCCATGGGTGGGGCCACGACGTCGAGGGCACCCGGCTGTCGGTGGCCCGGGCCCATCCGGGCGTGAACGTCAACCGGCTGGTGCCACCCGAGGTCGACCCCCTGTCGAGCACGACCGTGCTCAACGGGATACCCGTCGAGGTCGTGCCGGCCTGAGCCCTGCCGCCGCCCCCGTGATCATGTAGTTCATGCTGGCTGGGGCTTCCTGCTGCCCGCGATCATGCAATCCCGGGTCCCCTCCGTTGGGCTTGCCTCACACGTCCATAGCCTCCACCAGCACCCGCGGACGCTGCGGATCCGACAGGTCGACGCAGATGCTGCGTTGGGAGCCGTCCATCGAATCGGGGTCGGACGCGCAGCTCTGCCCCGCGGCGCCCGCCGCCTCCCCAGCGCAGTCAGCAGGCGCGGCCCCATCCACGCGGGGTTCCTCACCCTGGACCGGAGTCATCGCCGTGTCGCGAAGGAACGTCGACAGCCCAGAGGGCGTGGTCGTGAACCGCAGCGAGAGGGTGTACTCACCGAACATGGGGTGCACGTCCGAGTAGAACCTGACGTCCGTGGCGTCACCCGGCAGGGCCAGGCCGAAGTGCGCCGTCACCTCGCCCAGCCCGACGTTGCTACCCCGGCATGCCCGAGAGTCTGTGACGTCAGGCGCCCTGCTGAACCTCGCCTGCATCGGGGTCCACAGGCGCAGCGCAGTCACCAGCACGGTGGCCACGATCACGACAATGCTGACGCCTCCGATGACCATCGCGACGACCATGAGCCGACCCGACACCGGACGCCTGGGGTCCCCGCTGTCGGTCGCGTTCGGCGGAAATGGGTCCTCCGTGATCGCCGTCGACCCCTTCTACGTGAGCTCGCCGAGCAGGGACTGGAAGGACGTGACGTACCGGTCGACGTCGGCCTCACTCGCGGCCACGCAACACGTCGGGCCCGCGCCCACGAGGGCCTCCCAGACCCCGCGGTTAGCGAGGTAGACGCGCATGAGCCGGCGCAGCGCGACGTCCAGGTCCGCATGCGCCTCGGCGGCGGTGCGCGGCGGTTCGGGTGCGAAGACGTATCCGCTGCGCGGCCAGAACCGGTGCACCGACCAGGGCAGCCCGGCCGCGCGGACGGCGGCCTCGAGCCCGTCGGCCAGCCGGGTCCCGAGCCGGTGGGTGTGCGCGTAGGCGTCGGCGGTCAGCACCTGGCCCATGGCCGCGCGCGCCGCCGCCATGGACAGCGCGTTGCCGAACAGGGTGCCCCCGGTGGCGGCCGTCGGCTTGGGGTCGTCGCGGCCGGCGGGACGGCGGAGGACGTCGGCCACGTCGTCGCTCATGCCGTACGCGCCGAGCGGCACGCCGGCCGCGATCGACTTGCCGATGGTCACGATGTCGGGCGAGAGCGCCCACATGGTGCTGAGCCCGCCGGGGCCGACAACCTGGGTGTGGGTCTCGTCGTAGGCGAGCAGCGTGCCCGTTTCGCGGGTGAGCCGCCGCAGCGCCTCGTGGAAGCCTGGCGCCGGCAGGAGCAGGCCGACGTTGTTGGTCAGCGCCGGCTCGGTGAGCACGAGCGCGATGCGGCGCGACGCGAGGGCGGCCTCGAGCGCCCCGGGGTCGTTGAACGGGACGATGACCGTGCGGCTGGTGACGTCGGCCGGTAGGCCCGCCTCCTCGGCGACGAGGCGGCCGCCGTCGAGCTCGACGAGGGCCTCGTCGAAGTGGCCGTGGTACTTGCCGTCGAACATGAGCACGGCGTCACGCCCGGTGCGGATGCGCGCGACGCGGATGGCCTCGGTGTTGGCGTGCGTGGCGGAAAGGGTGAACTGCCACTGCGGCAGCCGGTAGCGACGGGCCAGCTCGTCGGCAACCCATACGGCGTCCTCGGTCGGCAGCATGAACTGGCTGCCGGCGCCGACCCGGGCGCTGACGGCCGCAACGACCGCCGGCGGCGCGTAGCCGCAGAACATCGACATGTCGGCGATGTTGAAGTCGGCGTACTCGTGGCCGTCGACGTCGCGGAACCGCGAGCCCGCCCCCTCAGCGACGAAGAGGGGCGCGTGGTCGTAGGACGACTGCATCCAGCTCATCGGCACGCCGTTGGGCATGGCCCGGTGGGCGTGCTGCCACAGCTCGAGGCTGCGCGGGTGCGAGGCCCGGAAGGCGGCGTCCTCCCTGCTCTTGAGCTCCTGCACCCGACGCGGGTCGATCCCCTGGGCCGCCATGGCGGTCACTGTAGACAACCGGCACTGGGCCGCGTGGTCTTCGCTGGGCGACAGCCCGGCGGCCTCAGCAGTCGAACACGGACCAGCAGATGTCGTTGCGCAACCGCTGGTCGTCGAGGATGAGCTCACGAATGGGCTCCGGCAGCTGGCCGCGCTGCCACCGGCACTCGAGCTGGCCGGCGCGCTCACGCTCGGCCGCGCCGCCCGTCGCGGCGCCCTGTGCGGCCTTGATCGCGTAGGCGGCGGCACCGAGCTCGTGCGCGGCGACGTGGGCGACGACCGCCGCCTGGCCGGCCGCGTAGGCGGCGTGGCGTGCTGCCCCGCGCAGGTCCCTGGCCGCCCCCATGGCGTGACCACCGGCCGTGCGGGCCTCGGTCATGGTGATCTCACCCCGTGCCCAGGCGCGAGCTTGGCCGATGGCATGCCGCGGGCGCGGGTCGTCGGACCGAGCCGACTCGAACAAGGCGAGGACGTGCTCGGCGCACGTCGCCGCCCACAGGGCGAGCAGGTGGTGATCCGAGTCGGTGAGAGTGCCGCCGCGGCGGATCGTCACGAAGCGAGGGTCGCGGACTTTCGGAAGGATCACTCCAAGCCCCCTCGTGCACGGCCCGTGAGATGTCTCAGGCTCTCGATGGACGGTAGCGGCCGGTTCGGGTGTGAGCCGAGGCGCCGATCCTGGCAGGCTGCGCGTGGGAGGTGGTCGCGTGGCCAGCTGGGCCGAGATGGAGGCCGAGCAGCCGGAGTTCGCAGCGGCTGTGCGGCAGCGGCTTGTGGCGCACAAGCACCTGACGATGGCGACGATCCGGCCCGATGGCGGGCCACGGATCAGCGGCACCGAGGTGCCCATCGTGGCGGGCGAGCTGTACCTCGGCGGGATGTCGGGCAACCGCCGGTTCGTGGACCTGCGGCGCGATGCGCGGGTCGCGATCCACTCCGGGTCGGACGCCCCCGAGACCTGGACGGGCGACGCCAAGGTCGACGGCCTGGCCCGCGAGGTCGTCGACCCGGCCGAGTTCGAGCGCTTCCGAACGGCGCTCTCCGGCGAGATCCCGGAGGGCCCGTTCGAGCTGTTCCGGGTGGACCTTCGGACGGCGACGCTCGTGCGCCTCTCCGACGACCGTGACCATCTGCTGATCGAGACCTGGCGCCCCGGCCGAGCGATCGGCTCAGTGGTCCGCCGTTAGAAGCCCAGCCGGCGCAGCTGCTTGGGGTCGCGCTGCCAGTCCTTGGCCACCTTCACGCGCAGGTCCAGATGCACGCGCGTCCCGAGCAGCGCCTCGATCTGCGTGCGGGCCTGCGTGCCGACGTCCCGCAGCCGGCTCCCGCCCTTCCCGATGACGATCGCCTTCTGGCTGTCCCGCTCCACGTAGAGGAAGACGTAGACGTCGAGCAGCGGCATGGTGTCCGGCCGGCCCTCCCGCGGCGTCATGTCCTCGACCACCACGGCCAGGCTGTGGGGCAGCTCGTCGCGCACCCCCTCCAGCGCGGCCTCGCGCACGAGCTCGGCGATCATCACGTGCTCGGGCTCGTCGGTGAGCTCCCCCGCCGGGTACAGCGCGGGACCCTCCGGCAGGTGCGAGACGAGCACGTCGGCGAGCACGTCCACCTGGTAACCGTCAACGGCTGACACCGGCACCACATCGTCGGCGGGCAGCAGGGCCGCCGCCGCAAGCAGGTGCTCCGTCAGGGCACCGCGATCCACCGTGTCCGCCTTGGTGGCGACGACGACGATGGGACGGCGGCGCCCGCGGATCTCCTGCAGCTGCGCGGCGATGAACCGGTCGCCGGGCCCGATCCGCTCGTCGGCCGGCAGACAGAACGCCACGACGTCCACCTCCTGCACGGTCTGCCGCACGAGGTCGTTGAGGCGCTGGCCGAGCAGGGTGCGGGGCTTGTGCAGCCCGGGGGTGTCAACCAGTACGAGCTGGGCGTCGGGCCGGTGCACGATGCCGCGAATGGTGTGGCGCGTGGTCTGCGGCTTGCTCGAGGTGATCGCGACCTTCTGGCCGACGAGGGCGTTCGTGAGGGTGGACTTGCCGGCGTTGGGTCGCCCGATGATGCATGCGAAGCCGCTGCGGTGGGTGCTCACGCGTCGTCCGGGCCTTCCTCGCCCAGGGCGTCCGGGTCGCGTTCCACGAGCACGGTGGCGAGCTGGTTCCGCCGGCCCACGAACGTCTCGGCCGTCAGCACGAGTCCTGACACCATGACGCTCGACCCCTTGATCGGCACGCGCCCGAGCGTCTTGGTGAGCAGCCCCCCCACGGTGTCGACCTCCTCGTCGCTGAGCTCGACCCCGAACACGTCGCCGAGGTCCTCGATGTGCATCCGCGCACGCACCCGGTACCCCCCGTCGGGCAGCGCCTGTGCGACGAGTGCGTCCGGGTCGTACTCGTCGGCGATCTCCCCGACGATCTCCTCGACGATGTCCTCGAGCGTCACCAGGCCCGCGATGCCGCCGTACTCGTCCACCACGACGGCGATGTGGGCGGCCTTGCCCTGCATCTCCCGGAGCAGGTCGTCGACCGGCTTGCTGTCGGGCACGAAGTACGCCTCGCGCATGACCTGCTCGACACTCTCCTCGGGCGCCGGCTCGGGCCGCTCGTGCAGCCGGCGCGCGACGTCCTTCAGATAGAGCATGCCCGCGATGTCGTCCAGCCCCTTCCCCACGACCGGGACGCGCGAGAACCCCGACCGCAGGAACAGCGACATGGACGCGCGCAGCGAGCGCCCGCGCTCGATGGAGACCACGTCGGTTCGCGGCACCATGATCTCGCGGGTGACCGTGTCACCGAGCTCGAAGACCGAGTGGATCATCTCGCGCTCGTCGGCCTCGATCAGCTGGCTCTCCTCGGCGATGTCGACGAGCTCGCGCAGCTCCGCCTCCGACGCGAACGGCCCGTCGCGGAAACCGGCGCCCGGTGTCAAGGCGTTCCCGATGAGGATGAGCAGCCTTGCCAGCGGCCCGAGCACGCGCTGCACCGCCAGCATCACCGGAGCCGCCACCAGCCCCACCCGGTCGGAGTGTTGTCGGCCGAAGGTGCGCGGGCCGACACCGACGAGCACGAACGACAGTGCCGTCATCGTTCCCGCCGCCGCCAGCGCGGCCTGCCACCAGACCGGGACGAGGTCGAGGAAGACCACCACGACGCACACGGCGGCCGCCGACTCCGCGAGCACGCGCACGAAGGTGGACACGCTGAGCGTGGGGGCGGGGTCGGCGGCGACCCGCGCGAGGGCGGCGGCACCGTGCCTGTCCGAGCCGAGCAGCTCGGCGGCGCGCGCGCGGGAGACCCGCGACAGCGCGGCCTCCGACGCCGCGAACACGCCCGCGACGAGCACGAGCACCAGCGCGAGCAGGCCGAGCTCGACGTGCGGCACGCTCGACCCCGGCGTCACGGGCGCCCCCGGGTGGACAGGTACGTGAGCAGCAGCCGGCGCTGCAGCCCGAACATCTCCGCCTCCTCGTCCGGCTCGGCGTGGTCGAACCCGAGGAGATGCAGGATCCCGTGCGTGGTGAGCAGGAGGAGCTCCTCCTCGGTGCTGTGCCCCGCCGTGCGCGCCTGGGTCTGCGCGACCTGCGGGCAGAGCACGACGTCGCCCAGCAGGCCCTCGACCGGATCCTCGCCCTCGCGGGCGGGCCGCAGCTCGTCCATCGGGAAGGACAGGACGTCGGTCGGCCCCTCCTCGTGCATCCACTGCTTGTGCAGGGCCGCCATCGCGGGCTCGTCGACGAGCACGACGGACAGCTCCGCATGGGGGTGCACCCGCATGGCGTCCAGCACATGACGGGCCAGGGTTGCGATCTCGGCCTCGTCGGCGTCGACACCGCTCTCGTTGTTCACCTCGACGGACATGGGGGGACCTCAGCGGCGCGTTCGTCGGGCGCGCGCCGCCTGGCTCGTCGGTGCCCGGCCGGGCTGGGCCTCGCCCGCCTTGGCGGCGTCCCAGCGGCCGTAGGCGTCGACGATGTCGGAGACCAGTCGGTGCCTGACGACGTCGGCGCTGGTGAGCATGCAGAAGTTGACGTCGTCGATGCCCTCGAGGATCTCCTGCACGATGCGCAGCCCCGACTGTGTGCCGGCCGGCAGGTCCACCTGGGTGACGTCGCCGGTCACCACCATGTTCGCGCCGAAGCCGAGCCGGGTGAGGAACATCTTCATCTGCTCCGGAGAGGTGTTCTGCGCCTCGTCGAGGATGATGAACGCGTCGTTGAGCGTTCGCCCGCGCATGTAGGCCAGCGGGGCGACCTCGATCGTGCCGGCGGCCATGAGCCGGGGGATGGACTCCGGGTCGATCATGTCGTGGAGAGCGTCGTAGAGCGGACGCAGGTACGGGTCGATCTTCTCGTTGAGCGTGCCGGGCAGGAAGCCGAGGCGCTCGCCGGCCTCCACCGCGGGGCGGGTGAGGATGATCCGGTTGACCCGCTTGGCCTGCAGGGCCTGCACGGCCTTGGCCATCGCCAGGTACGTCTTGCCGGTCCCCGCAGGGCCGATGCCAAAGACGATGGTGTGCTGGTCGATCGCGTCCACGTAGCGCTTCTGGTTCAGGGTCTTCGGCCGGATCGTGCGACCACGGTTGGACAGGATGTTCAGGGTCAGCACGTCAGCAGGGCGCTCGGTGGTCTGCTGGCGCAGCATGCCCACCGCGCGTTCCACCGCGTCGGTCGTCAATGCCTGGCCGCTGGCCAGCACCGTGAGAAGCTCGTCGACCAGCCGTTCGACCAACGCCACCTCGCCGTGCGGCCCGCTGACGGTTACCTCGTTGCCGCGCACGTGCACGTCGGCGCGCGGGAAGGCACGCTCCACGGCGTTGAGGAGCTCGTCGCGGGCCCCGAGCAAGGTGACCATCGCCACCTCTGCCGGCACGACGATCTTGTGCACGGCCTGGGGAGGACGACCAGGCGTCTGCGGTGCCCCGGCACCGGCGCCACGCGAGCCGTCCTGGCTCACACCCTCGTTGCTGTCTGCCATCGGCGGCTTGGAGCCGACCACCTCTCGCTCGTGCGGACAGGACCGATCACGGCACCCCAGCCCGTGCGGGTGTCGGTGACGCCCGTCCGGTCGCCCTGGGAGATCCCATCGTAACGGTGCGGGGCGTCCGGGCCCCTCGGCTCAGCCGGGGGGCCAGCTCAAGGCACGCCCGCCCAGGACGTGCCCGTGGACGTGGAGCACCGACTGGCCCGCCGCCTCGCCGGTGTTGAACACCAGCCGGTACTGCCCACCGGCCTCGGCGGCCGCGATCCGGGCCCCCACCGACACGAGCTCGGCCAGTGCGGCCGGGTCTGCCTCGGCGAGCGCCTCGACGTGCGGATGGTGCGAGTGCGGCACCACCAGCACGTGGGTGGGCGCCTGCGGGTTGAGGTCCCGGAACGCCAGCACGCGCTCGCCCTCGGCCACGACCTGGGCAGGGATCTCGCGGGCGACGATCCGACAGAAGAGGCATCCCGGGGTGGTCACGTCGGCGCCTCCACGTCGGTCGGCCTGGTCGAGCGCACCCTACTCGGGCGCGCACGAGCCGTCGGCGGTGCTCCGGGCGTCAGGGCATGAAGTCGCGGTTCGCGGTCGCGACGGAGCGGTTCACGGCCGCGAGCGGCCCCACGCCCACGGACCACGACGCGACGCCGTGCGCCCGGATGGCCACCCAGACCCCCACCTCCATCCGGTTCAGCACGCCGTTGGCGTCGTACTCCCGAACGATGACATAGAGCTGGGTGACCGTCTGCGGGCTGGTCGTCGAGATGGTGCCGCGATACAGCCTGTCCGAGAACGACCGGGTGACTCGGGCGACGCGGGACACCACCTTCACGGTCACGGGTGGCACGGCCTGAGCGGGCACCACAACGGTGGTCGGCGTCACCCGGAACCCTGCGACACCCGCGGGCAGGCCGCTCGGCTCAAAGCTGAGCTCGAACGGCACCGTCGCCCGGGGTGCGAGGGCCTGCGCCGGCGTGAGCGCGGCGAGCTCCCCACCGAGCACCTGCCCGCTGGAGCTCAGGTAGTCGACCTGCATGAAGGGAACGCCGCGCCAGTCGGGGGTGTTGTTGAGAAGCTCGCCCACGACCAGGATGTCCACCGGCGTGCGACGCAGGCTGATGACGTGCACGCCCGGCGCGAACAGGCGGAACCTCAGCGCGTACGCGGCCGCTGTGTGGGAGCCGTCTGCCGACCACACACGGACGAAGTACGTCCCGGGGACGAGCTGCCGGGAGATCTGCTCGTACGTGCGCCCCGTTCGTACGGACTGCCCGAGCACGGTGCCGTCGCCGGCCACGAGCGCGAGCGAGTAGTTTCCCGGCAGGCTGCCAAGGACGATCGTGCCCAGACCCGCGCGGGCGACGTCGAACCGGTACCAGTCCTGGTCGGCACTGCTCGTGATTGCCTCGTGCAGCCAGGTGCTCAGCGGGCTGGCCGCGGCGGAGCGCGCCGCCGCGAGTGAGTTCGGCCGATCCGCGGCCGCTGCCGCGGCTCCGGCGCCCGGGACGAGTGCGAGGCCCAGCGCGATCGCACCGATCGAGATCGCCACGGCCAGGCCGCGGAACGCACGAGAGATCCGGCCCATGACTACCTCCGCGACCCAGCGCCCCGACACCAGCTGGAGCGCGATCGTAACCGCGGTACGAACCGGCTGTACAGGCCGGCGGCGACGGGATGGCCGTGGCATTACGGTGATCTCGCGGCCGACGCGAGACGATGGGGTCGGGGCACGTCAACCGATCGCCTGCCTCGCGCGTGTACGGGGCATGAGCGTGGCGGTACTGGCCCTGGAGCGAAGGGAGCGCGTCGTGCCGGACCCGCCGGTCAGCGCCGTGCCGCCTTCGGCCGGCCGCGGCGCGGCGGCCGGCGGCACCGGCGCCGCGACCTCCGACGCCGCGTCGTGGAGCGCCGACACCGCCGTCGCGGTGCTCTACACCCATCACTGGGCCGCGCTGGTCCGCCTTGCCGCGCTGCTGACCCACGATGCATCAGTGGCCGAGGAAGTGGTGCAGGACGCCTTCGTCGCCCTGCACCGGCACTGGGGTCGGCTCAGCGACCCCGTCGCGGCACACGCCTACCTGCGCACGAGCGTCGTCAACGGCGCTCGGTCCATGCTTCGCCACCGAGGCGTCGAGGAGCGCTACCGGCAGCCGGGACCACCGGCTCCCGCCGGTCCGGAGGAGCTCGCCGTCCGGGCGACGGAGGACGCCCGCGTCATGGCCGCCCTGCGCCGGCTGCCGCGCCGCCAGCAGGAGGTTCTGGTGCTGCGCTACTACGCCGACCTCTCCGAGCACGACATCGCCGCGACCCTCGGCATGAGCCGGGGCGCCGTCAAGAGCCATGCGCATCGGGGCCTGGGCGCCCTGCGCCAGGTGCTCGCCACCGGGGAGGTGACGTCGTGAGCCGCGACGAGAGCTTCGAGCACCTGCTGGGCGGCGGACCCACCGAGCCGACGCCGCTCGGGCCCGTGCCCGACTCCGACCCCGTTGCCGCGGCCCTTCGACAAGCGCTGCAGGCCGAGGCGTTGCAGGTACAGCCCAGCCCGGACGGGCTGCTGCACATCCGGGAGGCCATCGGCGCCGGGGTCTCGGGCGGCGACCGTCGCGTGGTCTGGCTGGCCGGAGGCGGCCCGGGACGGCGCTGGGCACCGGTCCTGGCAGCCGCCGCCGTGCTCGTGGCCGCCACCGCCGCCGGCCTCGTGGCCCTCGGCGGCCCGGACGACGCCGACCACACCGCCCAGCCGGGCCCTGCCGCCCCGACAGCCGTCGCGTCGACGACCGGTCCCTCACCGGAGCGGACCGCCACCTACTCCCCTCACCCCACGCAGTCGGCGACCCAGCAGCCGGCGCCGGTGTCCCCGACGGACGCGGCATCGGGCCCGGGCCTGCCGGTGTACTACCCCGGCGTCCAGGGCACTCGCATCGCCTTGTTCCGGGAGTTCCACGCCACGACGCTCAGCGAGCCTGCGGCGCGCCTACAGGAGGCGGTGACGCAGGCGCTCACCCGCCGGCCGACCGACCCCGACTACAGCCTCCCCTGGGCGCCGGGCTCCGCCGCGACGACGTCGTGGACGCCCGAGCTGATCACCGTGGACCTCAACGCCGCCGCAGCCGGAACCGGTCTCGGCTCCGAGACGGCGACTGTCGCCGTCCAGCAGCTCGTGTTTACCGCGACGGCGGCTGTCGGCAGCACCGCTCCCGTCGCGATCACGGTTCAGGGCAAGGCGGTGGACCTGTTCGGTGTGCTGTCGGGCGCGCAGCCGTTCACCCGTGGCACGGGTGCTGACGACCCCCGGGCCGCCGTCTGGATCTCCAGCCTTGGCCAGGGCCAGAGCGTGCCCCGCGGCAGCCTCCACGTCAGCGGTGACGGGGTCAACGTGTTCGAGAACACCCTGAGCTGGACGCTCACCCGCGACGGCGTGCAGGTGGGTACGGGACCGCTCATGCCGACTGCCCTCGGCGGGGGGGTACTCGACACCGGCCAGCGCGGCGTCTGGGCCCTGGACTTCTCTGTGACCCAACCGGGCAGCTACGAGCTCAGCGTCGAGGTGCCCGACGCCTCCAACGGCGAGGGCAGCGTGGTGTGGAAGGACACCAAGGGGTTCGTGGTCCGGTGAGGCCGGCGGTGGTGCGCTGCAGACACACCACCGCGCACGGGGGAGGCCACCGGTCACCAGCGGCCGGTGCGGACCGCCAGCACGACCAGGGCGGCCGCACCGGCCGATGACGTGCGCAGCACCTGCGGACCGAGCCGCACCGCGACCGCGCCGGCGCCGGTCAGCCGGGCCAGCTCGTCCTCGCCGAGCCCACCCTCGGGGCCGACCACCACGAGCACCTCCGCGGCGTCGGCCGGCTCCAGGCTCGTGAGCGGCAGCCCGGCGTCCTCGTGCAGCACGAGCGCCAACGGGAAGCGCGGCACCAGGGCGGCCAAGGCGGCCGTGTCGCACAGCGCACCGATCTGCGGCACGCGCGCGCGCCGCGACTGCTTGGCCGCCCCCCGGGCGACGGCGACCCAGCGCTGCCGGGCGCGCTCCCCCCGCTCGCCCTGCCAGACGACCACGCTGCGCGTCGCCTGCCACGGCACGATCGCATCCACCCCGACCTCTGTGGCGATCTCGACGGCCTGCTCGTCGCGCCCGCCCTTGGCCAGCGCCTGCGCGAGGACGAACCGGGGCCGTGGCTCGGCCTCGTCGCGCACCCCGTCGACGCACAGGTCCAGCCGGTTGCGTCCCGTCGCGGTCACCACGCAGGAGGCGACGCGGCCGCTGCCGTCGCCGACCTCCACCCGCTCCCCCACCGCGGTCCGGCGTACGAGCACCGCGTGACGGCCCTCCTCGCCGTCCAGGACGAGGACGTCGCCCAGCCGCGCCGCGACCAGCGCGCCGTCGTCGATCAGGAAGAGGGGCAGCGTCACGCCCGGCCCGCCCCGCTCAGCGGCCGGAGAGCCGGTCGCGCAGCTTGGAGAACACGCCCTGGTGGGCGGGGGCGAGCCGGCCGGAGGGCCGCTCCTCGTCCCGCAGCCTGGCCAGATCCCGAAGCAGATCCTCCTGGGCCTCGTCGAGCCGGGTCGGCGTCATCACGGCGAGATGCACCACGAGGTCGCCCCGGCCGCTGCCGCGCAGGTGCGCGACGCCCAGCCCGCGCAGGGTCACCGACTCCCCCGACTGCGTCCCCGGCCGGATGTCGAGCTCCTCGGCGCCGTCGAACGTCTCGAGCTGCACGGTGGTGCCGAGTGCTGCTGCCGTCATCGGCAGCTCGACGGTGCAGTGCAGGTCGTCACCGCGGCGGTTGAACGTCGGGTGCTGCCGCTCGACCACCTCGACGTACAGGTCGCCCGGCGGCCCGCCGGCCAGGCCGATCTCACCCTGGCCCTGCAGCTGGATCCGGGTACCGGTGTCGACACCGGCCGGCACCTTGATCGTGAGCGTGCGCCGGGTGCGCACGCGCCCCTCGCCGGAGCACTCCAGGCAGGGCTGAGGGATCACCGACCCGAAGCCCTGGCAGGCAGCACACGTCTGGGTCGTCATCACCTGGCCCAGGAACGACCGGGCGACCCGCTGCACCTGGCCGCGGCCGCGGCAGACGTCGCAGACCTTCGGCGCGGTGCCGGGCTGGCAGCAGCTGCCCCGGCACGTCGGGCAGAGCACCGCCGTGTCCACCTGCAGCTCCCGCTGACCGCCGAACACCGCCTCGCGCAGCTCGACGTCGATGCGGATGAGCGCGTCCTGCCCGCGGCGCTGCCGCGAGACGGGGCCGCGCGGGCTCGCCGCCGCACCGAAGAAGGTCTCGAAGATGTCGCTGAAGCCGAACCCGGGCCCGAAGCCCCCGCCGCTGCCGTTGGGGTCGGCACCCATGTCGTAGAGCTGGCGCTTCTCGGGGTTGGACAGCACCTCGTAGGCGCGACTGACCTCCTTGAAGCGCTCCTCGGCCTCGGAGCCGGAGTTGACGTCGGGGTGCAGCTGGCGCGCGAGGCGCCGGTAGGCCTTCTTGATGTCCTCCGGCGTCGCGTCTCGCCCCACGCCGAGGATCTGGTAGTAGTCGGTCACCGCGCTCCGTCGTCCGGGTCCAGGGCAGTCATGACGCGAGGATCCGCGACACGTAGCGAGCCACGGCGCGAACCGCCGCGATCGTCGTCGGGTAGTCCATGCGGGTCGGCCCCAGCACGCCCAGGCGTGCGACGACCTCCCCCGCCGAACCGTAGCCGCTGGCGACGACGGCGGCCTCGGACAGTCCCGCGTGCGCGGTCTCGTGCCCGATCAGCACGCCGACGCCGGAGGCGTCCTGGGCCATCTCGCTGAGCAGCTTCAGCAGCACGACCTGCTCCTCGAGCGCCTCGAGCACGGGGCTGATGGACCCGAAGTCCTGGCCCGAGCGCGCGAGGTTCGCCGTGCCGGCGAGCACGATGCGCTCCTCCCGCTCCACTGCCAGGGAGTCCTCGAGCGCCTCGAGGACCGCGCTGACGAAGGCACGGTCCTCGGGTGAGAACGCCTGAGGCAGGCTCTCCACGGCCCCAGGCACCTCGGACAGGCGCCGGCCGACGGCCGCTGCGTTCAGGCGCGCGCGCAGCTCTCCGGTCAGCGCGTCGGAGGGCTCGCCCGCGGCGTCGACGAGTCGCTGCTCCACCCGCCCGGTGTTCATGATCACGACGACGAGCAGCCGGCTGCCGCCGACCGGGACGAGCTCCACATGGCGCACCGTCGAGCGGGTCAGCGACGGGTACTGCACGACCGCCACCTGGTGGGTCAGCTGGGCCAGCAGGCGCACGGTGCGGTCGACGACGTCGTCGAGGTCCACCGCGTTGTCCAGCAGGGTGTGGATCGCCCGCTTCTCGGCCGCCGACAGGGGCTTGACCGTGGTCAACCGGTCCACGAAGAGCCGGTAGCCCTTGTCGGTGGGCACCCGTCCGGCGCTGGTGTGGGGCTGGGCGATGAAGCCCTCCTCCTCCAGCGCGGCCATGTCGTTGCGGATCGTTGCCGGCGACACGCCCAGCGAGTGCCGCTCCACCAGTGCCCGGGAGCCCACCGGTTCGCGGGTCTGCACGTAGTCCTCGACGATCGCGCGCAGGACGGCGAGCCTGCGGTCGTCGCTCACAGGTCTCACCTCCCGCTCAGCCGCACTCAAGCCCTGGCACTCCCGCGCAGGGAGTGCCAGTTGTCGCCAGTCTACGGCGAGAACTCACCGGGGGCCCGCGACCGGCAGGTCGGGCTCCCGCCCGGGTGTGGACGCCCGGGTCTGGGTAGCTGCGTGTCTCGCGCCTCTGGCGGTGCGCGCGTCGTCGCGGGTCTGTCGGGCTCGGCCGGTAGCGTCGCCGCGATGAGCGACCGCTACGGGCCCGATGTGCTCGGCCTGCCCTCGCCGCCGCGGGCCCCGGTCCGCGAGGTCGTGGCCGAGGTGGGCCTGGTCGTCGAGGACGTCGAGACAGGCTGGTGCGGCGCCGTCGTCCGCACCGAGAAGAGCGGCGGCGTCCACATCGTCGTGCTCGAGGACCGGCACACCCGCGTGCGGGCCTTCCCCCTCGGCCCGGGCTTCTGGCTGGACGGCGCCCCCGTCCGCCTGGTCGCGCCGCGGACCGCGGCGCCCGGACCAGCCACGCGCACGGCAAGCGGGTCACGCGCCGTGCCCGGGCACCGCGCCCGCGTGGCGCGCGCGTCCCGGATCCTCGTCGAGGGTCGCCACGACGCCGAGCTCGTCGAGAAGGTGTGGGGTGAGGACCTTCGGGTGGCCGGGGTGGTGGTTGAGCCCCTCGACGGCGTGGACCGCCTCGCCGAGGCCGTGCTGCGGCACCGACCGGGCCCTGGCCGGCGCATCGGCGTGCTCGTGGACCACCTGGTCGCGGGTACCAAGGAATGGCGCGAGGCGACGGACGCCACCGACGTCCCCGGTGCGCGCGAGCACCTGCTCGTGGTGGGTCACCCCTACGTCGACGTCTGGCAGGCCGTGCGGCCTCGGCGGCTCGGCCGCTCCGCCTGGCCGGTGGTGCCTCCCGGTCGGCCCTGGAAGCAGGGTGTGCTTGCGGGGCTCGGATGGCCGCACGAGACCCAGGCCGACGTCGCAGCCGGGTGGCGGCGGATCCTCGCTTCGGTCGAGGGCTACGCCGACCTCGAGCCCGACCTGCTCGGCCCGGTCGAGCAGCTGATCGACTTCGTGACGGCCGACCCGACGGACGGCTGACCCGCGGCCGGTGCGCGACGGCGCCGCCCCAGGTGGGGTTGTCCCCCCGCGAAGGTGGCCAGGCCACCGGATGTCACCCGGACATGGCGCTTCGTAGCGTGGGTGACATGTCCAAGGAGGCCATCATGTCCGAGCCGATCGGAACCCACCCCAGCCCACACCCTCAGGAGGGCCAGCACGTGCCTGCCTACGGCGAGGCGTCGCCCTCCCACGGCCAGCCGTCACCGGCCTACGGCCAGCCCTTCGTACCGGTTGAGCCGGCTCCGCTGTCTGCGCTCGACGAGCGCAACTGGGCGGTCGCTGCCCACCTGTCCGGCTTCGTCGCGGCGTACGTCGCCCTCGGCTTCCTCGGCCCCCTCACGGTGCTGCTCATCGCCGGGCACCGGTCGCCCTATGTACGCCACCACGCGGTCGAGGCGCTCAACT
Source organism: uncultured Actinomycetota bacterium (assembly GCA_963778845.1). Taxonomy (GTDB): domain Bacteria; phylum Actinomycetota; class Actinomycetes; order Actinomycetales; family Kineosporiaceae; genus CAVZVW01. The sequence goes on from CAVZVW010000009.1 coordinate 878,036, forward strand.
TCAACCTCTCGATCCTGCTGTGGCTGCTCGTGAGCGCCCTGCTCGTGATCGTGCTGATCGGGATCCCGATGCTCGTGGCGGTCGGCGTCACCTACGTCGTCGCCGTCGTCCTGGGTGCCGTGGCCGCGGGTCGCGGCGAGAGCTACCGCTACCCGCTCACGATCCGGTTCGTGCACTGAGCCGGTTCGTGCACTGGGCCGGTTCGCGCACTGAGCAGGTTCGCGCACTGAGCAGGTGCTGCCTCGCAGCGATCGCCGCAGCGCAGTGCAGGTTTCAAGCACCAGGGGCGGGAACAGACGGGCCTGGTGGGCACGGTGCGACGCGCCATGCCCACCAGGTCGATCTGCGTGATGGCCGACGGGGGCCGGGCGTAGGGTGAGCGCCGAGGGAGGAACACCATGACCGAGAACCCGCAGCCGGGCCAGCCGCCCGTCGGCGACCCGAACATCCCACCGCCCGCACCGACCTACGGCACGCCCGCCCCCACCTACGGCACCCCAGCCCCCACGTACGGCACGCCGCCTACGCAGGGCTACGGCGCTCCGCCGCCGTCCGGCTACCCCGCACCCGCTCCCGGTTACAGCAGCCCCGTCGCCTCCGGCGGCGTCAGCGAGTCCGACGCCCGCATGTGGGCCATGCTCGGCCACCTCGGCGCGATCATCCTCGGCTTCATCGCCCCACTGATCGTGTGGGCGATGTACAAGGACCGCAACGAGTTCGTCAAGGACCAGTCGACCGAGGCGCTGAACTTCCAGATCACGGTGGCGATCGCCTGGGTGGTCGCCATCGTGCTCAGCGCCGTGGTCATCGGGTTCATCCTTTTCCCGGTCATCTGGATCGGGAACCTGGTGCTGTGCATCATGGGCGGGATGGCTGCCAACCGCGGTGAGCGCTACCGCTACCCGTTCGCCCTGCGCCTGGTGAAGTAACCGCTCAGGGCAGCAACCGGCGAACGACGAGGTCGGCGAGAAGGCGGCCGCGGCGCGTGAGGACCACCCGTCCTCCGGCCGCGGCCGTCGCGTCGACGAGTCCCTCGTTGGCGAGCGCGGGGACGCCCGCCCGCTGGGCGGCGTCCACCTCGGTCAGGGCAAGGCCCTCGGCCAGCCGCACGCCGAGGAGCACCCGCTCGGCCTGCCGCTGACCGTCGTCCAACACCTCTCGGCCTGCCGCCGGGCTGTCGCCGGACTCGACCCGCGCCGCGTACGCCCGGGGGTGGCGCACGTTCCACCACCGCACACCGCCGACATGGGAGTGCGCCCCGGGGCCGACACCCCACCAGTCGTCGCCGCGCCAGTAGCCGAGGTTGTGCCGGCAGGCGTGCGCGGGCGAGGCGGCCCAGTTGCTCACCTCGTACCAGCCGAAACCGGCCTCGGCGAGCAGGTCGTCGGCGTCCTCGTACTTCTCGGCGAGGTCGTCGTCGTCCGGCGCCGGGATCTCGCCCCGGCGCACCCGCGCGGCCAGCCGGGTGCCCTCCTCGACCACGAGCGCGTAGGCCGACACGTGGTCCGGGGCGCACGCGAGAGCGGCCTCGACACTGGCCCGCCAGTCCGCCCGCGACTCCCCCGGCGTGCCGTAGATGAGGTCGAGGCTCACCGACGAGACCAGCCGCTCGAGCCCAGGCGACGGCCAAGGGCACCCGGTCGGGCTCGTGCGTGCGCTCGAGCACCCGCAGCACGTGAGCAACGGCCGACTGCATGCCGAACGACACCCGGGTGACGCCGGCCCGTCGCAGCTCGGACAGCGAGGCGGCGGTCACGGAGTCGGGGTTGGCCTCGACCGTCACCTCCGCGTCCGGGGCAAGGCCGAGCTCCCCGCGGACGGCGTCCAGCATCGAGTGCAGGTCACCCGGCTCCAGCACGGTGGGCGTGCCGCCGCCCATGAACACGGTGCTCGCGGCGCGACGCGGCAGTCCGGCCGCGTCCAGCACCCGGCCGGCCAGCGCCACCTCGCGCGTCGCCGTGGCCGCGTACCCGGCCTGGTCGGCTCCCCCGCCGAGCTCGGCAGCGGTGTAGGTGTTGAAGTCGCAGTAGCCGCACCGGGTCGCGCAGAACGGCACGTGCAGGTAGACGCCGAAGAGGCGTGACTGCGCGCCGTCCAGCACGCTCGTCGGCAGGCTCCCGTCGGCCGGCGCCGGCCGGCCCTCAGGCAGGGACGACGGCACGGGACGGCTCGGGTGCATCGGTCGTCACCGGTGCGGGCTCACAGCCGCGCCACGGCCTTGGCGGCGCGGTCGGCCATCTTGGCAGTCAGGGTGACTCGGCCGGCCTCGGCGGCGTCGAGCAGCCGCTGCATCGTCTCGGGGTCCGGCCGCAGGAACGCCTGGCCGACGGTGACGCCGTGCCCGGGGCGGTGCACGACGACGACCGGGTCGCCGGCGGCGACGGTGCCGGTCTGGACGACGCGCAGGTAGGCACCCGGAGCGCCGTGCTCGGTGAACCGGCGCATCCAGTGCGGCTCCCCCATCCGTACCTGGAAGGTGGTGCACGGCACCCTCGGCATGGTCACCTCGACCACCAGTGGCGCCTCGCCCACTCCGACCTGCCAGCGCTCACCGATCTCGGCCCCGGTCACGTCGACGCCACGCAGCCTGAGGTTCTCCCCGAACAACCCGGGCGTGATCTCGCGGGAGAGCACGGACGCCCACCACTCGGCGTCCTCGTCGGCGTACGCGTACACCGCCTGGAACGGCCCGCCGTGGTCGCGGCGGTCGCACTGGGTGTCACCGCGCACGCCGAGCTCGCCGACCTCGCGGCGGCCGGCGACGGGGCGCTTGTCGATCGCGGTGGTGTCGGGGTCGTTGCCGGGGTCGGGCAGTATCTGGTGGACGACGCAGACGGCGCTCACCAGGGCGCTCGCATCGAACGGGGTGCTCGCGTCTGGGGTGGCGGTGGGCATGGTCCCATCCTCGCATCGGCGTGTGCCGGGGTCCCGGCGCCGGGTTTGGCCGACGCTCGACCGGCTACCGGACCGGCGGACGGCCGTGATCGTGAGACATCCTGCGACCCACCGGTGATCGTGAGACAGCTCGCCCGTCACGCCGCGTGTCGTGTCTCACGATCACACCGGTGCCTCACGATCACCGAAGCGAGCGCCGGCACCGGAAAGCCCATGATCACGCCGGCTGTGCAGGGCGCCTACTTCTTGGGCTGGCCCGACGACGGGGTGGACTCGGTGGACAGCGCCGCGATGAAGGCCTCCTGCGGCACCTCCACCCGGCCCACCATCTTCATGCGCTTCTTGCCTTCCTTCTGCTTCTCGAGCAGCTTGCGCTTGCGGGTGATGTCACCGCCGTAGCACTTGGCCAGCACGTCCTTGCGCATCGCCCGCACGTTCTCGCGGGCGATGACCCGTGCCCCGATCGCCGCCTGGATCGGCACCTCGAACTGCTGGCGAGGGATCAGGTCCTTCAGACGCCCGGCCATCGCGACCCCGTACGTGTACGCCTTGTCCTTGTGCACGATCGCGCTGAACGCGTCCACGGTCTCACCCTGCAGGAGGATGTCGACCTTCACGAGGTCGGCCGCCTGGTCACCGTCCGGCTCGTAGTCCAGCGAGGCATACCCGCGGGTTCGCGACTTCAGCTGGTCGAAGAAGTCGAAGACGATCTCAGCCATCGGCAGCGTGTAGCGCAGCTCGACGCGCTCCTCCGACAGGTAGTCCATGCCGCGCAACACTCCCCGCCGTTGCTGGCACAGCTCCATGATCGCCCCGATGTACTCACTCGGCGCCAGGATCGTGGCCCGCACGACGGGCTCCCGGACCTCGGCCACCTTGCCTCCGGGGTACTCCGACGGGTTCGTGACGACGACCTCCTTGCCGTCGTCGAGCGTCACCTCGTACACCACGTTCGGCGCGGTCGAGATCAGGTCCAGGCCGAACTCGCGCTCCAGGCGCTCCCCCACGATCTCCAGGTGCAGCAACCCGAGGAACCCGCATCGGAAGCCGAACCCGAGCGCCGCCGACGTCTCCGGCTCGTAGACCAGCGCGGCGTCGTTGAGCTTGAGCTTGTCGAGGGCGTCGCGCAGCCCAGGGTAGTCCGACCCGTCGATGGGGTAGAGGCCGGAGAACACCATGGGCTTGGGTTCGCGGTAGCCATCCAGCGCCGTCCGGGCCGGCTTCGACGCGTTCGTCACCGTGTCGCCGACCTTGGACTGGCGCACGTCCTTGACGCCGGTGATGAGGTAGCCGACCTCGCCGACGCCCAGCCCCGGCGCCGGCACCGGCTCCGGGGAGATCACGCCGATCTCGAGGAGCTCGTGCGTGGCCCGGGTGGACATCATGACGATGCGCTCGCGTGGGGACAGGTGACCGTCGATCACACGGACGTAGGTGACGACGCCGCGGTACGTGTCGTAGACCGAGTCGAAGATCATGGCGCGCGCCGGCGCGGCAGGGTCTCCGGTGGGCGGCGGCACCCGGCGCACGATCTCGTCGAGCAGGCGTTCGACGCCCTCGCCGGTCTTGCCCGAGACCTGCAGGCAGTCCGCGGGGTCGCAGCCGATCAGGCGGGCGAGCTCGTCGCCGTACTTGTCGGGCTGCGCCGCCGGCAGGTCGATCTTGTTCAGCACCGGGATGATCACGAGGTCGTTCTCCATCGCCAGGTACAGGTTGGCCAGCGTCTGTGCCTCGATGCCCTGCGCGGCGTCCACGAGCAGCACCGCACCCTCGCAGGCGGCCAGCGACCGGGACACCTCGTAGGTGAAGTCCACGTGGCCCGGCGTGTCGATCATGTTCAGCGCCACGGTCACGCCGTCACCCTCCCAGGGCATCCGCACGGCCTGGGACTTGATCGTGATGCCCCGCTCGCGCTCGATGTCCATCCGGTCGAGGTACTGGTCGCGCATCTGGCGTGCGTCGACCACCCCGGTCAGCTGCAGCATCCGGTCGGCCAGCGTCGACTTGCCGTGGTCGATGTGGGCGATGATGCCGAAGTTGCGGATGAGCTCCGGGGGCGTGGCGGACGGCGTGTGCGCCGTGCGGGCCATCGGGGACACGGGGGGCGGGCTTCCTCTCGTCGGTGCGCAGGCACGGGACGCGCGGGCGAGGGGTACCCGGGCCGCGCGTGAGCTCGTGGGACGGCTGCGCGTCCATGGTCCCATGCACCTCGCGCCCGGGACGCCGCGCGACAGGCTCGGGCGACCGGCTGCACCATGCGGCGGGCCTACCACCTCGGAGAGCCGGTGAACCCGACCGGTGCTCGCAGGCGCGTCCAGCGTGGACGACGTGTGGCTGCCGGGCCCCTGACCTCGGCCGGCTCACGACAGTCGCGTGACCTCCACCGACACGAACAGCTGCGAGCCCGAAGCGCCCGCGTAGACCCCCTTGAGCGGCGTCACATCCGCGTAGTCGCGCCCCCGGGCCACGACGACGTGGTCCGCGCCGACCGAGCTCCCGCTCGTCGGGTCGTAGCCGACCCACTCCCCCGCCCACCACTCGATCCAGGCATGGCTCTCGCCCCTGACGGTCTCCCCCACGCCGGCTTCGGCCTTCGGGTGCAGGTACCCCGAGACGTAGCGCGCCGGGATGCCGAGCGAGCGCAGCGCCCCGAGGCTGAGATGGGCGAAGTCCTGGCAGACGCCCTGGCGGGCCGCCCAGACCTCGCGAGCCCCCGAGTGCACCCCGGTGACCCCCGGCTGGTACTCCACGACCGCGCCCAGGCGTTCGCAGACCGCGCGCGCGGCGACGTCGGGCGCCCGGTCGGCGGCGGCGTCCCGGGCCAGACTCACGACCTCCTCCGGGGGCGCCGTCCGGCCGCTCTGCACCAGGAACTCGACGTTGGCGTCGCGGACGTCGTCGCGGACGAGCGCGTCCCAGCCCGCGAGGTCCGCCCCGTCCCGGGGTACCCGGCACTCGACGGTGCAGCTGGAGACCACGCTGAGCTCCAGGTGCGGGGTCAGCACCTCGAACGCGGTGACGGGGGTGCCCCAGTAGTCGATGAAGGCGTGGGTCCAGGTCACCGGGGTGATCTGCAGGCGGGCCTCGAGGGCCGCCTGCGTCGCGGTCGTCAACGGGGTCATGCGCGCCTCGTTGTACGAGGCGGCGACCGGGGAGTCGTACCGGAACCCGGTACGGTGCACCACCCGGAGCCGGGTCACAGGTGCCGGGGACGACGCGGCGAGGCTCACGAGACCTCCTCGTGCCACGCCGTGGTCACGGGTCGGGGGAAGTAGCGCCGGGCGACGGCGTCGCTGGCCGCCGTGCAGGCCCGCTGCACGGTCTCCATCTCCTCGGGCAGGTCGTGCAGCACGTCTCGCAGGGGCCGGTACTCCAGGCTCGTCCTGGCCAGACCCAACGCCCGCCGGGCCGAGTCGCTGACGCCGACCCGCTCGGCCGCGGGGGCCAGCACCTCCAGGCACTCCTCGGCCTGGTTGAGCGCGCACAGCACCGAGCGCGGGAAGAGCCGGTCGAGCAGCAGGAACTCCAGGGCCTTCTCGTCCGAGGCGACACCCCGGTAGGAGCGCAGGAAGCTCTCGTAGGCACCGCAGGAGCGCAACAGGGTCGGCCAGGAGGCCGCACCCGCCGAGATCGCGCTGGTGGCCACGAGCCGGGCGGTCATGTCGGCCCGCTCGATGCTGCGACCGAGCACGAGGAAGTGCCACGCGGAGTCCCGGCTCATCGTGGCGTCGGCGATCCCGGCGACGAGGGCGGCCCGCTCGCGCACCCACTCGAAGAACTGATGTGCCGTCGTGGCGCGAGCCCGGGCCGGACCGATGCCGATGTAGGTGGTGTTCAGCGTCTCCCACACCTCCGACGACACCGTCTCGCGCACTCGGCGGGCGTTCTCGCGGGCCGCACCCAGGGCACCGACGATCGCGCCCGGCGTCGCGGCGTCGAAGGCCAGGCGCCGCAGCACGTAGGCCCGGTCCACCTCCTCGGGGACGTCCGGCGTGCCCATGACGGCGAGCAGGTCGCGGCACGCCTGCGCCTCGGCGACGTGGCTGTCCTCCAGCAGCGCCTGGAGCTGGACCTCGAGGATGCGCGAGGTGTCGTCGGCCCGCTCGACGTAGCGGCCGATCCAGAACAGCGACTCCGCGATCCGGCTCAGCATGTGAGCCTCGACTGCTGCTGCTGGTGCTGCTGCTCCACGACCCCGGAGTCATCCGGAGCCAGGTCCGGCCCGGCCATGCCGAGGGTCGGGCGCGGCGCCGCCCGGGTGGCTGCGGCCTGCTCGGCCTCGGAGCGGGCGTCGGAGAGCACCCAGGTGTCCTTGGAACCGCCGCCCTGGCTGCTGTTGACCACGAGCTGACCCTCGGGGAGGGCGACCCGGGTGAGACCGCCGGGCAGCACCCACACCTGGTCGCCGTCGTTGACGGCGAAGGGCCGAAGGTCGACGTGCCTCGGCCGCAGTCCCTCCTCGACCAGCGTCGGCACGGTGCTGAGCATCACCACGGGTTGGGCGACCCAGCCGCGCGGGTTGGCCACGAGCTGCGCGCGCAGCTGGTCCAGCTCGGCGCGGGTGGCCCGGTTGCCGATCACGATGCCCTTGCCGCCGGCGCCGTCCACCGGCTTGCACACGAGCTCGTCCAGCCGGTCCAGCGCCTCGGCAAGGTCGTCGGGCTCCGAGAGGCGGTACGTGCGCACGTTGGCCAGGATCGGCTCCTCGCCGAGGTAGAACCGCACGAGGTCGGGAACGTAGCTGTAGACGAGCTTGTCGTCGGCGACCCCGTTGCCGATCGCGTTCGCGATCGTCACGTGCCCGGCACGCGCGACGTTGACCAGTCCGGGGCACCCCAGGTGGGAGTCGTGGCGGAACTGCACGGGGTCGATGAAGTCGTCATCTACTCGGCGGTAGATGACGTCGACCTGCCTTTCGCCCTCGGTCGTACGCATCCGCACGCGCCCGCCGGAGCAGACCAGGTCGCGGCCCTCGACGAGCTCGACCCCCATGGTGCGGGCGAGCAAGGTGTGCTCGTAGTAGGCGCTGTTGTAGATGCCCGGGGTGAGCACGACCACCGTCGGGTCGCCGACCCCTTCCGGGGCCGCTGCCCGCAGGGCCGCGAGCAGGCGGTGCGGGTAGTCGGCTACGGGTCGGATGCGATGGGTGGCGAATGCCTCCGGGAACACCTGCATCATCGCCTGTCGGTTGGCCACGACGTAGCTGACCCCGGACGGCACCCGGACGTTGTCCTCGAGCACGCGGAAGCGGCCGACCTCGTCGCGGACCAGGTCGATGCCGGCGACGTGGATGCGGACGCCGTTGTGGGGCTGGATTCCCGACGCCACCCGCTCGAAGGTCGTGGACGACGCGACCATCCGCCAGGGGATCACCCCGGCCCGCACCGCCTCGCGCCTGCCGTAGATGTCGGCCAGGAAGGCCTCGAGGGTTCGTACCCGCTGGATGACGCCGGCCTCGACCTCGGCCCACTCCTGCGCCGAGACCACGCGAGGCACGACGTCGATCGGGAACGGCCGCTCCTCACCGGCGTAGTCGAACGTGACGCCCTGGTCGAGGTAGGAGCGGGCGAGCGCGTCCGCTCTGGCCGCCAGCTCGCCACCGCTCTGCGCGGCCAGGGTGGTGTGGACGGCGCGGTACGGGCGGCGGGGCGTCCCCTGGTCGGCGAACATCTCGTCCCAGGCGGGGCCGAGTGCGTAGCCGTCGAAGAGGTCCGCCATGGCCGAACGGTAGTGCCCGGCAGGTGACGGCCGTGTTTCGGATGGCCTTGGCCGAGCCGAAGCAGGCCCCCATCTCGCATGGCGTCCTCTGGCGCGTGGTCGTCGTAGCGAGGCCCCAGGAGGCGCAGCTTCATGCCAGAGGTCCAGCCGTGGGGCGTACGGACGGCGGGCGCTCGCGTGGGACGGCGCGTCGAGGCTGATACTCTGATCTGCCGGTGCGCGCCCAGGTCGTGCGCGTGCCAGGCCCGTCCGCCACCCGGCGTCCCCACAGCCGGCGGTCCCGGTCGGGTCGCCGCCCTCAACCGACCCGTCCGAACCTTCCGGAGAGACCTCACGTGGCGAACATCAAGTCCCAGATCAAGCGAAACGCGACCAACGAGAAGGCCCGACTGCGCAACAAGGCCGTCAAGTCGGAGCTGAAGACCGTGGTGCGTTCCTTCCGCGTGGCCGCTGCGGCCGGTGATCCGGAGGCCGCCGAGCGCGCCCTCCAGGTCGCCTCGAGAAAGCTGGACAAGGCTGCGAGCAAGGGCGTCATCCACAAGAACCAGGCCGCCAACCGCAAGTCGGCGATGGCCCGCAAGGCCACGACGCTCTCGGCCTGACCTCGGCCACCGCGCCGTCGACGGCGCCGTCCCCGTCCCCGGGGTCGGTGCCGTTGTCATGTACGCCAGGCAACGCGCGACCGGCTGTTCAGCGCCTTCCCACCGTCACGACCCTGCGCCGTCACGACGGCGAGACCCTGCGCCGTCACGACCCTGCGCCGTCAGCGGACCCTGCGCCGTCACGCGAGCCGGGCGGGCGACCGGTCCGGCCGCCGACGGCCAGCACGAGCCGCTCGACGGCGTACACCGGGTCGCGTCCGCCACCCTTGACGGCCGTGTCCGCCTCGGCGACCGACACGATCGCACGGGCCAGCCCAGCCTCGGTCCACCCGCCCAGCTCACGGCGAGCGCGGTCGATCTGCCAGGGTGCCAACGCGAGCTCCTTGGCCAGGTCAGCCGACCGTCCACGACCGGCCACGGACACCTTGGCCATCGCCCGCAGCTTGGAGGCGATCGCCGCCACCAGCGGTACCGGGTCGGCCCCCGTCGCCAGCGCATGGCGCAGCAGGCCCAGCGCTTGGTCGGCCCGGCCTGCGACGGCGGCATCGGCGACCCGGAACCCGGTGACCTCGACCCGGCCGCCGAAGTAGCGTTCCACGACGTCGGGCTCGATGCGGCCCTGGTCCGCCACGGGGTCGGCGTCGTCGACGAGCTGCGCACACGCGGACGCGAGCTCGCGCAGATCGCTGCCCACGGCGTCCACCAGCGCCCGGACAGCGGCCGGGGAGGCGCGCCGTCCCGCCCGCCGGAACTCCGCGGCGGCGAAGTCCACCTTGTCCTCGTCACGGGTGATCTGGTCGCAGGGTGACTCGAGGGCACCAAGGTTGCGCGCGGCGTCCAGCAGCGCCTTGGCCCGCTGCCCGCCCGCGTGCCGCAGCACGAGACTCACCTCCGGGTCGGGGTGCTTGAGGTAGGCGAGCGCATCCGCCACGAAGGGCTCACTGGCCGCCTCCACCCCGCTGGCCACCACGACCACCCCGCCCCCGAAGAGCGAAGGGCTCGTGAGGACGGCGAGCGCGCCGGGGTCGTAGGCCGCGGCGTCCACCGTCTCCACCCGGGACTGCGGGTCGCCGCTGCGCGCGGAGGCGACGACAGCGGCGACGGCCCGGTCGGCCAGCAGGTCCTCGGCACCGGTGACGAGGACGACGGGGGCGGCAGTGAGCTCAGTGGGAGCGACAAGGTTGCGCACGGTCGGCGGCACGGCCTCACTGTGCCACGCCCCGGCGACACCACCGTGACCAGCGGGACCGATGGCCGCCCAAGGGTGCCGACTGCGGAGGACCACGCCAACACCCGTCTGGCGCAGCGTGCCACCGCGCCAAACAGGTTGGCACTGTGTGCCGCCGCGCCAAATGAGGGCCGGCAGGCGCGGGTCAGGCGGGCGTCTTGCGGCCCCCGAAGAGACGCCTGACCCAGCTCAGCAGGCTGTGCAGGAACAGCGAGATACCGTGAACCTCTCCGGCAGTGATCTGCTGGGCCTCCTCGACCGTCGTCGCGGCGAGCTTGCCCTCGACGCAGGCGACGAACTCACTGATGAGGCGGTTCGACATCTCCGCGATCAGCCCCGAGCGGCCGAACTGCGCGGCGGCGCCCGACAGCACGACGTCGGCGTCGATGGTCACCTTCGTCGACTGCCCGTCCGGGACCAAGGCATACACGACCTTGACCTGACCGCGGCTGCCGCCACGGCGGTCCGTGCCCTTGCCGTCGATCGTCCCGACATGGGTGGCCGCATCGACCACCACGTGCGCCTGCCCGTCGAAGGTCGCGTTCATCGGGCCGAGCTTCACGGCCACCTTGCCGGTGTAGGTGTCGTTGCCGTCGTCGGAGAGCAGCTCCGCGCCCGGCAGGCACTTGGCCACCTCGGGCACGTCCTGGAAGAAGTCCCAGACGGTCTGAACCGGCCGGCTGACGGTCAGCTCGTGCGTGATCTTCACGGGTCTCCTCGTGGGCGAGTCACTGGCGCGGGAAGGCGCCTGGATCCGCATCGTAGGCGCGCTTGCAGCCCGCGGCGCAGAAGTACACCACGCCGTCGGCGACCTCGCTCCGGAAACGGGCCGTCGCGACGTCCACCGTCATCCCGCAGACCGGGTCAAGCGCCTGGTCCGGCACGCTCACGGCCACCGGGGGCGCCGACGACGGCATGGCCCGCAACGCCACCAGCTCCGCCAGGATCGCCACCGCGATCTCCTGGTGCGCCGTCGCCCCCAGGTCGAGCCCCGCCGGCGCACGCAGCCGGGCGACGTCGGCGTCACCGACCCCCTGCTCGCGCAGCCACACGAGGACGCCGGCCGCGCGTTTGGACGAGGTGACCAACCCGACGTAGGCGGCAGGTGTGGCAAGGGCGGCCTGCACGGCGGGCTCGTCGTAGTGGCCCTGGGTGGCCACGACCACAGCCGAGCGCGGCCCCACGCCGGACAGGTCGAGGGAGACGTCGTCCAGCACGTGCGCGGTCCAGCCGATCGCCGTGGCGAGCGTCGCCAGGGTCTGGACGGCGGGCGAGCGGCCCACGACCCAGACGTCCGGGGCCGGCAGCACCGGTTCCACGAACACCTCCATCGCCCCTTCGCTCGCGCAGGCCATCGAGACCGTCACCACCCCTGGCCGCGCATCGCTCTCGCCGAGCACGAGCAGGCGCGGCGCACCGTCCTGCAGCGCCTCGAGGGCGTGCCGGACGACGGTGGGCTCAGCGCACGCCCCGCCCAGCCACCCCTCGACGCGACCATCGGGATGGATGACCGCCTTCGAGCCCCCCTTGCCGGACGACGGCCCGCGGCGCCACGTGACCGTCGCCACCGCGAACGGGTCACCCGACGCCGCGAGCGCGGCGATCCGGTCGAACATCAGTGCGTGGCCTCGCCGTGCACGGCCTCCCAGACCCGGTGCGGCAGCACCGGCATGTCCAGGTTGGTGACGCCCTTGTCCCACAGCGCGTCGACGACCGCGTTCACGTACGCCGCGGGCGAGCCCACCGTGGCCGACTCCCCGACGCCCTTCGCCCCGATCGGGTGGTGCGGCGAGGGCGTCACGGTGGCGCCCAGCTTGAACTTCGGCGTCTCCCAGGCCGTGGGCACCAGGTAGTCCATGAAGTTCGACCCGATGCAGTTGCCGTCGTCGTCGAAGGTGATCCACTGCATGTTCGCCTTCGCGAAGCCCTCGGTGAGGCCGCCGGTGATCTGACCCTCGACGATCATCGGGTTGATCCGCACGCCGCAGTCGTCCACCGCGACCATCTCGAGGACCTTCCAGGTGCCGTCGCCCGTGTCGACCTCGACCACGACCACGTAGGACCCGAAGGGGTAGGTCATGTTCGGTGGGTCGTAGTAGGTGACGCCCTCCAGCCCCGCTTCCATCCCTTCGGGGTGGTTCGTGTAGGCGGCGAACGCGATCTCCTGGATCGTCACCGACTTGTCGGTGCCACGCACGCTGAAGCGGCCGGGCTCCCACTCCAGGTCGTCCTCGGCCACCTCCAGCAGGTGCGCCGCGAGCTTCTGGGCCTTGGCCCGCAGCTTGCGCGACACCATGGCGGTGGCTGCACCACCGACCGGCGTGGACCGGGAGGCGTAGGTGCCCAGACCGTAGGGCGTGTTGTCGGTGTCGCCCTCCATCACCTTGATGTCGGCCGACGGGATGCCGAGCTCCTCCGCCACGATCTGCGCGAACGTCGTCTCGTGGCCCTGGCCCTGGGACTGCACGCCCAGCTTGAGGATCGCCTTGCCCGTGGGGTGCACGCGGAGCTCGGCGGAGTCGAACATCTTGATCCCGACGATGTCGTAGTCACGGCTGTTGCCGGCGCCGACGACCTCGGTGAAGGAGGCGATGCCGATGCCGATCCTCTTGGTCGTCTCCCCGCGGTCGGCGGCGGCGTTCTGCTCGGCCCGCCGGGCCCGCCAGGCGTCGTAGCCGGCGAGCTCCTTGGCCTGCGTGAGCGCCGTGTGGTAGTCGCCGGAGTCGTAGACGAAGCCGGTGGCCGACAGGTAGGGGAACTGCTCGGGCTTGATGAAGTTGAGCATCCGGAAGTCGGTCGGGTCGACGCCGATCTCGTGGGCGGCCTTGTCCACCAGCCGCTCGATGAGGAAGCTCGCCTCCGTGACGCGGAACGAGCACCGGTAGGCCACCCCGCCCGGGGCCTTGTTCGTGTAGGCGCCCTTCGCCGTGACGTGCGCGGCGCCGAAGTCGTAGGAGCCGGTGCAGATGTGGAACAGCCCGGCCCGGAACTTCGACGGCTGGGCGTCGGCGAAGAAGGCCCCCTGGTCGGACAGGATGCCGGCGCGCATCCCGATGATCCGGTTCTCCGCGTCGATCGCGAGCTCGCCGTGCATGTGGTAGTCGCGGGCGAACCCGGTGGAGATGAGGTTCTCGTAGCGTGTCTCCACCCACTTCACCGGCTTGCCGATCACGAGGGAGGCCGCGGTCGCGACGACGTAGCCGGGGTAGATCGGCACCTTGTTGCCGAACCCCCCGCCGATGTCGCAGGTGATGATCCGGATCTTCTCCTCCGGCAGGCCCGCGACGAGGGCGAAGAGTGTCCGATGGGCGTGCGGCGCCTGGCTGGTCAGGTAGATCGTGGCCTGGCCGGTCACCGGGTTGACGTCGGCCACGGCACCGCAGGTCTCCAGCGGGGCGGGGTGCGATCGCGGGTAGTGGGTGTCCAGGCTCACCACGCGGGCCGCACGGGCGAAGGCCTCGTCGGTGAGTGCCTTGTCGCCGGCCTCCCAGGTGTAGACGACGTTGTCGGTCTGGCCCTCCTTCTCGTCACGGATGAGGACGGCGCCGGGGGCCAGAGCCTGCTGCGGCGAGGTGATCGCCGGCAGGTCGTCGTACTCGACCACGATCTTGTCGAGGGCGTCCCTGGCCGTGTACGGGTCGCTGGCGATGACCGCCGCGACCTCCTGGCCCTGGTAGCGCACCTTGTCGGTGGCGAGCACGGCCTGTGTGTCCCCGGACAGGGTGGGCATCCAGGCGAGGTTGTAGCCCTTGAGCATCTCGCCGGTGACGACGGCGACCACGCCATCCATCGCCTGGGCCTGGCTGGCGTCGATGGACACCAGTCGGGCGTGCGCGACCGGCGACCGCAGGATCGCCATGTGGAGCATGCCCGGGAGCACGACGTCGTCCAGGTAGCGTCCGGCGCCCTGGATGAAACGGTCGTCCTCCTTGCGGCGGACCGAGTGGCCGACCCCGCCGATCGCGGCAGACGTCCGTGGCTCGTTGAGGATGGTCATCGTCTTGGGCTCCTTCTCACTCACCGACGCCGGCTGGGGTGGCGTCACTGGCGGCCTCGGCCGCGGCAGCGACCTCCTCGCCGGCGGCCTGGATCTGCTCCCCGGCCGCCTGGATCGCCTTGACGATGTTCATGTACCCGGTGCAGCGGCACAGGTTGCCCGAGATCGCCCACCGCACGTCGTCGTCGCTCGGGGCCGGGTTGTCCTCCAGCAGCGCTGAGCCGACCATCATCATCCCCGGGGTGCAGAAGCCGCACTGCAGGCCGTGGTGCTCCTTGAACGCGACCTGGATCGGGTGCAGCCCGTCGGCGTTCTTCAGCCCCTCGACCGTCCGTACGTCGCGGCCGTCGGCCTGCACCGCGAACACGGTGCACGACTTGACCGGGCGCCCGTCGAGCCGGACGGTGCACACCCCGCACGACGTGGTGTCGCACCCGATGTGCGTGCCGGTCAGCAGCAGGTGCGTGCGCAGGAAGTCCGCCAGGAGCACGCGGGGCTCGACGTCGCGGGTGTAGGCCGTGCCGTTGACGGTCACTGTGATCTTCATGGTCACTCCCCAGCCGTGGCGGTGGCGAGCGCGACGGCGAAGCCGCGCTTGACGTACTCGGCGACGACGGCCCGCTTGTAGGCCGCAGGCCCGCGGACGTCGCTCTCGGGCTCGCAGACGCGCGCGGCGACGTCAGCGGCCTCGGCGAACAAGGCGGGGCCTGCCTGCCGGCCGACCATGAGCCGTTCGGCCTCGACCACCTTGAGGTTCTTGCTGCTGACCGCGGTCAGCGCCAGCCCCGCCTGCGTGACGACGCCGGCGTCGTCGATGACGAGATGGGTGGCCACCCCGACCGTCGCATAGTCGCCGATCTTGCGTTCGAGCTTGAGGTAGGTGCCCCCGGCCCGACCCGTCTGCTTGGGCACGCGGACCTCGGTGACCATCTCCCCGGGCCGCAGGGCGTTGGTGAAGAAGTCGACGACGAAGTCGGCGTGCGGGATGAGCCGCTCACCGCCCTCCGACGACCGGGCCACGACGGTCGCCCCGACGGCGAGCAGCACCGAGTTCCAGTCCCCCTCGGGGTCGCAGTGGGCCACGGAGCCGCACAGCGTCCCGCGGTTGCGCACGACGGGGTCGGCCACCCACGGGGCCGCCGCCGCCATGGTGTGGTTGCCCCTCGTGACGGCCTGGGAGGCTGCTACGTCGGCGTGCCTGGCGAGGGCGCCGATCGCGATGTGCCCGTTGACCTCGCGGATGAAGGCGAGGTCGTCGAGGGCGTTGATGTCGACCAGGTGGCCCGGCGATGCAAGCCGCAGCTTCATCATCGGGATCAGGCTCTGACCACCGGCAAGGACGCGCCCCTCGTCGCCGACCTGCGTCAGGATCCCCAGGGCCTCGTCCAGGCTTCTGGGGGCGGAGTACTCGAACGATGCGGGTAACACCTATTGGACCTCCTCGTCGAGATCGCTGCGGGCAGACCTGGCCGGCGCCCGCCGGGGCATTGAGCGCACCGTACGTGGCGTGCCTGACACCCGTCGCCGCGAAACAGGGCCACATCGGTGACCCGATCGGGTCAGGCCGCCCGTCAGCGCGCGCCCGTCACCGGCGATTCGTCAAGGCGTCGGGGCGCCGTCGCGTCCCCATCCTGAGGGCCCCGCCCGCTGCCCCAGACCCGGCCCGCTGCCTCAGAGCAGGCCGCGGCGCGCCGCGGCACCCACGGCCTCCGCGCGCCGGCTGACACCGAGCTTGGCGAACATGACACGTAAGCGCCGCTTGACCGTTGTGTCGCTCATATACAGCTCGTCCGCGATCTGCCCGTTGCTCATCCCGCGGCTCAGCATCGCGAGCATGCGCAGCTCCACCTGGTCCAGGTCAGGCTCTGGTGAGTGCGCCTCGCCCATCAGCTGCTCCACCAGGTGAGCCGTGACCCGGGGGCTGAGCGCCCGCTGCCCCGCCGCGACCGTCTCGATGGCAGTGACGAGCACCGACGGCGAGTCGACCTTGAGCACGTACCCGAGGGCGCCGGCGCGAAGCGATCGCGTCACGTACTCGTCGTCGTCGAACGAGCTCACCACGAGCACCCGCGCCGCCGGGTCGTGCTCGAGCATGGCGTCGACGAGGTCGAGCCCGGAGGCCCCGCCGAGGCGGATGTCGACCAGGCTCACGTCCGGATGCTGCGAGCAGAACAGAGCCAGCCCCTCCTCCGCGCTCGACGCCTCGGCGACCACCGTGAACTCCCGGTAGTTCGACAGCAGGCTGCGCAGACCCTGCCGGACGATCGGATGGTCGTCGACCAGCAGGATGCTGGTCACCGGCGGCTCGCCGGCACGGGCACCCGCACGCGGATCGTCGTGCCCCCGCCGGACCGCGAGGTCAGCTCCCACTGGCCCGCGAGGCTCTCGACGCGGCGCCGCATGCTCTCCAGGCCGAGGTGATGACGCCCGTTACGGGTGAAGGGGCGGTCGATGGCACCGGGGTCGAACCCACGGCCGTTGTCGCGAACGACGACGTCGACCCGCCCCGCGTCGGCGTCGAACGTGAGAACCACGTCGGCGCGGTCGGCGCGCGCGTGGACGGCGACGTTCTGCAGCGCCTCCTGCACGATGCGGTAGAGGCTGATCTCGGTGCGGGCCGGCAACCGCGCCGGCCGACCGACGACCTCGACCGCGCACTGCACGTGGGAGAAGGCCTGGAACCGTTCGGCGACCTCGCGCACGGCCGCGGGGAGCCCGAGGCCCTCGAGGATCGGCGGGTGCAGGTCGTGGACGACGCGACGGATCTCTGCCTCCACCTGCGCCAGGATCTCGCGGGCGGAGTCCAGCGCCTCGACCGCGGCCTCCGGTTGCTGGGCCTCGATGCGGTGCTGGCCGGACGTCAGCTCGAGCAGTGCCCCGATGAGGAGCTGGTTGATTCCGTCGTGGATGTCCTCGGCGATGCGCTGACGCTCGCTCTCCTGCCCGTCCACGGTGTCGGCGAGCACGGCCTGCAGCCGAGCCGCCTTCTCCGCGAGGGCGTCGCGGGCCTGGGCGAGCTCGCGGGTGCGTTCGTCGACGAGACGCTCCAGCCACACGTTGGTCTGCTCGAGCTGCTGGAAGAGCTGGGCGTTGTGGACGAGGACGGCGATCAGGGACGCGTACGTGAGGACCAGCCGCTCGTGGTCGTCCCCGTACGGCCCGGCTCGGTTCGCGAGCCCGATCATGCCGATGGGCCGCCCGTCCAGACGAAGCGGCACGCCCAGGAAGGCACCGACCGCGGGGTGGCCGCGGGGCTGGCCGACCCGCGAGGGGTCGGTCCGGGCGTCGTCGGTGCGCACCGGCCGGTCCTCGAGCACAACGCGGTTGAAGATGTTGGGCCGCAACGGGATCACCCGATGCTCGGCGTAGAACGTGGGCGCAGGGTGGAAGCCGTGGATGGCGGCGATCTCCAGCTCGCCCGCCTCGGCCTCCACCGCGGGGTCGCGGACGAGCCCCACGAAGCCGAACTCCGACGCCGTGAGCGTCAGGCACTGTCGCAGCGCGACGTCGAGCACATCCTCGACGTTGCGCTGCGACGACACCTCGAGCACCAGATCGGTCAAGGCGTCGAGCTGGTCTCGCGGGCCTGGGAGGGTCGGCGCGCCGGTCATGCAGGCAGGCTATCCGCCACGGCGTGTCGGGGCAGGGCGTCGTGACCTCGGTCGACGCCGCAGGCCCGGTGGCGGCGTCATCGCCCGCTCACGTCGACCAGTGCCGTGTCGCCGTGGGCGACGAGCGCGATCGAGCCGTCGAGGTCGGTGCGGACGGCGGCGACCCCGAGGCCGGCAAGCATGGCCAGCGCCGACGGCGCAGGGTGACCGTAGTCGTTGCCCGAGCCCACGCTGACCAGCCCTACCCGCGCTCCGGTCAGGGCGTACAGGGCCGCGACCTGCTTGGCAGAGCCGTGGTGGGCGACCTTGACGACGTCGACGCCACCACCCAGGTCGGCGGCTCCCGAGGTGATCCGGCGCGCGAGTCCCTCCTGGCCGGCGATCTCCAGGTCGCCCAGGGCCAGGACCGACAGGCCCTCGCCGTCGGGCGCGCGCACGCGGGCGAGCACCACCACGCTGGACTCGTTGACGGCGGTCCCGTCACCGCCCTCGCCGGGGTCCGGCGGCCGCGGCGCCTCGGCCGGCTCGAGCACCTGCCAGCTCAGCGACCAGCCCTGGGCTGCCGCGACTCCAGCCGCGCCGGCCCAAGCCTGCTCCACCCGCACCCGGGCGTCGCCGGCCCAGGCGTCGACGGCCAGGGCGTTCTGCCGAGGCTCGGGGAGTGGGCTCACAAGGAGCCTGCCGACGTCTCGGCCGTGAAGTGCACCAGGGAGCCCCAGCACGTGGTCGGCGTGGTCGTGGGTGAGCACGACCAGGTCGAGATGGCGCACATGGAGCCGGCGCAGGCACCGGTCCACTCGACCGGGGTCGGGTCCGGCGTCGATGAGCACGCCGCGATCCAGCCCGCTACGCAGCACGAGGGCATCGCCCTGGCCGACGTCGCAGGCGACGACAAGCCATCGCGGGTCAGGCCAGGCGCGGCCGGCGTGCGCCCACGAGACAGGGTCGGGCACCGGCCAGCCCACGGCGGCAGCGCAGCCCCCCGCCGACCCCAGCAGCGCCAGCGCGAGGGCAGCAGCCACGAGGCGCGATCTCGGAACCAGCCCCGGTCGCCCCCTCCGTGGCCACCCGGGGGGGCCGCCCTCGACCGGACGTCGCCGCCGCACCGTCAGCGCTACGAAGGCCGCGCTCGAGATGGTCATGAGCCCGGCACCGGCCAGTCCCGGCGGCCAGGCCAACGCGGCACCCGGAACCCCGGCGGCAACCCGCGCCACCTCCGCGATCCACCAGGCGGCGACCCCGGCCGGCCACGCGGCGACGTGGGCGGCCCAGCCGGACAGCGGCGCGAGCCCGGCCGCCACGAGACCGAACAGCGTGGCCGGGGCCACCGCCGGCCCGGCGAGCAGGTTCGCGGGAACGGCGACAAGGCTCACGGTCGGTTGAAGCAGCACGAGCACCGGCGCGCAGGCCACCTGAGCCGCGGCCGGCGCCGCCACGGCGACCGCGAGGGGTGCCGGGACCACCCGCCGCAGGCCGCGCGCCCACACCGGTGCCAGGAGGACGAGCGCGCCTGTCGCCAGGCACGACAGAGCGAACCCGAACGACCGGCTCAGCCACGGATCCAGGCAGACGAGCAGCACCACCGTCGCCGCAAGAGCGGGCAACGCCCGCGCCGGACGCCCGGCCGCCATCGCCAGGAGCCCGACGCCGGCCATCGCCGCAGCGCGTAGCACGCTCGGTTCGGGCCCCGTGAGCACCACGAAGGCGGCAGTGGACAGCAGGGCGAGCAGCACCCTCGCACGGCGGGGGAGCCCGGTGGTGACCGCGAGCACGGCTGTCGTCGCGATCGCCAGGTTGGCTCCGCTCACCGCCGTCACGTGGGTCAGGCCGGCCGCGCGCATCTCGTCCAGCGTCTGGGCGGCCAAGCCGGACGTGTCACCCACCACGAGTCCGGGCACGAGGCCGGGTGCCGCGCCCGGGAGACCCGCGCAGGCTCGTCGCAGGCCGGCACGTGCACCCGCAGCCAGCCGCCATGCCAGCGCCGGAGGATGGACGACTGCCACGTCGCCGAGCACGGACACCACGGCCACGGCCGGGTCGCCCGCCTCGGTCGGGGCGAGCCGCCCCACGAGGCTCACCCGCGAACCGGGCACGAGGGCCGCCAGGCCGGGGTCGCCGATCGCGAGCACGGTCCCCGACGCCGAGGTTGCGCGCCCGCGCGCCGAGGCGGCGTCCAGCACCAGGCGCACCGCCCACCGAGGCGGCCGGCCAGGCACGCCACGCGTCGGCAGAGGGTCGCCGGCCACGCGTCCGGTCAGGGTCGCGACCGCGCGCTGCGCCACCCAGACCGGCAGCAGGCCCGACTCTCGCGCGTGCAGCCGTGCCGCCGTGGACGCGAGGACGACGGCCGCCGCGGCGAGAACCAACCCTGCAGCACAGACCGACGCCTCCCAGGCAGGGTGTCCCGCCCGGCTCGTTCCGCGCCCCACCCTGCCCGTTCCGAGCCGCCGCCGAGAGGTCAGGCTCTGCATCGCCGGTGCGCACAGGAAGGCGCAGACCGTCACCGCGGCTGACGTCACGGCGATCGCGGCCATCGTGACGACACGGCCCGGCCACGCGGTCGCGAGGAACCCCGTGCCCCAGGCCGCGAGGGCCGGCGGCACCAGACGAGGGTCCTGTGCGCGGGCCTCGACACGGGCTTGCACGGCTCACACCCGCACGAGCGGTCGCAGCTGGGCGAGCAGGCGCGGTCCGATCCCACCCACCTCGGCGAGCTCGTCGACTCGGGCGAAGCGCCCGTGCGCCTGTCGCCACTCCACGATCCGTCCCGCGATCACCGGCCCGACGCCGGGCAGGCCGTCCAGCTCCGTGACGGACGCCGAGTTGAGGTCCACGACTGGCAAGCCATGACCACCCGGCCCGCCGCCTCCGACGGCCACGCCGGTCGACCCGATGCCGGCACCAGGAACCGGCTGACCGATCTTCGGGACGACGATCTGCTCGCCGTCGCTGACGACGCGGGCCAGGTTCACGGCCGCCAGGTCCCCGTGGGGGCCCACCCCGCCGGCTGCCTGCACCGCATCAGCCACGCGCGCCCCGGCGCCGAGGCGCACGAGCCCCGGACGGCGCACCTGGCCCACCACGTCGACGACCACCGTCCCGGCCTGGCCCGGTACCGGCGCCCCGACGACGGTGGTGGCCGACGGTTTGGGCACCCGACTCGTCGCGGCAGGCGTCGCCAACGCGACATGCGGCATCGGCGCCGGGGTGCTCGCCCAGGCGCGCACGATGAGGCCGGCGGAGACGAGCGCGGCCACCACGACGGCGACCACCACCGCTCGAACCGGTGATGCGACTCGCTCCCGCAGCACGAGCGGCACCCGGTCGGCTGCAGACTCCCGTAGGAGGTTCCCCCACGTGAGAGCCGGCGGGTCCACCGCGTCGGCGGGGGCGGCGTCCACCCTGGCCCGTCCCTGCCCCGGACGCTGCGGCGTCCACCCGGTGGCCCCCGCCGGCACGGCGGGTCGGTGCGTCAGCGCGACAAGCCGCCGGGCGGCGTCCGCGTCCTGCTGTGATCGACCCACGCCACGGACGCTAGGCCGCAGCGGGACGACGCCTCCTGGAGCACCTCCCGGGCTGTGGACGGCGGGACCATCGACCGGCCTGGGGACAACTCGCCGGTCCCCGTCCGAGTGTGCGAGAACTGAACAAGCTCAGTCGGCCGGAGCCACGACGATCGCGAGCATCCCGGGCCCGACGTGCGCCCCGACGACTGCTCCCACCTCGCCGATGTACAGGTCTCGAAGGTCGGGGATGCGCGCGCGCAGGCGCTCGGCCATGTCCTTCGCCTGCAACGGCGAGGCCAGGTGGTGAACGGCGACGTCGACCCGTCGGCCGCCGGCCTCGGCGAGGGCCACCTCCTCCAACCGGGCCAAGGCGCGCGACGTCGTCCGCACCCGCTCCAGCGGCTCGAGGCGCCCGTCCTGCAGCCGCAGCAGCGGCTTGACCGCCAGCGCCGAGCCGAGCAGCGCCTGGGCGGCACCGATACGCCCGCCCCGGCGCAGGTACTCCAGCGTGTCCACGTACAACCAGGCGTGGGTGGCGAACGCCGTCCGCGACGCCGCGCGGGCGACCTCCTCCACCGGCTCGCCCGAGGCCGCCGCGCGGGCGGCGGCCAGCACCGCGAACCCCAGGCCCATCCCGAGCGAGCGCGAGTCCACGACCTCGACGTGCACCTCGCCGTCCACCTCGGCGGCCGCGGTCCTGGCCGCCGCCACCGTCCCGGACATGTCGGCGGAGAGGTGCACGGACACGACGCTGGTGGCCCCCTCGGCGGCCAGCCGGCGGTACGTCTGGGCGAAGAGGGCCGGCGCCGGCCTGGAGGTCGTCACCGGGGTCCAGTCGTGCAACGCGTCGGCGACCTGGGCGCTCGTGACCTCGACTCCCTCGGCCAGGGAGCGCCCGCCGATGACCACCTGCAGCGGGACGACGGTCAGCGAGTGCGCCTCCACCAGCTCCGGTGGCAGGTACGCCGTGGAGTCCGTGACGACGGCGACGCGACCTTCACCTGCGCCGGTCGCGGGTGCAGCCATGGCCGGAGGCTACCGCTTCGGGCCCGCCCCGGCCTTTGGCGGCGCCCACCTGCATCGGTGCCTCCCCGCGTGCCTGCCCTGCTCCTGCGCGGGCGGCTCGGATGTGGCCCGGCGTGGACCAGCGGCCCCCCCCGCGGGCACGATGACCCCCGCGAGCACGACGACTCCCGGGCCGACACGGCTGCTCGGCCGGGCTGACGAAGCCGGGGTAACGGGTCCCGGTAGGCGACATGATCGCCACCCCAGCGCCATAACCTCCGCGACACGCGGGTCTCGGGCCACTCGTGACCGGTTGTGTCACCGGCGTGGCGATCATGTGGCGCCTGGCGCTGCGTTCCGGCGCCTGCAGGCAGCGCGCCTCATGGCCGGCCGCGCCGCCGCAGGCTCTGCACGCGCATCCGCTCACGTGCCCGACTGGCGAGCTCAGGCCGGGACGATGTTGACCAGCTTCGGGGCCCGGACGACGACCGTGCGCACGGCGCGACCGGCCAGCGCCTTCTGCACGCCCGGGCTCGCCAGAGCCTGCTCGCGCAGCTGGGCCTCCGAGATGCCGGGTGCGACCTCCAACCGGTCGCGCACCTTTCCCGCGACCTGGACGACGCAGGTCACGCTCTCGCGCACCAGCAGCTCCTCCGCGACGCCCGGCCACCCGACCAGGGCGATACCGGGCCGGTGACCCAGCCGAGCCCACATGTCCTCGGCCGTGTACGGCGCGAACAGGGACAGCATGATCGCGACCGCCTCGACCGCCTCACGCACAGCAGGGTCGGTGCTGCCCCCGCCGCCCCCGCTGCCCCCGCCGCCCGCGGCGCCGGCGTCGATCGCCTTGCGCGTGACGTTCACCAGCTCCATGACCCGGGCGACGGCTACGTTGAAGCGGAATCCCTCGACCAGCGTCGACACCTCGTGCACCGTGCGGTGCGTATGCGCTCGCAGAGCCTGGTCGCCCGCCGCGGGATCGGCACCGACGGGCGAGGCGACGTCGCTGGACAGCCGCCACGCCCGCGCGAGGAACCGGGCAGAGCCGGCGGGAGACACCTCGGCCCAGTCGACGTCGTCCTCGGGGGGGCCCGCGAAGGCCATGGTCAGCCGCACCGCGTCGACGCCGTGCTCGGCCAGCTGCTCCGACAGCAGCACGGTGTTGCCGCGGGACTTGCTCATCGCCGAGCCGTTCATGATCACCATGCCCTGGTTCAGCAGGCGGGTGAACGGCTCGTCGAAGTCGACCATGCCCAGGTCGTGCAGCACCTTCGTGAAGAACCGGGCGTACAGCAGGTGCAGGATCGCGTGCGTGACGCCGCCGACGTACTGGTCCACAGGCATCCAGCGGCGCACCTGCTCCGCGTCGAACGGCACGTCGTCGCGATCCGGGGAGCAGTAGCGCAGGAAGTACCACGAGGAGTCGACGAAGGTGTCCATCGTGTCGGTGTCGCGGGTGGCCGGCCCCCCGCACCGTGGGCAGTCGACGTTGACCCAGTCCGTGGCCCCGCCCAGGGGCGACGTCCCCCGCGGCTTCAGGTCCAGCCCCTCGCTGGGAGGCAGGACGACGGGCAGCTGGTCGTCGGGGACGCGGCACCTCCCCGCATGCCGGGCAGTGCACGATCGGGATCGGGGTGCCCCAGAAGCGCTGGCGCGAGATCAGCCAGTCGCGCAGCCGGTAGTTGGTGGCCGCGCGCCCGTGCTCGCGCTCGGCCAGGATCTGGATGATCGCCTGGATGGCCTCGGCCTTGCGCAAACCGTCCAGCGGACCGCTGTTCACCAGCTCGCCGTCGCCCGGGGTCGCCACGCCGGTCTGCGCCGGGTCGGGGCGGGAGTCGCCGTCCCCGTCCTCGACGTCCAGGACCACGCGAACCGGCAGGTTGAACGCCCGTGCGAAATCCAGGTCGCGCTGGTCGTGGGCGGGAACGGCCATGATGGCGCCGTGGCCGTAGTCGGCCAGGACGTAGTCGGCGGCGTACACCGGCAACCGTTCGCCGTTCACGGGGTTGACCGCGTAGCGCTGCAGGAAGACGCCCGTCTTCTCGCGATCCGTTGCCAGCCGGTCGATCTCGCTGGTGCGGCGGACCTGCTCCAGGTACCGGGCGAACTCCTCGCGGACGGCCGGGCTCGCGGCCGCGGCCAGCTCGGCCGCCAGGTCGGAGTCGGCGGCGACGACGAAGAAGGTCGCGCCGAACAGGGTGTCGGGGCGCGTCGTGTAGACGGTCACGTCGCGCGGCGGCGCGCCGTCCACACCCTCGATCTGGAACACGACGTCGGCACCCGCCGAGCGCCCGATCCAGTTGCGCTGCATGGTGAGCACCCTGTCGGGCCAGCGCCCTTCGAGCTGGGACATGTCAGCCAGCAGCCGGTCGGCGTAGTCGGTGATGCGCAGGTACCACTGGGTCAGCTTCTTCTTCGTCACCGGGGTGTCGCAGCGCTCGCACAGCCCGTTGACGACCTGCTCGTTGGCCAGCACGGTCTGGTCCTTCGGGCACCAGTTCACCTGGCTCGGCCGGCGGTAGGCCAGCCCCCGCTCGTGCATCCGCAGGAACAGCCACTGGTTCCAGCGGTAGTACTCGGGGTCGCACGTGCGCAGGGTGCGGTCCCAGTCGAAGGAGCAGGCATAGCGGCGCATGGACGCGCGCTGCTGGGCGATGTTCTCGTAGGTCCAGGCGCGCGGGTCCAGGCCCCGGTCGATCGCGGCGTTCTCGGCGGGAAGGCCGAAGGCGTCCCAGCCAATGGGGTGCATGACGTTGAAGCCGCGCTGCACCCAGTACCGCGCGACGACGTCGCCCAGCGCGTACGCCTCGGCGTGACCCATGTGCAGGTCGCCGGAGGGGTACGGGAACATGTCGAGGATGTACTTGCGTGGGCGCTCGTCGTCAGCCCGCCCGCTGCGGAAGGGTGCCAGCTCGTCCCAGACCGGCAGCCAGCGCTCCTGGATCGCCGCGAAGGCGTAGCGATCGGGCTCGGCGACCGCGCTGCGCGCCTCCGGGGCGCCTGCCGCCGGGTCGGTCGTGACGTCGTCCTCGGTCTGGGTCATGGTCGTCCTCGTCTCGCGTGGCTGCTCGTTGCGGGCTGGGCATGACGAAGCCCCTCGCACAGGAGGGGCTGCCGCGCCGACTCGCCTGCTGGCGACCTGGTCAGCGCGGCCCGGTAAGGAGGAGCCGTGCAGCGAACAGCCTCGTGCTCATGGTGCAAGGGTAGCCGACCGGGACGAATGGGCGCGGCCCCGATCCCCGTTCCTGACCGCCGGCGGGGAACGGGGTCAGGGATGGGCCGCTGCCAGGCCGGCCAGCGCGACGCCGGCGACGACCAGCCCCACTGCGGCCAGGGTGAGCCGAAAGGCGATGCGGGACGGCGCCCCGCCACCGGTGAGGAGCACCGCCACCGAGCCGGCGAGCGCGACGACGGCACCGGCCAGCAGCAGGGCGGACGGCGCTGCCGACCCGCCGGGCAGACCCGCTCTCAGCACCGCGGCGGCCCCGGCCACCATCACGCCCGTGACCACGAGTGAACCGCGCGGCCCCAGCCTCTGCGGCAAGCCCCGCACGCCCGTCGCCCGGTCGGCCGCGGTGTCCGCGACGGTGTTGGCGAAGTGCGCCCCCACGCCCATCATCGCCGCGCCGGCCACCACGCTCGGGCTGGGCCACGCACCGTCGGGCGCGGCGAGCGTCACGACCGCCGGCAGCAGGCCGAACGACACGAGGAACGGCAACGGGCTCAGCGCCGTCCCCTTCAGGTAGAGGTTGTACGCCCACGCGGACCCGACTGCCGTCAGATGTGCCAGCCCCGGCGCGACACCGAGTGCGAGCGAGAGCACGACGCACGCGACCAGCGCCGCGAACGTGGCCGTGCGCAGCACCACGACCCTCACCAGGCCGGCGGGTACGGGCTTGTCCGTGCGGCCCGCGGCGACGTCACGGGCGACGTCCACCCAGTCGTTGCACCACCCGACCGAGAGCTGACCGGTCAGCACCGCCGCCGCGAGCAGCACCCCTCGCCCGCCGGAGAGCCCGAGGGAGGCCCCGTACACGGCCGTGAACGCGGTGACGGCCAGGCAGGGCAGCGGGTGGCATGCGCGCGCGAGGCCGACCAGGGTGGTGAGCCGGACCGCGGGCACCCAGGCAGGCTAGACCGGGCTCGGCAGCTCAGGGTGCCGATCCCTCGGACCGCCCGGCCGCCGGCCCTTCCCCTTCCGATCCCTCGCCTTCCGGTCCCTCGCCTTGCCGTCCCTCGGCTTCCGTGGCCACACGCCGCCGCGGGAACGCATCGGCGGCGCGAGCACGCGCCCCCTGGCGGCGCATGGTCCGCCTCATGGACATGTCCTGCTCCGCCCGGCGCAGCAGCGAGTCCAGGTCGCCGTCGTCCCACGGCACGAGCCGCGCCGAACCGGCGCTCACCTGTGGCGTCCACACGGCAGGGTCCACGGGGGCGTCCGCGACGAGTCGCACCCGTAGCCGCCGTTCCAGCTCCAGCGGCGAGGTCCCCGTGCCGGGGCCGATCACCACGAACTGGTCGGCGGACCAGCGGGCCAGCACGTCGGTCGACCGGATGCTCAGCCTCAACGCGTCCGCGACCGCGACCAGGACCTCGTCCCCGCCGAGCCGCCCGAGCACGTCGTTGACCTTCCGGAAGCCGTCGACGTCGACGAACAGGCAGTGCACAGCCTCGCTCTGGCGGCGCGCGTTCTCGATCATCGGGAGGGCCACCATCTCCAGGCCGCGCCGGTTGGCCGAGCCCGTGAGCCCGTCCCTGACCGAGGTCTCGGCCACCGCCCTTCCTGCCTCGCTCAGCAGGGCCGCCCCGCGGGCGCGCTGCGCGAGCACCAGTACCGACAGCAGACCGGCCACGGCGAGCCCCATCGCCGCCTGGGCGACGTCCTCCGGGCGCGGCGCGGCCACCCCGGCCGCCGGGGCGCGCGCCTCCATGAGCGCGCAGAGCCCGACCCCCGCCGCGAGAGCCAGCCAGACGACGGCCAGAGCGCGCACGAGCCCGCCGACGTCGTCGAACGTGAGCGCCGCAACCACGCCGACGCCGGCCAGTGTCACCACCGCCCACAGCCCGCCCGTCAGACCGATGTGCCCGGCGCTGGCGGCGGACGCGACGACCACCACGAGCCAGGCGCAGGCGTCGTCGCGCGCGGAGTCACGGGCGCCCCACGCCGCGGTGGCCGCCAGTAGCGCGCCGGAGACCAGAGCGACGACCATCGCGACGAGAGCGGCACCGGCCCAGAGGTCGAGGGCGTCGACGGCAGCCGCGGCGACCCACTGCAGGGCGAGCGCGGCGGCACCCCACGTGACCGCCCGCCACGGCGGGGACGCCGCTGCCGCGTGCGCGACGTCGTTCAGCACCGGGGTGTCGGCCACCGTGAGTTCGTCGGCAACCGCGCGTGCCTTCTTGACGGCGCGAGAGCCCGACGGTGTTGACGGCGTGGACGGCGCCCCAAACGGGGGGACGGCGCCCCAAACGGGGGGACGGGGGGACGGCGCCCCGCACGGGGGGACGGGGGGACGGCGCCCCTCGAGCTGATCATCGGCTTGACCAGAATGGAACAATAGTGTTCCATAATGAGCATGAACGTTGTAGTCCTCGCGAAGGACGAGCGCACCCGGCGCTCGATCCTGGACGGCGCCGCCGCGCTGCTCCCCCGGGACTCCTCGGCGTCCCTCGGCGAGGTCGCCGCCGCCGTCGGCGTCGGGCGCACGACGATCCACCGGTACTTCCCCACACGGGAGGCCCTGCTGACCGCCCTCGCCATCGAGGCCATGGACCGGCTCGACGGTGCGGTCACCGCATGCCGGCTGGATGACGGCCCGGCACCGCAGGTTCTGGCGCGAGTGGCCCGCGAGCTCGCGCCGATGGCCGACGAGTTCCGGTTCCTGCAGGTCGGCCCGGCCGTCTGGGACCTGCCCGAGATGCAGGACCGGTGGTACCGGCTGGCCGACCGCCTCGAGGGCGTGGTCGAGCGCGGCAAGCGCGAGGGCCACCTGCGTGCCGACCTGCCGACTGCCTGGGTCGTGGATCTCTTCTGTGCCGGCGTCTCGGCGGCCGGTGACTCCGTCGCGGACGGCCGGATCGCCCGCAACGACTCCGCCTGGCTCGTCGCCGACGTGATCCTTCACGGGGTCGCCCCGCGCTAGCGGGTCGCACCGGACCTCGCCGGCGAACACCCGCCACACCCCACCGCCACACCCCACACGCCCACGCCCCACACGCCCACGCCCCACGCCCCACGCCCACGCCGAGCACACCCCGAAAGGTGCCCCATCATGGTCCGCCGCCGGCAACGGCTGCCGTTCCTCGCCGTCCAGTCCTCGACCGTTCTCGCCGGCACCGCCAACGGGATCACCATGGTCGCGCTGCCCTGGCTGGTCCTGGAGCGCACCGGCAACGCCGCCGCCGTCGGACTGGTCGCCGCCGCGACTGCCTTACCGGTGCTCGTCGTGTCGTTCCTGTGCGGCACGATCGTCGACCGCGTCGGGCGCCAACGCACCGCGATGGTCGCCGACCTGCTGGCGGCGCTGGCCATCGCCGCCCTGCCCATCGTGGACCTCACGCGCGGCCTCAGCCTGTGGTGGATCGCCGTCCCCGCCATCCTCGCCGCGGCCCTGAACCCCGCCGGCGTGACGGCCCGCGCGGCCATGGTGCCCGCCGCCGCCGAGGCCGCGGGGATCCGGCTCGACCGGGCGAACGCTGTCAACGAGGCCGCATGGGGCATCGCGTTCATCGTCGGCCCAGGGGTGGCCGGGCTGCTCATCGGCTGGACCAGCGCCGTCAGCGCCCTATGGGCCACGACGGCCGCTCTCGCCGTCTCCGCGCTCCTCATCGGCGCCGCCCGGATTCCGCAGGCAGGCCGGCCCGCGCCGGTCGCCGTCCACGAGCGCACCGGCTTCTGGGGCGACATGGTCGAGGGGCTGCGCTTCGTGCGCCGCGACCACGTGCTGCTCAGCGTCGGGCTCGTGGGCATCCTGCTGGCCGGCACCTACGTGCCGATCGAGAACGTGCTGCTGCCGGTGGAGTTCGAGAACGAGCACGCCCCGCAGCGACTCGGCGTGATCGTGATGGCCATGAGCTTGGGATGGGTGCTCGGGTCACTGTCGTACGCCGCGGTCAGCCACCGACTGCCCCGCCGGACGACGTTCATCGCCGCCACGGCGGGAACGTGCGTCGCGCTGCTGCCGATGGCGTTCCTGCCGCCGTTCCCGGTCATGGTCGTCGCCGGCGCGGTGTCGGGTCTGCTGTACGGACCGGTGAACCCGCTGCTCAGCCTCGCGATGCAGCACCGCACTCCCGATCACCTGCGCGGGCGCGTGGTCGGCGTCCTCACGTCGGTCGGCTACGTTGCCGGGCCGCTCGGATGCATGGTCGCCGGACCTCTCGTGCAGTGGGCCGGCCTGCGCACGGCCTTCATGGTGATGACCGGCGCCCTGCTGGTGGCCGGCCTGTGCAGCGCGTTCCTGCGCCCGTTGACGGCCCTGGACGATCTGGGAGACCTGCATGATCTGGATGGCGCACCGCGGCAGCCGCGGGTCTCGGTGACCGCCTGACCCCGGCATCCGCGGCGTGCGTGCGGACGTCACGGACGGGCGTGGCCCGACCTTGCCGGAAGTATCGGTGACCGGTCGGTATCTGGACGGTGCGGTCCGTCCTCTAGTTGCACGGTGACGGCGGCAGCATCGGCCACAGGGGTGTCGGTGGCGCAGCCGGCAGCGGGAGCAGCACCAGCGCGGCCAGGGATCCCCCACCGACGACGAGAGCCACGACCCCGCGGTCGTGGCTCTCGTCATGCGCCTCTCGCAGCCCGTCGACACCTCGGGGCTCGTCAGCGGGACGCCGAACCCGCCCGACTAGCGCTGATCCCTCAGGTCTTCTCTCAAGTATGATGAACGGAGGGTTCTAGCCACTGTTTGTGATACTGAAGCCAAGGTGCTCATGACTACACCCACGGATCAGCCCTCTCGGCGGGCTCGCGGCCTACCGGCCGTGCTGGCCCGCGTGGCGTTCGGCGTGCTGCGCCCGATCGACGCCGTCCAGGTGTATGCGCAACCACGTCCGGAGTTCCGGCGCCTGTCCGGCCTCGGCGTCCTTCACCGCGTGGCCACCGGCTACTACGCCGTGGTCCCCCCGGCTGCCTACGACCGGTCGTGGCTGCCCAGTCTCGAGGCGGCCGCGTACGGAGTGGCGGCGGCGGACTACGGGGCTGACGCGGTGGTGTTGATGGGGCTCAGCGCGGCACGCCTTCACGGCGCGCTCCCCAGGGCGTTGGCTGTCGCGGTCGTTGCCGTGCCCAAGCAACGGCCGCTGCTCAGGCTGGTCGACCGCGATGCGCACCTGGTGTTCGCCCGCCGTGCCACGGACCGCCTGGACGCCGAACGGGTCGGCACCGACCTGGGAACGGCGCTGGTCACGACGATCGAACAGACGCTCCTGGACCTGGCGCACCGCCCCGATCTGGGCGACGTTCCCGGCGAGGCGCGAGCGGCCGTGGCGGCGCTGTGGCCGCGCGCAGACCGCGCCCGCCTGGCCGAGCTAGCGGGCGGGCAGCGGCTGCGTGCAGCCCTGGAACGGGCCCGCCACTGGGCCGAGGCGTAAGGTGCTCGACCCGGCCGAGGCCGCAGCGGTCGCAGCGCAGTTCGGGGTATCCGACGAGCAGGTCCGACGTGACCATCTGATCTCCCACCTGCTTGCCGCCCTGAGCCGGCGCCTGCCCGACCAGGTGCTCTTCTTCGGCGGGACGGCCCTTGCCCGCACCCACTTGCCGAACGGACGGCTCTCGGAGGACCTGGACCTGCTCGCGGTTCCCGAACGGACCGCCGTGGTGGCGGCCGTCGAGCAGGCGATGTCCGCGGGCGTGCAACGCGAGTACGGCCGGCTGACATGGAACCCGACCCTGGGCTCGGTGCGTGGGTCCGCACCGGCGGTGCTGCGCACCGGCGACGGCCTGCAGGTGCAGGTGCAGCTGATCGACCCAGCGGGCTACCCGCGATGGCCTACCGAGACTCGCGCGCTGCACCAGCGCTACACCGACGCGCCTCCTGCGACGCTGACGGTGCCGACGCTGGCGGGGTTCGCCGCCGCCAAGACCGCCGCGTGGCACGACCGGCGAGCACCGCGAGACCTGTACGACCTGTGGGGGTTGGCACAGCTCGGCGCGTTGAACGCCGATGCTGCTGAAGTGTTCGCCCGGTTGGGCCCGACCGGACGACCGCCGGCGCCGTGGATGTTCGACGAGGCGCCGAGGATCAGGGACTGGCAGACTCAGCTCGGCGGGCAGACCCGCGTCGCCGTCGGTCCGACGGAGGCGCTCACGACCGTGGGAACCGCCTGGGCACAGGCTCGTGCAGCCATGAGCATGTCGTGATTCGGAGAGCTCTACCGATCTTGGAGTGACCGCCGTGCCCGTCGGATATCTCGTGACCGTGGCCTTCGTCGGCGTTGCCACGCTGTTCGCGTTGGCGCCCGCGCGCCGTCCGAGGCTCCTCGCGAGTGTGAGCTTCCGGCTCGGCCTCGTGGTCAACGAGCTGCCCTTCCTCGCCTTCTACTGGCTCCTCTTCTGGACCGTGTGGACGCTCGGCCAGAGTGGCCTCGGCTCGCCGGGGGGCGTGGCGACAGCGGGTCTTGCCGCCCTGACGACGGCCGGGCTCGTGGTCGTCGTCCGCCGCGGGCTGCGGGCCAGACCGGTGGTCGAGCACGCCCTGGCCGAGGGCCTCGGCGCCGACTGGCGGGGCGCCATCGACACCGACCTGAGAATCCGGCTGCGCCGCCGCCCGCCGATCGCCCGCATCCTGCTGGCGCCCTTCCTGCGCCGCCGACGCGACGTCCAACGCGTGGTGAACATCGGCTACGGCGACGCCGGTGAACGCAACCTGCTCGACGTGTACCGGCACCGCTCCCACCCGTCGGGCTGCCCCGTCCTGGTCCACCTGCACGGAGGGGGGTACTACCGGGGGAGGAAGGACACCCAGTCGCTCCCCCTGATCTACCGGCTCGCGAGCCAGGGATGGGTGTGCATCAGCGCCAACTACCGGCTGCGCCCAGCCGCGGACCACCCTGACCATCTCGTCGACGTCAAGAGAGTGGTCGCGTGGGTGCGCGAGCACGGGCCTGAGCACGGCGCCGACCCAGCAGTGCTGTTCGTCGCCGGCAGCTCGGCCGGCGCCCACATGGCGGCGTTGGCCGCTCTCACCCCCGACGACCCCGACCTCCAGCCCGGCTTCGAGGGCGTGGACACGTCGGTCACCGGCGTGGTCTGCCTGAACGGCTACTACGGCCCGTACTACGGCCAGGGGGCGGCGTCCTCCCCGCTTACCCATGTCCGTCCGGACGCGCCGCCGTTCCTCATGGTCCACGGCGATCGGGACTCGGTCGTGCCCGTGGAGAGCGCCCGGCGCTTCGCCGACGCGCTGCGGAGTGCCTCGACGAACGCGGTCGTCTATGCCGAGCTCCCCGGAGCGCAGCACGCCTTCGACTTGTTCCACTCCCTGCGGTTCGAGGCCGTCGTCGACGGGATCGAGTCCTTCACCGCCTTCGTCAGATCGCGCGACAAGGCGACCTGAGCTGATCGGCCCGGTCTCGCGCCAGGACGGCCGCGTGTCGCCGCCGAGGGGCACTCACCGTGCGAGATCGGGGGCGACATGTGGCACCGATCTCGCACGGTGAGCCGGTCCGCCATCGACCTCAGGGAACGTAGCGTTCGTGCACCGCCGCGGTTGTGGTCTCGGAGAGTGAGCCGGTGTCGAGGAGCTGTTCGATGGTCATCGTGGCGAACGTGGATGGGTCGGCGAGCATCGCCCGGTAGCGGGCGCAGGCGTCGACGATGTCGCCGTTCCCGGCAGGGTGCACCACGAGGTACTTGCCCCACGTCCAGCTGCGACTGGGGTGCTGCACCATGGAGAGCGCCAGGAGATGTTCGAGCCACATCACGCAGAGGTCACTGCGCCGGACCAGCGTCGCGATGCTGCCGGGCGCGAAGGCTCCGGAACGCTCGGCGACCGCGGTGTAGCGATGGAGGTTGTCGGGCCTGGGGGTTTCGGCCTTGTTGCGCTCGTGGTACTTGACCTCGACAGCCAGGACGCCGCTCGTGCCGTCGTCGAGATCGAGGATGAATGCTGCGGTGAATGCTCGGAGGCTGTTGAGGTAGGCGGGGTCGAGCCGGCCAGGCGAGTGAGCAAATCGCAGCTCCCGGACACGACCAGGGGTATCGCACCACTGATGCACGGCACGGTCGGCATGGGTGACGTCGGCGGCGAGCTCACCGAACAGGTTGAAGGCCAACGCCTGCGACGACAGCAGATCGGCCCACAGTCGCTGGTGGTCGAAGCTCTGATGCGCCTCGGCGTGCGTGGTGCGGGCCCGGGCGGCATCCCACGCGGACGGTGTGAGGAAGTTCGCGCCGGTGCGCTGCGCGTAGTCGAGCGGCAACCGGCTCCCGACGGGGCGGACCCGGGTGTCGCCGGGTTTCGCGACGATCGGTTGGCTGCCGATCGGATGCTCGTGGGCCTGTCGCCAGAGGGCCTGGCGGTATCGGGCCTCACGACGAAACGCTGTCATCGCCGGCCCGCGCGGGATCTGGTCGTCGGGTTCCCAGCAGAACGCCGCCTGGAGCTCCTCCGTCGTCGGCGTCTCTGTCGTCGGCATTGTCATCGCCGCTCCGCCAGGCGGGCCGCCGCATCGGTGCGAGCGAGCGTGACGTCGACGACGGGCTTCACTGCGTGTCGTGGAGGAAGTCGACCACCCGTTCCATCAGCGCTGCTGACGCAGCGGCGTCGTAGGACGACAGCGAGCTGTCGGCGAAGAGGTGGCGGTCGCCCGGGTAGACGAACAACTCGGCCCGCGCCGAGGTCGCTGCCTCCTCGACCAGCGCCCGTGCCGCGTCGATGTCGCCCTCCCCGGCGAAGAACTTGTCCGCGTCCATGCCGTGGATCTGCACCGGGACGCCCGGCGGCCACCCGGGCCCGAACTCCGACGTCGGAACGCACGCCTCGAACAGCAGCGCCCCACGCGCCCCAGGGCGGGTCTGGGCCAGCTTCTGCGCGGGTATCACCCCGAGTGAGAAGCCGGCGTACACGAGGTCTGCGGAGAGCTCGTCGGCCGCGCGCACCCCACGCTCGACAACGTTGCCGAAGCCGATCTCGCCGGCATGGGCGACACCTTCCTCGACGCTGGCGAAGGTGCGCCCGGCGTACAGATCCGGCGTGTGCACGACGTGGCCGGCTCGGCGCAGCTCGTCGGCGAACGCAACCACCCCTGCCGTCAGCCCCTGTGCGTGGTGGAACAGCAACACTTCGGCCATGACACGTCTCCCGCCGAGAATGCTCAACTTCCCTGGATCGTTCAAGGTAGCAGGTACGATCAGGATATGTCGAGCGATCATCGCCTGCCGGACTACGACCTCGACGACCTGCGCATCGTCACCGCAACCAGCGAGCTCAAGGCGATGTTCCACCCGTTACGAGGCACGCTGATGGACCTACTTCTTGAACGCGCCGCCTCCGTCGGCGAGCTCGCCAACGCGGTCGGACGCAACCCCAGCACCGTTGCCTACCACGTCGCCGTTCTCGTCGACGCCGGGCTGTTCAAGGTCGTGCGCACCCGCAAGGTTCGCGCCATCGACGAACGCTTCTACGGCCGCACCGCCCGCGTCTTCTACGTCGGCCAGATCCAACCCGAGCAGCTCGGCACGATCAGCAACCTGCTCATCGAGGCCGCCACCGAGTCCGGCCCCGCTCACGACGCCGACTCCTTACGGGCGATCCACCGACACGCACGCATACCCC
Organism: uncultured Actinomycetota bacterium; assembly: GCA_963778845.1. Classification (GTDB taxonomy): domain Bacteria; phylum Actinomycetota; class Actinomycetes; order Actinomycetales; family Kineosporiaceae; genus CAVZVW01. The sequence goes on from CAVZVW010000009.1 coordinate 913,377, forward strand.
ACGAACGCGCCGCGGAGTTCTGGGAGAAGGTCTTCGACCTCACCCGCGAGTTCAGCGCCCTCCCGCGCAGCGGCGACACGGCATACGCCTTCGTCGCTGGGCTCTACCCCACCAGCTATCCGAGCCTGCCAGTACCCGATGAAGATCACTGAAGCCGACCCGAGGCCCGGTGCCTGATCTCGGAAGTGACCCTCTGATGCGCACACCGTGGAGCTGAGGGGATTCGAACCCCTGACCCCCTCCATGCCATGGAGGTGCGCTACCAACTGCGCTACAGCCCCGCGCCCCAGACCTGCATGCGTGGCGGGCATGACCGTGCACGACGCGGCTCAGGAGGCTCGGCGAGTCTACCGTGGGCCGACCCCGGTACTCCAAATCGGTTCGGCCAGGTCAGGGGGCGCTCGCGCGCGGCCAGGCACTCACGTTGTACGCCCTCAGCCGCCACCGCGCCCCACGCGGTTCGAGCTCCACCCAGTGGCAGTTGCCCAGCCCCCCGAGCAGGTCCCAGCGCTGCGGTGGCAGGTCGAGCAGGGCGAGCACCGTCCCGCGCATCACCCCGCCGTGCGACACCGCGACCAGCAGGCCGCCGTCCATCGCAGTGCTGTGCTCGGCAACCGCGGCGGCACCTCGCACAGCCACCTCGCTGCGCCGCTCCCCGCCCCCCACCGGCACGTCCTCGCCGTGCAGCCAGGCGTCCAGCTGCTGGCCCATGCCCGCCGCGACGATCTCCTCTCGGCTGCGGCCCTCCCAGGCGCCCGCGTAGATCTCCCGCAGGCGCACGTCGGTCGTCGCGACCAGCCCGGTCAGCCGCTCGAACGCGGCCGCTGTGTCGCGCGCTCGCACCAGGTCGGAGCTCACGACGCGCACCTCGTCGTAGCCGGCTGCGACGGTGGCCAGCGCCGCGGCCGACTCAGCAGCCTGGCGCCGGCCGACGTCGTCCAGGCCGATGTCGAGCTGCCCTTGCCACACTCCCCGCTGGTTGTGATCCGTGCGCGCATGGCGCCAGAGAAGGACGCGAGCTGCGCTCACGCGCCGATCCCGGACGACGCACCGCGGGGCGCGCGCACCTGAGCCGGGAGCTCGACGACGGGACAGTCACGCCACAGCCGTTCCAGCGCGTAGTAGGCGCGTTCCTCGTCGTGCTGCACGTGCACGACGATCTCGCCGAAGTCGAGCAGCACCCACCGCCCCTCCCGATGACCCTCGCGCCGCACGGGCTTGACGCCCACGCGCAGCAGGCGCTCCTCGATGGCGTCGACCACGGCGTGCACCTGCCGGTCGTTGGCCGCCGACGCGACCACGAACACGTCTGTGATCACCAGGTGGTCCGACACGTCGAGAGCGACCACGTCGGTCGCGAGCTTGTCCGCGGCTGCGAGGGCGGCCTGCGTGGCCAGCTCGATCGCGCGGTCGGAGGCGGTCAAGGGCGGGTCGGTCCTTCCAGCACGGGCATCGTCTCCTTCAGCCTCTCACGGGCGGGCCACCGGGCTGTGCCACGGCCGTCGCCGACCAGCGCGAGGCGACGGCACCGTTCACGGCGTCGTGGACGTCGACGGCTGCACGCCGTGGTCGGTGACATCGTCGGCGAAGTCCTGGCCGAGGATCACGAAGACGTCGGCCTGGGTCGACCCCAGGGCGTCGACGGCCACGTTCGCGGCCGGTACCCCGAGGGCGGCGGCCACCCGGCGACCCTTCTCCAGGTCGGCCGGGGAGTCGGACGCGACGAGGACGGACGTCCGCGGCTGGCCGAAGACCTCCGCGTTCCCGCCGGCCACGAACCTCAGGCCGGCGGCGACGATCCGGTCGTGCGCAGCCTGGCTCAGGCCGGGGGTGCCCACGCCGTTACGCACGAGCACGCGTACGGTGCCGACGTCGGGCGGGGGGACGAGCGCCCCAGGAAGCTGGGTCTTCACCAGAGCCGCTGCGCGCGCCTCGTCGAGCCCGAACACGGCGTCAGCGCCCGACCCGATGGCGGTGACGGGCAGCACCGAGCTGGACAGACCGGAGGCCGCGGACCGAGCATGCAGCGCGTACAGCACCGCCGAGAGCCGCTCGGCTGGAAGCGTGCTGCGGCTCCCGGCGCCGAGACCACCGAGCTGCTGGGTGAGCTCGGCGGTGCTGCCCTTCATCGACGCGAGCACCGCACTCAGCACGCTGTTGAAGCGAGCCAGGCGGGCCTCCTCGGGCTCGTCGGGGGCCCGGGCAGAGGCGACGAGAGCGGCTTGGGCGCCGTCCAGGTGCTGACCGGCACCCGCGGCCACCGTGAGCGTGCCCTCGGTGAGCTGGTGGTCGACGTCGACGACGACGCCCCCGGCGGCGTCCACCAGCGACGCCAAGCCCGTGGTGCTGAGGATCCAGGTCCCGTCGATGCGCACCTGGAGCGCGTCCGCCAGACCCTTGGCCGGGGCGTCGCTCGCCGTGGCGAACGCGTCAGCAAGCTCGCGCCGTCCCGCACCGGGAACCTCGATGAGCAGCCTGGAGGGGGTGAGGATCGAGACGGCGCTGTCGGCCCCGACCGCGAGGATCGTGCCGGCGACCAGGTGACCACCAGGGTCGGCCAGGGCGGCGTAGAGCGTCTGCTGCGTCGTGGCCGGAGGCACGGTCACCGGCCCGGTCGTCGGCGAGGGTTGGCTGCGCAGCAACCACACCACGCCCGAGGCGATGGCGACGACGAGCAGGAGCACCCCGACGAGCAAGAGCGTGAGGGTGCGGTCGCGGGGCGCGACGTCGTCGCGGGTGCTGCCGCTGGGGGCGTGGTGACGCGGCGCGAGCGGGACGACGTCCGGCACGGGCGCGTCAGGTGCGGAGAGGTCGGGTCCGCCGGCGAGCGCGATCTGGAAGCCGGACGTCGCCGGGCCGGGTGTCGTCGGCGGGCTGGATGTCGACTGCGGGCTGGACGGCGCCTGGGGGCCGGAGACGGTCCGAGCGTCGGCGCTCGGCGGCGGCGCGACGTCAGCCTGCGCGGGCTCGAACAGCGCGTTCGGAGCACTCGGCGTCCTGGGGAAGGGCCGCGGCGGCGTCAGCGGCGGCAGGGGTCTCGCCACTGCGCGCTCGGCGGTGGCGACCGTGCTGACCGTGCTCAGGACGATCGTCTGGGACCCGGTCCGGGGGCCGCCCGGGTGCGCCTCGGGGGCTGTCGGGGTGGTCGGCAGACGGCTGGGGGCGGCCACCGCCGGAGTCGGAGGGCCGGTGACGACCGGGGGTGGCTGCGGCGACGCAAGCGCTTGCTCGGCCAGGCGGCGCGCTCGACGTCCGCCGGGGAGGGGCTCGCCCAGCGGCGCCCGGGCGGCGGACAGCCCGAGCTCGGCGGACGGCTCGGGCGCGGGGGACGAGCCCGGCGCAGCGGACGGCCCTGGCGCGGGTGACGAGCCCGGCGGCGCGGTTCGAGAGAGCTCCCGCTCGGCCAGGAGGCGTCTGCGGCGCTCTCCGACGTGCTCGTCGTCGCTCACATCGCGACCTCGGGCAGCCGACGGTACAGACCGTGCTTGGCGATGTACTGCACGACGCCGTCGGGGACGAGATACCAGACGGGCTCTCCGCGCTCCACGCGCACCCGGCAGTCCGTGGACGAGATGGCCATCGCCGGCACCTCCGTCAGGCTCACCCTGTTCGAGGGCAGGCCGGTGCCGTCCAGGGTGTGCCCCGGACGGGTCACTCCCACGAAGTGGGCCAGCGCGAACAGCTCGTCGGAGTCCTTCCAGGACAGGATCTGCGCCAGCGCGTCGGCGCCGGTGATGAAGAAGAACTCGGCACCAGGACGCTCGGAGTTGAGGTCTCGCAAGGTGTCGATCGTGTACGTGGGGCCCGGCCGGTCGATGTCCACCCGGCTGACGGTGAACCGGGGGTTGGAGGCCGTCGCAATCACAGTCATCAGGTAGCGGTGCTCGGCGGCGGAGACGACGCGCTCGCTCTTCTGCCACGGCTGCCCCGTGGGTACGAAGATCACCTCGTCGAGCCCGAACTCGGTGGCGACCTCGCTGGCCGCGACGAGGTGGCCGTGGTGGACGGGGTCGAACGTTCCGCCCATCACCCCGAGGCGAGCGCCCGCCGCAGGCACGACGCTGCTCAGGGGATCAGTGTCGGTGGCCGACGCTGCGGAAGGCCCAGGTGATCGCGAGCAGCACGCCGAAGGTCGCCAACGCGCCGATCCCGAACACCGCCGGTGGAACGGGGAGGTCGCGTGCCTTCTCCGTGCTCTCGGCCAGCAGCTGGGTCACCAGCGCGCCTGTCGCCATGGTCCTGCCGGTCCTCTCCTGCGCACGGGCGCCCGGCGCCCCGCACGTGCTCGACGCCGTTAGGCTGGGAACCCCTGCGGCGCGACCGTCGTTGTGTCGCCGCCAGTGTGCCATGCACGACCTTCGGCGGCGACGCCCGGCACACGGTCGCGCAGAGGGTCGCCCGACTGAGGAGAGGCTGTGCCCGACGAGGTGAAGGCCGGGGTGCTCATGCCTGCACTCAGCGTCGTCGTCCCGATGTACGACGAGGAGGCCGTGCTCGGGCTGTTCGCGCAGCGGCTCCGGCCCGTGCTCGACGCCCTCGGCGTCGACTACGAGGTGCTGGCGGTGGACGACGGCAGCAAGGACGCGACCCCGGTGCTCCTGGAACGCGGGCGCCGGGAGTGGCCGCAGCTGCGCGTCGTCCGGCTGAGGACGAACTCCGGGCACCAGGCTGCGCTGTCCGCGGGACTGTCCCGGGCCCGAGGTGACTGGGTGGCCACCCTCGACGCCGACCTCCAGGACCCCCCGGAGGTGCTCGCGGCCATGCTCGGCGCGACCCGCGCGGGCGAGGTGGACGTGGTCTACGGCGTGCGCTCCGACCGCAGCAGCGACTCCGCGTTCAAGCGGATCACAGCCGGGCTGTACTACCGCGCCGTCCGCCGGTTCGTCGGCGCGCACGTGCCGGCCGATGCCGGTGACTTCCGGCTCATGAGCCGGGCGACGGTGGATGTCGTCAACTCGCTGCCGGAGCATCACAGGGTGCTGCGGCTGGTGGTCCCGGCGCTCGGCTTCCCCAGCACCGAGGTGACGTACGCGCGGGCTCAGCGCGCCGCGGGCCGCAGCAAGTACCCCCTGTCACGGATGATCCGGCTCTCGATCGACAGCCTCACGGGCTTCTCGGTGGCTCCGCTGCGCCTGGCCACCTGGTTCGGCCTCGGTGGGGCGTTGATCACAGCGATCACGCTGGCGGTGGCCGTGGGGGTGTACGCCGTCGGCGAGACCGTGCCCGGCTGGACCTCGACGTTCGTCGCGGTTGCGGCGGTCGGCGCTGTCCAGCTGCTCTGCCTGGGCCTGCTCGGGGAGTACGTCGGGCGCCTGTACACCCAGCTCCAGGGCATGCCCTCGTACTTCGTCGCCTACGACTCCCTCGGTCAGCCCGACGGGGACGGCCTGCGTGCCCACGCCAGGAGCGACACGCCCGGCCACGACGTCACCGGCAGGTAGCGCTCGCTCGCGACGACCGCGTGCAGGGTGGCGTTGAGCCAGCCCGGCAGCTGCTCCAGGTCGCTGCCGGAGCTCGAGCGGCGCCGTATGCTCACCGCCGGCCGTAGCAGCACGTTCCAGCTCGCCACGCGGTCGAGGGTGAAGCCACGGGCGGTCAACAGCGTCGTCAGGGTGTCACGGGTGTAGCGGCGCACATGCCCCACCGCCTCGTCGTGGGCCGACCAGAGCCGTGGATCTGCGGGGACGGCCACGAGAAAGGTCCCGCCGGGCCGCAGGGCCTCCAGCACCCCGGCGGCGGCTGCGACGTCGTCGTCCAGATGCTCGAGGACGTCGAAGGCGACCACGAGGTCCAGGCTCGCCGCGGCGATCGGCAGGCGGGTGGCGTCGGCCCGCACGACCGGGACGCCGCGCTCGGCGCAGACCGACGCCCCCTCGGCGCCGAACTCCAGCGCGGCGGCCCGCCAGCCGAGCGACGTCAGAACGCGGGTGTTGCCGCCGCCGGCCGCGCCGACGTCCAGTGCGACCCCCGGCTTGAGCCCGTTGACGGCGCGCGCGAGCAGACGACGACGCTCGCGGTACCACCAGTGCCGGTCCTCGAGCTCGGTGAGCTTGCGGACCTCTGTCGCCTCCACGCTGCAGTGCCCTCCGGGCGGTCAGTCGCGCACGTGGCCGTCACCGGTGACGACCCATTTGGTGCTGGTCAGCTCGGCCAGGCCCATCGGCCCGCGGGCGTGGAGCTTCTGCGTCGAGATCCCCACCTCGGCTCCCAGGCCGAACTGGGCACCGTCGGTGAACGCGGTCGAGGCGTTGACGGCCACGACCGCGGAGTCGACTTCGGCGACGAAGCGGTCGGCCGCACGAAGGTCCGTGGTGCAGATGGCCTCCGTGTGCCCGCTGGACCAGGTACGGATGTGGTCGATCGCTGCGTCGAGAGAGTCTACGACGCCCACCGCCAGCTCGGCGGCGAGGTACTCGGCGGCCCAGTCCTCGTCCGTGGCCGGCTCGGTGACCACCCCGGTCTGCGCAGCGACGGCACCGGCGCGCTCGTCGGCGTGCAGCCGCACCCCTGCGCGCTCGAGCGCACCGAGCACCCGAGGCAGGAACGCGGCCGCGACGTGGGCGTGCACGAGCAGGGTCTCCGCGGCGTTGCAAACGCTCACCCGCCGCAGCTTCGCGTTCATGACGATGGACAGCGCCTGGTCGAGGTCCGCGGCGGCGTCGACATAGACGTGGCAGTTCCCGGTGCCGGTCTCGATCACGGGGACGGTGCTGCCCTCCACGACCGCCCGGATGAGACCGGCGCCGCCGCGCGGCACGAGGAGGTCCACCAGCCCGCGGGCCCGCATCAGGTGGTACACCCCTTCGCGCCCGTAGGAGTCGATCGAGGTCACCGCGTCAGCCGGGAGCCCGGCAGCCACCAGCGCACCGCGGATGACGTCGACCAGCACCGCGTTCGTCGCCTCCGCGGCGGACCCGCCTCGCAGCACGGCTGCGTTGCCGCTCTTCAGGGCCAGGGCGGCGGCGTCGACGGTCACGTTGGGCCGGGCCTCGTAGACCATGGCGACCACGCCCATGGGAACCCGCACCTGACGCAGGCGTAGCCCGTTGGGCAGCGTGGAGCCGCGCACCACCTCCCCCACGGGGTCGGGAAGGGCGGCGACGTCACGGACGGCCGCGGCGATGCCACGCACCCTGGCGTCATCGAGCCTCAGGCGGTCCAGCAGCCCTGGCGCGAGGCCGTCCCGCTCCCCCCGGTCGAGGTCCTCCGCGTTGGCCGAGACGACCGTGGCGGCATGGGTCTCCAGGGCGGCGGCGACGCCGGACAGCGCGGCGTCCTTCGTCGCCCGCGACGCCGTGGCGAGCACCCGGGCGGCCTCGCGGGCCCGGCCGCAGGTCGCGAGCACCGCGTCTCGGACGTCGACGTCCGCGCCCGCCCGTGCCGGGCCGCCGTCGGTGAGGGTCACAAGGAGAGGGTATGTGAGTGCAGAGCCTGGGCGAGCCTGCCTCAGACCAGGTCGTCCAAGGGCCGGATCTCCCCGAGCACCTGCACCTGCGGCTGCTCACCGACCGGCCAGCGCCGCCGCGCGGTCTCCCGGTCGACCACCTCGAGGCCCACCACGTGCCAGTCGGGCAGGTCAGCGCTGCCTCGGTGGTCGCTCCACATCCGCAGGGCCTGGCCGACCACCACGGCGACATCATCCGACTCGTCCCAGTACCGCACCTCTGCACGGTTCGCCCGGTAGCGCGCCGAGACCACGAACGGCCGCTCGGTCGCCAGGCGCTCCAGGCAACCGTGCACGGCACAAGGCTCGGCCTCGGGTCCCGCCACGGTCACCGTGACGTACCACAGGGTCGGCTCGGCGCCGGCCGCGGGCTCAGCCGCCTCGTCGGTCACGGTGTGTCGCCGCCGAAAGGGTGTCAGCGTCGCGAGCACGTCGTCGTCCGGAGCGGGGCGCACCCTTGTAGTCCATCAGCAATCCGACCCGGCCGTGGCCTCTTTGGGCAACGCCCCCCCACGTTGGGGGTGCCCCCGCCGGGCCGCCAGCACCACGAGGTCGTCCCGGTGCACCACTTCGCGCGCGTACGCCGGCCCCAGCTCGGCGGCCAGGTCACCCGTCGAGCGCCCCAGCAGGCTGGGCAGCTCCCCGGAGTCGAACGCCACCAGCCCGCGGGCGACCACCGCACCGGACGGTCCGGTCAGGTCGACCGCGTCACCGGCGGAGAACCGGCCCTCCACCCGCACCACGCCCGCAGGCAGCAGCGACATCCGCCGCTCGACCACGGCGGCGACGGCCCCGGCGTCGAGGACGAGACGACCGGTCGAGCGGGCGGCGTGCGCCAGCCAGAGCAGCCGGCTCGCCGTGTGCGACGTCGCCGCCTCGAACCAGGTGCCGACGTCCTCCCCGGCCAGGGCGGCGGCGACGGACGGGGCCGCTGTGAGCAGGGTGGGGATGCCCGCCGCCGTCGCGATCGAGGCCGCCTCGACCTTGGTCACCATGCCACCGGTGCCGACGCCCGCGGCGCCGACACGACCGACCCGCACCCCGTCGAGGTCCTCCGGCCCGCGCACGAGCGGGATGCGCCGCGTCCCGGGTCGCTGAGGGGGCCCGTCGTAGAGGGCGTCGACGTCGGAGAGCAGCAGAAGTGCGTCGGCGTGCACCAGATGCGCGACGAGGGCGGCGAGGCGGTCGTTGTCGCCGAAGCGGATCTCGTGGGTCGCGACCGTGTCGTTCTCGTTGACCACGGGCACCACGCCCATCCGCAGCAGGCGGTACAGCGTGCGCCGGGCATTGACGTAGTGGGTTCGGCGCACGACGTCGTCGGCGGTCAGCAGCACCTGTCCGACGGTCAGGCCACGGGCGGCGAAGCTTGCGGTGTACTGCGCGACGAGCAGCCCCTGCCCGACGCTGGCCGCGGCCTGCTGGGTGGCCAGGTCGCGCGGCCGGTGCGGCAGTGACAGCGGGGCAAGCCCGGCCGCGATCGCGCCCGAGGAGACCAGCACGACCTCACCGCCGGCAAGCCGCCGGGCGGACAGCGCAGCGACCAGGGCGTCCACCCGCTGCGGGTCCAGCCCCCCCGCGGCGCTGGTGAGGGACGACGAGCCGACCTTGACAACGACGCGGGCCGCCGTCGCCAGGCTCTCCCGACCATGACCACGATCCGGGGTCCCGGGCACGGCCTGGTCGCTCACCCGGCCCCGCCGTCGGCCTCCACCGCGGAGGGGTCGGTCCACTGCCCCGCCCGGCGCTCGGCGTCCAGCTCCGCGCGCGCCTCGCGACGCGACACCCGCCGATCCTCGTAGCGCTCGCGTCGCTCCTCGCGGGTGGCGCGGCGTCCGTGCTGCAGCCGCAGGTCCTCCCCGCGTGGTGCAGCGATCACCCCGGGGCCGGCGATCAGGGTCGGCTCCCAGTCGAATATCACGCCGCTCACGTCGTCGCCGATCACGACCTCCGCCCCGGCGACCGCCCCCGCGCCGAGCAGGGCCTCCTCCACGCCGAGCCGCGCCAGGCGGTCGGCGAGGTACCCGACCGCCTCGTCGTTGGTGAAGTCGGTCTGGCGCACCCAGCGTTCCGGCTTGTCGCCGCGCACGCGGAAGCGCACGCCGTCCTCGGTCGTCTCGGTGGCCACGGCGAACCCGGCGTCGTCGACGGCGCGCGGGCGCAGCACCACGCGGGTCGGCTCCGGCGTCTGTGCGGCCGCCCGGGCCTGCGCCACGAGGCGCGCCATGGCGAAGGAGAGCTCGCGCAACCCCTCGTGGGTCGCGGAGGACGCCTCGAGGACCTCCAGCCCGCGCGCCTCGAGGTCGGGCCGCACGAGGTCGGCGAGCTCCCTCGCCTCGGGGACGTCGACCTTGTGCAGGACGACGATGCGCGGCCGCTGCGCCAGCGGGACGCCGCCGGCGTCGACCTCGTAGGCGGCGAGCTCCGCCTCGATGACGTCGAGGTCGGTGACCGGGTCCCGGTCAGGTTCGAGCGTGGCGCAGTCGAGCACGTGCACGAGGGCGGTGCACCTCTCGACGTGGCGCAGGAACTCCAGGCCGAGGCCCTTGCCCTCGCTGGCTCCGGGGATCAGCCCGGGCACGTCGGCGACCGTGAAGCGGGTGTCACCGGCCTGCACGACGCCGAGGTTGGGGACCAGCGTGGTGAACGGGTAGTCGGCGATCTTCGGTCGGGCGGCCGAGAGTGCGGCCACGAGACTGGACTTGCCCGGCGCTGGGGTAACCGACGAGCGCGACGTCCGCCACGGTCTTGAGCTCGAGGACGACGTCGCCGCCCGTGCCGGGCTCGCCGAGCAGGGCGAACCCCGGGGCCTTGCGACGCGGGGAGGCCAGCGCGGCGTTGCCGAGCCCGCCCCGCCCACCCGCGGCGGCGACGAAGCGCGAGCCCGCACCGACGAGGTCGGCGAGCACCTCACCGGTCGGCGTCTTCACCACTGTGCCGTCGGGGACCGTCAGCACGAGGTCCTCCCCCGCGGCGCCGTCCCGCATGGCTCCCTGGCCGGACCGCCCGGAGGAGGCGCGGCGGTGCGGGGAACGGTGGTACTCCAGCAGCGTGGTCGTCTGGGGGTCCACCACCAGGACGACGTCTCCCCCGTTGCCGCCGTCGCCGCCGTCCGGGCCACCGAGCGGCTTGAACTTCTCGCGGTGCACCGAGGCACAGCCGTGGCCGCCGTCACCCCCGGCGACATGGAGGACGACGCGGTCGACGAAGGTGGTCACCGAACCCCCTCGGCGATCAGGCAGCTCCGGTAGGCGGACCGGACGCAGCATGATCGCCGTACTGTTGTCAGCCGCTCGCGGGCACGATGTTGACGACCCGGCGGCCGCGCTTGGTCGCGAACTCCACCGCGCCGCCGGCCGTGGCGAACAGGGTGTCGTCGCTGCCACGCCCGACGTTGTCGCCGGGGTGGAAGTGGGTGCCACGCTGGCGCACGAGGATCTCCCCGGCGTTGACGACCTGGCCGCCGAAGCGCTTGACGCCGAGCCGCTGCGCGTTGGAGTCGCGCCCGTTCCGCGAGGAGCTTGCGCCCTTCTTGTGTGCCATGGAGCTGAGTCCTTTGCTGTGCCTGGGTCTGCTGTGCCTGGGTCAGGGAGGCGGTCCGGCGCCCGGTCCGCGACCGGGCGCGGCATCACTTCTCGATGCCGGTGACCTTGATCTGGGTCAGCTTCGCGCGGTGACCCTGGCGCTTGCGGTAGCCGGTCTTGTTCTTGTACTTGAAGATCCGGATCTTGGGGCCCTTCGTGGCCGCCAGGATCTCCGCGGTCACCGTGACCGACGCCAGCGCCGTCGCGGTGCTCGTGACGTCGGTGCCGTCCACCAGGAGCAGCGGCTTCAGCTCGACGGTCGCTCCAGGCTCACCCTGCAGCCGGTCGACGGTCAGCACGTCACCGACGGATACCTTCTCCTGCCGGCCGCCGGCGCGGACGATCGCGTACACGTTGTACTCGCTTTCTGGTCAGTCGAACGGTGCGTCAACGTGGCGGGCGGTGCGCACCGCTCCCGGCCTGGACGGGCGGGGCGGGCGCACACGAGCGATCTGGCCGCTGTGCGCACCAGCGGTCCAGCGTACGGATGCCGCAGGTGGGCGGTCAAACCGGCGCCTCCCGGTGCCGGTCATGACCCTGCGGCCCTGCTGCCCCCACGCGCGGTGCGGGTGCGCCCCCCGGTCGACCGGACGGGCGGCAGGCGGGCTCCTGGGTCCGCTTCTCCACCGGCTCCTCCGAGATCAGCAGGCCGCGCCCGCCACATGCCTCGCAGGTCTCGCTGAAGGCCTCGAGGAGTCCCTGGCCCACGCGCTTACGGGTCATCTGCACCAAGCCCAGCGACGTCACCTCGGCCACCTGGTGCTTCGTGCGGTCACGGCTCAGGCACTCCAGCAGCCGGCGCAGCACGAGGTCGCGGTTGGACTCCAGCACCATGTCGATGAAGTCGACGACGATGATCCCGCCGAGGTCGCGCAGCCTCATCTGCCGCACGATCTCCTCCGCGGCCTCGATGTTGTTGCGGGTCACGGTCTCCTCGAGGTTGCCGCCCGCGCCGGTGAACTTGCCGGTGTTGACGTCGACGACGGTCATCGCCTCGGTGCGGTCGATGACGAGCGACCCGCCCGAGGGCAGCCACACCTTGCGCTCCATGCGCCTTGGCCAGCTGCTCGTCGATGCGGTGGGCGGCGAACACGTCGTCCTCGCCCGTCCAGCGCTCGAGCCTGCCGACGAGGTCGGGGGCGACATGCCCGATGTAGGCGTCGAGGGTGTCCCAGACGTCGTCCCCCGAGACGACCAGCCTCGTGAAGTCCTCGTTGAAGATGTCACGGACCACGCGGATGGCCAGGTCGGGCTCGCCGTACAGCAGGGCTGGGGCGTTGCACGGCCGTCGCCTTCTTGGCGATGTCCTCCCACTGGGCCCGCAGCCGGGCGACGTCGCGCTCCAGCTCCTCCTCGCTGGCCCCCTCGGCCGCCGTCCGCACGATCACGCCCGCGTCATCGGGGACGACGGCGCGCAGGATGCGCTTGAGGCGGGTGCGCTCGGTGTCGGGCAGCTTGCGCGATATCCCCGTCATCGAGCCCTCGGGCACGTACACGAGGTATCGCCCCGGCAGCGAGATCTGGCTGGTGAGGCGCGCACCCTTGTGCCCGATCGGGTCCTTGGTCACCTGCACGAGCACGGACTCCCCCGACTTCAGGGCGTGCTCGATGCGCTTGGCCTGACCGTCGAGCCCGGCGGCGTCCCAGTTGACCTCACCGGCGTAGAGCACCGCGTTGCGGCCCTTGCCGATGTCGACGAAGGCCGCCTCCATGCTCGGCAGCACGTTCTGCACCTTGCCGAGGTAGACGTTGCCGACGGTCGAGACCTGGCTGCGCCGCGCGACGTAGTGCTCGACGAGCACGCCGTCCTCGAGCACGCCGATCTGGGTGCGGCCCTCGCGCTCGCGGACCACCATGACCCGTTCGACGCTCTCGCGACGGGCGAGGAACTCCGCCTCCGTGACGACCGTGCGCCGCCGACCGGCCTCGCGCCCCTCGCGCCGGCGCTGCTTCTTCGCCTCGAGCCTGGTCGAGCCCTTGACGCCGGTGACGTCGTCGCCTCCGGTGCGCCGCGGTTCACGGACGCGCACGACAGTGTTCGGCGGGTCGTCGGCCCCGGCGTCGACGTCGCCGCCAGTGCTCCGGCGCCGGCGACGGCGCCTGCGGCGGCTCGACCCGACCGCGTCCGCGTCGTCGTCGTCAGCCGCGACGTCGTCGTCGGGCTCGCCCGCGTCGGACCGTGCCGGCGTCGTGTCGCCGCCCGTCGTGGCGGCGTCGGTTACCGGCGTGCCCTCGGCGGCCTCGTCGTCCTGCTCGTTCTCGCGGCTGCGACCGCGCCGGCCACGCCCGCCGCGGCGGCGACGGCGACGGGGGCCGTCGGCGGCCGTGTCGTCCCCGTCGGCGTCGTCGTCCACAGCCGTCGCCTCGACCGAGCTCGTGGCCACGTCGGCGGGCGAGCCCGCCTCCGGCCCCGGCCGGCTCCGCGCGGCCGCGTCCTCCGCGTCGGGCCCGGTGTCGCCCTCGTCGGCCTGCGGAGGTCCGGCTGGCCGGCCCGCGGCGCGGCGGCGGCGCGGGCTGGTCGGCTCGGGGGGCTGGAACAACAGCATGGTGGTGGCCAGCGGCGCCTTCTTACGCGGCGCCCCGCCGTCCTCAGCCGGGGGCTGGTCGGGCTGGCTCGCTACAGAGGAGAGCGCGCCGTCGTCGGCAACGGCATCGGTGCTGCCCGGGCCCTCGGCACCCTCGACACGCCTCGCCGGGGTGGGCGTCGTCTTGGTGCGACGGCGACGCGAAGGGGGGCCGGCCTGGGCCGGCCCCTCGTCCTCGGCCGCGGGCAGCGCCGCCGTGGCGTCGGTGACGGCGGTGTCCGGCAGCGCCGCCGTGGCGTCGGTGCCGGCGGCGCCCGCCGCTGCCTTGGCCGCCCTGGTGGTCCTCGTCCGGGTCGTGCGGGACGCCTTGGGCGCGGCGGCCGTGCTCTCGGCCGCCGCCTCCGCCGACGCGGCAGCGGGGGTCGGGGCCTCCGCGGGCGCCTCCGGTGACGCGGCGGCTGGGGTCGAGGCGGGCTGGCCCGCGAGCGCGGACGTCGCGTCGGGCTCGGCGACCGCGGTCGCCGGGGCCGTCGCCGGCTTGCGGGCGCGCGACCTGCTCGCACGCTTCGCGGCCGGGACGGCCGTGCTCGGTCCCTGCACGGACTCGTCGGGTGCCGCCGGTTCGGCCGGCGCCTGGGGCTCCGACGGCGGACCGGCCGGACGTGTCGCCGCGCGACGGCGCTGGCGCGGCGCGCTGGAGGGTTGAGAGGAGGGTTCGGTAGTGGGTTGGGGGCCTGCTGAGCCCGAGTCCTGGTCTGTCACGGGGAATCTCCCGTCGTCCCCGGGTGCCGGTCCACACCGTCACCGGAACCGCGCGGGGCGGGTCGTCACGTCGTCAGGCCGGTCCCGGCCCGACGGAAGTCTCGTTCGTACCCGGTGCGATCGCGCCGCTGGGGCGGGCGCGCCAGGCATCAGGTACCGGCGATGTCCCGGTCGGCGGTCAGCGGGTCGGCCACCGTTCCGTCCGCCTCGTTCAGCGGCCCCTGCGCCAGTCGCGTCACCAGAGGCGGTGACGGCGGCGCGAAGTCGGCCACTGCTCGGAGAGCGGCGAGGACGTCGTCGGGTCGCACGGCCGGTGTGGTGTGCCGAACAACCATCTGCAGTATCGCACACCCCCCCGGTACCGCGTTGACCTGCGGCGATGAATCGCCGTCAGTCACCTGCAGGCGGACCACCGCGCTGCGGGCGTCGAGAGTGCGCAGCCCGGTCTTGGTCAGCCGCTGGACGAGCACGGACGGCGCCGCAAGCAGCTCCCGCGCCGCTGCGGAGGCCTCCGCCGTGCTCACGCCGGCCATCCGCGCCGACCAGACCGACGCCTCGAGCCGTTCCACCAGACCGCCCGGCCCCGCCTCCACGATCTCCAGGACGTCGAGCCCGGGCGGCAGGGCGGCGTCCAGGTCGGCGCGCAGCCGCTCGGGGTCGCACCGCCGCGTCACGGCGATCTCTACGTACTCGGCCTCGCTTGCCGCCCCGGTCGGTGCCGCGTTCGCGTAGGAGATCTTGGGATGAGGCGTGAAGCCGGCCGAGTACGCCATCGGGACGTTCGCGCTGCGAAGTGCGCGCTCCAAGGCCCGCTGGAAGTCGCGATGGCTGGCGAAGCGCAGGCGCCCACGCTTGGCGTAGCGCAGGCGCAGCCGCTGCACCGCGAGGGGCGGGGGCGGGCCGTCGGGCATCCGCGACACGTCGACGCTCCAGTCAGAGGGGACGCCTGCACTGTAGCCACGTGCACTGTAGACACCTGCACGGTAGACACCCGCAGGGTAGACACCTGCACGATAGGCACCGCCGTGACGGCGACCGGCGCAACGGTGCGAGGATGCACTGACCGCACGCAAGGCTGAGGGGTTCACGCATGGCAGGGCGCAAGCCGGCGCCGTCGGAGGGTCCCCAGGACGACGCCGGGGCGGGGGAGCCGTCTGCGAGCACGCCCGACGTCGCTGCCGAGGGCCCGCGTGAGGATGCGCCCGAGACCGTCTTCGAGGTATCCCCCGACCTGCGGGCAGCGCTGGACCGGTTGGCCGCGATCGAGGACGGCGCCGGGTCGACGTCGCGGGCCCCCTCGCCACCGCGGCGGCCGCGCCCGCGGGCCGTGGTCGCCGTCGTCGCCGTCGTCCTAGCGGTCGCCCTGCTCGCCCTCGTGACCTACACCCAGGGGTGGCTGGACGCCTCCCGCGGCGACCCGCAGGAAGCCGGCGCCACGCCGTCCTCCTCCTCGTCGCCCTCGGGCGGCCGGTCGACCGCGACACCGGACCCGCCGGGGGCCTCGCTCGCCCCCTGGCCGGGCTCGACCGGACCCACCCCCCCGGGGCTGCCTGCGTTCGGGCCGGGCGCCGGCGTGCCGGGAACGGACCTGACGGCGCAGCTGGGGCCCACGGACGCCCTCGACGTCTACGAGCGCGTCCTGCTGGCCTCCCCTGGGCTCGACGCGCTGACTCTCACGGTGCCGTCGCTCGACTCGGTGCACGGCCTACGGACGCGACCGAACCTGCAGGTGCAGAACCTGCAGGTGCTGCTGGACGGCGAGCCTGCGCGTGCGACGCCGTCCGGCACGCCTTCCGGCGGCGCCGGGCCCGTCTCGTGGGTCGTGCTGCCGGCGACGGGCAAGCGGGTGACGTCCGCCGTGCTGCGCTACCAGGTCGTCGGGGCGGTCCTGCACGACCCGGCGGCGCCAGGGCGGCTCGACGTCGCGCTCGTGCCCCTGAGCGGCGTCGCGGCCCTGGCCGGGGGCCTGAGCGTGACGATGCGACTGACGGGGGCCCTCGTGAGCGGTGTGGACTGCCCGAGCGCGACCCCCGAGGTGCGTGCCTGCGGGACCAAGGACGGGCAGACGTGGACGGCGCACCTGCCCGTCACGTCGGGGGTGCCGCTCGTGCTCGTGACCACGTCGTCCGGCCCACTCCCGAGCGGCACAGGCGTCCCGAGCGGCACAGGCGTCCCGAGCGGCAGGGCCACGCCGAGCGGGTGACCCAGGGCGCTCCCGACCGGCTGACAGGGCTCAGGTCGCGGCGGCCGACACCGGCGTGAGCGGCAGCAGCGTTCGGCCGGTGGGGCCGACCTCGATCGAGGTGCCCAGCTGGGGGCACACGCCGCAGTCGAAGCACGGCGTCCAACGGCAGTCGTCCACCTCGACCTCGGAGAGGGAGTCCTGCCAGTCCTCCCACAGCCAGTCCTTGTCCAGGCCGGAGTCGAGGTGGTCCCAGGGGAGCACCTCGGCGAACTCACGCTCGCGTGTGGTGTACCAGTCCAGGTCCACGGGCTCCTCGCGCAAGGCCTCGTCGGCGCACCGCTCCCAGCGCTGGAACGAGAAGTGCTCGCTCCAGCCGTCGAAGCGCGCGCCGTCCTCCCACGCAGCCCGGATGACGGCACCGACCCGGCGGTCCCCGCGGGAGAGCAGGCCTTCGATGATCCCCGGCCGACCGTCGTGGTAACGCAGGCCGATGGCACGGGAGTACTGCCGGTCGGCGCGCAGAGCGTCCCGCAGGAGGAAGAGCCGACGGTCGACCGTCTCGTGCGGCGTCTGGCCCGCCCATTGGAAGGGGGTGTGCGGCTTCGGCACGAAGCCGCCGATGCTCACGGTGCAGCGCACGTCGCGGTGGCCCGAGGCCTGCCGGCCGGTCTCGATGACCCGCCGGGCCAGCCGGGCGATCTGCAGCACGTCGTCGTCGGTCTCGGTCGGCAGGCCGCACATGAAGTACAGCTTCACCTGGCGCCAGCCGTTGCCGAACGCGGCGGCCACGGTGCGCACGAGGTCGTCCTCGGTCACCATCTTGTTGATCACCTTGCGGATGCGCTCGCTGCCGCCCTCGGGGGCGAAGGTCAGCCCGGAGCGGCGGCCGTTGCGGCTCAGCTCGTTGGCAAGGTCGATGTTGAACGCGTCGACGCGGGTGCTCGGCAGCGACAGGCCGGTGTTGGTGCCCTCGTAGCGGTCGGCCAGCTGCTTGGTGATCTCGGCGATCTCGGAGTGGTCGGCGCTGGACAGGCTCAGCAGGCCGACCTCCTCGAACCCGGTGGCCGCCAGGCCGCGCTCGACCATCGCCCCGATGCCCTGGATCGACCGCTCGCGCACCGGACGCGTGATCATGCCGGCCTGGCAGAACCGGCAGCCCCGCGTGCAGCCCCGGAAGATCTCCACGCTCATCCGCTCGTGGACGCTCTCGGCCAGGGGCACGATCGGCTGCTTGGGGTAGGGCCAGGCGTCGAGGTTGCTCACCGTGTGCTTGTGCACCCGCCAAGGCACCCCGGGGCGGTTGGGCGCCACCCGGCGGATGCGCCCGTCGGGCAGGTAGTCCACGTCGTAGAAGCGCGGCACGTACACCCCGCCCGTGGCGGCCAGCCGCAGCAGCAGGCCGTCGCGGCCCCCGGGGCGGCCGAGCCTCTTCCAGTCCGCCACGAGGTCGGTGATCGTCAGGACGGCTTGCTCGCCGTCCCCCAGCACGGCGGCGTCCACGAACTGGGCGATCGGCTCGGGGTTGAACGCGCTGTGGCCTCCGGCGATCACGAGGGGGTGCTCCTCGGTGCGGTCGGCGGCGGTCAGCGGGATGCCGGCCAGGTCGAGGGCGGTGAGCATGTTCGTGTAGCCGAGCTCGGTGGAGAACGAGACGCCGAGCAGGTCGAACTCGGCGACAGGTCGATGGCCGTCCACGGTGAACTGGGGGACGCCGTGGGCCCGCATGAGGGCCTCCATGTCGGGCCAGACCGCGTACGTGCGCTCGGCCAGTGCGTCCGGGCGCTCGTTGATGACCTCGTAGAGGATCATGACGCCCTGGTTGGGCAGGCCCACCTCATAGGCGTCGGGGTACATCAGGGCCCAGCGCACCGTGGCCTCGCCGGCGACGTCCCAGTCCTTCACCTGGCTGTTGCGCTCACCGCCGACGTACTGGATCGGCTTGCTGACCTGCGGCAGCAGAGGCTCGAGGGCATCGAACACCGACTGGACGGGCATGGCGGGTCTGGCCTCCGATGGACCCGGGTGGACGACCGGCTCCTGGTGGACGAGGGGTTCAGGGTCCCAGGGTATCCGCCGCCTGCCTCGCGACCACGGGTGTGCACGTGGCCTGCCTCGCGACCTCTGGTGTGCACTCACCCTGCCTCGCGACCTCTGGTGTGCACTCACCCTGCCTCGCGACCTCTGGAGGGTAACCGCCCCCTACACACGATGCAGGCGACAGTTACGCACCAGAGGACGCGACGAGGTCGGGGAACCACAGCGCGATCTCGCGGACGGCGGACTCGGGTGAGTCCGAGCCGTGGACGACGTTCTGCTGGGCCGGGGTGTCCCAGTCGCGACCCAGGTCGCCCCGGATGGAGCCCGGGGCGGCCTTGGTGGGGTCCGTTGCTCCGGCCAGGCTCCGGAAGGCCGCGATCACCTGCGCTCCCTCGACCACCACCGCGACGACCGGGCCCGACGCCATGAACTCCACGAGCGAGGCGAAGAAGGGCTTGCCGGTGTGCTCGGCGTAATGGGTCTCCAGAAGGCCGCGGTCGGCGGTGAGCATGCGCAGACCCGCGAAGCGGTACCCCCTGGCCTCGATCCGCCGCAGGACCTCACCGACCTGGCCCCGCCGGACCCCGTCCGGCTTCACGAGCACCAGGGTCCGCTCACTCCCGCCGTCCACTTCGCCTCCCGGTCGACCGCTGACCGGCGACCGCCGGCGCGCTCAGCCTAGTGAGCGGCCCCTGGTGCTCGTGAAGCCGGACGTCACGGGCCTTCGGCCCCGGGTCACGACCGCGCGGCGGCGGCTGCCTGCTCCCGGTCGATGCGGCCCCCCACGCGCAGGGCCACCACCCACAGCAGCGCGAACACCGCACCGAGGAAGTACATCACCGGCACCCACACGCCCGTGACGACCACCACGACCTGCAGCCGCCCATCCCAGCGCGTACCCGGCCGGTGACCGCAGCGACGCCGCCGCCGCCAGGCACAGCACGGCGAGCCCACCGGCGGCCCCGACGGCCGCCGATGTGGGCACCCCGCTGAGGTCCTTGGCCACGAGCCCCGCGAAGACGACGACGAGCGCCTCGAAGGACAGCACGCTCGCAGCGAGCACCCGTCGCATCGACCGCGTCGACGCCACCGCCACTACCGGGCACCCAGCATGAGTGCCCGTACGTCGGCCGCCACGGTGATGGAGCCGGTGGCCAGGACGCCCGACCCTGGACCGCCGTCGACCTCGGCGAGCCCGACCGCGACGTCGAGCGCCTCGTCGATGCGGTACGCCACGTGCACGCGGTCCTCGCCGAAGATGTCGGCAGCCAGCTCGGCGAGCTCCTCGGGGTCCAACGATCGCGACGACGACGAGCGGGTGACCACCACCTCGTCCAGGGCAGGCTCCAGGGCCACGAGGATCCCCTCGGCGTCCTTGTCCGCGAGGATCCCGACCACGCCCACGAGTCGGGTGAACGCGAACGCGTCCTGCAGCGCCTCGGCAAGGACCTGGGCACCGGCAGGGTTGTGCGCGGCGTCGACCAGCACCGTCGGGCTGCGCCGAACGACCTCGAGCCGACCCGGGGAGTCGGCCGCGGCGAACCCCGCACGGACGACGTCGGCGTCGAGCCCGCCGGCCGAGGCGCCGAGGAAGGCCTCCACCGCCGCCAACGCGCACGCCGCGTTCTGTGCCTGATGGGCACCGTGCAGAGGCAGGAACACGTCGTCGTAGCGGGCCGACAACCCCTGCAGCGACAGCAGCTGACCGCCCACGGCCACCTCGCGGGCGGCGACCCCGAACTCCAGGCCCTCGCGTTGCAGGCTCGCCCCCACCTCGACGACCCGGCGCAGCAGCGCGTGCGTGGCCTCCTCCGTCTGCTCCGCGAGGACGGCGACCGCGCCCTGCTTGATGATGCCCGCCTTCTCCGCGGCGATCGCGGCCACGTCACGACCGAGGAACCTCTCGTGGTCGACCGCCACAGGCATGACCACGCACACCTGCCCGTCGGCCACGTTCGTCGCGTCCCAGGCGCCGCCCATGCCGACCTCGACCACGGCCACGTCCACCGGCGCGTCCGCGAAGGCCGCATACGCCATCGCGACGAGCACCTCGAAGAAGGTCATCCGCGGCTCACCGCGCGTGGCCGCCCCGGCATCGACGAGGTCGATGTACGGCAGGACCTCCTCGTACACCTCGATGAAGCGCTGCGGCTCCAGCGACACACCGTCGAGGGCGATCCGCTCCCGGACGTCGCTGAGGTGCGGGCTCACGAACCGCCCGGTCCGCAGGCCGTGCTCGCGCAGGAGGCGTTCCACCATGCGCGTGGTGGAGGTCTTCCCGTTGGTCCCTGTCAGGTGAACCACCCGGAACGCGTGCTGGGGGTCGCCGAGCAGCCGCATGACGGCGCTGATGCGGCTCAGGTTGGGCACGAGGTCGTGCTCGGGTGCCCGTCCGAGGATCTCGCGGTAGACCTCGTGCAGCCGGTCCATGGGCGCCGGTTGGGTCACAGGCGCTCCACCGAGATCGTGACGGCGTCGGAGTCCTCGGCCTCGACCGTCGAGACCACGACCTCCCTGGCCAGGGTCTCGGCCTTGAGCAGGTCGACGAACTGCCTCGCGTAACCCTCCCGCTCCACCGGGACGCCGAGGGCGAGCCGGATCGTGTCCGAGACGTGGAGCCCCGCCGCCTTGCGCGCGTCCTGGACCTGGCGGACGACGTCGCGCGCCCACCCCTCCGCCTGCAGGGCCTCGTCCAGCTCGAGGTCGAGCACCACGAACCCACCGCCGGGAAGCACGGCGACGGCTCGATGCGTGGCGGCCGCGTCGGCCACCACGGTCTCCAGCGCGTACTCGTCCTCGAGCAGCGCTGACACCGCCGCAGACCAGCACGCCGTCACCGCCGAGGGACCACGCGCCGTCCTTGCCGGCCCGGATCACGTCCTGCACGGCCCGGCCCAGCCGCGGACCCGCCGCCCGGGCGTTCACCGTGAGCTTCTGCGTGACGCCGATGTCGGCCGCCGAGGTCGCGTCCAGCTCCAGCAGGCGCACCGCCTTGACGTTCACCTCGTCGGCGAGCACGCCCGTGAACGGGCCGAGATCGGCCGACCGGTCACTGACCACGGTGAGCTCTCGCAGTGGCTGGCGCACCCGAAGACCCTGCGCCTTGCGCAGGCCGAGCGTCGCCGACGCGACCTCCCTCGCCCGGTCCATCGCGGCGGCGAGCGACTCGTCGGCAGGGCAGGCTCGCGGCGTCCGGCCAGTCCGTCAGATGCACGCTGCGGCCCCCGGTCAGCCCGCGCCACACCTCCTCGCCCAGCAGCGGCATCAGCGGCGCAGCCACGCGGCAGAGCACCTCGAGCACCGTGAAGAGGGTGTCGAAGGCGTCTGCCTCCTCGCGCCAGAACCGCTCGCGGGACCGCCGTACGTACCAGTTCGTCAGCACGTCGAGGTAGTCGCGCACGCTCTGGCACGCCCCCGCGATGTCGTACTCGTCCATCTGCCCGCCCACACGCACGACCAGGTCGTGGGTCTTGGCGAGCACGTAGCGGTCGAGCACGTCCGGGGAGTCGGCGCGCCACCGCGCCTGGTACCCGGCACCCTCGGCGGCGCTGTTCGCGTAGAGCGTGAAGAAGTACCAGACGTTCCACAGGGGGATCAGCACCTGCCGCACCCCGTCGCGGATCCCCTGCTCGGTGACCACGAGGTTGCCCCCGCGCAGGACGGGGGACGACATGAGGAACCAGCGCATGGCGTCGGACCCGTCGCGGTCGAGGACCTCGGAGACGTCGGGGTAGTTGCTCAGGCTCTTGCGACATCTTGCGGCCGTCGTCCCCGAGCAGGATCCCGTGGCTGACGCAGGTGACGAACGCGGGTCGGTCGAACAGCGCCGTCGCGAGCACGTGCATCGTGTAGAACCAGCCGCGCGTCTGCCCGATGTACTCCACGATGAAGTCGCCCGGGTAGTGATGCTCGAACCAGTCGGCGTTCTCGAACGGGTAGTGCACCTGCGCGAACGGCATGGAGCCGGACTCGAACCAGCAGTCGAGCACCTCCGGCACCCGCCGCATCGTCGAGCGCCCGGTCGGGTCGTCGGGGTTCGGCCGGGTCAGCTGGTCGACGTAGGGCCGGTGCAGGTCCGCGACCTGCACGCCGAAGTCCGCCTCGAGGTCGGCAAGGCTGCCGTAGACGTCGAGGCGCGGGTAGGCAGGGTCGTCGCTGCGCCACACCGGGATCGGGCTGCCCCAGTAGCGGTTGCGGCTGATCGACCAGTCCCGGGCGTTCTCGAGCCACTTGCCGAAGGACCCGTCGCGGATGTGCTCGGGGACCCAGTGGATCTGCTGGTTGAGCTCGACCATGCGGTCCTTGACCCGCGTGACCTCGACGAACCACGACGTGACCGCCTTGTAGACCAGCGGCGTCCCGCAGCGCCAGCAGTGCGGGTACGGGTGGTCGTAGCTGTCCTGCCGGACGAGGACGCCGCGCTCCCGCAGCTCGCGCAGGAGCGGCTTGTTGGCCTCGAACACCTGCAGGCCGGCGAAGCGCGGCGCGATCGAGGTGAACCGGGTCTGCTCGTCGACGGTCAGCACGGTGGGGATGCCGGCCTGCGTGCACACCGCGAAGTCGTCCTCGCCGTGCGCGGGAGCGACCTGCACGAGGCCGGTGCCCTCGTCCACGGAGACGAAGTCGCCGCTGAGCACCGTGAACGCGGCCGTCCCCTCGAGCCGGCCGACCAGGAAGTCGAAGATCGGCGTGTAGCGCATCCCCACGAGCTCGCTGCCCTTGAGCGTGCGGACCACCCGCGCGCCGGCGAGCTCCTTGGCGTAGGCGGCGAGGCGGGCCTGCGCGAGCACGTAGCGGTGGCCCTCGTGCTCGACGACCACGTAGTCGATGTCCGGGCCCACGACGAGTGCGACGTTGGGCACGAGCGTCCACGGCATCGTGGTCCAGGCCAGCGCCCGGTCGCCGTTCTCCAGCTCGAACCACACCGTGCTGGCGGGGTCCTGCCGCTGCCGGTAGACGTCGTCCATGCGCGTCTCGGTGTTGCTCAGCGGGGTCTCGCAACGCCAGCAGTAGGCCAGCACGCGGAAGCCCTCGTAGACCAACCCCTTGTCCCACAACGACTTGAAGGCCCACATGACGCTTTCCATGTAGTCCAGGTCAAGCGTCTTGTAGTCGTTCTCGAAGTCGACCCAGCGGGCCTGCCTGTGGACGTACTCCTCCCAGTCCTTCGTGTAGCGCAGCACCGACGCACGGCAGGCGTCGTTGAAGGCGGCGACCCCCATCGCCTCGATCTGGGCCTTGTGCTCGATCCCGAGCTGCTTCTCGGCCTCCACCTCGGCGGGCAGGCCGTGGCAGTCCCACCCGAACCTGCGCTCGACGCGCCGTCCTCGCATCGTCTGGTAACGGGGAACGACGTCCTTGACGTAACCGGTGAGCAGATGCCCGTAGTGCGGCAGCCCGTTGGCGAACGGGGGCCCGTCGTAGAAGACGAACTCGTTGGCGCCGTCCTCGCCCGCCGGCCGCTGGTCGATGCTCGCCTGGAAGGTGCCGTCGCTCTCCCAGTAGCGGCGCACGGCGTCCTCGATCTGGGGCAGGTTCGGGCTGCCCGGGACCACGGGGTACGTCACTTCGGTGCCTCCTCGTCGTGCCTGCACGCCTGTCCGGGGTGCGAGGACGACGTCGCCCGGGCGCTGCGTCGGCCCCGGCGGCACCGCGGTACCACCTCGCTTGCCGACACCGGCGCAGCGGGGGCTGCGCGCGGCGTGCGGCCGCTCGTTCGCCGGCAGTGACGGGCCGGACCCGTCCGGTTCTACTAGGGCCGCTGCCACTGGGGCCGCTTGCGCTCGGGCCGCCTGGGTGGCGGGCGAGCGCTGTCCCGTTCTTCCGGAGGCTCGCCGGTGATGGCCGGGTCGACGCCTGTGGGCCTCAGGATAACCGCCGCAGGGGCGTGGTCGCCGTCCCGTTTCCGCACGGTCCGCCCCCGGCACTGCGGAGGATTACGCCAAGCTGCGACTGGCGCGGCGGCACACAGTGCCAAACTGCTTGGCGCAGTGTGCCGCCGCGCCAGCAGGCCCGGGGGCGTTCAGGGCTCAGCGATCATGGTCGCCCAGCATCAGGCGCGAGGCAGGGCCTCCAGCTGAGCCTGGATCCTCGCGGCGTCGGAGTGGGCCGCCGATAGCCGCTCACGGATCTTGGCGACCACCTCGGCAGGGGCCTTGCCGACGAACTGCTCGTTGGCGAGCTTGGCCTGTGACTGGTCACGCTCGCGCTCGGCCGCGGCGAGGTCCTTGGCCAGGCGCTTGCGCTCGGCCCCGACGTCGATGGCTCCGGACAGGTCCAGCTGCACGGTGACCTCGCCGACTGCCAGAGTGGCCGACGCCGTGAACGCCGCACCGGGCGCCTCCAGCCGGGCCAGTGCCCGGATCTCGGCCTCGTGAGCGGCCAGGCCGGTGCGCTCGAGCCCACCCACCTGGGCCGCGACCCGCTGACCTGGCTTGAGGCCCTGCTCGGCGCGGAAGCGGCGCACCTCGGTGAGCAGCCGCTGGAGGGCGGCGACCTCGGCCTCGGCGGCGGCGTCCTCGGCCAGCGGCGAGCGGGCGGCGTCCCCCGCCGGCCAGGCGGCCACGACGACGGACTCCCCGCCCGTGAGCTCGGTCCAGAGTGTCTCGGTCACGAAGGGGATCACGGGGTGCAGCAGCCGTAGGACGACGTCCAGCACCTCCCCGAGCACGCGCCGGGTGACCTCGGCCGGCCGGCCGCCGGCCGCGAGCGGCAGCTTGGCCAGCTCGAGGTACCAGTCGCACACCTCGTCCCACACGAAGTGGTAGAGCAGCTCGGTGGTCTTGGCGAACTGGAAGTCCTCGTAGCCGGCGTCGACCTGCTCCACCACGGACCTCAGCCGGGAGACGAGCCATCGGTCCACGACCGACTGCTCGGCGGGCCCCGGCAGGGGGCCCGCGACGGTGGCGCCGTTGATCAGCGCGAACCGGGCGGCATTCCAGAGCTTGTTGCAGAAGTTGCGGCTGCCCTGCACCCACTCCTCACCGATCGGGACGTCGGTGCCCGGGTTGGCGCCGCGGGCAAGGGTGAAGCGCAGGGCGTCGGAGCCGTAGGTGTCCATCCAGTCCAACGGGTCGACGACGTTGCCCTTGGACTTGCTCATCTTGCGGCCGTGCTGGTCCCGGATCAGGCCGGTGAGGGCGATGGTGTGGAACGGCTGCACGCCGTCCATCGCGTAGAGACCGAACATCATCATGCGGGCGACCCAGAAGAAGATGATGTCGTAACCGGTCAGCAGGACGTCGGTCGGGTAGAAGCGCTTCAGGTCCTCGGTCGTGTCGGGCCACCCGAGGGTCGAGAACGGCCAGAGCGCGCTGGAGAACCATGTGTCGAGCACGTCGGGGTCCTGGCGCCAGCCCGCAGCCTCGTCGTCCGGGCTCGTGCCCGGCAGGGCGTCGTCCGGCCCGAGGCAGACCACGTCGCCGGCGGGTGAGTACCAGACGGGGATGCGATGCCCCCACCACAGCTGCCGCGAGATGCACCAGTCGTGCATGTTGTCGACCCAGTCGAAGTAACGCGGGGCCATCGAGGCGGGGTGGATGGCCACGCGCCCGTCGCGCACGGCGTCCCCCGCGGCCTTGGCCAGCGGTGCGACCTTGACGAACCACTGCTCGCTCAGCCGCGGCTCGACCACGGTGTCGCAGCGGCTGCAGTGACCCACCGCATGGACGTAAGGGCGCTTCTCGGCGACGATGCGGCCCTCTTCGCGCAGCGCCGCGACCACGGCCGGGCGTGCCTCGAAACGGTCGAGGCCCTCGAAGGGTCCGGGGGCGGTGATCACCCCGCGCTCGTCCATGATCGTCAACGCCGCTGCGCCGTGTCGCCGGCCGATCTCGAAGTCGTTCGGGTCGTGCGCCGGGGTCACCTTGACCGCGCCTGAGCCGAAGTGCGGGTCGACATGCTCGTCGGCAACGATCGGGATCGTGCGCCCGGTGAGCGGAAGCACGACCTGGGTGCCGACGAGGTGCCGGTAGCGGTCGTCGTCCGGATGCACGGCGACACACGTGTCCCCGAGCATCGTCTCCGCCCGGGTGGTGGCCACGACGATGGCGCCCGCACCGTCCCCGTACCGGATGCTCACGAGCTCGCCGTCGTCGTCGTGGTGGTCCACCTCGATGTCGGACAGCGCCGTCAGGCACCGCGGGCACCAGTTGATGATGCGCTCGGCACGGTAGACGAGCCCGTCGTCGTAGAGCCGCTTGAAGATCGTCTGGACGGCGCGGCTCAGGCCCTCGTCCATCGTGAAGCGCTCGCGGGTCCAGTCCACGCCGTCGCCGAGGCGGCGCATCTGGCCGAGGATCTTGCCGCCGTACTCGGCCTTCCAGTCCCAGACCCGCGCCACGAACTGCTCGCGGGTGAGGTCGTGCTTGCTCTTGCCCTCGGTCTCAGCGAGGTGGCGCTCGACGAGGGTCTGGGTCGCGATGCCGGCGTGGTCCATGCCGGGCAGCCAGAGGGCGTCGTAACCCTGCATGCGGCGGCGTCGGGTGAGGGCGTCCATGAGGGTGTGCTGGAATGCGTGACCGAGGTGCAGGCTGCCCGTCACGTTGGGCGGGGGGATCACGATGCAGTAGGCCGGACGGTCGCTGTCGGCGGGCGGGGTGAAGTAGCCGCGCTCGGCCCAGCGCTCGTACAGCGCGCCCTCTACCGCCGCCGGCGCGTACTGCGATGGCAGGGTGGTCGCGGCTGCAGGGCTGGTCTCGGGCATGGCGAAATCCTACGGAAGCCCCGCACCCACCCCGTACCGGATATCAGGCGGACTTCTCGCGCCTCTCGCGCTTGCGGACCGGGGCCTCGCGCGGCACCAGGGTGGGGTTCACGTTCTCGAGCACCACCTCGCGGGTCACCACGACCCGGGCGACGTCGTCGCGGCTCGGCACGTCGAACATCACCGGCAGCAGGACCTCTTCCATGATCGCGCGCAGCCCCCGGGCGCCGGTGCCACGCAGGATCGCCTGGTCCGACACCGCCTCGAGGGCGTCGTCGGTGAACTCGAGCTCGACCCCGTCGATCTCGAACATCCGCTGGTACTGCTTGACCAGCGCGTTCTTCGGCACGGTGAGGATCGAGACCAGGGCCTCGCGGTCGAGGCTGGTCACAGTCGTGATCACCGGCAGCCGACCGATGAACTCGGGGATCAGCCCGAACTTGAGCAGGTCCTCCGGCATCACCTCGGCGAAGGCGTCGGCGTCGTCCCGCGGAGTGTGCAGCGTGGCGCCGAAGCCGATCCCCCGCTTGCCGATGCGCGAGGAGATGAGCTGCTCCAGCCCGGCGAAGGCTCCGCCCACGATGAACAGCACGTTCGTCGTGTCGATCTGGATGAACTCCTGGTGCGGGTGCTTGCGCCCGCCCTGCGGCGGCACGGAGGCCGTCGTCCCCTCCAGGATCTTCAGCAGCGCCTGCTGGACGCCCTCCCCCGACACGTCGCGGGTGATCGACGGGTTCTCCGACTTGCGGGCGATCTTGTCGACCTCGTCGATGTAGATGATCCCCGTCTCGGCCTTCTTGACGTCGTAGTCGGCCGCCTGGATCAGCTTGAGCAGGATGTTCTCGACGTCCTCGCCGACGTAGCCCGCCTCGGTGAGCGCCGTGGCGTCGGCGATGGCGAACGGCACGTTGAGCATCTTGGCCAGCGTCTGGGCGAGGTAGGTCTTGCCGCACCCGGTGGGCCCGATGAGCAGGATGTTGGACTTGGAGATCTCGACGACGTCCTCGCCGCGCCTGGTCGGCTCGCCGGCCTGGATGCGCTTGTAGTGGTTGTAGACAGCGACCGCGAGGGACTTCTTCGCGGCCTCCTGGCCCACGACGTACTGCTCGAGGAAGTCGAAGATCTCCTTGGGCTTGGGCAGCTCGACCAGCCCGAGCTCACTGGCCTCGGCGAGCTCCTCCTCGATGATCTCGTTGCAGAGGTCGATGCATTCGTCGCAGATGTAGACACCCGGGCCGGCGATGAGCTTCTTGACCTGCTTCTGGCTCTTGCCGCAGAACGAGCACTTCAGCAGGTCGCCACCGTCACCGATGCGTGCCACGAGGTGTCCTTCCTCCATGCAGCCTGGACGTGCCGTGCTCGGGTGGGCGACCACCGGCCCTACACCCCATTGAACGCCACCAGGGCCCCCGTGTCAGCGGATGGGGGCCCAACGTCGGCGTGTCAGGCGGTGCCGAGGGCGGGGACAGCCGCCTTGCGGGACCCGAGCACCTGGTCGACGAGCCCGTACTCGACGGCCTGCTCGGCTGTGAGGATCTTGTCTCGCTCGATGTCGGAGCGCACCTGGTCCTCGGTGCGGTTGGAGTGCTTGGCGAGGGTCTCCTCCAGCCACTGCCGCATGCGCCCCACCTCGTTGGCCTGGATCTCGATGTCGGAGGCCTGGCCGTAGTCGCTGCCCTGCATGGCGGGCTGGTGGATCAGCACCCGCGCGTTCGGCAGGGCCAGCCGCTTGCCCGGTGTACCCGCCGCGAGCAGCACCGCCGCCGCGGAGGCCGCCTGCCCGAGGCACACCGTCTGGATCTGCGGCTTCACGTACTGCATGGTGTCGTAGATCGCCGTGAGCGCGGTGAACGAGCCGCCCGGGGAGTTGATGTACATGATGATGTCGCGCTCGGGGTCCTGGCTCTCCAGCACGATCAGCTGGGCCATCACGTCGTCGGCCGATGCGTCGTCCACCTGTACGCCGAGGAAGATGATGCGGTCCTCGAACAGCTTGGTGTACGGGTCGAGCCGCTTGAACCCGTAGGCCGTGCGCTCCTCGAACTGCGGAAGGATGTAGCGCCCGGTCGGGGTGGGCTGGGTCATCGGGTGGCTCCTCGTGCCTGAGGGGTGGACGGTGCGGCTGGGGACGTCGCGCAGCCGGCGCGCGGGGCGGCGCTCACGCGCTCGTCCCGCCACCACCGCTGACGTCACGCGCTGAGACCACCACGTGGTCGACCAGCCCGTAGTCGCGCGCCGCGTCCGCCGTGAACCAGCGGTCGCGGTCGGAGTCGCGCACGATCGTCTCGACCGGCTGGCCGGTCTGCGCGGCGATGAGCTCGGCCATCTGGCGCTTCATGTGCAGGATGAGCTCGGCCTGGATCTTCACGTCGCTCGCCGTGCCGCCGATGCCGCCCAGCGGCTGGTGCATCATCACGCGGGCGTGCGGCAGGGCGTAGCGCTTGCCCTTGCTCCCCGAGGAGAGCAGGAACTGCCCCATCGACGCCGCCAGCCCCATCGCCACCGTGGCGACGTCGTTCGGCACGTACTGCATGGTGTCGTAGATCGCCATACCGGCCGTGACCGAGCCACCGGGTGAGTTGATGTAGAGGTAGATGTCCTTGTCAGGGTCCTCGGCCGTGAGCAGCAGCATCTGCGCGCAGATCGCGTTCGCGTTCTCGTCGCGCACCTCCGAGCCGAGGAAGATGATGCGGTCCTTCAGCAGCCGGCTGTAGATGTGCTCGTCCAGGCCCATCCCCGGCTGGGGGCTGCGCGCCGAAGGCAGGCCGGAGGAGGAGTCGCCCGGCCGGGTCAGCTGGCTCACGTGTCGCTCCCGTTGATGGTCTCGTCGACGGGCGCCGACGCGCCCCTGTGCCGACAGTAACGCCCGCCCCCGTCAGTGATCTGCCCGCCCGCCGCCGTGTTCGCTGACGGCGCACGAAGCCGTTCGCCCTGGGTGAAACCCCGCGGTGGACGACGAGGTGGACGGCGAAGAGGACGGCGCGGTGGACGGCGCGGTGGACGGCGCGGTGGACGGCGCACAGCCGCCTTCCGTGCGCGACGTCCCCGCCGGTTACGCCTCCTCGGCCAGCGGCGCGACGTCCAGCAGCGGCACCGACACCGACGCCGGGTCGACCGCCGAGGGCAGCGAGAACGCGGCAGGGTCCACCGCGCTCGAGGCGGCGGCCCGCGCCGACGCCGACGCCGGCACCAGGTCGTCGCCCTCCGCCTGCTCCGCCTGCTCCGCCTGCTCCGCCTGCTCCCCCTCGGGGTCGACGGCGAACAGGGCGTTGAGGTCCACTACCGCGCCGGAGGCGTCCGTGACCACGGCGCGCTCGAGCACCGAGGCCAGGGCCTTGCGCCGAGCCACCTCGCCGACCATGGCCGGCACCTGGCCGCCCTCGTCGACGGCCTTGGCGAACTCGTTGGGGTCCATCCCGTACTGCTGGGCGCTGGTCACGATGTACTGCAGCAGCTCCTGCTGCCCGACCGTGACCTGCTGCTTCTCCGCGATCGCGTCGAGCAGCAGCTGCGTCTGCAGACCCCTGCGGGCCTCTGCCTCGACCTCGCCACGGTGCTCGTCGTCCTCCAGCCGGCCCTCGCCCTCCAGGTGGCGGGTGACCTCGTCGGCGATGACCGCCTCGGGCAGCGGGATCTCGGTTTCGGCCAGCAGCCGTTCGAGCAGCCGCTCGCGGGCCTGCAGGCCCTGCTCTAAGCGCTTGCCCCGCTCCACCTGGGCACGGATGTCCGCGCGCAGCTCCTCGAGCGAGTCGAACTCACTCGCCAGCTGGGCGAACTCGTCGTCCACGGCCGGGAGCTCCCGCTCCTTGACCGACTGCACGGTGAGCGTCACGTGGCTCACGTCGCCGGCCCGCTCTCCCCCGGCCAGCGGGGCGTCGAACGTGGTCGTCTCCCCGGCGGACAGGCCCGTCACGGCCTCGTCCGTGCCAGGAAGCATCGTGCCGGTCCCGACCTGGTAGCTGACACCCTTGACGCTGTCGATCTCCTCCCCGTCGATCTCCGCCGAGATGTCGACGGAGAGGAAGTCCCCGTCGGCGGCCGGCCGGTCGACGGGCACGAGCGTGCCGAACCGCTCCCGAAGCTGCTCGACGCGCTCGTCGACGTCGGCGTCGGTGACCTCCAGGTCGTCCACCGTGACGGCGACGCTGTCCAGGTCCGGCAGGGTGATGTCGGGGCGCACGTCCACCTCGACGGTGAACGTCAGCTCACCCCCGGCCGCCGGGTCCGGCACGGTGGTGACATCGACCGACGGCTGACCGAGCGGGTGGACGCCGCCCTCCTCCAGGGCCTGTGCGTAGAACTGCGGCAGCGCGTCGTTCACGGCCTGCTCGAGGACGGCGCCGCGACCGACCCTCTGGTCGATGATCCTCGGCGGCACCTTGCCCTTGCGGAAACCCGGGACGCTCACCTGGTTCGCGATGGTCCGGTACGCGGCGTCCACGCTCGGCCTGAGCTCGTCGAAGGGCACCTCGATGGTGAGCTTCACCCGGGTCGGGTTGAGGGTCTCGACAGCGCTCTTCACGACGGTGGTCTCCTGCTGGGGATCGGGCTTGCTGAGTGTGACCGCGGGGCGACGGGGCCCCGGCGGGGTGCGCGAGAGCGCCCAGCCATGGTAGCCGCCCTCCGCGTGAGGCTGGTCCAACCTCTGCTCCGGCCCCTCGCGCGGCGCCCTTCTTGGGGCGCCTCTCATTGGCGCGGCGGCACACAGTGCCAAACAGTCTGGCGCGGTGTGCCGCCGCGCCAACCGGGCTCGGGCGGATCAGGGCCCGCGTTCAGGCGGGCAGGACGGCGTCGGTTTCCGAGTGCGCCTGTGCCGCGCCGACCTTGCCGAACGCGCTCGTTGGTGGTGGCACCGCTCCCGGCGTGCCCGCGACGTCCAGGGTCAGCTGTGGGCATGGCCGCACGTGCGGTCGGCAGCACCCGCAGTGCACCGCGCCGGTGCTTCCAGACCGTTCCGCGCCTCTTCAGCATCGCCAGTCCCCGGGTGGACCGGCCCTCTGCCGTCGGGGTACCCGGATTCGAACCGGGGGCCTTCCGCTCCCAAAGCGGACGCGCTACCAAGCTGCGCCATACCCCGCGCGCGGTCGCCGACCCGGGCTGCTCCGGGCTCGCGACCGCCGCAGGCACTAGGCTACGCGGTCGACGGCGCTACCCGCCTGGCTCTGCCCGCGCCCCGACGGGTGGGCATAGCGGCGTCGCGCGGGTGTAGCTCAATGGCAGAGCACCAGCCTTCCAAGCTGGCTATGCGGGTTCGATTCCCGTCACCCGCTCCACCGTCACCCGCTCCGGTGTGACCGCTCCATCACGAAGGCCCACAACGTCAAACTCGCGACACCATGGACATAGCGGTCTCGGCGTCCGGCTGTTCTTACCCGGGGGTATGTAGCGTCATCGTCCCGCTGTCAGGACGACGAGTAGTTGAAGTCGGTGGTGAAGGCCGCGTGGCGGCGGCCGCGTACCTCAAAGCGCATGGCCGGGTCCTCCGCGCGCAGGTCTTCGCCGTAGAGCTCGGTGCCGGGATGGTCGTAGCCGGGGATGCCACAGCGCACGACACCGATGTCGGAGGCCGGGTCGCGGGCCGAAACGGAGAGGTACCCCACGATGTCGATCCGCTTGCGGGCCTCGACGTGCTCGAGACTGATGCGGGCGGGACGAACGGCGAGGACGGTGCCGATTGCACCGGCGTACTGAGCCAGCGCCGTGCCGCCCGCGCGGCCGAGGAAGATGTCGGCGAGCGCGATGCGCTGGTCCTCGTCGGCGTTCTCGTCGACGTAGAGCACGACCTCCCAGCGCGTGCTCGGTTCGACATCGTCGCGATACCGCAACGTCATCACGATGCGCAGGTTGGAGAGGTCGAGTTCGTCGTGGTGGCCCTCGAGGACGTGCCAGGACAGGGCGCCGAAGCACTCGCCGTACGTCGACGCGCCGCCCGGTTGTCCACTCACGCTGCGGCACGGGCAGATGGCGTCGCAGTTGCACGCCTCGAAGTAGCTCCCGCGGACACCCCACGACGAGGCGCTGCCGGTGCCGGTCACGAGGCCACCGGCGTGGGGGTCATGTCGCTGTTCGAGCTGCCCATCGACGGCGCGAGGCCCGTCGCAAGGGCCGGGTAGAACGCGACGGCGACGGCGAGCACCAGAGCGACAACGCCGATCGCCCGGCTGAGCCTGGGACCCCAGCTTGCGGTCTTCTCCAGGAGGACGACGGTGGCGAGGATCACCATCGCGGTCAGGTTCATCAGCCCGACGGCGACGAGCACCGCCATCAGCGCCCAGCAACATGCCAGGCAGAACGAACCGTGACTCATCCCGACGCGCAGGTCGCGCAGCCGACCGCGGTAGTTGCTGTACCTGAAGAGGAATCCCAGCGGCGACCGGCATCGAGCCAGGCACCGGGCCTTGATCGGGGTGAGCTGGTAGAGCCCAGCGGCCGTGAAGATGAGCACTCCCAGCGTGGTGGCGGCAGTCGGCCGGGTGCTCACGAGGTCCTCAGCCAGCCACGCCAGGCCGTAGGCCGGCAGCCCGGCGACAATCCACACCAGTAGGTACCCGGCCGCTAGCTCCGCGATGCGGCGCGCCCGGCGGTCAGTCAAGGTGCGGGTCCACAGCGCAGCGAACGGCGCGACAGTCGGCAGCATCATCGCGGTCATCATGAGCGCCCACACTGCGAGGAACGCCCCGAGGGACAGACCCATCGTGCCCGGCATGTCACCCATGCCACGCGAGACCGCGACCACGCCCACCCACGCCGCGGCAGCCACCATGAACAGCACAGACGCCGGGACAGTGACGTCGCGCAACGTCGGCGCCGCCGTACCTGGGGCCGGTCGGGTCGCGGTCACTGCCCGTCGCCCTCAGTCGGACCAGGCGAAGGGAGCGTTGTGACCGCTCTTGCCCTCGTGGTCCAGGTCGAGGCCGAACACCGACACCCGGGCGCGGGTCGCCTGCGCCACGGTGAGCGTGGAGTTGGCCGGGTGGAACATCCCGGTGAGCATCTCGACGTCGCCGTCCGGCAGCAACTGCGGCGGTACGAAGTCCTCAATCTCAATGTCAACCAGGTCGCCCGCCTTGAGTGCGTGGCGCCTTCCATCATCGATGAAGTCGATCGGGGATGTCTCTATACCGAGCATCTCCGACACGAGCGGCGCCAAGCCCGCCATCGGATCACCGGCCTGACCTCCGAAGACGGCTCCCAGGCCGGCCGCCCGCTCCCCTGTCGCGGCAGCGTCCATCACGAGCCCGAGCCGCCAGTTGCCCTCCGCCATGACGGCGGGCGGTCAGCCACAACGACGACAGTTCGGTCGCTCATGAATCGCCGTCGATGTCACCGCGCTCGACGTGGAAGGCGAGCACGACCCGGCACCGTTCCCGGTCGGCCGCCTTTGTCAGACCCGATGTGGTGCAGGGGCACACCATGTCGCACGAGCAGTTCTCAAAGTAGGTCCCGGACAGTTGCCATGACATGAGGGCCTCCGTCACTAGGGTGCCCTCACAGAGTCCTCGGGTCCCTCTTCCGGGTCAACGGGGTGGGGTGGGTCCGACCTGCTCAGCGTGGACGTTCTCCGGCTCGCCACGTCAGGTCAAAACCGCGACGTCTACCCACCCCGGAACCTGAGCACCGGGTCGCAGCCCATCGCGGCCGCCGACCCATACCGAACGACCTACCTGACGCTCTCGAGCGCGTACACCGATGACGCCGAAGGCGCGGCGGCGGTTGCGAACAGGGTTCCGAGGACAAGCGCCGTGTAGGAGGCTTCATGACCAAGGCTTCGCGGATCCGGGGCGACCCCTCACGCTGGGCGACAGCTGACCTGCATCGTGGGCGGAGCGCGTCGCGGTCATGACGCCTGGTGGCCTTGAGGAGGTTCTCGTGGTGACGGACCCGCTGCTGACACCCTTCCGCCTGAAGGGTCTGACTCTGCGCAACCGGATCGTCAGCACCTCCCACGAGCCGGCGTACAGCGAGGACGGGTTCCCCAAGGACCGCTACCGGGCCTACCACGTGGAGAAGGCCAAGGGTGGGGTCGGTCTGACGATGATCGGCGGCAGCGCCGTGGTCAGCCGGGACAGTGCCCCGGCCTTCGGCAACCTTCAGGTGTGGAAGGACGAGTGCGTCCCCTGGCTGCGTCGGCTCGCCGACGAGGTCCACGACCACGGCGCCGCGGTCATGATCCAGCTGACTCACCTGGGCCACCGCACGAGCAACTACACCCACGAGTGGATCCCGGCGGTCTCGGCGAGCGCGATCCGTGAGCCGGCGCACCGCGCGTTCGCCAGGGCGGCCGAGCCGTGGGACCTCGAGCGGATCCGGGACGACTTCGTGCGGGCGGCACGGGCTTGCGAGGGGGCGGGCCTCGACGGCATCGAGCTCATGCTCTACGGGCACTTCCTCGACGCGTTCTGGACGCCGTACTGGAACCGTCGCGACGACGAGTACGGCGGCTCGTACGACAACCGCATGCGCTACCCGCTCGAGGTGATCCGCGCCGTCCGAGCAGCGGTCGCCGATGGCTTCCTCGTCGGCGCCCGCGTCTCCTTCGACGAGGAGCGCGAGCCGGGCGTCGGTGTCGAGGAGGCCCTGCGCATCGGCAGCGACATCACAGCGGCCGGCATCGACTTCATCAGCCTGGTCAGAGGCTCCATCCAGAGCGACACCGCACTCGCCCGCATGATCCCTCCGATGGGCACACCAGCATCTCCGCATCTGGAGTTCGCCGGCAGGGTCAGGCGAGAGCTCACCGTGCCCGTGATGCACGCCGCCCGGATCGCGGACGTCGCGACCGCCCGGTACGCGATCGAAGCGGGCCTGCTCGACCTCGTCGGCATGACCAGGGCCTTGCTCGCCGACCCCTACCTGCCGCTGAAGATCGCGACCGGCCGCGAGGACCAGATCCGCCCCTGCGTCGGCGCGAACATGTGCATCGACAGCATCTACACCAGCGGCGCCGCCTCCTGCATCCACAACCCGTCGACCGGCCGCGAGCTCGAGGTGCCGCACCTGGTCGCCCCGTCCGAGGTGAGACGCCGGATGGCAGTCGTCGGCGGCGGTCCCGCGGGCCTCGAGGCCGCCCGCGTCGCCGGCGAGCGCGGCCACGACGTGACCCTGTTCGAGGCCAACTCCAGGCTCGGCGGCCAGCTCGCCCTGGCGTCGCTGTCGCCGCGGCGGCGCGACCTGCAAGGCATCGTCGACTGGCGCGCACACGAGCTGGAACGCCTCGGCGTCAAGGTCCACCTGGACACGTATGTCGAGTCCGACACCCTGGCCGCCGGCGGCTACGACGTCATCATCGTTGCCACCGGAGGCCTGCCCGACCGGCCTGACATCCCCGGTGCTCAGCTCCTCGTCGACGGTTGGGACGTGATCTCCGGAGACAAGCACCTCACCGGACGGGTCCTGGTCTACGACGACCACGGCGGCAACCAGGCCCTCGACGTCACCGAGACGCTGCTGCGCGCCGGCGCCGATGTCGAGCTGGTCACCCCCGAACGGACCGTCTCACCTGACGTCGGCGGGCTCGTCGGCGCCGGCTACTTCATCGCCCTCGCCGAAGGCGGCGTCCGCGTCACCGTGCTGCGCCGGCTGCTGGCGGTGGCGCGCACCCCAGACGGCCTCCTCGCCACCCTCGGCGCAGAGGGCGCGGCGCGCACCGAGACCCGGCTCGTCGACGCCGTCGTCGTCGAGGCCGGCACCGTCCCGGTCGCCGACCTGTACGACGAGCTCCTCGCCGGCTCCACCAACTACGGCGAGGTCCGCCTCGAGGACCTCCTCGCGCTGCGACCGCAGACCGCGGTCCGGAACCCGGCCGGCGACTACCAGCTCTTCCGCATCGGCGACGCCGTCGCCAGCCGCAACGTCCACGCGGCCATGCTTGACGCTGCCCGCCTCGCGCGGGCCATCTGAGTGCGGCGGCGACGCAGGGTTCGGACGCGGCGAGCGCGCTGCCCGCTGAGGACGGGTCAGCCCTCCTGCCCGAGCCGCTGCGTCACGCGGCGGCGGGCGCGACTGCTGCGGGCACGGCCTCCTCGACGGTGTCAGTGCGGCGACGGGCTATGGCCTTCCCGAGCTCCCACAGGATGAGCAACACCAGAGCCGGGAGGGCTCCGAGCAACCATTGCGTGCTGGTGAGGGCCGCAGCGCCGAGCAACGAAGTCAGGGCGGCGCCTCGGGCGATCATGAGCGCCAGGGCGATCTCCACCACGGCCGTGATGTTGAGCGTCCTGTTGTCGAAGGTCTCCAGGCGCAGGATGGTCGCCTTCTCGTCGCGGGACTCCAAGGCCGCGACCACGAGCATCAGGGAGAACGCCACGAGGCCCATGGTGCTGGCGATCTGGGCGTTGTCGTAGTGGCTCTTCCCGGAGACGATCAACACGTCGATGGCCACTGACATGAACAGGCCGACCAGGCCGACGGTCGTGATCACGGCCGGGGTCATGATCGAGGCCGCGCGGGGCCGTGGCCGGCGCTTCATGAGTCCTGGGGTCTCCTTGTCCAGGCCGAGCGCGATGCCGACCGGGGCGGTGATCACGAAGTTGATCCACAGGATCTGCACGGCGGAGAAGGGCTGTCCTCCGGCGATGTTGAGCAGGCTCGCCAGCAGGAAGGTCACCACGTAGGTGACCAGCGCCACGAGCATGAAGCGGATGTACTTCAGCATGTTGTCGTAGAGCTTTCGCCCCTCGGAGACGGCGCGCACGATCGTGGCGAAGTTGTCGTCGGTGAGGATCATGCGGCCGGCGTTCTTCGCGACCTGCGTTCCGGTTCCCATGGCGATGCCGATGTCGGCGGCCTTGATCGCGGGGGCGTCGTTCACCCCGTCGCCGGTCATGGCCACGACGTCGCCCTTCTTGCGCAGAGTCTGGACCATGAGCACCTTGTGCTCGGGTGCCACGCGTCCGACCACGCCGATGTTGTCGATCCGGGCGAGGCGCTCGGCCTCGGACATCGCCGCCAGGTCGGTGCCGAGGATCGCCTCCCCGGGGATGCCGAGCTGCTTGGCGACTGCCGCACCCGTGACGACGTCGTCCCCGGTCACCATCCGCACGCGGATGTTGGCGTCCTGGGCGGATCGGACCGCGTCCAGGGACTCCGCCCGGGGAGGGTCGATCATCCCCACCAGCGCGGTCATCTGCAGGCCCTGGACCAGGGAGAGCAGGTCACCGTCGGGGTCGAAGCCCCTGGGGTCGATGTCCTTCATGGCCGCAGCCATGATGCGCAGGCCCTGCCCGCCGAGACGAGCCATCTCCTGGTCGGCCCGTTGGTTCTCCTGCTCGCCCCAGGGGACGGTCTCGCCCTTCGCCAGGGCGGACGTCGCCCGCCCGATCACGGCCGGGGCGGCACCTTTGACGAAGACCCGGACGACGGGGCTCCCTGCCTCGTCCTTGGCGTCGCAGAAGGCAGCCATGAGCTTGTAGGTGGGGTCGAACGGCAGGGTGGCCAGCCGGGGGTACGCCTGCTGCGTGCCCTCGATGTCGAGCTTCACCTTGTGCCCGAGGACCAGCAACGCGCCCTCGGTGGGGTCTCCAACGACCTTGCCGTTGACGAGCTTGGCATCGTTGGTGATCAGGAACGGCAGGATCGCCGCCTCGATGGTGTTGGTGTTGCCGGCAGTGTGCTTCACCTCGCCGTCGAGGCCGTAGCCCACTCCAGTGATCGCATACCGGTCCGTGGGGTCGATCACCTCGACAACGGTGACCTGGTTCATCGTCAGCGTGCCGGTCTTGTCGGAGTTGATCGCCGAGGTCGAGCCGAGCGTCTCCACCGAGTCGAGGCTCTTCACCACGGCGCCGTGAGCTGCGAGATCCCTGGACCCGCTGGACATGATGACCTGGAGCACCGTCGGCATGGCCATCGGCACGGCGGCCAGCGCCAGCGCGATAGCTGTCGTGAAGATCGTCTGGGCCGAGTCCCCGCGGGAGAGCCCGAGGGCGAACATGATCGCGATGGTCAGCCCAGCGGCTGCCGCGATCCACAACGTCAGCGTGTCCAGCTGCTTGGTCAGCGGGGTCTTGAGGTTGGGCTCCGACTTCAGCATCCCCGAGATGTTGCCCACCGCCGTGTCAGCGCCTGTCCCGGTGACGATCATCAAGCCGCTGCCGTGCGTCACCGGGGTGTTCATGAACGCCATGTTCGACTGGTCCCCCAGGACCGGGTTCTGATCGGTGATGGCCTCGGCGCTCTTGGAGGCGGGAACGCTCTCGCCGGTGAGCGCGGACTCGTCGATCTGCAGCGAGGTGGCCTCGATGAGCCGTCCGTCAGCGCAGACATCGTCACCTGCCGTCAGCAGGACCACGTCACCCACGACCACCTGGTCGGCGTCCACCTTGACCTCGGTGCCATCACGCCGGACCCGGGCGGAGGTCTTGAGCATCGACTGCAGGGCGTTCATGGCGCTCTCCGCCTTGCCCTGCTGGCGCAGCCCCCCCAACGCGTTGAGCGCCGTGATCAACAGGACCGCGATGCCCGTGGCGATCTCGCCGATCACGATCGAGGCGATCGCGGCCCCGACGAGGATGATCTGCATGTAGGACTTGTACTGGGCCAGGAAGAGAGTCCACCCGGGCGGCGGCTTCTCAGCGGGCAGCGCGTTCGGGCCGTTGGCCCTCAGCAGCTCGGCGGCCTTCGCTGCGGCCAGGCCACCGGCGGTGTCGACACCGAGCTTCTCGGCGACCTCGTGAGGCGAGAGCGCATACCACTTCACGGCTGCGCTCCCGGTGCCGGCCGCAGGCTCACCCGTGCTTGACGCCACGGTGTTGTTCGTCATCGCCAGTCCTCATCTCGGTCAACGGCTGCGTGTCCCGTTCGCGCATCTAGAACGGGGTCGGTATGCGGTGCAGGGCCACATCAGGCTCCGAGTACCCCCGGGCGGTCGGCTTGCTGGGCATCTTGATGTCTTGGGGCGGGAGCGGCTCGTACGGGATCCGGGTGAGCATGTGGGAGATGATGTTGAGCCGACCGCGCTTCTTGTTGTCGTTGTCCACGACGTACCAGGGCGCCCATGGGGTGTCGGTGGCTTCGAACATGGCGTCACGAGCCCGGCAGTAGTCGTAGTGGCGGCTGTAGGACTTCAGGTCCGTGGGCGAGAGCTTCCAGATCTTGCGCGGGTCCTCGATCCGGTTCTCGAGCCGGCGGGTCTGCTCGTCGACGCCGACGTTGAGCCAGTACTTGATCAGGATTATCCCGTTGTCGACCATCGCCTTCTCGACGGCAGGGACCTGCTCGATGAACTTCTTGCTCTGGTCCTTCGTGCAGTAGCCCATGACCGGTTCGACGCCGGCGCGGTTGTACCAGCTGCGGTCGAAGATGGCGACCTCGCCGGCCGCCGGGAAGTGGGTGATGTAGCGCTGGACGTACATCTGCGACTTCTCGCGCTCTGTCGGAGTGGGCAAGGCGATGTGCTTGAACACCCGAGGGCTCGTCCGCTCGGTGATCCGCCGGATCGTACCGCCCTTGCCCGCCGAGTCCAGGCCCTCGAACACCACACAGATCTTGGCTCCGGAGGACTTGACCCACTCCTGCATGGCCACCAGCTCCCCCTGCAGGCGACGCATCTCCTTCTCGTACTTCTTGGTCTTCATCTTGGTCTTGATATCGGGCTTGGCGGTCGAGGCCGGGTCCCCCTCAGCGCCGACCGTCGCGGGCGTCGCCACGTCCGATCCGGTCGCGCTGCCAGCCTTCTTGTCCTTCTTGTCCTTCTTGGACTTCTTACCCATCGGTTCCATCCCTCTCCGGTAGCCACGCGCGTGACCCTGGTTCTCCACCAGGCAGTGCAGGACGGTCACCCGAGCCCAGCCGGGCGATCTCGTCGGCCGCACTCATCCCGCCGGTCATGCTTTGGACATACTGTCGGTAAGCCGCCCTTCGCGCCTGCACCGCAGGCATCACCTGCCGAACTTCGCAACGAGTCTTGTCACCTCTGGCTCCCTCCCCAGGTTCCGGGACCTTGACGGGCAGGGACACGGGGACGCCGCCCAGTAGGGCCGACACCATAGAGCCTGTCGTCTGAGACGCCCAAGCGGCATCACCCGCCGCGGGTGACATGACCGAGTGGCGCGCGAGGTCGAGCTCGGGGACCACGAGGCCGGCGGCGGCCGGCTGCCGGCTGATCGTGGCCGGTGCCACCTCGATGTGGTGGTGTTCCGGGTGCCAGGCGCTGGCGTGCCGGCCGGCCGGCCAGACCGGCCCCGTGGCACGATCGATCACTCACAGTCGTCAGACCGGAGGCTCCGTGACAGCAGGGCATCTGCCAGCGGTTCGGGTCCGGATGGCCGGCGTTCGGCGGAACTTAGGCGCCGACGAGTTGTTCATCCTGTTCGCGTCGACGGACCGCTCGGCGGGGCCGGTGGCCGAGATCGCGGCGGTGGAGGCGGCCCGTGACCACGCCAACGACGCCGCGGCACCGGAGACCGTCGTCGGGGAGGTGGTCAGCGCCCACCCCCGGGGGCCGGTGGTGCGGCTGAAGTGGACCGGGACCAACGACGAGAACCAGAAGTGGCTGTCGGACTTCGCCGCCCACCTGGAGGCCGCCGGGTGGGCCGGTAACGTCGGGGTGGTCCGGAACGCGACCTTCCCCGACGAGACCGAACCGGCCTTCGACAACCCCAAGCTCACCGCCTTCGCCGCCTACACCATGGACCAAGCGCCTGCCTACAACCCGGCGAACTGGGGGGTGATCCCCGAGACCACCCTGGACATCGCCGGGCACAGCCTGGGCTGGGCCGCCGCCCCCGACGCCCGGATCTACCTGTCCCGAGGCCTGTCCCAGGTCGAGGCCGGTGAGGTGGGCCTGGCCGACGGCATGGCCTGGGGCGCCCAGCACGGCCACCTCAGCGCCATCACCTACATCCGCCCCCGACCCCTGCTCATCCACCGGGTCGCCCTGGCGGTCCACGGGCAGGCCCTCTACCAGGTCTACGACGCCGAGCGCACCTGGCAGCAACAGCTCCACACGATCACTGCGGCCCTGCTGCAGGCACCCGCCCCCCTCGATCTCGCCTTCGTGCGGCGCTCCGTCGGCTGGTGCATGTCCTGGATCCAACTCAACCAGGGAACCCCCCCGTTTCCCCACGTCCACGAAGGCCACGTGCGACTCAACCGGCACCTCATAGACCGGTTCATCCCCGACGCCCACGGCGTGCAGGTTCTCACCGACTCCCACCTGGAGCGCGCCACCAACCTCGACGGCTGGGACATCCAGCCGTTGCCCCACGGCAGACACCTCGTCCAAGCCAAGGACCTGGCCCCCTGGTACGCCGGCACCACACCCGACCCCGACACCCTCCACCAGGCCCGGGCCGACTTCCGCGACGTCCTTCTCACCCACGAGATCATCGCCGCCAACCCACCACTCGGAACGGCGACCTGAGCTCATCCACGTTGCCTTGTTCGCTCCTTGACGTGCTCGCCGAAGCGGGGAGCCGGCCTCATTCGGTTCGCGCATCTCATCACCTCAACCACCACAGGTGACGATGCCCGCTCATCACATCTCCTCCTACGTTTCGAGCGAACCACCGAAGCACGCAACGTGCGCACCGCCGGCTGAGATCCAGCCCAGCGAGCACCAGCAAGGGGAACACCATGAGCGACACGACGACCCGCCACCCGCCGGAGCCCGGACAGTACGAGATCCGCACCAAGGGGCACCTCGATCCTCGATGGGCCGCGTGGTTCGACG
Source organism: uncultured Actinomycetota bacterium (assembly GCA_963778845.1). Taxonomy (GTDB): domain Bacteria; phylum Actinomycetota; class Actinomycetes; order Actinomycetales; family Kineosporiaceae; genus CAVZVW01. The sequence continues at coordinate 956,285 of CAVZVW010000009.1, forward strand.
GACTGAGCCTCACCCGCGAGATCGACGGCACGACCGTCATCCATGGCCCCGTGCTCGACCAGGCCGCGCTGTACGGCGTGCTGCTCAAGCTGCGCGACCTGGGCGTGCCGCTGGTCTCGGTCACCCAGGTCGAACCCGACAAGCCCGATCTGCCCAACACCGGTCCCCGATAGCTCGTCCACCCCTGAAGGAGCACCGACATGGCGAACAACGTCCGCACCGCACGAACGACCAGGGCCCCCATGGACTCGACGAGGAGGACGGCGCTCGTCGCGGGCATCTTCTACCTGGTCACGTTCATCTCGATCCCCACGCTGGCCCTCTACGGCAACCTCAAGACCGACCAGAACTGGATCACCGGCTCGGGCGGCAGCTCGGGCGTGCTCTGGGGTGCCTTCTCCGAGGTGATCGTCGCCTTGGCCGGCATCGGCACGGCCGTCACGCTGTTCCCGGTGGTCAAGCGGCAGAACGAAGGCATGGCGCTCGGCTTCGTCGCGGTTCGCACCCTCGAGGCCGCCATGATCTTCGTCGGTGTTCTGAGCCTCCTCTCGCTCGTCCACCTGCGACAGGACCTGGGCGCAGCCAGCGGTGCGGACACCGGCGCGCTCGTCACCACCGGCGCATCGCTGGTCGCGACCTACAAGGGGACGGCCCTTCTCGGACAGACCCTCATGCCGTGCATGAGCGCGCTCCTGCTGGGGACCTTGATGTACCGATCACGCCTCGTGCCGCGTGCCATCCCCCTCATGGGACTCATCGGCGCCCCCCTGCTCATCACCTCCACGATCGCGGCGTTCTTCGGCGTCATCGAGCCGATCTCCGCGTGGTCGGCGATCGCGACCCTCCCGGTGGCCCTGTGGGAGCTCTCCCTCGGTATCTGGTTGACGTTCAAGGGTTTCAAGCCCTCAGCCATCACCGCCCTCACGGTCGACGTCAACCCCCGGTACGCCGTCAGCGCCACCGTCGCCTGACGCACGAGGAGGCGGCCGGGCCCACCACGGCCCGGCCGTCTCCTCGTAAGCCGAACGGTGCGCTCGACAGGTCCTCAGCTTCGTGACACCGTCACAGGACGGGCAGCCTCGCATCGACCACCCTACGCAACGCGCGCGTGAGTGCCTCCTGATGGTCGCCCGACCCCAGGCCGCCGTGAGAAGAGCGCGATGCCCCACCCCACCCACCCCGTGGGCGGCACGCCCGCCGACCTGACGCATCTGCCTCCGCCCGCCGGGCTGGACGCCATGGGTTACCCCGCAGCCACCGATGCCGCCGTGGACCCTGAGTCACCAATGCCACACCGGGTCGGATGGGGCTTCATCTGGCTGTACACGTTGGCGTACATGAGCACCTGCCTGGTGTTCCTGGCCCCCGCCTTGGTCACCCTGGCCCTGAAGGTCGACTCGCTCGTGGGGATCAGGCAGGCGCCGAGGAGCCTGGCACTGGTCACCGGGGTCGGCGCCTTGGTGGCGATGTTCGGCAACCCGTTCTTCGGCAGGATGAGCGACCGCACGTCGTCGGCGTGGGGGATGCGGCGACCGTGGATGGTCATGGGACTGCTCGGCGGGTCACTCGGCATCCTCATCGTGGCGTTGGCACCCGACATCCCGGTCGTGCTCGTCGGCTGGTGCATCGCCCAGCTGCTCTTCAACGCACTGCTCGCCGCCGTGGTGGCCGTCCTGCCCGACCAGGTCCCGGCCGATCAGCGCGGCCAGGTCTCCGGTGTCCTGGGCGTCTGCCTGCCCATCGCGGCGGTGAGCGGCACCTTCCTGGTGCAGCTGTTCACCGGCAACCAGCTCGCGATGTTCATGGTTCCGTGCGCGATCGGTGGGTTCTTCATCCTGCTCTTCGCGGTCACGCTGAAGGACCGCCGGCTCGACGGGTCGGCGCCGCCGCCCTGGACGCTGCGGGAGCTCCTCAGCACGTTCTACGTGGCACCGCGAAAGAGCCCGGACTTCGCGTGGGCCTTCGCCAGCCGGTTCATGTTCGTGATGGCCTACGCCTTCCTGGTCACCTACCAGGCCTACTACCTGCTGGCCGAGATCGGCAGTGCGAAGGCCGAGGTGCCGCACCAGATCTTCCTCGGCACGCTGGTCCAGTCCGTCGTCCTCGTCGTCGCATCCCTCGTCGCCGGCAGGCTGTCCGACCGGACGGGCCGGCGGAAGATCTTCGTCCTCACCGCGTCGATCGTGTACGGCCTCGCGCTGTTCGTGGTCGCGATCGCCAGCGACTTCAATGGGTTCCTCGTCGGCATGGCCGTCGGCGGTCTCGGCTTCGGCATGTACATGGCCGTCGACCTCGCGCTGGTCGTGGACGTGCTGCCCGACCAGGAGAGCGTCGCCAAGGACCTCGGCGTGCTCAACATCGCCGGCGCCCTGCCCTTCGCCTTGGCGCCAGCGATCGCACCGGCAATCCTGGCACTCGGCGACGGCAGCTACGGCGTGCTCTACGCGGTCGCGGGAGCCTTCGCGATCGTCGGAGCCCTCGCCATCCTGCCCGTCAAGGGCGTCCGTTGAGCGCTGAAGTGAGGTGGTGATGGCAGGCCCGCTGCTCGAGACCAAGCTCCATGTGCCCAGGCTGCGACGCGGGCTGGTGGCGCGTTCGAGGCTGAGCCAGCGCCTGAGCCGCGGTACGGAGTCGACGCTCACTCTCGTGTCAGCCCCGGCAGGCTTCGGGAAGACGACGCTGCTGACCGAGTGGCTGGCAGCCGCAGCTGCCGGTGGACGGTCCGTGGCATGGCTCTCGCTCGACCCGCGCGACAACGACCCTGCCTTGTTCTGGACCTACCTCGTCACCGCGCTGAGAACGGCGGAGCCAGGGGTTGGGGCAGGAACGCTCGCGCTCCTGCAGCCGCCCGAGGCACCGATCGACGCGGTGCTGGCCACTCTGCTCAACGACCTCGATGCGGTCTCGAACGACGTCGTGCTGGTGCTCGACGACTACCACGTCATCGACGCGCGCGAGGTGCACGACGGGATGGCCTTCCTGCTCGAGCACCTGCCCCCACAGATACACGTAGTGATCGCCGGCCGCACCGACCCGACCCTGCCGCTAGCGCGGCTGCGAGCGCGCGGCGACCTCGCCGAGATCCGCGCCGCGGACCTGCGTTTCACGCCCGCGGAGGCTGCGGCGTACCTCAACGAGGGGATGGGCCTGGCGCTGACGGCGCAGGACGTCGCCACGCTGGAGGAGCGCACCGAAGGGTGGATCGCCGCGCTCCAGCTGGCGGCGCTGTCGATGCAGGGACGAGACGACCTCACCGCGTTCATCGCCGGTTTCGCCGGGGACGACCGGTACATCGTCGACTACCTGGCCGAGGAGGTCCTGCACCGCCAACCGGCGCATGTCCAGCAGTTCCTGCTTCAGACCTCCATCCTCGACCGGCTGAGCGGCCCCCTCTGCGACGCCGTCACCGGTCAGGACGGTGGCAAGGCCACGTTGACGACGCTGGAGCGGGGGAACCTCTTCCTCGTCCCGCTCGACGACCGACGCCAGTGGTACCGCTATCACCACCTCTTCGCCGACGTGCTGCGGGCGCACCTGCTCGACGAGCAGTCCGACGAGACTTCCGGCCTGCACCGCAGAGCCAGCCAGTGGTACACCGAGAACGGCGAGCCGTCCGAGGCGGTCCGCCACGCCCTGGAGGCCCAGGACTTCGAGCGAGCGGCGGACCTGGTCGAGCTGGCGATCCCCGCCATGCGCAGGACCAGGCAGGAGGCCGCGGTGCTCGGCTGGCTGAAGGCCCTTCCCGACGAGGTGGTCCGTGTCCGGCCCGTGCTCAGCGTCGGGCTCGCCGGGGCGATGCTGGCAGTCGGTGAGACCGAGGGCGTCGAGGACCGACTGCGGGACGCCGAGCCGTGGCTGGGCGCAACGACGGTCCGTGGGCGATCGCACACGCCACCGGCCGAGGTCCTTGACGACGAGGAGTTCCGCCGCCTCCCGGCGGTGATCCAGCTGTATCGAGCCGCATTGGCCCTGTCTCGCGGCGACGGGGTCAGTACTGTGAGGCACGCGCAACGGGCGATCGATCTGTCGCCGGAGGAGGACCACCTCTGCCGTGCATCGGCAGCGGGTTTGTCGGGGCTCGCCTACTGGGCGAGCGGAGACCTCGAGGCCGCCCATCGGTCGTACACCGACTGCGTGGCCGGCCTGCTTCAGGCTGGGCACACGGCTGACACCCTCGGGTGCGCGATCGCGCTGGCGGACATTCGGCGTGCGCAGGGGCGTCTGGGCGAGGCCATGCGCACCTACGAGAACGCTCTGGAGCGTGCACAGGGAGCCGGCGAGCCCCTGCGGGGTACGGCAGACATGTACGTGGGGATGAGCGAGGTCCTCCTCGAACGCGACGACCTGCCTGCCGCCACGCAGGCTCTCCTGCGGAGCCGGGAGCTCGGCGAGCACACCGGGCTGCCACAGAACCGCTATCGCTCGCGGGTCGCTGCGGCGCGGATCCGGGCGGCCGAAGGTGATCTGGCCGGTGCAACCCACCTGCTCGACGAGGCAGAGCGCGTCTACGTGAGTGACTTCTTCCCCAACGTCCGACCGATCCCGGCGATGAACGCGCGGGCCCACGCCGCGCACGGGGAGCTGAGCGAAGCGCTCGGGTGGGTGCGTGACAGCGGTCTGACCGTCGAGGACGACCTGAGCTACCTGCGCGAGTTCGAGCACATCACCCTCGCCCGGGTGCTCCTGGCCGGTGGCGCGACGGAGGGTTCGCAGCCCTCCCTCCCCGAGGTGAGCCGGTTCTTGGAGCGTCTCCGGATGGCTGCGGCGGCGGGGGCCAGGACGGGAAGCGTCATCGAGATCCTGGTGGTGCAGGCGCTCGCACACCAGACACGAGGGGACAGCGCTTCGGCTCTGGCAGCACTCGAACGCGCGGTGACGCTGGCCGAGCCAGAGGGTTACGTTCGGCTCATCGTGGACGAGGGTCCGCCGATGGCCTCGCTGCTCCAGGGGCTCGCGAAACGGGGGACCGCCCGCACCTATGTCCGTCGCCTCCAGGCAGCCGTCACCACGACCGAGCACCCGCCGGCCGGCAGACAGGGCTTGGTCGATCCCCTGAGCGAGCGTGAGCTCGACGTTCTCCGGCTGCTCGGCACCGACCTGGACGGCCCCGACATCGCTCGCGAGCTCATCGTGTCGCTGAGCACTGTCCGCACGCACACCCGGAGCATCTACGCCAAGCTCGGCGTGAACAACCGCCGGTCAGCGGTCCGCGTGGCAGAAGAGCTCGACCTGCTGTCGCGAACCCGCGACCGCTGAGCCCTGGCCCACGCAGGCCCGCCACGGGCGGCCGGGAAGGCGCTGGGGGTGTGCGCCTCAGGCGACCGTGATCGTCATGTCCATGCCTTTGTCCTTGTGGCTGTCGACGGAGCACCACAGCTCGTAGGTGCCGGCTTGCAGGCTCACCGTCACATCACCGCTCGTCCCGGTCGCGAGAGTGGGCGACGCCGTCTTGTCCACGCCCGGGCCCTCGATGGTGAGGTTGTGCGAGAACTGCCCCTGGTTGGTGACCTTGAAGGTGTACGTGCCCGGTGTGAATGTGTTCTGCGACAGCGCGATCGAGAACTCCTTCTCGGTGACGGTCACTGTCGTCCCGTTGGCCGCCGGTGCCGGGCCGGACGACTGCCCAGCCGTCGACGACGAACCCGCCGGTGTCACGGCCGTCCCTGCGCTGCTGCCACCGCCGCACGCGGCAAGCACGAACACGGCGCTGGTGAACAGCAGAACGCCTGAAGCGAGCCTGCGGGCCCTGGTGCGCATGGCATCTCCTCATCGGTGTAACCCAAAGATCCCCACTCATATACGGATCGTCGCCACGCGCAGTTCACCGCGAGTCATCACGGTTGGGCCACGGCTACGGCTGGTAGCGCGCGAGCACCCACGTGAAGGGTTGGACGGCGCCCGCGGGGGTGACATGGATGTGGCGGCGCCGGTCCAGCATCGCGAAGCGTGAGCCCAGCTCCTCGGCCAACGCCTCGGCCGTGTACCGCGCCACGGCAAGCCCTGAACACATCAGGGGGCCGTCCTCGGCGAACGTTCCGATGATCACGTGGCCACCCGGCACCACAGACTCCCGCAGCAGATCCGCATAGCGTGCACGGTCTGCCCCATCGACCAAGAAGTGGAAGACGGCGCGGTCGTGCCAGACCCCGAACCGCCGGGCCGGCCGCCAGACGAGCAGGTCGGTGCACACCCAGGTGACGCGCGCGTCGTCGGGCAACCGGGCCTGAGCCACGCTCAGGGCTGCGGCGGAGACGTCGAGCACCGTCACGTCGGCCCAGCCGCGGTCCACCAGGCGGTCCACGAGCAGGGACGCGCCACCGCCCACGTCGACCAACGACTCCCCGGGAGCCGCCCCGGAGGCGTCCAGCAGCTCCAACGACATCACCGGCTCGGGCTGGAACCAGCTCACCTGGTCAGCTCCGAGGGCGCCATAGCGACCGTCCCAGTGCGCCGCGCGTGCGACCACAGCATCTGTTGCCACCCGCCCAGTCTGGCCTGCGGCCGTACGGGCTGGCCACCGTCGCCGGCTAGCCCGGCAGGGACGGGTGGACGCCGCGGGGCCGCCGATGCATGTGGCGCGAGCCAGGCACACGGGGAGCGGGACCGTGGTCGCTGCTTCTCTCCGGATACCCCTCGGGGCCTAACCGGATACCCCTCTGGGTATAATGAGAGCATGTCTAGCCACGAGCATGGCCGAGAGGTCCTCGACGCCCTGAACCCCCTGCACCGCGACCTGCGCCGCGCCATCCCGGATGTGTACGCCGGATTCCGCGAGCTGCACAACGCGGCGTTCGCCGTGGGCGCCCTGGACGTCAAGACGAAGGAGCTCATCGCCGTGGCGATCGGCGTCGTCGACGGCTGCGACGGCTGCATCGCCTCCCACGCGAAGGCCGCCGCCAGAGCCGGCGCCAGCAAGCAGGAGGCCGCGGAGGCCATCGGGGTCACGTTCCTGATGAAGGGCGGTCCCGCCACGATCTACGGGCCTCGCGCGTACGCGGCCTTCTGCGAGTTCGCTGACGCCATCGGAGGGGAGGCACCCTCCGAAGGCGCGGGCGTCGAGCGGGTCATGCCGGGCGCCTGAAAGCGTGAGACCGCGTTTCGGGCCCACACAGGTGCCTATCTCGCCCGCTGTGACGACCGGCACCGTCGTGGCGACCGCCCCTGACAGTCATTGCGACCACTCCCCGCCACCCGCGGCGTTTCTCGCAGCCCCGGACCTGGTCGTCGTGCTCGCCTTGGCCTCGCCCACCGATGTCGCGACGGCGCCCCCTCTATACCAGTGGGGGTATCGTGTGGCTGTGGTCATCGGCAGGAGGAGTACGAGATGAGCTGGTGGGACCGCTTCTTCGGAGGTGACGCCGACAGGCCGCGTCGACGGGTTCCCGCAGCTGCGGCGGCGCAGATGCAGCGACAGGGGGCCGTGCTCGTCGATGTTCGCGAGCAGCGGGAGTGGTCGGCCGGGCGGGCCCCGAAGGCCCGGCACATCCCGCTGAACGAGCTCGCGTCCCGCACCAGTGAGCTGTCGACCTTGGCCACCGTCCTGACCATCTGCCGCACCGGTCACCGCTCCGCGCGGGCAGCCGCGATGCTTCGCCGCGCCGGCTACACGGTGGTCGACGTTGCCGGCGGCATGCGTGCATGGTCTGCGGCTGGCCTGCCCGTGGTCGTGTCGGGAGGCAAGCCCGGCCGAGTCGTCTGACCCAGCCTCACCCCGACGGGGGCGACCACGAAGCCCGCGGAGCGGCACGCATACCAACGGATCCGCGCCGGCCGCGGTGACGCGGCGCGCGACCGCGTCACGGAGGTGGTTCGAGTCGCGGTCAGGGCCCAGTGACCACGTCGTGGCCCTGCGCCGCCCAGTCGGTGATCCCCCCGGCGAGGTCCGCGACGTCGGTGAAGCCCGCGGCTTGCATCTGCTCCAGGGCGATGCCGGAACGTCGGCCGCTGTGGCAGTACAGGGCGTAGGTGGCGTTCTTGTCCAGCCCCGCCACTTGGGCCGCGAAGTCGCTTGACTCGACGTCGATATTCTGGGCGTTGGGCAGGTGGCCGGTGGCGAACTCCGCGGGCGTTCTGACGTCGAGCACCACTGTCGCGGGTCGGCCGGCCAGGGCGGCGAACTGAGCCGGGGCCAGGTGCTGTCCTTGCGCGGCGACGCTGCCGGACGCCGCCCCGGACGGGGTCGACGAGCATCCAGTGGTGCCGGCCAGAATCGCCGCTGCCAGCAGCAGCGCACTTCCTGTGCAGGCGGATCGGCGGGTGGCGTGCATGGTGGGGTGCTCCGCTTCGTGGGGGACGTCGATCACTCACAATCATACCCCCAGGGGTATATGCTCGACTCGCGTGCCGGGACACCGGGACCGTTCACAGCCCAGGAGGCCAGCCATGCAGCGCAATGAGAGCTCGATGGACCGGATCATGCGCGTGGTCGGGGCCGCGGTACTGGCCGTGGTCGCAGCAGCCTTCGGCGCCGGCAGCGTGCTCGGCATCGTGCTGCTCGCACTCGCCGCGGTCCTGGCCGTAACCGCCGCGGTCGGCTTGTGCCCGTTCTACCGCCTCATGGGCGTCAGCACGGCCAAGGCGCATACCACCGCGGCGGCGCCGTCATCTCGCTGACAGCACCCCCGCGGTGGCCGACCTGGCGCTCAGGCGCCCAAGACCCGCAGGTGCATCCCCGAGGCGGTGCTGAGGTGGCTGTATACCGTCGTGACGTCCGCAGCGGTCACACCGGTGCCGGCCGTCTTCAGGTCGGCGATGTCGGCCCTCTCGATCGCGCGTCCGACGACCAGGGCCGCATCCAGCGAGGCCTTGCCGTCGGCGACGAAGCTGGCGTAGGCGGTCGCGGTCGCCGGCGTGCTGAACTGCCCGTCAGCCCTCCCGGCGGTGGGGTCGCTCACCGCATACCTGACCATCAGGGCACGCACAGCCGCGACGTGACGGGACTCGGCACCGGCGAGCCGGGCGAAGCGCACATCACCGGAGCTCTTCGCCAGCTCGACATAGACGTCGTGGGCGAGCTTCTCCTCCTCGGCCATCGCCGCCAGCCGTGCCTTCTGGTCCGAGGTGAGGGTGCCCTGCGCGGCGCCGTCGGCCAGCAGGCACGGTGCGTCGGCCTCCACGCCTGCACCGCGCGCCATCCGGCTGCCCATCCCCGCGCCCATCCCGGCGCCCATCCGGGCACCCGTGCCGGCTCCCATGCCGGAGCCCATCCCGGCACCGCGTCCGAACGCTCCCCGGGCCGCTACATCGCAACCGATGCAGGTCGACGGCGAAGGGCTCGGCATCGGGCCGGCGGCCTGCCCCGGGGCAGCGAGAAGCATGACGCCGAGGGTGGCGGCGGCGAGCCCTCCGGCGATGACGATGGGACGGCGCATGGTGACCTCCGTTGGTCGGCCCAGCCATGGCGGCGGGGCGCTGGTCTGTGTCACTCCCAGGCTCGGCCGCGCAGACGCAGACGCGCTGCAGCCGGTGTGGAGACGATGTGGAGACCGACCCTGGACCCCACTCGCCGGGCACTTGGCCCCGAGATGATGCTCCGGTGAGCACCGTTCTGGTGGTCGAGGACGACCGCGACATCCGCGACGTCTTGCGGCGCTACCTTGAGCGCGCCGGGCATGCAGTGCTGTCCACCGGATCCGGCCTGGAGGGGCTCCGCCTGCTGGACGCCGCCACCGTGGACCTCGTCGTGCTCGACCTGGGCCTTCCGGACCTGGAGGGGCTGGAGGTGCTACGCGCGGCCCGCGAGGACCGGCGTCGGACACCCGTCGTGGTCGTCACGGCGCGCGCCGGCACCGACGAGCGGATCCGCGGGCTCAGCCTGGGCGCCGACGACTACGTCACCAAGCCCTTCAGCCCCACCGAGGTCGTGCTCCGCGTCGCCGCCGTCCTCGGACGCGCCCTGCCGTCCGCCGGCCCTGACCCCGACGCCGCCTCGTTCGGCGGCGGGCGCCTGGTGCTGGACGCCGCCCGGCGAGAGGTCCGCTGCGACGGTCGTGCGGTCGAGCTCACGCCCACCGAGTGGGGCGTGCTGACCACACTGGCGTCGGTTCCCGGACGGCCGTTCTCCCGCTACGAGCTGGTCAACCGGGTCCGCGGGTACGAGTTCGCCGGGTACGAGCGCAGCATGGACTCCCACCTGAAGAACCTGCGGCACAAGCTCGGCCCCGACGCCGCCTCGATCGTGGAGACCGTCGTCGGTGTCGGCTACCGGCTGGGGCTGCGCCGTGACACCTGACGCGCATCCGCGAGTCCTCCCTGTGGTCGCCGGAAGTCGAGGCATCGCTGCTGACGGCGGCTACGCGGGTCTGGGTGCGTTGGGGCGCCGCCTTCTCCTCGCATTCGCCCTCGTCGCACTCACCGCAGTGGGCCTGGTCACCGCCGCCGCCATGGTCGGCACCGACCGCGGACTCGCCAGCCAGCAGAGCGCTCAGCGTCGCGACGCTGCCGGCCGCGCCGCGCAGGCCGCCGCAGCTGCCTACGAGCAGGCAGGCGGGTGGAGTGGCGCAGACCTGGCGCCGGTGACCGGCGTGGCCGGCGCCGCCGGGGCCCGGCTGACCGTGCGCGACGGCGACGGTGGCGTCGTCGCCACCACGCAGGGGATGGGCGCCATGGGCGCCGGACCCGGCATGGGATCGGGCAGGATGGCCGGCGCCGGGACTGTCGGCGGGACTGTCACAGCCCCCGTCGTCGTCGCAGGTACCGGGGTGGGTTCGGTCACCCTCACCTTCGTCCACACGGTGACTCTCGTGGGCCGACCGGTGGCTTGGACCTGGATCCTCGCGGCGTCTGTCGCTGCCCTGGCACTGGCGCTGGGCGCCGCATGGTTCATCGCCCGTCAGCTGACCCGCCCGGTGGTCGCGCTCACAGCCGCCGCCCGTGCGTTCGGGGGCGGGGACCGAAACGCCCGCGCCGGGGTCCGCGGCGTCGGCGAGCTCGCGGAGCTCGCTGCCGCTTTCGACGACGCGGCGACCACCGTCCAACGCTCGGAGCACGTGCGCCGCCAGATGGCAGCCGACGTGGCCCACGAGCTGCGCACTCCGCTGGCTGCCCTGCAAGCCGGGCTCGAGGAGCTGCGGGACGGGCTGGCACCGGCGGACCCCCCGGCCCTGGCCCGGCTGCACGACCAGTCGCTGCGGCTGGCCCGCGTGGTCTCGGACCTGGCCGAGCTCTCCGCAGCGGAAGCAGCACCGCTGGGGATGCACCTCGAGCCCGTCGACCTCGCCGATGTCGCCGAGGCCGAGATCCGCGCTCGCGACCCGCAGCTGCGTGCGGCCGGACTCACCACACGCTGCCACCTTGACCGCGGCGTAGTCGTCAGCGGAGACCCCCACCGGCTGCACCAGGTGATCGGCAACCTGCTGGAGAACTGCACGCGCTACTGCCGACCCGGCGACGACGTCACCGTCAGCGTCACCACCGGCAGCGGCGGCTCCCCAGTGCGGCTGACCGTCGCCGACACCGGCCCGGGCATCCCCCGCACAGACCTCCCCCACGTGTTCACCCGGTTCTGGCGCGCTCGGGCCAGCCAGACGCCCGCGGGCTCAGGCCTCGGCCTGGCCGTCGTCCAAAGCCTCGTCCACGCCCACGCCGGAAGGGTCACCGTCGACTCCGACGGCGTGCACGGCACCATCGTCGTCGTGGAGCTCCCTCGCCGGTAGAACCCTCGACCAGCAGCGTGTGGTCACCACCCGCGTCACGACGCGGGACCGCGGCGACTCCTTCCAGCGCGCGGGGACATGGACCAAAGGCCGCGGCTGCCCGCCGTCCCCGTCAGCGGGTCAGGTCCTCGGCCAGCTCCTCGAAGGCCGCGACGAAAGCGTCGCAGTCGGCGGTGGTGTGCTGGATCGACAGGGTCCACTCCTCCTCGCGGCCGGGCGTCATGAAGACGCCCCGGTTCATGTTGTACAGCCAGGCCAGGTCGGCCAGCTCGCCGTCCTGGTGCTGCTTGTACGTCTCGTAGTCCACGACCTTGACCGGTGCGAAGGTGACGCAGCCCTTGGACGCCACGCCGATCGCGTAGCCGGGCAGCTGGTACTTCTCGACCACGGCCTGGCAGCCGCTCACGAGGTGCTCGTTGAGCACGTCGAGATGGGCGTAGGCCTGCGGCGTCATCACCTCGAGCAGACCGGCCCGCGCGGCAGCCACGCCGAGCGGGTTGCCGTTGTAGGTGCCGACCTGGAACACCGAGCCGTTCTCGACGACCTCGAAGACCTCCTCCGTGCCACCGATCGCCCCCATCGGCAGCCCGCCACCCAGTGCCTTCGCCAACGTCACCATGTCGGGTCGGACCCCGAAGCGCTCGGTGGCCCCACCGGCGGCGATGCAGATCCCCGTCTTCACCTCGTCGAAGATCAGGATGATCCCGTGCTTGCGAGTGATCTCGCGAACGGCCTCGAGATAGCCCGGCTCGGGCAGCACGATGCCCAGGTTCATCATGGCGGCTTCCATGATCACACACGCGGGTGCGCGGCCCTCGGCGACCAGCCGCTCGATCCGGCGCTCCATCGCGGCCGCGTCGTTGAAGGGGACCGGCACGGTCATGTCCGCCACCGACTGGGGGATCCCTGCGCCGTAGGGCAACGAGGCCAGGTCGTCGCGGTCCCCGATGCGGTCGTACGGCACCCCGATCGAGACCATGACGTAGTCGTGGTGCCCGTGGTAGGACCCGAAGATCTTGACGATCGTCTCGCGGCCCGTGGTGGCACGAGCGATCCGGATCGCATCCATCGTGGCCTCGGAGCCGGAGTTCACATACCGCCAGCGCGGCAGGCCGAAGCGGCGCTTCAGCTCCTCGGCGACCACCACGGCGTCCTCCGTCGGGGCGGCGAAGTGCGTGCCGAGGGCGAGCCGCTTCTGCACGGCCGCGGAAATCGCCGGATGGGCGTGGCCCTGCACCATCGAGCCGAAGCCGTTGTGGAAGTCCACCATGCGGTTGCCGTCGACGTCCCAGACGTAGGCACCGCTGTCCGTGGTCGAGGTAGATCGGCCATGGGTCGCGCATCTGGTAGGACGACGCCACTCCGGCGGAAAGGGTCTGCCGCGCGCGCTCGTACAGCGCGGCCGAGCCGGACGTGCGCTCGTCCAGCCGCGCCGCCTCGCGCTCGGTCAGCTCGCTGATCCGGGCGCGGTCCAGGACGACGGGGGTGCGGGTGCTCACGACGTGCTCCTCTGCTTCGTGGCGGGTGGTCGTCCGAGTGTGTCTTACCCGGCTCATCTGTGGCCATGCCATCGCGAGCGGTACTGCGTCACTCGGGGTAGGGCAGGCCGACGGCCAGGGACTCCAGGTCCGACCACGGTCGGGGTTGCGCCAGGTCGTTTGCCGCCTGCGGGCCCGACTGCAGGCTGCCGAATATGTGGGTATTGCTGTCGACCCTCACCGCGGTGCCGTCATCGCGAACCGTGAAGACGACCCGCAGCTTGTCCCGGGCCGGGCCCCGACCGTTGGTACTGGGCATGACAGCTTCCATGTGCACGACCGTGAGACCGCCGACGGCGTGCACGCTGCACCGATGCGGGATCAAGCCCGCCTTCTTGAACTCGCCTTCGCCGTCCAGCATCGAAGGTCCATCGGGCACGCCGTCGGCGCGCAACGGCCAGCTTCCGCACAGATCCATGGCGGCCGTCCCGGGGTCTGTCGGCAGCCCCCCTCGGCTCATCCACACCGACAGGGCCCCACGTCGTATCCCGTCGACGTCATCGACGTCGATCGAGTACGAGGTCGTGCCCCGGGCGGGGGTTGCGAGCTGGTTGATGCCCATGTCGGGGCCCGGCGCGGAGCCATCGTCCGGCTGTGGCTGCAGCTGGGTGCCGGGGACGGCGTTCAGGACCGCCTCGCGCAGCCGGCGCCCGGCATCGGTCGCGGGCTCCTCAGTGGCAGACGGGTCGATCCATCCGTACCCCGCCCCGGCTGCTGGCCAGAACACGGAGACCCCGCCGGGATAGTCGACCCGGGTCGTGCGCCCCCTGGCGTGGGACGACGTGGGCGTGGGGGTGATGGTCAACGTGGGCATCGGCTGGGTGGGCTGCTGCCGGTGCGCCGGCCCACCGGTGACGACGAGGAGCGTCCCGGCTCCCAGGCCGAGGGAGCAGACAAGCCCGGACGCCGCCAGGATCCTCCGTCGGCGACGAACCGTGCGGCCACGAGCCATCACCTGCACGGCGAGGTCGGCACGCGGCGGGCCGACCCCCTGGGCCAGGGCGGACAGGTCCCGGGCCACTTCGTGCTGCAGCTGCTCGGTCATCGGGTGCCTCCCTCTGCCACGGACCCGTCCGGAATGCTGGTTGGCTGGCCGGGCTCTCCCCGGTGGCGCTGCCTCAGCTTGGCCAGGCCCTTGCTGCACTGGCTCTTCACGGTTCCGGGCGAGCAGCCCAGCACGCGCGCGATCTCGGCCTCCGGCAGGTCCTCGTAGAACCGCAGGACGATCACGGCCCGCTGCCGGGGCGTCAACGTGCGCAGCGCCGTCCAGAGATCCAACCGCTCGGCGAGGCTGAGGCCAGAGTCGTCGTTCGCGGGCTCCGGCAGCCGCTCGGCCGAGATCTCCCCACGCCATCGCCGCCGTCGCCACGAGGTCACCGTGGTCACCATGGTGCGCCGCACGTAGCTCTCGACGGCGGCCCTGTCCCGGATCCTCGGCCACGCCAGGTAGGTCTTCAGCAGCGCGGTCTGCAGCAGGTCCTCGCCGCCGTACGGGTCGCCGGCCAGCAGGGACGCGGTCCGGAGCAGCCCCGCCGACCGAGCGACGACGAACTCGCTGAACGCGGCCTCGTCCTCGGCAGCCAAAGCCATGACCCAGTGTCCTTCGTCCCCGCGGCCGACCCGCTGCGGGCCGGTCACATACCAGACGCGTTGCCCGACCGTTTCGGTTGCCGGCTCAGGCAGGAGACCGGGTCGCCCACACGCGCGTGGCGCAGCCCATAGGTCAACGGGGCGTCGTCGCCGGTTCGGTGATCGTGAGACATCGCTGGTTAGCAGCGTGATCGTCATGCGGCATGACGGGAACCACGCTTGAGATGTCGCACGATCACCGTCTCACGATCAACTTGTGGGGCAAGAGACAGGTAGTCGGTCGGCCTAGGGCGTGTCTGGTGGATCTTGCGCGTCGCGAGCAGCCGGCTGGCGGAGTGGGGCGCCAGGCGGAGGAGTCGGCGATAGCGGCGCTATCGGCGACGACGACAACGCAGCGGACCGCCCGCCAGGGGGCGCGCAGCAGCGTGAAGATCCGGCAGACACGCCCTCGGCCCCGCGCAAGATCCACCAGACTCGACCTAGGCGGAGACGGCCCGGAAGCGGCGCAGCCGCAGGCTGTTGCTGACGACGAAGACCGATGAGAAGGCCATGGCTGCCCCGGCGATGAGGGGGTTGAGCAGCCCGGCGGCGGCCAGCGGGATGGCCGCGACGTTGTAGGCGAAGGCCCAGAAGAGGTTCCCCTTGATGGTGGCCAGGGTTCGGCGGGACAGCCGGATGGCGTCGACGGTGGTGCGAAGGTCGCCGCGCACGAGGGTGAGGTCGCTGGCTTCGATGGCGACGTCGGTGCCGGTGCCCATCGCGATGCCGAGGTCGGCCTGGGCCAGGGCTGCGGCGTCGTTGACGCCGTCGCCGACCATCGCCACGACCCTGCCCTGGTCTTGCAGGCGCCGCACGACGGCCACCTTGTCCGCGGGCATGACCTCGGCGACGACCTGGCTGATCCCGACCTCGGCGCCGATCGCGGCCGCCGCGCGGGTGTTGTCCCCGGTGAGCAGCACGGGTCGCAGCCCGAGACCCTTCAGCTCGGCGACGGCCTGTGCGCTGGTGGGTTTGACGGTGTCGGCGACCACGAGCAGCCCCCGCGCGGCGCCGTCCCAGCCCACCGCGATCACGGTACGGCCCGCCGACTCGGCCTGCTCGCGGGCAGCGGCGAGGGCGTCGTCCAGCGGCTGCGCCCACGCCTCGGCCAGCCACCCGGCGCGGCCCGCGACCACCGCATGGCCCTCGACGAGACCCTGCACCCCCAGCCCCTGGGTCGAGGCGAAGGACTCCACGGCCGGCAGGTCGCCCACACTCTCGCGGGCGCCGGCGGTGATCGCGGCGGCGACCGGGTGCTCGGAGGCGTCCTCCAGCGCCCCGGCCAGGCGCAGCACATCTTCGACAGTGGCGTGCGCGGCGGGCACGACATCGACCAGACGCATCCGGCCCGTGGTGACCGTGCCCGTCTTGTCCAGCACGATGGTGTCGACCCGGCGAGTGGACTCCAGGATCTGCGGGCCCTTGATCAGAATGCCCAGCTGGGCGCCGCGGCCGGTGCCCACCAGCAGCGCGGTGGGCGTGGCCAGCCCCAACGCGCACGGGCAGGCGATGATGAGGACGGCGACCGCCGCGGTGAACGCGGCCTCGGCGCCGGCACCTTGGGCAAGCCAGAACACCAGCGTCGCCAGCGACAGGCCGATCACGATCGGCACGAACACCGCCGAGACCCGGTCGGCCAGCCGCTGCACAGGGGCCTTGCCCGACTGCGCGGCCTCGACCAGCGCCGCCATCTGAGCCAGCTGGGTGTCCGCACCGATCCGGGTCGCGCGCACCACCAGCCGCCCACCGGCGTTCACCGTCGCACCCACCACGCCGTCACCGGGCCCGACCTCCACCGGCACCGGCTCGCCGGTCAGCATGCTCGCATCCACCGCCGAGGAACCCTCCACGACCTCCCCGTCGGTGGCGATCTTCTCCCCCGGGCGGACGACGAAGACGTCCCCGACCGTCAACGAGCCCACGGGCACCCGAACCTCGACACCGTCGCGCAGCACCGCGACGTCCTTCGCGCCCATCGCCAGCAACGCCCGCAGCGCCGCCCCCGACCGCTTCTTCGCCCGTGCCTCGAAGTAGCGACCCGCCAGGATGAACACCGTCACCGCCGAGGCCACCTCGAGGTAGATCTCGTCGGCCCCCGAACCCCGTTCGGCCAGCAACCGGAACGGCATCCGGACCCCGGGCATCCCGGCGCCGCCGAGGAACAGCGCATACAACGACCACACGAACGCTGCAGACACCCCGACGCTGATCAACGTGTCCATCGTCGCCGCACGGTGCTTCAGGTTCGCCCACGCCGCCCGATGGAACGGCAACGCCCCCCACACCACCACCGGCGCGGCCAGGGTCAACGACAGCCACTGCCAGTAGTCGAACTGCAGCGCCCGCACCATCGCCAGCACCAGCACCGGCGCCGTCAGGACCGCAGACACCACCAGACGCTGCCGCAGCGAGGCGACCTCGGCCTCCTCCGGCGCGGGCGCGTCATCAGCCTCGCCAGACCCGCCACCGCGAGCAGCCGACCCGTCGTGCCCCGGCCCACGCCCTGGCATCGGCGCAGCCACCGGGGGCAGCGGCAGTCGAGCCGTGTAACCGACCGCCTCCACCGTCGCGATCACCGCCTCCACCGCAGTGCCTTCGGGCATCACCACGTGCGCCTTCTCGGTGGCGTAGTTCACACTCGCCTCCACCCCAGGCATCCGGTTCAGCTTCTTCTCGATCCGCGCCGCGCACGACGCGCACGTCATGCCCCCGACCACCAGATCGACGACCTGCTGCCCACGCTGAGCGGCACCCAGCCCCGCCGAGGGTGAAGCGGTGATGTCGGCCATCTCGAACCTCCGGGACTCACAGGCGGTGCCGGTCCGGCGTCCGGACCATCCTTCGAGCACTCCTCAGTTATACCCTATAGGGGTATCCAAGGAACACCCGTACCCCCTATGACTACCCTCACACGCGCGGATCGCCCCGGGACCTCCGGGTGGACTTCGTCGAAACCTCGCCGACCGGTCTATCGCCTGGCGCGGACACCGAGTTCTGCGAGCAGGGCGCGGACACGGCGCTCGATGTCGTCACGGATGCCTCGGACGGCGGCCAGGTCCTGGCCGGCGGGGTCGTCGAGGACCCACTCCTCGTACCTCTTGCCGGGGAAGATGGGACAGGCGTCGCCGCAGCCCATGGTGATGACGACGTCGGCGGCGCGCACAGTCTCGTCGGTCCAGGGCTTGGGGAACTCGGCGGCGATGTCGATGCCGCGTTCGCGCATCGCCTCGATCGCGGCGGGGTTGACCGCGGTGCCGGGTTCGGAGCCGCCGGACCAGGCCACGCGCGCGTCGGCGGCGAGGTGGGTGAAGAACCCCATCGCCATCTGCGAGCGGCCGGCGTTGTGCACGCACAGGAACAGCACGGTGGGTTTGCCGTCGTCGTGCAGCCCTTCGATCTTGGCCAGGGCCCGTAGCCGCTGGCGGGCGAAGCGTTCGGCCATCAGCGGCAGGAATGTCGGGATCGTCGCGTGTTCGGCGAACTGGTCGAAGGAGGAGTGCAGGAAGCGTTCGATGGTCTCCTGGCCGTAGATGCCGGCGAAGTCGGTGGCCAGCCGGGTGGCCGCGTTCCTCAAGGCGACGGTCTGCTCCAGGGGCAGGCTGCCCCAGGATCGGGTCGAGCCGCGGGAGGTGACGGCGTCGGTCATCCTGTGCTCCTTCTCGTCGCCGCGCGGCCAATGGCGGGTGGCGGCGACGTATCCACGTCCAGGGCGGCGGCGAGGCGGCCGACCCGTTCGGCGATCAGGTCGTAGGCGGCCTCGAACGCCGCGTCGGTGTCAACCCGAACCGGGTCGGGGACGGCCCAGTGCAGGCGTGGGACGGCGCCCGCGGCCGGGTCAGGAAGCTCCTCGTGGGCGTTGTCGCAGACGGCCACGAGAAGGTCGCCCGGGCCCAGCACCTCCTCCAGGTGGCTGGTACGAGCACGGCCCAGGCGAAGTCCGTGGCGGCGTCCGACGGCGACGGCGCGCGGGTGCACCCGGGCCGCGGGGTGGGTGCCGGCGCACGCCACAGGGAGCCGGCTGGTCCGGGCCCACTGCGCGGCGGCGAGCTGGGAGCGGGCGGAGTTGTGGGTGCACACGAATACGACCCGCGGACCGCCGTGCGCAGCCCGGCGGCGGGCAGCAGGGCCGCGACGTGCGGATCGTCGGCCGCCAGCTGCAGGTAGGAGCGGCGACCGTCCCCCTCGGACGCGACCCGGCGCAGGACTCCCGCATCGGCGAGGACCCGCAGGTGGTGGGCCAGCAGGTTGCTGGCCACCCCGTAGGCCGCGCCCAGCTCACCGGGGGAGGCATCGGTCAGGGCCAGCCGCTCGGCGATTGCCAGCCGAACCGGCTCCCCCAGTGCGGCATGGATCCGCGCCCGGCGCAGGAGGTCGTCGTCGATGTCGGGCTGCATCCCGCCTCCACGGTCCGAGCTGTCAGGTAACCACTAGTCTGTACTCTCAATAGAATTTGAGTCAAACATCTCTGAAGGATATCCTCCTCGAGGACGGCCCGAGCGGCCGGATCAACGACGCCAGGGAGGTCAGGCATGCCCGAACCTGTCGACGCCGACGGCCCGGTCCCCGCCGGGGCGCCGCTGGCACGACGCGTGCTGGCCGAGGCCCTCGGCACCGGTGCTGCTGGTCACCGTGGTCGTGGGCTCGGGAATCGCCGCGCAGCGCCTGTCCCCCGGCCAGATCGGGCTGCAGCTGCTGGAGAACAGCACCGCGACGGCACTCGGGCTCGGGGTGCTGATCCTGATGCTCGGCCCGGTGTCCGGCGCGACACTTCAACCCAGTGGTCTCCGCGGTCGACTGGCTGCTCGGACGCCGCGCGGGCACGGGGCTGCCCCTGCCCGAGGTCGCCACCTACTCGGCCGCCCAGGTACGTCGGGGCGCTGGGCGGCGTCGTCCTGGCCAACCTCATGTACTCCCTTCCCGCGGTGCAGGTCTCGGCCCATCACCGGGCCGGCGCCGGGGTGCTGCTCGGGGAGGTGGTGGCCACCGCAGGGCTGGTCGTGCTGATCTTCGCCCTGGCCCGGTCCGGGCGCGCCGGCCTGTCCGCGGTCGCCGTCGGGGCGTACATCGGCTCCGCCTACTGGTTCACCTCCTCCACCAGCTTCGCCAACCCCGCCGTCACCATCGGGCGGGTCTTCTCCGACACCTTCGCCGGGATCGCCCCCGCCTCCGTCGCCGCCTTCGTGGCGGCGCAGGTCGTCGGCGCCGGGATCGGCGCGCTGCTCGTCGCGACCCTCTACCCCGGCGCCGACCGGACGGCGGCGAGGGCCGACGTCATCGACCTGACCCAGCTCTCCAGCCAGGAAAGGACCACGGCGTGACCCAGCCCCTCACCGCGCCCGAACCGCCCATGCAGGCATCCGCCACCTCCGGTAGGCCTTCGGTGCTGTTCGTGTGCGTGCACAACGCCGGACGCTCCCAGATGGCCGCCGGGTGGCTGAGCGCCCTGGCCGGGGACGCGATCGAGGTCCGCTCCGCGGGCACCGCACCCGCCGAGGCGGTCAACGCCGTGGCGGTCGCGGCCATGATCGAGGTCGGCATCGACATCACCGCCGCCACGCCCCGACTGCTGACCGGCGAGGCGGTGCAGGCCAGCGACGTCGTCATCACCATGGGCTGCGGCGACACCTGCCCGATCTTCCCCGGCACCCGCTACCTCGACTGGCCGCTGGACGATCCCGCGGGGCAGGACATCGAGGCCGTCCGGCCCATCCGCGACGCGATCAAGGCCCTGGTCGAGCAGCTGATCGCCGAGCTGCTGCCTGCAGGGGAGAGTCTCAGCAGCTGAGGCTGCGGGGACGATCGTCCCTGACCTCTCGCCCCGCCGTGTTCGACACTTCACTCATGGTTGTTTCGATGGCCGTTGATGTATCGAGAGTCGACGGCGCGGCCGGGACGCTCCCGTTGGCCGAGGCGGCCGCGCTGCTCAGCACTGTTTCCGAGCCGAGCCGGCTGGCCATCCTGCGTACCCTCACCGGCGGCCCGACGTGTGTGTGCGAGGTCCAGGTGCAGGTGCCGATCGCGGCGAACCTGCTCAGCTACCACCTCAAGGTGCTGCGCGAGGCCGGCCTGATCGTCGGGACCCGCCGCGGGCGCTGGATCGACTACAGCCTGGCCGAGGATGCGCTGGACCGGCTGCACGCTTCGATCCCCGCCGTCGGCGGCGGCTCACCCGCTCTGCAGGAGCCTGCCTCGGTGTGTCAGTGATGACCACCGGCACCCTGCGCGGCGACGTCGCGGCGCGGCTGCACACCCCGGCCGGGCGGTGGGCCGGGCTGGCGGCAGCGATGCTGGTCTGGGTTGCCGCCTACCGGGTCAACGGCTGGGTGTGGGACTGGCTGCTGGACGACGTCGCCGGTCTGGACCCGGCCGCAGGGGTGACCGAGACGGTCCGGTTCTTCGGCGAGGACGTCGTCAAGATCACCCTGTTGCTGGTCGGGATCATCTTCGCCGTCACCGTGGCCCGCTCCTACCTCAGCCTGGAGCGGACCCGGGCCCTGCTCGGCGGGCGCCGGGAAGGTGTCGGCAACGTGCTGGCCGCGGGTCTGGGGGTGGCCACGCCGTTCTGCTCCTGCAGCGCGGTCCCGGCGTTCATCGGGTTCGTCGCCGCCGGTGTGCCGATCGGGGTGACGTTGAGCTTCCTGATCGCCTCCCCGCTGGTCAACGAGATCGCCGTCGGCATGCTCGCGACCCTGTTCGGCTGGAAGATCGCCGCGCTGTACATCGGCGCCGGGTTGAGCATCGCGATCCTCGCCGGCTGGGTGCTCGGCAGGATCGGCGTCCAACGGTGGGTCGAGCCGTTCGTCTTCGAGACCCGGCTACGCGGCCAGGTCATCGACACCACCGCCGGGCTCAGCCTCGACGACCGCCTACGGATGGGCGTCGAGGAGGTCGCCGCCATCCTCCGCAAGATCTGGCCCTACCTGCTCGTCGGGATCGGCCTCGGGGCGGTCATCCACGGCTGGGCACCCACCGACCTGTTCACCCGCTACGCCGGGGACGGCAACGCACTCGGTGTGCTGGTCGCCGTCGGCATCGGCGTCCCGCTGTACTCCAACGCCGCCGGGGTAATGCCGCTGGTCCAGGCCCTGCACGAGAAGGGACTGCCGATGGGCACCCTGCTCGCGTTCATGATGAGCGTCGTCGCGCTGTCCCTGCCCGAGCTGATCCTGCTCCGCCGGGTCCTCAAACCCCAGCTCCTGGCCGCCTTCGTGGCCGTCGTCGCCGCCGGGATCATCGCCGTCGGCTACCTGTTCAACGCCGTCCTGGCCTGACCGGAAGGAACACAGTGATCATCAAGGTGCTCGGCCCCGGGTGCACCAACTGCAAGAACCTCGAACGCATCACGCGCCAAGCCGTGACCGACCTCGGACTGGACGCCACGGTCGAGAAGGTCGAGGACTACCCGACCATCGCCGGCTACGGCGTCATGTCCACCCCCGCCCTCGTCGTCGACGAACAGCTCGTCCTGCAAGGCCGGGTCCCCACCCCCGCACACGTCAAGGACCTCCTCGCGGCGCACACCCTGGCGAGCTGACCACCCATGGCGCCCACCCGGCCCGCCGCCGACCAGCACGTCATGACCCGGCTGTCGAGGCTGGACCGGTTCCTGCCGGTCTGGATCGGCGCGGCCATGGTCGCCGGGCTGGTCCTCGGCCGGGCCGTGCCGGACCTGAGCGGTGCCCTGGACGCCGTCAAGGTCGGCCAGACGTCCCTGCCGATCGCGCTCGGCCTGCTGCTGATGATGTACCCGGTGCTGGCGAAGGTCCGCTACAGCGAGATCGGGCTGATCACCGCCGACCGCCGCATGATGACCGCGTCCCTCGTCCTGAACTGGGTCGTCGGGCCGGCGGTGATGTTCGCCCTGGCGTGGCTGCTGCTCGGCGACCAGCCGGCCTACCGGACCGGGGTCATCCTGGTCGGCCTGGCCCGCTGCATCGCGATGGTCCTGATCTGGAACGACCTGGCGTGCGGGGACCGGGAGATGGCCGCCGTCCTGGTCGCCCTCAACGCCGTCTTTCAGGTCCTCGTTTACGCGGCACTGGGCTACTTCTACCTGCAGGTGCTGCCCGGCTGGCTCGGTCTGGACACGACCACGCTGGACGTCTCCATGACCGAGATCGCGGTCATCGTGGCCGTCTTCCTCGGCATCCCGCTGGTCGCGGGCTACCTCACCCGGACCATCGGCGAGCGCACCCGGGGCCGCGACTGGTACGAGCACACGTTCCTTCCCCGGATCTCCCCGCTTGCCCTGTATGGGCTGCTGTTCACCGTCGTCGTCCTGTTCGCCCTCCAAGGGCACACCATCACCAGCCAGCCAGCCGACGTCGCCCGGATCGCCCTGCCCCTGTTGGCCTACTTCGCGATCATGTGGTTCGGCGCCTTCGGCATCGGCATGCGCCTCCACCTGCCCTACCCGCGCACCGCCGCCCTGGCGTTCTCCGCCGCCAGCAACGACTTCGAGCTCGCCATCGCCGTAGCGATCGGGGTCTTCGGGGTCACCAGCGGCGAGGCTCTCGCAGGGGTCGTCGGACCCTTGATCGAGGTCCCGGTGCTGGTCGGCCTGGTCTACGTCTCGTTGTGGGCCCGCCGTCGGCTCTACCCGGCCGAGGCTGTGGCGTGAACTGCTTCGACTGCGCCGCACGCGGCAACGCCGTCACCGCAGTCGCCGTCTGCGTCGGCTGCGGCGCCGCCGTCTGCGCCGACCACGCCCACCTCACCCCCCGCTGGCTCACCCGCACCGCCGCGATCAACCGGACCCTCGTCGTCCCCACCCCTGCCCGCGCTCTGCGCTGCGGGGTCTGCGAGCACGCCTACGACATGGCCACCCACCCCGCGACCAGCGCTTCGGTCAGGCCCTGACGGCGGTCCGACCAGCCCTGCGCTGCCGACGTTTCGACGGGACTTCATGGTCGGGTCCCGCTTGGTGAGATCGGTCTCGGGCGCGCCAGCACGGTAGCGGTCACCGCCAGAACCACCACGGCGGCGCCGAGCCACTGGCGGCCGACGAGACGCTCCCCGAGGAGCAGCCAGGCAGCGGCGATCCCGAAGACCGGGATCAGGTTGATGAAGACACCAGCGACCGCCGCTTGCACATGGCGCAGCCCCGCTAGGTAGAGCCAGAACGCAAACGCGTAGTAGAGGACCCCGGACGCGACGGCGCTGGCCCACCCCCGGGCCGAGACGTGGCCGATCGACGGCACCCAGCCGAGAAGGCGAGCTGCGGTGAACAGGGCGATGGCGAAGAACAGAGCAACCGCCTGCTGGATGCCGACGATCGTGAGGACGCCATCCTCGGCCAGGAGCTTCCGGCAGGTCACCGTGTACACCGCGCACGCGAGTACACCGGCCAGCGTCAGAGCCACCCCCACACCGGTTCCCCCGCTCCCGTTGTGGAACACGACGAGGACGACGCCGCCCAAGGCCAGCGCGACCGCGGCCACCACCGCTCGGGTGACCCTGTCCCCCAGGACCAGCCTGGCCAGCACGAGGATCAGCAGGGGTTCGAGAGTCCACAGCAGCACCGACAGGCTCGCCGTGATCCGCACCAGACCCAGCAGGTTCAAGGCGTAAGCCAGCCCGGGGTTGAGGACGCCGAGGGCACCGAGCCGGCGCAGCCCCGGCGACCACACCACCCGGCTGATCCCAGGCCCCGTCAGGAGCAGGAGCACCAGCACGCTTGCGGCCAGCTGGACCGGCAGCAGGGCCAGCGGGGCGATCTCGGCCACGGCGCGCTTGCTGATCACCGTGCCGACCCCCCACGAGGCAGCCGCACACGTCAGCAACAGGGCAGAACGGAACTCGTGAAGGAACCCGAACACAGTGCACTCCTCGAGGGAACGGGACGGGGACCGACGGCGACACCGAACCGGTGTCAGCTGGCCGAGTGCTCCCCATCGCAGAGTGCGTAGCCGGGCACACGGGTGAGCTTGCGCATACGCCGCATCACCGGTGCCACCCGACCGAGACTACGTGGCAGACCGAAGCCACGCCGCTACTTCGCGATCTCCCAGATGTGGCCACCGGGGTCGGTGAAGCTGGCGGTTCGCACCCCCCAAGGCCGGTCCACCGGCCCGTTCAGCAAGGTCACCCCACGTGAGGCCAGGTCCGCGCACGTGGCGTCGACGTCGTCCACCGAGATCGTGAACACCTGCCGGGATCCGGCCTCGCGCGCCGCTACGGTGGCCGGCTCGATGAGCTCACCAGCCGCGCTGACCTTGAGCAGGTTGATGATCGTGTTCCCGAAGTCGAACACGGCCGAGTCGTCGTCCTCGAATGTCACCGGCAGTCCGAAGACGTCGCGGTAGAACGTCTTCGCTGCGTCCAGGTCCTCGACGAAGAGGCTGATGGCACCGATACCGCTCGGCCATGTACCCATTGTGCGCACCTCACCACCGTCACCAGCTGAAGGCTCTCGGATGTCCAGCTCGAGGGACACCGTAGACCTCGCTGCGGAGAGCCGGACCAGCCGTGCACCTGCGGCTATGTTCGTGGGGTGGCTGCCGCCGAGATCGCCCGACTGGCGGCCTTGCGGACCGTGGAGATCACCACGATCGGGCGGCGGAGCGGGCGCCCGGCCCGCACCGAGATCTGGTGGTTCCACTTCGAGGGTCGTTTCATCATCACCGGGACGCCCGGACGACGTGACTGGCTGGCGAACGTCCGCGCCGATCCGCGGATCGTGGTGCACGCTCTGGGCGCCGACCACGACGCGACGACGCAGCCTCGTGCAGGACGGCGCGTTCCGGGCTCGGTTCTTCAACCAGTCCAACCCGGAGGTGCACTGGTACACCAGCCAGGCCGAGCTCGCCGAGCTCGTCGGGGCCGCCCCGATGATCGAGGTCGTCTTCGAGTCGTAGGCACAGGAGTCGTAGGAGGCCAGGGTCAGGGGACCAGCACGAGCTTGCCCCGGACATGGCCGTCCTGACTGATGCGGTAGGCCTCGGCGGCGCGCGCGAACGGGAAGGTCTGCACCTTGATCACCAGCTTGTTCTGCGCGAGCAGCTCGGCGACCTGGGCCAGGGCTTCCATGGGACGGCTGTCCGCGCCTCCGCCGGTCACCCGGACTCCGGCCGCCCCGGCGGCGAAGTTCGCGATCGTGACGACCTGGGACGGCGCGGGCGCCAGGCTGACCAGGTCCTCGACGGCGGTCTTGCCGGCGACGTCGAACACCGCGTCGACCGGCCCGCCGGCAGCGGCCCGAACCCGGTCGACCACCCCCTCGCCGTAGAGGACGGGGATCCCCCCGATCTCGCGCAGGTAGTCGTGGTTGGCCTGGCTCGACGAGGCGATCACCGTCGCACCGCGGGCGACCGCCATCTGGACGGCGGCCGCCCCCACCCCGCCCGCGCCGCCGTCGACGAAGACGGTGTCGCCGGCCTTGACGTCGAGCAGCCGAAGACCACGCTCGGCGGTCTCACCGGCCACGCCCGCCGCGGCCGCCACGGCCCAGTCGATGGATGACGGTTTGGCCGCCCACGAGTCCAGGACGGCATACTCCGCCTGCGTGTCACGTCCCCGGCCCAGCACGTCGTCACCGATGGACACGCCGGTGACACCGTCGCCGACCTCGTCGACCACGCCGGCCGCGTCGTACCCGAGGTAGCCCGTGCCGGCCAAGGGCTGCCCGCCGGACATGACTCCGCCGAACGTCTTCCAGTCGATCGGGTTCACGCTGGCCGCACGGACCGCGATCCGAATCTGCCCGGGGCCGGCGTGACGGTCGGGAGCCTCCGCCCACGTGAGCACCTCGGGGCCACCGTAGGTCGTGTACTGCAGCGCTCGCATCCAGAGTCCTTCCGCACGGGCGGGCTGTCCGCCGCCAAGGCGGCTGTCAGGAGTCAACGACGACTGGCCGCGCGTATTCCGGTCATCACCCGGAGCCTCAACGGGCCTGAGAGCGGGCTCAGCTCTGCCCGGCCTGCTTCGCCACCTGCTCCAGCTTCGCCCGGTAGCCCGTCCACCACGCCTGGTCGCCCGGCGCCATGTTCGTGTTCCTCCTGCTCAGCCCGGCAGCGCCGTCGATGAGCTCCCGGATGATGTCGGCGTGCCCGGCGTGCCGGTCGGTCTCCGCGACCACGTGCACCAGGACCTCATGCAACGTGACCTCGTTGCCGTCATCGGGCCACCAGGGCACTCGGCCCGCGGCGTCCAGCGCCAACGTGTCGATCGTGGCATCGGAGTGCTCCCAGACGCGCCGGTACAACCCCACGATGTGCTCGCGTGACTCCTCGAGGGTCGCCCACATGTCCGCGTTGGGTTCAGCGCCCTCGTCGAGCCAGGCGAGCGGCTCACCGAACGGCCTCCCGAAGGTCTCACCGAAGTACCCCGCCTCCACGCCGGCCACGTGCTTGACCAAGCCCAGCAGGTTGGTGCCGGTCGCGACCATCGGGCGGCGAATGTCGTACTCCGAGAGCCCGTCGAGCTTCCACACCAGGGCCTCGCGACCGGCCTTCAGGTAGCGACGAAGATCGGCCTTCGGATCAGCCTGCATGTCGGACCACCTTGCCAGCCGATACCGCCACCCGCCAGCGCCACGGCCGCGAGCTTCTCCTCACCTCACCGAGCCGGTGTCACCGAGCCGACCTCGCCGCGACGTCGGCCAGGTAGCTCTCGAACGTGACGTCGCCGCTGTCGAACGGCTCCGCCGGCACGAGGCGTCCGGTGGCCATCGCCCCCCCGGCCCTGCCGGGTATCCGGAGGGGCAGCACGACGCGGCGCCGTCCGGTGGCTGCCAGATACCGACGCACCATGTCCGCCATCGCGAGCGTCTCGGGTCCGGCGATCGGACGCGTCACTGCCTGTGGGCCGCCGTGCACGAGGTCGACGAGGTGCGTGGCGACGTCCCGGGCGGCGACGGGTCGGCTCAGCATCGTCGGGACGACGACGAGCGACCCGCCGCCGCGGTCGACGAGCTGTGCCGCGAACTCGTGGAACTGAGTCGCCCGCAGCAGCGTCCACGGCACCGGACCGGCCGCGAGCAGCTCCTCCTGACGGCGCTTGCCGAGGTAGTAGCCGAAGTCGACGGTGTCGACGCCGACGATGGACAGCGTGACGGCATGCCCGACGCCACCGCGCTCGGCACTCGCGAGCAGGTGCCGGCTCACAGCCTCGAAGAACGCGACCGCGCTCGCACGGCGCGTCGTCGTGATGTTCGTGACGTCGACGACGGCGTCGCACCCGGCCAGCGCCGCATCGGCGCCGGCGCCGGTGGTGAGGTCCACGCCGCGGGAGCGGGCAAGGACGACGGCCTCGTCACCGCGCTCGGTCAGCTCCCGGACCACGAGCCGCCCCGCGAGGCCGGTGCCCCCGGCCACCGCGACCCTCATCGCGCATCACCTTTCCGTGGCCGGACCACCCGCGACGCCGACGAAACGGTACCCGCGGCGACGGCGTCCCGCCGAGCCCGTTCAGCGGAAAGCTCCACCGAGCGTCAGGCGGCGTTGCGTCGGTGGGGTTCGGGGGCCCTTCTCCCAGCAGCGGTCGGGCCGACCAGGTCGGCGCTCTCCTGCCAGAGCCGTGCCGCAGCGGCCTCGTCGTAGCTGCGCTTGGAGGATCTCTTCGGCTTGCCGTTGGCGAAGTAGCGCCCCGTCACCTGCTCGAGCTCGGGAGCGCAGGCCAGGTGGATGGACGTGGCGGCGCCCTGCGCGGGGGACTTCATGAAGCGGCGCATGAACGGGATGAGCATGCGCTGAGCGCGGCCCGGGTCCTCGGCTCCGAACGATGTGCTCACGACTCCAGGATGCAGTGCGTTGGCGGTGACAACGAGGCGTCCGAGCCTTCTGGCCAGCTCGTAGGTGAACATGACGTTGGCGAGCTTGGACTGGTTGTAGGCGCGTGCACCGGAGTAGGACCGTTCGCTCTGGAGGTCGTCGAAGTCGATGCGACCCATGGCCTGCGCGTTGGAGGAGACGGTGACGACGCGAGCCGGGGCGCTCTGCCGCAGCCGGTCGAGCAGCAGGTGGGTGAGCAGGAACGGCGCGAGGTGGTTGAGGGCGAACGTGCGCTCGAGCCCGTCGGCGGTGACGTGGCGGGTGTTCCAGTACCCCCCGACGTTGTTGACCAGCACGTCGATCCGGGAAAGGCGCTGGAGGACCTCGTCGGCCAGCCGCCGCACCGCCGCCTGGGACGACATGTCCGCGACGAACGCGTCCACCTGCCGCCGCCGGCTGCGCGGATCTCGCGTGCGGCGCCCTCGGTGCGGCCGCGGTCCCGGCCGGTGATCGCGACGTGCGCACCCATCCTGGCCAGGCCCAGGGCGGTCGCCAGGCCGATGCCGCCGGTGCCGCCGGTGACCAGCACCGTCCTGCCGGCCATCGGCCCGCTGGCCATCTGTTTCAAGTCCGTGCTCCTTCGCTGGAGGTCGCGCCCGATGCCCGTGCTGAGGTCGTTGCGGTGACCTACGCGGGTGTGCCGCCGTCCGGCCCGGGCAGGGCCGCAGGAGTGGGGTCGTTGCCGCCGAGGTCGAGACGGAACGGCGGGTAGACGTCGGTCATCAGGCACGCGTAGCCCGCGACCCGCAGCGCCCACCGGTTCATCCCGAGGATGAAGTCGTACAGAGGCCGGGGGTAGCTGCCGGTGAACAGGAGAACGACGCCCGAGACGACCACGAGGAGGCCGACGAGGCCGCCGCTACCGCCGAGGGTCCACTGCCAGCTGTGGTTGGCGGGGGTGGCTGCCCAGGCGCCGCCGACGAAGACGGCGACGATGATGTACTGCGGGATGGCGAGCAGCCACCACTTCACGAGCACCAGCCCCCGGGACAGGTGCGCCGGGTATTCGACCGAGAGGTGTGCCGGGTAGTCCTCGACGTCGTCCAGGGTGAAGGGCGGGTACCGGTCGGTGCCGAGAGCCCCGTAGGCGTAGTAGTTCACCCGCCAGGACCACCGCATCACCCCGACGTTGTAGGTGAAGATGGCGCGCGGATAACGCCCGGTGACGAGGATCGCGAAGAACGCGACCACCGACATGACCGCGAAGCCGAGCCACAAGAACACCAGCACGACGTAGTGGGGGATCACGAGGATCCACTTGACCAGCCACAGCCACCGGGACAGCCGCGGGTCCAGAACGGCATCCACGTGCACGGGGTACACCGCCGACGATGCCATCACGCCAACTCCTCGCGGGGGTCGTGGGGTGCGTGCCGCAGTGCGCCGAAGACTTCCCCGTACTTAGTGCGCGACGTTATCGTACTATGTACGGCACGGCCACGGGCGGGAGAGAGATGGCGGGACAAATGAGCCGGGGCCGCGAGGACCGTGCCCCCCTCAGCCGGGAGCGGGTGCTACGCGGCGCCGTCGCGGTCGCCGACGCGGCGGGCCTCGGATCGCTGACGATTCGCTCGCTCGCCCAGGAGCTCGGCGTCAAGCCGATGTCGCTGTACTACCACGTCGCCAACAAGGGCGAGATCCTCGACGGCATCGTCGATGTCGTCTTCAGCGAGATCGAGCTACCGTTGCCCGGCGGCGACTGGCGCTCGGAGATGCGTCGGCGAGCGACGTCGGCCCGCCGTGTGCTGAGCCGCCACCCCTGGGCGATCGGGCTCCTGGAGTCGCGGTCCACGCCCGGCCCTGCGACCCTGCGACACCACGACGCGACCATCGGCACCCTGCGGGGTGCGGGCTTCTCGGTGGAGATGACCGCCCACGCCTACGCCTTGCTCGACAGCTACGTCTACGGGTTCGCGCTTCAGGAGGCCTCGCTGCCCTTCGACAACGCGCTGCCCGCCGACGCACCAGCCGTCGCCGACGTCACGGAACCGATCGTGCAGCACGTCTCTGCCGACGAGTACCCGCATCTCGTCGAGATGGCGACCGAGTACATCCTGCGGCCCGGCTACGACTTCGGCGACGAGTTCGACTTCGGGCTCGGCGTGATCCTCGACGCCCTCACCCGGTCGATCCCGGGCGACGGCGCACTCGCCTCCTGACCAGCGGCCGGGCCAGGATGGGGCATGACCTTTCGCGTGATCCCGGTGCTCGGCGCCGGTGCCGAGGACGTCGTGGTCGCGGTCAGCGGGCCCGACGAGGGGGCCGTCTTCACCGGCACCGAGGACGGCTCGATCCAGCGGGTCAGCCATGACGGCCGGCGGGTCGAGCGCGTCGCGCACACCGGTGGGCGCCCTCTGGGGATCGAGCTCCTGCCCGACGGGCGGCTGCTGGTGTGCGACGCCCGGCGCGGCGTCCTCGTCGTCGACCCCAGGAACGGGTCGCTCGAGCCGCAGGTGAGCGACGTCGAGGGCCGGCCGATGCGGTTCTGCAACAACGCGGCGGTCGCCGGTGACGGCACGTTCTACTTCTCGGACTCCTCGACCGTTCACGGGATAGAGGAGTGGAAGGCCGACCTCGTCGAGGTGACGCGCACCGGGCGCCTGCTGCGGCGGTCCCCCGACGGTGGCGTCGAGGTCCTGCTCGACGGGCTCGCCTTCGCCAACGGTGTCGCGCTGGCCGCGGACGAGTCCTTCGTCGCGGTAGCCGAGACGGCCACCCGGACCGTCGTGCGCCGCTGGTTGACCGGGCCGAACGCGGGAACCCGTGACTTCCTCGTCGAGGACCTTCCCGGCTACCCCGACAACATCGCCCGGGGCAGCGACGGGCTGATCTGGGTGACGATCGCCAGCCCGCGCGACCCCGTGGTGGAGATGCTCCAGCGGGGCCCGATGTGGCTACGGCGCAGCGTGACCCGGATCCCCGAGCGCCTGCAACCGGCCCCGAAGCGGACCATCCGGGTGCAGGCCTACGACGGCGCAGGCCGGCTGGTACGCGACGTGCAGGTCGACGACCCCGCGGACACGGCGAGCTACCACATGGTCACCGGGGTCCGCGAGCACGAGGGCCGGGTCTGGATGGGCAGCCTCCACGAGGGCGCCGTCGCCGTTCTCGACGGCATGACCGGCGAGCTGCGGCTACCTCAGGGTCTGGCCGTCCCGCAACGGTGCAACGACCCCGCACTGTCCGACGCCGTTGCCGAACGCGTCCAGGAACCGCACGCCGGTGGCAGTGGATGCGACGGCACCAGAGGCTGAACCCACGCCCTGCGCGAGGGCGATGCTCACCTGCGGGACGCCACCGCCGCTGAGCTCGGCCCGCCCGGCCGCGGCGGGGCCGACCAGGTGGAGGGTGGCCTCCGCGGCCGGTCCCTCCCGCCAGGCCAGGCAGGCGTCGGCAGGGTCGCCCGCAGGCAGGAGGGTGAGTGCGTCGACGGCCTCGGTGACGGTGCTGCCCGAGGTCCTGGTGCGGTGGACGGCGGCCACGGCCCAGCCGCCGGACTCCCCGCGCAGGGCGATCACCGCTCGGTCCGACGAGGCGGCGGCCATCTGCCAGAGCACACGCGAGGCGTCCGTCGCGGGCATGGCCGCCGCGCGCTCCGCGGCCGTGACGAGATCCGCACGGGCCACGAGGTCGGTCACGGGTGTGCCACGAGCAGCTGTCGAGGCGTTCACCCACCAGAGGTCGCTGTCCTGCGGCGAACCGGCGTAGGACCAGTCACGCCAGGTCGAACCCGAGCCGGTGACCTCGACGTCGAGGCGCCCGGCAGCGGTGGGCAGGGGGGCGACGAACACACCGCGCCAGCGTTCGGTCGCCGACACGGCTAGCCTCCGGGCGGACCCCGCCGCCGTGACGTCGTTCACGCCGCGGACCGTGACGCGTGACCCCGGAGGGGAGGCGACGACGACACCCTCGCCGCGCCGCTGCTCACGCACCACAGTCCCGTCAGGCCGACGGTCGTCGACGTAGCTGAACCCGTCGCCGTACCGGGTCCAGCACGGCAGGGCAAGGTCGCAGCTGCTGGACATTCTCATCTGACGTGCAGGGGACCCTTCGGGGCCGGTGAGCCACTGCGCGCCGTCCACCCTGCCGTGGCCGTCGGTCCAGTCCACGAGCGCGATGCGGCCGCCCGGGACGTCAGTGGCCAGTACGACGCGCAGACCGACACCCGCACCCGACGAGGCTCCGCCCGTCGCGGACCGTCGTTGAGCCAGGGCTGTGGCCCGCAGGTCGGCGAGGAACGTGGGGTCCTGTGCCAGGCTCCCGACCGGGGCCGACGACGGGCCCGCGACCGCCGCCGTGCCCGAGTGACCGGAGACGGCTCCTGTCGCCAGGGCGAACACACCCGACGCCGCTGCGGCCGCACCCACCACTGTCGCGAACCGGCGCGCGCGAGCGCGCCGGCGACGCCGACGCAATGCCTCCCAGGGGGCCGCCCCGACGGGCAGCCGGTCCTGGACGTCCACCAGGGCTGCGCGGACGGCGTCCCCCTCATCCGCGGTCCACGTCGTCCGGGTGTCGTCGATGCTCATGTCAGCTCTCCCTGCTCCTCGGTGGTACCCACCAGGTCTCGCAGCTCGGTGCTCGTGCGCAGCCGGGCCATCGCACGTGAGGTCTGGCTCTTCACGGTGCCGATCGAGCACCCGAGCAGCTCGGCGGTCCTGGCCTCTGACTGGTCCTCCAGGAAGCGCAGCACCACCACCGCCCGCATCCGGGGGGGCAGCTCCTGCAGCTCCAGCCACACGGCGTCCTGAACGGCACGGTCCTCGGCCAGGTCACCGGAGCCGGTGGCCAGACCGCACCTCAGTCGGCGCGGGTCCGTCCCCTCGTCCAGGGGAGTCTCGCGGAACATGCGCCTGCGCCGTCCCGAGACGGCCAGATGAACCACCGCGGTTCGGACGTAGGCCTCCGCGCCACCGTCACGCACATGCCGCCATCGTCGCCAGGTGCGCTCCAGGGCGGTCTGCACAAGGTCCTCCGCGAGCCCTCGCTCACCGACCAGGGTCCACGCGAACCGCACCAGCGCCGGCCACCGGGCATCGACGAACTCCCGGAACCCGTCCTCGGTCACGCCGCCGCCCCCGTCACGAGCTCACTGCCATACCTGCCAATACGCAGTCCGCCACCCGGCGGGTTGACACCGGCACCGGGAATTCGCGCGGCGGCGAGACCGCGACCCGCTCAGCACCCCCTCTGCAAACCTCGAGACCGCCTGACCCTGACGTCGCCTGTCAGGCGGGCGCAGGTGCCGACATCCGGCGGATCGTGACCACGATCGGGTCACGCAGCGACTGGCCGACCACGCAGTACCGTTCAGTCTGGCGCGCGAGCCGCTCGAGAGCGGCGTCGTCGGCGTCGGTCTGCAGGTCTGCGGTCACCGAGATGCCGGTGCAGCCCACGGGCGCCTCGCGAGACACACCGAGGGTGCCGCGGGCGTCGAACACCGCCTCCGCGCGCAGGGCGGCGGACTCGATGGCCACACCCATCGCGGTAGCGACGCTGCGCATGGTCACCCCTGCGCAGGCGAGCAGCGCCTGCAAGAGCATGTCGCCCGAGCAGGCGTCGCTCCCGTCACCCCCGGTCGCCGGGTGAAGGCCCGCGCGCACCGGGCCTGCCCAGCCCTCGACTGTGCAGGTGATGCCGGCCGCATCGAAGGCGGCACGAGCGGTCACGGTGGTCACCGCGGTCGACGCGTCGTCGCGGTACTGCTGCTTCAGGGGTGCCTGCAGCTCGCGCAGGGTCACGGCGTCCATCTGGGCTCCATTCGTCAGCCGTGACGGTACGCGGATCTCCCGGGGGCCTGGAGGCACCCACTACCGTGAGTCGCCCTGACAGGACACTCGGCTCGCCCCGGGAGGGACCATGCTCGGCTCGACCTCGGCCGTCGCCTTCGTGCCGTCGGCGGATCTGGACCGGTCTCGGCTCTTCTTCACCGACTCCCTGGGACTGACCGTGGAGGGCGTCACCGAGTTCGCCTGCGTCCTGCGCTCGGGCGAGACCCTGCTGCGCGTGACCAAGGTCGACGGCTTTCGCCCTCAGCCGTTCACCGTGCTCGGGTGGCAAGTACGTGACATCCACGCGGTGATGGCCGGCCTGGCTGCCCGCGGGGTGGCGTTCAGCCGCTACGACGGGATGGACCAGGACGTCGACGGGGTGTGGACCACCCCCGGTGGTGATCTCGTCGCGTGGTTCCCCGATCCCGACGGCAACACGCTGTCGCTCACCCAGCTGGTGCGATCGCCCACCCCCACCCTGGAGTGAGCGTGCGGACGCCGTCCTCGGGGCGGCGCTGGGGGCTTGACTTCAAGTGCACTTGAACTCGCAGCATCGGGCCCATGACGAATGCACACGCCCGTTCGACTCCCCCCATCGCCGACGAAGGCCACGCCCCCGAGACGACGCTTTGCGTCGCCGACCTCCCGGCCGACCCCGTCACCGACGCAGCAACCGACCCGCACCCCCGGTGGACCGCGGTGGTGACCGGCGCCTCCCGCGGGCTCGGTCTGGCCGTGACCACCGAGCTCGTGCGGCGCGGCTGGCACGTGATCGTGGACGGTCGCGACGCTGCGGCGCTGCGCCGCGCCGTGTCGAACCTGCCGGGGGCCGGCGTCACCGCCGTCCCCGGCGATGTGTCCGACCCGCTGCACCGCGAACGCCTGCGCCACGCGGCGGCGACCGCCGGGGGGCTGCGCCTGGTCGTGAACAACGCGAGCATCCTCGGACCCAGCCCACAGCCCGGGCTCGCCGACTACCCGGTCGACCAGCTGCGCATGGTCTACGAGGTCAACGCCGTTGCGCCTCTCGCCCTGCTGCAACGCCTGCTCCCGCTGCTCGACCCAGGCGGGGCTCGCGTCGTCAACATCTCCTCCGACGCAGGCGTCGAGCCATTCGTCGGCTGGGGTGGGTACGGGTCCTCCAAGGCGGCGCTGGACCACCTCAGTGCGGTTCTTGCCGTGGAGCATCCACAGCTGCGGGTCTACGCCCTGGACCCCGGGGACATGAACACACGGATGCACCACGAGGCCTTCCCCGGCGAGGACATCAGCGACCTGCCGTCGCCGCAGAGCGTGGTGCCGGCGTTCATGGTCCTGGTGGACGCCGACCTGCCCAGCGGGCGCTACCGAGCCGGCGACCTCGCGGCCCACCGCCAGCAACGAGCGCGCACGGGACCAGTCACAGAGGTGCTCGCGTGAGCGTGGTGGCGGCGGCGCCGGGCATCACGTTCACGCTGCCGCCCGGTGCGCACGCCGGCGAGACCCCGGAGGAGCGCGGGCTCGCCCGCGACGGCGTCCGGCTCCTCGTCGCGAGCCCGTCGGAGGTTCGCCATCGGGTCTTCGCCGACCTGCCGCAGCTGCTGAGCCCCGGCGACCTCGTCGTCGTCAACACCTCGGGCACGCTGCCCGCGGCGGTGGACGGCGTGCAGCCCGACGGGTCCCCGGTCGTCGTCCACGTCTCCACGCAGCTGGACGACGGCGACTGGGTGGTCGAGCTGCGCCGACCCGACGGGAACGGCCCGATGCTCGCCGGGCGGCCGGGCGACCGCCTGAGGATCCCCGGCCGGCTCACCCTCACGCTGCGGTCGCCGTACCCGGACGCGTCCGCGGCGTTCCGGCGGCTGTGGCGGGCGCACGTGTCGCGCCGCTCACACGCGACGAGCTATCTGTTGCGGCACGGCCGACCGATCGAGTACGGCTACCTGCGCGGGCGACATCCGCTGTCCGACCATCAGACGGTCTACGCGACCACGCCCGGAAGCGCCGAGATGCCCAGCGCCGGACGGCCGTTCACCGCGCAGCTCCTGGTAGCGCTCATGAGCCGGGGGATCACGGTGGCCCCCGTCGTCCTGCACGCCGGCGTGAGCAGCATGGAGGCACCCGAGCCCCCGCTCCCCGAGCGGTTCGACGTGCCCGCGGTGACCGCGCGCCTCGTCACGGCTGCCCGGGCCGCTGGACGCCGCGTGGTGGCGGTCGGGACGACAGTCGTGCGGGCGCTCGAGACCGCTGCGACGGCGGACGGCGCGGTGTCACCGATGCGCGGATGGACCGACCTCGTGCTGGGCACGCAACGACCGGCGCGGGTGGTGAACGCGCTCATCACGGGCCTGCACGAGCCTCAGGCCAGCCACCTGCAGCTGCTGCAGGCCGTCGCCGGCACGTGCCTGGTGCAGGCGGCGTACGACGCGGCAGTCGCGCAGGGCTACCTCTGGCACGAGTTCGGCGACTCGATGCTTCTGCTGCCGGACCTGGGACGCTGACCGGCCGCACGCTACGGTGTGCGGCGGAGGCGTCATATGGCGACGATGATGGGCGAGCTCGGCGCGTGGCAACGAGCCGCGGACCTGTCACCGGCGTTCGCCCAGGGCGTGGAACGGCTCGGCTACGGCGCCGTCTGGATCGGGGGCTCCCCGGGGGGCGACCTGCGCCTCGCCGAGGACCTGCTGGACGCGACGACGTCGCTGGTCGTCGCCACCGGCATCGTGAACATCTGGAAGGACGACGCCAAGCCGATCGCGGCGGCCTGGCACCGGATCGAGAAGCGGCATCCCGGGCGGTTCGTGCTCGGGGTCGGCGTCGGCCACCCGGAGGCCGTCGGCGAGCGCTACACCACGCCGTACGAGGCCCTGCAGCGGTATCTCGACGACCTCGACGACGACGCCGTCCCAAGCTCTCAACGCGTCCTCGCCGCCCTCGGCCCGCGGGTGCTGCGGCTGTCGGCGCAGCGCAGCGCGGGTGCCCACCCGTACCTGACGACACCGGGTCACACCCGAAGCGCCAGAGAGGTCCTGGGCTCCGGCCCGCTCCTGGCGCCGGAGCAGAAGTTGGTGCTCGACACCGACCCGCTGCGCGCCCGGGCCCTCGGACGGGCGTCCTTCGCCAGCCCCTACCTGTCGCTGGTGAACTACACGAACAACCTGCGACGGCTCGGCTACACCGACGCCGACCTCGCCGACGGTGGCAGCGACCGGCTGGTCGACGCCCTCCTGGCTCACGGGGACGACGCGACCGCGGCGGCGCGGGTCACCGAGCATCTGCAGGCCGGCGCAGACCATGTGGCCGTCCAGCTGCTGGCCGCACCCGGCGACGACCTGCTCGACGGCTACCGGCGACTGGCCGAGGTGCTCATCGCCTGAGGGCGACGAGGTCACCGACGCACGGGACCGCCGTCCAGGTACGCCTTGGCCAGTCGTTTCGGCGCCCGGTGCAGCCATGCCTCGACCACCAGCTCCTCGAGATCGGCCACGCTGACCCGGTGCAGCCGCACGAGGACCGCCGGATACCCGTTGAAGTGCGGCGTCGTGAAGTACACCGCGGCGTCCTCGCTCAGCAGTGCCTCTTTCACCCCGAGGTCGGGCACGTGCGCAGCCAGGATTG
The DNA here is from genome assembly GCA_963778845.1 of uncultured Actinomycetota bacterium. Lineage (GTDB taxonomy): Bacteria > Actinomycetota > Actinomycetes > Actinomycetales > Kineosporiaceae > CAVZVW01. The sequence goes on from CAVZVW010000009.1 coordinate 994,243, forward strand.
GGCCGTCCGGGGCGGCATCACCCAGGGCAAGGCGGTCGCCGCGCCGCAGTGGCCGTTCCCAGACGAAGCCGCGATCCGCCACCTCCCACTGGCGGTTCCCTTCACGCGAGGTGCTCTCCACCGTCTCGGGCATCGCCAGCGCGACCCGGCTCACGTCGTCCCACGTCGCCATGCCCGACACCGTAGGCCAGCGGCGGCGCCCGCGAGAGCGGCCCTGCACCCTCGCTCGCTGCGATGCTGGCCGACCACTGCGCTCAGATGGAGGCCGACCACTCCAGCGGAGCCGCGCTGACCCCGAGCCCGTTGCGCTTGGCGTGGTACATGGCCACGTCCGCAAGGCGCATGAGCTCCGACCGGTCTGTGGCCGTCTCGCTGGTGGCCACACCGATGCTCGCCCTGACGGGCACGTCGTGCCCGAGCACCTGGGTCGGCTGGTCGAGGTAGGCGGTGATCGCGTGAGCCACCGCTACGCCGAGCCCGGCCCGCCCGGTCACGACGAGGCCGAACTCGTCGCCACCCAGGCGCGCCACGAAGGCACCGTGCGGGCTGGCGGCGGCGAGGCGCTGGGCCACCTCCACCAGCAACAGGTCGCCGGCCTCGTGGCCGAGGGTGTCGTTGACCTCCTTGAAGCCGTCGAGGTCGAGCAGCAGGAAGCACACCGGTTCGCCGGTGACGTAGGCGAGATCCAGGTGCTCGCGCAGCGCGCGACGGTTCGGCAGCCTGGTCAGGTCGTCGGTGCGGGCCAACCGGTGGCTGTCGTAGAGGCGCTGCAGCTCGCGCGCCGTGAGCACGGTCCGCGCCGTGGCGAGCACGAGGCTCGCCGCCGCGAACGCCACGGCGGGGCCGGGCACGTCGGCGTAGGCCCCGAGGAGGATGACGGCGAGGCTGACCGCCGCGAAGGCGGTGGGCACCAGGACACCACCGAGCTGAGGGTCGCGGCGTTCTGGCGGTGCCTTCGCCGGGAGCCACCCCGCGACGCCCATGAGCACCGTGGCCACGAGCCACGAGGAGTCCAGGAGCGTCCCCGGACGGTAGCCCGACGTCGTCACGAGGTAGATGTAGACGCCGTCGCCGACGCAGAGCATGAGCAGGCCCGACACGATCGCCCACGTCGACGGCCCACCCGGCAGCGCCCCCGCCATGACAGCCGCGATGACGAGGGCGGCGAGAAGCAGGTCGGCCAGCGGGTAGACGAGGTCGTACACGACGGCCGCGGTCGACGCCCTGGTCTGGTGGACGAGCGGCTCCAGGAGCACCGCACCGGCCACGGCGCTGACGCCGAGGCCGGCGATCACGCCGTCGAGCCACGCCACGTGAACGCCGCGCCCGGCGCCGTGCACGACGAGCAGCAGCCCGGCGTAGATCACGGCGTACCCCGCATAGTGCCCGATGTCGGAGGCCGCGGGAGTCGGGTAGGGGTGCAGGTGCTGGTCGTGGAACGTGAAGACGAGGCTGGCCGCCGTCAGGAGGGCGTTGCCGACGGTGAGGGACACCCAGAACCCCCGGCCGTCCTTGCCGGCCAGGACCCGCCCGAGGAGCAGCAGGACGGCGAGCCCGCCGACGCCGTAGTACACGTACCCGTCCCACAGTGGGCTGGACCCCCGCGCAGAGCGGAGGACCGACAGGGTGGACCACGAGTAGACCGCGCAGCCGACCACGGCCAGCACGGCGACCCCCCAGGAACCGGTCCGCCATGGTGCCGACCGGCCCGAGGCCCACCACCGGGGGGGCGCGCCCAGCTGGCGCGTCGGCATCGCATCACCCCATCGAGGAGACGTTCGTGCCTTTGGATCGGCTCGACGGGGCTCGGAGGTGAGCCGTTGGCGTCGCCGATGTCCCGATGGCCGGGACCGGGGTGACGCGGGCGCCTCGAGCGAGATCCAGCGCGGCAAGGGCCAGATCCAGCACGGCGAGGGCTAGCGTTTGGCCGACCGCCCGTGCCGGGTGGCGCCGAGGCCGCTCGTCGAGAGGAGACCCCGATGCCTCACGCAGCTGTTCCGGACATTGCGGCCGCGGTCACGACCCAGCCGGGAGCGGTCGTCTCGCGGGTGATCCACCGCGATGGCCTCCTCAACGTGACCGTCTTCGCCTTCGACGAGGGTGAGGGCCTCAGCGAGCACACCTCCGGCGCGTCGGCCGTCGTCCAGGTGTTCAGCGGGCACCTGCGGCTCACCTGCGACGGCGAGGACCTCGACGCCGGGCCGGGTTTCTGGCTCCACATGAGCCCCGGAACTCCCCACGCGCTGGTTGCCACCCAGCCGACGACCATGCTGCTCACCCTCGTGCAGGCGTAGCCCGGGGTCGGAGGATGCGCCAGGGGCGCCGAGGCGGGGCCGAATGTGAGATTTGCGCTGAATGTGCTTGCCCTGGCCGGACCGGCGTGTACGTAATCCCGACACAAACCCTGGAAACGGCCGTTGACAACGTCGTCATCGCCACTTGTGTCAGATCTACGTACGGGCAGATACCCAGGAGGGTATATGCCGGGTTCTCTCTGGCCGGGCTCACCCCGACACCTTCGTCGGCCGCCGACGCGACTCACCCCTCCCAGCGCACCTCCCCGTCCACGAGGACGTCGGTGGCGTGCAGCCCCAGCCCGGCGGCGACGGCGGCCGACGCCCCGTGCTCCGGGTGGACATGAGCGACGATGACGTCGACCCCGATCTCGCGCAGCCAGCCCACCATCGCCGCGGCTGCCTCCCGGGCCAGACCACGACGCTGGTAGCCGGACGCGACGACCCACGCGACGTCCGCGCTCGACACCTCGCCCTCGCTGGTGACGGTCGCCTGGACGAAGCCCACGGCCTCTTGGGTGCGCTGCTCGCGCAGCACCCAGTTGAACCAGCGCTGCGACCCGTCCGCACTCCAACCGGCCACCTGCCGGACGTACCGGGCGCGAAGCTCCTCGGGCGTGGCCGGGCTGCCGCCGATGTAGGTGTGCAGCGCGACGTCGTCCAGCGCTGCCGCCATCTCCTCGGCGTGGTCCACGCGCAGGGGCTCCAGCCTCAGCCGCGCGGTCGTCAGGGGCACCGGGGCCGGCCACTGCCGCGGGGTCGTCACGCCGGGCATCGTAAGCGTCGGGTCAACGGAACAGGGCGCTGTAGGCGTTGATCGCCGGCTGTCCGCCGAGGTGGGCGAAGAGCACGGTCGAGTCGCGCGCGATCTCTGCGCGGCCCACGAGGTCGACCAGACCCGCCATCGACTTGCCCTCGTAGACGGGGTCGGTGATAAGCCCTTCGAGCCTGGCCGCCAGGCGCATCGCCTCCAGGGTCGCCCCGTCGGGGATGCCGTAGACGCCACCGTGGTAGCCCTCGTGGAGCTCGACGTCGTCCTCGGTCAGGTCGCGCCGGACGCCGAGCAGCGCGGCGGTGCCGCGCGCGATCCGCAGCACCTGCGCACGCGTCTCGGCCGGCTTCGCCGAGGCGTCGATGCCCAGCACCCGACGTGGACGCGAGCCCGCCTGCTGGGTGGCCGCGAACCCGGCGACCATGCCGGCCTGGGTGCTTCCCGTCACCGAGCACACGACGACGGTGTCGAAGAAGACGCCCGAGCTCGCGCTCCTGCTGCTCGACCTCGGCGGCCCACCCCGCGAAGCCGAGCCCGCCGAGCGGGTGGTCCGAGGCTCCGGCCGGGATCGGGTAGGGCGTACCGCCTGCGGCCGCGATGTCGGCGAGCGCGGCCTCCCAGCTCTCCTTGAAGCCGATGCCGAACTCGGCCTGGACGAGCCGGACGTCGGCACCCATCAGCCTCGAGAGAAGGATGTTGCCCACCCGGTCGTAGACGGCATCGGGCCAGTCCACCCACGACTCCTGGACCAGCACGCACGTCAGGCCCAGCCGCGCGGCGACCGCGGCCACCGCGCGGGTGTGGTTGGACTGGACGCCGCCGATCGACACCAGCGTGTCGCAGCCGGTGGCCATGGCGTCGGCTGCGAGGTACTCCAGCTTGCGCACCTTGTTGCCGCCGAAGGCGAGCCCGCTGTTGCAGTCCTCGCGCTTGGCCCACACGTGTGCCCCGCCGAGATGCCGGGTGAGCCGCTCGAGCGGGTGCACGGGAGACGGGCCGAACAGCAGGGGGATGCGGGCGTGGTCGGACAGCGCCATCGTGGCTCCTTCAGTGGTCGGGGGTCGGTCTACCGGTGGAGACCGGTGGAGGCGGTCCGGTCGAGCCGCGCACGGCCAGCTCGACCGAGAGCAGCGACTGCGCAACTCCCCCGCCTGCGGGCGCCCCGTCGATGACGCCCAGCAGGGTGCGCGCCGCCAGGGCTCCCAGGTCCTTCAACGGCAGACGGACCGTCGTCAGCGGCGGTGTCAGCTTGTCGACCAGCGGGAGGTCGTTGAAGCCGACGACCGAGACGTCGTCGGGGCATCGCAGCCCGTGCTCGGCGAGCACCCCCAGCGCCCCGAGGGCGATCAGGTCGTTCCCGGCGACCAGGCCGGTGAACGCCCGTCCCGAGGCGAGCAGGCGGCGGGTCGCGTCGGCCCCAGCTGCCTCCCGGTAGGCCGCGCACACCTGGACGTGCGCGCGGCTCGCCGGCACGTCGTGACCACGGGCGGCCTGGCGGAAGGCCCCCGCCCGTTCCCGGCCGGTCGAGGTGTCCTGCGGTCCGGCCAGGTACACGAGGTGCCGGTGGCCCAGAGCGACGAGGTGGTCCACGGCGAGCTGGACGCCGGCGCGCTCGTCGCCCCCGACGTACGGCAGGCGTCGGCTCGCCGTGTTGCGGTTGAGGAGCACGGCCGGCACCGCGGAGTCGGCCACCGACTCCAGCATCGGGTCCTCCCAGCGGGCGGTGGCGACGATGAAGCCGTCGGTGCCGCGAGCGCGGAGGAGCTGGATCTGGTTCCGCTCGGTCGCGGAGTCGTTGTCGGTGTCGGTCAGCACGAGGGTGTAGCCGGCCTCGCTGAGCACCTGCTCGGCTCCGCGCACCATCGGCGGGAAGAGGGGGTTCGTGATGTCGGGCACGACCATGCCGATGACGTAGGACCGCGCGGTGCGCAGCCCCCGGGCGAGGGGGTTCGGCACGTAGCCCAGCTGCTGGGCCGCACGCGCCACCCGGCGAGACGTCTCGCGGCTGACCTGGTCGCGGGTGGCCGGGTTCAGCGCGCGGCTCGCGGTGCCGGGGTGCACTCCGGCCGCGCGGGCGACGTCCGCCAGCTTCACCCTCTCCATACGACCAAGAGTATGGGCCCGACAACCCGCCGTGACCACCCGTCGACCACAATCGTTTGTTATCGAGGGATCGAGTAGCGCCCGAGCTGCATTCGCCTGGTAGAAACCGTGAGCAGCGACCCAGGGACTTGACATCGCCGCCAGTCGGGTAGAGGCTCCTGCAATCGATTGTGGTCCACAGTCGCGAGGCCGCGGCGGGGTTTCCGGTCCGTGGCCGTCCGATCCGTTGCGACGGAGGAACGGATGTCTCTCGGCACACGGTTGCGCCATGGCAGTCTGCCCGTGGCGATGCTCTCGGCGTTGGCGCTGGCCGCCTGCGCCTCCGGCTCCAGCTCCAGCACGGGCGGGGCGACGACCAGCCAGTCGGCCGCCACGTCCTCCGCGAGCCCCAGCACCACGGGGCCCCCGCTCGTGATCGGCGCCTCGGTCAGCCTGACCGGCGACTTCGCCGACAACGGCAAGGCGGTCAAGGCGGGCTACGACCTCTGGGCGAGCACCATCAACGCCAAGGGCGGCATCCTCGGGCGTCAGGTCGAGTTCAAGATCGTCGATGACACCTCGAGCCCGACGCAGGTGGTCACCAACTACCAGAACCTCATCAACAAGGACAAGGTCGACCTCGTCTTCGGGCCGTTCTCGAGCCTGCTGACCATCCCGGCGTCCCAGGTCGCGAAGCGCTACGGCTACGCGTTCCTCGAGCCCGCGGGTGGTGGCCCCAAGGTGTTCGCGCAGAAGCTGGACAACCTCTTCTTCGTGCAGCCGGCACCGGTCGTGAAGTCCGGAGAGGTGTTCGCGGACTGGGTGCTCTCCCTGCCGGCGGACCAGCAGCCGAAGACGGCCGCCTACGCCGAGCTCGACGACCCGTTCGCAGCACCCATCGCCGAGGCCATCCGCGCGCGCTTCGAGGCGGCGGGGATCAAGACGGTCTACAAGCAGGTGTACCCGCCCGAGACCCAGGACTTCTCCCCGATCATGGCCAAGGTGGCCGCGGCCAACCCCGACGTGCTCGTCAGCGGCACGCAGAGCGAGGACGCCTACGCGCAGGTGAAGAGCCTGGTGCAGCTGAAGTTCAGCCCCAAGTTCATGTTCATGTCCAACGGGGCGAACTCACCGGTGGAGTTCCCGTCGAAGGTCGGCCCGTCCAACACCCAGGGCATCATGTCCGCTGGCGACTGGTTCCCCGGCTCGACGGCCGCCGGCAGCGCCGAGTTCACGGCGGCCTACATCCAGGCCAACGGCGGCACGGCGGACACGATCGACAACAGCACCGCCGAGGCCTACGCCTGCGGACAGCTGCTGGAGCAGGTCGCCGCCAAGACGGGCAAGGTGGACAACGCCACGATCATCTCCACCCTGCACCAGGGCACGTGGCCCACGCTGCTCGGCGACCTCAGCTGGGACGCGGTGGGGGCGCCGCAAGGCACCTTCAACCTCGTCCAGTGGCAGGGCGGCAAGCTCGTGCCCGTCTTCCCGGCCGCCATCGCGCAGGCGACCCCGATCGCTCCGAAGCCAGGTTGGGGCGGGTGATCCGATGCACGCCTTGGTCCAAGGCGTGATTCTCGGGGTGCTGACCGGAGGCGTGTATGCGCTCATGGCCTCCGGTCAGACCCTGATCTTCGGCATCATGAAGGTCGTCAACCTGGCCCAGGGCGCGATGGTGGTCTTCTCGGCCTACCTGGCCTACCAGCTGTTCACGTCGTTCGGGCTGGACCCGTTCCTGGCGATCCCCGTCACGACCGCGGTGATGTTCTGCCTCGGGGTCGGCGTCCAGCTGCTGTTCCTGCGCCCCCTGCGCAGCCAGGACAAGCCCGAGCTGAGCCTGCTCGTGACCTTCGCCGTCGCGCTGCTGCTCGAAGGCATCATGAGCGTGAGCTGGAACACCACGTTCCGCAGCATCAACACCAGCTACGCGAACTCGAGCTGGACGGTCTTCGGGTACCAGGTCACCGTCGTCCGGTTCTGGGCGTTCGTGCTCTCCCTGGTCTGCCTCGGCCTGCTGTTCCTGCTGCTCACCCGGACGCGTTTCGGACGCGCGATCCGCGCGACCGTGCAGAACCCGGACGCCGCCCGGCTCCTCGGCGTGGAGTCCGACGTCGTCTCCGCCCTCGGGTTCGGCCTGGGGACGGCGACGGCGGCCGCGGCGGGGTCGGTCTACGGGCTGCTCTACCCGTTCTACGCGGGCAGCCACTACGACCTGATCTCGCGGCTGCTGTCGATCGTGGTCCTCGGCGGCCTCGGCAGCGTGGGCGGCGCCGTGGTCGCCGCCCTGATCGTGTCGGTCTCCTCGGCGATCGTGGCGTCGACCGTGTCACCGGCGTGGTCGGAGATGACGTTCTTCGTCATCCTCATCCTCGTGCTGCTGATCCGGCCGCAGGGGCTGTTCGGCACGGTGGGCCGGGGGGCCATGTGACCCGCGCCGGCGTGGCCCGCGGCGTGGGCTTCTTCGCCGTGCTCGCGGCCCTGCCCCTGGTGGGGCTGCAGCACTGGGTGCTCAACATGGCCGTGTTCGTCTTCATGTACGCGACCATGTCCAGCGGCTGGAACCTCGTGGGCGGCTTCGCCGGGTACCCCTCCCTCGGCCACGCGGCGTTCTTCGGGATCGGCGCCTACACCGAGGGGCTGATCTTCCAGGACCAGACGCTGTCCAGCGGGTACGAGCCCTTCCTCGTCCTGCCGCTGGTCGGCCTGGTCGCGCGCCCTCATCGGCTGGCCGATCGCACTGGTCTCGATGCGCACGCGCACCGACGTCTTCGCCATCGTCACCATCACCTTCCTGTTCGTCGTGCAGACCCTGGCCTTCAACCTGCGCGGCCTCACCGGCGGCTCGCAGGGTCTCGCCCTGCCGGTGCCCCCGTTCAGCGCCGCCGGGTTCGAGCGTCCCTTCTACTACGTGCTGCTCGCCCTGCTCGCGCTGGCGATGGGTCTGACCTACCTGTCGATGCGCACGAAGCTCGGCCTGGCTCTGGTCTCGGTGCGGGCCGACGAGGACAAGGCGCGGGGGGTCGGCGTCCGCGTCACCGCCGTGAAGGTGTCTGGCCTTCGTGGTCGGGGTCGGACTCACCGGCATGGTGGGTGCGGTCTGGGCGTACTACATCGGCTTCATCTACCCCCAGTTCGCCGTCGACCCGCTGATCACCATCGTGATCGTGCTCATGACCTTCCTCGGCGGGCGCGCGACGCTGTGGGGGCCGGTGCTGGGCGCGTTCATCCTGGAGTCGGGCCAGCAGTACCTCGCCTACAGCCTCGGGGCGAGCCGGGTGTACCTCATCGCCTACGCCATGGTCTTCCTGCTCGTCATGCTGTTCCTGCCCCGCGGGATCATCCCCACGCTGCAGGACCGGCTGCGCGCCCGGCGACGCCGGATGCGGCTGGACCTCGCCGACCCTGCGACCCCCTCGGCGGACGGCGCCACTGCCGGCGCGCTCGCCGCGCCCGGAGGTGACCTCGCATGAGCGCGCTGCTGGTGGTCGGAGACCACGACGAAGGTGTTCGGCGGGATCAGGGCCGTCGACGGCTGCTCGCTCGAGGTGGCCGACGGCTCCATCACCGGCCTGATCGGTCCGAACGGCTCGGGCAAGACCACGCTGTTCAACATCATCACCGGCTACCTGCGCGCCGACTCCGGGCGCGTGCAGTTCGCCGGACGCGACGTCACCGGCCACGACCCCGGCCGGCTCTACCGCGGCGGGCTGTCCCGCACCTTCCAGCAGGCGCGGGTCTTCCCGCAGCTGAGCGTGAAGGAGAACCTGGTCGTCGCCGCGGGCTTCGGGTGGCGGCTGCTGGGGCCGCGCACGGGCCGGGCCGACCACGAGCGCGCCGACCGCCTGCTCGACGACTTCCGCCTCACCGGCGTCGCCGACCTCCTGGCCGGCGAGCTGTCGTACGGGCAGCGCAAGCTCCTGGAGTTCGCCGCCGCGCTGATGAGCTCACCGCGGCTCGTGCTGCTCGACGAGCCGACAGCGGGGGTCAACCCGGTGCTGATCCAGACCATGGAGCAGCACATCCGGGCGCGCAACGCCGCCGGGGTCACGTTCCTCATCGTCGAGCACGACATGTCCTTCGTGATGCGGGTCTGCGACCCGGTCGTGGTGCTCGACTCCGGCCGGCGGATCTTCATGGGCACGCCCACCGAGGTGCAGGCCAACCCGATGGTCCTCGACGCCTATCTGGGGGCCTGACCGATGACCGCGATCCTCGAGCTCTCCGGCGTCGTGGCCGGGTACGGCGCCGGCGACATCCTCAAAGGGGTGGACCTCAGCGTGGAGCGCGGCTCGGTGACCTGTCTCATCGGCCCCAACGGAGCGGGCAAGTCGACCGTGCTCAAGACCGTGAGCGGGCTGCTGCGCCCACGGCAGGGCACCGTGCGCTACCAGGGGCAGGAGATCAGCCGCCTCAGCCCGCGGGCGCGGCTGCACGAGGGCATCGTGCACGTCCCGCAGGACCGCAGCCTCTTCCCGGCCATGACGGTCTGGGACAACCTCCTCATGGGCGGCTACATCCTGCGTGACGCCGCAGAGCTGCGACGCCGGACGGCCCAGGCCGTGGAGGCGTTCCCGATCTGCAGCCAGCGCTCCCACGAGCACGCCGGCGCCCTGTCGGGGGGCGAGCAGAAGCAGGTGGAGCTCGCCCGCACCCTGATCCTCGACCCGACCCTCATCCTGCTCGACGAGCCCTCCATCGGCCTGGACCCGAAGTCCCGCCACGTCGTCTTCGAGAGCATCCGCACGCTGGCGCAGGCCGGGCGCACGATCCTCCTGGTCGAGCAGAACGCCCGATCGGGGCTGGCCGCGGCCGACGTCGGCGCGGTCCTCGAGGCCGGCCGGGTGCGGCTGGTCGCCCCCGGAGCCACCCTGCTGGCCGACCCGAACGTCGCCCGCCTCTATCTGGGCGGCACGCCCCAGCCGCCGACTGCCGCCCCGGGACCACCGGGCCCGAGACCAGCCTGACGGAGACGCGAACCCGACGACACAGCAGCACGAGACAGCAGGAAGAGGACCGCGAGATGAGCGCAGAGCACCTCCGCGTCGGGTGGATCGGAACGGGTCGGATGGGCCACGCGATGGTGACGCGCCTGCTGGCCGCCGGCCAGGACGTCCACGTCTGGAACCGCACGCGGGCGAAGGCGGAGGACCTCGCCGCGCACGGCGCCGTCGTGGTCGACTCCGTCGCCGACCTGGCCGAGCGTGACGTGGTGTTCACGATGGTTGCTGCGGACGACGACCTGCTCGAGGTCACCCTCGGCGAGGGCGGACTGTTGCGCCGGCCCGGCTGCGCGCCGTCCTACCTGGTGGACTCCACGACGATCTCGGCGCAGACGTCGGAGCGGATCCGTCAGGTCGCGACGCAGTGCGGGACGGCGCTGCTCGCGGCACCGGTGAGCGGCAACGCCAAGGTGGTCAAGGCCGGTCGCCTGTCGGTCGCGGTGTCCGGCCCGCGGGCCGCCTACGACACCCTCGAGCCACTTCTGAGGCTGCTGGGGCACTCGGTGACCTACGTCGGCGAGGCGGACGTCGCGCGCCTGGTCAAGCTCGCCCACAACATCTTCCTCGGAGTGGTCACCCAGTCCCTCGCCGAGATCACCGTGCTCGCCCAGCAGGGCGGCGTCCCCCGGGCGGCCCTGCTGGAGTTCATCAACGGCTCGGTGCTCGGGTCGGCCTTCAGCCGGTACAAGTCGCCCGCCTTCGTCGGCCTGGACCTCACGCCCACCTTCACGACCACGTTGCTGCGCAAGGACTTCGACCTCGGGTTGGACGCCGCGCGCAGGCTTCAGGTGCCGCTGCCCCTGGCCGCGGCGGCACACCAGCTGGTGCAGCAGGCCGTCGGTCGCGGCCACGGCGAGGAGGACTTCGCCGCCCTGCTCGTCGAGCAGGCGCGCAGCAGCGGGATCGAGCTCGTGGCCGAGGACACCCCCGTGGACGACGGCCTGTCCGAACCCGAGGGTCGGCTCGGGGCCGCCCGCGGCACAGGCGTCCTCCTGACGGCACCCGCCATCGGGGAGACCGCCTGTCGCTACCTGCCCGCCCTCTCGACTGGAGGAAGCCAGATGCCCGGTGCTATCGCCCCTCCCCCGCCCAGCCCTGGACGGATGGCCGTGGACTTCGAGGAGCGGGTGGACTTCGACCGCCTCCGCCGCTACCGGCTCGCCCGCACGCGCGAGGCCCTGGACGCCTCCGAGCTCGGGGCGCTGCTCCTCTTCGACATCAACAACATCCGCTACGTCTCCTCGACCATGATCGGTGAATGGGCGCGGGACAAGGTCGCCCGGTACACCCTGCTCACGCGCCGCGGGGAGCCCATCGTGTGGGACTTCGGCTCGGCGGCGCGCCACCACCGGCTCTACGCGCCCTGGATCGAGCCGGTCAACAGCCGCCCCGGGATGCTCGGGCTTCGCGGCTCGGTGGCCCCGGACGCCGGGCTCGTCGACCGGGCGGTCGCCGAGATCGCCTCGATCCTCGCCGAGGAGGGTGTGGCGGACCTGCCGCTGGGCGTGGACATCGCCGAGACACCGATGTTCCTCGCCCTGCAGCACAAGGGGATCCAGGTGCGCGACGCGCAGCAGGTGATGCTCGACGCCCGGCTCGTGAAGTCCGGCGACGAGATCAAGCTGCTGTCGACGGCGGCCGCGATGGTCGACGGGGTCTACCAGGACATCACCGAGGCGCTGAAGCCGGGGGTGCGCGAGAACGAGATCGTGGCACTGGCGAACAAGCGGCTCTACGAGATGGGCTCCGACGACGTCGAGGCCATCAACGCGGTCTCCGGCGAACGGTGCAACCCGCACCCGCACAACTTCTCCGACCGCATCGTGCGACCGGGCGACCAGGTGTACTTCGACATCATCCAGTCGTTCAACGGCTACCGGACCTGCTACTACCGCACGTTCGCGGTCGGCCGCGCCACGCCGGCCCAGCGCGACGCCTATGTCAAGGCCCGCGAGTGGATCGACGCGGCGATCGACCTCGCCCGCCCGGGTGTGACCACCGACCAGATCGCCCGGCTCTGGCCGCGCGCGGAGGAGTTCGGCTTCGAGAGCGAGATGGCCGCCTTCGGCCTGCAGTTCGGCCACGGCCTGGGCCTCGGGCTGCACGAGCGACCGATCATCTCGCGGCTGAACTCCCTCGAGCACCCGGTGGAGCTTCGCGAGGGCATGGTGTTCGCGCTGGAGACGTACTGCCCCGCCGCCGACGGCTACTCGGCCGCCCGGATCGAGGAGGAGGTCGTGGTCACCGCCGACGGCCCGTCCGTGCTCACCCTCTTCCCGGCCGAGGAGCTGTTCGTCACCAACAAGTTCTGACTCGCCGCCACCCCGGCGGGCCCGCCGAAGCAGGAAGGTCACCATGCCAGCCTCGACCGAGCACACCCACGCAGCCGACGCGCGAGAGGCGGTCGACGAGCGACCGGGCCCGCCCGGGGTGGACCCGGCGCTGCTGTACCGGCCGCCGGGGTCGGTGGACCGCGCGACGTCGATGGCGCTGTACCGCCAGCTGGTGCGCATGCGCCGCTTCGAGAAGCGGGCCTACGACCTGTTCCTGCAGAACCTCGTGAAGGGCACGAGCCACCTGTCGCTGGGCATGGAGGCCGTGGCGGCAGGCTTCGGTGAGGCGATGCAGCCGCAGGACTACACGTTCGCCACGTACCGCGGCCATGCCCACACGCTGGCCCGCGGCGCGTCGATGAGCGCGGTCATGGGCGAGCTGCTGGGCCGTGAGAGTGGCCTGCTGCACGGCAAGGGCGGGTCGATGCACCTGACCGACGTGGAGCACGGCGTGATGGGCTCCTACGCCATCGTCGGCGCCCACCTGACGATCGCGCTCGGGGCTGCGTGGTCGGCGCAGTACCAGCAGCAGGACCGCGTCAGCGTGGCGTTCTTCGGCGACGGCACCACGAACATCGGCGCGTTCCACGAGGCCTTGAACCTCGCCGTGGTCTGGCGGCTGCCGGTGGTGTTCGTCTGCGAGAACAACCTCTACATGGAGTACACACCGATCGGCACGGTGACCGCCGTGGACCGGCCCGCCGCCGACCGTGCAGCCGCCTACGGCCTGGAGCACATCGTCGTGGACGGCAACGACGCCGACGCCGTCTACCTCACCGCGCGCCGGTTCCTCTCCAGAGCGCGTGAGGGCGGCGGCCCGGCCCTGGTGGAGGCGCACACCTACCGCTCCTCCGGCCACTCCCGTGCCGACCCGGGAACGTACAAGCCACCGGCCGAGGCCGCCGCCTGGGCCCTGTACGACCCGGTGGAGCTGTACCGTCGTCGCCTGCTCGCCGCCGGGGTGGCGCAGGCAGACCTCAGCGAGGTCGAGGACGCCGCGCAGGCAGACGTCGAGGTGGCCACCACCGAGGCGAAAGCCGCCGCGCCACCGGGCCCCGACCTGCTGCTGACGAACGTCTGGGCCGACGGGGGTGCATCGTGGCGCAACTGAGCTACCGCGACGCCGTGGCGCGCGGGATCGCGCAGGAGATGGCGAGGGACCCTTCCGTCGTCTTCCTCGGCGAGGACGTCGCAGCCGCCGGCGGGGTGTTCAAGGCGACGGTGGGGCTGCTCGAGCAGTTCGGACCGCAGCGCGTACGCGACACTCCGATCTCGGAGCAGGCGATCATCGGCGCCGCGATGGGGGCTGCGATGACCGGTCTGAGACCGATCGCGGAGATCATGTTCTCCGACTTCTTCGCCGTCTGCTGGGACCTGGTGGCCAACGAGATCGCCAAGGCCCGGTACATGACCGACGGCCAGATGTCCCTGCCCCTGGTGATCCGGACGGCGAACGGCGGGGGCCTGCGCTTCGGCGCCCAGCACTCGCAGTCGGTGGAGAACTGGGCGATGGCCGTGCCCGGGCTGAAGGTGGTGGCCCCCTCCACCCCCACCGACGTGATCGGCCTGCTCGCGGCCGCCGTCCGAGACCCCGACCCAGTGATCTTCTTCGAGCACAAGGGCCTTTACGCCGGCAAGGCCGAGGTGCCGGACGGCGAGATCGTGGACTCCCTCGGCACGGCCAAGGTCCTGCGAACCGGGGACGACGCCACCGTGCTCGCGCTGGCGGCGATGGTGCCGCGCGCCCTGCAGGCCGCTGAGCAGCTGTCCGCGGAGGGGATCGAGGCGACGGTGGTCGACGTCCGCAGCCTCGTTCCGCTGGACACACGCACGATCCTGGCGGAGGTGGCCAGGACCGGGAGGATGTTCACGGTGGAGGAGAACCCCCGGCTGCTCGGGTGGGGGGCGGAGATCGTCTCGCTGGTGGCTGAGGAGGGCTTCTGGCACCTCGACGGGCCGATCGTGCGCATCACCACCCCGCACATCCCGTTGCCGTCGGCCGATGCCTTGGAGGACCTCGCGATCCCCTCGGTGGAACGGATCACCCAGACCATCCGCGGCGCCCTCAGCCAGTAGCGGGCGCTCAGCCGGTGGGCGGCCCTCAAGCAGGCGGCAGCATGCTGTAGTACTCCTCGTACACGCGCTGGGCACTGCGCCTGGCGGCCGCCCACGCCGGCGGGCCGAACCGCTGCGGCGCCAGCGAGCCCACGTAGTCCGACGGCGCCGGCCCCAGGCTCTCCACGACGGCAGCAGCGATCCCGGCCGACCCCGAGACGCCGTGGGCGTTGCAGCCGGCGGCCATGACGAACCCCTCGACGCCCGGCACCGGGCCCACCACGAACCGGCCATCGGGGGTGAACGCGGGCCACCCCCGGAACGTCTCCCGGATGCCCGCCTCGCTGCCGCCGGGCAGGACGACGTCCAACGCCTCGGCGAAGCCGGCCAGCACGTCCCAGTCCGGCTCCGGCCACGCCGCCAGGCGCTCGCCGGCCCGCCTCGGGTCGAGGCTCAGGGCCGCGGGTTCCCACCCGCCGCACAGCAGCCCGAGCCCCTCGGCACGCACGTAGATCCGCTGGTCCGGCAGCCGCAGTGCCGGAAGGTCGGCGCGCCAGCCCGCGACCGGCCCGGTCACGAAGTACTCGTGACGCACCGGGACGACGGGCAGGTCGAGCCCGACCATGGCCGCCACCTCCCACGCCCATGGCCCCGCCGCGTTCACGACCATGGACGCGCGCACCGGGCCCCGGTCGGTCTCCACCCCGACGACGGCCGCGTGCTCCACCCTGATCCCCAGAACGCGTGTATGCGTCGCCACGGTGGCGCCGCGGGCCCGGGCAGCGCCGACGTAGCCCGTGACCAGGCTGTGGGGCTGGACGTACCCGTCGCTCGGGCACCAGAGCGCGGCTGTCACCGGGCCGGGGTCGAGCAGCGGGAAGAGCTCACCGAGGCGACTGGGGTCGACGGTTTCGACGTCCAGCCCCACCGACGTCGCCACGGATGCCAAGCGCACGAACTCCTGGGCCCGCTCGGGGGTGGTCGCCACCCGCAGGCTGCCGGTCCGGCGCCAGTCCACGGGGATGCCGGTGCGGTCCTCGAAGGTGGAGAACTCCCGCACGGACGTCATGGCCAACCGCGTGCGCTCGGGGCTCGCACGCACCTGCCCCACCATGCCCGCCGCCCTGCTCGACGTGGCTCCGCCGAGCTCGCCTGCCTCGATCAGCTGCACGTCGGGGTACCCCGCCTCGGTCAGGGCGTAGGTCACCGCCGCGCCGATCGCTCCGCCTCCGATCACGCAGACCTGGGCGTCGCGCAGCCCGGACCCTCCCCCGGCGGCAGCAGTCAGCGCGCACCCCTGGGGTGCGCGAGCCTGCCGTGGCGACCCAGCGCACGCAGCAGCAGCGGTGCGGGCACGACCAGCAGCGGGCAACCGGCGTGGGCGAGGCAGTAGCGGCTCACCGAGCCGTTGACCGCGCGATGCACCGGGCCGCCCGTGCCGACCGCCACGACCAGCAGGTCGTCCGGTGCGTCGGCGGAGGAGACCAGCACCGGGCCCGCCGACCCGCGGCGCGCCCACAGCCGCACGTCCAGGTCGTCGGGAACCCCGCCGAGCCCGTCGTCGAACGCACGCAGCAACCGCGCCTGGGCGGCGTCCCGCCAGATCTGCACGAGGGTCGGCGGGGCCTGCCAGGCGCCACGCTCGCCTCCCGGCGGGGTCCACGCGAGGATCGCCTCGAGCCGGGCCCCGGCCTGTCGTGCCTGGGCGACGGCCACGCGCAGCGCCTCCAGGCTCCCGAGCGAGCCGTGGACGCCGACGATCACCCTCTGAGGTCCGTTGCGCACCATGTCCGCCTCCCCGGCCTCCTGGTCCGCCAGGTCCCGCGCGCGTCCCCCCGCGGTGCCCCGCGCGGGGACGCCCACGCTGCAACCATGCTCGCCGGTCGGCGTGTCCGCACCCCCGGAGAGACAGGACTGCGCCGAGCGGCATGACGCGACAGCTTGCGGTGCCGGCCTCAGGACTCGGGAGGAAGCGGTGCACCTGGCCCGCCGGCCTCGGAGGGCAGCGGCTGCGGTCCGAAACCGCGCGCGGGGACGAGTGCGGGCGGCCATGCCTCCTCGGCCGCCTCCGCCGGCGGCGGTGCGCCACGCTCGGCCTGGGCGGCAGCCTTGCCGGCCGGACCCATCGCCCCCACGGCCAGGGCCAGGAACCCCAGGCCGGCCACGACGTCGACGACATAGTGGTTCGCCGTCGCCACCACGACCAGGGCAGTCGCCGCCGGGTACAGCCATGCGAGGTGGCGCCAACGGCCGCGCAGCGCCCCCGTCAGGGCCCACGCGCACCAGGCCGCCCAGGCCACGTGCAGGCTCGGGAAGGCGGCGTACTGGTTGAGCAGGGCACTGCCAGGGCCGGTGCTGCCGGTTCCGGCGTCGAGTCCGAGGTTGACCAGCGTGTCGGTCGCACCGGGCACAGCGAGCCTCGGCGGTGCGACGGGGAAGAGCCAGAACACGGCGAGGCCGCCGAAGGTGAGTGTCAGCAGGGCCGAGCGGGCGCGCGCATAAGTGTGCGGGCGGCGCAGCCACAACCAGACGAGCACGCCGACCGTCACCGCGAGGTGCATGGTCACGTAGAAGTACCCGAAGACGTGCTCCAGCACAGGGTTGGCGTTCACGGTCCGGTCCAGCCACGCCTCGACGTCACGCAGGACCGCGGGCTCCAGCGACATCAACGTGGCGGCGTTGGCGTGGGCCAGACCGGCCCGAGCGGGGGCGAGGGCCCGGATCCGTTCGTAGGCGAGGTCGCCCGCGACGATCGCGAGGACTTCCAGGGGCCAGGCCATCCGCGGCCAGAGGATGCCGCCGCGGCGGACGTCAGGCGCCGTCACGAGGCAGACTGCCGAAAAGACACCCGAGTCAAGATACAAGGACTTCACCCATACAGCGGCTTAGATTCCGCCGGGCGTGGCGGATGCCGTCGGGTGAGCGGCTCGGGCTCACACGTCGGGCTCGCACGTCGGGCCGGCGGGCGGGCCCGCGGGCCGGGTGACCGGGTCTGCGACTGAACCGCGGGCGGTGCCCGCCCGTATTCCTGGCAGGAGCCGGGGCCGGCGGGCCGGCCAGGTCCGGGATGGAGCGCGCATGGACGACGACGTAGGGGCGGGTACGCAGCACTGGGACCTCGACGAGCCCGCGCCGCCACCCGTCGCCGTCCCGGCGGAGCGCAGAAGGCGGGCCCGGCGGCGCAGATCCATCGCGTTCGCCTCCGCGGGCCTCGGGGTTGCCGCGGTCGTGCTCGTCTGGCCGTCTCAGGACGGCGCCGGCGTGCGCGCGGCACAGGTCGGCGGGAGCGTGCCCACGTCCTCCGCGCCCACCACCAGCGGCGTGTCCCCGTCGTCCGCCGCGCTGCCCGGATCGGCCGCCGGGGATCGAGGCCGCGGTGGTCTGCCGGGCGAGGAGCACCTCACCGTGACGATCCGGCGGGTCCTGGGCAACCGGGTCACGGTGCGCGCCGGCCGCGGCTGCACGACGTACACGGTGGACGCCGCGACCGACGTCCGGCTCGACGGCACCAGCGTGCCGCTCACCGCGGTGCAACCCGGACAGGTCGCCGTCCTGCACGTCTACCCCGCCGGGTCGCTGACCAGGGTCGAGCGCCTCCTGGCCACCTCGGGGCCGGCCGCCACCGCCAGGCCCACCCCAGCGTCGCCGACCGGTTGACCTCGGGTCCACGCGGCTAGCTCGGCTAGGTCGGAGCTCGACGGGGTTGGGCGGTCGCAGCCGACAGCAGCCGTTCCGTCGCTGTTCTCACCTGATGGACGGTCGCCGCGGCGATGGGAGCGTCGGCCTGCTCGATCTCGGAGCAGGCGGAGCGGATGCGCTCGAGGCAGTCGTACACCTGGGTGGTTGCCGCGCTGCCTGCCATGCCCCAGCGGCGGGTCTCGGACACGAGGTCGGCCAGGCCGGCCGTGGGCAGGTCCACGGCAGCGCCGACACTCATCGCCGCCCGCGTGCGCAGGGTCGGCCACAGGACTGTGGGCACGGTGTCGTACAACGGCGCCAGCCCGACCTGCCCCGGTGCCTCGTGCAGCAGAGAGATGTTCTTGCCGTGCGCGTCCGCGTTGCCGGTGACGACGGTGAACACGACCTGTTCGAGCAACCTGCCGAGCTCGGCGTGCGGGTCGAGTGACCACGCCTGGAGCAGGGCGGCGACCTGGTGCAGGCTGGGGCCGCCGTGGGCCTCGTACTTGGCCAAGCCATCGCCGGTCTCGAGGTCCACACCCAGTGCCTGGCAGGCGTCCTCCTGGTGGATGCGTTCGGGCCAGCCGTCCTCGCCGGTGCGGCGGTCGAAGCGCTCGACGATGAGGCAGTCCACCCCGCCGACCTGGGTCAGGTCGGTGGACGCGGCCGGAATGCCGGCGGCGGCGGCGATCTGCAGGCACGTGTGCTCGGCGATGACGAGGCCTCGGTGCGCGCGATCGTCGATCTTGAGGATGTGCGTCGACGGGTAGCCGTGCACCGGCCGTGCCCACGCCCCGTCGGACAGACGGACCAGCAGCATCTTGTCCTGCAAGCCCGCGATGGACAGCTCGGAGTCGTCGTGCAGGGCGAGCGGTCGCGTCCGCGCGCCGAGCTCGGTGATCTCCTCGACGAAGGCGTCGGCTGTGTACGGGAGGGCAGCGGCATGTGGCCGCTCCGCCACGGCCTCACCGACCACGATGGCGCCGGCGACGTCCTGCCCGAAGCGCGCGAGGAGGGCGAAGACGTCCGTGGGCAGGCAGCCGGCCTGCGCCGCCAGCATGCGCCGATGGTCGCCCTCCGGGAGCAACCCTGCGAAGAAGGCCCGCGCGTTGCTGCGGCCCCGCCCCAGAGGGAGCGAGCAGGACAGAACCGGTGTGTTCAGCGGGTATGCGTCGAGGGTGTCCTGGCCGTACTCGAAGGCGATCGCCCACCGGTTCCGGGAGCTGACCTGACCTACTCGGGCGCTCCTCAGCCATGCTCCGGTGCTCCGACGGCTAGCCATCTCGGTGCTCCGGCAGCGTGACAGTGATCTCCGCCCCGAGGTGTCGCAGGAGTCGCACCGCACGGTCGAGCAGCAGTACCGACAGGCCCGCTTCCATCCGCGCCACGTAGGTGCGGTCGACCCCGGTGGCGTGCGCGAGGTCCTCCTGAGTGAGGCTCGCGGTCATTCGGGCCTCGCGGACGGCACGACCGAGGTCCTTGCCGGAGCGAACGACGAAGACGCGCGTCATATGACCTCCCACGACTGTGCGATTATCAGCACAATACTCAATTCCCCCATGATGTGCCACTATCCGCACAGGCCTACCGATGGTTTGCTTTGTGTCAATATTCGCACCAGCGTGCGTGGGAACGCCGCAGAATGCCGCTCCGCTCCTGGTCCCGTTAGTCATGGCGGCAATGCCTTGGACCACGTGGCGGACACCTCTGTCTCACAGCCAACGCACAGGTCGTGCATGCAGCCTTCCCATGGGCCTCCCGCAGCCTGAGGGTCCAGCAGACCCTGCCCCTCGCCGATGGAGTAGCCGCCGTGGACGACGCCAGCCCCCTCCCGACCTCCGCGCAGCCCCCGGAGCCGCAGCTGCAGCCGACCGCCCAGCCGGAACCCACCGACCTGCCGGGGCACACCGCCGAGCCGGAGCCCCCCGTGCAGCCGGAGCCCCCCGTGCAGCCGGAGCCGTCGGGCACGCCGTGGGCGGTCTCGCCCGCGGCACCCTCGTGGGGCACGGCCGCCTACACCGACCTCGACACCCCGCTGCCCGCCCCACCCCCTCCGCCGCCGGCACGGGAGCGGCGTCTGAGGCTGCTCAAGTCCGCAGGCGTGCTCAGCGCCGGGGTCCTGCTCGGTGCCGCGGTCGTCTCCTGGCAGTCCTCGAACGCCTCCACGGACGACGCGGCCCGGACGCAAGGCCAGATCAGCCGGGGGCAGGCCGGCCAGGGCCTCGGGGACGACGGCAACCAGCAGGGCCTGCCCGGCTCCCAAGGCCAGCAGGGTCAAGGTGGGCAGAGTCAGGGCCTGGGCCAAGGCCAGGGCCAGGGCCAGGGCGGCGGCCTGCAGGGCGAGCAGCGGCTCGTCGGCACCGTGACCAAGGTGTCCGGCTCGCAGATCACCCTGCGGGCGATGGACGGCTCGACTGCCACCTACACGGTCGACGCCTCGACCCAGATCGTGAAGGACGGCGCGGAGGTCCCGTTGAGCGCAGTCTCGCCCGGCGATGTCGCCCTGGTCCACGTCTACCCCAGCGGCGGCGTCACGAAGGTCGAGCGGCTCCTCGTCGGCCGGGTGCCGCGCTTCGGCGGCCCGCCCACCGCGAGCCCGGGCGCCGGGGCCAACGCCTAGCGGCCACCGGCTCCACCGGAGTCAGCGCCTCGGGTCGACGTGGACCTTGGGAGCGGCCGAGCCCGCCTCCCGGCGCCCGGCCAGCACGTCGGCGACGTCGTCCAGCCCGACGGTTGCACCCACGACCGGGTGGGGGTCGATCCGGCCCGAGGCGTAGGTGTCGATGGTGGCGGCCATCCGCGGCGATGCGCTGAGGATCCCCACCGCCGTCACGTCCTTGAGCACGAGGTCGCGGGTGTCGATGGTGCTCGGCTCACCCGCGATGCCGATGTACACCACCCTGCCGCCGGGCTCGACGCGGGTAAGCGCCCACTGCGGTGCTCCAGGCGCGCTCGTGGCGTCGACGATCGCGGCGTAGGGCTGGTCGGGCAGGGTCTGCGCCGTCCAGACCCCGTGCGCGCCGAGGTCGCGAGCCAGCGCAAGGCGCGGCTGCGAGCGCCCCACGACGTGCACCTCAAGGCCCGCGGCGAGCGCGAACTGCACCGCGAGCAGGCCGATCGTCCCGGGGCCCCACACCAGCACGCGTGACCCCGCGACGCATGCGGTCGCCTCCGCGGCGCGCAGGGCGTTCCCGCCCGGCTCGACCAGAGCCCCGACCACCGCGTCCACACTGTCGGGCAGCGGGTGCAGGGCCGTGACAGGCACGGGCAGCTGCTCGGCCAACGCACCGGGCCAGCCGCGTCGCACCCCGATCTCGAAGCGGTCAGCGCACAGGTGCTGGCGACCATCCGTGCAGCGGGCGCACCGGCCGCAGCCGAGCATGGTGTCGCCGGTCACCCGGCGACCCAGCCAGGACAGGTCGACGCCCTCGCCCACTGCGCTCACCCGCCCGCACCACTCGTGGCCCAGCCGCATGGGATACGACGCATCCCCGGACCGCAGGTAGGCCATGCGCCCGGTGAAGAACTCCACGTCGGTGCCGCACACCCCGACGCGCTCGACGTCCACCACCACCTCCCCGGGCCCGGCGGCCGGGGGGTCGACGTCGGTCACCTCCGCCCTGCCGGGGCCCGTGACGACGAAGGCCCTCACAGGGCTGACCACCAGCTACGGTGACGCACGACGGGGATGCTAGACCGTGGGCGACGTCGGGCGCCGCGCGAGGCGCCGGAGGGAAGGCGGAGGACGCCGATGCCGTCACTGCGCAGCGGCCAGTGGTATGCCGGCACCGACCGCAACTCCTACATCCACCGTGCGTGGATGCGTCGGGGCCTGCCCGACCACGCCTTCGACGGCCGCCCGCACATCGCGATCGCCAACACCGCCTCCGACCTCACGCCGTGCAACGCCCACCTCGACCAGGTGGCGGCGGCTGTCAAGAACGGGGTCTGGGAGGCGGGCGGCGTCCCCCTCAACCTGCCGGTCGTCTCTCTCGGCGAGACCCAGGTGCGCCCGACAGCCATGCTGTGGCGCAACCTCGCGGCGATGGCGACCGAGGAGATGCTGCGCGCCAACCCGATCGACGGCGTCGTGCTCCTGGGCGGGTGCGACAAGACGATCCCCGCCCTGCTCATGGCCGCGGCCTCGGTCGACCTGCCGGCAGTCGTCGTCCCCGGCGGCCCGATGCTCACCGGGCACTTCGGCGGCCGCCCGCTCGGGTGCGGCACCGACGTCTGGCGCCTGTCCGAGCAGGTACGCGCCGGTGAGCTGGCCGAGGCTGAGTTCCTTCGCTCGGAGTCGGCGATGATCCGGTCTGCAGGGCACTGCAACACGATGGGCACCGCATCGACGATGGCCTGCATGGCCGAGGCCCTCGGCATGACGATCCCCGGGACCGCTGGGACACCCGCCCCCGACGCCCGCCTGCTCGAGCGCTCGCACGCGGCCGGCCGGCTCGCTCTCGAGCTCGTCGCCGAGCAACGCCGTCCCAGCACCGTGATGACCCGCGACTCGTTCCTCAACGCGGTCGTCACGCTCGCCGCGATCGGCGGCTCGACCAACGCCGTCGTGCACCTGCTGGCGGTCGCGGGTCGCCTCGGCGTGGAGTTCGGGCTGGACGACGTGGACGTCGCCGGGGCGGGCGTCCCGCTCCTGGTGGACCTTCAGCCGGCCGGCCGGCACCTCATGGACGACCTGTTCCGCGCGGGGGGGCTGCTCGCCGTGCTGAGCGAGGTCGCCGACCTGCTCCACCTGGGCGCTGCGACCGTCACAGGCCGCCCCCTGGGCGAGCACCTGGACGGCGCGCGGATCCTCGACGAGGCCGTCATCCGTCCCAGGAACGCACCCCTGCAGGAGCATGCCGGTATCGCGGTGCTGCGGGGCAACCTGGCCCCCGACGGCGCCGTCGTCAAGCCCGCCGCCGCCTCGGCGCACCTCCTGCGCCACCGGGGCCGCGCGGTCGTCTTCGAGAGCATCGAGGACATGCACGCGCGCCTCGACGACCCCGGCCTCGACGATCGACGAGACGTCGGTGCTGGTGCTGCGCGGCTGCGGCCCACGCGGGTACCCGGGTATGCCCGAGGTGGGGAACATGCCACTGCCCGCCACCCTGCTGGCCCGCGGAGTACGTGACGTCGTGCGGGTCAGCGACGCCCGGATGAGCGGGACGGCGTACGGCACCGTCGTCCTGCACGTGGCACCGGAGGCGGCGGCCGGAGGTCCGCTGGGCCTGGTGCGCGACGGTGACCCGATCGTGCTCGACGTCGCCGAGCGCCGGCTCGACGTGGACCTTCCGACTGCCGTGCTGGCGGCGCGTACCCCATCGGCCGCGGCCCAGGCCGCCTACGCCCGCCCGGCGCGTGGGTGGGAGCGCCTCTACATCGACCATGTGATGCAGGCCGACCGGGGCGCGGACCTGGACTTCCTCGTGGGGTCCAGCGGGTCCGACGTCAGCCGGGAGTCGCACTGAGGGCCGCGGTCGAGAGGCGCCCCGCCCCCTCGCGTACCGGGTCTCCTCAAGTCAGGCCGTAGGC
This sequence comes from uncultured Actinomycetota bacterium, assembly GCA_963778845.1. Taxonomy (GTDB): domain Bacteria; phylum Actinomycetota; class Actinomycetes; order Actinomycetales; family Kineosporiaceae; genus CAVZVW01. The sequence continues at coordinate 1,017,992 of CAVZVW010000009.1, forward strand.
TCTGCACGCCGATCCGCAACACGGCGGTCTGGGCCGGATGATCGTGAGACATCACCGTCGATGGTCTCGATCGTCATGCACCCTGACGCAGCCCGGGCGTGGAGACGCCTCACGATCGACAAGGCGTCGCAGGATCAGCTCGGCTGGTGCCCGCCGATGCGGCGTGAGCTCCCCGACCCGGGCGCCTCGCAGCTAGGGTCGAGGGCATGAGCAGTGCAGATGACGGCGAGGCGCCGCTCGTCGCGCGGTCCGACGCCGGCGGTGTCTCGACGCTCACCCTCAACCGCGGTGAGCGGTTCAACCCGCTCTCCGCGGCGATGATCGCCGCGCTCGAGGGCCAGCTCGACGCGATCTCCATCGACGCGCGGTCGCGGGTCGTCGTCCTCGCGGGCGCCGGGCGTGGCTTCTGCGCCGGGCACGACCTGAAGGAGCTGCGCGCCCACGGCGACGACCGGGCCTGGCAGGAACGGCTGTTCGACGACTGCAGCCGCCTGATGGTGAAGCTGACCCGGCTCCCCCAGCCCGTGATCGCCCGGGTGCACGGCATCGCAACCGCAGCGGGGTGCCAGCTCGTGTCGATGTGCGACCTCGCCGTCGCCTCGGACGAGGCGCGCTTCGCCCTGCCTGGGGTCAACATCGGGGTGTTCTGCTCCACGCCGGCCGTCGGGGTGGCACGCAGCATCGGGCGCAAGCGCGCGATGCAGATGCTGCTGACCGGTGAGCTCTTCGACGCCGCGACGGCACTGGGTTGGGGCCTGGTCAACGCTGTCGTCCCGCCGGGCCGGCTCGACGCCGAGGTGGCGCGTTACGCCGACGTCGTCGTCGCCCGCAGCGCCTCTGTGGTCGCCAACGGCAAGGCCGCCTTCTACCGCCAGATCGACCAGCCGCTCGAGGCGGCCTACGGGGCGGCTGGTGAGGCCATGGTCCGCGACGTGCTCGGCGCCGACGCCGCCGAGGGCATCGACGCCTTCTTGCAGAAGCGCCCTGCCCACTGGGTCGGCACGGCCTGACCCTGCGGGGCCGCCTGGCCCGCGGTTGTGAGACGGCTCTGCGGTTGTGGGGTCGGGCCGGGTCGGCGAGGATCGGTGCATGGTTCGCGGTTCGGTCCTGCTCGACGCCTTCTGGCCGGGGCGCCGCGTGAACCTGTTCGACGGCTGGTGTCGTCGCGCCGTCAGCGCCTGCTGATGCCTGCATCACGCTCCTGACCCGGACGGTTGAGCCACGCCCAGGCGCGGCTCGCCGACACTCGACCCTCGTCAGCGCACCATCCCCCCTACCGGAGGTCTGCCTTGTCCGTCACCGACGAGTACCTCGCCAACAACGCCCGCTACGCGCAAGGGTTCAGCGGCCCGCTGCCGATGCCGCCGTCCCGCCACCTGGCCGTGGTCGCCTGCATGGACGCCCGGCTCGACGTCTACGCGCTCCTGGGCCTGAAGGAGGGCGAGGCACACGTGATCCGCAATGCCGGCGGCGTCGTCACCGACGACGAGATCCGCTCCCTCGCTATCAGCCAGCGACTGCTCGGCACGCGCGAGATCGTGCTCATCCACCACACCGACTGCGGCATGCTCACGTTCACCGACGACGCCTTCAAGCAGGCGATCCAGGACGAGACGGGGATCAAGCCCCCCTGGTCCGCCGAGTCTTTCACGGACCCCGCGACCGACGTCCAGCAGTCGATCGCGCGGATCACTGCCTCCCCGTTCATCCCGCACACCGACGCCGTGCGCGGGTTCGTCTTCAACGTGGCGACCGGGCTGCTGGAGGAGGTCAAGGTCGCCTGAGGTCTCAGCCCCGGCGGAACGGCCCCGCGCTTCCGACGATCGCCGCGATCGGCGGAAGGCATGCGGCGACCACCAGGACGACGCCGCGCAGCCAGCCCGGGAGCGGGGCGAAGAAGCCGATGACCACCAGCGCCAGGCACGGCAGCATCACCGAGAAGTAGCGCCGTGCCTGGCGCGCCACGCGGTCCTCGCGCGCCTCGGCCTCGCTCGGCGTCACGATGTCGTACGCCGGGCCCGAGCGTCCGCGTCGGCGGGGTCGCACCATCACGCCATTCTGCGCCCAGGCGGCTCAGGCTCAGGGGGAGTCGTAGACACTGTGGTCGCCGATGCGGCGCCAGACGCACACGAACACCTCACCCCTGCGGACGAGCATGAACGTTGCACGCCCATCAGGCGAGGCGTAGCTCCATGTCATCTCCATGATCCCTGGGGCGCCCACCATCTCGTCGACGCGCAGACTCTTGGGCCAGACGAAGTGCCGCCGCGCGTCGGTGGCCTCGGCCCAGCCGTCGCAGGCATCGGCGAACTTGGTGCGGACAACGTGACGGAACATCTCCTTGTGCTCGCCCTTCAGTCTCCCGAAGTCGCGCTTGAAGGAGTCTGTGACCTCGAACCGCACCCGGCTCAGCCCAGATCGGCAAGCATGCTCTCGATATCGTCGTAGGCCGTGACTCGGCCCGCGGCGACGTCCGCGTCTGCCTCCGCTTCGCGCTGCTGCCACGCCTTCGTCCAGAACCAGGCCTGAGACGCGGGCACGGCGACTGTGGGCCGCACCTCGAGCACACCGTCATCACGCTCAGTCACCTCGACCTGGGCGCCAGGCTGATCCAGGTGATACCGCCGCCGCAGTTCCGGCGGGAGCGCGAAGACTCCGCGTGCCTGCATCGACACGAACCCGTGAAATCGTTGAGCCGATACCATTTCCCCATCGTGCAGTGATGCCGCTTTGCTGTCAAGCAGCATTTCGGCAGATGGCGAGAGCTCGTCCTCGGGTCAGACTGCCGGGCGCAGGCGGACCACGGGGATCTGGCGCTCGGTCTTGGTCTGGTAGCTGTCGTAGGCCGGCCAGATCGCCGTCATCACCGTCCAGAGCCTCGCCCGTTCCTCACCCGCCACGACCTCCGCCCGCGCCGCGAACACCGACTCCATGACCTGCACCTCGACCGCGCCGTCGGCCTCGAGGTTGAGGAACCACGCCGGGTGCTCCGGAGCACCGCCCCGCGACGCGACGACGAGGTAGTCGTCCCCGTCGCGGCCGTAGATGAGCGCTGTGCGGCGACGCTGTCCGGTGCGACGGCCGGTGGTGGTGAGGAGAAGGCTCGGGACGCCCGGGCGCCATTCGTGCCCCTCTTGACCACCGGACTCCAGGTAGCGGCGAGTGTGGTCGGCCACCCAGCCGACCGGGCTGTCCGACACGTCCTCGCTCATGGCCGGCTCCTCTCGACAGCGTCCCAGGCGCCATCGTCGCGCACGCCAAGGCTCATCGCCCCATCAACGCCGCCCGGCGCCGAAGGGTGTACACCGCAACACCTCGTCGATAGCCTCGCACCCGCCCGGCCACGGGTCGGCGCGATCGGTCGAAGGGGCGAACATGTCGGGGCACACGCAGCAGGCGTCGGTTCGACGCAGCGGCTTGGGAATGAGCGTCGCGGCCGGGGTGCTCGCGGCGGTCGGCGGGGCCATCGCCTGGGCTGTCGTCACCGAGGTCACGCATCGCTACTTCGGCCTCGTGGCCGTCGGGATCGGGTTGCTCGTCGGGTGGGCGATGGCCAGCCAAGCGGGCACGTCGAGGGCGCTGCCGGTGATCGGCGCCGTGATGGCGCTGGTCGGCTGCCTGCTGGGAGACCTGCTCATCGACGCCGTCGAGGTGTCGCGTGTGGTCGGCGCCTCGCTGTCGGACGTGCTCACCCGCATGCTCCAGGAGCCCTCGTGGACCTGGCAGGTCTACCGGATCGGATTCGGCGGGCTCGTCGTGGTGTTCTATGCCATCGCCGCGTTCGAGGGCTTCAAGATCACGAGCCTTGCCGTCCAGCGCCGGCGGGCACTATCCGCCGCGGCCGCGGCGGCTGCCGCGGCTGCCGCGCTTGCGAGCGGTTCTACGCCGTCGCCCGCGACGGCCGCCCCCGACCCGCAAGCAGACTGACGCGGAAACCCCGGCGACGGCACAGGGGCTCGCTGGCAGGATCGGGGGATGACGCCCAGCGACTCCGTCGTGCAGGTCCGGCCGCTCAGCGCCGAAGACGGGGCGGCGATCATGGATCTGGACCAGTGGGCGTTCGGCTTCGACGACGAGGGCCTCGATCACCAGCCCCTGCTCGACGGCTTCGAGTGGGACCGCTGCTTCGGCGCCTACCTCGCCCACGGCCCCGACGCGTCCGGGCCCTTCATCGGCACGACCGTCACGTACTCCACCGAGCTGAGCGTGCCCGGCGGCCACATGCCGTGTGCCGCACTGACCTTTGTCGGGGTGCATCCGCAGCACCGCAGGCGCGGCGTCCTGCGCACGATGATGAGCCACCACCTGCAGGCGGTGCGCGAGCGCGGGACCGAGCCGGTGTCGGCCTTGTACGCGGCCGAGCCGGCCATCTACGGCCGCTTCGGGTACGGGCTGGCCACGATGCAGATGACTCTCACCCTCCCCCGCAAGGCTGCACTGCGTGAGCCCACGTACCAGCAGCCAGTTGTGGTGCGCCTCGAGCGCGCCGACGCCGACCGCCATTCCGACCTGGTCGCCGCCGTGTACGAGCAGGCCCGCACCGCCAGACCGGGCGGGGTCTCCCGTCCCACGCGGGCACTGCAGCGGTTGCCGCTGGACGACCAGGCGTTCGTGCGCAAGGGCGCGGAGAAGCTGCGCATCCTCGTCGCCGAGAGCTCCACGGAGGGCGGCGGGCCCGCTCGCCCGCTCGGCTACGCCCTCTTCCGTCGCAAGTCCGAGTGGAACGACGCCGGCCCCGACGGGCGTGTCGTCATGCGCGAGATGGCGGCGGTGAACGCCGGTGCGGCCTACGCGATCTGGCAGCGGCTGCTCGACCTTGACCTGACGACGAGCGTCGTGACCTGTGCCCGGCCGGTCGACGACCCCCTGATGCACATGCTGGTCGACGTCCGCGCGGCGTTGCCGAGGGTCGGTGACGGAGTGTGGGTGCGCCTGGTCGACCTGCCCGCGGCGCTCGCGGGGCGCCGGTACAGCCGCGACGTCGACGTCGTCCTCGGCGTCCAGGACGCGCTGTGCCCGTGGAACCAGCGCCGCTGGCACCTGACGGGTGGCGCCTCGGGGGCGACCTGCGACGCGACCGAGCGTTCTGCTGACTTGGTGCTCGACGTGCGCGAGGTCGGCGCCGCGCTCCTGGGTGGGCAGTCCCTTGCCGCGCTAGGAGCAGCCGGGCTGGTCGAGGAACGGGTGGACGGCGCGCTCGCGGCCGTGGCGGCCGCGTTTGCCTCGCCGCTGGCGCCGTTCTGCGGGTGGATGTTCTGACAGCACCCAGGCGCCCGGCTCAGGTGGGTGCCTGGCAGACCCCGCATCGGTACAACGTCCGCCCGGCCATGAGCTCGGCAGTCACCGGCGTGCCGCAGACCCGGCACGGTAGGCCGGTTCGGCGGTAGACGTAGTGCGCATCGTCGGCGTCCACCGTGCGACTGCGGCGAGAGCGGTGCTCGGGCAGGGTGGTCACGATGCGTCCACGACGCAGGCCCTCGTGGAGAAGACCGGACAGGTCGGCCCAGAGGTCGTCCCACTGCTGCGGATCGAGGTCGTGCCCCGACCGGTAGGGGTCCAACCGCGCACGGAAGAGCGACTCCGCCCGGAACACGTTGCCGACGCCGGCGACGACCGCCTGATCCATCAACAGCACGCCGATGGGCAGCCGTGAGCGCAGCACCCGCCGCTTCGACGCGGCAGGGTCGGCGTCCCGGCGCAGGGGGTCAGGCCCGAGCCTGGCGCTCACGGCGAGCCTCTCCGCCGTCGTGATCACCGAGCAGACCGTCGGCCCCCGAAGGTCCGCCCAGGCGCCCTCGCCCACCAGCCGCACCCGGACGGCGCCACGCGGGGGTGGCGCGTCGCCGTCCCCGAACGTCCAGCTCCCGATCAGACCCAGGTGGACGTGCAGCCACGCATGGGCTCGCTGCCCCGGCTCGCCGGCGAAACCGAGGAAGAGGTGCTTGCCGTGCGCCTGCGACGACGCGAGGACCTGGCCGTCGAGAAGGGCTGCGCCGGCGGCGAACCGACCTTGGGGGCTGGTAGCCGCCACGCGGCGCCCGCCGAGGAGCCGGCGATGGACCCGCGCGTGGCCGTGGATCGTGTGGCCCTCCGGCATGGCTACTCCCCCGCGACGTGCGGACTCCCCGAAAGTGGGGGCAGCACACCGGAGGCCTCGTACTCGGTGAGCATCGCGATGCGCCTGGCGTGTCGCGCATCGGCGCTGAAGGGCTCGGCGAGGAAGGCGTCGACCAAGGCCGTCGCCTCGGCGATGTCGTGCATGCGCGCACCGATCGAGACCACGGTGGCGTCATTGTGCTGGCGCGCCAGCCGCGCCGTCTCGACGCTCCACGCGAGCGCACACCGCACGCCGCGCACCTTGTTGGCGGCGATCTGCTCACCGTTTCCAGACCCGCCGATCACGACTCCGAGTGCGTCGTTGCCCCCAGTCGGCCCCTGGGATGCGGCCCTTTCGGCGGCGACCCCCTCGGCCGCGCGCAGGCAGAAGGCCGGGTAGTCGTCGGCCGGGTCGTACGCCGTCGGCCCATGGTCGACGACCACATGGCCGACCGAGCCAAGGTGCTCAGCCAGGTGCTGCTTGAGCTCGAACCCGGCGTGGTCGGACCCCAGGTGCACGCGCATCTGCGCAGTGTGGCAGCCACAAGCCATGGCGGTCTTCCCGAGGGTCGACGGTCGTCGCGGCTGCTGACGAGGTCGGGCGGGGGCGGCTGCGCCGGGCGCACCGCCAAGGAGCACCACAGGAGCACGACAGGAGCACCACGGGAGCACCACAGGGGGCACCGCCACGGTGGGTGGCACCACCGGAGCACACAGGACGACGCACATGAGGCGTCACGGGCGCCGGGGATTGTTGCGCGCTGCTTTGCATTGCGCGCACATCCGCAACACTCACGCCCAAGCCCGAGGTCAGGTCGGGTCGGTGATCTGCGTAGGTCCGCCCGGCCGGGGCCCCTTGGAGGCACGATCCCGACCGGAGCAAGCACGCGTGCAGAGCCGGACGGCGGCGCCCCACTCCCTTGTGGTGTTGCGGATCCGCATGCAATGCAAGCGTGTCGCGCCCAACCCGGCGCCCGAGCTGGTGTTGCGGATCTGCGTCCAGAGCCAAGCATGTCGCGCCCAACCCCGCGCCCGAGCTGGTGTTGCGGATCTGCGTGCAATGCAAAGCATCCCGCGCCCAACCCCGGCTCCCACAACGCCGGGACCCTCGCCGGGTGGCGGCCGGCGAGCGCTGGCGCTCCGCCGCCGCCGCGGCCGCGGGGCCGCAGGCGCTTGAGCGCAGAGCCCAGTCAGGAGTCGAAAATGGGCCGCTCGGTCCGCGTCCGTTTGATCTCGAAGAAGCCGGGGGTCGAGGCGACCAGGAGGGCGCCGTCCCACAGCCGCACCGCGGCCTCCCCCGTGGGAGCAGGGGTGACCACGGGCCCGAAGAAGGCAACCCCGTTGACGGCGATCACGGGCGTTCCGACGTCCATGCCGACAAGCCCGATCCCCTCCTCGTGGCTGGCCCGCAGCTGCGCGTCGAAGTCCTCCGACGTTGCGTAGCGGGCGAGCTCGAGGGGCAGGCGGACGTCGGCGAGGGCGCCCGCGATCATCTCGGGGACGTCCTTCTGCCCGCCGGGGTGGATCCGGGTGCCCATCGCGTCGTACAGGGCCTTGACGTACTTCTCGCCGTGCAGCTCCTGGGCCGCGATGATCACCCGGACCGGCCCCCAGGCCTGGTCCATCAGCTCGCGGTAGGTGTCCGACAGCTCGCGGCCCTCGTTGAGCACCGCAAGGCTCATCACGTGCCAGTGCACGTCCACCGGGCGGAACCGCTGCACCTCCTCCATCCACCGCGAGGTCAGCCAGGCCCACGGGCATAGGGGGTCGAACCAGAAGTCGGCAACGTCGCGCTCGCTCACGAAGGGTCTCGTCTCCTCCCGGGCCGGCCTGGCGCCGTCCGTCCTGGAGTGTGCAACGCCGAGCGAGGGGACTCATTCCCTCCCAGCCTGCCGCCGATTCACTGGACGTCGCCGAGACGGGTCGAGGCGGAGGGTGGAAGGATCGGCGCGTCCGACTGACGACGGCGAGGAGCAGCTGTGCCCGGCACGAACCTGACCCGCGAGGAGGCCGCTGTCCGTGCGGCGATGGTGCGGGTGGACAGCTACGACGTCGACCTCGACCTCGGCGTCGACGAGCAGACCTTCCGGTCGACGACCGTGGCTCGGTTCGGATGCGACGAACCCGGGGCCTCGACGTTCATCGACCTGATCGCACCGACGGTGCTCGAGGTGAGGCTCAACGGCGTCCCGCTCGCTGTCGACCAGGTCGTCTCGGAGGGTCGCGTCGCGCTGCCGGCGCTCGCCGCCGTCAACGAGGTCGTGGTCGTCGCCGAGTGCGCCTACATGCATACCGGCGAAGGGCTGCACAGGTTCGTCGACCCGGTGGACAAAGAGGTCTACCTCTACAGCCAGTTCGAGGTGGCCGACGCGCGGAGGGTCTTCGCCTGCTTCGACCAGCCGGACCTCAAGGCCGTGCACACCTTCACGGTCACCGCCCCGGACCACTGGGTCGTGATCTCCGCACAGCCGACGCCCGAGCCATCTCCAGTTGGCGCTGGGCGCGCCACCTGGCGGTTCACCCCGACCCCGCGGCTCAGCACGTACGTCACGGCGGTCGTGGCCGGGCCCTACCACCGGGTCGGGGGCGAGATCACGAGTCGGGACGGGCGCACGCTGCCCGCGTCCGTTCTGTGCCGGGCATCGTTGGCCGGCTACCTGGACGCCGATAACATCCTCGACGTCACCCGGCGGGGCTTCGCCTTCTACGAGGAGCTCTTCGACCGGGCCTACGCCTTCGACAAGTACGACCAGATCTTCGTCCCGGAGTTCAACGCCGGTGCCATGGAGAACGCCGGGGCGGTCACGTTCACCGAGGTCTATGTGTTCCGTTCGAAGGTGCCGGAGGCCACCATCGAGCGCCGGGCGCTGACGGTGCTGCACGAGCTCGCCCACATGTGGTTCGGCGACCTGGTGACCATGCGCTGGTGGGACGACCTCTGGCTCAACGAGTCGTTCGCGGAGTATGCGAGCACCCGGTGCCAGTCCGAGGCCACTCGGTGGACGAGCGCCTGGACCACGTTCGCGAGCGCGGAGAAGTCGTGGGCCTACCGTCAGGACCAGCTCGGGTCGACCCACCCGATCGTGGCTGACATCCGCGACCTCGCCGACGTCGAGGTCAACTTCGACGGCATCACCTACGCCAAGGGCGCCTCGGTCCTCAAGCAGCTCGTCCACTACGTGGGGCAGGACTGCTTCGACGAGGGGCTGCGCCAGTACTTCCGTAAGCACGAGTGGGGCAACACGACTCTGCACGACCTGCTTGCCGAGCTCGAGGCCACGAGCGGGCGCGACCTCGAGGCCTGGGCGGCGTCCTGGTTGCAGACCGCGGGCGTCAACACCCTCAGGCCCCGGCTGACCCAGCGGGGCGGCGTGATCGCCACAGCCGTAGTCGAACAGGCCGCCCAGCCCGGGCAGCCCACGCTGCGCCCTCATCGCCTGGCAGTCGGCTGCTACGACCTGGTCGAGGGCCGCCTTCGCCGCACCCGGCGCATCGAGCTCGACATCGACGGGCCGGACACACCCGTACCGGACCTCGTCGGCTCCGCGCAGCCGGCGCTCCTGCTGGTCAACGACGACGACCTGGCCTACGCGAAGGTCCGCCTGGACGAGGCGTCACTGGCCACGGCGGTAGCGCACCTGGGTGACTTCGAGGACTCGCTGCCGCGCACCCTGGTGTGGAGCGCTGCCTGGGACATGACCCGCGACGCGGAGACCCGGCCGCGATCCTTCGTCGACCTGCTGCTCGGCAACATCACCTCGGTCGACGATCCCAGCGTCGCGCAGACGCTCCTGCGCCAGCTGTCCTCGACACTCATGTTCTACGTCGCCCCGGAGGACCGAACGACGCTGACCGAGGACGCCGCCGAGCGGCTTCGGATCCTGGCCGGCGGGGCAGCCCCCGGCAGCGACGCCCAGCTGCTGTACCTCCGGGCGTTCACGGGTCACGCGAGCAACCCCGCCCACCTCGACACCCTGCAGGCCCTCCTGGACGGCACGGCGACCATGGACGGCTTCACCGTGGACACCGAGCGACGCTGGGAGCTGCTCTCGGCACTCGTGCTTGGCGGGCGCGCCGCTGAGGCCGACATCGACCGTGAGCTCGACTCCGACGACACGGCGACCGGGCGCATCCACGCCGCCGCGGCCCGCGCCGCACTACCCACCCGAGAGGCGAAGGCCGCCGCGTGGAAGAGCGTCGTGGACGACGCCGACCTGCCCAACGCCGTCCAGGCTGCGGTGATCGGTGGCTTCAGCCGGACGCACGACACGACGCTGCTCGAGCCGTTCGTCGAGCCGTACTTCGCCTGCCTGTCCCGCGTCTGGGCGGAGCGCACGAGCGAGATGGCCACGCAGATCGTAGTCGGGCTGTACCCGACCGTGCTCGCCAGCCAGGCGCTGCTCGACCGCACCCAGCAGTGGCTGGACGAGAACGGGTCCGAGCCTTCGCTGGCACGCCTGGTGGTCGAGAACCGCGACGGCGTCACCCGTGCCCTGCGAGCCCAGGCCCGAGACCGGCTGCCCGCCTGACCCTTTCTTGATCGCCCTTTGTTGGCGCGGCGGCACACAGCGCCAGACAATCTGGCACTGCGGCACACCGCGCCAGATCGGCGGCCTTGGCGCGGTGGCACACTGCACCGAACTGTTTGGCACTGCGGCACACCGCGCCAGAAGGAACGGGGTGGGCTAGCGGCCGTTCACCACCCGGGCCAGGGATGCGGCCCGCGGCAGTGCCATGACGTCCTCCAGGAGCAGCGGCTGGGCCACCCCGTCGGCCAGGGGCAGCCGCCAGTTCGGGTACTCGTCCTTGGTACCCGGCTGGTTCTGTGCCCGCCGGTCGCCGACGGCGTCCGCGAGCGCCACCCCGAGCAGCCTGGCCGGCGTCCACGTGAGGAACCTGTGCAGCGCCTCGACCTTCGCCCTCTCGGTCGGGTCCTCCCCGAGCAGACCGAGCTCGCGCAGCTGGGCCAGAGCCGCCGCCCGGTCGGCCTCGTCGGCCGCCGCCTCCTCCTCGACGGCGCGGGTGAGCAGCCCCAGCCGCTGGCGCAGCTCGATGTGCTCACCCGTCAGGTAGCCCGCGGTCGGGGGCAGGTCGTGCGTCGTGACCGTCGCCAGGCAGAGCTCGCGCCACGACTCGGGGCGCAGGGGTCGACCGTTCCCGTCCTTCTCGAACCAGAAGATGGACGTTCCGAAGAGGCCACGCTCACGTAGGTAGTCCCGGGCCCACGGCTCGACCGTGCCGAGGTCCTCCCCCACGACGAACGCCCCGGCGCGCTGCGCCTCCAGGGCGAGGATGCCCACCAGCGCCTCGTGGTCGTAGCGCACATAGGTGCCCTCGGAGGGCCGCGCCCCATCCGGCACCCACCACAGCCGGAAGAGCCCCACGATGTGGTCGACCCGCAGCCCGCCGGCATGGCGAAGGATCGTCCTGAGCATGTCGCGGTACGGCGCGTACCCGAGCTCGGCCAGCCGGTCCGGCCGCCAGGGGGGCTGGCTCCAGTTCTGCCCCTGCTGGTTGAAGGCGTCCGACGGGGCGCCCGCCGTCACCCCTGACGCCAGCACGTCGGCCAGTGCCCAGGCGTCGGCCCCGTGGGGGTGCACACCAACGGCGAGGTCGTGCACGATCCCGACCGTCATCCCCGACGCGCGAGCGAGGGACTGCGCCGCCGCGAGCTGCTCGTCGAGGCACCACTGCAGCCACATGAAGAAGTCGATCCGCTCGACCAGCTCCTCACGCAGCTGCGCGACGCCCCTGGACCTCGGGTCACGCGCGTGGTCGGGCCACCGGGTCGCCGGCAGCCCCCACCGTTCGGCGAGCGCGCACCACGTCGCGAAGTCACGCAGGCCCTCGCCCTGCGCGGCCACGAACCCGGCATAGGCCGCCTGGCGCGAGGCGGTCCGCGGCTGGGCGAAGACGATCTCGAGTGCGGCCTTCTTCGCCGCCCACACAGCATCGCGGTCGAGGTCGCCCGGCGAGGTGTTCATCGCCCGCATGGCCTCCGCGTGCCACTCCACGATCGAGCGGTCGGTCAGCGGCAGGTAGGCGACCTCGGGGATGGACTCCACGCGCAGGTAGATCGGGTTCACGAAGCGCCGGGTCGTCGGCAGGTACGGTGACGGCTCCATCGGGGCGACCGGCTCCGCCGCGTGCAGCGGGTTGACGAGCACGAACCCCGCGCCGTGCTCGCGCGCGCTCCAGGCCGCGAGCTCGCCCAGGTCCGCCAGATCCCCCAGGCCCCAGGAGTCGCGCGAGCGCAGCGAGTACAGCTGCGTCATGAAGCCCCAGGCACGCCGCGCCGCGAGCGGCTCGGCCAGCTCCAGCCTCGCCGGTGTGACGACCAGCACGGCCGTGTGCTGCACGCCCCCGGCGCGCACGTGCAGGCGGTGCCACCCCAGCGGCAGCTCCGGCGGGACGACGAACGTCGCCTCCCCGATCAACCGACCGCCGACCATCCGCGGTTCGACCCATCGTTCCTCCTGGGCGACGGCGACCCGTTCCCCCGCCTCGGTCGTGGCCCACACCTCCACACCGGTCCCATGGTCGACGTGGACGGCGAACGTTGCCCGCGCCTGGCTGCGCACCACGACGACGGGCGGCAGAACCCGCCGCCAGGGCCTCTCGCGCAGCTCGTGCAAAGCCGCCTCGACGGCGTCCGGCGTCGAGGTGTCGATGTCGAGCGCGGCCAGCACCGCGCGCACGGTCGCAGTGGAGACCGTCGTGTGGCGCCCCTGCCAGTCCCAGAACTCCGTCGAGACGTTGCAGGCATGGGCGAGCTCGAGGAGCCGGGGGGACGGCGGGCCGCCGCCCTGCCACGACGCCGCGGCGAAGGGCGTCATGACGGGCGCTCGCCCACCGGTGGTCTGCTCGTCGTCCACGTCTGCGCTTCCGGGCTCGGGGCTCTCGGCGATGGGATGCTGCGTGCTCGAGGCGTCGCGGCAGGTCATGCACGGTGCGGCCGGCCGCGGGCGCCCTGCTGGGTGAATCCTGCCAGACGGGCCTCGGCGGCCGCGCCCGCCGCGCTGACAGGGGCGGCCCTACGCTGCCTGTCATGAACGACGAGGTCCGGCCCGCTGACCCCACCGCGAGCCTCCGGCCCGCTGACCCCACCGCGAGCCTCCGGCCCGCTGACCCCACCGCGAGCCTCCGGCCCGCTGACCCCACCGCGAGCCTCCGGCCCGCTGACCCCACCGCGAGCCTCCGGCCCGCCTACCCCGACGCCGAGCGCACCGACGTGGTCGACGACCTGCACGGGGTCGCCGTCCCGGATCCCTACCGCTGGCTCGAGGACCCCGAGGACTCTCGCACCCAGGCGTGGTCGCAGCAGCAGGACGACCTCTACGACGTCTGCTCCGCCGCGTGGCCCGGGCGGGACAGGGTGGCCGGGCGGCTGCGCGACCTGCTGGGGTGCGGGGCGGTCGGCGTCCCGGTCTGGCGCGGCGAGCGCCGGTTCTTCGTGCGTCGTGAGGGCAGCCAGGAGCACGGCGTCCTGCACCTGCGCGAGCCGGGGGCCGGGGACCGCGTGCTCGTGGACCCGATGGTCCTCGACCCGACCGGCACGACGACGCTCGACGCCTGGCAGCCCAGCCTCGAGGGCGACCTGATGGCCTACCAGGTCTCGGAGGGCGGCACCGAGGAGAGCGTGCTGCGCGTCATGGACGTCGCGACCGGGCAGGACGTCGCGATGCCGGTCGACCGTGCTCGGTACTCCCCCGTCGCGTGGCTGCCCGGCGGGAAGGCGTTCTACTACGTCCGCCGGCTGGCCCCGCACCTGGTGCCGGAGAACGAGCGCCAGTACCACCGCCGAGTCTGGCTGCACACCGTGGGGGCCGACCCCGAGGACGACGTCGAGATCTTCGGGGCCGACCGTGACGCCCGCAGCTACTTCGGAGTCTCGGTGAGCCGTGACGGGCGCTGGCTCGTCATCTCCGCCGCCACCGGGACGGCGCCGCGCAACGACGTCTGGATCGCCGACCTCGCCGACGGCGACCCGGCGACACCGACGCTGGTCACGATGGTCGAGGGTCTCGACGCCCAGGTGTCCGCCGGGGTCGGGCGCGACGGGCGGCTCTACGTCGCCACCGACCTCGACGCTCCCCGCGGCCGGCTCGCCGTCACCAGCCCCCAGCAGCCGCAGCCGGAGCACTGGCACGACCTGCTCCCCCAGGACGACGAGGCAGTTCTGGAGGACTTCACCATCCTCGACGGCCCCGACCTCCGTAGCGCACCGCTGCTGCTGGCGGCCTGGACCCGCCACGCCGTCTCCGAGATCAGCGTGCACGGCCTCGTCGGCGGCGCTCGGCTCGCCGGGGACGCGGGCACGATCCCCCTGCCCGGCATCGGCACGGTCGGCGCGCTCGTGTCACGGCCGGAGGGCGGGCACGAGGCCTGGTTCGGCTTCACCGACCAGACGACACCGCCGCACGTGTACCGCTTCGACGCCGTCGGGGCGACGACGGCCGTGGATGCCGCCCCGCCCGGCGTCGTGGTCGTCCCCGACGTCCTCACCCGGCAGCTGACCTACCACTCGAGCGACGGGACGCCGGTGCGCATGTTCGTGACCGCGCGCGCCGATGCCTTCGACCGCGACGGTCGCTCCACCCGTCCGCGACCCGCGGTGCTCTACGGCTACGGAGGCTTCGGCGTCCCCCTGGCACCCGGCTACTCGGCGTCCATCCTCGCGTGGGCCGAGGCCGGCGGCGTCTACGCCGTCGCCAACCTGCGCGGCGGTTCCGAGGAGGGCGAGGACTGGCACCGCGCCGGGATGATGGCGCACAAGCAGAACGTGTTCGACGACTTCCACGCCGCGGCGCAGTTCCTGCTCGACGAGGGCTGGACCGCACCGGGGCAGCTGTCGATCAGTGGCGGCTCCAACGGGGGCCTGCTGGTCGGGGCCGCGCTGACCCAGCGCCCCGACCTCTACACGGCCGTCGTCTGCTCGGCCCCGTTGCTGGACATGGTGCGCTACGAGCGCTTCGGGCTGGGGTCGACCTGGAACGAGGAGTACGGGACGGCCGAGGACCCCGAGCAGCTCGCCTGGTTGCTCTCGTACTCGCCTTACCACCACGTCCGTGAGGGCGTGGGCTACCCCGCTGTGCTCTTCACCGTCTTCGACTCCGACACCCGCGTCGACCCCCTGCACGCGCGCAAGATGTGCGCGGCGCTGCAGCACGCCGATGCCGGCGGCCGCGAGGTGCTCCTGCGGAGGGAGAAGGACGTCGGGCACGGCGCGCGGGCGCTGTCACGCACCATTGCGCTGTCGGCAGACACGCTCTGTTACGCCGCACGGTGGACAGGGCTCCCGCTGTGACATTCGGGTGATCCCTGCGGAACCGACCCGCCGGTTATGCCCCTATAGGCGCCGATTCTACGTTGCGCAAGAACTACCTTCGGTCATCCTCGGGTCGTTCCAATGGGGGATGGTCCGGCGGCGCGGCGTGAACCATCCTCGCAGGAGGGCCGCGCCTTCGGGGTAGGGAACCAGCGCGGGCGGTCCTCGGAAGGGGCCGTGTAGATGACGAGCATCCTGGTCGTCGACGACGAACCGGGCATCCAGCGCTTCGTACGGCGCGCGCTGGAGGCCGAGGGCTACTCCGTGGTGAGCGCGACGGACGGCACCGATGCCCTGCGCCTGTATGCCGAGCACAGACCCGACCTTGTGATCCTCGACCTGGTGATGCCCGGCGTCAGCGGCATCGGGGTGCTCGCCGCCCTGGTCGCCGAGGACCGCGACGCGCGCGTGCTCGTGCTCTCGGCAGTCGGTGAGCTGCAGGCCAGGGTGCGCTGCCTGGAGGTGGGGGCCGTGGACTTCCTGGCCAAGCCGTTCGCTGTCGCCGAGCTGCTCGCCCGGGTGCGGGCACGGCTGCGCGACCTCTCCCGCCCGTCCACACAGGCGCAGGAGTCGGAGCTGGCGATCGGCCCGCTCCGACTGGACCTGCGTACCCGGCGCCTGCTGGGCGGATCCGTGAGCGCCGAGCTGTCGCAGCGGGAGTTCGCGCTGATGCAGCACCTGATGCGCCACTTCGGCGTCGTCTGCACGCGGGCGGAGCTGCTCTCAGAGGTGTGGGGATACGCCTTCGACCCCGGCAGCAACGTCGTGGACGTGACCGTGGCGCGGCTGCGCTCCAAGGTCGACGGGCTGAAGATCGAGACGGTCCGCAATGTCGGCTACGCGCTCCAGCTGGCCTAGGCGTGTCTGGTGACCCACCCGTGACTGCGATGCGCGGTATCAGCCGGGCCAGGACCGCTCTGCGCGAGCTGCGGCTCGTCGACGTCGCGTGGGGCGTGTTCACGCTGGCGATGCTCGCGCTCATGCTTCACCTGCCGTCCATGCAGACCCTCCCCTATCATCTGATCTTCGTCAGCCTCACCCTCTTGTACGGCTTCCGGCTCTGGTCTGCGCGAACGACGCTCGTCGTGCTGGTAGCGCTGGTGATCGCCACGGGAGCCGTCTTCGGAAAGGCCCTTGCTGACGGGACCGTGGTCGGCGACGAGATCGCCGAGGTGCCGCTCATGCCTCTCATCGTGGGGGCGATGGCGTGGCACGCCCTGCGCAGCGAGGCCCGCCGGCGCCGCATCGAGGAGCTGGCCGCCCTGGAGAGCACGCGGCTGGAGCGCCAGTCCCGCTTCCTGCGCGAGACCTCGCACGCGATCCGGACCCCCGTCACGATCGCCCGTGGTCACGTCGAGCTCATGGAGATGGGGTCGGTCGACGCCCAGCTGCGCGACGACGCCCAGGAGGTCCTGCACCAGCTCGGCCGTCTGGAGTCCCTGGCGGCCCGGCTCCTCCTGATCGAGACGCTCGCGACCACCGAGGAGCTTCGGCGCACACCCGTCGACCTCGAACGACTCGTGGCCACTCTCGGTCGTCGCTGGCAGGCCAGCGCGGCGCGGCAGTGGGTGCTGCCCGCCACGCCGCCGCGGCCGACCGGGATGTCGGCCCCGGCCGCTGTTGGCACCCTCGCGGTCGACGATCGGCGGCTCGAGGAGGCGGTGGATGCCATGGTGGAGAACGCGCTCAAGGTGACCGGCGTGACCGACCGCATCCGCCTGTCCTGCCGACGCGAGGGCAGCCTGGCGATCATCGAGGTGGCTGACTCCGGCCCCGGCATCCCCGAGGCGGACCGGCCGCGGGTCTTCGAGCGCTTCTTCCATCGGGTCCAGCCTGGTCAGGAGCCCGGCAACGGCCTCGGCCTGGCCCTCGTCGCCGCCGTGGCCACCGCTCACGGCGGGTCCACCTTCGTCACCACTGCCCCCGAGGGCGGAGCCCTCGTCGGGATGCGGCTGCCGGTCCCGTCGGCACACCCCCGGCCGGCCTCGACCGGACCGGGCTCGGCTGGTTCGGCCATGGCCGGGGCTGCCACGACGGAGGCGGACTCGGCCGGAGGGCCGACCTCGGTGCTCGGCGGCAAGCCCACGGCCACGGCGCCACCGGGCCTGTCCCGACCGGCCTGAGGCCGCCGCCCCGAAACCTGTGGCAGGGCGTGCGGGGACGGCGCACAGCCCGACCACGCTCGGGTCGTTACCCTCAGTGCGAACCGCTCGCTGCAGGAAAGGCCTCCCGCTGTGCTCACGCTCGCGCCCACGGTCGCTTTGCTGCTCGCCAGGCTCATGGCCAGCGGCGCGCCGGCCGGCCCGGGGGCTGCGCCGTCGCCCAGCCCCTCCCCCTCCCCGACGTTCCCGAGCCTCCTCGAGACCGCAGAGCAGGAGTGCCAGTCCGGCGACTCGTCGCTGTGCTCGTGGGTGGCACAGGCCACCGGCAGCCGGACCGCAGGGTTGTTCGTCGAGGCGTTCGTGGGCACACCCCTGCGCATCCTCGGCATCGTCGCCGTCGCCTTCCTCGTGCGCTTCGTGCTTCACCGGGTGATCCACCGGGTCACCGAGCGCGTCGCCACCGGGAACATGGGTGCCAGCAAGCTCGACGAACGCCTGCCCAGTGCAAGCGCGATCTACGCCTCGAGCCCGCTGGCCTCCGACCGCCGCGCGCAGCGAGCGCGCACGCTCGGCTCCGTCCTGCGCAGCATCACGACCGGGGTCATCGGGATGATCGCGGTCTTCATGGTGCTGGACGAGCTCAACTTCAACGTCGCCCCGCTGCTGGCCGGGGCGGGCATCGTCGGCGTCGCCCTGGGGTTCGGCGCCCAGTCGCTGGTGAAGGACTTCCTGTCGGGCGCTTTCATGATCATCGAGGACCAGTACGGGGTCGGCGACATGGTGGACGTCGGGGACGCGGTCGGCACCGTCGAGGCAGTCGGGCTTCGCGTGACCCGGCTGCGCGACGCCGACGGCGCGGTCTGGTACGTACGCAACGGGGAGATCGTGCGGGTCGCGAACAGGTCGCAGGGCTGGGCCCGGGCGGTGCTCGACGTGTCGATCGCCTACACCGAGGACACCGACCGCGTCAGGGACCTCATGCTGGACGTCGCCCGCGAGTTGAGCGAGGACGAGGACTTCTCGTCGCGAATCCTCGACGAGCCGGCGGCCTGGGGGATCGAGTCGATGCAGCCTGAGGGTGTGGTGGTGCGGCTCATCGTGAAGACGCAGCCGCTGCAGCAGTGGGACATCGCCCGGGAGCTGCGCCGCCGGGTCAAGGTGCGCTTCGAGGTCGAAGGGGTGGAGATCCCGCTGCAGCAGCGGGCTCTGCTCACGGATGTCAACCCGTCCCGCGCCGCCGGGTCGAGTGGGGCGAAGCCCGCCTCGTGACGGAGTCGGGGCGAAGCCTGCTCCGTTGGCCGGGCGTCCGCGGATACTGCCCGTCATACGGGCGCCCCCGGCTTGCGACACTGACCGACTTGAGACACTGACTGCGTGGAGACGTTCTACGAGCAGGTGGGCGGGCACGAGACGTTCGAGCGCCTGGTCACGGCGTTCTACGCGGGTGTCGCGGCCGACCCCGTGCTGCGTGCGCTGTACCCCGAGGACGACCTCGGGCCGGCGGCCGAGCGCCTGCGGATGTTCCTGGAGCAGTACTGGGGCGGCCCGACGACCTACAGCGACCAGCGCGGCCACCCCCGCCTGCGGATGCGCCACGCCCCCTACCCCGTGGGGACGGCCGCCCGTGACCGGTGGCTGACCCACATGCGCGCCGCCGTCGAGGGGCTGCACCTGGACCCCGCCCAGGAGTCGACGCTCTGGGACTACCTCGAGCGCGCCGCCTGGAGCATGGTGAACACCTTCGACCAGTGACGCCGGCCCCTCCGCGGCGCTCATGCATGTCCGGCACGCACACTAGAGCAGCGCGGGTCGGGCCAGCACGTGCCCACGCTCGGTCGCCAACCGCACCCACTGGCCGCAGCGGAAGATGCCCAACGCCTCGGGCTCGGACGATCCCGGCGAGGCGAGGAAGCCCAGTGCGTCGGCGGCGAAAGCCAAGCCCAGCGGCACGCCGTCCGCCTCGGTCACGAGCTCCCGGGCCCACACCCGAGCACGCAACCGGGCGACCGCCTGGGCCCCCGAGCCCGCCGGGGCGCCCTGCGCGATCTCGGCGGCCCCCTCGCGGGCAGCCTCGAGCAGTCGGGCAGCACCGAGGGTGGCCACCCGCTGCCACCCGCGCCTCGGCGGGCTCATCCCCGCCCAGCCGGCGTCGCTGACCTGCACCGGAGGTACCGGCAGACTCACCGGCTCGCCGGCCACCGGCACGGCGGCCTCGCGAGCCAGCCGGGCGAACCGGTCGACGAGCGCCACGAGCGGCACAGTGACGTCCACCTGGCTCGCGACGGCCAGCGCCACCGTGCGGAGCCCGACCACGGTCGGCCCCCCGGAACCGTGCACCGGTGAGACGTAGACGGCCAGCGTCTCGCCGTGACCGACCAGGCGTACCGCGCCGTCGGGGTCAACGAAGCGGGCCCTGGTCACGAAGGTCTCGAGGTCGTGAAGCGCGGCGAGGTCGGGCAGGGCGAGCAGCACAGGCACGTGCGCCACCGATCAGCGGTCCCTGCGGCGACGCCAGGTCACGGGCAGGTCCAGCCAGTCCTCCAGCCGCGTCCGCTCCTCGAGACGGATCCGGCGGGGGCGATGGTTGGCGAGGTCGTACACGACCATCGTCGTGCTGGCACGGGCGTAGACCTGCGGCCGCCCGGCGCCGTCGCCCGCCTCGTCGAGCACCTCGTACCCCATGTCGAAGCCGGCGCCGCCGATCGAGGTCACCCACAGGTCGATCGCGATCGGCGCGGTCCGGTACACCAGCGGCTGCAGGTACTCGATCTCCGAGCGGGCGACGAGCAGCCCGGTGTCCACCAGCGAGCCGCCCTCGTCGCTGCCGTCCGCGGCGAAGGCGATCACGCGAGCGTCCTCGAGCAGCCGGAGGAACTGGACGTTGTTGACATGCCCGTAGGCGTCCATGTCCGACCAGCGCAGCGGGGTCAGCACACGTCGTCGCGACATGGCGCCCATGATGGCCCATGGCGGCGGGACACGCTGCCGATGATCACGCGCCCGGGCGTCACGCGAAGGGCGGCGAGCCCTCACCCAGCATGGCGTCGAGCCGTCCCTGTGTCTGGCGCATCCTGGCGAGCCACGCGTCCGGGTCAGCGGCCCGCCGCGCGTAGTAGCCCGCGACCTGGGGATGCGGCAGCACCAGGAAGCGCTCGCCGGGCAGGGCCCCGACCGCGACCTCGGCCACCTCCTCCGCGGTGATGGCGTCCGGCAGCAGCACGACGCGGCCCACCTCGCCGGCAGCTGTCAGCATCGCGGTGCGCACCCCCTGCGGGCACAGGGCCTGGACGACGACGCCGCGCCCCCCGTAGGTGACCGAGAGCCATTCGGCGAAGGCCAGAGCGGCATGCTTGGTGACCGCGTACGGTGCCGCACCCGGCATGGTGAGCAGCCCGGCCGCCGAGACCGTGGCCAGCAGATGCCCCCGACCGCGTTCCAGCCAGCCCGGCAGCAGGTGGCGCGCGGCGTGCACGTGTCCCATGACGTTGACGTCCCAGGCGGTCTGCCACTGCTCGTCGGGGGTCTGCGGCCCTCCCCCTGTGCCGACCCCGGCGTTGGCGCAGAAGAGGTCCACCGCGCCGAACCGGCTCAGCGCGAGACCGACCAGCTCGGCGGCGCCCGTGTCGGTCGTCGCATCCCCGGCGTGCGCGATGCCGCCCACCTGCGCGGCCACCACGTCGGCGCGCTCGTGGTCCAGGTCGTTGACGACGAGGCGGGCACCGGAGGCCGCCAGCCGGCGGGCGAGCGCGGCGCCGATGCCCGAGCCCGCCCCCGTCACGACGACGCCCGCCCCGCGCAGCTCGGCCGGGAAGCCCGCGGTCATCTCGTGCCCACCCCCCCGGTGGTCTTTCGCGACGCCGCCCGCCCGTGCAGCGACCTCGCGCCGCCTCGCTGCGGCCAGATGTGACGCAGCTCACACAAGGATCGGCTCAAGGTCGGCGCCTCGATCTCCGACGGGGAGCGTGACCGCCCGAAGGGGTCGGTGGCAGCGGAGCGCCGCCGAGTCCCGCGCGAGCGGCCTGGCTCCGCACGTGAGTACAACGCAGGGACGCCGGCGGGATCGGAGGGGGATCCCGCCGGCGCCTGCTGTCCCCTCCGCCCACCGGCTGCCTCGCCAGTCGCCGGCGATGCTCGGGTCATGGCGGCGAGACCGTCACGCGGCCGACCGTCACCCCGGCGGCCAGCCGCGAGAGCCCCGCGGCGGCGTCCTCGAAGGCCAGCCGCTCGCCGAGCAGGGGTGCGACCGCCCCGGTACGGACCAGCCCGCACAGCTCGTCGTGCACCCGCGTCACCAGGTCTGGCAGATGTATGCGGTACAGACCCCAGTGCAGCCCCAGCACCGCGTAGTTCTTGACCAGCGCGTGGTTGGCCGCGATCTGCTGGATCTGCCCACCCGCGAACCCGACGAGCACGATGCGCCCCTCGAACCGCACGAGCTTGGTCGAGGCCTGGAAGGACTGCCCCCCGACGGGGTCGTAGACCACATCCACGCCCTTCCCGCCCGTCGCCTCGCGAACGGCGGCCACGACGTCCGTGCGCGTGCGGTCGACGACGACGTGCGCGCCGAGCGCCTGCGCGACGGCGACCTTCTCCGGGGACCCGACCACGGCGATCACGTGCGCACCGGCCGCGCGGCCCAGCTGGACCGCGGCGCTGCCCACGCCGCCGGCCGCCGCGTGCACGAGCAGCGTCTCCCCCGCCCGCAGGCCGGCCCGGCGATGCAGGGCGAACCAGCCGGTCTGGTAGGCGACGTGGAAGGCGGACGCCGCTGCGTCGTCCAGCTCGGGCGGAGCCGGATGCAGGGCGCCCGTGTCGGCCAAGGCGTAGGCGGCCAGGCCGCCGTGCGGCAGGACGGTCGTCCCGACGACGCGCTGACCCAGCCGGGCGGCGTCCACACCGGGCCCGACGCCCTCGACCACTCCGCACAGCTCCACCCCGGGGACGAACGGCAGCGGCGGCCGCTCCTGGTACTGCCCGCGCACCAGCAACACATCGGGGAAGTTCAGCGCGACCGAGCACACCCGCACCAGACACTGGCCGGGGCCGGGGCTCGCAACGGCGACGTCGGCCGTCGCCATCACGTCCGCCGGCTCGCCGTTCTCGCGGACGTGCCAGGCCCGCATCGACGACGCGGCGCTCAACCGACCGACCCGGTCAGCAGGAGCCCGCCGTCCACCACGAGCGTCTGCCCCGTGACCCAGGTCGCGTCGCGGCTGGCGAGAAAGGCGACGGCAGCGGCGACGTCCTCCGGTGTACCCAGCCGGCGCAGGGGGTAGGTGGCCGACACCGCCTCCTCCCGGCCGGCGAACATCGGCGTCGCGAAGGCGGTCTTGACCACGGCGGGGGCGACGGCGTTGACCCGGACACCGGGGGCGAGCTCGACCGCGAGCTGCCCGGTCACGTGGATCAGCGCGGCCTTGCTCGCGCCGTAGATGCCGATCGCGGGCGCCGGGCGCAGGCCCGCGACGGAGGCGATGTTGACCACCGCGGCACCCTCGTGCTCGCCGAGCCCCGCCTGGCAGGCCTGCGCGACCCACCCGATCGCCGCGGCGACGTTCACGCCGAAGGTCTTGAGCACGGCCCCGGGGTCGGCCGACGTGATCGGCCCGTAGGCCGGGCTGATCCCGGTGTTGTTGACGAGGACGTCGAGGCGTCCGAACGCCGCGAGTGTCGCCTCCAGTGCGGCGACCTGGTGCTGCGGGTCGTCTGCCTTCCCCACCACCGCGATGGCATGGTCGGGGCCGCCCAGCCGGTCGACGGCGTCGCGCAGCGGGTCGGCGTTACGGGCGGTGACGCACACGCGCGCGCCCTCCGCGACGAGCCGTTCGGCGATGCCCAGGCCGATGCCCCGGCTGGCGCCGGTGACCACGGCGACTCGACCCTCGAAGCGCCGCCCCGCGGCCACGTCCTGCGTCTGCACCTGCGCAGTTCACCATCTGGCCTTTGACCGCGTCCACGTGGGTGTACGGACGTCGCCCGTCACACGCCGCATCCGCGACCCCGGCTGGCGCCGTCTCCCCCACAGCGGGGGATGTCCCCACCGGCCCGCGCGCGCGAGGATCGGGGCGGCCGGCCCACAGGCGCGGGGCCTGGTCGCCCCGTCGTCGAGCGTCGAACACGGCGCGGGGCAGCAGAATGATCGGGTCGAGGCCAGACAGCCACGTAGCGAGAGGAGCGGTGGATGGAACCCCCGCGCAGAAGCCGCCGTGCAAGGACCGCTGCCACTCTTGCGGGACTGGTGATCGGGTCGGGCATCGCCCTCGTCGGCTGCACCTCCGGTGGCAGCCTCCCGAACGTGCCGACGGCCCTGCCTTCGCGGTCTGCCTCCGTCTCCCGTCCCCCGGCGAGCGTCCCGGCGTCCCCGACTCCGACACCGCCGCCGGCGAGCGGTGACCCCGACCCCCAAGCCGACCCCGACCCCGCAAGCCGACGGCCACCCCCAAGCCGACGGCCCCCCCCAAGCCCACTCCCACGCCGCAGCCCACGGCCACCCTGACCGTCACCTCGAAGCCCACTCCGACGGTGACGGTGACGCCGACCCCGACCCCCAAGGTGACCGTGACGCCGAGCCCGACCGCCACGGAGGCGCCCGCGTCGGCCACGGGCAGCTCCAGCGGGTTGGGGCCCTGGGGCTGGGTGCTGCTGGTCGCGCTCGTGGCCGGGCTGGTCGGGGCCTTCCTCTTCTGGAGGTCGAGCAAGCGGTCGAGCTGGGACGTCGACGCCGGCGCGCTGGCGTTGGACACCCAGGCTGCGACGGGCACGCGACTGCCATCGATGCTCACCGCGACGACCGCCGCGCAGCGGGCCCTCTCGTGGCCGCCGCTGCGGGCCGCACTGGTCGACCTGGTCCAGAGGTGGGACGCCCTCACCGACCGGGCGCCCGACGACAGCAGGAAGGGCCGCTCCATCCAGATCGCCGGCCTGCTCCGTGAGGTCACGGCAGCGGTCGACGCCGAGAACGAGGCGCTGGCAACGGGGCGTGACTGGATGCTCCTGCGACCTCGCCTGGACGAGGCCACCCGAGCGCTTGTCCGCGGCCCTGTCGCAGCTCGCGCAACCAGGGCCGGCCACGGGCGCGGCGCCCCTCCCGCCGACGTAGGGCTCCTGAAGGAGGAGCCGACCGCCCGCCGAGCAGCGTGCGGCCTTACGTGAGCAGTCCCTTCAGGCCCTTCGCCATGAGCCACAAGGAGACCATCCCGAGCAGGCAGAGCATGACGAGGCCGCCGTTCACCGTGAGCCAGGTGCGCCATCGGGCGCAGATCTCGGGGCCCGATGGCCCCCTGAGCACGATCACGAGCAGGGGGGCTGCGACACCCAGCGAGGCGACGAGCACGAAGACGGCGGCCGCCACCACCAGACTCGTGCTCGAACGCCCGCTCTCGACCATGCCGCTGACGGCGGCGACGACCAGGACGTAGTTCGGCAGGAACGCGCCGAGCACGAGTGCCGCCAGCGGCGACATCGTGTCGACCCGGCGCATCCAGCCCGGTGTGTGGCCCGGCCCACGGGCCGGGGACCGCCGCAGAAGCGCGACGGCCCACAGCCCGAGCAGGAGCCCGGCGACGAGGTCGACCCAGCTCAGCAGGCGGGACGTGGCCGAGGTCGGCGCCGTCGCTGGCGCGAGTGCCGCTGTGCCGAAGGCCACCACGCACAACGCCGCCGTCCACCCGAGCACGAAGCAGGCGGCCTTCCGCCTGCCATTGGTCGAGGTCACCAGGACGACGCTGGCGATGATCGACCACGGCTGCAGGGCCAAGGCCACTGCCAGCGCCAGCTCGGTGAGGACGGACGACACCGCCAGACTCTGGCTCGATGCGGCGGGACGGCGCGTCATCCGCCGGGGATGATGCCTGCGTGCACCAGGCTCGCCCGCTGACACTTCGGCGGTGGGCGCCGCGGCACAACGCAGTCACCCACCGAGGATGAGGCGCGGGTGGAGCTCCCGCTGCGATCCTGACGTTCGGCCGCAAAACGTGCGGCCGAACACCGTACGCGTCGGGAGTTGAGCTCATCATGTCTGACAAGCAGGCGACATCCTCGGGGAGTCGCGCCAAGGCGGCCGAACCAACGGGCTGGCTCGGTTGGATCTTCTTCGCCGCCGTGATGATGGTCATGATCGGGATCTTCCACGTCATCCAGGGTTTCGTCGCCCTCTTCAAGGACAGCTACTACGTCGTGGCCAAGAGCGGCCTTGTCGTGCAGCTCGACTACACCCAGTGGGGCTGGGTGCACATCTTCTGGGGCGCGTTGATCCTCATCGCGGGCCTCGCCCTCATGTCCGGCCAGATGTGGGCGAGGGTCGTCGGGATCGTCCTCGCGGTCGTCAGCTTCTTCGCCAACGCGGCGTTCCTCGCCGCCTACCCGATCTGGTCGATCATCATCATGACCATGGACGTGCTCGTGATCTACGCGCTGACGGTGCACGGCCGGGAGGCCAAGGTCGACTACTGACCGACACCCCACCCCGGACCCCTGGGTGGCCGGCCGCATGTGCGGCGGTCATCCCAGGGGTTGAGGTGTGCCCTCATCCCGACCCGAGGGCGACATGGCCGGGACACGTCGAGGCCGAGAGGACCTCGGCATCGAGACGACATCGTCAACAAAGGTGGGTTCGCATGAGCAGGGTCTTCGAGGGAACTGTCAACGTCGACATCAGGGACTCCGAGCCAGACTGGGCCCCGTTCGAGCCGCCACGCGCGCCGGACGGGGCACCGAGCGTGGTGTACATCGTCCTCGACGACGTGGGCTTCTCGGCGATGAGCTGCTACGGCGGGCCGATCGACACCCCCAACATCGACCGGATCGCGGCCGACGGCGTGCGCTACCAGCAGTGGCACACGACGGCACTGTGCTCCCCCACCCGCTCGTGCCTGCTGACCGGGCGTAACCACACCCGCAACAGCATGGCGTGCATCACCGAGGCGGCGATCGGGTTCCCGAACGGCAGCGGCACCATCCCGCCGGAGAACGGCACGATCTCGGAGATCCTCGGTGAGCGGGGCTGGAACACCTACATGGTGGGCAAGTGGCACCTGTGCCCCGAGGACGAGATGAACCTCGCGTCGACCCGGCGCAACTGGCCGAGCGGGCGCGGGTTCGAGCGCTGGTACGGCTTCCTGGGTGCGGAGACGAACCAGTGGTACCCCGACCTCGTCTACGACAACCACCTCGTCGACCAGCCCAGGTCCCCCGAGGACGGCTACCACCTCACCGAGGACCTGACCGACAAGGCGATCGAGTTCATCCGTGACGCCAAGGCGGTTGCGCCGGAGAAGCCCTTCTTCCTCTACTACGCGCCGGGCGCCTGCCACGCGCCCCATCACGCGCCGAAGGCGTGGATCGAGAAGTACAAGGGCCGCTTCGACATGGGCTACGAGGCGATGCGGGAGGAGACTCTCGCCCGGCAGAAGACGATGGGGATCGTCCCGGCCGACACCGAGCTCCCGCCGATCAACCCGATCGGCACGCCGCAGACGCGCTCCGGTCCCGACGGCAAGCCCTTCCCGATGATGGACACCACCCGCCCCTGGGACTCGTTGTCCGCGGAGGAGAAGGAGCTCTTCGTGCGGATGGCCGAGGTCTACGCCGGGTTCCTCGGCCACGCCGACAGCGAGATCGGGCGTCTGCTCGCGTTCCTCGAGGAGTTCGGCTGGCGGGAGAACACCCTCGTCATCGTGGTCTCGGACAACGGGGCGTCCGGCGAGGGCGGCCCCAACGGCTCTGTCAACGAGATGAAGTTCATCAACGGGCTGCCCGACAACATCGAGGACAACCTGCCGTTCCTCGACGACCTCGGTGGGCCCCGCACCTACAACCACTACCCGAACGGCTGGGCGATGGCCTTCAACACCCCGTTCAAGATGTGGAAGAGGTACGAGTTCAACGGCGGGACCAGCGACCCCTGCATCATCTCCTGGCCGTCGGGCACGCAGGCCAAGGGTGAGATCCGGCACCAGTACCACCATGCGATCGACATCGTGCCCACGATTCTCGATGTCCTCGGGGTCGAGCCACCCGAGGTGATCAAGGGTCACGTCCAGAGCCGCATGGACGGGCTGAGCATGCGCTACAGCCTCGACGACGCCTCCGCACCGACGGCGAGGCGCACGCAGTTCTACTCGATGCTCGGCTCACGCGGCATCTGGCACGACGGCTGGAAGGCCGTGACAACGCACCCGACTATCGCCGGATGGAGCAACTTCAACGACGACGAGTGGGAGCTGTACCACACCGACGTCGACCGGTCGGAGCTGCACGACCTGTCTACCGAGCACCCCGAGAAGCTTCGGGAGCTGGTGCACCTCTGGTTCGCCGAGGCGGGCGCCAACGCCGCGTTCCCGCTCGACGACCGCTCCCCGCTGGAGATCATCCTGACGCCGCGCCCGGTGCTGTCGCCGCCACGTGAGCGCTACGTCTACTTCCCCCACGCCGCCGAGGTGCCCGAGTCCCAGGCGGTCAACATCCGCAACCGCTCCTACTCGATCGGCGCTCTCGTCGACATCCCCGCACCAGGTGCGCAGGGCGTGCTGTTCGCCCACGGTTCGCATTTCGGCGGCCACTGCCTGTACGTGAAGGACAACCGCCTCCACTACGTCTACAACTTCGCGGGCATCTTCGAGCAGAAGGTCGTCGCAACGGAGGACCTCCCGACCGGGGAGAACCTCATCCTCTCCGCCTCCTTCGCCAAGGACGGGGAGGACCCACCTCAGGTGTCCACCGGGATCCTGTCGCTGTACCACGCCGAGAAGAAGGTGGGCGAGGGTCGCATCAAGACGCAGCCGGGCAAGTTCATGCTCGCCGGTGAGGGTCTGTGCGTGGGCAGGGACGGCGCCGACGCAGTCACCCCCGACTACCCGGGCGAGCGTCCGTGGGCGTTCACCGGTGGCACGATCCAGCGGGTCGCCGTCGATGTGAGCGGCCAGCCCTACCTCAACCTGGAGCGTGAGGCCGCCGGCATGCTCATGCGCGAGTAGTGCCGAGGCCCGTGCCGGTGAGAGTGCTGCGGCAGGCTCGAGGTCGAGGCTGGCGCAGCGCTGTCATCGCGTGGCGTACCACGCCATCACGCCGGTCGCGTCGCGCCCGCTCCTGACCAGCCCGGCCATCACCCGCATCGGCTCGTCGATATGGTGGAAGAACGTCTTGTACCCGGCGCACAGGTAGTGCAACCCCGGCTCGCCGTCCGGGGTGGTTGTGAACCGGTCCTTCGGGCAGCCGCCGTTGCAGGCGAACCTGACGTCGCACTGCCGGCAGTACTCAGGCAGCGTCGACTCCTTCGCCTCCCCGAACGCCGCTTGCTGGGGCGAGGTGACCAGCTGCAGCAGGGTGCGACCCTCCCGGATGTTGCCGAGCCGATACTCCGGCTCCACGTAGTGGTCGCAGGAGTACAAGTCGCCGTTGTGCTCCAGGGCCACGGCCGTCCCGCAGGTGCGGGCGTGCACGCACATGCCGGCCTGGTCCATCCCGAGCCAGTGGGCCAGCGAGGTGTCGAACAGCTGAACGAAGACGTCGCCGACGTCGTGGCGCACCCACTCGTCGAAGACGTCCACCATGAACCGGCCGTACTGCTGCGGCGCGACGGTGCGCCCGGTCACCTGGTCACCGGCCTGCCGGTACAAAGGCCGCTCGCTCGCGCGAGCGCCCCAGCCGTCCTCCGCCTGCGCGAGCAGGTCGGGCGTGACGCGCTCGACGATGGGGATGAACTGGATGAACGAGGCGCCCAGGTCGTCGCGCAGGAACCGGTAGACCTCGAGCCCGTGGTCGCCGTTCGCCGCGTTGATCGTCGTGAGGACGTTCCAGTCCACGTCGTGCCGGCGCAGGACGTCCAGCCCGCGCATCACCCGCGCGAACGTGGGCTTGCCGCCCTTGTCCACGCGGTAGGCGTCGTGCATCGCCTCCGGGCCGTCGATCGAGATCCCGACGAGGAACTTGTTGTCATGCAGGAACTGCCCCCACTCGTCGTCCAGCAGGGTCCCGTTCGTCTGCATGGTGTTGAGCACCCGCTGGCCGGGTGCGGCGTGCAGCCGTTGCAGCTCGAGGGTCCGGCGGAAGAAGTCCAGACCCATCATGCTCGGTTCGCCGCCCTGGAAGGCGACCACCACCTCGTCGGCGCCGCGATGGGCCTCCAGCAGCTGGCGGATGTAGGCGTCGTGGACGTCGTCCGGCATCCGGAAGCCGCTGCCCGGGTAGAGCTGCTCCTTGGACAGGAAGAAGCAGTAGTCGCAGTCGAGGTTGCAGATCGCCCCGGTCGGCTTGGACATCACGTGGAAGGCTGTGGGTGTCTGCGGTCGGCCAGGCATGGTCGTCACGTCCGGTCAGAGGATGTTGATGGCGCGGGCGATGACGAGGGTGGCCAAGGCCAGCGAAACGATCGACTCCAGCACCATCATGAGCTTGGCCCACCGTTTGATCGCCGACACGTCCGTCGGCCCGAACGCGGTCGCGGTGTTGAACGACAGTGCGAGATAGTCGGCGAACTGCGGGTACCAGTCCGGCGGCACCAGCTCGGGCAGCGTCATCTCGGGGAACACCAGGGCCGGGTTGGGCGGGACCGGGTTGGCGGCCCGGGCGGCCGCCCCGCCGCCGTCCAGGTCCCAGTACCACAGGGCGAACGCGATGACGTTGATGAGCCAGATCACCCCCCCGGTCACGAGCAGCTTCCCGGCCGTGTCGAACGCCGAGCCCGTCAGGATGGAGATCACCAGGCGCACCGCGGCGGCAGCGTTCACCAACGTGATCAACCCGATCATGAGTCCGGTCGTCACGCGCAGCCACGGCCTCTGGCGGTCGATCAGGCCCGGGTCGCCGGCGATGAGCAGCACGAGGAAGACGCCGAGGAAGACCGGGTAGACCCAGTGCGGGGGCACCCGGAAGGTCGCGGGGAGCAGCTCGTGCAGGACGCCCGCCGCGAGAGCGGCCGTGGCCATGGGCCATCGCCGCTCCCCCGGGCGCGGCGCTGGCGTGGGCGACTCCTCGCCTGAGCCGTCCACCTTGATGAGCTATATGCCGCGCTCGGCGGTGAGCCGACCGTTCTCGATCGCGGTGAGCATCGCCAGGTGGTCGCGCTCGCTCTGGTCGGCATAGGCCTCGGCGTAGTCGGCGACAGCCTGGTCGAAGGAGTCGCCGGAGCCGAGGTACTCCGCGATCGCGATCCGATCCCCGGAGCGGGCGTGAGCGCGCGCCAACGTCCACCCGCAGATCTCGCCGTACGCCAGCATGCCTTCGGGGACCATCCCCTCGATGATCGCGGAGCCCTTCCAGTCCCGCAGCTGTCGCACGTAGAAGTCGCGCACCTGGCCGTCGAGGCCCGTCACACGCTCCCAGCCGAGGAAGATGTCGCTGGCGGCCTGCATCAACCGCTGGCCGGTCACCACACGCTCACCCTGGTTGTTGTGCACGCTCTTGCCGGCGAACTCGGCGAGCACCGACGGCTGCGCCTCCTTGGCCTGGAGGAACAGCGGGTCGGACTGGTCACGCCCGAAGAGGAGGATCGCCCACGCTCGCGTGCCCACGCTGCCGACCCCGACCACCTTGCGCGCGACGTCCACGAAGTCGAACTGGCGCAGCAGGGAACGGCGGTCGAAGCTCACGGTCCGCTGGTAGGAGCGCAGCAGCGAGCGGAACCACTGCACGAGCTCCTCGCGCTGCACGTCCGGGACGAGCTCGGACATCGGCACGACCAGCGGCGGGGCCGACGCGAACCGGCGCTCGCCGTCGACGATGGCCGTGAGCTTGTCCAGTGCCTGCTCGTTGCCGCGGCTTCGGGCCTTCACCAGGTTCTTCGAGGCCCGCGCAGCCAGGGTCTTGTTGGCGATCATCGGTACCAGGTCGTCGGCGTCGATGCGCGCGTGCCACACCTCGAGGTTCGACTTGGCCGCGAACGTCCGCATCGCCTCCCGGTAGCGGCGGGCGGAGGCAAGCACGACCTTGCGACGCAGCTTCGCCGGGTAGCTGTTGTGCCGGCCC
The DNA here is from genome assembly GCA_963778845.1 of uncultured Actinomycetota bacterium. Lineage (GTDB taxonomy): Bacteria > Actinomycetota > Actinomycetes > Actinomycetales > Kineosporiaceae > CAVZVW01. The sequence continues at coordinate 1,049,480 of CAVZVW010000009.1, forward strand.
GCGATCGCGAGGCTGGCGAGCAGCCGCTTGACGTCCCACTCCCACGGCCCCGGCAGGGTCTCGTCGAAGTCGTTCAGGTCGAACACGAGGCGCCGCTCGGGAGATGCGTACACCCCGAAGTTCGACAGGTGGGCGTCACCGCACAGCTGTGCGGTGATCCCGGAGGTCGGCGAGTGGGCGAGGTCGTTGGCCATGATCAGCGCGCCGCCGCGGTAGAAGGACAGCGCCGACTCCGACATGCGGCCGTACCGGATCGGCACGAGCTCCGGCACCCGGCTCGCCGCCTGGCCTTCGAGCAGGCTCACCGGGTCCGGGCGCGTCGTCGGAGGCTCGTACACGGCGTGGCTCGAACGCGGCACCGCCGCACGCGCCGCCTTACCACGCTCCACCCTCTGCTGCACGGTCAACGGTGCTGCGACCCTCTGCCTGGTAGGCATATCAGCTCTCCTCGTCAGATCCGCCCGGTTGTTGCCCTGTGGTCGCCCTACGCCGAGCCCTCGGCGCTGTCAGCGCGGAAAGCGCTCACCGCGTCCTCGACTGTCGAGTACCGCTGAACCGGACCGACCCGGTCCATGATCCCGTACTCTGCCATGGTGGCGCGCAGCCCGTCGTCGGCTCCCGCGACCGCGAAAGTCGTCCCTCGCCCGTCCAGGTAGTCGATGAGGCCGACGACGCCGAGCCCCGCCGAGTAGTCGATGTCGGTTATCCCGCCGCAGTCCAGCACGAGCCAGCGCACGTCGTTGGGGGCGTGCTCGACAAGGGCCTGCACGCCGTCGACGAAACGGCCGGCGTTGGCGTAGAAGAGGTCGGCGTCGAAGCGGAACACCACCAGCCCCGGCAGGCTCTGCATGCCCGGCCGCGCCGGGGTGTACGTCGGCCCGCCGCGACTGTCGACCCCGACGACGAAGTCGGCCGGCTTGTACAGGCGGCGGACGATGTCGAGCAACGAGAGGATCACCGCGAGGATGATGCCCTGCTCGACGCCCACGGCGAAGACTGTCACGGCTGTCAGGACGGCGACGACGAACTCGCTGAGGCGCTCGGCGCGGATGCGCCGCAGACCGGCGATGTCGACGAGCTCGAGCCCGATGAGGAACACGATTCCCGCGAGCACGGCCTTGGCCATGTCGGTCAGGAGGCCGGTGGCGAACAGCACGACGACCAGCACGATCGCCGACATCGCGAGGTTCGCGAGCTGGCTCCTGCCCTTCTGCTCGTCGAGGATCTGCGTCTTCGTCGGGCTGCCGTTGACCACGAACGTGCCGGTGAGGCCGGCGGCGAGGTTGGCGCCGCCGAGGGCCAGGATGTCCTGGTTCACGTCCACCCGCTGGCGGTGCTTGGCCGCGAAGCTTCGCGACGTCGCCGCACTCTGTGCGATGATCAGCACGGCGCAGGAGAAGGCGATTCCGAGCACCTTGAGCGCATCCCCCAGGCTCACCCCCGACGGCAGCCCGACGGGGGGGAACCCGCCCGTCACCTGGCCGACGAGGGCGACTCCGTGCTGGGCGACGTCCAAGGCGCTCGCCAGGATGATCGACAGCACCACGGCGATGATCGCGCCCGGCGCTCTCGGTGCGAACCGCTTGCAGCCCACGATGATGGCGATCGTCCCGAGCGCGAAGGCCAAGGTCCACAGGTTCGTGTCGGGGATCTCCTTGATCATCCCCCATTGCTGCTCGAACCAGTTACCGCTCGCTTTCGGCACCCCGAGCATGTCCGGGATCTGCCCGGTCAGAACCTGGATGCCGACCCCGGTGAGGAAGCCGATCAGCACCGAGGCGCTGAGGAAGTCGCCGACGAAGCCCAGCCGAAGCACGCGGGCGATCACCAGAAGCACCGCACACACCAAGGCTGTGAGGCTGGCCATCGCCAGCCACTGGGGCGAGTAGGGGGTCACCCCGGAGATGCCGAGACCGGCCAGCCCCGTGGCGAGCAGAGCGGCCGTCGCCGAGTCCGCCCCCACCACGAGCAGTCGGGACGACCCGATCACGGCGAACACCACCGTGGGGAAGATGACGGTGTAAAGGCCCGTGACGATCGGGGTCTGCGCGATCGAGGTGTACCCCATCGTCTCCGGGATCGCGACTGCGGCCAGGGTCGCGCCCGCCATGAGGTCGCCCCGCAGCCAGGTGCGGTCGTAGCCGCGCATCCACGCGGGGACGAACCGTCGGGCCCCCCGCGCAGGGCTCTGCGATGTCGGTGCCGGACGATCAGCGGCCATTAGGGCAGCCTTCCCCAGCCACCGTCGCGACGCATCATCTTCGCAGGATGACGTTACGAGGCACTCTGCGGCAGACGTCGCCTCCCCACCCGCGGCGTCAGCCCGCGAGGGAACCGCCGGTCCGTACGTGCGAACGAGGCGGCTGCGCCGTGACAGGGGCACGGTCGCCCAGCAGCTGCAGCTCCCACGCCCGGCGCACCGCCTCGTTGCGCCGTGAGGCGCCGAGCTTGCGCAGGATGCTCCGGACGTGCGTGCGAACCGTGTTCACGGACACGAACATGGTCGCCGCGATCTCGTCGGTGGTGAGCAGATCCGCGAGGTGACCGAGCACCTCGTGCTCCTTGCTCGTCAGCGGCCGCACGATCACGCCGGGCGGGCCGTCGGAGACGCCGAACCCCGGGGGTCCTGGCGACCCGGGGTCTGTGTCGGGGAGTCGTGCACGGTGGGCCGCGATCGCCGCCGCCAGCCAGGAGCTGACGGGGTCGTCGGGCTCGTCTGGTCTCTCGAACGTCTGGGCCGCGGCGAGATGATGTTCGGGGTGATGCCCGCACCGTCGGCCTACCTCGTCGGCGTGATCCGCGAGCTCGAGGGCCCGGCGACGGCGTCCGCTCAGCGCTTCCACGAGGGCGCCCAAAGCCAGGGACTCCACCAGCACCTCGTCACTGCTCGACGCATCCGCGGCGACTGTCGCCTGCGCGAGTGCCGCCCGTGCGGCCGTGAGGTCCCCGCGCCAGAGCAGGAGCCGACCCTTGCACACGGCGACGAGGGCCTCCAGCTCCGCAGGCGCCACGCCACGGCTTCCGGCGACTGCCCGGAGCTCCCTCTCCGCGGTGCTCACGGCCGTGAGCCCTGCCTCCACGTCCGGTACAAGGGACGCGCCCATGGCCTCGAGCGCCGCCATCGAGACCCGACGCGACTGCGCACGCCGCGGCCCCCCGTCGTCGACCCGCGTGCGAGCGCGGGCGAGCTCGGCGGCGCAGCGGTCGGGATCTCGGGCGGCGACCGCCCGGGCGGCCCGGACGATCGCCGCGTCGGCGCCGTCCTCGTCGTCGGGCAACCGGGCGAACAGGGCCCCCAGACCCGTGCCTCGGGGACCGGCGGCCACCGACCCGATGCCCAGGTCGTCCACGAGGTACCCCGCGGCGTCCGACCACGCGCACGCCTCAGCAGCGTGCCGGATCGCCTCCCGGAACCAGCCGTTGCTCGCCAGCCACCGCGCGGCGCGGCGATGCAGCTCGGGCACCCCAGCCGGGTCCTCGAAGGCCAGCTGTGCCCGCAGGAACTCGCGGAAGAGGGACTGGTAGCGGAAGGACCCGGGCGCTTCCGGCAGGGGCTCGATGAACGCGTTCGCCTGTGCCATGAACTCGAGCACGCGCTGGCCGTGCGTACAGCCTGTCAGCGCCTCGACCAGCCCTGGCAGCAGGCGGCTCACGACGCTCGTGCGCAGCAGGAACTCCCGCGTCGCGGGGGTCTGGGCGTCCAGGACCTCGGCGACGAAGTATGACGCGACGTCGCCCCCGTCGCCGGTGAACTCGCGGATCGCCTGCTCGGGGTCGGGTCGCCCGGCCAGGCCCATCGCGGCGAACCGAAGCCCAGCCGACCAGCCGCCTGTCCGGTCCCGCAGCGCGGTCACCTCCGCGGCAGACAGGTCGAGTCCCGAGCGTCGCAGGAGTGCGGCGGCCTCGGCATCGGTGAAGGCGAGGTCCGCCGACCGGATCTCGGAGACAGAGCCTTCCAGCCGGTACCGATGGAGGGGAAGGGCCGGGTCGGTCCGCGTGCACACGACCAGACGCAGGTTCGCGTCGCTGTGAGCGAGGAGGAAACCGACGTCCGCCGCGAGCGCGCGGTCGATGAGATAGTCGGCGTTGTCGAGCACGAGAACGGTCGGCTCCGCGTGCGCAGCCAGGCGCGCGGCGAGGCGTGCCAGGGCGGGGCGAGCGATCGAGTCGGGTCCTCTCGGCGAAGCGACGCCCGCGATGCCCGCCCCGCTGTGTCGGAGAGCCTCCAGCACGTGCGACCAGAACACACCCGGGCGCGGCACTCCCTCGTCCATCCGCAGCCAGGCAACCGGCCCAGGGGGCTCGTCATGGGTCGCCCACGAGGCCAGCAGGACCGTCTTGCCGCTCCCCGCAGGCGCGCTGACGAGTGTCAACGGACCCTGAACCCCTCGGCGAACCTGGCGAAGGAGCCGCTCGCGCCGGACGAGGTCACGTGGCACCGAGGGCATCCGCCAACTGGCGCCTGCACGCGGCGCGCCCGCGCCCGCGACACCTGACGAGCCCGCCGGGTGCCTGACCGCGTTCCTTGCCTGGTGCATGGACCCTCCGGCATGGGACAAGGCGCGAGACGAACCGCCCACGACCAAGGAGCGACCGAGGCTCCGCGAGTCTACTGGGACGTACTCCGGGGGTAGTAGTGCAGACACGCTCCGTATCTGCCGCGGTCACGTCGGTGCCCAGCCGGTGGCGGCTGCCGGCACCGGGGGCCCGGCGTCGTCGAGGGTTAACCCCTCAGGGATGACGCGGCGCCCGGGCTTACGGGCGATGGTTGGTAGGTGCCTCGAGCGTGACCACGGGCGCGGCCCCGCATGAGCTGGTCGTCGGAGGGAGTCCGGTGGCGGAGACGACGTACGAGATCCGGGTCGCAGGCGTCGTCCCGGAGGAGGATCTGCTCGACCTCGGTGCGCTCGCCTTCACCACTGAGCGCTCCCAAACCATACTGTATGGGGGGATTCCGGACCAAGCAGCGCTCTTCGGACTGCTGGCGCGGCTGCGTGACCTCGGCCTGGAGGTGGTCGAGGTGCGACAGGTGCCGGGCCTCACCGAACTGCCTACCGACACCGCAGAGACGGGCGAGTAGTGAGCGGCGACGGACGGCGGGGGTCCGTCCCGCGCCGCTTCACGTATGCGGTACGCATCGCAGGAGTGCTCGGGCCTGCGCTCGTGGCCGCGTTCCCCAGTTCGCACGTGACGACCACGTCGCCGTCCACCCTGTTCCGCCTGCGGCTGCCCTCCGAGATGGGTCAAGCCCAAATCGCCGCCGTCCTGGCCGCGAAGGGCCTCGTGATGCTGTCCGCCCGCGAGGTGCAGGACCGGGACACGATGCCGAAGCGTCCGGACTCCCCGATCCGATGAGCGCCGTTCGGTATAACGGTCCTCATCCACACCGGATGGCGACGCACGCACCCTGGGTCGCCGAGCGTGCTCATGAACGGTTCCGAGTACCAGTGTGCCGAGAACCAGTGAGCCGAGAACCAGTGAGCCGAGAACCAGTACTGACAGTGCAGGATGCCCAGGAGGTCCACGCGCCATGACCCAGCCAGCTGACGAGACGCCACCCCCGCCGCAGGACGCCGGCGACGTGGACCGACTCAACGAGGAGGTCCTTGCGCTGCGTACGCAGCTGGACGAGCGAGGACGGCGTGAGCGGCGGGTCACGCGGTTGCGAGCCGTCGTCGCCGCAGTCCTCGTGGCCGTCGCCGCCTTCGGTGTGGCCGCGTCAGTGATCGGGGTCTGGGCCCAGCGCACGACGATGAACACCGACAAGTGGGTGCAGACCGTCACTCCCCTGGCGGAGGACCCCAAGGTGCAGGCCGCCGTCTCCTTGTACGTGACGAACCAGATCTACGACGCCCTCGACGTCGAGACCAGGCTGCGGGATGCGCTGCCACCCAAGGCCGCGTTCCTGGCGGGGCCGCTGAGCGGTCGGGTGCACGACTACCTGGCGCAGGCGGTGGACAAGGTTCTGAGGAGCGACGCGTTCGCGAAGCTCTGGCCCGTGCTCAACCGCTTCGCGCACGAGAAGATCATGGCGATCATCCGGAACGACAGCTCCGTGCTGCAGGTCTCGGGCGACCAGGCGACGCTGAACGTGCTGCCGATCGTGAACGAGGTGCTCCGGCTGCTCGAGCAGCAGGTGCCGACGCTGTTCGGCAAGACCATCGACCTGCCCGAGATCACCAACGGGCAGATCCCGCCAGGGCTCAAGGAGCGCATCGAGACGGCTCTGGGCGTCACCTTGCCGGCCGACTTCGGCCAGATCCCGGTGTACCAGGGCAGCGAGCTCTCCACCGTGCAGTCGGTGGTCAGGACCTTCAAGGACGCCGTGGTCGGCCTCGTCCTGGGTACGTTGCTCGCGTTGGTACTCGCCCTGACGATCTCGCCCCATCGGCGTCGCACGACGCTGCAGCTCGGGGTCTGGCTGGTGATCGCCGTCGTGGCCCTGAGTGCCCTGATCCGGGCGGTGAACACCCAGCTTCTCGGCAAGGTGCCCGAGGGCGTCTACCGAGACGGCGCGCAGTCGGTGCTGCACCTCGTGTTCTCGTCTCTGCGCACGCGGGGCGACCAGATGATCGCGATCGGGGTGGTCATCGCGGTGGTCGCCTACCTCGTGGGGCCCGGCAGGGGTCCGACGATGCTGCGCGGGTGGGTGCAGACGGGCGCCCGCAGCGCGAGCCCGCGTGCACGCCTTGCCGTGAAGGGTGGCCCCGGCTTCGCTCGGGCGCACCTCGACCCGCTGCGAATCGGGGGTGTGGCGTTCGCGGCCGTGCTCCTGCTGCTCGCCCCGTCATGGACCGGCCTCTTCATCGTGGCGATCCTCCTGGCGGTCTACGAGGTCCTGGTGACGCTGGTGGCGAGCTCGGCGCCGGCCGAAGAGCCAGAGGGGTCTGAGGGGTCTGAGGGGTCCGAGGGGTCCGAGGGGTCCGACGCGCCAGACGCGGCGGCCCTCGAGGACGCAGCGCCAGGCTCGGCATAGCCGACCGCGACCGTGAGCTCAGGGCACATCAGCGCGGGGCATGAGGGGTTCGCCCGGGCGTTCGAGCGTCGGGCGCCCCGGTCCGCCGGCCTGGCGGGCGTGGTGTTCTCGATCCTCTTCACGGCCGTCATCTCACTCGGCGGGCTGCGCCCCCCGAAGGGCCTGACCGAGGCAGGGCTGGTCGACTGGTTCGTCCACCACGCGCAGACGCAGGTGACGATCACCTCGCACTTCGTCATCCCGCTCGCGGGCATCGCCTTCCTGTGGTTCATCGGCGTGATCCGGGATCGCATCGGTGCCCGCGAGGACCGCTTCCTCGCCACGGTCTTCCTGGGCAGCGGGGTGCTGTTCGTGGCGATGCTCTGGGCGTCGGGCGCGGCGATGGCGAGCCTCGTGGCGAGCCAGAGGTACGAGGCCGCCCCACCCCTGAGCGCGACCACGTTGGAGACCCTGCGCGCTCTGGCCTTCTCGTTCCTGTTCGTGCTCGCCCCGCGAGCCGCGGGCGTCTTCATGATCGTGACGTCCACGATCGCCCTGCGCACGGCCACCTTTCCCCGGTGGCTGACCGTCGCGGGCTATGTGATCGCGATCATCATGCTGCTCAGCGTGTCGCAGCTGAAGTGGATCATGCTGCTCTTCCCGCTCTGGGTCTTTGTGGCGAGCCTGTTCATCCTCAACAGCGAGATCCGGGCCGTCCAGGAGTCGGTGGCCGAAGGCCCGGACACTGCGCTCTGACCGGGCGTATCGACGGGACACCCCCGTGACCGTGCGGCACACCGTGACCGTGCGACACGCCGTGATCATGAGACACACCGTGATCGTGAGACACACCGTGATCGTGAGACACCGCAAGCGTGGAACCCGTCCCAGCGCATGACGATCACACCCGGCAGCGGCGATGTCTCACGATCACCAACTCGCGAACCCGAGATACCTCACGATCAGCGAAGCACTGTGGTCGGCGGGCCGCCTCGACGCGTCGTGGGCGTTGTCGGGCGCGAGCCGCACGAGGACCCCGTGCACCGACCGGACAGAATGGGGCCCGTGTCCGACACCGCATCCGAGCCCGACACGGCATCCGAGCCCGACAGCGACTCGGCGGCGTCCGGGCTCGTCGCCGGGCTGCTCGCCGTCCTGCGGCTGCAACCCGACCCCGACGGCGCACCCGACACCTTCGTCGGGCAGAGCCAGCCCCAACCGTGGGGCCGTGTCTACGGCGGCCAGGTGCTCGCGCAGGCCATCCTCGCGGCGCAGGCGACCGTCGGCAGCGCGCGCCCGGTGCACTCGATGCACGGCTACTTCCTGCGTGCCGGTGACTCCAACGAGCCCATCACGTTCGCCGTCGAACGGCTGCGCGACGGCCGTTCGTTCACCGCCCGCCGCACCCACGCCTTGCAGTTCGACCGGCCGATCCTGTCCATGATCGCCTCGTTCCAGGAGCCCGCCGAGGGCCTGGACCACCAGGAGCCCATGCCCGAGGTGCCCGACCCGGAGACCCTGCCGACGATCACGCAGCGGTATGCGGGCGTCGACACGTCGGCGGCGCGCTACTGGACCCGGAGCCGGCCGATCGACGTCCGGCACGTGGAGGCGCCCATCTTCCTCGACCCCGCGACGCAGCGGTCGCCGCGCCAGGCGGTCTGGATGCGCGCGGTGGCGCCCCTGCCCGACGACCCTGCGGTGCATGCTGCCGCCCTGGCCTACGCCAGCGACTACTCGCTGCTCGAGCCGATCCTGCGGGCGCACGGCCTGGCCTGGACCGAGCCCGGCATCAAGGTCGCCAGCCTCGACCACGCGATGTGGTGGCACCGTCCCGCGCGCGTGGACGAGTGGCTGCTCTATGTGCAGTCCAGCCCGTCGGCCCAGGGGGCGCGCGGGCTCGGGCTCGGCCGCATCTACACCCGCGACGGCGTGCTCGCGGCCTCGGTCGCGCAGGAGGGCATGCTGCGGCTGCCGGCCGGCTCGTACTGACCCCAGCACCGGTACTGACCCTGCGCTGACGCGCGCTTGGGGCGAGACTGTCGCCATGACGGCCACGCCCGTTCGCGGTGCTGCGGCGGCACCGAGCATCAACCTGCGCCGGCTCCTGCTGCGCGATCGGGAGCAGCTGCCCGACCGCCTGGCCGAACTGGTCGCCGCCACCGACGGAGTGGCCTTCGTCCGCGCCGGTCCGCTGCGCTTCGCCGTCGTCGCCGACCCCGCACTCGCCTGGCGCCTGCTCACCCTGCCGACCGGGGTTCGCAAGGGCCGCGGGATCGACGCCATCCGCATCCTGCTCGGTGACGGTCTGCTGACGAGCGAGGGTGCGCTGCACCACCGCCAGCGCAGGCTCATCCAGCCGGTGTTCCACCCCGCCCGGCTCGCGCGCTACGCCGAGGACGTCGTCCGGCTCGGCCGCGCGGCGTCCCAGAGGTGGCACGACGGGCAGCAGGTCGACCTCGCCCAGGAGATGTCGGCCCTGACGTTCGAGGTGGTAGGGCGCACGCTCTTCGGCGCCGACGTCCGCGCGGAGTCCGCAGAGGTGTCGCGGGCGCTGGCCGACCTGCTCGCCGCGTTCCCGAGCATCATGCGCCCCGGTGGTGCCCTGCTGCTGCGCTACCCGACGCCGCTGCGCCACCGGATGCGGGCGACGGCCGCCCGGCTCGACGCGGTCATCGCTCGGCTCGTGGCGCGCCGACGGGCCGAGCTCGACGCGGGGGCCGCGCCGTCCACCGACGTGCTGACCCTGCTGCTCCTCGCCCGCGACGAGGAGACCGGCGAGGCGATGAGCGAGCGCCTGGTCCGCGACGAGGCGTTGACCCTGTTGCTCGCCGGCCACGAGACGACCGCGGTCGCGCTGGCGTGGACCTGGTTCGAGCTCTCGCGCCACCCCGAGGGACGGGCGTTGCTGGACGCCGAGCTGGGGTCGGCCGCCGGGCGGGAGGCGCTGGACGTCGCGGCGTGGGAGCGCCTGCCCGTCACCCGGGCCGTGGTCGCGGAGTCCATGCGGCTGCACCCGCCCGCCTTCGTGATCGGCCGCCGGGTGGTGGACCCGCTCGAGCTCGGCGGCCATGCGCTGGCGCCCGGCACGCTCTGCTTGGTGTCGCCCTACGCCCTGCAGCGTGACCCTCGGTCATGGCCCGATGAGGCGGCGTGGCGGCCGCAGCGCTGGCTGGACGCGGCGGGGACTTTCGACGAGTCGGCTCCGGGCCAGCCGCGCGGTGCCTTCCTGCCCTTCGGGGCCGGGGCCAGGATCTGCATCGGAGCCACGTTCGCCTGGATGGAGGCGACGCTGCTGCTCGGCGTGCTGGCCTCGGGGTGGCGGGCCGACGTGCCACCGGGATTCGAGCCGGGCCACGAGCCGGCGGTCACTCTGCGCCCGAAGCGCGGCGTCCCGGCCAGGCTGACCGCGCTCGCCTCCCCTCGCGAGTAAGCACCCCTCCACCCCCTCTCCCGCGATCATGACGTCCGGTACGTCACCAGCAGCGATGACTGCCGCGAAGAGGGGAGCCCATGGGCCAGGATTCGCCTATGGACCCCAGGTCGCAGAACCCCGCCCACGGAGCCGGCAGCTGACAGCGAAGCCGGCAGTGACAGCGAAGCCGGCAGTGACAGCGAAGCCGGCAGTGACAGCGAAGCCGGCAGTGACAGCGAAGCCGGCAGTGACAGCGAAGCCGGCAGTGACAGCGAAGCCGGTAGTGACAGTGACGACGCGCGCTCCGGCGCCGTCACGAGTCCTCCGGGCGACCGCGCAGCACCTGTCGGTCCGGTCGATGCGCTGCAGGTGCCACGCTTCGCGGGCCCGGCGACGTTCGCCCGCCTTCCCCGCCTCGACCAGGTGAGCCGCGCCGACGTCGCGGTGCTCGGCGTCCCCTTCGACGCCGGTGTCACGTACCGGCCCGGCGCCCGGTTCGGTCCTGGTCACGTGCGCGCGTCGTCCAAGCTGCTCAGGCCCTACCATCCCGGCCTGGACGTCGAGGTGTTCGCCCGGCAGCAGGTGGTGGACGCCGGCGACGTCGCCGTGAACCCGTTCGACATCGGCGAGGCCATCGCCGCGGTCGAGGCGGCCGCCCTCGACCTGGCCGACGACGGGCTGCGGCTGCTGACCATCGGCGGGGACCACACGATCGCGCTGCCGCTGCTGCGCGCCGCCGCTCGTCGCCACGGCCCGGTGGGGGTGCTGCACTTCGACGCCCATCTCGACACCTGGGACACCTACTTCGGAGCGCGCTACACGCACGGCACACCGTTCCGCCGGGCGAGCGAGGAGGGCCTGCTCGACCCCGAGCGCTGCCTGCACGTGGGCATCCGCGGGCCGCTCTTCGCGCCGGGCGACCTGCCCGCGGACGCCGCCTGCGGGTTCCAGGTGGTGCGCGCGGATGAGTACCAGGACGCCGCCCTGGGCGGGATCGTGGAACGCGTCCGGGACCGTCTCGGCGCGGGCCCGGTGTACGTGTCGATCGACATCGACGTGCTCGACCCGGCCCACGCTCCTGGGACGGGCACCCCCGAGGCGGGCGGCCTCACGTCGCGGGAGCTGCTGCTCACGCTTCGCGGGCTGCTCGGGCTCGACATCGTCGGCGCCGACATCGTCGAGGTCGCCCCGGCCTACGACCATGCGGAGATCACCGGGATCGCGGCCGCGCACGTCGCCTATGAGCTGCTCGCGGTGCTGGCCCGCCACGCGGGAGACAGCAGGTGAGCGGGACGGTCGTCGTCGCCTGCTGCCAGCTGGAGCTGTCGGTCGGCGACGTGGCCGGGAACCTCGCCGCTGCGCAGGTCGCCGTGCGAGACGTCGCGCGCCGGGGTGCCCAGCTCGTCGTCCTGCCCGAGCTGCTCGCCAGCGGCTACGTCTTCGCCGATGCCGACGAGGCGCGTGCGATGGCGGAGGACCCACGCTCCGGCGCGACCGCCGCCGCGCTGGTGGCGCTCGCCGCCGAGCTGGACCTGGTTCTCGTCGCAGGGGTGTGCGAGCTCGAGCCCGCGCCGACCGCAGGACACCTGCTGCGCAACTCGGCGCTCGTCGTCGACGCCACGGGGGTGCGGGCGGTCTACCGCAAGGCCCACCTGTGGAACACCGAGAAGCTGATCTTCACCCCCGGCGACGCCCCGCCCGTCGTCGTCGACACCGCCGTGGGTCGCCTGGCGGTGATGGTCTGCTACGACCTCGAGTTCCCCGAATGGGTGCGCCTGGCCGCCCTCGCGGGTGCGGATGTGGTCTGCGTCCCGGCGAACTGGCCGCGACCGGTATGGCCGGACGGCGAGCGCCCGGGTGAGGTGGTGAGGGCACAGGCCGCTGCGGGCACCAACCACGTCTACGTGGCGGTCTGCGACCGAGCCGGGGCCGAGCGCGGTGTGGAGTGGATCGGCGGCTCCGTGGTGGTCGACCCCGATGGGTATCCGCTGGCCACGGCCTGGGTAGGGCGTGCGGGCGACCCGTCCGCGCCGACCGCCCTGCTGGCGACCATCACCCCGTCGGCCGCCCGGGACAAGTCCACGTCGGCTCGCAACGACGCCCTCGCCGACCGCCGACCAGAGCTCTACGGCGCAGTGGCCGACAGGTGACCGGACCGGACCGGACTGGACCGGATCCCTGGGTCAGTCCGCGAGTGGATCAGTCCCGGGTGAGCTTGCGGTACGTCACTCGGTGCGGCCGGGCGGCGTCGACGCCGAGTCGCTGCACCTTGTTGTCCTCGTACCCGGCGAAGTTGCCCTCGAACCAGAACCACCTGGCCGGGTCCTCGGCGTCACCCTCGTAGGCGAGGATGTGGGTGGCCACGCGGTCGAGGAACCACCGGTCGTGGGAGATCACCACGGCGCAGCCGGGGAACTCCAGCAGCGCGTTCTCCAGCGAGCCCAGCGTCTCGACGTCCAGGTCGTTGGTCGGCTCGTCCAGCAGCAGGAGGTTGCCGCCGATCTTCAGCGTCAGCGCGAGGTTGAGGCGGTTGCGTTCCCCGCCGGACAGCACGCCGGCCGGCTTCTGCTGGTCCGGGCCCTTGAAGCCGAACGCGGACACGTAGGCACGTGAGGGCATCTCGACGTTGCCGACCTTGATGAAGTCGAGACCGTCGGAGACGGTCTCCCACACGGTCTTCTTCGGGTCCAGGCCCGCTCGCGACTGGTCGACGTAGGCGATCTTCACGGTCTCGCCGACCTTGAGCGTGCCGGAGTCGACGGGCTCAAGACCCACGACGGCCTTGAACAGCGTGGTCTTCCCCACGCCGTTGGGGCCGATGACGCCGACGATCCCGTTGCGCGGCAGGCTGAACGACAGGTCACCGATGAGCAGGCGGTCACCGAACCCCTTGCTCATGTGGTCGGCCTCGATCACCACACCGCCCAGCCGCGGCCCGGGCGGGATCTGGATCTCCTCGAAGTCCAGCTTGCGGGTGCGCTCGGCCTCCGCGGCCATCTCCTCGTACCGCTCGAGCCGGGAACGGCTCTTGGTCTGGCGGCCCTTGGCGTTCTGCCGCACCCACTCCAGCTCGTCCTTGAGGCGTCTGGCGAGCTTGGCGTCCTTCTTGCCCTGCACCTGGAGGCGCTCCTGCTTCTTCTCCAGGTACGTCGAGTAGTTGCCCTCGTAGGGGTAGGCGCGCCCACGCTCCAGCTCGAGGATCCACTCGGCGACGTTGTCGAGGAAGTACCGGTCGTGGGTGACGGCGAGCACGGCGCCGGCGTAGGCGGCCAGGTGCGCCTCGAGCCACTGGACGCTCTCGGCGTCCAGGTGGTTGGTCGGCTCGTCGAGCAGCAGGAGGTCGGGCTTGCTGAGCAGCAGCTTGCACAGCGCCACCCGCCGGCGCTCACCGCCGGAGAGCACCCGCACCTCGGCCTCGGGCGGAGGGCACCGCAGGGCGTCCATCGCCTGCTCGAGCTGGGCGTCGAGGTCCCAGGCGTCGGCGTGGTCGATGTCCTCCTGGAGGCGGCCCATCTCCTCCATGAGCTCGTCGGAGTACTCGACGGCCATCTTCTCGGCGATCTCGTTGTACCGGTCGACCTTGGCCTTGATCTCCCCCACGCCCTCCTCGACGTTGCCGAGCACGCTCTTGTCCTCGTTGAGCTGGGGCTCCTGCATGAGGATGCCGACGCTGTAGCCCGGGCTGAGGAACGCGTCGCCGTTGGACGGCCTGTCCAGCCCCGCCATGATCTTCAGCACGCTGGACTTCCCGGCGCCGTTCGCCCCGACCACGCCGATCTTCGCGCCGGGGTAGAACGCGAGGGTGACGTCGTCGAGGATGAGCTTGTCGCCGTGGGCCTTGCGCGCCTTGCGCATGGTGTAGATGAACTCCGCCATGCCTTCCAGCCTAACGGCGCTCGGCGGGGGTTCCTGCCGCCTGGACCGGCGCCGACGGGGCGGGGTCGGTGTTCCACGACCTCGCCCGGTAGCGTTGGCGGTCGTGACAGTCCACCCTGCCGCGGCGGTCGCCGCGGCCCAGCAGACCGACCCGCGACTGGTGGCGCAGCGCCGTCGTCTACCAGGTGTACATCCGCTCGTTCGCGGACTCCGACGGCGACGGCCTCGGCGACATCGAGGGCATCCGCTCCCGGCTGCCGTACCTCCAGGCGTTGGGAGTCGACGCGATCTGGGTCAACCCCTGGTACCCCTCGCCGCAGGCCGACGCCGGCTACGACGTGGCGGACTACCTCGACATCGAGCCGGCGTTCGGCACCCTCGAGGCCGCACAGCGGCTCATCGACGAGGCGCACGCGCTCGGCATCCGGGTGATCCTGGACATCGTCCCGAACCACACCAGTGACCGTCACGCCTGGTTCCGGGCCGCACTCGCGCAGGGGCCCGGGTCAGCGATGCGCGAGCGGTACCTCTTCCGTGACGGACGAGGACCGGACGGCGCGCAGCCGCCGAACGACTGGCGCAGCGTCTTCGGCGGACCCGCGTGGGCGCGGGTCACCGAGCCGGACGGCTCACCGGGGCAGTGGTACCTGCATCTGTTCGCCCGCGAGCAGCCGGACCTCAACTGGGACAACCCGGTGGTCCGCGAGGAGTTCCACGACATCCTGCGGTTCTGGTTCGACCGGCACGCCGACGGCTTCCGCATCGACGTCGCCCACGGCCTGGTCAAGGACCCCGAGCTCGCCGATCTCGGCGACGACGTCGACCACGTCCTCGGCGGCTCGCCTCGCGAGAACCACCCGCACTGGGATCTCGCCGGCGTCCACGACGTCTACCGCGGGTGGCGCGGCGTGGCCGACACGTACGACCCGCCCCGGATGTTCGTTGCCGAGGCGTGGGTCGCGACACCGGAGCGCCTGGCCGCCTACGTCAGGCACGACGAGCTGCACACGGCGTTCGACTTCACGTTCGTCCGCTCGGGCTGGGACGCCGCCGACCTGCAGCGGCGAGCCACCGAGTCCCTCGACGCCCACCTCAGGGTCGACGCGCCGGTGACCTGGACGCTGTCCAACCACGACATCACCCGGCACGTCTCGCGATTCGGACGCCCGCAGACCCAACGCAGTGACGACCCCCTCCACGGGGACAACGGCACGACGGACGTCGCCCTCGGCACGCGGCGGGCGCGTGCCTCCCTGTTGCTGCTGCTCGCCCTGCCGGGTTCGGTCTACCTCTACCAGGGTGAGGAGCTCGGGCTTCCCGAGGTGGAGGACCTGCCGGAGGAGCTGCTCGAAGACCCGGTCTGGGAGCGGTCCAACCACGCCCAGCGTGGCCGCGACGGCTGCCGAGTACCGGTGCCGTGGACCACATCCGGGCCATCACTGGGCTTCGGCGACGCCGCCGGTTGGCTTCCTCAGCCCGTGGGCTGGGCGCAGCTCTCGGTGCAGGCCCAGGAGGCCGACCGGTCCTCGATGCTCTGGCTGTACAAGGACGCGCTGCAGTTGCGGCGAGAGCTCTCCGCGCTGACCGACCCGTCGGTGCCCCTGCGGTGGCTCGCCCTCGGCGACGACGTCCTCGCGTTCACCCGCGGCCCGGGGTTCGTGTGCGTCGTCAACCTCGCGGACGCACCGGTCACTTTGCCGTCGGGCGACGTGCTGCTCACCAGCCTCCCCCTGGAGCCCGGGCCGGACGGCGCCCCTCTCCTGCCGCCGGACGCCGCGGCGTGGGTCAGGCCGACCTGACCATCCCTTCTCACTCTCTCCCCTCCCCGCCCCCCTGCCCTCTCGCGACCTCTGGTCGGTAACTGTCGCCATCTGGCCGTTATGACGACGGTTTGGCTCCAGAGGTCGCGAGAGCGGGGGTCAGAGGAGGTGGGCGCGCAGCGTCACGACGTGGCCCACCACCACGATCGCCGGCGGGCGCACGGCTGCGCGGGCCGCGACGTCCACGATGTCGGCGAGCACGCCGGTGACCACACGCTCGGAGGGCAGCGACCCGTCCTGGACGACAGCCACCGGCGTCGCGCCGTCCCGGCCGTTGGCCAGGAGCACCTCGACGATCTCGGGGAGCCGCTCGATCGCCATGAGCAGCACGAGGGTGCCGCGCAACCGCGCCAGGCCCGGCCAGTCGACCAGTGACGTCGGGTCGTCCGGCGCCAGGTGCCCGGATACGAGGACGGCGTCGTGCGCGATGCCGCGGTGGGTCAGGGGGATGCCGGCCAGGGCCGGCACGGCGATCGCGCTCGTGATGCCGGGGACGACGGTCACGGGAACGCCCGCGGCGACGCAGGCCTCGACCTCCTCGTAGCCACGCCCGAAGACGAAGGGGTCGCCGCCCTTGAGCCGCACCACGAACTGTCCGGCCAGCGCCCGCTCGACGAGGAGCGAGTTGATCGCCTGCTGGGTCATCGCCCTGCCGCGGGGCAGCTTCGCGGCGTCGACGACCTCCACATGCGGGGCCAGCTCGGCCAGCAGAGCCTGGGGGGCGAGGCGGTCCGCGACGACCACGTCTGCGTGCGACAGCAGCCGGCGTCCCCGCACCGAGATCAGGTCCGGGTCGCCGGGACCACCGCCGACCAGTGCCACGCCAGGCAGCGCCGCGCCCGAACCGGTGCCGGTGCCAGTGGCTGTGCCGGTGCCAGTGGCGGTGCCGGTGCCAGCGGAGGTGCTAGTGCCGGTGCGGGTACCCGGTGACGCCGCCCGCCGGGGCAGCGTGTCCAGGCGCCCCTCCCGGAGGGCGTCGAGGATCCCGTCGCGCACCGCGACCGCCCGCCGGGGGTCCCCGCCGCCGAGCACCGCGACGCTGACCGGGCCGGCGCGCGCGATCGCGGGGGTCACAGCGCTACCAGCCCGCCCGTCGTCGGCTCTGGAGCAGAAGAGCCGACGGCGCTCGGCCTCGGCCACGACGGCAGCGTTCGCCCGCCCATCGTCCGTGCACGCCACGGCGTACCACGCGCCGTCGAGGTCCCCGTCGCGGTACTCCCGGGCCAGCAGACGAACCTGTCCGGACGTCGCGAGCGCCTCGACCGCCGGGGTCACCGCGACGGCGACCACGCAGACGTCGGCGCCTGCCGCGATCAAGCCCGGTAGACGCCGCTGGGCGACACTGCCGCCACCGACGACGACGACGCGCCTGCCCCGCAGGCGCAGCCCGACGAGATAGGTCTCGCCCTCGTCGGCCGGGCCGGCGTCGGCCATCAGTCCGACCCGGTGCTCGCCGTCGCGGCCCCCTTGTCCACAACCCCGGCCGAGTCGAAGGTCGCCATGTCGCGCAGTGCACGCACCGCCGCCTGCACGAGCGGGAGGGCCAGCAGCGCCCCGGTCCCCTCACCGAGCCGAAGGTCCAGCTCCACAAGCGGGCGCAGCCCGAGGGCCGTCAGGGCGACCGCATGCCCCGGCTCGGCGGAGCGATGCCCGGCGATGCAGGCCTGAAGGCAGTCCGGCGCCAGCGCCGCCGCCACGAGCGCGGCGGACCCCGCGATCACCCCGTCGAGGATCACCGGAACCCGGTGGGCGGCCGCCCCGAGCACGAGGCCGACGATGGCCGCGTGCTCAAGGCCCCCGACGGCCGCCAGCGCACCCATCGGGTCGGACGCCGAGAGCGACACGGCTGCGGCGTTGCGCGTGAGCCCGCGCCGCACGGCGTCCACCTTCGCCGCCAGGGTGACGTCGTCGATGCCCGTCCCGCGACCGGTCACGGTCGCCGGGTCGGCGCCGGTGAACGCGGCGACGAGCGCGGCCGATGCGGTGGTGTTGGCGATCCCCATGTCGCCGGTGAGCAGGCAGCGGTACCCCTCGCCGACGAGCTGGTCGGCCAGGTCGATGCCGACCCGAACAGCCGATACGGCCTGCGTTCGGCTCATGGCAGGTCCGCACGTCAGGTCCGCGGTGGCCTTGGACACCTTGCGGATGATGAGCCCCGGCGACGCGTCGAGGGTCACGGCTACCCCGACGTCGACGACGAGCACACGGGCGCCGACCGAGGCGGCGAAGGCGTTCACGGCCGCCCCGCCGGCCAGGAAGTTGGCGACCATCTGCGCCGTGACCTCCTGGGGCCACGGCGTCACACCCTGCGCGTGCACCCCGTGGTCGGCCGCGAAGACCACCACCACGGCCGGCTCCGGCAGCGGGGCGGGGCATTCACCGGCGAGCCCGGACAGCTGCACGGACACGTCCTCGAGGACGCCGAGTGCTCCCCTCGGCTTCGTCAGCCGATCCTGGCGCTCCCGCGCCTGCGCCACGATGCGTGCGTCGACCGGTCGAAGCTGTTCGACCGTGCGCCGTACGACTGCCTCGTCGTCCACTCCCGGTCCCTTCGTCGGCATCGCCTGCGTCGCAGTATTCAAGGCCTGCGCCGTGAGCGCTCCCGCACCCACCCCACCAGCACCGCGAGAACCCCGACAGCCGCCCCGGTCACGCGCACCAGGCGCACCGCCCTGACCACGTCCTGCGGCTCTGGCGACGCGCCCTCTCCGATCCCCGGCCGCTCGTCCACACGTCCGGCGTACGCGTTGGTGCCCCCGAGGCGCACGCCCAGGGCTCCCGCCGCCGCGGCCTCGGGCCGCCCGGCGTTCGGACTCGGGTGCCGTCCACCGTCACGTCGCAGAACGCGCCAGGCTCGGCGCCGCGACCCGCCGACAACCGGCGCGACGGCGACCATCACCAGACCCGTGATGCGCGCCGGCGCGAGGTTGGCCAGGTCGTCCAGCCTGGCCGAGGCCCACCCGAACAACCGGTAGCGCGGGCTCGGGTAGCCGACCATGGCATCGAGGGTGTTCACGGCGCGGTGGCCGACCAGGCCTGGCAGACCCCCGATCGCACCCCAGAGGAGCGGACCGACGACGGCGTCGGACGTGTTCTCGGCCAGTGACTCCACCGTGGCCCGTGCCAGAGCGGACGCGTCCAGCCGATCGGGGTCTCGCCCGCACAGGTTGCGCAGCCGCGCCCGGGCAGCGGCCAGGTCGGTCGCACCCGTGCTGCCACCGTCGGCCGAGCCCGCCAGCGCCGCGGCCATCGCGCTCCCCTCGCGGGCCAGGCTCTCCCCGCCGAGCACCGCCCATGTGGTCACCGCCGTCACGGCGACCGCGACCACGGGCCGGCACCGCACCCTTCGCTCGACGAGACCCGCGAGGGCGAGCGGCAACCCGACCGCCACCGCGGTGTAGACCACGCCACGGGCTCGCGAGTCGCGGTACACCCGACGCTCCAGCACGGACGCGACCCGCCCGTAGCCGGCCACCGGGTGCCAGCGCTGAGGGTCGCCGAACACCGCGTCGGCGGCGATCCCCAGCGCGAGGCCGAGCGGGCGGGCGGCGGCGGGGCGAAGCGGCACCCGACGATCCTGACGGACCGCCAACCGGGCCACATCACCACCCCGCCCACGCCGCCGCCACGCCACGCCCCCGTCCCGGCGCCGTACGGGGGACACGGCAGCCGGGACAGGCCCCGACCCGGCACGTCGCCAGAGGGCAACGACGAGCCGAGGGACTCAGCGGGGGGTCACGCTCCCGTGAGCTGGGCGTCCACGAGGTCGTCGTCGAGCTCGTCCTCGTCGGCGTCGTCGTCGCCGTCCTCAGGAGCGGCGGCCCGGCCGAGCGCCTCCACGAGGTCGGCGGCATCGAGGCCGTTCGCGAGGGCGGCGAGCTCAACCTGACGGGCCAGCTCGTCGGCCTCGCCGCGCCCGTCCTGCTCGACAGGCTCGACCCGCCGTGCGCGGGTGAAGACCGAGGTCCCCCACGACATGTCGTGACCGACCATGTCGGCCACCACCTCGACGCGCGTGTGCAGCACCTTGTCGTCGCCGACCCATTCGCTGACCCGCAGGCGGCCGTGCACGACCACGCAGTCGCGCTTCAGCACCGACAGCGCCACGTTGCGTGCCAGGGCCCGCCAGCACGTGACGGTGACCCACAGCTTGTCGCCGTCCACCCATCCGTGCGTTGCCTGGTCGTAGCGGCGCGACGTCGACACCATGCGAAACGTCGTCAAGGGCGTCTTCTGGTCCAAGATCTTCGCCGCCGGGTCGGTGGCGACGATGCCACCCAACGTCACGATGGTCTCGTTCACCGAGCACCTCCTCGCTGCCCGGCGGGGTGCCGGGGTGTGCGAGCCAGCCTGGTGGCGCAGCGATAGGCAGCGGGGCGGTCGGAGGTGCTGGTGTGGACGACGGGACGGCGACCGAGCCTGTGGAGGACTCGGCGGAGGGGGGCGGTCACCCCGATGCGGCCTCGAGCGCCTCCCGCACGGATCGGTGGTCGGCGAGCACCGCCGACACCGGAGCCACCACCTGCGCCTGCGCCACCGCGGAGACCGCGGCGTCCAGCGCCTTCTGGGCCCGAGCCCGCCGACGCCCCGCCCCCGACGAGACGAACCACCGGGAGACCAGGGCGAGCAGCAGTCCCAGAGCCAGCCCTCCGAGCAGCATCACGGTCGGCAACGGCACCCTGCCGAGACTCATCGGCCGTCGAACGCTCAGGCTCAGCCACGACACGACCGCGAGCCCGAGAAGCCAGCAGAACCCCGCCACCGCAGCTGCGGCGAGCACCATCTGTGCGGCGGCGAGACCGCGCCACCAGGCAGGCGTCCGCACGTCGAGGTCGACACCCACGACAGCGACCTCGAGGGCGTCCGCCAGGTCCCCCGTCGGCACAGGCACCGCCGCACGCACGGCGTCGCCCCACCGCTGAGGCAGGTCTCGGGCCGCCGCCGCCGTCACCTCCCGCACCGCGAGGTCGACGCGGGCGCCGTCGGCCCGGGTCGGTGCTGGGACGGACGACCTCGCGAGCCGCCTGACGTCGTCCGCCGCACTGCCCACGGGCAGTCGGCGCAGCGGGTCGGGGCGCAGCCGGCGCGCCACCATGGTCGGCGGCCAGCCGACCAGGCCCGACGCCCGACGCCGGTAGTCGGCCACGAGGGCGTCCAGTACGACGGGGACGCCGGCGGCCTGGCTGAGGGCGGAGTGCAGCGTCTCCGCGCCGGGCAGCCGGTCCGGGTCGGCCTCCCGGTCGGCGACCCCGGACCGCAGCGACTGCGCCGCGCCCGAGAGGTCCGCCGCCACCCGCGACAGCATCGTCGCCTGGTCCCGCACGGCCCCGGCGAGCAGGTCCCGCAGGACGTCGACCCCGTCGCCCCGGGTGGCCGACGCGGCCAGCACGCGCACGCCGTCCAACCCGTCCGCGTCAAGGAGGCGGCGCAGGTCTCGGGTGCACGCCTCGACCGACTCGGGCGGCAGCCGGTCCACCTGGTTGAGGACCACGACCATCACCTGCTCGTGCCCGGCCAGGTGCTTGAGGTAGCCGGAGTGCAGGGCCTCGTCGGCGTACTTCTGCGGGTCGACCACCCAGACCAGCAGGTCGACCAGCTCCACGAGCCGGTTCACCTCCAGGCGGTGGCTGACGACCGTCGAGTCGTGGTCGGGCAGGTCGAGCAGCACCAGCCCGTGCAGGCTGGCCTCGTGGTCGGCGTCCAGGACGCTCTCCCGCGACGTCCTGTGACGTAGCGGGACGTCGAGCCAGTCCAGCAGCGGGTCCGCGCCGTTCGTGCCCCAGACGCAGGCGGCCGGCTTGCCCGTGGTCGGACGGCGCCCGCCCACCTCCGCGATGTCCATGCCGGCCAGCGCGTTGAACAGGCTCGACTTGCCGCTGCCCGTCGCCCCGACCAGCGCCACCACCGTCGTGTCCGCACCGAGCCGCAGCCGCTCGCCTGTCCGGTCGAGAACCGTGCGGGCCGCCGCCACGGCGCCCGGGTCCAGCCGCTCGGCGCCGACGGCCAGCACGAGCTCGAGCAGTCTCACCCGCTCGTCGACATCCGGTGCGCCGCGGCGTCGTCCGATCACGTCAGCGGGCTCCCTCGACGGCTCTCACGGCCCTGCGAAGGCCTTCGGCGCGGTCACTGCGCACACCCGCGGCGTCCAGGAGCGACTGCACCCGGGCGCGCTCGCCGTCCATCAGCGAGTCGATGCGTCGCACGAGGTCCTTGCGGGCCGAGGCTGCGAGCGAGCGCACGGCCTGGTCGCCGAACACCGCCTCGAGCACCCGCGGCGCGACCTCTGCCGTCCCCGCACCGACGGCGACGTCGGTGCCGCTGACCCCGCCCGTGTGCGCGAGGACCGCGAACATCAGGACGATCCCGGTGCCGTCGACGCCCAAGGACACCGTACGTGCCGTGTCGCGGTGGTGCTGCCCCTCGGTGCGGACGAGCTCGAGGACGCCGCCCTGCCAGTCGCGGACGGCGCGCCCCAACCGCTCGTCGAAGCCCGGCGAGGGGCGGGCGAGGTCGCGGTCGTCGGCGACCAGGACCGAGCCCGGGGACGTCGTCCGCCAGGCCTGCACGGACCCCTCGCACGCGCCGGCCACCTGGGCCCGGACCATCGCCTCGACGCTGGCCCGCATCGCCTCTCGCAGTGGCTCGACAGGCGGGATGCGGCCGCGAAACGTCGTCGCAAGCG
The DNA here is from genome assembly GCA_963778845.1 of uncultured Actinomycetota bacterium. GTDB lineage: Bacteria > Actinomycetota > Actinomycetes > Actinomycetales > Kineosporiaceae > CAVZVW01. The sequence continues at coordinate 1,072,228 of CAVZVW010000009.1, forward strand.
TGTCTCGCATGCGGCCGACCCGGGTCTCATGCGCCCGCAGCAGCTTCCCCGTGCCGATGATCTCCTGCCACCGGGCGAGCACCTCGCCACGTACCAGAGTGCCGTCACCGACCTGCGCGCTGACCTGGGACCGGGCTCGCGACCACTCGGCGTCCAACGCCTCGCGAAGCACCGAGTACGCGGCGGCCTGGGCCTCGGCGGCGGACGCCAGGACCTCCGTGCGGGCGGTGAGACTGTCGAGCGCGCCGCTCAGCGTCCGGCTGACGACCAGCGCTCGTGTGCGGGCGTCGCGCGCCAGCCTGGTCAGCCACTCCCGCAGCGGCTCCACAGCAGCCGCCGGCAGGAAGCCGGCCTCCAGCGCCACCTCGGTCACCGCGAACACCGGGGCGTCAGCCAGGCCCTGGTCGCGCAGCATCGTCGCCAGGTGGATACGCACCATCTGCAGGACCTCGGCAGGCACGCGGTCGAGGACGACGGCCACCGAGACCCCTCGCTGGACGGCCTGGCGCAGGAGGTCCCAGGGCAGCGCGTCGGCGTAGCGAGCCGCGGTGGTCACGAACAGCCAGAGGTCGGCCGCTGCCAGGAGCTGGACGGCGAGGTCGCGGTTGGTCTCGACGACCGAGTCGACGTCAGGAGCATCCAGCAGCGCCAGCCCCGGCGCGAGCCCGGGGTCCGGCACCAGGCGGATCGCGGTGATGCGCGGGGCGTCGACGTCGATCGGCTCCCTCGGTTCGGGGGCCTCGGAGGTGACCCTCGCCAACCCCGGCAGGATCCGCTGACTCAGGAACGCGCCGGAGTCGTGCGGGTGGTGCACGAGCACGGGCGAGCGCGTCGTGGGGCGCAGTACGCCCGAGCGGGTGACCTCTCGGCGGACCAGGGAGTTGACCAGCGTCGACTTCCCCGCGCCCGTGGACCCACCGACCACGGCGAGCAGGGGGGCGTCCATGCGACGCAGCCGGGGCAGGAGGTAGTCGTCGAGCTGGAGCCGGAGCGCGTCCTGCTCCTGGCGGGCCGTCGCGACCGAGTCGACCTCGAGCTCCAGGCGCAGGGCGACGACCTGGGAGCGCAGCGACTCCACGGCCTCGAGCAGGTCGAAGGACGAGGCCGCGGCCCGGTCGGCGGCCGCGGCCTTGTCGGCAGCCTCGACACGATCTGCGGCGGCCTCCTGGTCGGCGGCCTCCTGGTCGGCGGCCTCCTGGTCGGCGGCCTCCTGGTCAGTAGACGCGGCCACCTCGGGGAGCGGCACGGGGTGAACCGCCGCGCCCGCCTGGTCCCTCGGGTCCGCTGCCACGGGCCAAGACTGCCGTGAGCGGGCCCTTCCGCCAAAGCGGAGCGCCGTCCGAGGGGCGACGGACCAGAGTGGTGTCCCGCAGAGTGGTATACGGCAGGATCGTGGTCGGGCCCCATTAGGCTTGACGACCGGGCGCCCGTAGCTCAGCGGATAGAGCAGCGGACTTCTAATCCGACGGTCGCAGGTTCGATCCCTGCCGGGCGCGCACTGGCTGACCTGCGGCTGCACATAGTCGCGCGTCTTGTTGATCTCCATCGTGAGCTCCTCCTGGGGCTGTTGCCAGGGCTCCGGCAAAGTCGTGTTTCACGAGGTCAGGACGAGTGTGATCGGTCGGTCGGGTTTGGCGGCGTGATGTCGTATCGCGGCGGCGATGCTGGTGTGGCCGGCGAGTCGGTGCAGGCTGATCGCGGTGTTGCGTAGGCAGGCCATGGCCTGCGGGGAGCGGCCGGTGCGGGCGCGGGAGTGGTCCTCGTTGTAGGTCACATCGCGCACCCAGTGACAGCGGTTCTCGATACCCCAGTGGTTGCGGATCCAGGCCGCCAGTCGTTGTGGTGGTGCCGCCCGGGCGTCGGCGGAGGTGATGATGTAGACGACCTCGACGCTCTTGGTCCCATTCCTGGTCGTGGTGCGCCGGATCTGGGCGACCTGCGCGGCGGCGGTGAACGTGATCCAGCTGGGTGCTTGGACGACCTTGATCGTTCGGGTGGTCCGTCGGCCGTGCCCGGTCTGGGTGCTCGAGCGGGCCGGGACCTGTTTCCAGGGCAGGGCCTTGCACGCCGCGTAGAGGGTGGGCTGGTTGGCCTTGACGGTGAACACGTAGTCACCGCCAGCGTCCACGATCGCCGCGGCGGTGTCGGTCTGGGTGTGCATCGCATCCAGGGTCACCACCACCTCGCGCAGGTCGAAGGTGGCCAGAAGCGTTCGTACCGCCGGGATCTCGTTGCTCTTGGCGGCCACCGCCAGCTGGCCCAACACGACGCCGGTGGCCTGGTCCATGGCCGCGACCAGGTGCGGGGCCGTCTGGTCGCCGGTGCGTGCGCCCCGGGTGGTCTTGCCGTCGATGGCCACCACCCGTCGGCCCTCGACCACGATGGTGCGCGTCCACAAGAACGCCCCGACCAGCGCGTCCAGGACCGCCGCGTCCACGCCGGAGAGCACCCGCCGAAACGTCGACTCGTCCGGCGCGCACGAGCGGGCCAACCCCAGACGCCTCAGGTCACCGGGCGACAGTTCGCTGGCCCAGTCGGCGATCGCGGCGAAGGAGCGGGCCCGGCCAGCACCGCGCACACCGACATGGCCAGCAGCCCGACCAGGCCGTGGCGCACACCGCGACGAGCCCGCGGATCCGGCACCTGCGCCAACACCTCCAACAGCGTGCCGGCGCAGAGTTGGCGAAGTTGACTGGGCAGCGCAGGAATCGGGGAAGATGCCATCGACGGGCGCGGCCCTCGGCTGGGTGGAAGGCGTGAGAACCGCCATCCAAACCGGGCAAACCGCGCCCGTCACCTCGCCACGCCGACGATCACCCCACGAACACGCAGGTCACGCCCTGATCAACTGACTTGCCCGAGCCCTGCCAGATCAGAGAGCCCGACATAACCCACCTGGGGTAATTACCCGGTGAAGAATTTGAGGAGGGCTGGGAGTGTCACTGTCTGTGTCGCCTGCGTAGCCGCCTTACCCCCAGACTGTTGATACGCGAGACACTGCCGGGTCAGGGAGACGTTATCCGCGCCGAGTTTGAATGCCCCGAATCGGCCGTAATTCACGAAGTAGTCGCTTGGTTTCGCAGCCACTTGGTTGAGAACGAGGATGTAATGGCCCGGTGCGAGAAAGCCATCCGGTGCTGAAACGATGTGGTCGGGTGCGGAGTCATTGCCGTAGAGCACCTTGCTGTTCTTAAGAGGCAGTACATCCCCGTTGCTTCCGGAGGCAACCACAGCTTCCACGACGAGTGTTGCCTCGGGGAATTCCGCACGACTCGCGGGAGGGACGCATGGGCGGGTCGGCGGGACCGGCGGCGCGGGCAGCTGATTGGACTGCTGGGTCGCTGGAGGTTGCACTGCAGCTCGGCTCACCGACTGGCCTGCAGTCTGAGCTGCAGATTGATCGGTTCCCGTGTTCGATGCGCAACCAGCGAGTACCACCGACACCAACATGAGAGCGCCGAGACTCTCTAGAGCAGGTACGGGGCGGTAGGGATTCCGACGCGTCACCACAGCGGTACTCCGTTCAACTTGCAGTTGTTTGCTGTATTCGAGGATGAGAAGGCCTTGAAATCATTGGTGCCCAAATCGGAGATATAGTAGGGCGGACATGGGCCAACGTTCGGCAGGGGGCTGCCACGGTATACGTTGCCATGTGCCACCGCCACCACTGCGCCACTCCTATAGACCTGCAGTGCGGGAGCGTACTCCACGGCAGTTAAGCCGGGCCACCCGCCGAACGCACCAGTGGTGGAGACCTCAGACACCGCCCACGCGTCGTACCCGTGGAATATCCCGCGGAGGTGCTGAAATCACTTCCGGGTATGGTGACCGTCCCCGCTTTCGCGATCCAATTCGTCTTGCCAGTGGTGGTATTAGTGCTCGCGTAAGCTAGGGTAAAGGTCCGCGTCCCCGTGGCGCCGCAGTGGTTCTGCGTGAGGTAATCTGCCGGACCGGCAGTGTTGCTGTACGCCGATACGAACCACGACAGTCCCGCGCATGTGCCGGGGTACCCAAAATCGGCGTACCCGGCTCCCGTGTTGGCTCAATCGCCTAGTGCGTGGGTTTCGGCAGTCGCAGGGCGTCGAGGAGGGCCTGCTGGTGGTCGGTGATGGCGGGTGGGATGGTCTGGACGGCGCCGTTGATCGCGATGGTCGCTGACCGCAGGGTGCGGAGTTGGCGCACGAGGTTGCGGATGGCCAGGCCGGTGCGGTTCTGGGCCTCGCGGGCTACCGCGAGGGCGGTGAACACGATGGTCAGGTGGGCCTCGATCGCGTCCTTCGTCCTGGCGAACATGGGTCGAGCCCGAAGATCGGTCTTGGACATCCGGAACGACTGCTCCACGTGCCACAGGTCGTGATACGAGTTGACGACCTCGGCCGCGGGCATCAGCTCGACGGGGATGTTGGTGACGTATCCCTTCAGCCCCACCAGTTTCCGGGCCCGGGCCAGGGATGCTTCGTCCAGCACGCTGGTCCCGTTGCTGGTCTTGACGAACCGTGGGGTGCGGGCGGACTTCTCCCCGGCGATGACGGCCCGGGCCCGGTTCTCCTGGGCGGTGAGGGTCTTGCCGTCCCGGGCGGCGCGCTTCGCCGAGTAGGCCCACACCGCCCGCCATGACGCGTCGTGCTCACCGCGGTCCCAGAGCGGTTCGGTCCGCACCGCGGGGTCGTTCTGGTCGTGGGCGGCGCTGTGTGCGGTGATGGTGTCGATGATCTGGCCGTCGGTGAACGCGTCGCCGTGCCAGTGGAAGTGGGAGGCCAGGTCCAGGGGCGCCTTGCTGGTGCGGGACCCGACGATGAACCGGAGCTGCTCGGCGGCCAGCGCGGTCAGGTTCTTGCCTGACAGCATTCCGGCGTCGGCGACCACGACCATGTCGGCGATCTGGTGACGTGCGGCGAACGCCTTCACGATCGGCACGATGGTCAGGGTCTCGGCGTGGTCGCCCTCGAAGCAGCCGACCTCGAGGGGGAACCCGTGCCGGTCCACGAGCAGGCCGACGACGATCTGCGGGTCGACCCGGCGTTCCGCGCAGAAGAGTGGTTGCGTCCTTGGTTGCTGCGGCGTTCCTAGCGGGCGTGAGCGGTTGGGCGCCGGCCCAGGCAGTCACCGGGATCGACCGGTGTCCGAAGGGGTCCTTCTGCGGCTACAGCCAGACCGATTTCAGGGGCCAGATGCTGGTGGTCAAGACCAACATGCCCACCATGGGTTCCTGGGACAACAAGATTCAGTCGTGGGTCAACGGTTCCGCCCGCATCGTCTGTCTGTACTCGGCGGCGGACTACGCCCTTGTGACGTGGCCAGGTAGTCGGTGACGGCCTCCCGAAGCGTGCTCACGGCCGAGCTCCCGGCCGCGATCCCGATCCGGGCCACGGTCGGACCAGGCTTCGGCCCACAGGATCATCACCCGTGGTGCGAGGTCTGGTTCCGGGCCATGGCCGCGCCAGTGGCCGCAGAGCGACCTCATCGACCTTGGCGTAGATCGCGGTGGACCTCGCACTGCGGTGGCGCAGCACCTGCCCCACCTCCGGCAGCGACGCGCCCGCCCGCAGCATGGCCGTGGCCAGCGTGTGACGCAGACGATGCGCACCGATCGGGTTGAGGCCAGCATTGCGGCATGCGGTCGCCACGACATGACCGACCGCCGCGGGCGTCAGCGGCCGACCGACCGGCCGGAGGGTGGTGAACACCGACCGCGTCCCACACTGCGGGCGCCCATCGGTCAGCCACGCGGCGATCGCTTCTCCCGGTTCAGTCGGCAGCGGCAGCCGTTCGACGCGCTGGCCCTTGCCGACCACGGTTGGAGAACCCGACCTTGCGCAGGTCGTCCTCCTCGTCGGCCTCGAAGTACAACGTCGTCACGTCATACAAGATCAACGAGACATCGCCGCTGGTCAGCGCATGCGCGAAGCACAACGCCGCGATCTGGTCACGGTAGGACCTGATCCCTTCCCTCACGGGGTCCGCGGCGTCGGCGTCAGCCGCGGTGGCGACGCGGGCCAGCGTCCGCTTCATCGTGGCGTAGCTGGCCGGTCGCCGGCCCAGGTCGGTCAGCACCCGGGCGGTGTCCAGCAGCGAGGTCGGCTCCACGATCCGGGCGATGACCAGGTCGCGGAACACCTCGTCGCCGACAGCGTCGAACCCCAGTGAGGAGTACACGCCAACCAGGGCCTCGAACAGCACCCGGGCGTCCGTGGCCACCACCCGTGCAGCCCCGGCCCGCACCGGCCCCCGACCGCCCACGCCACGGGCGGTATCGGCGGCGGCGAACAGGTCCGGCTGCGCCGGGCCCCCGACAGGCTCGGCGAGCAACGCCGTGACCGGCGGGGTCGCCTCCACGCCCAGATCGAGCACGTCCTGCCCGGCCGGTTCGAGCAGCTCACGCGCCCGGGCCATCAAGATCCCCAGCTCGACCTCGGAGTGCGCCGACCCGACATGCCTCACGATCCGCTGGCGCCCCTCGACGTACTCAGCGATCTGCACCGCCGTCGCCCCCGACGTCGTCCGCACCCGCCTGATGAACACCACACGGCGACCCTAGAACCCGCGCCTAGTGCGCGAAACCAGCAGCAACAACGGACATCACCGCAGGTCACGGGCTCGCGGCCTCCCGGGATCAAAGGCCGTGAGCCAACTCAGGTCCTATGGCGACGCCACGGGCTGGGATGCCAGCCTGTCCGGGAAGATCAGCTCGATCAAGATCGTGCGCACGGAGCGGGAATGCTATGGGACGGCCTATCCCGACTGGAGCGTCACGAGCACGTCTTCGGCCGGCTTCGCTGACCTCAACGGGAACGGCGTATCGGACGTGCTCGTCCGCGACCTTGTCGGGCGGGTCTGGTTCCTCCCGGGGAACGACACCGGCCGGCAGGTGGCCACCGGCTGGGGGAAGGTTTCGGCCTGGGCCCGCCACGGAGACTTCGACGGTGATGGCATGGAGGACGTCATCCTGAAGTTCACCGACGGAACCGTGTGGATCTACCCAGGCAACGGGGCCGGCGGCTTCAGGACCCGCGCGCGACTCGCCACCGGCTGGCAGAAGATGTTGCGCCTCGCCGGTGCCGGTGATCTGAACGGCGATGGCCGTGCCGATCTGCTCGCTCAGGACGCCTCGGGAAACGTGTGGCTCTACCCGGGAAACGGAAAAGGTCGGTTCTCGGCCCGCAAGAAGGTCGCCACCGGATGGAAGAACATCACGGCCATTGTCGGTCCCGGTGACATGACCGGCGACGACAAGGTTGACGTCCTCGCCCGGGACACGGCGGGGGTGCTGTGGTTGTACCCCGGCCGCGGCAATGGCACCCTCGCCGCGCGTAAGCGAATCAGCAGCGGATGGAAGACCGTGACGTCCTTCATCGCGGTAGGGGACGTCACCGGCGACGGGCTGAACGACCTCGTAGTCGTCAAGGACATTCCCGTCCAGGGCGGACTTCTGCTGGGGAACCTTGTGATCTATCCGGGCAATGGGGCCGGCGGACTTCGCGCCGGCCAGATCACGAACGACTCCTGGTGGGGGCTGAACGGGGCCCTCTGAGACCCCAACAGGCACCTGCCGCGAGGCGCGGCTCGGTACCCGGATGGTTCGAAGTCGACGTGGTTGTTCCCAAGACGGCGTAGACCCGGCTCTCCTGACTGGCTATGGACGAGGTCCGCCGCCAGGTCTGGAATGACGCCCGCCGGTCGGGGAACACCCAGGCTGCCCGACGGTCGAAGGGCGCCCGGTACGCGCTGCGGAAGAACCCGCCCGACCTGACCGAACGCAAGCAGGCCAAGCTCGCCTGGATCGCCGCAGCGAACAAACCGCGTCACCGGGCCCGGGAGCTGGAGGAGCCCTTCCGTCGAGTCATCGCCGTCAAGGGCGCCCACGGCGGGCACCTGCTCGACGACTGGTTGGCCTGGGCCTCCCGCTCGAAGTTGAAGCCGAAGTTCAGGACAGACCCTCACCCGACGTGATCCGTGCAGGCCGCAGGCTGACTGCCCGGCCACGACTCGAGCAACCTCGACCAGTACGCCTCGACGGGCGTCAGGAGGATCTGCCCGTCCCCTCCCCACGTGTCAATACCACGTGCTTTCCGAACTTGTCGCCCCGGCCCGGCTGAAGGGTCTTGTAGCCCAACGCGACGTCGCGGGGGGACATGTGCGGGTCGGAGGTCGAGAGCAGGTTCCCCAAGAACACCGCTGTACTGCGCCAGACGCAGCTCGCGATCACGGCGAACAGCGAGCTCAGCGAGCATGAGAGCACGGGCGAGGCGACAGTCTTCGTGCTGTCGGGGGCGAATGCGGCTGAACGCCGGCGACGACGAGTTGGAAGCCCGCACAGGGGATCTTCTGATTCTTCCCGATACGCGTCAGGCTCTGGCGGCCGATGAGGACTCTGTGGTCCTGCTCGCGGTGGTCGAGAGCAACGCGTGACACTACCGAGCGGTTGGGTCTGGCGCGAGGAAGACTTCCGCTGACTCATCGGAGAACTGGGGGCCCGCATCGCTGCCGACGATCAGGATTCCCGCCGGGCTGGACACCATTCCCGCTGGCGTGAACGCGAGCTTCGCCGGGAGGGTGACGTGCCTGGACTGCCAGGTCACGCCATCTGACGTGTTGAGGAAGGCCCAGGCATCAGGGCAGGAGGCCAGGACCACCAAGCCCGCTGTCGTGCGTGTGGCCAGGACGACTGGGCAGGCCGAGACGAGCCGGTCCGCGGCGTCGTCCAGCACCCGCCATATTCGCCGTCCGGTCGCGGGGTCGTTGTCGTCGCGTGGGTTCAGCGCCGACCAGACCGCCCCATGGCCTGGGCTGAACGAGATGACGCGGCCCCCGACGCTGGCTACCAGCGTTGCGTCAGTCCCGATGTCGGTGGGGTACCGGCTCGCGTCGGTCCAGTGGGTGTAGTCGGGCGACGACCACGCCGTGGCCCAATGTCGGTGCCAGTAGTCGAGGTCCGTGTCGCCGAAGTACCCCACAGCCACAATGCCTGTGGCGGCCGACGCCAGTATGTCCAGCACTCTGGCGTTGCGCAGGAACGTCAAGGAGCGCGGATAGGCCGCCCACCGGGCTCCCGTGGCTGAGTGCCAGACTCCGGAACCAACGAACACGCCCGCGGCCGAGTAGCGGCGAGCGAGAAGGACGAACTGGGAGCCGTCCCACACGACCTTCACAGGCTCGGTATTGCCGAAAGTCGTGCCCGTGGCCACCCGGTGCCAGGTCCGTGCGTCCGTGGAGGTCCAGACCACGCCCTGGTGAGGGGCCGACCCCACTCGCCTGGGGCCCCCGGCCGCCACTTCTACGCTGCCGTTCGCGGCGACCGTGGCCATGTACGCCCGTTCGAGTGAGGCCTGGGGCGGGCTCGCGGTCCAGGCCGTGCCGTCCGGCGACGTCCAGGACTCCGCGGCGAAGAGGGCACCGAGGCGGGTGCCGCCCACTGCGACGAAGCCGGTAGGGGTCGCGCTGATGGCCATAGCCCAGCTGGCCGACCACGAGCGCCCAGCCGATGGGAGCGGGATGCGCGTCGCCACCAGGTCGGGCAGCTGCCCGGCGGTAGAGGGCTGGTCTGTCAGAGGACCCGGGGACACGCTCGGCTGAGAGCCCGCGGGCGAGGAGGCGATGGGCATGCTGGTCCTCGGAGGCGCCGCGGCCCGGCTGTTGTCCGCTGACGGCGTGGTCCCCGGGCTGCTGCAGGCTGCCAGCGTGACGGCTGCCAGCGTGAGGGCTGCCAGCGGCACACGGACTGTGCGCCGAGCCGGCATCGCGAACCTCCCACGCCCGTGCGTGCGCGAATGGATGGCTGCATCGGTGGGCCCCGTCGCCCCCCCACGGGGAGACGCAGACGCGCGACCCGCGGGTGGTGAGTCGTCCGCGTCTGGCCTAGGCAGCTCATGGAACGTCCCTGCCGGGGTCACATCCTGCAGGACGACGCCGACGCTAGCCGCAACAACGGCCGTACCGAAAGCCGACACAACCCACCCCGCCACCGGCGTGTCGCGGGCGTGCCCCTAGGTTGTGTCGGTTTTCGGTACACGTCGCCGACAGGAGGGCTGTCACCGTGCTCAAGGGCATCGACCCGCTGCTCAGCGGAGAGCTTCTCAACATCCTCGACTCGATGGGGCACGGCGACCTGCTCCTCGTGGTCGACCGCAACTACCCGGCGGCGTCCTCGGGTCGCCCGGTGGTCCGCCTCGGCGAGGTCGGCGTGCGGCGCGCGCTGGGCGCCGTCCTCAGCGTCCTCCCGCTGGACTCGTTCGTGGACCGCCCGCTGGAGCGGATGGAGGTGGACGGCGACCCCTCCCGCACGACGCCCGGTCAGGACGCCGTGCTCGCGCTCGCGTCGCAGCTGGAGGACCGGCCACTCGAGTACGCGGTGGTGGGCCGCCTGGCCTTCTACGAGCGAGCCAAGCAGGTGTTCGCCGTCGTGCACACCCTCGACCCCGAGCCGTATAGCTGCTACATCCTCCGCAAGGGCGTCGTCTTCGACTGACCGTTCCGACTGACGGCGACCGGCCGACCGCATGGGCGTCAACTACGCTGCCGCGTCGTGAAGATCGACCACGTCCTCATCGCCGCCGCCGACCTCGACGAGGCAGCGGCCAGGCTGCAGCGCCGCGGGCTGGCGAGCGTGCCGGGCGGCCGACACCCGGGCTGGGGCACGGCGAACCGCATCGTCCCGCTCGGACCTTCCTACCTCGAGCTCGTCACGGTCGTCGACGCGGCAGAAGCGGCGCAGAGCCCGTTCGGCCGGTGGGTGGCGGGGGCCGGCGACGGCAGCATCCTCGGCTGGGCCGTGCGGACCACGAGGCTGGACGACGTCGCCAGGCGGTTGGGCCTGCAGGTCACGCCCGGCTCGCGGGCCACCCCCGACGGGCGCGTCCTGCGCTGGCGGACGGCCGGAGTCGCCGAGGCCGCGGCGCAGCCGCCGGTGCCGTTCTTCATCGAGTGGGACGCCGACACCCCCTTCCCGGGCGACGCCGCCGCCCGGCACGGGGTCGCCCCGAACGGCATCGTCCGCCTGGAGGTGCAGGGCGACGTCCAGCGCCTCACCGCGTGGCTGGGCGCGGGGCACGACCTGCCCGTGGTCTTCGCGGCCGGCCGACGAGGCGCGGAGGACGACGACCGCGGGCGGCCCGGCGTCCGCCTCGTCGTGGTCGGGACCGAACGCGGTCCGCTCGTCATCGCCACCGCCCCCGGGGCTGCGTGAGGTGCATCGGCGGCGTCGGGGGCGTGAGGTGCATCGGCGGCGTCGGGGCCCAGGCATACAGTGCCGTCGGGAGGTTGCCCATGGATGATCTCGAGAACCGGTTCGACGCCGCTGTCGCCGCGGTGTCCGGCCTGGCCGATCGACCCCGGGAACGACGTGAAGCTGCGCCTGTACGCCCTGTACAAGCAGGCGACGGTCGGCGACGTCCGGGGCGGTCGGCCCGGCATCGCGAACCCGGTCGGCCGCGCCAAGCACGACGCCTGGGCTCGGGTCAGCGCCGTGTCGGCCGAACGACGCCAAGCGGGCCTACGTCGAGCTGGCCGACCAGCTGCACGGTCGCTGAGGGGCGCCGGGCAGGGGGCCGCGCCCGAGCCTGAGGCCCGTTCAGCCGTCGACGAAGAGGGCGCCGCGCGGGCACGCGGCCACCGCGGCTGCCGCCCGGCGCGCGGTGCGACCCTGCAACGGCTGCTGCGCGAGGATCGGGTAGCCCCAGGAGTCCACGCTCACCAGCCGGGGGGCCACGTGGGCGCAGATCCCGATGCCGTCACAGAGCACCGGGTCCACCCGAAGCCGAGGCACCGGCGCCTCACGACCCCCCGGCGCAGCGGCGACGGGCACTCGGGGGCGTCTCACCGCTGACCCACAGGGCGCGCAGGAACGGGCAGGAACTGGGCCGACCGAGGGTGCAGGCAGCGCCGCCGGCGAATGTGCGACTCCACGTCCGCGGCGAAGGTCGACAGCGCGCTCCTCACCAGCCGCACGGCGCCGTCCGGGTGACGGCAGCCGCCCCGGCCGTCGATCTCGGCGGCGAACTGCTGCAACCGCCGGACCTCCGCGCGACCGACCCGTCCGTGGGCGAGCTCGTTCATGAGAGCGGCCAGGTCGGACAGGCCGAAGAGGCACGGGCCGCACTGCCGTGCGCTGCTGGCCGCCAGATAGTCCGCCACCGCGGCGGTCTCGGCCAACCCGCACTCCCCCGCCGCGAGCGGGGCCACGATGCCGGCGCCCAACGAGACCCCGGCCGTGCGCAGCGTCGCCTGGTCCACCGGCCACCCCGCCGCCGCCGACCACGGGACCCACGCGCCGCCGTACCCGCCGATCAGCACCGCCTGCATCTCGGCGCGCGGGGGGCGGGCGTCGTCCGACTGGGCCAGCGCCTGCGCGAACGTCACGTCCGGGCCGACCTCGAGCACCGTGCGCCCGCGGCGGCTCAGCACGGTGAGCAGGCTGCTCGGCTCGTAGCCCTCCACCCCTCTGCGGGCGGCGATCGCCACCCGCGCCAGCGTCTCGACGTTCTGCACGAGGGTGGGCCGCCCGTCCACCCCGCTCGTCGCCGAGGGCAGGCGCTGGAACCGTGGGAGGGCGGGGCCGCCGCTCAGTGCGTGCACGACGGCGCTCGCCTCACCGGTGAGGTAGCTGTCCGGACCGGTGACGACGCGGATCGTCGGCCCGCCGGCGCCGGCCGCCCGCGCTCGGCCACGGCGCGCGCCACACTCCGCCGTGTCGCTGTCGCACCCTCGTGCAGCCAGACGACAGCGTCGTCGGCACCGAGCGCCTCCGCCGCGAGCTCCAGCCCGTCGAGCACGAGGTGGGGACGATGCTGGAGGAGGGCGGCGTCCTTCGCGCTGGCCGGCTCGCCCTCGGCGCCGTTCGCGACGACCACCCCGCCGCCGCCGGCGTCCAGCACCGCGCGCCACTTGCGCGCGACCGGGAAGTGCCCGCCTCCGCGACCGGAGAGGCCGATCCGGTGCAGGACGTCGACCAGCGCGTCCCCGCGGGCGCCCGTCGCCGCGGGCCTGCGGCCGAAGCGGGCCACGTGCATCTCGAGGTCGTCCGGTTCGGGGCCGGTGAGCCGCTGCTGGTCACCGAGGGCGTAGCGGACCTGGCGGCCGAGGAGAGCGGTGGACGGCGCCGCGCCAGGCCCGTGGGCCAGTGCGGCGTCCGCGGGGCTCGGCCGCTCGTCGTCGGCGCTCAGCCGCTCGTCGTCGTGGACGACGCGCAGGTTGGCGGTCATCGCCCGTCGGCCCTGCTGCGCAGGGACTCGAACCGGTCCGCCGGCGTGGTGGCCATGTAGCGGCTCACGGCGACCAGCACGACCACCAGCCCGGTCCCGGCGTACATCAGCCGCAGGGCGGCCGAGTCGCTGCCGGAGAGCAGCCCGTGGGCCCACACCAGAACGAGGACGACGGCCGCGACCTTGTGCAGGGGCCACCAGACCCGGGCCTGGACGCGACCCGCCATGGACGCCGTCACCCCGGCCAGGATCCCGGCGTAGGCACCCAGCACCCCGAGGGTCACCGGGACGGGCCGGTACGTGGCCTGCATCGGCACCAGCGCGCCCCGCAACCCGACGCCGGCGTAGCTGTCCATGGCGAGGACGACGACGTGCAGCACCGTGAAGCACAGCGTGAAGACTCCGAGCCCCGCGTGCAGGCGTACCCGGGTCACCGTGCTCGGCCGCGGCCAACGCGTGCGCCACGGGTGCGAGAGCGCCAGGCCGAGCAGGACGAGTGCGACGAGCAGGAGGTACGACGTCACACCGGCCGAGCGCCCCAGGATCCACAGGCCCTGCTTGTCGCCCCACACCGCCAGGGCGGCGCGCCCGGCGAGCCAGGTGGTGAGTGCCCCGCTCGCCGTGACCATCACGACGGTCAGCAGCCCCTGAGCCACGGTGCGCAGGCGGGCCCTGCCGGGCGAGCCGACAGTTGCCTGGATGTGCGGATCGGCGTGCAGAGCCTGGTGCGCCAGTGCCTCCCCGCCCCCGGTCGGAACGCTGTGCAGCAGCACCTGGCCTTCGCCGGACATGTGCGCGGACCTCTCAGCGCGCACGCGGCGCCTCCCATACGACGGTGCCGGCCATCGCCCGGCTCATCTGGACCTCGCCTGACTCCTCGACCCAGAGGGCCGCCAGCCCGCGCTGCTCGGCGGCCGAACGGATCTCCCCCGACCCGCAGATGAACAGCACCTTGCTCCAGACCTCGGCCCTCGCCGGGTCGTCCAGCACGACCGTGACCGACAGCAGGCCGCCCTCGGCGCTGGCGGCCTGCCTCGGATCCACCAGGTGGTGCACCTGCCGGTCGCCGCTGCGCCAGCGGCGAACCCTCACCGACGACGTCGCACAGGCGCCGTCGGTGATGTTCAGGACCGCGAGGGGCTCGTCCCCGCCGCGGGGGTCCTCCACCGCGACGCGCCAGCCCTCGCCCTCGGGGCCGGCCCCACCGACGTAGCAGTCGCCACCGGCCTCCACGAGGAAGGCCCGACCGGAGCCGGCCAGGTGCTGGGCCGCCCACCGGACGGCCAGACCCTTGCCGATCCCGCCCAGGTCCACCGGGTCGGGCCCGATCCGCACCCGGGAGGTCGCGGCGTCCAGCCCGGGGCGCCACGGCGTGGTCGGCGCCGCCGGCGGCCTCGGGGGCACCGGACACCCGGCCGGGCGGCTCGCGACGCGAGGGGACGGCGCGACGTCCGGCATGAGCGCGAAGCTGCGGTCGTAGCCCAGTGCGGTGAGCACGCGCAGCACGCGTGGGTCGAACAGTCCCCCGGTCTCGGCATGGGCTGCTGCCGCCTCTGCCAGCGCCTCGAAGCACTCGGTGGGGACGTCCACCCACTCCTCGCCGGCCGCGTTGGCCCGCATCAGCGCGCTCAGGGGGTCGAACCGGGTGCACGACGAGGCCACCATCTCCATGATCTGTCGCGCGCGGACCAGCGCCAGGTCGGCGTGCGGGGCTGGTTCGCACACCTGCAGCGTGATGTCGCTGGCCATCGCCCGGAACCGCACCACACGCTCACCGTTGCGGGGCGCGGGGCCGGCACCGAGGGCAGGCAGCCCGGCCGGGTCCACCCCGGAGGCCACCCGGTACGACAGTCGCACAGCGGGCATCGTCGCCACCGCCACGCTCACGAGCCGGACGAGCGGACCGGGGCCGCCCTTCGCACCGCGCCCCCGGAGTACGAGCGCACAGCCACACGACCGGTGCCGCCACCGGCGGCCGGCGCCCGCGCGGCGAGGCGAGCGGCCTTGGCGGAGCCGGCCATGGCGATGCGAAGCGCCCGCGCCCGGTCCCGCATCGCGGCCACGTTCTGCCGCACGGCTTCGACCTGTTGCGCCGACGCGTCCAGAGCCTCCTGCTGCGCCTGGGCGCCGTCGTCGGGGGAGGACGGTTGCGGGGCTGGGGCTGCCGTCGGCGGTGGCTGGTGACCCGTCGCCCAGCTGGTGACGCCCGAGAACATCAGGGCAGCGACAGGGCCGAGCGATGCCGCGGCGACCCAACGGGCCCTGCGCCCGCGACCGTCAGTCATCCCCGCCCTCGTCATCCCCGCCACCGCTGGCGCCGGTACGCGCGTGCGAGGAGGGAGGCGGAGGGTAGGCCGCGGTGGACGCCTGCTGTGCGGCCCGTTGGGCTGCGGCTGCGGCGGCCTGTCGCGCCTTCTCGGCCAGTGCGAGCTGCTTCTGCGCCGCGGTGAGGTCGCCCTGCAGCGCTGCCGTCTCGGCCTGAAGCTGGGCCAGGGAGTCCTGCAACGCCTGCAGCTGTGGTGTGGTGCTCGCCGAGGTGTCCTGAGCCAGGATCTCGGTGGACGACAGCGGGTTCATCCCTGGTGACACAGCGACGGCGTAACCGCCGACGGCGATGAGCCCGGACGTCGCGGCCGCCGTGGCGGCGATGCGTTGCGAGCGCTTCATGTGCCTCTCCCTGACCCTGGTCCGCCCGACCCACGCCGACCCCGATGTCGACGCTAGGCGGCCATGGTTAGCGCACGGTTAGCCCGGGGATGTGTGCGGGTGAGGGCCGTCGGTCCCGGCAAGGCCCAGGTGGCGGGCCTACCCTCGTGACCGTGGAGCCCGCCGGCACAGTGCTCGTCGTGGACGACGAGCCCGACCTGCGCGCGCTCCTGCGGCCCTACCTGGAGTCGGAGGGGTACCAGGTCGTCGAGGCGGGGACCGGACCTGAGGGCCTGGACGCCGTCCGCCGAGACGCACCCGACCTTGCCGTGGTCGATGTCATGCTGCCCGGCTACGACGGGTTCGAGCTGTTACGGCGGGTGCGGGCCTTCTCGCAGATCCCGGTGATCCTCCTCACGGCCAAGCAGGACGAGGGCAACCGCATCGCGGGGTTGCGGATGGGAGCCGACGACTACGTCGTCAAGCCCTTCTCCGCCCCGGAGCTGGTCGCCCGCGTCGCGGCGAACCTGCGCAGGACGAGGGCCTCGAGCCAGCCTGCGCTGGAGCCGCTTCGGGTCGGGGCCATCGAGATCGACGAGGCGGGTCGCACGGTGAGGCTGGCCGGGCGCACGGTCGAGCTCACCCGCCGCGAGTTCGACCTGCTACTGACGCTGGCCTCGAACCGTGGTCGCGTACTCACCCGTGCGCAGCTGCTCGCCGAGGCCTGGGACACGACGTACGTGTCGGCCAAGACGGTCGACGTGCACCTCGCGGGGCTGCGCCGCAAGCTGGGGTCGGACCTGTCGGTGCACGCCCTGCGTGGGGTCGGCTACCGGCTCGACCCGCCGTGATGCGGTGGCGCCTGCTCTCCGTGCCGATCGTTGCGGCCACGGTCGGCGCGGCGATCCTCGGCCTCGTGGCCACCTACCTCTTCTTCGCCTCGGCCGGAGCCCGCTCCGACCTCGCCGACGCACGCCGGGAGAACGCCAACCTCGCCCACGCGGTCCGCGGGCAGGTCCGCGCGGGCCAGCCGCTCGACGTCCTCGAGGCGTTGGTGCCCCTGATGGTCGAGGAACACCAGTGGGTCGAGGTGGTGCGGGACGGGCAGCGCTGGTCCGGAGGGGCCCTGCTCACTGCCGGGACGCGCACGACCAGCACGGCGCTGGTGATCCCCGGCGGCCACGTCCGCGTCGTCAGCGACATCGACCAGTCGGTGGAGTCCCCCACCACCATTGTGATCATCAACCTCGTCGTGATCGTGCTGGTTCTCGGAGCCGCCGTGCTGTCGACGGTGCTGGTCAACCGCAGGCTCCGGCGCCGGGTCGACATCGCGATCGAGGCCGCCGAACGGGTCGCCGCCGGGGACTTCCACGCGCGCGTCGGGGCGGAGGGCCCCTACGAGCTCGCGAGGTTCGGCCAGGCCTTCGACCGGATGGCCGGCCGGTTGGAGTCGGTCGACGGCGACCAGCGCCAGCTGCTCGCGGACCTGGCGCACGAGATCGCGACGCCGGTGCACGCAGTCGCCGGCTACGCGCAGGCGGTCCTGGACGGCACGATCCCGAAGGAGAGGGCAGCTCCGGCCATCGAGGCCAACACGGCGCGCCTGACCGGGCTGCTCGCCGACCTGGCCAGGTTGCGCGACGTCGACCGCGAGGAGCCGGCCCCGGTCGAGCCGGTGGACCTCGCCGAGGTCTGCGCGACCCTGGTCGGCCAGCTCCAGGCAGAGGCCCACAAACGCGGCGTCGACCTGCAGGTGGGGTCGGTCGACGACGACACGCAGGTCGTGAGCAACCCCCGCCTCGTCGCGACCGTGCTGGGCAACCTCGTCTCCAACGCACTGCGCTACACCCCGCGCGGCGGCCACGTCGTCCTCGCCGTGCTGCGCGACCCGGACGCGCTGCGCGTGACTGTCGCCGACGACGGCAGCGGCATCCCTGCCGACCAGCTCGAACGGATCTTCGACCGCTTCCACCGGGTCGATGCCTCCCGCGACCGGGAGAGCGGCGGCTCCGGGCTCGGTCTGGCGATCGCCCG
Organism: uncultured Actinomycetota bacterium; assembly: GCA_963778845.1. Lineage (GTDB taxonomy): Bacteria > Actinomycetota > Actinomycetes > Actinomycetales > Kineosporiaceae > CAVZVW01. Next base: position 1,090,104 of record CAVZVW010000009.1, read on the forward strand.
GCGCGCTGCCCAGGCCGCAGGTGCCGACCTCACCGTCGCGAGCACCCTCGGCGAGGGCAGCGTGTTCACCCTCGCCTTCACGACTCCCGCGTGACGCACCGCCCACAGGGACCCCGGCGACGATGCGGGCCGGCATGCAGGCCGGCGGTGGTCATGATCGCCACCCCGGCGCCACAAGTGCCTCGAGTCACCGACTGTTGGGCGTGGCGCCGGGGTTATGGCGCTGGGGTGGCGATCATGACCGGGCAAAGCCCCATGATCACCCCGAAGCCGGCCCCCTCGGTAGGAGCGATCACGCCGAGGAGGAGCGATCACGCCGAGGAGGGGCTATCACGCCGAGGAGCGGCGTGACTCGAGCGCACCGATCAGCGCCAGCACCTTCTGGGCCGCCAGGGGCACAGCGTCCGAGACCGCGTCACCCAAGCCGGAGCCCAGCTCGAACGACGCCGCCTCGATCGCCACCAGCAGGGCCGAAGCCGGCAGCCGCCCGAGCACCCGAGCCAGCTCGATCGCCTCGGCCAGCCCGAGCAGGTGGCTGCTGCCGGGTGCGCCAGGCGCGAAGCCGCTCGCCGGCAGCGGGCGATCGGCGAGGTCGCGGACGAACACCGATCCGGGCGGCGCACCTGTCCGCACGGCGTCGATCACGACGAGCGACTCCACGCGGTCCAGCCGGGCGAGCATGGTGGCCGGGTCGGTGCCGGCCAGCACCTCGACCCCGGAGCCGCCGTCCGAGTGCTCGCGGTAGGCCCCCAGCCGCTCCGCGACAGCATCGGCCACGAGCGGGCCGACCGCGTCGTCCCCGCGATCCCGGTGTCCGATTCCCGCGACAAGCACGTTCATGGGCTCAGCCAGGCTCGCCGCACGGCGCGTCCTCGCACACCTGCAGGTCGAGGAAGTGCGTGGCGCACGAGATGCACGGGTCGTAGTTGCGGATCGCCTGCTCGCACTGGCGCACGAGCTCGGCATGCGGCAGGTGCAGGCGCGGCTGCACGAAAGCGCGCAGGTCGGCCTCGATGCACGCCTGGTTCTGCGAGGTCGGCGGCACGATCTGGGCCGTGCGCACGGTGCCGTCCTCGTCGAGGCGGTACCGATGGAACAGGACGCCGCGCGGCGCCTCCGTCGCGCCGTAGCCGACGCCCGCCCGAGGGACGACCTCGACCGCCGGCGCCGCGGCGTCGTCCCACTCCTCGATCAGTCGCAGCGCCTCCGAGCATGCCTCGACCAGCTCCACCGCCCTCACGACGATCGAGCGGAACGGGTTGCGGCAGACCGCCCCGAGGCCGGCTGCGTGAGCCGCGTCGCGTGCGGCCTGGGAGAGCCGGTCGTGGTTGAGGCTGTAGCGCGCCAGCGGCCCGACCGAGTAGGCACCGCGCCCGTGCAGCCGTGCGTGCAGAGCATGGGAGTGCTCCACATGCTCCTCCACGATGTGCTCGCGGAAGCGTGACACCGGGAACTGCAGCCCGCTGCTGGTGACGACGTCGCCGGCCTCGATCGGGTACCCGGTGGCCGGGCGCAGCGACAGGTACTCGTACGGCTGCTCGAAGTCCGGCATCTCGAAGCCGGACACCAGAGCGACGGTGGCGACGGCGTCGTCCAGCGCCTGGGCCAGGCGGGGCCGCAGTGCGCGCAGGGCCGCACCGTCGGGCAGCCGATGGAAGCCACCGACCTTGACGTTCACCGGGTGCACCGACCGGCCCCCCACGACAGTCATGAGGTCGTTGCCGGTCTGCTTGATCCGCAGGCCGCGCTCGACCACCGCGCCGTGGTCGGCCGCCATGTCGATCGCCGAGGCGTACCCGAGGAAGTCCGGCGCGTGCAGCAGGTAGATGTGCAGCGCGTGGCTCTCGATCCACTCCCCGCAGTACAGCAGCCGCCGGATCGCCCGGATCTGCGGCGTCACCTCCACCCCGCAGGCCATCTCCAGCGCCATGCAGGCGCTCATCTGGTAGGCCACAGGGCAGATGCCGCAGATGCGTGCGGTGATGTCGGGTGGCTCGTGCCATGCCCGACCTCGCAGGAAGGCCTCGAAGAACCGCGGCGGCTCGAAGATCCGCAGCTCGACGTCGGTGACCGTCCCGTTGCGCACCCGCACGCGCATGCCGCCTTCACCCTCGACCCGGGCGAGCGCGTCGACCTGCAGCACCGTGGTCGTCGACCCGCCGGCCGCGGCGGTGCCGGCCACGGCGGTGCGGGCCACGGCGGTGCCGGCCACGGCGGTGCCGGCCACGGCGTTCGTGGACGGCGCCCCGCGGCTCATGCGCGCGCCTCCTCTTGCCGGGTGCTCTCGCGACGGAAGGGCTCGGCGGCGGCGGTGATGCCCCGGAAGAGCCGCACGACGTCCGGGGCGGCCATGCCGCCGGCTCGGATGCGGTCGCCCAGGGCGGTCACGTTGGGGGCCGGCCCGGCCGGGCCGAAACACCCGAAGCACCCCCGGGCGAACGCCGGGCAGAGCGCACCGCAACCCGCCTGCGTGACCGGCCCGAGACAGGCCGTCCCGTGGGCCACGGCGACGCAGACACTGCCGCGTCGCTTGCACTCCACGCACACGCTGTAGGCAGGGATGCGCGGCCGACGGTCCTGCAGGTAGGCCGTGAGCACCTCCAGCAGCTGGCCCTTGTCGACCGGGCAGCCGCGAAGCTCGTAGTCGACGCGGACGTGCGAGGCGATCGACGTCGACCGCTCGAGGGTCTCGATGTAGGAGGGGTGGGCATAGACCACGGAGCAGAACTCGTCGACGTCGCCGAAGTTGCGCAGGGCTTGGATGCCACCGCTGGTGGCGCACGCGCCGATCGTGATGAGCACCCGGGAGTTCTTGCGCACCTGCCCGATGCGCGCGGCGTCGTCGGCCGTCGTGATGGAGCCCTCGACGAGGCTGATGTCGTACGGACCGCGCGACACCGTCCGCGTCGCCTCGGGGAAGTAGGCGATCTCGACGGCGTCGGCCAGCGCCAGCAGCTCCGACTCGCAGTTGAGCAGCGTGAGCTGGCAGCCGTCGCACGAGGCGAACTTGTAGACGGCCAGCTTCGGCTTGCGCGCACGCTCGGCTCGGGCGGGTGCGGGTGCGGGGCCGCGTGCTGGCCCGCGCTGCCGGCTCGCGACCGCGGCCATGTCAGACCTCCCGTGCCGTGACGAGTCGCTCGACCCGGTCGTAGGTGACCACCGGCCCGTCGACGCAGGCGAAGATCTCCCGCAGCTGGCAGTGACCGCACAGCCCCACGCCGCAGCGCATGTTGCGCTCCAACGACAGCCGGATGCGTTCCTTGGCGACGCCGCGGTCGGCCAGGGCGGCCGCGACGAAGCGCATCATCACCTCGGGGCCGCAGATCAGGGCGAGGGATCGGGTGGGGTCGAAGCCGGCACGCGGGATGAGCCCCGTCACCAGGCCGACCCGGCCTCGCCAGGCCGGCGGGCCGTAGTCCACGGTCACGTCGACGTCCACGTCGAACCTGCCCCGCCACGTCTCGAGCTCGCGGGCGAACAGGGTGTCCTCCGGCGTGCGCGTGCCGTACAGGACGGTGACCGTGCCGTACTGCTCGCGGTGGGCGAGCACCTCGAGGATCGCCGGGCGCAGGGGCGCCAGACCGATGCCGCCGGCGACGATGACGACGTCCCCGCCCGCGCCGTCGCCGACCTGCCACCCCGTGCCGAACGGCCCGCGGATGCCGAGCACGTCGCCGCGGCGCACAGCGACCAGCCGGTGGGTCACGTTGCCGACGTCGCGCACCGTGTGCAGCAGCACCTGCGGCTGAGCCGGGTCGCCGCTGATCGAGATCGGCACCTCGCCCACGCCGAAGACGTCCACCATCGTGAACTGCCCGGGCGAGAAGGCGAGCGGGACGCCGTCGCGCGGCTGGAGTGCCAGCGTCACGGTGTCGCGGGTGTCCTGGCGGCGGCGCACCACCTCGAAGGGGCGCGGCACCATCGGGTGGCGCCCGTAGCCGGTCGAGGCACGCGCCTCAGCGGCGACTGCCACGGCGTTCTCCGTAGACGTCGATCATCCGCATCCGCGCCGCTGTGAGGCGTTGGTACATCACCTGGGCAACGCGCTTCATGAGCATGTAGCCCAGCGCGGGATCGGCCTCGCACTTCCCCCGCAGGCACGCGCCGTCCAGACAGATCACGCTCGAGGGCTCCACAGCCCGGGCGTCGACGAACCATCGGTACGGTGGGATGATCCACGACCAGCCGAGCACCTCGCCGGCCTCCACCGTGTCGAGCACGTGCGGGCTGCCCGCCGGGTCGGCGACCTCCAGTGCCACCCGCCCACGCCGCACGACGAAGAAGTCGTCCGCCGCATCCCCCTCGTGCAGCAGGTAGGCGTCGGTGTTCACATGGACGTTGCGCGCGCACCCCGCGAGCAGGGTCATCGTGTCGTCGTCCAGACCTTCGAAGAACGGGTGCTCGGCGAGCTCGTTCGCGATGGTGCGCATGTCAACGCCCCCCGGCGTGGGTCGATGCGGCCTGCGTCTGCGGGGCGCGGGTCTGCGTGGTCGCCCGGATCGCCGCGACCTCGGCGGTGATGTCGATCGCGGCCGGACACCAGGTGAGGCAGCGGCCGCACCCGACACAGCCGGACGTGCCGAACTGGTCCTGCCACGACGCCAGCTTGTGCGTCATCCACTGCCGGTACCGGGAGGCCGTCGAGGACCTGATGGTGCCGCCGTGGATGTAGGAGAAGTCCTCGGTGAAGCAGGAGTCCCAGACGCGCCAGCGCTCGGCGTGCTCGCCCGAGAGGTCCGTGACGTCCTCGACCGAGGTGCAGAAGCACGTGGGGCAGGCCAGCGTGCAGTTGCCGCACGCGAGGCAGCGTTGGGCGACCTGCTCCCACACCGGGTGCTCGAGGTTGTCGTAGAGCAGGTCCTTCAGCCCGTCACCGTCCAGGGTGCGACCCATGTGGGAGGCCGCGTCGGCCTCCACAGCGGCGGCCGCGGCGATGTCGGCGGGGTCGGCCGTGTCGGGTGCGAGCTCGGTGAGCAGGTCCTCACCCGCGGCAGAGCCGGCTTCGACCAGGAACCGGTGGCCGGCGTCGTCCAGCAGCTCCACCAGTGCCAGGTCGAACCCCTCCCGCGGACGCGGCCCGGTGCCCATCGAGGCACAGAAGCAGGTGCCCGCGGGTGTCCCGCACGCGACCGCCACCACGAACACCTTCGCCCGGCGCGCTGCGTAGTCCTCGTCGGCCACGGCGCGGCCGGCCAGAACGGTGTCGTGGATGGCGATCGCGTGCACGTCGCAGGAGCGCACCCCGAGCAGGGCGAGCGCCGGCGCGTCGTCGACGGGCGGCTCGACGGTGTTACCGCGATCCACCCGCCGCCCCCGCCAGAGCAGGCGGCGGCTGGGGAACAGCTGTGCCTTCCAGGAGTGCGGGCCGGCCGCGAAGCCGAACAACGCGCCGTCCTCTCGGGTGCGAAGCCGGTAGCCCCCCGGCTCCTGGACGTCGCCCACACCGGCCGGCAGGTCGGCGACGCGTCGGATCTCGGCGTGCGCCACCACGCCGTCGCGCACCGTCGGGCCGAGCACCGTGAACCCGCGGGCGCGCAGGGCCGAGATCAACCGGTCCAGCCCGCCCACGTCGAGGACGAACATGTGCACTCCTCCCCCCGCGCTCATCCTCGTGACGGCGCAGGGGGACCGATCGGGTCGTAGGTCCTCGCTGAGACGGCGTTACGTCACACGGGGCGCAGCGCGCGGCGAGGCAGCAGCAGCACCACCGACACCGCAGCCACCGACCACAGCAGGTGCACCACGCCGACTGCCCATTGGTGCTGGAACCACCACAGCGCCCACCCGTGGCTCGTGCGGAACCGCTGCTCGAAGACGGCCACGAACGGCTGCCACCCGACCACCAGCGTGACCAGCGCGGCCCACGGCACGGTCCAGCCGGTGGCGAGCAGGTCGAAGATCACCGCAGCGAGGACGGCGCCTGCCAGGTAGTAGGCCAGGTTCTGCGGGTCCAGCGCGAGCCGCACGGCGATGGCGGCGAGCATGACACCGGGCCAGCGACCCCGCAGCACCGCGAGCAGGCCGGCCACGGGGGCGAGAAGCAGCTGCGCGGTCCGCGTCCATGCCGGCACGACGCTGCCGTGGTACCCGAAGACGCTCATGGCCGAGGACCGCGCGACGCCGACGGGGGGGTGCAGCGCCGCCGTCGTGCCGGGGTCTGCCAGGAGGAACGGCGCCCAGGCGGCGACGATGCCGGCCGCGGCGGTCCCGGCGGCGGTCAGGGCGGGCGTCAACGTGTCGCGCCCACCCCGGGCACGCACCGCCAGCACGAGAGGCAGGAAGCCGACGGCCCACGGCTTGCAGGCGACGGCACCGGCCAGGCAGAGTCCGAGAACCACGGGACGGCGCGCGGCGACGGCACGGACGGCCGCGGCGGACAGCAGCAGCGCCAGGACGTCGTCCGGGTGGACCCAACGCACCGAGAGCACGGTCCACGCGGGCATCAGCACCAGGCCGGCGAGCAGCACCCGGACATGCCGGCGCGGGCCGGTGACCAGGGGCGCCACCAGGGCGAGCGCGAGCGGCCCGGCGGCGGTCAGCAGCACCTGGGTCGTCCCGAGGGCCCATCCGCCAGGCAGCGCCGCGAACGGGGCGACCGCCACGAGCGTGAGCGGACCGACCTGAAGCTCGGGGTGCTGGGCGTACACGTGCAGCCCGGCTCCGCTGAGAAGCCAGTGGCTGCCGTCGGCGAAGTAGTGCCACGAGATGCCGGACGGCGAGTGCCGCGCCCAGGCGTTCACGGCAGCCCAGACCAGGATCAGACCCCAGACCGCCGGCCCGAGCCAGGAGGGCTCGGGAGATACCGCCGCCCGCCGGCGCCCCCGGTGCTGCGCGATGCTCATGCGGGTCGGGTGACCCAGCGGGGCACGAAGCGCCCACGCAGGGAGGACATCGAGGCCAGCAGCGCCAGCTCCTGGGTGTGCGCGTCCGGGGCGGCACTGCCACGGGACTCACGCTCGCGCAGGAACGCCAGCTCGCTGCCGAGCTCTTGGAAGTCGCGCATCGCGCGACGTGCCTCCGGACCCCCGGTACGACCGGCCCAGCCGCGGGCGTCGCGCCGCGCTCTCAACGAGGCGAGCATCGTGACCTCCTGGGGGGCGAGCCACCCCGTCGTGGCGTAGACCGCAAGATGGCGTTCGATGAGCCGACCCTCACGACGCCGAGCCACCATGGCCAGCATCGCGACCGCCACGAAGACCGGCACCTGGAAGGCCACGTAGGCCACGAGGAACCCCGCCAGCCCCGTGGCCGCCGACAGGTTCCATGCCGCATGCAGCCCGACCGCGACGACCCAGCCGACCAGGGGGTACGTCCAGCGCAGCGCCCGATGTCGCGAGCGCACCGCGAGCCCGATCCCGACCCCGATGGCAGCCGTGAACAGGGGGTGGGCGAACGGGCTCACGACGCAGCGCAGGAGGAAGACGAAGACCGTGCCGGACGTCGCGGTGTCGCTGACCGTGCGCCCGAGGTAGAGGACGTTCTCGACGAAGGCGAAGCCGATCCCGGCCATGCCCGCGTAGACGATGCCGTCGACGACACCGTCGAACTCGTTGCGACGCAGCAGAAGCACGACCACCACGGCCAGCCCCTTGAGGGTCTCCTCGACCACGGGGGCGACCAGGACTGCGGCGACCGTGACGTCGCCCCCGGAGGACTTGATGGCGAGCACGGACGCCGTGTTGATCACGAGGGCGCCGAAGGTCGCCACGCCGCCGCCCCAGGCGAACGCCAGCACCAGCAACGACGTCGGCTCGGCCTCGAAACGGTCCAGCCAGAGGAATGTCGCGATGACGGGGAAGACGGGGATCGCGGCGAGCACCACGCCGGTGACGAGGCCCAGCCAGCCCGTCTCGGTGGTGATCGCCAGCACGCTGAGCAGCGTGCACGCGGCGACGACGACACACACGGCGACCCAGACGAGCGTGGTGAGCAGCCGCGGACGTTGCGGGGACGGCAGCGGGTGGCCCGGCGGCAGGTCGGCAGGGACGGCGGGGTGGTACGCCGCGGGCTCGCTCACGCAGGGAGGGTACCTGCGCGAGCCCGCGCCGTCCGGTGCGGCGGGCCGTCCGGTGCGGCGGGCCGTCCGGTGCGGCGGGCCGTCGTGGCGGGTCCGGTCGGTCCCCGCGGCTAGAGTGAAGGCGTGGTGAACGGCAGCGACCGCTCGCAGGATCGCATCGTCTGGATCGACTGCGAGATGACCGGACTCGACCTGGCGCGCGACGCGCTGATCGAGGTCGCCGCCCTGGTCACCGACAGCGACCTGCACGTGCTCGGCACGGGGGTCGACGTCGTGATCAAGCCGCCGTCCGAGGCGATCGACCAGATGAAGGCCGTGGTGCGCGACATGCACACGGCCTCCGGCCTGCTCGAGGTGCTCAGCGATGGTGTCACCCTGCCCGAGGCCGAGGAGGCCGTGCTCGGCTACGTCCGGCAGTGGGTCCCGGAGGCGGGTAAGGCGCCGCTGGCGGGCAACTCGGTTGCCACCGACCGCGGGTTCCTCGCCCGCGACATGCAGGCTCTCGAGACGCACCTGCACTACCGGATGGTGGACGTCTCCTCGATCAAGGAGCTGGCCCGTCGGTGGTACCCGCGGGTGTACTTCGCCTCACCGACGAAGAACGGCGGTCACCGCGCGCTCGCCGACATCCGGGAGAGCATCGCCGAGCTGCGGTACTACCGCGAGGCGCTCTTCGTGCCCCAGCCCGGCCCCGACTCCGAGTCGGCCCGCAAGATCGCGGCCCGTTTCGTGCATCGCCCACGTGCCGACGCGGACCCTCCCGAGCCCGCCTGAGCCCGCCTGAGCCCGGGTCTCCCCACGGCGAGAACGACCGCGAGGCGCACCTCGACCAGCCGCTACACTGCTCAGGCCGCCAGGGCTCGTGCCTGGTGCGTGGTGGGTGTAGCTCAGCTGGTAGAGCACCGGGTTGTGGTCCCGGGTGTCGCGGGTTCAAGTCCCGTCACTCACCCCACGCTGCTCCTCGGGGCAGCCTCCCCCCGGGAATCCCCCGCCCATCTTCTGACTGCCTGACGCCCTGCCCGCACGCCCTGCCCACGCTCGTCCTGGGTCTGCCCCGCCGAGCCGTCCGTGAACCGGTCCCTCGCTGGGACGGACCCTGTTTCGCGATGCTTTGCAATGCACGCAGATCCGCAACACCCGGCGCCGCACATCTGGCGGTCGCGTCTCGAGGAGTCGCGGAGTCGCGGAGTCGCTGAGTCGCTGAGTCGCTGAGTCGCTGAGTCGCTGAGTCTCGCGTTGGACACCGTGCGGGGTCAGTGGGCGTTCGTGATGCTGTAAGGAGCCGCCCGGTTACCACTGCTGCGGTCATGGCGGCGAGCATGACCCTGGAGGCTTCGGAGTGGTGGCGGTCGGAGATGGCCCGGTGTTCGGCCGGGACGGCGTCTGGCTAACCTGGCCGGTGTTGCGTATGCGCGTGCAATGCAAAGCATCCGCAACGACACCCCCGGGGGCCGCCCCGCTGCCCTCCCACATCCCGGGCCCACCCAGGCCACACCCCAGTCCCCCGGTGGGCCGCGAGCCTCAGCGCATCTCGTGGCTGCTCAGCACAGTCGTGGGGCGCTCCGCCCTCGTGAGCGCCTCCGCCAGCAAGGTCGCGTCGCGAACCTCGGCGAGGTAGGCCGCATGACCGCCCCACAGCCCGAACAGCCGACCCTTCACCACGAGGTAGGCCACGGCCACCACGTTGACGGCCAGCGCCGCCGCCTTGAACACGGTCGCGTGATGCCACAGCTCGTAGATCTCCAGCGGGATGAAGGCCGATGTCGCGATGACCGCGAGGTACTCCGCCCACCGCCAGCCACCCCACAGGCCGACGCCCTCCACGAGCTGGAGCACGCCGTAGGCACCCACGAGCCACGCGACGGTGGTGAACGCCTGGTCGTTGTGGCCGAGCAGGGACTGGGCCTGGGCGAGCAGGCGCGAGCGCAGCACGTCCCACCCGACCTCCTTACCCAGCGGCTCGGCGGCTCGCGCCAGCCGGCCGAGAGCATCCGCCGCCGCCACGTGGCTGTTCGACAGGCGGGCGATGCCGGCCGCCGCCAGCAGCAGAAGCAGTCCTCGTCCGCCGCGCTCGACGGCCAGCACCCGCAGCAGTGCCAGCTTGCGGCCGTGCGAGCCCCGCAGCACCAGCGGCACGTCGCCCAGCGGGGTCCGCGCCTCGGGCGTTCCGAGGACGACGCCCGTCGGCGTCGCGGGATCCGCGAGGTCCACGAACGAGCCACACCTCAGGCAGCGAAGCAGGGGCCCGTCGGGCCCGGACGCCTGGAACTCCACGGCGATCGTGTCGTCGAGGTGCGCCAGGACGTGTCCGCGGCGGGCGCAGCGCTTGAGCACCCATCGCCGGTCACGCCCCGACAGCTTGGGCAGCGCCGTCGCCACCGTGGCCGAGCTCACGAGCAGTCCCTCCTCGTCCCGGACGCCCCCGCGACGAGGCGTTCCCACACCGCCATGATGACGGTCGGCTCGACCGCGGTGTTCCCTTGAGTCCATGGCCTCCGAGGACGGGTACCTGCTCGACAACGCCGACCCCGACGCTGCCGCCCGCATCGGCGCGCTGTCGGCCGTGTTCGACGACTCCACGTTCCGACACCTCGACGCGACCGGGGTCGGCCCGGGCTGGCACTGCTGGGAGGTGGGGGCCGGCGGCGCCGGTGTCCCCCGCCGGCTCGCCGCGCGGGTGGGACGGTCGGGGCGCGTGCTCGCCACCGACGTCGACGTGAGCCTGCTGCAGCAGGACGGCGGCGACGCGTTCGAGGTGAGGCGCCACGACGTCGGGCTCGACCCGGCACCCGTCGGCCCGTTCGACCTGGTGCACGCCCGGCTCGTGCTGGTGCACGTCCCGAGACGCGACGAGGCCCTCAGGGCCATGGCGGCCGCGCTGCGCCCTGGCGGCTGGCTCGTGGTGGAGGACGCAGACCCGGCCCTGCAGCCCCTCGCGTGCCCCGACGAGTGGGGCCCCGAACAGGCACGGGCCAACCGGCTGCGCACGGGATTGCGATCGCTGCTGGCCGAGCGCGGCGCCGATCTCGCCTACGGCCGCCATCTTCCCCGCCTCCTGAGGGAGGTCGGCCTGGTCGACGTCGCCGCCGAGGCGTTCTTCCCCCTCGCGTCCGCGGCGGGCGCCGTCCTGGAGGTCGCGACGATGAAGCAGATCCGCGAGCGGCTCGTCACCGGGGGACTGGCCGGCCACCGCGAGATCGACGAGCACGTGGACGCCGTGGCCGCGGGCCGGGTCGACGTCGCGACGGCCCCGATGGTGTCCGCCTGGGGACGCCGCCCGCCCGCGGGCGACCTATAGCCCGACGAGGCGCTGCCGGCGGAACCGCGCGGCGTCCCCGTCGAGGGTGTCGCCCTCGGCGAGGTCGGCCAGGAGCTCCCCGATGAGCGGGGAGAACTTGAACGCCTTGCCCGAGTCGCCGGCACCGAAGACGACGTCTCCGACGCGGTCGAGCACGAAGCTCGCGTCGTCCGACAACGTCCACGAGCAGACCTCGGAGTGCACGATCCTCGGTCGGAAGCCGGGCAGGTCACGCGCTATGGCAGCCGCGATGAGGGCCGTGCGCTGCGGGTCGGGGGTTCGGTCGGGGTCGTCGGCCGTAAACGGGCGTAGCGGGATGTCGGCGCCCACCTTGTACCCCGCACCCGGCGAGGGCATGCAGTACTTGCCGACCGGGTCGTTGTCGTCGGCCCAGTCGTACAAGCACGGCGACTCCTGCCAGCCCACGCCGGTGACGTAGCACACCTGGTCGAGGAAGGGCCGCAGCCGCACGGTCACACCGAGTCGCTCGAGCAGCCCGGCCGACCACGGGCCTGCGGCGACGACCAGCACGTCGGCCGCCAGACGGGACCGACCCGCCGGGCCCTCGACGTCCACCGCAACTCCCCCGCCCGCCGGCTGCGCGACGTCACGCACGCGTGTCCGTTCATGCAGCACCCCACCTGCCCGGGCGAGCAGCGCGGCGTTCACCCGCAACGCCTCCGCAGCCAGCAGCGGCCCCGCCTCGGGCTGCCACACGGTCTCCTTCGCCGGGTCGGGGCGCAGAGCGGGGAACAGGTCACGGCTGCGCTCGGGTGTGAGCACCTCGGCGTCGGCGCCCTCGGCTGCGACGGCCGCGCCCGCCGCCACGGCTCCGTGGCCGCGCAGCACGAGCCCGCGCCGCAGGAGCAGCGTCGTCCCGGTCCGGTGCTCGAGGTCGTGCCAGGCGGTGACGGCGCGCTGCGCCAGGCGCACCATGTCCCGCTCCACGTGCGCCAGCCGCCACAGCCTGGTAGCCCCGGAGGACGACGCGAGCCGGTTGCCGACGTCGCCCGCCTCGACCAGGTCCACCCGGTGCCGGCGCTCGGCGAGCACCCGCGCCGCCGGCAGGCCCATCGCCCCGGCACCGACGACGATCACGCGCATGGCGGACATCTTGCCGCAGTATGGACCTCACCAGCACCGGGCGCGATCATGCACGTCCGGTGCTGGATGCACCCCGTGCACGGCGATGAACCCGGGCACGGCGATGAACTCGGGCACGGCTATGAAGGAGTGGACATGGACCTGGAATCCCTGCTGGCGCGAGCCGGCGACCAGCTCAGTGTTCGCCGTGTGTTCGGCGAGCCGATCGAGAAGGACGGGGTGCTGGTCATCCCGGTCGCCGCGGTCGTGGGGGGCGGAGGCGGCGGCGCCGACCCCAACGCGAGCGGGGGCGGGTTCGGCGGCATGGCACGCGGGATCGGGGTGTACGCGGTGCGCGACGGTGAGGTGCAGTTCATCCCGGCGGTGGACGTCGTCCTGCTCGGGCTTGCCGGCATCGTCCTGGTGTCCCAGATCACGAGGCCGTTGCGCCGGCGGCACCGTCGCCGGCGCTGAGCGACATCAGCATCCTCGGTGGCTGATCTCGTCGGTTGCCGATCGAATCGAACGTCTTGCGGCTTGACAACTTTCGAATCGAAGGCACACTGGCGGTCATGACGACCGAGATCGACCGCGCACGCCTGTCCAGCCTCATCGAACGCGAGCGCGGGCGCTACGCGCAGGCGCGCCCACGCTCGCGAGCCCTGTACGACGCCGCCGACCACCTCTTCGGCCGGGTGCCCATGACGTGGATGGCCAAGTGGAGCGGCGGCTTCCCGATCTACCACGAGAGCGCCTCCGGTAACCGCATCGTCGACGTCGACGGGCACTCCTACGTCGACTTCGCCCTCGGCGACACCGGGGCCATGGCCGGGCACAGCCCCCAGGCCACGGTCGACGCGGTGGCGCGCCGGCTGTCGGTCCAGGGCGGGATCACGACGATGCTGCCGACGGCCGACGCGGAGTGGGTGGCTGCCGAGCTGACGCGGCGCTTCGGCCTCCCGCTGTGGTCGTTCACCCTGAGCGCCACGGACGCCAACCGCTGGGCGATCCGGCTCGCGCGGCTGGCCACGCGTCGTCCCAAGATCCTTACGTTCGCGTACTGCTACCACGGCAGCGTCGACGAGACGTTCGCCGTCGCGGGTCCTGACGGGTTCGCCGTCGCGCGTCCGGGGAACGTCGCACCCCCGGTGCCGCTGCACGTGACGACCCGAGTGGCCGAGTTCAACGACCTGGCCGACGTCGAGCGCCAGCTCGCCCACGGCGACGTCGCCGCCGTCCTGACCGAGCCGGCTCTGACGAACATCGGGATCGTGCTGCCGGAGCCCGGCTTCATGGCCGGCCTGCGCGAGCTGGCGACGCGCTACGGCGCCTTGCTCATGATCGACGAGACGCACACGTTCTCCGCCGGGCCCGGCGGGGCGACCGCGGCGTGGGGGCTCGAACCGGACATCTTCGTGATCGGCAAGAGCATCGGAGGCGGGGTGCCCTGTGGCGCCTACGGCATCAGCGCCGATGTCGCTGCTCGGGTCGAGGCCCGCAACGACGCCGACCTCGTGGACGTCGGCGGGGTGGGCGGCACCCTGGCCGGCAACGCCCTGTCGGTGGCCGCCATGCGCGCGACCCTCGAGCACGTGCTCACCGACGACGCCTTCGCCTCCATGGTGGGGCTGGCGGCTCGCTTCACCGACGGCGTCCAGGCCACGATCGACCGCCACGGCCTGCCGTGGTCGGTCAGCCGGCTCGGCGCACGCTCGGAGTACCGGTTCACCTCTCCTGCGCCGATGACGGGCTCGGCCTCGGCGGCTGCCGCCGACGACGACCTGGACGAGTACCTTCACCTGGCGTTGGTCAACCGCGGCCTGATCATCACGCCCTTCCACAACATGGCCCTCATGTGCCCGCAGACCAGCCAGGAGGACGTCGACCGGCACACGGAGGCCTTCGCCGAGGTGGTGGGCGAGCTGGTCGGATGAGCCGACCCTCGCCGCGGCCCGAGGTGCCGCACGCGGACCTGGACGGCGTCGACCGGCGTCTGCTGGAGGTCCTGCAGGCCGACGGGCGCGCCTCCTACGCCGCCATGGCCGCAGAGGTCGGCCTGTCGGCACCGGCGGTGCGCCTGCGCGTGCAGCGCCTGACCGAGGCGGGCGTGCTCCAGGTGGTCGCGGTCACCGACCCCATCGCCTTGGGGTTCCCGGTCATGGCCATGGTGTCGGTCACCACGACCGGGGACGTGCGGGCTGCCGCCGACGCGGTCGGGGCAATCGAGAACGTGATCTACGTCGTGCTGACCTCGGGTGAGCAGGACCTCCTGGTCGAGGTCGTGTGCCGGTCGTCGGAGGAGCTGCTGGACGTCGTCAACGACCGCATCCGCGCCGTCCCGGGCGTCACGAGCACCCGGGTCTCGCCGTACTTCAGCATCCACACACACCGCTTCACCTGGGGTGCCCCTCCGGCGCTCGCCGGCGCGTGACCCCTGCGACCTCTGGCGCCCAACTGTCGCCAAGACGGCCCTGAGGGACGGGGAGGCGCCGAGATCGGCGGGCTCCGGTCGCCGCCTGTCGGTGGGCGGGGAGACAATCCTTGGACAGCAACTGTTCGTCCACCACGACCACGGAGCTCGCGTGCCTGACTACCCCACCGACGACGGCACCACCCCGTCGACCGGCGACAGCCCACTTCCCCTCAGCACCGCCACCTCGCGCGCCTCCGCCCCGGCGGCCTCATCGACCACGGCACCGGCCGACCCGACCGACCCCGCCGGCCCGCTGCCGTACGGCGCCCGAGGCACCACCCCGTTCGGCCCGGACGGGCACCCGAGACGCTGGGCCATTCTCGGCGTGCTCGTCGTCAGCCTGCTGATCGTCGTGCTCGACAACACGGTGCTCAACATCGCCCTGCCGACGATCCAGCGAGACCTGAGCGCGACGCAGAGCGAGCTCGTCTGGTCGGTCGACTCCTACATCCTGGTCTTCGCGGCGTTGCTCTTCACCTGGGGCGTGCTCGGCGACAAGTACGGCCGCAAACGGATCCTCCTGATCGGCCTGGGCATCTTCGCCGTCGGCTCGGCGCTCTCGGCGATCTCCACCGACCCCGCACAGCTCATCGCGTTCCGGGCCCTGATGGGGATCGGCGGCGCGGCGGTCCTTCCCGTGACCCTCGCCATCATCACGGTGGTCTTCGCGCCGGCCGAGCGCGGCAAGGCGATCGGCGCCTGGGCGGGCGCGGTCGGCGGGGCGATCGCGCTCGGCCCGGTTCTCGGCGGGCTGCTGCTGCAGAACCCGCAGTGGTTCCACTGGCTGATCGGGAACGACTGGGGGTCGGTGTTCCTCATCAACGTGCCGATCGTCGCGATCGGCGTGATCGGGATCGTGCGGGTCGTGCCGGAGACGAAGAACCCGCACCCCCAGCGGCTCGACCTGACCGGTCTGGCTCTGTCGATCATCGGGCTCACGCTGCTGGTGTACGGCATCATCCACGCCGCTGACACACACAACTGGGTTGCGCCCTCCGTCGTGATCCCGATCATCGCCGGCGCCTCGGTGATCGCGCTCTTCCTCGTCATGGAGGCCCGCAGCGACCACCGAAGCTTCGACGTCACGCTCTTCCGCAACCGCGGCTACTCCGTGAGCCTGGCGTCGGTCAGCCTGGCGTTCTTCGCCCTCTCCGGAGTCACGTTCACGCTCCCCTTCTACCTGCAGGTCGTCCGGGGCTACTCCACGTTGCAGGCCGGCCTGTGCTTCCTGCCCTTCGCCGTCGGCCAGGTGATCTCAGCACCACGCAGCGCCGGTCTGGTGGCTCGCTTCGGGCAGCGACGGGTGATGACTGCCGGGCTCGTGGTCGTCTTCCTGACCCTCGTCGGGCTGACCCGGCTCGGCCTGGAGACACCCCTGTGGGCGGTGCTCGTCGACTTCTTCTTCTTCGGCCTCGGCATGGGCGCTGTGATCGCGCCCGCCTCGACCGTCATGCAGAACGCCCTCCCCCTCGCGAGGGCCGGAGCGGGGTCGGCCGTGCAGAACACGGTGCGCCAGGTCTTCGGGGCGTTCGGCGTCGCGATCATCGGCACCATCCTGGTGAACCTCTACGTGGACAAGCTGGCGCCTGTGCTCTCCAGCCTCCCGGGGCAGTTCCCCCAGGCAGCCAAGGACGCGATGACACAGAGCGTGGCGGCGGTGCCGAGGGTGCTCGACCGGGCCGCTGCCGCGGGCATGCCGGCGGACCTCGCGGCACGAACCCGTGAGGGCGCCTTCACGGCGTTCATCGACGCGTCCCACATCACGACCTGGGTGTCGGCCTCGTTGGTGCTGATCGCCGCCGTCGTGGTCGGTGTCCTGCTGCCGACCAGGATCACCCCGCACGGCGACGCCGAACCTTCCGCCGCCGAACGGGCCCGAGCCGTGCCTGTGCCCGAGTGACCCGCTCAGGAATGAGCCGGCGGTCGGGTGGCCCGTACGGCCGGTGGCCCGTACAGCGAGGTGACCTCTACGGCGGGGGTGACCTCTACGGCCGAGCGCCCCACCCGAGCCCGCGAGGCCACGGGTAGGGCACTCGGTCAGGCTCGGGTGGACGCCGCGCGGGCCCGGGACACCAGAACGGCCAGCCCCAGCCCGATGAGCAGGGCCGACGCATGCCCGACCTGGGTGAACGACGGCCGGCCGGTACCGAGCATCGCCAGAAGCAAGGGGAGACAGAACGCGACCACGACGGCGCACACATACCAGGCACGCCAGCGGCGCGCGACCCGCGCGACCAGCAGCCCGGTGAGACAGGCCAGGCCGTAGCTGATCCCGACGTCGGACACGAAGCTGACCGAGGCCGAGATCCTTCGGTGGAAGATGCCCGCCGTCAGCAGCACCGCCACCCACAAGGTGGTGCCGACGTGCCCGAGCACCGCGGCCACGACGGTGGCTGCGCGCCCCAGCCACGCCTGAGCCAGCGCATACACGAGCACCACCACGGGCAGCAGGAGGAGCTCACTCGGGTCGTCGAGCACGAAGGCGCTGACGAAGAGGACGTAGGGCGGGTGGTCACGCAGGTTCGCGAGGTTGGTGCTCGACTGAACCACGAGGTGGTGCGAGGCCGGGTCCGAGCGCCAGTGGACGAGCACGTAGACCACCACGAGAGCCCCCGCGTAGGCCAGCGCCAGGTCGCTGCGCAGCACCAGGGCCCAGGTCTCGAGCAGCGCCGGGCGCAGCCGCGACCACCGCAGATCGTCGACCGCGCTGCGCCCCCGAAGCTGCGACGTCACACCGATATTGCAGCATCACGCCGTCGCTGCCGCACGCGCCGGCCGCCGGGCCATACCTCGGCCCGGCGGACGACGGGCGACGTGACGGCGAACACTGCATGATCGAGGCATCAGTCGATCCGGGCGATCACACTCCCCTGCGTGACGACGTCACCCTCGGCGACAAGCAGGCGCACCGTGCCGCCGGACGGCGCAGGCACCTCCATCGAGACCTTGTCGACGGCGACCTCGGCCACGAGCTGGTCGGCGACGACGGACTCGCCGTCCTTCACGAACCAGGTCGCCACGACGCCCTGCGCGTCCGGGTCCTTCACCGACATGGCCGGGAAGACGACCTCGGTCATGAGCGGGCGGCACAGGCGCGCAGCGCCGCCTCGATCCGCTCCGGTGTGGGCAGCACAGCCTGTTCCAGCGGCCGGCTGTAGGGAATGGGGACGTCGGGCACGGCCACCCGTATCACCGGCCCGGCGAGCATGCCCGGGTCCTTGTCGGTGATGGTTGCGACGACCTCCCCCGACATCCCGAAGGACAGGTAGTCCTCGTCGACCACGACGAGACGCCGCGTGCGGGCCACCGACTCCAGGATCGCCTCGCGGTCCAGCGGCACGAGGCTGCGCAGGTCGATGACCTCGGCGTCGATGACCCCTTCGTCGGCGAGCCGGTCGGCGACGTCGACGGCGTGGTGCACCGACAGCGACACCGTGACCACGGTGACGTCGGAGCCGGCTCGCGCCGTGCGCGCCTTGCCGATCGGCACCGTGTAGGGCTCCTCCGGCACGAGATCGGTCGAGCGGCCGCTCTTCACCATCCACGGCAGCCCCATGACCCCCTTGTGGAACATGTACACCACGGGCGAGTCGTCGCGGATCGCCGAGATCATCAGACCCTTCGCGTCGAACGGGGTGCTCGGTATCACGACCTTCATCCCCGGCAGGTGCGCGAAGAGGCCCCAGAGGCACTGGCTGTGCTGCGCGGCGTCGGAGTAGCCGCCGCCAACGGCCGTCGTCAGCACCATGGGGACCGACACGTTGCCGCCGGACTCATAGTGGATCTTCGCCATGTGGTTGTAGATCTGGTCGAGGCACACACCCATGAAGTCCACGAACATGAGCTCCGCGATCGGGCGCATGCCCTCGGTGGCGGCGCCCACGGCCAGACCGATGAACGCCGACTCGGAGATCGGCGTGTCGAGCACACGCTTGGGCCCGAACCGCTCGAGCAACCCGGTGGTCGAGCTGAAGATCCCGCCGTACGCGCCGACGTCCTCGCCCAGGTAGAAGACCGAGGCGTCACGGTCCATCTCCTGCGCGATCCCCTCGACCATCGCCTTCGAGGTCGTCAACCGCCGCGTCGTCGTGGTGACGCTCGGGGAGTCGGTGCTCAGTGTGGGGCTGTTCTCGGTGACTGTCATTGGCCCTCCTCCTTCACGCGAATACGTAGGACGTCGCAGCGGCCGGGTCGGGAAGCGGGGAGTCCTTCGCGAACTGGATGGCGTCCGCGACCGCCGTGCTCGCCTCGGTCCTGATGTCCGCGACGGCGGAGTCGTCGAGGATCCCGGCAGCGCGCAGGTGCTGCTCGTAGGTCGGGATCGGGTCCCGCCCCGGAACACCCTCGAGGTCGCTGCGGTAGCCCTGGGCATCGCCCTCGAAGTGCCCCCACAGGCGCAGGGTGTGCACCTCGATGAGGCTCGGCCCGTCCCCGGCACGGGCACGTGCGACTGCCCGCCCCGCGGCGTCCCACACCGCCTCGACCGAGTTGTTCTCGACCCGCTCCCCCGGCATCCCGTAGGCGGCGGCACGGGCGGCGTTGGAGGGCACGGACGTCGAGGCGCTGCGCGGGACGGAGATCCCCCAGTCGTTGTCCTCGACGACGAAGACGACGGGCAGGTTCCACAGAGCCGCGAGGTTCAGCGACTCGTGGAAGGCGCCCTGGTTGGCCGCGCCCTCGCCGGTCACTGCGACGGCGATGCGGTCGGACCCCCTGTGCCGGAAGGCGAACGCCTGCCCCAGCGCCGGTGGGTACCCCTCGGCGATGATGCCGGAGCAGGAGAAGTGCGTGTCAGGGTCGAAGAGGTGCATGTGGCCGCCGCGCCCACGGCCCAGCCCCGTCTCCCGGCCGTAGATCTCCGCCGCGAGCTTGCGCAGGTTCATGCCGTGGGCGATGGCCACATGGTGCGGGCGGTGCGTGGCGGTCACGGCGTCATCGGTGGTCAGGTGGGCGCAGACCCCGGCGGCCACCGGTTCCTGGCCGGCGGACAGGTGCATCTCGCCCGGGATGAGCCCGGTCGCGATGTCCCAGACCGGCGACTTGTCGGCGTGGTAGTCGCCAAGAATCGCCTCCTCGAACGTGCGGATGAGGACCATCTGGCGGTACAGGTCCTTGCGCGCCGCGGCGTCCAGACTCGTGGTCGCGGCCGGAGCAGAGGTGACGGTCATACCGTCGTCCCTTCGCAGGACTGCGGTGTCGCTGCCGCTGAGCAGCCACCACCGAGGGCTCACCGTCGAGCCCCACACCGCGATCCTTCGCCGCCGCCGCACTCGCGCCAACAGCCAGGTTTTCAGATGGTGATAGACGTCTGGCGCCCCCGCGACGGCGCCGTCAGCGCTGGAGAAGGATCGTGGCCCACGGCTGCGCCCGCGGCGCCAGAGCCACCGCCAGGACGGCGCCGACGGCGATGGCGACCACCACCGCCGCTGCCCGCAGGCCGACACCGCGCGGCATCGAGCCGGTCAGGCGGAGGACGGCCCCCAGGTCGGCCCCGACCAGGCGAGGGACGCGCCAGAGGTATACCAGGACGTGCACCGACGTCACCACGAACCACAGCACGAAGCCGGCCTTGTGAGCCCCGAGCACCGGCCCGCGCAGGCTCTGCGGGACGACGAGCAGCCCCACCCCGCTGATGATCACGACGAGCGTGGTGAGGACGACGAAGGGCGCGAGCATGCGCATCAGGGGCCGGGGCGGCCCCGAGGCGCGGTACTGCGGTGACCGCGTGTAGTAACGGAGGAACCTGTACCCGGTCGTGGACATCTTCAGCGCCAGGGGCCCGACGAGCAGGAGCCCGACGACGACGTGCGGCACGACCATCCGGTGGATGCCGAGGATGGTGACGCCCTCCACGGCGAGCAGCACGAGGAGGACCGCGCCGGCCCAGGCGGTCAGCCGCTCGTTGCCGGCGGGGCCCTCCAGCTCAGCGCGGTCGCGGACGTGCCGCGCCTCGACCACCACGTGCCGAAGGTTGACCGGGGAGCCTGGACGTTTGCTGGGAGTTCGGTCGACACGGGGTCAACACCGGCAAGCGGCTCACGCGACCGGCCCAGTCCCGCCGGCCCACTGCCACCGGCTCTAGTGAGCCAGGTCCAGGGCCAGCCGGTCCGCCGTGGCACGCAGCTCATCGGCGTGCTCGAGCACATAGGGCAGCCGCGTCGTCGGTACGGACACGGCCACCGCGCCCACCGTGTCGGCCACGCGCACCGGCGTCGCCACGCAGGCGATACCGAGGCTGTACTCCTGCCGGTCCAGCGTGAGGCCGCGCTCGTCCAGCCGCCGCAGCAGCACCCGGCGATCAGTCAGCGTGTACGGCGTCAGGTCGACCAGGTCGTGCCGGGAGAGGTACTCGCGGCGCGCGTCGTCGTCCAGCCCGGCGAGCACGGCCTTTCCGAGAGCGGTTGCGTGACCTGCCACGTGCAGGTCGACCCAGAGGTCGACACGAGGTGCGCTCGGGGAGTCCACGACGTCGACCAGCCGCACCTCGCCGTCCTCGTAGATCGCCAGGTAGGCCGCAGCGTGCAGGCTCTCCAGCAGGTCGCGCAGCGCGGGGTGGACGCGCTCGGCAAGGGTGGCGGGCCTGATCCGGCCCGACAGGGCCATGACCCGGGACCCGAGGGTGTACCCGCCTTCCACCCGCACCAGGTACCCCTCGTGCACGAGCGTGCGCAGCAGGTGGTACGTCGTCGGCAGTGCCTCCCCCGTCGCGCGCGCGAGGGCCTTCGCCGGCAGCGGCCGGTCGGCGGCGCCGATCGCGTCGAGCAGGTGCAGCGCGCGCTGGACCGAGGCGATGAGAGTCGGCCTGACGGACATGAAGCCCCTCCTCCCTGTCGCGGGGGGCGGCCACGATCCGGCGTCAACGCTAGGCGCGCGCGCACCGCTCGGCAATGCTGGTGGGACGCTGGGCACAGCCCACCGTGGCCGTGCCGTCGACGACACCCGTGGCGGGCTTCGTCACACGCGCGGTCTGACCTTGGTCCCAGACCCCGTGCACGCATCGGGGGCAGGGTGGACAAACCGGATGTGCGCGGGTCGGGTGGGGCGGGCGAAGGATGGGGACGATGACGAAGCTGGTCTACGACTTCTCCGAGGGGAACAAGGACCTCAAGGACCTCCTGGGCGGGAAGGGCGCGAACCTCGCCGAGATGACCAACCTCGGCTTGCCGGTCCCGCCGGGGTTCACGATCACGACCCAGGCCTGCCGCACGTTCCTGCTTCAGGGCACCGAGCCGCCGTCGCTGGCCGCCGAGGTCGAGGCACACCTGGCCGGCATGGAGACGTCGGTGGGCCGCCGACTCGGTCAGCCGGACGACCCGCTGCTGGTGTCGGTGCGATCCGGGGCCAAGTTCTCCATGCCGGGGATGATGGAGACAGTGCTCAACGTCGGGCTCAACGACGCCTCCGTCGTGGGGCTGGCGCAGCATGCCGGCGACCGGCGCTTCGCGTGGGACTCCTACCGACGGCTGATCCAGATGTTCGGCAAGACCGTCATGGGCATCGACGGGGCCCTCTTCGAGCGCGCCCTCGAGGAGGCCAAGCACGCGAAGGGCGCGTCGAACGACCTGGCCCTGGACGCCACCGACCTGGAGAAGCTGGTCGAGGTCTACAAGGGCGTCGTCGTCCAGGCCACCGGGCGTGAGTTCCCACAGGACGCCCGCGACCAGCTCACCCTTGCCGTGCGAGCCGTCTTCGGCTCGTGGAACACCGACCGAGCGCGCCTCTACCGGCGGCAGGAGAAGATCCCCGACGACCTGGGGACCGCGGTCAACATCGTCGCCATGGTGTTCGGGAACCTCGGTCCCGACTCGGGGACGGGCGTCGCATTCACGCGCAACCCGGCGACCGGCCATCCCGGCGTCTACGGCGACTACCTGCCCAACGCCCAGGGCGAGGACGTCGTCGCGGGCATCCGCAACACCCTCAGCCTCGCCGACCTCCAGCGGCTGGACCCCACGTCCTACACCGAGCTGACCCGGATCATGCACGTGCTCGAGTCGCACTACAAGGACCTCTGCGACATCGAGTTCACGATCGAGCGCGGGCGTTTGTGGATGCTCCAGACCCGGGTCGGCAAGAGGACGGCGGCCGCGGCGTTCCGCATCGCCACCCAGCTCGTCGACGAGGGCGTGATCGACCTGGACGCCGCCCTCACCCGAGTGACCGGCGCCCAGCTGGCGATGCTGATGTTCCCCCAGTTCGACGTCACCGCGAGACGGACGCTCCTGGCCAAGGGCATGGGCGCCAGCCCCGGGGCGGCGGTGGGCAAGGCCGCGTTCGACTCCGCGACGGCGGTCGCCTGGGCAGCCGAGGGCCAGGCACGTCATCCTCGTGCGACGGGAGACCAACCCCGACGACCTGGGCGGCATGCTGGCGGCGCGCGGCGTCCTGACCAGCCGCGGCGGCAAGACCTCCCACGCGGCGGTCGTGGCCCGAGGGATGGGCCGCACCTGCGTCGTCGGCGTCGAGGCGCTCCGCGTCGACCCCCAGCACCTCGAGGTGTCGACGGCAGACGGACGCAAGTTCCGCGAGGGCGACGTCATCTCGATCGACGGAAGCACCGGTGAGGTCTTCCTCGGGTCCGTGCCGGTGGTCCCCAGTGCCGTGGCGCAGACACTGACGGGGTCGGTCGTAGCGGTGGACGACGACGGTGAGCGCGAGCTGCTCGAGTCGGTCCGCCGGCTCATGGAGCACGCCGACGCGCACCGTCGCATGGCCGTGAGGGCGAACGCCGACACTCCCGCCGACGCCGCCAAGGCGCGCGCCTTCGGTGCGGCGGGCATCGGCCTGTGCCGCACCGAGCACATGTTCCTCGGCCCACGCCGCACAGTCGTCGAGCGCGTGATCCTGAGCCGGACGCCGCAGGCCCGCGAGGCCGCCCTCGCCGAGCTGCTGCCGCTGCAGAGAGAGGACTTCGCCGGGATCCTGGAGGCGATGGACGGCCTGCCCGTCGTCATCCGGCTGCTCGACCCCCCGCTGCACGAGTTCCTGCCCGACCTGACGGGGCTGTCGGTCAGGGCGGCCGTCAGCGAGGCGCTCGGCACGCGGGACAAGGACCTCGAGGAGCTGCTGCGGCAGGTGCAGCGCATGCACGAGCAGAACCCCATGCTCGGGATGCGAGGGGTTCGCCTGGGCCTGGTGGTCCCCGAGCTGTTCCAGCTGCAGGTGCGCGCCGTGGCCGAGGCAGCGGCCCGGCTGACGAAGGCCGGGCTCCGCCCGCACCCGGAGATCATGGTGCCGCTCGTCGCGGCGGTCGAGGAGCTGGTGATCGTCCGCCACGAGAGCGAGAAGACGCTCGCCGCGGTGGCCGCCGAGACCGGTGTCGACCTCGAGATCGCGATCGGCACCATGATCGAGCTCCCTCGGGCATGCATGACCGCGTCCCGGATCGCGGAGGAGGCGGACTTCTTCTCCTTCGGCACCAACGACCTGACACAGACGACCTGGGGGTTCAGCCGCGACGACGTCGAGGCCGCGTTCTTCCCCCAGTACCTCGATGCCGGGATCTTCGCCGTCAGCCCGTTCGAGTCGCTGGACCGGCACGGGGTCGGCCGCCTCGTCGCGATGGCGGCGTGGGAGGGCAAGGAGACCAAGCCCGACCTGAGCATCGGCGTGTGCGGCGAGCACGGCGGCGACCCCGACTCGATCCAGTTCTTCGAGTCGATCAACCTCGACTACGTGTCCTGCTCGCCCTTCCGCGTACCTGTCGCGCGTCTGGAGGCCGGGCGGGCGAGCGTGCTCGGCAGCTCGGGGGTGACCAGCGACAGCCGCTGACCTGGGCATACGCTCCTGCCGGCATCGGCTCGCTCGGCACATCGCTGCGCCGATCAGGGGGCACCGGCGCACCCACGGGGGTGAACTGTGCCCTCGTGTGCACCCTTTCGGCGGATGACGCCGTCAAGGCGACGCCGACGTGCACCGACAAGGGGGAGGAACGCATGATCGGGATCGCCGAGGGGAGGACGGCATGAACACGAACGGACCCACGAGCAGGTTTCCCGCGTCTGCCACCGAACCCGTGATGGCCATGCTGGCCCGCCATGTGCCCCTTTCCCTGATCATGGATCTGGCCAGCCCGTCCGGGCCGCGCTCCCACGAGATCCTGCTCATCGAGGGCGAGCCGGACGATCGCTGGTGGGAGCGCCGCTGACGGCGCCGGGCTCGGTTTCGCGACGTGGTGAGGCCCCTGCTACCCTCAACTCCCGTTGCGCGCCGTTAGCTCAATTGGCAGAGCAGCTGGCTCTTAACCAGCGGGTTCGGGGTTCGAGTCCCTGACGGCGCACCGTTGCCAGGCCCTTCGCCCCGGTCGGGGCGGGGCCTGATGCATATCGACGCCCCGCTCTCGCTCGGCCCACCCTCGTCCCCGGCACGGCCTTCGAGGCCGAGGGACAGGTCGGCGCGGGCGGCCGCACGGTCTGGGGGCGGTGGTGTGGTGCGCGGTGCTTTGCATTGCACGCGGATCCGCAACACCGCTCTCGACCTGCCTGGGCGGGCGTTGCATATCTGCGTGCAATGCAAAGCATCCGACAACACCTCGCCCCGCCCTGGTCCTCACCTCGCCCCGCCCTCCTCCTGCGCTCCCCTGCCAGTGCGCCGGCGACGGGGCGGATGCTCGACATCGAGCGCGACGCCCAGCCCCGCGACGTCGAGGCGCCCGGGGACCTCGCGACGGTCTTGGACACCGACGCGCGGGCTCGCACGCTCCGCGACGGGCACGGGTGCTCAAGGCCGTCGACGCCCTGCGGGTGGGCCGGATCCGGCACTGACGTCCACGGGCTCGCCGGAGTCCGCGTCGCCGGGCTGCTCGCCGGACTTACGACGACGCCAGCCGGGGCGCTCGCCGCCGGAGCGTCGTGGTGGCCGGCCGTCGGACTCCGGCGCCGCCAGGGGCTCGCGTGCTGGCCCAGACACGGACAGGGGCGCGGCAGCGGGGTCGAGCGACGGCTCTGCGGCGGCGTCCACCGCCTCCTCGAACGCGATCTGGCCCCCGGCCGAGGCAAGCTGCCAGGGCACGCTGGTCACCATCACGTTCTGCTGCAACCGAAGCCGCATCTTCAGGCGCAGGGCGCTCTGGTTGTGCAGCAGCTCCTCCCACCAGTGCCCGACCACGTACTCCGGCACGAAGACGGCCACGAGGTCGCGCGGGCCCTGCAGCCGGATGCGGCGGACGTAGTCGATGATCGGCTGGGAGAAGTCGCGGTAGGGGGACTCGAGCACCGTCAGCGCGACCGGGAGCTCCTCCAGCGCCCACTCGGCCATGAGGGCCTTGGTCTCCTCGGCGTCCACGGCGACGGTCAACGCCGTCAGGGTGGACGGGCGGGTCGCACGCGCGTAGGCCAGGGCCCGCAACGTCGGCTGGTGCAGGGTCGAGACGAGGACGACGGCGTGCACCCGGCTCGGCAGCAGCCGTGCACCAGGTCGGGGCTGCAGCTCCGTGCGCACACTCTGGTAGTGCCGCCGCACCCCGCGCATGAGCAGCCACAGCAACGGGACAGCGATCACCACGAGGTAGGCGCCGTTCAGGAACTTGGTGGCGAGGACGATCACGAGCACGAGACCCGTGAGGACGGCGCCGAAGGCGTTGATCGCTCGCGATACCTGCATCCGCCCTCGCACCCCGGGCGCGATCACGAGAGCCAGCTGGCGGTTCCAGTGCCGGACCATCCCGATCTGGCTCAGGGTGAACGAGGTGAACACGCCGAGGATGTACAGCTGGATGAGCCGGGTCACCGATGCCTGGTAGGCCACGAGCAGGCTCCCGGCGATGAAGGCGAGCACGAGGATGCCGTTGCTCAGCGCCAGCCGGTCGCCGCGGGTGCGCAGCTGACGCGGCACGAAGCTGTTCTTGGCGAGGATCGACATGAGCATCGGGAAGCCGTTGTACGCGGTGTTCGCCGCGAGGATGAGCACGAGTGCCGTCGTCGCCTGGATGTAGTAGAACAGCGGCGAGTGCACGCCACCGAACACCGACGCCGCGAGCTGGGCGATCACCGTGCGCTGCGGGTCGGTCGCGCAGTTGCCGCTGAAACCGACGAGGTCACAGGTGTTCTCCGTGACCCGCACCTTGGCGACCACGGCCAGCACCGTGATGCCGGCGAACATGACGACG
This sequence comes from uncultured Actinomycetota bacterium, assembly GCA_963778845.1. GTDB lineage: Bacteria > Actinomycetota > Actinomycetes > Actinomycetales > Kineosporiaceae > CAVZVW01. The sequence continues at coordinate 1,117,081 of CAVZVW010000009.1, forward strand.
GCGATCAGCCCCATGGCGGCCAGGGTGCGAGCGGCGTTGGCCGCCTTCGGCGGCCGGAACGCCGGCACGCCGTTGCTGATCGCCTCCACACCCGTCAGCGCGGTGCAGCCGGAGGAGAACGCGCGAAGCGCGAGGAACAGCAACCCGATCGCGGCCAGCCCGGTGTGCTCGGCGCGCACGCCGTAGGCGGCGCTCTCGGCGACCGGCGCGTGGCCCAGCAGCGTCTGCAGCGCCCCGACCCCCACCATGAGCAGGATGCCGGCGATGAACAGGTACGTGGGGACGGCGAAGGCACGCCCCGACTCGCGCACCCCGCGCAGGTTCATCGCCGTGAGGAGTGCCACGAACGCGACAGCCATGAGGACGCGGTGGGTGTTCAGGCTCGGGACCGCCGAGATGATGTTGTCGACACCTGCGGCCACCGACACGGCGACGGTCATGACGTAGTCCACGAGCAGGGCCGCAGCGACCACCAGCCCGGCCGACACGCCCAGGTTCTTCGAGACCACCTCGTAGGAGCCGCCGCCGCCGGGGTAGGCCCGCACCACCTGCCGGTACGACACGACGACCACGGTCAGCAGCACGACGACCGCCAGCCCGATCCACGGCGTCAGGTACAGGTACGCCAGACCGCCCAGCGTGAGCACCTTGAGGATCTCCTCAGTGGCATATGCGACCGAGGAGAGCGGGTCGGAGGCGAACACCGGCAAGGCGATGCGCTTGGGCAGCAACGTGTCACCCATGCGCTCGCTGTGCATCGGGCGTCCGACGAGGACGCGCTTGGCGGCTGAGACCGGTCGCTGCATACCTTGATGCTCGGCAACGCGACGCTTGGGAGTCGCCAGAATCCGCCCCGAAGGTGTGAGGATCACGTTAGGACGTCACCCGGCCGAGGGGGCGGGGACCCGTGAAGGAGGCTCGATGCCGCGCGGCAGGCTGCGGGTCTACCTCGGCGCAGCACCAGGCGTCGGCAAGACCCACGCCATGCTGGCTGAGGCCCACCGCCGTGCCCAGCGGCGCAGCGACGTCGTGATCGGCGTCGTCGAGGACCACGGGCGACCCGGTGTCCGCGCACTCGCCAAGGGGCTGGAGACGCTGCAGGCCGGCCCCGACACCCTCGACGTCGCGGCGGTCCTGCACCGGCGACCACGCGTCGTCCTGGTGGACGACCTCGCCCGGACCAACGCTGCGGGCGCCCGCCACGAACATCGGTGGGAGGACGTCGAGGAGCTGCTCGCCGCCGGCATCGACGTGATCAGCGCGGTGGACGTCGGCGAGATCGCCTCCCTGCGCGACGTCGCCGAGGTGATCACCGCAGTGTCCACCTCGGCGACCGTTCCCGACACGGTGCTGCGTGCCGCGGACCAGGTCGAGCTTGTCGACATGACACCCGAGGCGCTGCTCCGACGTCTGGCCCACGGCAACATCTGCCCCCCGGAGGAGATGGACGCCGCCCTGTCGAGCCACTTCCGGCCCTCGGCCCTGGCCGCACTGCGCGAGCTGGCCCTGCTCTGGCTGGCGAGTGCGGTCGACGAGGGGCTGCGCCGCGACCGCCGCGAGCACGGCGGCTCCGTCGTGTGGGAGGTCAGGGAGCGAGTGGTGGTCGCCCTCAGCGGCGGCCCCGAGAGCCTGGCTGTGCTGCAGCGGGGGGCCCGGCTCACCGCACGAATCCCAGGGGCGGACCTGCTCGCCGTCCACGTGATCGGGCGCGAACACCCACCCCGCAGCGACGCCGCCGAGCTGGACAGGTTGCGCGAGCATGCGGAGGCGCTCGGCGCCGGCTACCACCAGGTGATCGGGAGCGACGTGGCGCACGCGCTGCTGGAGTTCGCGACGGGCGAGAACGCCACCCAGCTTCTGGTGGGGGCGTCCCGGCGACAGCCGTGGCAGCTGCTGCTCGGCCAGCGCGGCGTGGCGGCGAAGGCGCTCGACCTGGCCCGCGACGTCGACGTCCATGTCGTGACCGGGGCACAGTCGGTGCTTCGCCGGCGGCTGCCGCCGCGTGCCGGCAGGCTCCCCCGCCCGCGCAGACTGTTGGGCTTCGCCGCCGCGGTCGTGCTGCCGCTGGCGCTCACCCTTGGTCTGCAGGCCATGCCCCAGCCGCCCGGGCTGACGAGTGAGGTGCTGCTGTTCCTGCTGGCCGTGGTCGTCACCTCCCTGGTCGGCGGCCTCGGCCCGGCCCTGCTGAGCGCGGTCACCGGCTCCACGTGCATCAACTACTTCTTCATCCCGCCGGTGCACACCTTCTGGGTCAACGAGCGCAACAACGTGTTCGCCCTGGTGGTGTTCGTCGCGGTGGCCGCTCTCGTGAGTGCGGTGGTGCACACCTCGGCACAGCGCTCCGCCCAGGCCGCTCGCGCGGCAGCGGAGTCCCGCACGCTCTCCGCGATCGCCGGCAGCGTGCTGCGGGGCAAGGAGGCGCTGCCCGCATTGCTGGAGACGGTGCGCGCCGCCTTCGGGATGACCTCGGTGACGATGCTGGAGCGCGAACGTGGCCACGATCAGGGGTGGGTGCGCACCGAGAGCGTCGGTGAGCAGCCCAGCACCCGGCCCGAGGACGCCGACGCTGCAGTACCCGTCGGCCCCGGACTGGTGCTCGCGCTGCGCGGGCGCACCCTCGCCGCGGAGGACCGCAAGGTGCTGGCGGCATTCGCCGCCCAGGCCCGGGTGCTGCTCGAGCAGGCGCGGCTGGCCCGAGCCGCCGACGTGGCGGCACGGCTGGCGGCCACCGAGCGGTTGCGCGACGCGCTGCTGGCCGCTGTCGGGCACGACCTGCGCACGCCGCTGGCCTCGGCGAAGGCCGCCGTCACGAGCCTGCGCGCCAGTGACGTCACCTGGTCCGACGACGAGCGCGCGGAGCTGCTGGCCACCGCCGAGGAGTCGCTGGACCGGCTGGGCCGACTCGTGGCCGACCTGCTCGACCTCAGCCGTCTGCGCGCAGGCGCGCTGGCCGTGGTCGAGCAGCCGGTGGGGCTGGACGAGGCCGTCGCCCAGGCGCTGGACGAGCTCGGCCCGGCGGCTCGCGAGGTGTACGTGAGCGTGCCGCCAGAGGTTCCTGCCGTGCGGGCGGACGCCGCCCTGCTGGCACGCGTGATCGTGAACCTCACCGCCAACGCCCTTCGCTACTCCCCGTCGGGACGCCCGCCCGCCCTGCTCGCGAGCGCCCTGGGCGACCGGGTGGAGCTGCGCGTCGTCGACCGGGGACCGGGAATCCCCGCTACGGACCGGGACCGGGTCTTCATCCCGTTCCAGCGTCTGGGGGACACCGACAACACGACCGGCCTGGGGCTCGGCCTCGCGCTCTCCCGTGGGCTGACCGAGGCGATGGGCGGCACCCTGGAGCCCGAGGACACCCCCGGCGGCGGACTCACGATGGTTCTCGTGCTGCAGGCGGCAGACGGCGCCCAGTCCGAGGGCGGGCACGCGGAGCCGGGCCTGCGCGAGCGTGCGCCGGACGCTGCGCTGCGTACTCCGGACGCCGCGGCCCGGTCCAGCGAGGAGGGCGAGTGACCCGGGTGCTCGTCGTCGACGACGAGCCGCAGATCCTGCGGGCCCTGCGCATCAACCTGCGGGCCCGCCAGTTCGAGGTGTTCGTGGCCGCCTCGGGGCGCGAGGCCCTCGCCACGGCGTCCACGCACCCGCCGGACATCGTGATCCTCGACCTGGGCCTGCCCGACCTGGACGGGGTGGAGGTGATCCACGGCCTGCGGGGCTGGACCGAGGCTCCGATCATCGTGCTGTCCGGACGCAGCGACAGCTCCGACAAGGTGGGTGCCCTGGACGCCGGTGCCGACGACTACGTGACCAAGCCGTTCGCCATGGACGAGCTGCTGGCCCGGATGCGGGCCGTGACCCGTCGCGTCGGGGGGCCGGAGACCTCCGATGCTCCGCAGGTCCGGCTGGGACCTGTGCTGGTGGATCTCGCCGACCGGCTCGTGACACGCGACATGGACGGGACGCCGGAACCGGTGCGGCTGACGCCGACCGAATGGCACCTGCTCGAGGTGCTGCTGCGCCAGCCCGGCAAGCTGCTGAGCCACCGGTACCTCCTCACGGAGGTATGGGGCTCGGCGTATGCGAACCAGCCCGGCAACCTGCGCCTGTACATGGCGCAGCTGCGCCGCAAGCTCGAGCCCGACCCCGCTCGGCCGCAGTATCTGCTCACCGAGGCGGGCATGGGCTACCGCTACCAGCCTGACCCGCGGGCCTGAGCCACGCGGTGCGCCGAGCCGTCGAGCCTCCGGTCGGCGCGCCGGGGAGGACTGTCGTTTGCGATGCTTTGCATTGCACGCAGATCCGCAACACCCTTGCGCCGCGTCCCGCGTCCCGCGTCCCGCGTGCTGAGGCCCGACCTGGTGCGCGATGGCCCGTCGGGTCGCGGACTGCGACAACGACGGGCTCGCCTCTCGAGGCGGCGTCGGGCGAGGCCGAGCCCGTGTTGCGTATCCGCGTGCAATGCAAAGCATCCACGCAGATACCCCCCCACGGGGGCAGCCAGCCGACCCCTGCCCGCCGCACGGACCTCGCGGGACAAGCAGCCGGCCACCCCCTACCCCAGCCGCGGGGCGTTCTAGCACCCCCACCAGCCGGTGTGACCCCACCCGCGCCCTTCGGACCGGTCACGCGCGAGACTGGAGGAGGTGACCGGCCGTGGGTTCGGTGCGTGTGCTCGTGGTCGACGACCAAGAGCCGTTCCGGCGTGCGGCCGTCGCGGTCGCCGACCTGACCGACGGCTTCCAGGTCGTGGGCGTTGCAGCGTCCGGGCAGGCGGGCCGGGTCAGCCGAACCTGGCGCGCAGCTCCTCGTTGATCGCGGGCACGACCTCGTGCAGGTCGCCGATCACGGCGTAGTGCGCCTTCGTGACCATCGGCGCCTCGGGGTCGGTGTTGATGGCCAGGATCGTCTTCGCCGAGGAGCAGCCGGCCCAGTGCTGGATCGCCCCGCTGATGCCGCAGGCGATGTAGACGTCCGGGGAGATCCGCGAGCCTGTCTGGCCGACCTGCTCGTGATGTGGCCTCCAGCCGAGGCTGGTCACCACACGCGAGACGCCGAGGGCCCCGCCCAGCAGGTCGACCAGGCAGAGGAGCTCGCCGAACTGCTCGGCCCCGCCGACGCCACGCCCGGCCCCGACCACGACCCGCGCCTTGGTGAGCTCGCCCCCTCCGCCTGCGTTGGGCACGGTGCGCACGACCTGGGCGACGAGGTCGGCCTCGACCAGCGTCGGGGTGAAGCGGTGGACGTCGGGTGCCGTCGCCGACGCGGCCGGCTGCGGCTCCACCGCGTGCCCGGCCATCGTGAGCACGGCCGGGGCGCCGGCAGCGGCGGCCAGGCGCATCTCCTCCAGCGCGGAGCCGCCCATGACCTGTCGGCTGGCCAGCAGGGATCCCCCCGGTTCTGCCTCGACCGTGACGCAGTTGGCTGCCATCACGAGCCCCGCGCGCGCCGCGACGTGTGCCATCACCTCGTTGCCCCTCGGGCTGCCGGCGGCGAGCACGAGGGACGGCGACGCCGCCGCCACGACGTCGAGCACGCACGCCGCCCACGCCGCAGCCGCGTACCGGTCCAGCCGCTCGTCGACGGGGTGGTGCACGACCTGCACCCCTTGGGCACCCAGCTCGTCGAGGACGCTCGCCGGGTGCGGCCCCACGACCACCGCCTCGACCGCCGACCCGTCGGCCTGCGCCACGGCGCGCGCGAAGGTGAGCGTCTCCAGCGACACCAGCGCCGCGCCGTCCGCCTCGGTCTCCACCAGGACGAGGATCATTTCGCCACCACCCCGAGGCTCACGAGCAGGTCCACGACCGCCGGGGCCGCCGCCGCCCCCGTGCCCAGGATCTCGACAGCGCTCGGCTGCTGCGGTGGCAGCTTCAGGCGCACGCGCCCCGTGCCGACCGGCTGCACGGTGGGTGTGAACGTCTCCACCGGAGCCTTCTTGGCGCGCAACCGACCGGGGATCGACGGGTACCTCGGCGTGATGCCACCCTCGAGGATCGTGAGGACGGCGGGCAGCGGCACCTCGAACTGCTCCTCGCCGTCGGGCCCGTCGGCGCTCGCCAGGACACGACGGTCCACGACCTCGAAGGTGCGCACCCCGCTGACCACCGGTCGGCCCAGCAGGTACGCCAGCCGGATGCCGACCTGGAAGTCACCGGTGTCGGCGGCGTCGTTGCCCAGCAGCACCAGGTCGTAGGCCGTGCCCAGCCCCGCGTGCGCCTGCACGACCTCGGCGATCGCCGCGGCGACGTCGGCCGGCCCGAACGCCTGGCCGTCGGCCACGAGGTGCACCGCGCTGCCCACACCCACGGCGAGGGCCTCACGCAGCTGCTCGACGGCGTCCTCGGGTCCCAGCGTGAGCACGCAGGCGCCGCCGCCGTGGGCCTCGACGAGCGAGACGGCGGCCTCGACGGCGCACTCCTCGTGCGGGCTCGTCGCGTACCCGACGTAGCGGGTGTCCACCGACAGCCCGTCGTCGCTGAGCAAGATCTGGCCGGAGGACCCCGGCACCCGCTTCACGCAGACCAGGACGTTCACGCTCAGCCCCTGATCCGGTCGTTGGCCGGGTCGAACAACGGGGTCGCCCCCGCCACGGCGACGGTCACGGGGTACTGCTCGCCCAGGTACTCCACGCGCAGCCGCGTCCCTTCCACCGCGTGCTCGGGCGGCAGGTAGCTCATGAGCAGGTGCTTGCCGAGGGACGGCGCAGAGCCGGCCGAGGTGACGTAGGACCGGCGCCCCCGCACGTCCACCAGCGGCGCACCGTCCGGCGTGAGGATCGGCTCGGTGCCGAGCATGTAGCGCCTGACCCCCGAGGCCGAGGTGTTGTCGTCGACCGTGAGGGTGCACATGACGGCGGCCGGCTCCTCCGCACGCTGCTTGAGGTAGCTGTCACGGCCGATGAAGTCGATGTCCTTGACGGTCGGGCGTTGCATGCCGGCCTCGACGATCGAGTGCTCGGAGTCCAGCTCGTTGCCGTGGGCGCGGTAGCCCTTCTCGATGCGGCCGGTGGTGCCGTAGACGCCGATGCCGACCGGGACGGCGCCGTGCGGCTTGCCGGCGTCCAGCAGCAGGTCCCAGAGCTTCGCACCGGCCTCCATCGGCACGTACAGCTCCCAGCCGAGCTCGCCGACGTAGGAGATACGCGAGGCGAGCACCAGCAGGCCACCGGCCTCGACGGTGCGACAGGTGCCGAACGGGAAGCCCGTGTGGGAGATGTCGTCGGAGGTGAGGCTGCCCAGGATGTCGCGGGCCCGCGGCCCCCAGAGCCCCACCGTCGTGTAGGCGGACGTGAGATCCACGACCTCGGCACCGCCGCCGTCCGGCCGGTGGTCGGCGAACCACGTGCGGTCGATGTTGCCACCCATCCCGCCGGTGACCACGCGGAAGCGGTCGTGTGCCAGGCGCATGATCGTCAGGTCGGCCTTGAACCCGCCGCTGGGCGTGAGGATCGGCGTGTAGACGACCCGGCCGAGCTTGACGTCCATGTTCTGAACGGCGACGTGCTGCACGGCTTCCAGAGCACGCGGGCCGACGACGTCGAAGATCGAGAACGCGGTCAGGTCGACCACGCCCGCGCGGTCGCGCATCGCCAGGTGCTCGGCGTTGATGATCGGCGACCACCAGCGCGAGTCCCACTCGGCCTCACGCGCCATCACGGCGTCCCCGTACTCACCCAGCAGGGACTCGTTGGAGGCATACCACATCGGCCGCTCCCAGCCGACCGTCTCGAAGAACACCGCACCGAGCTCGCGCTCGCGGGCGTTCATCGGCGACAGGCGCACGTTGCGGTTGCTCTCCCACTGCTCGCCCGGGTGCACGATGCCGTAGGTCTTGTTGAACGCCTCGGACGTGCGCGCCCGCACGTGGTGCTTGGTGCGCTGGTGGGGGTAGAAGCGCGCGATGTCGGAGTGGTGCGGGTCGATCTCGGGCTCGCCCTCGACCATCCACTCCGCGACGAGGCGGCCCACGCCGGGGCCCTCCTTGACCCACACGGCCGCCGCGGACCAGAGACCGCCGACCTCGGGGGACTCCCCGAGCACGGGGTACCCGTCCGGCGTCAGGGACAGCAGGCCGTTGATGGCGTAGCGGATGCCGACCGCCGGGTTGCCGAGGATGTCCGGCATGAGCTCCAGCGCCTGCTCGAGCTGGGGGTCGAAGTCGTCGCTGGTGAACGGCAGCTCGGTCGGGGAGAGCGTGGCCTGCTCGATCGAGGGGATCTGCTCGGGGTCGTACAGGATCGGCCGGTGGGCGTAGGAGCCGACCTCCATGTCCCCGCCGTGCTGGCGCTCGTAGCAGAACGTGTCCATGTCGCGCACGATCGGGAACGAGATCTCCCCGATGGTGTCGGCGAACTGCGGGACGGGCCCGACGCTGATCATCTGGTGCACGGCCGGGGTCAGCGGGATGTGCGCACCGGCCATCCTCGCGATCTTCGGGCTCCACACCCCGCAGGCGACGACGATGTTCTCGACCTCGATGTCCCCGGCGCTGGTGCGAAGCCTCGTGACGCGCCCGTGCTCGAGGTCGATCCCGAGCACCTCGACGTTCGGCACCACGGTGAGCGCGCCCATCTCCTGGGCCCGCTCGCGCATGATCGTGCCGGCGCGCACCGACTCGACCACGCCGACGCTGGGGGTCCAGAAGGCGCCGGTGATCACGGACGGGTCGAGGAAGGGCAGCGCCTTGTGCACGAAGTCGGGGTCGACCAGCTCGGAGTCGATGCCCCAGGACTTGGACGACGACAGCCGCCGGGCGAGCTCCTGCAGGCGCGCCTCGGATCGTGCGACCTCGAAGCCGCCCGACTCGGTGAACGTGCCGAGCGCCTGGTACTGCCGCACGGAGTCCAGCGTGAGGTCCGTCATCTCGCGGGAGTGGTCCACCGGGAAGATGAAGTTCGACGCGTGACCCGTCGACCCGCCGGGGTTCGGCAGCGGGCCCTTGTCGATCTGCACGAGGTCGCGCCAACCGAGCCGTGCCAGGTGGTAGGCCAGGCTGTTCCCGACGATGCCGGCCCCGATGACCACCGCACGCGCATGGCTCGGCAGAGCGCTCATCTGACGTCAGTCCTTCCCCTGGATGATCCGGGATCATGTTGCGTCATACGCATTGTATGGCGCGATACGGAACAGCGACCAGCATGGTGCGCGTGAGGGGCCGAGTCAAGACGCGCTGCGACGGTGCCTCGAACGCCCGGCTTCAGGCGGGCAGGTCCGCCCAGCCCGCGTCCGCGAGCGTACGCGCGATCAGGGCGTGGCCCTTCGTGTTCGGGTGGTCCCCGTCTGCCTGGAGCAACGCCGTGGGGTCGCGCTCGCCCGCACCTTTGAAGGGCGCGTACAGGTCGATGCACCGAGCGCCGGTGCCGGCCGTCGCCGCGCAGATCTCGCGGTTCGCCAGGCGGGTGACAGCATCCGACATCGCCGCGTACTTGTGCCCGAACCGGCGAAGGGCGACCTGGCCGTCGACGAAAACGTCCCAGTAGGTCGTGACCAGAACCTCGGTCGGGCGTCCCCCGCGCAACGCCGCCACCTGGCCCAGCACCGTGCGGACGCTGCCGCGCAGGGCCGACTCGTCGTCGGAGAAGCAGTCCAGGCCGCACTGCCCCGCCAGCCACGCGGGAAGGTCCGTCGACAGGTCGTTCGCGCCGATCGTGACCAGCACGATGTCGGCGCCCGCCACCTGCGCCGCTTGGGCGGAACCCGGCCGCAGCATCTGCCGCAGACCGCTCGTGGTCAAACCGCTCGCACCGAGGTTGTGCTCGACTACCGCGCGTCCCGTCCGTGAGGCCGTCAGCTGGGCGTAGACGGAAACGAAGTCGCGACACCCGCACCCGAAACCCGAGGTGACCGAGTCCCCGAGGCCCACGACCGTCCATGGCGCGGCCGGGACAGGCGAAGGCGTCGTCCGCGTCGGCCCTCCGGCCTCGCCGGGCCGCGTCGGACCGCCCTCGGCAGCGATCCCCTCACCGGAGCCGGTCGCTGTGACCTCAGGGCCGCCGGCGGTCGGGGTGCCTGCCCCAGGCTCTGCACGCGTACCCGCACTCGCCGTGGCTTCGGATCGCTTCGTTGCGTCGTCCAGCGTCACGGCCCGAACGACCACGACACCGGTCGCCAGGAGTCCGACCGCGGCGACCAGGAGCCCGCGCTTCGCAGCCTTCCGGGACCCGCGACCGCCTCGACCATCCTGCCGCCTCGGGCCGGCAGCACTCGAGCGGCGGGCGACGACGGCCGGCCTCCTCTCGCGAGTGGCATCGTTGGCGCACGCGCGCGCCGGCGCGTGAGCACAGGGTCGCGGCGCCGTGGCCTGCACGCCGGATCTGGGCAGGGTAACCCGACATTCTGTGGGGGCCCGGCGCCACGACCGGCGATGCGCCCACGGATGGAGCGCAGCGACGACGCCGACCCCGTTCATTCCGACGTTCACGGCTCTGCGACCCTCTGGACGGTCCTGAGGCTCCGACGCTCCGGAGTCGCGGAACCTTGGCCACCCCCGGCGAGTTGAGCACCGTTGGACGGCAGTCCTCTGACCCATTCGGAGCGAACATGGCGCTGACAGGTACCGCCCTGCTCGTCCTGGTCTGCATCCTCGGCCTGGCCTCGTTCGTCGCTGTGGTCCGCCTCTGGCCGCGGGTCGCGGGTCGCGGGTGGATCCCACTGACGGGGCGAGTAGGGATGCTCGTATGCGTGAACGTCTCGATCCTTCTCATCGTCGCCGTCACGATGAACGATCAGTACCAGTTCTTCGCCGACTGGACCGACCTCGCGGGCGCCCTCGGGACGACCCCGACGACGCTGGCGTCCCAGCACGGCGGCTCGGTCGCCGACGCGGCCTCCGGCGGTACGGGAGGCGTCGTGAACGCCGCGCCCGCGTTGCCGCCGCTGCCCCCGGGCGCCCGGCGAGGCGACCGTCGCCTGGTCTACCACGTGAAGGGTGCGCTCAGCGGCATCGACGCCCGGGTCGAGGTCCAGCTGCCGGCCACGTACCAGGACCACAGCAACCTGGCGACGCTGTACCCGGTGATGGAGACGTTCGCCGGCTACCCCGGGGGCCCTGGGTCATGGATGGGAGCGATGGACCTCCCGACCAACCTCGCCGACTCCGTGAGCGCCGGCACGATCGCAGACGCCCTGATCGTGGTGCCCCAGGTGGAGATGCCACCGGGTAAGGACAGCGAGTGCGTCAACGGCGCGCCGGGAATGCCGCAGATGGAGACGTGGCTCACCGAGGACATCCCGAACTGGGTGATGTCCACCTTCCGTGCCCGGCCGGAGCGCGCTGCCTGGGTCGCGATGGGCTACTCGGCCGGTGGCTGGTGCGCCGCGATGGCGGCCATGCTGCACCCCGACAGGTTCGGCGCCGGCGTGGTGCTGGGCGGGTACTTCACCCCGCTGTTCTCCCAGAACTACCGGCCCTACGCTGCGCGGAGCCAGCTGGCGCACCGGTACGACCTGCTGGCGATGATGCGCAAGACCCCGCCCCGGGTCGCGTTGTGGGTCGAGACGTCGCACTCCGACCCGCTCTCGTACGCCACGACATCGACCCTGCTCAAGACGGCACGCTCACCCATGTCCGTCACCTCGTTGGTGCTGACGCACGCCGGGCACCGGCTCGACCTCTGGCGTGGTCTGCTGCCTCGCGTTCTCAGCTGGCTCGGAGCCTCGGTGCCCGGGTTCTCCCCCGCTCAGCCCTAGGCAGCAGCTACGCCCCAGGCTGGGTGCCGCCGTCTCAAGTGCCAAGACTCTGCCGCTCACATCTTGAGCGGGTCAGGAAGGTCCCCTTACCGTTGAAAGCGGTCACGAGTGCCAGCGCGAAGCCCCGGCTTGCTGGCCGGCAACCCTCCTCCGCGGTGGGGTGCTCCGGGTGAGGACCGGGCCGCGGTGCAGCCGCCGCGGCAAGCGCGGACCCGTCCCACGGGTCCACCGACCCCCGGAGGACGCTCCATGCTCCGCTCGCCTGCCCTGTACCCCGCCGCTCCCGCCCCGTCGACATTCGGGCCGCTCGCCTCGCTTGCCGCGCACGGGCCGCGCGCCGTCCCCCGTCCGCCCGAAACCCCACGAAGCGTCGCCCGTGCGCTGCTCCCGGTGGTCGGCAGCGATCTCGTGGTTCCCCTCGTCGACGGTCGAACGGTCCGCTACGCCAACCTCGACTACGCCGCGAGCGCCCCGGCGCTGCGGGCCGTCGCCGAACGGGTCGCCGAGGTGCTCCCCTACTACTCCAGCGTCCACCGCGGGGCGGGCTACGCCTCGCAGGTGAGCACGGCGCTCTACGAGGCGGCTCGCGCCGAGGTGGCGCTGTTCGTCGGCGCCCGCGCCGACGACGTCACGGTCATCACACGCAACACCACCGACGCCCTCAACCTGCTGGCCGCTGCCGTACCGGCAGGTGGTCACGGAGGCGGCGAGGTCGTGTTCCTCGACGTCGAGCACCACGCCAACCTGCTGCCGTGGACGGCGCTGCCGCATCGGTGCCTGCCGGCCGCCGACACCCTGGCCGCCACCCTGGAGAAGCTGGACGCCGCCCTCGCCGACCGGGCGACGACGCTGGTCGCCGTCACCGGGTGCACCAACGTCACCGGTGAGGTGCTACCGGTGGCACGCATCGTCGCCCTGGCCCACCGGCACGGGGCGCGCGTCGTCGTGGACGCGGCTCAGCTCGCCCCGCACCGCGGCGTCGACCTGACGAGCACGGGCGCGGACTACGTCGCACTGTCGGGCCACAAGCTGTACGCCCCCTTCGGTGCCGGTGCCCTGGTGGGACGGCGCGACTGGCTCGACGCCGCGCCGCCCCACCTGGCCGGTGGCGGTGCGGTGCGCGAGGTCGGCCTCGACGCCACGTCGTGGGCGCCCGCACCGCAGCGTCACGAGGCGGGCACGCCGAACGTGCTGGGCGCCGTCGCGCTCGCCCAGGCCTGCGCGATCCTGAGGGGACTGCCCGACGGCGCCCTGGCCGAGCACGAGGCGGTGCTGGCGGATCGGCTCGTCGAGGGCCTGCAGACGCTGGACGGCGTGCGCGTCCTGCGCATCTGGCCCGACGCCGCCGATCGCGCCGGCGTCGTCGGCTTCACGGTCGAAGGCCACGACCCGGGGCGGGTCGCTGCCTACCTCTCGGCCGAGCACGGGATCGGCGTGCGGGACGGCCGCTTCTGCGCGCACCCGCTGCTGCGGCGGTTGGACGCCGGGGACGGCGCGCTGCGCGCCAGCCTGGGCGTGGGTTCTTGCGCGCAGGACGTCGACCGGCTGGTCGGGGCGCTGGAGCAGCTGCTGCTCGTCGGGGAGCAGTGGAGCTACGCGTTGCACGGGGGCCGATGGGCTCCCTCGCCGGACCCGCGGCCCGCGGCATCGGTGCTCACCGGTGGCCGCGAGGCCGCACCGCCGGGCGCCTCGCCGTGCCAGAGCGCCTGAGACTCGGGTTGATCGTGAGACACGACGCTGATCGTGAGACACGACGCTGATCGTGAGACACGACGCTGATCGTGAGACACGACGCTGATCGTGAGACACGCTCCCCCGTGAGCCCGGGCAGGCGGCATGACGATCACGCCTGCGGGCGCGGATGCCTCACGATCGCCAAGCCGTGTCACGATCAAACGGACCAGTACGCCAGGCTTGCCCCGTGAGCACCGCATCGCGAGACCCTCTGGCCGACCTGCGCCGGATCGCGTTCCTCATGGAGCGCACCCTGGAGTCCAGCTACCGCGTGAAGGCCTACCGCGGTGCGGCGGCAGCGCTCGCGCGCCTCGATGACGACCAGGTCCGTGCGCACGCGCGAACGGGCACACTCACCCAGATCAAGGGCGTCGGCGACTCGACGGCGTCGGCCATCTCGCAGTCCCTGGCCGGGGACGTGCCCGACCGGCTGGCCCAGCTCGAGGCTGCCGCGAGCCCGGTCGCCACGGGCGGTGAGGCCTTGCGGGCTGCGCTGCGCGGCGACCTCCACACGCATTCCGACTGGTCCGACGGCGGCTCGCCGATCGAGGAGATGGCCGTCACCGCCGTCGAGCTCGGCCACGACTACAGCGTGCTCACCGACCACTCACCCCGGCTGACCGTGGCCAACGGCCTGTCGCCGGATCGGCTGCGCCGCCAGCTGGACGTCGTGGCCGCGCTCAACGAGCACCTCGCGCCGTTCCGGCTGCTGACCGGCATCGAGGTCGACATCCTCGACGACGGCTCGCTCGACCAGGAGGCCGAGCTGCTCGCCCGGCTGGACGTCGTCGTCGCGAGTGTCCACTCCAAGCTCGCCATGCCCGAGGCCGACATGACCCGGCGGATGGTGGCGGCCGTGTCGAACCCGCATGTCGACGTGCTCGGGCACTGCACGGGCCGCATGGTCAGCGAGCGCAACTCCCGGTCGGGCAAGGGTCGCCCCGAGTCGCGCTTCGACGCCGCGGCCGTCTTCGACGCGTGCCGCGACCACGGGGTGGCCGTCGAGGTCAACTGCCGGCCGGAGCGGCTGGACCCGCCCCGACGGCTGCTGCGCCAGGCCGTCGATGCAGGGTGCGTCTTCTCGATCGACACCGATGCGCACGCACCGGGTCAGCTCGACTGGCAGCCGTACGGCTGCTCACGCGCCGAGGAGTGCGGTGTCACGGCCGATCGCGTCGTCAACTCGTGGCCGATGGACCGGCTGCTCGCCTGGACCAGTGACCCGTTCTCCGGTGGGTAGTCGTCGCTGACGGCGAGCCGTGGCGACAACACCCCACCAGAGAACGCACCCCGGGGACACCCCGGAGGGCGGCGGTCAGCGCGCCAGCTTGGGCAGCACGTCCCGGCCGAACACCTCGATCCACTCGGCCTGGTTGCGACCGACGTTGTGCAGGTAGACGCGGTCGAACCCCAGGTCGACGAAGCGCTGGATGGCGGCCCGGTGGACGTCGGGATCCGCCGAGATCACCATGCGGCCCTCGAAGTCCTCCGGGCGCACGAGCTTGGCCATCTGCTCGAAGTCGAACGGCGAGCGGATGTCGGCCTTCGGGAACTTCATGCCCCCGTTGGGCCACTGCTCCATCGCGTTGGCCAGCGCCTGCTCGTCGTCGGCGCCCACGACAGGTGCAGCTGCAGCACCTTCAGCATCGAGTCGGGGTCCTTGCCGGCCTCGCGAGCGCCCTTCGGCGAAGCGGTCGAACAGCCCGCCGATCTTCTCCAGCGGGGCGCCCGACCGTGATGATCCCGTCGGCGAACCGGCCGGTCTTCTTCGCGTTCACCGGCCCGGCCGTGGCCACCAGGATCGGCGGCGGCGACCGCGGGCATGGTCCACAGCCGGGTCGGTCTCCAGCTTGAAGAACCGGCCCTCGTGCTTCACGTCCTTGCCCGCCGACCGACGCCGCGAACAGCTTGTCGATCACCTCGATCGCCTCGAACATGCGCAGCGACCGCTCGGGCGCCTCGGGCCAGTAGCCGGCGATCACGTGCTCGTTCAGCGCCTCGCCCGACCCCACGCCCAGCCACGAGCGACCCGGGTACATCGCCTCCAGCGTCGCCGCGGCCTGGGCGACCATCGCGGGGTGGAACCGGAACGACGGGCAGGTCACCCCCGGCCCCATGTCACCGCTGGTGCGCTCCCCGACTGCCGTCAGCACGTTCCAGACGAAGCCTGCCTCCCCCTGCGCGGGCACCCACGGCTGGAAGTGGTCGGCTGCCATGCACCCGGAGAAGCCGTGCGCCTCGGCTTCGGCGGTGTAGCCCACCACCTCCTGGGGCCCGAACTGCTCGAGCATCGCCGCGTACCCGATAGTGAGCTCAGCCATGAGGCGCACGCTATCCCGTGATCCGTCCGCGTGACCGCCGGGCGGGCAACCCCGCGCGCCTGCACCACCAGCCGGGACCGCCGGTCAGCCGAACATCGCCTGCAGCGTCACGAACGTGTACCCGCGGGCCTGCAGCCCGGAGATGACGCCGCGCAGCGCCGCGGCGTCCAACGTCGAGCCGTCGTCCGGGTTGGCACCCACATGCATCAGCACGATGGCGCCGGGCCGCGCCCCGGCCAGCACCCGCTGCGTCACCGACGCCACGCTGCGCCCGCCCTTCGCCACCCCCTGCCAGCCGAGCGTGTCGACGGTCCATCGAACCGCCACGTAGCCCTGCCCGTTGACGTCGGCGATCGTGCGGGCGTTGCGCGCCCCGAACGGGAACCGGAACCACGGCCGCGGGTCTGCGCCCGTCACCGTGCGGATGCGGGACTGGGCCTGCGTGATCTCGACGCGGGCGCCTGCGTCCGACAGCTGAGTGAGATCGGCGTGGGACGCCGTGTGGTTGCCGACCGGGTAGCTCGCCGCGATGCGGCGTGCCTGCGCGGGGAACCGGCGCACGAAGTCCCCGGTGAGGAAGAACGTCGCCGTCGTGCCGGTCGCCCGCAGGGTCGCCAGGATCGAGTCCACCCCGTCGGCGCTGGACCCTGCGTCGAAGGTGAGGGCGACGACGCGGCGCGACGTGGGGATGAGCTCCCAGTCCTTGCCGCGCAGGCGTGCCGGCACGACCGACGCCCCGGAGGACCCGGCTGGGCTCGTCGAGGAGGGGGAGGGCGTCGCTGTCGTGCGGGTGGTCGAAGTGTGGCGGGTCGTCGAGGTGTGGCGGGTCGCGGGCGTCGACTGCAGGGCCCGAGGGGTCGGGACGGCGGACGACGAGCGGGTCGGCTGCGGCCCGTCAGCGGGCGCGGGCGCGACGGCCGCCGACGGGCCCGGCTCGGCCGACCGAGCTGGGAGTCCCGCGACCGGACCGGTGCTGGGCCCCCCGCAGGCCGAGAGCAGCCCGACGCAGAGCCCGGCGACCGCTGCGCGGTGCCACCCTGCCGACGTCGCAGCCGCGGCACGGGTACGGCCGGGTCGAGACCATGTGCCGACGCTGCGCAGGCACCGCATGACTTCACCGTCGGCGCCGCGAGCACCCCTCGATCCGGGCCGTTCGTCGCTGCGGGCGGCCCGTCACCCCGGCCCTCGGCCGTCGTGCCGTCACCGAGCGACGAGCGCGAGCGGCATCCCACCACGGGGGCGCAAGGTCACCAGGGCCGCCGGCGAGGGCGCCGGCGCGCCGTCCGGACGCTGCACCCGCCGACCCTGCAGCAGGGTGGCCAGCACGAGCACGGTCTCCACCACGGCGACGTCGCGACCGATGCACAGGCGCGGACCCGCGCCGAAGGGGATGTACTCGAGGAAGCGGGACGAGTCGAGGAAGTCGGGACGGGTCGAGGAATCGGGACGGGTCGAAGGCCAGCGGGTCGGGCCAGCTCGCAGCCCGCCTGTGCAGCAGCCACGGGCTGATGACCACGAGCGTGCCGGCCGGAACAGCCACCCCGGCGACGACGTCGGGCTCCAGCGCCCGGCGGGTGAGCACCCATGCGGGTGGGTACAGGCGTAGCGCCTCGTCGACCACCGCCCGGGTCCACACGAGCCGGTCGAGGGCCTCCCAGGACGGCGCGCCCCCGGCGAGCACGTCGTCCACCTCCGCGCCCAGTCGCTCCTGAGCCTCGGGGGCGCCCGCGAGCAGGTCGAGGGTCCACGCGAGGGCGGAGGCGACCGTCTCATGTCCGGCGATCACCAGCGTGACGATCTCGTCCCGCACCTGCTGGTCGCTCAGCCCGCCCTCGGCGTCAGCGGCGCGCAGCAGCAGAGCCAGCAGGTCGGCGTCCGCCTCCCGTACGCCCGCCGACCGGCGCCGTCGCACGACGTCGAGGCAGACGGCGTCCAGCGTCGACACACACCTGCGCAGCCGGCGTCGCGAGAGCGTGGGGACCCAGGCCGGCACCGGCGACTGGGCCCTCGCGACGACCACCCGAAGGGCGGCGTCCACGGCCGAGACGACGCTCTCGCCCACGTCGGCGAGGTCGGCGTCGAACAGCGTGCGGCCGACGACCTCGAGCATGGCGGTCATACAGGCCGCGTCGGCGTCCAGGATGTGGCCCGGGGCCGCCTCCCAGCGCCGGCGCAGGGCCTGCCCGGCGGTGACCGCCTGCTCCGCGACGGCCGGCAACCCGCTGTGGTGGAAGGCAGGCTGGGCGATCCGGCGGCGGTGGCGCCACTGCTCACCGTCGGCCGTCAGCAGCCCCGTGCCGGTCACCGTCGACAGCGCCAGGTACTGCACCGTGTGCTTGTCGTAGGCCCGCTGGTTGTCGACGAGCACGCGCCGGACGCCGTCGGGGTCGTTGACGAGCAGCACGGGGGTGCGCGGCATCGGGAACGCGACGAGGTCGCCGTAGCATTCGACGACGCGCTGGAGGAACGTCAGCGGATCTCGCCGGATGGCCGGGACGGCGCGCACCATGTCCAGCGGAAGCGGGCCGTCGGCGTCGAGCACGGTGTAGCGGGCGTTGCGCCGCGGTCGACCGCTCCGTCGCGCGGCCGCAGCGCTGCTGCTGGGCAGGCCGTCCACGGGCTCATCCACGCGTGCACCTGAAGTTGATGATCCGCCGCCGGAGGACGGGCTACAGGTACAGGCCGGTCTGGCCGTCCTCGACGCGCGGTGCCGCCACCGCATGGATGTCGCGCTCGCGCAGCAGGACGTACTGCGCGCCCTGCAGCTCCACCTCGGCGCGCTCCTCGGGGTCGTAGAGCACGCGGTCGCCCACCTGCACCTGGCGCACGTGCTGGCCGACGGCGACGACGGCAGCCCAGGCCAACCTCTTGCCGACCGACGCCGTGGCCGGGATGACGATGCCCGACGTCGAGCGCCGCTCGCCGCCCTCGCCGTCGCTGGAGACCAGCACGCGGTCGTGCAGCATCCGGATCGGCAGCCGGCTGGGGTCCAGGGGTGCCGCGTCGATGCGCCCGGGCGGCTGGCTGGTCGTCGGGGTCACGGCCGAACGCTACCGCCGGGCGGCAGCCCGTCAGTGGTCGGTACCTGCCGGCCCGTCAGTCGACGCCGCGGGCGCGCCTCCTGCGCCAGACAAGCAGGAGAGTGAGGACGGCGACCGCCGCCGCGACCGCGCCCAACCGCTCGACGCGGAGGGCGCCGTCCTCGGTCCTCGTGGCGGCCAGCACCCGTCGCTTGGCGTCGGCGAGCCCACGGCGGGCCAGCTCCCTGGGGCGTGTGCGGAGGACAAGCTCGTCCACGGTCTGCGCCAACCGCTGCCGACGCTCCTCGACCGCCGCCTCGAGCTCGGCGGGGTCGACGGGCAGGGGCTCTCCGCGCGTCGTCTTGTCCTCGTCGGCACTCACAGGCCACACCTCCGGCGATCACGCTATGCCACGCGGGCACTGGCCGCACGCACGGCCGGCGGCTCGCGGTCTCGACGGGACGGCGCAGCGGGCACGGCTATCGTGGAACCGGCCTGACCCTGACCGTTCGCCTCCCGCCGGACCTGTCTGCCGCAGCACGCCTCTGGAGTCGCCATGCCCGAGCTCGCCGTCGGCGCCACCGCGCCAGACTTCACCTTGCTGGACAGTGCAGGGCAGCCGGTGACGCTGTCGGGGCTGCGCGGCAGGAACGTGATCGTGTACTTCTACCCCGCGGCGATGACGCCGGGATGCACGACCCAGGCGTGCGACTTCCGTGACAGCCTCGCCGCCCTGCAGGCCGACGGGTACGAGGTCGTCGGCGTCTCCCCCGACGGCCCGGCGAAGCTGGCCCGCTTCGTCGAGCGCGACAGCCTGACGTTCCCGCTGCTGTCCGACCCCGACCACGCCGTGATGCTCGAGTGGGGCGCCTGGGGGGAGAAGACCCTGTACGGCAAGAAGGTGACCGGCGTGATCCGCTCGACGGTCGTCCTCGACGCCGACGGGGTCGTGACCCTGGCCCGGTACAACGTGAAGGCCACGGGCCACGTCGCGTCGCTGCGCAAGGCCCTGGGGTTGTAGCGCGTCAGGGCCGTCCCACTCAAGGCCGTCCCGCTTCAAGGCCGTCGCGCTGCCGCCGCTACGACGCCGGTCGCGTGCGTAGGCTTGGGGTTGCGCGGGCGTAGTGGTACGCGGGAGTGGTGTAACTGGCAGCCACGCAGGATTTAGGTTCCTGTGCCCTCGGGCATGCGGGTTCGAGTCCCGCCTCCCGCACGATCAGTGGACACGATCAGTCGACAGGCAGCCTCTCGGCTGCCGGAGGGAAGCCCGGCCTGACGGCGCCTCAGGTGACGGTGAACGTCACGGTGTGCCAGCCGGTCGCCCCGTCCGGAGCCGGGTCGGCCCGCTGGCCGGTCTGGACGGCACCGGACTTGTCCGTCGCGCGGACGGCTGCGGTGTGCTTGCCCTTCGTCGCGCCCGTCCAGGTCCACACCCACTGGCGCCAGGTGTCGATGCTCTCCTCCGCGCCCAGCCGCGCCGGCTGCCACGCCCCGTCGTCCAGGCGCACGTCGACCGCGGCGATGCCGCGGTGCTGAGCCCACGCCACGCCCGCCACGACCACGCTGCCGGCGCCCGAGCCGCTCCCGGGACGCACGACGTCGATGCGCGAACCGGTCTTCACCGGTGCCCGCGGTGACCAGCCACGCTGGGTCCAGTACGCGGAGTCGACGTCGAAGCGGGTCACCTTCATGTCGACGACCCACTTGGTCGCCGACACGAACCCGTACAGGCCCGGGACGACGACGCGCACCGGGAACCCGTGCTCCACCGGCAGGGGCTGGCCGTTCATGCCGATCGCCAGCATCGCGTCGCGACCGTCGGTCATGACGGCCAGCGGCGTCTGCGTCGTGAAGCCGTCGACGCTGGTCGCGAGCACCATGTCGGCGTCGGGGTGCGGGCCGGCACGCAGCAGCAGCGGTCCCAGCGGCAGGCCGAGCCAGGTCGCGTTGCCGATGAGGTCGCCACCGACCTCGTTCGAGACGCACATCAAGGTGACGTCGCGCTCGATCAGCGGCGACGCGACCAGGGTCGCGTAGTCGAGGCTGACCTCACGGTCGACCAGGCCGTGGATGCGCAGCCGCCAGTCCTGCGCGCGCACCTGAGGCACCACGAGGGCGGTGTCGATCCGGTAGAAGTCCGCGTTCGGCACCCGGAACGGCACCACCCCGGGCACGCCGACCTCGACGCCGGCCGGCGGTGGGGGCTGCGCGACAGCCGGGAGGGGCAGCTGGACGGCGGAGCGCGAGGCCTCGACGCCGCGCACCCCCCGGCCGGCGAACCAGCCCAGCAGCCCCGCCGCCACGCCGCCGAGGGCCACCGCGGCCGAGGCGAGCAGCGCTCGACGTCCCGGGCCAGGCCCTGCGACGGGGTCCTCCGCCGCCGTCGGCGAGGGCTCCAGGGCCGCGAGGCGCCGCAGCAGGGACGACAGCGCCACCATCCCCGCGAGGGCGCCGGCGACGCTGGGCAGCACGGCCAGGCGCCCGGCGTCCGGCCGGGTCGCGGCGGCCAGGGCGGCGACCGCGCCGAGGGCGATGACGACGCTGACGGCGGCGGTCGGTTGCCGACGGCCCAGCGCGCCCGCGAGTCCCCCGAGTGCGAGGACCACGACGAGCGCGCCCGTGATCAGCACCTGCTTGTCGTGCGTGCCGAAGGCGGAGATGGCCGCCTGCTTCAGCCACGGCGGGACGCGGTCGACGAAGGCGCCGCCGACGGCCACCACGGGGGCCGACGACGGTCCCGTCAGGGCCGCGACGAGCTGGGCGACGCCGAGCGCCAGGACGGTCGCCGACATCCCGGCGACCACGTAGACGCCGCGCGCCGGCCCGCGACGCACCACATCGGGTCGCGCCTGCGTCGTCGTCACCAGGTCAGCATCACCCCGCGGCGACCCCTCACGCATGTCGACCACGGCCCGGAGCCTCCATGGCCCCCGCACGACGCCGCGAAAGTCAGGCGAGCAGCGCGCGAACGTGCGGCAGCAGCGCCCGAAGGGCCCGACCGCGGTGGCTGATCGCGTCCTTCTCCTCGGGGGCGAGCTCCGCCGTCGTCCGGTCCGCGCCGTCCGGCACGAAGATCGGGTCGTAGCCGAACCCGCCGCCCCCTCGTGGCTGCAGGGCCAGCCGCCCGTCGAGCCGGCCCTCGACCACCTGCACCTGCCCGCCGGGCGAGGCCAGGGCAGCGGCGCAGGTGAAGTGCGCCGCCCGGGCGGGGGCGGGGACGTCGGCGAGCTGCGCCAGCAGCAACGCGAGGTTCGCGGCGTCGTCCCCGTGGCGGCCCGACCAGCGCGCGCTGAACACCCCCGGTGCACCGCCCAGCACGTCCACGCAGAGCCCGGAGTCGTCGGCGACCGCCGGATGGCCCGTGGCAGCCGCCACCGCGGCCGCCTTCAGCGTGGCGTTCTCGGCGAAGGTGACGCCCGTCTCGGCGACGTCGGCCACCCCCGGGAAGGCGTCGACGCCGACGATGAGGACGCCGTCCAGCCCCTCCTGGGCGAGCATGCGCCCCAGCTCGGCGACCTTGCCGGCGTTGCGGGTCGCCAGCACGAGCGTGCTCATGCCGGGGTCACGTGCCGAGGGCCGCGTCCTGCAGCCGGCGCAGCCGTGAGCAGCCGGCGACGGCCAGGTCGAGCAGGGTGTCGAGCTCGGCCCGGTCGAACGGCTCCTGCTCGGCGGTCCCCTGCACCTCCACGAACCGGCCGTCGCCGGTGACCACGACGTTCATGTCCGTCTCGGCCCGCACGTCCTCCTCGTAGCAGAGGTCGAGCAGGGGGACGCCGTCGACCACCCCGACGCTGACCGCGGCGACCGAGCCGGTCAGCGGGTTCGCCCCCTTGACCAGACCCTTGCCGCGGGCCCAGCGTGAGCGCGTCGGCGAGCGCGACGTAGGCGCCGGTGATCGCCGCGGTCCGCGTTCCGCCGTCTGCCTGCAGCACGTCGCAGTCGAGCACGATCGTGTTCTCGCCCAGTGCCCGCGCGTCGACGACGGCCCGCAACGAGCGGCCCACGAGCCGGGAGATCTCGTGCGTGCGCCCGCCGATGCGGCCCTTCACCGACTCGCGGTCGCTGCGGGTGTTGGTCGAGCGGGGCAGCATCGCGTACTCGGCCGTCACCCAGCCCTGGCCGGAGCCTTTGCGCCACCGCGGAACGCCTTCGGTCAGGGACGCCGCGCACAGGACACGCGTACGGCCGAACTCCACCAGCACGCTGCCCTCGGCGTGCTCGAGCCAACCCCGGGTGAGGCGGACCTCGCGCAGCTGGTCCGATGAGCGCCCGTCGGTCCGAGCCGTGACGAGAGTCGACATGCCGTGAAGCCTAGACGTGCGTGGTGTCCCCGGCCTGCGCCAGGTGGACCGGGCCGGAGAAGGCCGTCCGTGCCTCTGCCAGGACGACCTCCGGGGCGGTCCAGGCGGGCACGTGCGTGAGCACGAGGCGTTCGACGCCCGCGCGCTGGGCCACCTGCCCGGCGCGCAGGCCGGTGAGGTGGACGCCGCGGACGACGTCGCGCCCCTCCTCGAACGAGGCCTCCGCAAGCAGAAGCCCGGCATCGGCGGCGAGGTCGGTGAGGGCAGGGCAGTCGTCGGTGTCGCCGGTGTAGGCAAGGACGGCCGGGCCGGCCGGGGTGTGGTGCTGCAGCCTGATCCCGTAGGCCTCGACGGTGTGGTTCACCCGGTAGGCCGACACGGTGAAGGGCCCGATCTCTCGCGCCTGGCCGTGCACCCACGGGTGAAGCCGGTACACCTCCTCGAGCCCGTCGTGCTCGTCGGCACCGTAGGCAGCGACGATCCTGTGCATCGTCGCCTCCGGACCGTGCACCGCCACCTCACGTGGTGCCCGGGCTCGTGGGTCGTAACGCAGCGCAACGTAGAGGCCGCACAGGTCGACGAAGTGGTCCGGGTGCAGGTGGCTCAGCAGGACCGCGTCGATATCGGCCACGTCCAGGTACCGCTGCAACGGCCCGAGAGCGCCGGAACCGAGGTCGAGCAGCACCCGCCAGGTGCGCCCGGCGGCGTCCTCGGCCTCCACGAGATAGCACGACGCCGGCGAGGTCGGGCTCGGGAAGGACCCCGCGCAGCCGACGGTCGTCAGCCTCACGCGAAGACCCCGGCGTGCTCAACGGCCGCGACCTCGGGACCCAGGAACCGGCGGGCCAGGCGGGCGAAGGGCTCGGGGTCACCTGTCGCCAGGAACCGGTGGCGGGGGGGCGGAAGCGCGTCGTCGCGCTCCAGACCGTGCGCCACAAGCGTGCGGTAGACGTCCTTGGCTGTCTCCTCGGCGCTGGAGACCAGTGTCACGTCCTCGCCCATCACCAGCGAGATCACCCCGGTGAGCAGCGGGTAGTGGGTGCACCCGAGCACGAGGGTGTCGACGCCGGCTTCGCGCACCGGGTCCAGGTAGTCGTGGGCGACGCCGGACAGCTCGGCACCGCCGGTCACGCCACGCTCGACGAACTCGACGAACCGAGGGCAGGCGCGGCCCGTGATCGCCAGGTGCGGTGCGGCGGCGAAGGCGTCCTCGTACGCCTGCGACGCGATGGTCGCGCGCGTGCCGATGACGCCGATGCGCCCGGCCCGAGACGCCGCCACCGCTCGGCGGACCGCCGGCTGGATCACCTCGACAACGGGGACGTCGTAGCGCTCGCGGGCGTCGCGCAGCGTCGCGGCGCTGGCGGAGTTGCAGGCGATCACGAGCATCTTCACGCCCGACTCCACCAGCTGGTCCATGACGTGCAGTGCGTGCGCTCGCACCTGGGCGATCGGCTTCGGGCCGTACGGGCCGTGGGCGGTGTCCCCGACGTAGAGCACCGGCTCGTGCGGCAGCTGGTCGAGTACCGACCGGGCCACGGTCAGGCCACCGACACCGCTGTCGAGGATGCCGATCGGAGCGTCCGCCACGTCTGCGAGCCTAGGCCGACGACGGCGCCCTACCACCGTCACCCCCGTGTGCTGCTCGCCACGTGATGGCCTGGCCAGGCGTCGACGCACGGGCTGCCATGGCCGGTGCGCACCGTGCGCACCACCTCCGTCACCCCAGGGCCATGCCCATCAACCCCGTCACCCCAGCGTCCTGCGCACCACCTCCGTCACCCCAGGGCCATGCCCATCAACCCCGTCACCCCAGCGCCCTGCGCACCACCTCTGCCACGCTGTTTGGTCGGTGTCGCACCGCGAACGACGTGAAGTGGAGCACCCGCAGGCCCGTCGCGGTGAGGTCGTTGTGCCGACCCCAGTCGGCGTCCCGCTGTTCGGCCAGGGCGTGGTGGGCACCATCGACCTCGGCGGCCACGTCCGTGGACTCCCACCGAGCGTCAAGGTAGGCCCGACCCGCGGGCCGGAGCGCGACGGATTGGCGGGTCGGTTGGGGCAGGCCGGCTCGCCGCAGCAGCCGGGCGAACTCGCGCTCCGGTATCGAACCGGGGCCACCGTCGAGGTCCGCAACTGTCTCGAGCATGACGGCCAGGTGTGAGCATTGACCACGCCGGGCCAGCATCTCGGCGAGCTGGGTGGATGTCGCCACTCCCTGCTGGACGCCCTTGAGCAGCACCAACCGCGCAGCGGCCGCCGACGACGAGGCGCTGGCGGCGTCCACGAGGCTTCGGTGAGGCCGAGTACGGCGCGGGTGCCGCATCGGTGCGACATCGACCTCCCCGAGGGCGCGGGAGAAGGCGACCCTGGCTCCGTCGATAGCGGGCCGGCGGGCGCCCTGCGGGATGAGCACAGTCGGGACAGCGTCGAAGCCCTCCGGCATGCCGTCGAAGGCCAGCGCGGACCAGCCGCCGAGCGCGGCTCCCAGTGAGCCGGCCAGCAAGGCGACCCAGAGGCGCTGGCGCGGCGGCAGAGGCCCGTTGTGGCGTACCACGACACGACGGTGCGCCCGGCGCCAGCGCCCGGACGCCAGCTCGCGGCGCACGAGCGACCGGCCGAACAGTGCTACCGCATCCGCGAGGCGCAGAACCCCCTCGGCGCGGGCAGCCTGCACCGCCGGCGACACCGCCGGGGACGGGGCAGCCGCAACGGACTGGGACACCGCAAGGGACTGGGACACCGTAGGGGGCACGTGTTCAGCGTTCCTCGCCCGAAGGCATGTGTGCAGGGCGCCGGGCCGGCACCTGTGGACGCCGAAACATCGGCGGCTTGTGTGCGTAACTCGTCGACAACGCGGCGGCAAGTGACGGTAGGTCCCAGCATCTCGGGCCTGGTCAGAACCGATCGTGAGACATCCACGCGACCAGTCGTGATCGTCATGCACACCGCCGGGACCGCCGCAGGCGATGTCTCACGATCACCAAACGGCGACCTGGATGTCTCACGATCACCGCCGAGCGAGCTGGATGTCTCACGATCACCACCGGCGGCCCGCCAGGGCCTCACCGTGAGCGCGGGAGCTTCGCCACCTCGTGCACCAGCAGCTCCTGCAGCTCGGTGACGAAGTCGTAGAGCATCACCAGCGACAGCCCGGGAACCTGCTCCTGCTCGCCGAACACATGCAGAGACAGCTCGTGCAGCGCCGCGGCGTCCTCGTCGGTGCGGATCCCGAGCCGCTCCCCCAGTACCAGCCGCAGATCGGTGAGTGCCTTGAGCAGCGTCTGGGCCTCCTCCGCGGAAAGGGTGACGGGCTCGGGACGCCGCAACGCCGCCGCGGCCACCTGCAGACCGGTCCGCTTGCGGGCACGAAGGCCCTGCTCGGTGAGGCGGCGGAACTCCTGCGCCAGCTCCGGGTCTTCCCGGTTGGCCAACGGGAGCAGCCGCGCGACCGCGGCGTCCTCCGGGCCTGCCGTCGCGACGTCCAGCCCGTCCACGGCCAGGTCCATGCCGACCAGTGCGACGAGTGGGTCGGCCGAGGTGCTCGCGCGGCCGTCGTCGAGCAGCTCGTCCACCTGCAGCAGCAGGTCCGCCACGACGTCTCGGGTCTGGGCCTCCAGACCCACGCGCACCGACCCACGATGGGCCCGGAACACACGAGGCTCACCCCGGCGCATCAGCGGTCCTTCTGGAACGTGGCCCAGAGACCGAACTCGTGCAGGGCCTCGGTGTCGCGCTCCATCTCCTCGCGCGAGCCGTTGGAGACCACCGCCCGACCCTTCTCGTGGACGTCGCGCATCAGGCGGTCGGCCTTCTGCTTCGGGTAGCCGAAGTAGCTCTGGAAGACGTAGCTCACGTACGACATGAGGTTCACCGGGTCGTTCCACACGATCGTGACCCACGGGACGTCGGCCAGCGTCTCCTCCTCCGCCTGCGGCCGATCGACCGTGACGGGCGCGAGAGATGCAACGACCAGCACGCCTCCACTGTAGTTGCGCCGCCGGCGCCGACACCGCTGGTGAGCACACCCGCTGCTCGCCGGCACTCGTGCTCGTGGTTACGGTGGGGGGTATGCCAAGACCCGCTGACACGCCCCTGCTCCGACGCATCCGCGAGAGCGTGATCGGCGACGACCAGCTGATGCACGGGCCCTACGGGCCGCGCCGGGTGACCTACGCCGACTACACCGCCAGCGGGAGGGCGTTGACCTTCGTCGAGGACTTCATCCGTGACGAGGTGCTGCCGCGCTATGCCAACACGCACACCGAGGCCAGCGGGACGGGGCTGCAGACCACCCGTCTGCGCGAGGACGCCCGGTCGATCATCCACGACGCGGTCGGCGGGGACGACGACGCCGTCGTCATCTTCTGCGGGTCCGGCTCGACCGCTGCGATCGACAAGATCATCGGAGTGCTCAACCTGAGGATCCCGGCAGATCTCGACGAGCGGTACCACCTGGGCTCGCTGATCCCGCCCAACCGGCGGCCCGTCGTCCTCATCGGCCCGTACGAGCACCACAGCAACGAGGTCTCGTGGCGGGAGACGATCGCGGACGTCGTCGTCATCCCCGAGGACGCCGACGGTCACATCGACCTGGCACGGCTCGAGGCTGCGCTGGTCGCCCACGCCGAGCGGCCGTTGACGATCGGCTCGTTCTCGGCCGCCAGCAACGTGACCGGGCTGCTGTCGGACACCTGCGCGATCGCCGACCTCCTGCACCGACACGCCGCCCTGTCGTTCTGGGACTTCGCGGCCGCGGCCCCCTACGTACCGATCGAGTGGTCGCCGCGCTGCGACCGGCACCCGCTCGCGCACAAGGACGCGCTGTTCATCTCGCCACACAAGTTCATCGGCGGCCCGGGTACGCCCGGCGTGCTCGTCGCGCGCCGCAGCCTGCTCACCAACCGCGTGCCCGTCGTGCCAGGCGGCGGCACGGTGGCCTACGTGAACCCGGTGGAGCACCGCTACCTCACCGACCCCGCACACCGGGAGGAGGGCGGCACCCCGGCCATCGTCGAGTCCATCCGCGCCGGTCTGGTGTTCCAGCTCAAGCACGCGGTCGGCCTCGACACGATCCGCGCCCACGAGGCGTTCCTCGTTCGCCACGCGGTGGCGTCCTGGCGGCGGAACCCGGCGATCGAGATCCTCGGCAACCTCGACGCCGAGCGACTCTCGATCGTCTCGTTCGTCGTGCGCCGCCGGCACCCCGACGGCCGAGCGGGGCGCTATCTGCACCACAACTTCGTCGTGGCCCTGCTCAACGACCTCTTCGGCATCCAGGCACGGGGCGGCTGCTCGTGCGCAGGGCCCTACGGGCACCGCCTCCTCGGGATCGACCTCGCACGCTCGCACGAGTTCGAGCGCGAGATCACGGGCGGCTGCGAGGGGATCAAGCCCGGCTGGGTACGGGTGAACCTCAACTACTTCATCTCCGACGCCGTCCTGGAGTACCTCGTGCAGGCCGTGCACCTCGTGGCCACGTACGGGCACCGGCTGCTGCCCGACTACCGCTTCGACACGGCCACCGGGCTGTGGCGCCACCGTGACGGGCCGGTCGAGCCCCCGATGCGCCTGCGCGACGTGCGGTACGAGGCGGCCACCGGGGCCATGACGTACCCCTCCCACCACGACCGCGCGCCGGAGTCGGCGCTGGCGGCTCAGCTCGAGCAGGCGCGCGCCGTCCTGCTCGCCCGGGCGGACGGCGACCGCGACGACGGCGGCGACCGCGACGACGGCGGCGACCGCGACGACGGGAGCGGCGGGGCCGGCGACACCGTCGACCCTGGGGAGGGCCTGCCCGGGCTGTCCGCCGACTTCGAGCATCTGCGCTGGTTCGAGCTGCCACCCGCCTGCCTGGCCTGATCGGGACGCCGCCCCTGACCTACCCTGTCCGCGTGACAGCAGGACCCCCCGCCGCCGAGCCGTCCTCCACGGCGCTGCTCACCGACCACTACGAGCTCACGATGGTCCAGGCCGCCCTGCGCAGCGGTGCGGCCGCTCGGCGGTGCGTCTTCGAGGTCTTCGCCCGCCGGCTCCCCGACGGCCGGCGTTACGGCGTCGTCGCCGGAACCGGTCGGCTGCTGGAGGCCTTGCGACGCTTCCGCTTCGGCGACGACGAGCTGCGTGCCCTGGAGGAGGCGCACGTCGTCGACTCGCCCCACGCTGCGCTGGCTGGCCGAGTACCGCTTCGGCGGCGACATGTGGGGCTACGCCGAGGGTGAGACCTTCGTGCCGGGCTCTCCCCTGCTCGTGGTCGAGGGCACCTTCGCGGAGGCCGTGCTGCTCGAGACACTGGCGTTGTCGGTGCTCAACCACGACAGCGCCATCGCCGCAGCCGCGAGCCGCATGACGGCGCACGCCCACGGCCGGCCGTGCCTGGAGATGGGGTCGCGACGCACGCACGAGGAGTCCGCGGTCGCGGCGGCCAGAGCCGCTTACCTCGCGGGGTTCGCGGGTACCTCCAACCTCGAAGCCGGCCGGCGGCACGGCATCCCGACCATCGGGACCGCCGCGCACGCGTTCTCCCTCGTGCACGACGACGAGCGGGCCGCCTTCGCCGCCCAGGTGGAGGCGCTCGGAACGGGGACGACGCTGCTCGTCGACACCTACGACGTCGAGGCCGGCGTCCGCAGCGCGGTCGAGGTCGCCGGCACCGGCCTCGGTGCGGTGCGGCTGGACTCCGGGGACCTTCTCGAGCAGGCCCACGCGGTGCGCGCCCAGCTCGACGGGCTCGGGGCGACCTCCACCCGGATCGTCGTCACCAGCGACCTCGACGAGCACGCCATCGCCGCCCTCGCGGCGGCACCCGTCGACGCCTACGGCGTCGGCACGTCGCTGGTGACGGGCTCTGGCGCACCCACCGCCGGCCTGGTCTACAAGCTCGTGGCGCGCGCGGGGGCCGACTCGCAGCTCGTCGGCGTGGCCAAGCGCAGCCAGGACAAGAGCAGCGTCGCGGGGCGCAAGTGGGCGGTGCGGCGCCGGGGCCCGGACGGGCTCGCGGACGCCGAGGTGGTGGGCGTCGGCCAGCCGCCCCCCGGCGACGACCACGACCGCGCACTGCTGGTACGCCTCGTCGACCACGGCGAGGTGGTCGGGACGGAGCCGTTGGACGTCGCGCGCGCACGGCACGCCGCCTCGCTCGCCGAGCTGCCCCTCACTGCGCGCCAGCTCTCCCGCGGCGAGCCGGCGATCCCTACGATCTTCCACATCGACCGGCCGTGACCACCGAGGACGTGACTGACGTGAGCACCCGAGCCTTGATCGTCGTCGACGTGCAGAACGACTTCTGCGAGGGCGGCTCCCTGGCCGTCGGCGGTGGCGCAGGCGTCGCTGCCGCGATCACCGACCACGTACGGGCGCACGCCCGTGACTACGCGGCCGTGGTCGGCACCCTCGACTGGCACGTGGACCCGGGAGAGCACTTCGCCGCTTCGCCGGACTTCGTGGACAGCTGGCCCGCGCACTGCGTTGCCGACACCGACGGAGCCCGCTCTCACCCGTCGCTGGACACCGCGCTGGTCCAGGCGTGGTTCGCCAAGGGGGCGCACGCAGCGGCGTACTCCGGCTTCGAGGGCACCGAGGTCGGCGGCGGGCCCGGCGATGGGCCCGGCGGCGGGTCCGGCGATGGGCCTGCCGGTGGGCTCGCCGACTGGCTGCGCTCACGTGGCGTCACCGACGTCGACGTCGTCGGCATCGCCACCGACCACTGCGTGCGTGCAACGGCGCTGGACGCCGTCGCCGCGGGGTTCGGGACCCGGGTGCTGCTCGACCTGACCGCCGGGGTCGCGCCCGCGACCACGCAGGCGGCGCTGCACGAGCTCGCCGGTGCCGGCGCCGAGCTGGTGGGGATCCCGGTCCTCGTCACGTCACCGGCGTAGGTGGCCGGCGTCACCGGCGTCACCGGCGTCACCGGGCGGGACAAGGCCGCCCGGCCTACGCCGTCCTGGGCTCAGCCTCGAAGACCTTGCCGGGGTTGAGCAGCCCCTGCGGGTCGAGGGCGGCCTTGACGGCGCGGTGCACCCCCAGCGAGACCGGCCCGACCTCCCGGGCCAGCCACTCCCGCTTGAGCACCCCGACGCCGTGCTCCCCGGTGATGGTGCCGCCGAGCTGCAGGCCGAGGTCCATGATCTCACCGAATGCGGCTTGGGCGTGCTTCGTGGCGTCGGCGTCAGCGGCGTCGAAGACCACGGTCGGGTGCATGTTCCCGTCGCCGGCGTGCCCGACCACGCCGATCACCAGGCCGTGCCGGTCGGCGACCGCCGCCACGCCGTCGAACAGTGCGGCCAGCCGGTCCCGGGGCACGCACACGTCGTCGATCAGGGTGGTGCCGAGCTGGTCGAGAGCGACGAGCACGCTGCGGCGGGCGGCAAGCAGGAGGTCGCCCTCCGCCGCGTCGTCGGCGATCACGACGTCGGTGGCCCCGCCCGCATCGGCGACAGCCCCGATGGCCTCGACCTGCGCGCGCGCGCCGGAACCACCGACGTCGGACTGCCACAGCAGCATCGCCGCGCAGTCCTCGGGCAGGTCGCTACGAAGGTAGGCGTTCACCGCCCGGATCGACGTGGCGTCCATGATCTCCAGAAGGCTCGGCACGTGGCCGGCACGAACCACCTCGGCCACGACCGCCGCGGCGTCGGCGGCCGAGGCGAAGAGGGCAGCGGCCGTCTGCGGCCGCTGCGCAGCCGGCCGGAGCATCAACGTCGCCTCCGTCACCACCCCAAGGGTTCCCTCGCTGCCCACGAAGAGCCGGGTGAGGTCGTAACCGGCCACCCCCTTGACCGTGCGGCGTCCGGTTCGCAGCACCTCACCCGAGGCGAGCACCACCTCAAGACCCAGCACGTAGTCCGTCGTCACGCCGTACTTCACGCAGCACAGGCCCCCGCTGTTCGTCGCGAGGTTGCCGCCGATCGTGCAGAACTCCCAGCTCGACGGGTCGGGCGGGTAGAACAGGCCGTGCTCGGCGACCGTGCGGGACAGGTCGTGGTTGAGCACGCCAGGCTCGGTCACGACGAGCCGGTTCGCGACGTCGACCTCCAGCAGCCGGTCCATCTTCTCGGTGCTGACGACGATGCAGCCCTCGACCGCGTTGGCCGCCCCGGACAGGCCGCTGCGAGCTCCCTGGGGCACGACGGGGACGCCGAGGCGGGTCGCCACTCGCAACGCGTGCTGCACGTGGGCGGTCTCCCGGGCCAGGACCACGGCGAGCGGGACCCCGGCCGGGCAGAACATCGCCCGGTCGTAGCGGTAGCCGGCGACGACGTCCTCGTCGGTGACCAGGGCATGCGGTGGCAGCCCCTCGGCCAGCGCCGAGACCACATCGGCGCTGCGCACACGGCTCATGGCCGCGAGCGTAGGCCGTGGCCGCCGACCATGGCGCGTCGCCGATGGCCGTCGTGATCGCAGCCACCGGTCCGGCGAGGGCCGGCGATGCCCGGCGAGGTCCGGCAGGGCCCGGCGAGGCCCGGCGAGGCCCGGCGAGGCCCGGCGTCCTCGGCAGGCGGGGCAGACTGGGCCGCACCCGGTCGCCGTTCGTCGACCGGTGGACCGCCACCCGTGTGCGAGGGGCCATGATCGACCGACTGGACGCCGCGTTGATCGAGCTCATGACCCACGAGCCGCGGATCAGCGTGCTCGAGGCCGCACGCCGTCTCGGTGTCGCACGGGGCACGGTGCAGGCCCGGCTCGACCGGCTCATGCGCACCGGCGTGGTCCGCGGCCTGGGGCCGGACGTCGACCCGGCAGCCGTGGGCTACCCCGTGACGGCCTTCTGCACCCTGGAGATCGCCCAGGAACGCGGGTACGACGCGCTCCGCGCTCACCTCGCGGCCATCCCGGAGGTGCTGGAGGCGCACACGATCACCGGGACCGGTGACCTGCTCGTGCGGGTGGTCGCCTCCACCAACGCCGACCTCCAACGCGTCATCGACCTGCTGGGCGCCGACCCTGCAGTCTCGCGCACCGCCACCGTCATCGCCCTGGCCACCGTGCTGCCGTACCGCAGCCTTCCCCTCGTGCAGTCAGCGGCGGCTCGCTCCCCCCAACGGCCCTGACAGCGGGGAAGGCCCCGAACCCGACGACGCCGAGACGGCGGAGGCGACCGTGGCCGTGACCCCCCCGGAACATCGTGCGAGTTCGGGGGTTCGGGTGCGACCCCGATGTCGCACGATGTCTACACGGGGCACGCTCGCCCACCGGCTACAGTTCGCTCACCCGACTCAGCGAGCCACCGGTTGTCATGATCAAGACTGCCCGCAGATTCGTCGCCGCGATGGCGGACGACGACCGCTTGCGCGCGGTCATCCGCGCGGCCGTCGAGAGGGGGCGGGCGCTGGGGCGGATGTGCGCCGCCGCGGGGGACGAGACATCGGCGCATGCTGGGACGCCGCTATGGCTGCCGCGCCGGACGGCTCGCAGCGGCGTGGGCCGATGACCCGACCTCGGGGCTGGTCCTTCGCCGGAACCGCCGTGCCGGGGGGCCAGCCGATGGCCTGGTGGTGCTCCGGCGGGGTGGTGCGGGCCGAGCCCGTGGCCGGTGCGCAGGCACTGCCGGGCCGCTATGCCCTGGCCGGCCTCGTCGACGCGCACTGCCACCTCACCATGGCCCTCGGCCGACGCGGGCCGCGCAAGGCCGGGCGGCGGGCGCGCGACCAGCGCTTCGCCGGGTACCGCCGCGACGGCGTGCTGGTGGTACGCGACACCGGCGGGGTCGACGGGCTCGCCCTCGAGCTCGCCGTCGCCGACCCGGACCGGGTGCTCGCCTGCGGACGCTTCCTGTCCACCCCCGGACGCTACTTTCCCGAGGTGTACGAGGCCGTGGAGCCCGAAGGCCTGGTGGCTGCGGCGTTGGCCGAGGTGGACGCAGGAGCGCACTGGGTCAAGGTGGTGGCGGACTTCCCCGACCTCAACGATCGGAGTCTGCCGCCAGAGCCCACCTTCGCCCCCGAGGTCCTGGCGGCCCTCGTCGAAGCCGTGCACGCCCGAGGGGCGCGGGTGGCCGCCCACACGACCACGGGCTACGTCGGCGAGGTCGTGCGCGCCGGTGTCGACTCCGTGGAGCACGGGGTCGCGATGGACGAGGGGACGCTCGACGCGATGGTCGACGCGGGCTGTGCCTGGACACCCACCCTGAGTGCGGTGCTCGGCGTACCGGTCGTCGACCCGGACGTCGCGGGCGGCGTCGGCTGGCCCGCACCGTCGGAGCTCGTCGACCGCTGGTCACAGCTTCTCCCCGCCGCCGTCGAGCGAGGGCTGACCGTGCTGACCGGCTCCGACGTCGTCGGGTCCGTGGCGGCCGAGGTCGCCTGGCTCGCTCGCCTGGGCGTGGCCCCGGACGCCGCCCTTGCGGCGGCGACGACGTCCGCGCGGGCGTACCTGAGGTTGCCGGCGCCGGGGCCGGAGCAGCGCGCGGACCTCGTGACCTACCACGACGACCCGCGCGACGACCCCCGCGTTCTCGCCACGCCGGCCGCCGTGGTCAGCCGGGGCGTGCGCATCCGCTGACGCTCCAGTGCTGCCGGTGGTGTGCCGCGGGCCGGTGCCGGCATGCGACGATCCGCCCGTGGAAGCACCCGACGCCGCCCCATCCACCGCACCCGCCGCTGCACAGTCGTGGGAGGCGCTGCGCGACGACGCGCCCCTGCTGGACGCGTGGTGCCGTTTCGGCGAGGGCGTCGACCGCGGGGAGATCCACCCGTTCACGGTCCCCGGCCACAAGCAGCGCACGGGGCTCGTCGGGCCCGTCGTTGCGGGCGACGTCCCGCTCTACGCCGGGCTGGACACCATGCAGCAGGCCGGTGGGCTCCTCGCGACGGCCGAGCGGCGGGCCGCCCACCTCTGGGGCGTGGACTGGTGCCGCTTCAGTGTCGGTGGGTCCACGCACGGGAACCAGGCGCTCGCGCTGGCCGTCGGCGAGCCGGGCCGCGAGGTCGTCGTCGCGCGCACGCTGCACAAGTCGATGCTGATGGGTCTCGTGCTGGCCGGGCTGCACCCGGTGTGGGTCCGCCCCGGCGTCGACGCCGCGACCGGGATGCCGACGTCGGTGCCCGTGGCCGACGTCGAGGCGGCGCTGGCAGCGCACCCGCGAGCATGCGCCGTCCTGCTCGGGGAGCCCTCGTACGTCGGGACGATGGGCGACGTCGCCGGCTGGGCTCGGGCGGCCCACGCCGCAGGGGTCCCGCTCGTGATCGACGCCGCATGGGCCGCGCACCACGGCTTCCACCCCGGGCTCCCCCGGCACGCCCTGGCCGCCGGCGCCGACGCGATCGTGACGAGCGCCCACAAGAGCCTGCCCGCGCTGAGCCAGGCATCTCTGGTGCTCGCGCACACGTCGCGAGCCGGTGGCCTGCTCGACCCCGACCGGCTGGAACGAGGCATGGAGGCCTCGGCCACGACGAGCCCGTCGGGGGCGATTCTTGCCAGCATCGACGCTGCCCGCGCACTGCTCGAACGGGACGGGTCGGCCTTGTGCGAGCGGCTCGTGCACCTCGTGGCGTCCGCGCGCCGGCGGCTGGGCGCCGTCCCCGGCCTGCAGGTGCTCGACACGCCGCTGGCCGACGGCTCGACGGTGGACCCGACCAAGCTGGTGGTGCTGCTCAACGGGTCCGGTGCGCACGGGAACGCCGTCGAGGCCGACCTGCAGGCGGCGGGCTACCCCGTCGAGATGGCAGACCGGGACACGGTGATCGCGATGGTCACCGTGGCCGACGACGAAGCGAGCGTCCGCGGCCTCACCGACTGCCTCGCGGCGGCGGTGCAGCGGCACCGGGGGGCCGCGCGCCCCGTCGGCACCGGGGCGGCGTGGGCCGTCGAGCCCCAGACGGTGGTCAGCCCGCGAGAGGCGTTCTTCGCCCCGCACGAGAGCGTCGCCGCCCATGACGCGGTCGGCCGGGTCAGCGCCGAGCTGGTCGCGCCCTACCCGCCGGGCGTGCCCGTGCTGGCCCCGGGCGAGGTCGTGACGGCGCAGGCCCTAGCGGCGCTGCGGGCCGTACGCGCCGACGGGGGCCGCATCGCCTACGCGGCGGACTCCACGCTCGAGACGTTGCAGGTTCTGCGCTGACCGCGAGTCGGCGAGGCGCGCAGCGCCACGAGGGCCGACAGCGACCCGACCACACCGAGCACGAGCCAGATCAGGGTGAAGGCCCTCGCGTCGTCGCCGCTCGGGCGGTGCATGGAGGCGAAGATCGCCCCCGCGACGCCGATCCCGAGCACCCCGCCGAGAGAGTCGCTGAGCTGGAGCCCGGCGGAGTTGCGGCCCTCCTCCCCCGGCGCGGACAGGCTCAGCGTGAGGACGCTCGTGCTGGACATCGCCAGGCCCATCCCCAGGCCGCCGACCGCCCACACGGGTGCGATCACCCAGACCGGGGTGCCCGGCCACGGCGTCGGCATCAGGCCCAGGGTGCACACCCCCACGAGGAGGCCGCCTACCCACAGCAGGGTGAACCGCGTGACCGGCAGCCCCGGCCGGCCCTGCACGTAGGAGCCGGCGGACCAGCCGAGAGCGGCTCCGGTGAGCGTGAGACCGGCCACCGCGGGGTCGAGCCCTCGCTGGCTGACGAGCATGAGCGGTACGAAGGTCTCAGCACCGAAGAAGGCAGCCGTGTACATCCCCCGTACGGCCACCACCGTGGGCAGGCCCCGCCGCAGCCGCAGCGTCCCCGGCGGGAGCAGCCCGGGCAGGGACGCCACGACCAGGGCAGCGCCCACCACGCCGAGCCCGACCCGGGCGGCACCGGTGCCGCCCTGGAAGCCGACCTGCAGCAGGAAGGCCCCGCCGGCGACGCCCACCCCCCTGGCGGCCCTGGCCAGGCCGCCGCGCCGCGGCTGGTCCTGGTGGCCGGCTGTCGCCCTCGGCCGCAGGCGGGTCAGGCGTGGCAGCAGGGCGAGCAGGGCGGGGACCACCAGCGGCGGCACGACCAGGAACACCGCGCGCCAGGACACGTGGACGGCGAGCCAGCCCGCGATCGGCGGACCGACGACCGAGGGCAGAACCCACGCCGCCGAGACCATCGAGAACATCCTCGGTTGGACGGTCTGGGGGTAGACGACGGCGATCACGACATAGAGCGCCACCACCATGAGTCCCGCGCCGACGCCGGAGACGGCCCGACCGACCACCATCACGGCGAACGTGGTGGCCAGACCGGAGACGAGGAGGCCACCGACGAACAGCCCCAGGCCCAACAGCATCGGGCCGCGCGGCCCGGCCGAGTCACCCCACCCGCCTGCCAGCACCGTGCCGAGCAGCGACATCGTGAGGAAGAGCGAGAACGCCAGGCCGTACCCGCGTACGCCGTTCAGCGCCTCGGCGGCGACGGGCATGGCGGTCGCCACGGCCATGGCCTCGAACGCCGTCAGCGTGACCAGAGCCACGAGACCGAGCGTCGTGGGCCTCAACCGACCAGACAGGGGCGACAGTGCCAGGCCCGGCGCGACCTCGTCCGGCGCGACCTCCTCCGGTGGGACGTCGCCGCTCAGTCGGGGGACCCCCCGCCGTCACCCTTGCCGTCGCCGTCACGGGGACGCGGGCGGAGCCCTTCGTAGATCTCCTTGCACACCGGGCACACGGGGAACTTGTTCGGGTCCCGGCCCGGCACCCAGACCTTGCCGCACAGGGCGATCACCGGTGCCCCGCTCAGCGCGGACTCCAGGATCTTCTCCTTGCGGACGTAGTGGGAGAAGCGCTCGTGGTCGCCCGGCTCCACCTGCTGACCGACGAGCTCACGCTCGAGGACGGCGGTCCGGGACCCGTCGGGGTCGACCGGCGACGACAGAGGGGTTGGCTCCGGCGACGAGGTGCTCATGACCCCTCACTCTAGGCGGTGCCGCGACCACGGCTCAGTTCTGTGCCGGGTCCTCGGGGAAGGTCGACACGAGGGCGAGGTCGCCGCGCTGGCGGCGCAGCACCTGCCTCCACAGCTCGTCGGGCTCGGCGCTGAAGGCGTCGCGCGGCTCGGCGTCCACGACGTACCACGCGCCCTCGCCGATCTCGTCCTCCAGCTGCCCGCGCGACCACCCCGCGTAACCGGCGAAGATCCTCAGCCCGGACAACCCCGCGACCACGACCTCCGGAGGCGCGTCGAGGTCGACCAGGCCCACGGAGCCGAGGATCCGGCGCACGCCCACCGGCTCCTCGCCGTCCCCGGGTACGGCCACCAACCCCAGGGCCGAGTCCAGCTGCACCGGGCCGCCCTGGAACAACCTCCCCGGCAGCGTCGCGTAAGGCTGCCACTCCGGCAGCACCGCCGCGACGTCCACCTGCAGCGGCCGGTTGACGACCAGGCCGAACGCGCCGTCGTCCCCGTGGCCGAGCAGCAGCACGACGCTGCGTCGGAAGTTCGGGTCCAGCAACGTCGGGGAGGCGACGACGAGGCGGCCGGCCAACGCGGTCATGCCACCATCATGGCCGCCGCGGCGCCCGCGTCCGGACCGCGGCCCACCCGAGGCCGACCCCCACCGCATCGGCGACGGCGTCCCACACGTCGCCGGAGCGGTGCGCCAGCCACTGGGCCTGGATGAGCTCGCTCACCACGGCGTGCGCCAGAAGGGCGGTCACCAGCACCCTGGCCGGGAGCCCCGCCCTCAGCCCGGTCCCGGCCACGGCGGCGAACACGGCCACGTGCACGACCTTGTCCAGGGGCAGGCCCGTCGACACCGAGGGCGCACGGGGCGCGTAGAGCACCACGAGCTGCACGGCCAGGCTCAGCAGGAAGGCCAGGCTCCAGCCGAGCTTTCCTCGCCGGGCGCCCCGACCCGCGTCCCTGCCCACATCCACGTCCCTGCCCACCTCGACATCCTGGCCACCTCGACATCCTGGCCACCTTGACATCCTGGCCACCTCGACATCCTGGCCACCTCGACATCCTGGCCACCTCGACATCCTGGCCAGCACGCAGGCCATGGTGTCCAAGGCGCGACCCGACCCCCGACCTCCGCCTCAGGGTCGCAGGCCCTACACCCCCGCCGACGGCTCCGGCGCGAGGGCGGTGAGGGGCGGGGTCAGCTGCGCCCTCCGGTCAGGCAGGGGCGCCAGGCCGCACCACCAGCTCGTCGAGGGCCACCGGCTCGCCGTCGATGAAACCCTGGTACTCGTCGCACCCCATGTCGCGCAGCACGTCGAGCTGGTCCTCCCGCTCCACGCCCTCGGCGACCACGAGAAGACCCATGCCGTGGCCGAGGCCGAGGACCGCGGCGACGACGGCGCAGGCGTCGGAGTCGGTGGGCAGCTCGCTGACGAAGACGCGATCGATCTTGAGGATGTCGACGGGCAGCGTCAGCAGGTACGACAAGGACGACCAACCGGTCCCGAAGTCGTCGAGGGCGATGGTGACGCCGAGGGCACGCAGGTCCTCGAGCACGGCCCGGGCCGATTCCGGGTCGTCGACCAGCGCGCTCTCGGTGATCTCCAGTGTGAGGCGCGCCGGCTCGACGTCCCAGGCGCCAAGCGCCTCGGACACCATCGCGACGAACCCGGGGGACACGAGCTGGCGTGGGGACACGTTCACGGCCAGCGCGAGCCGCCGCTCGTGCAGTGCAGCCACCTGGGCCAGCGCCTCGCGAAGAGCCCACCCGCCGAGGTCCACGATCCTTCCGATGCGTTCGGCGATCGGCACGAAGACACCCGGCAGCACCACACCGAGCTGCGGGTGGCGCCAGCGCAGCAGCGCCTCCACGCCCGCGATCCCTCGGTCGCCGCAGCGCCGGCGGGCCTGGAAGGTGAGGAAGAACTCCTCCTCCGGGACGGCGCGGCGCAGCGCCGCGGCCATCTCCAGCCGTTCCTCGATG
Source organism: uncultured Actinomycetota bacterium (assembly GCA_963778845.1). Taxonomy (GTDB): domain Bacteria; phylum Actinomycetota; class Actinomycetes; order Actinomycetales; family Kineosporiaceae; genus CAVZVW01. The sequence continues at coordinate 1,156,917 of CAVZVW010000009.1, forward strand.
TGCTCGCGCAGCCGCGCGTCGAAGAACTCGAAACGGCCCCTGCCGCGTTGCTTGGCGTAGTACATGGCCGTGTCCGCGTCGCGCAGCAGGGTCCCCACCGGGTCGTCCCCGGGCGGAACCCGGTCCACGACGGCGATCCCGATGCTGGCGCCGGGCGCGACCTCGGCGTCGCCCACCGCGATCGGCTCGCTGAGGACCTCCACCAGCCGCTGGGCCATCACCACCGCCCGCGACACCTCCCGAACGGGCAGGACGACCACGAACTCGTCCCCGCCGAACCGGGCCACGATGTCCGCCGAGCGGCAACGCTGGCGCAGGCGCCGCGCCACGGCCACGAGCACCTTGTCCCCGACCGCGTGCCCGAGCCCGTCGTTGATGTCCTTGAACGAGTCCAGGTCGCAGAAGAGGACGGCGAGCTGTTGGGTCCCGTCGAGCCGGGCCAGCGAGGCGGTCAGCTGCTCGCGCAGGGACAACCGGTTGGGCAGGCCCGTCAGGTCGTCGTACAGGGCCCGGTGTGCGAGCTCGTCCTGCATCCTGCGTCGCCAGCTCACGTCCGCCTGCACCACGACCGCGGCGCCGGCCTCGCCGTCGATCGCCACCACGTCGACGGCGTTGGCCCGGTCGGAGCCGGCCGCCGCGCACCGGCACTCCAGACGCGCGCGCCGCACCCGCCCCGCGAGCACCTTCTGGGTGGCGGTGGCGAAGGCCGCCGCCTCGGTGGTACCCGCACGACCAAGGGAGTCCAGCCAGCTCTGCCCGCGCGGGACGGGCCCGCAGACGCACAGGTTCTGGCCTTTGCAGTCCTCGACCGCCGCCGCCCAGCGGGCGTTCACCGCCACGACCCGACCGGCGGCGTCGAGCACCGCAGCCCGGCTGTCGAAGGCATCCATCAGCGCCTCCGCAAGGCTCAGGCCCCCCGCCTCGGCGGGCTCGGCGAGGCCGGCTCCCGGTACGCGCCGGCCCAGGTGGGGCAGGCCAGGGTGGGGCAGGCTCGGGTGGGGCTGGCCCGGGTGGGGCAGGGCGTCGATCGCCAGTCCCGCCAGGATCGCCTGGACACGCAGCGACTGCAGATCGGGCTCGCGCATCGGCTGCTCGAGCAGCCCGCGTCCCGCCGCCACGACTCCGACGACGCCGTTGCGCCCGGTGACCGGTGCCAGCGCCACGCTGCCGAGCTGCGCGAGCGCCGCCACCGTGCGCAGGGGTTCGTCTGCGGTGTCGAGGGCCGAGGCTGCCACCGACCCGATCAGCACCGGGCGCGCGGTCTGCGCCACTGCGGCCACCGGTGGCAGGACGGACCCGTCGAGCTGCCCGAGCCGCTCCCACAGGCCGCCCTCGGCCTCCGGGTCGCCATGGCGCAGGCCGACCATGGTCAGGCCGTCGTCCGTGGCGAGCCACACGGCGGCCGCACGTGCGGGCAGCCGCAGGGTCGAGGCGAGGAGCAGGTCGACGATGCGTTCCGCGGTGGCAGCCGTCACCAGACCCTCGCCGAGGGCCCCCAGCACGCGGACATGGTCGACCTCGTCGGGTCGGCGCACCAGCGTGATCCCGGCGTCGAGTGCGGCAGGGGGCAGAGAGCTCACCGTGGCACAGTGTACTCAATCGACTGCAGTCCGTGATTGCGCACTTCACGTGAGGCCTCAGCAGGAGGCGGGCACTCCCGGGGCCGGGACGGCGTGGTCGATGAGCAGCCCGCCCGCCGGCCCGGGGACGAGCTGGTAGGTGATGCGCCACTGCGAGCAGCTCTGCCCGTCGTGGCCGTAGCGCACGTCCTGCACACTCCCGAAGGTGACCTCGGCGGTCACGGATCCGGTGGTCGAGCGCGTGGCCGAGCGCACGACGACGTCGAACAGATGGCTCGAGCGCTCACCCGCGGTGAACTGGTCCAGCGTCGCGCCCGCTTGCAGGGCCGGGGAGAACATGGCGTACGCGTCGGCGAAGCGCCCGGTGTTGATGCCGGTCATGTAGCGGGTCAGCAGGTCGGCGACGGCCGGTCCGTCCGCGCTGCCGGAGTCGTCTCGGACCTCCGCGCGCACCTGGGAGGGACCCACCGGCTGCGCACAGTCGCCGGGCGGTGGCGGTGGGGCCGGTGCAGTCCGCCAGCCGGTCAGCAGCGGCCCTGCGGTGGTCGCCGGCACGGCGAACCCTATGCCCTGCCCGTCAGAGGCGCGCGCCTCGACCAGGCCCATGACGACGCCCTCCCTCGTGAGCAGGGGGCCGCCGCTGTTGCCCGGGTTGACCGGGGCGTCCACCTGGACGAGACCGTCGAGCGTCTCACCGCCTGGGGTGGTCATGGTCCGGTCCAGGCCCGAGACCGTGCCACGGGTCGGCGCGATCGGGCCCGCGAGCGGGAAGCCGATCGCCAGCACGTCCGTGCCGACCGGGGGCTCTTGCGCCGCGAGGGTGAACACGTACCCCGACAAGGGGCGCTGTGCCCGGACCAGGGCGACCTCGTGCTGGGCGTCGACGCCGATCACCTCCCCCGGCACCGACGTCTCGCCGACCGTGAGAACCACGTTGTGCGCCCCGGCGACCACGTGCGCGACGGTGGCGACCAGGTCCTCGCCGACGAGGAAGCCGGTGCCGACCCCACCCTCGCCGCACGCCGTCGTCTCGATGCGCACGATGCCGCCGGCGACCTGCTGGTAGACGTGGGCGAAGTCGCCCGAACCGGCGGCGGGCAGCGACGCCTGTACCGTCACCGTCACCGTCGGTGCGGCCGCCACGACGGTGGTCGCCGGGCTGGGGACCGGCGTCTCCGGACGCGCGTCGATGAGCACCATCGTGGTGGCGCTGGACACCGCGGCGGCCACGACCGCTGCGACCAGTGCGACGAGCGCACCGGTCTGCCAGCGCCGCGCCTGTGGCACGCGCACCCCCTCGAGAGCCTGTGGTCGGCCATTATCACCGCTGCAGCCACTCCGACGTCGCGCCGCACCGGTGACGCCGAGTCGTGGGCGGTGGACGGCCGGTTCGGCTCCGCGGGCCCTCAGCTGACCACCACTGCGTGCTCCGGCTCGGGTAGCTGTTGGGCCGGCGGTCCGGAGCGCACGCCGAGGACCCGCTGGACGACGATCGCCACGACGACGAACCCGGCGGCGACGCCACCGTCGAGCCACCAGTGGTTGGCCGTCACGACCACCACGAGCGTCGTCAGCACGGCGTGCCCGGCCGCTGCCCAGCGCCACGGGCTCCTGCTCACCCGCACCGCGTACCACCCCACGATGACCGCCCAGCCCACGTGGATCGACGGCATCGCCGACAGCTGGTTGGCCAGCCCGGCCGTGAAGCTGCCGTAGACCGACTGCCCGTAGAGCATCGCCGTGTCCACGAAACCCAGGGACGGCAGCAGCCGAGGCGGCGCCACGGGGACGATCTGCACCAGCAGGCACGCCAGGGTCGAGGCAACCACGGTGTTCCGGGCCTGAGCGTAGGACTCGCGATGGCGCCACCAGAGCCACACCAGGAAGATCGTCATGCCGTTGAGGTGGGCGAAGGCGTAGTAGATGTTGGCCGCCCTCACCAGGTCGGGAAACGGCAGCACCAGGTGCTGCAGCCACGCCTCGCTGGGCAGATGCAGGGTCCGTTCGAAGGCGGCCAGGGTGTGGGCCCGCTCCATCGCGCCGGCGTAGCGGGTGTGCACGTAGTGGCCGACGTACTGCCACAGGCCGAGCAACGTGGCGACGATCGCGAACTCGCGGGCGAAGGCCGACGTCGTCCGGGCCCACCGGCTGGGCAGGGGCCGCAGCAGCACGGCCGCGACCACGAGCACGACCGCAAGCGTGGCCGACAGCTGCCAGCTCGGCCGAAGCATCGGCACCTGCACCCCTTCGCGGTCTCGCACTCGTCGCGGTTGCGGGTTCGATGGTGACACGAGCCGACGGCAAGACACGAGCCGACGGCAGGACACGAGCCCGGCGCAACGGACGAGCCGGCGGGCCCGGCTGCGTCCCCTCGTGCCGGCGACCGACGCTCGATGCCAGGATCGTGGTCCATGCCCGCCCACTCGCCGTCGTCCGGCGGCGTCCGCCCCACCCGACGTCGCTGGGTACCGCCTCAGCACGGCGCCTGGGCGATGCTCCTGGTCCCCTTCGCGGCAGGCGTGGTCACCGTGGGCGCTGCATGGGTGGACCTTCCTCTGTTCGTCCTCTGGATCAGCGGATACCTGTGCTCGTACTACGCCCTGCTCGTGGTCAAGCTGCGCCGCGTGGGCAGGGTCGGGCCGCAGCTCGCGGTCTACGGCGGGGTGGCGGCCGCCGCCGGGCTCGTGGTCCTGGCCACGCAGCCGCGGCTGGTCGTCTGGGCGCCCGCCTTCGCCGCGCTGGTCGGGGTCAACGCCTGGTACGCCTGGCGCAAGGACGACCGGGCCCTGGCCAACGACCTGGCCGCAGTCGTGCAGGCGTGCCTGATGGTGCCGGTGGTCGCGATGGCCGCGAACCAGCCGCTCGCGAGCGTGAGGCTGGCGTTCCTCGCCTGCCTGCTCTACTTCGCCGGCACCGTTCTCTACGTCAAGACGATGATCCGCGAGAAGGGCCGGGCCGGGTACCTGTGGGCGTCGTGGGTGTTCCACGGCGGCAGCGTGGTCGCCGTCGCCGTCCTGTCGGTGCCCGTGGCCATGGTGTTCGTGTGGTTCCTGGTGCGCGCGGTCGCGCTGCCCGGACGCGCCCTGTCGGTCAGGCGCGTGGGTCTCATCGAGGTGGCCGACTCTGTGGTGCTCCTCGCTGTCCTCGCGCTGCAGGCCTGACCCCTGGCGCCGTGCCTCGGACGAGGTCCACCCGTGCGTCGGACGAGGTCCGACCCGTGCCTCGGCCGAGGTTCGACCCGTGCCTCAGCGGAGGTTCGACCCGTGCCTCGACCGCCGTCGCTCAGAACGGGAGGCGGCGCAGGACCGAGCGCGGCAGCAGCCCGAGCACCGCCCCGACGGCGCCCATCACGGCGGGGACGTGCACGACCGCGCGTCGTCCACCCAGCGCCCCCACCGTGGCCTTCGCCACGTCGTCCGCGTCGACGGCGAGCGGAGCAGGGCGCAGGTGTGCGGTCATCGTGGTGCGCACGAAGCCCGGACGGACCACGAGCACCCGGGCTCCCGAGCCGTCCAGGGCGTCGCCCAGCCCGAGGGCGGCCAGGTCGAGCCCGGCCTTGGCCGAGCCGTAGACGAAGTTGGACCGGCGCGCCTGGCGGCCCGCCATCGACGACAGCACGACCAGGCAGCCGTGGCCCTGGCTTCGCAGGTGACGCCCGACATGCAGCATCAGGCTGAGCGGCCCGGTGTAGCCGGCCTCGGCGATGCGCAGGGCCGCCCCGGTGTCGGCCTCCGCCTCTGCCTGGTCGCCGAGGGCGCCGACCGCGAGCACGGTGAGGTCGATGTCCCCGACGGCGAAGGCGGCGTCCATCAGGGGGCCGTGCGCGCCCGTGTCGGCCGCCTCGAGCGCCACCACCTCCGGTTGCGGGAACCCCTCCGCAACGAGCGCGCCGGCAGCGGCGGCGAGCCCTGCAGCGTCCCGGCCCGCGAGCACCACGCGCGCCAGGCGCGCCCGCGGCAGGCGACGCAGGATCGCCAGGCCGATGTCGCTCGTGCCGCCGAGCACGAGCACCGACTGGGGCGAGCCCAGCGCGTCGATCACACGATCATCCTCCACGTCGAGGCCGCCCGACCGGGGCGGCGCACCAGGGCTCACAGGCCGAGCCGTCGGGACAGGTCCGAGGCGAACCGCCCGTGCGGGTCGAGCCGGGCACGCACGCTGCGCCACTGCCCCAGGCGCGGGTACATCGCCTCGAGCAGGTCGGGGCGCATCCGGGCGTCCTTGGCCAGGTACACGGCACCACCTACGGACGCGACACGCTCGTCGAGCCGGTCGAGCACACCGGCCAGCGACCCGCCCCGCCGTGGCAGGTCCATCGCCAGCGTCCAGCCCTGCCGGGGGAACGACAGCGGCGCGGGGTTTCCTGGTCCCAAGCGCTTGAGGACGGCGAGGAACGACGGGGTGCCGGCCTCGCGCAGGAGCCGGACGGCGTCCTCGACCACGCCCTCGGCACCGTCGGGGACGACCATCTGGTACTGCAGGAGGCCCCGGGGCCCGTAGAGCCGGTTCCAGTCACGCACACCGTCGAGGGGGTGGAAGAAGCTACCGAACGACTGTGCCTGCCGGTGGGCGCGGCGGGGGGCGCGGCGGAACCAGGCCTCGTTGAACGCGCGCGCGCTGGCCCACCCGACGAGCCCGACAGGCAGCCGCGGGACGCCGAGCCGCGCGGGCCGTGGGAGCGCCCCGCTGGCAGCGGTCCCGCCGGGGCCGGTGCAGTCAGGGCCGGCGTGCTCGCCGCTGGTGACGACGCCGCGACCACTCGCGCGACCGCCGGCGAGCAGGTCGACCCACGCCACCGTGTAGGTGAAGGTGTCGTGCTCGCGCAGGCGGGTCATCACCGCGTCCAGATGCGGCTCCCGCGAGGTGTCCACCAGCATCCGGCCGCTCGTCACCGGCCTCATGGCCAGGGCCACCCGGGTCACGACCCCCGTCAGGCCCATGCCGCCCACCGTGGCCCAGAACGCCTCGGCGTCCCCGCCGTCGGGCTGCAGGCGACGGACCTCCCCGGCGCCGTCCACGAGGTCCAGCCACCGCACGTGCCGGCCGATCGAGCCGTCCACGTGGTGGTTCTTGCCGTGGACGTCGGCCGCGACGGCCCCGCCGAGCGTGACGTGCCGCGTTCCGGGCGTCACCGGCACGAACCAGCCGCGGGGAACCGACGCCGCCAGCACCGCGCCGATGCTGCAGCCGGCACCGGCGACGAGCAGCCCGGTCTCGGCGTCCAGGTGCATGTCGGCCAGGGCGGTGAGGTCCAGGACGTCGCCCCCGGCCGACTGCGCGGCGTCGCCGTAGCTTCGCCCCAGGCCCCGGGGCAGGCACCCGCGGGCCCCGCTGCCGGTCACGAGGGCGGCGACCTCGTCGACGCAGGCGACCCTGTGCATGCGGGCGGCCGACGGCGCGGTCCGCCCCCAGCCGGTCAGCAGCGCGACGGGTCCGGGCTCACCCGAGGGCGTCGACACTGCCGCTGCCGATGGCGAGCATGACCACCCACACCAGGCCGAGCAGCTGGAGGGTCCGGTCGCTCAGCACGATCTCCTCCGGACCCTCGGCGCGGCCGCGGTCGATGTCCAGCGCGTAGCGCAGGATCGCCAGGACGAAGGGGAACAGCGACCAGAGCCCCCATGCCCCGTCCTCACGCACGCGGTACACCTGGTCGGCCCACAGCGCGTACGCCGCGATCGTTACCGTCGCGGCGCTGCCCCAGACGAAGCGCAGGTAGTCGGGGGAGTACGCGGCCAGGGTGACGCGCCGTCCCGCCTCCGGACGGTCGGCGACGAGCTCGGAGAAGCGCTTGCCCGCCACGAGGAACAGCGACCCGAAGCCCGCGACGAGCAGGAACCAGGAGCTCACGGGCAGACCCGCGGCGACGCCGCCCGCTGCGCCTCGCAGCAGGAAGCCGAGGGCGACGACCGTGAGCTCCACGACCGGCTCGCGCCGAAGCCGCAGTGTGTAGGCGAGGCTGGTGAGGATGTACACGCAGACCAGCAGGCCGAACGCCGGACGCACGGCGAAGGCCAGCGCCAGCGCCCCTGCGCCCAGAACGGCGGCCGCGACCAGCGCCGTGCGGACGCGCAGGTCTCCGGAGGCAACCGGGCGGTGACGCTTGACGGGGTGTCGGCGGTCCTCCTCGGCGTCCAGCACGTCGTTGACGAGGTAGACCGCGGAGGCGGCGAGGCAGAACGTGACGAACGCCAGGGCGGTGCGCACCAGCACATCGCGTTGGTCCCATGCACCCGCCGCCAGGGGGACACCCGCGACGAGCACGTTCTTCAGCCACTGGCGGGTCCGCACCGCCCGCAGCAGGGGGGGATGCCGCGAGGTGAGCCGCGAGCCCTGCGGACGGTGCGGACGCTCATGGGTGAGGACGGCGGCGACCGGCGCGGGGGCCTCGACCCCGAGCGCGGCGGCGTCCTCCGGAGGCGTCTGCGTCATCGGGTGTAGACCGCGAAGAAGTCGCGACCGTTCGTGCTGAAGTAGCGCGTCGCCGGGCGCTTGAACGCCACGAGCTTGTGCGGCGTCGAGGCCGTGCTACTGCTGCTCGTCGCGGAGTACCACATGTACGAGACCCAGTCGCGGTTGATGTCCAGCTGCATGGCGCGGACCGCACCGGCACGCAGGAGCAGCCTGCCCAGCGTGGGGGCGGACAGCGCATCACCCGCGACATAGACCACATCGCCGTTCGCCGTGACCCCGACACCGGACCGCCACACGTACAACCCGCCACCCACGGTGGCTCCCCAGGCGGACTTCACACGGCTGTTCAGGTTGGCCGCCAGCACACCGTTGTCGATGAGCAGGCCCAGGTTCTGTCGCACCGAGGCGACGTTCGGGGCCATCCTCAGCTCCGGCCCCCACGACCCGATGTCGACGTGACCGTCGGAGTAGACCACCAGGGACGCCGCACCCGCCGTCAGCTTGCCCACCGTGTGACGGTCGGCGTAGTACCCGCCTCCGGAGTCGGCGACCTTGAAGCCGCCGTTGAAGGTCGCAGCCAGGCCGGCCCGCCGGGAGACGGGGACCGACGGGGGCTGCGTCCATCGCGAGAGCATTCCGGGGTCGGCCGCTCCCGGGTGCTGCACGAAGCGCAGCGCCTGCCCGCTCATCCATGCGACACCGGCCAGGTAGGAGGTGTGCTGGGAGTCCGGGCGGAGGAACGCGACCTCGATCGCGGGCCGGCCGTGCGCGGACACGACCGTGTGGAACTGGCCCTCGCCGGCCAGAGCCGGTGACACCAGGGTGGCGATCGCATGCGGGCCCACGACGGCCTTGACGCCGGGCGGTTGGCCAGGCCCGATCCCTCGCAGCTCGCCCAGCTGGCTGGGGTCGGGTGCCCCGCCGACCTTGGGCGGGTCCAGCGAGTACTGGACGTTCTCGACGCTGGTGATGAGGAAGCCCAGACCGTAGGTGCGCGCGACCTCGGCGAGCCGAGCGGCCACGCTGTCGTTCCCCGGGGCGCTGAGAGCCTGGTAGACCGGCCAGGCCACGACCAGCACGATCACGAGCGCGACGGCGAGCAGGCCCCGTCCGACCCGCCACAGCCAGCCACGCGCGCTCAGGGATCGTGCGCTGACGCGACGCCTGGGCCCCCGCTGCGGCGGGCGCCGAGCGGGAGGTGCGGGCGCCGGCGGACGGCTCAGCATCAGCACGCCCTTGTGCGCCAAGAGCTGCTCGGGCGCATCGCCGCCTGCCATGCGGGGTCGGCCATTCCTCACCCACTCGTCGTCGTGACCTTGTCGACTCCATGAAACGCCGGGGATGCCCAACGGTGGGGACGTCCGGTCACCCCAGGGTCAGCGGCAGGTCACGCGACAGCAAAGCCTGTGCTCGGCACGCGGGTGCGTCGGCGCATCCCCGGGTCGCACGCGAGGCTCGCGGCGCGCACCCCGGCCGGGGCTGCCGCCAGCGCCGGCCGAACGACCAGCCCGTGCCAGACGACCCAGGCGGCAAGGCCGAGCACGACGTCCACGGTCACGACCCCGATGCCGGAGTGCGTCGGACCGGCCCCGACCGGCACAGGCAGGTAGTAGGGGGTGTCCGGGGCCGTGCTGCCGATGACCAGCCCGGACACGATCAAGGGCGGTCTCGCCAGCACAAGGGCGCCGCGATGTGGCTGCCGGTGAACGGCGACTCGCCGCCCAGGTCGGCGGCGACGTTCCGACCGGTCATGGTCGACCGTGGTGCCCCACGAGCCGGCGCCTCGGACGGCGAACGCCCGGTTGACGCGGCCGCCGTCGCGATCAAGACTCTCGGCGACAGAACAGCCCCCCAGACCGGACCGAGGTGACCATCGTGCCCGAGAAGGTCGGAGGGCCGGCCTCGTACTTCCCCTCGATCGAGGCGAAGTACGGCAGGCCGATCGCGCAGTGGAAGGCGCTGATGCGGGCCAGCGGCCTGCAGTCCCACAAGGATCTCGTCACGTGGCTGAAGGTCGAGCACGGCTTCGGCCACGGGCACGCCGCCGCCCTCACGGCTCACCTGCTGGCCGAGGGAACGCCGCGGCCGAGCAGGGACGATGCGGTCGCGAGGCTCTTCACCCAGAAGAAGGCGCACTGGCGACCGGTCTACGACGCGCTCGCCGCGGCGATCGGGGCGCTCGGTCAGGTCACGGTGCTGCCGAAGAACACGGTCGTGGGCTTCGCGACCCGCCACCAGTTCGCGATGCTCGCCCCGTCCACGCCCGACCGCTTCGACGTGGGTCTGAAGCTTCCGGGAGTGGCGGCGTCCGGGCGCCTCGAGGCCGCGGGCGGCTGGAACGCGATGATGACCCACCGGGTGCGGGTGAGCGATCCGGCGGAGGTGGATGACGAGCTGCTGGGGTGGGTGAGACAGGCCTACGACGCCTCGCTCTAGCCTTCGCCAGCCTCCCCAGCCCCCAGCCTCCCAGCCTCGCGATCTCTGGCGGGTACTCGTCGCCTCCCCGGCCCCCACGTGACAGGAACCGACCAGAGGGCGGGGCGGGTGCCGTCAGGACGGGCCGGTGGCGTCAGGAATGCAGGTGACCGGCGAGGAAGGCGATCTGCTCACGCGCATGCGCGCGCCAGAATGCTGCGTCGTGACAGCCCCTCGAGATGCCGCCTTCGGGGGGCTCGGCCGCGCGCGAGCGGTACCGCCGCGTGGTCGCCGTGAACGCGTCGGCGTCCCCGCAGACGACATGCAGGGCGACATCCCTCGACACGCCCGGCTCGTCGGCGAGGGTGCCCCACCGCACGAAGTCGTCGGCGCTGTCGAAGGACCCGGCCGACCGGGCCGAGGCATCCGCGAAGAGCGCGGGGCTGGCCGCGGCCGCAGCCACCACGCGAGTGCCGGGCAGCCTGCCCGCCGACGACTCGCGTGCGAGCAGGAGCGCGCCGTACCCGCCCATGGACCACCCCATGACGCCGACCCGGGCGGTCTCGAGGCCGCGCGCGGCCAGCAGCGGCAGAAGCTCGTGGGTGAGCATGCCGAGAGGGTCGTCGCCGTCGGCACGCGGATGCCAGTACCGGTCGCCGCCGTCCGCCGCGGCCAACGCCACAGGCGGACCCCCGGCAGCGACGTGCGCTGCGAGGAAGCGGTGCCAGTGCATGCCGTCGAAGGCCGTCGCCGCGCCAGCCCCGCGCCCGTGGAGCACGAGGACGAGCGGGAGCCCGGCGCGCGGCGTCCCCGGTGGCAGGGCAAGCACCCACCCGACCTCACGACCCCCGCGCCGCGCCGAGCCGAACCTGCCTCGCACGAGCGGCCCGGGGGCATCCCCCGGATCGGGGACGTCGACGCCGCAGTGCCCCAGTGCCCGTTCCAGCGGGACACGGCCAGGGAGGACGTCGCGGGTGACCGCCACCGCACCGGCAACGCCCGCGACGACCGTGGCCGCGCCGGTCACGAGGAACGCTCGACGGCTCTGCACGCACGGATGCTACGGCGAGCGCCCCGGACCACTGGCCCGAGGCGCTCGTCATGCTGCCCGCGACCCTCACTCGCGTGAGGAGCCGCTCAGGGGTGGAGGTGGCGGGAATCGAACCCGCGTCCGTCGGCGCGGAACCAGGACTTCTCCGGGCGCAGCCCGCTGCGGCGTTTCTCAGCCCCGGCGATCGCGCAGGCGCGTCACCGAGCCGGGCTCAGTCGCTGTCAGTGTCCCCTCGGGTCCCGCGACCGGACCCTCGGGCAGTGGCCTTCTAGATGACGCCGGTTACCGGGACGAAGGCGTTCCCGGGCCGACGGACTTCACGCTCGCTCAGGCGGCGAGGGCGAAGTCGGTGCGCGAAGTGTTGGCACCTATTGGTTTGCGACGAGGTTCACGAGATCACGTCGCCTTCTCGGCCCGCTTCTCCTGGATCGACGTCCAACGTCGAAACCTGTCACCCCCTGTGCAGTTGTGCGCCGATCGGTACCCGGCCCCTCGACGAACCATCGAGACGACCGCGACCCTCACCGACGGTCTTGAGTCTACCGGCCCGGCGGTGCCCCGCGAACCCTGACCCGGGACGCGATCGACTGAACGGCTCCGTCGGCCTCAGCGGTGCTCCCGCAGCGACATCGCCCGCTCGGACTCGCGAAGGTCTTGTCGCTCGCGAAGCGTCTGGCGCTTGTCGTACTCGCGCTTGCCGCGTGCGACCGCGAGCTCGACCTTCGCCCGGCCGTCGAGGAAGTACATCGAGAGCGGAACGAGCGTGAGGCCCTTCTCGTGCAGCTGCACCCCCAGGCGGTCGATCTCCAGCCGGTGCAGCAGGAGCTTGCGCCTGCGCCGGGGCGCATGGTTGTTCCACGTCCCCTGCGAGTACTCCGGGATGTGCACTCCCTCGAGCCACACCTCGCCGTCGGAGACCGTGGCGTACCCGTCGGCCAGGGAAGCCCGGCCCGCGCGCAGAGACTTGACCTCGGTGCCCGTGAGCACGATGCCGGCCTCGTACACGTCCTCCACCAGGTAGTCGTGTCGGGCCTTGCGGTTGGTCGCGATCACCTTGCGACCGCGTTCCCTGGGCACGGGTCCTCCTGCGTGACGAACGGCAGGCCAGTCTACGAGAGAAGAGTCAGCCCTCACGCCGTGCTCACCGGGCCACGGGTGGATCGACGGAGGTGTGCCGTAGCCGGCCGGGCCACCTCAACGCCACCGCTGCGGAGGATCACGCCAACTCTTGACTGGCGCGGCGGCACACTGCGCCAAACTGTTTGGCGCTGTGTGCCGCCGCGCCAAGCCGCAGGGGCTACAACCACCCCATCGGGTTCACGAAACTGCCGTTGACCAGCACCTCGAAGTGCAGGTGGCAGCCGGTCGACGTGCCGGTCGTGCCCGAGTAGGCGATCACCTGACCCCGACGGACATGGCCGCTGTGCACGACGATGCTCGTCAGGTGGTTGTAGGTCGTGGCGAGACTCACCCCGCGCACGATCCCGTGGTCGACGACCACCCGGTTGCCGTAGCCGCCGGCCCAACCAGCCATGATCACCGTGCCGTCGGCCGCGGCGTGCACGGGTGTGCCGCAGCCGACGCCGAAGTCCGTGCCGGTGTGCATCCGCCAGATGTGCAGGATCGGGTGGAACCTCATGCCGAACCCGGACGTGATAGGGCCGGCCGCAGGCATCGACAGGAAGCCCGTTCCTGAGGGGCCGCCGCCCAGGTGGTGCCGGCGTGCGGCCGCGCGAGCCCGGGCGAGCAGGATCGCCTTGAGCTTGGCCTGCTCCTTCGCCATCGCGGCGACGCGCGCTTGCTCGGCTGCCTTGCGAGCCTCGATCACCGCGACGGCGTGTGCCTGCTCGGCGACCAGCGCGGCCACCCGCGCCTCGGCGGCCTGCGCCGCATGCTGGGCTGCCTTGCGGGCCTTGACCGTCGCCTCTGACTGCCGTTTCAGGTCGGCGACCTGAGCCTTCAGCGCAGCCAGCTTGACGCGGCGCGCACGGGTCTCCGCCTGCTCGACGTCCAGCCGGGCGATCGCGGCGTTCTGGCTGCGCAACGCCGTGCCGGCCACGGCCAGCCGTTCGCTGAAGTCGGCCGGGCTCTGCGCCTCCAGAGCGATGGCGAGCCCGCTCATACCCGAGCTCAGGTACGCCTCACGTGCGATCAGCCCGAGCGTGGTGCGGGTCTGGGTCTCCTCTGCCTGCGAGCGACCCAGGTCCCGCGACGCCTTGGTCTGCTCGGCGGCGGCGAAGGCCAGCCGGCCGGCGAGCTCCTCGTCCTTGGCCACCGCGGCGGCCAGTGCGGCCTGCGCGGTCGCGAGGGCGGCTCGGGCGTCCACGAGCTCGGCCTGCGACCGCTTCAGCGCGACCGCGGCAGCGACGAGGTCGGCCGAGGTCCCCTCCAGGTCGGTGCGCAGCTTAGCCAGCTGCTGGTCCAAGGTGTGCTTGCGATCGGACACCGAGTCCGCGGCGGCGATCGGGCCGGGCACCACGCCGACCACGAGCGCGAGGCAGACGGCCGCAACCCAGGCTCCTGGTCGACGTCCCGGAGCGACGGCACCCAGCACGCTGCGCATCGGTACCCCTCCCTCCCGACGTCCTCCCGCGGGACGCTGCCTCGCACAGGCTCGAGGCACTGCCTCAAGCCCGCTTGCCTGTGCCGCCCCCTCGTGCGGTCACGAGCGCGCCGCGGTAAAACCCTCGACCAAAGGTCGAATGTTTACACCTTGAGGTATCGGAGCAGCGCAAGGAAGGACGACACGCCAGCAATCACGATGCCGACGAGGTAGAGCAGCGGGACGATGTCCCAGGCCACGCCCGTCTGGACCCACGTGATGAACTGCAGGTTCGTGCTGAGCCAGCCCTGGATGACGAACTGGGTGAAACCGACCAGCAGGAGCGAGGCCAGGGTGGCTCCGAGGACGGCCGCGAAGAGGCTCTCGAGGATGAACGGGAGCTGGATGAAGAAGTTCGACGCCCCCACCAGGCGCATGATGCTGGTCTCCCTGCGCCGCGTGAACGCCGTGAGGCGAATGGTGACGGCGACGAGGAGCACCGAGGACAGGAGCGTCACCCCCGCGATCACCCACGCCGTCCACTTGGCGCCGTTGAGCAGGGCGAACAGCCGGTCCAGCACCTGGTTCTGGTCCTGTACCTCCTCCACGCCGGGCCGGTCGGTGAAGAGCTGGGAGACGACCTTGTACTGCTCGGGGTTCTTCAGCCGCACCCGGTAGGACTCGGGCATCTGGTCGACCGTGACGTTGTCGGACAGCACGCTGTCCTTGTACTGCTGCTTGAAGTGCTCGTAAGCCTGCTGCTTGGTCTCGTAGAAGACCTTCTCGACGTACGGGGCCAGCTGCGGGGAGCGCAGCTCGGTGAGGATCGCGTCTCGCTGGGCCTGCGTCACCTCACCGTCGGCGCAGCTCGCGGCGTCGGAGTCCTTCCCGCACATGAAGATCGACACCTGGACCCGGTCGTACCAGTAGGTCTTCATCGAGGCGACCTGACGAGCCGCCAGAACGCCGAAGCCGACCAGGAACAGCGACACCAGGGTCACGAGCACGAGCGAGACGGTCATCATGAGGTTGCGGCGGATGCCTATGGCGACCTCGCTGAGCACGAACTGCAGCCGCATCAGCCGTTCACCCCCTCGTTCACCGGCTGTACCCGTAGACGCCGCGGTCCTGGTCGCGCACCAGCCGCCCGTCCTCGAGCTCGATCACGCGCTTGCGCATCTGGTCGACGATCTCGTCGTCGTGCGTGGCCATGACGATCGTCGTGCCCGTCCGGTTGATCCGGTCGAGGAGGCGCATGATCCCGATGCTCGTCGTGGGGTCGAGGTTGCCCGTCGGCTCGTCGGCCAGCAGGATCGCCGGGCGGTTGACGAACGCCCGGGCCACCGCCACGCGCTGCTGCTCGCCTCCGGACAGCTCGTGGGGGAAGCGGTGCTCCTTGCCGGCCAGGCCGACCAGGTCGAGCACCTCCGGCACCGTGTGTGCGATCGCGTGCCGCGGCTTGCCGATGACCTGCAGGGCGAACGCCACGTTCTCGAACACTGTCTTGTTCGGCAGGAGCCGGAAGTCCTGGAACACGACCCCGATCTGGCGTCGCAGGTGTGGCACCTTCCAGGTCGACAGGCGGGCGACGTCCTTGCCCGCCACGTGGACCGCGCCGCCGGTGGGCCGCTCTTCCTTCAGCACGAGGCGCAGGAAGGTCGACTTCCCCGAACCCGAGGCGCCGACGAGGAAGACGAACTCCCCCTTCACCACCTCGATGCTCACGTTGTCCAGCGCCGGGCGCGAGGTCCCGGGGTAGAGCTTGGTCACGTTGTCGAACCGGATCACGGTCGTGTCGTCCTCGGCCAGTCTCGGGGTCAGGGGTGCTCGTCGCGCACCGCTGTCGCCCCCCCGGGGGTCGAGCGGGCCGCGCGCGCACGATCTGGGCCGTGAACGAGTGTAAGCAGACCCGGCTGCCGAGCCCCGCACCGGCGCGCCCGCGGCGGCCGGGACCACCCGTTGGGAGCCTCGGGGCCGCCGATCCGGCGGCGGCCACGTAAACCAGTTGCGCGCGACGGGCCAGGAGGGCTTCCATCGAATGACTATGGAGCCGTGCGGCCTCGCCGCCCTGACCGAAGGAGGAGCTCATGCCTGACGTCGTCGCATCCGTCATGACCGCAACCCTCCGGAGTCAGGAGCCCTCCCTGTGCACGACCTGCCAGACGGCGCCCCCGCGCGCCGCCATCGTCGCCGCTTCGACGACGAGCTAGACGCCGAGCCCCACCCCCGCGAGCGGCACCGGCTCCGTCCCGACCATCAGCAGTGCCTCGATGCCGACGACGTCCCCGACGGCGCGGACCGCTGGACCACGTGGCTGGGCGCCCTGCACGGCCCCCAACCTCGCCCGGACTGGGTGGTGACCGAGCTCGGGGCCGTCGACTTCGAGCTCGGCGTCCTCAAGTCGGGGAAGGAGGCCGACGTCCACGTGCTGCGCCGCGAGGTCCCCGGCACGCAACGTGGCGCTCTCGTGGCGGCCAAGCGCTACCGCTCGAGCATGCATCGCATGTTCCACCGGGACGCGGGCTACCTGGAGGGACGCCGCGTGCGCCGCTCGCGGGAGATGCGCGCCATGACGAACCGGACGGCGTTCGGCCGCGACCTGCTGGCGGGCCAGTGGGCTGCGGCCGAGTTCGCTGCGCTGTCGCGGCTGTGGCAGGTGGGCTGTGCAGGCACGGCGATCCACGTGCCCTACCCGGTCCAGCTGGACGGCAGCGAGCTGCTCATGGAGTTCATCGGGATGGACGACGGCACGGCCGCGCCCCGCCTGGCTCAGCTGCACCCCGAGGACGACGAGCTGGCAGACCTGTGGTCGCAGCTCGTGACGGCCATGAGCGTCCTGGCGCGGGCTGGGCTCGCGCACGGCGACCTGTCCGCGTTCAACCTGCTCGTGCACCGGGGGCGGCTCGTGCTCATCGACCTGCCGCAGGTGGTCGACGTCGTGGGCAACCCCAACGGCCCGGCGTTCCTGGCGCGCGACGTGCGCAACGTCGCCGCCTGGTTCTGCTCCCGCGGCCTTCCCGCTCATCTGGCCGATCCCGACAGGCTCACCCGCGAGCTGGTCGCGGACGCCGGGAGGGGGTGAGCGAGAGGCTCGGTCAGGCGTCGCGCTTCTCCGACGTTCGGCGCCAGCGGATGCCGGACTCCAGGAACTCGTCGATGTCGCCGTCGAACACCGCGGCCGGGTTGCCGGTCTCGTGCTCGGTCCTGAGGTCCTTGACCATCTGGTAGGGGTGCAGCACGTAGGAGCGCATCTGGTTGCCCCACGACGTCCCGCCGTCCCCTTTCAGCGCGTCGAGCTCCGCCTGGCGCTCCTGGCGGGCGCGCAGGAGAAGCTTGGCCTGCAGCACCCGCAGCGCCGAGGCCTTGTTCTGCAGCTGGGACTTCTCGTTCTGGCAGGTCACCACGATGCCGGTGGGCAGGTGCGTGATCCGCACGGCCGAGTCGGTGGTGTTGACGCTCTGCCCACCCGGCCCGGAGGAGCGGAAGACGTCGACGCGGATGTCGTTCTCAGGGACGTCGATGTGGTCGGCCTCGTCGACATCGGGCAGCACCTCGACGCCGGCGAACGACGTCTGGCGGCGGCCCTGGTTGTCGAAGGGGCTGATCCGCACCAGCCGGTGGGTGCCCTGCTCCACCGAGAGGGTGCCGTAGGCATAGGGCGCGGACACCTTGAACGTGGCCGACTTGATCCCTGCCTCCTCGGCGTAGGAGGTGTCGTACACCTCGGTCTTGTAGCCGTGCCGCTCGGCCCAGCGCAGGTACATGCGCATGAGCATCTCGGCGAAGTCCGCGGCGTCCACCCCGCCGGCTTCGGAACGGATGGTCATGAGCGCCTCGCGCGCGTCGTACTCCCCCGACAGCAGGGTCCGCACCTCGAGCTCTCCGAGGGACTTCTTGACCATCACGAGCTCGTGCTCGGCCTCCGCGAACGTCTCGGCGTCGTCCTCGCCCTCGGCCAGCTCCACCAGCACCTCGAGGTCGTCCAGTCGCGCGGTCATCCGCTCAAGACGGTCGACCTCGGCCTGCAGGTGGGAGAGCTTGCTCGTGACGGTCTGGGCGTGGTCGGGGTCGTCCCAGAGGTTCGGCGCCGAGGCCTGCTCGGAGAGCTCGCCGATCTGGCCCCGAAGCCGGTCGAGGTCGCTGACCTCGAGGATGGAGCTGAGAGTCTGACGAAGGTCCTTGAGCTCGGCGGGGAAGTCGGCGGCGGCCACGCGTCGAGACTACGCGGTCGGCGGGGTCCGTCCCCCGGCCCGGGCGAGGAGGGCGCGCACACGCCCCGCGAAGGGGGCTGCGCGGCGTCCGGAGCCGTCGATGGCAGACTCGACGCATGCGCGAGGACGAGGCTCAACGGATTGCGGTGGCTCTGCAGGGCCGCGGGATCATCGCGAAGGTGGCGCGTCCGGCGGCCTACCGCTTCGGGATCCGTGTGCCTCTCGGGGACGGGCGCGAGGCCTTGTGGGACGTCGACGGCGCGGCGGGCCTCGAGGCCCTCGTCATGCGGGACGGCGTGTTGGTCGGCTTCGTGGCGAACATCCCCGGGTCGGAGAACTTCGACGAGGCCCAGACCGTCGAGGCGATAGCCGCGGCGGACTATCGATGACGCTCGTCGTCCGATGACGCTCGTCGTCCGATGACGCTCGTCGTCCGATGAGCTCCGTCGTCCGGTGAGCTCCGTCGTCCGGTGAGCTCCGCCGTCCGGTGACCCCCGCCGTCCAGGTCCGGCGGGGGCCCTCACACTAGGGCCGGGCCCCGCCCCGGTCCTGGGCCGGGGCGGGGCGCTGAGGCGGCGGCGAGGCCGCCGGACACGTGTTCAGCTGCGGGGGTGCGCCCGGTAGTAGTCGCGCCAGACCAGCTTGTACACCGGGACCCAGCGAGGAATCGAGCGCACGCCGGGGATGAAGGGAACCAGGGCCAGCACCAGCGACAGGAGCATCATCAGGCCCCAGATCAGGGCGTCGGCGTTCGGTTCCCACGACGTGGTGAACGGCGGCACCTGGTACCAGAACGTGTACAGCCACAGCCACGCCTGACCTGGGTAGCTGCCCGTCTCGTTCATCATGCCCCACTGCTCGCCGGTCAGGTGCTGACCGTTGGCGGCGTCCTCCAAGAAGGTGCCGTCGGCGAGGAAGAGCATCGGGCGGGTGTAGTCGGTCTGGAAGAAGCCCGTGCTCTCGTCGACGAGCTGGCTGTCCAGGGCACCCGTGGTCGCCATCTCCAGCAGGCTCGTCGTGAGCTTGGGCACGGGCCCGTAGTCGCCGTCAGCGACCTTTGTCGGATCGCCGTCCGGAGCCGCCGCCAGCGCGTCGGCGTACGCGGTGGCCCACTTCGTCTGCTGGTCGGGGGGCGCTGCCTTCCACAAGGCCAGAGCGGCCGTGAGGTCGGGGCTGGGGGGCAAGGCGCTGAGCGGCCCGATGACGAAGTCGTTCGGCGGGTCGATGGGCACCCGCACGCCGGCCCACTTGGCCAGCTTGAGCGGGCCGATCTTCTGACCCTCGTCAGCGCTGTTGTACGGCGGGCCGTACGTCGCGCTTCCGCTCGTGCCCGCGAGCTCGGCTGCGGCGGTGGCGGCGAAGTCGTTGGGCTTGCCCTGCGCCCAGCTCTGCAGCGTCAGCCCCTTCTCGTCCGGCGAGGAGAACACGGCGGCGAGAATTGCGGTCAGGAGCGCGACGACCGCGAGGGCGGCGACGAACTCCTTGACGACGTCGTACTCGCGCATCGGCCCACGCCACTTGGCGCTGGCCGACTTCGGCGCCTTCGGGGCGCTGGTCGTCGTCGTGGCCATCACGCACCCGCCTTCTTCTCGTAGTTGCCGTCGTCGTCCACACCGATCGGTGGGGCGACGCCGCGGCGCCGGACGAGCACGACGTGGAAGACGGCGAGCAGGCCGACGACCAGCGGCAGAAGCGTCACGTGCCAGAGCAGCATCTGCCCGACGTCGAGGACGTTCCAGAACGCGCCCGCACCCGTGGAGTTGATGCCGTCCTTGGCCTCGCTGGCGATCCACTGGGAGTCGAAGTTCGTCTGGACCAGGTAGCCGGTGAAGGCCGTGGCGATGGACACGAGGAACGACACGACCCCGGTGACCCAGGTCAGGGCGCGGTGGCCCCGCCATGCCGCCATGAAGAACTTGCCCCAGAGGTGGATGACCATGAAGAAGAAGAAGAGCTCGACGCTCCACAGGTGGAGGCTGTTGACGAAGTGGCCGAAGGAGCTCGTGTGCCACCACGTCGGCCCTGCGACGGCGAGCGCGCCGCCGGTGAGCAACGAGATGAGGAGTGCCGCGATGGTGAGCACCCCGAACACGTAGATCCACGAGGCGACGAAGGCCGGCTGCTCCGACGGCAGGGCCTGCTCGACGGGGATCGACTCGAGCGTGCGGGCTCGCAGCCGGCGCGTCCAGCTGGACGACGCCTCGGCCTCGACAGGGGCGCTCACTGCTTGCTCCCGCCCGGGAAGGGGATGACGAGGGCGAGGATGAATACAGCGATCATGGAAAGGATGACGACCAGGTTCGCCACCGATATCTGGATGACTCCCAGCGTGAGGTAGTGACCAGGCCCGTTCAGGTTGACGGCCGACATGGCCGCGGAGAGCGGCTGGTACATGCAGGATTCCTTCCCTGGCCTTCACGCAGGACCGTTGGTGTCCGGTGCCTCTCGGCGCCGGAGGGCGGTGGAAGACCCTTGGCGGTATGTGCGGCATCACGCTTTCTCGTAGGGGCTACGAGGATGGCGGGACGTATGTCCTCACATGATCATCATTGACCTTACGTTTACCGTACGTAGAGGTTCCGTAGAGACACCTCCGACTGATGGTGACCCAGCGATCACCTAACGCTGACCTTCCGCACCGAGCCTCACATGGCGGACCACGCGCAGTGACCGAGAGGGTTACGGCGAACGCTACCGCTCCACCGCGCCTACGTCCCGTCCCAAGCGGTCGTTTCCGCACATTTTCAACGACCTGCCCGTCACCGGCCCTCCGCGCGCGCCGACGCGGTGACCTTGATCCGGAACCCACCGGGCCAGGGGGCGACGACGAGGCCGCCGAGCTGCACGGGGACGTGGGCGGACAGGGTCACCTGCGCGGTGCGGCCATCCGGGGTACCCGTGGGCTCATCGACGCTCAGACCGTCGAAACGCGCCGCGGCCGGCGACCTCCGAAGGTAGCCCTGCACGCTGGACTCGACTGACTGGTCCGACACCGGCACGCCTCCCGGCGCGCCCCCCGGCGGGCCCGCCTGCGCGCCTCTCGACCCGACTCCTGGCACGTCCGCGGGCACGTGCTCGGCCACGCCCTGGGGGACGCCACCCCCCGCCGGGTCGTAGAAGCGCGCGGGGTCCAAGGCGCTCGCCGCGTGCAGGGCCGCGCCGTCGGCCAGGGCTGCCAGACGGTTGCGCTGCAGGTGGATGGCGGTCGCGCTGACGACGACCGTGACCAGTGCCAAGCACACGACGACCTCACCGAGGACCAGGAGGAGCAGCTGGCCGGCGTCGTCGCGACTCACGGTCGAGGCTCGCACCACGCTGCCGACTCTCGGTAGCGCCCGGGGGCGCGCGGGTGCCGCCCGGCCGAGCGATGGCACCGCCCGGCCCCGGCATGACTCCGGTCCTCGGCGGGGGCTCACTCGGGGGGCCCTTCGGCGAACTCGTCGACGGTGAGCACGGCGGTCGAGCGCACCCGCACGCGGGCCGGGAGCATCCGATCGACGACGTCGGGCACCCCGGGCAGCACGACGTCCACGGCGACCGTCACGCTCACCCAGCCGCCTGGGGTCAAGCACGGGTCGGCCGAGCAGACCACGACCGTGACGTCCTGGGGATGGACGTCGAAGCCCTGGTCGGCCAGCCCGAGGCGGACAGCGGTTGCCGCACGAGCCCACCCTTGCCCCTGCGACGACGCCGTGACCAGGGAGCGTGCGGCCTCGCGCGCCGACCCGTCCACGGCGAACGACGCCGCCTGGATGCGGGCGACGGCCACGATGAGGTAGACGACGGGGAGGAGCAGCACCACCCCGAGCGTGACGAGCTCGACGACCGCACTGCCCGCATCGGCGGGAGGGGCGCCGTCCCAGCCGAGGCCGGTGACACGTCGGGTCCTCACGGCGGCTCGTCGAGGGCATGCCCGCTCACGGCGATGGTTCCTGCGGACAGGCTGAAGCCCAACGCCGGGATCGGGGCGCGGACCCGCACGACGACGGTGTTGACGTCGCCGACCTGCTCGCGCTCCGCCGTCACGTCGACCGCGAACCGCGCAGACAGGTCGGCGGCGACGAGCGTCCGCGTGCGCTGCGCCGCGTCCGCCGGGCCACGGTCGGCCAGTGCGCCGTAGCGGGCCCCTTCCGTCGCGCAGTCGATGAGGCTGTTGCGGACGTGCAGGACGACGCCGAGCTGGACGACCCCGATGAACACCACCGTCAGCATCCCGCCGACGAGCGCGAAGTCCACAACGGCGCTGCCGGCGTCGCGGCGGGTCAGCTGCCGACCACCCGGTCGATCGCCGTGCTGAAGACCTCGCTGAGCTTGGGCCCGGCGACCGCCCACAGCGTGAGCACCAGCCCGGCGGTCATGAGGGTCACGAGCACCCAGCCGGGGACGTCGCCCCGGTCCGGCTTCTCCTGCGTGATCTCGGTTGTGTACACAGCTGCCCCTTTCGTCAGTCATGAGTTCGCGGAACGCGGCGCCGCCCGCCGCCTCCGGTTGCCACAGCTGCGGGTACGGCGTCTTCGGTCGGGGCGGGCCCTGCCGCGGCGTCACAGGTTCAGGTCCAGCACAGCCAGGCCGGGGTAGACGGCGAAGAGCACCGTCACCGGCAGGATGAGGAAGACCACCGGCACCATCATCAGCAGCTCCTTGCGACCCCCGACCTCGATCAACCGACGTCGTGAGAGCTCGCGGACATCCTGGGCCTGGGCTCTGAGGACCTCTGCGAGCGGCGTGCCACGCTGGATCGCCACGACGACGCCGTCGACGAAGCGGGCGAGGCTGGGCAGTCGCGTGCGGGCGGCCAGTGCCTCGAGCGCCTGCACCAGGGCGGCGCCCGCCCGCACCTCCGCCAGGGTGCGTTCGAGCTCGCCGGCGAGGTCGCCCTGGCAGGTCCGGGCGACCCGCTCCAGCGCGGCATGCGCCCCCTCGCCGGCCGCGACCGAGAGGGCGAGCAGCTCCGCCACGGTCGGCAGCTCGGCGAGCATGCGCTCCTCGCGTCGACGTACCTGCGCGCTGAGCAGCTGCTCGCGGCCGAGGGCGCCGAGCAGCCCACCGACCACGAGCACCGCCATCGCCGCGACCGGGTCGACAGCCCGGCCGCGAGCGCCCACCACCGCGACCAGGACCCCGCAGCCGGCGCCGGCGGCGGCCCAGAGAAGCTGCTCCCCCCGCAGCTGGTCAACCGTGTGTCCAGGTCCGAGCAGGTCCAGGCGGCGCTGCACGGGGCTGACGCCGCCCACCTCGCGGTGCAGCCGGCCGAGGACACCCGTGGCGAGTGGCGCGAGCAGCTGCCCCACCGTGCCCAGGGGCGAGGAGCGCGCCGTCACCGACAGCAGGCGTGACGGCGCCGCGTCACGCAGGTAGGGGGCGAGGCGCTCGTCCAGCGTCGGGACCTTGCCGGCCGGCCAGGCGGCGACGACGAGCACCAGCCCGACCCCGCCGACAAGGCCGGCTGCGAGGCCGCCGGCCCAGCTGAGCATCACCGCAGCACCCTCCGCTCCTCGGGGAGTCGACCTATGCGGACCATCAACCGGTAGGCGACGACCGACGACACGGCTCCGATGGTGAGGACCACCCCTCCCGCCGGCCTGTCGTACGCGGTGAGTGACTCCGGGCGGCTCAGGAGCAGGCCCAGCACCAGCCACGGCGCGCAGGCCGCGAGCCGCGCGGCGTTCACCGTCCAGGTCTGTCGCGCCTCGAGCTCCGCCCGCGTGCGAGCGTCGTCGCGGAGGAAGGCCGACAGGCTTCGCAGCACCTGGCCCAGGTCGCAGCCACCGACGTCGCGCGCCAGCCGTAGGGCTTCGCACAGGCGGTCGGCGACGGGGTCGGCCAGGCGCGCCTCGAGCGCGTCGAGAGCCTCGCCGAACCGTCCCGTGGCGGCGTAGTCGACCCCGAAGGCACTGAACTCCTGCCGCACCGGCTCAGGACCGCGCTCCCCTAGCTGAGCCAGTGCCTCCGGCAGCGACAGGCCGGCGCGCACTCCCGACGTGAGGTTGTCGACGACGTCCGGCCAGACGTCACGCAGGCGGGTTCTGCGCCGGCGCGCGCGGGAGGTGACCACCGCCAGGGGCGTCCAGCCGGCGAGGACGGCGCAGCAGACGGCGAGGCTGACGACTCCGACGAACGCCAACCCGGCGACGAAGCCGGCGGCGGCCAGCCCGCAGCAGCACATCGTGAGAGCCAATGGCGACACCGACTCGACCCCGGCCTGGGCGAGCAGGTCGCGAACCCGGGCGGCGCGGCCTCGCGGGCGAAGGCCGCGTCCAGGGGCAGGGGACCACCAGCTCGACCACATGCACACAGCACCTGCGGCCATCACGAGGCCGGCCACGATCGCCACGGCAGGTGCCCCGTCAGGCCAGCAGCGCGGACACGTCGACGCCGATGCTGTCGTAGCGCTGCCCATGCGGAGGGAACCCGGACCCACGGACCAGCTCGCCCCCACGCAGGGTGAAGACGTCTGCCGACTCGATGACCTCGGCCTCGACGCGACCGGACACGGCGAGAACCTCCCTCACACGTCGTCGTCCCCCGCGGTCCATCCCCAGCTGCACGACCAAGTCGATGCTCGTGGCCACCGTGGGGACGACGAAGCGGCTGCTCACGTTCTGCCCGGCCAGAAGAGGCAGCGTGCACATCTTCGTCAAGGCCTCCCGGGCTGAGTTGGCGTGCAACGTGCACATGCCCGGGACCCCGGAGTTGAGGGCCACCAAGAGGTCCAGGGCCTCCGCCTGGCGCACCTCGCCGACGATGATGCGCGACGGGCGCATCCGCAGCGCCTCCTTGACGAGGCGTCGAAGTGGAACCTCACCCGTTCCCTCGAGGCTGGGCTGGCGGCACTGCAGGCCGACGACATCGCGCAGCCCGAGGCTCAGCTCGAAGACCTCCTCGCAGGTGACCACCCGCTCGGTCGCGGGGATCGCACCGGCCAAGCAGTTGAGGAGCGTCGTCTTGCCCGTTTGAGTGCCGCCGGACACGAGCACGTTCAGCCCCGCTGCCACCGACGCCGCGAGGAACCGTGCGACCTGTTGGGTCAGTGTTCCGAGGCGCACCAGGTCGTCCAGCCGCGAGGCGCGAACGACGAACTTGCGCACGTTCACCGCCCAGTGCGCCCGTGTGATGTCCGGGATGACGACGTGCAGCCGCGACCCGTCGGGCAGCGTGGCGTCCACGAAGGGGCTGCTCAGGTCCACCCGCCGGCCGGAGGAACGCAGCATGCGCTCCACGAGGTCGCGCACCTGCGAGCCGGTGAGGATCGTCGTCGTGAGCTCGTTGGTGCCTGCCCTGGCCACGAAGACCTTTCCCGGCTCGTTGATCCACAGCTCCTCGACCTGGGGGTCGTCGAGGTAGGCCTGGAGCGGGCCGAAGCCCGCGACGTCGTCCAGTACCTGGCGCACGGTCGACTCGGCGTCTCCGAGGGTGGGCAGGTCACCGGTGAGGAAGCGCTCGTGGTAGTCCGCGACAGCGTCCTCGACCAGGAGCCGCATCCCGGCCTGGTCGTGCGCCGGATCCAGCCCTCGTCGTCGGATGAGCTCGCGAACCTCGTCGGAGACGATGCCGACGGCGTCCACCGGACCTCCAGCCCGCCGCGTCGCGCGGCGCTCGGGTGCCCCGCCACCTTCGGGGCGAACCGGAGCATAGGCACGCCCACCTCCACGTGCGTCGCGTTATCCACAGAAGGCATGAGCCGGGGCGTTCCGGGCGCGAGCCCGAGCCTCGCCGGCCCTCGATATCCACAGGCAGTCCGTCGCGGGCTCGTCGTCTGTCGGTCGGCAGCGTCAGGATCGCGGGCGATGAAGGCGACGTCCTCCCCCCGCAACGGCCCCGCGACTCGCGTGCGGCTGAGGCTCACGCTGCGCCGCCTCGGCCCGCAGCCGCAATGCGTGGACGTCGAGCTCGAGGCGCCCGGGGGCACGCAGTGGCGCGAGGCCCAGCCGTTCGTCAGCGCCGCACTACCAGGGTCGGGTTCCTCGCCAGAGGGGACGCCGGCCGCCTGGGCCTGCGGTGGCGTCCCGGTTCCGCTGGACGCCGTCGTCGGGGAGCACCCGCTGCTCGACACCGCGGTCCTTGTCGTCGGTCCTGTCGAGGCTCGGGGGGTCGAGCAGCCGAAAGGTGCCCAGGTGGCACACGGTCCTGAGGCGGCACACGGTCCTGAGGCGGCACACGGTCCTGAGCTGCACTGCGTCGGCGGCCCCGACGCGGGGCTGCGCCTGCCCCTTCTCCGGGGCACATGGACCCTCGGCCGCGGCGCCGACGCCCTCCCCCGGCTGGCGGACGCCGACGTGTCCCGGCGACATGCCGAGGTCGTCGTCGACGCGGGGGGACCCGACGACGTCGTCGACGCGGGGCGACCCGACAACTGCGTCGACGCGGGGCGACCCGACGAGGGCGTCGGCACCGGGCGCGCGGGCGCGCGGCAGGGGCACACCCCGAGCCCCGTGCTCCGAGTTCGCGACCTCGGGTCGCGCAACGGCACGGCCCTGGTGGAGCCCGACCAACCCGCACGCCGGGTCGGTGCTGCGTGGGCCGACGTCCCCATGGGCGGCGTGCTGCTCCTCGGGTCGAGTCGGCTGCTCGTGCGCATGCCCGTCCGGGAGTCCGCCGCCCTGGTCGGGGACCGCCTGGGCCACCTCCTCGTCAACCGGCCGCCGAGGATCCCTCGCCCCGACCCACACGCCGAGGTCCGCGGACCGACGACGCCGACAGCGGCGCCGTCCCCCCGGCTCTCGTGGGCGGCACTGCTGCTCCCACTCGCTCTTGCCGTGCCGGTGGCCCTGGTATGGCACCAGCCCACCTTCGCGATGTTCGCCGCCATGACCGCCACGCTCGGCGCCGGACAGGTCGCCGTCGAGCGGCTCGTCGGCCGCCGACGGAGCACGGCAGCCCGGGACGCCCACATGCGAGCTGTGACCGAGGCTCGCGCGCAGGTCCGCCGGGCGGTCGCCCACCAGCGTGCCGCCGCCGAGCAGGACCACCCCGACCTCGCGACGATCGCCGCCACGGCCGCCTGGCCGGGCCCTCGCTTGTGGGAGCGACGCCGCGGCGACGCTGACCTGCTGCACGTGCGGCTCGGGTTGGGCGACGTGGCCGCATCCGTCCTCGTGCATGCTCTGGCCGACCCTGCACCGGTCGTGACCGACGCACCGGTCGCACTCGACCTGCTCCAGGCTGGGGTGACCGGTCTCGCCGGGCCGCGCGACGCGGTGCTCGGCCTGGCCCGCAGCTTCGTGGGTCAGGTCGCGACGCTGGCATCGCCGGTCGACGTCACGATCGAGGTGCTCACCAGCAACACCGACGACTGGACCTGGGCTCGTTGGCTGCCCCACCTCGCCTCGCCGCCGGCCACCGAGGCAGCCGTGCACCTCGTGGTGCTCGACGGAGCCTGCGTCCTGCGCCGCCAGGTCGGGGTCGCCGCCCTGCTCACCTCAGCTTCGACCCGGGGCGGGGAGTCGGCCGACCCGCCGGCGTCGCCCGGGGCTCCCCGCGCGCCCAGGGTGTGCATCATCACGCTGGACGACGACGCACACCGGCTGCCGGTCGAGTGCGGCTGCACGGTCGTGCTGGGCTCAGCAGCTGCCGCAGCAACGGTTCGTACGCCTCGCCGCCCGGACCAGGTCGTACGGCCGGACCTGGCGGGTCCGGCGTGGGCGGCGAGCCTGGCACGCAGCCTCGGGCCGCTGCGCGACGCCACGCCGACCCGCGCCGTCGCCCTGCCATCGCAGGTCCGGCTCGCCGACCTGCTCCCCGACGCGCTTGGCGGCAGCGACCCGCTCCGGGCGCCTCACCTGGCCCGCCACTGGGCACGGCACCCAGAGCCCGGCACGGCCGTCCTCGGGGTGACCGTCGACGGCTCGTGGACCATCGACCTGCGCCGAGACGGCCCGCACATGCTCGTGGCCGGAACCACCGGAGCGGGGAAGTCGGAGCTCCTGCAGACGCTCGTGACCTCGCTGGCCATGGGCAGCCACCCCGACGACCTGGCGCTGGTGCTGGTGGACTACAAGGGAGGCGCCGCGTTCACGGGATGCGCCCGCCTGCCCCATGTCACGGGCCTCGTCACCGACCTCGACGATGCGCTCAGCCGGCGAGCGCTGGCGTCGCTTCGCGCCGAGCTGCGGCGCCGTGAACGGCTTCTGCGCGAGCGAGGAGCCGGCGACCTCGAGCAGTACCGGCTGGCCCGCGCAACCGCCACGGGGGGTGCTCACGCGGGCTGGCCGGCCCTGCCGCGCCTGGTGATCGTGGTCGACGAGTTCCGGGTGCTGGCGGAGGAGCTGCCTGAGTTCGTCGACGGCCTGGTGCGCGTTGCCGCGGTCGGCAGGTCCCTGGGCGTGCACCTCGTCCTGGCGACACAGCGACCCGCGGGCGCGGTCAGCGCGGACATCCGGGCCAACACCAACCTCCGGATCGCCATGCGCGTGCGTGACCGCGGCGACTCCGCAGACGTCCTCGACGCCGGCGATGCCGCCATGCTCGACGAACGACACCCGGGCCGCGGGTTCGCCCGCTGCGGCGGTGGACCTCTGGTCGCCTTCCAGGCGGCCCGCGTCACGGGGTGCGCCCGCGAGCCGAGCGGTGTCGTGGTGCGCCGCCTCGACGAGAGCTCAGGAACCGCGCCGTCCGCGGCCAGGGCAACCACCGCAGCGCTGGGTACCGACGACGACCTGGCGCTTCTCGTGGCGGCCGCGAGCGCGGCGGCCGCCGAGCTGAACGCCGCTCCGGCACGCAGCCCCTGGCTGCCACCGCTGCCGCCGTGCGTGTCGCTGGAGACTTTGGGGGCACAGGCGGCTCCGGGCACGACGGCGGGCCGCACGGACGGGCACTCGTCACCGAACCACGACGACGGCCTCGTTCTCGGCCTGGCGGACAGGCCGGAGGAGCAATGGCAGGGCGTGCTCGCGTGGCCCGCGCAGCAGCACGTCGCGGTGGTCGGCGGGCCGCGAAGCGGGCGCACGACCACCCTGCGCACCCTCGCTGCCGGCGCCCAGGGCTCCCACGTGTACGTCATCGACGCGGCGGGTGGTTTGGCCGACGTCGCGCAGTGGCCCCAGGTCGGGGCCGTCTGCGCGGCCGCGGATCTCGAGCACTGCCGAAGGCTGCTGGGCCGCCTCGCGGTCGAGGTCAGCCAGCGCCGCGGGCGGCCCCACACGAGGCTGGACGGGACGACCCCGACCGACCGGCCTCGGCTCGTGCTGCTCGTCGACGGCTGGGAAGCCGTGTGCGACGCATGGGCGGGATTCGACCACGGCCGCCTCGTCGACGACCTGGTGAGGGTTCTTCGTGACGGGCCGTCGGTCGGCCTCGTGGCGGCCGTGTCAGGCGGGCGTGCTCTTCTGGGCGGGCCGCTGGCCTCCCTGCTCGCATCGAAGGTGGTGCTGCGCACCGGCGACCCGGTGGAGGCCGCCCTCGCCGGAGTCCCCCCCGGACTCCTGCCTGCCACGGCGCCCCCCGGTCGTGGCGTCGCCATCGGGCTCGTCCACGAGGACCAGCCCACCGCACTGCAGGTGGCGATCGTCGCCCGCCAGACGCCGCCGTCCACCGAGGGCTCGTCGCCCGTCGCCTCGACATCCTCGCTGGGGCGTGTCGTCGGTGACCGGGCCGACGCCGCCTCCAGGAAGTGGCGGGTCCTTCCGCTGCCGTCGGTCGTGGACCTGGCCGACGTGCTCGCGAGTCTGCCCCGAGGTTGGCGATCCGCATCCAGCCTGCGCGTGCCCATCGGCGTGGGTGGCGACTCCTTCAGCGTTGCCTGGCTGGACCTGACCGAAGGTCCCGGTGCGCTCGTCATGGGTCGGTCAGGGACCGGCCGCACCACTGCGCTCGCCACGATCGGCCAGGCTGTGCATGCCGCAGGCGGCCAGGCGGTCGCTGTGGCCCGTGACGGTGCCGCACAGCTCCTGCGCGGGTGCGGACTCTGCGTCCTCGACCCGCGCGCGGGCGCGGGCGAGCTGGAGGCCCGGCTGGGCGGCGTCCACCCGGTCTGTGTACTGGTGGACGACTCCGCCCAGATCGTCGGGTCCCCCGCCGAGGACGTGCTGCTGAGTCACGTCGACGTGTCGGCGGCGCGACCCGTCGTCGCCTGCGCCCCCGCCGAGGCGGCAACTGCCTTCCGCGGGCTCGTGCCCCTTCTGCGCGGCAGCCGAACAGCCCTGCTGCTGGGCTCACTGGGCACAGGAGAGCTGGACGTCATCGGCTACCGCCTGCCCGCCCTGCCGCCGGGCCCAGCAGGGCGCGCGCTGCTGATGAGCCGAGGTACCACCTGCTCCGTCCAGACGGCGCTACCGACGGCGCGGCTCGACACCGACGACGGCGCTCCCACGGACGCCGCGGACAGGCTCGACCCCGCACCGCGGCTCTCCTCCGCTCGCTAGCAGCTATGTCGACCGGGCACCTCGCTCCCCGACGGTGCGACCGTGGCACAGTCACCCGATGACCGAAGACAAGCCGTGGGTCCTGAACA
The DNA here is from genome assembly GCA_963778845.1 of uncultured Actinomycetota bacterium. Lineage (GTDB taxonomy): Bacteria > Actinomycetota > Actinomycetes > Actinomycetales > Kineosporiaceae > CAVZVW01. Next base: position 1,187,578 of record CAVZVW010000009.1, read on the forward strand.
GGCACGACGCCGATCACGGCCGGGGCTGGACCGTCCGGCCGGCACGGACGGGAGACACCGCGGCCATCCACGAGCTGGTCCACGCCCTCGCACGCTACGAACGAGAGCCCGAGGCTGTGGAGGCCACCGAGGAGGACCTCGCCGTGGCCCTCTTCGGTGCCGACCCCCGCGTTCATTGCCTCGTCGCTGAGACCCTGGCCGACGGTCTGGGCGAGCGCCCGGTGGAAGGCCCGGCTGAGTGTCCGACCGCCGGCGAGGTCGGCGGCGAGGTCGTCGGCATGGCCTTGTGGTTCGTGAGCTACTCCACCTGGCGGGGCCGGCACGGCGTGTGGCTGGAGGATCTCTTCGTCCGCGAGGACCGGCGAGGGCTCGGCATCGGGGCCGCTCTGCTGGCCCGTCTGGCGGCCATCTGCCTCGACCGCGGGTACGCGCGCCTCGAATGGTCGGTCCTCGACTGGAACACCCCGGCCGTCGGGTTCTACCGGGCGCTCGGGGCCGACCCGCTGGACGAGTGGACGACCCACCGGCTCAGTGGCGCATCGCTGGCTCGCCTGGCCGAGCGCGGCTGATGCTCCGTCACGCGCGGGCCGGCGACGGTGTGGCAGCCACGTACGGCCGCCGACCTGGCGTCGCTGTCACGCACGGCCGCCTGCGAGGGGTGCGTTCAGGACGCTAGCGTGGCGTTGCGCAGCGGGCATTGTCGATGGCGAGGCCGAGCTCATGCCGGGGGTGGCGACATTCCGATTGCCCAGTCACGACCCGACGCGAGCGACGTCGTGGAGCTGCGGGTGCCAGCGGACCCCGCATACCTCGCCGTCGTCCGCTCTGCGGCCGCAGGCCTCGCGGCCAAGGCCGGGGTGACCATCGACGAGATCGAGGACCTACGGATCGCCGTCGACGAGGCCTGTGCCCTTCTCCTCGACGGGCGGGTGCACCTCGGCGAGAGCCTCACCGCGGTGTTCACGCTGCGACCCGTCGCGCTGGACGTGCATGTCGAGGGACCGGCCCTCCTGCCTCCACAGAGAGACAGCCTGGCGTGGACGGTCCTGGAGGCACTCGCCGGACGGGTAGAGACTGGGACGACGGGTGGCGGGTCGTGGATCCTTCTGTCCCACGTCGGCGGTCGGAGGAACCCATGAGCGAGCGGACGGGGCGGGCGGTGCAGCCGCCGACGTCCACCGAGCCATGGGCCTCCACCCCTGACCTGCTGGCTCGGCTCGCGACGCTGACCGCCTGCGACCCTCGGCGCGTCGATCTCAGGCAGGCGATAGTCGAAGCGGAGCTGCCCCTCGTCCATCACCTCGCCTCGCGCTTCCGTGGGCGGGGCGAGCCCTATGACGACCTTGTCCAGGTCGGCACGATCGGCCTGCTGAAGGCCATAGACCGCTTCGACCCCGAACGGGGCGCCTTCACGGCCTTCGCCGTCCCGACGATCCTCGGGGAGATCCGGCGGCACTTCCGGGACCGGGGTTGGGCACTTCGCGTGCCAAGACGGCTGCAGGACTTCGGACGTCGCGTGGCGGAGAGCCGCGAGCAGCTCACCCAGGAGCTCGGGCGCTCCCCGACGGTGGAGGAGATCGCCCGGCGCCTGGACGCCGACCCCGACCTCGTGCTCGAGGCCCTCGACACTGCCGGTGCCTACGCCACCGTTCCCATCCCCACCACCCCGGAGGAGCGCGACCTCATCGACCTGGGGTCGGTCGACGAAGGGCTCGCGCTCGTGGAGGTCCGCGAGACGCTACGACCCCTGCTGGCGCGGCTTCCGGCCCGCGAACGGCGCATCGTGGCGCTGAGGTTCGTGCGGGGCCTGTCCCAGTCGCAGATCGCCTCCGAGGTCGGGGTGTCCCAGATGCATGTGTCACGTCTGCTGGCACGCAGCATCGCCACCATGCGGGAGGGCCTGACCGAAGAGGTATGACCGTCAGGGGCCGCTCTCGTGCACGAAGACGGCCGGGCTCACGGCGAGGGCGATCGCCGCCAGCGCCGCCACCAGCAGACCTGACCCGACGGACCACAAGGGGCTTCTGATCATGTACCACGCCACCGGGACCTGGACCAGCTGCCATGTGAGCACCGGCCCCCTCGCCCCGGGCCGGCCCTTCCAGACCAGCCGGGACATCGCCCCGAGGGCGAGCACCAACCCGACTGCGATCACTACCAGCCAGACCGCGGCGGCCGTCTGGCTGGCCCGCTGCGTGACCAGCCCGGTCACCAGGTAGGCAGTGGCAGCGGCAGCCGCCGCAGCCTCGAGGGCCACGATGGCGGCCAGCAGCCGACGAGGTGCCGCCGTGCCATCACGCTCGCGCTGCTCCATCGGCTGCCTCTCGCGCTCGTGCAGCACCGGTGGCGACGGGGCCGCCCGCGCCTGCGCACGACCGTGGTAGGCCTACCCGACGAGCCACCCGACCTGTCGCGCACCAGCGTAGGGCTGGCGGAGGGACCACGGGGGCTGGTCACGCCTACCCTGCGGGCATCGGCGCTGGCCAGAGGTCCCGCTGAAGCGATGGTGGAGCAATCTACTAACAAACTGTAGTCAACTGACTACGGATGTGGCACGCTAGTCAGGACGTCCCGCCAACGGGGTCTGATTCACAGGCATCAGGGGCTTGTGAAGGCGGGCACAAGGATGTGAGGCTGGACGTTGGTGCAAGCAGGAGGTCGCAAGGACGTGGCCTCCGATAGAACATGCGGTCTGCGCCCACCGATCTGGGTCAGCCGCGGAAGTGCCTTGACGTCGTCGGCCGCGCGATCGTGCGCGTCCGATCCAATGCGAGTGCCCCTCGTGGGCTGAGGAGTGAACTACCCCATGGACTGGCGCCATCGGGCAGCGTGCCTCGACGAGGACCCGGAGCTGTTCTTCCCCATCGGGAACACCGGTCCGGCGCTGTTGCAGATCGAAGAGGCGAAGGCCGTGTGCCGGCGCTGCGAGGTCGTCGAGACGTGCCTTCGTTGGGCACTCGAGACCGGGCAGGATGCCGGCGTCTGGGGTGGCCTGTCCGAGGACGAACGCCGGGCGCTCAAGCGTCGTAACGCGCGGGCACGTCGCGCGGGCTGACCTCGCAGGGCCCCTATGGCTCGCGCAGGTCACTCGCGCACGCCGGCCGGGGCCGACCAGGAACCGTCGACGACGGGTCGCCCACGATGAGGGCGGCCCGTCGTCAGGTTTGTCAGCCACGGCTGCCCGTGCGCGACGAGCCCGGAACCGCCGCGTCAGGCGTGCCCGACGCGGCGGGCACGCCTGACGAGCCCGGGAGTGTGACCTCGACCAGGGCCTGCGTGCCCCCCTCGGGCGGGGTGCGCCACTCGATCCGCCCGCGCATCTCGCCCCCCACGAGCTCCCGGACGATCTGCGTGCCCAGACCGCGACCGCCGGGGGTGAACCCGTCCGGCAGCCCCACGCCGTCGTCGGTCACGAGCGCGCGTAACGACTCCCCGTCCCGCTCCGCCCGCAGGGTGACCACTCCCCCGCGCTCGCCGAGGCCGTGCTCGACAGCGTTCGTGACCAGCTCGGCCAGCACGAGGGCCAACGGGCTCGCATGACCCGCACGCATCTCACCGAACTGACCCTCCCGACGGACGTGGACCGGGCCTCCGGCCGAGGCGAGCTCGGTAGCGAGCGCCAGCGTGCGGTCCACGACCTGGTCGAAGTCGACGATCTCGCCCAGGCCCTCGGACAGTGCCTCGTGGACCAGCGCGATCGTCGCGACCCGCCGCATCGCCTCCTGCAGCGCGATCCGGCCCTCCGCGGAGGGGATGCGGCGCGCCTGCAGCCGCAGCAGGGCAGCCACCGTCTGCAGGTTGTTCTTGACCCGGTGGTGGACCTCGCGGATCGTGGCGTCCTTCGTGAGCAGCTCCCGCTCCTGGCCGCGGACCTCCGTCACGTCACGGAGCAGGACGATCGCCCCGACCCGAGCGCCGGCCGAGCGCAGCGGGATCGCCCGCAGCGACAGCGTCGTCCCGCGCCCGTCCAGCTCGCTGCGCCACGGCGCGCGCCCGGCGAGCACGAGCGGCAGGGACTCGTCCACGGGACCGCCGCCGTCCAGCAACGGCGCCACGATCTCCGACAGGGACCGGTTGAGGACGTCGCCGAGGTACCCCAGGCGGTGCAGTGCCGACACGGCGTTCGGGCTGGCGTAGGCCACGACGCCGTCGCGGTCGAGCCGAAGGAGACCGTCACCGACGCGCGGTGCCCCCCGGCGGCTGCCGGTTCCCGCGCCCAGGACCGGGTAGTCGCCCACCGCCATCATGCGGGCGAGGTCGTCGGCACACTGCAGGTAGGTGAGCTCGAGCCGGCTCGGGGTTCGGGCAGCGGCGAGGTTGGTGTGCCGGGCGACCACCGCGACCACGCGACCGGCGCGCACCACCGGGATCGTCTCCTCACGGACGGGCACGTCGTCGTACCACTGCGGGTCACGTTCCCGGCAGACGCGCGCGAGGTCGTACGCCCGGTCGAGCTGCAGGCGGCGCCCGCGCGCCGTCCGCTGCCCCACGATGTCGTCGTAGTGGACCGTGGGTCCGGTGCTGGGTCTGCACATCGCCACGGCCACCCACGCCAGATCGTCGCGGGTGGGCACCCACAGCACCAGGTCGGCGAAGGACAGGTCCGAGAGGAGCTGCCAGTCGCCCACGACGAGGTGCAGCCACTCGACGTCGGCGTCGACGAGGTCGGTCTCGTCCTGGAGCAGGTCGTTCAGGCTCGGCACCTCGCCAGCCTAGACACCGGCACCGGGACCGCCGATGCCGTTGCCCTCTGCCGCTGCCGGACGAGCGTCACTCAGGACGTCGAGCGCACCACGCCCCGCAGGGTCCGCAGGGCCACCGAGAGCGACGCGATGTCACCCTTCTCGAGCCGCCGCACCTCATCGAGCGTCTGCGACGCTCGTGAGACGGCCGCGGCGTTGACCTGCTCCCACTCCTCGATGCGCCGCATCGGCTCGCCCGGACCGGTCGTGGTGAGGACGGCGACCGTCAGCGACTCCAGCGCGGCGTACAGGTCGTAGCGCAGCGCCGCCCGGGCCAGCGACTGCCACCTGTCCAGACGCTCCAGCCCGCTGATCCGGGTGAGCATCGCGTCGACGGCGTAGCGGTCCGACATCGTCAGGTAGACCCGCGCCACCTCCTCGGCGTCCACGCCCGTCGTCGTGGCGATCTCGGTGATGTCCAGCAGCATGAAGCTCGTCAGCAGTCCCGCGCCGCGCAGCGCGAGGTCCTCCGGAACCCCGGCACGCTCCATCTTCGCCGCGAGCTCGAGAAGCTCCTTGTGCTCAGCGCCCACGAGCATCTCGTTCATGCTCGACCCGAGACGCTCCACCGTCGGCCGGAAGCGCCCGATCTCCGCGGCGATGTCGAGGCGGGCGGGCCGGGTCTGCAGGAACCAGCGCACGGCACGGTCGAGCAGACGACGGAACTCCAGGTACAGCGAGATCTGCGCATCCGTGGGGACCTTCGCGTCGAGGGCCTCCACGGCGGCGACGAAGTTGGGCAGGTCGAAGACCTCGCGGCAGATGATGTACGCGCGGGTGACCTGCTCCGGCGTCGCGGCCGTCTCCTCCTGCGCCCGGAAGGCGAACGTGATTCCGCCACGGTTGACCATGTCGTTGACCAGGCAGGTCGTCACGATCTCGCGGCGCAACGGGTGCCCGCGCATCTGGTCGGCGTAGCGGTCCCGCACCCCCTCCGGGAAGTAGTTGCGAAGAACCGTCTGCATCCACGCGTCGTCGGGAAGGTCGGAGGCCACGATGTCGTCGGTCAGCGCCATCTTGGCGTAGGCGATCAGCACGGAGAACTCCGGCGAGGTGAGGCCCTGCCCCTCCTCCATCCGTTCGGTGATCGTGGCGTCGTCGGGCAGGAACTCCAGGGATCGGTCGAGCAGCCCCCGCGCCTCCAGCGCCCGGATGAAGCGTTGGTGGACCGTGAGCATGGTGAACGACTGGCGGCGGGCGTTGCCCAGCAGCACGTTCTGCTCGTAGTTGTCCCGCAGCACCAGCCGCGCGACGTCGTCCGTCATCGTCGACAGGATCGCGTTGCGCTGCTTCTCGGTGAGGTCTCCCGCGGCCACGATCCGGTCGAGCAAGATCTTGATGTTGACCTCGTGGTCGGAGCAGTCCACACCCGCGGAGTTGTCGATCGCGTCGGTGTTCACGCGTACGTTGTTCAGCGCCGCCTCGATGCGCCCGAGCTGGGTGAGGCCGAGGTTGCCACCTTCGGCGACGACGCGGGCGCGCAGGTCCCGCCCGTCCACCCGGATGACGTCGTTCCCCTTGTCGCCGACGTCGGAGTTGGCCTCCTTCGACGACTTCACGTAGGTCCCGATGCCGCCGTTCCACAGCAGGTCGACCGGCGCGACGAGGATCGCCCTCATCAGCTCCGCCGGGGTCATGCGCCGTGGTCGCCGGCGTCAGGCCGAGCCGACCGGCGACCTGCGCCGAGATCTTGACCGACTTCACCGCGCGCGGGAACACCCCGCCGCCCTGCGAGATCAGGGAGGTGTCGTAGTCGGCCCACGACGAGCGGGGCAGCGCGAACAGCCGCTGCCGTTCGGCCAGCGAGGTCTGCGGGTCCGGGTCGGGGTCGAGGAAGATGTGCCGGTGGTCGAACGCGGCCACCAGCAGGGTGTGCGGTGAGAGCAGCATGCCGTTGCCGAAGACGTCGCCGCTCATGTCCCCGATGCCGACGGCGGTGAAGTCCTCGTTCTGGACGTCGCGGCCGAGCTCGCGGAAATGACGCTTGACGCTCTCCCACGCCCCCTTCGCGGTGATGCCCATCGCCTTGTGGTCGTAGCCGACCGAGCCGCCGGAGGCGAAGGCGTCGGACAGCCAGAAGCCGTAGTCCTTGGCCACCGAGTTGGCGATGTCGGAGAACGTCGCCGTCCCCTTGTCCGCGGCCACGACGAGGTAGGTGTCGTCCTCGTCGCGGCGGACGACGCGTTGCGGGGGGACGACGCGGTGCACGTCGGTGTCCCCGCCCTCGGCGAGGTTGTCCGTCACGTCGAGCAGACCGCAGATGAACGTGCGGTAGCAGCGGATCCCCTCGGCGAGCCAGGCCTCGCGGTCCACGGCCGGGTCGGGCAGGCTCTTGCAGTAGAAGCCGCCCTTGGCCCCGGTCGGGACGATCACGGCGTTCTTGACCATCTGCGCCTTGACCAGCCCGAGAACCTCGGTGCGGAAGTCCTCCCGGCGGTCGCTCCATCGCAGCCCGCCCCGGGCGACCTTGCCGAAGCGCAGGTGCACGCCCTCGACACGCGGTGAGTAGACGAAGATCTCGAACTGCGGGCGCGGCGCGGGCAGGTCCGGGATCGCGCTGGGGTCGAGCTTGAACGACACATAGGGCCTCGGGTGCGGGCGCTCGACCGGCGGTCGGGCCTCGGTCCCGCCAGGGCCTGCGGGCAGGGTGTCGACGAAGTAGTTGGTGCGCAGCGTGGCCTGGATCAGCCCCAGGAACGCCCGCAGGATGCGGTCGTGGTCCAGGCTCGACACGTCGTCCAGCGCTGCACGGATCTCCTCGGCCAGGCTGTCGGCCGCCTCTCGGCGGCGCTCCCCCGGGCGACCGTCCACCTCGGTGCCCGGGAACGCGTCGGGGTCGAACCGGGACTCGAACAGCTGTACCAGCTGGCGGGTGATCCCGACGTGGGTCTCCAGGCACCGTTCGATGTAGTCCTGGCTGAACGTCGTCCCCGTCTGGCGCAGGTACTTGGCGTAGGCGCGAAGGATCACGACCTGCCGCCAGGTCAGCCCGGCCAGCAGCACGAGGCGGTCGAATCCGTCGCTCTCGGCGTTGCCGGTCCAGGCCGCCTCGAACGCCTCGGAGAACAGCACGCGCATCCGCTCCGGGGAGTCCAGCGTGCCGGAGTAGCGCAGACCGAAGTCGTAGATGTAGGCCCGGCCCCCGCCGGTGCGCTCCAGCTCGTACGGGCGCTCGTCGACCACCTCGACGCCGAGGTTCGCCAGGAAGGGCAGCACGGCGGTCAGGGACAGCGGTGCCCAGCGGTAGAGCTTGAAGCGGCGCTCCCCCTCGGCGGCCCCTACCGGCTCGTAGAGGTTCATCCCGAGTACCCCCGGCCCCGCGCCGTCCAACGCCTCGAGGCGCTTGAGGTCTGCCACCGCCACGCGCGCGGGGAAGTCCTCCTTGTAGCCCTCGGGGAACCCGCGCATCCAGGTCCTGGCCAGGCGAGCAGCCTCCTCCTCACCGACGTCGCTGCGCATCGCGTCGGTGACGTCCTCGTCCCAGGTGCGTGTGGCCTCGACGAGCAGGCGCTCGAGCTCCTCGTGGTCGACATCGGGCAGCCTGGTGCCGGACTCCACCCGGATGACGAAGTGCAGGCGGGCGAGGACGGACTCGCTGACCCGGGTGGTGTAGTCGACGGTCACCCCGTTGAAGGCCGACTTGAGGATCTCCTCCATCCGCAGCCGCACCGCAGTGGTGTACCGGTCGCGCGGCAGGTAGACCAGGCACGAGACGAACCGGCCGTAGTCGTCCTTGCGCAGGAACAGCCGGGTCTGGCGACGCTCCTGCAGGTGCATCACCGACAACCCGATCCCGTAGAGCTGGTCGAAGGAGATCTCGAAGAGCTCGTCGCGCGGGTAGGTCTCGAGGATCTGCAGCAGGTCCTTGCCGGAGTGGCTGTCGAGGCTGAAGCCGGCGCGTTCCAGCAGGGCCAACGTCTTGCGGGCGATCACCGGGATGTGGCGCACGCTCTCGGTGTACGCCGACGACGCGAAGAGGCCGATGAACCTGCGCTCGCCGACCACCTCCCCGTCGGCGTCGAAGGTCTTCACACCGACGTAGTCGAGGTACACCGGTCGGTGGACCGTTGCGCGTGAGTTCGCCTTGGTGAGCACCAGCAGGCTCTTCTCCCGGGCCTTGGCGCGCGCGGCGTCGGTCAGGCGCCCGAAGCTCTCCGAGGACATCCGCTGGTCGTAGCGCAGGATCCCCAGGCCGGTGCCGTTGACCGGCGACCAGCGCCTCCTGGCCCTCACGCATCACCAGCTGGTACTCGCGGTAGCCGAGGAAGGTGAAGTGGTCCTGGCACAGCCACCCCAGCAGCTGCCGGGCCTCGGTGACCTCCTCCTCCGGGATCCCGACCGGTGGGGCCGCCTCGAGGTCGGCCGCCACCTCAGCGGCCCTGGCCACGATCCGGGGCCAGTCCTCGACGGCGACCCGCACGTCCTCGAGGATCGAGCGCAGCCGTCCGGACAGCCGGTCGACCTCCCCGGGGTCGGTCTCGCGGTCGATCTCGACGTGGATCCAGCTCTCGACGAGCGCGTCGCGGGGGAAGTCCTCGCGGTGCCGCGCCGAGGGCCCGAGGTCGAGGACACCGAGCAGCGAGCCCGTCACGTCGCGGCGCACGACGATCAGGGGGTGGATCACGATGTGGATGGCGCGGTCCTGGCTCGAGAGCTCGGCGGTCACCGAGTCGACCAGGAAGGGCATGTCGTCGGTGACGATCTCGACCACGGTGTGCCCCGTCGACCAGCCGTGCTCGTCGACGCTCGGCGTGTACGCGCGGACCTTCGCCGTGCCCTTGGGCGCGCTGGTTGGCGAGCTGGCGGTGAGACAGGGCCGCGCCGGCGAGGTCCACCGCGTCGCGCTCCTGCATGTCCTCCAGGGCCACGTGCCGGTAGTAGCGGGTCAGGAACGCGGGAAGGTCGTCGTCCCGGCAGCCCTGCCGCTCACCCGCCTCGGTCGCCCGGGCGATCAGCTGCTCGCGGTCGGTCTCGTGCGGCATGGCGTCCCTAGCCTCCTGACGACGTGCGTCTTTGCGCGCCCACTGGTCCCGACGATATCCGCCGTACGAGCCTGCGGCCCTGTGCGGGTGCGGACGGATGGCGCGCCCAGCGGTCGAGGGCATCCGGTCGTCGCCTGCCGCTGCACTAGGCTCCCGCGAGCACTCGCGATCACTACGCGGCACCGCGAGTGCCGCAACGCCACGACGACGACCCGGAGGTTCCTGTGCGGCTCAGCGCCGAGATCCACTACGACGTCGCCCCGGACGTCGTGTTCGCCATGCTCGTGGACCCGCGGTTCCAGGAGCGCAAGTGCCTGGCGACGGGAGCAGTCGAGCACACGGTCGACGTGACGGTGGCCGACGACGGTGGCGCGCGCATCACCACGCGCCGGCGCCTGCCGACCGAGGACGTTCCCGACTTCGTGCGCTCGTTCATGGGCGCCACCCTCACGGTCGTGGAGGTGGACGACTGGGGACCGGCGCAGGCGGACGGCGGGCGGTCCGGCTCGGTGAGCGTCGACATCGTCGGCGCCCCCGTACGCCTGTCCGGCCGCCTCGAGCTGTCCGCCGACGGCGGGCAGACGCACGAGTCGATCGAGGGCGACGTCAAGGCGTCGGTCCCGCTGGTCGGCGGCAAGATCGAGCAGGCGGTCGAACCGGCGCTGCTCGCCGCCATCCGGGCAGAGCAGGAGGCCGGCACCCGCTGGCTGTCCGAGGCCTGACCCGGCCTGCCGCTCGGCCCTGACCTCTGGCGGGTTGTCGTCGCCCGACGCTGTCCACGGGTCACCTTCACGCCAGAGGTCGCACGTCCAGAACTGGGTCGGGTGATCGCGGTGAGGGGAAAGGCTCACGCCATGTGGGGGTAGCGATGGTCGGTCGGCGGCACGAAGGTCTCCTTGATCGAGCGGGTCGACGTCCACCGCATGAGGTTCTGCGCCGCGCCCGCCTTGTCGTTGGTGCCTGAGGCCCGCGCCCCGCCGAAGGGCTGCTGCCCGACGACGGCGCCGGTCGGCTTGTCGTTGATGTAGAAGTTGCCCGCCGCGAAGCGCAGCGACTCGGCGGCGGCCGCGATCGCCGCGCGGTCCTGGGCGATGATCGCGCCGGTGAGCGCGTACGGCGAGACCGACTCCATCTGCGCGACGACCTTGTCGTACTGCCGGTCCGGGTACACGTGCACGGACAGGATGGGCCCGAAGTACTCGGTGACGAAGATCTCGTCGGCCGGGTCGTCACCGACCAGGATGGTCGGTCGCACGAAGTAGCCCTCGCGAGTCGTCGTACTTGCCGCCCGCCACCACCTGGATCCCCGGCGTCGCGTGCGCGCGGTCGATCGCGCCGGCATGCCCGGCGAAGGCCTTGTCGTCGATGACCGCGCCCATGAAGTTCGACAGGTCGGTCACGGGGCCCATGGTCAAGCCCTCGGTGGTCGCGACCAGGTCGTCCTTCAGCCGGCGCCACACCGAGCGAGGGACGTACGCCCGGGACGCCGCCGAGCACTTCTGACCCTGGTACTCGAACGCGCCTCGCACGAGCGCGGTGCGCAGGACGTCGACATCGGCCGACGGATGCGCCAGCACGAAGTCCTTGCCGCCGGTCTCGCCGACGATGCGCGGGTAGCTGCGGTAGGAGTCGAGGTTCTCGGCCACGGTCCGCCACAGCATCCGGAAGACCGCGGTCGACCCGGTGAAGTGGATGCCGGCGAGGTCGCGGTCGCCCAGGGCCACCTCCGAGACGGCGCGACCGTCACCGGTGACGAGGTTGATGACTCCCGGGGGCAGTCCGGCCTCCTCGAGGATCTGCATCGTGAAGTGGGCGGCGAAGGCCGCAGAGTGCGCCGGCTTCCAGATCACCACGTTGCCCATGAGCGCCGGGGCCGTCGGCAGGTTGCCGCCGATCGCGGTGAAGTTGAACGGGGTGATCGCGTAGACGAAGCCCTCCAGGGGTCGCGCCTCCGTGCGGTTCCAGACCCCCTTGCTCTGGGCCACCGGCTGCTCGCTGAGCACCTGCTGGGCGAAGTGCACGTTGAAGCGCCAGAAGTCGACCAGCTCGCAGGCGGCGTCGATCTCGGCCTGCTGCACCGACTTGCTCTGCCCGAGCATGGTCGCGGCGTTCAGGATCTGGCGGTAGGGCCCGGAGAGCAGCTCAGCGGCCTTGAGGAAGATCGCCGCACGGTCGTCGAAGCTCAGCGCACGCCAGCCCGGAGCAGCCTTGCGGGCCGCCTCGATCGCGGTGGCGGCGTCCTCCTTGGTGGCGAGCTTGAGCGTGCCGAGCACGCTGCGGTGGGCATGGGGCTGGACGACGTCCAGCTTGCGCCCACGGCCCATCACGCGCCGCCCGCCGATGGCCATGGGCAGGTCGATCCGCGCGCTCTGCAGGTCTGCGAGCGCGGACTCGACTGCCGCTCGTTCGGGGCTGCCCGGGCCGTAGGTCAGCAGGGGCTCGTTGACGGGGGCCGGAACTCGGGTCACGGCGTCCATGGCTGCGCCTTTCTGGCGGCTGGCGGTGCGATGGGTCTCATCCTCACGGATTCGTGGGATGAATTCTCGTATACAACGTTGTATACATCAAGCCCCGCCCGACGGTGACCCCGGCGCGCGTCCGCCCGCCGACCCCCCGCCGGACAGCGGCCCCGGCGCGCGTCCGCCCGCTCGTCGGCACCGTCGGGTTGGATGGACGCGTGGCAGAAGTGGACGTCGGGTCCGTCGAGACCCCCGCCGGCGACAGCCTCGTCACCGAGCTCACGACACCCGCAGGCCCGGTACGGGTGCACGTGTGGCCCTCACTCGACCCGGCAGCCGCGCGACGACCGGTGCTGCTGGCCACCCACGGCTGGACTGACTCCGGGGAGGTCTTCGGCCCGCTCGCTGCCGCCCTGCGGTTCCGCTGGACCGTCGTGGCCCCCGACGCCCCTGGGCACGGCGGCACCCCCTGGCGCCACGCGGACACCTTCGACGTCACGACGCACGCGGTCGGGGTCGCCGCCGTGCTGGACGCACTTCCCCAGGTGGCCGGCAGACGCCGCCGCGCGGTGCTCCTCGGCCACTCCATGGGCGCCGTGACCGCGGCACGCGTCGCGGCGGCGAGGCCCGTCGCCGTCGCTCATCTCGTGCTCGAGGAGCCGGCCCGGACGACGCCGCGCCGCTCGCCGTCCCAGGCCGGGTTCCGCACCTGGCTGCGAGGCCTGCGCGGCACCGACCACGCGGGCCGGCTCGCCTACGTCGTGGACCACCACCCGGACTGGCCGGCCGACGAGCGCGGGCCGTGGGCCCGCAGCAAGGCCGAGGTGGACGCGGCCCACCTCGAGGTGCCCGCGGTCTGGGGCGAGCCCCTGATGGCCGTGCTGGCGGACGTGACGTGCCCGGTGCTGATCATCCGTGGCGAGCGGGCACGCGGCGCGATCGTCTCCATGACCGCGGCACGACGGTGTGCAGCGGCCTGCCGGGGCGGCGCCGAGGTGCTCGCGCTGCCGGCCGGTCACAACCCCAGGCGGGAGGCCCGCGGCGCGTTCATCGCCGCGCTGGCGTCCGTCCTCGGCCGTTACGAGGCCTGAGCAGGAGGAGAAGCCTGAGCAGGAGGAGCGGCAGGGCAAGGAGGAGAGCTGGCGAAGGCTCTTGAGTAGGGCCCTGCCCGTCGTGTGCAAAAGCCCTGCTACCTGGCCAGGACACCCTGCCGGACCAGGGAGGCCTCGATCACGGGCGTCAGCAGCCGCATCGCCGTGTTGGTCAGGTGGGAGGCGTCGCGGTAGAGCACCGTCCCGCCAAGCACGGCCGGGCATGTCGCGGGGACCGGCGGGCACACGACCGCGTTCACGTCGACCATCCGCACTCCGCTGACCTGATGCGTGGCTATCGCCTTCGCGAGAGGGTCCGCAGGCTGGGCAGGGGCCCGGGGGAACGCGCACGGCGTCCACGCAGGCAGGGCCCCCGACAGGCAGGCGGGGACGTCGCGGCCCGGGTAGGGGGAGTCGCGCAGGTAGACGACGGGGACGCCGAGCGCGCGCAGCCGCTGCAGCACCGGGCGCCAGCCGGCGAGCACCTCGGCCGCGTTGGTGGAGTACCGGTTCAGCGCGGATACGAAGACGACGGAGGGCTTCTGCCGGGCGTTCTCGGCCACGAGCCTGTCCAGCGTGGCCGCCCGCCAGGTGTCGCACTCGGTGAACGGCCTGCCCAGCTGCGCGGGCACCACCGTGATCTGCGGTAGCGGGCACCCGCCTTTGAGCAGCAGCTCCGTGGCCCACCCGCGAGCCGTGGCGATCGACTCCACCGGCTCGATCCACTGCGCGGCGTGGGAGTCACCGAGCAGCACCACGTGACCTTTCGACGGGTCGCCGATCATGCAGGTCGGGCTGCGCGTGACCGGCGCCTCGAGCTGGCAGGGTGCGGGGTAGCTCGGGTAGTCCGTCCGCGCCTTGGCCGGGGACGGCGTGACGGCGCCGCTCGTGCGACCGCCGGCCGCGGCGAAGGGGTCGGTGAGGGACGCCGCGGGGCTGCGGGCGGGCGCGGCGGCTGCCTGCGCGTCCAGCTGCCCCGAGGCGCGCCCCCCGACGGCCACGGCCAGGGCGAGCGGCAGGCACATCGCGACGGCCCCGACGGCGAGCCCCCGGCCGGGCCGAGCGCTGATCGCTGCCGAGTAGCGCACCGGTCGCTCGACAAGTCGCATGGTCGCCCAGGCCGGCACCGCGCTCGCCACCACCAGCGCCAACCGAGCCGGCCAGGTGAGCGGACCGAACCGCTCCTCGGCCAGCACCACGACCGGCCAGTGCCACAGGTACCAGCAGAAGGACAGGCCGCCGATCGCCACCAGCGCCCGGGTGGAGAGCAGCCGCCCGGCCCCTTGCCGCGCACCGATCCCGACCGACCCTGCGGCGATCACCGCGGCCGTGCCGAGCGTCGGTACCAGGGCGGCTACGCCGGGGTACGGGGTTAGGGCGCCGAAGGACGCGCACGACCAGATGATCGCGGCGAGCCCGGCCCAGCCGAGGACGGCCCGCCAAACCGCCTCCTGCCCGACCGCCCCCCGCCCGAGGACGTCCCGCCCGACCAGCTCGTGGCCGCCGCCGCCGCCGAACCCGCCCCCGAACCGCGGCGAGGCAAGTGCCAGCAGGCCGCCGACGGCGAACTGCCACGCCCGGGTGGGAGAGCCCAGATAGGCCAGCGGCGGGTGCGAGCGGGTGAGCAGCAGGGACGCGAAGAGCGACGCCAGACCCAGCCCGCCGAGCACGACCGCGGCCACCGCAGTCCGCCGCACCGGCTCCGCGCGGCGTCCACGACCTGCTCGCCGCAACCGTGCGCTCAGCAGGAACAGCAACGGCCACACCAGGTAGAACTGCTCCTCGACGCCGAGGGACCAGTAGTGCAGCACGGCGCTGACGTCGAGCCCCTGCCGGGAGTAGTCGGTCTGCTGCAGCACGAAGCGCCAGTTCGGCAGGTACACCGCAGCGGCCGCGACGTCCTTCGCCAGGTCGAACCTGCTTCAGGGGCGGCAACATGACGGACCCGGCCGCCAGCACCATGACCAGGACCGTCGCCGCCGCAGGCAGGATCCGCCGTGCGCGGCGCGCGTAGAAGTCACGCAGGGACAGGTCACCTCGCTCGAGCCGCCGCGCGAGCTGCCCGGTGATGAGGTACCCGGAGATCACGAAGAAGACGTCGACGCCGACGAAGCCGCCCGTGGCGTGCGGGACTCGCGCATGGAATGCCAGCACCGCGAGGACGGCCACGGCCCGCAGACCCTCGACGTCACGCCGGTGGACGGCGCCGCCCCCGCCGCCCCGCGACGAGAGCCTGCGGCCCCGAACCGCCGTCCGCCCGCCCGACCCCAGGTCGCTCACGCCGACCCCCGGGCCCGGCCCGCACCGCACCCAGGGCTCTGGGCCACTGACCTGGGCGAGGGGCCGGCGACCACGCGACCATGATGCCTGCAGGAGGCGCGCCCCCGGGTTCGCTGAACGTCAAGCCCAGGTCAAGCACCGCGCCGTGGCGCGTGGTCAGGCCGGTCAGGCTGGTCAGGCCGGTCAGGCCAGTCAGGCCGGTCAGGCGAATCGCGACAGGTAGCTCTCGGCCAGGTCACAGGACACGCGGGTGAACTCCGCGCCCATCGACTGGGCGAGGTCGGTGTCGGAGTGCGAGCCGATCCAGGCCACCAGCAGCAGCCGCCGCAGCAGGACGAACGTGGGCAGCTCGGCCTCCTCCAGGGCGGACAGCTCGGCCACGGCCCGGTACCCATGCACCCACGAGTCGATGAGTGCAGGGACGGTGGGGTCGTGCTCGATGAACGACAGGGACGACCCGAGGTCGTACATGAACCAGCCGAAACCGCAGTCGTCGAAGTCGATCACGTTCACGACCGAGCCCTCCGGGACCCCCGAGGTCTCCCCGGGGTCCGTGCCGCCGGGTGGGGGCTGCACGAGCAGGTTGGCCAGCCGCATGTCAGCGTGGACGAGTCCGAACCGGTCGGGCCCGTCGCCGAAGGCGGCCAGCCGACTCTGCAGCGTCTGCGCGAGCCGGCCCAGCACGTCACGCTCGGCGGCGCCCACCGCCATCCCGTCCTGCCAGCGACCCCAGTGCCCCGACTCCCCGATCGAGGTGTCGAAGTCCCACCGGAAGCGCGTGAAGCCGGCGTGCGGCGTCCAGGTCTTGGCGTGCCGGTGCAGCCGTGCGGTGATCGCTCCAAGGGTTCGGAAGTCCTCCACGAGGCGCTCCCCAACCGGCTCGGCGCCGTCCACCCACTCGAACCTCACGGCGTGGCGCTGCTCGCCGTCGGGGTGGCGGCCGATGACGACATACTCGCCGTCGGCGGCTGGCAGCACCGCCGCTGTGCTGACGACGCCGTCGGAGCGCAGAGCCCGGATCCAGGCGAGCTCGCTCTCGATCGCCTCCCGCGAGTGGTAGCTGGGCCGGTGGACGCGAAGCACGCTGCGCTGCCCGGTGTCGGGGTCGTCGACGGCGTAGGTGGCGTTCTCGGAGATGTTGAGCAGGGTCAGGCGGGCCTGGGAGCCGATGCCGTACGCGCGCAGGGCGTCGTAGGCGATGGGCACGAGGCGATCGCGCAGCTCGCCCTGCAGCGCAGCGACCTGGGTCATGCGACTCCCCTCATGGGTACCGAGCAGATGTGTACCGGAAGTGCATGCTCGCCGATACTTGGGCGGGTGGGCTCCAGGGCGACAGCCGGTTTAGGTGCCTGGGGACCGCCGCAAGGCGTGCGCGGTACCGGCGACGCAGTCCTTCGTGGCCTTCGCGGTGGTCTCATGGATCGGGTTAGGCACTCTGGCTGCGAAGTGCCCACGCGCGGTCCTACGCTTGGTTCGGCCGGTCGGTGCTCGCCGGGGCGCACGAGCGGGGTTGACGCTCCCGAGCCGCTGCAATCGGCTGCCACAAGCGCCGGCGGGCAGGAGTCTGGGTGCCCCCCGTCACCCAGACCCTGCCCGCCGGTCTCGTACCAGGCTCCCGGGCCATTGGGGGGTGACCCGGTGAGCGCCTCGGATCGCATCGGCCGGTTCCGGTTCATGGACGCCCAGCGGGTCAACCTGGACGGCTTCGCCGTCGAGGACGCCTCCGTCGGCCTCATCGCGTTCGACTCCCCCGCCGACCCCGCGCCGTCCCTCGTCGTCTCCCCCGACGGCGACGTCCTCGAGCTCGACGGGCGAGCCCGCGAGGAGTTCGACACCATCGACGCGTTCATCGCCGCCCACGGCCTCGACCTCGGCGTGGCCGCCGAGGCGATGGCGATGGACGAGGTCGCCGTGGCCCGGATGATGGTGGACCCTGCCGTCGGCCGCTCCGAGGTCATCCGCCTCGCCGCGGGGATGACGCCCGCGAAGCTGGCCCGCGTCCTGGCCGCTCTGAGACCGGTCGAGCTCGCGATGGCGATGACCAAGCTGCGGGCCAGGCGCACGCCGTCCAACCAGGCGCACGTGACGAACCGCTCCGACGACCCCTTGCTGCTCGCCGCGGACGCCGCGACCGCGGCCGCCTTCGGCTTCCGGGAGATCGAGACGACGGTACCCGTGCTCGCCGACGCCGCCTCGAACGCCGTCGCCGTCTCGATCGGGGCAGCGGTCGGCTCGCCGGGCGTGCTCGTGCAGTGCTCGGTCGAGGAGGCCCTCGAGCTCGAGCTCGGCATGCGCGGCCTGGTCTCCTACGCCGAGACGGTCTCCCTCTACGGCACCGAACAGATCTTCCTCGACGGCGACGACACCCCGTGGTCGAAGGCGTTCCTCACCTCGGCCTACGCCTCGCGAGGGGTCAAGATGCGCGTGACGTCCGGCGGTGGCGCCGAGGCGCTCATGGGGGGTGCGGAGGGCTGCTCGATGTTCTACCTGGAGGCCCGCTGCGTGGCGCTGGCCCGGGCGATCGGTGCGCAGGGGGTGCAGAACGGCGGCATCGACTCGGCCTCGGTGGCCGCCGCGGTCCCGAGGGGCGTGCGCTCCCTCATGGCCGAGAACGTCATGGTGATGGCGCGCAACCTGGAAGCGTGCACGGGCAACGACGCGCTGATGAGCGAGTCCGACGTGCGCCGGACCTCGCGCACCATGCCGATCTTCCTGGCCGGTAGCGACTTCATCTGCAGCGGGTTCGGCTCGATCCAGCGCTACGACAACATGTTCGGGCCGTCGCAGTGGAACAGCGAGGACGTCGACGACTACCTGGTCATGCAGCGCGACTGGGGGGTCGACGGCGGCCTGCGCACCGCCGAGCACGACGACGTGGCGCGCCTTCGCCGGCGGGCGGTGGACGCCGTCCAGGCCGTCTACCGTCACCTCGGCCTGGCCGACCTCGACGACGAGTGGGCCGAGCAGGCGGTCGACGCCGCGGGATCCAAGGACGTGCCTGCCGCAGACCTCATGGCACCGCTGCAGGCCGCGCGGGTGATCCGTGAGTCCGGGCTGACGATGGTGGACGTCGCCGCAGCATTGGCGGAGACCGGCTTCGACATCGAGGCCCAGCGGCTGCTGGACATGCTCGGCCAGCGTGTGCACGGGGACTACCTGCAGACCGCCGCCATCTTCGACGAGACCCTGCGCGTGCTCTCGTTGGTCACAGACGCCAACGACTACGCCGGGCCGGGCACCGGCTACGAGCCCGGCCCGCACCGCTCTGCCGAGATCGACGCCGTCCGCCAGCAACGCTCGGTGGCCGACCTGCGCACCGAGCAGGGGCTGGCTTCGAGGGTGGGCTCGGTGCGCGCCACCGGGGCGGCGGCTCCCGGCAGCGACCCCCGTGACGTGGTGATCGGGGTCTCCCCGGCCGTGGGTCGGGAGATCTGGACGACGCTCGGCGGGCTCGACGTCGTGGACGCCCTGCGCGAGCTGCTCGCCGGGCTGGAGGAGGAGGGGTGCCTCGGTCGGGTCGTGCGGGTCAACGACACCATCGACGTCGGGCTCATCGGGCTCACGGCAGCACGCCTGTCGGGGTCGGGCATCGGGATCGGGTTGCAGGGCAAGGGGACCGCGCTCATCCACCGGCGCGACCTCGCGCCCCTGATGAACCTCGAGCTGTACAGCGTGGCACCCGTGGTCGACGCGGGCCTGTACCGGCTTCTGGGGTCCAACGCTGCACGACACGCCAAGGGCGCCACCCCCGAGCCGGCCCGCAACCCGTACACGGACGAGGCGATCGAGGCCCGTTACCACACGAGAGTCGTCTCGCTCGTCGCGATCGAGCGCGCCTGCAGCCGCGCCGCCGTCGAGGCGGGCGTACCGGGTGTGGAACAGCTGGAGGTGTCGTGGTGAGCCCGTCGTGACGAGCGCCGAGACCCCGGTGAGCCTCGACGGCCTGCGCGCCGGCGAGCTGACGATGGCCGACTTCCGGATCACCCCGCAGACCCTGCGGCACCAGGCCGCCGTCGCCCGCGACCACGCCAACCCCCAGCTGGCGGCGAACTTCGAGCGCGCGGCTGAGCTGACCGCCCTGCCCGACGACGAGGTGCTGGCGATCTACGAGCTGCTGCGCCCGCGCCGGGCCGACGCCGCGCAGCTCGAGGAGACGGCGGCCTCTCTCCAGGCGCGCGGGGCGCCGCGCACCGCCGCCCTCGTCCGCGAAGCTGCCCAGGTGTACGCCCGTCGGGGGCTGCTGCGAACGTGAGGAAGGCCGTCGCAGGCGTCGACGTCGGCAACTCCACGACCGAGGTCGTGCTCGTCGACGCGATGCGGCACCCGCCCAGGCCCTTGGCGTGGGACCGCATCCCGACGCGTGGGCGCAAGGGGTCGGCCGGGGCGGCCGGCGCCGCGGCCGCGCTCGTGCAGCGGCTCGCGCGCCGCGAAGGCATCACGCTCACGCAGTGCCGGGTGGCCCCGCAGCACCCGGTGGACACCCTCACCGCGACGGTCCACGTGCCGCGCCGGTCGACCGGTCGGCTGGTCGTCGTCGCCGACGGTGCGCCCACCCCAGGGCGGGCCGGCTTCGGGGTGGGGCGGCCGTGCGACGTCCGCCTGGCCGAGCACGGGCCCAGTCGTCACGTGGTGCTCGTCCCCGCCACGGTGGGGTACGAGGAGGCCGCCGTGCTCCTTCGGGCCCGCACGCTGGACTCGGTCGCGGCCGTGCTCGTGGAGGCCGACGAAGGTGTGCTCGTCGCCCGGCGCTGTGGGCTCGACGTGCCGGTGCTGGACCGGGTGGACGTCGCCGCCGCAGGCAGGTGCGACCTGCTCGCCGTCGAGGTCGCCGAAGCGGGCTCGGCCGTCCGCAGGCTGGCCGACCCGTTGGCGCTCGTCGCCGACCTGCAGCTGGACGCCGGTGACCGCGACGACGCCGCCGGCCTGGCCCGAATGCTGTCGGACACAGCGAGCGCGGTGGTGGGCTTGAACCCCGCCCGCAGTTCCCCACCCGCGGAGGCGTCGCCGGCACGCGACCTGGCTCTGCACGCAGGTTCGCAACACCCGGTCCCGCTGGCCGACCTCTTGCCCCTCCTGCGCGACCAGCCGCCGGGATGGGTCACCGGCTACCACCTCGCCGCGCAGCCGGGCACCACGCTGACTCAGGTCGCCGACCTGTGGCTGCTCGACGTCGCGGCGGCGCAGTCCGACGTCGAGGCACGGCGTGGCCCCGGCTCGGCCCGCGACCTCGTGGTGTGCGCACTCTCGGCGTCATCGAGTACCGGGCCGAGCAACCCGGTCACCCCCGGCCAGGATGCTGCGACCTCCTCAGTAGTGCCGGCCTCTGTACTGCAGGCCGCGCTAGGGGTTCCGGTCATGGTGCCCGGCACCGAGGCTGCCGCGGCGCGGGCAGGGGCACTGACCACGCCGGGCGCCCGGGCTGCCTCCCTTGTGCTCGACCTGGGTGGGGGCACGATCGATGTCGTCGCCCCTGACGGTGCCCATGCGGTAGTGGCAGGCGCGGGTGAGATGGTCACTGCCGCAGTCGCCGCCGTGCTCGGGATCTCCCGCGCAGCGGCCGAATGGGTCAAGCGGGGTCCTTGCGCCCGCCTCGAGACCCCGCACCTGGCCCTCGGCGAGGACGGAAGCCGCACCTTCCTCGAGCGTACGGCCGCGCCCGACGCGGTGGGCGCGCTGGCCGTGCCGGGGCCGGCCGGATGGCTGCCCTTCGACCGGCGCCTGTCGCCGGCGGAGTGGCGCGCACTGCGTCTGCGGATCAAGCGGGCCGCCCTCGGTGACAACCTGCGCCGGGCAGCCCGACCCCTGGACCTGGACCTGGACCTGGAGGAGCTTCACCTGGAGACCGGCCGTGGCACGGGGGACGCCGCGCGGCACCGACGCTGGGACGTCGTCCTCACCGGCGGCGTGGCCGGGGACGCCGAGATCCTGCGGGTGCTCGACCAGGCCCTGCCCGGGTCGACCGTCGGGCGGGCGGACGTCGCGGGCATGCTCGGCCATCGCTGGGCCGTCGCCTACGGGCTCACAGTCCTGTAGCAGCCAGCTCAGCCGGCGACGGCGCCGACATCCTCCAGGCCGCGACCGCGGTCGATGCGGACGGCGAAGCACCCGGCGCCGGCGTTGTGCACGTGAAGGTAGGCGACCTCGGGCACCGCCAGCAGCGCCGTCGCACGCTCGGCCAGCTGCGCGCCGTCCACGACCTCGGAGGCCACCATCAGGTGAGCGGAGTCGAACGCCCGCACCGACAGGACGCGTAGCAGCAGCTGGTCCGGGACGACGTCCAGCCCGTCCGGCTCGCACGCACCGTCATGGACGTAGATCGGGCCCGGTTGACGGTAGGGGCTGTCGCCGAGAAACGGGTCGTACGTCAGCAGCACGAGCTGCTCCCCCACCGCGGCGTCGCGCAGGCAGCGCCTGCAGGGGAACCCGAAGTCCGCGTCCGCCACGACCCGGCGCACGGCGGTGGCGGGGAGATCGCCGAGGTCCGGGACCGGCGCCGGGAGGGGGTGCAAGACCAGGTTCTCGAGCACGTTCTGTTGGGTCGGCATGACGGGAGGCTCCTCCGGGTGACGACTGCGCGACTCCTGTCCAACGCACGGCCGGGCACACCTGTGAGGGTGCCGGTGCGGAACCGGCCCGTGGTCCTGAGTGCGTCGGCCCGGGTGGCGGGTGGGGCCCGGCCTGGTTGTCGGTACGCCGATGCGGGACAGTGGCGCGGTGACGGCTATCTGGTGCGCGACAGAGGACGACTGGCGACTGCTGCGCGATGTGCGACTGTCAGCCCTGGCAGACACCCCAGCGGCATTCGCGTCGACCCACGAGAAGGAGTCGGCGTACGGGGAGCAGCAGTGGCGCGCGGTCACCCGTGACCTGACGTGGTTCCTGGCCGCCGAGCCGGGCGCACCGGCCGTCGGGGTCGTGGGGCTGGTGGTGGAGCGCGGCGCCGCCCCAGCGGGCCGCCACGTGGTGGGGACGTGGGTGGCTCCGTCACTGCGCGGCACCGGTCTGGCGGCGCGGCTGCTGGACGCGCTGGCCGCGCACGCCCGTGCCGACGGGGCCGAGCAGCTGACCCTGTGGGTCATGCGTGGGAACACCGCCGCCCTGCATGCCTACCAGCGCTACGGCTTCACCCAGGTCGAGGTGCCGCCGGAGGTGCAGGACCACACGTGCGCCGACGAGATCCGCATGGCGATGAGCCTGGCCTAGACCAGCTGGCCTAGAGCAGGGTCTGGAGCAGGGTCTAGAGCAGGGTCCAGAGCAGGGTCTGGAGCAGGGTCTAGACCAGCTGGTCGAGCTCGGTGACGTCGTACCAGAGAAGGTCGTGCGCCTCGGTCTCGTCGAGGAGGAACTGGGCGTCGTCGTCGCCGGCGTCGGCCGCCGGCAGCGCAGCGACGGCCGCCGCCACCGCCTCACGCGCCTCCTCGGCGTCCACATGCACGCTCGCCAGGAGATCCAGACCGAGAGGGACGCCGACCAACACCGATGAGCGGAACGCACCTCCGGGCGACACGGCACCGTCGGGTACGTCCGCCGCCAGCACGACCCGCCGGCGTGGCGCGTCGACGTCCAGAGCCAGCAGCCGCAGCGACGCCTCGGCCGCCTCGGTCATCGCGGCGAACTCGAGCTCCTCCAGGTCGCCCTCGATGTACCACTCCCGCACGGCGCCCGTCACCGCGTGGGCGCACAGCCCCGGTCCGCCGAGCGTCGCGGTGTCTCGCAGGGCGCGCAGCGACGCCAGCGTGGTCGGGATGTAGACGCGCATCAGCCGGCCGCCCTCATCCTGTGCCCGCGCTGCCAGGTCGCTCGCAGCTGCCCGAGGTCGGCCGGGTCCCGCAGGGCGCGAACACTGGTGACCAGGGCGGTGTCGAGCACGTGCCGCCGGCGGTTCGCGGCCATCATGTTGGCCCCGATGGCCTCAAGGTCCTCCGGTCCGGGGCCGAGCACCGTGACGTCGCACCCGTCGGCCTGCACCGCCGCCACCTCGCGCAGGCACCGCCGGGTCACCCTGACCCGCCAGCCCCGCTCGATCCGCGTACGCCACGGCCTCGGGTCGTCCACGGCGAAGGACACCATGGGCGCGAACACGAACACCTCGTCCAGCCCGTGCCCCGCCAGCAGGTCGACGTTGGTCGCCGACCACGCCCCGCCGTCGACGTAGCGGCGGCCCGCGATGACGACCGGGGCGTACCAGCCGGGGATCGCGCACGACGCGGTCACGGCGTCGGCCAGCGACGCGACCGGCGCGTCGGGGTCCCCGAAGGCCACGCGGCGTCCCGACTCGTAGTCCATCGCCACGGCGCGCACGCCCTCGTGCGCGCACCAGCCGCCGTGGGGCGTCAGGCCCGCGACCAGCCGCCCCACCGCGGCAAGGGAACCGCGCCCCTCCGGCATCAAGGCCGCGAGGACGGCCGTGGGCGGCAACCGGTGCAGCCGCCGGACGTTGCGCGCCACGAGCGCGGTGCTGCCCGGCATCAGCTTGGGCCGAGGCGGGTGGGAGGCCCCCGTCGCCCGGTCGTAGTCCCAGTCCAGCGCGCCGAGCAGGCCGGCATGGCCGTTGTCACCCACCTGGTGGGCCCGAAGCTCGTCCACGCTCGCCCCGGCACCGAGCAGCGCCGCCGTCACCGACCCCGCCGAGGTCCCCACGATCAGCTCGGCGTCGCGCGGGTCCAGCCCGTGCACCTCCCGCAGAGCGCTCAGGGCACCGACCATCCATGCCCCTCCGAGGACGCCGCCGCCTCCGAGCACGAGACCCCAGCGCCGGCTCACCGGGTGGCCTCCCGCAGCTCGGCGAGAGCATCCCGGATGCACTGGGCGAGGACCTCGAGGTCCGGCATGGAGTCACGGTCGGCGTTGAGGCCGTAGAAGACGCCACCGTCGTAGGACGTCAGGCCGACGGACAACGCCTGGCCGCGCGCGAGCGGGACGACGGGGTAAGTGGAGAGCATCCGCGCGCCCTCGAGGAAGAGCGGCTGTTGCGGGCCCGGCACGTTGGTCACGACGAGGTTGAACAGCCGCCTCGACAAGCCGCTGGCCAGCCGGGCCCCCAGCGAGTGCAGGGTGGGCGGGGCGAAGCCCGCGATGCCCGCGATGGCCGGGGCGTCGACCGCTTGGCCGGTGTCGCGGTGGACCTTGGTCTGGAAGGCCACCTGGTGCAGGCGGACGACGGGGCTCGGCTCGCCGGTCGGTAGGTCGACCAGCAGCGAGGCCACCCGGCTCCCGAGCGCCCCGGCCTGGGTCGGGTCGGCGGCGCGCACGCTCATGGGCACCAGAGCCCGGACGACGGCCGTCGGCGGTACCGACTCGCCACGGGCCAGCAGCCAGGTGCGCAGCGCCCCGGCGAGCACGGCGAGGACCACGTCGTTGACGGTGGTCGTAGCACCGGGCACGGGCGGCGGGAGCTCCGCACGACGTGTGCGTCCGTCCCCGGACGCGACCGTCGCCGCCGTCGCCGACCCACCAGAGCGCCGTTGGCCGCGCAGGGAGCGAGCCGGGCGCGGGCTGGCCTTGGCGACCACCCGGTTGCGGATGCGCCGGTACCCCTCGAGGTCCGTGCTCACCATGCAGAACGTGCGGTGCTCGGAGATGTCGCGGTTGAGCGGGCTGCGCGGCGTCGGCTTGGCGGCGGTGAACACCAGACCGCTGAGGGCCTCGGCCGTCTTGAGCGCGGTCGAGCGGAGGTCGCCGAAGCCGGCACGAACGGTCTCCACCACCGCGTTCGGGCGGCGCACGGAGTCCGCGAGCGCTCCCGCCACGAGCTCGACGAGGCTCGGCTCGGGCGAGGGGTGCCATGTGTCGGCATGGACGTCGTGCGTGCCCGGTGCGTCGTCCAGGACGACCTGCCCGAGGTCGACCGCCGAGACGCCGTCGACCATCGCCTGGTGCACCTTCGTCACGACCGCGATGCGCCCTTCGGCGAGGCCCTCCACGAGGATCAGCTCCCACAGCGGGTGCGCCCGGTCCAGCCGCCGAGACTGCAGGCGGCCGACGAGCTCCTGCAGCTGCTCCGCCCCTCCGGGCCGCGGGAGGGCCGAACGGCGAACGTGGTAGGTGATGTCGAAGTTCTCGTCGTCGACCCACACCGGGTTCGCGAGGCGGCCGGGCACCCAGCGGACCCGTTGCCGGTAGCGCGGCACATAGGCGATCCGGGCTCCCACGTGGCGGATGAGAGCCTCGAAGCGAAGGCCGTCCGGAGGCGGCTGGAAGATCATCACCGAGCCGACGTGCATCGCGGTCGTCGGCTCCTCGAGGTAGAGGAACGAGACGTCGAGCGAGGAGAGCCGTTCGGCCACCTCCGCCTCCTCCTCCTCCACCGAGCTCGTCGAATCATGCCATCGTGCCACCGTGCGCGTGGCCCTTCAGCGCAGTGGTCTGCCGAACAGCTCCTCGAGCTCGGTGAGCGTCTGGGCGAAGCCCTGGTGCAGCACGCCCACCATGCCGCTCGCCCGGGCCCCCTCGACGTTGTGCGGCAGGTCGTCGACCATCACGCACTGGGCAGGCACGAGACCGATCGCGTCGGCGGTGTGGACGTAGATCACCGCGTCGGGCTTGCGCATCCCGACGCGACCGGAGATCACGACCGCGTCGAACATGCCGTCCCAGAGCCGCTCGGGGTAGTGGTCGCCCCAGGAGTTCGACAGGAGCGCGGTGCGGATGCCGCTGCCGCGGGCCCGTGAGACCAAGGCGGCCATGTCGTCGTCCAGCCGGGCGAGACCGCCCAGCATGCGGTCCAGCAGGCCGGCCGCCTCCACGGGTGAGCCCTGCTCGGTGAGGGCTCGGGCGAGACGGGCCTCGAAGTCCGCCGGCGACATCTCGCCGCGCTCGAGGAGGTGGACCGGCGACGAGCCCGCAGGGCCGGTGTCGAATGCTTGCTCCAGCGCGGCGTAGACGTTGTCGACATCGCCCGCGGGCTCCCCTGCCGCACGTGGGCCCACCCACGCCTGCATGACCGCCCGGAAATGCCCGTAGTCGACTCCGTCGGTGCGGGCCCAGTGGGCCATCGCGTCGGGCAGCGGTGCCGTCAGGACGCCGCCCCAGTCGACGACGAGACCGAGCAGGGCGGCGTGGTCGGAGGGTTCCGTGGGCATGCGTCAACTCTAGGAGCCGCGCCGGTGCGCCCCGGATGCAGGAGCCCGAGCACCCGCGCCCGCAAGCCCGGTCGCGAGCTCGGCCAGGGCGAGCCTGGCCGCCGATCGCGGGGCGCATTCAGTGAGGCTTCGGCCGAGCAGCATCGCCTCGTCCAGTGCCGGCCGGTCGTCAGGCACCAGGACCGGGTCGCTGACCCCGGCGTAGCGGGCCAGAGCCTGCTTGATCCGCCGGTTCGGGTCGGGGCCCACCGCGGCGGCTCGCACCTTCGTGACGACGACGCGAGGGTCGGGAGCCGCACCGCCCCCACGTGAGCGCAGCACGGGCCTGAGGTCCTGCATCCCTCGGACGAGGCGCTGCAGCCCGACGGGGTCGGCGGCACCGACAGCGAGCACGGCATCGGCCGCGCGCAGCGCCGACAGCGAGGCCTGGCTGCGTCGAGGCACGTGGTCGGGCCCTGCGTCGTCGTCGGGATCGAGCGCGAAGCCGCAGTCGACGACCGTCCATGCGGCGATCTCGCGGGCGCGCTGCCAGACCACCTCGAGGGCGGACGGGCGAAGCTCCGGCCACCGGCTGGGGCGCGGCAGCCCCGTGAGCACCCGCAACCGGTGCACCACCAGCGGTGCGAGGGCGACCAGGCGCGCGACATCCAGCACTCCCTGGCCCGCCGCGCGTGCGGCAGCGGCGAGACCGGCCGTCTCGTCGAGCAGGCCGAGTGTCTGGGCCACCCCGGCGGCATAGGTGTCGGCATCGACGAGCAGCGTCGCCACGCCCGACGCGGCCAGCTCCGAGGCCACCGTGACCGCCACGGTGGTGCGCCCCGGAGCGCCTACCGGCCCCCACACGGCGAGAAGGCGGCCGCCGCGTGGGGCGAGCGGGGCGCCCTTCGTGCGGCCGACGGCCTCCGCCGTGCGACCGACGCCCTCCACCAGACCCCTGCGTTCGGGTGGCGGGGCGTCGTGCTCCGCCGCGAGACCGACGCGTTCCTCCACGGCCGCGACCAGGGCAGCCTCGACGTCGGCGGCCGGTGCGTCCGCCGCGACCAGCCGAGGCACGCCGAGGCGGGCCAACCGCAGGCCCGAGCCCGGGTGACCGGGATCGGTGAGCCCGACCACGGCCGTCCCCGTCGCGAGAAGGGTCGCGACGGCGTCCCTGTCCAGCCGGTCGAGGTCGGCCGACACGAGGGCGACCCGGCCGAGCCCGGCACCGGCGGCTGCGATCAGCTCCGCGAGGTCGGCGCATCGGCGCACGACCCGCACATCGGAGGCCGCAGTCCCCATCGTGCTCACCAGCGACGCCTCCCAGGGTCCGGTCACGGCGACGAGCACCGGGACGGTCACGCTCAGCCCCCCCAGGCCGCAGCGCTGCCGGGTACCGGGACCAGTGCGAGCCGGGCATCGTTGGCGAGAGCGTCCAGCACCTGCGGAAGCTCGGCGTCGTCAAGGAGGACGGCGACACCCGTCGCCCGGACCGCCGAGAGCGCGCCCGATGCGGAGTCGACCGACTGGACCGGCGCTGCGACCGCGATCCGTGCCGGTGGGGTGTAGGCGCCGGTCCCCGCTGTGCGGTCTCGGCGGGACACCCAGACGTCCACCGAGGCGCCAGGGCGAAGGCCGGCGGGGACGACGCCGTCGACGGGGATGGTGACCGGACGCCGTGCAAGAACGCTTGCCGGGGCCACCGCGGAGCGCGGCACCAGCTCTCCCGAACCCACCGTCCGCAGCAGGAGCACGCCCTCGGGGAACGGTCTCGCCGCGTCGAAGTAGGCAGACGAGACGCCCGCGAGGTGCACCCAGACGACGGCGACGTTCCCGCGCGACAATGCCTGACCCGGTGCCAGCGTCGAGCGGGCGACCCACACCGGTCGGGTGTCGTCCGCGGCCGCCACGAGACGGGTGCAGAGCAGCACCGACACCAGGACGAGCAGGACACCCACGATAAGCCGCGGATCCCGCCACGACGGACGGCGCAGCCGCGCCGCCTGCCCCGAGCTGCTCACGAGTGCACTCCATCGACGTTCGGGCGTCCGATCGGGGCACATCCTGGCAGATTGGACACCCATGGCACGCGGCTCCCGAGGGTGCCTGTGGACGACTGCGGCCGCTGTGCAGCGAGTGCATGCGAAACTGGCCCCCGACCCGGCCCAGGCCCACCGCAGCCACTCCACGGAGGTCGAGGTGCCACCTCGGTTCTTGCAGCTGTCCGACGTCGCGGAGACCCTCAACGTCTCAGCACGCCAGGCGTACGCCCTCGTGAACTCCGGCGAGCTCGCCGCGATCCGGGTGCGAGGCCAGTGGCGCATCGAGGCCAGCGAGCTGGAGGCATACATCCAGCGCCAGTACGCGGAGACGCGGCAGGCCGCCCAGCAACGCCAGGAGGTCCCGCCCGCCTGAATCCCGGTCCATCGGGCGAGGCCAGCCTTCCCTCAGACCAGCCTTCCCTCAGACCAGCCTTCCCTCAGACCAGGCCTTCCCTCAGACCAGGCCTTCCCTCAGACCAGGCCTTCCCTCAGACCAGGCCTTCCCTCAGACAGGCCTTCCCTGAGACCGGCACTGGCTCACGACAGCCCGTCGCCTGCGGAGAGGGCCGTCACCTCGACGATCGCGACGAAAGGGACCGACCGGGTCTCGGCCGTGTCCTGGCGCTGCGGGCCGTCGGCGGTCAGGCATAGGTCGATGTGGTCGGCTCCCACGCGGTCCACCCTGCCGGTCAGCACCACGCCACCCGTCACCCAGACCCTCACCACGCAACGCCGTGCAGCAAGACCTCGCAGAACCGTGCCGATACCGAGCCGACGCGCCAGGCCGTCGTCCTCTCCGCTCGCCGCCCCGGACATGCCGACCACGCCGGATACGGCGCTCAAGGGCACCAGCCGCTCAGCTCTCGCGCCGCCCTCGTGCGCGACGCTGCCCGTGCACAGGAGAACCCAGTCCGCCCCCACATCGGTCACCACCCCTCTCGCGGGGCCGACCGCGGCTCGGTGCAGCGTGATGCTGCGCCCATGCTGGGCACGCAGGCGGTCCGCCAGGCGCAGGCCCGCGCGCTCCGCACGCGTGAGGTCGGCCACCTCCTGGTCGAACTCAGCCCGCTCCTCCGCCTCGACCTGTGCCTCCATGTCGTCGAAGAGCGCGTCCCACCGCATCGCCGAAGGCTAGCGAGGCCGCGTGGGGACGCCAGCCCGCGCTCCACACCCCGCACGATCCTGCGGTGGGCACGGCGCACCCCCTCTCTCGGGGCCCCGCGAAAGTTCCCATGGGTCGGATGTATCTGAGCGCTCACCAGTGACTCTGCTTGTCCACAGGCGCCCCTCACGACTGGACAGAGCGAGCGGCCCTGGGTAGACCTTCGCCTGTGAACGCCATTAATCGTCATGGATCGCTAACGATTGACATCAACCGCCACGGCTGCTCTCCCGCATCAGCCGCGCGTCGCACGCGGGCAGTACTCGCATGTCTCGTCGGCGCCGTCACCATCGGCGGGGGCCTCGTCGTGACAGCGCGAGCGACGTCCGCCGCCTGGTCGGCGTGCCACTCGGGAGGTCTCGCCCGACCCGAGGACGTTGCCGGCTTCGCGGCAGGGCTATGCGCGCTCATCGTGGAGGCATGGCTGGCCGCCGCCGTGCTCTGGGCCGGCGCGAGTGCCCTCGTACCGGTCGGGGCTGGGCTGCTCAGCGGCGCGGTCGCGGTACCCGCACCCGCAGTGCTGCGTCGACTGGTGGCCGGCGCTGTCGGCATCGCAATCCTCGGAGTGGGGCCGGCGGCTGCGGCCGCCGATGGCCGAGGACCAGGAGGGGTGGCGCGGGTGCTACCCGCCTCCGCCGCACACGCACAACCCGACAGGAGGCTGGGGGCCCTCCCGGCCGCCGTCGCCGCGCACCCGGGACCCGAAGGCGTCGATCGGGCGTGGCCCGCCGCAGCCACGGAACATCCCCAACCCGCTGAGACGCTGCCGTCCCTGGCTCCCTCCCCTGCCGACCAGCGGCGTCCGACTCAGGAGCGGGGATGGGCCACCGCGTGGTGGCCCGCACGGCCGGGTCCTCAAGCGCCGCAGCCCGGCCGGACCGAGCCCGCCGGGTGGGTCCCAAGGACCGACCCCGCGGGGTGGGTACCAAGTACCGACCCCACGCGGTGGGTACCAAGTACCGACCCCGCGCGGTGGGTGCCAAGGACCCACCCCGCGGGGTGGGTGCCAAGGCCTGCGGCCCCTGCCCTCCGACCGGGTGCCCGCTCGACCGAGGTGGTCGTGCGACGCGGTGACACTCTCTGGCGGCTCGCCGGGCGCGAGCTCGGCCCCGGAGCCCCCGCGTCCCGGATCGCAGCTCGCTGGCCGCGCTGGTTCCTGCTGAACCGGGCCGTCATCGGCACCGACCCCGACCTGCTGCTCCCCGGCCAGCGGCTGCGATCTCCCGCCCAGCAACCAACACCCCTGCAAACCCCACCCCTGCAAACCCCACCCCTGCAAACCCCACCCCTGCGAACGAAGGCGACCCGGTGACGAGCGTCCCCGTGTTGGGCCTGGCGCCCATCGACACCGTCCATATCGAGGCAGCACCGGCGCCGTTGCGACGGCTCGCCCTACCTGTGACAGAGCCACGGCCGGCGCTCCGGCTGCTGCCGAGTGAGTCACGGGAACCGGGGGTCGCGACGCAGGGCGAGCTCATGCTGGTCACCTCGCCCGTCGTCCTGGCGCCCGCGCTGACGCCAGCCGCCACCCCAGCCCTGGAGCCGACGACGGGGGCGATGGGTCGCGCTCAGGACGCCTTGGGCCGGCATCCTGAGCCGCGCCTGTGGACCGCCCAGTTCGTCCAGGCCGCCCTCGAGGTGTGCGCCGGCGTACGGCCCGCGGTCCAGCTCGTGCGCTGGACCACCGCCGACGTGCAGGCCACGCTTGCCCGTCGGGGGTCCCTGGCCTCGCACGGCCGCGCACCGAGCATGGCCGGCAGGGCCACGTTCGTGCGAAGCGTCCATCTGTGCGCGCCGGCTGAGGGCGTCTGGGAGGCCTGCTGCGTGGTGGGCGGCGCGGCCCGCCTGCGCGCGGTCGCGGTGCGGGTTGAGCGGTTCGAGAGCCGCTGGCGCTGCACGGCCTTCGAGACCTGCTGAAGCCTCTCCTCAGCGGCGCCGGTTACGTTTGCCTTGCCGGCGCTCCGACCGGTTGGCTCCCTGGGCCGGCTTGGCAGGCGGCGTGACGGCCGCCGACCCCTCGGCGTGGGTCTCGACCCCGCCTTCGCCGTCGACCGTGGGCGCGCTGTACTGCAGCTGGGCCGGGCGCTGCGGTTGCACCAGACCTTTCGCGACGAGCACAGGCGGTGCCTCGGCCTCCTCGTCAGACTCGTCGGCGGCCGGCGTGACCTGCACCTCGACGTTGAACAGGTACCCGACCGACTCCTCCTTGATCGCCTCGGTCATCGCCTGGAACAGCAGGAACCCCTCGCGCTGGTACTCCACGAGCGGGTCGCGCTGCGCCATCGCGCGCAGGCCGATCCCCTCCTGCAGGTAGTCCATCTCGTACAGGTGCTCGCGCCACTTGCGGTCGAGCACCGAGATGACGACACGCCGCTCGAGCTCGCGCATCACCTCCTCGCCGATCTCGGTCTCCCTGCTGTCGTAGGCGATCTGCGCGTCGGCGGTCAGCTCGGTGACC
Source organism: uncultured Actinomycetota bacterium (assembly GCA_963778845.1). Taxonomy (GTDB): domain Bacteria; phylum Actinomycetota; class Actinomycetes; order Actinomycetales; family Kineosporiaceae; genus CAVZVW01. The sequence goes on from CAVZVW010000009.1 coordinate 1,219,851, forward strand.
AGCATGTCCTGGGTGACCGCCTCCTGGCCACCGACCTCGGCCAGCACCTCCTCGACCGTGATGCCCACCGGGTACAGCGTGGACAGCGCCTGCCACAGCTGCGCGAGGTCCCACTCGACGGGCATCCCGTCGGAGGTCGCGGCCACCACGTAGGCCCTGATCACGTCGTCCACGAAGTGCCTGACCTGCTCGTGCAGGTCGGCCCCTTCGAGCACGCGACGCCGCTCGGCGTAGATGACCTCGCGCTGCCTGTTGAGCACGTCGTCGTACTTCAGCACGTTCTTGCGGATCTCGAAGTTGCGCCCCTCGACCTGGCTCTGCGCGCTGGCGATCGCGCGGGTGACCATCTTGGACTCGATGGGGACGTCGTCCGGGATCTTCGCGGCCGTGAGGAAAGACTCGACCATGCCGGAGTTGAACAGGCGCATGAGGTCGTCCGTCAGCGACAGGTAGAAGCGGCTCTCGCCGGGGTCGCCCTGACGCCCGGAACGCCCGCGCAGCTGGTTGTCGATGCGGCGCGACTCGTGTCGCTCGGTGCCCAGCACATACAGGCCCCCGAACGACACCACCTCGTCGTGCTGGGCCTGCACCGACTCCTGCATGGTGGCCAGGACGTCGGGCCAGACCTTCTCGTAGTCCTCCGCGTTCTCCTCGGGGTCCAGACCGCGGGCGTGCATCTCCGCCACCGCCATGAACTCCGCGTTCCCGCCGAGCATGATGTCGGTGCCCCGGCCGGCCATGTTCGTCGCGACCGTCACAGAGCCCCTCCGGCCGGCCTGCGCGACGATCGACGCCTCGCGCGCATGCTGCTTGGCGTTGAGCACCTCGTGGCGGATGCCCCGCTTCTTCAGGAGGTCGGCCAGGTACTCGCTCTTCTCGACGCTGACCGTGCCGACCAGCACGGGCTGGCCCTCGGTGTGCCGCTCGGCGATGTCGTCGACGACGGCCTCGAACTTCGCGACCTCGGTCTTGTAGACGAGGTCGGGCTGGTCGCGCCGGATCATCGGCATGTTCGTCGGGATGGACACGACGCCGAGCTTGTAGATCGACATCAGCTCCGCGGCCTCGGTCTGGGCCGTGCCCGTCATGCCGGAGAGCTTGTCGTACATGCGGAAGTAGTTCTGCAGGGTGATCGTCGCGAGGGTCTGGTTCTCGCTCTGGATCTCCACGCCCTCCTTGGCCTCGATGGCCTGGTGCATGCCCTCGTTGTAGCGACGGCCCTGCAGGAGCCGACCGGTGTGCTCGTCGACGATGAGTACCTCGCCGTTGAGGACGACATAGTCCTTGTCCCGCTTGAACAGCTCTTTCGCCCTGACGGCGTTGTTGAGGAACCCCACCAGCGGGGTGTTCACGCTCTCGTACAGGTTCTCGATGCCGAGGTAGTCCTCGACCCGCTCGATCCCCGACTCGAGGATGCCGATCGTGCGCTTCTTCTCGTCGACCTCGTAGTCGCCGTCGCGGTCCAGCCGCTCGGCGATCTTGGCGAACTCCACGTACCACTTCTGCGGCTGGTCCGAGGGCCCGGAGATGATGAGCGGGGTGCGAGCCTCGTCGATGAGGATCGAGTCGACCTCGTCGACGATCGCGAAGGCGTGCCCGCGCTGCACGAGGTCCTCGGCGGCCCAGGCCATGTTGTCGCGAAGGTAGTCGAAGCCGAACTCGTTGTTCGTGCCGTACGTGATGTCGGCGCCGTACTGCACGCGCCGCTCGTCAGGACGCATCGGCGCCAGGATGCACCCCACCGTCAGGCCCAGGAAGCGGTGCACGCGCCCCATGAGCTCGGACTGGTACTCGGCCAGGTAGTCGTTGACGGTGATGACGTGGACGCCGCGGCCGGCCAGCGCGTTGAGGTACGACGGCAGCGTCGCGACAAGGGTCTTGCCCTCGCCCGTCTTCATCTCGGCGATGTTGCCCAGGTGCAGGGCGGCGCCGCCCATGAGCTGGACGTCGAAGTGACGCTGCCCCAACGTGCGCTTGGCGGCCTCACGGACCGTCGCGAAGGCCTCCGGCAGCAGCGCGTCGAGGCTCTCACCGTCGGCGGCACGCGCCTTGAAGCGGTCGGTCTCCTCGCGCAGAGCCGCGTCGGTGAGCTGGACGAAGTCGTCCTCCAAGGCGTTCACCTGGTCGGCCAGCACGGCCAGCCGCTTGACGACGCGCCCCTCGCCTGCCCGAAGAAGCCTCTCGACGATCTTGACCACGCGGACTACTCCCAGCACTCGACCTGCACTCGACCTGCCGTCCCGGCACCGTTCGGCACCGTTCGACTCGACAGCCTTCGCGACATCGTAGTTGCCGGTGGCTCCGCCTCGGGCGTGACGGGGGCCGAAGCCCACAGTCCGGCTGGTCGTTGCCGTGGGCCGCTCGACCCGCGAGGCTGCCGACCATGCCCCCTGCACCACCGACACCACCCGGTCCACCGACACCACCCGCTCCCCTGGCCATGCCCGGTCCACCGGCCATTCCAGACCTGCGCGACGACGTCGTGACGCTGCGCGCCGTGCGTGCCGAGGACGCGCCGGCGATCGCGGTGCACGGCGCCGACCCCCAGATGGCCCGTTGGACGACGGTGCCCATCCCCTACACCCGCGCCGACGCTGAGGCGTTCGTCGCGGACGTGCAACGCCAGTGGCAGGCGGGGAGCTACCTGGGGCTGGTGGTCGAGCGTGACGGCGAGTACGCGGGCACCATCGACCTACGCCCGGACGGTGCCGGGGGCGCCGACGTGGGGTACGGGCTCGCGCCGCACGCTCGCGGCCGCGGCACGATGTCGCGGGCGGTGCGGCTCGTGCTCGGCTGGGCGTTCGAGGACCTGGGGCTCGGGGTCGTGCACTGGCGCGCCGCGGTGGGCAACTGGCCGAGCCGCCGCGTCGCCTGGGCCTGCGGCTTCCGGGTGGAGGGCACGGTCCGGGCGCTCCTGCCGGCTCGCGGCGACCGGGCCGACGCGTGGGTCGGCTCCATCCGGGCCGGTGAGCCCACACGGCCGGCCCACCCGTGGTTCGACCCGCCGCTGATCACGGGCCTGCGCGCCGTCCTGCGCCCCCACCGCGCCGGCGACTCCGCGCGCATGGCGGAGGCCTGCGCCGACCCGCTCACGCAGCAGTGGCTCGCGGGCCTGCCCACGCCGTACACCGAGGACGACGCTCGGGCGCACCTGGACCGGCTCACCGCTGACCTCGCGAACGGCGACGCGGTGTACTGGGTGGTCGCGGAGAGCCCGGAGGGGCCGCTGTGCGGCGAGGTCGCCCTGATGGGGCTGCGGCAGGCGGCCTCGCGGTCCGTCGAGGTCGGCTACTGGGCGCACCCGGGCAGTCGCGGTCGGGGCCTGACCACGGAGGCGGTCCGGTTGGCCGTCCGGCATGCCCTGCTCCCCGCCGAGGAGGGCGGGCTGGGCATGGACCGTGTGCTCCTTCGCGCCGCGGAGGGCAACACCGGCTCGCAGCGGGTGGCCCTGGCCGCGGGGTTCCTCCCGGCGGGCCGGGACCGCGCCGGCGAGAGACTGCGGACAGGTGGCCCTGTCGACCTGCTGCGCTTCGACGTCACAGCCGAGGACCTCGCCAGCGGCAGCCTCGACCGCACATGCAGCCCCAGCCCGAGCAGAGGCGGCCGATGACGGGTCAGCCGCGCCTTCAGCTGGCCGACGGGCTTGTGTTGCGACCCTGGTCGGCCGCCGACTCCGCCGGCCTCTACCTGGCAATGCTCGACCCCTTGGTCCGGCACTACTCCGGCTTCCTCGTGCGTGAGCGCTCGGAGGCCCTCGCCCTGGTCCATCGCTGGGCGCAGGCCTGGGAGGAAGGCGACGGCGCCGCCTGGGTGGTCTCGGACAGGGGCGAGGACGTCCTCGGATCCGTGCGGTTCGGCGTGCTCGACGCCGCGCTGGGCGCCGCGTCCGTCGGCTACTGGCTGTCCCCGCCGGCGCGCGGCCGGGGGGTGGCGACCGCCGCGCTTCGTTCGGCGACGACAGCCGTCTTCCTCGGGCTCGGCTGGCACCGGATCGAGCTCTACCACGCCGTGGAGAACCAGCGCTCCTGTGACGTCGCTCGCCGCGCCGGCTACCGGATGGAGGGCACGATGCGCGAGGCCATGCGCTACCCGGTCGACGGGCGATGGTCCGACGAGCACCTGCATGCCCGCCTCGCCGCAGACGTCGAGGGGTAGCAGACGCACACTGGTGCCAGACGCGGAGAGTCAGTCACGAGGCGACGGCACGCGCGACGGTCGCCCGCAGCATGGGCGCCAGGTCGCCGCGGCCCTCGACGACGACGCCTGCGAGCTCGAGCCACCCAGCCATCAGGGCGAGCTCCTCGGCCAGCTGCTCCGCGACGTCGGGCGGCGCCGACGGCTCGGCCCACGCGGCCCGGACGGTGAGCACCCCGGCCTCACGGTGAGCCTTGAGGTCCACGCGGGCCACCAGGGTGTCGCCCAGCAGGAACGGCAACACGTAGTAGCCGTGCACGCGACGGTGCGCCGGGGTGTATATCTCCAGCCGGTAGCGGAAACCGAAGAGCGCCTCCGTGCGCTCCCGTTCCCAGACCAGCGAGTCGAACGGGCTCAGCAGCGCACGGGCCTGCACGCGGCGCGGCAGCCGAGCAGCGTGGTGGAGGTACGTCGGCCGGCCCCAGCCCTCGACGGTGACCGGCAGGAGCTCCTTCGCCTCGACGAGCTCGGCGACTGCCCGCGCAGCGGCGTCCGGGCGCAACCGGAAGTAGTCGCGCAGGCACCGGGTCGTCGCCACACCGTGTGCGCGCGCGGCGATCCGCACCAGCTCGCGGTGGGCATCCTCCGGCGAGAGGTCCGGCGCGCTCGCCACGGCGGGTGGGAGCACGCGTTCGGGCAGGTCGTAGCGGCGCTCGAACTGCGGGCTTCGTCCGGCCGAGGACAGGAGGCCGCACCAGAACAGCCACTCCACCGCGCGCTTGGTGTCCGACCAGTTCCAGCCCCAGCTGTCACGCGCGCGGGGGCGCGCGGCGCCCAGTGCCTGCTCGATCTCCGCCGCCGTCAACGGCCCCCGAGCCGCGACCTCGTCGCGGACCGCCTCGACCAGCGCCGCGCGCTCCCGGGCGGTTCGGACCATGCCGCCCCAGGCGTCCTCGTGGGCCCTCGCCATCCGCCATCGCAGGAGCCGGTGCGTCGCGGGTGCGACGAGGGAGGCCTCGTGCGCCCAGTACTCCACCAGGCGGCGTGGAGCCCGCGAGCAGGCCCGGTCGAGAAGCTCACGGGGGTACACGCCGAGCCTGCTGAAGACGGGCAGGTAGTGGCTGCGCGAGAGCACGTTCACGGAGTCGATCTGCAGTACCCCGACCTGGTCGACGACGCGCTGTAGGTGTCGCATCGTGACCGGCCCGTCGACCCGACCCGCACCGAACCCCTGCGCGGCCAGCGCTACACGACGCGCCTGGGCAAGGCCCATCCGTTCTCGTCGTGGCATGGACGCGAGGCTAACCTCCAGCCCCGACAGGCGTCCTCGAGAGAGCTCCCCGTCCTCGAGAGAGCTCCCCGTCCTCGAGAGAGCTCCCGTGCGGTCAGCCCCCCGCGTGCCCGCCCTCGGCAGCGACCTCGGCGGGCGCCCCGTCGACCTGCAGGCGGATCAGTCCGTAGCTCCACCCGCGCCGCCGGTAGACCACGCACGGCCGGTGCGACTCGACGTCCACGAACAGGAAGAAGTCGTGCCCGACGAGCTCCATCTCGTACAAGGCCTGGTCGAGCGACATGGGCACCGCTGCGTGGTCTTTCGTGCGGATGACGACCGGGCTGCTCGCATCGTCCCCCTCGGCCGCATCCGCGACGTCGTCGGCCGGTGCCGTCGTGGCGTCTTCGTGCCCGACGACACCGTTGCCGGACGCCGCCCCGCGCACCGACGTGGGCGTCTGCCGCCCGTGGTGCACCTTGCGACGGTCCCGGCTGCGACGCAACCGCTCCAGCAGCTTGCTCATCGCCATGTCGAGTGCCGAGTAGGGCTCGTCCGCGAACGCCTCGGCCCGGATCACCGGCCCCTTGTCCCGCACCGTGATCTCCACCTTCTTGCGGGTGGGAGCCTGGCGAGGGTTTCGCTCGTGGGAGATCTCGACGTCGACCCGCATCGCCCGGGGGGCGAGCTGCGCCACTTTCGCGAGCTTCTCCTCCGCCTGGGCCCGGAAACGGTCGGACACCTCGGTGTGGCGGCCGGTGATGACGATCTCCACGGATGACCCTCCTGATCGCAGATGCGCTCGGGCGCGAACCTGACCCCGCCGGCGAACCACCGGCCCGGGGTCGTCAGCTGGGGTACCACCCCCTCGGCGGCGGGCCCGCCCGCCCCGCCCGGCGCCCGATGTGCCTTGACTGGCGTTCGGCGCCCTCCATGTCTCAACGCTAGTCCAGCCCGCCTGGGCCGAACAGAGCAGGTCGTCTCGGCGTGGCTGCCAGCGTGGCCACCCCGAGGGGCCGAGCACCACAGGCCCTCACGGCCCGCGCAGCCTCGGCGGCACTGGCCCCCGTGGTGACCACGTCGTCGACGAGCACGACCCCTCGACCCGCCAAGAGACGTCGCCCCGCCGGATGCACCGCGAGGCGTCCGGCGAGGTTGGAGACCCGGTCCGCAGCTCCCAGGCGAGCCTGGTCGAGCACCCCGGTGCGCTGGCGGAGCACAGAAGCGACGCGGACGGGCACACGACTGTCACGACGCACCTCGGCGGCTGCTGCGCGGACCAGCGAGGCGACCAGGTCCTCCCCGCGAGCACGGACGGCGGGCCGCGACGACGGCAACGGAACGAGGAGCACGGGAACCACCCTGCGCAGCTGAGGCTCATCTGGCTCGTACCTGGTCGCCTCGAGATCGGCAAGCACTGCTGCGACGACGCGGGCCAGCACCGGGGCAAGCACCGCGCCCAGGTCGTGCCGGCCGCGGTCCTTCCAGGCGACGACAAGCGAGGCGACTGCCCCGTCGTAGGACGGCCCCGACCAGACTGGAACACCTGGCAAGGGGGCCGGCGGTCGCACGCGGTGCGGCACGACGGCCAAGCACTGCGCACAGAGGGGGCACACGCGCATCCCTCCGGCCCCGCACCCGGGGCAGGCCGCCGGCACGACCAGATCGGCGAACGAGGCAACCCAGCCCACGATGCCCACACCGCGAGCATCGCCTGCGAGGCGTCTGCTGGACGCCGCACGACGTCGCCTGTGGACGACGGACGCCCCGCTCAGCCTGTGGACGACCGGCGCCAGCCCACTTCCGGGTGGTCTGAGGGCATGACAGCGGTCGGTCCCGGCTCAGCCTGGCATCGCCTGCCGTCGCACGTCGAGCACGTGCACCCGGCTCAGCCTGGCATCACCGGCCATCGCGCGTCGAGCACGGGCACCCAGCTCACCCCGGCGCGGGTGAGCACCTTGCCGTCGGCGGCCCACACGTAGATGTCGTTCTCGCCGTTGCCCGCCGTCACCGTGCGCGCCTGCGGGGTTGAGGACGTGGCGACCGCCGGCCCGCCCACCTGAGCGATCCACGGCTGCATCTGCTGCCCCTGCCTGCGCCCCAGGACCACCACCTGGTCGTCGTCCACCCACGCGGCGTCGCGCACCTCGTCCAGGTCGGTCATCAGACGCAAGGGCGGCGTCAGCCGCAGCGGGACCCCGTCGGTGCCGCGCTGCACCCCCGCCACGAAGACGTACCCGCGCCCCGCTCGCTGCGCGGCGACGACCATACGGGTGCCGTCGCGGCTGGCGCGCATGGCCTGGACGTCGTACCCCGCCAGCCATGTCGCCTCCACGACGACCGTCGTCCCGTCGGGACGGGCGGCCTGAACAGTCCCGGTGTCCGCAGCCGAGGTCGTCCAGACCCACCCGAGCGGGTCGAACGACGGGGCCGTGAGGCTCGAACCCTTGACCGCCACAACGGCCTTGTCGGCCCCCACGGTCTGGACGGCCAGACGGCTGCGTTCGTCGAGGAGCAGCGCGTACGCCGTGGCCGGACCGAGCGTGACGGCCGGCATCTGCGCGCCCTTGACGTCGAGCCCCTCGACCCCGGCGACAGCCTCCAACCCCGTGGCGCGTACGCGCGCGACCCTCCCTTTGCCGTCGAGGGCGACCAGCGACGCATCCTCCAGGCTCGGGTTCAGGCGCAAAGCGGGCCCGGGCTCGGCGGGCCCCCCGCTCGGCGCGACCTCGCTCACGGAGGGCTCCGGGAAGGGGACACGCTCGACCGTGACGGCCACGGCCGACACAGAGTCCAGGCGCGTCAGAGTGGCCTCGAGCTGGCGCTGGAGGAACAGGTGGTCGCGGTCGCGTACCCCCGCGACCCGTGCCGTGAGGTCGACGGTCGCGACCCCGTTGCTGATCGGGACCGCGTCGACCGCGAGCCGGGTGCCCGCGGGGAACCCGCTGAACACCGCACCCTGCAGCCACGGCGAGGGGCCGGCGAGCAGCTGGCGCACGAGGGACGTGGCTGTGGCCGTGCTCACGGGAAGCCAGCGGACGTCGGGGACGAGGTAACCGCCGTTGCGGTCGACGAAGTAGAGCGGGTAGTCGCGGAAGGTGCTGCGGAACTGGCTGGTCGACATGAACAGCCCGTTGTCCACGTCCGAGATGCGCCACTGCCCGTCCTGTCGGGTCAGGCCCACCCACGTGCTCGTCTCCTGGCCCGGGTCGGCCTGGATGTACCGGCCCGACGAGTCCACCGTCGCCACCACAGGAACGCTCACGTGGACGACGGCGCGGCCCGGGCCCGTGAGCGGGGTGGACCCGGGGGATGGTGACGCGCCGGGGCTCGCCGTCCGGGAGGGGCTCGCCGTCCGGGAGGGGCTCGCCGTCCGGGAGGGGCTCGCCGTCCGGGAGGGGCTCGCCGTCCGGCCGGGGGACATCGCCGCTGGGGTGGGCGGGGGCGGGGCGTGACCGTCGACCGACGTCGTGACGACGTGCAGAACGCTCTCGTCGGGGTAGACCACCACGGAGGTGTCCGAGCGCCATGACGCTTGCCTGCTGGGGGCGAGGAAGGTGCGAGCCACCTGGTGGTTCTCGCTGAACCCCGGCGAGGCCACGAGGAAGCCGCGCACCACTTGCTCCGGCGACGCCCCGTCGAACGGGGGTGCGGGGAAGATCTGGATGATGGGGCCGGGGTAGTCCCCCACCGCCCCGCCGGTCTGCACCGGTCCCTCGGCCGGGATGCCACCGCACGCGCCGAGGGCGAGGGCGGCCAGCATGCCGAGCGCCACGACACGAGTGGCTCGACCACGGGCCCTGCGCAGCTCACCCATCGCGGGCGTCCACCCAGACGGGTCGCGGCGTACGCGCCTTGGTGTTGTCGACGCCGGCGTCGCGCGGCAGCAGAGGAAGGGGCGAGCCAAGCAGGACCGCCCCGCCGTGGCGTGGCAGCGTCAGCCGGAAGTTGGCGCCCAGACCCGGTCGCCCCCAGACCTCGAGCCGCCCGCCGTGCAGGGCGGCGTCCTCCAGCGAGATCGCCAGCCCGAGCCCCGTACCGCCCATCGTGCGCGCACGCGCCGGGTCGGCGCGCCAGAACCGCGTGAAGACCCGTTCCAGGTGGGTGGGCTGCAGACCCACACCGTGGTCGCGCACACCGATCGCGAGGGCGGCCTCGTCCATCGCGATGCTGACGTCGATCCTGCCGCCCTCACCGTGCTCGATCGCGTTGCCGACGAGGTTGCGGACCACGCGCGCGACCCGGCGCGGGTCCACCTCTGCCACGCACGGTTGGGCGGGGGCGTCAAGGACGACGGCGCTGCCTCGGCGGTCGGCCAGCGGGGAGAGACCGTCGAGGACGCGCACGACGATCTCCCGGACGTCGACCTGCTCCAGGTCGAGCACGGCCGCGCCGGCGTCGTAGCGGCTGATCTCCAGCAGGTCGGACAGGAGGGACTCGAACCTGTCCAGCTGGGCCTGCAGCAGCTCTGCGCTGCGCGCCCCGGCCGGGTCGAGGGCGCCCCGGGACTCGTAGAGCACCTCCCCGGCCATCCGGATGGTCGTCAGCGGTGTGCGGAGCTCGTGCGAGACGTCGGAGACGAACTGGCGCTGCACCCGAGAGAGCTCCTCCAGCTGGTTGATCTGGCGCTCCAGCCCCGCCGCCATCTCGTTGAAGGCGCGACCCAGGCGCGCGAGGTCGTCCTCGCCGCGCACCCGCATCCTGCGGTCGAAGCGGCCCGACGCCAGCTCCTCGGCCGTGCGGGCGGCCTGGCGCACCGGCGCGACGACCTGACGGGTCACCATCACCGCCACACCGGCCACCAGGGCCACCAGCGCGAAGCCGCCGAAGATGAAGGTGCGCCGGACCACGTCCACGATCGCGGCCTCGCGGTCGAGGGGGTAGATGAAGTAGAGCTCGTAGTCGCCGTAGGGGCGCACCCTCAAGATCTGGCCGACCACGATCGCTGGACGTTCCTGAGTCTGGCCCGGAGTGGGCAGCGGGAGTGTTGCCAGCCTCGGCAGCGGGAGTGTTGCCAGCCTCGTGAACGCGGTGGCCGGCTCGTTGTTCACATGGTCACGCAGGTCCTGGGGCATGTACCGCGCCGACACGTCGCCGTAGGCCGGGTTCGGCAGGACGTCGGGGGCCGTGTTCGACTGCGCCCGGGCCAGGACGACGTAGCGCACCCCCTCGCCCGCCGGCAGCCGCAGCCGGATCGCCAGCTGCCTCAGCTGGGCGTTCATGCTCTCGGGGTCCACCTTGTCCGCGGCGTCCAGCGCCTTCTGCGCGTCGGCGGCGAGCCGGCTCGCGTCGGCCTGAACGACCCTTCTCCTGGACTCGATCAGCCCGTCGGCGATGCGCTGGTACAAGAAGTTCCCGACGACGATCACCACTGTCAGCCCGAGCATCACCGTCGCCGTGACCACGCGCAGCTGCAGCGAGGCTCGCCAGCGGCGCCGCACGGCACGTGCCGGCCACAGCAGGTGTCGCGCCCACGACGAGACCGTGCTCGACCCGGCGGCCGTGTCCTTCACCGCTACGCCGGACCCGCCTTGTAGCCGACACCACGAACCGTGACGACGATCTCGGGCCGCTCCGGATCCTTCTCGATCTTGGAGCGGAGGCGCTGCACGTGCACGTTGACCAGCCGTGTGTCCGCCGCGTGCCGGTAGCCCCACACCTGCTCCAGCAGCACCTCACGGGTGAAGACCTGCCAGGGCTTGCGTGCCAGCGCGACGAGCAGGTCGAACTCCAGCGGCGTGAGCGAGACCGCCTCGCCGTCCCTGCGCACGGCGTGACCGGCGACGTCGATGTCGACGTCGCCGATCTCGAGCAGCTCCGGGGCAGGCTCGTCCGTGCGGCGAAGGCGCGCCCGCACCCTGGCGACGAGCTCCTTGGGCTTGAAAGGCTTGACCACGTAGTCGTCCGCTCCGGACTCCAGGCCCAGGACGACGTCCACCGTGTCGGTCTTCGCGGTGAGCATCACGATGGGGACGCCGGACTCCGCGCGGATCAGGCGACAGACCTCGATGCCGTCCTTTCCGGGCAGCATGAGGTCGAGCAGCACAAGATCGGGCCGCGCCGCACGGAAGGCCTCCATAGCGCCGTTGCCGTCCGCGCAGAAGGAGGGCTCGAAGCCCTCACCGCGCAGGACGATCCCGAGCATCTCGGCCAAGGCTGTGTCGTCGTCGACCACCAGTACGCGTCCCTTCATGCACTCATGGTGACACCCTTGCCCCCCTGCGGACACGTCGGTGGACGGCGCGTGCTGCGTGACAAGATGGGCGCGGCCACGCGGGTCGGCGGGGGAAGGAGTACCGATGGGTGAGCAGCCGGGGTGGCCCCCCGCCTCGGGTGACAACGAGCCGACGGGCCAACAAGTGCCGTGGGGCGATGCGCCACCGCCGCCACCACAGCAGCCACAGCAGCCACAGCAACCCGCGTGGGGTCAGCCGCCTCAGCCCGAGCAGCCCGCGTGGGGTCAGCAGCCTCAGCTCGAGCAGCCCGCGTGGGGTCCGCCGCCTCAAGCCGAGCAGCCCGCGTGGGGTCAGCCGCCTCAGTGGGGTCAGCAGCCTCAGTGGGGTCAGCAGCCTCAGTGGGGGCAGCAGCCGCCCTCGGGGCCTACAGGCGCGCAGTGGGCACCGTCCTACGGGGGCCCGGGCTCGCGATGGGGCGGACGCCCCAAACCAGGGATCATCCCCCTGCGCCCGATCGGGCTCGGGGAGATCTACGACGGCGCCTTCCAGGCCATCCGGACGAACCCGGCAACCATGATCGGTCTGTCCGCGATCGTGGTGGCCAGCTCGATGCTGCTCTCGGCGGTCCCGCAGGCGCTGGCCACCGTGAACATGACGAACAACGCCGTGCTGGACGCGGGAAGCGCCTCGCCGACGATGGACGAGGTCCTCGGGCTCTACGAGAGCCTGCTGAGCTCGCTCGTGCTCCCCTACATCGTGCAGACCATCGCCATCACCGTGCTCTCCGGCCTGCTGATCGTCGCGGTGAGCAACGCCGTCCTCGGTCGGCGCACCTCCCCGGCCGTGGTGTGGCGCCGCACCCGGGGCAGGGTGCTGGCGTTGGTCGGGCTGGCGGTCCTGCTGCAGATCGTGGCTGTCGCCGTCATCGCGGGCGCAGTCGGCCTGGCTGCGCTGGTCGGGCTGGCCGCACAGTCCGTGCCCGTCGGGATCGGCGTCGGGGTCCTCGCCGTGCTCGCGGCGCTCGTGCTCGAGGTCACCATCTGGGTGCGGTGGTCCGTGGCTGCGCCCGCCCTGCTGCTCGAGGGGCAAGGCGTCTTCATGGCGCTGCGTCGGTCGTGGCGAATCGTGCGAGGGAGCTTCTGGCGAGTGCTGGGGATCAACCTCCTCACCTCGATCATGATCGGCGTCTTGAGCTCGATCGTGTCGGTCCCCTTCGCGCTGGTGGGGACCTTCGCCTTCGGGGGGTTCCAGCCGGAGAACATGGGTCTGGGGCCTGCCATGGGCCAGGTGCTGGTGCAGGGGATCGGCACCATCCTGGCCGGATCCGTCATGTACCCCTTCTCCGCGGCCGTGACCGCCTTGCTGTACGTCGACCTGCGGATGCGCCGGGAGGGCTTAGACGTCGAGCTCATGCACGCTGTCGAGCAGGGCGGCGTCGGGGACCTGCGCCGGTGATCACCCGGGGTGCGGCGGCCCTTCGCGGCGCGGGCGTTGCTTGGGCCTCGGGTCCCATGGGCGTCTGCGCGGTCGTGCTGCTTCTCAGCCCGACAGTCGCGTTCGCCGACTCACCGGTCGAGCCCGGCCGAGAGGAAGCACGAGGCTGGGCCATCGAGGAGCTGTCGCACCGGGAGTACGCGGCGGCCCGCCCCGGGCTGCTCGCCCGCGCGCTCTCCTGGCTGCGCGACCAGCTGGGCTCGATCAGGGTCCCGCACGGTCCCGGCGTCTCCATCGCGCTCGGGCTGGCGCTTCTGGTGCTGGTCGTGGTGGTCGCACTCGCCGTCCAGCGCACGGGGTCCGTGCACCGCACAGGGCGGAGCCGGGGAAGGGTTCCGGTCTTCGCGGACGTGCGGTGGACGGCGGCCGAGCACCGGGCGACCGCCGTCGAGTACGAGAGGGGCGGGGCGTGGGGGCGTGCGACCGTCGAGCACTTCCGCGCGATCGCCCGCGATCTGGCGGAGCGAGCCGTCCTCACCGACCAGCCCGGACGCACCGCCGACGAGGTGGCTCGGGACGCCGCCCCGTGGTTCCCGCACGAGGCGGATGCGTTGATGCGGGCCGCCCGGTCGTTCGACGACGTGCTCTACGGCGGGGACCCCGGCTCGCCTGCGACGTGCCGGCAGGTGCGCGAGCTCGACGAGCGGGTCCGCAGCGCTCGGCCGGCCCGTCTCGGCGTCTCCGGTGGTCATCCATCCACCGCGGACGCCGCTCTGGTCGCAGCGCCAGTCTCATGACAGTGCTCACCGCCACCACCGCTGGGCGTCCGCCGGCATCGCAGGAGGTGCTCGGAGACGGGACGACCGCCGCCGGCAGGGCGGTACGACGCTGGCGTCGTTCGCGATGGACGCTGGCCGTCGGGGGGCTGGTGGTGCTGGTCGCACTCGTGCTCGCCTCGACGCTGCCTCGAGGCACCGCCGGTGACCTCGACCCGACCAGCCCCACCCCTCGAGGCGCCATGGCACTGGCGCACATCCTCACTGACCACGGGGTCAGTGTCGCCAGGGTCACCACGTCGGGCGAGGCCTCGACCGCTGCCTCGTTCGGGACCACCCTCGTCGTGGTCGACACCGTCCTGCTGACGCCCGACATGCTCGACCTCCTGGCACAGACGCAGGCCGACCTGGTGCTCGTCGAACCCGACGCCCTGACGTTGGACTCGCTGGCACCCGGCTTCACTCCCGCGGGGCTGGTGGACCCGGCCGTGCGCGAGCCCGGGTGCGTCGGCGTGGGTCCTGCGCAAGCAGCCGGGCGTGCCCTCGCGGGCGGGCATCTGTACGCCGGGGTCGGAGGCGACGCGACGGTCTGCTACCGCCAGCCGCGCGCGGACGCCGTGGGCTCCTACGGCGTCGGGACCGCCGACGGTCGCACGGTGACCGTCATCGGGCAGGCGGACCTTCTCACGAACGCGCACCTGGCCGAGAACGGAAACGCCGCGCTGGCCGTGCACACCCTCGGCCGCAACCCGCAGCTCACCTGGTACCTCCCGGACCCGTTCGAGATCAGCGACGCCGGCCAGCCCCCGACCCTGGCGCAGCTGCGACCACCCTGGCGGACGTGGGTCATCTGGCAGCTCGCCGTCGTCGCCGGGCTTGCGATGGTCTGGCGGGCCAGGCGGCTCGGACGGCTCGTGGCGGAGCCCCTGCCCGTCATCGTCCGGTCAGCCGAGACCCAGGAAGGTCGTGCGCGGCTGTACCGCCAGGCCCGCGCCCGCGGGCGCGCCGCGGCCACCTTGCGTACGGCAGCGCTCCGGCGCATGCTGCGACGCCTCGACGTCCCCGCCGGAGCCGGTCCCCAGGCCGTGGCGGACGTCGTCGCGGGGATCACGGGACGACGCGACGTCGAGGTCCGCGAGCTTCTGCTCGGGCCGGCCCCTCCCACCGACGCGGCCCTGGTCAGGATCGCTGACGACCTCGACGCCTTGGAGCGCGACCTCGCGGGCTACCACCGTCAGACACCCTCGAACAGAAAGGCCCGATCGTGACCGAGCCACCGGTGGAAGACCCGGTCGTGACAGTGCCACCGGCGCAGGACCCGGTCGTGACAGCGCCACCGGTGGAGAACCCGATCGTGACCGAGCCAACAGCGCAGGACCCCGTGGTCACAGAGCCAGTGCTCATCGAGCCAACAGCGCAGGACCCGGTGGTGACCGCGCCCGCGGTGGCGCCACCCCCGCCGCGGGACCCCGTGCGGGCGGCGCTGGACCGGGTACGCGTCGAGGTCGGCAAGGCGGTGGTCGGCCAGGACGCCGCGGTCACCGGGATGGTCATCGCCCTGCTCTGCCGGGGCCATGTGCTGCTCGAAGGTGTGCCTGGCGTGGCCAAGACCCTGCTCGTCCGGGCCCTTGCGGCGTCGCTGCGGCTGGAGACCACCCGCGTGCAGTTCACCCCGGACCTCATGCCGGGTGATGTGACCGGGTCGTTGGTCTACGACGCCCGGTCCGCGGAGTTCTCCTTCCGCGAGGGACCGGTCTTCACGAACCTCCTGCTCGCCGACGAGATCAACCGGACCCCGCCCAAGACGCAGGCCTCGCTGCTGGAGGCCATGGAGGAGCGGCAGGTCTCGGTCGACGGGCACCCTCGCCGGCTGCCCGAGCCGTTCATCGTCGCAGCCACCCAGAACCCCGTGGAGTACGAGGGGACCTACCCGCTCCCCGAGGCCCAGCTCGACCGCTTCCTGCTCAAGCTGAGCATGCCCCTGCCTCCCCGTGACGTGGAGCTGGAGGTGCTCAACCGCCACGCACACGGGTTCGACCCGCGTGACCTCGCGGCCGCGGGCGTGACGGCGGTCGCCGGGCCCGAGGACCTGCTCGCCGCCACGCGCGCCGTCCAGCAGGTCGACATCTCCCCAGCCGTCATGGGCTACGTGGTGGACGTCGTGCGCGCGACCCGGCACGCCCCGAGCCTGTCGCTCGGGGTGTCCCCCCGTGGCGCCACCGCCCTGCTCGCCACCAGCCGGGCCTGGGCCTGGATGTGCGGGCGCACCTACCTAACCCCGGACGACGTCAAGGCGCTCGCACGGCCGACGCTCCGACACCGGGTGGTGCTGCGCCCGGAGGCCGAGCTCGAGGGCGTCACGGTCGAGGCCGTGCTCGACAGTGTGCTGGCGACGGTGCCGGTCCCCCGCTGATGGCGCTCACGGGGCGGGCGGTGCTGCTCGCGCTGCTGGGAGTGGTGCCCGTGGCGCTCGCGCCGGGGTGGCCCACCTGGCTGGCCTGGGCCGCGCTGGTCGCGTTCGCGGTGACCGTCGACCTGGCGGTCGCCGGATCCCCCCGGCTCGTGGCCGTGCAGCGGGCCCCGCTTCGGTCGGTGCGGCTGGGCGAGGCCGTGGAGGCGCCCTTCCTGCTCACCAACCGCGGGTCACGACGGGTCCGAGGGCTCGTCCGTGACGCCTGGCAGCCGTCGGCCGGCGCCGCCGTGACGCGGCGACAGGTGGACCTGCCCGCCGGCGAGCGCAGGCTGCTCGTCACCTCCCTGCTCCCGACGCGGCGCGGGGACCGCAAGGCCGAGCACGTCACGATCCGCAGCCGCGGTCCGTTGGGGGTTGCGGCGCGCCAGGCGACGGTCCCCGCGACCGGTCGGCTGCGGGTGCTGCCGCCCTTCACCTCGCGCAAGCACCTGCCGAGCCGGCTCGCGCGGCTGCGGGAGCTCGACGGGCGCACCGCGCTTCGCATCCGCGGCCAGGGCACGGAGTTCGACTCGTTGCGCGACTACGTCATCGGTGACGACGTCCGGTCGATCGACTGGCGAGCCACCGCACGTCGCCAGCAGGTCGTGGTGCGCACCTGGCGTCCGGAGCGTGACCGCCGGGTGCTGCTCGTGCTCGACACGTCCCGGACGGCGGCAGCCCGCGTCGGCGACGCCCCGCGGCTGGACGCCGCGATGGACGCCGCGCTGCTGCTCGCCGCGCTCGCGTCCCGCGCCGGGGACCGCGTCGACATGGTCGCGATGGACAGGCGCGTCCGGGCGCGGGTCGAGGGCGCCTCCCGCACCGAGCTGCTGCCGGCCCTCGTCGAGGCGATGGCGCCGCTGGAGGCCGACCTCGTCGAGGCGGACTGGCCGTCAATCGTCTCCGTGGTCCGGCGGCGGATGACCCAGCGGTCCCTGGTGGTGCTGCTCACCGCGTTGGAGGCGGCTGCGGTGGAGGAGGGGCTGCTGCCCGTCGTCCACCGGCTCACGAGCCATCACCAGGTGGTGGTCGCGTCGGTGGCCGACCCGCAGGTCGCCGCGATGGCCGCGGGGCGCGGGGACGTGTACGCCGTCTACGGTGCCGCCGCGGCCGAGCGTGCCTTCCTCGACCGGGCGGCGGTGACGGCCGAGCTGCGCCGCCTGGGGGTCGAGGTGGTCGACGCCCCCCCGGACCTGCTGCCCCCGCAGCTGGCCGACTGCTACCTCGCACTCAAAGCCGCCGGCAAGCTCTGACGCGAAGCCGCCGCATTCACAGCGATCCGTCCCCTCCTCGGGCCGGCGTCTCTCAGCTCGGCGTCTCTCAGCCCGGCGTCTCTCAGCCCGCGACGGGGCGGACGTCGCCCGCGAGCTCGGGCCGCACGTCGCCTCGCTCGCCTGCCCGTACGGCTGGCCGTCCCAGGATCGTGACATAGGTGAGGAACCCTGCCCACGCCGTCACCCCGATCACGATCCGGACGGCGGTGGACAGGCCGGACGGGGTGACGAAGGCCTCGATCACGCCCGAGACCAGCAGCACGCCCACGAGGCCCAGGGCGATCGTGGCCATCGAGCGGGCCTCCTCGGCCAGCGCCCTGCCGCGCGGACGCGGCCCAGGGTCGACCCACGACCAGAAGACCTTCAGCCCCCCCGCTGCAGCGACGAAGACCGCCGTGAGCTCCAGCAGGCCATGGGGGGTGATCAGACCGAAGAAGAGGTCCAGGCGCCCGTAGTGGGCCATGAGGCCGGCCACCACACCCAGGTTCATGGCGTTCTGCGCGAGAACGTAGACCACCCCGATCCCGCTGATCCCGAGCACGATGCACATGGCCGAGATGAAGGCGTTGTGGCTCCACACGTTCGCGGCGAAGCTGGCTGCAGAGTTCTCGCTGTAGTAGCTGGAGAACTGGACGTCGACCATCTGCCTCAGCTGCTCGTCGGTGCCGAGCGCGGCGCGCACCTCGGGGCTGCGCACGACCCACTCGGCGTAGCCGAGCGCGACGACGAACGTGAAGGCGGCCGCCGATGCGGCCAACCACCGCACGCGCCAGACGGCCGCCGGGAACGACACGGCCACCAGCCGGCCCAGCTCCCGGTAGAAGGGCTCGTAGCCCCCGCTGACGGCTGCCCGGGCCCGGGCCACGGTCGTCGACAGACGGCTTGCCAGGGCAGGGTCCGGCATCGCGGACTGCACGACCGAGAGGTGCGTGGCCGCCCGCTGGTACAGCGTCACGAGCTCGTCGGCCTCCGCCCCCGTGAGGCGCCGCGTCGCGCTCAGCGCATCGAGCCGGTCCCACTCCGCGCCGTGCACGGTGACGAACGCGTCGAGATCCACGCCGCGAGCGTAACGTCCGGTGAGTTGCACACAGGCGGCACCACCTAGGGTGAGCCCGTGGACGACATCGGGCTCGAGGAGCTCGGCCTGTCCGACGACCTGGTCATCGGCGAGGCCGTCGTGCTCGACCTGCGCGCGGCCTCGTTCGCGACACGCGCCCTGGCGTGCGCGCTGGACGTGCTGGTCATCTTCATCCTCGCTTTCGGCCTGGGGTGGCTGGTCCTCGGCACGGCCGTCGGCTTCGACAGCGCGGGGGTCGGTGCCGCCGTGACGCTGTTCATCGTGACGGTGTTCGTCATCGTCCCGGCCACGGTCGAGACCCTCAGCCGAGGGCGCTCCCTCGGCAAGCTCGCGGCCGGCCTGCGCGTGGTCCGCGACGACGGTGGCCCGACCGTCTTCCGGCACTCGATCATCCGCGCGCTGTACGCCCTGGTCGAGATCTACCCGTTCGGTGTCATCGCCGTCATCGCGTCCCTGTCCAACCGACGGGGCAAGCGCCTGGGCGACATGGCAGCAGGCACCTACGTGGTGCGAGAGCGGACGCCTGTCTCAGTCTCGCCGCCGCCATGGCCGCCGCCGGAGCTCGCCGGCTGGGCCGCCGTCGCCGATCTCGGTCGCCTGCCGGACCGGCTCGCCATGGCCGCGCGCACGTTCCTCGCCCGGACGGCGACCCTGCACCCGGCCTCCCGCACACGCCTCGCAGAGTCGCTGGCCACCCAGGTGGCGATGTACGTCGCGCCTCCCCCGCCGGCGGGCACGCACCCCGAACGCTTCCTCGCAGCGGTGCTGGCAGAGCGCCGCAGGCGCGACCTGGCCCGGCTGCAGGCCGAGCAGGCAGCACGCCTCGCGCGCGACACCCGCCGGCGCCGAGCCTCACCGCTGGCCGCCATGGGAACCACCCTGATAGGCGACGACGTCACGTAAGGCTCGGCACCCGCGATCCACTCGACCGTGGCGGCCGACGACGTCAGGTGAGGCCCGGCCGCGGCGAACGACCCTCAGCGCGAGCCCTGCTCCGACTGGCGGGGTCGATCCTCGTCAGTACCGGTACATGTCCGACTTGTATGGCCCGGCAACGTCGACGCCGAGATAGTCGGCCTGGGCCTTCGTGAGCTCCGTCAGCCGGACGCCGAGGGCGTCCAGGTGCAGCCGGGCCACCAGCTCGTCGAGGTGCTTGGGCAACACGTGTACGCCGACCGGGTACTCCGAGGTCTTGGTGAACAGCTCGATCTGCGCGATCACCTGGTTGGAGAACGAGTTCGACATCACGAAGCTCGGGTGGCCCGTCGCGTTCCCGAGGTTGAGCAGACGCCCCTCGGACAGCACGATGACCGAGTGACCGGCTCTGTCCGAGCCGGGCCTGTCCGCGCCGGCCGGGAAGCGCCACTCGTGAACCTGAGGCTTGATGACGGTCTTCGTCACACCCGGCGTCCTCGCCAGGCCGGCCATGTCGATCTCGTTGTCGAAGTGGCCGATGTTGCCCAGGATCGCCTGGTGCTTCATCGCGGCCATGTGGGCGGCCGTCACGACGTTGACGCACCCCGTCGCGGTGATCACGATGTCGGCGGTCTCGACCACGTCCTCCAGCCGCGCGACCTGGTAGCCGTCCATCGCCGCCTGGAGTGCACAGATCGGGTCGACCTCGGTGACGATCACTCGAGCGCCCTGGCCGCGAAGCGACTCCGCGCACCCCTTGCCGACGTCGCCGTACCCGCAGACGACGGCGACCTTCCCGCCGATCAGCACGTCGGTCGCACGGTTGATCCCGTCGATCAGGGAGTGCCTGCAGCCGTACTTGTTGTCGAACTTGCTCTTGGTGACCGAGTCGTTGACGTTGATCGCGGGGAACAGCAGCCCGCCCGCCTTGTGCATCTCGTACAGCCGGTGCACGCCCGTCGTCGTCTCCTCCGTGACGCCCTTGACCCCCGCGGCCAGCCTCGTCCAGCGCTGCGGGTCGGCGACGAGCGTGCGGCGCAGGACGTCGAGCACCACGCGGTACTCGTCACTGTCGTCCTGCGTCGTTGCCGGGACCGCACCTGCCGCCTCGAACTCGACCCCCTTGTGGATGAGCAGGGTGGCGTCCCCGCCGTCGTCGAGAACCATGTTCGGGCCCGTGCCGGAGGCGTCGGCGGGCCAGGCGAGCACCTGCTCGGTGCACCACCAGTACTCCTCGAGACTCTCGCCCTTCCAGGCGAAGACGGGGACGCCGCGCGGCGCCTCGGGGGTGCCGTCCACGCCGACCACGACCGCCGCAGCCGCGGCGTCCTGAGTGGAGAAGATGTTGCAGGAGGCCCAGCGCACCTGTGCACCGAGCGCGACGAGGGTCTCGATGAGCACGGCGGTCTGCACCGTCATGTGCAGGCTGCCGGTGATGCGGGCCCCCGTCAGAGGCCGCGACTGCGCGTACTGCGCGCGCAGTGACATGAGACCGGGCATCTCGTGCTCGGCCAGGCGGATCTCGTGGCGGCCGGCCTCGGCCAGGCTCAGGTCGGCGACCCTGAAGTCGGAGGTCGTGAGGTCGGATGTCGTGAGGTCGAACGTCATGGCGAAACCTCTCTCGTACGGCAGCGCCCCGCACCGAGGCGGGACGGCGGGGACACGGGACGGCGGGACAGCCAGGTGGGCGCCTCGCAACCGCCCCGGCGCGGCCCCTCTGGGCCGGCGGCATCACCAACGCCGGAACTGCCTCCACGGTAGCAAGGAAGGACCCCGCCGGCGACGACGGCGCAGCGCGGATGTGGCCGCCGGGGTGGCACTGAGGGCCTCGCGCCGTCCCCGCATCCTCGCGCCGTCCCCGCACCTCGCGCCGTCCCCGCACCTCGCGCCGTCCCCGCACCTCGCGCCGTCCCAGCAACGTGGCGCTCGCGCTGCCGGTGCGATGATCCCTGCGTGCTCCCGCTCGCCTCCTTCATCGCGGGCTTGGTCGCCGGCCTCGCGATAGCCATTCCTCTGGGCGCGATCGGGGTGTTGCTGGTTCAGGAGGGCGTGACTCGCGGGTGGCGACCCGCGGCCGCCGGAGCCACGGGTGTTGCCCTGGTCGACTTCGCCTATGCATGCGTGGCCGTCGTCGCCGGTGCCGCGGTCGCCGACGCCCTGACCGGCCGCATCCGCGCGGTGCAGCTCGTGGGTGCCGTCGTGCTGACCGCGGTGGCGGTGCGCGGCCTGATCGGGCTCCGCCGCCCAGCGGGGGCCTCAGGCCTGGAGGTGCCGACCGGGCAGGTGATGCGCCGCTTCTTCGCCCTGACCTTGGTCAACCCGCTCACCGCGGTCTATTTCGTCGTGCTGACGGCTACCCTCGGCTCGACGTTGGAGGGGCCGGCGGCACGGACGGCGTTCGTCCTGGGGGTCTTCCTCGCCTCCTGGGCCTGGCAGCTTCTCCTGGCGGCCATCGGTGCGTTCGCGGGCGCCCGGCTACCCGGGTGGGCCCGCACGGCGACGAGCGTCACGGGATACCTGGTCGTGCTCGGATATGCCGTGCGTCTCACGTACGGCTGAGCTCCTACCCAGCAGAGCCGGCGTCCGGCTCACTCACGCCGCGGTGCCGTCGCCGTGCCCAGACCGCGATCGCAAGCACCACCACGGCAGCGGTCACGACGGCCCCAGCCGTGCCGACCTTCTGCTCGACCGCCTGGTAGGAGTTCCCGGCGAGGTAGCCGATCAGGCTGAAGGCCACCCCCCAGGCCAGACCCCCCATCGCGTTGAAGAGCAGGAAGCGTCTGTAGGGCATGTGGCTGACCCCCGCCAAACCCGGCATCACCGCCCGAAGGAACGCCGTCCACCGGGCGAGGAAGACCGCGTACGCGCCGCGCTCACGAAGGTAAGAGCGCGCGCCGTCCAACCTGGCCTCGTGGCGAAGCAACGGGCGCCACTTCAGGACACGCGCGCCGTAATGCCGGCCGACCTCGTAGCCGACGCTGTCACCGACCACGGCTGCCACGACCACGAGAGCCATGAGTGCCGCGAGGTCGATGTCGCCACGTGCCGCCAGAACACCGCCGAGGACGACGGCGGTCTCACCGGGTAGCACGAAGCCGATGAAGACGGCGGCCTCACCGAACACCAGGAGGCCGATGACGGTGTACGCAAGAGCCGGCGGCATGGAGAGGATGCCGTCGAGCACGTGCGACATCGGACTAGCACCTCCGGGCAGGCGGTGACAGGTGCGATCGGCAGGTCCTACCGGCTGCAAGCCTGTCATGTCGTACGCGAGTGACGGCGCCGGACGCCGCCCGCGCGGCGTCCCCGGCGACCCTCAGCGACATGCGACCCCCGAGCGACCGCGACCCCCGACCCCAGGTGGACGATCAGGCGCGCCCGACACGCCCCCCAGGTGAGCGATCGCGCCAGCGGACTGCGTAGCCTCACGGATATGTCGAGCGAGCCATCCGTCACGTTGCTCGTGGTGGAGGACGACGAGGCGATCGGTCGCCCGCTGACGGCGGCACTGCGCGGCCAGGGTTACGACGTCCTGTGGGGACTGACCGCCGCCGAGGCCCTCGAGCTCGCGACCGCCGAGCCACCCGCTCTCGTGCTGCTCGACCTGGGCCTACCGGATCTCGACGGCGTCGAGGTGTGCCGCCACCTGCGCGGCCTGGTCCCCGCGGCCGTGATCGTCGTCCTGTCCGCGCGCGCGGAGGACGTCGACGTCGTCCTCGGGTTGGAGGCGGGCGCCGACGACTACCTGACGAAGCCCTTCAGGCTGCCCGTGCTGCTCGCCCGGGTGCGCGCGCACCTGCGCCGCCAGGGCCCGCCGTCCTTGGCCCACGTCGACCGCGAGGTCATCGAGATCGGGCGGATGCGGCTGGACCTCGGCGCTCGGCGATGCGAGGTGTCCGGGAACGACGTCGCCCTGCGGCCGAAGGAGTTCGAGCTACTGACAGCGCTGGTCGTCGAGGCCGGTCACGCTGTTACTCGCGAGCAGCTCATGTCCGAGGTCTGGGACGAGCACTGGTCCGGCTCTACCAAGACCCTGGACATGCACGTCTCGTCCCTGCGCCGCAAGCTCGCCGAGCAGGGTGAGGACCCGGCGCGGATCGTGACGCTTCGCGGTTACGGCTACCGCTACGACTTACCTGCCTGAGCCGGCGCCGCCCCAGCCGCCTGAGCCGGCGCCGCCTCAGCCGCCCGAGCCGGCGTCGCCCCAGCCGGCTCGACGGATGCATTGCCAGCCGGCGGGCCAGTTGCAGCCCCGGCGCCCGGCGTCGGGTCCGCGACAGCGCCGTGTGCTCCGTGTGCGCCCGGCCGGGCCATGGGCAGCAGCACGGCGAAGGTCGGCGGCACGGCACGCATGAGCTCGAGCCGGCCGCCGTCGGCCTCGACCAGCGATCGGGCCAGGGCGAGGCCGATCCCCGTACCGCGCGACTCGGCCGAACGCCGGTGGAAGATCCGGTTCGGCTCGCCGGTCACCCCGGACCCCTCATCGCTCACCTCGATCACAACGGTCTCCTCGGCCGCGCGCGCCGCCAGCCTGACGGTGCCGGCGCCGTGCGTGAGGGCGTTGCTGAGCAACACGTCCAGCACAGTGCGCAGGGCTGGTGCGGAGCTGGCGACGTCCGGCAGCCCGGCTTCAACGCTGGTCTCCAGACCGCGGTCGCGCTCCTCCAGCGGACGCGCCCACGCCGCGCAGACGTCGTTGAGGGCGGCCGCGACGTCGCTGCCCTCGCCCGGCCCGCCGGTGTCACGGGCCAGAGCGAGCAGGTCCAGGACCGTCTGCTCCAGCCGGTCCAAGCCGATGAGCGCGTCCTCGGCGGCGGCGCGCACATCGGCACCAGGGGTCAGCAGGGCGGACTCGATGCCGATCCGAACCGCCGTGAGCGGGGTGCGCAGCTGGTGGCTGGCGTCGGCGGTGAAGGCGCGCTCACGCTCCAGCATGCCGCCGAGCCGCCGCGCGGTTCGCGCCAGGCTCTCCCCCGCGGCGTCCACCTCAGCCACTCCGGCGGGCAGAGCCCTCACCGAGAAGTCGCCCTGGCCGAGAGCGTCGGCGGCCTCGGCCAGGGACTGCAGGGGTCGGGCGATCTGGCGGGCGCGGGCTCGCCCGAAGGCGGCGACGACCGCGAGCACGAGGGCAGCCAGCCCGGCCATCACGGCCCAGGTCAGGTACGTGCGGCTGCGCACCTCGCCGTAGGGCTCGGCCGCCCGCACGACGTAGCGTCCTTCATCGTCGGCGAGCACCGGGACGGCGACCATCACCTGGCCGTCCAGTACCCCGTTCTCCTCGATGCCGGTACGTCCGGCCCGAGTCACCAATGCCTCGGCAGTCGCCGGTCCCGTGCCGGCGATCCTTGCTCCCGAGATGTCGTACACACCCAGGGTGGTGTTGCGACCGTGGGCCCGGGGCACCACGACCTGGTCGGCGGAGTTGCCGGCCGCGACGGCGTTCGTCAGCTCCGCCCGCACCCGCTCGGCATCCCTGGCGAGGCTGGACTGGATCTCGTTGCGGTAGAGGCCGCCCACCGCCGCAGCCAAGGGCAGTGCGAAGAGCAGGGTCGCCAGGGCCGCGGACACCACGATGGCTCGCTGCAGGACCGCACTCAGCCCCGGGGAGCGCCGTGGCCTCGCCGGTGCGTGCATGCACCCAGAGTAGGTTTCCCCGGGCCTCCGCGTCCGGCAAGCGCGGCGTAGCAGCCTGAACTGCACAGGGTCGGGGCCTCACCCGCATGGCAACCGGTGCCGCACGACTCCGGGTTCGCGATGTCCAGCCGTGTCAGGCTAGACTGACGGACGTGTCCGACCGCCCCCTCGCCGACAGCCTGCATTCCGGCGACCCGGCCGTGGGTCTGCGCGCAGTGGGAGCGTTGCACCGCCTCGCCGAGCAGGTGGAGGCCAGTTACGTCGCGCTCGCTCGAGAGCGCGGCTGGTCATGGGAGCAGATCGGCGACGCCCTCGGCGTCTCGCGGCAGTCGGTCCACGCCAAGTACGGGAAGTGACGTCACATGGTCCAGCGCCTCAGTATCGATGCCCGGCGACGCGTGCTGGACCTCGCTGCGCAAGAGGCTCGCGATCGTGGTGACCGTCGTATCGGCACCGACCACCTGCTGTTGGCCCTGCTGAACGACGCGTCGGCCCTGCCGGCGCGTGTCCTCGACACCGACCTGACTGCTGCCCGGGCTGCGTGCGTCGAGCTCGATCGCGCCGCCCTCAGCGCGGTCGGGGTGGATGTCGACCACCTGGGCCCGCCGCGAGTCGTGGCCAACCGGCGACGCCCGCCCTTCAGCTCGGGAGCCCGAGCTCTTCTTGCTCGTGGAGTCGCAGAGGCGCGGGCGTCGAGAGCCCGACGGATCGAGACCAGACATCTGCTGATCGCCGTGCTTTCCTGCGAGCGGCCCGACCCTGCCGCGGAGCTCATGGCGGCCCTTGGCGTCGATCGCCGACGCGCGAGGGCGCGGCTGGATGCCGACTCCGGGGCCGGGGACGTGGCCGAGCCGGAAGCCGCCGAGTCGCGGTCGGAGTCGGAGTCGCAGTCCCCGTCGAGGTCGGAGTCGCAGTCCCCGTCGAAGTCGGAGTCGGAGTCGCAGTCCCCGTCGAAGTCGGAGTCGGAGTCGCAGTCCCCGTCGAAGTCGGAGTCGGAGTCGCAGTCCCCGTCGAAGTCGGAGTCGGAGTCCGAGTCCGAGTCCGGCGAGTGACATGGTGCTTGCCGACGCGGTCACCTCCGTAGGTCGGATCGGGTAGGTCCGTGGCCGCGCTCGCAGGGAGGCCGGCCCGAACCGTTGCGTTCACGGTCGCACCGGGCACTTCGCCGGCAGAGTCCCGAGGCAAGTCGATCAGACCGTCGCCGGTCAGAACGGCGGGTCTGCCGGCAGCGGCTCAGAGGGAGCCGACGGTCGCCCGGTTCGACCTCGATGCAGAGGCAGGTCATCGGGTCCCTGCCCGTACACCGACCCGCGCCCGAGCAGCTGGACAGACCGAACGTCTGAGCCTCGTCCACTGCCCCTCTGAAGTCCCCCGACCGTGAGGGGCGAGCCCGCACACGGGCCCGGCGCCTCGTACGGGCGGGATGGTGTCAGCGAGCGTGGGAGCCGCTTGTGCACCCGACCGGTCGGAGTCGTCCACACCAGCGTGCCTGGTGGGTCGGCGGGGTCGGTGGATCGTCGCACCGTGAACCATCCGGCGTCCTTCAGCCGATGGTGTCGTGGGCACAGCCGGTTGCAGTTGCACTCGCACGTCGGCCCGCCCTCGCGGTACTTGACGCAGTGGTCGGCGTGCGTGGCGGCGATGTGGCAGCCCGGGAATGTGCAGGTTCGATCCCGAACCCTTGTGTGTCGGTCCAGGGTGGCGCCGGGGCGGTAGCCGTCGGTGAATGTCGAGCGCCCCGAAACCGAGCAGCGTGCCGTGAACGCCATCGACGACGGCGCACCGCCACGAGCCGTTCGCAGCCACGTCTCGCGCCATGGCTGCCGGAATCGGTCCGACGCCGACGAGGTCGGCGGGATCGTTCGAGAGTCCCATGGCAGTCTCGAGCGTCATCGTGACCACCACCGCAGGGCGTCGCGGTCGTGCGCCGGCGGCGTCCAGCTTGTCGCCGGCGTTGGCGAACAGGCCGACCAGAGCGTCGGCTCTTCGCTGGTCGTGAGTGCGCGCGTCGCCTGGGGACTTCGCGCTGCGCGCCAGCTCGTCAAGTACGGCATCGATCAACCGCATGTCCGCAGCGCCGAGGAGGGCCCAGACACTGCCCAGGCCGATCGTGCCCGGTGCGCTGCCCATGCTCGGCCGCATCGCCCCGCACACCACCCGACGTTCGGCGGGACCGGACCACTCCGGTTCGGAAGACCTTGTTCCTGGTTCCCCTGTTCCTGGTTCCCCTGTTCCTGGTTCCCCTGTTCCTGGTTCCCCTGTTCCTGGTTCCCCTGTTCCTGGTTCCCCTGTTCCTGGTTCCCCTGTTCCTGGCTCCTCACCGGCCGCTCGATGGTGCTCCAGCCGTCGGGCCTCCACCACCGCGCGCGCGAAGTCCAAGGCCCGGCGCAGGCCGGGCGTATTGGTCCATGTGGCGCCCGGGCCGAACACCTCCGCTTCCACCGAGGCCGCCGAACCGTCGTCCAGCCCCGCAGTCGTCGTGACGATGGCGCACACCTTGGCCCAGTCAAGGGTGCCGGTGGCGAGCCCGACCGCGGTACGACCAAGGCGATCCTCACGCAAGGCAAGGGCGGCGTCCACGCGTTGCCCGATCGCGTACTCACTCATCCCACAGGCCAGGGCGAGCTCGGCGACGACGGACGACCGGCCGTAGAGCTCCGCCTCTGCCAAGGCGCTCGCCCGCATCCGCGCGTCCCGGACCGGGTCACCGACGCCGATTCCGGCGGTCACGAAGGCTGGGTCGGTGGCCCTCCGCACGGCCTCGGCCACGGCCGCGAGCTGGAGGGACTGAACCCAGCCGACGAGCCGCTGGGCTGACGAGACAACGTCGACCAGCTCTGCGTTCCCGAGATCCAGCAACGCATCCGGCCTCGTCGCCTCGGCGAGAACTGCGGCGGCGCCGGGGCCGGGGCGCCCCTGACCGGCCGATCTCACTCGGTCGACCAGTGATCGGAGCGTACGGGGGGCACCCTCGAAAGCAAGGGCCGGCAGGAACGAGGAGACACCCGGTGCCACCATGCGCCAGGACGCGGGAAGGAACGTCTCTGTGGTGGAGTTCTTGGCAGTCGAGCCCCCAGTGGTCGAGTCCATGGGGCTCGAGTCCTTGGCAGTCGGGCCCATCCGGGTGGCCGGCTGGGCGCTCGGCAGTTGGGGGGTCGACGGCTGGAGGGTCGAACGCCGCAGGGTCGACGCAACGTCACGCGGCACATCGCGCGGAAACGGCAGGCTGGACGGTCGCGGCTGGGGCGCCTTCAGGGACCGCCCCGTGACCGTCGTCTCGCTCGCCACGTCACTCCTCTCTCCTCGCGGCCGACGTTCGTCCGCTCACGCTGTGCCGCGGACCGTCGCCCTGGGTGCCCTGATCGCGTCGGCGATCTGTCTGTATTCGAACGTCTGTTCGAACCATACCAAGGCCCACCGACAGCCGCGCGCCCCCTCGGCCGACCTGGGGATAGCCCCCGCCCCCCGGGTCGACCTGGGGGTAGCCCCCGCACCGCGCAGCCCACCGGGGGATAACGCCCCTACCACGCGACCCGACCTCGGACGACGGCCACCCGACCCGCCCGACAGCCGATATTCGCGCAACGGGGGATATCGGCCCGCCACCGGGGGAACCCCGGGGCAGGTTCCGGCCGCGCGAGCAGCATCAGGGCAGCGCCCGACCACCGAACGGCCGCTGCGGATCGGTCGGCGCTGCCTCACCCCCGCCGATCGATGTCCGGCTCCAGATAGATGACCCGGGCGATGGGCACCGCGGCCCGCACCCTGCCCTCGGCCGCGTCGATCAGCTGCGCCACCGCCAGGGCCGTGCCGCCCGGGGCCACGGCGATCTTCGCCGCAACGAGGAGCTCCTCCGGCCCCAGGTGCAGCGTCTTCATGTGAATCACACGCTCCACCCCTCCACCGACGAGTGCGGTCTCGATGGCCAGGACGTCCTCCGGCGTGGCCGCCTCCCCGATCAGCAGGGAGTTCATCTCCACCGCCAACACCGCGGCGACGCTGACCAGCAGGACGCCGATCAGCCCGGTACCGAGTGCGTCCCACCTACCGTCCGACGTGAGGAGCGTGAGCCCCACGCCGAACAACGCAAACATCAGCCCGACCAGCGCGGCGGCGTCCTCCAGCAGGACGACGGGGAGCTCGGGGGCCTTGGCCGTGCGGACGAACTCGACCCACGTGCGCGACCCGCGCGCCGGCCTGGACTCCCGCACCGCCGTCCGCAAGGAGTAGGACTCGAGCCCGAGCGCCACCACCAGTACGGCGAGAGGAACCCACCACCAGCGGCCCTCAATCGGCTCCGGATGTCCGAACTTGTGCCACGCCTCGTAGAGGGCGAAGAGACCGCCGACGCTGAACAGCACGATCGAGACGATGAACGCGTACACGTAGCGCTGCCGCCCATAGCCGAACGGATGCTCCGGGGTGGCCTCGCGAGATGCTCGGCGACCCCCGACCAGCAGCAGGAGCTGGTTGCCCGAGTCCGCCACCGAGTGGATGGCCTCGGCGAGCATCGAGCTCGAACTGGTGAGCAGGAAGGCCACAGCCTTCGTGGCCGCGATCCCCAGGTTCGCGACCAACGCTGCGATGATCGCCGCGGTGCCGCCCTCGGTCGACATCGGTGAGTCCCCTCCAGCGTGGTCAAGGCGGTCAACGTGGTCAACGCGGTCAACGCGTTCAGCGTGGTCAACGCGGTCTGCGCGGCCTCATGGTCAGCAGCTGCGCCGTCTCGTCAACACGGTTCATCCGTCAGCTCCTGGCGGTCTGCGCGGCCGGGTGGTCTGCGCGGCCGGGTGGTCAGAGCGGTCTCGTCGCCGGCGGGTGGGCGGCCATCAACGCGACCGGTCGCGCAGGTCCGCCACGTGCGGCGAGACAAGGGGGTCGACCCCCGCCGCGAGGGCCAGGTAGACCGAGGCGAAGTCCGTGAGCGCGACAAGATCGGCCAGACGCTCCAGCGGGTGGCCCGGCTCGGCCGCGACCTCGGTCACCCGCACCCCGGCGTCCTCAGCAGTCAGCCGGACGGCGTCGGCGACGCGCGCGGTCTCCAGCCAGGCACCGTCCGGACGTTCGACCGAGGGGGCGGCATCACGCAGCAGCAGCAGCCGCAGCCGGGGACCGACCGGCCCGTCGAGGAAGGGGTCGGAGAACACGTCCTGGGAGGGGGCGGCGAAGGGGCCTCCGAACGTCGCGACGACGTCGCCCGCGTCGTCGGGGAGGGCACCCCGCATCGCAGGGATCCGCGCCGTGCGCGCCAGCATCGACACCGCGCGGCCGGCCGCCACTCCGGTCACGTCGCCGTCACCCAGGATCACCGGGACCGTCCCGGCCAGCTCCAGCGCGAGCGCCTTGGCCGGGTTGACGAAGGCGTCGGACGAGGGTCGATAGGTCTCGGCGGCGACGTCGAGCCGGTCGGCGACCCGCGCGAGCAGGGCATGGGAGGTGTGGGCGAGGTCGCAGGCGAAGGCGGCCAGCGCAACGGGGGTCAACAGCGACCACAGCGCCAGTCGCGATGCCCTGGCCGCCGGCGTCGACGGCGGCGCGACGGCCACATGGATGCCGCCCGTGCGTTGTGCGACCTCGGCCAGCGGCGAGCCCGCCATGCCCACAGTGAGCAGCCTGCAGCCACGGCGGGCGGCCTCCGCGGCCAGCCCCAACGGCCCAGGGGCACGCCCGGACATCGACACGGCCACCACGAGGTCGAGCGGCCCCACCCACCCGGGCAGCGGCATGCCACGCCGCACGTGGACAGGGACAGGGGACCCGGTGCCGGCGAGCATGGTCAGGACCTCGCCCACCACGGCCGAGCCGCCGAGCGAGGCGACCACCACGGCTCTCGGCCGTCCGTCGTCGGCCACCCGGGGCACGCCCGCCTCCTCGGCGGCCGTCAACGACGTGCGCACCTGGGCGCCGGCTCCCGCAAGCGCGCGCAGGCTGCCCGACGGGTCGGCCGCGGCCAGCGCCTCGGGGTCGTCCAGCAGCTGCTCGTCCAGTGCCATGCCCGTCATGCCCGAGTGCGCGCCTCGTCGACGAGCAGCACGGGGATGCCGTCATCGATCCGGTAGGCCTTCGGGCACGCGGAGCACTGCAGCTCCGCGCCGCCCGAGGGCCCCGAGCCGTCGTCCAGCGTCGCGCCACAGGCGGGGCAGCGCAGGATCTCTCGCAGCCAGGGTTCGAGTCCGCTCACGAAGCACATCCTGACGCATGAATGCCTCGAAACGGCAGCAGTCCGCTCACGGGTCCTTACGACCCGCGGACCAGCGCCAACACCTCGTCACGCGCGGCGGCCATGGTTGCCGGTCGCGCCGCCTCCGCGTTGAGCCGCAGCAGGGGCTCTGTGTTGCTCGGACGCACGTTGAACCACCACATGTCATCGCCCCCAGGCGTGCCCTCGTGGAGCACCGTCAGGCCGTCCAGGTGGTCCACCACGACGCCGTCCCGGCCGGCGAAGGCGGCCTCCACGGCAGCGATGGACGACGCCACGTCGGCGACCCGTGAGTTGATCTCCCCGCTCGGCGTGTAGCGCTCGAAGCCGGACATGAGCTGCGAGGCAGGCAGGGGCTGGCCGCCCAGGGCCGCGAGCACGTGGAGGGCGGCGAGCATCCCTGTGTCGGCGTACCAGAAGTCGCGGAAGTAGTAGTGCGCCGAGTGCTCCCCGCCGAAGACCGCACCCGCCCGGGCCATCTCGACCTTGATGAACGAGTGCCCCACGCGCGTTCGCAGGGGCGTGCCGCCGCTCTCTCGCACGACCTCCGGGACGGCGCGGGACGTGATGAGGTTGTGGATCACCGTGGCCGCTCGGCCGGCACGGGTCTCCTTGGCGATCTCTCGCTGGGCCACCAGTGCCGCCACCGCGGAAGGTGTGACGCTGCGGCCTCGCTCATCCACCACGAAGCAGCGGTCGGCGTCCCCGTCGAAGGCCAGGCCCAGGTCAGCGTCGCGCTCGGGCACTGCCGTCTGCAGGTCGAGCAGGTTCGCGGGGTCAAGCGGGTTCGCCTCGTGGTTGGGGAACGTCCCGTCCAGCTCGAAGTACAGCGGCACGACCTCGATCGGGATCGGAGGCAGGCCCGCGGCCTTCCCGAGCACTGCCGGCGTCGTCAGCCCGGCCATGCCGTTGCCGGCGTCGACGACGACCCGTAGGGGTCGGATCCCGGACAGGTCGACCAGGGACCGAAGGTAACCGGCGTAGTCCGGCAACAGGTCGCGCTCGGTCAGCGACCCGGCCCTGAGCCCTCCGCTACCGACGAGGTCGGGCGTCCCTGGCCCGCCCGAGCCGTCGAGCAGCGCCTGCGCACGGTCGCGAACCGCAGCCAGCCCGCTGTCCAGTCCCACCGGCCGGGCCCCTGACCGGCACATCTTGATGCCGTTCCACCCCGCGGGGTTGTGGCTGGCCGTGAACATCGCCCCGGCCGCACCCAGCCAGCCGCTGGCGTAGTACATGCCGTCGGTGCTGCACAGACCGAGCAGGACGACGTCGCCCCCCTGCGAGCGGACCCCCGCCGCGAACGCCGTGGCCAAGGACGGACTCGAGTCGCGCATGTCGTGACCCACGACGACGGTCCCCGAAGCCGCGGGCTCGGGCTGGGCCGCCGGCTCGGGCAGGATCTCGAGGGCGAAAGCCACTCCTAGGGCATGCACGACGCGCTCGTCCAGCTGGCTGCCCACCAGGCCCCGCACGTCGTTGGCCTTGACGATGTCGCTGAGGGTCCCCACGTTCGCGAGGCTAACGGCTCGCGGGGCAGGCGCGTGCCGCGCTACGGGCTGGTCGTGCGGTGGAGCACCGACTCCACGGTCAGCTCGGCACCGGCGTGCTCCCA
The DNA here is from genome assembly GCA_963778845.1 of uncultured Actinomycetota bacterium. Taxonomy (GTDB): domain Bacteria; phylum Actinomycetota; class Actinomycetes; order Actinomycetales; family Kineosporiaceae; genus CAVZVW01. The sequence continues at coordinate 1,252,805 of CAVZVW010000009.1, forward strand.
GGTGCGGTGCTCGCAGTGGTGGCACGACGTGAACTCCACAGGCGTCCCGTCGGTCAGGCAGAGCGACAGCCGGGTGATGTGCATGCTTCCGCAGCCCCGGCAACGAGACGCCGACTGGTGCTCACGCTGCGTCAACGAGCCCAGGGGTGGTGCAACGACATTGGCGCGCGAGCGGCGGCGCTGGCGAGCAGGCGCGTGCGCGAGGATCCCCTCGCCATGGGACGGACCCTCTCTCGACGGCGGCGAACCTTGTGAGAGCGGAAAGGCGGTCATGGTGCCTCCTGATCAGCGGGCGCGCGGTACCGCGAGCCGATCGCGGACGGCGCGCGGGCTCGCGCCGTCCTAGAAGACGCCCAGACCCCCACCGCACGACGATGAGGACGATCACTGGCGGGCAGCCTGGAGCGTCTCCGGTGAATCTCGGCACAATCGCCGGTATTCTTAAGAATCCGGCGAGTCCCTGCGAAAGAGACCTATAAGGGCTGAAAACCTCGTAACCGGACGTCGCCCAGCCTCTTCACGGGCGAGGCCGCACCGCCGCCTCCCGACCAGATATGGCCCACTCACGTTCCGACGCAGCGCGCCAGGTGCATCAGCGGCCGGGGTCGCGCAGAACGCGCAGGTGTCCTCGTCGGCCGATCTCCAGGGTGCCCGACTCGACGTCCTCGAACCGAGGGCGGGCGGCCTCGCGCACCGCGTCGGCCAGCGCGAGCAGGTCGTCGTCGGAGGGGCCCGGCGCCACGCGGTCCGGGGCGAGGCGCACGACCTCCCACCCGCGAGGGGCCGTCAGGCGCTCGGCGTGAGGGGCACAGAGGTCGTAGCAGTGCGGCTCTGCGTACGTGGCCAGAGGGCCGAGAACCGCCGTGGAGTCGGAGTACACGTACGTGAGCGTGGCCACTGCGGCGTGCGTGCAGGCGGTTCGGGAACACCGTCGAACTCCGCCCACGCGCGGACCATATCCCTTCTCCCCGCCTCCTCGGCCCCCGGCACGCCGCGACGCGCGGCACCTACCACTCGGCACCAGCGGGTTCTCCCCGCCTCCTCGGCCCCCGGCACGCCGCGACGCGCGGCACCTACCACTCGGCACCAGCGGGTTCTCCCCGCCTCCTCGGCCCCCGGCACGCCGCGACGCGCGGCACCTACCACTCGGCACCAGCGGGTTCTCCCCGCCTCCTCGGCCCCCGGCACGCCGCGAGGCTAGGCTGCCGGTCATGGCAGCCCCGGCCCGCCGGCGACGCGACCGCCGAGACCGTGGGATTCGCGGGCCACTCCTTCCCCAGGAGGTTCCGGCGTACCGCAGCCGCGCCGAGCGTTTCGACGAGCGTGTTCTCGACGCCGTCGAGGAGCTGCACGGTCGGTGGTCGGAGCAGCTGGACGCTGTCGAGTTCGCCGTGGAGGACGTGCCGCCCAGCGACCCGGCGCCGTGGGAGCACGGCGAGGTCCCCCTCGGACGGCTCTTCCCGGCGCAGGGGAACCTTCCGCCACGCATCGTCGTCTACCGTCGCCCGGTCGAGACCCGCGCTGAGGACTCCGTCGAGCTGGCGCGACTCGTGCGCGAGGTCGTGGTCGAGCAGGTGGCGCATCTCATCGGGGTCCCCCCGGAGAGGGTGGACCCCGGCTACGACGAGGACGACTGACCCAGCCGCGGGTCCTGCACGGCCGCCGGGGCCACGCCGGGCCCGCCGACCGGGACGGGCATCCGCACCACGCTGATCATCGGCCCGGCCGAGTCCTGCGCCGTCAGCACGAGTGCAGCCGACACCGGCCCGCCCGTCACGTCGAGGAGGAGACCGACGGCCTGCCCCGGCAGGTCTCGGGTGACCGCCGAACCCGCAGGCAGCGTGAGCGTGACCGGCGCTGCGAGGCGCCCGCCCGCGAGGACCGGCCGCACGGTCACGCTGGCGCGCCGACCCACCGCCACCAGCGACAGGCGAGCGAGGATCGCGCTCGCACCAGGCTGCGCCGAGGATGTTGCCGAGGGGGTGGCAGAGGGGGTGGCAGAGGCCGTCGACGTCTGGTTCGCAGGGGTGGGCGTCGGGGTCGCGGAAGGGGAGGTCGGGTTCGCCGGCAGCGCCACGGCCGAGTGCGCGGGAAGGGCCACCGCCGAGGCCGCCCATGCCAGCTCTGCCGGCGGGGACTTCCCGCTCACCCCGGCGCTCGTGCCGGCGGACTCGCTGCCCGCGCTGGCCCGCCCGACCAGCCCCGAGGCGACCACCGGGACGTCCGCCTCGACGACAGCGGCGTAGGACCCGTCGTCCACGCCCGTGACCGGGACGTCGGCCACGCTGCCCGCCGCAACCGTCAGCACTCCGCCGGGCAGGGTCACGCTGCCGTGAGGGCCGAGCAGGTGCACCCGCACGACGGCATCGGCGGTCCCCGGGACGACCACCCGGACGGCGTAAGCACCCGGGGCCGCGGGGTTCGCCGGCAGCCCTGCGGGGCCGTGGGCCTTCGCGGGGGCAACGACGGCCATCCCCGGCACAACCTGCCGGGTCGCAGCGGGCGCCGCTGCTGCGACGTCGTCCACGCCGCCGCCCACCAGACCGCGGACCATGCTGTGGTACAGCGTGGCCGTCACCCGTCCCGAGCGCGGGACGACATGGACTGCCAGCATCGGCAGGCCCGGGGCCAGCGCGTCCACGAGCAGAGCCACCTGCCCCTGCCCGGGGACGACCACGCCCTCGCCGTTCGCGGCTCCGACAGGTCCCTTCGGCCCGTGGACGCGCACATCTACCACGACGGGGGCCGGCGAGGGGTTGGCGACGAGCAGCCGGTCTCGCTGGCCGGCAAGCGTGGCTCCGCCGACGAGCCAGACTTCGGTGGCCGCCTGGTCGCAGGCCCGCGCAGAGAGCCCACGGAGGTCGCCCGACGTCCCCATGGTGACCTGCAGCCCGGCGGTGAGCGCCACCGTCCGCCCCGGAGCCGATGGTCCGACGACCCGCGCGGTGCCGCTCTCCTCAAGTGTCGTCGTCGTGACGGCGACGAGGCCGCCGCCGGGTTGCGCGACGACTTCGGTCAGCCGTACGGGACCCGGCTCAGGCACCGGGTCGGCGCCGGCCGGAGCTAGCAAGGTCTCCGGGCCCGGGCAGTCCAGCGAGGGGGTCCGGGTCGCCAGCGTCAGTGCCACGGCGGGCCTCGTGCGGACGGGCACCGGCCCCGCGGTCGCTGCCGCGGCCGTGACCCCCACCGCGGCCAGCACCACCGCGGCCATCACGAGGAGGCGGCGCGTCATGCGTCCTCCCCCGACGCGGGCCCGGGCTCTTGGGACGGCGAGGCTTCGTGGGACTGCAAGGCTTCGTAGGACTGCAAGGCTTCGTGGGACGGCGACGGTACTTCGGACGGCGACGGTACTTCGGACGGCGACGGTACTTCGGACGGCTCGGGTTCCTGTGACGTCGCGAGCTCGGGTGACCGTGCGGGAGGTTCGGTGGTCGCATCGGGGTCCGTGGTCGGTTCGGGGTCCGTGGTCGGTTCGGGGTCTGCGGTCGCTTCGGGGTCCGTGGTCGGTTCGGAGTCGGGCAGGTCGCCGTCGAGCCATCGCTGCGCCGCTTTGTCGCTGCCCAGGGGGGCACCGATCGGCCGTGCCGCCCGTGTGTCACCGACCGGCCCCCGGGGAACCGGTCGCGAGGGCCGGGGCAGCCGTTGCCGTCGGGCTGCGCGGCGTCGCGGGATCGGCACGGCCACGAGCAGGGCAAGGCCCGCCACGGTCAGCCGGGCCGCATCGGTGATCTTCTGGCCGGGCGCGACGTAGTCGACGCGGAGGTGGCCGCCGCGAGTCGGCAGCGCGAACGACTGCGCCCAGCCGTCCGCTCTGGCGGGCACGAGACGGCGACCACCCAGGCTGGCCCGCCAACCTCGGTCGTACGTCTCCGCCAGCACCAGTCGGCGACCGGGTGGACCCTGCGGGAGCTCGGCGTCCACGCGGAGGCCGTCCGACGCCACGGCGCCGAGGACTGCGCCGTCGGCAGCGAGGACCCGCACACGGGACGGCCGGGTCGGAGATCCCGGCGAGGCATCGACGGCGCTGCCGAGGTCGACCCTCCAGAAGACGCCTCCCCCCGGCGTCCCACTGCGCTCCAGGCCGGGTGCGGCGTCCAACGACAATGCCGCTGCGTCGTCCACCGGGGGTAGCAGCAAGACCGAGCCGATGTCGAGCGCCGCGAGCCGGTCGCGTGTGTCCTTGCCCGTGTCCGACAGCAGCGCCGCGATGACCGGAGTGACAAGTCGGTCGTCGACCTGGTCGGCCCGTAGCCCGCGGGCGGCCAGCGCCGCCGAGGACTGGGCAAGGTGCGTCCCGGCTGCATCGCGCACCAGTGACCACCGCACACCGCTACGGCTGGCCGAGAGCACCAGGGTGCGGCTCGCCGCGGGGCCGACCGCCTCGGCCGCGGCGACGACGGGCACGACGTCGGCGCGGACGCGATGCACGCGATCCTGTCCGGGTGCGTCGGCCCAGCCGTGCCAAGCCCAGGCTGCGCCGCTGAGGACCGGTCCCAGGACGACCACGGCGGCGAGCCCGCCGGCGAAGGTCGCCGCCGCCACCCCCCACCAGCCGGACGAGGCGGCGCGCAGCCGTGTGCGGGCGCCGTCCAGCCACGTCAGCGCGGCGACCAGGGCGGCGAGCAGGAACAGCGAAAGCCCAGGACCGGCCCACCCGCGCGCATGGCCGACCGGGAGCGCCGCGACATCCGTGCGCGACGCCGCCAGGGCCACCGCCAGACCCGCCAACCCGGCGACCGCGGCCGGAACCAGGGCGAGCCCGCGGCGACCCGCCATGGCCGGCAGCGCCAGCACCAGCGTCGGCACGCAAGCCATGCACGCGATGGCCGCCAGCAGCGCGCCGGTGTGGTGGGGCCACCACCCGAGGGACGCCAGCGCGCGCGCGGGCGCCGCGAGCTGGACCCCCCAGCAGATCGCGCGGGGACACCGGCAAGCCGGCGAGGTACCACCACGACGACGGTGCCGCAGGACCGGCGACGGCCGGTGACGAAGGGTCGGCGAGCAGCAGCACAGGATCGCGCGCGGTCGCCTGCCACCATGGCAGCAGCACGACGGCCGGGACGGTCACGGTCCAGGCGAGGAGCCACCGACCGGTGCGGGCGAGCACGGCCGCGGCCAGCAGCCCCAGCAGCACGGCCGTCGCCAGTGACGGCGCGCAGGCGAGCACCACCGTGATCAGAACTCCAGCGGCCGAGGCCGCCGTGACCGACCCGCGCGCCACGGCGGCACCGGGGGGACGGCGCTGTGTCCCCGCCCCGATCCCCAGCGTGCTCGCGACGGCCAGGGCGGCGAGCGGTAGCAGGACATGCGCCAGTGCTGCGCCGACGCGGCCGGTGCCGGTGCCGGCGAGCAACGCGGGCGCCAGCGCCCAGACCACCCCGGCCCAGGCGCGCAGGGCCCGGGAACGGGTGACTGCGCCGGCGGCGGCGTAGGCGGTGAGCGCGGACAGCGGCATAGCCGTGGCCAGAACCACGGTGACTGCGGCCCGCGGCCCGCCGGTCACGGTGCCCAGCGCTGCGAGCACCCCGTCGAACGGGTCGGCTACGGCCGCGGCCCCGAGCCCGACGGCGCGCCACGCCGAGCGAGCTGCGTCCCACAGCGCCGACGTGTCGGCGGGTGCCGGAAGGAGCACCGTGCTGCCCGCGGTCCCGTCACCGGGCCAGATCGCCCGCAGCGCCGCGGTGGCTGCCAGGCCCGCGACGGTGGCGACGCCCAGGGACGCGAGCAGGCCGGGCACACTGCGCGCCAGCGGCCGCGACGGCAGTGACTCGGCGTCCTCGGCTACCGGACCCGGTTCCGCCGCGACCGGTCGAGCCAGAGCGGGGTCCGCGGCAGCCTGTTCCGCGACCGGCGGCGTTGCTTCCGCAGCCGCTCCAGCGACAGCCGCTCCAGCGACAGCCCGTTCAGCGGCGGCCGGTTCCGGCGACCCGTCGGCGGAGCGAGCCATGACGAGGTAGGTGGTGAGGTCGTCGCGACGCTGGCGCATGACGGCCTTCGGACCGGCGAGCAGGCCGCGGGTCACTCGGCGCGGCACCCGCCGCGACGCCGCGGCCCGGCGGCGCGACCCGAGCCACGTGTGTGGGCGCGCCAGCACCACCAGGGGGGCCACGATCTCGTCGACCGACCGGTCGGGCTGCTTGGCCAGCAACCGGCCCGCCGCCCGCAACGGGGCCGCCGCCAGGGTCCACAGGACCGCGAGCGGGAGCAAGGGCCAGGGCACCCCGGCCAGTCGCAGGTGGACGGCGTCCCGGCGTTGCGCGCGCGACCACCGGCGGGCTCGTCGGACGCGATCCCGCGCAGGGTCGTCACCGGCGTCCACGTCGCCTGCGGGACCTTGGGCGACCACGGCGGCGGGGACGACCACCACCCGGTGCCCCGCGAGGCGCGCGCGGCGGCACAGGTCGAGGTCGTCGAGGCCGTGGGCGAGAGCCGGGTCGGGCCCACCGAGTACCTGCCAGACGTCCCGGCGCACGAGCATCCCCGCCGTGGAGACGGCGAGGACGTCGCTCCGGCCGTCGTGCTGACCCTGGTCGACCTCGAACCGCTCGACCCCGGTGATCCGGGAGCCGAGCATGGACGTGGTGAAGCCGATGTCGACGAGTCGCTGGTCGTCGTCCCAGGAGACCTGCTTGCACCCCGCCACTGCCACCGACGGTGCAGTCTCGACCGCAGCGAGCAACCGCTCCAGCGCCTCGGGAGCCGGGGCCGCGTCGTCGTGCAGCAGCCATAGCCACTGCAAGGTCTGTCGCGTCCGTGCCCGCCCGTGCCCGAGCGGCGACGGCAACGACGACGATGGCGACGACGACTCTGGGCCGGCAAGGCAGTCACCACGCTCGGCCCCATCGGATCGCGGCTGAGGCGCCGGCTGCAGGTGGCTCGCCTGCAACGCGACCAACGCCGCGCCGACCGCATCTCCCAGCGGCGTGCGGGCAGGCAGGCGCAGCACATGCGCGGTGGCACGCATCAGCTGGTCGGACGTGGATGCGGCGCAGGACGCGGCTGCAGCGTCGTCCGCACCCTGGTCCCCGGCGTCATCCCCAGCCTCGTCGCCGGCGTCGTCGCCGGCGCGCGAGGTGCTCCAACCCTGCGGGCTCAGGTCGACACCGACTAGGACGTCGGGGGCGCGGGACTGAGACATGACCGCCGCGAGCGTCCGCTCGAGGAGGTGCGGACTGGAACGGCACACCAGGACGGCGGTGACCTCGGCGGTACGGGCCTCGACCGCGAGACGGTCGAGATCGTCGAGGCCCTGTCCGTCGAGGCCCCGGCTGTCGATGCCCTGGCCGTCGAGGCCCTGGCCGTCGAGGCCACCCGCACCGGCGAGGTCGCCGGGGTGCCGGGACGGGCTCGGCGAAGGCTCGGCGAGTGCGCCCAGCACGTCGGGGGCGACGTCCAGACTCACGAGTCCGGACGCCTCACGCGGCGCGGGCGCGGGACGTCAGACGGCATGCTTCTTGGCGCGGCGGCGCTCACGCTCGGACAGCCCACCCCAGATGCCGAACCGCTCGTCGTTGGCCAGTGCGTACTCGAGGCACTCGCCCCGCACCTCGCAGCACAGACACACCCGCTTGGCCTCCCGGGTGGATCCGCCCTTCTCCGGGAAGAAGGCCTCCGGGTCCGTCTGGGCGCACAGCGCCCGCTCCTGCCAGGCCAGCTCGGGTGGCAGCTCACCACCCAGCAGGCCGATGCCAAGCCGGACGACGGGCGCGACCACCGCCGTCTGTTCGTCGCGCGCGATCCCGACCGCCATGAGCTCCTGCACCTGGCGCCTCCTCGACCCTGGCCCCTCGCGGGGCGACCCCCACCCTGTGGTGCTGACGCTTTCCTCGTGCTGAGGCTTGCCTCGTGCTGACTGCTGCGTGCTGACTGCTTCGTGCTGAGCTCGTCGCCTTTGCGCTGGACTTCCCCCCACGGGTCATCCGTGATCGATACAACGATGGACAGACACCTTGCGTGATCGGCCCAGTACTTTCCGTGCTTGATGCGGGTCACACTACTGGAATTACACGCGTGTCGTACAGCCCCCGTCAAGCCGAAGTCTGCTAATGCTGCCCGCGGCACCGTGCCCCTGCCCCGCCGAGCACGCGCGAGCGCAGTCCTGGGAGGATCGCCGGCATGCGTATCGCAGCCCTCGCAGGAGGCATCGGGGGCGCCCGCTTCCTGCGCGGCATGCTGCACCACCTGCAGCAGAGCGGGTCCGATGCACGCCAGGTGACCGTGGTCGTCAACACCGCGGACGACGTCACCCTCCACGGCCTGCGGGTGTGCCCGGACCTCGACACGGTCATGTACACCCTCGGGGGCGGGATCCATGAGGCCCAGGGCTGGGGCCGCAGCGACGAGGCGTTCACCGTCGCCGCGGAGCTCCGCGCCTACGGCAGCGGCCCTGACTGGTTCACCCTCGGCGACCGGGACCTGGCCACCCACATCGTGCGGACCCGGCTGCTGGGCCAGGGGTCGACGCTCTCACAGGTGACCCAGGAGCTCGCGCAGCGTTGGGGCCTGCAGGACCGCTGGGGGCTTCCGGTCCGGCTGCTCCCCATGAGCGACGAGCGGGTCGAGACCCATGTGGTGATCGCCGACGAGGACGGCGCGGGCGGCGAGCGCGCCGTCCACTTCCAGGAGTGGTGGGTCAGGCTGCACGCGGCCGTCCCGGCCCGCCAGTTCCTCGCCGTCGGCATCGAGTCCGCCCACCCGGCGCCGGGGGTGCTCGAGGCGATCCGAGAGGCCGACGTGGTGCTGCTGCCGCCCAGCAACCCTGTCGTGTCGATCGGCACGATCCTCGGGGTCCCGGGCGTCCGGGACGCGCTACGCAGCACGCAGGCACCGGTGGTCGGTGTCTCCCCGATCATTGCGGGTGCGCCGGTTCGTGGCATGGCCGACGCCTGCCTGGCGGCGATCGGCGTCGAGACCAGCGCCGCGGCGGTCGCCGGCCTCTACGCCGACTTCCTCGACGGCTGGGTCGTCGACGATGCCGACGCGGACGCGAGCAGCGGCGGCCCGGCGGAGCGCGCGGGGCCGGTGGTCCGGGCCCGTCCCCTGCTGATGACGGACCTACCCGCCGCCGCCGCGATCGCGGCCGAGGCTCTCGACCTCGCCGCGTCCCTGCGGTCCTGAGCCGACTGTGCGGCAGAGATCCGGGAAGGAGCCGGTCGTGCGGGAGCAGACTCGGACGGCGGCCGGGGACATCCAGGTCCTGGCCGTCCAGATCCTGGCCGTCCAGATCCTGGCGGTCCAGGGGATGGGTGAGGTGCGCGCCGGCGACGACCTCGCGGCTGCCCTCCTGCACGCCATCGAGGGCGCGGGCATCGGGCTGGTGGACGGCGACGTCCTGGTCGTGTCGAGCAAGGTGGTCTCGAAGGCTGAGGGGCTGGCCGTGCGCGCGGGGTCCCGCGAGGCCCTCGTGGAGCGACAGAGTGTGCGCGTCGTCGCCGAGCGGATGACGCCGCGCGGCCCAGCGAGGATCGTGCAGTCCCTTTCGGGCCCGGTGATGGCCGCCGCGGGCGTGGACGCGTCCAACGTGGAGCGCGGCCAGGTCCTCGCCCTACCCCAGGACCCGGACGCCTCGGCGGCGGCATTGCGGGCGGCCCTGAGCGCCGCTCTGCGGTCAGACGTGCGGCGAGCCATGTCGGCGACCATCCCGCAGGCACAGGTCGGTGGTCCGCCGACCGTCGCGGTGGTGATCTCGGACACGGCGGGCCGCCCGTGGCGGGAGGGGCAGACCGACATCGCGATCGGCTGCGCCGGCCTGAGCGTCGTCGAGGACCTTCGCGGCGGCCGCGACCCCTACGGCAACACCCTCGAGGTCACCGTTCGCGCCGTCGCCGACGAGATCGCCTCCGCGGCCGACCTGGTCAAGGGCAAGCTCGCCGGGGTACCCGCCGCGATCGTGCGGGGCCTGGGCCACCTCGTCGTCGCCGAGGACGGCCCCGGCGCGGCGAGCATGCTGCGCGACGCGGGGAACGACTGGTTCCGTTACGGCCACGTCGAGGCCGTCCAGGCCGCCCTCGGCGCGCCGCCCGGGTCGGCGGCGGCGGCATCCGTGCCTGAGCAGCCGATCCAGCCCCGCACCGCCCTGGAGCGGCTCGAGCGCGCAGCACTGGTGACGCTGGCCCCGCTCGCGTGGCCGGGCGCGTGGCCCCCGGCAGCGCAGGACCAGATCGCCGTGAGGGCCGGCGACGGCCCCTCCGAGGCCATCGCCGAGGTCGTCGGTGCCGACGCTTTGCAGCGCGGTGCCCTCGTGCAGCGGCTTCTCACCGCCTGTTGGGCGGAGAGCCTGACGGCGGAGGTCGTCGGCGGGGCGAGCAGCCAGTCCGACGCCGACGTCTCGGGACGCACGACGGTTCGTGTCAGGCTGTGAGCGCCCTACTCACCCGCCCCCCGCTTATCGAGCCCCTCTGCTCATCGGGCCCCCACCTGCGGGCCGGGCAGGTGGGTCGGCAGCGACATCCGCGGCGCCCGCCTCGGACGAGAGGCGCCATCCAGCTCGAGCAGCCGCTGCACCCGGTACCGATGGCCCCGGTAGCACTCGATGACGTTCGCGCAACCGGCGTCATCGAGGACCTGCCCGGTCAGTGCCCACGAGACGTCACGGGCCGCGTGGAAGTCGCCCCAGGAGAACGCGTCAGCGTCTCCGTGCGCGCGCTGCCGGACCTCCGCAGCCGTCCACACGCCCACCCCGGGCAGGGTACGCAGGAGCCGCGCGGCGTCCACCGGATCGGCGTCCACTGTCTGCTCGAGGCGTCCGGCCACCTCGGCCGCGGCGAGCACCACACGCCGCCGCGACTCCTCCACCCCGGCCCGCAGCCACGCCCACGTGGGGATGGCCCTCCAGTCGGCAGGGGCCGGCGGCACGTACAGCCCGCGCCGCCCGGACAACGGCACGGGGCCCGGCGCCGGCTCGCCGTATGCCCGGACGAGCCGCCGCCAGGCAGCGCGGGACTCCACGCCCGTGACGCGCTGCTCCAGCGCTGCCTGCACGAGGGCCTCGAAGACCGCGCGGCTTCTCGGCACACGCCAGGCGCGGCGAGCCCGCCACGCGGTCACCAGGCGCGGGTGCTCGGGCCGGGGCGCGAAGGCCGACGGATCGTCACGGTCCCCCAGCAGGTCCGGGACGCCGTCCAGCACCCACGCGGCGCCGGGCCCCCACGCCGCCGCGGCCACCTCAGCGCACGCGGGGTGCGACGCCAGCCGCAGCAGCGCCGGCCCGGCCGGGGTGCGGGTGGCTCGCCACACCGTGCCGTCCCGGTCCAGGCAGTAGGCGGGGTCGCTCGCGCCGCGTTGCAGCGAGCTCAAGGTGGCGTGCACGGCGACTGGCCGGCCCGGCCGCCACGTCCTCTCGAGCATGCGCCCATGCTCGCCCATCGGCCGTGATCGGCGCGACGTCGTCGTGCGCCCCGTCGCCCTGCCCCGTCGCCCACGGGTCGTCGCCTACGGGCCGTCGCTCGAGCCGTCCTCCCGCACCCGGCGAGTCCCCAGCCGCTCCCGCCCGGCCAGCAGGCCCAACCCCGCCGCCACCAGGTCGGCGAGGGTGAGGAGCACCCGCGACAGGAGGACGACGACGACGACGGCGCCCGAGTCGAGGCTCCCGGCCAGCACGGCGGCCAGGGCGACCTCGCGCGCGCCGGCCCCGGCAGGGGCGACCACCACCAAGAACCCGATGGCCCAGGCGAGGGCGTACCCCCCGACGAGGCGAACGGCGGAGCCGGCGGAGACGGTCATGCCCAGCGGCGCCGCCAGCGCCAGCACCTGCAGTCCGGCGAACACCCATGCCGCCACGGCCCACAGGGTCGCCAGGAACGTGCCTCGCAGGCTCGTCCGCTGGCCGAGCGGCGGTCGTCCTGCCGCACGCAGCACAGCGTCGACCACGCGCTCGAGAACCGGCGGGTGGAGGAGGACGACGAGCGGGACGACGAGCAGGGCCGCCCAGCCCAGACCCGACTCCAGCCCGCCAGGCACGAACGGCGCCGTCACCAGCGCGGTCGCGAAGGCACTGGCCAGTGCGACCAGCATCGTCACCATCGTCGCCGTCGCGGTGCGCCGGCGAGGGACCCCGTGGGCGCTGCCGAGCTCGGCCTGCATGACCGCCGGCCACAGGCTGCCGGGGAGGTACTTACCGATCTGGCCGACGAAGAAGATGCGGGCGCCGGCGGCCACCGGCAACGGCGACCCGAGGTCGGCCATCACGGTGCGCCAGAGCATCCCGCTGCACACGAGGGTCGCCCCCGTGAAGGCCGCGGAGACTGCGATCGCCCCGACGGACATCTCAGACATGGCCTGGCTCACCGCGGCGCGCTGGGAGACGACCGCCCACGTGGCCAGGGCTGCGGCGCCGAGGCCGAACACCCACCTCGTCGCGCGCGCCTGGGCGATCCGCAGGGCGGTGGCGACGCCGCGTTCGAGCCAGCGCAGTGGCGGCGCCGTCATGTCTCTTCCCCGCCGACGCGTCCCCTCGCGCGGGCGGCATCCTTCCCCAGCGTGACCAGGGCCTCGACGTAGCCCTGCCAGGGGGCCTCGAGGTCGACCGGCGGGACGGCGAGCGCCAGGTCGGCCAGCACTCCCGGCTGTGCCAGCCGGCCGAGGGCCGCTGTGAGCCCCGCGACCAGGGCGCCGTCGTCGCCCGGTGCCACCAGGACCCCGTCGACACCGTCACGGACGGTCTCGGCGAACGTCCCGACGGCGGTGGCGAGCACAGGCAGGCCGTGCGCGTGAGCCCACTCGACGTTCTGCGAGGCCGTCGCGTGCCGGTACGGCAAGGCGAAGAGGTCGTGCTCGGCCATGAGCGCGGTCAGCTCGGCCGCCGGCACGTACTCCGGGCGCAGACGCACGCGCCCGCGGAGGTCGGGGTGCTCGGCCAGCTCGCGCACGCGCCGTCCCGCCTGGCCCCACTGCTCGCCGGCGACCGTCACCAGCACCTGCGGAAGGGATCGCGCCGCCGTCAGCAGCAGGTCGACCCCCTTGTACTCGCGTACGAAGCCGAGCGACAGCACGCGGATCCGCGTGGCATCCCGAAGGCGGTGCACCCGGGCGCCGACGGCGAGGGCGCGCTGCGCCGCGCTCGGCGGCTCGCCGGGCAGGTGCGGCGGAAGGCCCGCGACGACCACGCGGCCGGCACCGTGGCCGCGGGCGAGCCGGGCCTGCTCCTCGGTGTGGACCAGCACGCCGTCCGCGGCGCGCAACAGACCGCGCATCAACCACCGCCCACCGGGGTGCGTCTCGTGCGGGACCACGTTGTGCGCCAGCACGACCAACCCGACCCGGCCGCGGCGGGCGGAGCACGCCAGCGCCAGGAGAGCCGGCACCTGGGCCGGCACGACGGCGACGAGCACCACGAGGTCGTGCCCGCGCAGCCGCGAACCCGTTCGCCACCACGAGACGGGGCGGTCCCACCGCAGGGGGCGTGTCGTCGGCTCGAACATCGCGGTGTCCGGGCCGGCCTGCGACAGCGTCTGCTCGCCCGGGTACAGCCGTTTCGGGTACAGCCGGGACCACGAGACGAGGTCGACGTCGTGGCCCGCCGCGGCCAGGTGCAGGGCAGTCTGCGTGGTGTGGGCGGCGACGCCTCCTTTGAACGGGTAGGTCGGGCCGACGAGGGCGATCCGCACGCCGGCTACGCCTGCTCCGGACGGGGCTCCGCCTCCGCGCCGGCGAGCTCGTGCGGCCCGACTGGCTCGGGCGCACCGGAATCCGCCCTCGACCGCACGACGAGGTCGGCAAGGAGGGCCATCGAGGCGATGATCAGCGCGGTGACGACGAGCAGCACGGTGCTCGCGGGGAAGTAGAACGGGTGGCGAACCATGTCCACCACCGCCTTCACCGCGCCGATGAGCAGCAGCCACAGCGCGGGCGGCATGAGCACCTTGAGCGGGTCGAAGTACATCACCATGCGCAGCACCTGGAGGATGTACCGGTAGGCGTCGCGCGTGAAGTGGAACTTCGAGGTGCCGGCCCGCTTGGCGTAGTCGATGGGGATGTAGCGGATGTCGTGCTGGTTGGAGAAGAAGGCCAGCGTGATGGTCGTGACACAGCTGAACCCGGGCGGGAGCAGGCGCAGGTAGGGCAGGGCCACCTGACGGCGGAAGGCGCGAAGGCCCGAGTTGAGGTCGGGGATCTCCTCGTTGGTCAGCCGCTCGGCCACCTTGCGGATGAACCACTTGGCCGGGCCGCGCACCCACTTGTAGGTGCCCTCCTCGCTGGTGCGCGCGCCGACGACCTGGTCGTATGTCGGGTCCTCCAGCAACAGGCGCACCAGCTCCGGGATGCGCTCGTTCGGGTAGGACATGTCGGCGTCGGTCCACACGACGATCTCGCCGCGAGCCTGTTGGGTGCCGATCCGGCGCGCGGTGCCCGAGCCGCCGTTGCGTCTGAAGGCCAGCACCCGCAGGCTCGGCATGCCGGCGGCGGCTGCACGCAGGACGTCGAGGGTGCCGTCGGTGCTCGCGTCGTCGATCGCCAGCAGCTCGTAGGACAGGCCGGAGGCGTCCAAGGCGCCGGTGATGCGGGTCGAGCTCCTGCATCACGTGGTCTGCCTCGTTGTAGCAGGGCAGCACGACCGTGCACGTCACCGCGCGCGCGGCGGGCGACCCCGTCGATGCGCTCGCCAGACCCGCGTCGCTCGCCGGGCCCGCGTCGCTGGCCAGGCCAGGCGGCGGTTGCGGGTGCGGCTGCGACGCCACGTGTGGCGGTTGGGCAGGGGTGAACAGGGACTCGCTCATCGCCTGCGAGGTTACAGGCAGCCCTTAGCCCGTCAGGGCGGCGGCCAGGCTGCGAGCCAGACGTCCACGAGCAGGCGCTGGGCGCCGTCCGGCCGTCGCGTGAGCAGGCGCTGGTCCTCGATCGTTCCGAGGTGGACGACGTGGCTCGGGGTGAGACCCAGCGCCGTCAGGCCGGCGTCGTCCCCGGCCGCGAGGAGGACGGGGCGGTACCCGGCGGCCACGACGCGGGCCGCGATGCGCGGCACGCTGGTCGCCAGAGGCTCCGTGCGGGTGCTGATGACGGCCGACGGCCGCCCGCACGGGCCCCGCACGACCTGCGGCCACTCGTTGGCGCCGCGTGCGTCGACCGCGAGCACCACGTCCTTGGGGCCCAGCGCGCGGCAGAGCGCCGCGACGGCCGCCGGCTCGCCGCGCTCGGTGCGCTGGCCGGCGAAGGGGGCGGTGGCCAGCAGCGCCGGCACGGTCACGGCGGCCACCCCCACCGCGGCGACGGCGACCAGGAGCGTCGCGGGGAGCCGCCTGCGCGCCAGCCCGACCGCCCAGGCGACGGCGGCCACCGCCGCGATGACCACCGTCGGCAGCACCACGGGCACGAGCCTGCGGTCGGCCCAGGGGTGGTCGGGGGTGATCCCGGGCCGGTAGAGCGTGAGGAACGTGGATGCCAGCCCCACGAAGGCCGGGCCGAGCCACGCGGGCACACCCGGGCCGGGGCACTGCCGTTGCTCGGCGGAGCCGGGGGTCAGTGAGCGCATCGCCCGCTCGGCCAGCACGGCCATGGTGGCCAGCGCCAGCACGAGGACCACCGGCCCTGTCCACCACGCCACCCACGTCACAGTGTTCTCGGCGTACGTGCGGCCGCCGTCTACCGTCAGACCCTGCCCCCGCTGCAGGCCTGCCACGACGCGTGCCCCCGGGTCGTTCGGGCTCTGGCGCACGACGAGCCACACCGGCCTGGCGGCGAGGAGCAGCCCCACCGTCACGACCAGCACGGCCGTCGCGCGGGGGGCCCATCCGGGCACCCGGGGCGACCACCCGTGGCGGGCGGCACGCACCACCGCGATGCAGGCTGCCCCCAGGACCGCGCCGCCCACCGCCAGCGGCAGCAGCGAGCCGGCCACCGAGGCGAGGTACGGCCGGGCGAAGAGCACCCCCCAGGCAGCGGCCGCGCCCACCCCCGTCAGGGCGCCGACCACGAGCGGGCGTGCCGCCACGTGGCCGCGGACGGCGAGGATCGCCGCGACCGGCAGCAGCAGCACCACCTCGCGCACGGCGTCGACCCGGACGAACCCGGCCAGCCCGAACCCCAGCCCCGCAGCGAGCCCAAGACGGCGCGCGAGCCGCCGGTCGTCATCCCCCGCCCTCGTCGCGTCGACCAGGAGGCTCGCCGACGCGGCGACGAGCAGGAGCGCGACCGGTTCGGAGTAGGGCGAGCGAGCCGCGTGCAGCACGGGTGCGCACAGGGCCGTCGCCAGCGCGGCCAGCGGGGCGGCCCGGGCACCGGCCAGGCGAGCCGTGAGCCCCGCCACGGCGAGCACTCCCGCTGCGCTGACGATCGCGGGAACCACGAGCAGACCGGTCCAGCCCGCGGCCCAGTACCCCAGCGACCACAGTGCCGGCCCGCCGGGGAGGAACTGCGGGACGACGACGGCGGACGCCGCGGCACCCGTGCCGTGCACCACCTCGTAGAAGGCCGGGCTCGCCAGGGTGAACGACGGGTCGGCGAGCGCTGCGGCCCCACCGAAGGCGTCGAGGCGAGCGTCCACCGGCAGGCCGTGGTGCGTCGAGATCCAGTGTGCGTACAGCGCGTAGGAGCCCGCGTCGCGTCGCAGCACGACGTGCTCGGCGTGTGTCGTCGCGGCCCACACGCCGTGGCCCACGGCGACGAGCGCGCTCGCCCACGCGGTCCAGGCCGGCACGTCGCGACCGCTGACGCCGGTGAGCGGGACGGCGCCGGCCACCCGGACCGCCACGGCAGATCCGACGAGTACGAGAGGCAGGGCCACGACAGGTCGCCAGAGCCCGACGGGCAGGAGCGCGGCTGCGGCCAGGACCACCGCGAGCACGACCCCGGCGGCCAGCACACCGCCGCGCAGCAGGATCGCGGCGGCACGGCGTTCCCCCGGAAGCGACGGCTCACGCGCGGCACCGCTCACGCCGCCCGAGGCTACCGGTGCGGGTCGCTCCCGCCGCGCGACGGTGCCGGTCCGCGCGCACGTACCCTTCGCGTTGTGCGACCCGAGCCGGACGACGTGAGCGGCCTGCTCCGACGCCTTGTGGCCGACGACCCTGGACGACCTCGGGTCACCTGGTACGGCCCCGGCGACGAACGCGTCGAGCTGTCGGGCAAGGTGCTCCAGAACTGGGTGTCGAAGACGGCCAACCTCCTGATGGAGGAGCTCGACGCCGGGCCGGGCACCCGGGTCGCCGTGGACCTGCCCGGGCACTGGCGAACGGTGGTCTGGTTGCTGGCGACCTGGGCCGTCGGGGGGTGCGCGGTCACCGGACGGACGTGGCTGCTCGGCGGCGCTGCCTCACCAGACATTCTCGTGACCGACCGCCCGGAGGGTGCCGGGGACGCCGGCGCCCTCGTGGCCGTCGCGCTGCCGGCGCTGGCGATGGCCTTCGGAGCCGCGCTCCCGGCCGGTGCCCTCGACGCGGCTGTGGCCGTGCGGGGGCAGGGGGACGTGCTCGGGCATGTCGTGCGACCCACCCCGGCCGAACCGGCGCTCGAGCAGCCGTCAGGAACGGTCCCTCATGCCCGGCTCGTCAGCGACGCGCAGGCGCAGGCCTCCGCCCTGGCGCCCGGGGTGCAGCCGTTGCGTCTACTCACCTCGGCGTACCCCACCAGGGCCCTCCCCGACGTGCTCGGTCCCCTCGCGCTCGGTGGTTCGCTCGTGATCCATCACGACCTCGCGATGCTGGACGAGGCGGTGCTTCGCCACCTCGTCGCCCAGGAACGCGTCAGCGCGAGGTCTCACAACCTGGACAGCTGAGTCAGCACGGCGGGCGTGACCGACGTCGGGCCGCCGATGGCCGACATCGACGACACCTGGGTGCGGTGCACGAAGTCGGAGACCTGGGCGGGCACGGACGACGCCTTCACCAGCAGGAGCGGACGCCCCAGCATGGCTGCGATCACCCCGTCGGCCACAGTCGTGGCATCGCCGGCAGCCACGGTCGGTGTCAGCGGCGGCACGAGCGCTCGGAAGGCATAGGCCAGAGACGTCGCCGTGCTGTAGCGGTCGCTTCCGGAGACGCGCGTGCACGCCGGCATCGCGAGCCGAACGGCCTCGCTGAGGCTCGACGGGCCACCGACGCAGGTTGTCGCGCGCACGCCGAGGTCGGTGAGCGCCTGAGCGGTCGCGGGGGGAACGACCGTGCCACGGACGAGCAGCAGCGGGCGGCCGGCAGCCGCTGCCGTGGCCGAGGCGACCAGGGCGTCGTAGAGGCCGTTGTCCCCCGCCGCGACCAAGGCCGTCGCCGAGGGGCCCATGCGGCGGGCCACCGCGGCGGCCACGGAGTACCGGTCGGGGCCGGAGAGCCGTTCGACCTGCATGCCCATCTGGTCGAGGGTGTCGACGACACCGGCGGACACGGACGGAGTGCCGCCGACCACGACCACCTTCGTCACCGCTCGCGCGGTCAGAGCGCTGGAGACCACGCTCGGGACGGCGTTGGCGGTCACGAACAGCAGGGGCGCCCCGAGCCGGCGGGCCAGAGGCGCAGCCACCAGCCCGTCGGCCATGGCCGCATCGGCACCGCTCACGATGACCGCCGTGTGCGAGGTCGTCGGGATCCTGGCCGCCGCGGCGACGGCGGTGGAGTAGCGGTCGGTGCCTGCCAGGCGGGTGACCGGGCGGGTCAACCACATCGAGCGCAGTCCGAGCGCCGAGCGGAAGGCGCTGCCGGTGAGCACCTTGGTCGCGCCGGAGGACGACCTCGCGACGACGTGGTCCACCGTGAGCCCTGCCGTACGGTCGGTGAGGTCCAGCCCGACGACGTCGGGGAGCCCGACGGCCTTGGCCATGGCGGCCTGGGTGACGCTGACCTGCCACGACCGGTTCGGGTTGGGCGCCTGGAGGCTCCAGGGATCGGCGACGCTGCGCAGGTACGGCACGGTCGAGGACCAGACATCCTCGCTGTTCTGCGTGCGACCACCGTCGGAGGAGAAGTACACCGCGTCGATCGGCGAGCCACCGTAGGTGATGATCTTCCCGGTCGTGGCGCTCGGGCTGGTGGCGGCGACGGCCGCCGTCCAGCGCGCTCCCCAGCTCGTACCTCCGGAGCTCTCGCCCTCCTTCGACCAGCCGGTGAACTTCTGGCTGGTCACCTCGTCGTACAGCGTGCAGTCGCACGAGGTCTTCACGCCCCCCGCGACGGCGCGCATCGTGTACGTGCGGGCGGCGATCGCCTGTGCCTGCAGCGCCTGGGCCGGCCAGGACGAGGGCACCTCCGCGATCCCGTCGAGATACTCGTCGTGGATCCGCACGCGGTTGACGACGTTGACCTTCCCGCCGATCTGGCGCACCTCGATGCGGCCCCGACGGTAGCGTCCGCCGGCGCCGGGGACGTCGACCACCGTCGCCCCGCCTGCCAGATACCGGGTGCCCTGCCACTGCAGGCTCACCACCGTGCCGGTGGTGGTCCGCGTCCCAGCCGTGCCCGTGATGGTGGCCTTGATCCCGCTGGAGGAGGCCACGAAGGTCACCGAGTCGCCGGCCTTGCCCGCGAGCGTGGCCGCGCCGATCACCTGGAAGCCACCCCCGCTGGCACCTGACAGGCTCGTGGACGACGCTTTCGCGCTGCTCACCCCGCCGAGGATCTGGACGCGGACCTCCGCGGAGTCCGTCACCGCGCTGAGGGCGGTACCCGTGTAGTACGTGGCCAAGATCTGCGCAGCGGTGCGGCCGGCGGCCGCCTGCGCGTACGCCCCGTACTGAGACATGCCGACCCCGTGCCCGTAGCCGGCTCCGTCGATCACGAATGAGGGCGGCGGGGCGACGACGGCGTTCGCGGGCGACGACGGCGCAACCCCCGTCAGCACGGCTGCCGGCACGGCCAGCACCATGACCAGGGCCCGGGGCCATGCGGCCCGAGACCAGGGCGGCCTCATCGGGCCACGGCCGTGTTGAGGCTCGCCAGGGTGCCGGTGCATACGCTGGCGGGTGCGCCGATGAGCACCACTGTCGTCGGCTTGTTCGCCGTCAGCCAGGTCAGCACGACCGGGGACAGCGAGGTGGGCGTCGTCAGCAACGTAAGCCGCCCCATGGCGCCTGCAACCACCGCGTCAGCCGTGGTCAGACCAGAGGCCACGCTCACGATGGTCTTGCCCACGCTCGGCCCGTACCGGGCCGCGACAGCCGTTGCGGTCGCGTAGCTGTCGAGCCCGGCGACGCGCACCCGGCTGGTCACGCCGGCCTTGCCGAGCGAGGTGAGGACGGCGGCGCTCACGGCCGAGGTGCCGCCGATGACGTCGACGGAGGTCACGTGCATCGACGTGAGGGCCTGCTTCGTCGACAGCGGAAGCACCGTCGGGTACGTCAGCAGGACCGGCAGCCCGAGGCGGGCGGCAGGGCCGGCCACTGCCAGCCCGTTGCCCACTGACGCGTCGGTCCCGGGGATGAGCACGGCCTTGCCACCGGGTGCACCCACCTGCACGGCCACGGCGGCCGCCGTCGTCCAGCGGTCGGGTCCGGCGAGCCGGGTGATGGTCGTGACTCCGAGGGTGCGCAGCTGCGCCTCCACGGCGGCTGACACCGAGCCGGTGCTCCCGACGATCCATGCGGTCCTCGCGTGACGGGCGGAGATGTCCGCGGCGACCTCAGGGGGGAGGGCGGCGAGCTCGGTCAGGAGCAGCGGTGCGGACTTCTTGAAGGCCAGCGGCGCGGCCACCAGACTGTCCGCGGTCGCCGCCCCGTTGACCAGCACGACCGCAGCCGAGGTCGGGAAGGTCCGCCGACCGGCGAGGACCGAGTTCACGTACCGGTTCGACCCTGCCAGCCGCCACGCCGAGCAGGTGGACGCCGGCGACGTCGCGGTCATGACCACCTCGGTCACCAGGGCGACCGTCGGGGCCGCACCGACGGGGGAGGTCGATGCGAGGGACAGCGTGTAGAGGCCGGGCGGCGCCAGGGTCCCAGCCGTGGTCTTGAGGTCCCAGGACGCCTTCAGCGGGGCCGTCGAGCGACCCGTGAGGACGCGGACGTTCGCACCCGAGCACCGCGACCGCACCGTCAGGGTCCATCGCTGGAGGGTGGGGATCTGCGAGGTCAGTGTGATCGGCGCCCCGCCGTAGCTCGCCGCCGTGGCGGACAAGGTGGGGCTCGGCAGCGCGGGCTTCATCAGGCTCGCGACCGCTGACCGGATCGTCGACATCGACGAGTACAGGTACTTGCCCGGGCAGGCGGTCGAGCCCACGTCGCGATGACCGCTGAGGGTGCTGACCGACACCCGGACGCCTGCGGCGTACCTGGAGGTACCGCCGCCCTCCGACGTGAGGGTGACCTTGGCCAGCGGGTTGATCTCGTACTGGGCCGACTTCCAGGCCATGATCTTCTCGATCGCCGGCACGACGGCACTCGGCGGCTTGGCCACGTCGAAGTTCCCCATCACCGAGATGCCCATGGTGTCGGCGTTGAAGCCACCGGCGTGCGAGCCGCGAACCGCACGCGTCAGGCTGCCCGCACGACCCTCGTAGATGCGCCCGAAGCGGTCGATGAGGAAGTTGTAGGCGATGTCGTTCCAACCGAGCGTCTTGGTGTGGTAGGCGTACACGGCCCGGATCTGGGACGCCGCCTGGCTCGAGGTGTAGGAGTTCGAGCCCGCCGTGTGGTGCAGGAACAGCGCCTTGACCGTCGAGTTGTAGGTGGCCGCCCCCCCGCGCAGGCTCTCGTCGGCACCCCACTGGGCGCGAGTGATGATCGTGGGCTGAGGTGTGGCCGCCTCGGCGGAGGCTGCCGGCACCGGGGGGACCAGCGCGGCGTCGGCGGCCGACGTACCCGGGTCCACGAGATGGACGGTCAGCCCTCGTGGGGAGGTGCCGTCGGCGGTGTCGACCCGTACCTGGACGCCGTCGGCGCCGTCGGTGAGGAGCGGCTCGGTCCCCGCGCTGAAACGTGCACGGGCCGCCTCGACGCTGCCCGCGTCCGGTCCGGTGTCCATCGGGGGCAGGGGCTGCCACCCCGACCACGTGCCGTGCTCGCGCAGGCGCACCGACGCGGAGAGCCCGGTCGCGGACACGCTGGCGTCCCAGGTGAGGCCGACCAAGGAGAACGGCGCGGTGCCCCGTGCGGCGGTCAGCACAGCCGGCGCCCGACCGGCGGCCGCCGTGCGGTCGGCGAGTGCCGTCGTCCCCACCACGGCCTGCAGAGCCGCGGCGTCCACCCCGGCGACCGGCAGATCCACGATCTTGGGCGCGACCGGGTGCGCCGACGGGGCCGGACGGGTGACCGTCGGAAGGACCACGAGGGCGGGGACGATGGCGAGCGCGGCGACGGCTGAGGTGAGATGGCGCATGACTCTTGCTCTCTTCATCGGCGGTCAAGGGGCAGTCATCCAGACCTCGAATTCGTCGGTCACGACGTGCTCGATCTGAAGCCCACCTGGGCAGAATCACCCATGAACCAACCGGTCTCGCGTTCCGCGAGGCGGGTTGGGGGGCGCAGTGTGAGCAGTTCGACATGGCCGGGAACCGCCCGGTTCCCCCGCCACGACCACGAGCCGCTTGCGGCGTGGGACCCGGATGCGACCTGCCCGTCGACGAGGCGATGCGGTGTCACCGTGCGTAGCACCTGGCTGCGCCGATCAGGTGGGGCCGTGACCGCCCGTGGGGGGCACCCCTGCGCCCTGCGTGCCCGCAGCGACGTCCTGGGCCCGACCGGGACCCGCGGCACCCCCGGGTGGATAGGCTCGCCACGGCGCCGTGCCGATCCTCCGACGACGCCCTCGTGGCCCCGTACAGCGACAGCGAGGACATCATGGACAAAGTGGTCGAGGACCCGGTCGTGGCGGTCACCGACGTCCGCGACGGCGCCACCCTGGCTGTCGGGGGCTTCGGCCTGTGCGGGATCCCCAGCACACTCATCGAGGCGGTCCTGCACCGGGCAGTGGGGAACCTGGAGGTCGTGTCCAACAACTGCGGCGTCGACGACTGGGGGCTCGGGCTGCTGCTTCGCGAGCGCCGCATCCGCCGCGTCATCGCCTCCTACGTCGGGGAGAACAAGGAGTTCGCCCGCCAGTACCTCGCCGGCGAGCTCGAGGTGGAGCTGACGCCGCAGGGAACACTGGCCGAGCGCCTGCGCGCCGGCGGGTCAGGCATCCCCGCCTTCTACACCGCCACCGGGGTCGGCACCCAGGTGGCCGAGGGCGGGCTCCCCTGGCGCTACGACCAGGACGGCGCAGTCGTCGTCGCCTCACCCGCCAAGGAGACCCGGGAGTTCCGCGTGGACGGCATGGTTCGCACGTTCGTGCTGGAGCCGGCGATCGTCGCCGACTTCGCACTGGTTCGCGCAGCGCGCGGCGACCGTCACGGCAACCTCGTGTTCCACGAGTCGGCGCGCAACTTCAACCCCCTGTGCGCGATGGCCGGGCGAGTCACGATCGCCGAGGTCGAGTCCCTGGTCGAGCCTGGGGAGCTCGACCCCGACGCCGTCCATCTCCCCGGCGTGTACGTGCAGCGCGTCGTCCCGCTCACGAACGAGCAGGTGGCGGCGAAGAGGATCGAGAGACGCACCGTTCGCCCGGTCCCGGCCCCGGGCCTCGGCGCGCGGACAGGGGAGTGAGCTGTGGCGCTGACACGTGACCAGATGGCCGCCCGTGCTGCCGCCGAGCTGGTCGACGGGTCCTATGTCAACCTCGGGATCGGCCTCCCGACGCTGGTGCCGAGCTATGTCCCCGACGATGTCGAGATCGTGCTGCAGTCCGAGAACGGGATCCTCGGGATCGGCCCCTACCCGGTCGACGGCGAGGAGGACCCGGACCTGATCAACGCCGGCAAGGAGACCGTGACGCTGCGCCGCGGCTCGTCGTTCTTCGACTCCGCGACCAGCTTCGGCATGATCCGAGGCGGCAAGATCGACGCGGCGATCCTCGGGGCGATGCAGGTGTCCGCCGACGGGGACATCGCCAACTGGATGATCCCCGGAAAGATGGTCAAGGGCATGGGCGGGGCGATGGACCTGGTGCATGGCGCCCGACGCGTGATCGTGCTCATGGAGCACGTCGCGAAGGACGGCGGGCCGAAGATCCTTCGGGAGTGCACCCTCCCGCTGACGGGCAGACGGGTGGTCAACCGGATCATCACCGACCTCGCCGTGCTCGACGTCACCCCCGACGGCCTCCTCCTCCGCGAGACCGCTCCCGGAGTCGGCATCGAGGAGGTCGAGGCGGCCACCGACGCCCCGGTCATCGTCGCGCCGGACCTGACGACGATCGTGGTCGCCTGACGCGGGCGCGGCGGCCCGCCCCCGTGTTGGTCAGCTCGCGGGGGCCCCGATCACCCGACGGGTCACCCCTGTCCACAACGCGGGGTCGGTCACCCGGCGGCCGTCGACAAGCGTGCGCACCCCCGGCAGGTCTCCCGGCCGAAGGGTCCGGTACTGGACGTGGTCGGCCTGCACGACGGCCGCGTCCACGGCCTCGCCCGCGTGGTAAGGGGTCAGGCCCAGACGCGCCAGCTCGTCGTCGTCGTAGAGGGGGTCCTGCACCGTCACGGCCGCACCGCGTTCGGCCAACGCCGCCACGGTGGGGAACACCCCCGAGAACGCCGTCTCCTTGACCCCGCCGCGGTAGGCGGCTCCGAGGACGACCACACGCTGGCCGTCGAGAGCCCCGTGCGCGTCCTCGAGCAGGCCGACCGCATACTCGGGCATGTTCGCGTTCGCCTCCCGGGCGGCCCGCACGACCGTCGCGTCGGGGTCGTTCCACAGGTACAGGCGCGGGTAGACGGGGATGCAGTGACCGCCGACAGCGATGCCGGGAAGGTGGATGTGGCTGTACGGCTGGGAGTTCGACGCCTCGATGACCTTGAGGACGTCGACCCCGTTCCTGGCGGCGAACCGCGCGAACTGGTTGGCCAGGCCGATGTTGACGTCACGGTAGGTCGTCTCTGCCAGCTTGGCCATCTCGGCGGCCTCGGCGCTCCCGAGGTCCCAGACGCCGTTGCCCGCCGCGAGGTCGGGTCGCTCGTCGAAGTCCAGCACGGCCTCGTAGAACTCGCGGGCGCGGCGCGCGCCCTGGGGGCTGAGAGCGCCGACCAGCTTCGGGTACTTCCGCAGATCGGCGAAGACGCGCCCGGTGAGCACGCGCTCGGGGCTGAAGACCACGTGGAAGTCCTCGCCCTCGCGCAGCCCGGACCGCTCCTCCAGCATCGGCCGCCACCGGGTCCGCGTGGTGCCCACCGGAAGCGTCGTCTCGTACGAGACGAGCGTGCCGGTCGTCAGGTGATCTCCCAGGGACCTGGTCGCGGCGTCCATCCACCCGAAGTCAGGCAGTGCCGTCGTGTCGTCCACGAACAGGGGCACGACGAGCACGACGGCGTCGCGGCCGGGGACCGCCTCCGCGTAGTCCGTCGTGGCCCTCAACCGGCCCGTTCGCACGGTCTCGGCCAGCTGCCTGCCGAGGTCGAACTCGCCGGGGAAAGGCTCGACCCCGGAGTTGACCAGGTCGACGACCGCCTGGTTGACGTCGACACCGACCACGTCGTGGCCCTTGGTGGCGAACTGGACGGCCAGTGGCAGGCCGATCTTGCCGAGAGCGACGACACAGACCTTCACGGTCGGGGATGCCTTTCTGGCCGGTGCTGGAAGCACCCGTAGAGTACCGGTGCCCGTCGCGACGGCGGGCGACCGGAAGCCGACGCCAGGACAGGAGAGCCCGCTCGTGAAGGTGCTGAGCGTGGTCGGCGCACGCCCCCAGTTCGTCAAGCTGGCACCGGTCGCGGCGGCGTTGGCCCGCTCAGGTGACGAGCACGTCATCGTCCACACGGGTCAGCACTACGACTCGCGGATGTCGGACGTCTTCTTCGCCGACCTCGCCATCCCCGACCCCGATGTGCACCTGGGTGTCGGCTCCGGCAGTCACGGCGTGCAGACGGGCGCGATGCTGGCGGCACTCGACGGGGTCCTCGACGCTCAGCGCCCGGACTGGGTGCTGGTGTACGGCGACACCAACTCCACGATCGCCGGGGCTCTCTGCGCGGTGAAGATGCACCTGCCGATCGCGCATCTGGAGGCCGGGTTGCGCTCGTTCAACCGGCTCATGCCCGAGGAGCACAACCGGGTGCTCACCGACCACGCCGCCGACCTGTGCCTGGCGCCGACGACGGTGGCGATGGAGCACCTCGCCCGCGAGGGCCTGGCCGAGCGGGCGGTGCTCGTCGGCGACGTCATGACGGACATCTGCCTCACGGTCCGCGACGCGGTGGCCGGCAGGCCCGCGCCCCTACCCGCCGGTTTCGACCCCTCCGGCGGCTTCGTGGTCGCCACCATCCACCGCGCTGAGAACACCGACGACCCGGTGCGCCTGCGCGCCGTCGTCGCCGCCCTGGCGGACATGCCCCTACCCGTCCTGCTGCTGGCACACCCGCGCCTGGTCGCCCGGTGTGCGGAGTTCGGCATCGAGGTCGGTCAGGGGAGGCTGGCCACGGTGCCGCCCTACCCCTACCCCGACATGGTCGCCGTCGTGGCCGCCGCGGACGCCGTCGTCACGGACTCCGGGGGGCTGCAGAAGGAGGCCTACCTGCTGGCTACCCCCTGCACGACCGTGCGGACCGAGACCGAGTGGCCGGAGACGCTCGTCGACGGGTGGAACGTGCTGCTTCCCGGCCTCGAGGACCTACCCGCGACCGCACTGCGGACGCCGCCGACCAGCGCGCCGGGCACGCCCTACGGTGACGGCCAGGCCGCGGCGCGGGTGGTCGAGACGCTGCTGGACCGCCGGGCCCGCCGGGAGACGACCACGTGAGTCGCTGGGCCCTGCCGGGGCAGCGCGCGCGGAAGGCCACTGCCGAGGCAGCCCTGGACCGGCTGAGATCCGCCGCGCGCAGCCCGGAGGACCCCGAGTCCACCGTCATGGACTTCCACGCCGCGATGGCGGTGTCCTCCACCCGCGCGCGCGCGCAGCCGTTGGCCCCCGTTCTGGCTCGCGCACTACGGCGGCGAGGTCTGCTCGAGCGCGCGTGGGACGTCGCCAGCACCGCGATGAGGTCGGCGACCGGACCGGACCTGCGCACCCTGCTCTCGGTGGAGCTCCTCGCGACGCAGCTGGACGGGGGTGAGATCCCGGAGGCCGGACGCCTGGCGGCCACCTGCACCGATGTGATGACGATGGCCGACCGCGCACTCCAGGCCGCCAACCCCGCGCGGGTCGCACAGCTGCTGCGCGCCTGCCTCGACCTGCTGCTGCACCGGGCCATCCACTGCGACGACCTGCTGAGCCCCTTCGCCGAGGACCCCGCGGACTTCCTGCGGCCTCTGCGGGAGTCCCTGACCTACCGACGGCTCATGGGCGACCCGCGGGACGGGGTTCGCGACCCGCAGGGGGCCGCCGAGGGGCGGGCGCACCGGCTCCTGTTCGTCACCAGCGGCAACTGGCACTTCCTCGAGCCGGTGCTGCAGCGCTACGACCACCGCGAGGACGTCGAGGTGCGGCGGCTCGACCTGTCCGCCCCCGCCGAGGGGGAGTCCTTCCCCGACCTGCCGACGATGACCCTGCGGCGGGTTGCCGGCCTCCTGCCGGATCTCCCCCCGGCCGCCGGCACCGCCGACACGCTCGTCCCCGCGGCGGCGGCTCCCCTGCTCGCGTGGGCCGACACCGTCTTCGTCGACTGGTGCGACCACGCCGCGGTGTGGGCCAGCCTGGTGGCACCCGAAGGCACCCGTCTCGTCATTCGGCTGCACCGGATGGAGGCCCTATCGGTGCATCCCCATCTGGTCGACTGGTCGCGGGTCGACACTCTCGTCACCGTCAGCGCGGCCTACGACCGGCTGGTGCGCGCCGTGGTCCCCGGCACCGCGACCGCCCAGCGGCACGTGCTCCACAACGCCATGCGGCTGTCGGGCCTGGGCTCGACCAAGAGCTCCCGCGCGGACAGGACGCTGGGCATGGTCGGCTGGGGCAGCCCGACGAAGGACCCGCTGTTCGCCCTGGACATCCTCGCCGAGCTCCTGCGGCACGACCCGGCCTGGCGCCTGCACCTGATCGGGTCGGACTTCCCGCAAGCGCTGCGCCCGCGCGGCCGCATGTACCGTGCGTCGTTCGAGGAGCGGCTGCGCGGCGAACCGCAGCTGGCGGCGGCCGTGGTCCGGACCGGTCATCGCAGCGATCTCGCCGTCGTCCTGCAGGACGTCGGCTTCATCTTGAGCACCAGCTTGTCCGAGGGCCAGCAGGTCGGACTCACCGAGGGCATCGGATCTGGTGCGGTGCCTGTGGTCCGTGACTGGCCCCTGACTGCCCGCTACGGAGGCGTGGCCACGCTGTTCCCCGACGACTGGATCGTGACGGACCCGCCGAGCGCCGTGGCCAGGATCCTCGCACTGGCCGATCCGGTCGCCCGGGCGCAGGCGGGAGCGGTGGCCAGGGCCGCCGTCCTCGACCGCTACGACTGGCAGGCGACGGCTCCCTTGTTCGACCAGCTGCTCCTGCCCGCACGATGACCGCGCAGACCACACCGCACCTGCTGTACCTGGCAGTCGGCTTCCCACCCGCAGCGAAGAGCAGCACGTTCCGGCTGCGCGAGACCGCGAACGTCTTCGCCGACCTGGGGTGGGACGTCACCGTCCTCACGCTGGAGGAGCGCGCCTGGGAGCGCGAGTTCGGGCTCGACCACACGCTGTCGGCGGGCGTGAGCCCTCGCGTGCGGGTGGTCACGATGCCCTTGGCCCGCGAGGACCTCGACCCCGACATCGCCGGCTACTCCTGGCTGCGCGCGCGCCACCCCGAGGGCTGGCGTCGGTGGCGACGCACGCGAGACACCTTCGCGTTCCCCGAGACGGTCTTCGGCCCGTGGCGGCGCACCGTCGTGCGCACCGCCCTGGGGGTGCACGGGCAGAGGCCCGTCGACCTCACCCTCGCCTCCGTGGCCCCCTACGCCGTGCTCCCCGCGGCCTGGACGCTCCACAGGCGGCACGGTGTCCCGTTCGTGATCGACTACCGGGACGCATGGTCCCTGGACGTCCTCACGGGAGTCGAGGCCTTCCCTGTGCGCAGCCGGGCCGGCCGCTGGGAGCAGCGCCTGGTCTCGCACGCCGAGGAGCTCTGGTACGTCAACGAGCCGATCCGTGCGTTCTACCGCCACCGTTACCCCGGGGTGGCCGAGCGCATGCGCGTCGTCCGCAACGGTTACGACCCCGCGCCGGACCCGAGCGGGCCCGCCGGGTCGGTTCGAGAGCGCGACCGTGAGGCCGGTCGCCCGCTGCAGTTCGGGTATCTCGGCACGATGAACTTCCCCGCCCAGCAGACCGCGAACATGCTGGCCGGGTGGCAGTCGGCCCGCGAGAGGGAACCACTGCTCGCGGGTGCCCGGCTCACGCTGCGCGGGCACATCGGCCCCGGCGCCTCCAGAGGTGCGACGGAGCACGACACGCGGATCACCCGCTTCCGCGACGCCGGCGTGAGCCACGGCGGCCCCGTCGCCAAGGCGGACGTCCCTGCCGTCTACCGAGGCTGGGACGTGCTGGTGCTCGCGCTGGTCGGCGGCCGGTTCGTCACCAGCGGGAAGGTCTACGACTACATGTCCACGGGCTTGCCGATCGTGTCGGTGCACGAACCCGACCACGCGGCCGCGGATGTCCTCCAGGGATACCCCCTGCACGTGCAGGCGAGGTCGCTGGAGGCCGAGGACGTCGCGGAGGCATTCGCCGCTGCGGCCAGGATGGCCGTGTCCGCGACGCCCCAGCAGGCCTTGGCGTGCACCGCCTTCGCCGCCAGGTACGAGCGGCGGCTCCAGCTCGTGCCACCCATCACGCAGCTGCACGAACGTCTCCGGCCACGAGGCGCCGGCTCGGACGGCGCTGTGGGACCGGGCAGGGTCGGAGGGACGGTGTCGTCGTGACGACGATGCTCATCGTCGCGGCCGCCAACCCGTCGGCCGAGACCCTCTCGGCGGCGCTGGAGCAGCTGGCTCTGCTCGACGTCGTCGTGGACGTCGGCCTGGCACGCAACCGGTCGGCCGACGTCCACGGGCGTTGCGTACGCGACGTCGCCGTCATGCACCCGCAGCGTCGTCCGTCCGTGGCACTGCCGCGCACCCTGCTCACCCCCTCGTGGTACCGGGCGCTGGCGCGGTCCGTGGTCGCGCGCTTCCCGACGGCCCGCGACGACCTCGCCCTGCGCTGCTGGTACCGCGCCCGCTGGGACCCGTGGGTCGCCACCGCGGCCGCCGGGGCGGACGTGCTCGTCGCGCTGGACCGGTACGCGGTCTACACCGTCTGGCGACTGCGTCGCCGCCATCGCGGCGCCATCGCGGTGTACGGCCTCGATGCCGCCGTCCTGGCGGTCAGGTCGCGAGCCGCCGGACCGCGAACGGGTCCCGTCGGCCGCCCCTGACCACCTCGACCCTGCTCGAACCGGCGCTCGCGGGGACCGGTCGCGTCCCAGCGCCGGATATGATTGGCGGCCGACAGCACCTCCCACGACGAGCTCCGTGCCCGGGGGTGATGTGACCCGGCCGTGCATGCTCAGCACGCCGGGCACCGGCCACCACGGAGGACAGATGGCATCGGGCGGCAACGGGCCGCGAGGACGCGTGGTGATGATCGTCGACACCACCGTGGACGGCGACAGCCGGGTGCAGAAGAGCGCGCGCTCCGTCGCAGCGGCCGGCTGGGAAGTCACGCTGATCGGACGTGCCCCGACGCGGGGGGCCGACGAGTACCGCATCGGTGACGCCGTGGTTCGACGTGTCGAGGTTCCGTACACGCTGCACGGCAGCCTGCGCCGCGCCCCCCGTCGCGGGCTGCGCTACAGACCCGCCTACCGCACGCAGGACGCCCTCTCGATCAGGGCCCGCAGGCTGGACATGCGGGCCCGCGATCTCGCCGACGAACGCCACCGCCGGTCCAGCGACGCCTCGAGGCTCGCGCGGCTTCGGATGGCGATCGGCGGCGCTCGGTTCGGGGCGGCCCGCTTCGTCCACCGCGGGCGGGCGCTCTTCTACCGCAAGGCCGTCCACCACATGATGGACGACGAGCGGATGAGCGTGCGGGTAAGGACCGCCCTGTGGCCGAGGATTCTCGGCGGCTCGTCGTGGCGCCGGTTGGAGCCGCTGCTGGCTGACTACGAGGACGTCTACGCCCCCCTGATCGCGCAGATCCAGCCCGACGTCATCCACGCCCACGACTTCCGCATGGTGGGCATCGGGGTACGAGCGGCACGGCGCCTGCGGGCCGAGGGCCGAGAGGTTCGCGTGATCTACGACGCGCACGAGTTCCTCCCCGGAGTCAGCCGGCAGTCCCGGCGATGGCACGTCGCCTATGAGGCGTACGAGTCGGCGCACATCCACGCCGCCGACGCTGTGATCACCGTGTCCGAACCCCTGGCCGACATGCTGGTCGAACGGCACGGCCTCTCGGTGCGACCGACGGTGGTGCTCAACGCCCCCCCCGCCCCGGACCCCCACCGGCCCCCACCCGGCGACGTCCGCTCGTCCCTGGGCCTGGGCAGCCAGACACCCCTGCTGGTCTACATCGGGGGCACGTCGCGACAGCGCGGCATCATGACGATCGTCGAGGCCCTCCCGCTGCTCGCGGGTGTGCACGTTGTCCTGCTCTCACGCCGCAACCCGTTCGTCGAGGAGCTGGAACGGCGCAGCGGGGACCTCGGGGTCGCCGACCGGCTGCACCTCCTGCCGTACGTGGACGCCGACGACGTGGTCACGTTCATCTCGACCGCCACGGTCGGGGTGCACCCGCTGCTGCACGAGCTCGACGGCTACCCCCTCGTCAACCACGAGGTGGCACTGGCCACCAAGCTCTTCGACTACGCCCACGCCAGACTTCCCATCGTCGTCAGCGACGTGCGCACGATGGCCGAGACGGTGCGCGCGACGGGGGTCGGTGAGGTGTTCACCGCCGGGGACGCCGAGGACCTCGCCCGCGCCGTCCGCGCGGTCCTGGCTGACCCACAGGCCTACCGCACGGCCCTCGAGGCTCCCGGGCTCCTGGACTCCTGGTCCTGGGAGGCGCAGGCGTGCACGCTGGTGGAGCTCTACGACGGCCTGGACGGTGCCGTCGCGGCCTCGCCGAGCACCGCCCGACGGACGGCGCGGCCGCGAGTGCTGACGAGAGTGCTGACCCACCCCGCGATGCTGCACAGCCGTGCGGGCCGCGCCACGTGGACGGCACTGGTCACGGCACGCGTGATCCCCGAGACGCGCCGGCTCAAGCTGGCCCGGCTGGGCGCGAGCAGCCTTCGCGAGGTCGACGAGCCCGGCCGGGCGGCGGCGCTGCTGTCGGCGGCTGCCGCGCACACCCGCAGCCCTGAGGGTCGGGCGGAGGCGGCCTCCGCATCCAACCTGCTGAGCCTGTCGCTGGGCGAGGCGCCCATCGACCCGATGGGGACGGTGGCGGCCCTGCTGCGAGTGGCCGACGACGCCCTGGCCGCCGGTCGGCCGGCTGTTGCGGCCAAGCACGCGGTCACCGCCAGCGAGATCGCCTTCCACCGGTCGCTGCACTTCGACGCCCCGGCGTCGCCGCTGGCCGCCGACCCTGACGCCTTCCTCGCGGCGTGGCGAGCCTCGACGACGGCCGCACGCCTGGGTAGGCGCTCGGGCAGGCGCGTCCAGGCCGCCGTCGCCCGGCGAGGGGCACCGCGACGCCTGTTGTTCCTCACCTACGCCAACGCGAACTTCCTCACGGGCGTCATCGACCACTTCGGCGCCCAGCCCGACATCGAGTGCCGCTTCGTCGACCTTGCGAAGATGGTGCCCGACGGCATCCCGTTGGCGCCGGCTCAGCTGGTGACAGCCCGCATCACGGGCCCCGACGACGCGCGCCTGCAGACATGGGCCGCACCGCTCGCCGAGCATCTCGACTGGGCGGACACGGTCTGGGTGGAGTGGTGCCTTCGCACCGCCGCCCTCGTCACGATGCTCGACCCGGGCCAGGCGCGCGTCATCGTGCGGCTGCACAGCCAGGAGGCGTTCACGGTCTTCCCCCACCTCGTCGACTTCTCCCGGGTGGACGACGTCGTGTTCGTCGCCGGGCACCTGCGCGAGCTGGTCCGCCGGGTTGTGCCAAGGCTGGAGGACTCGACGCGCACCCATGTCCTGCCCAACTTCATGCGGCTCGAGGCCTTCAACATCCCCAAGGACGATGGCGCCCGGCTCACCTTGGGCGTCGTCGGGGTCGGCGGGGTCGCGAAGGATCCCATCTGGGCGGTGGACCTGCTCGGGAGGCTGCGAGCGCAGGACTCCCGGTACAGGCTGCTGCTGATCGGCGACCCTTTGCCTACACAGGGCCACCGAGGTGTCCGCCTCTACCAACAACGGCTTGCCGAGCGCCTGGCCAAGCCCGACGTCGCCGGTGCCGTGGAACAGCTCGGTCGACGCACCGACATGCCCGAGGCCCTGCGCGCGGTGGGCGTCGTGGTCAGCTCGAGCATGCGGGAGGCCGCTCCCCTGGCCGTGGTCGAGGGCGCAGCGAGCGCAGCCGTCCCGGTGGTCCGGGACTGGCCGCTGCTTGCGCCCTACGGCGGGCCGCGCACGATCTTCCCGGCCGACTGGGTCGTCGACGACATCGACGGTGCGGTTGGTCGAGTCCTGGCCGTGACCGCCACGACGGCCACGTGGCGGGCCGCAGGGACGGAGGCCGCCGAGCACGCACGCAAGGCGTTCGACTGGGACGCCAGGGTCGCTGCGCAGTACGAGTCGCTGCTCCTCGACCCCGGAGGGCAGTGATGCCCCATCTGCTCTATGTGGCCATCGGGTTCCCCCCGGCCGCCAAGAGCTCGGCCTACCGGCTGCGCGTGATGGCCAACCTGTTCGCCGAGACGGGGTGGGACGTCACGGTGCTCACGATCGACGAACGCTCCTGGGAGCGTGAGTTCGGCCTGGACCACTCCCTCGACGCCCTGGTGCACCCGGCGATCACGCAGGTGCAGCTGCCCCTGGCCCGGGAGGACCTCGCGACGGACATCCGTGCGTACGGGTGGCTGCGCGCCCGCCACACCGAGCTTTGGCTGCGGTTGCGCCGCCGGCGGGACACGCTGTCGTTCCCCGAGCCGGTGTTCGGCTCCTGGCGCCGCCCGCTGGAGCACGGTGCTCTCGATGTGCATGCCCGCCACCCCGTCGACCTCGTGCTGGCGACGCCGGCGCCCTACGTCAGCCTCGCTGCGGCGCTCGTGCTCCATGAGCAGCACACGGTTCCCTTCGTCGTCGACTTCCGCGACGCATGGTCCCTGGACGTGATGGGTCAGAACGAGAAGTTCTCCGTGACGTCGCGGCCCGGCCGGTGGGAGCGCCGCGCCGTCGAGGGCGCGCTGCAGGTCTGGACGGTGAACGACCCCATCGCACAGTGGTACCGCGAGCGCTTCCCAGCGCACGCGGCGAAGGTGCGCGTGGCCCGCAACGGCTTCGACGCCGACATCGCGGCCGCGGGCGCCGTGGCACCCGTGGAGGGGACGCCGCCTCACCGGCGACCCCTGGTGTTCGGCTATCTCGGCACCGCTCAGCTCCAGGCGGCCCATGTGGCCGACCTGATCGCCGGGTGGCAGCTGGCGCGCGGCCGCGACGCCGAGCTACGGGATGCCCGCCTGGTCTTCCGGGGCCACGTCGGTGTGGGAGCCACCAAAGGCGCCAACGCCCTCAGCGACCTCATCGAGAACGCATCCGAGCACGGTGTGGAGTACGGGGGGCCGGTGCCGAAGGCGGAGGTCGGGCGCGTATACGCGCAGTGGGACGCGCTCGTGCTGCTGGTACCCGGCGGCCGGTACATGACCACCGGCAAGGTCTACGAGTACCTCTCGACGGGCCTGCCCATCGTCTCCTCGCACGCCCCCGACCACGACGCGGCGACGGTCCTCGAGGGCTACCCGCTGTGGGCCCGCTGCACCGGTACCGACCCTGAGGCGATGTCTGCCGCGTTCACCGCCGGCGCCCGCCTT
This sequence comes from uncultured Actinomycetota bacterium, assembly GCA_963778845.1. Taxonomy (GTDB): domain Bacteria; phylum Actinomycetota; class Actinomycetes; order Actinomycetales; family Kineosporiaceae; genus CAVZVW01. The sequence goes on from CAVZVW010000009.1 coordinate 1,287,616, forward strand.
GCACTCCAGGTGACGCCGACGCTGCGCGGGCAGGCGCTGGCCTTCGCCCAGCGCTACGAGCGCCGGCACCTGCTGGCGCCGCGCATCCAGGAGGTGGCGGCCCTGGTGCCCCCGGCCCGCGGTCGAGTGGCCCAGTCGCTGACCGACGCGCCGGCACGCGGCGAGAGCCGGGGGTGAACGTGGTCCGCGTCGTTGCGTTCGCCGTGGCGCGCCCGTCGCGCCCCACCCTCGATGGCGGGCTGCGACTGCTGCACGCAGCCGGCGCGACGACGTACCTCGTGCTGCTCCGCCAGCCGGCGCCGGGCGGCGAGCGCGCCATGGACGCCGCTGCGGGCACGCGCATGCTCCGTGGCGACCCGGCGGCCGCGCGGCCACGCCGCTACAGCCCGGCGTGGGTGCGCTCCGTCGCCCTGAGCAAGGTGCCCTCGAGGCCGCGCGCCTGGCTGCTCGCGCGGAGCGACGCGAGCGTGCGGGCCTGGGTCGGCGAGGCGGACGTGCTCGTGGCCCTCGACCGGTTCGCCATCTTCACCGTCTGGCGCCTGGCGCGGCGCAACCGGCGACCGGCCGCGGTCTTCGGCATGGACGCCGCCGTTCGCGAGGTGCGGCGACAGGCGGAGGAGGTCAGCCGACCGGGGCCAGGCTGACCACGCGGTCCTCGTTCGCGGACCGGATGACTGCCTCGGCGACCTCGACCGTGCGCAGGCCCTGGCGCATGGTCACGATGTCGGCGTCCTTGCCCAGCACCTTGTCGCGGAAGGCCTCGTGCTCGGTGCGAAGCGGCTCGGGCTTGCTGATGCCGTATCGCACCACGTCGCCCTCGGTCACCCCACGGAAGTTGGCGATGTCCTCCCACGCCGTGGGCAGGCTGCCGTTGGCGTAGAAGGTCAGGTCGGCGGTGAGGGTGTCGGCGACGAGAGCGCCCGTGGTGCCGGTCACCACGGTCACACGCTCCTTGAACGGCGAGAGCCAGTTGACCAGGTGGCTGGCGATGACCCCGCCCTCGAGCAGACCGACGACGGCCACCAGGTCCTCGTGCTGACGGCCGCTCTTGAAGGCCGTCCGCGCACTGACCGAGGCGTAGGGCCGCTGGATCACCCAGCTGGTGAGGTCGATGTCGTGCGTCGCGAGGTCCTTGACGACGCCGACGTCGGCGATGCGCGAGGGGAACGGCCCCTGCCGCCGCGTGACCACCTGGTACACCTCGCCCAGCTCGCCCCGGGCGATGCGCGCACGCATGCCCTGCAGTGCGGGGTTGTAGCGCTCGATGTGCCCCACGGCGCCGACGAGCCCACGCGACTCGAAGGCCTCCGCGGTGCGGGTGGCAGCTGCAACGTCCGGCGCCAGTGGCTTCTCCACCATGGCGTGCACACCGGCCTCGGCCAGCTGGAGGGCGACCTCCTCGTGCTGCGCCGTCGGGACAGCGACCATGCAGTAGTCGATGCCGGCTCGGATGAGGCCGGCCACGTCCTGGTGCACCTGGAGGCCCTGCGCGACGCCGTGCGGGTCGCCGCCGGGGTCCGCCACCGCCACCAGCTCCACGCCGTCAATGCTGCGGAGCACACGGGCGTGGTGGCGGCCCATCATGCCCAGGCCGATGAGCCCGGCCCGAAGCGCTGCCATCAGGCGCCTGCTCGAGCAACGGTGTTCACGGCCGTGACGATGCGCTCGAGGTCCTCCTGAGACAGCGGAGGGGTGCACCGGCAGCGACAGCACCTCGGCGGCGGCCCGCTCGGTCTCGGGCAGGTCGAGCTGGAGGCCGAAGGACGGCAGCCGGTGGTTGGGGATCGGGTAGTAGACCCCGGTGCCGATGCCGTGCTCGGAGGCCAGAGCCGCGGCGAAGCCGTCGCGGTCGGCGCTCACCCGGATCGTGTACTGGTGGTAGACGTGCGTGGCTCCGGCGGCCACCTGCGGGACGACGACACCTTGCAGGTTCGCGTCGAGGTACGCCGCGTTGTCCTGCCGCTGCTTGGTCCAGGCGCCCACCTTGCCGAGCTGCACGCGCCCGATCGCCGCGTGGATATCGGTCATGCGCGCGTTGAAGCCGACGACCTCGTTCTCGTAGCGCCGCTCCATGCCCTGGTTGCGCAGCAGCCGGACCCGACGCGCGACGTCCTCGTCGGCGCAGCGTGACCATGCCGCCCTCGCCGGAGGTCATGTTCTTCGTCGGGTAGAGGCTGAACATCGCGAACGTGCCGAACGTGCCGACCTGCCGCTCCTGCCAGGTCGCCCCGTGCGCCTGCGCGGCGTCCTCGAAGAGGCGCAGTCCGTGCCGATCGGCGACGGCACCCAGACCCGTCATGTCGGCGGGGTGGCCGTACAGGTGCACGGGCATGATCCCGACCGTACGGTCGGTGACGGCGGCCTCGACGGCGTCCGGGTCGAGACAGAAGTAGTCGCGGCTCGATGTCGACGAACACGGGTGTCGCGCCGGTGAGCGCCACCGAGTTGGCCGTCGCAGCGAAGGTGAACGACGGGACGATCACCTCCTGACCCGCTGCTGACGCCGGCGGCGAGCAGGCCGAGGTGCTGGCCCGACGTCCCGGAGTTGACGGCGACGCAGGAGCGCCCGTCCACCATCGCGGCGGCGAACTCCTTCTCGAACGCCGCGACCTCGGGCCCTTGGGCGATCATGCCGCTGCGCAGCACCCGGTCGACCGCCTCGCGCTCCTCGTCACCGATGATCGGCTTGGCCGCGGGGATCATGGCTGGCATCAGTCGTCGCTCTCCCTCAGGGTCTGGTCCTGCTCGATGTACCTGGCTCCCGTAGCCGGGCAGCGCCAGCGGTCGGGACCGTCGGGCTCCAGGGGGATCCCAGCCCTGCCGACCCAGCGCACCCGCCGCGCCGGCACCCCGGCGACCAGGGCGAAGTCGGGGACGTCCTTGACGACGACCGCTCCGGCGGCGACCATGGCCCACCGCCCGATCGTGACCGGGGCGACGCAGACCGCACGGGCTCCGACCGACGCGCCCTCGAGACAGGTCACGCCGACGGGCTCCCAGTCCTCGCTGCCCTTCAGGCCGCCGTCGGGGTCCACGGAGCGGGGGTAGTGGTCGTTCGTGAAGACGACCGCGGGTCCGACGAAGACGCCGTCACCGAGCACGGCCGGCTCGTAGACGAGCGCGTAGTTCTGGAGCTTGCACCGTTGACCCATGACCACGCCGGTGCCGACGTACGCGCCTCGCCCGACGATGCACTCCCGGCCGAGCACGGCGCCTTCACGCACCTGCGCCAGGTGCCAGACGCTCGACCCCTCGCCGATGACGGCGCGCTCGTCGACGTCGGCGCTGGGGTGGATCCGGACGCTCACACGGCCTCCACGGAGTCGGCTCGGGACAGTCGGCGTAGATGGTCGGCGAGCTCGTCGTAGGGGGACGGCTCGTCGTAGGCCTGCCTGGCCCAACGCGCCGCGGCGCCACGCATCGCCGCTGGGGCGGAGGGGTCCACTGCCCAGCAGCGCAGCGTAGCCGAGAGCTCGTCCGCCCCCGAGACGACCACCCCGGCACCGGCGGCCGTGACCAGCGAGGCCGCGCGCGGCAAGGAGCTCGTGACCACGGGGAGACCGCAAGCGAGGTACTCGTAGATCTTCGTCGGCAGTGCGTCGCGGAAGGCCGGGGTGTCGTCGAGCAGGCACAGCCCCGCCCAAGCCCCTGACGCGAAGGCCCAGGCCTGGTCGGGAGGCAGCCGCCCGTGGAACCGGACCCGCGCCGCCGCGGCCGACTCGCCCTGCCACCGGCGCAGCCACGCCTCGTCGTCGCTCGAGACAGGCCCGACGACGTCGAGGGACCACTGCGGCGCGTCGGCCAGGGCCGCGAGCATCGCCTTCAGGCCCCGGGACTCGCGCACGTCGCCGATGTACACGGCGCGCGGAGCGGGGTCCGCCTCCCCCGGCTGCGGCAGGTGCCGGGCGTACCCGACGTTGCGTACCACGAGCCGGTTCGGTGCCGTCAGGGGCGGGACGTGGGCGTCGGCCACGACGAGGAGGTCCGCCAGGCGGGCGAGCCGGAGGACGGCACCCACCCCCGCGCCCACGAGGCGTCCGGCTGGTCCGCGGGCCCACGCCCGGTCGGCGAGGAGGGCACGGTAGTCCTCGTGGACGTCGACCACGAGCCGGCGACGGCGCACACGGGCGGCGAGGAGGCCGGCCGGCACGAGGTCGGGGTCGAGCACGAACAGCACCGTTCCGCCCGCCCGCCACGGCAGTCGCAGCGCCAGTGCCAAGCGCGCGAGCATGCCCGAGGGGCGGGGACGGGTGCGCACTCGTTGTGCGGCGGGAGCCGCCCGGGGGTCGCCCAGCCCGAGCACCTCCACCGACAGACCGTGCCGGGTCGCCGCGTCGACCTCCCGGTGCAGGCGCGCATCGGCGACGTCGTGCCCGCTTGTGAGGAAGGAGACATCCGGTCTGGAGCTGGGCACTCCTAGAGGTCCTCCATCGTGACGGCGTCCTTGCCCACATGCAGGGAGTCGGTGTACGCGTCGACGATCTCCCGAGGGGTCCCCCTGCCGACCAGCTCGCCCTCGTTGAGCCAGATCGCGTCGTTGCACAGCTCCTCGATGGAGGCCAGGGCGTGGCTCACGATGAAGATCGTGCGAGCCTGCGCCATGAGCTCCTGCATCCTCCGCATCGCCTTGTGCTTGAAGCGCGCGTCACCGGCCGACAGCGCCTCGTCGATCAGCAGGATGTCGGGGTCCATGTGCACCGCGACGGAGAACGCGAGCCGGCCGTACATGCCCGACGAGTACGTGTGCATCGGCATGTCGATGAAGCCGTCCTTGAGGTCGGCGAAGTCCGCGATCTCGTCGAAGCGCTGCCGCACGTCGTCGCGCGTGAGCCCGGCCGCGAGGCCGCCGAGCATCACGTTCTCCCGCCCGGTGAGCTTGCCGTTGAACCCGATCCCCAGGGCGAGCAGGGTGCTCACCCGGCCGTTGACCTCGATCGAGCCGGTCGTGGGCGGCAGGATGCCTGCCAGCGCGCGCATGAGCGTCGACTTGCCGGCGCCGTTGGCACCGACGATGCCCAGCACGGTTCCGTTCCTGACGTCGAAGCTGACGCCGCGCAGCGCCTGCACCTCACGGATGTTCGACTGCCCGCGGCCACGCCGCAGCACCCTCTGCCGCAAGGTGTTGGACCTGTCGACCACCGTCCGGTAGGTGATGGCGAGGTTGTTCACCGACACGGTGAGCGGGACCTGCTCAACTCTCGGCACAGTGCGGTGCTCGGACTCAGACACGGATGGCAAACTCGCGCTCCCGGGAGACGTAGTAGAGGGCGCCGCCGACGAAGAAGACCAGAGCCCAACCCGTGGCGGCCAGCCACGTCCCCCAAGCCGGCACCTCGCCCCGGACGATGCAGTCGCTCCAGGCCTGGAACACCGGCGTCAACGGGTTGAGCCTGGTGATGGTCGCGACCCCGCCCTTGACGTCCTCGGCGAAGTAGAGGATCGGCGTCAGGTACAGGCCCAGCCGGAGCACGAACGGCAACAGGTTGCGGAAGTCACGGAAGTAGACCTGCAGCGCCGCCGCGATGAAGGACAGCCCGGCGGCGGTAAGGATCATGAGCCCGAAGACGGGGATCGAGAGCAGGATCGCCGGCGTCACGGAGGCGCGGATCGTGAAGAAGAGGACAACTGCCAGCACCGGGATCGTGGGCAGGAACCGGAAGAACGCGACGACCACCTCGGTGATCGGCAGGAGCAGCCGCGGGAAGGCGGTGTTCATGATCAGCTTGGCGCCGCTGGTGACCGACGTGGCGCTCTTGGAGATCGAGCCCGAGATGAAGCCGTAGGCGAAGATGCCCGCGAGCAGGTGCGGCAGGAAGTTGGGGGGCCTGTGGCCGCCCCGCAGGATGTCGACGAGAAGGAAGTACACGAAGGCGTTCAGCAGGGGGCTGAGGACCAGCCACACCTGCCCGAACACGGTGTTGTAGTTCTGCGCCTTGAGGTTGGAGCGGGCGAGCTCGTCGACGAACTGCCGACGCCGCCACAGCTGCCTGACGTAGGGGCCCGCCGGCGGCAGCCCCGCCCGGTGCGGGGTGTAGACGTGGTGCTCCCCGAGATACTCGTCAGGCTTCCTCACCGCGGGCGCGGCCACGTGCACCTCCTGCGGCGGGACGCTCAGACTCACTCCACTGCCTCTCGCACCGGCGCCGGCGGGAGCCGGCTCGGGCCGTGACGCACCTGCCGGAGATGCCTGGGCACTCGATGAACTGCGCGCACAGCCTACCCCAAGGCGGGGTTCGCCCCGTCTCAGGCCAGCGTGAGGGGGCACGCCCCGAACGTGGCCGATGCGGCCGGGGGCGTGGGGGTCACGCCGACCAGCCGCGCGTACACCCCGAGGAGGGCCGGCTCCTGACGGCCCCACCGGAACTCCTCGAGCACCGCCGGGGTGTACGCGGCTGCGTAGCGCTCGCCGTCCGCGATGGCCTGGCGGACGGCGGTGGCGAACGAGGCCGGGTCGCCCGCGGTGAAGACGACCCCGTTGCCGAGCTCACGCGTGCGGCGGGCCATCTCAGCCACGTCGGAGACGACCACCGGCAGCCGCGCGTGGGCGTACTCGAAGTACTTGGTGGGCAGCGAGATCTCGTGGTTGGGCAGATGCACGTTGGTCACGACTCCCGCGCTGGCCCCCGTCAGGAACGCGCTCACCTCGGCGGGTGGGACGTAGGCCGTGACGTGCACTCGGTCCGCCACCCCCGCCTCGCGGGCGCGTGCGAGGAGGGCCTCCACGTGGCGGTTGCGTCCGCTGACGAGCGCGAGGTGCACCCCGGGAAGCTCGGCCAGGGCGGCGACGGCCGTGTCGAGCCCGCGCTGGGGGGCCACGCCTCCGGAGTACACGAGGAGGGGCGCAGGAGCGGCCACCCCGACGGCCTCGCGGACGTCCCGGGGGCCGCCGAGGGACATCGGCTCCACGACCGGGGCGTTCGTGACGACGGTGACCGGAACCGTCAGACCGTGCTCGCGCCGCAGGAGCTCCGCGAGCGGTTCGCTGACGGTGATCACCTCGTCGGCGACCGTGATGCCGCGTCGTTCCAGGTCCGTCATCGCAGCCATCCAGACCCGGTCGTGCCCGTGGACGCCCGGGAGGAACTCGTGCGCGTCGTAGACGAGCCGGGGTCGACGTCCCAGAGCCTCCAGCTGCGCCAGGGCCGGGAGCACCACGGCCAACGAGGTGTAGTCGTGCGCGTGGAGGATGTCGGGGCGGGCCGCCACCACGCGCGGCACGATCGCCTCGGCGAGGTCGCGCAGCTCCGGCTGGGTGCGCCTGTAGTCCCCGGCGCCGACCGCGACCCGCCACAGCAGCGCGCGGGCGGCTCCGGTCACCCCCTGCGCCGCTCCCGGCGGCGCGGCCAGCCGCTGTGCACGCCGGCGCAGGCCACGGGCCACCCGGCGAGCCTGCGCCAGAGGGCGCGGCGGCACTGCCGGTGCCACCACCTCGACGGGGCAGCCGCCGATCGAGCCGCGCGCCCGCCGTCCACGCTTGTCCACGCCCACGAGCAGGCAGTCCCAGCCCGCCTGCGAGGCGGTCCAGGCAACCTTCTGCACGCGGGAGTCACCGGTCACGGCGTTGACGACGACCATCACGACCTTGGGCGTGCCCTGGGCGTTGTCGGTCACCGCACTCCTGGTGGGGTTCGCTGGGGGTCCCGACGGCCGGCACGGCGCGCCGCCATCGCCTCGTAGGCGATGGTCAGCACGGCACAGTCGCGGTCCCAGCTCAGGTCGTGCTGGGCCGAGGCCACGCCTGCCTGCAGGTCCGGGTAGCGCGTGCACGCCTCGTCGACCGCGCGAGCCAGAGACGCCGAGTCCCCGGGGCGGTAGAGCACACCCAGGCCCAGCGACTCGACGACCGCGCGCATCGCCGGCAGGTCGGCCGCCACCACGGGCACCCCGGCGCGCACGGCGTGGAACAGCTTGTTGGGCAGGGCCAGCCGGTGGTTCTCACAGGTGTCCTCGAGCGTGACCAGCGCGAGGCCGTCCTCGCGCAGCATGTCGTCCACGTCGTCCACCGCGACTGTGTCCACGATGCGCACGTGGCCCGGCACCGGGGTGCGCGCCAGGAACGAGGCGTCGGCGGGCCCGATCAGGCTCCACCGCAGCGGGGAGCGCGCGGCGGCGGCGAACACGGCATGCAGGTCTCGCCCCGCGCCGATGCGGCCCGCGTACGCCACACCCCGCGGCCGGCTGCCCGGGTGCGGCGCCACGGCGGGGCCGGGGAACGTGTTACGGACGACGTCCACGTGCTTCCAGCCCCAGCCCCGGAAGCGCCGTGCAATCGGCTCGCTCACCGTCAGCACGAGGTCGGCCGCGGCGCCGCATGCGCGCTCGGCCGCGCGCTCGCGGCGGTCCGCCAGGGGTGTAGGACGCCCGGCGCGCAGCCTGCCGCTCCACCACTCATGGGCGTCGTAGACCAGTGCGGCGTCGCGGTCGCGCGCCAGCCGCGCCGCCAGCGGCAGCACCGGGAAGTCATGCGCATGGACGACGTCGGCCTCCACGGCGCCGGCCGCAACCCGGGCAGCGGACAGGAACGAGCGCCAGACCGATGCGTTGTGCTGCGGCAGGAGCACCCAGCGCCCGGCCCGGCGCACCATGGCGCCGACACCCGACGTGGCCGGCGGTGGCCGGCGGAACGCGCTGGCGGCCCCCACGGAGGTGACCGTCACGCCGTGCGGGGCCCGCCAGTCGTCGGGCACGTCCTTGCCGATGATGTGGACGGCGTGCCCCACCGCGACCAGCGCCACGGCCTCGCGCAGCACGCGGGCGTCGTGGGCGACGTCCGACTTCACGATCATCAGGACGCGCGTCACGTGGAGGCCTGCCCGGCCGCGCGGTCCTGGCTCGAGCCCGAGCCTGCCGCCCGCGCCGCGGCCTGGCGCTGCGCCACGCGGTCGAGCAGCGCGCTGGGGCTGGACAGGAAGCCGAGGCCCCAGCACAGGTGCATCGTCAGGTACACCCCTGGCAGGGCCGCCTTGGAGCGCCACGACAGACCGGAGGCGGTCGCCACGCAGCCGGCCAGGACGCTGAGCAGGTACCCCACGGGCAATGCCAGGGCCGGCCACCAGAAAGGGGCCACGAGCAGGCCGAGCGCGCAACCGAGCACTGCCAGCGGTGGCGCGAGGTAGCGCAGGCTCGTCGTGCCCGCGTGCTGGCGCATGACGACGCGGCGCCACCGCCCGTAGTCGAAGTACTGCCGGGCCAGCGCCGTGAGCGTCGACCTCGGACGGTAGGTGACCGACAGGGTCGGCGAGAACCAGACAAGGCCGCCGCCGGCCCGGATGCGGTGGTTGAGCTCCCAGTCCTGGGCACGGATGAACCGCTCGTCGTAGCCGCCGAGGTTCTCGAGCACCTCACGGCGGAACACGCCGAGGTACACCGTCTCGGCCGGGCCCGGCTCGCCGCCGGTATGGAAGCGGGCTCCGCCGACGCCGAACCAGGAGGTCATCGCCCGCGCCACCGCCTGCTCGAAGGCGGTCTGCCCCTCGGCGGCCATGACGCCGCCCACGTTGGAGGCACCCGTCTGGCGCAGCAGGTCCACGGCTGTGGCGATGTACGTCGGGGGAAGCAGCCCGTGGCCGTCCACCCGGACCACGATCGGGAACCGTGAGGCAGCCACCGCCGCGTTGAGGCCGGCGGGCGTCCGGCCACTGGGGTTGGCCACGGTCCGTACTCTTGGGTCGGCCGCCGCGAGGTCGCCGGCCACCTGCGCCGTACGGTCCTTGGACGGCGCCACAGCGACGATGATCTCGAGCTCGCCCGGGTAGTCCTGGTCGAGGATGCGACGGGTGGCCTCCGCGAGGTGACGCGCCTCGTTGAGGACGGGCATGACCACCGACACCGCCGGCCACCCATCGGCGTCGGCGGGGTCGGTCTGGCGGTCCTCGACCATCAAGGCATGACGGTATCCGACGACTCGGGTGCGGGCCGTCAACCCGCGCTGCACACGGTGCGCACGTCGACCTCGGCACCCTTGGCCGCCGAGCCTGCTGCCGCGCTGGCGCCGGGCTTCGAGGTCGAACCGGACCGGGAGGCGGACGGCTTGGCCGCCGACGGCTTGCCGCCCGGCCCGGCCGTGCCCGCGGCGTTCGCGGTGCTCCTGGCCGTAGCCAGCGCGACCTGCACGGATCGACGGATCGCCACGAAGTCAGGGCGTGCCGGGGTGGTCAGCGGTGGCACGAACTGCACGCTCGTGATCTTCGCGGCCTTGGCCTTGGTTCCCAGGTCGATGAACGTCGCCAGCTGAGACGCCGGCAGGTCCGTGTGCACCACCTGCTTGCCCGCCGCGGCGATGCGCTGGAACCGGGCCAACAGGGTGGCGGGGTCCAGCTGGTTGACCATGGCGGTCATCACGCACCGTTGCCGGGCCATGCGCTCGTAGTCGCTCGACCCCTGGCGCGACCGGGCGTACCAGAGGGCGTGGTAGCCGTCCATGTGCTGGCGACCCGGCTTGATGTAGCCGGTGATCCGCGAGGTCCCCCCGCCGATGGGGACCCTGCTGCCCACCCTGAGCGTGATGCCGCCCATGGCGTCGATGAGCGATCGGAAACCCTGCAGGTCGACCAGGACGTAGTAGTTGACCTTAAGTCCCGTGACGCCCTCGACGGCTTCCTCCATCGCCGCCGCACCCGGGTTGCCGACGCCCCGGTAGAGGCTCTTGTGCTCCGTGCCCCACGTGTACAGCGCGTTGAGCAGGCACACGTCGCCGCACGACCAGCCGTGCGGGAGGGCCTTTCCGGCGACCGAGCCCTTCGGGAACGGGATGTTCTGGAGGTTGCGCGGCAGGCTGAACAGAACGGTGCGTCCGGTGTGCTCGTCGATGCTTGCCAGGGTGATCGAGTCCGGCCGCAGGCCGATGCGGTCCGCGCCCGCGTCCCCGCCGAGGAGGAGGACGTTGTACCGACCGTCGACGGCGGCGGAGGTCTTCCCGGAGCCGAACACGCCGCTGATCAGGTCCCCGGCGGCCCAGGCGCGCCGTCCCGCCATCACGAGGGGCAGGCTGGTCACCAGGACGAGCACGGCCGTCACGGCGGCCACCCCTGCGGTGGCTCGGACCGGGAGGAGCGAAGGCCGTCCCAGCCGGAACGCGTCGAGCAGGAGCACGGGCATCGCCACCGCTGCGGCGAAGAAGGCGCCCGCGAGCAGGCTGAGCACCCAAGGCCGGGTGAGGATCGACAGGATGAGCGTGCGGTCGACGACGAAGGTCGCGAGCAGCACCAAGGTCGAGGCGACGACGACGAGCCACGCACGCACCGCGACCCTCCCGACGCGGCGGTCCCCGGCGACCACCTGGGCGGACCCGGGCACTACGAGGGTGATCACCAGCAGGGTGAGCGCGCGGCGCAGGCGCAGGGCCGGCGACAGGGCCTCGGGGGTCCGCAGCGGCTGGGTGGTCGGCCGCTGCGAGCCGTCGCTCACCGATGGTTCATCAAGCATCGCGGATCGTGGTGCCACCCTTCCAGTATCACCGCGGGACGGCAGAGCGAGGACGTCACGGCCCGACCCGGGCGCGTCGCCGACTTCCCGACCTCTGGCGGGTTGTTGCCCGAAGTCTGGGCGCGAGGCGACAGTTGGGCGCCAGAGGACACGGGCTGGGGTTGTCAGCTGAGGACGTGACGGGCCATCACGATCCGCTGGATCTGGTTGGTGCCCTCGTAGATCTGGGTGATCTTGGCGTCGCGCATCATGCGCTCCACCGGGTAGTCCTTGGTGTAGCCCGTAACCGCCCAGCAGCTGGACGGCGTCCGTGGTCACCTGCATCGCGACGTCGGAGGCGAAGCACTTGGCGGCGGCGCCGAAGAAGGGCAGGTCCGCGTCGCCCCGCTCGCTCTTGGCGGCTGCCGCGTAGACCATCTGGCGGGCCGCCTCCAGCGTCATCGCCATGTCGGCGAGCATGAACTGCACGCCCTGGAACTCCGCGACCGCCTTGCCGAACTGCCGGCGCTCCTTGACGTAGGCCACGGCGTGGTCGAGGGCGCCCTGGGCGATCCCGACCGCCTGCGCACCGATCGTGACCCGGGTGTGGTCCAGGGTGCGCAGCGCGATCTTCAGCCCCTCGCCCGGCGCCCCCGACCATGCGGTCGCCGGGCAGCGTGCACGTGGTCGAACAGCAGCTCGCGGGTCGGGCTGCCCTTGATCCCGAGCTTGCGCTCCAGGGCGCCGAACGTGAACCCGGGATCCGACCGCTCCACGACGAACGCCGACACGTTGCGCCCGCGCGCGCCGTCGGGGTCCGTCACGGCCAGCACCGTGTAGAACTGCGCTGACCCCGGCGTTGGTGATCCACGACTTCTGCCCGGAGAGCACCCAGCCGTCGCCGTCGGGGGTGGCGCGGCAGAGCATGGATGCGGTGTCGCTGCCCGGCCTCGCGCTCGGACAGCCCGTAGCTGAACATCGCCTCCCCACGGGCGACGGGCGGCAGGTAGCGCTGCTTGAGCTCCTCGGAGGCCGCGAGCAGCAAGCGGCATCGTCCCGAGCTTGTTCACCGCAGGGATGAGCGAGGACGACGCGCAGACCCGCGCGACCTCCTCGATCACGATGCAGGTGGCCAGGGCGTCGGCGCCCACGCCGCCGTAGGCCTCAGGCAGGTGCGGTGCGTGGAAGTCTCCGGCCTGCAGGGCGTCGTAGGCCGCCTGCGGGGAACGTGGCCGTCTCGTCCACCTCGGCCGCGTGCGGGGCGATCTTGTCCTCGCAGACCTCGCGCACCGCCGCGCGCAGGGCCTCGTGGTCCTCCGGCAGAGTGAAGTGCGGAAAGGCCGCCCGAGCGGCATCCGATGCGCTCATGGCCCCAGGCTAGCTCTGCTCGGTCCGGGCTCAGGCCAGCGCCGGGACCACCTCGCGCGTGAAGAGGTCGAGGCTGTCGGTGTCGTAGGCGACGTCGGCGAAGTACGTGATGGCATACGTCATCCCGAGGGCCTGCAGGGCCTGCAACGTCTCGACGATCTGCTCCGGGGTACCGACGAGCGGCCCGCTGGAGAACATCTGCATCGCGGTCTCGAGCCGCTCCGGGCTGACGTGTGGTCTGTAGTGCTCGCGCAACCACCCCAGTCGTTGGGCGACCTCGGCCTCGTCCCGCCCGATCACCACGTTGTAGTTGGCCGACCGCACGATCTCGCCGAGTCGCGACCGATCTCCTGGCAGCGCTGCTCCAGTACCGCCGACTTCTGCGCGAAGCCCTCGAGGGTGCCGTCGAAGTTCGTGTAGGCGGCATGCCGTGCGGCGATGCGCAGGGTCTTCTGCTCGCCACCCCCGGCGACCCACAGCGGCAGTCCACCTGGCTGCAGCGGAGCGGGGCGGCAGATCGCGCCGTCCACCTGGTAGTGCCGCCCCAAGAACGTCACCGCGCCGTCGCGTCCACGCCTGCCTCATGATCTCGACGCCTTCGCCGAGCATCGCCAGACGCTCGCCCGCCGAGGGAAACCCGTACCCGTAGGCCTTCCACTCGTGCTCGTACCAGCCGGCGCCGATCCCCATCTCGACGCGCCCGCCAGAGATGACGTCGACGGTCGCGGCCACCTTCGCCAGGTACATCGGATGCCGGTAGCCCATGCACGTGCACATCTGGCCGAGGCGGACCCGGCTCGTCGCCGCAGCGAAGGCGGCCATCAGGGTCCACGCCTCGTGCGTGGCCTCCTGCGTGGGCTCGGGCACGGTGTGGAAGTGGTCGTAGACCCAGACCGACTCGAAGGGCCCCTCCTCGGCTCGCCGGGCGACGCCCAGCATTGCCTCCCACTGCTCGGCAGGGTCGATCCCGGCCAGGTCGAGGCGCCAACCCTGAGGCACGAACAGTCCGAAGCGCATGACGCAACACTAAGGGCCCCGGCCCCGCGCGCCGCCCCGCCCCGCACGACGCGCAAGGCGCTGGGTGAGCATGGTGCGGGCTCGCAGATAGGGTCTACGGGGTGCGGATCTCGGTGATCGGGTGCGGCTACCTCGGAGCGGTCCACGCCGCATGCATGGCCGATCTCGGGCACGACGTCGTCGGCGTCGATGTCGATGTGCAGCGGGTGGCCGACCTCGCGGCCGCGCGCGCGCCGTTCTTCGAACCTGGCCTACCGGAGCTCCTGGCTCGCTCCACCGCCTCGGGCCGGCTGAGGTTCACGACCGACATCAGCGACGTCGCGAGCCGGCAGGCGCCCCCGGCGGTCCACTTCCTCTGCGTGGGCACCCCGCAGCGCAGGGGCGAGTTCGCCGCGGACACCACCTACGTGGACGCCGCCGTCGCCGCCCTGGTGCCGCACCTGCGACCGGGCGACGTCGTCGTCGGCAAGTCCACGGTCCCGTGGGCACGGCCGCGCGGCTGGCGCCGCAGATCGCGGCCGCGGCCGACGGGGCCTGCCTGGCGTGGAACCCGGAGTTCCTCCGCGAGGGCCACGCCGTGCACGACACCATGCACCCGGACCGGCTCGTCTACGGCCTCCCGAACGAACCGGCTCAGGCGGAGCGGGCGCGCACGGCTCTCGACGAGGTCTACTCCGTGCCCTTGGCCGAGGGCGTGACGCGCATCATCGCCGACTACGCGACAGCCGAGCTCGTCAAGACCGCGGCCAACGCCTTCCTCGCCACGAAGATCTCGTTCATCAACGCCATGGCCGAGGTCTGCGAGGCCGCCGGCGCCGACGTCATGACGCTGGCGACCGCGATCGGCCACGACGAGCGCATCGGCCCGAAGTTCCTCGGAGCGGGTCTCGGCTTCGGCGGCGGCTGCCTGCCCAAGGACATCAGGGCCTTCATGGCGCGGGCCGGGGAGCTCGGCGCAGACCAGGCACTGACCTTCCTGCGTGAGGTCGACGCGATCAACATGCGCCGCCGGACGCGCATGGTCGACCTCGCGCGCGACGTCCTCGACGGCTCGTTCGTCGGACGACGTGTCGCCGTCCTCGGCGCCGCCTTCAAGCCCGACAGCGACGACATCCGCGACTCACCTGCCCTGAGCGTCGCCGCTCAGATCCGCCTTCAAGGTGCCGAGGTGGTCGTCACCGACCCTGCGGCACTGGACAACGCCCGCCGGATGTGGCCGGACCTGCACTTCGAGGACGACGCCGTTGCGGCGTGCACGGGGGCCGACGCCGTCCTCCTGCTCACCGAGTGGCAGGTCTACTGCGACCTCGACCCGATCGTGCTCGGTGCGGTGGTTCGTGGCCGCCACGTGCTCGACGGTCGCAACGCACTGGACGCCCAGCGCTGGAGGAGGGCCGGCTGGACCTACCGAGCGCTGGGCAGGCCCCGGGCCTGACCGGACTGCTCCGCGCGTTGCCAGGCCTGCCAGGCGCTGGCAACCATGTCGTCGACCGAGTGGCGCATCGCCCAGCCCAGGTCACGGGCGGCGAGAGCACCCGAGGCCACGATCCGCGCGGGGTCACCGGTCCGGCGCTCGCGCAGGTCCGGCTCGAAGGCGATGCCCGTGACCCGCCGGACGGCGTCCATGATCTGCAGTACCGACAAACCCGTTCCGCTGCCGAGGTTGTACGCCGGCTCGAGCACCCGGCCCTGCTCGAGGGCCTCGGCCGCCGCGACGTGGGCGAGGGCGACATCCTGCACGTGCACGTAGTCACGAACGCACGAGCCGTCGGGAGTGGGGTAGTCGGTGCCGAACACGGCGGGCGGCTCGCCGCCGGTCAGGGCCCTCATCACCAGCGGGAACAGGCCGTGCGGGCTGGCGTCGAAGATGTCGGGCCTGCCCGAGCCCACCACGTTGAAGTACCTCAAAGAGGTGTGCCGCAACGGCTCGACGCGACCGACGTCGCGCAGGAGCCACTCACCGATGAGCTTGGACTCCCCGTATGGCGACTCCGGCCGGGTGGGCGACTTCTCGGTCACGATCTCGTCCTCGGGCGTCCCGTACGTGGCAGCGCTCGAGGAGAAGATCATGTTGTGCACCCCGACGCGCAGGAGGGCCCCGAGCAGAACGTGCATCCCCGTGACGTTCTGCTCGTACGTGTACAGCGGCTTCTCCACGGACACACCCGCGAACTTGAAGCCGGCCAGGTGGACGACGCCCTCCACAGGCGAGCCCGACGGTCCCGACGTCAGTGCGGCGCCCACCGCATCCGGGTCGACGACTGACCCCCGGACCAGCCGAACACCCTCTGCCAGGAACGCGGTCCTCCCGTAGGAGAGATCGTCGAGTACGACGACGTCGCGGCCGGAGTCGAGGAAGCACCGAACGACGTGAGCTCCGATGAAGCCGGCCCCGCCGGTCACAAGCCAGGTCACGGTTCAACCCTAGCTCTGGTGGGGACGACGGCCGATGCACGGTGGCGGACTTCGCGCAGTGTGGGACGACGGGACCACGACCCGGCCTGGGTGCAGACTGAGGCTTGTGCAGAGTCCGGCGACGGCGGCGCCCCACCGCAACGACCCGCAGACTGTCCGGAGGCTGCTGGCGGCCAGGGGAGCGCGCTGGGCGGTGGTGGGGCTGTCCGACAACCCGTCGCGGGTCGCGTACGAGATCGGCCGGTACCTGCAGCACCCACTCGGGATGCAGATCGTCCCGGTTCACCCGAAGGCGGACACCGTGCACGGCGCCACCGGATACGCCACGCTGGCTGACGTCACGGGGCCGCCGGTGGACGTCGTCGACGTCTTCGTGCGAAGCGAGCTCGCCGGTGCCGTCGTCGACCAGGCGATCGCCTGCCGCGCCAAGGCGGTCTGGCTCCAGCTCGGCGTCATCGACGAGTCGGCCGCAGCTCGGGCCAGCGCAGCGGGGCTGGACGTCGTGATGGACACCTGCCCCGCGATCGAGGCTCCGCGCTTCGGCCTCGCCTGAGCTGCTTGCCCAGCCTGACGCTGGCCGGGTCTGCAGCCTCGGCGCCTGGGCGAGGTCAGCCACGACGCTCTTGACCCGACCTGCAGCCTAGGGGGGTGTTTCGAGACGCTTTGCATTGCACGCACATACGCAAACTTGCCAGGGTCGAGGCGCACGCTTGTCGGTGATCGTGAGACATCAGGCGCTTGCGTCGTGATCGTGATGCGCCACGACGGGCCTCACGCGGACAGAAGTCTCACGATCACGGAAGTGACTCACGATCACGGATGGGTCTCTCGATCAACTTGGCGATCCAGGGGCAGCGAAGAGTGCGGGTACGCGTGCAGAGCCTGCTGCGCGCGGCCGTTCTCAGTTCCACGGCCTCGCGGGCTGCGTGCGTTGCGCATCTGCGTGCAGAGCAAACACGGCTGCTTCCAGCACCCTCCTCCGTTGGGAACCGGCCATCACCGTGGTTCATGCGACCCCGCGACACGGCCCCCCGCCGTCGATCATGAATGGTCTGTCCGTGAGTGTCGCCGCGCGGGCCGGCAAGCCCGGCACTGGTACCCTGGGTCTGCTGACGGTGCGTTGCCGCACTGTCCCTCCCGCGGGCGAGCCGCCCGCGAGGTCGCACGTCGTGAGTTGTCACCTCCCTCGGTGGCGGCCTCGTCGCTGGACGAGGTCGCGCTACCGCGCGGTCGTCGTCGCCACAGCACGCAGCGGCCCGATCCGTACCACCGATGGAGATCTCTGACATGCGTCAGCCCACCGGTCGCGTCCGCGCGACCACCGCCCCTCGTACCAGCCAGTCCACCCGTACCAGCCAGTCCACCCGTACCAGCCAGTCCACCCGCACCAGCCAGTCCACCCGCAGCAGGTCGTCGCGGCCCCAGGCCGGGTCACCCCGTTCCGCGGTCAGCGAGCTCGAGCAGGCGCTGGACGCCGCGGCCGCCCAGCCGGCGGCCGAGGAGCGCCAGTTCGGCCAGCTCGGCCTGCCTCAGGCCCTGGTCACGGTGCTCGAGCGACGCGGGATGCACCACCCCTTCGCCATCCAGACCCGCGTGCTGCCCGACGCACTCGCCGGTCGCGACGTCCTCGGGCGCGCGCAGACCGGCTCGGGCAAGACGCTCGCCTTCGGCATCCCGATGCTCGCGCGCCTGGCCGCCGACGCATCGGCGGCCGGCGACGGTCGCGGATCGAGACGCACGCCAAAGGCCCCCCGCGGGCTGGTCCTCGTGCCCACGCGCGAGCTCGCCTGCCAGGTCGCCGACGCGATCGCCCCGCTCGGCGACGCCATCGGCATGCGAGTGACCACCGTCTACGGCGGCGCCTCGATGGGCCGGCAGATCGAGGCGCTCGAGCGGGGCGTCGACGTCGTCGTCGCCACCCCCGGACGCCTGGTCGACCTCATCGAGAGGCGCGCCTGCACCCTGGCACAGGTCGAGATCAGCGTCCTCGACGAGGCCGACCACATGGCCGACCTCGGCTTCCTCCCGGTCGTCAAGCAGCTGCTCGACCTGACCCCCGCGGGCGGGCAGCGCATGCTCCTGTCCGCCACTCTCGACCGCGGCGTCGACCGGCTGGTGCGCGAGTACCTCACGGACCCCGTGTTCCACGCCGTGGCGTCCGCGGTGTCCCCGATCGAGGCGATGGACCACAAGGTGTTCGTCCTCGACGGTGCGGACAAGGTTGCCGTGGCGGCCGAGGTCGCCGCACGGCCTGCCCGCTCCCTGTTCTTCGTGCGCACCAAGCACGGAGCCGACCGTCTCGCGAAGCAGCTGGGCCGGGCCGGCGTCGAGGCCCTGGCCATCCACGGCAACCTCAACCAGAACCAGCGCCAGCGCGCGCTGGACGCCTTCTCGGCCGGCCACCCGCGCGTGCTCGTCGCGACCGACGTCGCCGCCCGTGGCATCCACGTGGACGACGTCGACCTCGTCGTCCACTACGACCTGCCCAACGACCACAAGGACTACCTGCACCGATCAGGTCGGACGGCGCGCGCCGGGGCCACGGGGACGGTCCTCGCGTTCGTCGAGCGCGGGCAGACCCGTGAGGTCAGCCAGCTGCACCGGGACGCCGCCGTGTCAGCGACGACCGACGTCGTGTACGCGGGCCATGCTGCGGTGCGCGAGCTGGCCACGTCGGGCGTGCCGGTGGTCGTCCGCCCGCTGGTGAGCCGGACCGCCAGACCCGGACGCACCGCAGCGGACTCCGCTCGCCCGGACTCCGCTCGCCGAGACCCGGCTCGCGGCGGCTCGCGGCGAGGACGACGCCCAGCCGGCGGTCGCCGGGCCTCCTGAGCATCCCGTCCGGCGGCTCCTCTCACCCGGAGGTCGCCGAGCGTCCTGAGCTCAACCAGCGGTGAACCCGAGTCCCGCCGCGCCTCCGGCGCGGCGGGACCGCAGCCGCTCCCCCTTGGCCACAGCCTCGTCGCGCAACCGCTCCTGGTAGCCCGCCATCGCCCGGCGAAGGCCGGCGGCGTCGTCCCCCGTCCCGGCACCGAGGATGCGCACCGCGAGCAGCCCGGCGTTGCGGGCGCCGCCGATCGAGACCGTTGCGACCGGCACCCCGGCCGGCATCTGGACGATGGACAGCAACGAGTCCAGGCCGTCGAGGTGCCTCAGCGGTACCGGCACCCCGATCACGGGCAGTGGCGTCACGGACGCCAGCATCCCCGGCAGGTGGGCGGCCCCGCCCGCCCCGGCGATGAGAACGCGCAGGCCCCGGTCCTGGGCATGCGCGCCGTACTCGACCATCTCGTGCGGCATCCGGTGCGCCGACACGACGTCGGCCTCGTAGGGCACGGCGAACTCGTCGAGGACCTTCGCCGCCTCCTCCATGGTCGGCCAGTCCGAGTCGGACCCCATGACAAGACCGACGAGCGCCGGCTGCGACATGGCTACCCCTTCGTGGATCACTCGTCGATCGTGCCTGTGATGAACTCGGCCGCATGGCGCGCCCGTACCCGCAGGTCGGCGAGGTCGTCGCCGCAGACGGTGACATGGCCGATCTTGCGCCCCGGACGGACCTCCTTGCCGTACATGTGCACCTTCACGGCCGGGTCGTGCGCCATCACGTGCAGGTACGCCCGGTACACGTCGGGCCGGTCCGCGCCCAGCACGTTGACCATCACCGACCACGGCGCGTGCGGGCGAGGGTCTCCGAGCGGCAGGTCCAGAACCGCCCGCAGATGCTGCTCGAACTGGCTCGTCACGGCGCCGTCGATGGTCCAGTGACCGCTGTTGTGCGGGCGCATCGCCAGCTCGTTGACGACGAACCCCGGACCTGCGCCGTCCGGCTGCGTCTGGAACATCTCCACCGCCAGCACCCCGACCACGTCGAGCGCCCCGGCGATGCCCAGGGCTGCGGCGGTGGCGCGGCCCGCAACGCCGGCATCCAGACCGGGTGCCGGGGCGACGACCTCACGGCACACCCCGTCGACCTGGACGGTCTCGACCACCGGCCACGCCGCCGCCTGCCCCGAGGGACTGCGTGCCACGAGCACGGCGAGCTCCCGCACGAACGGCACCCGCTGCTCGGCGAGCAGGCCCGCGCCGCCCGCCTCGCGCCCGGCACGCGCCAACCATTCTGCGGCGTCGTCGACCGAGTGGACGACGAGCACACCCTTGCCGTCGTACCCACCGCGTGGGGTCTTGAGGACGACGGGCCAGCCGACCTCCTCCGCGAACGCGCAGAGCCCGGGGGCGTCGTGCACCATCCGCCAGCGTGGGCAGGCGATCCCGAGCGCACCCAGCCTGGCGCGCATCGCCGCCTTGTCCTGCGCGTGCACGAGAGCGGCCGACCCCGGCCGGACCACCATCCCGTCGGCCTCGAGCATCTCCAGCAGCGGTGTGGGCACGTGCTCGTGGTCGAACGTCAGCACGTCGCAGGCAGCCGCGAATCGGGCCACCGTCTCCAGGTCGCGGTGGTCCCCCACCGGGGAGTCGGGCACCACCTGAGCCGCACTCGCCGCGGTGGACTCGCTGAGCACCCTCAACCGGACACCGAGCGCCACGGCAGCGGGCTGCGTCATGCGCGCCAGCTGACCGCCCCCGACGACGCCCACGACGGGGAACCCCGAGTGGCCCGCCGCGACCCGCATGCGGGCAGGCTACCGAGCCTGGCTCGCGACGCTGCTCCCAGGATCGGCGGGTACCCTCGGCCACCATGACGGCAGCCCGGTCGCGATCGTTCGGGGCGGACTCCGGGCGCCGCCGCGCCGACGCTGCGCGTCGCGCACGGAGGTCCGCATGGTGAGGCGCCTCGCGGGGCCGCTGCTGCGACTGCGCGCTGCCTTGGACATCGTCTACCGCGAGGCCCTGAAGTTCGGTGCCGTCGGGCTGGTCGCCTACGTGGTCGACGTCTACGTCTACAACCTCCTGCGCACCGGGGTCTGGCCCCTGTACAACGCCCCGCTGGCGGACAAGCCGTTGCTGTCCAAGGTGATCTCCGTCGGGGTCGCGACCGTGGTCGCCTGGCTGGGCAACCGGTACTGGACGTTCCGGCACCGCCGGCGGGCCACCGCCCGCAGGGAGTTCCTGCTGTTCGCGGTGATGAACATCGGTGGGCTGGCGATCTCGCTGGGGTGCCTGTGGATCTCCCACTACGTCCTCGACCAGACCTCAGCGCTGGCCGACAACATCTCGGCCAACGTCATCGGGCTCGGGCTGGGCACGCTCTTCCGGTTCTGGGCCTACCGGCAGCTGGTGTTCACCGAGCTGCGCCAGGAGATCCAGCCCAAGCCCGAGCACACCCCTGCAGCGGGGATCCCTCGACCGGCGGAGCGCGACGCGGCCGACGCCTGAGCACGCAGCGCGGGCTCGGGCCCGCGTGGCTCAGCCTGCGGCGTCCCGATTGTCGTCTCCGGGACTGTTGTCTCCGGGATTGTCGGGTTCGGGATCGTCGGGTTCGGGCCACCGGGGACGGCGACGCTCGACGAACGCGCGCACCCCTTCGGCCCGGTCGGCGGAGAAAGCCGTTGCCCGCCAGGCCGAGTCCTCGACGTCCAGCCCCGCAGCCAGGTCCAGCGAGTGACCGGCGCGCAGCGCGTGCTTGGCGTTGCGCACACCCACCGGGGAGTTCGCCGCGATGGACGTCGCAAGCTCGACGGCGGCGTCCCTGGCCGTGCCCGCTGGGACCAGCCGGTCGACGACGCCGAGCCGGTAGGCCTCCGGCGCACCGAGACGCCGCGCGGTCAGCACCAGATCGGCCGCACGCGCATAGCCCACACGCCGGGTGAGCAGCTGGGTGCCCCCCAGCCCCGGCACCACGCCGACCGAGACCTCGGGCAGGCCGAGCACGGCCGTCTCGTCGGCGACGACGAGGTCGCACATCAGGGCCAGCTCCAGGCCGCCCCCGAGGGCGTAGCCCGCCACGGCCGCGACCATCGGCACCGGCACGTCCAGCAACGCCTGGGCGAGCTGTCGGAACACCAGCCGCTGGGCCCGCAGGTCCGCGTCGGTGAAGGTGTCCCGCTCCTTGAGGTCGGCGCCCACGCAGAACGCCTTGGGCCCGCTGGAGCTGAGCACCACGGCTCGATACGTCGGGGAGGCCGCGAGCCGCCGCGCCACCGAGGTCAGCCTGCGTGCCAGCCCGTTGGAGATGGCGTTCAGCGCCTCGGGACGGTCCAGCACCACCTCGGCGACATGGCCGCGCTCGTCGAGGTCGGCCAGCCGAACACCGGACTCCGCGGCGTCCTCACCCACGCACGCCACCCTAGCGGTGGCCACCGGACGCCCCCGGCGGCGCTGCCCATCCGCGACCTCTTGCGGGTTGTTTCTCGAGCTCGGGGCGCGACGGGACTGTTGGGCGCCAGAGGACGGGGAAGGGACTGTCAGTCGAGCGTGATGCGTCGGCTGTGCGGTCCGGCGCGGGCAACGAGGAGCGGCTGGAGCTGCCCGAACCCGCGGACGAGCCGGCGCCGCTGCGGGATGAGCACGAGGTCCGGCTGCGCGGTGAGCATCCGTGCGGTATCGGCGTCGGTGACCACCGTGCCGGGCTGGGCGAGGCTCGTCAGCCGGCTGGCGAGGTTGACCGTGACGCCGTACACGTCCCCGAGGCTACGCAGCACGGGCCCGTGCGCCAGGCCGATCCGCACGTCCGGGACGACGTCGTCCACGGCCATCTGCTCCGACAACGAGAGGGCGATCACCGCACCCGACACCGGGTCGTCGGTGCTGAAGAGCACCTCGTCGCCCACGGTCTTGACCACGCGCCCGCCACCGGCCGCCACGACGTCCGACGCGAGGCCCTCGAAGCGCTGGACGAGCACGCCCAGCTCGCGCTGCTCCAGCCGCTGCGCCAGACGCGTGTACGAGACCAGGTCGGCGAACCCGACCGTCAGCACCGCACTGACCGGGTCCTCCGGCTGCCCCGTGTCGTTCGACAGGCGCGCGACGGCGGCGGCCAGCTGGCGACGCCAGACGTAGACGAGCAGCGCCTCGAGGTCCTCAGCCATGACGTCGAGCATCTCCACGGCGCGGTCGACCCCCTCGGGGCCGTGGACCCGGTTCAGGTGTTCCACCAGCGCCTCGGTCTGCCAGCTCACGAGCCGGTCGGTGGACTGGCCGACCGCACGGGCGAGCGCGATCGCGGTGCCCTCGTCGAGGAGCCCGTGCCGCACCAGCTCCACCGTGCGGGCCAGCATCGCCTTGTCGGCGTCGGTGAACGCCAGGTCCTCGTCGGACACCACCGGGAAGCCGAGCGCGCGCCACAGCTTGCGAGCCGACAGCAGCGAGATGCCCACGGCACGGGCCACCTCGCGCCGTCCGAGGTGGCGGGTGCCGCCGCGCAGGCGCCGCTGCAGGTCTCGCGCGGGGGTGTGCTCGAGCAGGGGCCCGCGCCCCGACGACATGGCCGACCCCTCGCCCGGGCGGGCGTCGTCCGGCTCGGACGTCACGGCGAGCCGCGGCCGCGGCCCCCGCGATCCGTGCGGCTCTTGTCCTCGGCGACGTCGTCGGCCATGTCCTCGTCGAGGATGTCGTGCAGGTCCTCGTCGACGTCGGCCACAGGGTGGACGGCGCGACCGCCGGCGACGCGCGCATCCTCCGACAGCTCGTACAGGGTGCGCTGGACCCGCTCGACCTTCGGGATGTCGGTGAGCACGAGCTGGCCGCGCTCCCCGGCGGACTCCACGACGAGCGTGCCGCAGCCGAGCATCCGCTCCCACACGTTGTGGGAGAACGAGACGTCGTTCAGCCGGGTCAGCGGCATGTCGTGACCCGACCGGTTCAGCACCCCGGTGCGGATCACGAGCCGCTCGGTCGTGATCGCGTACACCGTGTTCATCCAGACCAGGAACGGCCAGACCACCCAGATGACCAGCACCGCGACTGCCACGACCGCCACAGCGACCCGGCCGCCCGTCTGCGCACCGCCGGAGGGCACGACCCCTTCGAGCAGACCAGTGAGCACCGCGACCAGCACGAGCAGGGCTGCCCGGCCGAAGAGGACCTTCACATGGGGGCGCAGGACGAGCACGAGCTCCTCGTCGTCCCCGAGAAGGCGCTTGGGGAATCCCATGGGTCAGATCATGCCTCCTTCGGCGGCCCCACGGCGTCGGCGTCTCCCGGGGGCCGACCATGGCCCGGACCCTCGGGTGCTCGTACGTGGACGACGTCCCCGGCCGCCAGTGCCTGCATCTGGCCACTGGCGCCGCGCACGACCAGACGACCCTCGTCGTCCACCCCCTCCGCCACGCCGCTCACGACCTCACCGGAGGGCAGCGCCACCTGGACGTGCAGGCCGAGGGTGAGGCACGCCTCGCGGTAGGCGGGGCCGGTCCCGGACCTGGCCGGGTCGCCGTCCGCCTGCTCCCAGGCGGTATAGCGCTGGGCCAGTGCACGCAGGTACGCGCGCAGAACCGTGTCGCGGTCGGTGCTCGCCGAGCCGGCGACGAGCAGCGAGGTCGCCGTCGCGACGGGCAGCTCGTGCTCGGCCTGGCTGACGTTGACACCAGCCCCGAGCACCACCGCACCGGGGGTTCCGGAGACGCCGTGCTGCGCCTCGGCCAGGATGCCGCACACCTTGCGCCAGGTGCTCGAGCCCGGGTCGCCGCCGTCGGGGACGAGCACGTCGTTGGGCCACTTCAGGCGCGCCGGGAGGCCGCAGGTGCGAGTCAGCGCGTCGACCGCCGCGAGACCGGCGAGCAGGCCGAGCCAGGCCCAGCGCCGGGCCGGCGCCGTGGGGCGCAGCAGCACCGAGACGGCCAGCGACGAGCGCGGCGGCGCCGTCCACTGCCTCGCGAGCCGCCCGCGCCCGGCGCTCTGGTGGTCGGCGACGAGCACGAGGCCCGAGGGCTCGCCGTCGGCTGCTCGCTGCACGAGGTCGGCGTTGGTCGAGCCGGTCTCGGCGACGACCTCGAGGGCGCGCCATGCCGGACGTGGCCCGGACGTGAGGCTCGCCTGGAGCCCCCGCTGGTCCAGCGGAGGGCGGGCGAGGTCGCGCCACCGCGCGCCGGGTTCCACATCGGCACTCTAGACACGCCCGACACCGGGCCGACCAGCCGGCGCTGGGCCGGGCGTGTACGCCTGGCGTGTACGCCCGGGGTGTACGCCTGGGGTGTACGCAGATCTGACACAAGTCCGCCGTGACGGCGCCGGCGACGGCGTGTCGGGTCGGTCTGTCGGTTCTCGGTACGGGCTCGCCCGTGTGACGTCCATCCCACTGTCGCCCACGGTGGCCCGCGGTCACCCCCGGTAGGCTCACCGTGAGAATCAGGCGGCAGGGCGCGTGGCCCGCGGGGCCGGCCGACCCGTACGAGGCCGCGTGGACGCTGCGGAGGGTTGCGGATGGCGAGCCCAGCCAGGAGCGGCGGCACCGAGGTGCCTCCGGACATCGACATCCACACGACACCGGGCAAGCTCGAGGACCTCCAGCGCCGCACGGTCGAGGCCGTGAACGCCGGCTCCGCGAAGGCGGTCGAGAAGCGGCACTCCCAGGGCCGCAAGACGGCTCGTGAGCGCGTGGAGGACCTGCTCGACGAGGGGTCCTTCATCGAGCTCGACGCCTTGGCGCGGCACCGCTCACGCAGCTTCGGGCTGGGCAAGAACCGGCCGTACGGTGACGGCGTGATCACCGGGTACGGAACCATCGACGGGCGCCAGGTGTGCGTGTTCGCGCAGGACTTCACGGTCTTCGGCGGGTCGCTGGGCGAGGTCTTCGGGGCCAAGATCGTCAAGGTCATGGACCTCGCCATGAAGATCGGCTGCCCCGTCATCGGCATCAACGACTCCGGCGGCGCGCGCATCCAGGAGGGCGTGGTCTCCCTCGGCCTGTACGGGGAGATCTTCCGGCGCAACGTGCACGCGAGCGGGGTGATCCCGCAGATCTCGCTGATCATGGGCCCGTGTGCCGGCGGCGCGGTGTACTCCCCCGCGATCACGGACTTCACCGTGATGGTCGACCAGACCTCGCACATGTTCATCACCGGGCCGGACGTCATCAAGACCGTCACCGGCGAGGAGGTCGGCTTCGAGGAGCTCGGCGGGGCGCGCACCCACAACACGACGAGCGGCAACGCGCACTACATGGGCACCGACGAGGGGGACGCACTCGACTACGTCAAGGCCCTGCTCGGCTACCTGCCGGCCAACAACCTCACCGACCCCCCGGCCCAGGACGTCGTCGCCGACGAGGAGGAGACCGACGACGACCGGGCGCTCGAGACGCTGATCCCGGACTCCTCGAACCAGCCGTACGACATGCACGCGGTGATCGGCGCGGTCGTCGACGAGGGGGACTTCCTCGAGGTGATGGCGATGTTCGCGCCGAACATCATCGTCGGCCTCGGACGCGTCGAGGGGCACCCCGTCGGCGTCGTGGCCAACCAGCCGATGCAGCTCGCCGGGACGCTGGACATCGACGCCTCCGAGAAGGCCGCCAGGTTCGTGCGCACCTGCGACGCGTTCAACCTGCCGGTGCTCACGTTCGTCGACGTCCCCGGGTTCCTGCCCGGCACCGACCAGGAGTGGAGCGGGATCATCAGGCGCGGAGCCAAGCTGATCTACGCCTACGCCGAGGCCACCGTGCCGAAGGTCACGGTGATCACCCGCAAGGCCTACGGCGGCGCCTACGACGTCATGGGCTCCAAGCACCTCGGCGCCGACGTCAACCTCGCCTGGCCGACCGCGCAGATCGCCGTCATGGGGGCCCAAGGTGCGGTGAACATCCTGTACCGCAACAGCCTCAAGGAGGCCGTCGCCCGCGGCGAGGACGTCGAGACCTTGCGCCGGGAGCTCATCACCGAGTACGAGGACACCCTCGCCAACCCCTACATCGCGGCAGAGCGCGGGTACGTCGACGCCGTGATCCCGCCTCGTGAGACCCGGCTGCAGGTGGTTCGGGCGCTGCGCCTGCTGCGCACGAAGCGCGAGACGCTGCCGCCCAAGAAGCACGGCAACATCCCGCTGTAGCCCGATCCTCCCCACCAGATCCTCTCCCAACCAGGCCTCCACCCAGCCCCTCCCCGGCCCTCTCCACCCGGCGATCATGCACTCGCGGTACACCAGTCGACAGGCGGTGACATGTCAGAACCGGCAACGCGCCCGCCCGTGTTGCGGATCGTCTCCGGCGACGCCACGCCCGAGGAGGTCGCCGCGCTGCTGGCCGTCCTTGCCGTCCTCGCCGGGCGCCGCGGAGGTGGGCGGGTCGACGACCGCACGACCGACGTCTCGACGTGGAGCGACCGCACGAGCGGACGCCGCGGCATCCGGGCCGTCTTCACGCCGAGCCGCAACGGGTGGCGCACATCCTTCTGGCCACGCTGACGACGCCCCCGCCGACCCCCGTGGGTGACAGGCCCCTTCTTCCCTGACCGCCCCCTGAGGAGCAGGCTCGGTAGGGTCGCCTGCCATGAGCATCGCCGATGGAACCCTGGACGTCGCCCTCGTCGGCTCGAAGTTCATGGGACGGGCGCACTCGCACGCCTGGCGCAGCGTGGGCGCGTTCTTCGACCTGCCGCTGCGCCCTGTGCTGCACACCGTCGTGGCCCGCGACCCTGCGGCCCTCGCGGAGTTCGCCCAGCGGTGGGGATGGCGCAACACCACCACCGACTACGCCAGCGTGCTGGCCGACCCGGCCGTGGACCTCGTCGACATCGGGACGCCGAACAACCTCCACGCCGAGCAGGCGATCGGTGCGCTGGAGGCCGGCAAGCACGTGGCCTGCGAGAAGCCGCTGGCCGACACGCTGGAGTCGGCCAGGGCGATGGCGGCCGCCGCCCGGACGGCGCCGGGGTCGACGTTCGTCTGGTACAGCTACCGGCGCGTGCCGGCGGTCGCGCTGGCCCGCGCACTCGTCCGGCGCGGCCTGGTGGGACCCGTGCACCACGTGCGCGCCGTGTACGCCCAGAGCTGGGGCGGGGCGGCGTCCCCCGCCCTGTGGCGCTTCGACGCCGCCACCGCGGGCACGGGCGCCCACGGGGACATCAACGCCCACATCATCGACGCCGTGCGCTTCGTCACCGGCGAGGAGATCACGCACATCGCCGGTGCGATCAGCAAGACGTTCGTGCCCGGGCGAACCGTGGACGACGCCGTCCTCTTCATCGCGCAGCTGTCCGGCGGCGGCGTCGCCAGCTTCGAGGCCACCCGGCTGGCGACCGGCTACCACAACCACAACGGGTTCGAGATCCACGGCGAGCGTGGCGCGCTGCGCTACTACTTCGACCGCATGACCCAGCTCGACGTCTTCGACGCCACCGGCGACCTCACGACCCGCGGCTGGACCAGCATCGACGTCAGCGACGCCGATGCCGGCCACCCGTACGCGCAGGCGTGGTGGCCGGCCGGCCACCACATCGGCTACGAGCACACGTTCACCAACCAGGCGGCGGACATCGTGGCCGTCCTCGGGGGTGAGGCGCCCGTCGCCCCGATCGCCGACTTCGCCGACGCGCTGGTGACCCAGACGGTGCTGGCGGCCGTGCTGAGGTCCGCCGAGCGCGGCACGGGGGTTGACGTCGCCGAGCTGGCCGAGCCCGCCTGAGGACCTCCGCTGCAGGCAGGGGTGCGCTTCGAGCCGCGGGTGGACGTCGCGCAGCCCGGTGCCGCCGTCCCTCGCCCGACCACGCACCATACGTTCGGATGATCGCCGGTCGTTCGGGCACCTCCGTGCCTTCACCGGAGCCACCATCGCCGTGTCAGGTCATGCACGCCGTGTGGCGAGGAGGCGGGCTCGTGGAAGGTCTGGGTCACGTGGACGGTCGGGGAGGGGTCGACCGTCGAAGTGGCGCGGGCCGGGCACGCAGCGTCCTCGCGGGGGCCTGCGCCGTCGGCTGCCTGGCGTTGACGGGCGCCGCGTTGGCGCCCAGCGCCTCAGCCGTGGCGAGGTCAGGGGTCACCGCCTCCACCAGTGACGTGGCGCAGGCCACGGGTCCGCAGACACCGCCCCAGGACACGGGCGGCTCCGGCCCGTGGCCGGCCACGGCGGCCGTGATCGCGACATTGGCGGCCGCCGGCGGGGTGTGGACGTACCGCGTCAGGAGCCTGTCCCGTCCGCCCGCCCGCCACCGCTTCTAGGCTGCGGCCTACCCACGGGCGCCCTAACACCGGCTCTGGGATCATCGGACTCCCTGGGTTCCCGTGCCTTGTGCCTCGGCCTGCTCGACGGCGCGGTTCAGCCGTTCCCGTTCCCGCGTGATCCAGTGACCCGCCGGGTAGTTGCGGAGGAACGTCTCGGCGAACTCCACGGGGTCCTCTCCGACGATCTCGCGGATGGGGGTGCCGTTCGCCGCGGCTTGCTCGAAGAGATCAGCAAGGTCGTCCAGCATCGACGCGATGCTGTCTGCGTCACCGAGCCCGCCAAGGTAGTTCGTGTACCGCTCCAACCCGGCAACTGCCGTGCGGTAGCTCGCAGGGAGCTGTTCTATGCGCGCCTTGTACTGCCGGTAGTGCCTCTTCTGCTCGATCCACCGTGCGGCCATGGCTATCTGCCTCCTTCGCGGAGCTGGTCGAGTCGGTCTGCGAGGAAGCTCCACGTCCTCCAGAAGCCTTCGAGGTGTTCGCGTCCCTGGGCGTTGAGGGAGTACACCTTGCGCGGCGGCCCCTTCTCGGAGGAGACCTCCTCCACATCGACGAGCCCACGCTGCTCGATCCTGACGAGCAGCGCGTAGATCGTCCCTTCGGCGATGTCCGTGAAGCCCTGCCCGCGCAGCCACGCAGTGATCTCGTAGCCGTATGCCGGCCGGCCGGACAGGATCGCGAGGACGATGCCCTCCAGCGTCCCCTTGAGCATCTCGGTCTCCTGCTTGCCCATGGGCCCCTCCTCCCTGCTACTCAGTGTTGTTGACTACTAGTACATAGTATCGCCGAGTAGTCCAGGTGCAAGCGAGGACAGCGCGTCCTGGCACGGCTGCCGCGCCCTGTGGTCAGCGGGGTGCCGGGACGTCGCCGTGTCGGGCCATCTCGCCCGGGTGCGGGCGGCCAGCTCCGCGCGATCAGCGACTCCAGCCGGTCAGCGCAGGCGGGCGGCCGCCTCGACCACGAGCGGGTCGAGCGCCTCGTCGTCCTCCCGCACCGCCGCGACGAGCTGCGCGCGCATCCGCGGGTCCCAGAACGTCGTGACGTGCGCCGCGATGCCGGCGACGGCGGCCTCGTGCGGCAGGTACCGGAACTGCGCCGCGATGTCGTTGGCCAGCCGCACCTGGGTGGCTGCCGCCATCACTGGCCCGCCACCGCGACGGCGTCGGCGTCGGCGAGCGCGCCCTCGGCGATGCGGGGGGAGACCGCCTGACGCAGCGCCACCTCGACGGCGGTCACCTTGTACTCCGGGCAGTTCGTGGCCCAGTCCGACAGCTCGGTCGTCACCACGTTCGCGCCCGTCACCGGGTGGTGGAACGTGGTGTAGACGACGCCCACCGGCATCCGGTCCGAGAGCACCGCTCGCAGCGACGTCTCCCCGACGCGCGAGGCCAGGCTCACCAGGTCGCCGTCGCAGATCCCGCGCACCTCGGCGTCGTGCGGGTGCATCTCCAGCACGTCCTCGGGGTGCCAGCGCACGTTCTCGGTACGACGCGTCTGGGCGCCGACGTTGTACTGGCTGAGGATGCGGCCGGTGGTCAGGATCAGCGGGAACCGGCGGGTCGAGCGCTCCTGCGTCGGCACGTACGGCGTCGGGATCAGGTGGCCCTTGCCGCGCACGAACCCGCTCACGTGCATGATCGGCGTGCCGTCGGGTGCACCGGCGTTGCACGGCCACTGCACCGAGCCCACGGCGTCCAGCTTGGCGAAGGACACCCCCGAGAACGTCGGGGTCGTCACGGCGATCTCGTCCATGATCTGTCCCGGGTGGTCGTAGGCCATCGGGTAGCCCATGGCCTGCGCAACCTCGCAGACGATCTGCCACTCGTGCTTGCCGGTGCGCGGCGGCATCACCGACCGCACGCGGTTGATCCGGCGCTCGGCGTTGGTGAACGTGCCGTCCTTCTCGAGGAACGACGTCCCAGGCAGGAACACGTGGGCCAGCTTCGAGGTCTCGTTGAGGAACAGGTCCTGGACGACGACGAGGTCCATCGCGGCCAGCGCGGCCTGCACGTGCGCGGTGTTGGGGTCGGACTGCGCGAGGTCCTCACCTTGGATGTACAGCGCGCGGAAGGTGCCGTCGAGGGCGGCGTCGAACATGTTCGGGATCCGCAGCCCCGGCTCGGCCAGCAGCGTACGGCCCCACAGCGTCGCGAAGACGGTGCGGACGGCGTCGTCCGAGACGTGCCGGTACCCGGGCAGCTCGTGCGGGAACGAGCCCATGTCGCACGAGCCCTGCACGTTGTTCTGCCCGCGCAGCGGGTTCACGCCGACCCCGTCGCGGCCGATGTTGCCGGTCGCCATCGCGAGGTTGGCCATGCCCATGACCATGGTCGAGCCCTGGCTGTGCTCGGTGACGCCGAGGCCGTAGTAGATCGCGGCGTTGCGGGCGCCGGCGTACAGCCGCGCGGCCTCGCGCACCGAGGTCGCGGGGACGCCGCTGACGCCCTCCAGCGCCTCGGGGCTGTTCTCGGCGCGCGAGATGAACTCGACCCACTCCTCCTGGCCCTCGCAGCGCTCGGCGACGAACGCGGCGTCCATCAGGCCCTCGGTCACCACGACGTGGGCCAGCGCGTTGACGACGGCCACGTTCGTGCCAGGCGCGAGCTGCAGGTGGTAGGCGGCCTCGACGTGCGGGGAGCGCACGAGGTCGATCCGCCGGGGGTCGACGACGACGAGCTGGGCCCCCTGGCGCAGCCGGCGCTTCAGGCGGGAGGCGAACACGGGGTGCCCGTCGGTGGGGTTGGCGCCGATCACCAGCACGACGTCGGCCTCGTCGACCGACTTGAAGTCCTGGGTGCCCGCCGAGGTCCCGAACGTCTGCTTCAGGCCGTAGCCGGTCGGGGAGTGGCAGACCCGGGCGCAGGTGTCGACGTTGTTGTTGCCGAAGGCCGCCCGCACCATCTTCTGGACGACGTAGACCTCCTCGTTCGTGCACCGTGAGGAGGTGATCGCGCCGATCGAGCCGACGCCGTGCTCGGCCTGGATCTCGCGCAGGCGGCGCGCGGTGAACGAGATGGCCTCGTCCCACGAGACCTCTCGCCACTCGTCGACGACCGAGTCGCGCACCATCGGCGACATCACGCGGTCCTTGTGGGTGGCATAGCCCCAGGCGAAGCGGCCCTTGACGCACGAGTGGCCCTCGTTGGCCCCGCCGTCCTTGTAGGGCACCATCCGCACGACCTGGTCCCCGCGCAGCTCGGCCTTGAACGAGCAGCCGACCCCGCAGTAGGCGCAGGTCGTGATGACCGAGCGGGTCGGCATCCCGAGCTGCACGACCGAGCGCTCCTGCAGCGTCGCCGTCGGGCAGGCCTGCACGCAGGCGCCGCACGAGACGCACTCGGAGTCGAAGAACGACTCTCCGGCACTCGGTGAGACCTTGGAGTCGAAGCCGCGACCCTGGATGGTCAGGGCGAAGGTGCCCTGCACCTCCGACGCACGCCCGCACGCACCGCGAGCACACGATGCACTTGCTGGGGTCGAAGTCGAAGTAGGGGTTGGACAGGTCCTTCTCCTGCCCGAGGTGGTTGTCCCCGGCGTAGCCGTAGCGCACGTCGCGCAGCCCCACCACGCCGGCCATGTCCTGCAGCTCGCAGTCGCCGTTGGCCGCGCAGGTGAGGCAGTCCAGCGGGTGGTCGGAGATGTAGAGCTCCATCACCGCGCGACGCAGCCGCTCCAGCGTGTCCGTCTGGGTGTGCACGACCATGCCGTCGGTGCACGGCGTGGTGCACGAGGCGGGGGTGCCCTTCACGCCGTCGACCTCGACGAGGCAGAGCCGGCACGAGCCGAAGGCCTCCACGCTGTCGGTGGCGCACAGCTTCGGGATGTCGAGACCGGCCAGCGAGGCAGCCCGCATGACGGACGTGCCCGGGACCACAGTGACCTCACGGCCGTCGACGTTCACGCGCACCGTCGCCGTCGACGGGTCGCTCTCGCCCGGCCGGGCCGGGGTACCACGGTCGGGCTCCTTGAGCAGGCTCACCGCACCGCCTCCTTCGCGAAGTCCTCGGGCCAGTACCTCACGGCGCTGCGGACCGGCATCGGCGTCAGGCCGCCCATCGCGCACAGCGACCCCTCGGTCATGAGGTCGCAGAGGTCCTCGAGCAGGACGAGGTTGGCCTGGCGGTCCTGACCCGCCACGATCCGGTCGATCACCTCGACGCCTCGGGTCGCGCCGATCCGGCAGGGCGTGCACTTCCCGCAGGACTCCTCGGCGCAGAAGTGCATCGCGAACCTGGCCTGGCTGGCCATGTCGACCGAGTCGTCGAACACGACGACGCCGCCGTGGCCCAGCATGGCACCCGCCGCGGCCAGCGCCTCGTAGTCCATGGGCAGGTCCAGCTGGCCCTGCGGAAGGTAGGCGCCGAGCGGCCCGCCGACCTGGACGGCGCGCACCGGGCGGCCGCTGGCCGTTCCTGCGCCCCATCCTTCGACCAGGTCGCGCACGCTCACCCCGAAAGCGAGCTCGACGATGCCGCCACGGCGCACGTTGCCCGCGATCTGGAAGACCTGGGTGCCCCGGGAGCGCCCGATGCCGAGCGCCGCGTAGGCCTGCGCGCCCTCGGCCATCACAGCGGGCACGGTGCACAGCGTCAGGAGGTTGTTCACGACGGTCGGCTTGCCGAACAGGCCCTCCAGCGCGGGCAGCGGCGGCTTGGCCCGCACGACGGCGCGCTTGCCCTCGATGCTCTCGAGCATCGATGTCTCCTCGCCGCAGATGTAGGCCCCCGCGCCGACCCGCACGCTCACGTCGAACCGCAGCGCCGACCCGAGGACGCCCTCGCCGAGCCAACCCCGGGCGTAGGCGATGTCCACCGCCCGCTCCAGCGTCGAGACGGCGTCGGGGTACTCCGAGCGGACGTAGACGAACCCCTGGCTGGCGCCCACCGCGTGGGCGGCGATCGCCATGCCCTCGATGAGGCAGAACGGGTCGCCCTCGAGCATCATGCGGTCGGCGAACGTGCCGCTGTCGCCCTCGTCGGCGTTGCAGCAGATGTACTTCTGGTCCGACTCCGCCTGCAGCACCGTGCGCCACTTGACCCCCGCGGGGAAGCCGGCTCCGCCGCGACCGCGCAGGCCCGAGGCCGTCACCTGCGCCACGACGTCGGCAGCGGCCATGCCGAGCGCGGTGCGCAGACCGGCCATACCCCCGTGAGCGAGGTAGTCGTCGGCCGAGAGCGGGTCGACCACGCCGACACGGCCGAACGTCACCCGCTGCTGGTCGCGAAGCCACGCGAGCTCGTCGGTCGGGCCGAGGGCCAGCGGGTGCTCGACCTCGCCAGGAGCCCCGGTGAACAGCCCGGCCGAGACGAGGGAGTCGACGTCGGCCGCCGTCACCGGTCCGAACGCGAAGCGGGTGCCGTCGGCAGCAGCCACCTCGACCAGCGGCTCCAGCCAGAGCATGCCCCGGGACCCGGTGCGCACGAGCCGCACCCGGGCACCGGCGTCCTGGGCGATCTCGAGGACCCGCTCGGCGACGTCCTCGGCACCGACCGAGGCGGCGGCGCTGTCGCGGGGCACGTAGACGCTGACGGGCGCACTCATGCAGGGGCCCCCACTGCAGCCTCGGCGTGCAGCCGGCGGTGCGCCTCGACGATGGCGGCCAGACGCGGCGCGTCCACCCGGCCGAGCAGCCGTCCGTCGACCTGGGCCGCCGGGCCGAGGGCGCAGTTGCCGAGGCAGAACACCTCGTCGAGGGTCACGGCGCCGTCGGCGCCCGTGGTGCCCATCCGTTGACCGAGCCGCTCCTCCAGCGCAGTGACCACGGCCTCCGCGCCGACCGACTGGCACGCCTCGGCCCGGCAGAGGCGGACGTGGCAGCGTCCGGGAGGCTCGCGCCGGAAGTCGCGGTAGAAGCTGAGGACGCCGTGGACGTCCGCCCGGGAGAGGTTCAGCTCCTCGGCGAGCACCGGCACGGCCTCGTCGGGCACGTACCCGAACTCGGCCTGGACGGCGCGCAGGACCGGCAGCAGGGCACCGGGTTCGCCGCGGTGAGCAGCGACGACGGCACGTGTCCGGTCATCGGGCGACCCCGGGCCGGTGACGACCACACTCACCCCGCCAGCATGCATCACCCTCCGCGGGGATGACACTGTACGCAACGAAAGTTCCATGCGACAGGGCACCGCCGGCCGCAGACGGGAGGAGCATGACGCACGCCACCGCGCGCCGCCGCATCGTGCGCGTGGCCGTGGACGCCGCCCACGGCGCGGCGTCCAGCCGCACCGACACCGTCGCGGTCGAGGAGCCCCTGGAGATCCGGCTGGACGGCGAGCCGTTCACCGTGACCATGCGCACTCCCGGCCACGACCTCGACCTGGCGCTGGGCTTCCTGGTGGGCGAGGGCGTGCTCAGCCGCCCCGACCAGGTGGTGTCCGCACGGCACTGCCCCGAGGCCGCGGTGGACGCCGACGGCCGGCCCACCCACAACGTGGTGGAGGTGGGGCTCGCCGCAGGGGTGCACCGGCCGGCACGTGGCCGGCACCGCCACGTCACCAGCGCCTGCGGGATCTGCGGCACCGAGCAGATCGACGCCGTGGCAGCCCGCTCGGCCTTCGACGTCCGGGTAGACGAGACCGTCTTCGCCAGCGAGGTGCTCGCCACGCTCCCGGCCCGGCTCCGCAAGGCTCAGCGGGTCTTCGACACCACGGGCGGGCTGCACGCCGCCGGCGTCTTCAGCGCCGCCGGCGACCTCATGTGCCTGCGTGAGGACGTCGGAAGGCACAACGCCGTCGACAAGGTCGTGGGTTGGGCGCTCGCGCAGGGCCTGCTGCCGTTGCGCGGGCTCGTGCTGCAGGTCAGCGGCCGCGCGTCGTTCGAGCTCGTGCAGAAGGCCTGGGCCGCCGGCTGCCCGCTGC
This sequence comes from uncultured Actinomycetota bacterium, assembly GCA_963778845.1. Lineage (GTDB taxonomy): Bacteria > Actinomycetota > Actinomycetes > Actinomycetales > Kineosporiaceae > CAVZVW01. Next base: position 1,323,726 of record CAVZVW010000009.1, read on the forward strand.
TGGCCGCGGTGTCGGCGCCCTCCTCGCTGGCCGTCGACCTCGCCGAGCAGGCCGGCCTCACCCTCGTCGGGTTCTCCCGCGGCGCCTCCTTCAACGTCTACAGCGGTGCCGCGCGGGTCGGGGTCTGAGCGACCCGTGCCGCCCTCGCCCCCGGTCGTCGTGCTCGCGTCGGCCTCCCCCGCCCGCCGCGCCACGCTCGAGGCTGCCGGTGTGTGCCCCACGGTCGTCGTGTCCGAGGTCGACGAGGCCGAGGTCGTGCGCAGGTACGGGGTCAGCGACGCCGCCGACGTCACCCTCGTGCTGGCCCGGGCGAAAGCCGAGGACGTCGCAGCGCGAGGCGGACTGCCCCCCGCAGCGATCGTCGTGGGCTGCGACTCCGTGCTCGAGCTCGACGGGCAGACGCACGGCAAACCGCTGGACGCCGGGCAGGCGCGCGAGCGGTGGCGTCGGATGCGCGGGCGCAGCGGTGTGCTGCACACCGGCCACTGGGTGGTGGACGCCCGCACGCCGCGAGAGGGGGGAACTGGCGGCACGCTGGGGGCCGTGGCCGCAACGCTCGTGCACTTCGCCGACCTGACGGATGCCGAGATCGACGCCTACGTCGCCACCGGCGAACCCCTGCTGGTGGCCGGCGGCTTCACTCTCGACGGTCTCGGCGGAGCCTTCGTCGCCGGCGTCGAGGGCGACCATCACAGCGTGGTGGGCCTCTCGCTGCCCCTGCTGAGGGATCTGCTCGGCGAGCTGGGCATCGGGTGGACCTCCCTGTGGGCGCCGTCCCTCTGGAAGCCCTCCCTCGGGGAGCCGTCCCTCCGGGAGCCGACCGTCGGTGAGCCCCCCCTCGGGGCGCCCTCCGAAGGCCCCTGACGAGGGTGTGCCGTCCGGACTGCCACCGACCGCATCACCACCGGCCGCGCGACCAGCAGCGGATCTGGGTGGATCGGTGGACGGGGAGCATGCGGCTCGCGAGACTGCCTTGCATGGTCTCGCACGCTCGGTCGGCGCCCCCGTGAGGCAGGCAGGAGAGGGCGACGAGGCAGCGCCAGGCCTGGGGATCCCGTGGCAGCGGACGGGTCCGGATGCCGGCCTGCTCGACGATGCCGCGGCCTCCCGGCCCACCGAGACCGTGCGCAGGTGGCTCCCCCGGCTTCGCGCGGCCCCTGAGTCGGCGGTCCGTGCGGGCCAGGTGGGCCTGATCGTCGTCTTCGCGGCGCTCATGCCCTGGCGCCACGGCGTGCTCCGGCTGCTCGGCGACGACGTCGTCTACCCGGTGGTGGTCGCGCTGACCGCGGTGCTGTTCGGTTGCGCCGCCCGCCGGGAGTGGGGGCGCCGCGCGGCCGCGGCGGGCTGGTCGGTGCTGGCGCTGGCCTGGTTGCTGGCCGGTGCGGCGGACGTCGCGACCGCGGGGCACCCGCCGCGGGTCGGCTCCGAGGTGTCCGGGGCCGACGGTCTGCTGATCGCGTACTTCCCGCTGGTGCTGATCGGGGCCTGGCTCCTGCTGCGCGACCGGACACCGCGGTGGCTGCCCGGGGTCTGGTGGACCGGTGTCATCGTCGGCCTCGGGGCCCTGGCGGTCGGGCTGGCCGTGGTGGACGCCGCGGCGCCGCCCTTCCTGGGGCTGCCGGGCCTGCCGATGCGGGTCGGCGCGTTCATCGTGGCCGACGTCGTTCTCCTCGCGGCCACGCTCGCCATCGCCGCGGTCGGCGGCGCCCGCCTGGGCCCCGCGCTCTGGCTCGTGACGATGGGACTCGGGCTCGATGCGGCCGGCGACCTTGCCGGGCTGCTGCAGAGCATGGCGGGGACCTACCGCCCAGGCGGGCCGGTGGATCTCCTGCTCCTGGTCGCCGTCGCGGTGAGCGGAGCGGCGTCAGTGGCGGCCGTGCCCGACCCGCGCCCCGACCGTCGCCAGGCACGCCTCCCGGTTCGCCCGAGGCCGGGTCTGGTGCCGGCGAGCCTGGTGGTCGTGTGCCTGGGCCTGGTGGCCTGGGGCCTGGCCCACGACGGGCTCACGCCGTGGGCCACGTACCCGGCCCTGGCCTGCGTCGTCGCGAGCCTGCTCCGGCTGCAGCTGAGCGGCTGGGAGGAGCTGCGCGGCACCGACCGGCCCAGCCGCGGCAACGCCTGGGCGCGTACGGACGACGTCACCGGGCTGGCGAACCGCCGTGCGGTCGCCGAGGCCCTCTCCGGTGGAGCGCGGGGCTCGCTCGGACCGATGGGCTGGACGGGGTGGACCGACCGGATCGCCCTCCTGCTCGTCGACCTCGACCGCTTCAAGGACACCAAGGACCTTCTCGGGCTCGACGGCGTCGACACCCTTCTGAGTGATATCGGCACTCGACTGCGGACCGTCCTGCGACCGAACCAGATGCTGGCAAGGCTGGGCGGGGACGAGTTCGCCGTGGTCCTGCCTGGGGCCGACCGGCACTCCGCCAAGCGGGTCGCGAGCGCTGTGCAGGCGGCGCTCACACAGCCGCTGGAGGTGTCGGGAACGCTGCTCGACGTGAGCGCGACCGTCGGCGTCGCGACCGCCCGGGTACCCCGGGACAACCCGTCGGAGCTGCTGCGCCAGGCCGACGCCGCGATGCAGCGGGCGAAGCTCGCGGGCTCGGGCATCGAGATCTACGACCCGTTCCGCGACGCCGACGGCAGCCACGCCCGGCTCCAGCGGATCTCCGAGCTGCGGGAGGCGCTGGAGCGTGGCGACCTGGAGGTGCACCTGCAGCCTCAGGTGGACCTGCGCTCCGGCGCGGTCGTCGGTGTGGAGGCCCTCGCGCGGTGGCGCCACCCGCAGGACGGCGTGCTGCTGCCCGACGCCTTCCTGCCGCTGGCAGCCCAGACCGGGCTCATGGGTCCGGTGGCACGCCTGGTTCTGGACCGCTCGCTCGCCGCATGCGCCACCTGGTGGGCCGCGGTCGGCGAGATCCCGGTGAGCGTCAACCTGAGCGCACCGGACCTGCGCGACCCGCAGCTGCCGGACGACGTCGCGTCGAGCCTGAGCCGGCACTGCCTGCCGGGGCGCGCGCTGCACATCGAGATCACCGAGCAGGCGCTGCTGACGGACCCTGCCGGGACCGCTCAGCTGCTCGAGCGCTGGCGCATGGAGGGGATCGAGGTGTCGCTGGACGACTACGGCACCGGCTACTCCTCCCTGGCATACCTGCGGGAGCTGCCGGTCGACGAGGTCAAGCTGGACCGGGTGTTCGCCGCCGACGTGGGCCGGCGGCGCACGGCCACCATCGTCCGACACACGGTGGCCATGGCCCACGGCCTGGGGCTGCGCGTGGTGGCCGAGGGAGTGGAGGACGAGCAGGCGGCGCGGCTGCTCGCCGAGCTCGGCTGCGACGTCGGCCAAGGGCTCTACTTCGGCGCGGTGATGGGGATCGACGCGCTGACCCGCAGGCTTCGCCCCGAGACGTGACCCTCCCCACCCCGGGCTCGATCTCAATCGGACGTGCACGGCGTCGCGTCGCGGGTGAGGCAGCTCGCGGCGGACGGCTGCCCTACGTCGGCCAGTCGTCGGTGTGGCGATGCCGGGCCAGGCCGACGGTGTCGAACTCGTCGGACCCGGCCTCGGCCTGGACGCCGAGCTCGCGCAGGGCCAGGTTGACGGCCCACATGAGCCGATCCTGGGTGACGTCGCGGAGGTCGGTGTGCACCGGCCCCAGCACCACGACACCGCCCTCCCACACCACGCTCGACTGCGACCCTTCGCCGGCGAAGACCTCGACGTCGACCAGGGCGAACGGGCCGGGTGCACGGCTGGCGCGCAGGCGCCGTCCCAGTCCCTCGACCACCCCGTCGAAGCCCGGCGCGCCCCCGCGCAGACCGGTCCACAAGCCGTCGCCGAGGGCGAGCATGCCCAGGCCTTGCTGCAGGTCGACGACCGCGAGCGGGGCGTCGAAGGCAAGCGGGGCGACGACGGCGAGCTGGGGGGCGCCGCCCGGCGAGCGCGGCGGCGCCGCGAGCTCTGCTGCGAGCGCGCGGACCTGCGCGGGCACGCCGAGCACGGCCCTCAGCTGGTACGCCACGACCCGCAGGATGGCGCACGTCGGGCGCCCATCGCACGCTCGGCCCCAGGGCCGGTGTGGACGAGGGCCCTACACGACCGGCAGGCCCAGGCCCCGGGCGATGACGAGCCGCTGGATCTCGCTCGTGCCCTCACCGATCTCGAGCACCTTCGCGTCCCGGTAGAAGCGCGCCACCGGCTCCTCCTCGATGAAGCCCGCGCCGCCGAAGACCTGGGTCGCGACCCGGGTCGCGTCGACCGCGGCGGTGGAGCTGAACAGCTTGGCCATCGCGGCGGCCTGCTTGACCTGCGCGAGTGGTCGCCGTCCGGCCGCATGCTCGTCACGAAGCCAGGCGGCCTTGTACGTCAGGAGCCGCGCACCCTCGACGTCGACCGCGAGGTCGGCGATCGCGAACGAGACCGCCTGGAAGGCCCCGATGGCGTGCCCGAACGCGGTCCGCGTCGTGGCGTAGCGCTGGCAGGCCTCCAGGCAGGCCTGCGCCAGCCCGAGCGCGAGGGCCGAGATGGCGATGCGGCCGTCGTCCAGGATGGCCAGGAACTGCTGCAGCCCGCGGCCACGTTGCCCGAGGAGGTTCTCCTGCGGCACGCGGCAGCCCTCGAAGGCCAGCCCATGGGTGTCGGAGGCGTGCCACCCGAGCTTGCGGTAGGCGGGCTCGACCGTGAGGCCGGGGGTTCGGCTCGGCACGAGGATCGCGCTGATCTCCGGGCGCCCCCCGGCGGCGTCACCGGTGCGTGCGGTGACCGTGACGACGCTCGTCAGGGGCGTGCCCGAGTTGGTGATGAACGCCTTGGAGCCGTCGATCACCCACTGAGCACCGGTGTCGCCCGCCTCGAGCCGGGCCCGCGTCCGCGTCGCGCCGGCGTCGGAGCCGCCGCCGGGCTCGGTCAGGCCGAAGGCCGCCAGCGTCCTGCCGGCCACGAGGTCGGGCAGCCACTGCTCCTTCTGCGCCGGGGTACCGAAGGAGAGGATCGGGTTGATGCCCAGGCCCACGCCGGCGGACAGCGTGATACCGACCGACTGGTCCACCCGCCCCAGCTCCTCGATGGCCACGCACAGGCTGGTGAAGTCCCCACCGGCACCGCCGAACTGCTCGGGGACCACGAGGCCGAACAGCCCGAGGTCACCCAGCTTCGGCACGAGCTCGACGGGGAACCGGTGCGCGGCGTCCCACTCCTGGGCGAACGGAGCCACCTCGGCCTCGGCGAAGTCGCGGACGACGCGACGGAAGTCCTCGTGCTCGGTCGACAGCTCGAAGGTCATGGGACTCCCTGCTTGACGTTTACGTTAAGGTAAATCTCCAGCGACCTGCAACGCAAACCGTCGGCGCACGGCAGAGGAGGCGCAGGATGACACCCGAGGAGTCCCGCGCCTGGACGATCGCCGAGATCGCGGCCGAGTTCGGCGTCACCCACCGCACGGTGCGCTTCTACGAGGACCGAGGGCTCGTGACGCCCGAGCGTCGCGGGACCCAACGGGTCTACCACCCGCGCGACCGCGTGCGGCTGGCCCTCGTGCTGCGGGGACGGCGGCTCGGGTTCGCCCTGTCCGAGATCGAGCACATCGTCGACATGTACGACCAGGAGCCCGGTGAGGAGGGCCAGCTGCGCTACCTGCTCGACCAGATCGGCGCGCGGCGCCACGACCTGGAGCAGCGCCGGTCCGACATCGAGGCGACGCTGGCCGAGCTTGACGACGTCGAGCGGCGCTGCCGAGCAGCTCTTGAGCCGGCGGGCTGACCGGCGAGGACGGCGGGCACTGGCCTACCCTTCCCGGATGGCACCGCCCGGCCTCGCATCGAGCACCGCGCGCCGAGCCGGCTCGCGCGCGCCGAGCTGGCGGGTGGGGCTGGCCTCGGCCGCCGTGCTGCTGGCTGCCTGGTCGTGCACGACGCTCGTGCCCGGCCCCAGCTCGCTGATGGTCCTCGCCGCCGTACTCGCCCCCCTCATCGTCGTCCCGGCGGTGCCGCTCGTGACGGTCGCCGTGCGGTACAGGCGATGGGTCAGCGCAACGCTGGGGCTGGCGGCGGCCGTCGTGCCGTGGGTGTTCGTCGTCGGCTACTCGGTGCCCGACCCCGCTGTCGGGCGCGACAGCCTGCCGGTCCGGGTGCTCACGCTCAACACCGACGTCGGGCGCGCGGACGCCACGCAGATCGTCGCCGCCGTACGGGCGCGGGCGGTCGACGTCCTCGTCCTCACCGAGCTCACCGCCACGCTGGTGGCGGACCTGCACTCAGCGGGGCTGGAGGCCGTGCTCCAGCCGCGGTTCACGGACCTGGCGGGAGGCCCGGTCGCCGGCATCGGCGTCTGGACCCGGCAGCAGGTGGCCGACGCCGGCCCGGTGACCGGCCTGACCTGGCCGGCGGCGCGGGTCGTCCTGCGCACGGCCGCAGGCGAGCTGACAGTGATCGCCTGCCACGTGAGCGCACCCGTGCCGCACTTCCCGTACGTGGTCGACACCCCGTCCTGGCAGCGGGACCTCCGCACGGTCGGCGAGGTCGCCGGCGCGACCCCGGGTCGGCACGCCGTGGTGGGGGACCTCAACGCGACCATCTGGAACAGCGACTTCCGCGCGCTCCTGCGGACGGGGCTACGTGACGCCTCCGACGTGGCCGGCAGCTGGCTCAACCCCACGTGGCCCACCTGGGTGCCGACTGCCTACGCGCCGCTGGACCACGTGCTGGTCGGTGCGGGGGTGGGCGTCGCGTCGAGCGGCACCGTGGAGGTCGCCGGGAGCGACCACCGTGCCGCATGGGCCGACCTGTCGCTGCCGATGTGAGCAATCCCTGCCGCTGTGAGCAAGCCCCGCCGATGTGAGCAATCCCTGCCGTTGTGAGCAAGCCCCGCCGATGTGAGTCAGGCGCGGCCGTGTGCGGCGCGCTGATCCGCGTACTGGGCCCGCACGTCGTCCATGTCGAGCGCACGGACCTGAGCGATCACGTCCTCGAGCGCTGTCTCCGGCAGGGCGCCGGGCTGGCCGAACACGGGGATGCCGTCGCGGTAGACGACCAGCGTGGGTATCGACGTGATGCCGTACCTGCCCGCGAGCTCCTGCTGGTCCTCGGTGTCGACCTTGGCGAACGTGACGTCGTCGTGCTTCACCGAGACCCGCTCGAAGATGGGCGCGAACATCCGGCACGGGCCGCACCAGGCAGCCCAGAAGTCGATGAGGACGATGCCGTCCTCGACGGTGTCGTCGTGGTTCTGGCTGGTCATGGTGAGCGTGGCCACTGCCACTCCTTCGTCGTGTCGGCCGTGTTCGCCGAGATACCCGGCTGGGTATGCGTACCTCTCACCGCGAGTCAACACAGGTCAGGAGCCGGGTGTTCCCGTCCGTGACCGCCCTCGGTCGCGTCACCCGTCTCGATGGGCGAGGTCCGGGGAGAACGCCGGCACGCAGACGGCGACGTAGTCGGCCCCCTCGGGGCCAGCGGAGTACCGCACCCGCTCACCCGCCCGGGTCAAGACCGCCTGACCCGCTCTCACCACCAGGTCGCCGCCGTCGTGCTCCACCCGCAGGCTCCCCGTCACCACCAGGGTGACCTCGTCGAAGGCGGGCGCTTGAGCCGGCTCCGCCCACCCCGCCGGCGCCTTCATCCGGGCCACGCTGACCCCGCTGGTACCGGTGGAGACACGGCCGACGTACTCCTCGATGACCTTGCCGCCCGGCACCGGGACGATGGACGGCTGGGTGACGACCTGTGGCATGGCCCCACCCTGGCAGAGACCCACGGGGCCGTGCCGCAGAGGGCACGCAACGTGGCCTTCGCCACTGGCGTCGCCGGCAGGCGGGCCCGGCCGCGGCGATACGCTCGCAAGTGCCGGAAGGAGCCTCATGACGACGACGCCAGCGGCCGCGCACCCAGGCCGGGGGGTGGTCACCAAGGTCTTGGTCGCCAACCGCGGGGAGATCGCCGTGCGCATCGCGCGGGCCTGCCGCGACGCGGGGATCGCCTCGGTTGCGGTGTACGCCGAGCCGGATCGCGACGCCGTCCACGTCCGCACAGCCGACGAGGCCTACTCGCTCGGCGGCTCCACACCGGGGGACTCCTACCTCGTGCAGGACCGGCTCATCGCCGTCGCCCACCGCAGCGGGGCCGACGCGGTGCACCCCGGCTACGGCTTCCTTGCCGAGAACGCCCACTTCGCCCAGGCGGTGCTCGACGCCGGCCTGGTGTGGATCGGGCCGCCGCCCTCGGCCATCGACGCTCTGGGCGACAAGGTGAAGGCCCGCCACATCGCCCAACGTGCGGGCGCCCCCCTCGTCCCCGGGACCTCCGACCCGGTGTCGGGTGCGGAGGAGGTCGTGCAGTTCGCGCGCTCGCACGGGCTGCCCGTGGCGATCAAGGCGGCCTACGGTGGCGGCGGCCGAGGGCTCAAGGTCGCACGGACGCTGGAGGAGATCCCCGAGCTGTACGACTCGGCGGTCCGCGAGGCCGTCTCGGCGTTCGGGCGAGGCGAGTGCTTCGTCGAGCGCTTCCTCGACCACCCTCGCCATGTCGAGACCCAGTGCCTGGCCGACCAGCACGGCGGTGTCGTGGTCGTCTCGACGCGCGACTGCTCCTTGCAGCGGCGCAACCAGAAGCTGGTCGAGGAGGCGCCCGCGCCGTTCCTCACGCAGGCGCAGGTCGCCGAGCTCTACCGGGCCTCCAAAGCGATCCTGCGCGAGGCCGGGTACGTGGGCGCGGGCACGTGCGAGTTCCTCGTGGGCCCGGACGGCTCCATCAGCTTCCTGGAGGTGAACACCCGGCTGCAGGTCGAGCACTGCGTGTCCGAGGAGGTCAGCGGGATCGACCTGGTCCGCGAGCAGCTGCGCATCGCGGCCGGCGAGCATCTCGGCTACGACGACCCACCCCTGCGGGGCCACTCGATCGAGTACCGGATCAACGGTGAGGACGCCGGACGCAACTTCCTGCCCCAGCCGGGCACTGTCACTGTCTGGCAGCCGCCGAGCGGCCCCGGCGTCCGGCTGGACTCCGGTGTGGTCCAGGGGTCGGTGATCGCAGCGGCGTTCGACTCGATGCTCGCCAAGCTGATCGTCACAGGGCGCACCCGGCAGGAGGCGCTCGAGCGCTCACGACGCGCCCTCGCCGAGTTCGTCGTCGAGGGGCTGCCGACCGTCATCCCCTTCCACCGTGCGGTGACGGCCGACCCGGCCTTCGCACCCGCCGACCCCGACCAGCCGTTCACGATCCACACACGCTGGATCGAGACCGAGTTCGAGAACACCATCCCGCCCTGGTCCGGGGCGGGGCTCGACGGCGCCGAGCCCGAACATCGCGACCGCCTCGTCGTCGAGGTCGGCGGCAAGCGCCTCGAGGTGTCCCTGCCTTCGGGCTTCGCAGCGGCCTCGGGAGCCCCTGCCCGGTCTCGCACGGCAGCGCCCCGGCGGTCGGCGCGCGGCAAGGCAGCCGCCGGCGCAACCGGCGACACGCTCGCCTCGCCGATGCAGGGCACCATCGTCAAGATCGCCGTCGAGGACGGCGCCACGGTCGCCGCCGGCGACCTCGTCGTCGTCCTCGAGGCCATGAAGATGGAGCAGCCCATCACCGCGCACAAGGCCGGCACCATCACCGGGCTGGCGGCCGAGGTGGGCCAGACCGTAGGCCCAGGAGCCGTCCTGTGCGAGATCAAGGACAGCTGAGCTAGCACCCTTGCTGCCCGGCTCGGGCGGTGGCCCGCCGGAGCAGGCCAGGTGCGGCGGCTGCGGGGCCCGGCGTGTGGTGGTCCGCCGGGCCCCGCCCCCCGGCTACGAGACGGGTCGCATCAGCAGGCGCACGGCGAGCCCGCCGACCGCCCCGCCGAGGTCCAGCCCCTTCTCAACGGCCGTCCGGAAATGGAAGCCGACGAGGATGCGGGACTCACCGTTCTCCCTGGCCGCCTGCGAGAGCCGGGTGAACGTATGCCGGACCGGTGCCGCGTCGGCGCACGTACTGCCGGCGGGCACCGTGCGGCTGCATGCGGAGAACGTGACGCGGTCGGTACCCAGCACACCTTGCATGACCGCCACGGCAGCCGCGCCCTCGACAGCGTGTGCGGACTCGTAGTCGGGGATCGCGGGCGTGGTCACGAGCGGGGTCCACGTGGGGTCGGGCGAGGTGCGCGGGTTGCCGTCGCCGGCCGCCTCCCGGATCGCGGTGACCGGCCGCCAGTACTTGTAGTGGAACTTCGTGGTGAACGACGCGATGTACCCGTCAGCCATGGCGATGTCGAGCAGTCCGAACAGTCGTGCGCTGTCCCAGAGGTCCAGATGGCGTTGGGCTGCAACGGTTCGAGCGATCCGGTTCCAGCTCAGAGGCGAGCTCTCCACCCAGAACAGCGCGATCTCGGTCTGCGCAGGGGTGCGCTGGCTCGGGGTGGTGACGCCGTCGCCGCCCAGGCGCTTCACCTCCCGGAAGTCGCGGGTGTACTGCGCGCTCGTCAGCGCCGGAGGCGGACCGGGCATGAACTGGGCGGGGTCGGCCAACGCGAACGGCGTGACGTCGCCCCATCCCGGAGCGAAGGCGAACGGGCGGTCCGGCGTGAAGCGCCAGGCCCCCGGCGCCGTCCCCTGGGTGTACCCCGTGTCGACCAGCAGCGTGTCCGACCCGTCCGAGGCCCGGGCCGCGAGAACGGCGGCAGCGGCCGCGCGTCCGACGGCGACACCCGTGTCCTTGGCCCGCCCGTCGGGGATCGCGGCGAGGGCCGCGGTGTAGTGCCGCTCGATGACAGCGGCCCCGGCCTGCCCGCAGGAAGGCGGGAAGGGGGCGGGGATCGCGAGCATCGTCGGGACCAGCACGTCGCGCGCCGCTGCCGCAACGGCGGCATCGGTGGAGGCCCAGCCGACGGTACGGCCGTGGTAGGCGTACTGCTCGTACCGGCGCTCGATCGCGTTGACGGCGTCGTGGATCGCGATGTGGGCCATGGCGTAGGCCCGCGACTCATGCAGCGGGTCGTCGGTGGGGGCGATGCATGCGGCCAGGGCAGCCTCGCCGGCGTAGGCGTTCCAGTCGAGCACGACGTCGCCGGAGACGCGATGGGCCACACCCGCGTGTGGAGACGCAGGCGCCGGCACCGCGATCGTCATCACCAGCGCCAGACCCAGACCCAGCCCACCACCAGCGACCCAACCCCTCAGCTTTGGCATGACTCTTCCCCTCCGTCGTCGGCGCGGCAGGCGTGTCCAGGACGCCCCGTCCCAACCTGCCCGCGCCAGGAGGGCCGGGGAATACGTACTTGTACGTATGAGGTGGCCGATCTTCGCGGTCCGCCTACGCTCGGAGGAGTCGCCCACCGAGACGAGCCCGCGATGAGCTACCTCCGCGTCGCACAGGACGATCTACGCGCCGTCCTGGACGCGACGTCGCCGCTGAGGGCCACGGGCCGCGCCGACGCCACGACCGAGGTAGGAGACCTCCTGACGTCCTTGGCCCGGCTGGTGGGCTGCGACGCCGCCTTCTGGAACTGGATCTCGCTGGGCGAGGAGCACCTCGAGCACGCGCTGGTGGCGCCGACCCTCGGCTGGCAGCCGCAGCGGGCTCCCCTCGGCCCGTGGCGGGACCACCTCGCGGAGCACCCGATCATGTCGGGTCGCTACGGCCCGGTGACTGCCATCAGTGATGTGTGGACCCGGCGGGAGTTCCAGGAGACGTGGCTCTACCAGGAGGCCTTCCGACCCGCCGGGCTACGGCACGAGATCGGTCTGGAGCTGTCGCATGCCAGCGACGAGATGAGTGTGCTGGTGTTCTCGCGCGGGTCGGGGCGCGACTTCACCGATCGCCAGCACCCGATGCTGCGCATGCTGCGCCCACACGTCGACGCGGCGGTGCATCGGCTGACCCGGGCTCCCCCGCAGCTGACTGCCCGCCAGGCCGAGGTGCTCAGGCTGGTCGGTGAGGGCCTGTCGGACTGCCAGATCGCGCGCAGGCTGTCGATCTCCGGCCGGACTGTCGGCAAGCACCTGGAGCACGTCTATGCGCGCGCGGGCGTGAGCAGCCGCGTGCAGGCGGTGGCCTTGTACGGGCCGGCCCTCGACGGAGCACGCGCTCAGGAGCGGCAGAGCCTGCCCGTCACGTCGCTGACGAACTGACCGTTGACACCGGCGCCGGTGATGAAGAGGGTGCCCGTGACGCCGCTGAACCTCCCCGTGCCACCGAGGACGTCCTCGACGGAGGCGATGTGCCCGCGTGAGGCGTTGGCAGGGGCGTTGCCGATGCCGGTCTCTCGCACCGAGAGCGTGCCGTGCTCGGTCGTGTAGACGAGGATGCCGCTGACGGCCGCGTAGCCGGGGGCGGTCGCGGGCGCGGCGACGGCGCCGTCCATCGTGTAGAACGTCGTGCCCTCGATGTCGCCGCGGGCGGTCCCCGCCGCGCAGAACCCGAAGGCGCTCGTGCAGCCGACCGTGGACTGGGCGTCCACGATGCGCGCCTGGACGGTGTCGCAGCGTGCCGAGGCCTGGGCCGACCCGGCGCCGACGACGGCCGCCAGGCCGAGGGCTGCCGCCGCTGCCGCCTTCTGGTTTCTTCTCATGCGGCGGAGCCTAGAAACCCCAGGAGAGCCGGTGAAAGGTCCAATTTCGTCCTATCCGGGCGAGCCAATCTAGGCTGCGCGCGTGGAGCTGCATATCCGCCTCGACGGCCGCGAGGACCTGGCCGGGCAGGTGTACCGGCAGATCCGCGACGCGGTGCTGCTGGGCCGGCTTCGCGCCGGTGAGGCGCTGCCGCCCACCCGCGAGCTGGCACGGCGGCTGGAGATGTCCCGCACCACCGTCGCCGTCGCGTACGACAGGCTGGCAGCAGAGGGGCTCGTGAGCGGCCGGGTCGGTGCGGGCACCTTCGTCAGCCCCGGTCTGGCGCGGCCGGAGACCCCCCTCGGCCCGGCCGTCGAGGCCGTGCAGCCCCGCGCGGTCTGGGCGTCGGTCCGCGGGCCGAGCGAGGACCTCGCGCTGCCCTACGAGTTCGACTTCCGGGCGGGGTTACCCGACGCCCGGCTGTTCCCGTACGCGACGTGGCGGCGGCTGCTCAGCCAGCACGTGCGTGCCTCGGCCGTCGGCACGGGCATGTACGCGTCCCCGGCCGGGAACCCGCACCTGCGACAGGCGATCGCCCGGCACGTGGCGCTCACCCGGGCAGTGCGGACCGACGCGGACACGGTGCTGGTGACCAACGGCATCCAGCAGGCCGTCGACCTCGTCACGCGCGTCGTGCTCGAGCCGGGTGGGCGGGTCGCCGTCGAGGAGCCCGGGTACATCCCGCCGCGGATGGCGTTCATCGCCGCCGGGGCGCGCGTCACGGGGGTGCCGGTGGACGCCGAGGGCATCGTGGTCGAGGCGCTGCCGGACGACGCGCGGATCGTCTACGTGACCGCCTCCCACCAGTTCCCCCTCGGGATGCCCATGTCGCTGCCCCGGCGGCTGGCCTTGCTCGACTGGGCGGACCGCCACGGCGCGGTCGTCATCGAGGACGACTACGACAGCGAGTTCCGCTTCGCCGGACGACCCATCGAGCCGCTGCAGAACCTCGACCGGTCAGGCCGGGTGATCTACGTCGGGTCCTTCTCCAAGGTGCTGCTGCCCACGCTGCGGCTCGGCTTCCTCGTGGCGCCGGCGTCGCTGCACGGTGCGCTGGCCAAGGCGCGGTTCGTCGCGGACTGGCACAGCGCGGAGCCCGCCCAGGCTGCCCTGGCCGCGTTCATCGACGAGGGGAGCCTGGCCCGCCATGTGCGCAAGGTGCACGCCCAGTACCGCGTGCGGCACCAGCGCATCGGCGCCGCGATGGCGCAGGACCTCGCCCCGTGGCTGCAGCCCATCCCCTCCGTGGCGGGTCTGCACGTCAGCGGCTACGCGCGCCGTGGCAGCCCGGCCCAGTGGCGCGAGGTCGTCGCGAGGGCCCGCGAGGTGGGCGTGGGTGTCTACACGCTCAACCAGCTCAGCCCCGGCCGGCTCACGCGCCCGGGCCTCGTGCTCGGCTACGGGGCCATCCCGACGGCGCACATCGACGAGGGGCTGCGGCGGCTGCGCACGTGCCTGCAGGACCTGTGAGCCGCCCGCCGGACCGCCGGCGCGGGCGTCAGGGCGGGGTGGCGATCGCCAGCAGCATGTCGGCGACCTCGCGCGGGCGCCGCACCATGTCCAGGTGCAGCCCCTCGTCGTGCAGCACGGTCCAGCCGCGCCCTCGCGCCGCGGCGGCGTCCTCGTCGTAGGCAGGGCTCCACTGCACGTACGTCACGCGGTCGTCGGGCCACTTCGCCGGCACCGGCACGGGCTCGTCGAAGAAGGCCAGCGGCAGGCGGGGCTGCTCCGCCTCGATGAGGCGGCGCTCGCCGGTGTCGGGCACCACCATCGCCATGGCCTGCGGGCCCCACCACGAGGACCAGACCGCGAGACGGTCGCCGCGGACCTGGCCCATGGCGAACGTGCGCAGCTTCGGCGAGGGCATGGTGCTGCCGCGCACCGCGGGGACCACGGCGTCGAGGAACACCACCGTCGAGGCGGAGGTCCGGGCGGCCACGAGGGGCAGCAGCACACCGGACCCGGAGTGACCCACCACGACGAGGTCGCCGGCGTCGGGTCCCTCGAGCGGGGACGCCGCCGCCTGCGCCAGCGCTGCGGCCCGGTCCCACCACCCCTGCGCGACGTGCACGCTCGCCCGCAGATCGGGGACGGCGACCCCGGCCCCGGCGGCTCGCGCAGGACCGCCGCGCACCGCGACCAGATCCGGGGGCCGAGCAGCGGCGGGTGCAGCAGCAGGAACCGCGCGGGGCTCACCCGACGTCCTGCGGGCGCAGCCGTCGAGCCGCCTCGCAGATCGAGCCCGACAGCGAGGGGTACACGCTGAACGTCCCCGCGACCTCGTCGGCGGTGAGGCCGGTGGCGACGGCGAGAGTGATCGGGAAGATCAGCTCGCTGGCCCGGGAGTGCCACGACGACCCCGCCGAGCACCTCCCCGGACCGGGCACCGCAGAACAGCTTGACGAACCCGTCCTCGAGGCCCTGCATCTTCGCCCGCGCGTTCGTCTCCAGGCCGAGCTTGACCACCCGGGCGCGCACCTCTCCGGCCTCGACCTGCGCCTGGGTCCAGCCCACGGTGGCGATCTCCGGGGCGGTGAACACGTTGGCGCACACCGTGCGCAGGTCCAGCGGGGCGACGGTGTCGCCGAGCACGTGCGTCATGGCGATACGTCCCTGCATGGCCGCGACCGAGGCCAGCATGAGGACGCCGGTGCAGTCGCCGGCGGCGTAGACCCCACGAGCACGGGTGCGCGACACCCGGTCGACCACGATGTGACCGGCGGACGTCAGCTCGACCCCGGCCTACTCCAACCCGATGCCCGCCGTGTTCGGGACGGACCCGACGGCCACGAGGCAGTGCGAGCCCTCCACGACGCGACCGTCCAGCAGCGTCACCACCACCCCGTCGCCGGTGCGGGTGACGCCGACCGCGCGTGCCCGGGAGACGACCTCGAGCCCTCGACGGGCGAACACCTCCTCGATCACGCGGGCGGCGTCGACGTCCTCCGAGGGCAGCACGTGCTCTCGGGAGCTCACGAGCACCACACGTGAGCCGAGCGCCTCGTAGGCGCTGGCGAACTCCGCGCCGGTGACGCCGGAGCCGATCACCACGAGGCGCTCCGGAAGGGTGTCAAGGTCGTAGAGCTGGCGCCAGGTGAGGATCCGTTCCCCGTCCGGCACAGCCGTCGGCAGCTCGCGCGGGTGCGCCCCCGTCGCCACGAGCACCGCGTCGGCCTGCAGGCCGGCCCCAGTGGCGCCGCGGAGCCCGTCGACGACGACGCGATGGACGCCGTCCAGCCGGCCGCGGCCGTGCACCACCCCGACGCCCTCGGCCTCCATGCGCCGGTGGATGTCGGCCGACTGTGCCCGAGCCAGGGCACGGACGCGCTGGTTGACCGCGGCCAGGTCGACGGCGAGCGCGGCCTCCGGGTGCGCGGGCCCCCGCGGGGAGCCCGGGGCTCGGACGCCGAGGTCCGCGGCGTGCTCGCCCGAGGCGCAGGACGTCGGACGTCGCGATGAGGGTCTTGCTGGGCACCGCGTCCGTCAGCACCGCGGAGCCGCCCAGACCGTCCCGGTCGACGATCGTGACGTCGGCACCCAGCTGTGCGGCGACCAGCGCTGCCTCGTACCCGCCCGGGCCGCCGCCGAGCACCACGACGCGCGTGCGCCCCGCGGCCCGCCCACCATCCCAGTCGCTCACCCGGGCATTGTCCTCGTCCGAGCCGGGGACGCCGACCGCACGGGTGTGGTCCGACAGGGGCGACGCCGTGCGCGGCGGGTCGTCGGGTGCAGGCGCGCACGCTGTCTACGCTGGGCGCATGGCCCTGTATGCGGCGTACGGCAGCAATCTCGACCCCGACCGCATGGGGGCACGTGCTCCTCACTCCCCCTTCTTCGGCAACGGGTGGGTGCTCGGGTGGCGCCTGACCTTCGGCGGGGAGGACATCAGCTGGGAGGGTGCGCTCTGCACCGTCGTCGAGGACCCCGGCTTCCAGGTGTTCGTGGGTCTCTACGACGTCACGCCGGCCGACGAGGCGGCCATGGACAAGTGGGAGGGCCTGGCGATCGGGCTCTTCCACAAGATCCGGGTGCGCGTGCAGACGCTGGACGGGGAGGTGCTCGCCTGGATCTACGTGCTCGACGCGTACGAGGGAGGGCTGCCGACCGCGCGGTACCTCGGCATGCTGGCCGACGCGGCGGAGGCGGGCGGTGCCCCGGACGACTACGTCGAGGAGCTCAGGGACCGGCCGTGCTCGTCGGTCCACGACACGCTTCCCCCCGACTGAGCCGCCGGTGCCGGGAGGGTCTGGCCGACCCGGCCTGACCGACCGGGCCTGGCCGACCGGGCCTGGGCGCCGGCGGCTACGCTGCCGCGCGTGGCGCTCCGTCTGGACGACCCCGCAGCCGACCCCCGAGACGTCGCAGGGGCGGCGGCCGCGCGCCTGGCGGAGGTCACGGGCGCCCCGACCCACGACGTGGCTCTCGTGCTCGGCTCCGGCTGGGCACCCGCCGGGGACCTGCTCGGGGAGACGCTCGCGACCCTGGCGACGACCGACCTGCCCGGGTTCAGCGCACCGGCCGTCGCCGGCCATGTGGGGACGATCCGCTCGGTGCGAATCGGCGACACCGACGGGCGGGCGCTGGTCTTCGGCACCCGCACCCACCTGTACGAGGGTCGCGGCGTGCGCGCCGTCGTCCACGGTGTCCGCACGGCGGCCGCCGCCGGGTGTCGCACGCTCGTCCTGACCAACGGGTGCGGCGGGCTCAACCCGGCCTGGTCACCGGGGACGCCGGTGCTGATCCGCGACCACATCAACCTGACGGGTGAGTCCCCTTTGGAGGGCGCGACCTTCGTCGACCTCACCGACCTGTACTCGGCACGCCTGCGCGGGCTGTGCCGGGAGGTGGCCCCCGACCTCGACGAGGGCGTCTACGTCCAGTTCCGCGGCCCGCAGTACGAGACCCCGGCCGAGGTGCGGATGGCCGGCGTGCTGGGCGGTGACCTCGTCGGCATGTCCACCACGCTGGAGGCCATCGCCGCACGCGAGGCGGGGCTGGAGGTGCTGGGGATCTCGCTGGTGACCAACCTGGCTGCGGGCATCTCGGCGAACCCGCTCAGCCACGAGGAGGTCATCGAGGCAGGGCGGGCCGCCGCCCAGCGCGTGGGGTCCTTGCTGGCCGACGTCGTCCGGCGGATGTAGCCGCGCCGGTGGCGCCGGGCGGGCCGGGCGCGCCGGTCACCCGGGTGGGGTCACGGCTGTGACCATCGCGGCCAGGGTGGGGATGTCCTTCTTCAGACCGATCATCTCTCCCATGGCGTGCAGGCTGGCCTCGAACAGCGGGCCTGCGTCGTCCAGGCAGAAGTGCAGGTGGTTGTACACCTCCATGGCCACCAGGCCGTAGAGCTCCACCCACATGCGCAGGAACACCGCCAGCGCCCCGACGGGCAGGCGCAGGGCGACGTCCCCGATGACGTCGACCAGCGCACTGCGGTAGTCCTGCAGCTGGCGCACGAGGTCCGCGGGCAGGCTCGCGTCGTCGGCCACCGGGAAGGGCTGGCGCAGCCACAGCTCGAAGAAGATCCCGGTGAAGACGGCCCCGAAGCGCATCCCGGCCTGGTGCACGGGGTCGTCGGCGTCGACCGCCTTGGGGACCGGCATGGAGAACACGAGCCCGAACTCGCGCGGGTGCGCGACAGCCCAGGCCCTGAAGGCGACCGCGGTCGCCACGAGCCGGGCCCCGACGTCCTCGGCCGGGATGGCGTCGCGGGCAGCGGCAAGCACGCCGGTCAGCCGGTCGTAGGCGTCCGTCACGAGAGCCCTCTGCAGGTCGTCCAGGCTCGGGAAGTAGCGGTACAGGCCGGGCGCGGTCATGCCCATCTCGCGGGCGATCGCGCGCAGCGTCATCGCCGCAGGCCCGTGCTCGACGAGCAGCTGCAAGGCCGTCGACTTGATCTCGTCGACCGTCGCCGCCCTCACCCGCTCCCGGCGGGTCGCGGGCTCGAGAGAAATCATGAAACTCCCCTTGACAGGAGCGAACTGTAGATACCACAGTAAACACTGTTCGCACACACTGTAAACTCTTGCGACTGCCCTTCATCGAACAGAGTACGCCGCAGGACCGCCGAGGAGGAGCAAGACATGTTCGCGTCGTGGGGAAGGGCCATCGTCCGGTGGCGCTGGCTGGTGCTGGGGCTGTCCGCCCTCGCCGTGATCGCGGCCGCCGCGTGGGGGCCGGGAGTCGTGAGCAAGCTGTCGAGCGGGGGGTTCCAGGACCCGGCCTCGCCGTCGGCCGTCGCCGAGCAGCGGATCGAGGCCACCCTCGGCCGCCAGGACATGGACGTGCTGGCCCTCTACCGCAGCGACGCGCTGACGGTCGACGAGCCGGCCTTCAGGGACGCCGTGACCGCCGCGCTCGGGCGCGTGCCCGCGGCCGACGTCGCCGCGGTCGCGACCTACTGGAGCACCGGCTCGCCCGCGCTCGTGTCGGCGGACAGGCACTCCACCTATGCGGCGATCCGCCTGTCCGGGGCCACCATCGAGGACCGGATGCTGACCTACAAGAAGATCGCGGAGGACCTGCGGGTGACGGGCGCGCCCGTCACCACCGCCCTGGGCGGACCCGCGGCCATCAACGGCCAGATCAACGACCAGGTCAGCGCGGACCTCGCGCGGGCGGAGTCGCTCTCGATGCCGATCCTCATGGTGCTGCTGCTCATCGTGTTCGGCAGCGCCGTCGCCGCCGGCCTGCCGCTGCTCATCGGCGGCTTCACGATCATCGGGTCCTTCGTAGCCCTGCGGGCGATGACTCTGGTGACCGACGTCTCGGTGTTCTCCATCAACATCGTCACCCTGCTCGGGCTGGGGCTGTCGATCGACTACGCCCTCTTCGTCGTGAGCCGGTTCCGCGAGGAGCGGCGCGCCGGGCGCGAGACCGCTGAGGCGGTCGCCGTCACGATGTCGACCGCGGGGCGCACCGTCGCCTTCTCGGCCGTCACGGTCGCGGCCTCCCTGACCGGGCTGCTGCTCTTCCCCGTGAACTTCCTCAGGTCCATGGGCTACGGCGGCATCGCGGCCGTCGCGGTCGCCGCCACCAGCGCCCTGACGGTGCTGCCGGCGTTGCTGGCCGTGCTCGGCCACCGCGTCGACTCCCTGCGCATCCGCCTGCCACGCCGGTGGCAGCGCGCGTCGGCCGGCAGCGAGCGCCTAGCCGCGTCGTCCAGCACAGCCGCGTCGTCCAGCCCAGCAGCGTCGTCCAGCCCAGCAGCGTCGTCCGGCCCCGCAGGTGCCCACGCTCGCGCGGGCGGGTGGGAGCGCTTCGCGCGCAGCGTGATGCGCCGCCCGGTCGTCTACGCAGCGGTCGCGGTCGCCGTCCTCGCAGTCATGGCGATGCCCTTCCTCCGCGTGCAGTTCGGCGGTATCGACGCGCGGGCACTGCCGACGTCGGCCCAGGCCCGTCAGGTGGACACCGCCCTGCGCACCCAGTTCCCGAGCACCGACAGCGCACCGATCAGCGTGCTCGTCGATGGGGCCTCGCCCGCGCAGTCGCAGACCTTCGCCGACCGCGTCGCGTCGCTGCCCGGTGTCAAGGCGGTGCACGCCGGCGCCTCGGCGCCCTCCGGCACGCTGCTGTCCGTCGACTACGCCGGCAACGCGATCGACTCCACCGCCCGCGCCGTGGTCGCCGACATCAAGGCACTGCCCGCCCCGGCCGGGGCGCGGGTGCACGTCGCCGGGGTCAGCGCGCAGAACCTCGACCTGCGAGCCAGCATCGCGCAGGTGCTGCCGTGGATGGCCCTGCTCGTGGTCACCGTGACGTTCGTGCTGCTGTTCCTCGCGTTCGGGTCGCTGGTGCTGCCGTTGAAGGCCGTCGTGATGAACGTCTTGTCCCTCGGCGCCTCCTTCGGCGTCGTGACGTGGGTCTTCCAGGAGGGCCACCTCTCCGGCCTGCTCGGCTTCACCTCGACCGGCACCGTGGAGACGACCCAGCCGATCCTCATGCTGGCGATCCTGTTCGGCCTCTCGATGGACTACGAGGTCTTCCTGCTCAGCCGCATCCGTGAGCAGTGGGACGCGCAGAAGGCCGGCACCCGTGAGGCCAACACCGAGGCCGTCGCCGTAGGCCTGCAGCGCACGGGCCGGATCATCACCAGCGCCGCCCTGCTGCTCGTCGTCGTCATCGCGGCGTTCTCGACCTCCGGCATCAGCTTCATCAAGCTGATCGGGGTGGGCATGGTGGTGGCCATCGTCGTGGACGCGACCATCGTCCGTGCCGTGCTCGTGCCCGCCACCATGCGCCTCCTGGGGCGCTGGAACTGGTGGGCGCCGGCCCCGCTCGCCCGGTGGTGGGCGCGCAACGGGCTGCGCGAGGGGGGCGAGCCCGAACCCCTCCCGACGGCCGAGGATGGTGGCGACATTCCCGAAGGGCTGCTACAACACGCCTGAGCGACGACGCACCTCGACCCCCGTCGAGGCCCCGTGCGGCGGACGCCGGCCCTGGCGAGCGCGAGGAGGACCATGCCCGAGCGCGCGCCAGGGCCGGCGACCCCGGTCGGCATCCGGGACGTCGCCCGGGCCGCCGGGGTCTCCGTGGCCTCGGCGAGCGTGGCGATCAACGGTCGCACCGGGGTCAGCGAGACGACCCGGCAGCGCGTCCTCGCCGCCGCGGAGCGGCTGGGCTACCGAGCCAACCCTCAGGCGCAGGCGCTGCGACGGGGCCGGACCCGCATGTACGGCCTGGTCATCCGCAACTTCTCGAACCCCTTCTTCATCGACGTCATCAGTGGCGCCGACCAGATGGCGGCCGAGGCGGGGGGCAGCCTGCTCGTGCTGGACTCGCACTACTCCACCGAGCTCGAGCGGCGCCATGTCGAGGCGATGGCCGGCTACCAGTGCGCGGGCCTGGCCATCGCCCCCGTGGGCACCGGGGAGTCCGTCAGGCTCTGGCAGTCGCTGCGGCCCGGGATGCCGGTCGTCGTGCTCAACGCCTCGGCCGAGCGGCTGGAGGGCGTCCGCCGGGTGACGCCGGACAACGGGCCGGCCGTCCGGCTGCCGATGGTCCGCCTGGCAGAGCTCGGGCACACCGACGTCGCGTTCCTGTCCGCGCCGCGGGCGCTGGCGGCCGACCCGGACCGGCAGCGGCACTTCCGGCGCGTGGCTCGCGAGCTGGGGCTGCGGGGTCGCCTGCTGAACTCCCCGCTGACGCTGGACGGCGTGCGGGCGGCCTCACGCGCGATGCTGAGCCGGGACGACGCGCCGACGGCCGTCATCACCAACTCCGACTACACCGCACACGCGGTCTACAAGGCTGCCCGCGAGCTCGGGCTGCCGGTGGGGCCGGGCGTCTCCGTCGTCGGCCACGACGACCTCCCGACCTCGGAGCTGCTCGACCCACCACTGGCCACGCTGCGGCTGGACAGGTTCGCGATGGGGGCAGCGCTCATGCGCCGGCTGCTCGACCCGTCGATCCGCGACGACCACGTCGAGCCGGTCGAGCTCGTCGACCGGGCGTCGCTGACGCAGCCGGGGCGGGCCGGTGTTCGCCGCGCCTCCACCCCCCGTGCATCCGCCCGCAACCAGGGGGTTTCCGGCGCCGGTAGAACGAGGCGTCAACTCGGTAACGATGCTTGACACCCCTCGGAGGCGCTTGGACACTGAGGCCGCCTAAACGATTCGGGACCGCTACGCGACCCTCGCGGCGCACGACGAGCGGGCACCGGGCACCACTGCAGTTTCGAACATCGGGGCAAAGCCGACAGGAGGCAATGCACGTGAGAATGTCACTCCGAGCCACCCAAGCCGGCATCGCGGTGGTCGCGATGCTCGTCGTGGCTGGATGCGGGTCGTCCAGCAGCACGGGCTCAGCGCCCAGCGCCTCACCTTCGGGGAGCTCGAGCGCGGCCGGGAAGGCACCGGCGTCGGCGACCTCCGCGGCCGACGTGGGCGGCATGGACGCCCTGGTCGCCGCGGCGAAGAAGGAGGGCAAGCTCAACGTCATCGCCCTCCCGCCGGACTGGGCGAACTACGGCGAGATCATCAAGGCTTTCGGGGCCAAGTACGGCATCACGATCACCTCGGCGCAGCCGGACGGCTCGAGCCAGGACGAGGTGAACGCGGTCAAGCAGCTCAAGGGCACCGACCGCGCGCCTGACGTGCTGGACGTCGGCATGGCCGTGGCCCTGGCCAACACCGCCGAGTTCGCCCCCTACCAGGTGGCCACCTGGGCGGACATCCCGGACAGCCAGAAGGAGTCCACGGGCCTGTGGTTCCAGGACTACGGCGGCTTCATGTCGATCGGCTACGACTCGGCGAAGGTCCCGGAGATCACCGCGGTGTCCGACCTGCTCAAGCCTGCATACAAGAGCAAGGTCGCCCTCAACGGCGACCCGACCCAGGCCAACGCAGCCCTCAACGGCGTCATGATGGCCTCGCTGGCCAACGGCGGCACCACCGACGACATCAGCAAGGGCGTGGACTTCTTCTCGCAGCTGAAGAAGGTCGGCAACTTCATCCCCGTCCAGGCCACCAGCGCGACCGTCAAGAGCGGCACGACGCCCGTGGTGTTCGACTGGGACTACCTGTCCGCGGCCGCGGTCAAGAATGTGCCGACGTGGAAGGTGTTCGTGCCCTCGAACGCGGTCCTCGGCGGCTACTACGCCCAGGCCATCAACAAGGACGCCCCGCACCCGGCCGCCGCGCGGCTGTGGGAGGAGTACCTGTTCTCCGACGAGGGCCAGAACCTCTGGCTCAAGGGTGGCGCCCGTCCGGTCCGGATGGACGCGATGACCAAGGCCGGCACCGTCGACACCGCGGCCGCGGCCGCCCTGCCGCCGGTCTCGGGCACCCCGCAGTTCCTGACCCCCGACCAGGCGACAGCCGCCAAGACCTACCTGGCGGCCAACTGGGCCAAGGCCATCAGCTGACGTCGTGACCGACAGCACTGCTGTAGCGGTCGACGGCCGCACTGATGTAGCGGTTGGCGGCCACCCCGCACGGGGTGGCCGCCGGCTGTCTCTGAACTGGCTCGGCGTCGTACCGTTCTTCGGCTACGTCGGGCTCTTCCTGTTGCTCCCCACGGTGCTCGTGGCGGTCGAGGCGTTCCGCACCGCCGACGGCCACCCCACCCTGGAGAACGTCAGGCAGCTGGGCAGGGACCCGACGATCGTCGGCGCCTTCAGGACCAGCATCACCATCTCCTTCGAGACGGCGCTGCTGGGCGCCGTGTTCGGTGCGGTACTGGCCTACGTCATCGCCACCGGCAAGCCCGACGGCGTGCTGCGCCGCTCGGTCACGGCCGTCTGCGGGGTGCTCGCGCAGTTCGGCGGCATCATGCTCGCGTTCGCGTTCATCGTCACCGTCGGCCCCGAGGGCCTCCTCACGCTGTTCCTGTCCAACTTCGGGATCGACATCGGCGGGTTGTGGCTGTTCGAGACACCCGGGCTGATCCTCGTCTACACCTACTTCCAGGTGCCGCTGATGGTGCTGGTGTTCATGCCGTCCCTCGACGGGATCCGCCCCCAGTGGCGGGAGGCCACCGAGGGTCTGGGTGGCACGACCTGGGACTACTGGCGTCATGTCGCCTTCCCGATCCTCACCCCACCGTTCCTCGGCGCCTTCCTGCTGCTGTTCGCCAACGCGTTCTCGGCGTATGCGACCGCGGCCGCGCTGATCAGCCAGGGCGCGGTCATCCTGCCCCTGCGGATCAGCATCGCGCTGCGCAGCGAGGTCGTGCTCGGGCAGGAGAACGTCGGCAAGGCCCTGGCGCTCGGCATGATCCTGGTCGTCGCGCTCGTCATGGTCGCCAACTCGCTCCTGCAGCGACGCTCCTCGAGGTGGCTGCAGTGACCACATCCTCGACCGCGCTAGAGTCCGGCGGCGCCCAGCCGGCCGCGGCACCGCGAGAACCACACCCCAGAGGCCTGCGAGAGCGTCGGCGGAGACGTCTGAACGTCTTCCGATCGGTCATCCTCCTCGCCCTGGGCTTCTTCTTCCTGCTACCCATCTTCGGGCTCGTGGAGTTCAGCACCCGTGGAGTCGGCCTGTCGGCACCACGCACGCTGGACTTCTGGCGGGCCATCCCGAGCACCGAGGGCCTTGTTCCCGCGATCATGACGTCGCTGGAGCTGGCGGCGATCACCGCGGTCTCGTCACTCGTGCTGCTCATGCCCACGGTGGTGTGGGTGCGGCTGCGCATGCCGCGGCTGTCACGGACCGTGGAGTTCCTCTGCCTGCTCCCCCTGACGATCCCCGCCATCGCCCTGGTCGTCGGCCTGGCGCCGGTCTACCTGCGCGTCACGCAGGTCTTCGGCGGGTCGTCGCTCACCCTCTCCTTCGCCTACCTGATCCTCGTGCTGCCCTACGTCTACCGGTCGCTGGACAACGGGCTGGCCGCCATCGACCTGCGCACCATGTCGGAGGCCGCCCGCAGCCTCGGGGCCTCCTGGGCCACCGTGATGTGGCGGATCGTCACGCCGAACATCACGAGCGCCTTGGTGAACGGGGCCCTTCTGTCGGTCGCGCTCGTCCTGGGTGAGTTCACCCTCGCGAACCTCCTGAACTTCCCCAACATGTCGACGCGGCTCTACGAGCTGCAACAGGCGAACGCCGGCGTCGCGGTGGCGGTCGCCGCGGCGGCCCTCATCTTCGCCTTCCTGCTGCTGCTCGTCCTGTCCTTCTTCGGCGGCCGACACCAGCGGTCCGCCCCACTGGAAGAGGAGTGAACGTGACCGAGACCGTCACAGCGGCAACGGCTTCGGGGCGCGCGGGTGTCGAGGTGCGGCTGGAGGGTCTGCGCCGTCGGTATGCCCAGGTGACGGCACTGGACGGGCTCGAGCTCACGCTGCACCCCGGCGAGCTCATCGCTCTGCTCGGCCCCTCGGGCTGCGGCAAGACCACCGCCCTGCGGCTGCTGGCCGGGCTGGAGGACGCCGACGAGGGGCGCGTCGTGGTCGACGGCGAGGATGTCACGCGGCTCCCCACCAACAAGCGCGACATGGGGATGGTGTTCCAGGCGTACTCGCTGTTCCCGCACATGACCGCGCGCCAGAACGTGGCGTTCGGCCTGCGGCTGCGTGGAGTCTCCCAGGCCGAACGCACGAGGCGGGCCAACGAGATGCTCGAGCTCGTCGGCCTGTCCGCCCAGGCCGGTCGCTACGCCCACCAGATGTCGGGCGGGCAGCAGCAGCGCGTGGCGCTCGCACGGGCGCTGGCCATCCGGCCCAAGGTGCTGCTCCTCGACGAGCCCCTGTCCGCCCTCGACGCCAAGGTCCGCGCGCAGCTGCGCGACGAGATCCGCCGGGTGCAGCTCGAGGTCGGCATCACGACGCTGTTCGTCACCCACGACCAGGAGGAAGCGCTCGCGATCGCCGACCGGGTCGGCGTGATGCACGCTGGGCGGCTCGAGCAGCTCGGTGTGCCGACCGAGGTGTACCACCGACCCGCCACGGCCTTCGTCGCCGGGTTCGTCGGCCTGACGAACCGGCTGCCCGCCCAGGTGTCCGGGGGGGTCGCCGATGTCCTCGGCGTCCGGCTTCCGTTGGTGCAGGCCCGCACCCGCACCCCCGACGGGCCCGCTGTGGCACTCGTGCGTCCCGAGGCTGTCAGCATCGTGGGTCCGGCAGGGGAGAACGAGACCGGCCCGCTGATCGGGCAGGTCATCGCGACCTCATTCCTCGGCGCCGTGAGCCGGATCACTGTCGACCTCGGCGAGGCAGGCACGGCACTGGCCCAGCTGCCGACGTCAGAGGCGGTCGGGTACTCGGCGGGCACCAGGGCCAAGCTCGGCCTGCGCAGCGACGCCGTGCTCGTGACACCGGTCAGCGCGGCTGCGACGCAGGGAGCGGCCGCGGAGTGAGCCAGGCCCCACCGCTCACGCTCGTGCGTCGGCTCGGCCCCGGTGCGTTGCTGCGGGCCGGCGCGTACGGCGGCTACCGACGTGTCCAGGCGATCGACGGCGAGCCCCATCTCGTGCGCGACCTGGCGGGTTCGGTCTCGCAGCCCCCCGCCGGGCGGGGTCGTGCGCTGCTGGGGCTGGCGCACATCACGGACCTCCAGCTGGCCGACGTCCAGTCACCCGTGCGGTTCGAGTTCTTCAACCGGGAGTTCATGGACCCGCGACTGTCGAAGCTCGTGCCCGTGCAGCGCCCGCAGGAGGCCCTGACGCCGCGCGCCGTCGACGCGATGGTGGCCACCCTCAACCGCGTCGAGGTCGGCCCGGCCACGGGAGTGCCGTTATCCCTGGCGGTGACGACGGGTGACGCCATCGACAACGCCCAGTGGAACGAGCTGCAGCTGTTCCTCGCCCTGCTCGACGGCGGCCAGGTCCGCCCCTCCTCGGGGGGGCCGTGCTACGAGGGCGTGCAGTCCCTGACCTGGCCCGACGACATCTTCTGGCGCCCGGACGGCGACGGCGCCGACGGTCCCGACATCTTCCGCTCGACCTACGGCTTCCCGCATCTCCCGGGGCTGCTGGAGGCCGCCCTTGCCGAGTTCTCCTCCGCCGGCCTGCGGCTGCCATGGCTGGCCTGCCACGGAAACCACGAGGCGCTGATCCAAGGGGTCGGTGTGGTGACCCCGGCGGTGGCGGCGGCCCTGGTCGGCAGCGGCAAGCCGGTCCGGCCGCCCCACGACGCCGACCGCGACCGCGCGCTGGACATCTTCACCGACGCCTGCGAGTCGTTTCTGCGCGGCGACGACATCCCGGTCACCCCCGACCCGGCTCGCCGCGCCATCACGCGTAGAGACTTCGTCGAGGCGCACTTCGCCGCCGGCGCCCGGCCCGACGGTCACGGGTTCACCCACCGCAACCGGCTCGACGGCACTGCGCACTACAGCCACGACGCGGCTGGTGTGCGGCTCATTGCGCTGGACACCACCTGCCTGGCCGGCCAGGCAGAGGGCAGCCTGGACGAGGACCAGCTGGCCTGGCTGGAGGAGCAGCTCGTCGAGGTCCACTCGTCGCACCGGGGGACTGACGGCCACCTGGTGCGCACCGGCCACGACGACCGGCTCGTCGTCCTGTTCTCCCACCACGGCCTGGAGACGCTCACCAACACCCGCGGTGCCCGGCTGCGGCCCGACGGATCGCCGGTGGTCGGCGTCCCCGAGGTCCTCGCCCTCGTGCGCCGCTTCCCCAACATCGTGCTCTGGCTCAACGGGCACACCCACACCAACGGGGTGCGCGCCCGACCGGACCCGCACCACCCGGGTGGAGGCTTCTGGGAGGTCACCACCTGCGCCGTCGTCGACTGGCCGTGCCAGACCAGGCTGGTCGAGATCGTCGACGACGGGGAGGGCATGATGTCGATCGTGTGCACGATGGTCGACCACGACAGCCCGCTGAGTCTGGACGGACGGGCCGCGCACAGCGGTGCTGACCTCGCCGCGGTCCACCGCGAGCTCGCGGGCAACGTGCCGTGGGCGGGCTTCGACAGCGACCTCGCCGGCACCCCGGCCGACCGCAACGTCGTACTCAGGATGCGCGCCCCGTTCCCGCTGCACTCGCTGCCGAGCGCGTGAACCTGGGTAGGCAGGGCCCGATGACGACCGAGGGGCTGGTCGAGCTGCAGGTGCGGGCCCGAGCCTGGCTGCGCTGCGACCCGGACCCGCGGACACGGGCCGAGCTCGACGACGTGCTCGCGCGCGTCGCAGTCGGTGACCCGGACGCGACCGCCGACCTGGCCGACCGGTTCCTGGCTCCGTTGCAGTTCGGCACGGCCGGGCTGCGGGGCGAGCTCGGCGCCGGGCCGAACCGCATGAACCGCGCTGTCGTGATCGCCGCGGCCGCCGGGCTGAGCGCCTACCTGCGCTCGCGGGTGCCGGACCGGCCGAGGGTGGCGGTCGGGTACGACGCGAGGCACGACTCGGACGTGTTCGCCATGGACTCCTGCGCCGTACTCACGGCGGCCGGCTGCGAGGCCCTGCTGCTGCCACGCCACCTGCCGACACCGGTGCTGGCCTTCGCCGTGCGGCACCTGGACTGTGACGCAGGCGTCATGGTCACCGCGAGCCACAACCCGCCGCGCGACAACGGCTACAAGGTCTACCTCGGGGGCCGGGCCGACTCCTCACCCGGGCAGGGTGCGCAGATCGTCCCGCCGGCCGACGAGCAGATCGCCGCGTGCATCGCCGAGGCGGGGCCGGCGGTCGACGTCCCCCGGGCAGAAGGGGGCTGGACCCCACTCGGCGAGGAGATCCTCGAGGCCTACCTCGCGGCGGCGGTGACGGTCGTGCGGCCCGGACCGCGGGACCTGCGCATCGTGCTGACGCCGCTGCACGGCGTGGGCGGCGACACCGCCGTGCGAGCTCTGGTCGCCGCGGGTTTCCCGGCGCCAATCGTGGTGGCGGAGCAGGCGGCGCCCGACCCCGAGTTCCCGACGGTCGCGTTCCCCAACCCCGAGGAGCCGGGCGCGATCGACATGGCGCTTGCCGTCGCTCGGGCTCGTAAGGCGGACCTGGTGATCGCGAACGACCCCGACGCTGACCGCTGCGCGGTTGCCGTGCCCGACGCAGGGTTCGCCGACCCGCAGCCGGCTGGGCCCGCGCCGTGGCGCATGCTGCGCGGGGACGAGGTGGGTGCCCTGCTCGGCCAGGTGATGGTCGGCCGCGGCGTGCCGGACGAGGGCGCTGTCGCCTGCTCGATCGTGTCGTCGCAGCTGCTCGGCAAGATCGCGGCGGCACACGGGGTGCGCCACGCCGAGACGCTGACCGGCTTCAAGTGGATCAGCCGGGTGCCCGGCCTTGCATACGGCTACGAAGAAGCCCTCGGCTACTGCGTGGCCCCCGACACGGTGCGCGACAAGGACGGCGTCACCGCCGCGCTGCTCGTGGCTGAGCTCGCCGCGGGACTGAAGGCGCACGGACGAACGCTGCTCGACGCCCTCGACGACCTGGCGCTGGCGCACGGTGTGCATGCCACGGACCAGCTGTCGGTGCGGGTGTCGGACCCCTCGCTCATCGCCGCGGCGATGGAGCGCCTGCGGGGCGACCCGCCTGCAACCCTTGGCGGCGCAGGGGTGACCTCTGCGGAGGACCTGGCCGTGCCCGACCCGTCGGTCGCGGTCCCGCCGACCGACGGCTTGCGCTACCGGACGAGCGACGACGTGCGCGTCGTCGTGCGGCCGAGCGGCACGGAGCCGAAGCTCAAGTGCTACCTGGAGGCCGTTGTGCCCGTCGCGGGCGGACGGTCGGGTCTGGCAGCCGCCCGTCACCTGGCCCGGACTCGGCTGGACGCCGTGCGCCATGACCTGTCGGCAGCGCTGGGCCTTCCCTGAGCCGGTTCACTGCGCCTTCTTGAGACCACCCTGGCTGGCTGAAGGCCGCCAGTCCTTCCGGGGCGGTCGGGCGGGGCGGTCGGTGCGAAGTGCTTTGCTTTGCACGCAGATGCGCAACGCCCGATCGCCATGGTCGCGGCCCCGGTCGGCACCCCGCCGCCGCCGGGTGGGCCGTTGGTGCGGCAGGCTCTGCACGCAGATCCGCAACGCCCAATCGGGGTCGCCTGGAGCCGCCCAGTGGACGGCCGCCACGCAGGAGGAGTGTGCACCGGTCTCCGACGGCTGCGCCTTCGGCGCGGTGTTGCAGATCCGCGTGCAATGCAAAGCGGGCCGCAACGCGTACCTTGCCGCGCCGCGGTCGGTACGGGTGTTGCAGATCCGCGTGCAATGCAAAGCGGGCCGCAACGCGTACCTTGCCGCGCCGCGGTCGGTACGGGTGTTGCAGATCCGCGTGCAATGCAAAGCAGGCCGCAACGCGTACCTTGCCGCGTCGCGGTCGGTACGGGCGTGCCTTGACTCCAGCCGGTAGCTCGCCGCGGAACGCGGGACGCGGCGGTTCGCACTCGTCGGCAAGCCCTGCCCGGCCCAGGTCGGGCGAGCGCTATCGGAGCACCGCGAAGACCAGGGCGACCATGAGCGCCACCGACGACACCCAAGCGGCCAGGGACACCCTCACCTGCACCACCCCGGGGACGGCGAGCGCGGCGCGAGCTGCCCAGCGCTGGGAGACCAGCGCGGTGTCCCCCACACCAAGGAGTGCAGATCCCTGACGAGCGGCCCGGTCGACGGCCGATGCCGAGTACCTCTGCATGACCGCGCCCGTGTAGTCGACGTCTCGCATCTCGCGCAACCGGCGCGGACCCGGCAACCCCCAGGCGCAGTGCTCGACACCGTCGGCGCGGACGCGCAGCACCCATCCCATGGTCACCTCCTCGACCGCCGGCCACGGGATGGTGACGACGTGCAGGGGGTTCCGCAGCACCAGCACCTCGTCGGTCAGGACGACGGCGGGCCACCACCCGACCAGCCCGAGCAGCAGACTGACGCACACGACCACCGTGAGGCCGGCGCGGGCACCCGGCCCGGCGCCACCGTCGCCCGTCACTGACACGGCTGCAGGCAGCGTGACGGCCAGCCCCAGCACCATCCAGACCGCGAGCGCTGTACGGCCCAGCGGGTGACAGAGCACCACGCGGTCCTTCGTTCCGGTCACGGTCACCGTCCTCTCCGAGCGTCCTGTCCGAGCGTCCTACCTGAAGATCCGAACAGCCACGGATGCGAGGACCGCCGCGACCAGTGCCACCAGGGGGACCACGTTCCAGCGGACCGTCACCGAGTCTCCCGAACCCAGCCCCGGGTGAGAACCCTCGGCCGGGGCCTGGTCTGTGCCGGCCGCGGCGCCGACCGTCGACGTGACCTGCCGGTCACGCCAGGCGTGCCAGCGCTGCTCCACCATGAAGGCCGCCGCCCCGGCGTCGCCGCGCAGGTCGCGGCTGGCCTGCTGGGGCGTGTGGCCACCCACGCTCCAGCGCGGGTCGGGCAGCCGAGGGTCGTGCTTGGCGGCACCGGTCGCGGATCCGGCCCCACGGCGTCCAGCAAGATCGCGGAAGGCGAGGCTGCGACCAGGGGCCGCTGCAGCCCAGCTCTGCATGCGCCGGTCGTCGGCGGTCACGAGCGTGAGGGCATAACGAGTGTCGACGCTCTTGAGACTGC
This sequence comes from uncultured Actinomycetota bacterium, assembly GCA_963778845.1. Lineage (GTDB taxonomy): Bacteria > Actinomycetota > Actinomycetes > Actinomycetales > Kineosporiaceae > CAVZVW01. The sequence goes on from CAVZVW010000009.1 coordinate 1,355,217, forward strand.
GCCAGGGCACCCGGTCGTCCCGCAGGACGTTGCGGAGCACCACCGCATCGTCGTCGACGACGACCGCCGGGCGCCAGAACAGGAGGTAGACCACGAGGCAGACGGCGACCTGCACGGGCACGGCGAAGGCGACGTCCTGCCATCGGCCCTGCACGGCCAGTGTCCCGGCCCACCACAGCGCGGCGAGCCAGACCACGACCGCGGCGACCCGCACGAGGACCGGCCGGTACACCATGACGTTCGTCGCCTCGCCCACCTGCCCATGGTGCACCACCGCGGCTACCCACCCAGCCGGCGACGTCCAGCGCTACCTCCCGCTGCTCCGGCCCCGCGCATCCGTGCGCGGCTAGACTGCCGCGGTGACAGGGACGTCCACCACCGAGGCCGTGGGCTCGCCGTCCTCGGAGTGTGCAGCGGCGACCCGGGCCAGGCAGGTGCTCGGTGGGAACGAGCTGGACGACGCCGCGCTTCGCCGCTGGCTGCACGGGCTGCCAGGGGTGGACGAGGTCGGCGCGGACGCCCGGGCGGCGGCGCTCTCGACGCGCTCCATCAAGGCCGGCTCGAAGGCGGGAGCGCTCGAGCTGGCGATCCGCATGGTCGACCTGACGACGCTCGAGGGGGCGGACACCCACGGGACGGTGAAGGCCCTGTGCGCCAAGGCGCGCCGCCCGGACCCGGACGACGCGTCGTGCCCGTCCGTGGGCGCCGTCTGCGTCTACAACGACCTTGTGCCCGTCGCGATCGAGGCGCTGCGGGGTTCGAGCGTGCGGGTAGCGGCGGTGGCAACGGCGTTCCCCAGCGGTCGCGCGACCCTGCCTGTCAAGCTGGCCGACACCCGCGACGCCGTGCAGGCGGGGGCTCACGAGGTCGACATGGTCATCGACCGGGGCGCCTTCCTCTCCGGGCGCTACGGGCAGGTGTTCGACGAGATCGTCGCGGTTCGAGCCGCGTGCTCCGACGGCGGCCACTCGGCGCACCTGAAGGTGATCCTCGAGACGGGGGAGCTCGTGACCTACGACAACGTCCGGCGAGCCTCGTGGCTGGCGATGCTCGCAGGGGCCGACTTCATCAAGACGTCCACGGGCAAGATCTCACCTGCGGCGACGTTGCCGGTGACGTTGGTGATGCTCGAGGCGGTGCGCGACTGGCACCGGCTGACCGGCGCGGTGGTCGGGGTGAAACCGGCGGGCGGGATCCGGACGGCGAAGGACGCCGTGCGCTACCTCGTGCTCGTCAACGAGACGGCCGGACCGGACTGGCTCGACCCGGACCGCTTCCGCCTGGGCGCGTCGAGCCTGCTCAACGACATCCTGCTGCAGCGGCGCCGGATGGCCATCGGCGCCTACGCCGGTGCCGACCATCTCACGCTGGCGACATGAGCGCGCTGGGCGAGCAGACCCGGCTGGAGGGGTAGATGGCGAGCTTCGAGTACGCGCCGGCACCTGAGTCGCGGGCCGTCGTCGACCTTCGTGCCAGCTACGGGCTGTTCGTCAACGGGCAGTTCGTCGACCCCGCCGGAGGGGCCGCACTGAAGACGGTGAACCCGGCCACGGAGGAGGTCCTCGCCGAGGTCGCCGTCGCGAGCGAGGCCGACGTGGACGCCGCGGTGCGGGCCGCGCGGCGGGCCTACGAGCGCACCTGGTCGCGGATGCCCGGCGCCGAGCGGGCCAAGTACCTGTTCCGCATCGCCCGGATCATCCAGGAGCGAAGCCGCGAGCTCGCCGTCCTGGAGACCCTCGACAACGGCAAGCCGATCCGCGAGAGCCGGGACGTCGACGTCCCCCTCGTCGCGGCGCACTTCTTCTACCACGCCGGATGGGCCGACAAGCTGGCGTGGGCCGGGCTGCCCGGTGGCGGGGTCGGGCCGGACGGCGTCCCGCGCGACCCGGTACCGCACGGCGTCGTCGGTCAGGTGATCCCGTGGAACTTCCCGCTGCTCATGCTGGCCTGGAAGGTCGCGCCGGCGCTCGCGACGGGCAACACAGTGGTGCTCAAGCCGGCCGAGACGACGCCGCTGACCGCGCTGCTGTTCGCCGAGATCTGCCAGCAGGCCGACCTGCCGGCAGGCGTCGTCAACATCCTCACCGGTGCGGGCGAGACGGGTGCTGCCGTCGTGTCGCACCCCGACGTGGACAAGGTGGCGTTCACGGGGTCCACCGAGGTCGGCCGGATCATCGCCAGGACCATCGCCGGCACCCGGAAGAAGGCGACGCTGGAGCTCGGCGGGAAGGCCGCCAACATCATCTTCGACGACGCGGCACTCGACCAAGCAGTCGAGGGCATCGTCAACGGCATCTTCTTCAACCAGGGCCACGTGTGCTGCGCGGGGTCGCGGCTGCTCGTGCAGGAGTCGGTCGCCGAGGACGTCGTGGCGCGGCTCCAGGCGCGGATGCGGACATTGCGCGTGGGCGACCCGATGGACAAGAACACCGACGTCGGCGCGATCAACTCCCGCGCCCAGCTCGAGCGGATCACCGAGCTGTCCGACGCGGGTGAGGCGGAGGGCGCGCAGCGCTGGACGGCGCCCTGCTCGCTGCCGGCGAGCGGGTTCTGGTTCGCCCCCACGGTCTTCACCGGAGTATCGCCCGCGCACCGGATCGCCACAGAGGAGATCTTCGGGCCGGTGCTCTCGGTACTGACGTTCCGCACCCCGGAGGAGGCCGTGACCAAGGCGAACACGACGCCGTACGGCCTGTCTGCGGGTATCTGGACCGAGAAGGGGTCCCGCATCCTGTGGATGGCCGACCGGCTGCGCGCCGGGGTCGTCTGGGCCAACACCTTCAACCGCTTCGACCCCACGAGTCCCTTCGGCGGATACAAGGAGTCCGGCTACGGCCGCGAAGGCGGCGTCCACGGGTTGGCCTCGTACGTGAAGGAGACGTCGCTGTGAGCCCCCGCTCGGCTCGGCGCGCGGCGGAACGCGTCGACGTCCGCAAGACGTACAAGCTCTACGTCGGCGGAGCGTTCCCGCGCAGCGAGTCCGGGCGCTCGTACGCGGTGCTCGACGCCAAGGGCCGTTTCCTGGCCAACGCGGCGATGGCCTCGCGCAAGGACGCGCGGGACGCCGTCGTGGCCGCGCGCGCCGCCTTCGCGACGTGGTCGGGTGCCACGGCCTACAACCGGGGTCAGGTGCTGTACCGGGTCGCGGAGGTCATGGAGGGCCGGCGCGGCCAGTTCGTCGACGAGGTGTCGTGCGCCGAGGGCCTGTCGGCGTCGCGGGCGGGCGCGGTAGTGGACGCGGCCATCGACCGCTGGGTCTGGTACGCGGGGTGGACGGACAAGCTCGCCCAGGTGGCCGGCACCGCCAACCCGGTGGCCGGGCCGTACTTCAACCTCTCGGTGCCGGAGCCGACGGGCGTCGTGGCCGTGCTCGCACCGCAGGCCTCGTCGCTGCTGGGCCTGGTCTCCGTGGTCGCGCCAGTCCTGGTGCCCGGCAACACGTGCGTGGTGCTCGCCTCGCAGACCCGGCCGCTGCCCGCGGTGACGCTCACGGAGGTGCTCGCGACGTCGGACCTGCCGGGCGGGGTCGTCAACCTGCTCACGGGGGTCACGAGCGAGGTGGCGGGGTGGCTGGCGTCGCACGAGGACGTCAACGCGCTCGACCTGTCGGGGGCGGCAGGTCTGCCGGGAGCGGCGTCGCTGGACTGGGGTGCCTTGGAGGCGGCGGCGGCGTCCACGCTGACGCGAGTCGTGCGCCCTGGTGGCCGCGGGGCTGCCGGAGAGGCGGACGGCGCCGTGGAACCGGACTGGACGGCGTCCCCGCCCGGGCCGCACCGCGCCCTGGCGTTCACCGAGACCAAGACGGTCTGGCATCCCAAGGGCCGCTGACCCTGCCGTGGCGAGTCTGTGGCGCCAGTGGTCACTCTGCGTGCTCGGTTGTTCGCGGCCTGCTGACTGATATGACCGCGTGTCGTCAAAGGACCGCCATTGTCTTGTTCGGCAGCCACTCGAGGCGGCACACTCAGTGACCTTGGACCGGACGAAAGTCCTCCGTCGCACGTATCTGAGCGCCGATGTGCGGACTCGTCTCGACGCCACCACGAGATGAGAGGAAGTGATACCCATGCGTGCTTCCATGGCCCGAGCACTGCTGGGAAGCGCCAGCCTCGTTGGCGCGCTGTGCATCGCCCCGATGACACCCGCGTCGGCTGCCACGAGCTACCTCACGCCGAGCCAGGTGCTCGGTAAGTCCGTCGACTCCTGTTGGACCGGGACGACGGCCGACCCGGACTGCACCGCGACCTCGGTGCTCGCCCTGAACTGGCAGCTGGCCGACCAGGCCCAGGTCGACGCGATCCTCGCCGCCAACCCGCAGGTCGCCACGAACGCGACCGACTGCCCGAGCTCGGCGTACCTGAAGAACACGATCACCTCGCGGCTCACCGTCACCGACTTCAGGTCCCGGTGGGCGGGGTTCCTCAAGGCCGCTGGGGTGAAGGTGGCGGCCAACGTCACGCTCACCATGCCGGCGGGCTTCTACGCCATCGACATCACGGCCGGCCCGTATGACGCGTTCGGGCTTGTCGACTTCCTGTACGGGGTGCAGCTCACGCATCCGGGGAGCGTCGACCTGCGGGCCGCGGGCTGGATTGCCCCGAACTACGTGCTCACGCCCAGCGGTTTTCCCACACGTCAAGGCCGCGCCAGGGACGTCACCGCTGCCGGCCCCGGGGCAGGCCACCTGGACCTCGCCGGTGGCCGTGACCCAGCGCCACAAGCTCGCCGTGTTCGACAACGCCGCGACGAAGACCGATGTCCAGATCGCCGACGGCTGGAACGACCCGACGGCGGGGCACGGGGTGTTCATCCAAGGTCTCGGCCTCTCCGCCTTCCCGGGCGGTGACGTGCCGCTCGTCGACGTGACGGACGGGAAGGGGCTCTACCTGGAGTCGAACATCGCCCGCATCATCGGCACGTACGCGTTCGCCGCCAAGGACGTGGCCAACCTGTCCGCCGGCACCTACGCCTGCATCTCACATGGCGAGACAGTATTCCCGCTCATGCTCGCGGCCATGGTCGGCGTCCTGCAGACGGAGCAGGTGGGCTTGGTCGCCGCGGCCGGGAACAACGGCCGCAGCGAGCCCTTCTACCCCGCCGCCTTCGGCGTCTACCCCACGCCCTCCTGGGCGGCCAACGGGTCCTGCCCCGGCGGCGTCCGGGACGCCCAGACCCAGCTGTGCATGGTCGACCGGGCCGCCACCGTGACGTCCGTCGGCTCGGTCACCTCGACCACGACCTTGTACGACGTCTACCCGTTGGGCACCGTTCCGGCGACGATCTCGGCCTTCTCCAACAGGGGCGGCTGGGTGGAGCAGTGGTCCGACGGCGACGGGGTGGTCGGCATGTACACGGCCGGTGCGTACCGGTACTGCGTGCGCATCTCCAACGCGTGCGACAAGGGTGACGGGACCACCATTCCCCTGTCCGCGGCGCCGACTGCGCACCTGGGATCGACGGTCCGCTGGAGCGGCACGTCGTTCGCGGCCCCGCAAGCGGCCATCGCGCTCGCTGCGCTGCCATAGAGCCATCCCGTCCAGTGACGCCTGACCGATCCTCGGGGTAGCCTGCGTGCCACGCACTCGCGTGGGGCGGCCCCGAGGATCGGTCATTGGTCACGACGAGAACACTTGTCGAGCAAGCCGAGGAGTTGCATCTCCTCGCACTGGAGGACCCGGAGTCAGCTCTCCGCCGCGCAGCGGACGTCGTGCGCCTAGCCACGGCCAGCGGAGATCAGGGTGCGCTGGCTTTGGCTGGGCGAGCCCGAATGGTGGCTCTCCGCAGGTCTGATCACCCGGCAGCCGTAGTCGCCGGTATCGATGCGATTCAAGTGGCTGAGGCCGCCTCCCTGTCCGAAGTAGCTGATCACGTACGCGTCACGCTCGCTGCGACGTATATGTTGGCGGTGACATGGCGGCGGCGTCTGACCTCGTCGACCAGGTACAGGCGGGACTCTTCCAGCAGGCGGCCGCCGAGGCACAGAGTGTCGCTGCCACCCTGGCGCTCCTGCATGGCGATCCTGTCCGCGCTGCGGCCCTCCTCGATGAGTGCCGTCCCAAGACTAGGGCGATCAAACATTTGGCTAGCGCATGCTCTCGCCAACCGCGGGCTCGCGGCGGCCATGAACGGTCAATTGGATCGAGCTGACGAAGACCTGCAAGCGTCGATCAGAGCTTTCCACGGAACTGGGTTGTCGTACCGATGCAATCGACACGACCCTAAACCTCGTTTGGGTGTCGTATCTCCGAGGCCACTACGTGCGCGCGCTCCGCCTGCTGGAGGACATTGAGCCCATACTGGCGGACACCGGCCAGGGAGTCATTAACATCCACCTCGCGAAGGCGAGCCTCCTCTTCGCGGTCGGCCTTAACGCTGCCTCCGGGGAAGAATGCAGGCTCGCGCTGCACCCGAATTGAGCAGACTGGCTTGGACGCTGACCGACCAGAGGCCCTCACTCGGCTTGCCGAATCGCAGTTCGCCCTTGGTGATGTCGACGGCGCCAGCGAGTCTGCGGCTGCTGCTGCAGAACTGTATGCAGTCCAAGGCAGACCACGGATGGCCGACCGAGTCCTCTTGGTAAAGATCCGGTCACGCGCGGCCACCGGTGATATCGAGATTAGCGACCTCTCTGCAGCCCGGGAACTGGCGCGAGGGCTGACCCGGGCCGGTCAGTACGACGTCGGACTCGAGGCATGGTTGACCGCGGCAGCGATCGGGGCGCGCCTTGGACGTACGGCATTGGCCCGGCGGGATGTGGAGAAGGCGGCTGCAGCCCGTACGTGGCCCAACCCCGGCCTTCGGTCGTGGTATTGGCAGGTGCAGGCAAGCATTCATGCGGTTCGCCACGACGGCCGAGGAGTACTCGCGTCCGCTCGCGCCGGGTTGGATGTGCTGGAGGGCGCCCAAGCCACGATCGGCGCAACGGAGGCGCGGGTCAATGCCGCGGTTGTCGCCGCTGCTTTCGGCCGGCTCGCTCTGCCGTTCGCGCGGCAGCAAGGCCCTGCGGCGTTCTTCGACTGGACCGAGCGTGTGCGGGCGAGCGCGCTCATGTACCGCCCTGTCCGGCCACCGTCCGCCAAGGCCCTTGCGCGGGAACAGACCGAGCTTCGGCAAGTGACCCTGCGCATCCGCGACGCCGAGATCGAGGGAACTGATGCGACACCGCAGCGGCGACGGCAGGCGGACCTCGAGAAGGCCATCCGCACCCGCCTTCTCACCGCCGACGGTCGCGGACGTGCTGGGCGGACGGGTGCCGGCGGGACAGGTCCGTTCCGTGCTCGGAGAGCGGGTTCTGGTGTCCTTCGCGGACCTGAGCGGCAGGCTTGTCGCGATCCGCCTAGACCGTCGGCGGGCCACGTTTCTCGACCTCGGCCCTTCCGACGCGATCCGCGCCGAGGTGGAGCACCTTCGGTTCGCCCTGCTTCGCATGGCCCGCGGCAGCGCGTCCCCCGGGACAGCTGCGAGCGCGGTCGCCTCAGTAGAGGCACTCGACGACGTGCTGGTCAAGCGCGTCGACTGTTCGGACCACCCGATCGTGCTCGTGCCGACGAGGGACCTGTTCGCGATGCCGTGGAGCGTCCTGCCGAGCCTCGCGCGTCGTAGCGTCGTGGTGGCACCGTCGGCGTCGATGTGGGCGCAGGCACCGCCTCGACGCCGACGCTCCGGCCGCCAGGTCGTGGCGGCCGGTCCCGGGCTCCGCAACGCGGCGCTCGAGGTCGAGGTGGTCTCCGTGACCTGGCCCAGCGCTCTCACGTTGACGGGCGACTCGGCCTCCGTACGCGGATTGTTGGCGGCGATGGAGGGAGCCGACGTCCTCCACATCGCCTGCCACGGCGTCCTGCGCGCGGACAACCCGCTCTTCTCACATCTCGTCGTGGCGGACGGGCCGCTGGCCGTCCACGACATCGAGGGGCTGCGCCGCGCCCCGACGACGGTCGTGCTGTCGGCGTGCGACTCGGCCTTGGCCCAGCCCCGGCCCGGTGGGGAGTGGCTCGGCCTGGCGTCGGCGCTGCTGAGCCTCGGGACGCAATCGCTGGTCGCCAGCGTCCTGCCGGTGCCCGACACCGCGATCACGGTCCAGATCATGGCCAGGCTCCATGCCGGCCTCTCCGCGGGGCTCGCACCACCGGAAGCGTTGAGCGCCGCGACCGCTGCCGTCGAGGACGTGGACCCGGTCTCCCTGGCAGCGCGCGGCGCTTTCGTCTGCATCGGCCGCTGAGCACCCTCGCGTCGCCCCCAAGCGTCCTTCGCATGGTCGGGAATCGTCATACTCGTCAACCAGAAGCAATCTCTTGCGGTTCTATGCATACCTTGTTCCTTGGCGCTCAGTAAGGTCAATCGCACGCGTCTTGACAATGACGCCCCGGCGCTGCAAATGTATGGCCGCTTGTCCACCAATGACGAGCGGCTCGCGAGCACATGTGGCTCGGAGAACCTCACTACGGGGAGAAGGACAGCATGAGCGAAACAGTCTTCATCCAGTCAAGAAGCGGTCGAATCCTGGTGGTCGCGGCCGCCCTGATCGCCGCGGCGGCGCTGACGGCATCGATGCACCCGTCTGTCGGCACCGGCTCGAACGGGCCAAGGATCGGCAGTTTCGACCCGGCCCAGCACCCGGCCGGCTTCCCGCACGTCAAGGCAGCCTGAGTAGCCGACGCACACCGGGCAGGGCAGGCATTGACCTGCCCTGCCCGGTTCGGCATGTTCGCGATATAGCGTTGATCACACAAGTCACCCCGGCGACAGGGTCGAATGCTCGGCACCGAGAATGGTCTCGAGTACACGGGAAGACCCTTCGCGAATGCCGTAGCCGAGAACTGCCGATCGCGCGATCGGAGCTCGGCTCAGGCCATTCCCGCCACCCGCGGGATGGACAGGTGGTGTATCCCGGTGTCCGTGAGCACGCTCCGGTACCGAGCGAGGTCGGCGGCGTCGGGCTCGAGCAGGTCCCGCCCGCAGGGTCGCGTCCCGTGGCTGCGGAAGGCGTTGACCCGCACGCGCATCTGGGGGTCAAGCCCGAGCAGCCACCGCGCCGTCCGTCGCAATGCGTCGTCGGAGTCGTTGAGCCCCGGCACCAGCAGCAGCCGCACCTCGTAGAGCAGCCGCCGAGCCGCCAGCCTCTCCATGCCGGCGAGCACGCGCTCGTTCGTGACGCCGGTGAGGATGAGGTGCATCTGCGGGTCCAGGGCCTTCAGGTCGAGCATCGCGCCGTCCATCACCGGCTCGACGAGCTCCCACGCCGCGGCGTCCACATCCGCATTGCTGTCGACCAGGCGCGTCAGCCGCGCCGTCCCCGGGTCCTTCGCGAGCAGGGTGAACAGGTCACGGACGAAGTGCGGCTGGAGCATCGCCTCTCCACCCGACACGGTGACGCCGGACAGGAACCCGGCGACGTCGCGGATCCGGGCATGGACCTCGGCCGCGCTCGTGCGCAGCATCCCCTTGGGGCGCACCGGGATCGAGCACGGGTTGTGGCAGGCCAGGCAGTCCAGCTGGCACCCTTGGAGGAAGACGACGAAGCGGTTGCCCGGCCCGTCCACGGCGGAGAACTCCACCGTGCCGGCGACGTATCCCCCGGCCAGGTCGCCGTCTGCGCGGCCGCCGTCACCAGAGACAAGGGACAGCGAGACCTCAGGGCTGCTTGACGACACGCTCACCCAGCCGCTGGTTGGCGATGGCCGTGGCGCCGAGGAACGTGCTGGAGTGGCGGGCTCCGTGCTCCACCACCGCCACGTCCCGGGTGCGCACGAGGTACCCGGTGATCCGGACGAAGCCGTTGCCGTCGACGTCGAACGTGAAGTCGCGCATGCCCTCGGCGAACGCGCCGCGGATCACCGCGACCACGGCGTCCGGGTTGTCGTGCACCGTGTCCTCGAAGCGGAAGACGTCACTGATCCCCGCGGGGAAGTACCGATGGTTCGGCGCCACCGCGCGGATGTGCTGGTACAGCCCGGGTTCGCGACCCACCGGCACGCGCGCACCGGCGGTGACGTCGACGTCGCTGTCGATACCCGACTGCGCGTGCAGCAGCGCGTGACCGCCGGTGCCCTCGCAGTACGGCATCTCGATCGCGGCGACCAGCTCGGCGACTCGCGCGACGAGTGCGTGGGCGAAGTCGTTAGCCGCCGCGTCGAACCCGTAGCGAGCCTCGACCCCCTCGTGTGCCACGAGCAGCTCGACCGCCTCGGCGACGCCGACGATGCCGAACATCGCGCTGAAGGCGTCGCGGCTGATGATCCCCTCGCGTGACAGCCAGTCGTGCTCGAAGAACCGCGACTGCTCCACGAGATGCCGGATGCGCGAGGCCATGAGCTCCGCGGTCAGCCCGACATGCTCGGCCAGGGTGGTGCCGAGGTACTCCTGCGCACTCCCCCGGTGCCCACGCACGCTCTCCTTGAGGTTCAGCCGCACCAGCGTGTACGACCCGCCGCCGCGGCGCAGGCTGTTGTAGCAGCTCACCACGCCGTAGGCCGGGCCGAGGTCGCCGACCATCATGGGGTGGTTGACGAAGTGCGGCTTGCCGTCGGCGCAGGCGGTGAGGACGGCCTCGCGCAGGAAGCCGTCCGGGGTGGTGTCGGGGTCGACGCGCAGGGTGAGGTTGGGTACCACCTGCTTCAGCTCGCGCTCGATCCTCAGGATCGACCGGCCCACCCGGGTGTCATGGGGGCCGAGGTTGGCATGCACGAAAGCGTCCGGCATCGTGCGGTCGAGAGTGCGCCAGAACAGCCGAAGGCGCCGGTCGAGCTCCTCGTCGTCCTGCACCTCGGCGGCGAAGGGCTCCAGGAGGCTGTCGACGTCACCCAGGTACACCGGGTAGCCGGTGATCGAGGGGACGGCGGCGTACATGGCGGTGAGGAAGGCCAGCGCCTCGTCCAGGTCGGCCGGGGGCGGGAGCTCGAGGTGCGCGCTGCCACGCGCGAGTGCGACCTCGTAGTCGGGGAGGACGTAACGCGGGCGGTACGGGGCGCTGCCCTCGCCCATGTCGTGCACGACGCCTTTGGCCTGGGCGTCACGGCACGCCTGGCTCACCGGCGGCGGGTCGAGGGCGTTCTCGGCCAGCGCGGCGAGGCGCTGCACCCGCTGCCGGTAGGTGAGCGTGGGGTCCTCCACGCAGGCGCGCGTGAGCGCCCGCAGCTCCTCCATCTGCATGGGCGCACGGTAAGCCCGGCGCGGCGCCGTCCCCCGGGGTCGAAGGTCCCCCGCCGGTCGCCGTCCCCCGCCTGAAGCCGCGAAGAGGGCGCCGGGGGCAGGGTCAGGAGGCGAGCAGGACGGCGTAGCCGGGCTTGACGACGTCCTCGATGAGGGCGAGCCGCTCGTCGAAGGGGATGAAGGCACTCTTGAGCGCGTTGATGGTCACCCAGCGCAGGTCGGCCATCGTCCAACCGGCCTCATCCACGAGCAGGCCCATCTCGCGCGACATCGACGTGGCCGACATCAGCCGGTTGTCCGTGTTCACGGTCACCCGGAACCGGAGGTCCTTCAGCAGGGTGATCGGGTGCTCGCCGATGCTGGCGGCCGCCCCGGTCTGCAGGTTGCTGGACGGGCACATCTCGAGCGGGATCCGCTGGTCGCGCACCCAGGCGGCCAGGCGCCCCAGCCGAGCCGCGGGGGCGGCGTCCGAACCGTCCCTGCCCGGCGCGGACAGCTCGACGTCGTCCACGATCCGCACGCCGTGCCCGAGCCGGTCGGTGCCGCAGACCTGCACGGCCTCCCAGATGCTGGGCAGCCCGAACGCCTCACCGGCGTGGATCGTCACGTGGAAGTTCTCGCGGTGCAGGTACTCGAACGCGCCGAGGTGGCGCGACGGCGGGAAGCCGGCCTCGGCGCCGGCGATGTCGAACCCGACCACCCCGCGGTCACGGTGCCGCACCGCCAGCTCGGCGATCTCCATGCCACGCGCGGCATGACGCATCGCCGTGAGCAGGGTGACGACGCGCGTCGGGAACCCCTCCCCGCCCGCCTGGGCAGCGCCCTCCTCAAGGCCCTCCTGGACGGCGAGCACGACCTCGTCCAGGGTCAGCCCACCCGTGAGGTGCAGCTCCGGCGCATAGCGGATCTCCGCGTACACCACACCGTCGCGGGCGAGGTCCAACGCGCACTCGCGAGCGACCCGCACGAGGTCGGCGCGGCGCTGCATCACCGCGAGGGTGTGCTCGAAGGTCTTCAGGTAGCGCTCCAGCGACCCGGAGTCGGCCGACTCGTGGAACCACCGCGCCAGGCCCGCGGCATCGGCGACCGGCAGCGTGTGGCCGATCTGCGAGGCGATCTCGACGATCGTGGACGGGCGCAGGCCGCCGTCGAGGTGGTCGTGCAGGAGCACCTTGGGGGCCGCGACGATCGCGGGGGTGGACGGCGTGAGGCTCGTCGCGCTCGTGGGTTCGCCGAGCCGGGGGTCGCGAGACACGTCGATCACGCTATCGCCCCCTGCGGCACAGCCGTGGTCAGGGGCGCAGCACCGCGTAGCCGGCGAGGAGCAGCGCCACGACGGCGACCCCACCGGCCATCCAGGCCAGCGCGACGGGCGCCGGAAGCGGCTGCCCGGTTCGCAGCGCCCGCTCACGGCTGCGCCAGCCGCGCACGGCGAGCACCGCCACGCCGCCGCCGCTCAGGCACAGCAGCGCCCCAGCGATGTCGAGCGTGCGTGAGAGCTCGGCCACCCGCGCCAGCGACGTAAGCCCGACCCCACCTGCGACCAGGGCGAGAGCAGTTCGAACCCAGGCGAGCGCCGTCCTCTCGTTGGCCAGGGAGAAGCGCGCGTCGGGTTCGGAGCCGACCCCGTAGACGGACTGGGGACGTCGCCGCTCGGGTTCGCCGGGCGGGCTACCGGGCGTGCTGCCGGTGTCCACAGGGGTACTCGACGTGCAGGGTCTCGGGGTGCATGGTCTCGGGGTGCAGGGTTGCCGCCGATGTGGTCACGCGACCCGCTCGATGACCAGTGGCCGCTCGGGCGGTCGCGAGCCTTCGGGGGCGATGGTCCAGGCGCCCTCGAGGTCGGCCAGGGCCAGGGCGAACCGCTCGGGGGTGTCGGTGTGCAGGGTGAGCATCGGCTGCCCCGCCCGCAGGAGGGCGCCGGGCTTGGCGTGCATCACCACACCTGCCGCCGCCTGCACAGGATCCTCCTTGCGTGCCCGTCCTGCACCGAGCCGCCAGGCGGCGATACCGACGGCGAGCGCGTCGAGGCGGACGAGCACCCCGTCGGCCGGTGCGAGCACGGCGTGCGTCTGGGCGGCCTCGGGCAGTGCGGCGTCAGGGTCGCCGCCCTGAGCGCTGATCATTCGCCGCCACACGTCCATGGCCCGCCCGTCGGCGAGGGCGTCGGCCGGGTCGACGTCGCCGCGGCCCGCCCCCGCGAGCATCTCCCGGGCGAGCGCGAGGGTGAGGTCGACAACGTCGCGGGGACCTCCCCCGGCGAGCACCTCCACGGCCTCGGCGACCTCGAGGGCGTTGCCCGCGGTCAGGCCGAGCGGGGTCGACATGTCCGTGAGCAGTGCGACCGTGTGCACCCCCGCGTCCGTGCCGAGGTCGACCATCGTGCGGGCCAGCTCCCGAGCGTCGTCCTCGGTCTTCATGAAGGCGCCCGACCCCACCTTGACGTCGAGCACCAGCACCCCGGTGCCCTCGGCGATCTTCTTGCTCATGATCGAGCTGGCGATCAGGGGGATCGCCTCCACCGTGCCGGTGACGTCGCGCAGCGCGTAGAGCTTGCGGTCCGCGGGCGCCAGCCCGGAACCGGCCTGGCAGATGACGGCCCCGACGTCGCGCAGCTGGGTCAGCATCTCGTCGTTGCTCAGCGCCGCGCGCCAGCCGGGGATCGCCTCCAGCTTGTCCAGCGTGCCCCCGGTGTGGCCGAGGCCGCGCCCGGACAGCTGCGGCACGGCGAGTCCGCACGCGGCCACCAGGGGCGCCAGCGGGAGCGTGATCTTGTCACCCACCCCGCCGGTGGAGTGCTTGTCCGCGGTCGGGCGGTCCAGGCCGGAGAAGTCCATCCGCTCCCCCGAAGCGATCATTGCGGCGGTCCACCGGGCGATCTCCTCGCGGGTCATGCCGTTGAGCAGGATGGCCATGGCCAGGGCCGACATCTGCTCGTCGGCCACGGCGCCGCGGGTGTAGGCATCGACCACCCAGTCGATCTGCTCCGGCGTCAGGACCCCGTGGTCGCGCTTGCGGGCGATCACGTCGACGGCGGCGAACGGCTCGCTCACGTCTGCTCCTCCGAGTTGGGACGCCGCGCGTCGGGCCGCTCCGGTTCGGGCTGCTCCGGTTCGGGTCGCTCCGAGTCGGCCGCGTGCGTCTGGAGGTCCTCCGGGCCGAAGGCGTCGGGCAGCACGGCGCTCATCGCCAGCACACCACGGGCGGTGTCGATCAGCATCGTGGCCCCGCCGTGCTCCCACAACAGCTGGCGGCACCGCCCGCACGGCATCAGCAGCCTCACCGTCCGGGCCAACGCACGTGACGGCGACCAGCCGGCCGCCGCCCCCGGCGACCAGCGCGCTGACCATGCTGCACTCGGCACACAACCCCAGCCCGTAGGAGGCGTTCTCCACGTTGCAGCCCACCACGACCCGCCCGTCGTCGACGAGGCCGGCGGCCCCGACGGGGAAACGGCTGTACGGCGCGTAGGCCCGAGCGCTGATCGCGCGCGCGGCAGTGCGCAGGCGCGCCCAGTCCGCGGCCGACGTCACCGCGGTCACCGCCCCGCGCCTCGCCGGTACACCATCCCGTCGGCCCGCGGCATCCGCAGCCGCTGGGAGGCCACGGCGAGCACCAGCAGGGTGGTCACGTACGGCGTCACGAAGGTGACCTGAGGCGGCACCGTCGAGCTCGCCGAGTACCACCAGCCGAAGAACGCGCCCACGGCGACGGCGATCACGGCACGCACGGGACGGCGCCGCCAGGCCGCCCAGCCGCCCTGCGCGACCAGGCCCACGGCGAGCAGCAGCAGCAGCGCGTGCACCGCGTCGGAGCTGCGCAGCTGCATCGCGTCGGTGTAGCCGAACAGGCTGGCCCCGGCCACGAGCCCACCCGGGCTCCAGTTGCCGAAGATCATGGCCGCGAGGCCGATGTACCCGCGACCACCGGTCTGCCCCTCCCGGTAGATGCTCGCCGCGACGATGGCCAGGAACGCGCCGCCGAACCCGGCGAGCCCGCCCGAGACCGTCACCGCGACGTACTTGTACAGGTAGACGTTCACGCCGAGCGACTCGGCGGTGTACGGGTCCTCCCCGCACGAGCGCAGGCGGAGCCCGAAGGGCGTGCGCCAGAGGATGTAGTACGTCGCCACGACCATGAGGATCGCGAGGACCGTGAGGTAGGACAGGTTGGTCGTCACGCCACGGACGATGCCCGCGAGGTCGGACACGAGGAACCAGTGGTGCGCCTCGACGGACTTCAGCGGGGGGCCCACCCAGGGCAGCGACACCGTGCCGATCGGCGGGATCGGCGGCGACTGCGACTGGCCGCCGCCCGGCGTCCCGTTGAGCAGGGTCGAGGCGAGGTACTTCGTGACCCCCAGGCCGAGGAAGTTGATCGCCACTCCCGAGACGATCTGGTCCACGCCGAAGCTCACCGTGGCCACGGCGTGCACCAGGCCGCCGATCGCGCCGAACAGGACTGCCGTGACCAACCCGGCCCACGGTCCGTGCTGCCACCCGATCCAGCCGGCCCCGAAGGTGCCGAGGATCATCATCCCTTCCAGGCCGATGTTGACCACGCCGGACCGCTCGGACCACAGACCACCCAGACCCGCCATGCCGATGGGGACGGCCAGGCCGACCGCGGCGGCGACGGTTCCCGCTGAGGTGAGGTCCTCCGCGCTCGTGATCACCCTGATGGCCGAGATCACCACGAGGCCGAGGGCCGCACCCAGCAGGGTGCGCTGCAGCCTCGCCCTGCGCCGGGACGCGCCCTGAGCAGCCCGGTCCTCGACCTCGGCGGGCTGCTGCTCGTTCGTGAGGCTCATGCCGACGCTCCCTGGGCGGCCGCGGGCGTCTCGGTCTGGCCGAGCTGACGGCCGACGTCACGTTGCACGGACGCGACCCGGTAGCGCCGGACGAGCTCGTAGGCGACGACGACCGACAAGACGATGACCCCCTGGGTGATCTGGACGATCTCCACAGGCACGTCGTACAGGTTGAGGATCTGGGCGGCGTTGTCGAGGAAGCCCCACAGCAGAGCACCGATCGCGATGCCGACGGGGTTGTTGCGGCCCAGCAGCGCGATGGCGATACCCGTGAAGCCGAGGCCGGCGGGGAAGTCCAGCGCGTACGTGTGCGACGAGCCGAGCAGCTGCGGCATGCCGACAAGACCCGCGACGAGACCGGAGAGCAGCATCGCCGCGAGCACCATCTTGCGCACGTCCACGCCGCTGGCGACTGCGGCCGACTCGCTCATCCCCGTCGCCCGCAGGTCGTAGCCGAAGCGGGAGCGGTTGACGACGAACCAGAACGCGACCCCCACCACCACGGCCAGCACGGTCAGCCCGTGCACCTTCAGGGGCGACCCGGGGACCAGTGCGATGCCACCGACCTGGCCCGACGGCGGGATCGGCTTCGTCCCCAGGTTGTTCGACCCCTGGGTCGAGACGGCGAGGCGGCCCGGCGTGAGCAGGTAGGCGATGATCCCGGTGGCGATGAAGTTGAGCATGATCGTGGAGATGACCTCGTTGACGCCACGCCGAACCTTGAGGATGCCGGCCACCCCGGCCCACAGTGCCCCGACGATCATCGCCGTCACGAGGATCAGCCCGACGTGCAGCACCTTCGGCAGCGAGACCGCACCACCGACCGAGGCGGCGATCATCGCCGCGAGGCGGTACTGGCCGTCGACACCGATGTTGAACAGGTTCATCCGGAACCCGATGGCCACCGCGACGGCGGCGAAGTAGTACGTGGTCGCGGAGTTGAGGATGAGCGCCTGCGTACGCGGCTGGCCGGCGTAGTCGATGAGCTGCTTGAAGGTCTCGAGCGGCTGGGCGCCGGTGGTCAGGAGGACCGCGGAGGTGACGAGCAGCGAGAACAGGATCGCGAGCAGGGGCGCGGCCAGGGCCAGGCCGATCCGCCGGGCGAGGCTCATGCGGCCTCGCCTCCCGATGCGCCGGTCATCGCCGAGCCCAGGCCCTCCGGGGTCACCGTCAGGGGGTCCACATCGGCGACGAACCGGCCGCGCAGCATCACCTTGAGCGTGTCGGACAAACCGATCAGCTCGTCGAGGTCCGCGCTGATCAGCAGCACCGCCAGGCCCTTGGCCCTCGCGGCCCGCAGGAGGTCCCAGATCGCGGCCTGCGCGCCGACGTCCACACCCCGCGTCGGATGGGAGGCGACCAGCACCGTCGGCTCCCCGCTCATCTCCCTGCCCACGATGAGCTTCTGCTGGTTGCCCCCGGACAGGGCCGAGGCGAGCACGTCGATGGACGGGGTTCGGACGTCGTACTCCGCGACGATGCGTTCGGTGTCCGCACGGGCGCCGCTGCGGTCCACGAGGCCGCGTCTGACATTGGGCGCCTGCGTCTGGTGACCCAGCATGCGGTTCTCCCACAGCGGGGCCTCGAGGAGCAGGCCGCTGCGGACGCGGTCCTCGGGGATGTAGCCGATGCCGGCCTCCCGCCGACGACGCGTGCTCCAGGCGGTGATGTCCGTGTCGCCGAGGAGCACCCGGCCGGCGCTGGCGTGCTGGATGCCGAGAAGGGTCTCTACGAGCTCGCCCTGCCCGTTGCCCTCGACCCCCGCGACGCCCAGGACCTCGCCGCGGTGGATCGTGAAGGTGATGTCCTTCAGCAGCGTGCGGCCCTCCGCGCCGTGCAGGCTGATGCTCTCGACGCGGAGCTCGGGCACCGTCGTCACGGTCGACTCGGTCGTCTCCGGCGACGGGAGCTCGCTGCCGACCATCAGCTCGGCGAGCTGGCGCGCCGTCACGGCGCGGGGGTCGACGGTCGCCACGGTCGTCCCTCGGCGGATGACGGTGATCTCGTCGGCGACGGCGAGCACCTCGTCGAGCTTGTGCGAGATGAAGATGATCGACAGCCCCTCCGCCTTGAGCTCGCGCAAGGCGTCGAAGAGCTCGTCCACCTCCTGCGGCACGAGGACGGCGGTGGGCTCGTCGAGGATGAGCGTCCGGGCGCCGCGGTAGAGCACTTTGATGATCTCGACCCGCTGCCGGTCGCCGACGCCGAGCTCCTCGACGAGGGCATCGGGGTCGACGTCCAACCCGTACTTGTCCCCGATCTCGAGGATGCGCGCGCGGGCGGTCGCGAAGTCCAGGGCGAGCCCCTTGCGCGGCTCGGCGCCGAGCACCACGTTCTCCAGCACCGTGAAGTTGTCCGCGAGCTTGAAGTGCTGGTGGACCATGCCGACGCCGCGGTTGATCGCGTCGGCGGGGCTGTGCATCACCACTTCTGTCCCGTCGATGCTCACCGTGCCCTCGTCGGGCCGGTGCATGCCGTAGAGCGTGTTCATCAGGGTGGACTTGCCGGCACCGTTCTCCCCGACGATGGCGTGCACCGTCCCGCGGGCCACGCGGATGTCGACGTCCCGGTTGGCGACGACGCCCGGGAAGCGCTTCGTGATCCCCCGCAGCTCCACTGCCGGCGGGGTCGGGTCGGTGGCGATGGCGAACCTCCTGGGTGGGCGGAGTCTCGTGGTGAACGCCGGCACCGACCACGACGGGTCGGGCCCGGCCGAACGCTACCGCGTCCGCGCCGAGCCCGACCCGTGTCGTGCCGAGTGGTCCCTACGGCTTCGTCGGAACCGTGACGGTACCGGCGACGATCTGGCTCTTGTAGTCGTCGGCCTTGGCTGTGTACGGCGCGACCGCCGTGTTCGACGTCGAGTAGCCGACACCGCCGGCCTTGAGGTCGAACGTCTGGAGCCCGGTCAGAGCCTTGCCGTCGACCGATGCCTTGATCATCGTGTAGACGGCGACGTCGACACTCTTGATCATCGAGGTGAGGACGAAGGGCTTCACCGTCGCGGAAGCCGTGAGGTACTGGTCGGAGTCCACGCCGATCGCCCAGTGGCCCGTGCCCGCCGCGGCGACGGCCTCGAACGCGCCGGTGCCGGAGCCGCCCGCGGCCGCGTAGATCACGTCAGCGCCCTTGTCGATCATGCCCTGGGCGACCGTCTTGCCCTTGGCCGGGTCGCCGAAGCCGGAGAAGTCCGGCGGCTCGGTGAGGTACTTGACCTGGACGACGACGGCTGGGTTGACGGCCTTCGCGCCGGCCGTGAAGCCCGCCTCGAACTTCTGCAGCAGCGGGACGTTGACGCCGCCGATGAAGCCGACGTTGCCCTTCTTCGACGCCTGCGCCGCGATCGCGCCGACGAGGAAGGACCCCTCGTTCTCGGCGAAGACCAGGTTGGCGACGTTGGCTGCAGTGAACGACGAGTCGTCGATGATCGCGAAGTTGGTGGCCGGGAACTCCGCGGCGACCTTCTTGAGCGCACCCGCGTAGGCGAAGCCGACGCCGATCACCGGGTTGTAGCCGCCCTGGGCGAGCAGGCGCAGCCGCTCCTCCTTCTGGGCGTCGGTCTCACCCTGCGCGGCCTCGAGCTCCTTGACGTCGATGCCGAACTCGGCCTTGGCCTTGTCCAGGCCACGGGCAGCGGAGTCGTTGAACGACTGGTCGCCGCGGCCGCCGACGTCGTAGGCCAGACCCACCTTGACCGACGACTTGCTCGGCGAGGGGGCGGCTGAGGAGGAACCGGATTCGGTGGGGGTTGTGGACGTGCCGCCAGAGCTGCTGCCGCTGCACGCGGCCAGCCCGAGCACCGCGGTGGCTGCCACCGCGACGAGCTTCGTCACCCGGAACAAGGGTGTCTCCTTCAGTGTGTGTTGGGTACGTCCCGTGAGGACCGTTCTGCAGGGATCGGTGGCGCCGTGGAGCGTTGTGTCGAGCATGCGTAGCTGCCCCGGCTACACCAGGGATCGGGGTGAGGGTAGTCCCTTGGCAGCGACACGTCTGCGACGAAGGGCCCCGCGTTCCCGAACCGTGACCACGGAAACCCGATCGTTACCCGCGCTCGGGACAGGAAATCGGCCACCTGGCGGCCCGAGGTCGCCCACAGCCGGCGGGTGCCGGCGACGGGCGGTTGTCAGCCGCGTCGGGCGGACAGGTCTCGCAAGGCGGTCGCGCAGAGCACCCGCGCACCGATGCCGACGGCCCGTTCGTCGGCGCTGAAGTCACCCTGGTGGAGGTCGTAGCTGCGCCCGCCCGGCGTCCGTGTGCCCAGGCGCATCATGGCGCCGGGCACCTTCTCCAGCATCCAGGCGAAGTCCTCCCCGCCCAGGCTCTGCTCGGCCAGCACGAGGCTGCCCTCGCCGAGGGCCTCGAGCACCGCCTCCTCGATCACGAGCACGGCCTCCGGGTCGTTCACGGTCGGCGGGACCCCCCGGGTGTGCACGACCTCGGCGCGCACACCGTACGGCCGCACGACGTCGTGGACGACGTCGGTGACCAGGGCGCCGGCCTGCATCCAGACCGCGGAGTCCATGCAGCGCAGCGTCCCCTGCACCTCACCGCTGTTCGGGATCGCGTTCGCCGCCGCACCGGCGCTGATCCGGCCCCACACCATGGCGACCCCCGCGCGCGGGTCGAGTCGCCGCGACAGCACGGCAGGTACCTGTGTCACGACCTGCGCGAGGGCGAAGACGAGGTCCTCGGTCAGGTGGGGGCGGCTCGTGTGCCCGCCCGTGCCGCGCAGCCGCACCAGCACCTGGTCCGACGCCGAGGTGATCGCACCGACCCGGACGCCGACCAGGCCGACGTCCGTCCGCGGGTCGCAGTGCAGAGCGTAGGCACGCTCCACACCGTCCAGCCCGCCCGCCGCGATCACGTCGGTCGCGCCGCCGGGTTGCACCTCCTCGGCGGGCTGGAAGACCAGCCGCACCCGGCCCGGCAGCCGCCCGGCCCGGTCGAGGCCGGCCAGCACGAGGCCCGCGCCGAGCAGGCAGGCGGTGTGCACGTCGTGCCCGCACGCGTGCGCGACCCCGTCGACGGTCGAGCGCCACCGGTCGGCGGTGCGGTCCTGCACCGGGAGCGCGTCGAGGTCGGCGCGCAGGGCCACGACCGGGCCGGTGTCGCCGATGTCGCACAGCAGGCCGGTGCCGGCCAGGGGCTCGGGCCGCAGACCCGCCGCCTCCAGCCGCTCGAGCAGGCGAGCCGTGGTCCGGCGCTCGCAGCGGCCGAGCTCGGGATGGGCGTGCAGATCGCGCCGGAAGTCCAGGATCTCCTCGGCGAAAGGGGCCAGCTCGGTGGTCATGTCGCGACGTTTCACAGTGGCTTCAGGCTACCGGCACGCATTGCGCAGCCATCGACAGCGGCCCCCGGCCGCACGGGCCCCACGACCACTGGACGGTAGGTGTCCCCAACACGCGACGGCAGGGACAGCTACCTGCCAGAGATCGCGGCGGCGGCAGGGGTCAGAAGGCGTCGGTCGGCACGTACGTCCCCCAGACGTCACGCAGCGCGTGGCACACCTCGCCGACCGTGGCCCGGGCGGCGAGCGCCTCCTTCATGGGTACGAGGACGTTCGAGGTGCCGGACGCCGCCGCGCGCAGCCCGTCGAGCGCCCGCCCGACGGCGGTCCCGTCGCGATCCCGGCGCAGCACGGCGAGCCGGTCCCGCTGGTCGGCCTCGATCGCCGGGTCCACCCGCAGCGGCTCGTACGGCTCGTCGTCCTCGACCGTGTAGCTGTTCACGCCGACCACCGTGCGCTCGCCCTCGTCGATCTGCTGCGCCACCTCGTACGCCGAGTGCTCGATCTGCGACTTCTGGAACCCCTGCTCGATGGCTGCCACCGCCCCGCCGCGATCCTCCACGGCCTGGATCAGGTGCTCGATCTCCGCCTCGAGATCGTCGGTGAGCGACTCCATGGCGTACGACCCCGCGAAGGGGTCCACCGTCTTGCACACGTCGGTCTCGTACGCGATCACCTGCTGGGTGCGCAGCGCGAGCCGGGCCGCCTTCTGGGTCGGCAGGGCGATCGCCTCGTCGTAGGAGTTGGTGTGCAGGCTCTGCGTGCCTCCGAGCACCGCCGCAAGTCCCTGCAGGGCCACCCGCACCAGGTTCACCTCCGGCTGCTGCGCGGTGAGCTGCACGCCGGCGGTCTGGGTGTGGAAGCGCAGCATCTGCGACTTGGGGTCGGTCGAGCCGAACTCCTCCCGCACGATCCGGGCCCAGATCCGTCGCGCCGCCCGGAACTTGGCCACCTCCTCGAGCACGGTCGTGCGCGCCACGAAGAAGAAGGACAGCCGGGGCCCGATGTCGTCGATGCCGAGGCCGGCCGCCTGCGCCGCGCGCACGTACTCCTTCGCGTTGGCCAGCGTGAACGCGATCTCCTGCGCCGGAGTCGCCCCCGCCTCGGCCATGTGGTAGCCGGAGATCGAGATCGTGTTCCACCTCGGCAGCTCGGCCCGGCAGTAGGCGAAGATGTCGCTGGTCAGACGCAGGCTCGCCTTGGGCGGGAAGATGTAGGTGCCGCGGGCGATGTACTCCTTGAGGACGTCGTTCTGGATCGTGCCGGTGAGCATTCCCGGGGCCACCCCCTGCTCGGCGGCGACCAGCTGGTACAGCAGCAGCAGCACCGACGCCGGCGCGTTGATCGTCATGGACGTCGAGACGCGGTCCAGCGGGATGCCGTCGAAGAGCAGCCGCATGTCCTCGACGGAGTCGATGGCGACCCCCACCTTGCCGACCTCGCCCGAGGCGATCGCCTCGTCGGAGTCGTAGCCCATCTGCGTCGGCAGGTCGAACGCCACGCTCAGGCCGCCCGTGCCTGCCGCGACGAGCTGGTGGTAGCGCTGGTTGGACTCCCTCGCCGCCCCGAACCCCGCATACTGGCGCATCGTCCACGGCCGGCCCGTGTACATCGAGGGGTACACCCCCCGGGTGAACGGGTAGGAGCCGGGACGGCCGAGCCGTTCGTCGGCGTCGAAGCCGTCGAGGACGTCCTGGGTGTACAGGGTCCGCATCGGCAGACCCGACTCCGTGCGAGCCTCCATCGCCGTCTCCTCCTCGCACCAAGGTCACCGCGGCACGCCGCGACCACCGAGCACCGACCACCAGCCACCGGCGCGCCATGCCCCGCGCCCGAGGCTACCGAGGGTCGGGCCGTCAGCCACCATGGTCGGCGGTGGCACGGCTCACAGCCGCGCAGCGCGGGGCATTGACAGCGGCGCACTGTCTCAGAGCAGGTCCTCGCGCCCGGCCGCTCTCAGGTGGTCCACGATCCCCTTCACGTCCTGCGCACGCGCCCGTGAGGTGACGAGCACCGCGTCCCCCGTGTCGACGACGACGACGTCCTCCAGCCCGAGCACCGCGACCAGCCGCGCGGCCCCGGGGACGACGAGCCCGCCGCTGTCGTGCGCGACGACGCTCGCGCCGTCCCCCAGCACGCGCAGCGGACCCTCACCATGCTGCAGCCGCGCGATCGCGGAGAAGTCGCCGACGTCGTCCCAGCCGAGGTCCGCGGGGATCACGGCCATCCGCCCCGCCGCGGCCACCGGCTCCGCGACGGCGTAGTCGATCGCCACCCGCTCGAGGTCCGGCCACAGCCGCTCGAGCGCCTCGGCCCGCCGCGGGGTGTCCCAGGCGGCGGCGATCTCGACGAGCCCCGCGTGCAGGTGCGGCCGACCGGCCGCCAGCGCGTCGAGCAGCACCTCGGCACGTGCGACGAACATGCCGGCGTTCCAGAGGTAGCCGCCGTGCGCGAGATAGCCCGCGGCGGTCTGCGCGTCCGGCTTCTCGACGAAGCGGGGGACGGCGCGCGCCTGCGGTGCGCCCTCGACGTCCAGCAGGTCACCGGTGCGGATGTAGCCGTAGCCCGTGGCCGGGCGGTCGGGCGCGATCCCGACCGTGGCCACATAGCCGGCCGCCGCCACGACGACCGCCTGGCGCACAGCGGCCGCGAAGGCCTGCGTGTCCCCGACGACATGGTCCGCGGCGAACGCACCGACCACGCACCCCGGACGGCGCACCTCGGCGACCGCGGCGGCCAGCCCGATGGCGGCGGCAGAGTCCTTCGGTGACGGCTCGCTGAGGACGTCGACCTCGGCGAACGCGGCCAGCTGGTGCCGCACGGCCGCCGCGTGCGCGGGACCGGTGACGACCATGACCCCCCCGGCGCCCGCCAGCGGGGCCAGCCGGTCGAGGGTCTGCTGCAGCAGCGAGCGACCCGAGCCGGTGAGGTCCAGCAGGAACTTCGGGCGGTCCCGGCGCGACAGCGGCCAGAGCCGG
Source organism: uncultured Actinomycetota bacterium (assembly GCA_963778845.1). Taxonomy (GTDB): domain Bacteria; phylum Actinomycetota; class Actinomycetes; order Actinomycetales; family Kineosporiaceae; genus CAVZVW01. The sequence goes on from CAVZVW010000009.1 coordinate 1,379,437, forward strand.
GTGCCGGCGCCTCCTGCCGGCACGATCGGGCAGAAGCCGTCGATGGGGCCGACAGGGGTCATGGCGCAACCGTAGACGCCGCCCGTGCCGCGGACGTGCGTGCGCTTCTCGCGTGCCCTGCGGCGTTAGCCTCGATGGACCATGCACGCAGCGACCCCGACCCAGGCCACCGCGAGAGCGCCCCGATGCCGGGCTGTCGCCCTCGGGGCCGGGCTGCTCGCGTGCCTGCTCGGCGCGGCTGTGGCGACGTCCGCCTCCGCGGCATCCCCCTCCGCGGCGACCCCCTCCGCGGCGTCCCCCTCCGCGGCTTCTCCCGGCCCGGCGGCGTCCGGCCCGTCTGCCACCCCGGCGCTGTCGACGATCGGCGGGCTCAGGCTCGCCGGGCCCGGCATCCAGGTGGACCTGCCGCCCGGCGTGCGTCGGCCCCCCGCCATCGCGGCCACCGGCTGGCTCGTCGCCGACCTGGACACCGGCGCGGTGCTCGCCTCGTCGAATGCGCATCTGCGGCTCGGCCCCGCCAGCACGTTGAAGGTGCTGACCGTCATCACGGTGTTCCCCCACCTCGACCCCCACGCCACGGTCGTCGCGCAGGCCTCTGACGCCGCGATGGGCGGCACCAAGGTGGGTATGGTGCCCGGCTCCGTGTACTCGGTCGACGACCTCCTCCACGGCCTCATGCTGGGCAGCGGCAACGACACCGCGAACGCGCTGGCCCGGATGTTCGGCGGCACGCCCGCGGCGGCCGGGCTGCTCAACCAGAAGGCCCAGCAGCTGCAGGCCCTGGACACCCATGCGGTGAACACCTGCGGGCTCGACGCGCCGGGACAGGTCACGAGCGCCTATGACCTCGCCCTCTTCGGGCGGGTGGCGCTGGCCGATCCCGGCATCGCCCGGCTCGTCGCGACGACGCGGTACCGCTTCCCCGCCGCCGGGACGACGTCGGGGCCCAAGCGGGCGACGTTCGAGATCCAGAACCACAACCACCTGCTCGCCACGTTCCCCGGCGCCACGGGTGTCAAGAACGGCTGGACGGACCGCGCCCTCGGCTCGTTCGTCGGCAGCGCCACCAGGGGCGGTCACAGCTACGTCGTGACGCTGCTGCACGCCAAGGGCGTCACCTGGACGATGGCCCGCGCGTTGCTCGAATGGGCGTTCGCGGCCGGCCCGCGGGCCACGCCTGTGGGCATGCTGGTGCCGCCGGTCCACGGCACGCCGGCTGCCACCGGCGAGGGCTCGCCCGGCTCCGGCGCCGCGCCGGGTACCACCGTGGGCCGCGCGACGGCAGCTTTGGGGCAGCGCGCGGCGGCGGCCTCCGAGGTGTGGTCCGCCTGGCCGTTCGGGGTGGCTGTCGTCGCGGCCGGTGTGGGGGGCGGCCTGCTCCTCGGCCTGCGCCGCCGACGTCGCACCTGACCTGAGGCCCCACCGACCGTGCCTGCCCTCCCATCCGTCGCCGACGACGGTGAGCAGTGATCAGTCGCCGCGCTGACGGCGGGCTGCCAGACCGACGGCCGACCCGATGCCGCCGATCGCGGTGCGCATGCCTCCTCGCACCAGGCGAAGGGCCAGGATGCTCGACGCCCCGAGCACGACCCCGGCCGCGACGGCGACCCGGTCCTGGGCGCGCTGGCCGAAGGACGCCGTTCGGGGCACGGGTGCCAGACCGATCGCCGCTCCCCGGTCGGTCGAGGCCGCGCGTCCGGACGCGGGCTCGGCGCCCGTCGCCGGCTCGGTGCCCCGGGCGGGCTCGGTGCCCGGCACGGGAACAGCGACCGGAAGGTCACCGGCGTCGGCCGCCCGGGTGGCCGACCAGGACGCCGACACCAGGGTGAGCCGCCCCACGAGGTTCATCCAGATCAGCAGGCCGACGACGACGGAGGACGTCGCGAGGAACTTGTTGTCGGACAGCCGGCCCAGCAGCAGGGCGCTGAAGAAGTTGATCACACCCAGCCCCACGCTGCCGACCACAGCACCCCGCACCAGGTGCTCGAACGGCACCCGGACGCCCGACAGGACACGGAAGAACATCAGGAAGACCGCCGAGTCGACGACGACCAGCGCCAGCACGCTCGAGAGCCGCACGAAGCTGCCGCCGCCGGTCGCGGCAGCGAGGCCGAGCCACTCCTGCACCCGGGTCGAGGCGGTCGCGGCCGCGACGCTGGCTGCCACGGACACCAGCACGGCGACGCCCAGCATCGCGAGGACGAAGAGGTCGAGGACCTTCCGGAGCACCATGTTCTCCAGGCGCGGCTGCCCGAAGACGGCGCGGAGGCCCTCGCGCACCGCATCCAGCCAGCCGAGGCCGGTGAACAGCAGGGCCACGAGCCCGACCAGCCCGACCACGTTCAGGACCTCGGGCTGCACCAGGGTGTCGACCGACACGACACCCTGGCCGGGCTCGAGGCCGATCAGCGTCGCGCCCAAGGAGTCGTTGACGAAGTTCACGAGATCCTTCTGCAGCTGGCTGTCGTCGCCGACCACGCGCGCCAGGATCGTGAAGCCGACGGCCATCGCCGGGAAGAGCGAGAAGAACGCGAAGTAGGCGATCCCGCCGGCGAGCACAGGGCCCCTTGCCGCCGCATAGCGAGCCCACACGCGCGCCACGGTCGTGGCCTCCCAACGCTCCGCCAGGCGGCGTAACCGCATCACGCTGCGCCGCCGAACGGGAACCGCCGCCGCGGCCGCCACACGCCGTCCGACCCGTGCTCGTAGAGGCAGAACCCGTCCACGGTGAACGCCACCTGGAACTGGTCCAGTGTCTGCTGAGCGCGTTGCAGGGCCGCTTCGTCGAGCTCGTGCGCCACCGTGACATGCGGGTGGTACGGGAACGCGAGGTCACGGACGAGCGGGCCCGTGCGAACGCGCTGCTGAAGCCCGTCGCAGCCGGGAGTGCCACGCACGACGCGGACGTAGACCACCGGCGAGACCGGCTGGAAGGTCCCGGTTCCCGACAGCGCGAGCTCGAAGGGTGCCGCGGACGCGGCGACGTTCTCCAGGTGCCGGACGACGCCCGCCATGCTCTCCGCGGGCAGCAGCGTGGGTGGCAGCAGCGTGATGTGCGCGGGGATGGCGAAGGCCAGCGGGTCGCCGAACTCGGCGCGCCAGGCCTGGAGCTGGTCGGCCCACGGCTGCGGGAGCTCGATCGCCACCCCGATCGTGGCCATGTCGGCCGCGACGACGGTGGAGGCGGGCATCCCCATCGTGTGCATGCCGGCGATCGGCAGGCCCACCGCCTGCATCCTCATCGTGTGCGGGTCCACCGCCCGGGCGCCCATCGCTAGCGCGCCGCCTCGCGCTCGGGCAGGAACCCCACGGCCGAGTAGACCCGCTCCAGGAGCGGCGCCGCCTCCTCCCGGGCCCGCCTCGCGCCGTCGGCGAGGATGTCGTCCAGCCGGTCGGGGTCCGTCAGCAGGTCGTCCACCGTGGCCTGGAAGGGTTCGGCGAAGGCGACGAACGCGCTCGCCACCTCCTTCTTGAGGTCCCCGTAGCCGGCTCCCGAGAAGCGCTCCTCGAGGTCGGGGACGGCCGAGCCGGACAGGGCCGAGAGGATGGTCAGCAGGTTGGACACCCCCGCCTTGGCCTCGGGGTCGAAGACCACCTCGCGGCCGGTGTCGGTCACCGCCGACCTGATCTTCTTCGTCGACACCGCCAGGTCGTCGAGCAGGAAGAGGCACCCGGAGCCCCCCAGGCTCTTGCTCATCTGCTTGTCGGGGCGCTGGAGGTCCAGGATCTTCGCCGTAGCCCGGACGATGTGCGGCTCGGGCACCACGAATGTCTGCCCGTAACGGGCGTTGAAGCGCTGGGCGAGGTCGCGCGTGAGCTCGAGGTGCTGGCGCTGGTCCTCGCCCACCGGTACCCGGGCCGCCTGGTAGATCAGGATGTCCGCCGCCTGCAGGATCGGGTACGTGAACAGCCCGACCGAGGTGCGCTCGGCGCCCTCGCGCGCGGACTTGTCCTTGAACTGCGTCATCCGGCTCGCCTCGCCGAAGCCGGTGAGGCACTGCAGCACCCACGCCAGCTGCGAGTGCTGCGGCACGTGGCTCTGCACGAACACCACGCTGCGACCGGGGTCGATCCCCGCGGCGATGAACTGCGCAGCCGTCACCCGCGTGCGCCGCCGCAGGACCTGCGGGTCGTGCTCGACGGTGATGGCGTGCTGGTCGACGACGCAGTAGAACGCCTCGTGACTGTCCTGGAGCGCGACCCACTGGAGGAGCGCACCCAGGTAGTTGCCCAGGTGCAGGGAGTCGGCGGTCGGCTGCATGCCCGACAGGAGCCGAGGCAGGCTCCCCTGCGAGGCGTGGGCAGCCGCACCGCTCGACCTGGCCGTCGAGGGGTCGGAGGACATGCGGGCCATTCTGGCACCAGCCTCCGACTGCCCGGACCGGACAGCCGAGCCGCGCGTGGTCGGACCGGGGGCGGCCTAGCATGGGCGGACATGGACCGCTTCGAGCGTGACGGCCTGACCTTCGACGTCCTCGACCAGGGTCCGCCGGCCGGCACACCCGTCGTGCTCCTCCACGGCTTCCCCCAGGACCCCGGCTGCTTCGACGCCGTCGTGCCTGCCCTGCACGCCGCCGGGCTGCGCACGCTGGCCCCCCTGCAGCGCGGGTACGCCCCTCTGGCCCGCCCGGACGGTCGACGGGCCTACAGCGTGGACAAGTGCGCCGACGACGTGGTAGCGCTGCTGGACGCCGCCGGGCTGGCGTCGGCGCACGTCGTGGGACATGACTGGGGCGGGATGATCGCCTGGGCGCTGGCGGGACGGCACCCTGCGCGGGTGGCCAGCCTGACCTCGCTGTCCACGCCGCATCCGGCGGCGATGAGGCACGCCATGCTGCACAGCAGCCAGGCGCTGCGGTCCTGGTACATGGCCTTCTTCCAGCTGCCTGCCGTTCCCGAGATCCTCGTTCGGCGCGGCCTGCGCGACACCCTGCGCCGCAGCGGCCTGCCCGCCACGGACACCGATCGCTACGTCGCCGCGATGGCACAGCCGGGGGCGTTGACCGGGGCGCTGGCCTGGTACCGCGGGCTGCCCTTCTCCTGGCAGGTCGAGGTGCCGCCCTGCGGCGTCCCCGCCACGTATGTGTGGGGCCGCAAGGACGTCGCCCTCGGCCGGTTCGCGGCCGAGGCCACCGGGCGCTACGTCAGCGCGGACTACCGCTTCGTGGAGCTCAACGCCGGCCACTGGCTGCCCGAGACCCGGCCCACCGAGGTAGCGGCGGTCGTGCTTCGACGCGTCGGCGTCCACGGCTGAGGCGCCGCGGCGTCCCAACCCGCCTCGCACGCTCGTCGGGCACGCGGTGTTGGCCCAGGCGGATCTCGGACAGAGCAGATCTCGGACAGAGGGGATCTCGGACAGAGCAGATCTCGGACAGACGGCCATTGGCCAGGACGCAGGCGCCGCGGCGGGTTAGCCTCGCTCAGTGCCCGCGCTGCACTGGGACCTCTTCCTCGACGACGTCGCGCTCGGCGCGCAGGTCGCCCGGCTTCGCGCCGGGCTCGCCGAAGCCGGCTGGCCCGAGGCGGAGGAAGCCCGTGCGTCGGCCCGCATCGTCTGGGCGGACCATCCCTTGCCGGATGCCGTCGTGGAGGCCCTGCTGCGGCGCGGAAGACCGGTCGTGCTCGCCGGCCCCACCCTGGAGCGAGCCGACCCCCATGAGCTCCTGGCGGCCGCGGCGGGGGTCCAGGTGGGCCCGCCCACGCCGCCGCACGACGTCCGCGTGCGCCCGGGCCCGGACGGCGCCGGGCTGGCGGTGCGCCTGCCGGACCACGCCCACCAGGGCAACGCCCATCTCGGGGTGCACGTCCATATCCACGACCGGGTGCTGAGCCTGGACAAGGTCGGCCACGACGTCGAGGTCCTGCTCACCGCGACGGTGGGCCCGACCGTCACACCGGTCGCCACGTGGCGCCCGGCGTCGCAGGTGATGGCGTGGACGCTGGGTTCCAGTGGCGACGCCGTCAGCTCCCGTTCTGCCTCACGCCTGCTGGTGCTGGCCCTGAGGCACTGCCTGGGGATGGGCGAGCCACCGGCCGTCCGGGTCGGGTTGCTGGGCTACGGCGCGATCGGCCACGAGCACAGCCGTGCGGTCAGGCACGTGGAGGGGCTGCACCTGGCGGCCGTCTGCGACGCCGACCCCGCCCGCGTCGCGGCCGCGCTCGCCGCGGCGCCGAGCGCGCGCGGCTACCCCGACGCGGCGCACCTGATGGCCGACGCGGACGTCGACCTCGTCGTCGTCTCGACCCCTCCGGACACGCACGCCGCCTGGGCCCGGGCCGCGCTCGAGGCCGGCAAGCACGTCGTCGTCGAGAAGCCGTTCGCGATCCGCACGGAGGACGCCGACGCCGTGCTCGCGCTCGCCCGGGAGCGTGCCCTGACGGCGTTGGTCTACCAGAACCGCCGCTTCGACCCCGACCACCTGGCCGTGAAGCGGGCCGTGGACGCCGGGTCCGTGGGCGAGCCCTTCCACGTCGAGGCGTTCGTGGGCGGGTACGGCCACCCCTGCAACCTCTGGCACAGCGACGCGGAGGTCTCCGGCGGAGCCTTCTACGACTGGGGTGCGCACGTGCTCGACCAGCTTCTGGACCTGCTGCCGGGGCCCGTCGAGCACGTGACGGCGGTCGAGCACAAGCGGGTATGGCTCGACGTGACCAACGCCGACCACTCGCGCGTCACGCTGCGCCTGGCCTCCGGTGCCGAGGCCACGTTCGTGTACTCCGACCTGGCAGCGGCGCTGAAGCCGCGCTGGTACGTGCTGGGCACGCGAGGGGCGATCGTCGGGCACTGGCGCACGGAACGGGTGGTGGCGCGCAGCGACATCGGGACGCTGGCTGAGGACGTGCTCGCCCCTGCCGACTCTCCCCCCCGGCTCGACCTGCACGGCGTGGACGGCGCCGTCACCCGTCTCGTCACCCCCCCGGCGCAGCCCTACGCCTTCCACCGCGAGCTGGCCGACCAGCTTCAGCTGGGTCTGCGCGCGAGCGTGACGGCCGAGCAGTCGCGCCGCGTGCTGGCTGTGATGGAGGCCGCCTCGATGTCGGCTGCCTCCGGCGGCCGACCTGTGCAGCCGCGCTGAGCGCTGGCTACCCTGCCGCCCGTGACTGACACGAACCCCGCACCGACCGCCGAGCCCCGGGCCGCCTCCTCCGGCGAGGGCTCGCCGGTGCGCTTCGGCTTCCTGGGGGCCGGGTGGATCGCCCACCGTGCCCTGGCCCCCGCCGTGCACAGCGCGGACGGCGCGGTGCTGCAGGCCGCCGCGGCGCGCGACGCCGACCGGGCACGTTCGCTGGCCCCCGCGGGACGCGCGTACGACTCCTACGACGCGCTCCTGGCCGACCCGGATGTGGACGTCGTGTACGTCAACCTCGGCAACGACGGCCACCGGCCCTGGACGACGGCCGCCCTCCGGGCCGGCAAGCATGTGCTGTGCGAGAAGCCCCTGGGGCTGGACCCGGCCGAGGTGGCCGAGATGACCCAGGCCGCCGAGGCCGCCGGGCGACTGCTCGTCGAGGCCTTCTGGTATCGCTGGCACCCCCGGACCCGCCGGTTGGAGCAGCTCGTGGCGGAAGGCGCCGTGGGCCGGGTGCAGTACATCGAGGCCGAGTTCTCCTTCGACGGGGGCGGTGAGGACCGGATGCGCGGCAACTACCGGCTCGACCCGGCCCGCGGCGGCGGCGCCCTTCTCGACGTCGGCTGCTACTCGGTGTCGGCCGCGCACACGGTACTGGGCCCGGACCTCGCCCTCGGCCCCTCGTTGCCGGGTGCAGCCGGCAGCGTCGACCGGCGGACCGGCCCCACCGGGGTGGACGTGAGCACGTCCGCCCGCCTGGCCTGCGTCGGCGGCCCGCATGCGGGAGCCGACGTCGTCGTCCGGTGCGGCATCGAGGGTCGCGACCACCAGGTGCTGCGCGTCGTCGGGGACGCCGCAACGGTCGAGCTCTCCCCCGGGGAGCCGTTCACGAGCTGGCACGCCCCGGCCTCGCTCACCGTCACGACACCGGACGGCTCAGTGCGCACAGAGGACTTCGCCGCCGTCGACCCCTACCGCCTCATGGTCGAGGCGGTCGCCGCCCGGGTGCGCGGGCGCTCGGCCTTCCTCCCCGGCCCGGAGCACTCGGCCCACGTGGCCGCGACGCTTGCACTCATCGGGAGGGAAGTCCGGTGACGGGCTCCCGGCAGGCAGCTGTCGGGGGCGGCGCCTAGGGTCGGGGGCGTGCCCGAACCCACTGCCGACGGCCCGAGCGTGCCTGCAGAGCGCAAGGTCGTGCTGCCCTCGGGGCTGCGCCTCGCCCTGCGCGTCAGCGAACCACGGGCGAGGAGCGGGCGGGCGTTCCTGCTCGTCCACGGGCTGGCGAGCAACGCCCGGCTGTGGGACGGCGTCGCCGGCCACCTCGCCGCAGCCGGACACCAGGTCGTGGCCGTCGACCAGCGCGGGCACGGCGCGTCGCCGGCTCCGCCCGACGGGTACGACACCGACACCTGCGCCGACGACCTGGCCGATCTGATCGGCGTGCTCGGCTGGGAGCGGCCCGTCGTGGCGGGCCAGTCCTGGGGGGCGAACGTGGCCCTGTCGCTGGCTGCCCGCCATCGCTGCGTATCCGCGGTCGCCTGCGTCGACGGCGGGTGGCTCAGGCCGGCCGAACGGTTCGCGACGTTCGAGGAGTGCTGGGCGTGGCTGGAGCCACCGCACCTGGAGGCCATGACCTACGACGAGGTCGCGGGGCGGATCGCTCGGCAGCACCCGGACTGGCCGCCGGGGGCCGTGACCGCGACCCTCGCCAACCTCGTCAGGCTGCCGGGCGGCGGAGTGCGGGCCCGGCTGTCGCGCGAGCACCACCGCGAGATCGTCCGTTCGCTGTTCGAGGGCGACCCACGCCTCTGGTACCCGCGCATCGACGTCCCCGTCCTGCTCGTGCCGGCCACCCCCGCGGGCAGCGGCGAGGGCCATACCGCAGCCGATGTCGGGAGGGCCGTGGAGGAGGCTCGGGCGGGGCTGCGCGACGCACGGGTGCGGCCCTACCCGGGAGCCGACCACGACCTGCACGCCCAGCACCCGGGCCGGCTCGCGGCCGACCTCCTCACCCTCGCGGCCTCGGTGAACGGTGGCCACGGCGAGCCAGCCGGAACCGGCGGCGCAGTCTCCCCGGACCCCATGACGGCGAGCAAGGAGACGCCGTGGGCCTGATCGTCGTGATGGGGTCCGGGGAGACAGCGCCGACGATGGTCAAGGTGCACCGGGCCGTGATGACCGCGGCGGCGGCGGCGAGCCGCCGGACCGGCGGTCATGCTCGACACACCCTTCGGTTTCCAGATGAACGCCGACGACCTGGTGGCCCGCACCCAGGCGTACTTCGCCGAGTCGGTCGGGACCCCCGTGGAGGTGGCCCGCTGGCGCCGCCGGGACGAGCCCCCGGCCCAGCAGGAGCAGACGCTGGCCCTGCTCACCCGGGCGTCGTGGGCCTTCGCCGGTCCGGGCAGCCCGACCTACGCCCTGCGCCAGTGGATCGGCACAGGTGTGCCGGAGACCCTGGTCGACCTCGCCCGCCGCGGCGGCACGCTGGTCTTCGGCTCCGCGGCCGCGTGCACGCTCGGCACGCACGCCATCCCTGTGTACGAGATCTACAAGGTCGGTGAGGACCCCCGGTGGGCCGAGGGCCTCGACCTGCTCGGCCGCCTGAGCGGGCTGCGGGCGGTGGTGGTCCCCCACTACGACAACGCCGAGGGCGGCGGTCACGACACGCGCTTCTGTTACCTCGGCGAGCAGCGGCTGCGCACGCTCGAGGCGCACCTGCCCGACGATGTCGGTGTGCTCGGCGTCGACGAGCACACCGCGCTGCTGATCGACCTTGAGCAGGCGAGCGCCAGGGTTCAGGGCAACGGCGTGGTGACGGTCAGGCGGCGCGGGGAGTCCCAGACGTTCGGGGACGGGGCACAGGTCGGCCTCGCCCGGCTAGCGGCACTTCTGCGGGGCGACGCGGCCGTGACGACCGCGTCCCGGCCCGGTCCTGCGCAGGTCCTGGGGCCCGACGTCGACGCAACGGGGGCCGCGGGTGCGGCGGCAGCCGGTACGACCCGGGACGGCACGCCAGGGGCCGGCACGGTGGTCGCCGACTCGCTGCGCGCCGAGACCGAGTCGGCGCGGTCCCGGTTCGAGGTCTCGGAGTCCGAGCGAGACGTCGAAGGCTGTGTCGCGGCGGTGCTCGACCTCGAGGCCGCGATCGTGGCGTGGTCCACCGACTCCCGGCAGAGTGACGACAACGACCATGCCCGGCGCGTCCTCCGGGCGTTGGTGGTCCGTCTGGGTGAGCTCGCCCACGACGGCATGCGCGACCCGCGGGAGGCCGTCGCACCCTTCGTCGACGCGCTGCTCGACCTGCGCGGCCGTGCCCGCGACCAGCGGGACTTCGCGACGTCCGACCTCGTGCGCGACCACCTGTCGGCCGCCGGGATCGAGGTACGCGACACCCCCGACGGCGTCACATGGTCCCCGCGCGACGCCTCCTCCTGATCATGCGCGCCCGGTAGGGCTGGGAACCGCACCAGCGCTACCGGGAACGGCACCAGCGCCGGGACCCGGGGCCGCCTCCCTGTGCCGCAGCGCCTTCCGCAGGGCGACCAGGCCGATCGCACCCCAGATGATGTTGAGCATCACCGAGGGCCACACCTGCGCAGCGGCGGCGACCACGAGCAGGCCGAAGGCCCCCACCAGGTTCAGCACCTGGAACGTCAGGCCGTCGCCGGACACCTTCCCCGTCGACACGAGGAAGTAGCCCAGCAGCATCGTCGTCGCCCCGACCCACCCAAGAGCCGTCGCCACCTCGTGCGACGTCATCGCGTGCAGGATCATCCGGTCAGCCCGGGGGCTTGTCGCGTCGTCGTCACCCTTCGATGGTGACGACGATGTTCAGTTCAGTACATCGAGATTCCGTCGATCGTTGATGTAGCGACACTGAACAATGGGCTACTGTCGGAGCCGTGGAGCTGGACCCTCGCCGGTTGGTCGTCCTGGCCGCCGTCTCCCGCCAGGGCGGCGTCCTGGCCGCGGCGCGGGCGCTGCATGTGACCCCCTCGGCGGTCTCGCAGCAGCTCGCTCGGCTCGAGCGCGAGGCGGGCACGTCGCTCGTCGTGCGCAACGGCCGCCGCAGTCAGCTCACCACGGCGGGGCAGCGCCTCGCCGTCCGGGGCGAGCGCGTGGCTGCGGAGGTCGCGGGGGCCGGCGAGGACCTCGGCGCCCTCCTGGAAAGGGTCACCGGCACGGTCACGGTCGTCGCGTTCCACACGGCGATCCGGCGTCTCGTGGGTCCGGCGGCCGTGGCGCTGCGCCGTCACCATCCCGATATCCACGTGCGCGTTCTCGACCTGCAGGCCGACGACGCGTTGGCCAGGCTCGGGGCCGGCACGGTCGACGTCGTCGTCCTCGAGGTGGACGCTGCCGCTCGCCGTCCCGCTCGGCCCGGGCTGGCCGACGTCGCGCTCCTGGACGACCCGTTCGTGGTGGCCGTTCCCCTGACGTGGACGCCGCCGCGCACCTTCGACGACCTGTCGGCGGCCGCCTGGGTGGACGGACCTCCGGGCTCGGCGACGCACGAGGTGCTCCACCGGCTGGCCCGCGAGAGCGGCTGGGACCCGGTGGTGGCGCACCAGGCGCTGGAGTTCCCCGCCGTCCTGGCCCTGGTCGGGTCGGGCCTCGGCTGCGCCCTGCTTCCGGGCCTGGCGGCCGCCGGGGCGCCTGCCGGTGAAGGGCCCGGAGAGGGAGTCCGGTCGGTGGCCCTGCCCGGTCTCGGTGCCCGTCGGCTGGTGGCGCGCCACCGCAGCGGCCGCCACGAGCCCGTTGCGGCCGTGCGCGCGGTCGTCTCGGCCATGCTGGACGCCGCCCGGCCCTGACGCGTTGCTCTGTCGCGACACCCTCGACAAGCCCGTGCGATGCTGGCCGGCGTGGACGGCGCCCCCTCTCCACCACTCCATGCTCGTCGGCGCCCCGGCCGCCTGCGGGTGAGCGCCACCTCCCTCTTCCGGGAGCACGACTTCCGCCAGCTCTGGGTCGGCGACACCGTGAGCCAGTTCGGCACCCAGGTGTCGTTGCTGGCGATCCCCGTGATCGCCGTTCGCACGCTCGGGGCAGACGCCCGGCAGATGGGGGTGCTCACCGCCCTCGAGACTGTGGCCTTCCTGGTCGTCGGCCTGCCGGCGGGGGCGTGGGTGGACCGTTGGCGTAGGCAGCGCGTGCTGGTCGGCGGCGACCTCGTCAGAGCCGTGGCGCTTGCGTGTGTGCCCGTCGCCTGGGTATCGGGGGTGCTCAGCCTGGGCCTCCTCTACGCCGTCGCGCTCGTCGTGGGCGTGGCCACCGTCTTCTTCGACGTCGCCTACCAGAGCTACCTGCCGAGCATCGTGGCGACGGACAAGGTCGTGGAGGGCAACGCCAAGCTCCAGGCGAGCGCGTCGGTGGCACAGGTCGGCGGTCCCGCCGTAGCCGGCCTGCTGCTGAAGGTTCTGGCTGCCCCCGTCATCGTCACCCTCGACGCGATCAGCTTCCTGGCGTCGGCTCTCTTCGTGCGCCGCATCCGCCACCTCGAGACCCCGCCGGCCAAGGCGGCCCGACGACCACTTCGGGTGGAGATCGGCGAAGGGCTCGTGTTCGTGCTGCGCCACCCCCTGCTCTCCCGGATCGCCGCCTGCACGTCGCTGAGCAACCTGTTCGTCAGCATGACGTTCGCGCTCTTCGTCCTGCTCATGCTGCGGGACCTGCACCAGGGCACCACGGCCCTGGGCCTGGCGTACTCAGCGCAGGCCGTGGGCGGCCTCGTCGGTGCCCTGATGACCGAGCGGCTGGCCCAGCGCGTCGGGCAGGGCCGCATCATCGCCCTCACGGCGGTCGCTGCTTCACCGCTGCTGGCGGTCGTGCCCCTGGCCGCCCACCTGGCCGACACGATCCCTCCCCTCCCGCTGATCGCGGTCGGCGGGTTCGGGATGCTCTTCCTGCAGGTCGTGTACAACGTCACGCAGGTGAGCTTCCGGCAGAGGCTGTGCCCGCCGGCCCTGCTGGGCCGGATGAACGCCTCGATCCGCTTCCTCGTCTGGGGCACACTTCCGATCGGCGGTCTCGCCGGAGGGCTTCTCGGTCAGAAGATCGGCATTCTTCCGACGATGTGGATCTCTGTCGGAGGCTTGTTCCTGGCCTCGCTCCCCGTGGTGCTCTCCCCGCTGCTGACCATGCGGGACCTGCCGTCGCAGTACCGGACGTCCGACGTCGGCTGAGGACTGAGGCCGTCGCTCGACCCAGGCGGGTTATGCTCGCCGCCAGTCATGTCTGCCCAGTCGTCGCCCTCGCGTGCCGCTCGCCGTCCAGCGCTGGACAGCCCGTTGCTCATGCGAAACCCGGTGCGCACGTATGCCTGGGGTTCGCACACGCTGCTGTCGGGTCTGCAGTCCAGGCCGGCGTCAGCGTTTCCCGAGGCGGAGCTGTGGATGGGCGCCCACCCCGCGGCGCCCTCGGCCGTCCAGGGTCGCGACGGCGGCTGGGTGCCACTGCCGGAGGTGATCGCGGACGAGCCCGGCGCGGTGCTCGGAGCGCTCACGCAGGCCCGGTTCGGCGACCGGCTGCCCTTCCTGCTCAAGCTGCTGGCGGTCGAGCAGCCCCTGTCGGTGCAGGTCCACCCGCCGGCGGACCAGGCAGCGCGCGGCTTCGAGTCCGACCAGTCACGGCTGCTGGCGACCGACAGCCCCGAGCGCACCTACGCCGACCCGTTCGCGAAGCCGGAGTTCCTCGTCGCACTCACGGCGTTCGAGGCGCTGGCGGGCTTGCGTGACCAGAGCGATGTCCGTGCCTTCGTGGCCCTGCTCGACCTGCCTATCCTCGAACCCGTCGCGGGCGCCCTCGCCCTCCCGGGGCTCCGCGGCGGGACGGCCGCGGCGCTGGCCTGCCTCGTCCACTGGCCCCTGCCGGATCGCGCGCGTCTTGCCGACACGATCACCCGGCGATGCCGGGACCTGCTGGCCGACGATCCCGACCGTGCCGAGGCCGCCGAGCTGAGGTGCGTCGTGGAGATCGACCGGCACCATCCTGGCGACCCTCTCGTGCTCGCCCCGTTCGTGCTCCGACTGCACGCCCTGCAGCCCGGGGACACGCTGTTCCTGCCGTGCGGGGTGCCGCACTCCTACCAGCGAGGGCTAGCGGTGGAGATCATGGCGAGCTCGGACAACGTGCTGCGGGCCGGGCTGACCACCAAGCACGTTGCGGTCACCCACCTCCTTGCGGCCCTGGACCCGCACGCGCAGCCGCTGGTCGTGGCCCCGGGCAACGCGTGCGGGGGCGAGGCTGAGTCGTGGACGCTGCCCGTCCCGGAGTTCGGCCTGGGCCGCATGGTCGTGGACGACGAGCAGCCGGTGGACGTGTGCCCGCAGGCCCCGGCGCCGTGGGTCTTGCTGTGCACGCGCGGTCGAGCCGGCGTGCACGGCCCCACGGGACCACCCCTGCACCTGCGCCCAGGGCAGTCGGCCCTGGTCCCGGCCGAGTGCGGCGCCGTCCGCGTCTCCGGCCACGCAGAGGTCTTCCGGGCCTCGCCCGGGCAGCTTGCCTAGCCCTCCGCGGGGGCCTAGCCTCCGGTCGGGGTCGCCGGCCCGGGGATTACCACGATCTTCCCGAAGTACATGCCCATGGTGCAGGAGTAGTCGTACGTCCCGGGCCTCAGCGCCGGGAGCTCGATGACGTTGCGGCCCGCGGCGAGGCTGCCCTCGAAGCCGAGCTCTCGCGACTGCATCGACGAGGCGCACGAGAAGGCGTCTTCGGAGGTCATCACCCAGTGGGTCGGCAGGCCCGCGTAGATGACGGCCTGGCCGGGGTGGTACCCGGAGGAGTCCTGGACGCTCTCCAGCGTCTGGTCGGTCGCGGTGACCGTGACACCGGGGCTGACGGACATCGTGGCAGCGCTGGCCGTCGCCGCCGGCCCTCCTGGGAGGTCCACGCCGACCAGACGCAGGACCGCGGTCGCGTTCAGCAGCGAGAACCCGATGACGACGACACCAAGCACCCGTAGCGCTGTCGCTCGGCGCGCGCCTGTCACCACGGTCGGCGCTCCAGCAAGGGTGAGGAGCCCGGGGACGGTTCCGAGGGCGAACGTGGCCATGACGGCGCCGGCCTCGCGGGGTGAGCCCGTGGACAGGGCGTAGAGCTGCACAGCCTGCGTGAACCCGCACGGCAGGAAGAACGTCGCTGCGCCTGCGAGCGCTGTGCCCGCGGCGGTGGTCGCCGGTGAGGCCTCGCTCAGGCCGAGTCGCGCACCGAGGGACACGGGAAGGTGTGGAGACCAGCCCGCCAGTCGCGGCGAGAGCTCGGTCAGCCGTAGCCCGAGCAGCAGCATCGTGGCCGCGACTGCCCCGGTGAGTGCGATGACGAGGGTGGTGGGCATCGGGATCCTGGCACCGACAGCCCCGAGGATGACCCCGAGCATGCCGAACCCGACCACCCGGCCCGCCTGGAACGCGAGGTTGGACCGCAGCGCCCCACGTCGCGCCTGCGCATCGCTGCGCCCAGGGTGGGCACGCTCGGCCCGGGCTGCGGCCGTGGCGGAGATGGCGAGGACGATCCCCCCGACCATCGCCATGCACGTCGACACCCCTGCAGCGAGCCCGAGAGCGAACACCAGGAGCAGGCCATCAGCCCCTGGGCCGCCGATCCGCCCGGAGAGCTCAGTGATCCCGGCGCGATAGACCACAGTGCCGACCGTGGCGACCACGACGGCGGCGACCAGGAAGGTGCGCCACACGCGCGGGTCCTTGTTGACCAGCGGGGCGACGCCCACGGCGTAGCCGGCCTGGCGGACGGCCCTGTCGATCGCTGCGAGGTCTGGCGTCCCCACGACGGTGACGGTCGCCCTGCCTCGTACGGCGCTGGCCGACGCCGAGGTCACTCCGGCGACACCGTCGAGGGCCTTGGCGACCCTGCGCTCGCAGGCGGCGCAGGTCATCCCCTGGATAGGCACGACGAGACGCTTAGACGTGGCTCGGCCGCCGGTGCGCGCTGCCGCGCTGGTGGTGGCCATGGCCGACTCCTCGTCGTGCTCTTTCGATCTCTTCGTCGTCGACGACGACCACCGCCGGAACCGGCTCCAGGAGGTCACGCCTGCGCTGTTGTGAGGCTAGACGCTGTGGACAGACGCGACCAGGGACCAACGATTGGTGTTCATCGTTCGCCGTGTTCCCCGGTGGCGCCCTTCCGGGGGTGACGCCCATCCCCGGGTAGGCGATGCGTCGGGGCACCCGCGCCGATGCTCGTTTCACTCTCCAGGTGGGCTGTCGGGTTCGCTCCCGACGGTGGGTCTGTTCGCGATGCTTTGCATTGCACGCGTATACGCAACATCGCATGCCCATCGGTCCAGCACCGTCGAGGCGACCGACGGAGCACAACCCGTCGCGGCAGCGGCGATCGGCTGCGAGAGGCACGGCACGGCGCGGCGCGAAGGGCGGGGAGGGCGAAGGCGCCTGCGGCTTTCGACCTGTTGCCGATCCGCGTGCAGAGCCTGGACGTCGGGGCGGAGCTCGGGCGTGTTGCGGATCCGCGTGCAATGCAAAGCACGCGCCACGACCGTCCTCCCCTCTGGCAGGGCCGGGCCCGCCGCCCCACCCCCTGCGCGCCGCCCGACCCGGCCCAGTGCCGGTCCTCACCCCCACCCCTGTCGCCCGTCGCTGCGGCCGGGTAGGAATGAGCCATGGATCTCCTCGAGGACGCCCGGGCGATGTCCGGCGACCTGGCCGAGCTGCGTCACGCCCTCCACAGCCACCCCGAGATCGGGCTGCACCTGCCGCGGACCCAGGGAGTTGTCCTCTCGGCCCTGGACGGGCTCGGCATGGAGGTGTCGACGGGGTCGTCGTGCTCATCGGTCACGGCCGTGCTCCGAGGAACGGCGGGCGCGGCCTCGGGGGGGCCGGTGGTGCTTCTTCGCGGCGACATGGACGCCCTGCCCATCCAGGAGGACGTCGACGTCGCGTTCCGATCGCAGGTGGACGGCGCCATGCACGCCTGTGGGCACGACCTGCACACCGCGATGCTGGTCGGGGCCGCTCACGTTCTCGCCTCCGCGAAGGACCGGCTGACCGGCGACGTCGTCTTCATGTTCCAGCCGGGCGAGGAGGGGTGGGACGGCGCCGGGCACATGATCGCGGAGGGGGTGCTGGACGCTGCCGGTCGCCGGCCCAGCGCCGCGTTCGCCCTGCACGTGCTCAGCGGCCTGACCTCGCGCGGCTGCGTGGCGTCACGCGGTGGGCCGATGATGGCCGCCAGCGACGGGCTCTTCGTCACGGTGCGCGGCAGCGGCGGGCACGGGTCCTCACCGCATCTGGCGCGAGATCCGGTGCCGGCCGCCTGCGAGATGGTCATGGCCCTGCAGACCGCGCTCAGCCGCTCGATCGATGCCTTCGCCCCGACCGTGCTGACCGTGGGAGTGCTGCAGGCCGGGACGAGGCGAAACATCATCCCGGACACCGCGACGTTCGAGGCCACTGTCCGCACCTTCGACGCCGGCGTCAGGGCGACGGTCGCGGAGGTGGCCGAGCGGGTGTGTCGGGGCGTCGCAGCGGCCCACGGCGTCGAGGTCGACGTGCGCTACGAGACGGAGTACCCCGTGACTGTCAACGACGACGCCAAGGTCGACTTCGCACTCGAGGTGGCCGCCGACCTGTTCGGCGCCGAGCTCGACGCTGCGCATGCCGACCCCGATCGCCGGTTCCGAGGACTTCTCCCGGGTGGTCGCGCAGGTTCCCGGGGCGATGCTCTTCCTCGGTGCGTGCGTCGACGGCCGGGACCCGCGGAGCGCGCCGAGCAACCACTCCCCGAGGGCTGCGTTCGACGACCGCGTCCTGTCCGAGGGTGCGGGCTCTACGCGACGTTGGCCGCCCGAGCCCTCGCGGAAGCAGCGGCAGCCACGGCCGCAGCCGGCTGACCTCAGCCGAGGACGGTGAAGCTGCTGCCCGCATGTACCTGCCGCTTGCGGCTGTAGTGCCCCAGGTCGGCGACGTGCCCGGTGCGCGGCAGTGGCACCTGCACGGGCGAGGCATCGTGGTCGCGACCGCCCTCGCAGGCCTCGACGAGGTCGGCCATGAAGAGCCCGACGACGGGGGCGTTCTTGAACTGGTTGCCGCTCGTGCCGATGGCCACGTAGTACCCGGGCAGCGCCGTCCGGTCGTAGACGGGGATCCAGTCGTCGCTCACGTCGTACACCCCGACCACGCCCCGAGGGGTGTTCGGCACCGTCAGGTCGGTGAGGCGACGGGCGGCCCGGTACGCCTGCGCCCGGTGGACCGGCTCGGTCACGTGGCCCACGTAGTCGTCGGGGTCGTCCAGCCACTGCAGTGGGTCGCACTCGGGCTCGGTCCCGCCCACGAGCACACCGTGCCCCGGCGTGCCGCGCAGGTAGGTCCCGAGGTCGAGGTCGGCGATGAAGGGCAGCGGATCCGCCGCGCCGGCAGGTGCCACCAGGTGGTGCACCTCCTGGCGAAGAGGACGCGTGGAGACGCAGAAGTCGTCGAGAACCCCGGCCATCGCGTTGACCGCCCCGGAGTGCGGCCCGGCCACGTTCACGACCACCGGCGCGTCGACCGAGCCGCCGTCGGCCAGGTCGACCCCGCTGACCCTCCCACCACGGCTGCGCACCGCCGTGACCGGCGTCCGGAACGCGAAGGTCCGCCCCGCGGCGCCGGGCAGCGGCCATGAGGTTGTGCGCGGCGAACGCGGGGTCGTCGACGAAGCCGCCGTCGGGCATCCAGTAGCCACCCAGCTCACCCGACGGGTCGTCCCAGAACTCGTCGCCGTCGACCGGTTTCGGCGGGTGGTAGCGACCCACGGTCGAGCCACGGCATGCGGGCAGCCAGCTGTGCGGCGTCCCACTCCTCGTAGGGCACCCCCGCCCGGTCGAAGAGACGCAGGACGCCCGCCCGGTCCTGGCCGGGCGAGTCGAGGCACAGCCCGCCCGTGCGCACGAACTGCGCGAGAGCACCGTCGTCGCTGCCCTCCAGGTGGTCCTCCCAGGCGAGCCAGGCGTGTGCGGACTCCCACGCCGTGGCCACGCCCGTCCACGTGGAGTAGTTGAACCGGATGATCGCCGACGACGCGCTCGTCGACCCCTGCCCCGGACCCGAGCCGCGATCGACCACGCAGACCGCCAGCCCCCGGCGGGCCAGCTCGTAGGCGACCGAGCACCCCAGGACGCCGGCGCCGACGACCACGACGTCGGCGGTCGCCCTCACGCCGCGACCCCGACAAGCCGGCACAGCCCGCAGGTTCACCAGCGCCCCCTCAGCCCTCGAGTGCACGCTCCGCGGCGTCGACCACGTTGCTGAGCAGCATCGCCCTCGTCATCGGGTCCCACGCCCCCGGGCATGGGAGCCACCCAGCGCGGCCACGTCGTGGACGTCGCGGGCGACGTCACCCACCAGCCTGGTCCTGCCCGCCTCGTCGGTGACGCGCGTGATGCCGACGTCGAGCACCGCCGCCCCGGGCTTCACCATGGCGGCCGTCACGACCTCCGGCACGCCGGCTGCGGCCACGACCACATCGGCGCGGCGCACGTGCTCGGCGACGTCCTTGGTGCCGGTGTGGCACAAGGTCACCGTCGCGTTGACGTCCTTGCGGGTCAGCAGGAGCCCCAAGCGGGCGACCGACGGTGACCCCGCGGCCGACGACGCACACCTGGGCCCCGCGCAGGTCGACGTCGTGACGCCGGAGCAGCTCGACGATCCCGCGTGGTGTGCACGGCAGCGGGGAGGTCATCGGACGGCCCACGTTGAGCACGAGCCGACCGAGGTTCGTGGGGTGCAGGCCGTCGGCGTCCTTGTCCGGGTCGCATGAGCTCGAGCACGCGGTCGGCGTCCAGACCCTGGGGCAGCGGAAGCTGCACGATGTAGCCCGTGCAGGCGGGGTCGGCGTTGAGCCGGCGGACGGCGTCCTCGACCTCCTCCTGCGTCGCTGCCGACGGCAGGTCCACCCGGATCGAGCGCAGATCCCACCTCGGCGCAGTCGCGGTGCTTGCCCGCGACGTAGGCGTGGCTGCCGGGGTCGTCACCGACCAGGATCGTGGCCAGGCCCGGCACGACTGCCCGCGCGGCGAGGGCTCGCACCCGCTGCGCGAGCTCGGACTTGATCGCCGCCGCTGTCGCCTTGCCGTCGAGGACGCGCGCGGTCACCAGGTCTCCAGGCCGTCGTAGAGGGGGAAGTCGTCGGCCAGCCGCAGCACCCGGCCACGCAAGGCGTCGACGTCGCAGGACGGTTGCAGGGCCGCGGCGATGACGTCGGCCACCTCCTCGAACTGCTCGTCGCCGAACCCGCGGGTGGCCAGGGCCGGCGTGCCGATCCGCAGCCCGGAGGTGACCATCGGCGGGCGCGGGTCGAACGGCACCGCGTTGCGGTTGACCGTGATCCCGACGTCGTGCAGCCGGTCCTCGGCCTGCTGGCCGTCCAGCGTCGGAGTCGCGCAGGTCGACCAGGACCAGGTGGACGTCGGTGCCGCCGGTCAGCACCGAGACGCCGGCCTCGCGGGCGTCGGCAGCGAGAAGCCGCTCGGCGAGGATCTTCGCGCCGCGCACGGTGCGTTCCTGCCGCTCCCGGAACTCCGGCGTGCCGGCGATCTTGAAGGCGGCCGCCTTGGCCGCGATGACGTGCATCAGCGGGCCGCCCTGCTGCCCCGGGAACACCGCCGAGTCGATCTTCTTGGCGAGCTCGCCGCCGCACAGCATCATGCCGCCGCGCGGGCCGGCGAGCGTCTTGTGGGTGGTCGACGTCGTGACGTGGGCGTGCGCGATCGGGCTGGGGTGCAGGCCGGCGGCGACGAGGCCCGAGAAGTGCGCCATGTCGACCATCAGGTAGGCGCCGACCTCGTCGGCGATCGCCCGGAACGCGGCGAAGTCGAGCTGCCGGGGGTAGGCCGACCAGCCGGCGATGATCAGCTTGGGTCGGTGCTCGAGCGCCTTCTCGCGCACCTGCGTCCATGTCGACGCGGAAGGTCTGCGGGTCCACCCCGTAGGCCGCGACGTGGTAGAGCTTGCCGGAGAAGTTGAGCCTCATGCCGTGCGTCAGGTGACCGCCGTGCGCGAGCTCCAGACCCAGGATCTTGTCCCCGGCGCGTGAGCAGCGCGTGCATCGCCGCGGCGTTGGCCTGGGCCCCGGAGTGCGGCTGCACGTTCGCGTGCTCGGCACCGTACAAGGCCTTGACCCGGTCGCGGGCGAGGTTCTCGGCGACGTCCACGTGCTCGCAGCCGCCGTAGTAGCGGCGGCCCGGGTAGCCCTCCGCGTACTTGTTGGTGAGCACGGAGCCCTGGGCCTCGAGGACGGCGCGCGGGGCGAAGTTCTCGCTGGCGATCATCTCCAGGCCCTGTCGCTGGCGGCGGACCTCGTTCGCTATGACGAGCGCGAGCTCGGGGTCGACGTCGGCGAGCGACAGGTCGGTCACCGCCTGGGAGTCAGGCTCGGTCGTCGGCGGGGTCGCCGAGATCATCCGGAACCGGGGTGGGTCGATCGGCCGACAGGGACTGGTTGAGCATGCGGGTGCTCCTCCACGCAGGAACTGCGGGACGGGCCACCGGGCCGGGAAGCGGCTGCCCGATGCGGCGACCGACCCAGAGGACGACGCGGCCCTGCGTGGTGGTGACCCACCCGGGCGCCGGTCGCGGCGCGATCAGACTACCAACGCGGTCGCGGGCCCGACGAGCCGGTACCCGAGTTCCACATGATGGACGCCGGGGCGGCGTCCGGCGCAGGTAGGCTGCGACCTCTGGAGCCCCGAGGCCCTCGAAGGCTCGGAAGCGACGGTGGGCGCCAGAGGTCGGACCCCGCACCCGCTCACGGGCCGCCGGCCCCACGACGAGGACGGCGAGCATGACCGCGCTGGCCCTGCTCGCGTCGCTGTTCTGGGGCTGGGCCGACTATCTGGGCGGCGCGACCAGCAAGCGGGTGCAGGCGCTGGCGGTCACGGGCTTCGCCCATCTGGTCGGGTTCGCCGGGCTGTTGTGCTGGGCGCTGCTGGACGGCGGCCTGCACCACCCGGGCCGGTGGCTGCCGCTCGCGCTGGTCGGTGGGGTCCTGGCCTTCACCGGGCTGGTCGCGTTCTACACGGCACTGGCTCGCGGGCGGATGGGCGTGGTAGCGCCGATCACCGCGACTGGGGCGTCCGTGCCGGTGCTCTACGGGTTGGCGACGGGCGACGTCCCGCCGGCCGGTCAGCTGGTCGGGGTGGCCATCGCCATCGCCGGGGTGGTGCTTGCCGCTGGGCCGGAGCTTCGCGGCGGCGGCAGCGGTCGCGTCGTGATGGGGCTGACGGTCTTCACGACCTTCTCGTACGGCGCCGTGATGATCATCGTGGCGCACGGCAGCCGCGAGTACCCCGCCCAGACACTGGCCGGCATGCGGTTCACCAGCGTGCTGCTGGCCCTCGGCGTGGCCCTGGTCACCCGCTCGATTGGCGGACTGACGGGCAGGGTGCTGCCGCTCATCGGCCTGATCGGGGTCACCGACACGCTGGCGAATGTCAGCTACGCGCTCGCCTCCCGCGGCGGGCACTACGGCGTGATGGCAGTGCTGGCGTCGCTGTTCCCCGTGGTGACGGCGTTACTGGCTCGCTGGTTGCTGCACGAGCGGCTTCGCCGGATACAGATCGTCGGCGTGGTGACGGCCCTGACCGGCGTGGCGGTGATCACCGTCGGCTGAGCCCTCAATCCGTTTCGGTCCGTTCTGGCGCGGCGGCACACAGCGCCAGACTGTTTGGCGCTGTGTGCCGCCGCGCCAAACAGGAGTTGGCGCAACAGCACACAGTCGGCCAGAGCTAGCGGCTGGCCACCTGGAGGTTCTCGTCGAGCGCCGCCAGGAAGTCCTCGGTGGTCAGGAAGGGCTGGTCGGGGCCGACGAGCAGGGCGAGGTCCTTGGTCATGCGGCCGGCCTCCACGGTCTCGACGCAGACCCGCTCGAGCGTCTGCGCGAACGCCGTCACCTCCGGCGTGCCGTCGAGCTTGCCACGGTGCTTCAGCCCGCCCGTCCAGGCGTAGATGCTCGCGATCGGGTTCGTCGAGGTCGGCTTGCCCTGCTGGTGCATGCGGAAGTGCCGCGTCACTGTCCCGTGGGCCGCCTCGGCCTCGACCGTGCGGCCGTCCGGCGTCATCAGCACGCTGGTCATCAGGCCGAGCGAGCCGTAGCCCTGCGCGATGGTGTCGGACTGCACGTCACCGTCGTAGTTCTTGCACGCCCAGACGTAGCCGCCCTCCCACTTCAACGCGGCAGCGACCATGTCGTCGATCAGCCGGTGCTCGTAGGTGAGCCCGGCGGCGTCGAACTGGTCCTTGAACTCGGTCTCGAAGACCTCGGCGAAGCAGTCCTTGAACATGCCGTCGTAGGCCTTGAGGATCGTGTTCTTCGTCGACAGGTACACCGGGAAGCCGCGCTGCAGACCGTAGGACAGCGAGGCACGGGCGAAGTCCTCGATCGAGCTCTTGAAGTTGTACATGCCCATCACGACGCCGCCGTCAGCCGGCATCTGGGCGATCTCGAGCTCCATGCGGGGCGGAGCCGTCGGCCGGGGTGTACGTGATCGTGACCGTGCCCGCGCCGGCGACCTTGAAGTCGGTGGCCTTGTACTGGTCTCCGTGGGCGTGACGGCCGACCACGATCGGCTTGGTCCACCCCGGCACGAGCCGCGGGATGTTGGAGATGACGATCGGCTCGCGGAAGATCACCCCACCGAGGATGTTGCGGATGGTCCCGTTCGGCGAGCGCCACATCTTCTTCAGGCCGAACTCCTCCACCCGCGCCTCGTCGGGGGTGATCGTGGCGCACTTGACGCCGACGCCGTGCTCCTTGATGGCGTTCGCCGAGTCGACCGTCACCTGGTCGTCCGTGGCGTCGCGGTGCTGGATCGAGAGGTCGAAGTAGCGAAGGTCGACGTCGAGGTAGGGGTGGACCAGGCGGTCCTTGATGAACTGCCAGATGATCCGCGTCATCTCGTCGCCGTCGAGCTCGACGACGGGTCCGGCAACCTTGATCTTCGTCACGTCAGCTCGGCTCCTTCGGCGGTGAGTGTGCCTCCGCTACGCCTACTCGGGCGCACCGGGTGCAGTCCGCCCCGCAGCCTAGCGACGCGGATCAGACCCCCTGCCCGCCGGGCGTGTGACGTCGCTCGCGCCGGGCGGTGAGTGGACAGGTGCAGTCAGGACGCGCCGGCGTGCCCGACCGGAGGTGACCAATCGCGAGGGTGCGGCCGGGCGCGCTCTTCGTTCGACCTGCAGCGAGCCGCCATCGGACGGCACGCGGAGTAGATCGTGATGATGAGGGCGATCGCGAGGCATGAGGGGTGATCGTGAGGCATCACACGCGGCGACCCCGTCGGCGTGCATGACGATCACGCCGAGGGCCGCAGATGCCTCACGATCAAGGATCCGCAGATCTCGCCCATCGGCTCGGCAGCACTTTCGGCGCCGTGGGTCGAGCCCGCACGGTGTCCGATCGCTCGCGAGAGCCGTACTCTCAGGCCCGGATGCGTGCGTGGCGGACGCCGACCACGCTCAGCGGGGATGGACGGGGTCATGGCAACGGGCTGCTCGACCACGGCAGGGGTTCGCCCGCCCGGAGCCGCCGGCTCACGCACCCCCCGCCCCCGCGGCGTCCGCCTCGTGTCCCGGGTCGCTGTCGGCGCGCTCGTCCTGGTCGTGGCGGGCTGCGGGCACGGCGGGTCGTCGCCCGGGCCGACCCCTTCCACCTCCGCGCCCGGCGCCGCTGCCAGGACGGCGTCGTCACGACCGACGCAGAGTCAGCCCACCGGCGTGGACGCCCCGGCGGAGGTCGCGGCGGCCCTCGAGTCGGCCGATGCGGCGTCGACGCTGACCCGCGGTGTCCTCTTCTGGAACGCGGGGGCGACCCAGGTCACCTACCAGGTCATGGACCTCAGACGCAGCCGCATGGCCACGCGCAGCGACGCCCACGCCCGCACACCGGACATGATCGTCGACAAGGAGGCGCTGTGGCGGCGGCTCGGCACACCTGAGCACGGTAAGCACTGGGAGAAGCTGACCCCCGCCAGCCGCGACGAGGTTGAACGCGCGGCGGTCGCCGTCTACCAGCTCATGCTTGTGCTGGACCGGCCCGCCCTCCAGCTGTCAGCCCTGGCTGAGCGCCCGGTGAAGGACCTTGGCCACCACCAGGACGACGCGGGCCGCGACAACCGTTGGTTCGCGGTCACGGTCGAGGCAGGCGACTTGCGGATGCTATTCCCGGGACTCGCCGAGCAGATGGTGAACGACGTGCCGGCAAGCGACCTGCTGCCCGACACGACGGAGGTGACGGTCCACCTCATGATCGGTCCCGACAGGCTGCCGACCTCCCTGGACATGGACCTCAGCGCCAGCGGATTCCCCTTCGCAGCCACCGTGACGTGGACGGACTGGAACGCCGGCGTGGACATCCGGCCCCCTGCCCGGTCAGACACGGTGATCCGCTGACCCGAGCACCAGACCCGAGCACCAGACCCGAGCCGGCGCGGGCCTAGAGGCTGGCGACGTCAACCGCCTTCGCCTTCACGGCGTCGGCCGCCGCCCGCAGGCCCGCGAGCTCGGTGTCGGTCAGGTCACGCTCGACGACGCTGCGTGACCCCGCCGGCCCCGATCTCGGCCTCGACCCCGAGGTAGACGCCGTCGATGCCGTACTGGCCCTCGACCCAGGCGCAGACCGGCATCACCGCACCGGAGTCCTCCGCGACGGCCCGGGCCATGCGCGCCGCGGCCGCCGACGGGGCGTAGAAGGCCGACCCGCTCTTGAGCAGGCCCACGACCTCGGCGCCGCCGTTGCGGGTGCGCACCACCAGCTCCTCGACGGTGGCGGCGTCCATCAGCTCGGTCAGCGGCTTCCCCGCCACCGTGCAGGCACTCGGCACCGGCACCATGGTGTCGCCGTGCGAGCCCAGGGTCAGCGTGCGCACCGAGCCGACCGGCACCCCGAGACGCTCGGCAACGAAGAAGGAGAACCGGGCGGTGTCGAGCATCCCGGCCTGGCCCATCACCCGGGCGTGCGGGAAGCCCGTGGCGATGTGCGCCAGCGTCGTCATCTCGTCCAGCGGGTTGGACACGACGATGACGACGGCGTCCGGCGCGTGCCGGGCCACGTTCTCGGCCACGCCGCGCACGATCCCGCCGTTGACGCCGAGCAGGTCCATGCGGCTCATGCCCGGCTTGCGGGGCAGCCCGGCCGTGATGACGACGACGTCGGACCCCTCGATGACCTCGTAGCCCGCGCCGTCGGTGGTCGTGGTCCTGCCCACGACCGCGGTCTCGAACCCCTCGATCGGCCGCGACTGGTTCAGGTCGAGCGCGAGCCCCTCCGCCCAGCCGTCCCGGATGTCGGTGAGCACGACCTTGTCGAAGATGTCGTACTCGGCCAGCCGTTGCGCGGTGGTCGAGCCGTAGAAGCCTGCCCCGACGACCGTGACCGTTGCCTTGCGCGCCATTGCCCGGGTTCTCCCTCGTGCTCGCCGGTCGTCGCCTGGCCGCGGCGCACACACGAGTCGAGCGTGCTCGGGCCGCAGGGTGCGGACGGCGATCGGCGACGTCCGCGCGACGGTGCGCCGCCAAGGCTATCCACCTCGCGAGGCACCGACCTAGCGGCGGACGGCGATCCGTACACGCGGGGACGATGCACTCGTTGGGCTCGATCGGAGCAGTCGTCACGCTGCGTCGACCACCGGGTCAGGGCGTGCCAGACACACCGAGCGTGTCTAGCCGCCGGTCATGGCCTTCCATGCCATCGCCCTGTGGTGGGCGAAGGCCTGACGCGCCAGGACGTCGCGCAGGTGCGCCGTCTCGGCATCCGGGTAGCGGTCCAGCGTGGCGCCGATGTCGTCGCGCTGCGAGGGCGTGCAGTAGGAGGCCAGCTCACGCTCGGTCTGGCGGCGCTGCCGCCGCTCGGCCCTCCACATGGCCCACTCGAGGCGAAGGAAGAGCAGCCTGCCGGCGAGGTTCACGAGGCCTCCCGCGGCCCGGACCACCCACGAGCCGGGCAACCGACCGCATCGTCACGCTACGCCCGGAACAGCCAGGGCGTCGACCCGTGAGCGGCCGCCGCGTGCTGCGGGGGCCGGCGCGGTCGGGCTCAGCCCCCCGCCTCGTCCGGCGTCGCCCGCCGCACGACCAGTCGGGTCCACGCCCCCACGTACAGGCGAGCCCCGTCGTCCAGCTCGCGTCGCTGTCCCGGCGTGATCGGCTGCGTCGGCAGCGCCTCCCCGGCCGCGCCCACGAAGGTCCCGTTGGACGACTGCAGGTCCTCCACCCACCATCGCTGCCCATCGGTCGTGAGCTGGCAGTGCCGTCGCGAGACCCCGACATCCGCGCCGCAGTCCACCTGGGGGGCGATGCCCCGGCTGGCCGACGGCCGGCCGACCAGCACGCTGCGCTGCCTGAGGGCGACGATGCCGGGCGCCCCTGCCGAGGGACACGGCTTCGTCGACGTCCTGCGTGGCGTACCAGTCAGGGTCCACCCAGATCTCGGCGACCCACTCCACCGCCGTTGCCTGCGAGATGGGCGGTGGCACCGGCGACAGCGTCGCGGGGTCAGCCGGTGGCGGCGGCATGGCTCCCGGTCGTGAAGTCGTAGCCGCAGTCCTCGCAGAACAGCGCGTCGGCCAGGGCGTCCGCGCCGCAGCTCGGGCAGACCAGGGGGGGGGGGGGCGGCGGGCCGGCGCGGCCGGCGCGACGAGGGGCGGCGTCCGGCAGGTCGAGTGAGCTGCCCGACGGCTGGACGGCGCCCGCCGGCAGCGGAGGCGGCCCCGCCGACGCCCCGGCCACCCCGACCACCCCGGCCGCCGCGGGCTGCGACCTCGGGACGGCCGCGCGGCGAGGGCCCGGACGCTGCGCTCCCGGCGTCCGGCGATCGGCGCACCGCAGACGTCGCAGTAGTCGTCGCTGGTGCTCGAGTGGCCCGAGGGGCAGGTCACACTCACCGGCGAACCCGGGTGGTCTTCGTCGAGCTCGTGTCCAGGTCCATCTCGTCGAGCTTCTTGGCGTCGCGGCGCAACCGGACCGTCCCCGTGCCCTCGTCGGCGACGTCGACCACCTTGCGCAGCTTCGCCGTCGCCTCGTCGTTGCCCGTCGCCGCCGCGAGCTGCACGGCCCGGCCCAGCTTCACCGTCGCCGTGGCATCGTCCCCGGCGGCCTTGGCCGCCAGGCCCTCCTGGATCGCCTGGGCCAGCTCGGCCTGACCGGTGTAGTGCGCCACCGCAGGGTTGATCCTGGTGGTGAGCGCCTCGTCGGCCGACCACATGGCCTTGACCAGCCCCTGCGACACCAGCTGGTCTGCGACGACGAGCTGCACCCTGGCCGCCAACCGCTCCTGGCCGACGGGCTGCGGTGCCACGCGCACCGCGACGTGGTAGTCGCGCGACTCGTCCGACCACGACCCGGTGGGGTAGTCCCCCGTGAGGGCGTTGACCGGCTGACGCATCGACGTGAGGTCCTCGACCGTCGGCGAGACCTGCCTGACGAACTGCACCTGCGCGCCTTGAGGGGCCCAGATGCGCAACGTGGCCGAGGCGACCCCCCGGCTCATCGCCGCCCGCATGAGGGCCTCGAAGTCGGCCTCGAGGTGCGCGGGGTCGGCGACGAGCCCGACCCCGCCGAGCAGCTCGGTGGAGATGCGGCGCAGCTCCGAGACGTCCCAGTCGGCCCCCACCCCGCGGCAGTCGCACTGGAAGCGTCCTCGGCAGGCCTCGATCGCGGCCGTCAGCGCCTGCGGCGTCTCGCCCTGGTTCTGGCCGTCGGTGAGCAGGATCGCGTGGCGCTGGCCGACCTGGGGGACGGCGTCGAACGTGGTGGCCGCCAGGCGCAGCCACGATCCCATCGCGGTGCCCCCGTTGGCCTGCAGGCTCGCGACTGCGGCCTTGGCTGCGGCCCGCGCGCCGGACTCCATCTGGACCATGGCCATGGTGGCGTTGGGGAACGGGAAGAGGCGGGTCGCGACGTCCGTGCCGGCGATGACGGCGAACCAGGTGCCGTCGAGGATCTGGTCGACCGCGACGGCCGCGGCCTGACGCGCGGCCCGGATCTTGGCGTGGGACATCGACGTCGAGCAGTCGATGATGATGATCTCTGCGGCCGCGCCGCCGGCTCCCCGGCCGGCCTCGCCGGCACCCGAACACGTGACGGAGACGATCGCATGGACGTCGGTCCCGCCGTCGGCGAGGAACTCGTTCTGGAACACCTCGGCGCTGAACTGGGCCATCGGTCTGATCCCCCTGCGTCAGGAACCGGCCGCAGCCGGTGGGTCGGTGGAGTGGTTCTCGTCGCCGGATGAGTCCGGCGCTGGTGGTGAGCCTGCACCGTCCTGGGGCGGCGGCGCCACTGGACCGGCTCCCGGCGGGGCCGAAGCGCTGCCCCCCAGGCGAGCCAGAGCCACGGTGATGTTGTCGTGGCCGCCCTGCGCGTTGGCCCACGACACGAGAGCACCCGCCAAGGCGGCTGGGTCCGCGCCGACGTCGCCCACCGAGGTCGCGACCAGCGCGGCGAGG
This sequence comes from uncultured Actinomycetota bacterium, assembly GCA_963778845.1. Classification (GTDB taxonomy): domain Bacteria; phylum Actinomycetota; class Actinomycetes; order Actinomycetales; family Kineosporiaceae; genus CAVZVW01. The sequence goes on from CAVZVW010000009.1 coordinate 1,408,954, forward strand.
TCCTCCGGCAGGGAGCAGTAGTTCCACAGGCCGTCGGAGCAGACCAGCACCCATCCGGAGGCCTCCGGCGTCACGCTGGCGCACCGCGGGTCCCCGCCGGGGGCGTCGGTGCCGAGCCACCGCGTGATGGCGTGCGCGTGCGGCCCCGACTCGGCCTCCTCGCGGGGGACGCCCATCGCGATGCGCTGGCCGGCCCACGAGTCGTCGTCGCTCAGCTGGAGGCATACACCCGCGTCGGGCAGCCAGTAGGCGCGTGAGTCCCCGATCCACGCCGCGACGACCAGGGGCCCGTCGACGACGGCGGCGACGAAGGTGCACGACGGGGGGTTGGTGGCCGGGTCGTCCCACGAGGTCGCGACCACCGCCTCCTGTGCCCGGGCGGCGGCGGCCGCCATCCTTGCCGTCCACGAGCTGATCTTCGAGGCGACAGACGACACCGGCTGGCCGCCGGTGGTGGACGGCGCCGGGCCGGCCAGCACGTCGCGCGCGGCCCGGGCCGCGGCCAGGCTCGCCACGTCGGACCCGTGCGAGGACGAGACCCCGTCGCAGACCACGAGCACCGCGAGGGACCCGGGCGTCGGCGCGGCAGCCAGCGCCACGGCGTCCTCGTTGTGCGGGTGCCGAAGGCCCCGGTCGCAGACCGCGGCCACCCACGACGCCGGCCGCTCGACCCAGTGGTCACGCTCGCTGAGCTGCGGGGCACCACAGGTCTGGCAGTAGCCGTCGGCGGCCACCTCCCCGCCGCAGGCGGCGCACGGCCGCGCGGACGGGCGTGGCGCCGACACCGGGTCCGCGACCTGGCCGCCGCCCTTGCGCGGCGACGGGCCCGCTGCGGCCACGACCCCGCCGCCCACGGCACCGCGGCCCGCAGTGGTGCCGTCGCCGACGCCGTCGAGCGGGGCGCCGCAGCTCTCGCAGAACTGGTCACCGGGTTGCGCTCCGAGCCCGCAGGCGGCGCAGACCGGCCCGGCGGCGACGGCCTCGACCGGCTCGGCCTGCCTCGCCGCGGCTCGCCGCCTCGACCGGCTCGGCCCCCTCGTCGCGCGGTACCCCCACCACCTCGGCCGCGCCCTCGGCCGGGCTCGTGCCCGTCACGTCAGCGTCCATCGACGCACCAGGTTCGCCTCGTCGACCAGCGCGACCCTCTCCTCGCGCGCCTCCGTCAGGGTCGCGAGCTCGCGGTAGGCGCGTTCCAGCCCGTCGCGCAGCGCCGGCTGGGCGGCCGGGACCCGGCCGATGACCACGCTCGGCTGGTTGCCCTGCCGGGTCACGATGTCGAGCGCGGCGCGCAGCGCGGCCACCGACAGGCGCGCCCGCTCGCCCGCGTCGATGCTCACGGCGTCCACGCTCGCGACGGCCGCGGCCAAGGAGTCCAGCCCGCGGCCGGAGCCGACCAGGATGGCCGCCCGGTGCTGGCGGGCCTCGACGAACGCCCGGCTGGTCGGGGCCACGAGATCCAGGGCCGCCAGCGAGCCGTCGAGGTCCTGACGCTGCAGCCGGATGCGCATCAGGCCGAAAGCCGCGGGCGCGCTGTAGTTGGCATCCGTGCGCGCACACACCACGTACATCGTCTCGGCGACGTCGAGCTCGCCGCTGGTCTCGCACGCCAGCCCGAGGGCGAGCTTCGGTGCCAGCTCGCCGGGCACCTGCCCGTAGACGGCGTTGAACGACGACCGGGCGGCCGTCGGGTCGCCCGCAGCCAGCTGGGCCAGACCCTGGAGCCACACCGCCCGCCACTCCCACGGGTCCTCGGCCAGCACCTTCGCGATCGCGGACGCGGCCTCGTTCGTCGCGCCGGACTCGATCGCTGCCCGCGCCTGGGCCAGGCGCACCTCGACCGTCTGCTGCGGCGCCGCGCCGAGTGCCCGCTGGCGCGCCAGCGGGTCGGTCACGCTCACCGTCGCCAGCCACGACGCCATCGAGTCGCCGGGGTCCACGCGCAGCGTGGGGAGCTCGCGCCACGTCAGCGTGTCCCCGGCCACCACCGGCGGGTCGAAGAGCGCCGAGGACGTCGAGTGCCTGGCCGCGCCCTGGCCCGGGGCCGCACCCGCGACGACCTCGCGCAGCACCCCGAGCAGCTGCACCCGCATCTCGTCCGCGGACTGGAAACGGTCCGCCGGGTCGGGTGCGCAGGCCTTGAGCAGCAGGCGGTACAGGGAGTCGTGCCGCTGGAAGAGCGGCACCTCCGACGCCGGCGGCAGCGAGTTCGCGTAGGTGGACTGGTTGCCGCGGAACTCCATGGCCAGCACAGCCAGCGAGCGACCCACCGTGTAGATGTCGGAGGCGACGGTCGGACCGACGTCGCCCACCTCCGGCGCCTGGTACCCGACCGTCCCGTAGATGGCCGAGTGCATGTCGTCCAACCGCCGCACGCCACCGAGGTCGATGAGCTTGATGGCGTCGCCCACCTGCACGATGTTGTCGGGCTTGAAGTCGCAGTAGATCAGCCCCAGGTCGTGCAGGTACTGGAACGCGGGCAGCACCTCGACGATGTAGGCGATGGCCTGGTCCACCGGGAACGGGTCGTAAGCCCCCCTGTTGGCCCGCATCCGGTCCTTGAGGAGCTCCTTGAGCGAGGGGCCGCCGACGTACTCCATGACGATGTAGCCGGCGCCGTCCTGGGTGACGAAGTTGTAGATCTCGACGATCAGCGGGTGCTCGACCTGCGCGAGGAACTGCCTCTCTGCGATCGCGGCCGCCAGCGCGTCGGGGTCGCCGGAGTTGAGCAGGCCCTTGAGCACCACCCACCGGTCGGAGACGTTGCGGTCGCGGGCGAGGTAGATCCAGCCCAGCCCTCCGTGGGCCAGGCAGCCGACGACCTCGTACTGGCCACCGACGAGGTCGCCGGCCTTGAGCTTGGGTGTGAACGAGAACGGCGCGCGGCACTGGGCGCAGAAACCCTCGGTCCGAGCCGGGCGGCCTTCCCGCGAGCGGCCCACGGGCGCGCCGCAGGACGGGCAGCTGCGCCTGCTCTCCGGCACCTCCGGTGCGACCATCACCGCGGACTGCGGGTCCACGACGGGGACGGCTGGCACAGTGGTCAGGCCGGCGCCGAGGCGCGCGCCCCGCAAGCGGGTGGAGGTCGTGCCCGCACGCCTCGTGACCCGGGTTCCCGACGTCGTGACCCGGGCCGACCCGATGGGCGCCGAGGCCAACCGGCTGGACACCGCGCCGGGCCGGGTCGCCGAGCTCAGCGGCGAGGCGTCGTCGACGCCGGCTCCCCCGGCGGCGCGCGGCACGGGCCGCGCACCGACGGTGCCGACGGAGGGCGGCGAGACCCCGGCGGGCGCCGACCCCGACGCCGAGCCGGACGTCGAGCCGTCGGCCGTCCCCGGCGCCGGGGCTCCGCAGACGTTGCAGTACCCGTCCTCGATCGTTCCGCCACAACCGGGCTGCGTGCAGGTCGTCACTCGATCTCACCCCTGACGAGGCCTTGGTAGCGGGTCACCAGTGCTCGCGCACGAACCAGGTCGCACGGCGAGGTCCAGAGCACGTCGTGGGCTGCGGCGTACGCCGTCACGATGTCGGGCCGCTCACCCCGCCCGTTGGAGACGGCCATCGCCTGGTACCCCCCGAGCATCCCGCGCAGGTCGTCGCGCTCGGCCAGGGGTGCCGCGTACGCCTTCTCGGCCATCGCAGTCGCGGCCGCCACGCGGTCCAGCCGGCCCAGGAACGCGTCCAGCCCCACCCGGTCACCCGGTACCGGCCCGAGCACTGCGACGTCCGGCACGGCCAGCCGGGGGGGCGCCGCGATCTTGTCGGCGCACACTCGAGCCAGTGCCTCCAGCGCGACCGCGCGCTCCCCGAGCTCGCGCACGAGCGTTCGGGCGCGCTCGCCGTCACGCACCAGGTCGCGACGGGTGGCCGCGGCGACGATCAGGTCGCGCTCGGCCCGGGCGATGCGCGCCTCGAGAGCGGCGAAGGGCCCCGCGACGTCCGCGCCTCGCCCGGCCCGGTCGGCCAGGTCGTCCACGTCGGCTCGCAGGTCGGCCAGCGCCTTCTCGTCCACCGGCGTAGCCGAGGCGGCTGCAGCAGCCGCGTCCTGCGCCGCCTGGCGGGCCCGGGCGGCAGCGGCCGACCGGGACTCCGCCACCATCTCGCGGCACCGCTCGAGGGCGGCCCGCAGGCTCGCGACGCGCTCAGCGAGACCGGATGCCAGCGGGTCCAGGGAGAGGCGGGCGCGCAAGGCTCCGGTGAGGGCGTCGCACAACCGGCTGGCCTCGACCAGCGACACGGCGACCCCTGCGCCGGTGGCGTCGAGGCGACCCCAGATGAGCCGGGACAGCTCCTCGCGCTCCGCGCGGCCCACCCGACCGGAGTCCCACACCTTCGTCATCTGGTCCAGCCGCGCGCTCACGGCCTGCCACAAGGACATGGCCAGCACCACGTCGCCGGTGAAGGCGTCCGGCGTCGCAGCCTGCAGCGCCGCGGCGTCCAGCCTGTCCAGCTCCGAGCGCCGCTGCACGCGCCAGCGTCCGAGGTCGTCGAGGTAGGGCAGCAGGTCCTCCGGGGCGATCGCCTCACCCAGGCGCCCGGGTGCCGCGGGCGCCGTCCCACCCGGGGGCGTCGCCCCGGCCTGGGGCGCCTTCGCCGGCGGCATCGTCGAGGTGGGGCGCAGCGCGGTCGGGTCTGCCGTCACGGAAGCGGCCGGCTGTAGTCGGGCACCGGCGCAGTGGGCGGGCCCAGCGCCGCGGCGAGGTAGGTGTTGTAGGCCTTCGTCCAGTCCGCCCTCGCGGCCGGGCTGGCGAGCACGGCGTTGACGAACTGGACGAACTCGGGGTGCTCCACGCTCACGGCGAGCCCGTACGGCTCGGCCTCCAGCGACTCCCCGACGACGACCGCCTGGGGGTCCTGGTCCTTGAAGCCGGCGAGGATCGCGTCGTCGCCGGTGATGGCGTCGACCTCCCCCTCCTGCCACAGGGCGAGGCAGTCGCTGTGGATGTCGACAGCCACCGGCTGCACGCCGGCGACGGTCTGGATCTTTGCCAGGCTCGTCGACCCCTTGGGCGCGCAGACCCGCGCCTTCGCGGCTGCGAGCGCCTCGATGCTGCGCGCAGGGGAGTCGCGGCGCACGAGGAGCCGCTGCTGGGCGAGCAGGTAGACCGCGGAGAACGCCACCTTCTTGGTCTTGTCCGCCGCGGCCGGGTCACCGGTGACCCAGCGGTCGCAGTTCATCGTCATGGCACGGGCCACGAGGTCCACGCCCTCGGCCGGCGAGGCCTGCGTCCCGGCACCCAGGTTGACCAGCGGTATCCGCTGCGCGGCAGTGATCACCTTGAACGTGATCCTGGAGTCCACTGAAGGGCCGTCGCCGAAGATCGCCCGAGCGATGATCTTGGCCGTCTCGATGTCGAACCCCTCCAGACGCCCTCCGGCCAGGGAGTTGCGTGCGCCGAGCAGACCGGGTGTCTCCCGAGACGCCGACGACCAGCCTGCCGCGCTCCTGGATCGCGCGCTCGAGGCTCCCGGCGGGCATCTGGCCCGCGCGCGGCAGCTGGGCGAGCGGCGGGTAGGAGGCCTCCGGCCCCGGTGAGCAGGTGGCCGCTGCGGCCAGCGCCGCCCCTGCCGGCGCGGCAGGACGGGGCGCCGCAGCGATACCGCCGGCCACTCGGGGTGCACCCACCGCCGTCGTGACCACCGCGGTGACAGCCACCAGCGCGACAACCCCGGCCACGCGCACCGTGTGCCGCCATGTCCGCATGCTCATCGGTACTCCCCCAGCCTCTGCGAGAAGCCCCACCAGGCCGCGCCCGCCGCGACCAGGCCGAGCACGAGAGTCAGCCACCCCGTGACCAGCAGCGAGGTGTGGCGCGCGGCCAGCCCCGTGCTGACCTTGGCGGCCTGCGCGCGCAGCGCCGGCGCGATCGCCTGGTCGGCGGCCGTGAAGCGGGCGTTGACCGAGTCGGTGCCGAGTGCGGTCGCCTTCTTGGCAGCGGCGACCCAGTCCGAGCGCGCCAGGTCGTAGACCTGGCGGTGGGCGGCGTCCCAGGCGTCGAGCTCGGCCGTGCCCACGTCCTGGCCCGTGGTGTCGGCGGCCGTCGCGAGCTGCGAGCGGGCCTCGGCGAGGCTGGTCTGGTAGGACTTCTCGCTGCCGGGATGGTCGCCACCCGTGCCGACGTAGATCACCGTGATGCTCTCGTACGACTTCGCCACGTAGGCCGCGACCCGTGCCCTGGCCAGCGCCAGCGTCGCCGCGTACGACTCGCCGCGGACGCGCTGGGCGTCGGCGGCGGCCCCGGCCATGACCACGCCACCGATCGCGAGCGCGACGACGACGGCCAGCGACGCCCCGACCAGCGGCAGGTTGAGCATGCGGTGGGTGCGCCGGCTGAGCCAGACCTGGGCACCCAGCAGCACCAGCAGGCCGCAGGCCCCGGCGCCGACCAGCCGCCAGGTCGCGTTGCGCGAGGCGGCGAAGGCCTGGTCCACGCGCGCCGAGTTCGCCTGTACCACGGCGTCGAGCGTCGGCAGCAGGTTCGGTCGGCTGTCGGGAGAGCGCAGCAGCGCCGAGGCCTGGCGCAGGTAGCCGGTCGACACCTGGAAACCGTGCAGGTTGTTCACCCGGGAGGCCGCGACCCGAGCGGTGTAACGGGTGAGGGCGTCATTGACCCTGGCGAGCTGGGCGGCGTCGGCCGGGTTGGCCTGGGCGGCCTCCGCGAGCAGACGTGAGGCGTCGGCGACGGCCTGGTTGTACTGGTCGAGCTGACCTGGCGGCTCGAGACCGTAGGCGAGGTAGCCGTTGGTGAACTTGGAGTCGGCGAGCACGAGGTTGGAGGCGATGCTCTGCACCCGGACCAGCTGGGCGGCGTCCGCCCGGGCGTCGGACAACGCGTTGCCGCGCGCCTGGAACGCCGAGGCCCCCAGAACCGCGAAGCCCAGGCAGGCCAGCACGCAGGCGAGGGCACCCACGCGCAGCCGCCCGGGCGTTCCCTGGAGCTGGCGGGCGACAACCCCCCTGAGCGCCCCGGAACGCGCTGCCGGCCCCGAGGGGACCGGGGACTGCACCGGCGTCGGCGACGACGTCGGCGCCGTGCGGACCGCGGCGGTGGTGTGCGTCATGCAGGCTGACCCCCAGACTCGTCCTGTCGCGCGGCCTCGCCGTCGGAGAGGTCCTCGGGCAGCAGCTCGCGCAGCTGGTCCAGGCTCGGAGCCGGGACGTCGCGCAGTCGCCAGGCGTGCCGACCGATCGCAGCCTCCAGAACGTTGCGCGCGAAACGTCCGTTCCCGAAGCCCTCGCCGCGCTCGGTGGAGGCGAGCAGCTCGCGGAAGCGCGCGAACGCGGCCGTGGTCGGCTCGTAGTCGGAGTCGGCCGCCAGCCGGGTGAAGATGGCCACGAGCTCGTCGTCGGTGTAGTCCTCGAACTGGATGACGGTCCGGAAGCGGCTCGCGAGTCCCGGGTTCGCGGCGATGAACTCCCCCATCGGCCCGGGGTACCCGGCCACGATCACCACGAGGTCGTCGCGGTGGTCCTCCATCTCCTTGACGAGGGTGTCGATCGCCTCGTCGCCGTACTGGTCACCGGCCAGGCTGTATGCCTCGTCGATGAACAGCACCCCACCGATGGCCCCGGTCACGACCTCGGCCGTCTTCGTGGCCGTCTGGCCGAGGTAGCCCGCGACGAGCCCGGACCGGTCGACCTCCACGAGCTGCCCCTTCGACAGCAGGCCGACGGCACGGTAGACGCCGGAGACCAGGCGGGCCACCGTCGTCTTGCCCGTGCCAGGGTTGCCGAGGAACACCATGTGCCGGGTGATCGTCGCCTGCCTCAGGCCTGCGTCGCAGCGCAGCTTCTCCACCCGCAGCACCTGCGTCTGGCGGTGGACCTCTCGCTTGACCGAGGCGAGCCCGATGAGGGCGTCCATCTCGGCCAGCAGCTCCTCCAGCGACTTCTGCGGCACCTCGGCCGCTGCCTCGGGTGCTGCGGTTGCCGCCGTCCCCGGCTCGGCGCTCGTCTGGGTGGTGCTGGTGCGGCTCTGGCTGGTCAGGCCCAGGCTGTTCGGGCCCAGGCTGTTCGGGTCTGGCTGTTCGGGGTCAGGCTGTTCGGGGTCAGGCCGTCCAGGGTCGGGCGGGTCAGGGCAGGGTTCTTCAGCGCGTACGCGTCCCGGGCGCCCGCGCCGGCAGCACGCAGCTGCGCGGCCGCGGCGCCGGAGGCCGCAGCGACCACGGTGATGCTCGGCTCGCCCAGGCCGCAGGCGCTCGCGGCGACCTCGGTGAGCGCGCGGGCGTACCCCGGCGCGCCGGGCGAGCCGGCGGCGACGAGGCCGGCGAGCACATCGGTGGGCGCCACGCGCCACCGGCGAGCCCGGCTCGCGGCGTCGAAGAAGTCCTGGACGCCGCCGCCGACCGACGCGGCCCAGGCCTGCGCCGCCCCGGTCGCGGACTCCGCAACGGCCGCAGCGAAGGCAGCGCCCTCGGCCCGGGCCAGCGCCGGGTCCACGCCGGCGGCGCCGGCGAGCCCGGCGAGGTCGTCGAGGGCCTGCACCAGGCCCAGCTGGCCGGCTGCCGGACCCGAGCCGGCTCCCGAGGGCGTGCTCACGGCGCCTGCTGGGGGAGGTCGCCGACGCCGCCGCTGAGGTTCAGGCCGCTGGTGCCGAACTTCTCCTGCAGGAACCGGCCGTGCGCGACCAGGGCCTCGGCGTCCTCGCGGCACACGGCGTCGAAGATCTTGTCCATGGTCGCGGCCAGCAGGTCGAGCTGGTCGCACAGCACCATGAGCGAGGTCTTCCCCCGGTCGACCGGGCGGTTGTCGGCGAAAGACCTCGGCAGTCGCAGGTAGGCACCGACCGCCTCGGGGAGGTAGCTGGTCGCGGTGGCCACGACGGTGTGGGCGTCCCGGTTGCCGGGCCCCAGCTGGTCCAGCCGCGGCACCGTGTCGCGCACGGTCCGGCCGATGCGGTCCACCCTCGAGCTGACCACGGCGGGCACCGCCGCCTGAACCAGCTGAGCCTCCAGCCGGGTCACCGAGGCGAGGATCTGCTCGCTCGTGGGCACGGCGGGCACGGCTGCCGGCGGTGCCGGGCGGCGCCGTCCACCCAGGAAGTCGAGAATGCCCACGAAACGCGACCGCCCTCGCGTCGTCAGCGCGAGCCGAGGTCGAGAGAGCCGCCGGCGAGCCGCTCGTCGTGCTGGGAGACCCGGTCGAGGTAGGCCTGCGACTTCGCGACCTCGTTCTGCAGCACGCCGATCGTCTGTGCCATGCCGTCCAGCGCCTGCACCTTGAAGGTGTCGATCGCGTCCATCGTGGCGTAGACGTTCTGGAAGGCCGCCTGCAGCTGGGGCAGGCCGATCGTGGCGCTGGCCGCCTGCTGCTGGATCTGCACGGAGTTGTCGCGCAGCATGACCGACGTCGACTCGATGAGGTTGCTCGTCGTCGTGTTCAGCGCCGTGATCTGGTCGAGCACGAGCTTCTGGTTGTTCAGGGCCTGGGCGACGATGACCGCCGTCCTCAGTGCCGAGACTGTGGTCGTGGTCGCGCGGTCGACCCCCTTGACCAGCTCGAGGTTGTTCTTGATGACGATGTCGATGGCCAGGTAGTTCTGGATCGACACGGCGAGCTGCGTGAGCAGGTCCTGGTGCTTCTGGCGCACGTAGAACAGCACGTCCTCGCGCAGCGCCTTCGCCTTGTCGGGGTCGGTCGCCTCCACCTCGGCGATGCGCGCGGACAGCCTGGCGTCGAGCCGCTCCGCGACGTAGATGTACTGGTTGAGCCGGCCCATCGACTCCCACAGGTTCTGCTTCTCCAGGTTGAGCGCGGCGTTGTCCTTGCGCAGCTCGTCCTGCCCGTCGTAGAGCGCAGTGATGATCGCGTTGAGGTGGGTCTGCGAGTCCTGGTACTTGCGGAAGTAGTCGCTGACCTTCTCCCCGAACGGGAGCACACCCAGGAACTTCTTCGTGCCGTGGGCGCCCTTGGGGTCGAGGTCCTCCACGGTGCGGCGCAGGTCGAGCAGCGTGGAGCCCACCTTGGACCCCTGCGACAGGCCGCCCTCCTGCAGCGCCTTGACCGGCGCCTTGAGCAGGCGGTTGGAGGTCTCGGCGGCCTTGCGGATGTCGGAGTCGCCCATGGTGCGCACGTCGTCCGCCTTGGCCGTGAACTCCGGGGACCGCGGCGCGGCACTCATGAGCGAGCTGACGTAGCCGTCCACCTTGGAGTCCAGCATCGGCAGCGCGGCCGGGTCGACGGCCGGGGCCATCCTGGGCGCCTGGGTCGCCGCCACCGGCTGAGGCGGCGCCGGCGCTGTGAGCACGAGCATCGACTCGGTGGGGGCCGGCGGAGCCAGCGGGGAGGGCGCGGCGGCGGCCGAGCTGGCGGGCTGACTGGGGGTCGACTCGGTCATGGATGTCCTTCTGTCGCGGACCGGCTGCCGGCCACAGGTGCGAGGCCTGCGCCGAGGTGTGCGTTAGGTCGGGGACGCTCGGCCAATCTACGCGGTTCCCGGCCGTGGCGATCAGCCCCCTCCAGGCCGTGGCCGACCGCCTCCGGGGCGGTCCGTGCTGTGCCCGCCCGGGCCCGGCCGTACCGTCGTCACCGTGTACATCCCTCACCACTTCCTCCTGAGCGACCGCGACGCGATCGCCTCGTTCGTCGAGCGGGCCGGAACCGCCGAGCTCGTGACCTTCGACGGCGTCAAGCCCGTCGCGACGCTGATCCCCGTGCTGTGGGAGCCGGCGCCCGCCGGGTCGAGCACGTCGGAGGACCCGGACCGGGTGCACGGTCGCCTGCTGGGCCATCTCGCCCGCGCCAACCCGCAGCACTCCACGGTGGCCGCGGGTAGCCAGGCCCTGGCGATCGTGACCGGCCCCCAGGCCTACGTGTCGCCGTCGTGGTACCCCTCGACTGCCGAGCACGGCCGCGTCGTGCCCACGTGGAACTACGTGTCGGTCCACTTCACTGGTGAGCTGCTGGTGCACGACGACCCGCAGTGGCTGCGCGACGTCGTCACCCGGCTCACGCAGCGCCACGAAGCCGGGCGGCCGCGCCCCTGGTCCCCCGACGACGCGCCGGCGGGGTTCATCGAGGGCCAGCTCCGGGCCATCGTCGGGGTGGAGATGCTGGTCGCCTCGGTCGAGGCCAAGCACAAGCTCAGCCAGAACCGCGAAGCAGCCGACGCCGCAGGCGCGCTCGCCGGGCTGCGCGCCGAGCCGTCGGCAGCTGCCACCGCTGTGGCGGACCTGATGGCGCGGTTGACCTGACGCCGGTCGACTGGCGCGGCTCGACTGGCGCGCTCGACTTGGCGCGGCTCGACTTGGCGCGGTGGCACACTACGCCGAACTGTTTGGCGCAGTGTGCCACCGCGCCACCCGGTTGTGCCGCGGCTGAGGCCCTAGCCGCAGGTGAGGGTCAGCAGGTGAGGGTCAGCAGGTGAGGGTCAGCCAGTGAGGCTCTGCGGGTCGGGCTCAGCTCGGCACGGCTCGCGTGGCCACTGCGACGCTGACCGCCAGGACTCCCGCGATGAGGACGTCGACCCTGCGTGACCGCACGATCAGGCCTAGGCAGTAGCGGGCCGGCAGCAGCGCCCGCAGGGTCGCCGCCAGCCCGAGCGCGACGGCCAGAAGGTAGCCTCCCGCCCGGAACCCCACGACGACCGCCGCGACCGGGGCCGCCGCCGCGACGACCAGCACGACCACGAAGGCGAGCCGGCGCGACGGCGGGACCTCCCAGTGGATCACTGGCTGCCCCCCGGCGTCATCGGCATCGTCGGTCAGTGAGCGAAGTGCCGGGCACCGGTGAGGTACATCGTGACCCCGGCAGCGGCCGCCGCGGCCACGACCTCGTCGTCGCGCAGGGACCCGCCCGGCTGGACGACGGCGCGCACACCGGCGTCGAGGAGCACCTGCAGCCCGTCGGCGAACGGGAAGAAGGCGTCCGAGGCCGCGACGGACCCGCGGGCCCGCTGCACGCCGGCGCGCTCGACGGCCAGCCGGCAGGAGTCGACCCGGTTCACCTGTCCCATGCCGACGCCGACACTGGCCAGTCTCCGCGCCAGCAGGATCGCGTTCGACCGCACCGCGCGCACCGCCCGCCAGGCGAAGGCCAGGTCCGCGGCGGCCTCGGCGTCCGCGGGCGGCCCCGCCACGAGGGTCCAGCCGGCGGGGTCGTCGCCCTCGGCGTCGATGCGGTCGCCGACCTGCACGAGCATGCCGCCGGACACCTGGCGCGACTCGAGCGTCCCCCTCGTGAACCCGTACGGCAGCTCCAGCAGCCGGATGTTCTTCTTCGCGCTGAGCAGCCGCAGCGCGTCGGGCTCGTAGCCGGGAGCGACGACGACCTCGGTGAAGACCTCCGCGACCTGTGCGGCCATGGCGGCCGTGACCGGCCGGTTCGCCGCGATCACGCCACCGAAGGCCGAGACGGGGTCGCATGCGTGGGCGGCCGCGTGGGCGACGGCCACGGGGTCGGGCGCACCGGGGGGTGCCACGGCGATCCCGCACGGGTTGGCGTGCTTGACGACCGCAACGGCGGGGACGTCGAAGTCGTAGGCGGCGCGCAGCGCGGCGTCGGCGTCGACGTAGTTGTTGTACGACATCTCCTTGCCGTGCAGCTGCCCGGCGTGGGCGATCCCGGGGGGCGCCTCGAGGTCGAGGTACAGGGCCGCGCGCTGGTGCGGGTTCTCCCCGTACCGCAGCACCGCCGCCCGCTCGAGCGCGAAGCCGGTGTACCCCGGCCACCGACTCGGGCTCGGCGACGAGCTCCTGGGCGCACCACCGGGCAACCGCGGTGTCGTAGGCCGCCGTGTGCGCGAAGGCGCGGGCGGCCAGCCGCCTGCGCGCCTCCAGCTCGAAGCCGCCGGCCGCGACGGCGTCGAGGACGGCGGCGTAGTCGGCCGGGTCGGTGACGACGGCCACGCTCTCGTGGTTCTTCGCGGCGGCACGCACCATCGAGGGGCCGCCGATGTCGATCTGCTCGACCACGTCGTCGCGAGGCGCCCCGGACGCCACCGTCTCCCGGAACGGGTAGAGGTTGACCACCACCAGGTCGAAGGGTTCCACCCCGAGCTCGGCCAGCTCGCGCAGGTGCTCGGGTCGCCGCCGGTCGGCGAGTATACCGGCGTGCACACGCGGGTGCAGCGTCTTGACCCGGCCGTCGAGGCACTCGGGGAACCCGGTGAGCTCCTCCACACCGGTCACGGGCACGCCGGCCGCCGCGATCCGGGCGGCGGTGGACCCCGTCGACACGAGGGCGACGCCGGCGGCGGCGAGGCCTCGCGCGAGGTCCTCCAGGCCGGTCTTGTCGTACACCGACACCAGGGCCCGTCGCACCGGGTTACGACCGCTCATCCGAACCTGACCTTCCTGTGCTCCACGGTCCAGCCCTCCCGGGCCATCCGGTCCACGACGTCGACGATCAGCACCCGCTCGACCGCCTTGATCCGCTCGTGCAGGCGGGCCTCGTCGTCGTCGTCCTCGACGGCGACCGCGGCCTGGGCGAGCACCGGCCCGGTGTCGGCACCGGCGTCGACGAGGATCACCGAGCAGCCGGTGACCTTGACGCCGTAGTCGAGGGCGTCGCGCACCGCGCGCGGCCCCGGAAACGCCGGCAGCAGCGCGGGATGCGTGTTCAATGTGCGGCCACCGAAGCGGGCCAGGAACGGCTCGCCGAGCAGGCGCATGAACCCGGCGAGGACCACGAGGTCGGGCCGGAACACGCCGACGGCACGAGCCACAGCGAGGTCCCAGGTGGGCCGGTCGGGGAACTCCGAGAGCTTGACGACGGCTGTCGGCAGCCCCGCGTCGCGGGCACGCTGCAGGCCCTGGGCGTCGGAGCGGTCGCTCACCACCCCCACCACCTGCATACCGGCACCCGTCGTCCGCGAGGCGTCCAGCAGGGCCCGCAGCAGCGTTCCGGAACCCGAGACGAGGACGACGACGCGCCGCGGGCTGAGAGCCGGGCGCGAGTCGTCGGTCACGATCGGAGACGATAGCCAGGTCGGGCACCACCGGGGACGCCGGGACGGCGTCCCCGGACCCGGCACGACGGAACTCGAGGAGGGGTGGCGCGCGGTGCACGAGGCGGAGGTCGCTCGGCTCAGGCCGGTCGTGGCCCGGCGCCTGCGCCTGTTCGCCGTGCTGCTGTTCGGGGCGATGCTCACCGCGCGGCTGGCGCTGCCGTTCGCCCTGGCCGGCATCGTCTTCGCGGGCATGGCGGTCGTGCAGGCCCTGAGGTGCCTGATGCTGATGGCCGGCCTGCATCGCGGCGGGGTCCGCATCGGCGGCCGGATCGCCGTCTCGCTGGGGCTGGGGGTCGCGGTGGTGCTCATGCTCGTGCTGCTGGTCGAGGCGGCGTTCTACCCGATCTTCAAGGCCGACGAGCAGTGCCGAGCCGGGGCGGTCACGGGGCAGGCACGGGCGAAGTGCGCGCAGGAGCACCAGCAGCGCATCGACGACCTGCTTCGCAAGGTGACGGTCTCACCCGGTTCGGGCTGACTGCGCGCTCCCGCACCCGGTCTTGGAGCGTGCGGTCTTCGAGGGTGCGGTCGTGGTGAGCGCGGTCGTGGTGAGCGCGGTCTTGCTGAGCGCGGTGGCTCACGGGCGGCGACGCGGGGCCCGTCGTCGTCCGGCGCCGCCACCCGCCCGAACAGCGAGGCGACGACGCAGGGGCGACGCGCCGGAGGCGACGCCGACCGCGACCAGCGCCCCAGCGGCCACCTCGGCGGCGAACACCAGCGCGCACGCCAGCACTGATGGTCCGGTGTGAGCCAGCCTCCCGGGCCCCACCGGGCCGGTCGCAAGCCAGCTGCACGACGCCGAGCCCCACCCCGGCCAGGCAGGCGCTGCCGAGCACGTCACCGAGGGCGGCGAGGCGGCTCAGACCGCCCCGACGCGCGATGACGACCCCGGCGAGCACCCCCGCCAGCGCGGGTGCAGCGAGCACGGCCAACGCCGCTGCAGGCAGCGGACCCGCACCCGGCAACGCGCCGAGCAGCGGCACAGCCGGCAGCGGGCCCGGGACGGATGCCGCAGCGGTGAACGACGTGCCGGCACCCATGGCGAAGCCCGGCCCGGCGGCCAGGGCCGCCGCCCACACCGACGAGGTCGGGAAGGTAGGCGAGCTGGACGACGAGCAGCACCGCCGTGCCGACCGCGCCAGGTGCCAACGCGCGATGCACCAGGAGCACCCGCTCGTGGCCCGCGACGAGCGCGCCGGCCACGAGGAGCGCCCCGCACGCGAGCTGGGTCACGACGGCCACGAGGGCCGGCCGTGCCCACCGCCGCGGGGCGGCGGGGAGGCGGACGGCGTCGGCGAGCCACGAGGCCAGACCCACGACCCCTGCGCCTGCACCCGCCGAAGCGGTAGGCGGCCGCACCGCACCCGGCGCCCAGGCCGGCGACGGCCAGCGACCCGAGAAGCACCTGCCACGTCACGGCCCGCGCGGCCGGCGTGCCCGCCTGCGCGGCCAGCCCGAGCAGCACGGCGAACCCGGAGTAGACGGCGAGGAAGGCTCCCGACCGCCCGCGCCGGCGGCCAGGACGGCTCGGCCAGGCTGAAGCCCGCGGCGATGCGGTCCCCGCGGGGGTCGAGAACCCTCGCAAGGCGCCGTCCGGCGAACCAGCAGGCTGTGAGGGGCACGGCGGTGAGCCCCATCGGCAGCAGGCCCACGACGCCGTGCGCGACGTGCAGCGGCGCGTGCTGGGCGAGCAGCCACGCCTGGACCGCGAGCGCCACCACCTGGGGCCACGACGTCCCGGTACCCCCGCCGGTGACCCACGCGGCGACTGCCGGTGCCACGATCACGACCAGTGCGGCGACCACCGCCTGCAGCGCGGCGAGCGCACCGGACCCGAGAGGCGATCGCAGCGGCGCCGCGGCGTCGCGCGTGGCCGGGCGGTCGGTGAGGAGGCTCATCGTCACCATGGTCGCCCGCCCCGGTCGCGGACGACGTCCCGACGCGCCGCGAGAGACGCCACGACGCGCGGGCACAATGTGTGCGCGACGGACTGCGCCGCGGGGTGGATCGACGAGAGGCCGGGCATGAGCGACTACGGCACACCGGGCGGCTGGCCCGCGCAGGCACAGCCAGAGCCGAGCCCGTGGCAGCGCCGCAGGGGTGTCGTCATCGCCGGCGGGGTCGCTGCGGCGGTCGCCGCGACCTTGGTCGGTTACGCCCTCGGCGGCGGCTTCGGAGGTGGCGGGTCCGGCGCGACCGCCGGGCCCTCGACGTCCACCACGCCGACGGGCACCTCGGCGGCGCCCTCGGCGAGCACGCACACCCCGGCAACATCGACATCGAAGCCCCCGTCGACGACGCCACCGCCCACGCACTCCGGCTACGTGCAGAACCCCACGGCCGCCGCCGGCTACGACTTCGGCCTCGTGCACAAGGTGCGCAAGGTGGGCGGTCACTATGTGATCACCCTCGACCGGGCGGTCTGGCTCACGGGGACGGCCGCGACGAAGTACTACGACGCCCACCCGACGATGGAGCGCCTGGACTATGCAGTGTCCAATGCGAACCCCCTGCTGCGGGACTTCACGATCGCCGGCGGGGCGGAGCTGTACGGCTCACAGCTCCTCGGCCCCGGAAACGGCCTGCAGACGGCGTCGATCACCCCGGCGCAGCTCTCGACGAGGGTCGCCGCCCTGCCGGTGGGCACCGTGCTGGTGTGGCTTCGCCATGTGGGCGGCATCAACGGGCCGGTGACCTACCTGGCCGAGCAGTACGTGCCCTGACGCCTTTCGTCGCGACGAAGGGCCCCCGGCGAACGGTCACCGGGGGCCCTTCGTCACCGCGGACGTGCTCGGCCGGGGGTCGCCCGGCCGCTCAGGTCACGCCTTGTCGTGCTCGCCGGTGAGGTAGCCCTTGTGCTCGTGCTCGAGGGCGATCTCGTCGGCCGACGACACACCGGCGGGAAGGTTGATCGTGTTCTTCGGGCCGGTGAACCACTTCTTGGCCGAGAGGTGCCAGCCGATCCACAGCAGGATCAGCGCGCCGATGACGACGATCGGGGTGTAGTTGACCGCGGTCCAGGCGAAGTCGCTCTTCCCGTCGGTCTTGTGACCCGGGATCGCCCTGCGGTGTGTACGGCAGCAGGAAGTAGACCGAGGTGATCGACGATCTCCGCGACGGCGATAGGGCCATCCACTTGTACTTGTTGCCCAGCGTCCACGGGCCCGGGCTGGAACGCGTCGCCTTGCCGCCAGCCGCAGCCAGATCGGGATGGCGAAGGCGACGTACAGGCCGATGACCCCGATCGAGACGACGGCGTAGAAGGCCACCGGCGCCCCGTTCGGGGCCTTGTACAGCGCCGGCAGGGTGAGGACCACGCCGGCGACGCCAGAGGCGATGACCGCGTTGCGCGGGGTGCCGTTGACGTTGACCTTGGCCCAGAGCCTGGCACCGGGGACGGCGCCGTCACGGCTGAAGGCGAACAGCATCCGCGAGCACGACGTCGTGCAGGCGACCGTGCAGTAGATCTGCCCGCTCATGCTGATGAAGATCACCAGCTTGAACAGGGCCGGGGTCAGCGCGCGTCGACGAGGACGGCGAGGACCGAGCCGCCGCCGTAGGGGTTCTTGGCAGGGTCGAAGGAGTTGATGACGTCGGTGTTCGTGGCCGCGAACAGGAAGGCCAGCAGCAGGATCCAGCCGCCGATCGCGGAGTAGACGATCGACTGCCAGAGGCCCCTGGCAGCCTCGTTCGCCGCGCCCTGCGTCTCCTCGGACAGGTGGGCCGAGGCGTCGTAGCCGGTGATCGTGTACTGGGTGAGCAGGAAGCCCAGCGGCAGCACGTAGAACCAGAACCCGATGCCGTGGGTGCGTGCCGAAGCCGGAGTTGTTGATCCGCTCGGTGAACACGAACGTTGAAGCTCTGGTGGTTGTCCGGGGCGAAGATCAGGATGAGCACGACGATCGACGCGCCGAAGACGTGCCACCACACGGACACGTTGTTGATCACCGCCAGCAGGTGCGAGCTGAAGATGTTCACCGAGGTCACGAGGACCATGAGCACGATGAACCAGAAGAACTGCTGGTGCAGGTAGTCCCCGCTGAGGAAGCCGCGTCGACGTAGCTGGCTGAGAACGCGCCGATGCAGCGTGTTCAGGTAGATGGCGGCGCCGTAGGCGACCGAGGCCAGGATCGCGATGAGGCCGATGAGGTTGAGCCAGCCCGTGTAGTAGCCGGCCTTCACCCCGCCCAGCTTGCTCGCCCACCAGTAGATGCCGCCCGACGTCGGGTAGGCCGAGACCAGCTCCGACATGCAGAAGCCGATGATCAGGATGAACAGCGAGATGAACGGCCACCCGATCGAGATGGCGATCGGCCCGCCGTTGTTCCACGCCTGGCCGAACGTGGTGAAGCAGCCGGCCAGGATCGAGATGATCGAGAACGAGATGGCGAAGTTCGAGAAGCCCGACCAGCTGCGGTGCAGCTCCTGCTTGTAGCCCAGCTCCGCAAGGCGTCGTTCGTCGTCGTTGAGCTGACTGAGGTCAGTCACTGTCGTGTCCTCCAACGGGGGTGCGAGTAAGGGGAGTGCAGGCCCGGCGTGGCACCGCCGCGCCGGTCGTGCCGTCAGTCAGGTCGTATCGCCTCCTCGAGAAGGTCCTCGAAGAGCGGGTCGTCGAACTCCGCGACCGCTCGCTCGTACTTCTCCATCCCCCAGGACCAGAAGTCGAAGTCGAGGCTGCTCGCGCCGTCCTGGATGGCCGCCCACAGCGTCCATCCGTACTTCGACATCAGGCCGAGCAGCCGGGCGCGGGCGACCTTGTGCCGCAGCGGCCGGCCGTAGTACAGCTCCACGAGCATGCCCAGGTGCTCCAGCGACAGGTCCGACTCGCTCCAGATGTTGCCGAGCTCGAAACAGGCGTCGTTGTTGCCGGAGTACTCGTAGTCGATGAGCCAGACGCGCTCGCCGTCGTCGATCATGTTCCCCGCGAGCAGGTCGTTGTTGCACGGGACGAGGCCCTCCTCGCGCACGGCGAGGGCCTCGCGGATCCGCTCGACCAGCGGCGCGAACTCCCGGTAGCGGTCCGGCAGCCGGAAGCCGTGCTCGTCGCACGATGCGCAGGTAGTCCCGCTGCACAGCGAACATGTCGAAGTCGCCGACGAAGCGCGTGGCCGCGTGCAGAGCCCGGCATGCGCGGGCCACCTTGGCCAGGCTGGCCGGGTCCCTGAGGTCGGCGGCGGTGTACGTGCGGCCCTCGACCCAGCGGACGGCGAGCACGCCGGCCTCGACGGAGTAGCCGAGGACGTCGGGCGCGGCCCCCGACGCCGCAGCCGCGACCGAGTTGGCGTGCTCGGCCCGCCGGTCGATGGCCAGCAGCGCGGAGTCGGTCGTCGAGATCCTCGCCACCATGCTCGCCTGGGCCGTGGTGACCTTCACGTTGACGTTGGTGAGGCCGCCCTCGACGCGCTGGACGGTGCGCGGCCCGGCGCAGCAGTCGACCTGGTCGAGAATGCCCGCGATGTCGGTATCGGTCATCGTGGCAGCCGTGCGGTGCGGCAGAACGCCGGACTCTCCAGACGCCACGCCACCGCTCCTGTCGCAACGGCCCGGCTGGCCACCGGGCGCGGCCACCCGACCGGCTGGCGCCGGGAGCCTGGGCGGACTCTAGGACCCTCGACCCCGAAGGGTCTAGACCCTTCCTCGCGATCACCCATCCACTCGGCGACCTGCTCGTTCGCGCCGAAATCTCGCCGTCACCCCGGCGAGATTCCGCCAGGCGCGGGACCGGGGCACGGCGGCTATTCGGTCTAGACCCGAAGCCGCGTTGCGGATGGCTGAGCCTGACGCCCCCGGGGCGCCGCGACCGGCCGCACCGCCACGCCGTCCGCCGGCTCGACAGGAGCTCCATGGCCACCGACCAGCCGTTGCCCGCATCCGCCCGCGTCGTCGTCATCGGCGGCGGCGTCGGGGGTGCCAGCGTCGCCTACCACCTGGCACAGGCCGGTGAGCGCGACGTCGTCCTGGTCGAACGCGCCGACCTCACCAGCGGCTCGACGTTCCACTCCGCGGGGCTCGTGGGCATCCTGCGGGCAGACCCCACCCTCACCCGGATGAACATGTACTCCGCCGAGCTCTACCGCCGGCTGCAGGCAGGGCGAGCACCCACCCGGCTGGGTCGGGAGCGGCGGGATCAAGCTGGCATCCAGCCCGCAGCGCCTCGAGGAGATCCGGCGCCAGATCAGCTGGGCCCGCACGTACGACCTCCCCCTGCAGGAGATCTCGGTCTCCCAGGCGCAGGACCTCTTCCCGCTGATGGACCCCACCGGCGTCGTCGGCGCGGCCTACCTGCCCTTCGACGGGTTCGTCGACCCTTCGCAGCTGTGCCAGTCGCTGGCCCACGGCGCCCGGGCGGGCGGCGTCCGGATCCACACGCAGACCCGGGTCACCGGGATCGACGTGGAGCATCGCGACCGGGGGCGCTCGCGGGTGACCGCGGTGCGCACCGACCGCGGGGACATCAGCTGCGAGGTGGTCGTCGACTGCGCGGGGATGTTCGCGGCCGAGGTCGCCCGCATGGCGGGCGTGCGCGTCCCGCTGGTGCCGATGGCACACCAGTACCTCGTGACCGAGGCGTTCCTCGAGCGCGCCGACACCGTGCTGCCCACCCTGCGCGACCCCGACTGGCTGGTCTACTGGCGTCAGGAGGTCGACGGCCTCCTCATGGGCGGCTACGAGCGCAACCCCCTGCCCTGGACGGCGAGCCCGCGGGCCTTCGACGCGATCCCGGCGGACTTCAACGGCCGTCTCCTGCCCGAGGACTGGGACCGCTTCGAGCAGATCGCCGAGAACTCGCGCGTGCGGGTACCCGCGATGGGCGACGTCGGCGTGCGCAAGCTCGTCAACGGTCCCGAGGCGTTCACCCCCGACAACGAGTTCTGCCTGGGCGAGACCGAGGTCGCAGGGTTCTTCGTGGCAGCCGGGTTCTGCGCCCACGGGATCGCCGGCGCCGGCGGCATCGGCAAGGTGATGGCCGAGTGGGTCCTCGAGGGCGAGCCGAGCCTGGACGTCTGGCACATGGACATCCGCCGATTCGGGCCGGCCTACCGGTCGCCGTCCTACACCCTGGCTCGCACGGTCGAGACGTACGCGACGTACTACGACATCCCCTTCCCCGACGTCGAGCGGACGGCCGGTCGTCCGCTGCGCACCTCGCCGGCCTACCCGTGGCACGCCGCCCACGGTGCGGTGTTCGGGGAGAAGGCGGGCTGGGAGCGGGTGGACTGGTACGCGCAGAACGAGCCCGCCGGAGCCGACGCCGCGGCGCTGCGCCCGCGCACCTGGGCGGGCCGGCGTTGGTCCCCGGCGATCGCCGCGGAGCACCGCGCCGCTCGGGAGGCGGTCGCGCTGTTCGACGAGACGTCGTTCGCGAAGATCGAGGTGACCGGGCCGGACGCCGCGCGCCTCCTGGACTGGGTGTGCGACAACGCCGTGGCCCGCCGGGTGGGCGCGGTCACCTACACCCAGATGCTCAACTCCCGCGGGGGCATCGAGGCCGACGTCACCGTCACCCGCACGGCGCCGGAGGCCTTCATGGTGGTGACCGGCACGGCGTTCGGCGCCCACGACCTGGCGTGGCTGCGCCGCCAGGCCGACGCGATGTCGGCCGACGTGCGCGTCAGCGACGTCACCGGCCAGTACGTGTGCTTCGGGCTCTGGGGGCCGCGGGCACGCGACGTGCTCGGGCCCCTCACCCCGCAGGACCTGTCCAACGCCGCTTTCGGCTTCATGACCTCGCGGGAGACGACGGTCGGCGACGTCCCGGTGCGCGCCGTCCGGGTCACGTTCGTCGGCGAGCTGGGGTGGGAGCTCTACGCCTCGAGCGAGTACGGGGCCGCCTTGTGGCAGAGGCTGGTCGAGGCGGGGCAGGACGTCGGCCTGGTCGTGGCGGGGTACCGCGCGATCGACTCCCTGCGCCTGGAGAAGGGGTACCGGGTCTGGGCGAGCGACCTCACCCCTGAGACCACCCCTGACGAGGCCGGGCTCGGTTTCTGCGTCAGGCTCGACAAGCCGGGGGGCTTCCTGGGTGCGGAGGCGGTGCGGGCAGCTCGCGCCGCCGGGGCCGCCGGGACCGCCGGGTCCGCCGGCCGACGCCTGTCGTGCATCCGACTCGCCGACCCGCGGGCCGTCGCGCTGGGCAACGAGCCGGTGCGCCTCGGGGTCGCGGGCGAGGCAGGTGCAGCCGTGGTCGGCCGCGTCACCTCCGCGGGGTTCGGCTACACCGTGGGCGCCTCGATCGCCCTGGCCTACCTCCCCGTCGAGCACGCGGCGGCGGGCACGAAGGTCGCGGTCGACCTCTTCGGGGAGTGGGTGGACGGCGAGGTGGCCGAGGACGTGCTCTACGACCCCTCGTCAGCCCGGGTGCGAGCCGACGGGTAAGGGGCCCGGTCGCGCCCGGACGCCTGCGCGGTACCGGGTCGCGGCCGGACGCCTGCGACGTACCGGCGGCGCTGAGATCGCTGCGCACCCGCAGCCGCACCCGGTCGGGCCGGAAGAGGTCGCGGGCGAACTCGACCGAGAGCCCGGCGGCGGTGAAAGCCGTCCGCTCGACGCGGAGCAGAGGGGTGCCGACGGCCACCGCCAGCAGGCCGGCCTCCTGCGCCCCCGCGACAACGGGGTCGACGAGCTCGTCGGCCACGCGCGGCTCGTGGCCGTAGACCGACCGCAGAAGGGCGTAGAGCGAGCCGGTGAGCCTGCGCTGGAGCAGGTCCGGGAAGGCCGCCGCGGGGAACCACGACCGCTCCAGCGCCATCGGCACCTTCTGGGCTGCGCGCACTCGCACGACCTCGTGGACGGGCGCCCCGACGGCCAGCCCCAGCGCCTCGGCGACGCTCGGCGTGGCCGGGATCGTCGCCGCGCTCACCACGCGGGTACCCACGCGCACGTGAGCGCGCCGCATGGTCGCCGTGAAGCCCGCCCAGCCCGTGAGGTCGACGTCGATCTTGGGCTCGGAGACGAACGTGCCGCCCGAGCGCCCCGGGGTGCGGGTGATGACGCCGCGTGCCTCCAGGCGACCCAGGGCCTGGCGCAGCGTCATTCGGCTGACCCCGATGCCGGCGGCGAGGTCGGCCTCGCGCGGGAGCTTGTCGCCGACGGCAAGGTGGCCGGCGCCGATCGCCCGCACCAGCCACTGCTCGATCTGCACGTGGGCCGGCGCGGCGTCGTGGAACCGCGGCCCGGGCGGCAACGCGTTCTGCTGCACGGCGCCGACCTCCCGCGGACCTGCCCCGCCTTACCCCGGCCCGCTTACCCCAGGCCCGCGATGATCTCGCGCATGAGGCGGGCGGTCTCACTCGGGGTCTTGCCCACCCTGACCCCGGCCGCCTCCAGGGCCTCCTGCTTGGCGACCGCGGTGCCCGACGACCCGGAGACGATGGCCCCGGCGTGGCCCATGGTCTTGCCCTCAGGGGCAGTGAACCCGGCCACGTAGCCGACGACGGGTTTGGTGACGTGTGCCTGCACGAACGCCGCCGCGCGCTCCTCGGCGTCGCCCCCGATCTCGCCGATCATCACGATGGCCCTCGTCTCGGGGTCCGCCTCGAACGCCGCGAGGGCGTCGATGTGCGTCGTCCCGATCACGGGGTCCCCGCCGATCCCCAGGCAGGTGGAGAACCCGATGTCGCGAAGCTCGTACATCATCTGGTAGGTCAGGGTGCCGGACTTGCTCACCAGGCCGATCGGGCCGTGCTTGGTGATGTTGGACGGGATGATCCCGGCGTTCGACCGGCCGGGTGAGATCAGGCCGGGGCAGTTCGGGCCGATCAGGCGGGTCGTGCCGCTGGTTGCCGCATAGCGGAAGAAGTCCGCCGTGTCGTGGACCGGGATGCCCTCGGTGATCACGACGGCCAGGGGGATCTTCGCGTCGACCGCCTCGTACACCGCCGCCTTCGTGAACTTGGCCGGTACGAAGATGACCGTGACGTCGGCCCCGGTCTGCGCCACGGCCTGGGCCACCGAGCTGAAGACGGGCACGCTCACGTGGTCCTCGAACTCGACCGACTGGCCACCCTTGCCGGGCGTGACGCCGCCGACCACGTGGGTACCCGAGCTCAGCATCCGCTGCGTGTGCTTGCGCCCCTCCGACCCCGTCATGCCCTGCACGATGACCTTGCTGTCGCCGGTCAGGAAGATCGACACGTCATGCCCCCTGCGATGCGAGCTCGGCCGCCCGGCGGGCGGCGCCGTCCATGGTGTCCTGTCGCTCCAGCCCGGGCAGGCCAGCGCTGTCGAGGATCTCGCGGCCCAGGTCGGCGTTGTTGCCGTCGAGGCGGACGACGAGCGGCCGGGTGACGGCCTCCCCCCGCGCGGCGAGCAGCTGGAACGCCGAGACGATCCCGTTGGCGACCGCGTCGCATGCGGTGATGCCGCCGAAGACGTTGACGAGGACGCTCTTCACCTGGTCGTCGGAGAGGATGATCTCCAGGCCGTCGGCCATCACCTCCGCGCTCGCACCGCCACCGATGTCGAGGAAGTTCGCGGGCTTGACCCCGCCGAACGCCTCACCGGCGTACGCCACCACGTCGAGGGTGCTCATCACCAGGCCCGCGCCGTTACCGATCACGCCGACCGAGCCGTCGAGCTTGACGTAGTTGAGGCCCTTCTCCGTGGCCTGCTGCTCGAGCGGGTCCGTCGCACCGTGGTCGGCGAGGGGCTCGTGGTCGGGGTGGCGGAAGCCGGCGTTGTCGTCGAGGGTCACCTTCCCGTCCAGGGCGATGATCGCGCCGTCCTCCGTGCGCACGAGCGGGTTCACCTCGACGAGGGTCGCGTCCTCCTTCGTGAAGACGTCCCAGAGCTTGACGACCACGTCGGCGATCGCCGGCCGCAGCTCCTCGGCGAAGCCCGCCGCCTCGACGATCTCGGCTGCCTTGGCCGCGTCGATGCCGGTGATCGCGTCGACGGGGACCCTCGCCAACGCATGCGGGCGCTCGACGGCGAGCTGCTCGATCTCCATGCCACCCTCGCGGGAGGCCATGGCGAGGTACGTGCGGTTGGCCCTGTCGAGCAGCACCGAGAAGTAGTACTCCTCGGCGATGCGCGCGCCCTGCGCCACCATCACGCGGTGCACGGTGTGGCCCTTGATGTCCATGCCGAGGATCTGGCCGGCCACCTCGGCCGCCTCCTGGGGGCTGTGGGCGAGCTTGACGCCGCCGGCCTTGCCGCGTCCGCCGGTCTTCACCTGTGCCTTGACGACGACGGTGCCCCCGCCGAGGCGTCGGGCCCCGGCCTCGGCCTCCTCGGGGGTGGTGGCGACGACGGCGTCCAGCACAGGGACGCCGTGGGCGGCGAACATGTCGCGCGCCTGGTACTCGAACAGGTCCACGGGCGCCAGTCCTCAGCATCGGGGGTGGGATCCGCGTCGCAGCCTAGCCCCGCGGCCGGACGGCGCAGGGGCCCGCCGCGTGCTGCGCGTCACGTCCGGGTCGGCCGCCACGTCGCCGGCGCGCGTGGCGCGGCGCGGCGTGCTCCCGGTCACGCCCCCCGACCCCTCTTGGCGCGGCGGCACCTTGCGCCAGACCCTTGTTGGCGCGGTGGCACACCGCGCCAAACTGTTTGGCGTGGCGGCACACCGTGCCGACCGAAGCCTGTGCCAATCCTCCGCACTGGCTCAGGATCATGGCCTGCGTGCGAGTGCGGAAGACCGGCGAGGTCGTCCGCATACGGTGATCCTCAGCGGCAGGATCGACCGCGGGCAGCCGTCTGTCTCACCTGAGCGTGGCTGGGTGACTTCTCGCGGCTGGTGGCCGCATCAGACGCCGGCGCCTACGTTGGCGCGCACCCACTCGACGATGTCTCGCATCGGCGTGCCCGGGGTGAAGACCTTGCGCACGCCGAGGGCCTCCAGTGCCACGACGTCGTCGTCAGGGATGATGCCGCCGCCGAACAGGACGACGTCGCCCGCGCCCCGTTCGGCGAGCAGCTCGAGGACGCGAGCGAACAGTGTGAGGTGCGCCCCGGACAGCACCGAGAGGCCGACCGCGTCGGCGTCCTCCTGGATCGCGGTCTCGACGATCTGCTCCGGCGTCTGGTGCAGACCGGTGTAGATGACCTCCATACCGGCGTCGCGCAGCGCCCGGGCCACCACCTTCGCCCCCCGGTCGTGGCCGTCGAGGCCGGGCTTGGCCACCACGATGCGGACTCCAGCCATCGCTGCCTCCTTGGTGCCTTCGGGGCCGCCGCCCGCGAGCCTAGCCGCGCGGTGCCTGTCGCGACCCCTGCCTGTCGCGACCCCCTGCCTGTCGCGACCCCTTGCCCGTCGCCACGCCCCGCCTGTCACCACATCGAGCCTGTCGCGTCGACGCGTGGCGACACCGCTCGCCGAGCCGACGGCCCGCCGAGCATGGCAGGACTGTCGACCCGGGGCGGGGCAGCCGATCAGCCCTTACCCTCGCCTGAGGGGTCCGGCTGCGATGCCGGCACGGCCTGACCGGCAAAGGCGCCGGGACGGGTGGAGGGAGGGTCGGAGCGTGCTCAACGTCGCCGGTGCCGCCCGGAGAGCCGCGACGGCGCTGGTCAAGGACGCCGTCAAGGCGGTGACGCCGCAGGGGATCCGCGGCACCCTCGTGGAGATGGGCTGGATCTCCGCGCACCTGACCCTCTACCCCTTCGGGGTGCTGCGCGAGCGGCACAGGGCCGTCGACCGCTACGGCCTGGAGGGCCTGGACCCCGTCCATCGCGGACTTCTCGTGGGCGACATCGAGGCGGCCGGGACGCCGATCCTGCTGGTGCACGGCATGGTGGACAACCGGGCGATCTTCACCCTGCTGAAGCGGTCGCTGCGCCGTCGCGGGTTCGGGTGCGTCGTCACGCTCAACTACTCCCCTGCCACCAACGACATCCGCGCTGCGGCGGCAGACCTGTCCGCCGAGGTCGAGGCGTTGGTGGCACAGACGGGCTACGAGCGCGTCCACGTCGTCGGGCACAGCCTGGGCGGCCTCATCGCTCGCTACTACGTGCAGCGCCTCGGCGGTGACGAGCGAGTCCACACCCTCGTCACGCTGGGTTCCCCGCACGAGGGCACCGAGATCGCGCGACTGCTGCCGGTGAACCTGTGCCGCCAGCTCTCACCGGGCAGCAGCCTGTTCGCCGAGCTCGCCCAGCCCGCGCCGGGCTGCCGCACCCGCATCGTCGCGTACTGGTCCGACCTCGACCAGCTGGTCTTCCCGCACGAGAGCGCCCAGGTCAACCACCCCGACCTCCGGGCGAGCAACGTGCTGGTGCCGAAGGCCGGGCACATGTCGATCCCGATCCGCGGTGGCGTCGCGCACGAGATCGCGACCCTGCTCGGGCAGCTCGACCATGACGGGAGCACCCTGCACGCCGGCGTCACGCCCCTGCCTCAGAGCTTCTCCACGGGCGCGTAGCGCAGCAGCAGCCTCTTGACACCGAGGTCGCGGAAGTCGACGTGGGCCATCGCCTTCTCCCCGACCCCCTCCACCTTCACCACCGTGCCCAGGCCGAACGTGTCGTGCGTGACGCGGTCGCCCGGCTCGAGGTGGACGACGTCCCGGTTGCCCGGAGACCGCACCCCGGGGCGCCCGGCCAGGCGGGCGACGGCCGGCGTGGACGTCGGTCTGGTTGCCGTCGTCTCCGACCGGCGCCAGTGCACGAGATGCTCAGGGATCTCCTCGAGGAACCTGCTGGGCGGGTTGTAGCTGGGCTGGCCCCATGCGCTGCGGACCGCGGCCCGTGACACGTAGAGCCGTTGCCGGGCACGAGTGATCCCCACATAGGCCAGCCGGCGCTCCTCGGCGAGCTCGAGGGGGTCGGCGAGCGACCTCATGTGCGGGAAGGTCCCGTCCTCCAGGCCCGTGAGGAACACGGCCGGGAACTCCAGCCCCTTCGCGGTGTGCAGCGTCATCAGCGTGACGACCCCGGCGTCGCCGACTGTGGAGTCGCCTGCGCCCTGTCCCGTTGCGCCGTCCGCGACGGCCTCGTCCGGCACCTCGTCTGCGTCGGCCACCAGCGACACCTGCTCCAGGAAGTCCGACAACGACCCCTGAGGGTTGGCCGTGTCGTACTCCTGGGCCACCGCGACGAGCTCGGCGAGGTTCTCCACCCGCGACTCGTCCTGGGGGTCGTGGCTGGCGCGCAGCTCCGCGAGATAGCCGGTCTGCTCGAGCACCGCCTCCAGGACGACGGCGGGCCCCGCGCCGGCCTCGACAAGGGTGCGCAGGGACTCCAGCAACCCGGTGAACTGCTGGACGCAGGCCAAGGACCTGGTGGCGATGCCCGGAGCCTCCTCGGCCCTCAGCAGCGCCCCGGAGAAGGGGATGCGCTCGCGGTCGGCCAGGGTGGCCACGCAGGCCTCGGCACGTTCCCCGATGCCGCGTTTCGGGACGTTGAGGATACGACGCAGGTTCACCGTGTCGTCGGGGTTGGCCAGCACCCGCAGGTAGGCCAGGGCGTCCTTGACCTCACGGCGCTCGTAGAACCGGGTGCCGCCGACGACCTTGTACGGCAGGCCCACGCGGACGAAGACCTCCTCCAGCGCCCGGGACTGGGCGTTCGTGCGGTAGAAGACGGCGACGTCGCCCGGTCGCACCCCCTCGACGTCGGACAGGCGGTCGATCTCCTCGGCGACGAAGGAGGCCTCGTCGTGCTCGTTGTCAGCGACGTAGCCGATGATCCGCGCCCCCTCCCCGGCGTCGGTCCACAACCTCTTGGGCACGCGGTCGGGGTTGCGCTCGATGACGGCGTTCGCGGCCCCGAGGATGGTCTGGGTGGAGCGGTAGTTCTGCTCGAGCAGAATGGTGCGCGCGTCGGGGTAGTCGGTCTCGAACTCGACGATGTTGCGGATGGTCGCGCCGCGGAACGCGTAGATCGACTGGTCGGCGTCACCCACCACGGTCAGCTCGGCCGGGGGCACTGCCATGACCGGTACCGACCCCGCCTCCACGGGCTCGGGCCGGTCGGGCTGCTCGATCACGAGCGAACCGTCGACGGCTCGCAGCGCAGCCCGCTCGGCCTTCTTCACCACCTCGGAGAGCGACCCCCCCACGAGCTCCCTGACCAGCACGTACTGGGCCTGGTTGGTGTCCTGGTACTCGTCGACCAGGACGTGGCGGAACCGTCGGCGGTAGTACTGGGCGACGTCGGGGAACGCCTGGAGGATGTTCACCGTGCACATGATCAGGTCGTCGAAGTCCATGGCGTTGGCCTGCCGGAGGCGTTGCTGGTAGCCCCGGTAGGCCCCGGCCAGCATCCGCTCCGTGTGCGTGCCCTCAGCCGCGGTGCCGGCGAAGGCCTCCTCGTCGACGAGGTCGTTCTTGAGGTTGGACACCTGCACGCTGAACGCCCGCGGCGGGTAGCGCTTGGGGTCGAGGTCCAGCTCGCGACACACGAGCGCCATGAGGCGCTGGGAGTCCGCGGCGTCGTAGATGGAGAAGTTGGAGCGCAGGCCCACGTGGGTCGCCTCCCGCCTCAGGATGCGGACGCAGGCGGAGTGGAACGTCGACACCCACATGGTCAACGCCCTGGGCCCCACCAGGTCCTGCACGCGCTCGCGCATCTCACCGGCGGCCTTGTTCGTGAACGTGATGGCCAGCACCTGCCCCGGCCGCACCCCGCGCGCAGCCAGCAGGTAGGCGATCCGATGGGTGAGCACCCGCGTCTTGCCCGACCCGGCCCCGGCCACGATCAGCAGGGGCGAGCCCTCGTGCAGCACGGCGGCGCGCTGCTGCGGGTTGAGCCCTCGCAGCAGCGCGTCCACGCCGCGCTGCCCTCGTGACCCCCCGCCGTCCCGGTCGTCCTCCGACGACCCGCGCCCGGTCCCCGTCGACGGCTCCCCGGTGACGCGCGGCTCGCCGGTCGAGGGGGGTCCGGTCGCGTGGCTCGGCGCACCGGAGGAGTCGGCGTCTTCCGGCTCCTCACCCACCGCCGGCGGCAGGCCGGGGAGCCGGTGCTGACCGGTGGTGCCGGACACCGGTAGGGGCCCGCGACCACCGTGCCCCCCAGTGGCGAGGGCCGGCATGCCGGGCAGCGGGAGATCGTCGAACAGCGTGCTCATCGTCGGCAAGCCTACGGTGGCGGCACGACATCAGCCGTGGTCGCGGGGACGGCCCGGCCCCTCGCATGATCGAGTGGAGCAGGCGGCCCGGCGTCCGGCCACCTACCATTGCCTGCCGTGCCCCTTCCTGACTCTGACATCACCCGCGTGCTCTGCGTGGCGGCCCACCCGGACGACTTGGACTTCGGAGCCGCCGGGACGACGTCCGGCTTCGTCGACGCCGGGCTGACGGTCACGTACCTCCTCTGCACGCGGGGAGACCAGGGCGGGTTCGACGACACCCCGCGCGAGGCCATGCCCGCGCTTCGCGAGCAGGAGCAGCGCGACGCCGCCGCGCAGGTAGGGGTGGCCGACGTCCGGTTCCTCGACGGGTTCCGCGACGGCTGGCTCGAGCCCAGCCACGACCTGCAACGCGAGATCGTCCGGGTCATCAGGCAGGTCCGGCCGGAGCGGATGCTCATCCAGTCCCCCGAGCGCAACTGGGCCCGCATCGGGGCGAGCCACCCCGACCACCTCGCCGCCGGCGAGGCAAGCGTGCGGGCGGTCTATCCCGCGGCCCGCAACGCCTTCGCCTTCCCGGAGCTGCTCGAGTCCGAGGGGCTGCAGCCATGGACGGTCAGGGAGCTGTGGATCATGGCCGACCCCAACCCCGACCACTTCGTGGACATCACGGCGACGTTCGCCCGCAAGATCGCGGCGCTGCGGGCCCATGTCACGCAGACCAGCCACATGGACGACCTCGAGGGCATGCTGCGCCAGTGGGGTGAGCGCATCGCGGCGCTGGGGTCACTGCCTCAGGGCGCGCTCGCCGAGGCCTACCGTGTGGTCAGCACGGCGTGACTCAGACGAGGCGCCGGACCCCGCCCGTGAGCGCGGATCAGGGCATCGCGGTGGGCCGGGGCGACACGGTGACGGTCGGCGCCCCAGGAGGGGTCCGGGGCCCTCTCGGGACGGGCACGACGATCGAGGGACGGCCCTGGGCCCAGGGCGGCGTCGCCACCGGGCCGGCGTCGCGGTACGCGGTGACCCTCACGGACAGGTCGGTCGCGACGGGGCCCATATGCAGGTAGAAGACTCCGGAGGGACCCAGGGGAACGGTCCACGTCACCGACCCCGGCGTCGCCGCCGGCACGCTCAGGCGAGGTCTCGCCGGTGACGACGACTCGACGTGAGCGGTGCGCACGTTGTCGACCAGCTCGACCCAGGTCGCCTGCGCGTTTGCCGCCGTGCGCACCTCGACGGTGACCTGAGCCACCCCGGCCGGCACGGTGGTATGCCCGGCGGCAGGGACCTCCACGTAGCCGTCCGGCGACACCCGACACGGCAGGCCCAGCAGCGGCGTTCCGACGGCCGCGGCCGTGTCGAGCACGGTGACCGCCTTGAAGCCGGAGCCGGAGCCTGTGACGGCCGTCTGCAGCCGGGTCCAGGGGGTCAAGGGTCCCGACTCGGAGCACGAGGGCAACCCGCCGGAGAGGGTGTACCAGCTCGACTGTTCCCTGGCCCCGGGCCAGGTCAGGCTGATGTGCACGTGGTTGCGGTGGCAGGTGGTGTCCAGGCTCGAGGACGTCTCGGTCGTCAGGCAGTGGTGGTACTCGGTCCAGGTGGCCGAGCTGGAGATGAAGATGGTCCGGCTGTCGTAGATCAGGTACATGATCCCTAGGCGACGCGCCATGGCGAACTTGTTCCCGTAGGCGTCGGTGGCCAGCAGCCAGTTCAGGAAGGCCTTCGCGTCGGCGTTCTGGGCGGGCACCCGCGAGTTGGTCATCCAGTCGATCGCCCGGCCCTCCTCGTGCCCGCTGTCGCTGGCCGAACAGGCGCGCGTGATGTTCGAGCTGATCGACGTCCCGTACACGGCACGCAGCATCTGCTGCACGTACAGAGCACCGGGCTTGGCGACGGGGTCGCAGGTGTTCTCCGGCACCCAGCCGGCGTAGCCCTCGATCCAGCTCGGGAAGTCCGGCGTGGCGGGGACGGGCACGCCCGCCGACCTCACCGACGCTCCCGCCGCACCGGCTGCCGGCGGGGCCAGCGACAGGCTCGCGGCACCTGACAGGCCGAGCACCACCGATGCCGCCGCGACGCCGAGGCGTGCGACACGCCGCGGTGGCCGGCGACGGTGGGCGGGTCGCGGTGGGCGTGCGGCGGCCATGGGGGGCTCCCGACGGTAGGGGCGCGGTCGCCGATGGCATCGACCGACGCCGGCCCCATCTTGATCCCCCGGCGGGGTGATCAGGGCCGAGCCGGCCGTTCAGGTGTCAGAGCAGGCGCCGGTCGGCCGCCCACCGCGTGAGCTCGTGCCGGCTCGACAGCTGCAGCTTGCGCAGCACCGACGACACGTGCGTCTCGACCGTCTTGACCGAGATGAACAGCTCGCGCGCGACCTCCTTGTAGGCGTACCCACGGGCGATCAGTCGCATCACCTCGCGCTCGCGCTGCGACAGCCGGTCGAGCTCGTCGTCGACGGCCGCGACCTCCCCTGAGCCCGCACCGAACGCGTCGAGCACGAAGCCCGCCAGCCGAGGGCTGAACACCGCGTCCCCCTCGGCGACCCGGATGATCGCCGCGGCGAGCTCGGGACCCGAGATCGTCTTCGTGACGTAGCCCCGGGCGCCGGCGCGGATGACGGCGATGACGTCCTCGGCCGCGTCGCTGACGCTGAGCGCCAGGAACCTCACCGGCGGGTCCGCACCCAGCAGGCCGGCGCAGCCCAGGAGCACCTGCCGGCCCCCGGGGTGGCCGCCCGGGGAGGCCTGCAGGCCCGGCCCGGAGGGCAGGTGGACGTCGAGCAGCACGACGTCCGGGCGACGTGCGTGGACGACGGCCAGCGCCTCCTCGACGTCGCCGGCCTCACCGACGACCTCGATCTCAGGATCGCCGGCCAGCTCGGCCCGTACCCCGCTGCGGAACATCCGGTGGTCGTCGACCAGCACGATGCGAACCACCGTCACTGTCCCTCCTCGAGGTCGGGCAGCGACAACCGCACCTCGGTGCCGGTGCCGAGCTCACTGACCACGCTCGCCCGCCCACCGTGGCGCTCCATGCGGCCGACGATCGACTCGCGCACCCCGAGCCGGCCCGCCGGTACCGACTCGGGCAGGAAGCCCGGGCCGCGGTCGCGCACGAACGCCTCGACGCCGTCCGGCCCGCACTCGACGTACACCCGCACGGGCCCTGCGGCGTGGCGGGCCGCGTTCTGCACGGCCTCGCGCACCGCCGCCAGGAGCACGCCGGAGCGCGGGTCCAGCGGCCTGTCGCCGACGGTCACCACCTCGACGACGACCCCGTGAAGGTCCTCGGCGTCGGCGGCGATCGCTGCGACCGCCGCCGCGACCGTGGCCGCCTCCGCCGGCGGGCCGCCGTACAGCCAACCGCGCAGGTCGCGCTCCTGGGCACGGGCCAGCCGGGCGACCTCGACGGGGTCGGCGCTGCGACGCTGGATCAGGGCCAACGTCTGCAGGACCGAGTCGTGCAGGTGTGCGGCGATGTCCGCGCGCTCCGCCTCGCGGGCCCGCGCAGCATGCTCGGCATCCAGGTCGCGCCACAGGCGGACCCCCCACGGCGCCAGGACGAGCACCACCCCGCCCAGGACCGCGACCGCAGCACCCAGGATCGAGCCCAGCTGCGCGACGTCCTGCGTCCCGCGCACGGCGATCAGGAGCACCCCGACGACCACGAGCCCCAGCCCGCCCACGACGCGCATGGCCGCCGACCGCGTTCCCACACCTGCGCGGCTCGCCCAGCGCGTGCGCTCCACCTCGTCGAGCTGGCTGAAGGCGACGACCGCTCCGACCGCCACCACGCTGAGCGGGACGACGACCCCCGGCGCTGTGGGCCATCCGGCCCGCACTGCCAGCACATACCCGCCGAGGAGCAGCAGGGCGACGCCGATGAGAGCGTCGACGGGCAGCCGGCCACCCACCGCCGTACGGCTCCCCCGCGCCGCAGGCACCCGCCCTACGCCCCCGGGGCCACCGGGGACACCGGCCACACCGGCGTCGTCCCCGTGCTCGCTGGGCACCAGCGCCCACAGCCATACGTAGAGCAGCGCGCCGGCACCCGCGGCGAGGTTGGACACGGCGAGCGCGACCCGCACCCACAGGACGGGCAGCCCCAGGTGCGCCGCCAGTCCCGCGGCGACACCGCCGAGCACCCTCCCCTGGGTCGGGCGAACGAGCGGCGGCCGCGACAGGGGCGCGCGGGCGGCGGCCGGAGCGGGCAGGCTCACGCCAGTCATGGTCACACGTCAGGGCGTCCGGCGGATCAGGGTGCGGCCCTGACCCCGGCCGCACCTCCCCCGACCCTCGCGGTCACGGTGGACCAGGGTCGGCTCAGGGGTGTCCCGGATAGCCATGCCCGGTCGCGGCGAGAAGCATGGACGCCATGACCGAGAGCCCCGAACAGCCGGCCGCGCCGCCTTCGGCCCCCAACGAACCATCTCGACCCGACCACGGCGCGCAGTTCTTCGCTCGAGTCCGCGGCCTCGGCATCTCGCGGCCCGACACGGGCCGCATGGGCGCGGGCGTCGCGGCGGGGCTGGCTCGCCGGTGGGGGGTCGACCCCGTCCTGGTTCGCGGGATCTTCGTCGTCGCCGCACTGGTGGGCGGGTTCGGGGGCTTGGCCTACGGCATCCTCTGGCTGTTGATGCCGCAGGAGGACGGGCGCATCCACGCCCAGCAGGCGATGCGCGGCGACATCACAGCCGGCGCGGTCGGGGGCGCAGTCCTGGTGCTGGTCGACCTCGGCCCGGTGAACGGCTGGCGTTTCGGTGCCTTCGGGCACGGCATGGGCTGGCCTTGGATGTTCCCCGGCAACCTCGGGGTCCTTGCCTTCGCCTGCCTGGCCGTGTGGTGGGTCGTCAGCGGCCGCCACCAGCATGGGAAGCCCGGTGGGGCGGCCAAGACCCCGACGGCCTGGTCGAGCGACGAGCGTCCCGGCGAGCGTGGCGCCGAGCAGGTGAGCACCGAGACCCCGGGCGGTTACGGCTCCCCGGCATACGGGACGAAGCCGGCCGGCGGCGGTGCGAGCTACCCGGCGGCGTACTCGCAGTCCCCGACGTTCGGCTCGTCCCCGACTCTTGCCCCGTCCCCGACCCTTGCCCCGTCCCCCACACCTGCCCCGTCCTCGACACCTGACCTGGCGCCGACGTGGCGGCCCTCGCGGCCCGACGTCCACGCACCGTCCCACGCCGTCACGAGCTCGACGCTAGGGCTGGCTCTGGTGGTCGGCGGCCTGGTCGCGGTCTGGGACCTCTACGTGCACAACCTGCCCGGCTCCGCGGCCGTGCTGGCGCTCGGCGCGGGCCTGGCGGTCGTCTCGGTCGGTGTGGTGCTCGCCGGGCTTCTCGGACGCCGCAGCGGCGGGCTCGCCCCCGTCGGGATCCTGCTGGCCGTCGCCCTCATGGCCAGCGCCGCGGTCGGTGAGCGCACGTGGCACCCGCAGACCGCCCTGCGCGCCGAACGGGGTTACGCACTCGTCGCCGGCGACACCACCTTGGACCTGCGGGCAGGCGCCATCACCGCCGACGCCTCGGCGGGTGCGCCAGCGCACGCCACGGCCAAGATCGGCGTCGGCAGGTTGTCGGTGATCCTGCCGGCCGGGATCGGGGTGCAGGTGAACGCGAAGCTCGGCGCTGGGCGGGTGGTCGACAACACGACCGGCCAGGACGTGGTAACCACCTCCGCCACCACGCTGACCTCGGGTAGCGACCCCGTGCTGCTCGTCGTCGACGCGCAGGTCGGCGCCGGCGAGATCATCGTCTCGACCGGAGGCACCCGATGAGTGAGAACCC
Source organism: uncultured Actinomycetota bacterium (assembly GCA_963778845.1). GTDB lineage: Bacteria > Actinomycetota > Actinomycetes > Actinomycetales > Kineosporiaceae > CAVZVW01. Next base: position 1,444,685 of record CAVZVW010000009.1, read on the forward strand.
GCTGACCGATGGCCTGCTAGGCGATAGCACCCTGACGGATGGCCCAGTCGGTGACACTCCCGCCACGCACGCGTCGGGGCCGAGGCGGCGCCGCGGGGTCCGGATGCGCACGGTGGTGTTCGGGCTCATGCTGCTGGCCGTGGCCGTCACGCTCACGTGGGCGACGCTGGCGAACGCGGTCGTCGACGCCGCGAGCGTGGCGATCGCGCTGGTCATCGGTGCGGGCGTCCTCCTCGTGGCCGGCGGCGTCGCAGCGGCCGTCCGGGAGGCGCAGGAGCGGTGAGCCGGCCGTGACCGTCAGGCCGACGCGTGATCGTGAGGCACGGTGACGGGCTCCACGCTCGGCCATGTCTCACGATCATCACGATGTCTGACGATGTCTCACGATCGTCACCGCGTCTCGCGGGTCAGCAGGTCAGCGCCGTCGAAGGCCGCCAGAGTGTCGAAGGCCGCCAGAGTGAGGTCGCACGTCACGAACCGGCCCACCAGCCGTTCCTCCCGGGCCCGCAACGCACCGAACGTCCCCAGGACGTGCGCGAGATCGGCCCTGTCCAGGCCCAGGAGCAGGGCGTGCACGGCGTTCAGGTCAGCCAGTGCCACCATCCGGCGCGACGCGCTGCCGTGGCCTTGGCCGTCGCCGTCGCCGTCGACATCGGCATCGGCATCGGCGACGGCGTCGACATCGACCCCTGACCTCGCCAGCTCGGCCGCCAGGCCCGACAGCTCGGGGGCCCAGACGATCGCGTCGGCCAGCCGGCGCAGCACCCACGTGGCGACCGTGTCGCCCGGCGCCCAGGGGGCCGGCACGTCGTAGGCCTCCGGCGCGGGGACCGGCACCTGCTCCAGCTTGAAGAAGTTGAGGTTCGCGCCGGCGTGGCGCACCCGCGCGAGGTGGTCAACGGGCAGGCTCGCGAGGGCCGCCAGCAGCAGAGGCAACCTAGGGGCGTCGAGCAGGGGCAGCGAGTTGCCGACCCCGGCCACCGGCAGCGCGCAGGGCAGCAGCGTCCGTGCACTGGCGGCGGTCGTGACGTTGCGGTAGCCGGCCAGCCACCCACGGGCGGTCAGGCCCGGGTGGCGCTGGTCCATCAGGGCCTGAGGCACCCAGTACCGGTGCGGGGCACGCAGCCCGGCGCGATGGTCGAGCAGTCCGGCGTGCTTGGCCTCCCACAGCGGCACGAGCCCCGGTCCCGGGCTGGTCGCGAAGTACCGCGCGTCGTTCGTCATGTGCAGCGGGGTCACCAGGCGGAGCCGCCACGGGTTGTCCGCCACGCGCCCACTGCCGCGATCGCGGCGCATCAGGACAGGGACGCGCCGGTGGACGGCGGTGACGACCCGCGCGTCCTCCTGGGAACCGAAGAGTGGCACGGTGTGGGTGTTCGGGTTCACCAGGCGCAAGGTGTCGGCATCGAGCCACCACGCACGCTCGGGCTGCGGACGGCTCGGGTCCGCGACGTCGACCGCCACCTCGGCGCGACCGCCTCGCTCCGCGCCGAGCCGGGCTGAGGGCCCCGGTCCCGGCGGTCGGCCGACCAGGTCCACCACAGCCAGCCCGACCTGCGCGCTGACCCCCTCGAAGACCGGTGCGGCGCAGCGCAAGAGGTGCAACCGTTCGAGGCTCCCGGCATCAACCAGAGCGGCCACGAGGGCGGCAGCGGAGCGGTCCGAGGCGACCCCCGCCGGCACCAGGATCGAGGCACGCCCGCCGGCCGCCAGCAGCCGCCAGCACGTCTCGACGAACGGCAGGTAGGCGTTGAGCTCGCCTGCACCGGTCAGGGGGTGACGGCCACCCTCTCGCACCCCCCTCGCGGCGGCAGCGCGCGCACCCCGCAGGTCTCCTGGGGGCGCGCCGTCCCAGTCCCTCGCGTGCACCTTCAGCCGCTCCCACGGCGGGTTGGCCACCACAGCGTCGAAGCCGCCCCGCCAGCCCGTCACCGGCTCGATGCTGCCTGTGCCGTCCGCGAGCACCTCCGGGAACGCCTCGTGCCAGACCAGGCTGTCCTCGCTGCCCGACCCGCCATCGGGACCGCCCCCGGGGCCGCCAGGATCGAGGTCGAGCATGCGGGGTGCGCGGCTCGGGCAGCGCGGGGTGGCGCCGAGGAGAGCGTCGCCGACGACGATCCGGCGCGCGAGGTCCTGCGGCCGACAGGGCAGGCCGGCAGCGGTGAGGTCGGCGGCGATCGCCGCACGCGCCACGGCGACCGCGGTCGGGTCGGCGTCCACGCCGTGCAGGCAGTCGCGAGCCCGGCCCGCCGGTAGCCCCAGCAGCAGCAGGCGGCGCAGGCCCGCGCGCAGGAGCGCCCCGGCACCGCAGGCCGGGTCGACGAGGGTCGGTGGGCGGCCGGCCGTGGCGTCCCCCAGCGCCCGTACCGCCAGCACGTCGGCGAGCCAGGCCGGTGTGGTGAAGGCCCCGCGGACCCGCCGTTCGCCCGTCCCGGCCGACGCCCAGCACACGTCCGTGCCCGACCTTGCCGGCACGCGCAGGATCAGGCGGTCGTAGTCGGCGGCCAGGGCGCGGACCCCGTCGGCGTCCCCGCGCTCCCAGGCGTCGTCCACCGCCGCCCGCACAGCGGCGTCACGCCAGGAGTGCCCGTCGAGGTGGGTGCTCGGGTCGACTCGCCCGGCGGCCGCCAGAACGAGGTCAGCCGCCCGCGACACCACCACCGCCGGTCCTCCCCGCCTCTCGACGTGATCAGGCAACCCGTGCCACCGATGCTCCTACAGATGCCGGTGCGTCCTGTCGTGCAACGCCCGTGTGGTGACGGCGTGCCTCTGTAGCGACATGCCCGGGCGGCGACGGTCGGCGGGTGAGCGTGGACCCGACCGTGTACCACTGCGGGGGCTGGAACCCCCGGATCGGTTCACCGTGAGGTCCACAGTCGTCGACTGCGGCGAACCCACGCCGGCTGCGCCCTCCTCAGCGTCGGCTACCGAAGCGCCAGGGCGTCACGAGCCAGCCCGCTGAGGTCCAGACCCCCGAGGTCTGAGCGCGGCACCCAGGCCGCTGCATCCGTGGTGCCGCCCACCTCGACCACGCGCGGGGTCGAACCCGGCGCCACACTGCCCTCGAAGAGGATGCGCACGGCGTGGTAGTCCTCGATGCGCCCATGCGGTGCCCGTCCTGTGTAGTGCTGGCTCCCGACGTCGAGCAGCCGCGTTGTCGAGACGACCAGGCCGGTCTCCTCCCACACCTCCCGCCGCAGGCCGTCGAGGACGTCCTCGCCGTGCTCGAGGCCGCCGCCCGGCAACGTCCAACGGTGCGGTGGAGCGGCCAACCGGGTCAGCAGAACCCTGTCCACCTGGGTGACCAGCACATACACGCCGGCACGCTGGACCTGGACGGGGACGTCGGCGTCCGCCGTCGGTGCGCGCCGAGTCCCACCGCGAGCGGCGGTCGGCAACCCGCCGTTCGGCAGCGGGTCCTCGGGGGCCGGCGGCAGCCCCAACGCTCGGGCGGCGAAGGGCCGCAGCGGCAGGCTTGAGGCATCGGCGAGGTCGACCCACGACGCGTGGTCGGTCGTCCCGTCGACCTCGGGCCGCAAGGACGCACCGGGGTCCGGCACGTCGATGTCGTAGAGCAGACGCACAGTGTGCACGAGCAGGCCGCGGAAGGACTGGTCCACGACGTCGGCGAGGACGCCCTGGACGGGCCCGACAACCACCTGCAGGCCCGTCTCCTCCGCGACCTCGCGCACGAGCGCCTCGCGAGGGTGCTCGCCGTGGCGGACGCCCCCGCCGGGGAGGGCCCAGCGGCCGGCGAGGCGCACGTGCGCGGCGGCTCGTACGAGCAGGACCTCGGAGTCGCGCCGAGCGATTCCGTAGGCCGCGATCCGCTGGACCGGGCGCAGCCCGGCGTCCGGCGCCGGCAAAGGTGACTGCACGGCGCGACCGTACCGGGTCCGGCTGCGCGGGGAGCGCATTCGCCTGGGTCACGCGCCCAGCCGGGGCGGACGTGGCGAGGAGCAGACGTGGTGAGGGCGGGAAGGCACTGCCTTCCCGCCCTCGGGCCCGGTCCACCTCGGGCCCGGCCGGAGTGCTCCGGCCAACCGTCCCGGTGCGCCAGCCTGGACCTAGCGGCGGCACCGGACGAACTTTGCGAGGTCGACGCTAGACCGGCGCAGCACACGTGCACCCGGGACCAAGGTCTAGGCGCCCACCCGGTGAGCCGGGCGAAGCCGACGGAACGGGTCAGGGGTCTGGTGCCAGGAACGTCAGGGCGACCGGGCACCATAGGCTGCCGGGATGTCAGGTGCGCCCCGAGCCGTGCCGGGGCGGAAGGCGGCGCTGCGGCTCTTCGCGCATCTACCCAGGTCGGTGCGCCTCAGACTCGTCCGCGTCATCGCACCCCTGCACACCGTCGGTGCGCTCTGCGTGATCGAGCACGACGGGCGGGTGCTGATGCTGCTGCAGCACCACCGCCGCGGCTGGACGTTGCCGGGCGGCCTGCTCGACCGCGGCGAGACGGCTGTGCAGGCGGTGGTCCGTGAGGTGGCCGAGGAGACCGGCCTGCGCATCGAGGTGGACCTGCCGGTGGGCACGATCGTCGAACCGAGGTCGCGTCGCGTCGACGTGGTCTTCGCCGCGTCGAGCCCGGACGATCCTGCGGTCGACGCGCGCGGCGAGGCGTTCCGCGCCGCGTGGCTGCGACCGGACGAGATGGGCACCCTCGACGAGCCCACCGCCGACGTGATGGCGTTGTGGCGCAGGGCACATGAGGGTGCCCACCATGTGGGCCGCGTGCTCCCATGAGCGTCGGCGACGCGGGCCACGACGTTGCGGGCGTGGTGCTGGCCGCCGGTGCCGGCACGCGCCTACGACCACTCACCCTGCTGCGGCCCAAGGCGATGTGCCCGGTCGGCGGGCGCCCGCTGGTGGACCTGGCCCTCGACCGGCTGGCCGATGCGGTCGGTCCCGGCGCCCACCGGCTGGCGGTGAACGCCCACCACCTCGCCGAGCAGGTAGCCGTCCACTGCCACGACCGGGCGACGGTCAGCCTCGAGACGCCAGAGGTCCTGGGCACCGCGGGCGCCCTCGCAGCACTGCGCGGCTGGGTAGACGGCCGCCACGTGCTCGTGACGAACGCCGATGCCTACCTGCCGACAGGGCTCACTTCCTTGCTCGCAGCAGGCTGGGACGGCCAGACGTGCCGCCTGCTGTGCGTCGACGTCGACGGCCCAGGTGACTTCCCCGCCCTGCCCGGCCCGGGGGTTCGCTACGTCGGCGCCTGTCTGTTGCCGGGACGGCGCGTGGGTGCGCTCCCGCTGCAGCCGTGCGGGCTCTTCACCACGATCTGGGAGCCGTGCATCGTCGCCGGCCTGCTCGAGCTCGTGAGGCTGCCGCCGGGTGGGGTCGCCATCGACTGCGGCACCCCCGTCGACTACCTGCGAGCCAACCTGCACGCCTCCGGTGGCGCGAGCGTCGTCGGGCCCGGTGCCCAGGTCCTGGGACGCGTGGACCGCACCGTCGTCTGGGACGGCGCCTACGTCGCTGCCGAGGAGTGCCTCGTCGAGGTGATCCGTGCCGGCGACGAGCACCACCGCATCACCGTCCCCGCCGGCCCCGGTGCGCGCTGACCATCGCTGGGTGCCAGGCAGTGTCGAGCTGGGCGAGACCGACCCTGCTCAACGGTCGGGGCGGCGTCCGAGAAGAAGAGCAAGGCAGCGCAGGACGACGTCGCGCGCCTGGGCATCCGGCAGCCGCGGGTCCCCCAGCGCAAGCGGCAGCCCTGCGCCGTCGATGAGAGCGAGCGCCAGCACGCTGACGTCGTCGGCGTCCATGGCCGGGGTGAAGTCCCCCGACTCCTGCCCCGCGCGGATCACCTCCGCGAGCAGCCCTCGAGCCGGCGTAGTCGCCGAGAACGTCGTCGCGGGCCTCACGGTCGCGGATGCCCATCCGAACGGCCTCGAGCCAGAGCCGCCCGCGCAGCTCGTCGTGGCCACGGAAGCCCTCCAGCCCGGCCGTCTGGTCGACACCCCTACTCGCCTCCTCTACTCGCCTACTCCCACTCGATGGTGCCGGGGGGCTTGCTCGTCACGTCCAGCACCACGCGGTTGACCCCGTCCACCTCGTTGGTGATGCGCGTGGAGATCCGGGCGAGCAGGTCGAAGGGCAGGCGCGACCAGTCGGCCGTCATCGCGTCCTCGCTCGACACCGGGCGCAGCACCACGGGGTGGCCGTACGTGCGCCCGTCGCCCTGCACCCCCACCGAGCGGATGTCGGCCAGCAGCACCACCGGGCACTGCCAGATGTCGCGGTCCAGGCCGGCAGCGGTGAGCTCCTCACGGGCGATGGCGTCGGCGACGCGCAGCGTCTCCAGGCGCGCGTGCGTCACCTCGCCGATGATCCGGATGGCGAGCCCCGGACCGGGGAAGGGCTGGCGGTGGACGATCTCGGCGGGCAGCCCGAGCTGCTCTCCGACGGCACGCACCTCGTCCTTGAACAGGGTCCGCAGCGGCTCGACGAGCTCGAACTGCAGGTCGTCGGGGAGACCGCCGACGTTGTGGTGGCTCTTGATGGTCGCCGCGTCGCTGCGCCCGGAGTGGACCGCACCTCCGGACTCGACGACGTCGGGGTAGAGCGTGCCCTGCACGAGGAACCTGACGTCGTCGCCCTCACCGCTCTCGGCCCGCACGTGCGCCTCCTCGACCACCTCGCGCGCGGCGTCCTCGAAGACGCGGATGAACTCCCGCCCGATGGTCTTGCGCTTCTCCTCGGGGTCGCTGCGACCGGCCAGCGCTGCGAGGAAGCGGGACTGCGCGTCCACCACCTTCAGCCGCACGCCGGTCGCGGCCACGAAGTCCCGCTCCACCTGCTCGGCCTCCCCCGCCCGCAGCAGGCCGTGGTCGACGAAGACGCAGGTGAGCCGGTCGCCGACGGCACGCTGCACGAGCGCGGCCGCCACGGCCGAGTCGACGCCCCCGGACAGCCCGCAGATCACGCGGGCATCGCCGACCTGGGCACGGATGCGGGCCACCTGCTCCTCGATCACGTTGCCGGTGGTCCAGTCGGGGGCGATCCCGGCGCCGCGGTGCAGGAAGTTCGCCAGGAGGGGTTGGCCGTGGCTGGAGTGGCGCACCTCGGGGTGCCACTGCAACCCGTAGAGGCGCCGCTCGCCGTCCTCGAACGCCGCGACCGGGGACCCGGCGGTCTGCGCGACCACGCGGAACCCTGCCGGCGCCTCGTGCACGGAGTCGCCGTGGCTCATCCACACCGACTGCCGCTCGGGCTGACCGTGCAGCAGCGTCGAGCCCTCCGGGCGCGCATGCACCGTGGTGCCGCCGTACTCGCGCAGCCCCGTCCGGGCCACGGTGCCGCCCAGGGCGCGCGCCATCGCCTGGAAGCCGTAGCAGATCCCCAGCACCGGGACGCCCGCCTCGAACAGCCGCGGGTCGACTTGCGGCGCGCCCTCGGCGTAGACGCTGCTGGGGCCGCCGGAGAGGATCACCGCCGCGGGGTCGCGGGCCAGCATCTGCTGCAGGGGCATCGCGTGGGGCACGATCTCGGAGTAGACCCGAGCCTCGCGTACCCGCCGCGCGATGAGCTGGGCGTACTGAGCGCCGAAGTCGACGACGAGGACCGGTCGGTGCGCCGAGGGTCCCTCCACCCGGGCGAGCCTACTGGCGGGTCGAGGCCGCGGGCGCGGCGGCAGCCGCGGCGATCATCGGCTGCACCTGGTGACGCACCCAGCGCTCGGCCACGAACGACATGAAGGGCACGGTGCCGGCCAGGACGACGAGTACGGTCCTGGCGACGGGGAGGCGCGTGCGGAACCACAGGTCGACCGTGACGATCACGTACGCCAGGTACAGGTACCCGTGGGTGACCGGGATCCACGTCTGCCCGCCCGGGAGCCACTGGCCCAGGCCCAGCGCCTGCCGGAAGGGGATCGCGTCGGCGCTGGACTGGCGCCACTGCACCAGCACGTGGGCGGTGAGCAGGAGGAGGAAGACACCGGTCGCGTAGGCGAGCACGCGGTAGCGGGTGAGGGCGGACTTCACGTGCGGGCTCCTCGGACGTCGGCTGCGGGGCTGGCCTCATCGTTGCCCATCGGCACCTCACCGGGTGCCGGCGGGTCCCCACCCGCCGCCTCGGGCGACGGCCCCGTCCGGCGCCCGAGGCGGTCGAGATGGTCGTCGCGGACCAGACGCCACCACAGGAACAACCCGAAGGCGGCGAAGACCCACCACTGCACCGCATACGAGAGGTTGCGCCACGCCAGGCCGGGACCGGGCAGCACCACCGGCACGGTGCCGAGCCCGGGTGAGCCCCGCGGGCTCTGCCCGGTCATCACCACGTACCCCGTCAGCAGAGGGTAGGGCCAGCGCTGGATGAGCTCGGTGAGGTCGACACGGTCGATCTGGCCGGCGGGCAGGCCGCTGGTCTGCCCGGGCGACCGGTCCACGGCGGGCTCGCCGGGCTGCAGGACCCCGGCGATCTGCACCCGTCCCGGCGGCGACGGGACGGCGGCCGGCGCCGGGGGTTCGGCCACCCAGCCGCGGACGACGGCGACCGCGGACCCGTCGTCGAGCAGCAGCGGCGTGAGCACCCAGTAGCCGGGGACGCCACCCACCGGACGCTGCGTGACCAGCACCTGGCGGGCGCCGTCCCAGCGGCCCTGCGCGACGACCGGCTGGTCTGCGTCGCCGTTGGTGAAGGGCTGACGGGCGCGCAGCACGTCCAGCAGCGGCCGGGGCGGGTGGGCCTGTCGCTGCCGCTGCGCCTGTGCGCTCTGCTCACGCGCGCGGGCGAGCTGCCACTGACCCAGGCGAGCCATGCCGACGGCGGCGAGCAGCACGACGGCCAGCAACGCCAACCATCGAGGCCTGCGCGCGGTCTGCCACACGCCGCCCACGGTAACGCGCGCGCGCCCAGCACCGTGCCAGGGTGCGTGGCGCCGGGGCTCCGGGGGCGGAGATGGCGAAACTCGGTCGCGCCACGCGGCGTCCGGTTCGTACGGTGGTGTCTCGTGGTCACCCTGCCCGCCCCCCACCCAGGAACCCCCGACCTTCGGTCGACGGGGCGCTTCCTGCTGTGGCTGGCTGCCCGGCAGTGGCCCACGCTGCTGGTGGGGATCTGTCTCGGGACGGTCTGGATGCTGAGCCAGGCGCTCACCCCCTGGGCGATCGGGCGCACCATCGACGAGGGCGTCGCGACGTCGGACCTGCACGCGCTGGCCGCCTGGTGCGCCGTGCTGCTCACGATCGGGGTGGTGCAGGCCGGCACTGGCGTCATGCGCCACCGGCTCGCGGTGGTCAACTGGCTGCAGGCGTCGATGCGCTGCCAGCAGCTCGTCGGCCACCACGTCGCCGCCGCCGGCACCGCGGTGGCGACCGTCAAGACGACGGGCGAGGTGGTGTCGACCGTGGCCAGCGACGCACCCCGGGTCGGCGACGCGTTCGACGTGAGCGCGCGGTTCGCCGGCGCCCTCGTGTCCTTCGGCGCAGTCGCTGTGCTCCTGCTGCGCCTGGACATCGGCCTCGGGCTTCTCGTGCTGCTCGGGGTGCCGCTGTTGACGGGCTCGCTGGCCATGGTCGTCAGGCCGCTGCAGACCCGACAGATCGCGCAGCGGGACGCCGAGGGAAAGCTCAACGCCCTCGGTGCGGACACGGTCGCGGGCCTGCGCGTCCTGCGCGGGATGGGCGGGGAGCGCCAGTTCCTGCGGCGCTACCGCGAGCGCAGCCAGCAGGTGCGCCGGGCGGGCCTGGCCGTCGCTGCCCCGCAGGCGACGCTGGATGCCGCGCAGGTGCTGCTGCCAGGGCTGTTCGTCGTCGGGCTCACCTGGCTCGGTGCCCGCGCTGCCCTCGCCGGCACGATCACCACCGGCGAGCTCGTGACGCTGTACGGCTACGCGGCCTTCCTCGTGATGCCGCTGAGCACGGCCACGGAGGCGCTGAACAAGGCGGTCCGTGCCAGGGTGGCGGCCGGCCGGATCCTCGCGGTGCTCCGCGTGCAACCGGCCCACGCCGCGGAGAACGCACCTGCAGTACCGGCCCAGCGTCGCAGCCTGGGTGCCGTCATCGAGGATCCCGAGTCGGGCCTCGTGGTGCATGCCGGGCTGCTGACCGCGCTGGTGTCCCCGCTGCCGGAGGAGGCCGCCGCCGTCGCCGAGCGGCTGGCACGGCTGGACGACGACCGGCCGGGTGTGCAGGGGCCACGCGGCCCGACGCCGCTGCTGCACGGCGTGCCGGTCGACCGGCTGCCGGTCTCGCACCTGCGCCGTCAGGTGCTGGTCAGCGAGGCCGAGCCGCACCTGTTCACCGGCACGCTGCGTCACGAGGTGGACCCCGAGCAGGCACACACCGACGACGAGGTCCTCGCGGCCTTGCACGTCGCTGACGCGCACGACGTGCTCGACGCCTTGCCCGAGGGTCTGGACGCGGAGGTGACCGAGCGGGGTCGCTCGTTCTCCGGGGGTCAGCGCCAGCGCCTCAGCCTTGCCCGCGCGGTGCTGCGCGACCCGGACGTGCTGGTCCTGGTCGAGCCGACCTCGGCGGTCGACGCGCACACCGAGGCCCGCATCGCGCAGAGGCTACGGCCGGCCCGCACCGGCCGGACCACGCTGGTCACGACCGCCAGCCCGCTGCTGCTCGACCACGCGGACGTCGTCGTGCTGCTCGTCGACGGTCGCGTCGTGGCCCAGGGCACCCACGCCACGCTGCTGCACACCGAGCCCGCCTACCGCGACACCGTCATCCGAGGGGAGGACACATGAGCGCGCCATCGGCCGCGGCGTCCCCGGCGCCGAGCGGCCCAGGGCTGGACGGCCCGCGGCCGGCCGGCTCGGCGCTGCCCGTCGCCGATGCCACGCAGACCCGCGCAGCGGCAGGAGCCCTGCTGCGCAGGCACTCGCGCACCCTGAGCGTCGTCCTCGCCCTGCACGCGGTCGCGGCCCTGGCCGGTCTGGCGGGGCCCGCCGTGCTGGGTCGGCTGGTGGACGCCGTTCTCCAAGGGACCACGGTCGCCACCGTCGACCACCTCGTCGAGGTCCTCGCAGTGGCGCTGCTCGCGCAGGTCGGCCTCACCTGGTTCGCGCGGCGGGGCTCGTTCGTCCTGGCCGAGAGGGTGTTCGCCGACCTGCGGGAAGGGTTCCTCGAGTCGGTGACCGGGCTGCCCCTGTCGACGGTCGAGCGGGCCGGCACCGGCGACCTCGTCTCGCGCACGACGAACGACATCCAGACGATCAGCTACTCGGTTCGCTTCGCGGTACCGCGCATCCTGGTCGCCGCGGTCACCGCGGTGCTGACCGTGGTGGCGATCGTGCTGGTGGGGCCGAGGCTCGCGCCGGCTCTGCTCGTGTCGGTCCCGCTGCTGTGGGGCGGCGCCCGCTGGTACCTGCACCGCGCGCGCCCGGGGTACCTGCGAGAGATGGCGGCCTACTCCCAGCTCAACGGCACCGTCAGCGAGACGCTGGACGGCGCCCGGACGGTCTCCGCGCTCGGGCTCGCAGCCCGTCGGCAGGCGCGCGTCGACGAGGACCTCACCCAGGCCTGGGCGGCGGAGCGCTACACCCGCTTCCTGCGCACCGTGTGGTTCCCCGTCACCGAGTTCGCCTACGTGCTGCCCGTCGTGGGCGTGCTGGCCTGGGGTGGCTGGCTGGTCTCGCAAGGACAGGCGAGTGTCGGGGCGGTGACGGCCGCCACGATGTACGCCTACCAGCTGATCGAGCCCCTGGACGAGGTGCTCTCCTGGCTGGACGAGCTGCAGCTCGGCTCGGCCTCGCTGGCTCGCATCGTCGGGGTCTCGCTCGTGCCCGACGACCGGGTGGTCGGCGACGCCGCACCCGCGGACGACGTCCTGCGCACCCGCGACCTGCGCTACGCCTACCGCAGCGGTCACGACGTGCTCCACGGGATCGACCTGAGTCTCGTCCCCGGTGAGCGGCTGGCGATCGTCGGCCCCAGTGGTGCGGGCAAGTCCACGCTGGGGCGGCTGCTGGCCGGCATCCACCCGCCGCGCCACGGCAGTGCGACGGTGGGCGGGGTCCCGCTCGTCGAGCTGCCTCTGGACGACCTGCGCGGGCACGTGGCCCTGGTGACCCAGGAGCAGCACGTGTTCGTCGGCACGCTCGCCGACAACCTCCGGCTCGCCTGCGCGGACGCCGACGACGACGCCCTGATGCGCGCCCTGGGGGCGGTCGACGCCGAGGCCTGGGTGCTCGCCCTGCCCGACGGGCTCGCCACCGAGGTCGGGTCGGGCGGCACGTCGCTGACCCCCGCGCAGGCCCAGCAGGTGGCGCTGGCCCGGCTGGTGCTCGCGGACCCGCACACCCTCGTGCTCGACGAGGCGACGTCCCTGCTCGACCCGCGCGCCGCGCGCCACCTCGAACGCTCCCTGTCCGCGGTGCTCGCCGGCCGGACGGTCGTGGCGGTGGCGCACCGGCTGCACACCGCGCACGACGCCGACCGGGTGGCCGTGGTCGAGGCGGGGCGGATCAGCGAGATCGGCTCCCACCACGAGCTGGTGGCGCAGGACGGGTCCTACGCGGCCCTGTGGCGATCGTGGCGCGACGAGCGCAGGCCCGACCCCGCGGTCCCCTGAGGGTTTCGTCGACGTTGTCGTGACCGAACCGCGACACAGGGGCCGAGCCACTCGAGGGACACAGCGGTTCAGCCTCCTCGACGCCGGTCAGTGCCGCGCGAGGGCCGCGAAGTCGACCCCGGTGAGCTCGATACTTCGCTGCCACAACCACGCGGCGTCCTGCGGGTCCATCGCGCTGGAGGTCATCCCCACCCGTCGTGGGTGCCCCCGCTGCTCCGCGAAGCCTCCCGGCCCGAAGTACTCACCCGTCCGGGCCTGGCGGTCTCCACACGCGCGAAGGCTGGGCCAGGCGCCGTGCTCGGCGGACTGCGCGAAGAGCCGGTTCCCCACGCTTGCCAGCCGCTGCGAGACCGTGTTCCCTGCCATCTGCGGCCCCACCTGCTGGAGGTTGGTCGCGGCGTAGCCGGGGTGCGCCGCCAGGCTCGCCACCCGCGCCCCGGAGTCGTCGGCCCGGCGCTGCAGCTCGCGCATGAAGAGCAGGTTGGCCAGCTTGGACTGCCCGTACGCCCGCCAGGGCGAGTAGGACGTCTCGAGCATGAGGTCGTCGCGATGCAGCCGGCCCATCCGGTGCACCGCGCTGGACACGGTGACGACGCGCGCCGGCCCTGCGGCGACCGTCGCCTCGCCCGGGCCGCCGGCGGCGGCGAGCAGCGCCGGCATCACCAGCCCGGTCAACGCGAAGTGGCCGAGATGGTTCGTCCCCAGCTGCAGCTCGAAGCCGTCTGCGGTGCGCCGGCGCGGGGTGGCCATCACTCCTGCGTTGTTGACCAGCAGCCCCAGCGGGCCGGCCTCGGTGACCTGGCTCGCAAGGCGTCGCACCGACGCCAGGTCGGCCAGGTCCAGCGTGGCGACCTCGACGGAGGCCTCCGGCACCTGCGCCCGCAGCCGGCGCGCGGCGTCCTCCCCCTTGGCGGGGGTCCGGCAGGCCATCACCACGTGGGCACCGTGGCGGGCCAGCTCGAGGCTGGTCCAGTATCCCAGGCCCGAGTTGGCACCGGTGACGACAGCGCGCACGCCGGCGAGGTTCGGCAGGTCGGTGGGGGTCCAGCGGTCCTCGGTCACGGCCCCATCCTCACCCGGCGTCCGCCGCGCTCGCACCCCGAGGTGCCAGCCGCAGGGCCGCGGGAGCGCCCTCGGGAACCGCGGCGCGACGCGGCGGCGCTGCGCTCAACCGGCGGTAGGCCTGCGTCTGCGCCGGCCTCGGGTCGGGGTCGCCTCGGTTGGGCCACAGCGCGAAGGCGCGCTCGGCCTGGGCCGTGATCGTCAGTGCCGGGTTGACACCGAGGTTGGCGCTGACGGCCGCCCCGTCGACCACGTGCAGCCCGGGATAGCCGAAGACACGCAGGTAGGCGTCGACCACGCCGTCACGCGCGCTCGTGCCGACGGGGCAGCCGCCGATGAAGTGGGCAGTCATCGGGATGTCGACCAGGTCCCCGACCGTCCCTCCGGGCTCGAAGGACGTCCCGGTGCGCTCGGCGAGGTGGACGGCGAGCCGGCGCACGGCCTCGTGTCCCGCGGGGATCCAGCGCGGGTTCGGCGCGCCGGGCCCTGGCGACGACGTGAGGCGCCGCCCCGGCAGCGGCAGCGGCCCCAGGCGGCGGCGGCGAAGGGACACCTCGACGGAGTTGTCCACGGACTGCATCACGAGCCCGATCACCGACCGCTGCGACCAGCGCCGGACGGAGAACGACCGCAGGAACGCCCCCAGGTCCGCGACGACGACCCCGGGCAGGCGGCGCAGCCGGCCGGCCGTCCCGCCCGGTCCGCCGTCCACGAGGACGGAGCCGAGCAGCCCCATCGCGTTCGACCCGGGGCCGTAGCGCACGTTCTCGACGTGGGTGTCGGCGTCGGGGTGGAACGACGACGTGATGGCCACTCCGCGGGTCAAGGGGTCACCGGCAGGGACACGTCGGGCCGTCGCCCCGACCAGAGCCTCGGAGTTCGTGCGGGTGCGCCGGCCAAGGCACGAGGAGAGGCGGGGCAGGCGCCCGTCGGCCCGCAGCCGGTGCAGCAGCGACTGGGTGCCCCAGGTGCCGGCGGCGAGGACCACCTGGCCGGCGATGACCGTCCGGCGGTGGGCAGTGCCGCGCCGCGCACCCGAGCGCGTCGTCGTCACAACCCACCGCGTCGCGGGGTCGGCGGGGTCGATCGGGGCGACGTCGACGACGGTGCGCATCGGCTCCACGCGCACCCCGAGGCCCTCGGCCAGCGCGAGGTAGTTCTTCACGAGCGTGTTCTTGGCCCCGACCCGGCACCCGGTCATGCAGCCACCGCACTCGGTGCACCCGGTGCGCGACGGGCCGACACCGCCGAAGTACGGGTCCTCGACCGTGCTGCCCGGCTCGCGCCGGCCGTCGCGGCCGAAGAAGACCCCGACGGGCGTGGCCCGGAACGTGTGCTCGACCCCGAGCGCCCGAGCGGTGTCCCGCATGGCCTCCTCGACCACGCCGTGGCACGGGTTGGTGACCACGCCGAGCATCCGCGACGCCTGGTCGTAGTAGGGCGCGAGCTCGGCCTGCCAGTCGGTGATCGAGGCCCACTGCGGGTCGGCGAAGAAGGCCCGCGGCGGGATGTACAGGGTGTTCGCGTAGACGAGGGAGCCGCCGCCGACGCCGGCTCCCGCGAGGATCACCAGGTCGTCCAGGCGGTGGATGCGCTGGATCCCGAAGCAGCCCAGCCGTGGCGCCCACAGCCAGCGCCGCAGGTCCCACGACGTGCGCGCGAAGTCCTCGTCGCGGAAGCGCCGGCCGGCCTCGTACACCAGGACGTCGTAGCCCTTCTCGGCCAGGCGCAGCGCCGCCACGGAGCCGCCGAACCCGGAACCGATGACGACGACGTCGACGTCGGGCCCCCCGGCACCGCTCGGGGCTTCTCGGCCCGTCACGGCTCGGTGCTCATCACGGCCATGGGGCGTGCACCTTGCGAGCCGCCCGCAGGGCCGCGCTGAAGACCACGCTGAACCGCTCGCCGCCGAGGCTGTACAGCGGCGCGAACCCCACACCCCGCTGCACCGTGACGGTCTGGGACTCCGTGAAGCGCAGAAGCCCCTCGGCGCCGTGCCGGCGACCCAGCCCCGAGGACTTGCGCCCGCCCATCGGGGAGGCGACGCTGCCCCACGAGGCGATGTAGGCCTCGTTCACGGTCACGGTGCCGGCCCTGATCTGGCGGGCGAGGAGGGCGCCGCGCCGCGTGTCGCGCGTCCAGACCGAGGCGTTGAGCCCGTACTCGGTGTCGTTGGCCCGCGCCACGGCCTCGGAGTCGGAGGCGACCCGATGCACCGACACGACAGGCCCGAACGTCTCCTGCGCGAAGCACTGCGCCTGCGCCGGCACGTGGTCGAGCACCGTCGGCTCGTAGAAGTAGGGTCCCAGGTCCGGCCGGGCCTTGCCCCCCGTGAGGACCGTCGCCCCCCGGCCCACGGCGTCCTCGACGTGAGCGCTCACCCGCAGCAGCTGGGCCGACGATGTGAGGCTGCCCAGGTCCTTCGAGTAGTCCAGGGCGGCTCCGAGCCGCATGTGGCGGACTCGGTCGACGAACCGGTCGAGGAAGGCGTCCGCGACCCGCTCGTGCAGCAGGAGCCGCTCCATCGAGACACACAGCTGCCCGGTGCTGGCGAAGCAGTCGCGCACAGCGGCCTCGGCTGCCCTGTCGAGGTCGGCGTCGTCGGCCACGTAGAGGGCGTTCTTGCCGCCGAGCTCGAGCGAGGCGCCCACGAGGCGAGCCGCTGCTTGCTGGGCCACAGCCCGGCCGGTGGGTGTGGACCCGGTGAAGCACACGTAGTCCACCTCGGCGACCAGTGCCGGGCCCACGACCGTGCCCTCGCCGACGACGACCGCCAGCACGTCCTCGGGGACGCCGGCCTCGGTGAGCAGCGCGACGCCCCACAGCGCCGTGAGCGCGGTCTGGGTGTCCGGCTTGATCACGACGGCGTTGCCCGCGAGCAGCGCGGGCAGGCTGTCCGCGATGCTCAGGGTCAGCGGGTAGTTCCACGGCGCGATCACGCCGACGACGCCGCGCGGATGGTGGACCTCGCGCACCGACGTCAGCCCGGGCACCAGGCCGGCACGCCGGCTGTCGGCGAGCAGCGCCGGCCCGCGACGGGCGTAGTACCGCGCGTTGATCGCTACGTCGGCGACCTCCTCGTATGCGTGGGCTCGGGCCTTGCCGGTCTCGAGCTGGATGAGGTCGAGCACCTCGGACCGCCGCTCGAGCACGAGATCGTGCAGCCGCAGCAGCACGGCGGCTCGATCGTGGACGTCTCGGGCAGCCCAGGCAGGCTGAGCCGCGCGGGCGCGCGCAACCGCGGCGGCGACGTCCTGCTTGCTGGATGTCGGCAGCTCGGCCAGCACCTGGCCCGAGTACGGGGCGAGCGTCGTGACCATCGGGGATGCACCGGAGGAGACGATGCGCCGCGTCAGACGAGCCAGCTGCGCGGAGGGCAGGTGCCAGTCGCTGGGGCGGGGCGGGGTCGGCTGCGTGACGGTGGGCTGGCTCGACATAGCGGCAGCGTAGGCGCCCGCATCAGCTGCCGACTACCGGCCGGTAACCGGCCCGTCGGCGGCCGAGCGACCTATGCGAACTTGAAGAAGAGCTAACGCTGGGCGGTGTAGCGCAGGCCTGCCGAGACTTGCCGCCACACAGCGCCTTAGTTGCGACCAGTCAGTGATCGCAGCTCAGGTGCGCGGGGTCGTGCGGTCGTGCGCGGTGAGTCGCTCGTGCAGCCCGGCGCCGGCGGCCTCGGCGAGCGTGGTGGCCGACTCGACCCAGGCCACGAAGTCGAGCACGTCGTCCGCGGTCAGCGGCCGGGCCGTCGTGGTGCTCGGCCGCCTCGGCCGGCATGTCGATGCGCTCGGCGACGATGCCGCCCATCGTGAGGGCCTGCACCACGTCCGCGCCGGCCGGGCTGCGCACGCTCGCGGTGCACTGCTCGCACGTGAACGTGTAGAACGAGTAGGCGCTGAACCGGTTGACGACGAGCTTGAGCTGCGTCGGCCCGAGCTCGATCTCACCGCAGCTCGGGCAGCTCACCTTGATGATGGTCATTGATCTCGGCCCCGCTCTTCGTCGGCGTTGCCACCCCTTCGGCATCCCGGCGACGATCCTTGAGCCGGCGCCCGCGGGCCTGCGTCGGAGCGCCTCGGTTCAGGCGAGCGGGACGATCTCCGGGGCCCCCAGGCGCACGGCGTCCGCCGTGAGGTCGTCCGGCTGCCGCTGGGACCCGCGCTCGGCCTCGACCCTGCGCGAGGTAGTGGCGCACCTCACGCTCCTCCTGGTCCGCTGACCAGCCGAGCACCCCGGCCATGAGCCGAGCGGCAGCCGGTGCCGTCGAGACCCCGCGGTCCCAGGTCTCGATCGAGATCCGGGTAGCGGCGGGCCAGCACGTCGTCGAGGTGGCGGGCGCCCTCGTGGGAGGCGGCGTAGACCACCTCCGCGCACGAGGTAGTCGTCGGCACCGGGCAGCGGCCGTGCCAGCGCGGGGTCCGCCGAGCACAGCGCCAGCACCTCGTCCACCATCGACCCGTACCGCTGCAGCAGGTGCTCCACCCGCGCCACGTGCAGCCGGCTGCGCGCCGCGGTGCGGGCCCTGCCGTTCCACGCCGCCCGGTACCCCACCGCGCCCAGCAGGGGCACCTCGTCGGTGCACGACGCGGCGACCCGGAAGTCCAGCGCCCGGGCGACCTCGTCGACGGCGTCCTTGGCCATCACCCGGTAGGTCGTGTACTTGCCGCCGGCCACCACGACGAGGCCCGGCACCGGGTGCCCGACGACATGCTCGCGCGACAGCTCGCGACGTCTCGTCGCTCTCGCCCGCCAGCAGGGGGCGCAGGCCCGCGTAGACGCCCTCGACGTCCTCGCGGGTCAGCGGCGTGGCCAGCACGGCGTTCACGTGGTGGAGCAGGTAGTCGATGTCGCTGCTGGACGCGGCGGGGTGCGCCTTGTCGAGGCTCCACTCGGTGTCGGTGGTGCCGACGATCCAGTGCCGGCCCCACGGGATCACGAAGAGCACGGACTTCTCGGTGCGCAGGATGATCCCGGTGGTGGACAGGATGCGGTCCCTGGGCACCACGAGGTGGATGCCCTTGGACGCCCGCACCTTGAACTGCCCCCGCTCGCCGACCATGGCCTGGGTCTCGTCCGTCCAGACCCCGGTCGCGTTGATCACCTGCTGGGCCTGCACCTCGATCTCCCGACCGTGCTCGAGGTCGCGCACCCGCACGCCGACGACGCGCTCGCCCTCGCGCAGGAAGCCCACCACGCGCGCCCGGTTCGCCACGCGCGCGCCGTAGGCGGCCGCCGTCCGGACGATGTTCATCGTGTGCCGGGCGTCGTCCAGCTGGGCGTCGTAGTACTGGACGGCGCCGACGAGGGCGTCCTTGCGCATGCTCGGCACGGCACGCAGGGCCCCGGTGCGGGAGAGATGGCGATGGAAGGGCAGCCCGGCGCCGTGGCCCGCGGTGCGCGCCAGCAGGTCGTACATCGTGACGCCCGCGGCGACGTAGGGCCGCTCCCAGCCGCGATGGCGCAGCGGGTAGAGGAACGACACCGGGCGGCACAGGTGCGGCGCCAGGCGGGTGAGGATGAGACCGCGTTCCCTCAGGGCCTCCATGACCAGGGCGAAGTCGAGCATCTCCAGGTAGCGCAGGCCGCCGTGGATGAGCTTGGAGGATCGCGACGACGTGCCGCTGGCCCAGTCACGGGCCTCGAGCAGGGCCACGCTGAGCCCGCGGGTGGCGGCGTCCAGCGCTGCGCCGGCCCCGACGACACCACCCCCGACGACCACGACGTCGAAGACCTGGGACTCCATGTCGGCGAGCGCGGCGTCGCGCTCGGCGGGCCCCAGCCGTCCCGAGGGGGCGTGAGCGGTCATGACGGCGCGCCCCTCAGGTGCCCGAGTAAGGGGAGACGACGACCTCGACCCGCTGGAACTCCTTGAGGTCGGAGTAGCCGGTGGTGGCCATCGACCGGCGCAGGGCGCCCATGAGGTTGGTCGTCCCGGCGGCGCTTCGGCCGGGCCCCAGCAGCACCTCCTGCAGCGTGCCCGCCGTGCCGACGTGCATGCGGGCACCACGCGGCACCAGCGGGTGGTGAGCCTCCGGGCCCCAGTGGTAACCCCGGCCGGGTGCGTCCTCGGCGCGCGCGAGCGCCGTCCCCAGCATCACCGCGTCGGCACCGCAGGCGACCGCCTTGACGATCTCACCGGACCGGCTCATGCCGCCGTCGGCGATGACGTGCACGTAGCGGCCGCCCGACTCGTCCATGTAGTCCCGGCGCGCGGCCGCGACGTCCGCGATCGCCGTGGCCATCGGGGCGTGGATGCCCAGCGTGGTGCGCGTCGTGTGGGTGGCACCGCCGCCGAAACCGACCAGGACGCCGGCCGCACCCGTGCGCATCAGGTGCAGGGCAGCGGTGTAGGTGGCGCAGCCGCCGACGATCACCGGCACGTCGAGCTCGTAGATGAACCTCTTGAGGTTCAGCGGCTCCGCTCGGCCGGACACGTGCTCGGCGCTGACGGTCGTGCCGCGGATGAAGAAGAGGTCGACGCCGGCGTCGACGACGGTCTTCCAGAAGTGCTGCGTGCGCTGCGGGGTCAGCGCGCCCGCGACAGTCACCCCGGCGTCCCGGATGCCCTTGATGCGAGCGACCATGAGGTCGGGGTCGAGGTCCGCGGCGTAGATCTGCTGCATGCGCCGCGTGGCAGCCGCCGGCTCGAGCCCGGCGATCTCGTCCAGCAGCGGCTGGGGGTCCTCGTAGCGGGTCCAGAGGCCCTCGAGGTCGAGCACACCGAGACCGCCGAGGCGCCCGATCGCGACGGCCGTCGCGGGTGACATCACCGAGTCCATGGGGGCCGCGACCACCGGGATGTCGAAGCGGTACGCGTCGATCTGCCAGGCGATGCTGACCTCTTCGGGGTCACGCGTGCGCCGGCTGGGCACCACCGCGATGTCGTCGAAGGAGTACGCGCGCCGGCCCCGCTTGCCGCGACCGATCTCGATCTCGCTCACGCACTCCAGGCTATCGGGCGGCAGGCGGGGCCGACGGGGCCGCGGTGGCGACGCGCGGTGTTTGGGCTCTGCACGCGGATACGCAACGCCACCGGGTTGCCTGGTGGTCAGGGGCGCGAGGTGTAGTTCGGTGCCTCGACCGTCATCTGGATGTCGTGGGGGTGGCTCTCCTTGAGGCCGGCCGCAGTGATCCGCACGAACCTGCCCCGGGCCTGCAGCTCGGGGACCGTCGCCGCGCCGACGTAGAACATCGACTGCCGCAGCCCCCCGACCAGCTGGTAGGCGACGGCGGCGAGCGGGCCCCGGTAGGGCACCTGGCCCTCGATGCCCTCGGGCACGAAACGATCGTCGGGGACGTCGGCCTGGAAGTACCGGTCCTTGGAGTACGAGCGAGCCCGGCCGCGCGACTGCGCCGCACCCAGCGAGCCCATGCCTCGGTAGCTCTTGAACTGCTTGCCGTTGATGAACACGAGGTCCCCCGGGCTCTCCTCGCAGCCGGCCAGCAGCGAGCCGAGCATGACGACGTCGGCCCCGGCCACGAGGGCCTTGGCGATGTCGCCTGAGTACTGCAGCCCACCGTCGCCGATCACGGGGACGCCCGCCGGCCGGCAGGCCTGCGCCGCGTCGAAGATCGCGCTGACCTGCGGGACGCCCACGCCCGCGACGACCCGGGTCGTGCAGATCGACCCCGGCCCGACCCCCACCTTCACCCCGTCGGCGCCGGCGTCGACCAGCGCCTGCGCGCCCTCGCGGGTGGCGACGTTGCCGCCGATCACGTCGACGTGGGACGCCGTCGGCTCGGTCTTGATCCGGCGGATCATCCCCACGACCCCGCGGGAGTGCCCGTGCGCGGTGTCCACCACGAGGACGTCGACCCCCGCCTCCACGAGCGCCATCGCCCGCTTCCAGGCGTCGTCGAAGAACCCGACGGCAGCGCCCACGCGCAGCCGCCCGGAGTCGTCCTTGGTCGCCAGCGGGTACTGCTCGCTCTTCGTGAAGTCCTTCACGGTGATGAGCCCGCGCAGGTGACCCGCGTCGTCCACGATCGGCAGCTTCTCGATCTTGTGCCTGGCGAGCAGCGCCATCGCGCCGTCGGCGGTGATGCCGACAGGGGCGGTGACCAGCGGCATCGGCGTCATGACCTCACCGACCCGGCGCGACATGTCCGTCTCGAACCTCAGGTCGCGGTTCGTGACGATGCCCACGAGCAGACCGTCGGCCGCGATCACCGGCAGGCCGGAGATCCGGTACCGCGCGCACATCTGGTCCACCTCGGCGAGGGTGGCCTCGGCGGTCGTCGTCACTGGGTGGCTCACCATGCCCGCCTCGGACCGCTTGACCAGGTCCACCTGCTGGGCCTGCTCCTCGATCGACAGGTTGCGGTGCAGCACCCCCAGACCGCCCTGGCGGGCCATCGCGATCGCCATCCGGGCCTCGGTGACGGTGTCCATCGCGGCCGACAGCAGCGGGACCCGCACGCTGACCCGCCGGGAGACCCGCGACGAGGTGTCGACCTCACCCGGGACGACGTCGCTCTCGGCGGGCAGCAGCAGGACGTCGTCGTACGTCAGGCCGAGGGCGGCGAAGGCCGACCCCGCCTCGGTGGGGGGTGTCGGGCTCTGCACAGGACCGCTCACGACGGCGTCGCCTTCCGCGTCCGTAGGTGCGCCGAGCCCGGGCGGGCGGCTCGGGGGGACGTGACGATGCTAACCGGCCGACCCCGGCGGCGAGGCGGCGGCGCGGACGGCGGATGCGCCAGCACGGAGGCGGCACTGCGGAGATCTAGGCCAAACCGCGATTGGCACGGTGTGCCGCCGCGCCAAACTGTTTGGTGCAGTGTGCCGCCGCGCCAGGAGGACGGGGTCAGCGCACCAGTCCCCAGCGGAAGCCGACGGCGACGGCCTGGGCGCGGTCGGCCGCACCGAGCTTGCGGAACAGCCGGCGTGCGTGGGTCTTGACCGTGTCCTCGGAGAGGAAGAGCTCCTTGCCGATCTCGGCGTTGCTGCGACCACGGCTCATACCGGTGAGCACCTGCATCTCCCGTTCGGTGAGCGGCGGCGCGGGGACCGACCCCTCCGCGGTGCGCGGGGCGGGCACCGGACGGTGCCACACGGCGTCGGTGAGCGCGTGGACGACGGTCGCGGCCATCTCCTCGCGCGTGGAGTCCTTGACCAGGTAGCCGCGCGCGCCGCCGGCGACGGCACGGGCGACGCCCTCGGCGTCCTCGGCCACCGTGACCATGATCACGATCGCCTCGGGGTGGCGGGCGAGCAGCCGACGCGTGGCCTCGACGCCGCCGATACCCGGCATCCGCACGTCCATGAGCACCAGGGACGGACGCTCGACGGGCCAGCGGGCCAACGCCTCCTCGCCCGAGCAGGCGTCGACGACCCGCGTGACGCCGGGAACTGTGGCCAATGCTCGATGCAGCGTCTCGCGCACGAGGGCAGAGTCGTCGCAGACCAGCACGGTTACCACCGCGGTCTCCTCATCTCGCATGCCGACCGGATGCGGCGGCCGCCCCGTTGAGGGGCCGCCGACCCTGGAGATGTCGACAGGCGGACGGGTGAACCTGAGCCGAAAAGCGAGACGACGATGCGTCGGCGGGTCGCGACCACCGCTCGAGCCGTCACGGCCGGACGGCTGCGACCACCTCGTCGACGGCCTGCACGAGGCTGTCGCACGTGCGTGACGCCGCGCGGCAGGTCGTCGCCCCGCCAGCCGAGACCGCCGACGAGCACGCGGGGAGCCGGTCTCTGGCGCGGGATCAGCTCGAGGACCTCCACGCCCGACACGGGCATGGTCGCGAACAAGAAGACGACGCACGGCCCGCTGCGGCGCACGGCCGCGAGCAGCTCCTTGTCCGGCAGGCCCGACCCGAGCATCCGGCAGGCCACCCTCGCCTCGGCCAGGGCGGCGGCCAGGACGTACAGCGGCAGGGTGTGCTGGTCGGCCTGGGCGCAGACCAGCAGAACGCGGGGGGGGCCGTCGCCCTCGCGCCCCTCGCGACGCCCGACGAGGCAGGCGAGCAGGGACTCGCTGAACGCGTGCTCGACGTCGACGCCCTCGCCCGTGGCCTGCCATCGACGCCCGAGCGCGTCGAGGACCGGCAGGGCAAGGGTGTCCCACGCGGAGACCACGCCCTGCGCGTCGATCGCTGCACTCATGAGCCTGGTCGACTCCGCGGTGTCGAGGGCGATCGCGGCCCGCGCCAGTCCCCGCACGGCCGGGCTCGCCTCCGGCAGCGCGACCACCCGGCCCCCGCCCGGACGGGTACCCAGAGGCCAGGCCTGGCCTTCGACCTCGGGTATGGGCGCACCGGCCCGAGCCAGCTCGGCGGCCTCCGACGGCGAGACACCCTGCATGGTCAGCGTGCGCATGACCACGAGGCGGGCGAGGTCGGTGGCGGAGTACCGCCGATGGGCTCCGGCGGTGTGCGCCGACGGCCCAAGCTGGTAGCGGCGGTCCCAGGTGCGCAATGTCGACGGGGCCACCCCGAGACGACGCGCCGTCGCGGCCACGGTGAGGGACGCCTGCGTGGTCGCGTCGTCACCGCCGACGGCCGCCATGCCCCCAGTGTCCGGGGGGTGGGCACGGCCTGCCACTCGGACCCGGCCTGCCGTTCGCGCACGACTCGCCGAAGAGGCACGTTCGTCGGGGAAGCGACAGGGCAGGGACGGCGTTGCCCCTAGCGAGGACTCCGGGCCCGCGCGAAGCCGGCTGGGAGGCCCCGCCGGATCGGCCCGGAACCGGCGTCGAAGATCGAGGGTTCGTGGCTCTTGAACAACTCGTGAAGCGATTATAGGGTCGAAGTTCCAGCGGGTCCGCCGACGAGGCGGGGCCAGGGACCCGCGCCGGTCCGACAGCTCGAGGCGTACGAAGGCGGTGGACGCGATGGCCGAGATCTCCCGACTCCCGGGACCGGTGGCCGACCTGTGGGAGTGGCAGCTGCAGGGGTCGTGCCGCACCGCCGACCCCACGCTGTTCTTCCACCCCGAGGGCGAGCGCGGACCCGCCCGGCGCAACCGGGACGGCGCCGCCAAGGCGATCTGCGCCGCATGCCCGGTGCTCGAGGAGTGCAGGGAGCACGCGCTGGCGGTTCGCGAGCCCTACGGGGTCTGGGGCGGCCTCACCGAGGACGACCGCGAGGCCGTCTACGCCGCGGAGCGCACGACACGCATGCCAGAAGCCAGCTGATCTGACCGCACGAACTACGGCGATCATGCACGTCCGGTACGCCGTACCCGACGTGCATGATCGCCGCATGGTCTGCCGGTGGTCACCGCCTAGCTGCCGGTGACCACCGCTCGTCGCCCGGGGTCAGTGCCCGTGGCCGTGCCCGTGGCCGGACGGCTCCGGGGCGTCCTCCTTCTTCTCCACGACAAGGGTGTCGGTGGTGAGCACCAACGACGCGATCGAGGCCGCGTTGCGCAGCGCCGAGCGGGTCACCTTGACGGGGTCGATGACGCCGCGGGCCACCAGGTCGGTGTACTCACCCGTCTCGGCGTCCAGGCCCTGCCCCGACGGCAGGCCGCGAACCCGCTCCACGACGACGTAGCCCTCGTGACCGGCGTTCTCCGCGATCCAGCGAAGCGGCTCGACGACGGCCTTGCGCACGATGGAGACGCCGGTCGCCTCGTCACCGGTCAGGCCCAACGACCCGTCGAGCGCCGACAGCGCGTGCACCAGGGCGGTGCCGCCGCCGGCGACGATGCCCTCCTCGATGGCGGCTCGGGTGGCCGACACCGCGTCCTCGATGCGGTGCTTCTTCTCCTTGAGCTCCACCTCGGTGTGCGCACCGACCTTGATCACGCAGACGCCGCCCGCGAGCTTGGCGAGGCGCTCCTGCAGCTTCTCGCGGTCCCAGTCCGAGTCGGTCTTCTCGATCTCGGCGCGGATCTGCGCGATCCGGCCCTTGACCTCGTCCTCGGCGCCGGCGCCGTCGATGATCGTCGTGTCGTCCTTGGTGACGACGACGCGCCGGGCGCGACCCAGCACCTCCAGGCCCACCTGGTCCAGCTTGAGGCCGACCTCGGGGCTCACGACCTGGGCGCCTGTCAGCGTCGCCAGGTCCTGCAGCATGGCCTTGCGGCGGTCGCCGAAGCCCGGGGCCTTCGACGGCCACGGCCGTGAACGTGCCGCGGATCTTGTTGACGACGAGCGTCGAGAGCGCCTCGCCGTCCACGTCCTCGGCCACGATGAACAGCGGCTTGCTCGCCTGCAGCACCTTCTCCAGCAGCGGCAGCATGTCCTGGATCGAGGAGATCTTGGTCTGGTGGATGAGGATGTAGGCGTCCTCGAGGACGGCCTCCATGCGCTCGGGGTCGGTGACGAAGTAGGGCGAGATGTAGCCCTTGTCGAACTGCATCCCTTCGGTGAAGTCCAGCTCCATGGCGGTGGTCGAGGACTCCTCGACCGTGATCACGCCGTCCTTGCCGACCTTGTCGAAGGCCTCGGCGATGAGCTCGCCGATGTTCGGGTCCTGCGCGGAGATCGTGGCGACCTGGGCGATCTCCGCCTTGCCGTCGACCTCGCGAGCCAGCTCGCGCAGCTTGGCGTCGAGGGCCTCGACGGCCGCGTCGATCCCGCGCTTGAGGGCCGCGGGCCCGGCACCGGCCGCGACGTTGCGCAGCCCCTCGTGGACCATGGCCTGGGCCAGCACCGTGGCGGTCGTCGTCCCGTCGCCGGCAACGTCGTTGGTCTTGGTCGCGACTTCCTTGGCGAGCTGGGCACCCAGGTTCTCGTAGGGGTCCTCCAGCTCCACCTCCTTGGCGATGGTCACGCCGTCGTTGGTGATGGTCGGCGCGCCCCACTTCTTGTCGATGACGACGTTGCGCCCGCGGGGGCCCAGCGTCACCTTCACCGCGTTCGCGAGCGCGTCGACTCCGCGCTCGAGAGAGCGCCGCGCGGAGTCGTCGAACTGCAGGGTCTTGGCCATTCCTCGTTGTCCTTCGTGTCAGACCGGTTGTCCTGCACCCACTGCGTCACGACGCAGGCGGACGAGGACGGAGCGGGCGTGGGCGGAGCGGGCGAGCCCGTGCGACCGGGCGGGTCGGTGCCCGACGACAGCGCCCCGAGCCGACCGGCAGAGCCGGCCGGTCGGGGCGAAGTCGTGGTTCAGGTGATCCGGGGCGCCGATGGCGTCCGGGTCACTTCTCGATGATCGCGAGGACGTCGCGAGCGGAGAGGATCAGGAACTCCTCACCGCCGTACTTGACCTCGGTGCCGCCGTACTTGCTGTAGAGCACCGTGTCGCCGACCGTGACGTCGAGCGGGATCCGCTTCTCGCCCTCATCGGCAATGCGACCCGGGCCGACCGCGAGGACCTTGCCCTCCTGGGGCTTCTCCTTCGCGGTGTCCGGGATGACCAGGCCGGAGGCCGTCGTCTGCTCCGCGTCGAGCGGCTTGACGACGATGCGGTCCTCGAGCGGCTTGATGTAGACCGACACTTGCTGACCTCCCCTTCGGGAACGTCGCTGTTGGCAATGGCATTCGGGGTGGCTCTGCGAGCCGTGGCCGGACGCCGACCGTCGTCGCGGGTGCCGGTCGAGCCCTGCCGTGCTGTTGGCACACTCATGACGAGAGTGCCAACCACGAATCTAGGCCGCGATTAGCACTCGGTCAACTTGAGTGCCAACCCCGGCGCCCCGTGGGAAGCCTCACTAGGATCGCGTGGTGGACCTGCAGGGGATCTCGGCGCTGCTCACCGAGCACGGGTGGGCGCTGCTGGAGTCCCTGCCCCGAGTACGACGAGCGCGAGGCGATCGCCGCTGGCAGAGCGCCTGCGGCAGGCCGGGCACGACCCCGCCCTCGTCGCCGCCGCCATGACCCAGTCGAGGCTGCGGGCCGCCGCACACGGCAAGTTCGGGCCGTTCGCCGACGCCATGCTGTTCACCGCCGCGGGGCTGGAGCAGGCCTCGCGCCTGTCCGTCGCAGCCCGGCACGCGCGACGCTTCGCCGCAGCGGGGGTCGAGGTGGTCGCCGACCTCGGCTGCGGGATCGGTGCGGACTCGATGGCGCTGGCCGGGTTGGACCGCCACGTCCTCGCCGTCGACGTGGACGAGGTCACCGCCGCAGTCGCCACCATGAACCTGCGGCACTGGCCCGAGGCCCAGGTGCGCTGCGAGGACGCCACCCGTACCGACCTGACCGGCGTCGGTGGGGCGTTCCTCGACCCGTCCAGGCGAGCGTCGTCCGGCCGCAGGCTCCTCGACCCGCGAAGCGGGTCGCCGCCCCTCTCGTTCGTGCTGGACCTCGCCCGCCGCCTGCCCGCCGTGGGGATGAAGACCGCGCCGGGGATCCCGCACCACCTGGTCCCGCCGGGCGCCGAGGCACAGTGGGTCTCCGTCGGCGGCGACGTCGTGGAGGCCGGGCTGTGGTTCGGCCTGCTCGCCCGCGAGGACGTGCGACGCGGCGCGCTCGTGCTGCCCGGGGAGGGGGACGACGCGACGGCGCCCGTGGAGGTGACCGACGCCGACCTGCCGGCACCCGAGGTGGGGCCGGTCGCCAGCGTGCTCTACGAGCCGGACGGCGCCGTGATCCGAGCCGGGCTCGTGGGGCACGTCCAGGCCGCCGTGGGCGGGCACCTGGTGGACCCGACCATCGCCTTCGTGACTGCGGACCGGCTGGTGCACACGCCCCTGGCGACCGCCTACGCGGTCGAGGACGTGTTCGGCTTCCAGCTGAAGTCGCTGCGCACCTGGCTGCGCGACCGGGGCGTCGGCCGGCTGACGATCAAGAAGCGGGGGACGGCGGTCGAGCCCGACCAGCTGCGCCGCCAGCTCAGGCTGGTCGGCGACGCGGAGGCCACGATCGTGCTCACCCGCGTGGCCGGGCGGCAGTCCGTGATCGCTGTCCGCCCCCTGCGATGAGTACGGCCCGAGGCCTGGCCACCCCCGGGAGACCCCGTCACTCCGAGTGGTTCGGAATCGCCGAAGGATTCCCGACCCCCGCGGCAACCCGCTTGCTCGCCGCGGTGTCCTTGGAGGCATGACGGCCACGGGCAGCGGCGACGTCGAGGTGGTGCTGGACGCCGACGAGCCGTTCGGCGCGTTCGTCGCCGCCCGCATGGGTGCGCTGCTGTCCTTCGCACACGTGCTGACGGGGGATCGGGCCGAAGCCGAGGACGTCGTCCAGACCGCCCTCGCCCGCACGGCGCTGGCCTGGCGGCGGGTCGAGCGCAAGGACGACCCCGAGGGCTACGTGCGGCGCGCCGTCCTGCGCACCTACCTGAACTCCCGGCGCGGGCGGCGCGCCCACGAGCTGCCCGTGGCCGACGTCCCGGACGTTGCCGCCGCCGCGCCCCTGCCCGGCCGCGACAACGCCGCGGAGGCGGCGGTGGACGAGCGCGACGCCATGTGGCGGGCGCTGGCGCGCCTGGCCCCCGGGCAGCGCGCCGTCCTCGTGCTGCGCTACTACGAGCACCTGTCCGAGGCCGAGATCGCCGCCGCCCTGGGGTGCAGCACAGGCACCGTCAAGAGCCAGGCGGCGAAGGGCCTCGCCCGGTTGCGCCTGCTGGCCACCACGAAGGAGGTGT
This sequence comes from uncultured Actinomycetota bacterium, assembly GCA_963778845.1. Classification (GTDB taxonomy): domain Bacteria; phylum Actinomycetota; class Actinomycetes; order Actinomycetales; family Kineosporiaceae; genus CAVZVW01. The sequence continues at coordinate 1,473,758 of CAVZVW010000009.1, forward strand.
GAGGCGCGATGGACGTCGAGGAGCTGCTCAGCGCGACCCTGCGGGACGAGCGCCGGCGGATGGAGGCGACACCGGAGCACCTGGCCGCGGTCGGCGCACGCACGCGGACCCTGCGCAGGCGTCGTGTCTCGAGCCGGCTCGGCATCGCCGCCGTGGCTGTCGTCGCCCTGAGCGCCGCAGCCGTTCTGGGCCCGCTCGGCTCACTCGGCCGAGGAGGTGAGAACCCCGGCGCCGGGCGCCGCGGACCCTCCGCCTCGGTCACCTCGCCCGCCCCTGCCGTGACCGTCACCGCGACGCCGGCGGTCGGCGTCGAGCAGCCAGGGCCCGACCTGGTGGGTGGCCCGACCGATGTCGTGACCACCACCGAGGGCGCGACGCTGGTGCTCACGCAGGGCGACCCGGTCACGGTGCTGTTCTGTGACCCCGCTTCCGGGCGGGTGTTCCACACCGCGGTGGTGGGGGGCGGCGACGCCGGGGGCATCGCGCTCGACCCGGACGGGGGGACCCTGTGGGCCTGGACCTCGCAGTCCGAGCCCCAGTCCGACGTGCGGCGGTCGACGTTGGTCCAGCTGGAAGTCCCCACCTTGACGCGGGTCCATCGGGTAAGCGTGCCCGGCACCGTGTCCTCCGCCACCATGCTCCGTGGCGAGCTGTGGTTCACCACCGAGCGCGGGACGTTCCGCCTGCAAGCAGGTCAGTCGACGCCCGTCGCCGTGCCCGAGCTGCATGGGGCCTTCGCCCTCACGAGCGACGCGCTGCGGATGCGGGTCCTCGCCGACATCGACGGCCAGGAGATCCTGGCCTACGACGTCCTGGCCGACACCGTGGTCGCGTCCACTCCCTCGAGCCTCGGCAAGGCCATCGCTGGCGTTCACCAAGGACGGCAACCTCTGGGCCGCGGGGTACACCCACGACGGGCCGACCGCCGTCCGCCTCGACCCGGACAGCCTCCACCAGGTCGCCGCCATGTCCGGCTGGCAGGGCACCGGTCCCGGGGCCGTCGTCTGGCCGGGCTACTCCGTCGTGTGGGTCCGCGACGGCGGCGACGAGGGCCTGTCCTGCGTCGACGCCACCACCGGCCAGGTCCTGCAGCGGTGGGACGCCGTCCAGGGGCCCGTCGCCACGATCGGCGGCGGGGGCCTCGCGCTGGCGATCGACCCGCCGGGCACGCGCCTTCTTCCGCTGACGGCCTGCCCCGGCTGACCCCCTGTCGCCGCCTCCTCGTTCACGGCACACGATCACGGCGCGGTGAGGGTGCTGAGCCACAGGTCGGCGTACCGGTGCCCGTCCACCCCGACGGCCACGTCGACGTCGGCCGCACGCCCGTGCGGGTCGTGGTCGCGGTCACCGCTCCAGTCGCGCTGGTCGACGACTGTCTGCCCACGTGTCCAACGCCCCGACAGCTCCACCCGCACCGGGAGCCGCCTGGTCACCAGGCCCCCGGGGTCGGCAACGCCGCACACCGCACCAGCGTCACCGATCGTGGCATCGTCGACGCCGAAGCGGTCGCACTGGAACGCGACGAGGGCCCCCGCCAGCCGCGCCGCCGGGTCGGCCGCCCTCGAGAGCTCCGCGGCCTCGCCTCGGCTGACGCGCACGTCGTAGAAGACGTCCAGGCCGTACATCGTCACGGGCACGCCGAGGTCGCCCGCGGCGTCGAGCACGATCGCTGCGGCCTCCGGGTCGTGGAAGACGTTGAACTCCGCGGCCGCGGTGGCGTTGCCCGTGAACGCCGCGCCCCCCATGAACACGATCCGGGCGATCCCGGCCGCGACCTCGGGGAACGTCCGCAGCAGCAGCGCGATGTTGGTCAGGGGTGCCAGCGGGACAAGCGTGACCGGGTCCTGCGTGCGCGCCGCCGCCGCGAGGACGTCGCGGAGGAGGTCCACGGCGTGCCGGGGGTCGGGCCGAGCGCCGGCAGGCAACGGCAGGCCGAGGTCGCCCATGCCGTCGTCCCCGTGCACATGGCGGGCGGGCCTGGCCGGCTCGAGGAGGGGCCGAGCGGAGCCTCGCGCCACCGCGACCGCGCCGGCGCCCAGGACGGGTACCCCCGCAGCGTCCAGCACCACCATCGTGTTGCGGACCACCTGGTCGACGTCGGTGTTGCCCGCGACGCACGTGACCGCCCGCAGGTCCAGAGCGGGGCTGCGGGCGGCCATGAGCAGCGCGCACGCGTCGTCCACCCCCGTGTCGACGTCGAGCACGACGGGCACCGGGACGGCGTGGTCTGGATGTCCTGCTGCACGCATGGAGCGCGAGGCTACCGGGGCCGGCGGGGTTCGCCGGGCTCGTGGGGCGGCGTACGACGGTCGCCGGCGGCACGTCCGGGGCGACCGGCCCCGCCTTTGGTCCCCCGGTTCGGCCGAAGCGGGAGGCAGGATCGTAGGAGTCGCCGGGGAGGAGCAGCAGCGTGGACGAGATGCACCCCAGTGGGGACGAGCGGTTCACCTCGGTCGACGCCTACCTCAGGCGGGTGCACCACGACCAGGACCAGCTGATCCAGACGCTGCACGTCGCCCAGGACGTCTTCAGCTACCTGTCCGACGACGTGCTCATGTACGTGGCCCGCGCCCTGCGCCTGCCGCCGAGCATGGTGTACGGGGTGGCGACGTTCTACCACTTGTTCCACTTCGAGCCTCCCGGTGACCACGTCGCGACGGTCTGCACGGGCACGGCCTGCTTCGTCAAGGGCAGTGACGCGATCGTGGACGCGCTGTCGGCGCGCTACGCCGTCCCCCCCGGGCAGACCACGCCCGACCACAGCTTCACGCTGGGGACGGCGCGCTGCCTCGGCTCGTGCGGGTTGGCGCCGGTCTGCGTGATGGACGGCGAGGTGCTGGCACACCAGAACCCCCAGACCGCGCTCGCGGCGGTCGCCGGGGCCCTTGCCCGCTCGCACGCGCCGGCCGACGACGAAGCGGCGGTGGTGTGATCGTGGCCGACCCCATGGACCTGGTCGAGGTCGCCGGCCGCGAGCTGGAGATCCGCAGCCGCTTCCCCTGGCGCGTGAAGGTGTGCCAGTCCACCGCCTGCCTGTCCGCCGGCGCCGCCCCGACCCGGGAAGCCCTCGCAGCGGCGGTCGAGGAAGCCGGCCTCGACGGGGAGTGCCAGGTCGTGCCCACCGGCTGCATGGGCCCGTGCAGCAAGGGCCCCCTCGTGCGGGTGGAGCCTCGCGGGGCCGCCGCCACCATGTACCAGGCGGTGGACGCCGCGGGCGCCGGGCGCATCGTCGCCGGCCACCTCGAGCGGGGCGCGCCGCCTGCGGACCTCCGCCTCGACGAGGCGACGCCGTTCTTCACCCGTCAGCGCCGGGTCGTGCTCGCGAACGCCGGCAAGATCGACCCCGACCGGCTCGACGACTACGTGGCGGAGGGCGGCTACCGGGCGCTGGAGAAGGCGCTCACCACCATGGCCCCCGCCGAGGTCGTCGAGATGGTGAAGAAGTCCGGCCTGCGCGGCCGCGGCGGGGCCGGGTACCCCGTGGCCAGCAAGTGGGCGCTGCTGGCTGCGGCGAAGGGCAAGGAGAAGTACGTCGTCGCCAACGGGGACGAGGGTGACCCCGGCGCCTACATGGACCGCACGGTGATGGAGGACGACCCGCACCGGGTGATCGAGGGGATCGCTATCGCCGCCTACGCCACGGGGGCGCACGAGGCGTACGTCTACGTGCGCGCGGAGTACCCGCGGGCCGTGCAGCGCCTCGACCGCGCCATCCGGGCGGCCAAGCGCTACCGGCTGCTGGGGCGCGGCATCCTCGGCTCCGAGTTCGACCTGAACATCGAGGTGCGTATCGGCGCAGGGGCGTTCGTGTGCGGCGAGGAGACCGCCCTCATGGCCTCCATCGAGGGGCTGCGCGGCACGCCACGGCTGCGGCCGCCCTACCCGACCGAACGCGGGCTCTTCGGCAGGCCGTCGATGGTGAACAACGTCGAGACGCTCGCCACCATCCCGCCGTTGGTCTCGCACGGGGCCAAGTGGTTCAGGGCGATGGGGACGGAAAGCAGTCCCGGCACCAAGGTGTTCGCCCTGGCCGGTGACCTCGTGACCACCGGCCTGATCGAGGTGCCCATGGGCATCACGCTGCGCGAGATCGTCGAGGACATCGGGGGCGGCGTCCCCGACGGCTTGGCGTTCAAGGCCGCCCAGACCGGGGGTCCCTCCGGCGGCTGCATCCCCGCCGAGCACCTCGACACCCCGGTCGACTACGAGAGCCTGCGCGACCTCGGGTCGATCATGGGGTCGGGCGGGCTCATCGTGATGGACGAGACGGCGAGCATGCCCGAGGTGGCGCGCTACTTCATGCAGTTCTGCCGGGACGAGTCCTGCGGCAAGTGCGTGCCGTGCCGGGCCGGCACGGTGCAGCTGCACGGCCTGCTCGACAAGATCTGCACCGGCCGGGCCGGGCGCAAGGACCTCACTCTGCTCGCCGAGCTGTGCACGGTGGTCCGCGAGACCAGCTTGTGCGGCCTGGGGCAGAGCGCGCCCAACCCGGTCACGAGCACGTTGCAGTACTTCCGCGCCGAGTACGAGGCGCTGCTGCAGGAGGCCTCCCGTGCGTGACCGCCGCGCCACCATCGACATCGTCATCGACGGCAGGACCGTGCAGGCGACGGAGGGCGAGACCGTGCTGCAGGCGGCCCGCCGAGCCGGCATCGCGATCCCCTCGCTGTGCTACCTCGAGGGCCTTTCCGTGTGGGGCTCGTGCCGGCTGTGCGTCGTGGAGGTCGCTGAGAGACCGGGCCTTCGGCCCGCCTGCGCCACGACGGTGGTGGACGACATGGAGGTGATCACGGACTCCACCCGCCTGCGCAACCACCGGCGCACGATCCTCGAGCTGCTGTTCGCCGAGGGCAACCATGTGTGCGCGGTCTGCGTCGCGAACGGCCACTGCGAGCTGCAGGACACCGCCGTGGACGCGGGCATGGACCACGTGCGGCTGGAGTACCAGTCGCCGGACCGCCGGGTCGACGCCACCCACCGCCTTTACGTCTTCGACCCGAACCGGTGCATCCTGTGCACCCGCTGCGTGCGCACGTGCGACGAGATCGAGGGTGCCCACGTGTGGGACGTCGCCTCCCGCGGGGCCGAGGCGTTCCTGGTCACCGAGCTCGGGAAGCCGTGGGGGGAGTCGAGCTCGTGCACGTGGTGCGGCAAGTGCGTGGCGGCCTGTCCGACCGGTGCCCTGTCCTACCAGCGGACGGCAGTGGGTGAGCTGCGCCACCGCAGCGACGTCATCACGCGGCTGGTGGCCGCGCGACGAGACCATGAGTGGCTGCCTCCGGAGGGGAGCCCCTGATGGCCGGTCGACCCAGGTTCGCGACCGCATGGTTGGGCGGCTGTTCCGGGTGCCACATGTCGTTCCTCGACACCGACGAGTTCCTCTTCGAGCTCGCCGAGCGGGTAGACGTCGTCTACAGCCCCCTGGCCGACGTCAAGGAGTACCCCGAGGGCGTCGACGTCGTCCTCGTGGAAGGGGCTGCGGCCAACGTCGACAACGTGGGGCTGGCTGGGCTGGTCCGCGCCCGCAGCAGGCTGGTCGTGGCCTTCGGGGACTGTGCGGTGACGGGCAACGTGACGGCGATGCGGAACACCCTCGGCGACCCGCAACAGCTGCTGCGGCGGGTGTACGTGGAGAACGTGGACCGCGACGGCGTGGTGCCGCACGAGGTGGTGCCCGCGCTGCTGCCCAGGGTGCTCCCACTGCACCGGGTGATAGACGTGGACATCTACCTGCCCGGCTGCCCGCCGCCGGCTGACCGGATCCGCGACGCTCTCCTGGCGATCCTCGCCGGGGAGCTGACCGCCAAGACGCCCGCGCGCAGCCGGGGCGACGGCATCCGCTTCGGCTGAAGGGTTTCGAGCACATGCCTACCGTGGTGACGATCGACCCTGTCACGCGCATCGAGGGCCACGCAAAGATCACCATTCGTCTTCGCGACGACGGGTCGGTGGCCGACGCGAGGTTCCATGTCAGCGAGTTCCGCGGCTTCGAGGAGTTCTGCCGCGGCCGGCCCGTGTGGGAGATGCCCAGCCTGACGGCGAGAGTGTGCGGGATCTGCCCTGTCAGCCACCTGCTGGCCTCGGCCAAGGCCGGGGACGCCGTCATGGGCGTCACGCCTCCCCCGGCGGCTCGGGCGCTTCGCACACTGGCCAACCTCGCCCAGATCACGCAGAGCCACGCCCTGAGCTTCTTCCACCTGTCGGCGCCCGACCTGCTCCTGGGCATGGACGCCGACCCCGCGATCCGCAACATCTTCGGGCTGATGTCCACCGAGCCCGACCTCGCCCGGCGCGGCATCCGGCTGCGCTCCTTCGGCCAGTCGGTGATCGAGGCCGTCGCCGGACGCAAGGTGCATGCGCCCGGCATCGTGCCGGGCGGGGTTGCCGAGCCCATGGACGAGCAGACCCGCGACGCGATCCGTGAGCGGCTGCCCGAGGCGCAGGCCGCGGCCGCGGACGCCCTCGACCTCTACCTTCGCATCGCGGAGCGGTTCGACCGGGAGATCCGGTCCTTCGGGGTCTTCCACAGCCTCTTCCTCGGGATGGCGAACGAGGCCGGGACCTGGGAGCACCACGAGGGCCACCTCAAGGTCGTCGACGCCTATGGCACCGTGGTCGCCGACCGCATCGAGGCGCGGGACTACCGCGACTGGATCGGCGAGGCGTCGACCAGCGACTCCTACCTGAAGTCGCCGTACTTCAAGCCGCGGGTGGCTCGCGGTCGCCCCGTCGAGGCCGGGATGTACCGCGTCGGGCCGCTGGCGCGGCTCAACCTCTGCGCGACCATGGGGACCCCTCGTGCCGACGAGGCTCTCCGGGAGTTCCGCGAGCTTGTCGGCGGGGTGGCGCTGTCGTCCTTCCACTACCACCACGCGCGGCTGGTCGAGGTCGTCGGCTGCCTCGAGCGGATGGCGCAGCTGCTCGACGACCCTGTGCTGCTGGACCCGACCACCCGAGCCCAGGCGAGGGTCAACCGCACCCGTGCGGTCGGGATCTCCGAGGCACCGCGAGGCACGCTGTTCCACGAGTACGAGGTGGACGACGCCGGCGTGCTGACGAACATGAACCTGATCATCGCGACCGGCCAGAACAACCTGGCGATGAACGCGACGGTGCGTCAGATCGCCTCGGAGTTCGTCGACGAGTTCGCCGGCAGGACGATCCCCGAGGGGGCACTCAACCGCATCGAGGCGGGCATCCGCTGCTACGACCCCTGCCTGAGCTGCTCGACCCACGCGGTCGGCACGATGCCGCTGGACGTCGTCCTCGAGGGGGCGGACGGCGGCGTCCTCGCTCGGGTGCGGCGCGGCTGAGCCCGGCGGCAGCGGTGGGGTCGCAGCGGGCGCGTGTGCTTGTCGTCGGCGTCGGCAACGACCTGCGACGCGACGACGGGATCGGAATCGTGGTCGCCTCGGCCGTTCGTGCTCTGTGCCTCCCCGGGATCCACGTCTTGACGCGTCAGCAGGTGCTCCCCGAGATGGTCGAGGACCTGGGCCGTTGCGACGTGGCGGTCTTCGTCGACGCGGCTGTCGTCGGTGAGGGGGTCGGCGTGGGCGACGCGGCCGTCCCAAGCGCCCCGGGCCCGAGGGTGACCCGGGTGACCGAGGCGAGCCCGGTGGCAGCGGCCACCCCTGCCCCCGCGGCGACGTCCGGGGCCCATGTTCTCGACGCGGCGGGCCTGATCTGCCTGGCCGCACGGGCAGGGGAACCCGTGCCCACCGCATTCCTCGTGGCCGTGCCGGCCTTCGACCTCGGCTTCGGGCTCGGACTCTCGGCGCGCTCAGCCGCTCTGGTGGACGACGCAGTCGCCTCGGTCCTCGCGTTGGCCGGCCACGCACCGGCGGGCTGACGGACGCACCACCCTGAGGCCGACCCACCGGGGCTGGCCGCGGGTCGCGGCCCCGCCGGACTGGGCGGGTGTTCGGTGTGACGTGCTTTGCAATGCACGCAGATCTGCAACAGCCTGCCGCCCACTGAGAGGACCCGCCGGGTCGCCAGGTACCAGCGCCACCGGAGGGCCGGCGCTGGCCGGGCGCTAGCCGGGCGCTAGCCGGGCGCTAGCCGGGCGCTGGCCGGCGTTGGCATGCGTTGGCCGGCCAGACGCCGACTCGGGGTCACCGCGGCCCGATGGCCCCACCTTGATCGCCACCCCGGCGCCATAACCTCGGTTCGGGGGCCGTTTCGGGGCCAGGCGCGAGGGTTGTGGCGCCGGGGTGGCGATCTTCGCTCGCACGAGGGCCGGCGCGGTCCCTGAACGGCGACCTCGCCACCGGTGTTGCGGATATGCGTGCAATGCAAAGCACCTCGCACCGCACCGCACCCCGGCCCGCCCCGTGGCCGCGGCGCCGCCGACCGCGGCGGCTCAGGCCTGTACCAGGGTCACGGGCATCGAGGAGTCGACGGCGTGGTCCAGCTGCGACGGGGCCCGGCCCTTGGCCAGCACCTGCGACCCGAGAGCGGCGACCATCGCGCCGTTGTCGGTGCACAGCTTCGGGCTCGGCACCCTGACCCGGATACCGGCCGCCGCGCCCCGCTCCGCAGCCACGGCTCGCAGCCGGGAGTTCGCCGCCACCCCACCGCCGATGAGCAGGTGGTCGACACCTAGCTCGCGACACGCCATCAAAGCCTTGCGGAGCAGGACGTCGACCACGGCCTCCTGGAAGGACGCCGCGACGTCCCGCACGGGTACCGGCAGCCCCTCGAGCTCGCGCCGCTCGACCCATCGGGCGACCGCCGTCTTCAGCCCGGAGAACGAGAAGTCGTAGCGATGCGCCTGCAGGTCGCGCGGCCCGGTCAGGCCGCGGGGGAAGGCGACGGCGGCGGGATCTCCGCAGGCGGCCTCGCGGTCGATGTGCGGGCCGCCCGGGAACGGCAGGCCGAGCAGACGCGCCACCTTGTCGAATGCCTCGCCGGCAGCGTCGTCGATGGTCTGGCCCAGGGGGCGGACGTCGCTGGTGACGTCGGGCACCAGGAGGAGGGACGAGTGCCCGCCCGACACGAGCAGTGCCACGGTGGGCTCGGGCAGCGGGCCGTGCTCGAGCGCGTCGACGGCGACATGCGCGGCCAGATGGTTGACGCCGAACAGCGGCACTGCCAGCGCCAGGGCCAACGCCTTCGCCGCGGCCACTCCCACCACGAGCGCGCCCGTAAGCCCCGGCCCGGCCGTCACTGCAACGGCGTCCACGTCCCGCAGGCCAACGCCGGCCCGGTCGCAGGCCTGCTCGATCGTGGCCACCATCGCCTCCAGGTGGGCCCTGCTCGCAACCTCGGGAACCACCCCTCCGAAGCGGGCATGCTCGGCCACGGAGCTGGCGACCACGTCCGCGAGCAGAGCGCTGCCGCGCACGAGGCCGACGCCGGTCTCGTCGCACGAGGTCTCGATGCCGAGCACCAGTGGCGCCACACTCACCGGCTCAGTCTCCCGCACGGCTCAGGATCCCCGGCAGGGCGCTCCAGCTGCCGGCGGCCGGTCGAGCGGACGCCTGCGCATGACCCAGGCGTCGACGTCCTCCGGCTGGTAGTAGCGACGCCGGGTCGCGATGGGCTCGAACCCGTGCCGGCGGTACAGGCCGATCGCCGCCTCGTTGTCCGCACGCACCTCCAGGAGCATGGCGCTCGCCCCTCGCCGGGCGGCTTCGGTCGTCAGCGCGGACAGCAGCCGCCCCCCCACGCCGCGCCGCTGCGCGGCGGCGACCACCGCGACGGTCTGGACGTCGGCCTCGGCACCGTGGACCGACAGCCCCGCATAGCCGACCAGCGCGCCTGTGTCGTCCTCAGCGACGACGTACCAGCGGCTCTCGGCCTGCGCCAGCTCCGACCAGAACGTCTCGGCCGTCCAGGCGGAGGGGCCGAACAGCGCCGCCTCGTGCGCCAGGAGCGCCTCGACGTCCCACCAGCGCATCGGCCGCAGCGAGACAGTCACGTGCCCGCTCAGCCCAGCACCCTCTTCCGCGCACCGGGCTCCGCCGCGTCCGGGCGGCGCAGGTAGAGCGGCTCCACGGGCAGGAGACCCGCGCCGCCGCGCGCCAGCGCCGCCGCGGCGACGTCCGCGAGGACGCCGGCAGCCGGCTCGAGCGGCTGGTGTGCCGGGCCGAGCACCTCGGGGTAGAGCACTGCACCGCGGCCGACGACACGACGTCCGCCCACGGCCAGCTCCCCCGGCGGGCACACGCCCGGGCCGTCGACCCTCATGGGACCCTCGGGCCGGGCCCGGTACAGGCCCCAGTAGACCTCCCGCCGGCGCGCGTCGGTGGCCACGAGGAACTCCCCGTCCAGCCCGCTCGCCCACGCCAGGGCGTCGAGCGAGCACACCCCGTGCACGGGGATGGTCAGCGCCATGCCGATCACCCGGGCGGTCACCAGGCCCACCCGGAGCCCGGTGAACGGGCCGGGACCCACGCCGACGACGACCCCGGTCAGGTCGCCGCGACCCACGGCCGCCTCGGCCAGGACGCCCTCGATGGACGGAGCCAGGCAGCTCGGCGTGACGCCGGGCGTCAAGCGTCGAGCGTTGCGCGAGCACGCGACGTCCGTCGTGCACGGCCGCGGTGACGGCGGCCGTCGACGTGTCGATCGCCAGGAGCAGCACCAGAGGAGCCTACGGAAGGTCCGGGAGCCGGACGCCTTCCCAGCGGCGCCCGATCGAGACCAGCGTCACCGTGCGCGGCTCGTCGCCGTCCGCAGGAGCCTCGTCGGCACCACCGCGCGGTCGCGCCAGGCGCACCTCCAGGCGCGCAGCCGCCAGGTCCTCCACCAGGCCCTCGCCCCATTCCACGACCGTCACCGAGTCCGCCAGAGAGGCGTCCAGGTCCAGGTCGTCGACCTCGGCGAGGGAGGTGAGCCGATAGGCGTCGACGTGCACCAGCGGGGGTCCGCCCGTCATGCCTGGGTGGACTCTCGCGATCACGAACGTGGGGCTGGTCACCTCGCCACGCACGTCCAGCCCCGCGCCGATGCCCTTGGTCAGCGTGGTCTTGCCCGCGCCGAGGTCGCCGCTGAGCACGACGAGGTCCCCGGCCCTCAGCAGCGCAGCGATGCGGACGCCGAGCTCACGCATCTGCTGCGCCGTCTCGACGCGGTGCATGGAGGTGGCGACGGCGGGCTCGTCGATACGGGCCTGCTCGGCGCGGTGCGCTCCGCTCACGTGTGGGGCTCCCTCCGGGTCAGGCCACGCCGTCCCTGCGTCGGCGCCTGACTACTGGGGTCACAGTACGGCGCACCCGCCACCCGCGCCGCCGCGTCTCACCGCGCGCCTCCTGACCCCGCAGGCAGCGCTCGACCAGCTCGACGATGTGGCCGGTGACGACGTCGGGATGCTCGAGCATCAGCAGGTGTCCGGCGTTGCGGACGACGACGTGCTCGGCACCGGGCACCAGGTGCACGATCTCCTCGCTGTGCTCCGCCGGCGTCAGCAGGTCGGAGTCGCCGACGATGACCAGCACCTCGCACCCGTGCATCGCGGGCAGCGCCTCGCGCCGGTCGTGGTCGGCCAGCGTCGGCAGGAAGTCCGACACCACCCTCAGGCTCGTCGAGGCGATCATCAGCGGCCGTGAAGCGCACCAGCGAGGTCGGCACCGGCGAGGCGTAGGAGTAGCGGCGGACCAGCACCATCTCCAGGTCGCTGCCCAGCCGCCGCCCGCGCTCCACGAGACGGGGCGCGCGGGCCAGAGCGGCCACGGCCCGGGGCCCGAGCCGCTGGACGACGCCCGCGAGCCCGCCGATCCCCAGCTCGGACTCGCCCATCCCGCTGGCGCTCGTGGACACCAGGCCGATGCCGACCACGCGGGCTCCGAAGAGGTCGGGGGCGTGGTTCGCCAGCGACATCACGGTCATGCCGCCCATGGAGTGGCCGACGAGGACGACGGGCCCGGACGGCGCGGCGGCCTCGAGCACGGCGCCCAGGTCTCGGCCGAGCTGGTCGATGGTGGCCGACCCCGGCGGGCCGGCCTCGGAGCGCCCGTGCCCGCGCTGGTCCCACAGCACCAGCCGGTACCTGCCTCGCAGGGCCTTGCGCTGGTAGTGCCAGGAGTCCATCGACAGGCAGAACCCGTGGCTGAAGACCAGCGTGACCTGCTGGCCGGCCGCGCGCCGCTCCCGCCGAGTGCCCCGCACGTCGGCGTCGTCGCCGGCGACGTCGTCCACCTCCACGTGCAGGCGGGTGCCGTCGTCGCTGCGAACCGCGAGGGGGACGCCGCGCAGCCGGCCGAGGTCCCCCTCGTCCTCCTCCCCCGCCTCCCCCCGTCGGGGAAGAACGGGTCGGCCCAGCGCCGCTCGCTCCGCGGCCAGACCGATCGCGGCGCCGACCCCGGCAGCGGCCAACCCGGCGCCGAGCGACACCAGGCCGATGCGTGTACGCCCTGTCTGGCTCATGCGCCCGCCGCCGTGACCGCCGCCGCGCCGACGTACACGCGCGGCACCCGGCCCCCGATGCGGGTGAGGATCTCGTAGGTGATGGTGCCGGCTGCCTCGGCCCAGTCCTGCGCCGTCGGCCAGTCCTGCGCCGTCGGCTTGTCCGGCCCGGGCGGGCCGCCGTCGTCGGCCGGCCCGAACACCACGGCCAGATCGCCCTCGGCGACCCCTGCGGCGTTCTCGGCGTCCGCGAGGTCGACCACCATCTGGTCCATGCAGACCCGGCCGACCACGGGGTACCTGCGCCCCCGCACGGCCACGCTGCCGCGGTTGCTCGCCTGGCGGGGGATGCCGTCGGCGTACCCGACGGGCAGCACGGCCAGCGTCGTGGCGCCCGGCGTGACGTAGGTGTGCCCGTAGGAGACACCGACGCCGCCGCCGACAGCCTTCACCCGGGCCACCCGCGCGACCAGGGTCATGGCCGGCCGCAGCCCGAGCTCGGCGGCCGATGCCACGTGCGGCATCGGCGAGAGGCCGTACACGGCGATGCCGGGGCGCACGAGGTCGTAGTGGGTGCCGGGGGCGCTCAGCGTCGCTGCCGAGTTCGCCAGGTGACGCAGGGGGAAGCGGGCGCCGAGCGCCCCGGCCACGTCCACGGCCTCCTCGAAGGCCACGACCTGTGCCTGCACGCCCGGGTGGCCCGGCTCGTCCGCGCAGGCCAGGTGCGAGAAGGCCGCCACCACCTCGACGGTGCCCTCTGCCTGCGCCCGCAGCGCGCTGGCCACCAGTCCCGGCCACTCCCGCACCGTGGCGCCGTTGCGGCTCAGACCGGTGTCGACCTTCAGGTGCAGCCGCGCGACGCCGCCGCAGGCGCGCGCCGCCGCGGCCGCCTCCTCGAGGGCCCACTCGCGCGCTGACCCCGAGGTGGATGCCGGCTGCCACCGCCTGCTCGAAGGCGTCACCGGGCACGAGCAGCCACGACAGCAGCGGCGCGCTGACCCCGGCGGCCCGAAGGGCCAGGCCCTCGGCCACCTGCGCGACACCGAGCCAGGTCGCCCCGCCCGCCAGCGCCGCCGTGGCCGCCGGGACCAACCCGTGCCCGTAGCCGTCGGCCTTGACGACGGCCATCACCTCGGCGCTGCCCGCCCGCTGCCGCAGAGCTGCCACGTTCGCCTCGATGGCACCGAGGTCCACCAGCGCACAGGCCGGGCACGCCGGGCGGCACCTCGTCGGCGAGTGCGACCCAGGGCGCCGGCGGACGGGCCGACGGCTCAGCGGCGGGCACCGCGGCAGTCTCTCAGAGCCGGCGGGCGACCGGCGCGACGGTCGGCACCCGCCCGGCGATGCGCAGCAGGCCGGCCACGGCCGCGGGCACCGCCGCAGCGACGTCGCCCGCCACCACCGGACCACCCGAACCCGGCGGCCACCGCCGCACGGCCGTGGACGACGGCGGCGAGGCTGCCGGCGTCGAGGGGGCTGTGACCGGCCGCGAGGAGGGTCCCGGCGATGCCCGCCAGCACGTCGCCGGCCCCGGCGGTCGCCAGCCAGGCCGGGGCGTCGGCCTGGCTGCGCACCGTGCCCGACGGCGGGACCACCAGCGTGGTCGACCCCTTGAGCAGCACCGTCACCGACAGCTCCCGGGCCAGCCGGGCGGCGTGGTGCAGGGGGCGGGCGTCGACGTCGGCCCGCTCGACCCGCTCGCCGTCCAGGCCCGACAGCAGCTCGGCCAGCTCACCGGCGTGCGGGGTGAGGAGCAACGGCCCCACCGGAGCACGGGCGGGTCGACCGGCTCCGGTCAGGCTCTGCACGCAGATCCGCAACGCGCCCGCGTCCACCACGCAGGGCAGCCCCGACCACAGCGCCGCCTCCACGAGCTCGCGCTGCCCGTCCGGGGCATCGGGGTCGACCCCGCACCCGAGCACCCAGGCCTGCACCCGACCCGGGCCGACCACGACCTCGGGCCACGCCCGGCGGACGTGCCGCACCACGTCGTCCGGCCCGCAGAACCGGACCATCCCCGCCCCCGCGCGCAACGCCCCGGCGCACGCGAGCACGGCGGCACCGGGGTAGGTGGCCGACCCGGCGACGACCCCGACCACCCCGCGGCTGTACTTGTCGTCCTCGGCGCCCGGGAGCACCCAGGCCAGGCCGGCGTCGACCGGCTCCAGCCGCTCGACCACGGGCTGCGGCAGCAGCCCGGCCAACCCGAGGTCGACGACGACCACCTCTCCGGCAGCTCGGGAGCCCGGCGGCACGAGCAGGCAGGCCTTGGCCGTGCCGAACGTCACGGTGACGTCGGCCCGCACATGCGCGGCCGGCGTCTGGCCGCTGTCGGGGTCGACCCCCGACGGCAGGTCGACGGCGACGACGCCGGCACGCCGCGGGATGGCCTGGACGAGGGTCGCCGCCGTGTCCCGCAGTCCGCCGGAGGCGCCGAGACCCACGAGACCGTCGACCACCAGGTCGGCCCCCGACAGGGCGGCGGCGGCTCGGGCGGCGCCGTCGGGCGTCCTGCCGGTCTCGGCCGACCCCCCCGCGGCGACCAGCGCCGTCAGACCCTCCTGGTGCACCTGGCGGGCGAGCATGACGGCGACGACGGCGCAGCCGCGGCGGCGGAGCCTCTCCCCGGCCCACAGCGCGTCGCCGCCGTTGTTGCCGGCGCCGACGAGCAGGACGACGCGCGCCCCGCTCACGTGACCACGTCGCCGCCGCAGCACCCGCACGCAGGCCGCCGCCAGCCCAGCCGCCGCGCGCTGCATGAGGGCGCCGTCCGCCGTGCTCCGGAGCAGGGACGCCTCCGCCGCACGCACGTCCTCGGTGCGGTGGGCCGTGATCACCGGTGCGTCACGCGCGTCATGCCGTGCTCCGCCGCTCGGCGACGACCACCGCGCTGGCGATGCCGGCGTCGTGGGACAAGGAGAGGTGGAAGACCTCCACGCCCAGCTCGGCCGCGCGAACGGCGACGGCGCCGGTGACCTCGAGCTCGGGGCGGCCGTGCTCGCCGCGATGCACGGTGACGTCGGTCCAGCTCAGCCCGACCGGGGAGCCGAGCGCCTTCGCAACCGCCTCCTTGGCCGCGAACCGTGCGGCCAGGCTGGCGGGCGCCAGGTCGCGCTCGACCGCGCTGAACAGCCGCTCGCGCAGGGCGGGGGTGCGCTCCAGCTGGCGTTCGAAACGCTCGATGTCGACGACGTCGATGCCCACACCGACGATCATCTCGGCCCTCGTGCGCTCACTCGACGGTGACCGACTTCGCCAGGTTGCGCGGCTGGTCGACGTCGAGGCCCTTGGCGCTCGCGAGCTCGCACGCGAAGACCTGCAGCGGCACCACCGTCACCAGCGGCGCCAGCAGCGTCGGCGTCTGCGGGCACCCGGATGACCTCGCTCGCGAACGGCACCACCTCGTCGTCGCCCTCCTCGGCGATGACGATGGTGCGCGCACCCCGGGCGTTGATCTCCTGGATGTTCGAGACGACCTTGGCTGTGCAGCGAGTCGCTGCCTCGCGGGGAGGGCACGATCACGAAGACCGGCTGACCGGGCTCGATGAGGGCGATCGGGCCGTGCTTGAGCTCGCCCGCCGCGAAGCCCTCGGCGTGGATGTAGGCCAGCTCCTTGAGCTTCAGCGCACCCTCCATCGCCACCGGGTAACCCGACGTGCCGGCCGAGGAACAGCACCGAGCGCGTGTCGGCCATCCAGCGCGCCATCTGGCGCACCTGCTCCAGCCCGTCGAGCACCTTCTGGATCTTGTCCGGCATCGCCTGCAGCTGGCGCAGGATCTGGGCGGCCTCGTCGGGGAACTGCGTCGCCGCGCAGCGCGGCGAGGTAGAGCCCGAGCAGGTAGCAGGCGGTGATCTGGGCCAGGAAGGCCTTCGTCGAGGCGACCGCGATCTCCGGGCCGGCGTGGGTGTAGAGCACGGCGTCGCGACTCGCGGGGGATCGTCGAGCCCTGCGTGTTGCAGATCGCGAGCACCTTGGCACCCTGCTCGCGGGCGTGCCGCACCGCCATGATCGTGTCCATCGTCTCGCCGGACTGGGAGATCGCCACGACCAGGGTGCGCTCGTCGACCACCGGGTCGCGGTAGCGGAACTCGTGCGCCAGGTCGACCTCGGTCGGGATGCGGCACCAGTGCTCGATCGCGTACTTGGCGACCATGCCCGGCGTAGGACGCCGTGCCGCAGGCGATGACGACGATCTTGTCGATGCCGCGCAGCAGGGCCTCGTCGATGCGCAGCTCGTCGAGGGTGAGCCGGCCCGTCGACGTCCGTGCGCCCGAGCAGGGTGTCGGCGACGGCGTGCGGCTGCTCGTTGATCTCCTTGGCCATGAAGCTGGGGTAGCCGCCCTTCTCGGCGGCCGCGGCGTCCCAGTCGACGTGGAAGCGTTTGCCCTCGCACCGGGTTGCCGTCGAAGTCGGTGATCGTCACCGTGGCGGGTGTGATCGTCACCACCTGGTCCTGGCCGAGCTCGATCGCCGTCGCGCGTGTAGCCGATGAAGGCCGCGACGTCCGAGCCCGAGGAAGTTCGCACCCTCGCCCACCCCGACCACGAGCGGGGAGTTGCGCCGGGCGCCGACGACGACTCCCGGGACGTCGGCGTGCACGGCGAGCAGCGTGAACGCGCCCTCGAGCCGGCGCACGACGGCCCGCATGGCCTCGGCCAGGTCCCCGGTGACCGCGAACTCCTGCGCCAGCAGGTGCGCGGCCACCTCGGTGTCGGTCTGGCTCGCGAAGTCGACCCCGGCGGCGACGAGCTCGGCCTTCAGCACGGCGAAGTTCTCGATGATGCCGTTGTGGATCACCGCCACCCGCCCCTCGCCCGCCGAGGTGCGGGTGGGCGTTCTCGTCGGTCGGGCCGCCGTGGGTCGCCCAGCGCGTGTGCCCGATGCCGGTGGTCGACATCGGGCGGGCTCGGCGGCCAGGGCCTCCTCGAGCCGGCCGAGCTTGCCGGACCGCTTGCGCGTGTGCCAGCCCGTCCGCGGTGAGCAGCGCGACGCCGGCGGAGTCGTAGCCGCGGTACTCCAGCCGCCGCAGGCCCTCGAGGACCACGTCCAGCGCCTGCAGCCCCGCGGCCTGCGTGCCCGCGTACCCGACGATTCCACACATGAGGTCAGGGTAACGGCAGCCGCGGGCGGCCCTCGGAGCTTCACCGGCGGGTGAGACGACACATGTCGGCAGAGTAGACGGCACAATACGGCGAGCGTGCCGAGCCTGCCCGCACGTCTCGAAGGCGAGCAACGGGGACGACGTGGCGCCGCGGCGGCCGCAGGGGTGTCACCGTCGGGTGGCAGCCCCTACGTCGAGCTCGACCGCCGCGCCTGGAGCACGCTGCGGCTGAGCACCCCTCTGACCCTGACCGAGGACGAGATCACCCGGGTGCAGGGGCTGGGCGACCGGATCGACCTCCGCGAGGTCGAGGAGGTCTACCTGCCCGCTGTCCCGGCTGCTCGAACCTCTACGTCGAGGGCACGGCTCGGCTGCACTCGGCGACCTCGACCTTCCTCGGGGAGGCGCCGGACCGCACCCCGTTCGTCATCGGCGTCGCCGGCTCGGTGGCGGTCGGCAAGTCGACCACGGCCCGGATCCTGCGCGAGCTGCTGGCCCGGTGGCCCGGCACGCCGCGGGTCGAGCTCGTCACCACCGACGGCTTCCTGCTACCGAACGCCGAGCTGGCCCGCCGAGGCCTGATGGAGCGCAAGGGCTTCCCGGAGTCCTACGACCGGCGCGCGCTGCTGCGCTTCGTGGCCGACGTCAAGTCGGGCATGGCCGAGGTGCGGGCCCCGGTCTACTCCCACCTGACCTACGACATCGTGCCCGGCGCGCAGGTCGTCGTGCACCGCCCGGACGTGCTCATCGTCGAGGGCCTCAACGTGCTCCAGCCGGCCCGGGTGCGCGACGACGGTCGGCAGGGGCTCGCGGTCAGCGACTTCTTCGACTTCTCGATCTACGTCGACGCCCGCACGGAGGACGTCCGCGAGTGGTACGTCGGGCGGTTCCTGCGCCTGCGCAAGACGGCCTTCAACCGGCCCGAGTCCTACTTCCACCGCTACGCCGACCTCAGCGACGCCGAGGCGGCCGAGCGCGCCCGCCAGATCTGGCGCGACATCAACGAGCCGAACCTGGTGGACAACATCCTGCCGACCCGGGCCCGGGCCACCCTGGTGCTGACCAAGGGCAGCGACCACGCTGTCCGGCGCATCCGCCTGCGCAAGCTCTGAGGCCGCCTGCTCAGGGCTCGAGGGACAGGCTCAGGGCTCCAGGGACAGGCGCTCGCGCACCACCAGGGCCAGCGACTCGGCCACCGGCTCTGGCCTGGTCGGCCTCGGCCGCCTCGACCATCACCCGCACGAGGGGCTCGGTGCCCGACGGTCGCAGCAGGATGCGCCCGGTGTCGCCCAGCTCGGCCTCCGCCTTGGCTACCGCCTCGGCCAGGCCGGCGTCCTGCGCGGCACGGGCCTTGTCGACCCCGCGGACGTTCACGAGCACCTGCGGCAGCCGATCCATCACCGAGGCGAGGTCGGCCAGCGACCGCCCCGTCTGGGCGACCCTGGCCAGCAGGTGAAGGCCGGTGAGCACCCCGTCACCGGTGGTGGCATGGTCGAGCATCACCACGTGGCCGGACTGCTCGCCGCCCAGGCTGTACCCACCGGCGCGCATCTCCTCCAGCACGTAGCGGTCGCCGACCGAGGTCTGCACCGTGCTCACGCCGTGACGCTGCATCGCCAGCCTCAGACCGAGGTTGCTCATCACCGTGGTCACGAGCGTGTCATGCGCCAACGCCCCGCGCTCGCGGAAGGCCAGTGCGAGAACGGCCATGATCTGGTCGCCGTCCACCTCCCGGCCGAGATGGTCGATCGCCAGGCACCGGTCGGCGTCCCCGTCGTGGGCTATCCCGGCGTCGGCCTCGTGGCTGACCACGGCGTCGCGCAGGCGCTCCAGGTGGGTCGAGCCGTACCCGTCGTTGATGTTCACCCCGTCCGGCTCCGCCCCGATCACCACGACCTGGGCCCCCGCCGCCCGGAGCGCGAGCGGCGAGACGACGCTGGCGGCGCCGTGGGCGCAGTCGACCACCACGCGCAGCCCGTCGAGCCGGTTGGGGGTCGCGGCGACGAGGTGGTCGACGTAGCGCCGGGCGGCGTCCGGGAAGGGACGGACGCGCCCCACCGCCGCACCGGTCGGCCGGTCCCACGCCTCCCCGAGCCGTCTTTCTATCTGGCCCTCGACCTCGTCGGGCAGCTTGTGGCCACCGCGGGCGAAGAACTTGATGCCGTTGTCGGGCATGGGGTTGTGCGAGGCGGACAGGACGACGCCGAGGTCGGCCCCCGTCCAGGCCACGAGACCGGCGACCGCCGGGGTCGGCAGCACGCCCGCGTCCTCGACGTCCACCCCCGCGCTTGCCAGGCCGGCCACGACGGCCGCGGACAGGAACTCACCCGAGGCTCGCGGGTCTCGGCCGACGACCGCACGGGGGCGGTGCCCGGCGAAGGCGCCGACCTCGCCCAGCACGTGCGCGGCGGCGACTGCGAGATCCAGCGCGAGCTCGGCCGTGAGGTCCTTGTTCGCCAGGCCGCGCACGCCGTCGGTGCCGAACAGCCGGCCCACGTCGACCTCCCCGTCCGTTCGTCACCTCGCGAGAGGCCTCATCGTGGCTACCGTCGTCGCCTGTCGGGTCGGGCGCCGGTCGTGGACCGCGTCCGTCATGCGCATCGGCCCCGGGGAACCGCTCCCCCGGGGCCGATGCCAGAACTGGGCGTGGGTGGAACGAGCGGCTCAGCGCTTGCTGTACTGAGGCGCCTTGCGAGCCTTCTTCAGGCCGGCCTTCTTGCGCTCCTTGGCCCGAGCGTCCCGCGTGAGGAAGCCGGCCTTCTTCAAGGTGGCGCGGTTGGCCGGCTCGTCGATGCCGTTCAGGGCGCGGGCGACACCCAGACGCAGGGCGCCGGCCTGGCCGGAGATGCCGCCGCCGTGGATGCGGGCGAGGACGTCGAACCGCCCCTCGAGCTCGGTGACGCGGAAGGGCTCGTTCACGAGCTGCTGGTGGACCTTGTTCGGGAAGTAGTCGTCGAGGGCGCGACCGTTGACCTTCCACTGGCCCGAGCCCGGGATGAGGCGCACCCGCGCGATCGCCTCCTTGCGACGACCGGTCGCGGCGCCGGGGGCGGTGATGCTGGACCCGCCGCCGCGAAGCTCGGGGGTGCTGGTGGTGTAGCTGCTCGGTGCGTCCTCGCCCTCGAGGACGGTGTCCTCGACGAGCTCCGGAGTGGTCTCTGCCACGGTTCTCCTATGTCCTCGTGTCGCTTCCGGCCGTGGCTTACTGCTCGACCTGGCTGATCTCGAACGGCTGGGGCCGCTGGGCGGAGTGCGGGTGGTCCGGCCCCGCGTACACCTTGAGCTTGGTCATCTGGGCGCGGCCGAGAGTCGTCTTGGGGAGCATCCCCCGGACGGCCTTCTCCACCGCCCGCTCCGGGTGCTTGTCGAGCAGCTCGACGTAGCCGACCGCACGCAGGCCGCCCGGGTAGCCGGAGTGCCTGTACGCCTTCTTCTGCTCGCGCTTGGAGCCGGTGAGGGCCACCTTCGACGCGTTGACGATGACGACGAAGTCGCCGGTGTCGACGTGCGGGGCGAAGGTCGCCTTGTGCTTGCCGCGCAGCAGCGTCGCCGCGTGCGTGGCGAGCCGGCCGAGCACGACGTCGGTCGCGTCGATGACGAGCCAGCGGCGCTCGATCTCGCCGGGCTTGGGGGTGTACGTGCGCACGGTCGTAGCCTTCGTCCTCATCCGGATGGTGTCCGCGGTGCGGGCATGCGCTGAGACGCCGCCCGCGTGCCACGCGTGTCGGTCACCGTCAGGGGCGCCGGTCGGCGTCACGAGCGAGGCGGCCACTACGCAGGGCACAACGACCTGACACGTTACCGGGCGCCGATCGGGGGGTCAAAACGCGGCTCGGCGCAGCCATGCCTCGCGCTGGCCGCACTCCGTCCTCGGCGCGGCGGCGCGACGTCCGGCATGCTGGTGGTCGGGTTGCGGCATCAGCGACGGAGGAGACCTCATGCCGGGGTACGACTACGACGTCCTGGTGCTCGGCTCCGGCCCGGGCGGGCAGAAGGCCGCGATCGCGGCGGCGAAGCTCGGCCGCCGGGTCGCCGTGGTCGAGCGGCGGAACATGGTCGGCGGGGTCTGCATCAACACCGGGACGATCCCCTCGAAGACCCTGCGCGAGGCCGTGCTCTACCTGACCGGGCTGAACATGCGGGAGCTGTACGGCCAGAACTACCGCGTGAAGGACGACATCACCGTCCAGGACCTCCTCGCGCGCACCCAGCACGTGATCGGTCGGGAGATCGAGGTGGTGCGCAGCCAGCTGTTCCGCAACGACGTGGACCTGCTGCACGGCACGGCCCGCTTCGCCGACGACCACGCGGTCGTCGTGCAGGGGGACCACGGCGAGCGCCACGTCAGCTTCGGGCACGCGGTCATCGCCACGGGCACCCGGCCGGCCCGGCCGAGCGCCGTGGAGTTCGACGACGTGCGCGTGCTGGACTCCGACGGGATCCTCACGCTGGAGGACATCCCCCGCTCCCTCGTCGTCGTCGGCGCCGGGGTGATCGGCATCGAGTACGCCTCCATGTTCGCCGCGCTGGGCAGCAAGGTCACGGTGGTCGAGCAGCGCGACCGCATGCTGGAGTTCTGCGACTCCGAGATCGTCGAGGCGCTGAAGTTCCATCTGCGCGACCTGTCCGTCACGTTCCGGTTCGGTGAGAAGGTCGCCTCGGTGCAGTCCGGAGACAGCGGCACGGTGACGACGCTGGTGAGCGGCAAGCGCATCCCGGCTGCCGCCGTCATGTACTCCGCAGGCCGCCAAGGCGCCACCGAGGCCCTCGACCTGCCGGCGGCCGGCCTCGAGGCGGACTCGCGCGGGCGGATCACCGTGGACGCCGACTACCGCACGGCCGTGGGCCACATCTACGCCGTCGGCGACGTGATCGGCTTCCCCGCACTGGCCTCGACGTCGATGGAGCAGGGCAGGCTCGCGGCCTACCACGCGTGCGGGGAGCCGGCGAACTCCCTGGTGGAGCTACAGCCGATCGGGATCTACACCATCCCCGAGATCAGCTACTGCGGCCAGTCGGAGGACGCGCTCACGACGTCCTCCGTGCCCTACGAGGTGGGCGTCTCCCGCTACCGCGAGCTCGCCCGTGGCCAGATCATCGGCGACTCCTACGGGATGCTCAAGCTCCTGGTCTCCACGCAGTCGCGGCGGCTGCTGGGCGTGCACCTGTTCGGCTCGAGCGCCACCGAGCTGGTGCACCTCGGGCAGGCGATCATGACGGCGAACGGCACCGTCGACCAGCTCGTCGACACGGTCTTCAACTACCCGACGCTCAGCGAGGGGTACAAGGTGGCCGCCCTGGACGCGGTCAACAAGATGCGTGCCGTGGAGCGGTTCGGCGGCTGATCAGCGTTCTCGTGCCACCCGCGACTCGTCCCAGACCGGTTCGCCCGACTCGTAGACCGAGCCGTCCCCGCCGAACACGAGGAACCTGTCGAACGAGCGAGCGAACCAGCGGTCGTGCGTGACCGCCAGCACCGTTCCTTCGAAGGCGGACAGGCCGTCCTCGAGCGCCTCCGCGGAGTGCAGGTCGAGGTTGTCCGTCGGCTCGTCGAGCAGCAGCAGGGTGGCCCCGGACAGCTCCAGGAGCAGGATCTGGAACCGGGCCCGCTGCCCCCCGGAGAGGGACTCGAACGTCTGCTCCGCCGAGCGGGCGAGCTCGTAGCGGTCCAGCTTGCGGCTCGCCTCCTCCCGGCCCATCCCGGACCGGTGCGCGTCGCCGCGGTGCAGCACCTCGAGCAGTGTGCGGCCGGTGAGCTCCGGGTGCTCATGGGTCTGGGCGAACCAGCCGGGACGCACCCTGGCACCCAGACGGGCGCGCCCGGTGTGTGCGACGGCGGCGAGGGGGACGTCGTCCACCGGCTCGTGCTCGACGTCGGGGTCGCTGCCCCCGACGGCGAGCAGCCTGAGGAAGTGGGACTTGCCGGAGCCGTTGGAGCCGAGCACGGCCACGCGCTCGCCGAACCAGACCTCGACGTCGAACGGCTTCATGAGCCCGGTCAGCTCGAGCCGCTCGCAGACGACGGCGCGCTTGCCGGTGCGCCCTCCGCGCAGCCTCATCGAGACCTTCTGGTCCTGCGGAACAGCCTCCGGCGGGCCGGCCTCCTCGAACCGTGCCAGGCGCGTGAGCGCCGCCTGGTAGCGCGAGGCCATGCCGTCGTTGTATGTGGCTTTCTGCCTCAGCGACAGCACCAGGGCCACGAGCTTGGCGAGGTCCTCGTCCCAGCGGCGGCGCAGCTCCTCCAGCCGTGAGTTCCGATCCGCGCGCGCCTGGTGGTAGCTGGCGAAGCCGCCGCCGTGCACCCACACCGACGCCCCCGCGGCGTGCGGCTCCAGCGTCGCGATGCGGCTCGCCGACTGGGCGAGCAGCTCGCGGTCGTGCGAGACCAGCAGCACCGTCTTGGCCGACTCGCGCAGCCTCGCCTCGAGCCATCGCTTGCCGGGGACGTCGAGGTAGTTGTCGGGCTCGTCGAGCAGCAGCACCTCGTCCGGCCCCCGCAGGAGCGCCTCGAGCACCAGCCGCTTCTGCTCCCCGCCCGACAGGGTGCGCACCTCGCGCCACTGAGCGCGCTGGAACCCGACCCCGACCGCCGCGGTCGTGCACACGTCCCAGAGCGTCTCGGCCTCGTAGCCGCCGGCGTCTGCCCAGTCCGCGAGGGCCTGCGCATAGCGCAGCTGGGTCGGTTCGTCGTCGGTCTCCATCATGGCCAGCTCGGCCGCCTCCACGGCCCGAGCCGCTGAACGCACGCCGGTGGCGGCGACCGAGACCAGCAGGTCTCGCACCGTCGTCTCGTCACGGACCGACCCCACGAACTGGCGCATGACGCCCAGCCCACCGCTGCGGGTCACCGCGCCGCCGTCCGGGTCCAGGTCACCGGCGATGATCCGCAGGAGCGTCGTCTTCCCCACACCGTTCGGGCCGACGAGGGCCACGGTCGCGCCGTCGCCGACCCGGAACGTGACCTCACCGAGCAGCGGCCGCCCGTCCGGCAGGCTGAAGGACACCTGGTTGACGTCGACGTGGCCCACGACCGGCCAGTCTGCCCTGAGCGCCGGGCGTGAGTCTCTCCGGACTCACGCCGCGATCACGGGATGACCGTGCGGCCGTCGCGGATGGGGAAGGCCGGGTTGAAGGCCGGCTCCCAGACATACCCGTCCGGGTCGGCGAAGCACCCGTGGAAGACGCCGTACTCGGTCGTGAGCGCGGGCAGCGTCACCCGGGCGCCAGCGGCGACGGCGACCTCGAGGGCCGCCGTGACCTCCGCCTCGCTGCCCACGTTGAGCGCGAAGGTCACGCCGCTGAAGCCCGGTTCCTCGGCCTGCGCCGCGACGCCTGCCTCCAGGCCGGAGTCGGCCGCGAGCGCGGCACGGTCGAAGACACCCAGCCACGGGCCCCCGAGGTCGAACCACGCGATGACCCCCTCCACGGACGACGAGGCCCGGCGCCAGCCGAGGGCGGTGTAGAACGCGATGCTGCGCTCCAGGTCGGCGACGCCGAGGGTCACGATCGACAGCGATGAAGGCATGCTCATACGGCCACCCTGGCACGAGGTCCCGACAGGTGGGCGGACTCGTTCGCCTGCACAGGGGTCCATGTCGGTGCACGAGACGACCCCGCCGTTCTGCGTGCGCCGACGAGGCGGGAGCGCGACACGGTGCACGCCCATCGGGTCCTCTGGCAGCACCAGGGTCGCCTCGCGGGGGCTTCGGGGGGCTTCCGGTACGGCGAGGGCGATCATGATCGCCACCCCGGCGCCATAACTGGCGCGCCGACCGCCCAGACCGGCGATTCGCGACACTTATGGCGCCGGGGTGGCGATCATGGCCTCCAGAGCACCGGACGTGCAGGTTCACGTCGAGGGGGTGAGGGCGTCCATCGCCTTCTGGATCCGCTTCTCCGAGATCGGGTAGGCAGTGCCGAGCGTCTGGGCGAAGAAACTCACCCTGAGCTCCTCGATCATCCAGCGGATCTCCCGCGCGGCCGCGGGGACAGGCCGACCCGCCGGCTGGGCGGCCAGCAGCTGCTCGTAGGACTGCTGCACGAGCTCCACCCGCCACTGCAGCTCGCGGTCTCGGTGCGGCGCATCGGGCAGCCTCTCCAACCGGCGCAGCATGCCCGTGAGGTAGCGCCGCACGTCGGGTAGCCGCGATATGCCCGCCTGCGTCACGAAACCCGGGTAGACCAGCCCGTCGAGCTGGCTGCGGACGTCGGTGAACGCCGGCAGCAGCACCGTGCTCGACGTCGACCGCAGCACCCGCCGCACGTCTTGGGCGAGCGCCAACAACCCGGCGACCGCCACCACGACCTCCCCGACCAGCGACGGCAGCCCGGCGCGCACGGCCTCGGCCAGGTCCGTGTAGGCGGCCACGTCCCACGCCGGACCGCCGTGGCGGGCCATCAGCGCGTCCGCCGCGGCGGCGAGGCAGTCGTCGAAGAGCGCCGACCCCGCCGAGTGCGGGGCGGAGGCCAGCGCGAGCTTCTGCTGGTTGGTCAGGCCGGCGAGCACCTGCCGGGCCGGTGGGACCTGGCCCAGCAGGATCAGCCTGCGGGTGCCGGCCCACATCGCCACCTCCTGCTCCTGAGGTGTCGGCAGCACCCGGACGGCGACGTCGGCCCCCTCGTCCACCAGGGCGGGGAACCCCCGCACGACGTGCCCCTCGGGACCGGGCTGCTCGAAGGTGCGCGGCAGCTCGGTGATGGTCCATGACGTCAGCCCGGTGCGTTCGATGCCGCCGGCAGATCGGTGGAACGCCGCGCGCATCCGAGGGCGCAGGGCCGCCTTGAGGTCCTCCAGGTCCTTGCCCGCCGCCAGCGGGTGGCCGGCCTCGTCCTCCACCTGGAACGTCACCCTCAGGTGGTCGGGCAGGCGCGCGACGTCCCACGCCTGCGGCGGGATGACGACGCCCGCCATCCGGCCCAGCTCACGTTCCAAGGCCCGCAGCAGCGGCTCCTCGCGGGGGCGCAGGACCTGCAGCACGCGCCGGGCGTGGTCCGGCGCGGGCACGAGGCGCACCCGCAGCGGCTTGGGCAGCGAGCGGATGAGGGTCGTCACGAGCTCCTCACGCAGGCCGGCGATCTGCCAGTCGAAGCCGTCGGCGCTCACCCGGTTGAGCACCGGCAGCGGGACGTGCACCGTCACCCCGTCGGCCTGCGACCCAGGCTCGAACTGGTAGCTCAACCGAAGCCTCAGGTCGCCCTGGGCCCAGGCCTGCGGGTAGGCGCGCTCGTCGACGCCTGCGGCATCGGGGTTGACCAGCACCTCGGCGGTGAACGTGAGCAGGTGCGGCTGCAGGCCGCGTGCCCGCTTCCACCACGCGTCGAAATGGCGCCCCGAGACGACGTCGGCCGGGATCCTCGCGTCGTAGAAGGCGAAGAGTGCCTCGTCGTCCACCAGGATGTCGCGGCGGCGCGCCCTGTGCTCGAGCTCCTCGAGCTCGTCGAGGATGCGGCGGTTGTCGTGGAAGAAGCCATGCCGGGTGTCCCAGTCGCCCTCGACGAGCGCATGGCGCAGGAACAGGTCGCGGCTCACGACAGGGTCCACCGACCCGTACGCGACCTTGCGTGCCGTTACCAGCGGGACGCCGTAGAGCGTGACCCGCTCGAACGCCACCACCGCGGCCCGCTTCTTCTCCCAGTGCGGCTCGCTGTAGGTGCGCTTCACCAGGTGGCCGGCCAGCGGCTCGACCCACTCCGGCTCCACCTTGGCCACGATGCGGGCCCACAACCGGGACGTCTCCACCAGCTCGGCCGCCACCACCCACTGGTGCTGCCTGCCGAACAGCGCCGACCCCGGGAAGACCGCGAACCTGGCGCCTCGGGCCCCGACATAGTCGCGCTTGTCGGGATCTCGCAGCCCGACGTGCGAGAGCAGCCCGGCCAGTAGGGACGAGTGGATGCGCCGGCTGTCCACGGGCTCACTGCCGAGGCTCACCCCGACGGTGCGCGCGAGCTGGCGGAGCTGGGCGTACAGGTCTTGCCACTCGCGCACCCGGAGGTGGTTGAGGAACTCGGCGCGGCACAGCCGGCGGAACCCGTTGGACGACAAGGCCTTCTGCTGCTCGCGCAGGTAGTCCCAGAGTGCAAGGTAGGACAGGAAGTCCGACTCGGGCTGGGCGAAGCGCGCGTGGCTGGCATCGGCCGCCTGCTGCCGCTCGACCGGCCGCTCGCGAGGGTCCTGGATCGACAGAGCGGCGGCGATGACCATCACCTCGCGCACGCACCCGTTGCGGTCGGCCTCCAGCACCATGCGCCCCAGCCGCGGGTCGATCGGCAGCTGGGCCAGGCGCCGTCCCACCGGCGTCAACCGCTGCAGGCCCGCCCGACCGGCCGTCTCCACGGCCCCCAGCTCCACCAGGAGGTCCACGCCGTCGCGCACCGCCCTGGCGTCCGGCGGGTCGACGAAGGGGAATGCCGCCATGTCGCCGAGCCCCAGCGCGGTCATCTGCAGGATCACCGACGCCAGGCTCGTCCGCAGGATCTCGGGTTCGGTGAACGCGGGCCGCGCGAGGTAGTCCTCCTCCGAGTACAGCCGGATGCAGATCCCGTCGGCGACGCGGCCGCAGCGACCCTTGCGCTGGTCGGCCGAGGCCCGGGAGATGGGCTCGATCGGCAGCCGCTGGACCTTGGTCCGGTTGCTGTACCGGGAGATGCGCGCGGTCCCCGGGTCCACCACGTAGCGGATGCCGGGCACGGTCAGAGAGGTCTCCGCGACGTTCGTCGCGAGGACGACGCGCCTACCGGTGTGGGGGGCGAACACGCGATGCTGCTCGGCCGCGGACAGCCGTGCGTACAGCGGCAGGACCTCGGTGCGGGGCAGGCCCAGCGCACGGACAGCGTCGGCGGCGTCGCGGATCTCACGCTCCCCCGAGCAGAACACGAGGATGTCGCCGTCCCCGGCGCCGCACAGCTCCTCGACGGCCTCGCAGATCGCCTGCGTCTGGTCACGCACGACGTCGACCGCCAGGCCAGGTGCCGTCGCGTCGGGGTCGGGGCTGTCCACCAACGGCCGGTAACGCAGCTCGACCGGGTATACACGCCCGGACACCTCCACGACCGGGGCGCCGTCGAAGTGCTCCGACAGCTTCTGGGGGTCGATCGTGGCCGAGGTGACGACGACCTTGAGATCGGGACGGCGCGGGAGCAGCCGGCGCAGGTAGCCGAGCAGGAAGTCGATGGTGAGGCTGCGCTCGTGCGCCTCGTCCAC
Source organism: uncultured Actinomycetota bacterium (assembly GCA_963778845.1). Lineage (GTDB taxonomy): Bacteria > Actinomycetota > Actinomycetes > Actinomycetales > Kineosporiaceae > CAVZVW01. The sequence goes on from CAVZVW010000009.1 coordinate 1,502,412, forward strand.
GATGATCGTGTCGTAGGCCAGCAGCTGCGGGTCGCGGTGCACCTCCGCCAGCAGGATCCCGTCGGTCATGACCTTGACCAGGGTGGCGTCACTCACCTGGTCGGTGAAGCGCACCGTGTACCCCACCGCCTCCCCCAGAGGCGTCGCCAGCTCCTCGGCGATGCGCTCGGCGACCGCGCGAGCGGCGATCCGCCGCGGTTGGGTGTGGCCGATCATGCCGCGCACGCCGCGGCCGAGCTCGAGGCAGATCTTGGGCAGCTGCGTCGTCTTGCCCGAGCCCGTCTCGCCGGCGACGACGACGACCTGGTGGTCGCGGATCGCAGCGAGGATCTGGTCGCGGGCGCCGGCCACCGGCAGCTCCGCCGGGTAGCTGATCCGCGGGACGCCGGCCAGACGGGCCAGCGCACGTCGCTCGGCGGCCTCCACGTCCCTGCGCAGGCGCTCCACGTTCGCCTCGCGTGCCTGCGGGCTACGCTGCGACCGCAGACCGTCGATACGGCGCCGCAGCCTGGCCTCATCGCGCAGCGTCACGTCGGTCAGCCGCGCTCGCAGGTCCGTCTCGGCCCGCCCATCATCGCCGTCCATGTGCGGCCAGGATAGAGCGACGGGCCGACGGCCCACGACGCTTCATGCGTCGTCCGCCGGGGACCTCGCGCAGACGGTGCATGGCGCGCTGTGCGAGATCGGGGTACCTATGGGCACGGATCTCGCACGGTCGGCCCGCACGGGCTACGGCAGCGCCCGCACCGACCTGGCCACCGCTGCCCGCTCGGCCAGGAGCCCGTCGTCGGGGTAGCACACCTCTTCGAGCACGAGGCCGTGGGCAGCGACGACCACCGCCCGAGAGTCCCGGGCTCCCCCACGCAGCAGCTGAGCGGGCCAGCCGATGTCGCGGCGCCCATCCCCGACAGGCAGGACGGCGCCCACCAGAGAGCGGACCATGGAATGGCAGAAGGCGTCGGCGACCACGCGGGCCAAGGCGAAGCCGTCGGCGTCCCGCGACCACGAGCACTCCAGCAGCGTCCGGACGGTCGTCGCGCCCTCTCGGCGCCGGCAGAAGGCGGCGAAGTCGTGCATGCCCACCAACCCGGAGGCCGCGGCGTTCATCGCACCCAGGTCGAGGCGGTGGCGGTGGGCCAGCACGTCGTGGCGGCGCAGCGGCGGCACGCCCGCAGGGTCGTCGCAGACCAGGTAGGAGTACCGCCGGCTCAGCGCGGAGAACCGAGCGTCGAAGCCGGGCGCGGCGGGCGCCGCCTCGTGCACCCGCAGGTCACCGGGCAGGACGCCGCGCAGCCGCCGCAGAAGGGCTTGTGCCGGGTCCGGCGCGGCCGGCCCTGCCAGGGCCGCATAGACCGCCTCCGTGACGTCGACGTGGCACACCTGGCCCCGGGCGTGCACCCCGGCATCGGTACGACCCGCGACGACCAGACGCAGGTCGGCGGGGGTGCGCAGCACGCGGCACAGGGCCTCGCCCAGCACCGCCTCGACAGTGCGCAGGCCGGGCTGGGCGGCCCACCCGCTGAACCCGCCGCCGTCATAGCCGAGGGTCAGCCGCAGCCGGATCGGCTGTCGCCCCGGCTGCTGATCCGCCTGCCGATCCGACTGCGGGTCCGGCTGCTTCCCCGGCTGCGGGTCGGTGTGCGTCGCGCGACCGAGCCCGCCGCCCCCGTCCGGTCTCGGACCGGGGCAGGGGAGGGCGGGCTCGTCGACGTCGGGCATGCGGTGGTCAGGCCGTCGAGCGGTACCGTTCGCGCCCGGTCACTCCGGCGCCGCGGCGTCCTCGGCCTCGGCATCGCCATCGGCCTCGGCCTCGGCCCCAGCATCGGCATCGGCCGACGCCGGCTTGCCGGCGCCCGCCTCGATGAACCCGGCGGCTTCGGCAGCCTCGGCGCTGGAGAAGTACACCTCGGCGACGGTCTGCTCATACCACTGCGAGGTCGGAGTGTGGAACATCATCGAGTCGCGGTTGCCCTTGACGTCGAACCCGGCAGGCGCCTCGCCGTCCTCCAGGGGAGCAGCCGAGCCCGCCCCGTAAGGGCCCTCGACGACCTCGGCCGTGGCCGCGGCCACGGCCGCGTCCTCGACGGGAGCCTCGGGCACAGGAGCCTCCTCCGCAGGAGTCGCCTTCGCCGGGGTGGCCTTCGTCGGGGTGGCCTTCGCCGGAGCCTTCGCCGGAGCCGCCTTCTTCGCCGTCTTGGCCGCGGACCGCTTCGTCGCGGCCTCGGCCTCGCGCACCGTCGCCTGCTTGGCCGACAGCGGCTCGAGGACGAGCTCGATCACGGCCATCGGGGCGTTGTCGCCCTTCCGGTTCCCGATCTTCGTGATCCGGGTGTACCCGCCCTGGCGCTCGGCCATCACGGGGGCGATCTCGGTGAAGAGCTCGTGGACGACGCCCTTGTCGCGCACGACCGTCATCACCCGTCGCCGGGAGGCGAGGTCCCCGCGCTTGGCGAAGGTGATGAGCCGCTCCGCGAGGGGGCGCACCCGCTTGGCCTTGGCCTCGGTCGTCGTGATGCTCCGGTGCGCGAACAGCTGGGTGGCCAGGTTGGCCAGCAGGAGCCGCTCGTGCGCCGGACCGCCGCCCAGACGCGGACCCTTGGTGGGGGTGGGCATGGTGGGGTTCTCCTCAAGAGGTGCCGGCCCGGCGCACGTGCCGCCGGGCCGGTCGGGGGTCAGAGCTGCTCGTCCTCGGCGAATGACATGTCGTCGTCGGCGCCGAAGCTGTCGACGACGAGGCTCGGGTCGAAGCCGGGAGGGCTGTCCTTCAGCGACAGGCCCATGCCGGCGAGCTTCGCCTTGACCTCGTCGATCGACTTCGCGCCGAAGTTGCGGATGTCCAGGAGGTCGGCCTCGCTGCGCGCGACGAGCTCGCCCACGGTGTGGATGCCCTCCCGCTTGAGGCAGTTGTACGAGCGGACCGTGAGGTCCAGCTCCTCGATCGGCAGCGCGAGGTCGGCGGCCAGGGCGGCGTCGGACGGCGAGGGCCCCATGTCGATGCCCTCGGCCTCGACGTTGAGCTCGCGGGCAAGGCCGAACAGCTCCACGAGTGTCTTGCCCGCGCTGGCCATCGCGTCGCGCGGTGCGGTGGAGGGCTTGGACTCGACGTCGACGACGAGCCGGTCGAAGTCGGTGCGCTGCTCGACGCGGGTGGCCTCGACCTTGTAGGTCACCTTGAGCACCGGCGAGTAGATCGAGTCGACCGGGATGCGGCCGATCTCCTGGTCGCCGGACTTGTTCTGCTGGGCGGACACGTAGCCGCGGCCGCGCTCGACCGTGAGCTCGAGCTCCAGCTTGCCCTTCGCGTTCAGCGTCGCGATGTGCAGCTCGGGGTTGTGCACCTCGACCCCGGCCGGCGGCGCGATGTCGGCGGCGGACACGGTGCCCGGCCCCTGCTTGCGCAGGTACATGACCACGGGCTCGTCGTGCTCGCTGGACACCACGAGCTGCTTGATGTTGAGGATGAGCTCGGTGACGTCCTCCTTGACGCCCGGCACGGTCGTGAACTCGTGCAGCACGCCGTCGATGCGGATGCTCGTCACAGCCGCGCCGGGGATGGAGGACAGGAGGGTGCGCCGCAGCGAGTTGCCGAGCGTGTACCCGAATCCGGGCTCGAGCGGCTCGATGACGAAGCGCGACCGGTGCTCTGAGACGACTTCCTCGGTGAGGCTGGGCCTCTGTGCGATCAGCACGTGCGTATCCCTTTCTCGCCAGGCATCCGCCATATGACGCCTGTGCGGCTCCCGCCCGGCGCCTCTTTCCGCGCCGGACGGGCCGTACCCCGGCGACAGCCGGGTGCGGGCGGGGGCGTGCCCCCGCCCGCGGGCCTTACTTGCTGTAGAGCTCGACGATGAGCTGTTCCTGGACCGGGGTGTCGATGACCTGCCGCGCGGGCAGTGCGTGCACGAGGATGCGCATGCGCGAGGGCAGCACCTCCAGCCACGCCGGGACCGTCCGCTCGCCGGACTCGGCCCGGGCGATGATGAACGGCGTCATCTCCACCGACCCTGCCCGCACCTCGACGATGTCGTTCTCGCCGACGCGGAAGCTGGGGATGTCGACCTTCTTGCCGTTGACGAGGAAGTGGCCGTGCCGAACCAGCTGGCGCGCCATGTCCCGGGACTTGGCGAACCCGGCCCGGAACACCACGTTGTCCAGGCGGGACTCGAGGATGCGCAGCAGGTTCTCGCCCGTCTTGCCCTGGCGCCGGTTGGCCTCCTCGTAGTAGCCCCGGAACTGCTTCTCGAGCACCCCGTAGATGCGTGCGGCCTTCTGCTTCTCCCGCATCTGGAGGAGGTACTCGCTCTCCTTCGTGCGGGCACGGCCGTGCTCGCCCGGCGGGTAGGGCCGGATCTCGATCGGGCACTTCGGCGAGTCGCACTTGGAGCCCTTGAGGTAGAGCTTCATCTTCTCGCGGCGGCAGCGCCTGCAGTCAGCGCCGGTGTAGCGCGCCATGTCAGTCGTCTCCTTCGGCTGGTCTGTGGTCGGCGCGTCAGACGCGGCGGCGCTTGGGCGGGCGGCACCCGTTGTGCGGGGTCGGGGTCACGTCCTGGATCGACCCGACCTCCAGGCCCGTGGCCTGGAGGGAGCGGATCGCGGTCTCACGACCAGAGCCGGGGCCCTTGACGAAGACGTCGACCTTGCGCATGCCGTGCTCCTGCGCCCGGCGGGCAGCCGCCTCGGCGGCCATCTGCGCGGCGAAGGGCGTCGACTTGCGGGAGCCCTTGAAGCCGACCTGACCGGCGGAGGCCCACGAGATCACAGCACCGTTCGGGTCCGTGATCGAGACGATGGTGTTGTTGAACGTGCTCTTGATGTGGGCGTGGCCGTGGGAGATGTTCTTCTTCTCCTTGCGGCGCGGCTTGCGAGCCGCACCTGTGGCCTGGCGCTTCTGAGGAGGCATGTGCTCGATACTCCTGGCTGGTCCTCGGTCTGGTGGCTCGCGGTTACTTCTTGCCCGGCTTCTTCTTGCCGGCGACGGTGCGCTTGGGACCCTTGCGGGTGCGCGCGTTCGTCTTGGTGCGCTGACCGCGAACCGGCAGGCCGCGGCGGTGCCGGATGCCCTCGTAGCAGCCGATCTCGACCTTGCGCTGGATGTCGGCGGCCACCTCTCGGCGGAGGTCGCCCTCGACCTTGAAGTTGGTCTCGATGTAGTCGCGGAGCTTCACGAGCTCCTCGTCGCCGAGGTCGCGCACGCGCAGGTCAGGGCTGACGCCGGTGGCCTCGAGAGTCTCGTGGGCGCGCGTGCGTCCGACGCCGTAGATGTAGGTGAGCGCGACCTCGAGGCGCTTCTCGCGCGGGAGGTCGACGCCGACTAGACGGGCCATGGTGCTCGCTTTCGGTTACCGGAGGTCGTCTGCAGCACCGGTCCCGGGCGTTGGCTCGGGTCCCCGGCCTCCGACCGGGGGTGGCGTCCCGTACCTTGCCGGCGAGGCCGGTCGGTACGGGGGGCGGGTGCTGCGGCTTGCGGTGCGAACCGGCTCGGCGGGACGTCGTCCCGCCGTCGGGGCTTTCAGCCCTGGCGCTGCTTGTGACGCTGGTTCTCGCAGATCACCATGACCCGGCCGTGACGGCGGATCACCTTGCACTTGTCGCAGATCTTCTTGACGCTCGGCTTGACCTTCATCGGTTGGCTTCCAGACGTGACGGGTCCGTTGGGTGACGCAGCACGGACCGTGTCGCGTGCGTCGGGGGTTCGGCGCTGCTCACTTGTAGCGGTAGACGATGCGACCGCGGGAGAGGTCGTAGGGGCTCAGCTCCACCACCACCCGGTCCTCGGGGAGGATCCGGATGTAGTGCTGGCGCATCTTGCCGGAGATGTGTGCGAGCACCTTGTGACCGTTGGAGAGCTCGACCCGGAACATGGCGTTCGGGAGAGCTTCCACCACGGTGCCCTCGATCTCGATGACCCCGTCCTTCTTGGGCATGTCCTCCGCATTCCTTCGTGGCCGGGAACCGGCCGTGGCTTACCAATGCGTGCCTGTTCGCGTGCATGGCACACGTGTGACGGACGTCCGACGGTGTCCAGACCAGCCGCGGGGAGACCGAGGACGTGAATGATCGTGAGCCGACGCACGAGTCTACGTGATGGAGCCCTGACCAGCGAAATCGGCCTCAGCCGGACAGCTGCCTCAGTCCGACAAGGGAGCCACCGCGACGCCGAGAGCGCCGAGGGCCGCGCTGCCGCCGTCACGAGCGGTGAGCACCCACAGACCCCCCTCCAGGAGGGCCACCGAGTGCTCCCAGTGTGCCGCCCGCGAGCCGTCCCTGGTCACGACCGTCCAGTCGTCGGGCATCACACGGGTTGCGGGGTCGCCGCGGGTGAGCATCGGCTCCACGGCCAGGCAGATCCCCGGGCGCAGCCGAGGGCCCTTGTCGCGGGTGCGGTAGTTGAGGACGTGCGGCTCCTGGTGCATCTGGCTGCCGATGCCGTGACCGCCGTACTCCTCCACCAGGCCGTAGCGCTGCCCCACGTGGTCCTCCACCGCCGCGCCGATCGCGTTGAGCCGCTCCCCGGCGACGATCGCCGCGATCCCCCGCCACATCGCCTGCTCCGTCACGGCCGACAGGTCGAGGTCCGCCGGGTCGTCACCGCGCACCGGGTCCGCGACCACCGTCGTGAACGCGGCGTCACCGTGCCAACCCGCCACGATCGCACCGCAGTCGACCGAGACCACGTCGCCGGCGGCCAGCACCCGCTCGCCCGGGATGCCGTGCACGACCTCGTCGTTGACGGAGACGCACAGCGTGGCCGGGTAGTCGTGGTACCCGACGAACGAGGGCGTCCCCCCGGCGGACCGGATCACGTCCTCGGCGACGGCGTCCAGGTCCCGGGTCGTGACGCCGGGTCTCAGCACGGCACGCACGGCGTCCAACGCGTCGGCCACCAGCAGCCCGGCCCGCCGCATGAGCAGCACCTGGTCGCGCGTCTTGTACTGGATACGGTCCCTGCCGAGCATCTGCGGTCCCGCTCGCCGGTCAGGCCTCGAGTGCGGAGATCGCCTCGGTCAACCGCGCCGTGACCTCGTCGACCTCACCGAGCCCGTCCACGCGCATGAGGAGATGCCGCTGGCCGTAGACGTCGGTCAGCGGTGCCGTCTCGGTGGTGTAGACGTCCTGCCGGTGCCGGATGACGGCCTCGGTGTCGTCGGCCCGGCCCTCGATCTCGGCGCGCCTGAGAAGGCGCTGCACGACCTCGTCGGCGTCGACGGTCAGCTCGACGACGGCGTCCAGGCCCGCCTTCGCCTGCTGCGAGAAGGCCGTCGAGCGCGGCGACCTGGGCGACGTTACGGGGGTAGCCGTCGAGCAGGAAGCCCTCCGCGGCGTCGGCTTGGGCGAGCCGGTCGCGCACCATCTCGTTGGTCACCTCGTCCGGCACGAGCCTGCCGGCGTGCGTGTAGCTCTGCGCGAGCCGCCCCAGAGCGGTGTCGCCTGCGATGTTGGCCCGGAAGATGTCACCGGTGGAGATCGCCGGCACCCCCAGCCGTTCCGCGAGTCGCTTGGCCTGCGTGCCCTTGCCGGCCCCGGGGGGCCCCAGGAGCACGAGCCTCACCGCAGGAACCCCTCGTAGTGGCGCTGCTGCAGCTGGGCCTCGATCTGCTTGACGGTCTCGAGGCCGACGCCGACCACGATGAGGATCGAGGTGCCGCCGAAGGGGAACTTCTGGTTGGCGTTGACGATGACGAGGGCGATGAGCGGGATCAGCGCGATCAGGCCGAGGTACAGGGCGCCCGCCAGGGTGATGCGGCTGAGCACGTAGCTCAGGTACTCCGCCGTCGGCCGGCCGGCACGGATGCCGGGGATGAACCCGCCGTACTTCTTCATGTTGTCGGCGACCTCGTCGGGGTTGAACGTGATCGCGACGTAGAAGTACGTGAAGAACACGATGAGCAGGAAGTAGGAGACGATGTAGATCGGGTGGTCGCCCTTGACGAGGTTGGTCTCGACCCACTGCACCCAGGCCTCGCCGCTGTTCTGCCGGAACTGCGCGATCAGCCCGGGCAGGTACAGCAGTGACGAGGCGAAGATGACGGGGATGACGCCGGCCATGTTGACCTTGATCGGGATGTAGGTGCTCGTCCCGCCGTACATCCGGCGGCCGATCATGCGCTTGGCGTACTGCACCGGGACGCGCCGCTGGGACTGCTCGACGAACACGACCAGCGCCATGATCACGCAGCCCGATGGCGATCACGAGCAGCATGACGTCGGTGCCCTTGGCCGTGCCGGATGGCCCAGATCGAGGTCGGGAAGCCGGCGGCGATCGAGGTGAAGATCAGCAGGGACATCCCGTTGCCGATGCCGCGCTCGGTGATCAGCTCGCCGAGCCACATGATCAGGCCGGTGCCGGCGGTCATCGTGATGATCATGATCAGGACGCGGTGACGATGCTGGAGCTCGGCACGAGGTCGGCGCTGCAGCTCGCGGAACAGCTGGCCGGGGTTGCGCGCGATGGCGACCAGCGTGGTCGACTGCAGGATCGCCAGCCCGATCGTGAGGTAGCGGGTGTACTGCGTCAGCTTGCTCGTGCCGGTCTGGCCCTCTTCCTTGAGGGCCTCGAAGCGCGGGATCACCACGGTGAGCAGCTGGATGATGATGCTGGCGGTGATGTAGGGCATGATCCCCAGCGCGAAGACCGACAGCTGCAGCAGCGCGCCACCGCTGAACAGGTTGATCAGCTGGTAGACGCCGGCCTGGTCCTGGGTGAGCTTGACGCACTGCCGCACGGCCGGGTAGCTGATCCCGGGGGTCGGCATGAACGACCCGAGCCGGAACAGGGCCATGATCGCCATGGTGAACAGCAGCTTGCGCCGCAGGTCCGGCGTGCGGAACGCACGGATGAACGCGGTGAGCACGACAACCTCCTGCCGGCCGCCGGATCGGCCGTTCGTGGCGCGGGCGGGTCCGGGCCTCCCCCTGAGGTCCGGTCCTCGGTGACCATAACATCACGGTTCACCGCGCCTGGGACCTGCTCCAGGTCGTACGGGCGGATCTGTCGACCAGTGGTCGGCTGCGGCCGGGGACGGCGTCCTCGCACTCGGGGTGCGGGCTGTTCGACGCCCCCGCACCCCTACGTCGTCACAGCGTGCTGACGGTCCCGCCGGCTGCAGTGATCTTGGATCGCGGCCGAGGCGGAGAAGGCGTGGACGCTCACCTGCAGGGCCACGGACACCTCGCCGGTACCGAGCACCTTGACCGGGGCGCCGTCGCGCACCGCACCCTTGGCCACCAGGTCCTCCGCGGTCACCACGCCGCCGTCGGGGTACAGCGCGGAGAGCCGGTCGAGGTTGACCACCTGGTACTCCACGCGGAACGGGTTGGTGAAGCCGCGCAGCTTGGGCAGGCGCATGTGCATCGGCATCTGGCCGCCCTCGAACGACCCCGAGACCTGGTAGCGGGCCTTGGTGCCCTTCGTGCCGCGACCGGCGGTCTTGCCCTTGCCGCCCTCGCCGCGACCGACTCGCGTCTTCGCGGTGCGCGAACCCGGGGCGGGGCGCAGGTGGTGCACCTTCAGGGTGTGCTCGCTGGGGATGCCCAGCGGACTCTGCTCCGACATGTCAGTCAACCTCCTCGACGACGACGAGGTGGCGCACGGTGCGGACCATCCCCCGGATCTCGGGGCGGTCCTCCTTCACCACGACGTCGCCGATCCGCTTCAGACCCAGCGAGCGCAGGGTCTCCCGGGCGCTGTGCTTGCCGCCGATCCCGGACTTGGTCTGGGTGACCTTCAACCGCCCCATCACCCGCTCACCCCCGCACGGGCCCGCAGCAGGGCCGCAGGCGCGACGTCCTCGATCGGCAGGCCCCGGCGGGCGGCGACCGCCTCGGGCCGCTCCAGGCCCTTCAGCGCCGCCACCGTCGCGTGCACGATGTTGATCGCGTTGCTCGAGCCGAGGGACTTGCTCAGCACGTCGTGGATGCCGGCGCACTCCAGGACGGCGCGCACCGGACCGCCGGCGATCACGCCGGTACCTGGCGACGCCGGCTTGAGCAGCACGACGCCTGCGGCGGCCTCGCCCTGGATCGGGTGCGGGATCGTGCCTCTGGATCCGCGGCACCTTGAAGAAGTGCTTCTTGGCCTCCTCGACGCCCTTGGCGATCGCCGCCGGCACCTCCTTGGCCTTGCCGTAGCCGACGCCGACCGTGCCGTCGCCGTCGCCGACCACGACCAGAGCGGTGAAGCTGAAGCGCCGCCCGCCCTTGACGACCTTGGCCACGCGGTTGATGGCGACGACGCGCTCGACGAACGCCGTCTTCTCTGCTGCACCGTCGCGGTCGCGCCGGTTGTCACGGTCGCGGCGGTCACGGCGTCCGGAGGTCTCGCCGGTGCCACCGGCTCCGGAGCCTCCGCCTCGGCGCTGGGGTCCTGCCATCAGACGTTCCTTCTCTCTGTCAGCTTGGTCGGCTGGTCACAGGGACAGCCCGCTCTCGCGAGCGCCGTCGGCGACCGCGGCGACGCGGCCGTGGTACTTGTTGCCACCACGGTCGAAGACGACCGCCTCGACGCCGGCGGCCTTCGCGCGCTCGGCGACGAGCTCGCCGACCCGCTTGGCCTTGGCGGTCTTGTCGCCCTCGAGCGCCGCGCAGGTCCGCCTCCATGGTGGACGCCGACGCCAGGGTCCTGCCCGCGGCTGTCGTCGACCACCTGGGCGAACACGTGCCGGGCCGAGCGGGTCACCACCAGGCGCGGGCGCTCGAGGGTGCCCACGAGCGTCTTGCGTACCCGCAGGTGGCGGCGCGTCCGGGCCGCGGGGACGCCCTTGCCGGCCCCGCCGCCGCTGCGCTTCACACCGATCGCCATTACCTCTTACCAGCCTTTCCGACCTTGCGCTTGATCTGCTCGCCCGCGTACCGCACACCCTTGCCCTTGTACGGGTCGGGCTTGCGCAGCTTGCGCAGGTTCGCGGCGACCTCGCCGACCTTCTGCTTGTCGATCCCCGAGACCGTGAACCGGGTGGGCGCCTCGACCGTGAAGGTCACGCCGTCCGGCGGGGTCGACCAGGATCGGGTGGCTGTACCCGAGCGCGAACTCCAGGTCCGAGCCCTTCGCGACCACGCGGTACCCGGTGCCGACGATCTCGAGCTTCTTCTCGTAGCCCTGCGTCACGCCGGCGACCATGTTGGCCACGAGCGTGCGGGTGAGGCCGTGCAGCGCGCGCGAGGCGCGCTCGTCGTCCGGCCGCGTGACCCGGAGGATGTCGCCGTCCGCGCGCGCGATCGCGATCGGGGCGGCGATGGTGTGGCTGAGGGTGCCCTTGGGGCCCTTGACGGTGACCGCGCGTCCGTCGATGGAGACGTCGACCCCCGCCGGGACCGGGATGGGCAGCTTGCCGATGCGGGACATGCTCTCCTCCCCCGCCTTACCAGACGTAGGCGAGGACTTCCCCACCCACGCCCTTCTTGGTGGCCTGCCGGTCGGTCAGGAGGCCCGACGACGTCGACAGGATCGCGACGCCGAGGCCGCCGAGCACCCGGGGCAGGTTCGTCGACTTGGCGTAGACCCGAAGCCCCGGCTTGCTCACGCGGCGCAGCCCTGCGATCGAGCGCTCCCGGTTGGGGCCGTACTTGAGCACGATCGTGAGCGTCTTGCCCACCTCGGCGTCGGTCACCACCCAGGAGGCGATGTAGCCCTCCTGCTGGAGGATCTCGCAGATGTGCGCCTTGAGCTTGCTGTAGGGCATCGCCACGGTGTCGTGGTAGGCCGAGTTCGCGTTGCGCAGCCGCGTCAAGCATGTCGGCGATCGGGTCGGTCATCGTCATCGGGCTTCTCCGCCCTTCCTCACCGCGGTTTCCTCACTGCCCTCGTCGAGGGTCAGGACCTGCGGCGTAGTCGTCGTCTTCGGCTGTGCCGTGCGCGTGGTGTGCACCTGGAGCACCTGCCGACGCACGGTCAGCAGGCCGGTCGGCATCGCCGATCGCAGCGGCACCATCTCGAGCGTGGCCATGCCGCGCCGGCTCACCAGCTGCTCTTGGTGACGCCGGGCAGCTCGCCGCGGTGGGCCATCTCCCGCACGCAGATCCGGCACAGGCCGAACTTCTTGTACACCGAGTGCGGACGCCCGCACCGCTGGCAGCGCGTGTACGCGCGTACCGCGAACTTCGGCTTGCGGTTCGCCTTGTTGATCAGCGCCGTCTTCGCCACGGTCAGCTCTCCTTGAAGGGGAAGCCGAGGTGGCGCAGCAGTGCGCGCCCCTCGTCGTCCGTCGTCGCGGTGGTCACGATGGTGATGTCCATGCCACGGGTGCGGTCGATGCGGTCCTGGTCGATCTCGTGGAACATGGACTGCTCGGTCAACCCGAAGGTGTAGTTGCCGCGCCCGTCGAACTGCGTGGGCGACAGGCCGCGGAAGTCACGGATGCGCGGGAGCGCGACCGACAGCAGCCGGTCGAGGAACTCCCACATCCGGTCCCCGCGCAGCGTGACGTGGGCGCCGATCGGCATGCCCTCGCGCAGCTTGAACTGGGCGATCGACTTGCGGGCCTTGGTCACCTGCGGCTTCTGGCCGGTGATCGCGGCCAGGTCGCGCAGCGCTCCGTCGATGAGCTTGGAGTCGCGGGCGGCCTCGCCGACGCCCATGTTGACCACGACCTTGACCAGGCCGGGGACCTGCATGACGTTGCCGTAGGTGAACTGCGTCAGCAGGGCGGGGGCGATCTCGGCGCGGTAGCGCAGCTTGAGCCGGGGCGGCCACCCGGGTGCCGGCGACGGTGTCGGTGGTCATGTCAGATGTCCTTACCCGAGCGACGGGCGACGCGGATGCGCACGCGCTTGTCCCGCCCGTCCCGCTCGACGGTCTCCACGCGGATGCCCACCCTGGTCGGCTTCTTCGTCTCCGGGTCCACGAGCATCACGTTGCTGATGTGGATCGGCGCCTCGGTGGTGATGATGCCGCCGGTGCGCGCGCCACGGCCGGTCGTGCCGACCTTCGTGTGCTTCTTGATCCGGTTGACGCCCTCGACCAGGACCCGCTGGGTGTCGGGGTAGACCTCGATGACCTTCCCCTTCTTGCCCTTGTTCTCCTGCGAGCCGCTGATCACCTGGACGGTGTCGCCCTTCTTGATCCGCATCCTGGCCATCTCAGAGCACCTCCGGAGCCAGCGAGATGATCTTCATGAACTTCTTCTCCCGCAGCTCGCGACCCACGGGCCCGAAGATGCGCGTCCCCCGGGGGTCGCCGTCGCTCTTGAGGATGACCGCGGCGTTCTCGTCGAAGCGGATGTAGGAGCCGTCGGGACGGCGGCGCTCCTTCACGGTGCGGACGATGACCGCCTTGACGACGTCGCCCTTCTTGACGTTGCCACCGGGGATCGCGTCCTTGACGGTCGCCACGATGACGTCGCCGATGCCGGCGTACCGGCGGCCCGAGCCGCCGAGCACACGGATGCAGAGGATCTCCTTGGCACCCGTGTTGTCGGCGACACGCAGTCGCGACTCCTGCTGGATCACTGTCGAACTCCTGTCGTCGCGTCGGTTCTCTGGTCAGAGCCTGACGGAACTTCGTCGACCCCGGGCGTCGGCCTCGGGGGCGTCACTTGGCCTTCTCGAGGATCTCCACCACGCGCCAGCGCTTCGTCGCCGACAGCGGACGGGTCTCCATGATGAGCACGAGGTCGCCGACGCCTGCGGCGTTGGCCTCGTCGTGCGCCTTGACCTTGCTCGTGCGGCGCAGCACCTTGCCGTACAGCGGGTGCTTCACGCGGTCCTCGACGGCGACGACGACGGTCTTGTCCATCTTGTCGCTGACGACGTAGCCGCGCCGGGTCTTGCGATGCCCGCGCGGCTGGCCCGCTGCCTGGTCCTCGTTGCTCACTGCTGCCTTCTCACTCGTCGTGACCTCGCTCATCGTGCTCAGGCCTCCGGAACCGCGGTGATCCCGAGCTCGCGCTCGCGCATGATCGTGTAGATCCGGGCGATGTCCCGGCGGACGGCGCGCAGCCGCCCGTGACTCTCCAGCTGGCCGGTGGCCGACTGGAACCGCAGGTTGAACAGCTCCTCCTTGGCCTTGCGCAGCTCCTCCGCCAGACGCTCGTCGTCGAAGGCACGCAGCGCGGTGGGGACCAGGTCCTTGGAACCGACGGCCATCAGAGGTCACCGCCCTCGCGCCGGATGATCCGGCACTTCATCGGCAGCTTGTGGATGGCGCGGGTGAGCGCTTCCTTGGCCACCTTCTCGTTGGGGAACGACAGCTCGAACATCACACGGCCGGGCTTGACGTTCGCGATCCACCACTCCGGCGAGCCCTTGCCCGAGCCCATGCGGGTCTCGGCCGGCTTCTTCGTCAGCGGCCGGTCGGGGTAGATGTTGATCCACACCTTGCCACCGCGCCGGATGTGCCTGGTGATGGCGATACGGGCGGACTCGATCTGCCGGTTGGTCACGTACGCCGACTCGAGGGCCTGCACGCCCCACTCGCCGAACGCGACCGTCGTCCCGCCCTTGGCGGCTCCGGACCGGCCGGGGTGGTGCTGCTTGCGGTGCTTCACACGACGGGGGATGAGCACGGCTCAGGCCTCCGTTCCGGGGCTGGTCTCCGTGGCCACCGCGGCCGCCGCGGCAGTGGCCACCGCGGCCGACCGGGCCTCGACCGGCGCGGCCTCGCCCTGCTCCGGACGACGCGCGCGGGTGGGGCGGGTGGCCCGACCGCCGGCGGGGCCCTCCCCCCGACCCTCGCCACGACCCTCGCGCCGGGGGGCGCGCGGCGCCATGACCTGCTCGCGGGCGAGCTCGCGGTTGGTGATGTCGCCCTTGTAGATCCAGACCTTGACGCCGATCCGGCCGAACGTCGTGCGTGCCTCGTAGAACCCGTAGTCGATGTTCGCGCGCAGCGTGTGCAGCGGCACCCGGCCCTCGCGGTAGAACTCCGAGCGGCTCATCTCGGCCCCGCCGAGGCGACCCGAGCACTGCACCCGGATCCCCTTCGCGCCGGCGCGCAGGGTGGACTGCATGCCCTTGCGCATGGCGCGGCGGAACGACACGCGGCTGGACAGCTGCTCGGCGATGCCCTGGGCGACGAGCTGGGCGTCGATCTCGGGGTTCTTCACCTCGAGGATGTTCAGCTGCACCTGCTTGCCCGTGAGCTTCTCGAGCTCGCCGCGGATGCGGTCGGCCTCCGCCCCACGACGGCCGATGACGATGCCCGGGCGGGCGGTGTGGATGTCGACGCGGACCCGGTCGCGGGTGCGCTCGATCTCGACCTTGCTGATCCCTGCACGGTCCATGCCCTTGGTCATCAGCCTGCGGATCGCGACGTCTTCCTTCACGTAGTCGCGATAGCGCTGGCCGGCCTTGGTGCTGTCGGCGAACCACCGGCTCTTGTGGTCGGTGGTGATGCCCAGGCGGAACCCGTGCGGGTTGACCTTCTGGCCCACTAGCGGGTCCTCCTCTTCGTGCCGGCCGGTGCGGCCGCGGGTGCCTTGACGGCAACTGTGCGAGGCGCGACGACCACGGTGATGTGGCTGGTGCGCTTGTTGATCCGGTAGGCCCGGCCCTGCGCCCGCGGCCGGAACCGCTTGAGCGTCGGGCCCTCGTCGACGAACGCCTGCTGGACGACCAGCAGCCGCTCGTCGAAGGGCTCGGAGACCTTCTCGGCCTTCACCCTGGCGTTGGCGATCGCGCTGGCCACGACCTTCCGCACCGGCTCGCTCGCCGCCTGCGGGGCGAACTCGAGCACTGCAAGCGCCTGTGTCGCCTGCTGGCCACGGATGAGGTCCACGACGCGTCGGGCCTTCATGGGCGTGACGCGGACGTACCGCGCCGTCGCCTTGGCTTCCATCGCTGTCCTCTGCTTCCCGGATGAGTCTGAACTCGTGGTGTCGACGCCGTCGGAGGTCGTGCGCCGCGTCAGCGGCGACGGCCCTTACGGTCGTCCTTCTCGTGGCCGCGGAACGTGCGGGTCGCAGCGAACTCGCCCAGCTTGTGGCCGATCATCGACTCGGTGACGAACACCGGGACGTGCTTGCGGCCGTCGTGCACCGCGAGGGTGTGGCCCAGCATCTCCGGCACGATCATGGATCTGCGGGACCAGGTCCTGATGACGTTCTTGGTGCCCTTCTCGTTCTGCGTCTCCACCTTCTTCATGAGGTGGTCGTCGACGAAGGGACCCTTCTTCAGGCTGCGAGGCATGTGCTCCGGCTCCTATCAGCGCTTCTTGCCGGTGCGGCGGCGCCGGACGATGAGCTTGTCGCTGGGCTTGTGTGCGACGCGCGTGCGGCCCTCGGGCTGGCCCCACGGGCTGACCGGGTGCCGGCCGCCGGAGGTCTTGCCCTCGCCACCGCCGTGCGGGTGGTCGATCGGGTTCATCGCGACACCACGCACGGTCGGGCGCTTGCCCTTCCACCGCATGCGCCCGGCCTTGCCCCAGTTGATGTTCGACTGCTCGGCGTTGCCCACCTCGCCGACCGTGGCGCGACAGCGCACGTCGACGTTGCGGATCTCACCGGAGGGCATCCGCAGCTGGGCGTACGGCCCGTCCTTGGCCACGAGCTGCACCGCGGCACCGGCCGACCGGGCGATCTTGGCCCCGCCCCCGGGCTTGAGCTCGATCGCGTGGATGACCGTGCCGACGGGGATGTTGCGCAGCGGGAGGCTGTTGCCCGGCTTGATGTCGGCCGAGGGCCCGTTCTCCACGGTGTCGCCCTGCTGAAGCCTGTGCGGCGCCAGGATGTAGCGCTTCTCGCCGTCGGCGTAGTGCAGCAGCGCGATGCGGGCGGTGCGGTTCGGGTCGTACTCGATGTGCGCCACCTTGGCAGGCACGCCGTCCTTGTCGTGGCGGCGGAAGTCGATGATGCGGTAGGCACGCTTGTGGCCGCCGCCCTGGTGGCGGGTCGTCACACGACCAGAGCTGTTGCGACCGCCGCTCTTGGCCAGGGGACGGACGAGCGACTTCTCCGGCTCCGAACGGGTGACCTCGACGAAGTCGGCGACGGAGGAGCCGCGGCGGCCCGGCGTCGTCGGCTTGTACTTGCGGATTCCCATGGTGAGTCAGTCCTCGAGTCAGATCGGGGCGTGATGGCTGCGGTTCGCCGGCGGGCGAGCCTCAGGCCACCGGCCCGCCGAAGATGTCGATGGTGCCTTCTTTGAGCGTCACGATCGCCCGCTTGGTGTCCTTGCGACGGCCGACCCCGGAGCGGGTGCGGCGCGCCTTCCCCTGCCTGTTGATCGTGTTGACCGAGGAGACCTTGACGCCGAAGACCTGCTCGACGGCGATGCGGATCTCGCCCTTGTTCGCGCTCGGGTCGACGACGAAGGTGTACTTGTTCTCGTCGAGCAGCCCGTAGCTCTTCTCGGACACCACCGGGGCCAGAAGGATGTCGCGAGGGTTCTTGTTCAGCTTGCCTGCGACGCTCACCGCGAGGCCTCCTCGGTCTGCTCGGTGTGGCTGTCCTCGGTGGCTGCTTCCTCGGACCCGGCCTCCAGCTCCCCGTCCTCCAGCTCGCCGTCCTCGGCCTCGGCCACCTCGAGCTCGGCCTCCTCCAGCGAGCTCGCCGCCGCCTTCACACCCTTTCCGGTCGCAGGACCGTCGAGGAAGGCGGCGAGAGCGCCCTCGGTGAAGATGACGTCGTCGGAGCACAGCACGTCGTAGGTGTTCAGCTGGTCACTGACCAGCACGTGCACCCGCTCGAGGTTGCGAAGGCTCTTCTGCGAGGTCACGTCGTTGCGCTCGACCACCACGAGCAGGTTCTTGCGCTCCGACACCTTGGCCAGCACGGCCCAGGCGCCCTTGGTCGAGGGGGTGTCGCCCGCGACGAGGCTGCTGACGACGTGGACCCGCCCGTTGCGAGCCCGGTCCGAGAGGGCTCCCCGCAAGGCGGCGGCCTTCATCTTCTTGGGCGTGCGCTGGGCGTAGTCGCGCGGGGTCGGGCCGTGGACGACGCCGCCGCCGCTGAACTGGGGCGCGCGGGTGGAGCCCTGGCGGGCGCGACCGGTGCCCTTCTGCTTGTACGGCTTCCTGCCGCCGCCGCTGACCTCGCCCCGGGTCTTGGTGGAGTGTGTGCCCTGCCGTGCCGCGGCGAGCTGCGCCACGACGACCTGGTGGATCAACGGGATGTTGGTCTGGACGTCGAAGACGTCGCCGGGGAGCTCGGCCGTACCGGCCTTGTCACCGCTTGCGTCGAGCACGTCGATGGTCGGCACGGCTCAGACCCCCTTCGACGCGGTCTTGACGAACACCAGGCCGCCCTTGGGGCCGGGGACGGCGCCCTTGATCAGGAGCAGGCTGCGCTCGGTGTCGACCGCGTGCACCGTCAGGTTCTGCGTGGTCTGGCTCACCGCACCCATGCGGCCGGCCATGCGCACGCCCTTGAACACCCGCCCGGGGGTGGCGCAGGCGCCGATCGAGCCCGGGGAGCGGTGCTTGCGCTGCGTGCCGTGGGAGGCGCCCAGGCCGTGGAACCCGTGCCGCTTCATCACGCCGGCCGTGCCCTTGCCCTTCGTCGTCCCCAGGACGTCGACCGGCTGGCCCGGCTCGAACGTGTCGGCGGCGACCTCCTGGCCGAGCCGGTACTCCCCGGCATCGGCCGTGCGCAGCTCGACGAGATGCCGGCGTGGGGTGACACCGGCCTTGGCGAAGTGCCCCGTCATCGGCTTGTTCACCTTGCGCGGGTCGATCGCCCCGAAGGCGAGCTGCACGGCGTCGTAGCCGTCGGCGTCCTGGGTGCGCACCTGCGTCACGACGCAGGGCCCGGCCTGCACGACCGTCACCGGCACGAGCCGGTTGTCGGCGTCCCAGACCTGGGTCATCCCGAGCTTGCGGCCCAGGACACCCCGGACGGCGGTGATCTGCTTCGTCATCGCGGCGTCCTCAGAGCTTGATCTCGATGTCGACGCCGGCGGGCAGGTCGAGCCGCATGAGCGAGTCAACCGTCTTCGGCGTGGGGTTGATGATGTCGATGAGCCGCTTGTGCGTACGCATCTCGAAGTGCTCGCGGCTGTCCTTGTACTTGTGCGGAGACCGGATCACGCAGAACACGTTCTTCTCGGTCGGCAGCGGCACCGGGCCGGCCACGGTCGCACCGGTGCGGACGACCGTGTCCACGATCTTGCGCGCCGAGCTGTCGATGACCTCGTGGTCATAGGCCTTGAGCCGGATGCGGATCTTCTGTCCCGCCATGGCGTCGCTTCGTCTCTCTCTGTTGGTCACCGCTGCTGGTTTGTCCCCAAGTCGCCGACCCCCGAGGTCGGGTGTGTCGCGCCGTGAGGCACGCCCCCGAGCCGGCACCCTGCGGTGCCCCTCGTGATGGAGTCGGTCGACCCGGGCTGCGCCGGGCGCCCTCGGACGGTGCGCGCTGGAGCACGCGGCCCGTGGGCAACTTGCCTAGTCTGCCAGACCGTCCCCGACCTTGACCAATCCGCCGGGACGGCCGTCCCTGCTCGGCCATCCGTGCCCGTCGCGACCTCTGGAGGGTTGTTGTCCCCGTTCTGTCCCCGAGGGGACGCCAACCCTCCAGAGGTCGCGGACGGTCACTTGAGGATCTTGGTGACCCGGCCGGCGCCGACGGTACGGCCGCCCTCGCGGATGGCGAAGCGCAGGCCTTCCTCCATGGCGATCGGCTGGATCATCTCCACCCGCATCTCGGTGTTGTCCCCCGGCATGACCATCTCGGTGCCCTCGGGGAGGTGCACGACACCTGTCACGTCGGTGGTCCGGAAGTAGAACTGCGGCCGGTAGTTGTTGTAGAAGGGCGTGTGCCGGCCACCCTCGTCCTTGGACAGGATGTAGACGTTGGCCTCGAACTCGGTGTGCGGGGTGATCGACGCCGGCTTGCACACGACCTGGCCGCGCTCGACGTCCTCGCGCTTGATCCCGCGAAGCAGCAGGCCGACGTTCTCCCCGGCCTGTGCCTCGTCGAGCAGCTTGCGGAACATCTCCACGCCGGTGACCGTCGTGGTCTGCTTGGTCTCCTTGATGCCGACGATCTCGACGGTCTCGTTGACCTTGAGCACGCCGCGCTCGACCTTGCCGGTCACGACGGTACCGCGTCCGGTGATCGTGAAGACGTCCTCGATCGGCATGAGGAACGGCTTGTCCTTCTCCCGCAGGGGCTCGGGGATCGACGAGTCGACGGCGTCCATGAGCTCCATGAGCTTCGCCCCCCACTCGGCGTCGCCCTCGAGGGCCTTCAGCGCCGAGACGCGTACGACCGGCAGGTCGTCGCCGGGGAACTCGTAGTAGCTCAGCAGCTCGCGAACCTCCAGCTCGACAAGCTCGAGGATCTCCTCGTCGTCGACCATGTCGGCCTTGTTGAGGGCGACGACGATGTAGGGGACGCCGACCTGGCGGGCCAGGAGGACGTGCTCCTTCGTCTGCGGCATCGGACCGTCGGTCGCCGCGACCACGAGGATCGCGCCGTCCATCTGGGCCGCTCCGGTGATCATGTTCTTGATGTAGTCGGCATGACCGGGGCAGTCGACGTGCGCGTAGTGCCGCAACGCCGTCTGGTACTCGACGTGCGCGATGGAGATCGTGATGCCGCGCTGCCGCTCCTCGGGCGCCTTGTCGATCTGGTCGAAAGGCGTGAAGGGGTTGAGGTCGGGGAACTTGTCGTGCAGCACCTTGGTGATCGCCGCTGTCAGCGTCGTCTTGCCGTGGTCGATGTGACCGATGGTGCCGATGTTGACGTGCGGCTTAGTCCGCTCGAACTTCGCCTTCGCCACGGGGGTCCTCCTGTCGGACTGGTGTCATTTCCGGTCGGTGCTGCATGGGTGGTTCGGGGGTTGCGGCGGGCTACTCGCCCCGCGTCTTCTTGATGATCTCCTCGGCCACGTTGCGCGGGACCTCGGAGTAGGAGTCGAACTGCATCGTGTACACCGCGCGACCCTGAGTCTTGCTCCGCAGGTCACCGACGTACCCGAACATCTCCGAAAGCGGCACGAGCGCGCGAACGACTTTCGCGCCGCTGACGTTCTCCATGGCCTGGATGTGGCCACGACGGGAGTTGAGGTCGCCGATCACGTCGCCCATGTATGTCTCGGGCGTACGGACCTCGACGGCCATCATCGGCTCGAGCAGCACCGGGTCCGCGCGGCGCGCGGCCTCCTTCAGCGCCATCGAACCGGCGATCTTGAAGGCCATCTCCGAGGAGTCGACCTCGTGGTAGGCGCCGTCGACGCAGGGTGGCCTTGACGCCGACGAGCGGGTAGCCGGCCAGGATGCCGAACTGCATGGCGTCCTGGATGCCTGCGTCCACGCTCGGGATGTACTCGCGTGGGATGCGACCCCCGGTGACCTTGTTCTCGAACTCGTAGAAGGTGCCCTCCGCCGTGTCCATCGGTTCGATGGTGATCTGCACCTTCGCGTACTGGCCCGAGCCGCCGGTCTGCTTCTTGTGGGTGTAGACGTGCTTGACCACGGCTCGGCGGATCGTCTCGCGGTAGGCGACCTGCGGCTTGCCGACGTTCGCCTCGACCTTGAACTCGCGCCGCATCCGGTCGACCAGGATGTCCAGGTGGAGCTCGCCCATGCCGGAGATGATCGTCTGTCCGGTCTCGTCGTCCTGGCGGACCTGGAACGTCGGGTCCTCCTCGGCGAGCTTCTGGATCGCCGTGCCCAGCTTCTCCTGGTCACCCTTGGTCTTGGGCTCGATCGCCACCGAGATCACCGGCTCGGGGAAGGTCATCGACTCCAGCACGATCGGGTGTGCCGGGTCGCAGAGGGTGTCGCCGGTCGTGGTGTCCTTCAGGCCGATGAACGCGTAGATGTGGCCGACGCTGGCCTCGTCGACCGGGTTCTCCTTGTTGGCGTGCATCTGGAAGAGCTTGCCGATGCGCTCCTTGCGCCCCTTGGTCGAGTTGACCACCTGGGCTCCCGTGGCGACCTTGCCGGAGTAGACACGCACGTACGTGAGCCGGCCGAAGAACGGGTGGCTCATGACCTTGAACGCCAGCGCGGAGAACGGCTCGGTGACGGCGGCCTGGCGCGTGACGACCTCGTCCACGTGGCCGACTGCGTGGCCCTCGACCGCGGGCACGTCCAGCGGTGAGGGGAGGTAGTCGATCACCGCGTCGAGCATGGGCTGCACGCCCTTGTTCTTGAACGCCGAGCCGCACAGGATCGGGTAGATCTCACCCGCGATCACCAGCTTGCGGATGGCGCCCTTGATCTCGTCCTGGGTCAGCTCCTCGCGCGCCCAGGTACTTCTCGAGGAGGTGCTCGTCGGTCTCGGCCACCGCCTCGAGGATCGCGTGGCGGTACTCGTTGACCTGCTCGACCATGTCGGCGGGAACCGGCTCGATCGCGTAAGTCCTCACCCTTGTTCGTGTCCCCGCGCCAGGTGAGCGCGCGGTTGTCGATGAGGTCGACGACGCCGACGAAGTAGCTCTCCTGGCCGATCGGCAGCTGCACGGGCAACGGTCGTGCGCCCGAGGCGCTCGATGATCGTCCTGACCGTGAAGTAGAAGTCCGCCCCGAGCTTGTCCATCTTGTTCACGAAGCAGATGCGGGGGACGTTGTACTTGTCCGCCTGCCGCCACACAGTCTCCGACTGGGGCTCGACACCCTCCTTGCCGTCGAAGACCGCCACCGCGCCGTCCAGCACCCGCAGGGAGCGCTCGACCTCGACCGTGAAGTCGACGTGACCGGGCGTGTCGATGATGTTGATCTGGGTGCCCTGCCAGAAGCACGTCGTCGCGGCGGAGGTGATCGTGATGCCGCGCTCCTGCTCCTGCTCCATCCAGTCCATCGTGGCGGCGCCGTCGTGCACCTCACCGATCTTGTAGTTGATGCCGGTGTAGTACAGGATCCGCTCGGTGGTCGTCGTCTTGCCGGCGTCGATGTGCGCCATGATCCCGATGTTGCGGACCTGGTGGAGGTCGGTCAGCACGTCCAGTGCCACGGTGTTCAGCCTCGCCTCGTCGTCGCTGTCGTCGCTGCGGCACGCGTCATGGGCCCGCGACGGACGCGGGCAGTGCCGATGCTCACCAGCGGTAGTGCGCGAAGGCCTTGTTGGACTCCGCCATCTTGTGCGTGTCCTCGCGGCGCTTCACTGCAGCACCCAGACCGTTGCTGGCGTCGAGGATCTCGTTCATGAGCCGGTCGGTCATGGTCTTCTCGCGCCGCTGCCGGGAGTAGCCGACCAGCCAGCGCAACGCGAGAGTCGTCGAGCGACCCGGCTTGACCTCGATCGGCACCTGGTAGGTGGCGCCACCCACGCGGCGGGACTTCACCTCGATGGAGGGCTTCACGTTGTCCAGGGCGCGCTTGAGCGTGATCACGGGGTCGTTGCCGGTCTTGGTCGCGGCAGCCCTCGAGTGCGTGGTAGACGATCGACTCCGCGACCGACTTCTTGCCCTCCATGAGGATCTTGTTCACCAGCTGGCGTCACCAGCGGGGATCCGTAGACCGGGTCGACGATGAGCGGCCGCTTCGGGGCCGGGCCCTTGCGGGGCATCAGCTCTTCTCCTTCTTCGCGCCGTAGCGGCTGCGCGCCTGCTTGCGGTTCTTCACGCCCTGGGTGTCGAGCGAGCCGCGGATGATCTTGTAACGGACGCCGGGCAGGTCCTTCACGCGGCCGCCGCGGACGAGCACGATCGAGTGCTCCTGAAGGTTGTGGCCGACGCCGGGGATGTAGGCCGTGACCTCGATCTGGCTGGTGAGCCGGACACGCGCGACCTTGCGCAGCGCCGAGTTCGGCTTCTTCGGGGTGGTCGTGTAGACGCGGGTGCACACGCCACGCCGCTGCGGGCTTCCCTTGAGGGCAGGCGTCTTGGTCTTTCCGACCTTGTCCTGGCGGCCCTTGCGGACCAGCTGCTGGATCGTGGGCACCGGTTCTCCGTTGTCTGTGGCTCGGTTCGTGGTGGTGCTGGTTCCTTCGTGGTGCTGGTTCCTTCGTGGTGCTGGTTCCTTCGTGACCATGGTGCCGTCGTGCTCGTGTCCTCGGCCCCCGAGGTCGGGCGTGTCGCGAGGGCCGCGCTTCAGCCCGATCGGGATCTCTCGGGTTGGCCACAGCCCCGCTGGTGCCTTCAGCCGGGGGACACCGACCCCGGCCACCGCGCACGCGGGACAAGCCCGGGGGGACCCAGGCACGGACGTCGAGGCTACCGGTCGGCCGCCGGGACCGTCAAAACGGGCCCTCCGTCCTCCCGGCCCCTGGTGGGTTCCTGTCGCGACACGCCGGTGTCGCAGGACAGGGACCCACCAGAGGTCGCCCAGATCGGCCTCAGCGGTCGTAGCGGCCGAGGTCGAACTCCTCCAGCGGGATGGCCGCGCCGCTGCCGACGCCGAAGTGGCCGTAGTCGACCTCTTCGTAGCCGGGCATCGCGTACATCGCTGCCTTGGCCTCCTCGGTGGGCTCGACCCGGATGTTGCGGTAGCGGGGCAGCCCCGTGCCCGCCGGGATGAGCTTGCCGATGATGACGTTCTCCTTCAGCCCCAGCAGCGGGTCGCTCTTGCCCTCCATCGCGGCGTTGGTGAGCACCCGGGTGGTCTCCTGGAACGAGGCCGCCGACAGCCACGAGTCCGTCGCGAGCGACGCCTTCGTGATCCCCATGAGCTCGGGACGCCCGGATGCCGGCTGACCGCCCTCCGAGACGACGCGACGGTTCTCCCCCTCGAACCGCGAGCGCTCGACCAGCTCACCGGGCAGCAGCTCGGCGTCACCCGACTCGATGATCGTCACGCGCTTGAGCATCTGGCGGACGATGACCTCGATGTGCTTGTCGTGGATCGACACGCCCTGGCTGCGGTAGACCTCCTGGACCGCGTCCACGAGGTGCACCTGGACGGCGCGGGGCCCCAGGATCCGCAGCACCTGCTTCGGGTCGACCGCACCCATGATCAGCTGCTGCCCGACCTCGACGTGCCCGCCGTCCTCGACGAGCAGCCTCGACCGCTTGGACACCGGGTAGGCGACCTCCTCCGACCCGTCGTCCGGCGTGACCACGACCTTGCGGGCGCGGTCGGACTCCTCCAGCCGCACCCGGCCCGCGGCCTCGGAGATCGGGGCCACACCCTTGGGGGTGCGGGCCTCGAACAGCTCCTGCACACGCGGCAGGCCGTGGGTGATGTCGTCGCCGGCCACACCACCGGTGTGGAAGGTGCGCATGGTGAGCTGCGTGCCGGGCTCACCGATGGACTGGGCCGCGATGATGCCGACGGCCTCGCCGATGTCGACGAGCTTGCCGGCGGCCAACGACCGGCCGTAGCAGCGGGCGCAGGTACCGACCTTGGACTCGCAGGTGAGCACCGAGCGCACCTTCACGTGCCGCACACCGCGCGACACCAGGTCGTTGATGATCACATCGCCGAGGTCGGTGTTCGCCGCGACCACGACCTCGGCGCCCACCACGATGTCCTCGGCGGCCGAGCGCGCGTAGACACTGGTCTCCACGTCGTCGTGCCGCCGCAGGCCGCCGGCGACCTCCACGGCGATCGGCATGATGAGCCCGCGATCGGTTCCGCAGTCCTCCTCGCGGATGATGACGTCCTGGGCGACGTCGACCAGCCGGCGGGTGAGGTAGCCCGAGTCCGCCGTCCGCAGGGCGGTGTCGGCCAGACCCTTGCGGGCACCGTGCGTGGAGATGAAGAACTCGAGCACCGACAGGCCCTCGCGGAAGTTGGACTTGATCGGCCGAGGGATGATCTCACCCTTGGGGTTGGCCACCAGGCCGCGCATGCCCGCGATCTGGCGCATCTGCATCCAGTTTCCTCGGGCGCCGGAGGAGACCATGCGGTAGATGGAGTTGTCCTTGGGGAGGTTGGCCTCCATCTCCTTGGCGACCTCGTTGGTGGCCTGGTTCCAGATCTCGATGAGCTCCTGCCGGCGCTCGTCATCGGTGATCAGGCCGCGCTCGTACTGGCTCTGGACCTTGTCGGCCTTCGCCTCGTAGCGCTCGAGGATCTCCTGCTTGTTCGGCGGGGTCACGACGTCGGAGATGGACACGGTGGTGCCCGAGCGCGTGGCCCAGTGGAAGCCGGCCTCCTTCAGCGCGTCGAGCGTCGCCGCGACGGCGACCTTCGGGTAGCGCTCGGCGAGGTCGTTGACGATCCCCGAGAGCACCTTCTTGTCCACGTCGGTGTCGACGAAGCCGTAGTCCGTCGGCAGGGTCTCGTTGAACAGGGCCCGGCCGAGCGTGGTCTCCAGCATCACGGTGTCACCTGGCGCCCAGCCCTCGGGCGCCGTCCAGCCCAGCGGCGGCACGATGTCAGGGAAGCGGATCCGTGCCCGGGCCTGCAGGTCGAGCTCCTTGGCGTCGAAGGCCATGATCGCCTCGGCCACCGAGCTGAACACCCGACCCTCGCCCAGGCTGTTCTCCTTGACCAGCGTCAGGTGGAACAAGCCGATGATCATGTCCTGGGTGGGCATGGTGACCGGCCGGCCGTCCGCCGGCTTGAGGATGTTGTTGCTCGACAGCATGAGGATGCGCGCCTCGGCCTGGGCCTCCGCCGACAGCGGCAGGTGCACGGCCATCTGGTCACCGTCGAAGTCGGCGTTGAAGGCCGTGCAGACCAGCGGGTGGATCTGGATCGCCTTGCCCTCGACCAGCAGCGGCTCGAACGCCTGGATGCCCAGCCGGTGCAGCGTGGGTGCCCGGTTGAGCAGCACCGGGTGCTCGGAGATGACCTCCTCGAGCACGTCCCAGACCACCGGCCGGGCCCGCTCGACCATGCGCTTGGCGGACTTGATGTTCTGGGCGTGGTTGAGGTCGACGAGCCGCTTCATGACGAAGGGCTTGAAGAGCTCGATCGCCATCATCTTCGGCAGACCGCACTGGTGCAGCTTCAGCTGAGGGCCGACGACGATCACCGAGCGGCCGGAGTAGTCGACGCGCTTGCCGAGCAGGTTCTGGCGGAACCGGCCCTGCTTGCCCTTGAGCATGTCCGACAGCGACTTCAGCGGGCGGTTGCCAGGACCCGTGACGGGCCGGCCCCGGCGGCCGTTGTCGAAGAGCGCGTCGACGGCCTCCTGCAGCATGCGCTTCTCGTTGTTCACGATGATCTCGGGAGCCCCGAGGTCAAGGAGCCGCTTGAGGCGGTTGTTCCGGTTGATGACGCGCCGGTACAGGTCGTTGAGGTCCGACGTCGCGAACCGGCCGCCGTCCAGCTGCACCATCGGGCGCAGGTCGGGCGGGATGACCGGCACGCAGTCCAGCACCATCCCCATGGGGGAGTTGCGGGTGGTGAGGAACGCCGAGACCACCTTGAGCCGCTTCAGGGCTCGGGTCTTGCGCTGCCCCTTGCCGACCCGGATGGTCTCGCGAAGGGACGCGGCCTCGTTCTCGAGGTCGAACGACGCCAGCCGCCTCTGGATCGCGGCCGCGCCCATACCGCCCTCGAAGTACATCCCGAACCGGTCCCGCATCTCGCGGTAGACCAGCTCGTCACCCTCGAGGTCCTGGACCTTCAGGTTCTTGAAGCGGTCCCACACCTGCTGCAGGCGGTCGATGTCGCTGTCGGCCCGCTTGCGCAGCTGGGCCATCTCGCGCTCCGCGGACTCCCTGACCTTGCGCCGGACGTCGCCCTTGGCGCCCTCGGCCTCGAGCTCGGCGAGGTCGGCCTCCAGCCGCTTCGTCCGGGCCTCGACGTCGGAGTCGCGCCGGTTCTCGATCTCCTTCTTCTCGACCTCGATCTGCGCCTCGAGGGAGGGCAGGTCGCGGTGGCGAGACTCGTCGTCCACCCACGTGATCATGTACGCGGCGAAGTAGATGACCTTCTCCAGGTCCTTCGGCGCGAGGTCGAGCAGGTAGCCGAGCCGGCTCGGCACGCCCTTGAAGTACCAGATGTGCGTCACGGGCGCGGCGAGCTCGATGTGGCCCATCCGCTCCCGGCGCACCTTGGCGCGGGTCACCTCGACGCCGCAGCGCTCACAGATGATGCCCTTGAAGCGCACGCGCTTGTACTTGCCGCAGTAGCACTCCCAGTCCCGCGTAGGACCGAAGATCTTCTCGCAGAAGAGCCCGTCCTTCTCGGGCTTCAACGTGCGGTAGTTGATGGTCTCGGGCTTCTTCACCTCACCGTGGGACCACTGACGAATGTCGTCTGCGGTGGCGAGGCCGATACGCAGCTCGTCGAAGAAGTTGACGTCGAGCACCCTATGACTTCCTTCTCTCGCAGGCGTTGCAGGCAATGTGACGTGAGTCGGGAAAGGGGTCCTCAGACCTCTTCGACGCTGCTCGGCTCACGCCGTGACAGGTCGATGCCGAGCTCCTCGGCTGCACGGAAGACGTCCTCGTCGGTCTCGCGCATCTCGATGGACATGCCGTCGCTGGAGAGCACCTCGACGTTGAGGCACAGCGACTGCATCTCCTTGATCAGCACCTTGAAGGACTCCGGGATGCCCGGTTCCGGGATGTTCTCGCCCTTGACGATCGCCTCGTACACCTTGACCCGGCCGAGGACGTCGTCGGACTTGATCGTCAGCAGCTCCTGCAGTGCGTAGGAGGCGCCGTAGGCCTCGAGAGCCCACACCTCCATCTCACCGAACCGCTGGCCGCCGAACTGCGCCTTCCCGCCCAGGGGCTGCTGGGTGATCATCGAGTAGGGGCCGGTGGAGCGGGCGTGGATCTTGTCGTCGACGAGGTGGTGCAGCTTCAGGATGTACATGTGGCCGACGGACACGGGCGCGGGGAACGGCTCCCCGGTCCTGCCGTCGAAGAGCAGGGCCTTGCCGGTGCCGTCGACGAGGCGGACGCCGTCCCGGGTCGGGGTGGCGCAGTCGAGCAGGCCGACGATCTCCTCCTCCTTCACGCCGTCGAACACCGGCGACGCGACGCGGGTGCCGGGCTCGGCTGAGCGGGCGTCCTCGGAAAGGCCGGCGGCCCAGGCGGGCTTGCCCTCGACCTTCCAGCCTCGCGAGGCGACCCAGCCGAGGTGCGTCTCGAGGACCTGGCCCACGTTCATCCGGCTGGGCACACCGAGGGGGTTGAGGACGACGTCCACGGGCGTCCCGTCCTCGAGGAACGGCATGTCCTCCACGGGAAGGATCTTGGAGATGACGCCCTTGTTGCCGTGGCGACCGGCGAGCTTGTCCCCATCGGTGATCTTCCGCTTCTGGGCGACGTAGACGCGGACCAGCTGGTTGACACCCGGTGGGAGCTCGTCGCCCTCCTCGCGGTCGAACACCTTGACGCCGATGACCGTGCCCGACTCACCGTGCGGCACCTTGAGCGAGGTGTCGCGCACCTCGCGGGCCTTCTCGCCGAAGATCGCCCGCAGCAGGCGCTCCTCCGGGGTGAGCTCGGTCTCGCCCTTCGGGGTGACCTTGCCGACGAGGATGTCGCCCGGCACCACCTCGGCGCCGATGCGGATGATCCCGCGCTCGTCGAGGTCGGCGAGCACGTCCTCGGCCACGTTCGGGATGTCGCGGGTGATCTCCTCCGGCCCGAGCTTGGTGTCGCGGGCGTCGACCTCGTGCTCCTCGATGTGGATCGAGGAGAGGACGTCGTCCTGCACGAGGCGCTGGGAGAGGATGATCGCGTCCTCGTAGTTGTGGCCCTCCCAGGACATGAACGCCACGAGGAGGTTCTTGCCGAGCGCCATCTCGCCCCGGTCGGTCGACGGGCCGTCCGCGATCGGGGTGTTCACCTCGAGGCGGTCGCCCTCGTCGACGAGCACGCGCTGGTTGTACGACGTGCCCTGGTTCGAGCGGCGGAACTTCGCGATCCGGTAGGTCGTGTGCGTGCCGTCGTCGTTCATGGCCGTCACCGCGTCGGCCGAGACCTCGGTGACGACGCCGGGCTTCTCGGCCACCACCACGTCACCGGCGTCCACGGCGGCGCGCAGCTCCATGCCGGTGCCGACCAGCGGCGCCTCCGCCCGCACGAGCGGGACGGCCTGGCGCTGCATGTTCGACCCCATGAGGGCGCGGTTGGCGTCGTCGTGCTCGAGGAACGGGATCATCGCGGTGGCCACGGAGACCATCTGCCGGGCCGAGACGTCCATGTAGTCGACATCGACCGCCGCGACGAGCTCCATCTCCCCGCCCTTGCGGCGGACGAGGACGCGGTCCTCGGCGAAGGCACCATCCGGCCTCAGCGCGGCGTTGGCCTGAGCGATGACGTGCTCGTCCTCCTCGTCCGCGGTGAGGAAGTGGATCTGGTCGGTGACGCGTCCCTGAAGAACCTCGCGGTACGGCGTCTCGACGAACCCGAACGGGTTGATCCGCGCGTAGGTCGACAGGGAGCCGATCAGGCCGATGTTCGGACCCTCAGGGGTCTCGATCGGACACATGCGGCCGTAGTGCGAGGGGTGGACGTCGCGTACCTCGAAGCCGGCGCGCTCGCGGGAGAGCCCGCCCGGCCCGAGCGCGGACAGCCGTCGCTTGTGGGTCAGACCTGCCAGCGGGTTCGTCTGGTCCATGAACTGGGACAGCTGGGACGTCCCGAAGAACTCCTTGATGGAGGCCACGACGGGGCGGATGTTGATCAGTGTCTGCGGCGTGATGGCCTCGACGTCCTGGGTGGTCATGCGCTCGCGGACCACGCGCTCCATGCGCGACAGCCCCGTGCGGACCTGGTTCTGGATCAGCTCACCGACCGTGCGCAGGCGCCGGTTGCCGAAGTGGTCGATGTCGTCCACCTCGACGCGGACGTCGACGGCCTCGCCGTTGCGCTGGCCGGACATGGCGGCCCCGCCCGCGTGCAGCGTCACCAGGAAGCGGATCGTCGCGACGATGTCCTCCGTCGTGAGCACGCTGGCGTTCAACGGCTGCGTCAGACCGAGCTTCTTGTTGATCTTGTAGCGCCCCACCTTGGCGAGGTCGTAGCGCTTGGGGTTGAAGTACAGGTTGTCCAGCAGGGTCTGGGCGGCCTCGCGCGTCGGCGGCTCGCCCGGGCGCAGCTTGCGGTAGATGTCCAGCAGTGCCTCGTCCTGGCCCGCGGTGTGGTCCTTCTCGAGCGTCGCCCGGATCGACTCGACGTCGCCGAACTCCTCGAGGATCTGTGCCTCGGTCCAGCCGAGCGCCTTGAGCAGCACCGTCACCGACTGCTTGCGCTTGCGGTCGATGCGGACGCCGACCATGTCGCGCTTGTCGATCTCGAACTCCAGCCACGCGCCGCGCGACGGGATGATCTTGGAGGTGAAGACGTCCTTGTCCGACGTCTTGTCAGTCGCCCGCTCGAAGTACACCCCGGGCGAGCGCACGAGCTGCGAGACGACGACCCGCTCGGTCCCGTTGATCACAAAGGTGCCACGGTCGGTCATGAGCGGGAAGTCGCCCATGAACACGGTCTGGCTCTTGATCTCCCCGGTCGTGGTGTTCATGAACTCGGCGGTCACGAAGAGCGGCGCCGAGTAGGTCATGTCCCGCTCCTTGCACTCGTCGATCGAGTACTTGGGCGGCTCGAACCGGTGGTCCCGGAACGACAGTGACATGGAGCCTGAGAAGTCCTCGATCGGGGAGATCTCCTCGAAGATCTCCTCCAGACCGGAGGTGGTGGGGACGTCCTGCCGGCCACCGTCGTTGGCGGCAGCGACACGCGCCTGCCACCTGTCGTTCCCGAGGAGCCAGTCGAAGCTCTCCGTCTGCAGCGCCAGGAGGTTGGGGACCTCCAGCGGCTCGCGGATCTTTGCAAAAGAGATACGGCCTGACGCCGTACGGATGGTGGTGGAGCCATTTACAGACGCGGTGCGCGAGGCGGCCAAGAGGGGTCCTTCCACGGGCCTGCGGGCGTAACGTGCGCACGCCGAGCACCCCGTGGCAAGTCCACGGGTAGAGGCACAGGGCAGCGCAAAGCGACAGCCTACCCGTCAGGCACAGGTCTGTCTAATCCATCCCCCGAGGCGCTCGACGGCGCCCGACACCGAACCGTCGGCAATAACGCCGACGCGGTGCAACAACCCGGTGGATCCAGGCTGCCCGGCCCGTGGAGGGGGCGCCCGATACCTACCGGCGTGTTTGAGCATGGCGGCATCCACGGTGGCCGTCAACCCCCGCCGACGCCGTGAGCAGCAAGAAGTGGGCGGACCCCTGGTGGGGGTCCGCCCACTCCTGACGTGAGGCGGGGGCGTCAGCCGCCGGCCGTCAGCGCAGCGAGACGGTGGCGCCGGCGCTCTCGAGGGCCGCCTTGGCCTTCTCGGCGGCCTCCTTGTTGACCTTCTCGAGCACCGGCTTGGGGGCGGCGTCGACGAGGTCCTTGGCCTCCTTGAGGCCCAGGCCCGAGACGACCTCGCGGACGACCTTGATGACCTGGATCTTCTTCTCGCCGGCGGCCTCGAGGACGACGTCGAACTCGTCCTTCTCCTCCTCGACGACGGCCTCGCCGGCACCTGCACCGGCGGCGGCCGCGCCGACCGCGACGGGTGCGGCCGCGGTGACCTCGAAGGTCACCTCGAACTTCTTCACGAACTCCGACAGCTCGATCAGCGTCATCTCCTTGAACGCGTCGAGGAGCTCGTCGGTACTGAGCTTCGCCATGATGGCGTGTCCTTTCGATGTACACGCGAGGCGGTGCGCCCGCGCAGTGGGTGGCGGGCGGTCAGCCCTCGGTAGCCTCGGCGGGCTCGGTCTCGGCCACCTCGGTGTCCGCCACCTGCGCCTGCCCGGCTGGAGCCTCCTCGACGGCGTCGGCGACGGCCGGGGTGCCGGCACCGCCCGCGAGGACGCTGGGGTCGCTCTCCGCCTTCAGGCGCAGTGCGTCGATCGTGCGCGCCGCCTGGGACAGCGGGGCGGCGAACAGGTAGGCGGCCTTCGTGAGCGACGCCTTCATGGCACCGGCGAGCTTGGCCAGCAGCACGTCACGGGACTCGAGGTCGGCGAGCTTCCTGACCTCCTCGGCCGTGAGCGACTTGCCGTCCAGGACGCCACCCTTGATCACGAGTGCGGGGAAGGTCTTGGAGAAGTCGCGCAGGCCCTTGGCGGCCTCGACGGGGTCGCCCGTGACGAACGCGATGGCGGTCGGGCCGGCCATCTGGCCGTCGAACGCGGCGACGCCGGCCTCCCGTGCCGCGATCGTGGCGAGGGTGTTCTTCACGACGGCATAGGTCGCGTGGGTCGAGATCCCCCGGCGCAGCTGCGTGAGCTGAGCCACGGTGAGCCCGCGGTACTCGGTGAGGACGGCGGCGTTGGATGCACGGAACTTCTCCGTGATCTCGGCGACCGCCGCAGCCTTGTCAGGCCTTGCCATGGCCCTCCTTCCTGCTGTCGTGCCGGTCGCCTCCCGGCCCAGACATGCAGGACGCCCCGGCGCACGTGCGCACGGGGCGGTCGGCGCGCTTGGCTGCACGCTCACCACGGCGACCCCGGCCAGGAGCAGGCTCCGGGCCTAGACGGCCGTTCCGTTCACACCTGCGCGGGTCGCCCGCGGTGGCGGGGCCTTCGACCACCCTCTCGGGCGGTGACCAGCGGTCTTCGGCGCCCCCAGGGTAGGCCCGCCACGGCTGCGGCTCCAAATCCGCGCCGTCCGAACCGCCGTCAGCGTCTCGACCACGACACGGCTCGACCACAACAGAGCTCGACCACGAGACAGCTCGACCACGACACAGCTCGACCACCACTCAGCGCGGTCACCCTGTGCTAGGCCAACCGCCCCCCTCATCCGCGGCGGGCGGATGGCGAACGTCCCTCGCGCGGGCTCACCTGCGCCGCGTCGCGGTTCGGCGTGCGCGCCTGGTGTTGCCTATCCGCGTGCAGGGCAAAGCACGCCGCAACCACCACCCGGCCCCACCTGTGGGGCGACGGCGGAACCGTGCGCCCGGGTCAGCCTCCGACGTGGTAGGGGTCGGCCACGTCCGCAGCCGGCGGTGGCTCGATCGTCACAGGCTCCCCCCACTTCTTGAAGGTGGTCGTCGTCGTGGAGACCTGGCCGGAGACCGCGGACGACGTCGCGATCCTGGCCGGTCGGCCCTCGGAGTCGACGAACACGTCGACAGTCGCCGACGCGTCCTTGAACACCGATGCCGCAGCACTGCGACCGGCGGGTGGCAGCGCCTCGAGCATGGCGGGACCGTCGAGCTTCAGCCTGTAGTGGGTGACCGCCAGGCCGGCCTCCGACTCGGCGCCGATGACGGTGAAGCCGGTCGCTTTCGCATAGGCGTTGGTGAGCAGGAGGAGGTCGGCGCTCGACGCCACGCTCGTGAGGAACGGCGTGAACGAGACGGAGAGCTGGTCGGTCCCCCCGACCTTCACGCGAAGCCAGGGCTTGCCGTCGACGCGCTGCTTCTCCGGCGGGGAGACGAAGACGTCCTCCCGGAGCCGGACGACGCGCATGGAGGCGTCCGAGATCGTGACGGTGAGGTCCATGCCCACATCTGTGCCGCTGAAGAGCACCTTCCCGGTCACGTCGATACCAGGGCCGCTGGACGAGGTCATGGCCGTGTCGGCGCTCTGGGCCAGCGTGACCGCCTGCCGCATACGCGCGGCGAGCTCTGCTGCCGAGGACGCCGGCGCGGTCGGTGCAGGCGCCTCCGGC
Organism: uncultured Actinomycetota bacterium; assembly: GCA_963778845.1. Taxonomy (GTDB): domain Bacteria; phylum Actinomycetota; class Actinomycetes; order Actinomycetales; family Kineosporiaceae; genus CAVZVW01. The sequence continues at coordinate 1,536,747 of CAVZVW010000009.1, forward strand.
GCAGGCGACGTGCTGCTGCTCGCGACGTGCCCGGGCCCTGACGGCGAGCCCGAAGCACAGCCGGTGAGCGCACCCACCCCGACGACGGCGACCAGCGCCAGCACCGAACGCCGCCTCGCCGTGACCCCCCACATTCGGACCTGCCTCCTCAGCCGCCGCACGCCCTCAGGCGTCGACCGACTCCTCAGACTCCAGGTTGCGCGTCTTGTTGACGTCCATCGGGATACCGGGGCCCATCGTGGTCGCGATGGTCGCCTTCTTCAGGTAACGGCCCTTCGCGGCGGACGGCTTCAGGCGCAGCACCTCGTCGAGCGCCGCGGTGTAGTTCTGCACGAGCTGGGTGTCGGAGAACGACGTCTTGCCGATGATGAAGTGCAGGTTGGCGTGCTTGTCGGTGCGGAACTCGATCTTGCCGCCCTTGATCTCCTCGACGGCCTTCGCCACGTCCATCGTCACCGTGCCCGTCTTGGGGTTCGGCATGAGGCCACGCGGGCCGAGCACCTTGCCGAGCCGGCCCACCTTGCCCATCAGGTCGGGGGTGGCCACGACCGCGTCGAAGTCCAGGAAGCCCTTCTGGATGCGCTCGATGAGGTCGTCCGAGCCGACGAACTCCGCCCCCGCGGCCTCCGCCTGCTCTGCACGCTCACCGGTGGCGAAGACCAGGACCCGGGCGGTCTTGCCGGTGCCGTGCGGCAGGTTGACCGTGCCGCGGACCATCTGGTCGGCCTTGCGGGGGTCGACGCCCAGCCGCAGGGCGACCTCGACGGTCGCGTCGAACTTCGTGGTGGAGGTCTTCTTGGCGATGCGGACGGCCTCGAGCGGGGCGTAGGCCGCCGCCTCGTCGATCGTCTGGCGGCGGCGCGGTAGCTCTTGCTGCGCTTCATGATCTCTCCTGTGTCTGCGGAGTCGTGGTCTGCGGGCCAGCGCCGGCCCTGCCACTGGGTGGTCACCGGATGCCGGGTGGCACCGGGGTGCTGCTCAGCCCTCGACCGTGATCCCCATCGAGCGCGCGGTGCCGGCGATGATCTTCGCTGCCTGCTCCACGTCGTTCGCGTTGAGGTCCTCGATCTTGACCTTGGCGATCTCACGGACCTGTGCGGCCGAGAGCCGGCCGACCTTGGTCTTGTGCGGCTCGCCGGACCCCTTGGGCACGCCGGCTGCCTTCTTGATCAGCTCCGAGGCCGGCGGGGTCTTCGTGATGAAGGTGAACGACCGGTCCTCGAACACGGTGATCTCGACGGGGATCACCGAGCCGCGCTGGCCCTCGGTCTGGGCGTTGTACGCCTTGCAGAACTCCATGATGTTGACGCCGTGCTGGCCGAGGGCGGGGCCGATCGGCGGCGCGGGCGTCGCCTGGCCGGCGTTGATCTGCAGCTTGATCAGAGCTGTGATCTTCTTCTTCTTGGGGGGCATGGTCGGGTCCTTACTCGTCTTTCCGGGGGCTTCCGGGGCGGACGGCACCTCACCGCGAGGCGCCGCGGAACTGGGTCAGATCTTGGCGACCTGGCTGAACGACAGCTCGACCGGGGTCTCACGTCCGAAGATCGACACGAGCACCTTGAGCTTCTGCCCGTCGACGTTGATCTCGGAGATCGTGGCCGGGAGCGTCTCGAAGGGACCCTCCATGACCGTGACGGACTCGCCGACCTCGAAGTCGACCACCCTCACCTCGGCGGGCCGGGCCTTGGACTCGGCCGGCTGCAGGCTGGGCGCGAGCATCGAGAAGACCTCGTCGAGGCTCAGCGGAACGGGCTGGTGGGTGTGGCCGACGAAGCCCGTCACGCCGGGGGTGTGCCGGACGGCGCCCCAGGACTCGTCCGTGAGGTCCATCCGCACCAGCACGTAGCCGGGGATGCGCACCCGGCGGACCAGCTTGCGCTGACCGTTCTTGATCTCGGTGACCTCCTCCATCGGCACCTCGACCTGGTGGATGAAGTCCTCCATGTTGAGGCTGGAGATGCGGTTCTCGAGGTTCGCCTTCACGCGGTTCTCGTAGCCGGCGTAGGAGTGGATCACGTACCACTCACCCGGCACGCGGCGCAGCTGGGCCTTGAAGTCGGCGATCGGGTCGCCGGAGCCGTCGCTGGTTCCGCCTGCCGGCACCGCGGCGTCCCCCGAGGGCTCGTCGGCGGGCACCGCGACGTCCCCGGCCGGCACGTCGACGGGCGCCTCGTCCGGCACGCCGCCAGGCAGCCCGCCCGGCACGTCGACGGGCGCCTCGGCGTCCCCGGCCGATGCGTCGTCCGGCACCTCGTCCGCAACGTCGGCCGGCGTGGCGCCCGCGTCGGCCACGGCCTCGGCGAACGGGTCGTCGAGGCCTGTGCGGCTCGCGAACTGGGGGGTCTGGTCGGACACGCTGTCGTCCTTACTTCCTTCGTCGGTGTTCCGGGCGGGACGGGAGACGGCGGGACGGCGGGCACCCGCGTCCGCGCTGTCCGGTGCAGTGGCTACGCGCCACCGCCGAACGCCCACAGCACGAGCTTGCCGAACGCGAAGTCCATGACGGATACGAAGATCATGACCGCGAGCACGAACACGAGCACGACCGAGGTGTAGGTGAGCAGCTCGCTGCGGGTCGGCCGCACCACCTTCTTCAGCTCCGAGATCACCTGCCGGAGGAACAGGCGCAGGGCAGCGATCCACCGCCGCACGATGCCTTGCCGGCTGCGGCTCTTCGTCGTGGAGGTCGTGGTCACGGCTTCCCACCCGGTGTCGGTACGTCGCCTCGTCGGTGCCGGCGAGGCGTCCCGCAGGGCAGGAGGGACTCGAACCCCCAACCACCGGTTTTGGAGACCGGAGCGCTGCCAGTTGCGCCACTGCCCTGGGCGGTGGAGACGGGACGCGTTCAGCGATGCCCCGACCGCAGGACGGCAGGCGTCATCATGGCGGTCCGCAACCACCTGGCTCGAAGTGTACGCAGCCGCGGCCCCCAGGTCGAACCGCCGACGGGGCGCGGACGGCGCCCCGCCCGTAGCGCGACCGCACCCCTGTCCGACCCGGCGGTCGCCCGAGTCGGCTGCCCCACCCTGGTGGAAGGATGGGCGGCGTGACCGAGACCACAGCACCACGCACGTCGTCAGCACGCGTGTCGCGCCGCGTCGGCGGGATCGCCGAGTCGGCGACCCTCGCCGTCGACGCCACCGCCAAGGCCCTCAAGGCCGCCGGTCGCCCGGTGATCGGGTTCGGCGCCGGCGAGCCGGACTTCCCGACACCCGGATACGTCGTCGAGGCCGCAGTCGCAGCGTGCAGCCGGCCCGCCAACCACCGCTACACCCCGGCGGCCGGCCTGCCCGAGCTCCGTGCGGCGGTCGCGGCCAAGACCGCGCGGGACAGCGGCCTCCAGGTCGCCGCCGAGCAGGTACTGGTCACGAACGGCGGGAAGCAGGCGGTCTACCAGGCCTTCGCCACCTTGCTGGACCCCGGCGACGAGGTGCTGCTGCCCTCGCCCTTCTGGACGACCTACCCCGAGGCGATCAGGCTCGCCGGTGGGGTCGCCGTCGAGGTCTTCGCCGGCGAGGACCAGGGCTACCTGGTCGACGTCGACCAGCTCGAGGCGGCGCGCACGCCACGGACGAAGGCGCTGCTCTTCTGCTCGCCGTCCAACCCGACGGGTGCGGTCTACTCCCCCGAGCAGGTTCGAGCGATCGGCCGCTGGGCGCTCGACAGCGGTGTCTGGGTGATCACCGACGAGATCTACGAGCACCTCGTGTACGACGACGCGAGGTTCGCCTCGATGCCGGTCGAGGTGCCCGACCTGGTAGCCACGTGCGTCGTGCTCAACGGCGTGGCGAAGACCTATGCGATGACCGGCTGGCGCGTCGGATGGATGATCGGCCCGTCGGACGTCGTCAAGGCCGCGACCAACCTGCAGTCCCACCTCTCCTCGAACGTGGCGAACGTCTCGCAGCGGGCCGCCATCGCGGCGGTGAGCGGGGACCTGGCCGCCGTCGACGAGATGCGGGTCGCGTTCGACCGGCGCCGGCGCACGATCGTCGGCATGCTCAACGAGATCGACGGCGTGGTGTGCCCCACCCCGAAGGGCGCCTTCTACGTCTACCCGTCGGTCAAGGGCGTCCTCGGCCGGTCGATCCGCGGCCGGGTCCCGCAGACCTCCGCCGAGCTGGCCGCCCTGATCCTCGACGAGGTGGAGGTCGCCGTCGTGCCTGGCGAGGCGTTCGGGCCGAGCGGGTACCTGCGCCTGTCCTACGCCCTCGGGGACGCCGACCTGGCTGAAGGCGTCGGACGCATCCAGAGGTTGCTCGGCGAGGCCGGCTGACGCAGCGCCCACGCGCCGGTCGGCTGCTCACACGGCCCGTTGCTCGCCCGGCCGGTCGCGCAGCGCCAGGGGTGCTCACCCGTCGAACGGCACGACGGCGATCTCGCTGCCGCCGACGACGATGACGACGAGGCGCTCGACTCTCGCGGTGATCTCGCGGAAGCCGCGCGCGACGTCCCGCACCGCCTTTGCCAGGTCGTCGGGGCGAAGCCGGGTGGCCAGCGTGCAGTGGGCAGTCCACGACTGCGGGTCTGACTGCGCACCGAACGCCCGTCCCCAGCCCGCGGCGAGCAGCGCCGCGTCGGCGTCGCGCTGAAGAGCGGCCAAGGCCGACGAGGGTCGCGGGCCAAGCCACAGGACACCGCCGCCGGGGAAGACCCCGAGATGGTCAAGGCGTACCGGGAAGGGACGGCGCCCAGCCGCCTGGCGAGCCGTCGTGACGACCCGGTCCAGGTCGCCCGGCGTCGTGCGCGCAGCCGCGAGGGTGATGTGCGGGCGGTTGCGGGGAGGGGCGGCGACCGGCACGCCGGCCACCTGGAGGCGTGACACGTGCCGGAGCAGGGCCGCTTCGGCGTCGGGGTCGAAGGCCGCGCACACAACGGCAGTCGGGGCCACGACGGCGATCGTAGGCGCGTGTCGGGCCCGGCGGGGGGCTGCGGCGAGACAGGAGGTACTAGTCCCAAGGTCTCATGGCGCGCAGCCCCCGGCTGGTGCGAGAACTGGACGAACAGAGCGGAACGTGCGGTCCGCGGTCCAGGACACCTCACAGGCACACCTCAGACACACCTCAGAAGGGAACCGACATCATGCGCATCCCGACCCGCAGCCTCCTCATCGTCAGCGGCGCGGCGGCCATCGCCGTCACCGCCGCGATCAGCGGCATCGCTGCGGCGTCCGGCGGAGCCGACGACCGCGGAGTCACCTCGGTCGTCACGCCTGGCACCGACGACGGCGGGGGCGCGACCGCCGAGCCCACCGCCGACCCGACCGCCGAGCCGGGCGACGACAACGGCGTCGACGCCACCGACGAGGCGAGCCAGGGCGCGACCGACGACAACGGGGTCGACGCCACCGACGAGGCCGGCGAGGACGCCACCGAGGACGACGCGGACGACGCCGGCGAGGACGCGACACAGGACAAGGGCGACGACAACGGCTCAGACAACGCCAACCAGGGCTCCAGCTCGGGCCGCGGCTCCCAGACCAGCTCGGGCAGCAACGGCTCCGGGCGCGGAGGTCACGACGACCCCGCCAACCACGACAGCGGGGACGACCACGGCGGCAGCGGCAGCGGCAGCGGCAGCGGCCACGGCGGCAACGGCTGACCAAGGACGACCCACCGAGTGAGCGCGCGCCGGCGGAAACCCCTCCCCGCCGGCGCGCGCCGCCGCTGCCCGGGCATCATCTGGGCGGCGGCGGCGAGCGGGGGTCCACCGCCCGGTGGGCCCCCGCTCGCGTCGTCGGTGATCGTGAGACATGCCGGGCTGGCGGGGTCGGTGATCGTGAGACATCGCCGGTTCGGGGTGTGATCGTGATGCACCACGGCCGGCTCCACGCTTGCGGTGTCTCACGATCACCGATGCTTCTCGCGACCAACTCCGTGATCGTGAGACATGCGGGGCTGGCAGGATCTGCGGCATGTCGTCGCCGGAGCCCGCACGAGCGGTCGAGCTCCTGCCCAAGGCCCACCTCCACCTGCACTTCACGGGGAGCATGCGGCCCGCAACGCTGAAGGACCTCGCGGCCAAGCACGGCGTCCGCCTGCCCGAGTCGCTGCGCGAGCAACACCTGCTGCGCCTGACCCCGGACGAGCGCGGCTGGTTCCGGTTCCAGCGCATGTACGACGCCGCGCGCGCCTGTGTGCGCGACGCCGAGGACATGCGCCGCATCGTGCTCGAGGCCGCGCAGGACGACGCTGCCGAGGGGTCCGGGTGGCTCGAGATCCAGGTGGACCCGACGTCCTACGCGCCGTTCGTCGGCGGGCTCACCCCGGCGCTGGAGATCGTGCTGGACGCCGCCCGCGAGGCGAGCCGGACGACGCGCTGCCAGGTGGCGGTCGTCGTCGCGGCCAGCCGCACCCGGCACCCGCTGGACGCGCGGACGCTCGCCAGGCTGGCGGCGCGCCATGCCGGCGACGGGCCGGGGACGGTCGTCGGGTTCGGCCTGTCCAACGACGAGCGGCGCGGCGTCACCGAGGAGTTCGCTGCGGCGTTCCGGATCGCGGCGGCCGCAGGGTTGGCGAGCGTTCCGCACAGTGGCGAGCTGCTCGGGGGCGACCACGTCAGGCAGACCCTCGACGCTCTGGCACCGGACCGCCTCGGGCACGGGGTGCGCAGCGCCGAGGCTCCGGACATCCTGGCCCGGCTGGTCGACGAGGGGGTGGCGCTCGAGGTGTGCCCGGCCAGCAACGTGGCGCTGGGCGTGTACCCGACGATGGCCGACGTCCCCTTGCGGACCCTGCTGGACGCCGGTGCCCAGGTGGCGCTGGGTGCGGACGACCCGCTGCTGTTCGGCCCCCGGCTGGCCGCGCAGTACCAGTCGGCCCGCGACGACCACGGCCTCGCCGACCCCGCCCTGGCCGCGCTCGCCCGCAGCTCGGTCGAGGCGTCCCGGGCGCCGCTGGCCGTCAGGCGTTCGCTGCTCGACGGGGTGGACCGATGGCTGACCGCGGGCCGGGGAGGGCTGTCCTCACATGCCGCGGGCGGGGTGGGGCCGTCCTCGCCTGCCGCGGACCAGTCAGGGACGTCTCGCCTGCCAGGCCTGCCAGGCGGCCTCCAGGGCTGAGCCGACGATGTCGACCAGCCGGTCGAGCACGGCGTCGTCGGCCACGAGGGGGGGCGAGATCTGGACCACCGGCTCGCCGCGGTCGTCGAGCCGGCAGAGCAGGCCCAAGGCGTCCATCCGCTCCGAGAGCACACCACGCAGCAGCCAGTCGGCCTCGGCGGCGGTGAAGGTCTGACGCGTGGCGGCGTCCTTCACCAGCTCCACCGCCCAGAAGAACCCCGCACCCCGGACGTCGCCGACCAGCGGGATCCGGCGCAGCCCCTCGAGCCCGGCCCGCAGGGCGGGCTCGCGGGTGCGGACCTGACCCAGCACGTCCTCGTCCTCGTAGACGTCGAGGGCGGCGTGCGCGACCGCCGTGGACAGCGGGTGGCCGCTGAACGTCAGCCCGTGCATGAAGGTGGCCCCCCCGCTGACGAAGGGCTCCGCGACACGCTCCGTCACGAGTACCCCGCCGAGGGGGGCGTGCCCGGCGGTGGCGCCCTTGGCGAACGTGAGCAGGTCGGGCCGGATGCCGTAACGCTGCCCGGCGAACCACTCCCCCAGGCGCCCGAAGGCCGTGATCGTCTCGTCGGCGACGAGGAGGATGCCGTACCTGTCGCAGACCTCCCGCAACCCCTGCCAGTAGCCGGCGGGCGGAGTGAACGCTCCCCCGGAGTTCTGGACCGGCTCGGCGATGAGCATCGCGACCTGGTCGGCACCCTCCCACTCGATGGTGGCCTCGACCTCGGCGAGCAGGGCGGCCGTGAGCGCGGCCTCGTCGCCCCCCGCTGGGTGCCGGTAGGCGTTCGTGTTCGCGACGAAGGCCGTCGGGACGGCCAGCGGCTCGAAGGGGTGGCGGATCTCGGGGAGCCCGCTGAAGGACAGGGCGCCGAGGGAGGTGCCGTGGTAGGCCAGACGTCGCGCGATCGCCTTGCGGCGCTGCGGCTCCCCCCGATGGGCGTGCCACTGACGAGCGATCTTCCAAGCCGCCTCGACCGACTCTGCGCCGCCGCTGGTGAGGTAGACCCTGCTCAAGCCGATGGGTGCGGCCATGCCGGCCAGCCGCTCGGCGAGAGCGGCGGCGCCGGGATGAGTGACGTACCAGGAAGGAGTGAAGACGAGCTCGGAGAGCTGCTTCTGAGCGGCCGCACCGATGCGGGCGCCGAAGCCGTGGCCGAGATTCGTGCAGAACAGCCCGGAGAGCCCGTCGATGAACCGGCGACCCCGGGAGTCCACCACATGGCAGCCGTCGCCGCGGACGAAGACCGGGACCTCGCGGTCGGCGAAGTCGGACAGGTCCGTGAAGTTGAGCAACAGGTGCCGGCGGACCTGCCGCTGCAGGTCGGCGTGACGTGGGTCCGCATCGCCGACCTCGGTGGTGAGGTGGTCGGCCACCGTCCGGGCCGCCATCGTCGAGGCGGTCGTGGTGTCCATCGGCAGCTCGCCCATCTGTTCTGACCCGCCATCCGCACCGGCTGTCCGCCGAGAACCTGAACGGCCATTCAGGATATGGCGCAGGCTACCATGCAGGCGTCGGTCCTGACCAGCCGTTCAGGACCGAGCTGCGCGCGACCTCTGGGCGTCTCAGCCGTTGCGGCGGCCGGTGAACGCCTGCGGGTCGACGTCCAGCTCGGCGGCGGCAGCCTCGAGCCACAGCCGCCGGAACTTGGCCGTGGTCATCCCTGGGTCGCCCAGGGCGAGCTGGATGGCGAGCCCGTCCATCAGCGAGGCCAGCCGGTACGTGGTGGCGGCGGCGTTGCGGGGGCGGAACAGCCCCGTCCGAACCCCCTCGTCGACAACCTCGCGCAGAGCCGCGCGCCACCGGCGGTCCAGCGCCTCGCGGGCGGCCCGGGCGTTCTCGTCCCGAAGAGCCCTGACCCACAGCTCCAGCCAGAGCGTCCAGTCCCCGACGGCAGGCCCGGCGCCGGCACCCAGTGCTGCCATGCGCCTGAGCCGCTCGACCGGCCCCGCCGCCGAGCCGAGGTCGCGGTCCAGGTCGGCGTAGAACGCGTCCTCCGCGACGGTCAGCGCCTCACCGAGCGCCCCCGCCAGGGAGCCGAAGTGGTAGAGGACGAGCCCGGACGACGTACCGGCCGCGCTCGCGATGTCAGTCACCCGGGTACCGGAGAAGCCCCTCTCGCGCACCGTCTCGAGGGTCGCGGACAGGATCCGCCGGCGGCGCTCCTCGGGCGCCTTCGATGCCATCGCCGCCCCGCCCACCGCTCCACCTCTCGCCGACGCACCGGTGCCGCCCGCCCTTGACGGCTCCTGAATGTCTGTTCAGGATAGCGGCACAGCATGCCGACTCCCCCGACAGAGGTGCGACGTGTCGCTGCAGGCCGAACCGAGGTCGCCGCAGGAGTTCCCGGCGGCGCTACGCGGCGCGCCGGACGACGACGAGGAGCTGCGTCTGCGAGCGGCGGCCTTCGTCGACGACGTCCTCATCCCGCTGGAGGTCAAGGCCGAGCTCGCCGGCGGCGGGCTGCCCGAGGGGGACCAGCGCACGATCCGGGAGCAGGCCCTGCGCGCCGGGCTGCACGGCGGCCGCCACGACCGCGAGCACGGCGGCAACGGCTGGACGGCCCGGCAGTGGTTCCTCGTCGAGGAGCAGTTCGGGCGGTCGACCAACGGGGTCTCCTGGTACGTCCCGGGCGCCTACAACGTGTGGCGGGCCGGCACCCCGGCCCAGATCGAGAGGTGGCTGCGGCCGGCCCTGCGCGGTGAGCTCCACGACGCCTACGCGGTCACCGAGGCGGACGCCGGTTCCGACCCCACACGCATGCGCACCACCGCCCGCCGCACCGGCCCAGGGCGCTGGGTCCTCGACGGTGAGAAGTGGTTCGTGACGTTCGGGTCCGTGGCGGCCGTGATCGTCGTCATGGCCTGGGCCGGGCGACGCCTCCGTGCCTGCGGGCATGCCGACCCTCTTCGCGGTGCCCGCCGGCGCGCCGGGTGTGCAGATCGTCGACGACCCCCCGTTCACGCACTCCTACCCCCACGGCCACCCCACCATGCGCTTCGAGGGCGTCGAGCTCACCGACGCCGACGTCCTCGGGGCGGTCGGCGAGGGCGACCTGCTGCAGCGCCGGTGGTTCGTCGAGGAACGTCTGGGGATCGCCGCCCGCTGCTGCGGCGCGATGCAGCGCCTGCTCGACGACGGCGTGCGGTGGGCAGCGGGCCGCGAGCAGGGCGGCGCCCGGCTGATCGACCACCAGGGGGTCTCGTTCCCCCTGGCGGACAGCGCCGCGGACGCCGCCGCCGGCCGCCTCCTTGCCCTGGACGTCGCCGCCCGCATGGACCGCGGGGACGACGAGAAGCTGGTGCACGGCAAGGCATCCATGGCCAAGCTGTTCTGCTCCGAGGCCGCAAACCGGTGCGCCGACCGGGTGCTGCAGGTCTTCGGCGGCCGCGGCTACATGCGCACCACCGCAGCCGAGCGCTTGTGGCGCGAGCTGCGCGTGGACCGGATCTGGGAGGGCACGAGCGAGATCCAGCGGCTCGTCGTGGCCCGGGCGCTCGAGCGGCGCGGGGTGCGCGCCATGCTCACCTGAGCCCTGACGGCGGCCGCGAGCCCATGCACCCGAGCCGCCTGGACCCGAGCGGCCTGGACCTGGGCCGCCTGCTCGCGCCCCGCTCCGTCGCCGTGGTCGGGGCGAGCGAGCGGCCCGGCTCCTACGCCGCGCAGACCCTGCTCAACCTCGCGCGGGCGGGCTTCAGCGGCAGGGTCGTCGGCGTCAACCCCGGCCGCGCGCAGGCCTTCGGGGTGCCTTGCGTGCCGACCCTGGCCGACCTCGACGGACCGGTCGACGCGGTCGTCGTCGCGACCCCGGCCGCGACCGTGGTCGACCAGGTGGACGCGGCCGGGGCGCTCGGCTGCGGCGGCGTCGTCGTCTTCGCCGCCGGCTTCGAGGACGCCGCCGGCCAGCGTGCGCAGGTGGCCGTTCGCGAGGCGGCCGCCCGCCACGGCCTGCCCGTGATCGGGCCGAACTCGAACGGGCTCGTCGCGGTCGGTGGACGCGCCCCGCTGTGGGGGGACGCCGCACACCTGCCTGCGAGCCCCGGGCCCGTCGCCCTGGTGACCCAGAGCGGGAACGTCGGGGTCGTCGGGCTGGCTCACCGGCGCGGCGAGGGCTTGCACACCGTGGTCAGCCTTGGCAACGCCGCGGTGGTCGACGCCGCCGCCGCGGTCTCGCACCTCGCAGGCACGCCCGGCGTCCGCTGCATCGCCGTCTACCTCGAGGACGACGGCGACGGCGCCCGGCTGGCCGATGCCCTGGCCGAGTGCGCGCGCCACGACGTGCGCCTGGCGGTTCTCAAGGTCGGGCGCAGCAGCGAGGGCAGGGCCGCCGGGGCCGCGCACACAGCCGCCCTCGCCGGAGACCACCGCGTGTTCGCGGCGCTCGTGCGCCAGGCGGGCGGTGTGCTGGTCGGCGAGCCCCACGACCTGCTGGAGACCGCCCGTGCCCTGGCGGCCGGACGGCGCCACCCGGGCCGCGTGGCGGTCCTCACCTCCTCCGGGGGGGACGCCGCCATGGCGGCGGACCTCGCCGACGTCGTCGGCGTCCCCCTGGCCCCCTTGCACCCGACCACCCGGGCGCGGCTGGCCGAGGCACTCCCGTCGACCGCCCAGGTCGGCAACCCGCTCGACCACACGAACCTCGTCTGGGCCGACACGACCGCGGTCGCGCGGATCGCCGAGGCCCTGGCCCGCGACCCCGACGTCGGGCACCTCCTCTACGTGCAGGACGAGCCGCCGGGGCTGCCCGAGACGGACCGTCGCGAGTGGGCCGCCACCCGCGAGGGTGGTCGCAGCGGTGCTCACCGTGCCGGGCTCGAGGCTCTGCTCGTCGCGACAACCCCCGGGCAGGAGCCCCCCCAAGCGGTGAGCGGGCTGGGACCGGCACTGGCGAGCCTCGCGGCGCTGCGCCGTCCGGCACCCGACCCCGGCCGGCTGCACGCGATCGCTGAAGCCGTCCGGGCATGGCGGGTGCACCCGGTCGCCGAGAGCGGCGGTTCGCGGGAGGGGTGGCTCTCCGAGCACGCGACCAAGCAGATGCTCGTCGAGGCGGGGATCGCCGTGCCTGCCCACGGGCTCGCGGCCAGCGCGGCCGCGGCTGCCCGCACGGCGCAGGCGCTGGGGTTCCCGGTAGCCATCAAGCTGAGCGCGCCGGGGCTGCTGCACAAGAGCGAGGCAGGGGCGCTGGCCCTCGACGTCCGCACCGTCGGCCAGGCACGGGCGGCGGCGACCCGCCTGCTCGGCGGCGGACGCGGCCGGCGCCGGACCGACCCGGGCTCGGCACGTGAGGGTCGGGGCGCGCCCGGCGCCCTTCTCCTGGTCGAGCGCATGGTCGAGCCAGGTGTCGAGGTACTGGTCGCCGTGCATCACGACGGTGTGGTGCCCGCGCTCGTGGTCGGGCTCGGCGGGATCTGGGCTGAGGCCCTGGACGACGTGGCCGTCATCCCGCTGCCGGCCGTTGCCGCCGACATCGAGGAGGCGCTGCGCGGCCTGCGCGGCCAGGCGTTGCTCTTCGGCGGCCGCGGCCGCGCCGGCGTGGACGTGCCCGCGCTGTGCCACCTCGCCGAGCGTGCGGCGGCCCTGCTGCTCGCCAGGGGCCTGCGGGTGCTCGAGCTCAACCCCGTCGTGGTCGCCCCGATCGGCGCCGTCGCCGTGGACGCGCTCGCCCGCGTGGCAGCCGCGGGCCTGGACGGTCCCGCCACGGCGCTCCTATCCTGACTGGATGTTCAGTCAGGATGAGACGGTGTCCGGCCAGGCCCCTCTGAGCCCGGCGGCCCTGGCCGCCGCCCTGCGGCCCTTCGGAGACAGTGTCATGCTGCCGCCGCAGGCCTACACCTCCCCCGAGGTGTTCGCCTGGGAGGCCGCACACTTCTTCAGCGGGTGGCAGTGTGTCGGCCGGAGCGCGGACGTCGCAGCACCGGGGCAGCAGCGGGCCGAGCGGGCCGGCGCCTCGACCGTGCTTCTCGTCCGCGGGGACGACGGCGTGCTGCGCGGGTTCGCGAACACGTGCCGCCACCGTGGCCACGAGCTGTTGCCGTGCGGCTCTGCGACGTCGAAGCGGGCGGTCGTCTGCCCCTACCACGCATGGGGCTACGCCCTGGACGGCTCCCTGAAGGCCGCGCCCGGCTACCGCGGCGTCGCCGGGTTCCGCACGCAGGACTATGGGCTCGCGCCTATGCGGGTGGAGGAGTGGCACGGATGGGTCTTCGCCGACCCGTCCGGGCAGGCGCCCGACCTGGCCGAGTACCTCGGCGAGGCAGGGGAGCGGATGGCCGCCTACACCCCCGAGCGCCTGGTTGTGCGTCGCCGCCACGAGTACGAGATCGCGGCGAACTGGAAGATCATCGCCGAGAACTACCAGGAGTGCTACCACTGCCCGTTGATCCACCCGGAGCTGTGCGCGGTCAGCCCGCCGGACAGCGGCGAGAACTGGGCGTACGACGCCCCCGGCGCCTGGGTCGGCGGGTGGATGGACCTGCGCGAGGGAATGGCCACGATGTCGCTGGACGGCCACAGCGACGGGGTGCCCATCCCGGGGCTGCCGGAGGAGCTGCTGCGCCGCGTCGACTACATCCAGGTGTTCCCGAACCTGCTGGTGAGCCTGCACCCGGACTACGTCATGACGCACCGGATCGTCCCGCTCGCGGCGGACAGGACGTGGATCGAGTGCTCGTGGGCCTTCCCTCCGGAGGCCGCTGACCGCGACGGCTTCGACCCGTCCTACGCCAGCGACTTCTGGGACATCACCAACCGGCAGGACTGGGCGGCCTGTGAGTCCGTACATCGGGGGCTCTCCTCCGGCCGGGCGACCCCGGGCCCGCTCTCCCCGCAGGAGGACGCGGTCTACCAGCTGGTCACGATGGTCGCTCGTGGCTACAGCGGCCTGCCGGTGCACATCAAGCACGCGGCCCACGAGGCCGGGAGGTGACTCCCGCGCCGCCCTCGACCGCTGACGCGGTGGTGGTGGGCGGCGGCACGGTCGGTGGGTGGTGCGCGTGGTTCCTGCGCCGGTCCGGGTTGGAGACGGTCGTCGTCGTCGAGCGCGCCGTCCTCGGGTCGGGCGCCTCGAGCCGCGCAGCCGGCATGGTGCGCGGCCAAGGTGGAACGCCGGCCGCCGTCGTGCTCGGGGCCTGGACCCGGGACTTCTACCGCAGCCAGCGTGAGGTCCTGGGCCTGGACTCCGGCTTCGTCGAGCAGGGGTACTACCTCCCGGCGTTCACCCCCACGCAGCTCGCTCAGGCGCGCGAGCGGATGGCGATGCAGCGAGGGCTCGGGCTCGACGTGGAGTGGCTGGAGCCCGATGAGGCCCGCCGGCGCAACCCGACCATGGCCGGTGGCGCCACCCTGGGCGGCACGTTCGCGGCCCGCGACGGCTACCTCGACCCACCGCGCAACGTGCTGGCGTACGCGACCGCGTTGGCGTCGTCCGGCGTCTCGGTCTGCGAGCGGACGACCTTCCTCGGCCTCGCACGCGGTCCGGGGGGCGGCGTGCGCGGCGTCCTCACCTCGGCCGGGGAGATCGCGACGCCTCGCGTCGTGCTCACCGGCGGCCCGAGCATCGGCGACGTCGGCGCTCGGGCCGGGGTGCGAGTCCCGGCGTCCCCCGTGCGCCACCAAGTGGCGGTCACCCAGCCGCACGAGGACCTCTCGCCCGACCGCGTGCCGATGGTGTTCGACGTCGCCGGCGGGATCTACTGGCGCCCCGAGGACGGCGGGCTGCTCTTCGGCATGAGCAACCCGGACGAGGCGCCCGGACCGGCGCTGGAGATCGACTGGGCCTACCTCGAGACGGTGCGGGCCCGGCTGGGCGAGCTCGTCCCCGTGACGAGCGGGCTCGGGCTGAGGCGGGTGTGGGCTGCGACGATCGAGTACACCCCGGACCACCTGCCGATCCTCGGCGCTGCGGTCGACGCCGATGGGCAGGTGGACGGCGTCACGATCGCGTGCGCTGCAGGTCACGGGATGATGTGGGGCCCTGCGGTCTCGCGGGTTGCGGCCGACCTCGCACTCGACGGCACGACGTCGCTGTTCGACGGGTCCGGCGTGGACGTGGCCGACCTCGGCCTGGACCGCTTCGACGCCGAAGGCGCGAGCCGTCTGGCGCCCGACCCGATCGCCCTGCCGTTCCCGCAACGCTGACGTCGCCGGCCGCTCGCACTCGTGCGACGGCTGTCCTACCCTTCGCTCTCGCCTACCGCTCGCGCTTCGTGCGACGGGCGGCCTTCTTGTCCGCGATGACGGCCTTGGCCGCCTGCCAACCAGGGATGCCGCAGACGCCGCCGCCGGCGTGGGTGGCCGAGCTGGCGTAGTACAGCCCGCGGATCGGCGTGCGGTAGTCGGCGTAGCCGGGCGCGGGCCGCATGTGGAAGAGCTGCTCCAGCGAGAGCTCACCATGGAAGATGTTGCCGCCGACCAGGCCGTACTCGTGCTCCATCTCGTAGGGCCCCACGACGTCGCGGTGCAGGATCGAGGCCTTGAAGTTGGGCGCGACCTCGTCGTAGCAGTCGACCATGCGGTCCGCGTAGGCCTCGAGCTCGTCCTTGTGCGGCTCGAGGTTCCAGTCCGCGGGCACCCACTGCGTGAACAGCGACATCACATGCACGCCCTCGGGCGCCAGCGTCGTGTCGAACGTCGTCGGGATCACGCCGTCGCTGAACGGGCGCAGCGCCGGCCGGCCCTCGCGCGCGTCCTGGAACGCCCGTTCCATCCACTCCATCGACGGCGCCATCTCGACCGACCCCGTGTGGTGCTCCTGCTGCTGCGTGCCGGGGTCGGCGGTGAAGTCCGGCAGCTCGGAGAGGGCGAGGTTGATCTTCACGACGCCCGAGCGCGTCTTCCACGTCTCGATGTCGCGCACGAAGTCGGCCGGCAGCTCCCCGCGGGGAACCTGCTCGAGGAACGCCGTTCGCGGGTGCAGGGTCGTGACGACGACGGGAGCGCGCAGCTCGTCGCCGTTGTCCAGGACCACGCCCACCGCCCGGCCGGACTCGACCGTCACCTGGCCGACCCTGGCGCCGGTGCGGACCTCCACCCCGAAGCCCTCCGCCGACCGCCGGATCGCCGCGGCCACACCGCCCATGCCGCCCTCGGGGAAGCCCCAGTTGCCCAGATGCCCGTCGCCGACGTCGCCGATGGAGTGGTGGGCCATCACGTAGGCCGTGCCCGGAGACGAGGGGCCCGCCCATGTGCCGATCACCCCGTTGACCGCCAGGCTCGCCTTCACCTGCGGGCTCTCGAACCAGTCGTCGAGAAGGTCGGCGATGCTCATCGCGAAGAGCCGGGTGACGTCGGCGACCGTGCGCACGTCAAGGCCGCGGTGCTGCCACACCAGGCGCAGCGTGTCCAGCAGGTCGCCGGGGCGCTTGGAGCCCAGGTGCGGCGGCACGGTGGTCAAGAGCGGTCCCAGCACGGTCGCCAGCCCGGCGAGCCAGGCGTCCCACTGCGGCATGCGGTCGGCGTCCTTGCGCGACCACTTGGAGACCTCGTCGTGGTTGCGCCGCGCGTCGTCGGCGTACAGCTTCAACGAGCCGCCCTCGGGGAACGCCTGGTAGTACGGCCCCATCGGGAACACCTTGTAGCCGTGGCTCTCCAGCGCCAGGTCCTTGATGACCGTCGGCGGCATCAGGCTCATCACGTACGACAGCCTGGTCACCTTGATCTCGGGCGCGTGCGCCCAGGGCGCCTCGGTGGTGGCGGCCCCGCCGGTGGTACCGCGCGACTCCAGCACCACTGTGCGCGCGCCCGATCGGGCAAGGTAGGCCGCGGCCACCAGGCCGTTGTGCCCACCGCCGACGACGATCGCGTCATAGACCCCGGCCATGATGGCTCCCTCACGTCTTGACTGAACGTTCAGTTTATGAACCTGCTACGGTGCCGGACAAGGGGTTGCCGGCGCCGGTACGGAGGGACGGTGGTGGCATGGCGCGCAGCGCGGGGACGGCGCGCGCCGACGCCGACACAGCTCGCACGACGTCAGGAAGCGCGCGCCCGCGCGGGGGGACGGCGCGCGGCGGGACCGGCCTCGGGCCCGCCGACCGCTCCGACGACCGCAGGGAGCAGATCCTGCTGGCCGCCGCACAGGTGATCGGGGACCGCGGCTTCGGGCACACCCGCATCGCCGACGTCGCCCGTACCGCCGGGGTCAGCTCGGCGCTGGTGCTCTACTACTTCCAGACCCGGGACCGGCTTCTCACCGAGGCGCTGCGGTTCTCCGAGGATGTCTTCTACGAGACGATGTCGGCCCACCTCGACGCGCTCGCGACACCGACCCAGCGCCTGTCGGAGCTGATCACGCTCAGCTGTGCCCCTCGGACGCGCCCGGACCTGCCGGCATCGTGGATGCTCTGGCTGGACCTGTGGTCGCAGGCCGTGCGCCATCCCGAGGCAGCCCGTCACCGCGCGGAGCTCGACACCCGGTGGCGGGCTGTGGTGGTCGCGATCGTGCACGACGGCCAGGCACGGGGCGACTTCGGCGCGGCCGACGCCGACCGGTTCGCCCTGGCGCTCACGTCGCTGCTCGACGGGCTCGCCGTGCAGGTGATCCTCGAGGACCCGGTGGTCACCCCGTTCGCGGCCATCAGCATCGCGGGCGACCTGTGCCGCCTCTGGCTGGGTGTCGACCTGCCCACCTGAGGCTCGGTTGTTGTTGTGCGACCTCTGGTGCGCAACTGCGGCCTACCGGCACGCATGGGGACAGCTAGGCGCCGGAGGACGTGTCGGGGGTGGGGGTCGGGCCGCCAGGGGGCAACAGGCGCAGCGACTCCGGCGGCAGGGACACGTGTACCGCCTCACCGTGGCGCAGGCGCCCCTCCGGGGCGTCCGCAGCCCGGCTCACGACCAGCGTCTGCCCGCCCGCCAGCCGCACAACGATGTCGAGGCCGGCACCTCGGTAGACACACCGGTCGACCAGCGCGGTCACATGCTGACCCTCGGGGACGCCGCCGGCCTGGGCGCTGACCGACAGCCGCTCGGGGCGTGCCACCAGCTTGGCCGGGCCGCTCGCGATGCCTGCGGTGACGGCGGTGAGCGTCTGGTCGCCGAGCCGGCACGCGGTGCCCGCGCCCGACGCACCGAGCACCTCGACGTCCAGCACGTTCGCCGCACCGAGGAAGTCCGCCACGTAGGCCGTCGACGGTTCGGAGTAGACCTCCTCGGGGGTGCCGATCTGCTCGACCCGACCCGCGGCCATGACGGCGAGGCGGTCCGACATCGTCAGTGCCTCCTCCTGGTCGTGCGTGACGTACACGAAGGTGACCCCGACGCTCTCCTGCAGCGACTTCAGCTCGAGCTGAAGCTCCTTGCGCAGCTTGGCGTCCAGCGCCCCGAGCGGCTCGTCCAGCAGCAGGACGCGCGGGCGCAGGACCAGCGCGCGGGCCAGCGCCACCCGCTGCTGCTGCCCACCGGAGAGCTGGCTCGGCCGGCGCCGCGCGAACGCTGACATCCGCACCAGGGCCAAAGCCTCGTCCACCCGGCGGCGCGCCTCCTGAGACGACACCTGGACGTACCTGAGCCCGAAGGCCACGTTGTCGCGCACGTCCTTGAAGGGGAACAGCGCATAGCTCTGGAAGACCGTGTTCACCGCTCGCTTGTTCGCGGGGACCGCGGCGACGTCGACGCCGTCGAGCAGGATCTGGCCCGACGACGGCCGCTCGAAGCCGGCGATCAGCCGCAGCGTCGTCGTCTTGCCGCAGCCGGAGGGCCCCAGGAGCGAGAAGAACTCACCGGCCGCGATGTCGAGGTCGATCCCGCGGACCGCCGGCACTCCGGCGTAGTCCTTCTCCAGCGCGACGAGCCGCACCTCGCCGCCGGCGTGCCCGGCCGCCGACCGCTCGGCGTCCGCGCGCACGTCCGCGGCGGCGCCGTCGGCAAGGACGTCGACCGCTCGCCGGTCGTCTGGCTCGACCACCCGCGCCTCCTGCTCGCCGGCGCGTCCCGACGGGCGGGAAACGCACACGCCCCGGGCCTTGCCAGAATCTGACTGAACGTTCAGTCTATGTAGGTCCATCGACGGTGGGCAACGAGCGCGGGTCGGCTTCCCCTTGTGGCCGAACCCGTCCTGGACGCTACACCCGGGAGCGCGCCATGCCGCAGCGCCACCAGCGCCGGCCCGAGCCGGATGCACACCTGCTCGGGGTCACCTCCGGTGACATCCCGGGCACACAGCCCCGCGGGGGCCGTCCCGGCCCCTCGCGGCGCGACCTCCTGCGCTTGTCCCTCGCGGCCGGGGTCATGGGGCCGGCAGCGTTGAGCCTGGACGCCTGCGCTCGCAAGTCCCCGGCGACCGCGACTCCCGCGCCCGGCGTCAGCGGGTCCGGCTCGGCCAGTCCTTCACCGACGGGGCTGCCGATCGCCTCCCCCACGAACCCGATCACCTGGCCCATCGCCGCCGGAAACCAGCCGGTCGCGGCGGGCCAGACGCCCGAGAAGGGCGCCGTCCTGCAGCTGTACAACTACGCCGACTACATCGACCCGGCCGCCATCAAGGGGTTCGAGAAGAAGTACGCGCAGTACGGCGTCAAGGTGAAGGTGTCCACGTTCAACGACTCCAACGAGGCCCTTTCCAAGATCCGCGCCGGTGCCGTGCCCTACGACATCTACTTCCCCAGCTACGACGCCCTCGGCAAGCTCGTGCTCGGTGGGCTGATCCGGCCGCTGACCCACGACTACATGCCGAACATCGCCAACGTCTGGCCCGAGTTCACCAACCCCTTCTACGACGGCGAGTGGCGCTACAGCGTTCCCTACACCGTCTACACGACAGGCATCGCCTGGCGCACCGACCGGATCAAGGAGGACGTCGGCGCGCGCCCCAACCCCTGGGACGTCTTCTGGGACCCGCAGTTCGCCGGCAAGCTGTCGGTGCTGGACGACTACCGCGAGACCATCTCGATGGCCCTGCTGCGCAACGGGATCACCGACGTCAACACCGGCGACGAGGCCGACCTGGCCAAGGCGCAGGACCAGCTGCTCGCCATGACCGCGGCGACCCATCCCACAGTCACGATCACCGACTACTCCGACCTGCCGGGGGGCCGCTTCGCCATGTCCCTGGCCTGGTCCGGCGACGCGGTCAACATGCCCTACTACCTGCCCAAGGGCGTGGACCCCGGGATCCTGCGCTACTGGTTCCCCCAGGACGGTCGCGGCGTCGTGAACAACGACCTCATGGTCGTGCTCACGTCCGGGAAGTACCCCGTCACGGCGCACCTGTTCATCGACTACATGCTGCAGACCGACGTCGCCATGGCGAACATGTCGGCCATCGGCTACCAGCCCCCGCAGGTCAGCGTCACCCCGGCCGGGCTGGTCAAGGACGGCTACATCCCCGAGAACCTCAAGCCGGCCACGGTTCTGCCGCAGTACTTCGCGTCCGGGTACCGCACGCTCGAGCTGGCGCCGGACGTCGACGCGCGCTGGCAGTCCGTGTGGCAGCGCTTCAAGGCCGGAGCCTGACGGGCCGAGCTGCGATGACGTCGACGAAGGTGGGGCGCGACAGGGCGCCACGACAGGTCTTCGGCTCCCTGCTGAGCCTGCCCGGAGTCGCGTGGCTCGTCGTCTTCTTCATGGTCCCGGGTTACGTCGTGGCCGCCATCGCCTTCGGCACCGTCGACCCCATCTTCCGCTCGCCGGTCGCCGCGTGGTCACCGCGTGACTGGTCGTTCACGCAGTTCTCGTTCGTCTTCTCCCACATCGTCGGGCCTGACGGCTTCTTCGGGCCCGCACTGCTGAGGACCGTCGGCTACGTCACCGTCGCGATGCTGGCGTGCCTGGCGCTGTCGTACCCGGTCGCCTACTTCACGGCCCGGCACGCCGGGCGCTGGCGCGGCCTCGTCCTGGCCCTGCTGATCGCTCCGTTCTGGATCAGCTACATGATGCGGATGCTGGCCTGGGTCAACCTCTTGCAGTCCGACGGTCTGGTCAACCGCGCGCTCGGCTTCGGCGGGCTCTTCCACGTGGACGTCGACTGGCTGGCCGGGCGCCCGACGACCGTGGTGATCGGGTTGGTGTACGGGTACGTCCCCTACATGATCCTGCCCATGTACGCCGCCCTCGACCGGATCAGCCCCAGCCTGCTCGAGGCCGCGCGGGACCTCGGGGCGGGGCGGGTCGACGTCTTCCGGCGCGTCATCCTGCCCATGAGCGCCCCCGGGATCTGGGCAGGCCTCATGCTCGTTGCCCTGCCCATGCTCGGCGACTACTTCACCAACGACCTGCTCTCCGCATCCCCGCGCACCTCGATGGTCGGCAACCTGGTGAACGAGGCCATGGCTACCCCGAGCCAGACCGGGCAGGCGGCCGCGCTCGTCACGCTGCTGATGGTCGCCCTGCTCGTACCGATGCTGCTCTACGTCCGCAGCACCAGCCGGGGCGGTGACCTGCGCTCATGAGCACCGCCGTCCGCCCCCGGCGCCCGCTGCGGGGCCCCTGGCGCCCTCCGTACGTCCTGGCCGGCATCACCCTCGCCTACCTGGCCTGGTCGCTGGCACCGGTGGCGCTGGCGGTGCTGTTCTCGTTCAACGCCGGTCGCTCGCGCAGCGTCTGGCAGGGGTTCTCGATGCGGTGGTACACCGGTGACCCCAACCAGTCCGTTCTGCACAACCCGGACCTCAGCGTGGCGCTGACCCACACCCTCTGGCTGGGCGTGCTCACGACGGTGGTCGCCGTCCCGCTCGGGGTCGCCTTCGCCCTCGGCCTGGACCGCTGGCACGGCAGGCTACCCGCCACGGCCAACTTCACGATGGTGCTGTCGTTCGTGGTACCCGAGATCGTGCTCGGGGTGGGGCTGTGGTTCATGATCACGCAGCTAGCCGTGCCGTTCCAGCTCGGGACGACCGCCCAGGTGGTGGGGCTGGTGACCTTCCAGCTGTCCTTCCCCGTCGTGATCGTGCGCGCCCGCCTGCTGACGATCGGGCGGCAGTATGAAGAGGCCGCCCGCGACCTGGGCGCCTCGGCGTCCGGTGCGATCCGCCGCGTGCTGCTGCCGATGCTGATGCCGGCCATCTTCGCCAGCGCGGTGCTGGTGTTCGCCGACGTCATCGACGACTTCATCATCGTGCGCTACCTGTCCTCGGACGCCTCTACGGAGACGACGTCCATGAAGATCTACAACACGGCACGGGCGGCGCCGACGCCGGCCCTGAACGCACTGGCCTCGCTCATGCTCGTGGCCTCGCTGCTCGCCGTGGTCGTGGGCTGGCTGGCGTTCCGCCGCCTCACGCGCGGGGAACCGGACGAGATCGGGCTCGGTGCCTTCGCCGGCCAGGTGTGACCTGCGCAACCACCCCGACGGAGGGCCACTCGATGACCACGACCTCCCCATCCCCGGTGGACCCATCCCCGGTGGACCCATCCCCGGTGGACCCATCCCCGGTGGACCCATCCCCGGCGGGCCCATCCCCGGTGGGCCCGGACTGGCCGCACGTGGACACCTCCTTGCCGGGGCCCCGCAGCGCAGACCTCCTCAGCCGCAAGGACGCCGTGCTGTACGGGCCGCTGCGCGACGCCGACACCATCCCCGTCGTCCTCGACAGCAAGCGCGGGCACCTGCTCACCGACGCCGACGGCAACGTCTTCGCCGACCATCTCAGCGCCTGGGGCGCTGCTCCTTACGGCGCCCAGCCCCCGACGGTGCGAACGGCCATGACCCAGGCCTGGGACCGCTACGGCATGGAGATCGCGATGTACCTGGCCAGCGAGCCGGTGGTGGCCCTGGCCGAGCGGCTCGTCGCGCTGGCCCCACCGGGCATCACCCGGGCCGTGCCCACGGTGACGGGCACCGAGGCCGTCGAAGGCGCGGTGAAGCTGGCCCGCGCCGTCACCGGCCGATCGATCATCCTCGGCTTCCTGGGCCAGTACCACGGCGAGTCGACCTACCTCGCCGCCGCGAGCTCGACCGACATGCCCGGCAACACCGCGCACAACGCCGAGTTCGTGCCGGGCCTGGTGCTCGCGCCCTACCCGAACCGCTTCCGGACCCCGTTCCACCGCGGGCCGGGCCCGTTCGACGACACGCTGTACCTGGACTATCTCGAGCGTTGGGTGCTGCGCCATCAGGTGGAGCCCCAGCAGGTGGCCGGCGTCCTCATCGAGCCGGTCGCGGGTGAGGGCGGCATCCTCGCACCCTCGCAGGCGTTCTGGGACGGGCTGGTGGAGCTGTGCCGCCGGTGGGACTGGATGCTGATCCTCGACGAGGTACAGACCTGCCTCGGCCGCTGCGGTGAGGTGTTCGCCTCCCAGCTGTGGGGTCTGCAGCCGGACATCCTTCTGCTGGGCAAGGGCATCACCGGCGGCGGCCAACCGCTGGCCGCGATCCTGGGCACCGACAGGGTGCTGGCCGACTCGCATTGCCACCTCGGCGGCACCTACGCCTGGGAGCCGGCGGCGTGCGCCGGCGCCCTGGCCGGGCTGGACCTGCTGGCCGACCCGGCCCTCCTGGCGAACACCCGGGCCTTGCAGGCCATCGCACTGGACGAGCTGGGGCCGCTCGTGAACGAGGTCGAGCAGCTGGGCGACGTCCGCAGCATCGGCGCCTGGGCGTGCCTGGAGTTCGTCACCGACAAGGCGAGCATCGAACCCGCTCCGGCGTTCCAGACCGCCGTGCACCACGCCGCCCTGCGCCGCGGGGTGCTGGCGATCAGCGAGCCGAGCAAACCGCTCTACCGCATGCAGCCGGCCCTGACCATGGAGCCGGACCTCTTCGCCTGGTCCTGCCGCCAGGTCGCACAGGCCGTTCGCGACGTCGCCGCGAACCCGCCCGCGGAGCAGGCGTGAGCACCGCGGAGCGGGTATGAGCACGGCGGAGCTGCCCTCTCGTGCCGAGGTGGTCGTGGTGGGTGGCGGGAACATCGGGTGCAGCATCGCCTACCACCTCACGCGCCTGGGTCGCCGCGACGTCCTCCTCCTGGAACGTCACGAGCTGACGTCCGGCACCACGTGGCACGCGGCCGGGCTCATCACGTGCGCGGGGATGGTCGACGAGACGTCGCTGTGGATGAGCCGCTACTCGCGCGACCTGTACTCGCGCCTCGAGGCCGAGACCGGGCACTCGACCGGGTTCCGGCCCATCGGCCACATCCACCTGGCGACGAACGAGCACCGGCTGGAGACGCTGCGGCGCGAGGCGGGGTTCGTCCGCGGTTTCGGCGTCGACAACGTCGAGCTGTCCGCCACCGAGGTGGCGGGGCTGTGGCCGATCGGGGACACCAGCGACGTGCTCGCCGGGTTCTACATCGCCGACGAGGGCCGCGCCGACCCCGTCGGGGTCGCGACGTCCATGGCCAGGGGCGCTCGGCAGGCCGGCGCGACGATCGCCGAGGGTGTGTCGGTGACGGGGTTCGAGCGCGCCGGGGACCGGGTGGTTGCCGTGCTCACGGACCGGGGCAGGGTCGAGTGCGACACGGTGGTGCTGGCGGCTGGGCTGTGGTCGCGCCAGCTCGGCGCGCTCGCCGGCGTGGACGTGCCCCTGCAGGCGGCCGAGCACTACTACGTGCTCACCGACCCCGTCGACGGCGTGCACCGGGACCTGCCGGTGGTCGAGGACCCCGACCGTTACGCCTACTACCGTGAGGAGGGCGGCGGCATGCTCGTCGGCCTCTTCGAGCCGGTGGCCGGTCCGTGGCGGGTGGACGGCGCGCCGGCCGACTTCGCGTTCGGGACGCTGCCGCCGGACGTCGACCGGGTGGCCGAGTGCCTCGCCGGCGCCATCGCCCGCATCCCGCGGCTGGCCGACGCCGGCATCCGGACTTTCTTCTGCGGCCCCGAGAGCTTCACCGCCGACGTCCACCCCCTGCTCGGCCCGACCCCGGAGGTGGCCAACGTCGTCGTCGCGGCCGGGCTGAACTCGTTGGGGATCCTGCTGGGCGGCGGGGTCGGCAGCGTGATCGCGTCGTGGGTCGTGGACGGCGTGCCGCCGGTCGACGTCGCCCACTACAGCATCGAGCGGGCACTGCCCCACGAGGCGACCCGGCGGTTCCGGCGCGAGCGCACGGTGGAGCAGCTCGGCGTCCTGTTCGGGGACGGCGCGTTCCCGACGTTCCAGCCCCGGACGGCGCGCGGCGTCCGCCGCTCGCCGCTGCACGGGCGCCTCGAGGCCGCCGGGGCGCGCTTCGGCGTCTCGGCGGGATGGGAGTACCCGCAGTGGTACCTTCCGGCCGACGCCGCGGCCGCCGGGCGCCGGGCCGAGGACGTATCCGTGTGCCCGTCATGGCGACGACAGGAGTCGTTCGCCTACACCGCGGCCGAGCATCACGCCGTCCGGGAGTCGGTCGGTCTGCTCGACATGAGCCTCATGTCGTCGTTCACCGTCAGCGGGCCGGACGCTGCGTCGCTGCTCGACCAGCTGAGTGCCGGGGCGGTCGACGGGCCGGTCGGCCGCGTGGTCTACACACCATGGCTGGACCCTCGCGGCGGCATCGTGGCCGACGTCACCGTCACCCGCACACGTGACGAGGGCTTCCTCGTCGTCTGCTCCGATGTCACGCATCGCCGGGTCGAGACGATGCTGCGCCGCGGCGCGCTTGCCTCGCCAGGCACGACGGTGCGCGACGTGACGAGCGCCCGCGCGCTGATCTGCGTGCAGGGCCCGCGGTCGCGCGAGCTCCTGGCCCGGCTGAGCCCCGACGACGTGGGCGACGCCGCACTGCCCTACCTGTCCGCCCGCAGGCTCGAGGTCGGCTACGCCCGTTGCCTCGTCCTGCGGGTCACCTACGTCGGCGAGCTCGGCTACGAGCTGCATGTGCCGGCCGACCTCGCCGTCAGCGTGTGGGACGAGCTGGTGGAGGCGGGGGCGGACCTGGGCGTTCGGCCCGTGGGGCTCGACGCGATGAGCAGCCTTCGCCTGGAGAAGGGCTACCGCGACTTCGGGCTCGACATCGACAACACCGACAACCCGGTGGAGGCAGGGCTGGGCTTCGCCGTCGCCTTCGACAAGCCCGCCGAGTTCACGGGCAAGGCGGCGGTCCTGGCGGCGCGGGGGGAGCGCTCCCGCCGGATGGTCCACGTCCTGCTTCGCGACCCCGAACCGGTGCTGTTCGGTGGGGAGCCCCTGCTGTGCGGTGGCCGGTGGGTGGGGTATGTGCGAGCCGGGGCGTTCGGGCACACCCTGCGCGCCTCAGTCGGGCTCGCCATGGCAGAGCACGCCGAGGGGGTCACGGCGGCGTGGCTGGCCGGGGACGGCTTCGAGGTGGACGTCGCGGGCGAGCGCGTGGCGGCGCAGGTGAGCCTTCGCCCGTTCTACGACCCCGACCGGTTGCGGGTGCGGGGGACGTGAAGGTGGTCGCTCAGAGGGTGCAGCCCACCAGGACGGGCTCGGGCACCAGCTCCACGCCGAAGCACTCCCGAACGCCCTCACGCACCTCCCGGGCCAACGCGAGCAGGTCGTCCGCGGTCGCGTGGCCCCGGTTGGTGAGGGCCAGAGTGTGCTTGGTCGACAACGCCGCGCGGCCCGGCAGGCCGTGGCCCTTGCCGAAGCCGGCGTGCTCGATGAGCCACGCCGCGCTGACCTTGACGAGGCCCTCGCCCATGTCCCAGCGGGGTAGCCCCTCCGGCATGCGCTCGGCGGACTGCGACGGCAGCACCGGGTTGGTGAAGAACGAGCCTGCGCTCCACGTGTCGTGGTCGGCGGCATCGAGCACCATGCCCTTGCGAGCGCGCAGCGACAGCACGGCATCGCGGACCTCGGCCACCGGCGCGCGCCCGCCCGGCTCGACGCCGAGAAGCTCCGTGAGCTCGGTGTAGCCCAAGGGTCCCGACAGGTCGGCGATGCGCAGCTGGAACGTGGCCTCGAGCACGACGAAGCGGGGACCACCTGCCACCTGCTCCGCCTTGAACCGTGAGCCCCGGTAGGCGAGCTCACAGTCGGCGTTCGCCAACGTGCGCACCCTGTGCTGCTGGCGGTCCCACAGGCGCACGCTCGCCAACGTCTGAGCGATCTCCTGGCCGTATGCGCCGACGTTCTGCACCGGCGTCGCCCCGGTGGAGCCCGGGATCCCCGACAGGGCCTCGACCCCCGACCAGCCCTCATGCACGGCGAGCGCGACGACGTCGTCCCACGGCTGCCCCGCGGCGACCCTGAGGAGGACGCCGCCGCAGGCGTCCTGCGACTCGACCTCGATGCCCGTGGTGGCCACCTGGACCACCGTGCCCGGGAACCCCTGGTCAGCGACCAGCAGGTTCGACCCGCCGCCGAGGAGGAGCATCGGCTCGTGCGACTCGTCGCACGAGCGAACGGCGTCGATCACCGCATCGGTGGTCGTCGCGCAGGCCAGGTGACCTACGGGGCCCCCCACCCGCAGGGTGGTCAGGTCTGCGAGCCGGACCGTCGCGCTCGGCGCGGAGCTGTCGGGCACTCGTCCACGCTATCGGTCGTGGACGAGCGACCCGCCAAGGCCCTGCGGGTCAGGGGCCGCGCCGCGCCGGCTGATGCGACCGCGACCGCGGCGGCCACGAGCACGGTGCTCATCGCGCGGACCACACCGACGTTGTCGGCGAGCAACCCCATCGTGGGCGGCCCGACGAGGAACGCCGCATACCCGACAGTCGCGACCACGCTGACCCGCGCGGCCGCACGGGAGGGGTCGTCCGCCGCCGCGCTCATCCCCACCGGGAAGGCCAGAGCGGTGCCCAGACCCCAGGCGAGGATGCCGCCCGCCGCGATCGGCAGCCCACGCCAGGTGCCCCCCGCGGTGCCCCCGGCGACGACCAGCAGGACGCCCATCGCCGTGGAGCCGGCCCCCGCCCGCAGTACGGCGACCCTCCCCCACCGGTGCAGCACCCCCGCACCCGCGAGGCGCCCGGCCGTCATCGCCGCGACGAACAGGCCGAAGCCAGCGGCCGCGACGGCGTGGTCCACCCGGTAGCCGTCCACGAGCCCGACGGCCAGCCAGTCGTTGGCCACCCCCTCCGAGAACGCCATGGACAGCACGAACAGCCCCACCACCAGCGTGCGAGGCTCGCGCCAGGCAGCCAGGGTGCCCGAGCCACGACGGGTCCGCCGGCCCGGCTCGAGAGCGGCGGGCCCGGCGACGGCGGGCGCGGCGCCGGCGGGCTTCACTGAGCCCGGGTCGGCGCCCGCCGGTGACGGGCCGAGGAAGCGGCGCGTCGATGCCGAGACGAGCGCAGCGGCCAGGACGGCGACGACGGGCAGATGCACGGCGACGGGGACATGCAGCGCGGCCGCCAGGGCCCCGATGGCCGCTCCGGCGACGGTGCCGAGGCTGAACACCCCGTGCAGCCGGGGCATGAGGTGGGCACCCAGGCGGTGCTCGACGTCCGCCCCCTCGACGTTCATGGCGACGTCCCACGTCCCGGAGCCCGCCCCCACGGCGAAGAGGGCGGCCATGAGCACGCTCACCTGACCGGCCAGGCCGACGACCGCGACCGCAGCGCAGGCCAGCAGACCGAAGCCGAGCACGGTGCGGGACGGGCCGAGGCGGTGGACGACGGGTCCGGCCGCAGGCAGCGCGGTGACCGCGCCGCACGACCCGGCCAGCAGTACCAGCCCCAACCCGCTCGGCGTCAGGTGCATGTCGTCCCGGATGGCGGGGATGCGCGCGATCCAGCTCGAGAGCAGCAGCCCGTTGACGGCGAACACGACGCCGACTGCCGTGCGCGCGGCCCGAAGCCGCGCCGGCGAGTCCTCGGGGGAGGTCAGGGCAGCCGCACCAGCACCTGGGCGCGCCCGAGCACCTTGCTCCCGGCGCTGGTGGCCGTGACGTCCACGCGGACGGCGCGACGCTCGTCGTCCTTCTCCGCGACCGTCCCCGCGACCTCGACGACGGCCCCCACACCGTCGTCCGGGACGACGACCGGCCGCGTGAAGCGCACGCTGTACTCCAGCACCGCGCCCGCGTCGGCGCACCAGTCGGTGACCAGCCGGCAGGCCGTGGCCATCGTGAGCATCCCGTGGGCGATCACGTTGGGCAGACCCACCTCGCGGGCGAACCGCTCGTTCCAGTGGATCGGGTTGAGGTCCCCGCTGGCGCCGGCGTAACGCACGAGGTCGACGCGCCGCAGCGGGTAGCCGACGGCGGCGATCACGTCGCCCACGGCCACGCCGTCGAAGGTCGGTGCGCTCACCGGTCAGGCCTCCCCGCCGCGGACGACGATCGTCGAGCTCACCGTGCTGACCGCCGCCCCGGCCGCATCGGTGATCTCCACGCGCGTGGTGACCATGGCGTGCCCACCGGCCTCGCGCACGCTGTCGACGTGCAGGGTCGCGACCAGGTGGTCGCCGGCGACGATCGGCCGGTGGTGGACGAAGCGCTCCTCGCCGTGGACGACGCGGCTGTAGTCGATGCCGGACTCGGGGTCGGCGACCACCTGCACCTCGCTGCGCTGCGCGACGACCACGGCGAACGTGGGGGGCGCCACGAGGTCGGCATGGCCGAGCGCCCGCGCGGCGGCGAGGTCGTGGTGCGTGGGGTCGCTGCTGCCGATCGCCGAGGCGAACTCGCGGATCTTCTCCCGGCCGACCTCGTACACCGCGGAAGGCGGGTACACGCGACCGGCGATGTCGGGGTTGACGCCCATGGCCGGGCGACGGCTCAGCGGGTCTCTCGGTGCGGGGTGTGCTTGCCGCAGCGCGGGCAGAACTTCGCGAGCTCCATGCGGTCGGGGTCGTTGCGGCGGTTCTTCTTGGTGATGTAGTTCCGCTCCTTGCACTCGGTGCACGCCATGGTGATCTTCGGGCGGACGTCCTGGGTCTTGCTGGCCACGGCAGGCGCCTTCTCTCGGCTCGGGAGGGACCACGTGCTGGAGCCCGCCGGCGGGCACAGCACAGCGCGCGCCCGCTCGGGCACGAGGTTAGACGATACGCCGCCGAGCCGACCCGGGTCGAATCGAGCAACCCCGGCTCGTGAGGGCGTCCTCGCCCCGGGTCGGGGACCCCGTCGGCATGCGGGGCTTGGTAGCGGAGGCCGGACTTGAACCGGCGACACAGCGATTATGAGCCGCTTGCTCTACCGACTGAGCTACTCCGCCGTGCGGTGGCGACGCGCGCGAGCCTCCACCGTCAGAGCCCCAATAGGGAATCGAACCCTAGACCTTCTCCTTACCATGGAGACGCTCTGCCGACTGAGCTATTGGGGCGACGACGGCTCAGGGTACACGGCGCCCGGTTGCGCCCGGAAATCTGTTCCACCTCGGGCGGCCGAGCGTCTTTCATCGCGGTCTCATGGCTCCTCAGGTGGGACAGACTGGTCCCGTGGCGGCGCCGGAGGTCTTCTGCCGCAACTGCGGGGTGCGGTTGCGGCGGCTGCTCGGCGGCTGGCACCACACCCTGAGCCTGGGACCGCTGGTCTGTCAGCGACCCGAGCCGGAGGGCTCCGAGCCGAGGGCCTGTGCTCCGGAGCCGGGTCCGCCGGAGCCCGGTCCGCCGGAGCCTGGTGGTCCGGACGCACGGCGCCCGACGGTGGACCCGCCGCGCTCGGAGTAGGCCGCGTCGGCGCCGGCGTCGGCCAGCAGCCGCGCCACCGCCAGGGGCAGGACGACGCCGTAGGCGACCTGGAAGACCACCTGTGCGGTGAAGAGCTGGTCGACGACGCCCACGAGGGATGCCGCAGCCACCAGACCGGCCACCAGCTGGGCCAGGGCCAGGACCATGGGAACCGGCTCGCGGTAGGTCGCCGCGAACCAGCCCGCGTAGGCGAGCTGCATCGCGAAGAGGGTGGCGCCGAACGTCATGTGGGCCCAGTTGAAGAACGTGCTGAGCGTGTACGGCGTTGCCAGCAGACCGAGCATGAGGACCGCTGACGCGACGAGCGCGCGACGGGTCATCACCAGGGGGCGCGAGCTGTCCGGGAGGGTGGCTGCCGCTCTGACGAGCAGGGCGACGACGCACAGCACGCCGAGCCCGAACGGAACCACCGTCTGCCGTCGAACGCCGAACCAGCTCAGACCGTTGGTCTCGGTCTCAGGCGCGAAGTCGATCAGTGAGCAGATCGCGATCGTGGCGACGAGGACCAGGAGAACCAGCCGCAGGTCCACGAGCGCTGCGGACGCCGTCCGCGCGGCTTCGCGGGGACGCCGCAGCTCGCCGCCGCGGCCGGGCTCGGCGGAACGCTCGGGGCCACTCGAACGACCGGGGTCTTGGGGCGCGGGTGGACGCACGCACCCAACGATGTCAACTACAGCGCCGACGCGAAAGCCCGTTCCACCTCTACGGGATTGCGGTCTCGGAGACGATGGGGAGATCGGGCACGCTCTCGGCGGCGGTCGTCACGGCGTCGGCGGCGGTCGCCGCAGCCTCGGTCGCGGTCGCCGTCGCCGTCGCTGCGGCCTCGGTCGCCGTCGCCGCGGCCTCGGTCGCTGCGCCGGTGGCGGTCTCCACTGCCGTGGTCGCCGAGTCCCCCAGGGCGGCGACATCGACAGGAAGCTCGGGCAGCTCGATCCCGAGCGTGTCCTTCACGCTGGTCATGGCGGTCTTGAGGACGTCCCACATGTGGAGCTCCTTCATCGGCGGCGAGGCGTGCGCCGACGAGGGTCGTGGGCACGCAGCCTCACGCGTCTCCGTGTCTCATCTTGTCAGCGGCGGTAAGGCCCAACGGGGGCCGAACGTCCGCGGCCCTTCGGCGCGAGGCGCTCCGGCGCCGTCCGCCGAGGTTACGAGCCGACCTGGCTGTCGACCGGGAGCCAGAAGCTGCCCATCGAGGATGTCGGGACGGCCGGCATCGCCTGGGTCGAGTCGCAGGGATCTGTCGAGTCGCCGGCTGTCGCCAACGCGTGCCGGCGCGACCACATGACGACGGCCACCGCACCGTTGGCCAGGAAGAGGTAGGCAGGGAAGGCGACGGCGGCGCCGTGCCACGGCCACGTGACTGCCGCCAGACCGATGAGGGCGGCCACGGTGTCGACCGACCACACCGCCCGCTCGCCTCGGGTGGACGGCTCGTGCCAGGCGCCTTCGAGCGTCGGCCACAGGGCGAAGAAGTCGGCCACGACCGCGAGGGCGGCCAGCCATCCCGGCCCGAGCTCGGCGAACCTCCACGCCAGGGCGAGGACGACGGCGACGAGGCCGGCGCCGATGTCACGTCGGCTGACTGTGCTGAGAGCAGACTTGCGCCTGACGAGCTGGCGCCGCAGGGCGAAGTAGGCGATGAGCCCGTAGACGCTCAGGTACGCGGTGGGTACGAGCGCCCCCGCCCCGGCGCCGCCGGCGGCAGCCGAGTAGGCGCCCAAGGCGCCGATGAACGCCCACACCACCCACGTCACCGGGTGCGGTGTGGCCTTGTCCTGCCGGATCAGGCGGATGTAGTAGAGGTTCGCTGCGAAGGCAAGGGCGGCCCCGACCCCACCGGCAGCCTGTTGCGCCACCTCCACCGCGTGCGACGTCAACACGGGAACGCCCAACCCGCTGGGCGGCACGGAACCGGCCGTCGTTCGGCGTGGGGGAAGGCGACTGTCACGGCTCGGGCCCTCCTCAGCAGCGGTCGTAACCCAAGGAGGGGGCTGGCGCGCCGGCAGATACGGCCACGAACGCGTGCGATCGTGCTCCCTGGCCGGACGCGCTGCCAAGGCGCAGCGCTGGACGGCGCAACGCGGGGCGGCGCAACGCGGGGCGGCGCAACGCGGGGCGGCGCAACGCTGCGCGGCGCATCGAGATGAACGTCGCCGTCGCGGCGTTGCCGAGGCAGAAGTAGACCGGGAAGAGCAGCAGGTCGGGCTCCCACCCGTCGACGGCGAGCACGGCGAGCAGCCCGCTGACCCCCGCCAGGGCGTAGGTGGCCGGCGTCTCCGAGATCGGGTCGACCCAGACCTTGGGCAGGATGGCCACCAGGCCGGCGGCATCGGCCAGCGCGGCGCAGGCGGTCGCCGCGGTCGGGTCGGCCAGCGTCCTCCACCCGACCACGCCCAGCGCCGCGACCGCGAGCATGAGCAGGTTCACCGGCGTCACCGACCCCACGCCGCGGGGTACGGCCACGACGAGCACGACCAGCGTCGTCAGGGCCTGACCGCAGAGCACGACCAGGCTCCACCGCCCTCCGTCGGCGCCGTTCGAGAGCGCCGCGACGACCCCGATGACCCCCCAGACGAGCCAGCTGCCACGATGCGGCCTCGTGAGCCCTCGACGGATGTCACGAAGGTAGAGGCAGGTGCCGACCACGCTCAGACTCGCACCGAGAAGCCCCGGCACCGCCGCACCCATCTCCCCCAGCGGCCCCCCGGTGAGTCCATTCATGACCCACCCCTGTGGGCGAGCTCGGCTCGAGTGCACATTCCGCCCCCCTGGTCCGTCGTCCGGTTGATGAGTCGACGGGTGCACGGCCAGATACCCGAGAGGGGAGGTCGGCAGGATCCGCGTCCGGCGCCCCGGCTGGGCAGGGGCGCTCCGCGCTCGCGAGCGTCGTCGGGCGGGTGCATGATCGCCACCCCGGCGCCACAACCTCGCCGGATCGGGCCCGACACGGCCTTCGTCCCGACTTATGGCGCCGGGGTGGCGATCATGGCGGCACCCAGGGGTCCACACCTGCCTGCACCGCACGGTCAGGCTGCCCGCCGGCTATGCGCGTCGACGCCGCACGCGACAGCAGCACTGGCTCGTGTCTCCGCCGGTCAGGGCTCGTTCAAGCGGGTGACCTGTGGGGCTGATGTCTCGGGTGACGGGTTTCGAACCACCGTGGGATGTGCCGACGCTTCGCCAGCACAGCGAGGACCAGGAGGATCGTGGCCGACTCCGTGTTCCCCGCGACGTCGGCAGCCACCCCCCAACCAGGGGATCCACACCGGCGCTGCTTGCCAACACATAGCGAGGCGTGGTGCATCTGGCGCGCGTGAACGCCCACGGCGTCGGTAGACGGCGGGGCTGCGATGATCGCCATCTGTTCGGCCCTGCGCGGCGAGCAGGGCATCGGCTGGACAGCACCCCGACAACCCCGACCCGACCGAGGAAGCCCATGACCGGTCCCACCGTCCGCAACCCCGACTTCGAGGTCGTGGTGCGAGACTCCTTCGCGCAGCAGGGACTCATGGCTCACCTCGGCGCCCGGATGGCCCTCGTCGAGCCGGGGCGCGTCGAGATCGAGGTCGGCTTCCGCAAGGAGCTGACGCAGCAGCAGGGACTCTTCCACGCCGGTGTGACCGCCGCGATCGCGGACTCCGCCTGCGGCTACTCCGCCCTCACCCTGATGGCGCCGGGCTGCGAGGTGCTGTCCGTCGAGTTCAAGATCAATCTCCTCGCGCCGGCCCGGGGGGAACGACTGGTCGCCCGCGGACGGGTCGTGAAGGCCGGTCGTACCATCACCGTGTGCCAGGGCGACGTCTACGCCTCGGCCGGCGACCAGGACACGCACTGCGCCACGATGGTCGCGACCATGATCCGGATAGACCTGCCGGGCCGATGAAGGTCGCAGCCCCCATCGGGAGGCGCCCACCCGCCGGGTCGCGCCGCCCACGTGGAACGGGTGTGCGCGGGCCGGGGGACCGTCGCCCACCTGGTCGGCAAGCCGACGACCTCCGACCGGCGTTCGTGCTGGTCAGGGGTCGTTTGTGCAGGGGTGGCGGGTGATGGATTCGAACCAACGTAGGCTGTGCCGACGGTTTTACAGACCGCTCCCTTTGGCCACTCGGGCAACCCGCCCCACGTCCCGGCGCCAGCGGCCCCGGTCAGCGGATGGAAGGATAGCAAGCCCCGAGGCAGTGACCGAAACCCGATAGCAGGAGGGCAGGGCCGTGGCCGGCGACTCGTCGTTCGACGTCGTGAGCAAGGTCGACCGTCAAGAGGTCGACAACGCACTCAACCAGGCCGCGAAGGAGATCTCGCAGCGCTACGACTTCAAGGGCACCGACGCCTCCATCGCTTGGAGCGGCGACTCCGTGCTGATGAAGGCCTCCAGCGAGGACCGCGTGAAGGCGGTGCTCGACGTCTTCGAGACCAAGCTTGTCAAGCGTGGCGTGTCCCTGAAGGCGCTGGACAAGGGCGACCCCAAGCCCTCGGGCAAGGAGTACCGCATCGAGGCCTCGCTGAAGGAGGGCCTCGACCAGGAGCATGCGAAGAAGATCGCAAAGATCATCCGGGACCAGGGGCCGAAGGCCGTCAAGGCCCAGATCACCGGCGACGAGCTGCGGGTGTCGAGCAAGAGCCGTGACGACCTGCAGGCCGTGATCGCCCTCCTGAAGGGCGAGGACCTGGACGTCGCGATCCAGTTCGTCAACTACCGCTGAGGCGCGGGCGGGCGCAGGCGCGGACGGCGTCCCCGCCCTGGGAGCCGCTGGGAACGGCGGGTCGGCCAGGTAGGCGGGCTCAGCCGCGAAGCAGGGGGACGACGATGTTGCCCACCACCCCGATCACCGCGAGCCCGTAGAGCACGGCAGCCAGCGGCCCCGCGGGCAGGTCGAGCGGCTCCGCGACGGCCCGAACCATGGTCGGCGACCAGACCGGCGCCGACGGCAGCGGCGTCGTGCCCCGGTTGAGGTAGTAGCCGATCACCCCGACGCCGACCAGCCCCACGGTGATCGCCACCAGGTAGCCCGGGCGGGTGCCCGACAGCCCCACGGCCACGAGGACGGCCGCCACCGCGAAACCCACCGTGAACAGCAGCATCCCGGTCAGCACGCCCGCGGCACGGCCGCGTTCCAGCGGCGCGGGGGTCACACCCCGGCGCGGTTCGTCACCCGGGACGTCGCGCCTCTTGACCCCGCCCAACCCGGCTCGCGAGCGCCGACGTGCGGTCACCGACGGTACCCGGCCATGGCCTCGAGCCGTGCGATGCGCTCGGCCATCGGGGGGTGGGTCGAGAACAGCTTGGCCACTCCCTCGCTCCGGAACGGGTTGGCGATCATCATGTGGCTCGTGTTGACCAGGTCGCGCTCGGGCGGCAGCGGCAGCTGGCGCGTGCCCAGCTCCAGCTTGCGCAGCGCCGACGCGAGGGCCAGGGGGTCACCGGTCAGGGTCGCGCCGTCCTCGTCCGCGTCGTACTCGCGGGTGCGGCTGATCGCCATCTGCATCATCATCGCCGCGAACGGCGCGAGCAGGCTCATGAGCAGCATCGCGAACGGGTTGGGCCGGTCCTCGTCGTTGCCGCCGCCGCCGAACATCCCGAACCACAGGGCCATCTGAGCGACCGAGGTGATCACCCCGGCGATCGCGGCGGCGATCGACGAGGTGAGGATGTCCCGGTTGTAGACGTGCATGAGCTCGTGCCCGAGGACGCCGCGCAGCTCGCGGTCGTCGAGCAGGCGCAGGATCCCCTCGGTGCAGCACACGGCCGCGTTGCTGGGGTTGCGCCCGGTGGCGAACGCGTTCGGCGCCATGGTCGGCGAGACGTACAGGCGGGGCATCGGCTGGCTCGCCGCGGTCGACAGCTCGACGCACGATGCGGTACATGGTCGGCTGCTCGGCCTCGCTGACCGGACGCGCCCGCATGGCGCGGATGGCCAGCTTGTCGCTGTTCCAGTACCCGTACGCCGTCGACGCCACGCCGAGCAGGGCGAACGCCCACAGGTACTGGCCGCCGCCGATCACACTGCCCAGCCCCAGCAGCAGCGCCCAGATGACGCCGAACAGCAGTGCCGTCTTCAGCCCGTTGTAGTGACGGTGGCCCATCACGGTTCCCTGACTCCTCTCACGGTCCCCCCGACCTGCACATCTCACCCGCAGGTGCGTCATCGGGTCAACGCCGCCGGGCCGGGCACCGTTCCCCGCGCGGACGTCCGACCCCTGCAGACGACCCGGCGAGGAGGGGTCAGCGCAGCACGCCCGGCAACAGCCCGGCCATCACCTGCGGCATCACCGAGAGGGCGACACACGCCGCACCGGCGCCGACCAGCGCCAACCCCTCGCTCGGCGTCACCCTCCAGCGGGGCGGGTCGACCGGTGCGCGGGTGAAGATCAGCGCCGCCCAGCGCAGGTAGTACGCCACGCCCAGCGCCACGTTCGCGGCGGCCACGACAGCGATCGCCCACACCCCGGCGTCCACGACCGGCCGGATGGCGATGACCTTGGCCACGAGGCCCATCACCCCCGGCGGCAGGCCGGCCAGGCAGACCAGCGCGAACGCCAGCACTGCCGCGGCCACCGGCGCCCGGCGGGCCAGGCCCCGGTAGGCGTCGATGCTGTGCTCCTCCCCCGCCGGGTGGTGGCGGGACAGCACCACGACGACGGCGAAGGCTGCGAGGGAGGCCGCCGCGTAGGCCACCATGTACCCGACCGAGGCGGCGACAGCCGCACGGGTCGAGGTCGCGTCGTGGGCCGCCGCCAGCGGGAGCAGCACCCAGCCCGGCCTGGGCGACGGTCGACCAGGCGAGCAGCCGGACGGCGACCCGCTGGCGAAGGGCCACGAGGTTGCCGACGGTGATGGTGACCACCGCGACCACGCCGATGAGCGGGCGCCCACACCTGCGACAGCCCGGGCAGGCCGACCGTTAGCAGCACGAGCGATCGCCGTCAGCCCCGCCGTCTTCGACACGACCGCGAGGAACGCCGCGATCGGCATCGGCGCACCCGCGTAGGTGTCCGGCGTCCAGAGGTGGAACGGCACCGCCGACAGCTTGAACGCGATGCCGGACGCCGCGAGCAGGGTCCCCAGGCCGGCAACCGCGGCGACCGAGCGGGGCAGGCCGGGCTCGGCCAGCACGGCAGCGACCCGCGAGAAGTACAGCTGCACCGGTCGCGGCGTAGATCAACGCGACCCCGAGCAGCAGCACCCCGAGCGAGGCCACCGCGGTGAGCAGGAGGGTGACGCCCGCCTGCGCCCCGCGGGCGTCGCGGCGCAGCGCGACCAGGCCCGACCGCGGGCAGCGACGCCGTCTCCAACGCGACCACCAGCGTCGCCAGGTCACGCGCGCCTGCCAGCGCCATCGCGCCGGCGACGGCCGCCAGCAGCAGCACGTGGTGGGGTGTCCGGTCAGCGGCTCCGGCGCCGCCGACGGCCAGCAGCAGGCAGCCGAGGGCGCCGGCGGCCACGAGCGCCTGCAGGGTGAGCGTGAGGTCGGAGACGACGAACGAGCACGCGGGCGGCACCGTGCCCCGCCCCGGGAGGCAGACCGTCGACCGCCCACCGCCGTCGGCGGCCAGCCACGCGACGGCCGCCCCCGCCCCGATCACCCCGGCGAAGGCCAGCACGTCGTGCACCGGGCGCAGGGCCACCGCCCGCGGCGCCACGGCGTCCACGACCAGCACGAGCAGGATCGCGGCGACGGGCACGACCACGGGCGACAGGGCCGCCCAGTCCACCGGCGGCAGCGCGGTCACGGCGCCCCACCCCCGCCGGTGCCCAGCATCAGGCGGACGGCGTCGGCGGTCACGTTCAGCAGCACCCAGGGCACGACGCCCAGCACCACGACCGCGGCCACCAAGGGGGCGGCCACCGCCACCTCGTGCCCGGTGGCGTCGCGGATACCTGCCGCGGCCCACCGTGGCTCCCGCGGTCCGTGCCACAGCACCCGCAGGACGCGCAGCAGGTACGCCGCAGCGACGACCGTGCCGACCGCCGCCGCCACGGCCAGCGGCTTGGCGAGCCAGCCCAGGGCGCGCTCGCCGTTCCACGTGCCCCACATCGCCAGGAGCTCGCCCCAGAACCCGGCCAGGCCCGGCAGCCCCAGCCCGGCGATGGCCCCGAACGCCAGCAGCCAGCCCAGTCGCGGCAGCCGGTCACGCAGGCCCGAGCCGAGGCTGAACAGGTCCGCGGTGTGGTGGCGGTCCTTGACGGCCCCGGCCACCAGGAAGAGCAGGCCGGTGATCAAGCCGTGTGCCACGTTCGCGAACAGGGCACCCTGCAGGCCCTCCGGCGTCATGGAGGCGACGCCGATGAGCACGAACCCCATGTGGGCCACCGACGAGAACGCGACCAGCCGTTTGAGGTCGCGCTCGACGAAGCAGGCCAGCCCGCCCCAGAGGATCCCCATCACCCCGAACGTCGCAAGGAACGGCGCGATCGCCCGCAGACCGTCCGGCACCACCGGGAGGACGACCCGGATGAGCCCGTACGTCCCCATCTTCAGCAGCACCCCGGCCAGCAGCACCGACCCCGCCGTCGGCGCGATCGTGTGCGCCGGGGGCAGCCACGTGTGCAGCGGCCACATCGGCGCCTTGACGGCCAGCCCCAGCACTATCAGCGTTGCGGCGACCGTCTGCACCGTCAGGGACATGCCGGCACCGCCGCGGTGGGCCAGCACGGTGAGGTCCGTCGTACCGGCCCGCAGGGCCACCAGCAGCAGGCCGAGCAGCATGAACGCCGACCCGGTCGCGGTGTAGAGGATGAAGCGGTTGGCGGCGTCGCGTCGTCCCGCCTCCCCGCCCGGCAGCGGCGTCGAGGGCGGCATCGTCCGGGGGGCGGTCTTGTCGTCGCCCCAGAAGGCGATCACGAACCACATCGGGATCAGCACGACCTCGAACGCCACGAAGAACAGCAGCAGGTCCATGCGCCAGGAACGTGGCCACAGCGCCGCCCTCGACCGCGAGCACGCAGGCGACCAGCCCGCGCGCCCGGCCGGCCGGCGGCCGGACGCGCACGAGGTGCCAGCTCACCAGCAGCGTGAGCAGCGCGGTGAGCAGCAGGAGCGGGGCGGAGATGCCGTCCAGCGCCAGGTGTGCCCGGATCCCCAGGGCGGGGACCCATGAGGTGTCCGCGGACAAGCCGGGTCCCGGGTGCCCGAACGGCGCCGCCGCCATCGTCGCGAGCACGCACAGCCCGAGCTCGGCCAGGGCGACGACGGTGGCCAGCCACGTCGCGACGTCGTCCGAAAGGCGCCGGACGGCGAGGAGCACGAGGGCCGCGACCAGGGGGACGGCGACCATCGTGGGCAGCAGCCAGCCCTGCACCGACGAGTCGAGGGAGTCCAGGTTCACGAGAGCACCACCCCGGCGACGCCCAGAGCGACCGCCCCGAGGACCACCCACGCCAGGTAGCCGGTGGCCAGGCCGGCCTGGGCGCGGCGCAGGACCACCCCGCCCCAGTGCGCACCGACGGCCGTCCCTCGGACCCAGGCGTCGACGACGTCGCGGTCGCCTCCGGCCACCACCCTCGCCAGCCGCTTCGACGGGCCGCACCACGATCGCGTCCTGGACGTCGTCGAGCCGGTAACCGACCCGCAGGAACTCCCGTACGCCGGCCGGCAGGGCCTGGGCGATGTCGCGGGTACCCAGGCGCGGCGCCGTGATCGCCCAGCCGACCCCGGCGAGGGACAGCAGCGTGCCGGTCAGCGCGGTCGCCGCCGAGACGTGGACGTCGGCCAGCAGGCCGGGCGGGGCGAAGCAGCACCAGGCCGAGCAGCAGCGACGGGAAGGCCAGCACCCACAGCGGCCAGATCATCGACAGGGGGATCGGGTGCGCGCCCTGCTCACCGTCGGCGGCCTCAGCCGCGTGCGCGCCGGAGCCCCCGGCGGGCTGCGCGTCGGACCCCCCGGCCTGGTGGCCGACAGCCGCCGCGGTCACGGGGTCGCCCATCGCGACCATCGACCAGGCCCTGCCGGCGTAGACCCCGGTGACGACCGCCGTCGCCAGGCCGCAGACGAGCACGACCGTGGCCGACCAGCTGCCGTTGACGATCGCCTCGTGCTCGGCCGCCGTCAGCACGGCCTCCTTGGACCAGAAGCCGGCGAACGGCGGGATCCCGGCGAGGCTGAGCAGGCCGATGGCCAGCACCACCGCGATGCTGCGGTGGCTGCGCCAGAGCCCGCCCATGTCGGCGAGCTTCGTCGAGCCCGCGATGTGGGTGATGCACCCCGCCACGAGGAAGAGCAGGGCCTTGCAGCCGGCGTGGGTGAGCAGGTGGAACACCCCTGGTGCGGCACCGGAGGCCTCGTGGGCGACGGCGACGCCGGCGAGCATGTAGGCGACCTGGCTGATCGTGGAGTAGGCCAGCAGGCGCTTGAGGTCGTCCTGGCCGACGGCGGCGACCGCCGCCCCGAGCATCGTGATCGAGGCCATCACGGCGGCGACGTCCAGAGCGGCTCCGCCGCCGTTCTGGGCGTACAGGTACAGGGGGAGGAGGCGGGCCACCAGGTAGACCCCGGCCGCCACCATCGTCGCCGCGTGGATCAGCGCCGAGACCGGGGTCGGGCCCTCCATGGCGTCGGGCAGCCAGGTGTGCAGCGGGAACTGGGCGGACTTGCCCGCGACCCCGGCGAGCAGCAGCAGCGTGGCCGCGATGATGGTCGACATCGGCAGCGTGCCGGCGGCAGCCATCGCCGTGAGGCCGCTGATGGACGTCGTCCCCGCGCCGGTCAGCAGCACCAGGACGGCGATGAGCACGCCGAGGTCACCGACGCGCGTCACGAGGAACGCCTTCACCGGCGGCCCTGCGCGCGGTGTCCCGCTCGCAGTGGTGGCCCACGAGCAGGTAGGAGGAGATGCCCATGACCTCCCACCCGATGAGCAGCAGCACCAGGTCGTCGGCGTGGACCACCAGCATCATCGCCGCGGTGAACAGCGAGACCGTCGCCGCGTAGGGCGCGTACCTGACCGGGGCGTCGGGGGTGCCCCGGCCGGGCAGGTAGCCGGTCGAGTAGACCTGGACGCAGAAGGCCACCAGCCCGACGGCCACGGACACCAGGGCGGACAGGCTGTCCGAGCGCAGGTCCAAGGAGATCTGCACGCTGCCGGTGTCGAGCACCCCGAGGAACGGGATGGAGTCGACCGGCCCGTAGCGCAGCACCGCTACGAGCTCCACGACGGCGGCGACGAGCGCGCCGAACGTGCCCAGGATCGCCAGGTCCTGGGCGGCCGCACGCGAGCGCCCGCCCAGACCCAGGCCGAGCACGGCACCCGCCACGGGCAGGAGCACGGTCAGGTAGACGGCGGGTTCGGTCACGACAGCTCTCCGGCGGGTGCACCCACAGGCTGGGGCGAGGGATCCTTCGCCGGCTCGGCCTCGGGCGGCCAGCTGTCCGCCCCCGGCGTCTGCGCGTAGCTCGGTGCGGCCTCGCCGAGCTCGCGGACGGCCGCCAGGTCGGAGGTCTCGCGGGCGCGGAACAGCAGGAGCACGATCGCCAGCGCCAGGCCGATCTCGGCGGCGGCGATCGTGATCACGAAGACCGCCATGACCTGACCGGTCAGCAGCGGGTCGCTCGCAGCACCCTGCCGCAGACCCGCCAGGCCGCCTGCGGGCATCGCGGCCACCGTCACGAGCAGCACGTTCACGGCGTTGAGCAGCAGCTCCGCGCCCACCAGCACCAGCACGGCGTTGCGGCGGGCGATCAACCCGTACACCCCCGTGCCGGCCAGGGCCGCGGCGAGCAGGACCGGTCCGACGAGATGGATCACACGCTCACGCTCCCGGTGCCTGCCAGCTGGTGCTGCCGCGGACCCGGGACGGCGTCGCCGAGCCGGGCGGCCAGAGCGTCCAGGATCTGCGGGCCAGCGCGTCGCAGGCCGTCATGGTGGTGCTCGCGGTCCTCGACGACCTGGACGGCGCCGGTGCCCGGTCCGCAGCCCCCCTGGCCGAGGTGCCCGGTGACGGCGGCCGTGGCCAGCGACAGCCCCGGGTCGACGTACATGTCCTGCGTGTACACGCAGGCCGCGACGGGGACGCGGCTTCGTGCCAGCACCTGCGGGTCGTACAGCGGCTCGGTCCAGACGCGCTCGGCGAGCGCCTCGGCCACCTCGGCCAGCCCTGCGAGGGCCGGGTCGCGGGCCAGCGTGTGGGGGTAGACCATCTCCCCGGTCAGGGGGAGCCGGGCGACACCGTCGTCGCCGGTCACAGGGGCTTCGGCGGGGCCGACCTCCTCGCGTACCCGCTGGGCCGACCAGCCGGTCACCAGCCCCTCCGCGTAGGCGGCCTCGTGCACCAGCGCGTACAGGGGCCGGCCCGCGTACGACACGATCTCGGCGACCCCCGCGAGGAACGTGTCCGACAGCCGTCCCGGTAGGGCCCAGGCGTCCTCGGCCAGCAGGGCGAGCCGGTCCGGGCCGGTGGCCGCGCCGAGGACGCCGCCGACCTCCTGCAACCGTGCCGTCGTCAGCCGCTCCCCGGTCGGCAGGAGCTCCTCGCACCGCTCGAGGTGGTCGGCCACGTCGGCGAGGACGGCGCGCGCGGCCGGGTGAGCGGCGTCCAGGTCCGCGGTCCGCCTGGCCAGCGCCCGGCTGGTGGCGCGGTAGACGTCGTCGGGGTGCGCGCCCATCGGCGGCACCCCGCCGGTCACGAGGGCGGCCGTCAGGCCCTCGGGTGCCCGCGAGAGGTACGTCCAGGTGCAGAAGCCGCCGAACGACTGTCCGAGCACCGTCCACGGCTGGTCCCCCAGCAGGTGCCTGCGCAGCGCCTCGGCGTCGTCCACGATCGAGTCCGCCCGGAAGAGCGCGAGGTGCTCGGCGAGCCGGCGCACCGTCGCGGTGTCGGGGCGCTCGCCTGTCGGCAGCAGCGTGCGGCGGTCCTGCGGGGTGGACCGGCCGGTCCCCCGCTGGTCGAGCATCACCACCCGGTAGCGCTGCACGGCCCACTCCACCCAAGCCGGCGCGTCGGCCCCGGGCCGAGGAGCCCGCCCGCCCGGACCGCCCTGCAGGAACACCAGGTAGGGGCGCTCGGCGTCAGGGTCGGTCGCGCTGCGCAGCTCACGTGCGTAGATCGTGAGCGCCGGCCCGTCCGGGGCACGGTGGTCGAGGGGGACGTCGAGCCAGTGGTCACCGGCGACCACATGCCCGCCGGAGACGGCATCGCCGAAGACCGTGACGTCGCGAGCCCGAGCACCAGTCGGCGATCTCACCGATCGTCCCTGCCACGCGAGACCGCCAACGCTGCCACCAGGGCGGCGAGCAGCAGCACGGACAGCAGCTCGAACGGCAGCAGCCAGCCTGCGAAGATCGCGTGCCCGATCGCGCTCGCAGAACCGCGCCCGGACTCGACAGTGATCGTGGATCCGCGCACCGCCGCCATCAGCGTGCCCCCCACCAGGACGGCGACCGCGAGCCCCGCGGCGGCAGCCGCGACCCGCTGGCCCGTGCTGGAGTCCAGGTCGGTGCGCCGCCCGATCGGCGCCCGCGTGAGCATGAGCGCGAACAGCACGAGCACCACGACGGCACCGAGGTAGACCAGCAGCTGCATCAGCGCCACGATCTCGGCGCCCAGCACGAGGTAGACCCCCGCCAGGCTGCCCAGCGCCACCACCAGCCACAGCGCGGCGTGCACGACCTGCTTGCTGCTGACAGCGGCGAGCGCCGACGCGGCGGTCAGCAGGGCCAGCCCGGCGAAGACCACCTCCAGCGCGCTCACGACTGCACCTCGGGCGACTGCACCTCGGGCGCGCACTGCGCGGCGCGGGTTGCTCGGCTGCGGGCGGCTGGGACTGGAGCGACCTGCTGCGCCAGCACCTTCTCGGCCGCCTTGGACGCGGCGGCGGCCTCCTTCGGCTCCGGCGCACGGCTGTCGGGCAGCGCCGGCGGCGGCACGCTGTCCATCCACTGCCCCAGGCGCTCCTTCTCGTGCACCATCTTCTGGATGTCGAACTCGGCGTACTCGAACTCCGGGGACCAGTACAGGGCGTCGAACGGGCAGGCCTCGATGCAGATGCCGCAGTACATGCACAGCGAGAAGTCGATGGCGAAGCGGTCCAGCACGTTGCGCTGGCGCTCACGCCCGCCCTCGACCGCGGGCAGGGTCTCCTTGTGCGAGTCGATGTAGATGCACCAGTCCGGGCACTCGCGCGCGCAGAGCATGCAGACCGTGCAGTTCTCCTGCAGCAGGGCGATGACGCCACGGCTGCGCGGCGGCAGGGAGGGCTTGACGTCGGGGTACTCCGCGGTGTGGGAGGGGCGAAGCAACGAGCGTGCCGTCGTGGCCAGCCCCTTGAGCAGGCCCGACCCGCTCGCCCAA
This sequence comes from uncultured Actinomycetota bacterium, assembly GCA_963778845.1. Taxonomy (GTDB): domain Bacteria; phylum Actinomycetota; class Actinomycetes; order Actinomycetales; family Kineosporiaceae; genus CAVZVW01. The sequence goes on from CAVZVW010000009.1 coordinate 1,581,539, forward strand.
CCTCGCCCGTCGTCGCCGGACACCCCACCACTGCCCGCGGCCCGGTCGGACGGCGACTGCGCACCCACGTCGTGCATCCTGCCGTGCCCGGGTGGCCCACTGCCAACTGCCCCGCCGTTCTGGTCGGTTCGGCGCGTCACAGGTGAACCCTTCAACGACTCAGGCCCATGCAGTCAAGGACGAACGTCAGGACTTCGGCCTCGTAGCGCAGCTGTGACCACCGCCCCGACGGGCCCGAGTGCGCACCCTCGCCGAGCTCCACCCGGAACAGCAGGCGCGACGGTGCGGCAGCGTCGTCTGTTGCCCGAAGCCGCGCCACCCACTTGGCGGGCTCGTGCACGAGGACCCTGGGGTCGTGGAGCGCGCCGGTCACCAGCAGGGGCGGGCGCGGTGTCGGCGGCGGGTTGTCGTACGGGGAGTACGCGAGCATCGCCGCGAAGTCCTCGGGGCTGCGCACCGGGTCCCCCCACTCGTCCCACTCGTTCTCCGTCAGCGGGATGGTCGGGTCCGACATCGAGGTGACGACGTCCACGAAGGGCACCTCCGCAACGACGCCGGCCCAGACCGTCGGCGCCTGCGAGAAGACCGCCCCTTGCAGCAGCCCGCCCGCCGACAGGCCCCGGCTGACCACGCCACCCTCGGGCGCCAGCCCGGCGGAGACCACGGCCGCACGGGCCGCCACGAAGTCGTCGAACGTGGTCTGCTTGGAGCGCAGCCGCCCGTGCTGCCACCATGACCGGCCGCCCTCCCCGCCGCCTCGCACATGGGCCACGGCGTAGACGACGCCGCGGTCGAGCAGCGCGAGGTGCGCCACGGAGAACGCCGGCCACTCGCAGGACTCGTAGGCGCCGTACCCGTAGAGCAGGCAGCCGGCGAAACCGTCGGCCGGGCGCTCGCGCAGGTGCGCCGTCGTGACCGGCACGCGCACCCCGTCCGCAGACGTCGCCTCGATGCGGGTCGTGACATAGCGCGACAGGTCGGCCCCGGGCACAGCGGTGCGTTTGAGAACGGAACGGGTACCCGTGTCGAGGTCCACCCGGACCCAGCCCTGCGGCGTCACCAGGTTCTCCTCCACCACGACGACGGCGGTGGCGGCGTAGTCCTCGTTGCGCCACAGGCTCACCTGACCGAAGGGCAGGCCCGGGTGGATCTCGCGCCGCACGGGAGGCCCGCCACGGCGCAGCACGCGCAAGAACGGCTCGCCCCCGCCGCGCAGGGTGAGCACGACGTGCCGGGCGAAGGCAGCGGCGCTGACCAGGCGCTCCGCACCGGCGGCCGCGGCCCCACCGGGCGACGCCTCGGGGACGGGCACCCACGATGCCGCCGACCCGACGGTGCCGGCGGCGGGCAGAGGTGCCAGGCAGAGCCGGAACTCGGGGGCGCCGTCGTCGGTGACCACGAGTACCGCGTCCTCACCGCGCGCGTCCCAGCCGCCGGGCAGGGGCGTGACGGCGTACTCGACGCCCGCACGGCGCGCGGCGACGAGCCTCGGCGGCGCAAGCGGTGCGCGTGCGTCCACAAGGTGCACCTCGCTGGTGTCGCGGCTGCCCAGGGTCACGACCACCCATCCGCCGTCCCGCGAGGCCGCGACGTCCACCTCGAAACGCCGGTCAGGCTCGTGGAGCACCACGGCGTCCTCACCCGGGTCGGTGCCCAGGCAGTGGCGCTTGAGCGTGTCCGGCCGGTACGCCTCGTCGTGCACCGTGTAGAAGAAGTAGGCGCCGTCGGCGCTCCACGCGCCGCCGTAGTAGGTGCGCGGCACGACGTCGGGGAGGTCCGCACCGCTGGCGACGTCGCGGAAGCGCAGCTCGTACACCTCCTCGCCCGTGGTGTCGACGGAGTAGGCCAGCAGGCGGCCGTCAGGGCTCGGTTCCACCAGACCCACCTCGACGTGTCCGTGCTCGCTCAGCCACAGGTTGGGGTCCAGAAGCAGCGTCGCGTCACCCGACTCGTCGGTCTGCCGGAAGAGCCTGGGGTGCTCCTCCCCCGGGAGCACCTCGGTGTAGTAGAGGAACGCGCCATGTCGCCACCTGACCGACGAGTCCGCGACGGGAGTCGCGGACGTCATCTCCTCGGCCAGGGCGACACGGAGGTGCTCCAGGTGGGCGGAGGCCCGGTCGTAGTGATCCCTCTCCTCCCGCAGGTGCGCCAGCACCTCGGGGTCGGCGGTGTCCCGCAGCCAGGCGTAGTCGTCGTCGCGACGCACGCCGTGCGCCTCGTGCACCACGGGCCGGCGGGCGGCCACGGGGACCCGGACCCGGGCCTCGCCGACCCCGGCCTTGCCGTCCCCCGCCTCGCCCTGACTCAGCGTCACCACGCCGCCACGCTAGCCCCAACCCCCGGCACTTCGCGATGATCCAGGGCCCGGGCCGACGCCGCGCCAGAGGGTGGGCCCGCGACGCCGACCCGGAAGCCGACCGGCCGCTCAGGCCCGTTCGGGCGAGCGTACGCACACCCGTGCGACGTGCGGTGCACCGACAGTGACCAGGGTCGCGAATTCGATGCACAATCGCGTCGGAGAGGCCTCGACCTCGCGCGACGCCGGTAGTAGAAATGGCGCAGCCGGCCCTGATCGGCGGATCAGCATCGCGCGCGCCCGTAACCGGCTCGACGGTCGATGTTGCCGGGCGCGAAGCGGAGGGACCCTCATGCCCCACACTGACCACGCCGGTCGGTTGCGTCGCCTCCGCAGGCGCAGCGCAAGGCCCGGCCCGGGCGCACCCCAGCGGGGGCGTCTCGCGGGGTCGCTGACGGTGGCGGTGGTCGGGGCGCTCACGCTGACCCTGGCCGCCTGCGGGGCGTCGAGCTCCGGAACCGGTGTGGCGACGTCGCCCGCGGCGTCGACCGCCTCGTCGAGCGCACCGCCTGCGGTCAAGCCGGGCGGGATCCTGAAGATCGGGTCGATCAACTACATCGACTCCCTCAACCCGTACAACTACATCGAGGCCGCCGGGCAGAGCGCCCAGCTGATGATCTTCCCCACCCTGGTGCAGTACGCCCCCGGCGCGGACAAGTTCGAGGGTGACCTGGCCGACAGCTGGCAGACCTCCCCGGACGGCAAGACGCTCACCTTCGCGCTGAAGACGACCGGGAAGTGGTCGGACGGTCAGCCCATCACGGCCGACGACGCCGCGTGGACCATCAACACCACGGTGAAGTTCAAGGACGACGCGACGGCGGTCGCCGCCGGAGCGATCGCCCATGTGGTGAAGGCCACCGCGACCGATCCCGCGACCCTCGTGATCAGCTACGACGCCCCGGTCGCGAACGCGCTGCCCCTGCTGCAGACGCTGGTCATCCTGCCCAAGCACGTCTGGGAGCCCCTCGCCGCGGGGGACGGGAAGAAGCTGAAGACGTTCGCACCCCAGGAGCAGCTCCCGATCGTCTCCGGCGGCCCGTACTCGTTGGAGAAGTGGGAGAAGAAGGGCACGAGCGTCTTCAAGGCGGACCCGGCGTTCTACGGCCCGAAGTCCACGGTCGAGGCGATCGCGCTGGTGTACTACACGAACCAGGACGCGATGCTCGCGGACCTGAAGGCCAGCAAGATCGACTGGGCGGACGAGGTGCCGATCACCGCGGCCACGAAGCTCAAGGAGGACACCGGGGTCGTCGTCACCGAGATCCCCGGAGCCCAGACGACGAACATCACCTGGAACTCCAACCCCAAGAAGAAGAAGAACCTCGAGCTGCTCGACCCGCAGGTCAAGCACGCGTTGTCGATGACCGTCGACCGCGCCCGCATCATCGACGTGGTCTTCGGCGGCCACGCCAAGACCGTCGAGAGCCTCCCGGGCAACACCGCAGGCAAGTGGGAGAACACCACGCTCGGCCCGCTGACCCGCGACGTCGCGGCGGCGAACGCCACGCTGGACCAGCTGGGGTACGCCAAGGGCAGCGACGGCATCCGGGTGGCTCCCGCCAAGGGCGGCCAACCAGCGCACCCGATGTCGTACGAGGTGATCGTGCCGGACAGCCTCAACTTCAACGGCAAGCGCGAGTTCGAGATCGTCCGCGACAACTTCGCCGAGGCGGGCGTGAAGCTGGTCATGAAGCCCGGTGGCGACTCGACCGCCGCGTACGCGCTGGAGACCGGGGACCACTGCGACGCCGCGAAAGGCACCGGGTACGAGGACTTCGACATGGCACTGTGGGACTGGATCGGGTACAAGGACCCGGACTTCATGCTGTCTGTGGTGACCAAGGGGCAGTGGTGCTCCTGGAGCGACAGCGGGTACGACAACCCCGCCCTCGACAAGCTGTACGCGCAGCAGGCCACGCTCGTGGACGACGCCAGTCGCAAGAGCGTGGTCGACCAGATGCAGCAGATCATCTACGACGCCGTCGTCTACACCCAGCTGGTGAACATGAACCAGATCGACGCTCACCGCCTGGGCTGGGGAGGCTTCCACCCGGAGCTGTCCGGCTACTCCAAGCGGTACTACACCGACGTCGGCAAGACGGCGTGACCCGACCGGCGATCGCGGGACGATGACCGGCACCTACTTCGTCAAGCGGGTCGGGTTCGCGTTCGTCACCATCCTGGTCGCGATCACCGTCAACTTCGTGCTGTTCCGCGGGCTGCCCGGTGACGCGGTGTCCGGGCTGCGGTGTCGCCAGTGCACGGTCGAGTTCAAGCAGGCCCAGGTGCGAGAGCTCGGGCTCGACCGGCCGTTGATCGTCCAGTACGGCCTGTACATGAAGGGTCTCGCCCACGGGGACCTGGGGAACTCGCTGCGCTCGCCCTACCCGAGTGTGAGCTCCTCCCTGTGGGAGCCGATCAAGCGAACCGTGCCGATGATCTTCATGGGAACGGTCTTCTCGATCGTGATCGGCGTGCTCATCGGCGTGGTCGCCGCCTGGCGCCGAGGCTCGTTCGTTGACCGGGGAAGCACGGGTGCCGCCCTGGTCGCCTACGCCATGCCGACGCAGTGGCTGGCGCTGCTGTTCGTGCTGTACGTGGCCGGGTGGCTCGGCCTGCCCACCTCCGGCGTGCGCGACCCGGACCTCGAGGTGGCCCAGCTGCTGGGGAGCGTCTCGACGATGGACCTGGTCGTGGACCAGCTGAAGCACATGATCCTTCCCGCGCTGGCGATCGGCATCGTCTTCGCCGGCGACTACGCGATCATCGTCCGTTCGTCGCTGGTCGAGACGCTGGGCGAGGACTACGTGCTCACGGCCCGGGCCAAGGGCCTCCCGCCTGGGCGCATCGTCCGTCGCCATGCCCTGCGCAACGCGATGCTGCCGATCGCCACGCTGGTCGCGCTGTCGCTCGGGACGATCGTCGGCGGCGTGCTCGTCGTGGAGTACGTGTTCTCCTACCCCGGCATCGGCCTGTCGATCGTGGAGGCCATCGACAAGCGCGACTACCCGGTGCTGCAGGGGGCCTTCCTCCTGCTCACGGTCGCTGTCGTCGGGGCGAACCTGGTCGCCGACCTGCTCTACCCGAAGATCGACCCACGGGTGACCGCGACATGAGCATGCCCGGTGCGGCGAGCGTGCCGGCCGAGCCTTCTGGGCTCGTCGCAGCTCCGGGCGGGGTTGTCCGGGCCCTGATGCGCTCCTGGCCGACCAGGGTCGGGCTCGTCATCCTCGTGGTGTTCCTGGTCGTGGCCCTGTTCGGCGAGTGGATCGCGCCCTACCCCACGACACCGACCAGCGGGGAGATCTTCGCCCCGCCGGGGGGCGGCCACGTGCTCGGGACCGACGACGCCGGCGTCGACGTGTTCTCCCTCTTGATCAAGGGTGCACGGGTGTCCCTCATCGTGGGGTTCGCCTCGGCCTTCGTCGCGATGATCCTCGGCGGCACGGTGGGTGTGGCCACCGGCTACTTCGGGGGCCGCGTCGACTCGATCCTCATGCGTGTGGCGGACTACTTCCTGGTGATCCCGGACGTGCCCCTCATGGTCGTGATGGCCGCCCTGTTCGGCCGCTCGTTGCGCAACATCGTGCTGATCATCGCGTTGATCTACTGGGCGTCCACGGCACGCCTGATCCGGGCGCAGACACGCAGCGTGCGAGAACGGGTGTTCGTTCGCCGGGCACGGTCCCTGGGCGCCGGCAACGGGCGCGTGCTGCTGACCCACGTCGTACCGCAGATCGTGCCGTTGCTGATCGCCAACACCGTGCTGCAGATCGCCCTGGGCATCTACGCGGAGACCTTTGTCACCTTCCTCGGTCTCGGCGACCCGGAGGCCGTGTCCTGGGGGTCGATCCTGCAGGACGGGTTCGCCGCAAGCGCCCAGACGAACGGCGCCTGGTGGGCGATCGTGCCCCCGGGGCTGTGCGTCACGCTGGTGGTGATCGGCTTCACGTTGGTCGGGCAGTCCGTCGAGGAGGAGCTGAACCCGCGGCTTCGAGTCGGGCACCTGGCGTACCGCCGGTTCCGGGTGCGGCCGATGAGAGGCGACCTCTCGGGTGACTGAGCCCCTGCTGCAGGTGACCGACCTGAACGTCTGGTTCGACGTGCCGGGCGGGGAGGCGCACGTCGTCCGCGACGTGTCGTTCTCGCTCGACCGCCGCGAGCGGATCGGTCTGGTCGGTGAGTCGGGGTGCGGCAAGACCACCGCGCTCCTGGCCTTGATGGGGCTGCTGCCGCCCAACGCCAGCATGTCCGGGCGCGTCCTCCTCGGCGGCGCCGACCTCCTGTCGCACGGGGAGGAGTCGGTCGCGCCGCACCGCTGGAAGAGCGTGGCGATGATCTTCCAGGGAGCGATGAACGCGTTCAGCCCGGTCCACCGGATCGGCACCCAGATCGTGGAGCCCATGGAGTTCCACGACACCAGCCGGGGCAACGCCGCGCGCACCCGAGCCCGGGAGCTGCTGGAGCTCGTGGGGATACCGGCGGCGCGCTACGACAGCTACCCGCACGAGCTGTCCGGCGGGCAGCGGCAGCGGGCGGCGATCGCGATGGCACTGGCCTGCCAGCCGAAGCTGCTGCTCGCGGACGAGCCGACCACCGCCCTGGACGTGATCGTGCAGGCGCAGGTGCTGGACCTGATCGTGCGGCTGTCCGACCAGCTCGGCCTCGCCGTGGTGCTGGTCACGCACGACCTGCCGCTGGTCTCCGGCCTGTGCCACCGTACGGCTGTGATGTACGCCGGGCAGATCGCCGAGATCGGTGACGCCAGGGCGATCGTGCAGGACCCGCAGCACCCCTACACCCGCATGCTGTTCGCGGCCACGCCGGAGATCCACGGCGAGGGCCCGATCGTGTCCATCCCGGGAACCCCGCCCCGGCTGGACCAGTCGACCACCGGCTGCGCGTTCTCCCCCCGCTGCGACGTCGTCATCGACCGGTGCTCGGACTCCTCGCCGGTGCTCGCCGAGCTCGGCGGCGGCCGTGCCGTGCGCTGCATCCGGCCGGGGGACCGGCCGTGAGCGACCAGCCCCTCCTGTCGATCGTCGACCTGGAGGTGGGCTTCCAGCTGCGGCGGGGGATGGCCGATGCGGCCCGGCGTCGCCCGGCGCGAACGGTGGGGGCGGTCGACGGGATCCGGCTCGAGGTGGCCGCCGGTGAGCTCGTGGCACTCGTGGGCGAGTCCGGGTGCGGCAAGACGACGACGGCCTTGGCGACGCTCGGCCTCACCCCTCCGACCGGCGGCGCCGTGCTGGTCGACGGCCAGGACCTGGCGACGATGCCGGCCGCGCAGGCGCGAGCCCTTCGACGTCGCGTGCAGATGATCTTCCAGGACCCCTACGAGTCGCTCGACCCCCGCTTCACGGTGCGCCGTACCGTGATCGAACCGCTGATCGTGCACCGCGTGTCGGGTGACCGCGACGCGCTGGCCCGGGCGGCCCTGGAGAGGGTCGGGCTGCACCCGGCCGACAGGTACCTCGACCGGCACCCGCACGAGCTGTCCGGTGGCCAGCGTCAGCGGGTCGCGATCGCCGCTGCGCTGGTCCTCGAGCCGTCGCTGCTCGTGGCCGACGAGCCCGTGTCGATGCTCGACACGTCGGTCAGGGCCGGCGTGCTGGAGCTGTTGGCGCAGCTGCGCAAGGACGGCATGGGGATCTTGATGATCACCCATGACCTCTCGACGGCGGCGCGCTACGCGGACCGGATCATCGTCATGTATCTGGGCAGGGTGGTCGAGCAGGGCACGGCGCGGGAGGTGGTCGGGGACCCGCAGCACCCCTACACCCGTGCCCTGGTGGCGGCGGTGCCCCGCAGTGACGGGCGGCCCCGAGACATGGCGTTGATGCCTACCGGAGAGGCTCCGGACCCCTCCGCGCTGCCCACGGGGTGCCGCTTCCATCCCCGGTGCCCCGTCGCGGAGGCGAGGTGTGAGCACGAGGACCCGTCGCTTCGACTGCTGTCACCCGGCCGCAGCGCGGCCTGCCTGCTGGTCGCCGAGGTGCAGCCTTCTGGAGGTCACGATGCCTGACACCTACGACGTCGTGGTCGTCGGTGGTGGTCACAACGGCCTCGTCGCGGCGGGGCTGCTGGCCCGCGAGGGCCTCTCGGTTCTGGTGTGCGAGGCGCGCGACATCGTGGGCGGCGCGGCCGTGAGCGAGCACCCGTTCGGCCCCGACTACACGGTGACCTCGCTGTCCTACGTGGTCTCGCTGCTGCCCGCCTCCCTCGTGCGCGCGCTGGACCTCGCCGCACACGGCTACCACGTCTACCCCCAGGGCCCCTACTTCGCACCGCGCCGCGACGGCGCGTACCTCCAGCTGCCGACCGACCCGAGCGCCCGGCACGAGCAGATCAGCAAGTTCTCCCGCAAGGACGCCGAGGCACACCAGGTGTGGGAGGCCGACATGGGTCGGCTCGGCGCCATCCTGGGGCCGATGCTCGCCGACATCCCGCCCAAGCTGGGCTCGCGCCGCCCCGGCGACCTGGCGGCGCAGGCGATGCTCCTGCGGAGGTTGAAGGACGTCGACGAGCGGGCCGCGGTCGACCTCGCTCGGCTGCTCTCGGGCTCGGTCGCGGACCTGGTCGAGGACCGGTTCGAGTCCGACGCGATGCGGGGGCTGCTCAGCGTCTCGGGGATCATCGGCACGTGGGCGGGGCCGCGCTCGGCCGGCACGGCCTACGTCATGCTGCACCACCACGTCGGGGATCTCGGCGACGGCCAGACGGGTGCCTGGGGCTTCCCGCGCGGGGGCATGGGCGGCGTCACGCAGGCGCTGGCGTCCGCGGCACGATCGTTCGGCGTGCAGATCACGACCGGCACCCCCGTGGCCCGCATCGACGTGCGAGAGGGGCAGGCGCACGGCGTCACGCTCGAGGACGGCACGAGCATCCGCGCCGACGTCGTCATCACGACCGCGCACCCCCGGATCTCGTTCCTGCGCCTTCTGGACCGGGCCGACCTGCCGGCAGGCTTCGTCGCCGACATCGAGTCGTGGAAGAGCCGCAGCGGCACGGTGAAGGTGAACCTCGCTGTCGACCGGCTGCCGGTCTTCGCCTCCCACCCGGCGTACGACCCGCAGGTCCACGGCGGCACGATCGTGCTCGCCGAGAGCCTCGACGACATCGAGGGCGCGTTCACCGACGCCTGCGCCGGGCGGGCGGCGGTCTTGCCGTTCGCCGACATCTGCATCCCGTCGGTCCTCGACCCGACACTGGCGCCGCCGGGGCACCACGTCGTCTCGATGTTCACCCAGTGGGTGCCGCACACCTGGAACGCCGAGCCCCACCGCGCCGAGCTCGAGGCGTACGCCGACCGCGTCGTGGCCCGCATGGACGCCGTGGCGCCGGGGTTCGCCGACTCCGTCCTGCACCGCCAGGTGCTGGGCCCGTACGACATGGAGCACACCTACCACCTCGTCGGGGGCAACATCTTCCACGGCGAGCTCAGCCTCGGCCAGATGTTCCACGCCAGACCCGCCGCCGGCTTCGCGGACCTGCGCACGCCCGTCCGGGGCCTGTACCAGGCCGGCTCGGCGACGCACGGCGGAGGCGGGGTGACCGGGATCCCGGGGCGCAACGTCGTGCGGCAGGTGCTCCACGACCGCCGGGCCCTGCACCGTCGCGAGCGGGTGCGGGGCTGGCGCGACAGGGTGCGGCGTGGGCCGGCGTAGGGCATGACCGGGCTTCAGCCGGCGCTGCCCCGCCGGCACTACGTCGACGAGCAGGCGTGGGCGCAGGAGCGTGCCTCCGTCTGGCGCACGTCGTGGGTGTGCGTGGGCCGCGCGCACGAGCTCGGGGTCGACGCCGCCGAGCGGCTGGCCGTGGTCGAGCTCGCCGGGGAGAGCGTGCTGCTGACCAGCGACGCGGACGCGGCCCTGCACGCCAGCGCCAACGTCTGCCGCCACCGGGGCTCGCAGGTCGTTCCTCACCTGCCGGGCGAGCCGCCGCCACCGTGCCCGGCCCGGTCGTTGCGCTGCCTGTACCACTCGTGGACCTACGGGCTGGACGGCGCGCTGCTGCGGGCACCCTTCGCGCAGGACCTGCCCGGCTTCGACCCCCGCCCGTTCGCCCTGCACGGCCTCGACGCGCAGACCTGGGCCGGCTTCGTCTTCGTGCGGGCCACCCGCGGCGGGCCGAGCCTTGCCGAGGAGCTGGGCGAGGTGGCGACGCGCGTGGGCCGCTACCCGCTGGACGGCCTCGTGAGCGTGCGCCGGGCCGTCTACGACGTGGCCGCGAGCTGGAAGGTGATCGCCGAGAACTACAACGAGTGCTACCACTGCGGCCCGGTCCATCCCGAGCTGACGCGGCTGGTGCCCGACTTCGGTCACGGCGGGTTGGGTGCCGACGGTCGGGGCCTGGACTGGGAGGCCGGCATCCGGCACCGCGACGGTGCCTGGACGTTCTCGTTCAGCGGCACGTCGCCACGGCCTGCGTTCGAGGGACTGGACGACGACGAGCGGGTGCGTCACAAGGGCGAGCTCGTCTACCCGAACCTGCTGCTGTCGCTGTCCGCCGAGCACGCCGCGAGCTTCGTGCTGCAGCCGCTGTCCGTCGGTCGCACCCGGGTCGTGTTCGACGTGCTCGTCGACCCGGGCCAGACCCATCACGACGTCGAGGACTGCGCCGGCTTCTGGGACCTGGTGAACCGGCAGGACTGGGCGGTCTGCGAGAGCGTGCAGCGGGGCATGGGTTCGGCGTTCTACGAGCAGGGGTGGTACGCCCCCATGGAGGACGCGAGCCTGGACATCCGGCGGTGGCTGCTCCCGCGCCTGGAAGGGCCGGCATGACCGGCCGGTTCGAGCCCGTGGGCGCCGGCTCGGGACGCCCTGGCGCGGGCCCGGCTGTCGACGTCCTCGTCGTCGGTCTGGGGGCGCTGGGCAGCGCCACGTCCTGGCAGCTGGCCCGGCGTGGGGTGCGCGTGGTGGGGCTGGAGCGCTTCGAGCTGGGCCACGTGCGCGGCGCCTCCCACGGCGACAGCCGGATCATCCGGTTGAGCTACCACACCCCCGCCTATGTGCGAGCCGCCCGGCAGGCGTACACGGACTGGGCCGAGGTCGAGGCCGACAGCGGCCGTCGGCTCGTCCTGCGCTGCGGCGGGGTCGACGTCTTCCCGGCCGGGGCGGCGATCGACGTCGCCGACTACACCTCGTCGATGGACGCCGAGCGCGTGCCCTTCGAGGTGCTCGACGCCTCACGGTCGCGCGAGCGCTGGCCGGGGCTCACCGTGCCGGACGGCGCGACGGTTCTGCACCAGGAGAGCACCGGGATCGTGCCGGCGGGGCTGGGGACGGCCACGCTCCAGGAGCGGGCCAGGGCGCACGGCGCGGTGCTGCACGAGCGCTGCGAGGTGGTGGAGCTCGCCGACCTGGGCGACAGCGTCCTGGCGACCTGCGCCGACGGCAGCGCCTACGAGGCCGCCTCGGCGGTCGTCACCGCCGACGCCTGGACGAACGCCGTGCTGGCCGGGCTCGACATCCGGCTGCCTCTGACGGTCACCAAGGAGCACGTCGTCCACTTCGACGTCTCAGGCTCGGCGGACCTCCACCGGCCCGGGGCCTTCCCGGTGTGGATCTGGATGGACGACCCGTCCTTCTACGGCTTCCCCACATACGGGGAGCCCTCGGTCAAGGTCGGCCAGGACTGCGGGGGCCGCCCCGTGGACCCCGACACGCGCGACTTCGCGCCCGACCCGGACTACCTGCGGCTCATGCGCGACACCGTACGCGAACGCATCCCCGGTGCCGGCGAGGTCACGAGAGTGACCACATGCCTGTACACCCTGACCCCCGACCGCGACTTCGTCGCCGGGGTGGTGCCGGGCCACCCCCGGGTGGCGGTCGGTCTCGGGGCCGCGCACGGCTTCAAGTTCGCCCCATGGCTGGGCGGTGCGCTCGCGGACCTCGCCACGACCGGGCGCACCGACCGCGAGGTCGCGGCGTTCGCGCTGGACCGCCCGGCCCTCACCGACCCTGCGGCCCCGGCACGCTGGCTCGTGTGACGGCGCCGCCGGTCCGGGTGCTCGCAGGAGGGAGCAGGGCGGCCGCGTCGAGCCCGACCTCGCGCGCGGCATGCTCGGCCGCCCAGCGCGCGGCCCGCCGCCGCGACACGGTGCGCCGCACCTGGGTGGCCACGGCGAGACCGTCGAGCATGGCGGCGATCCGTTCGGCCGCCTCGCGAGGGTCGGCGCACCGGAACTCACCCAGCGCCACCCCGTCGGCCACGACGAGCTCGAGCGCTGCCCGCCAGCGCCGGTCCAGCCGGCGCGAGGCCTCCCGGATCTCCGGCGTACGCAGGGCGGCGGCCCACGAGTCGATGTCCAGCGTCCAGCCCTGGGCGTCGCCGGCCGGCAGGAACACGCGCAGCACCGCGCGTAGCCGCAAGGTCGCCGTCCCGCTGCGCGCGACCGCCCGGTCCAACAGCGCCAGGTCGCTCTCGGCGGCGAACATGAACGCCTCCGAGAGCAGCCTCTCCTTCGTCTCGAAGTGGTAGAACACCAGAGCGGTGCTCACACCCAGCTGCGCGGCGACGTCGCGGACCCGGGTGCGTGCGAGTCCCTCGCGGGCGGCCACCTCCGCAGCCGCGCGCAGGATCTCCTCCCGCCGCACATCGGCTCTGCGTCGCGCCACGCGCCGACAGTAATGGCTGGACGCCGGTGCGTCCGCCGAACGCGGCGGTCTTCGAGCACCCGCTCGGCCACCCCATGGCCCGCCCCACCGGTGGCCCTGAGCAATCGTCGATGAGCACACCGTGGCCGTCGGCGGCGACCCGTTCTCAGCCCGGTTCGAATCCCAAAAGGCTTGTGCGGCGTGGCGATCGGCGTGTCGTCGCCGGTCTGCATGCCAGCCTCGGTCGCAGTGGCACACTTCGCGCGTGCTGCCCACACCCGAGACGTACCGGCCCCGACGCCCGGCCCATGACGCCCGCTTCGACGACCTGGCCCCACCCACCCGGCCCTACCCGCCTGCTGCCGCCGGAGCGCCCCATCCGGCTCCGGTCGACCCGGTGGTGCTGTGCACGGCGCTGGCCCACCACATCGCGGCGTTGCGGCTGCGCGGGGTCAGCGAAGCCGTGCTCGCACCGCTCGAGGCCGAGCTGCGCCGGCTCTCCGACACCACCGCACCTCTGGGCCTGAGCCCCATGTGGTCCGACGAGCCGGCCGCTGACCTGCGGTCCGGTCGTCACGCCTGACGAGGCCGGCCACGGCGTTCAGGCCCTCGAGCGCAGCAGTGCCACGACGTCCGGCGCCGGCAGGGCGGGCACCGTGAGGCCACCTCGTCCGGTGGTCGTGACCGCGGACAGAAGTGCGGTGAGCACCGCCTCCTCGGTGGCCTCGACCGCTGCGGCGAAGTACGGGTCGAGGTCGCTGCCGGAGACGGGGGCGCCCGGAGCGGGTCGCACGCGGTCCCCCCGCAGCCCGGTCGCGATCGCCAGGAAGATCTCCCCCGAGCCGTGGTGGGCCACCGAACCCGTACGGGCCAGCCCCAGCCCTGCTCGACGTGCCAGGCGGGCGCAGGCGTGCGCGTCGAGAGCGCCATCCGTCACGAGCACGACGATGCAGGAGCCGGCCGCCCCGCGCGCCCGTGCCGCCCCGGCTTGAGGCGGGCTGAGCAGCCGCCCCACCGGCACGCCGCAGACGGTCAGCCTGGACGCCTCCCCGAAGTTCGCGAGCACCACCGCACCCAGCACGCGCCCGTCGGGCAGCACGCGCGACGCCGAGCCGATGCCCCCCTTCCAGCCCAGGCACTGCATGCCGGTGCCCGCACCGACGCACCCCTCTGCCGGCGGGGAGCCCGACCCCACCGCCAGGCGCGCGGCGTCCCACGCAGTCTCGACCTGGGCGTCGCTCACGCGTGCCCACCGTGGCTCGCTGAGCCCGGAGTCGTCGCACTCGGCCACCGCCGGGATCACGACGTCGTCGACGCCCACCCGGGGGTCGCGCTGCGCCATGAGAGTGCAGGCCGCGTCGTAGACCCGGCCTACCTGCATCGTCGAGGTGAGGAAGACGGGCGGCTCCACCCGGCCCCACTCCTGCACGGTCACCATGCCGGTGCACTCCCCGAGCCCGTTGAGGACCGCACCCCCGGCAGGCACGGGCGAGCCGAAGCCGTCGCCGTCGAGGTGGAGCACGGAGACCCCGGACCGGACGATGCCCCGCCCATCCGGGGGGTCGGGTTCGTCCAGCCACATGGTCGCGTGGCCCAGACCGACACCGGGGACGTCGTGCACCGACGCGCTCGGCCCACTGGGAAGGTGCCCGAGGACGACGCCCGCCGCCCTCGCGACGTCGGCGAAGCGGGCGGGTCCGGTGATCACGAGGGCCAGCATCGCACGCGGGCTCCGGGCTCCTGGCACGATGGGCCGGTGATCCCTTACGTGTGGTCACCGGCGGTGCTCCGGCACGAGCCGCGCGACGAGATCTGGGTCGGCACGCGCACGACGGGCACCGAGGTCCCCGAGCGCGCCAGGATCGTCCGTGCGGCGCTCGAGGCGGCCGGCCACGAGGGGGTCGACGCCGTGACGCACGACGACGACCTGCTGCTGGCCGTGCACGACCCGGCGATGGTCGCCTGGCTCCGCCACGCCGCGCGCCTGTGGGCCGAGGGACCGTACGAGGCCCTCGTGAGCCAGGACCGGGTCGTGCCCTACGTCTTCCCGACGCCGGGCATGACGGCGGGCATGCCATGGCGCGAGCCGCAGGCCACGCACGCACGCGCCGGTGTCTGGTGCTACGACACCATGACGCTGGTCGGCCCAGGTACGTGGGAGGCGGCCCGCGGAGCGGTCGACTGCGCCCTCACGGCCGTGGACCTGGTGGCGGGTGACCCGGCGGCCGGCGGCCTCTCGGCGACCGAACGCCCGCGGGCGGTGCTCGCCGTGACGCGCCCGCCCGGTCATCACGCCGCGCCCGCGGCGTTCGGCGGCTCGTGCTACCTCAACAACGCCGCCGTCGCGGCACACGCGCTGCTGCTCGGGGCCGAGCGGGTCGCCGTCCTCGACGTCGACGCCCACCACGGCAACGGCACGCAGGCGGCCTTCTGGCGCCGCCCGGACGTCCTCTACGGGTCGGTCCATGTGGACCCCGGGGCGGGGTGGTTCCCGCACATCCACGGCTTCGCCGACGAGACGGGGGACGGCGAGGGCGCGGGTGCCACATGCAACGTGCCCCTGGCGCCGGGGTCGGCCGATGCGGCATGGCTGGACGGCGTACGCCACCTCGTCGACGCCGCTGCGCGCTTCGAGGCGCAGACCCTCGTCGTCTCCCTCGGGGTGGACGCAGCCGCGGCGGACCCGGAGAGCCCGTTGCAGGTGAGCCACGACGGCTACGCCCGCACGGGGGCGCTGCTGGCTGCCCTGGACGTCCCGACGGTGCTGGTGCTCGAGGGCGGGTACCACCTGCCTACGCTCGGCGGGCTCGTGGCGAGCGTTGCCGCCGCGTTCTGACCCGGCCACGCGGGACTGGCAACCGGGCCTCGGTCAGCGGCTGGCCAGGCCGATCAGGCGCCTACCGGTCATCGTGAAGGTTCGGTGCCACATAGCGCCCCCTTCCTCGCACGCAGACCCGCGCACTCAGCGCAGAAGCACGACCCCCGCTGTCAACGTGAGCTGAGCCAGCGACACCGGGACGAGCACTCCCCAGGCCAGCCTCTGCAGCTGGTCCTCCCGAAGGCGCGGCCAGGAGACCCGCACCCAGATCACGAAGAAGGCGATCGCGCCGATCTTGAGCAGGCTCCACAGCGGACCCACCGAGTCGGAGAACGGTCCGCGCCACCCACCCAGGAACAGCACAGCCGTCATCGCCGACAGGAGCACCACCCCCGCGTACTCGGCCAGCAGGAACAGGGCGAACCGCAGGCCGCCGTACTCGGTGTACGGCCCGACGACGAGCTCGGAGTCCGCGATCGGGATGTCGAACGGCGGGCGCTGCAGCTCAGCCAGCCCGGCGATCACGAAGACGACGGCAGCCGGGGCCTGCCAGACCAGCCACCACCAGGACCACTGCATCGGGATCTCGGTCAGTCGCAGGGTCCCCGCAGCCATGGCCACGCTGGTCACGGCGAGCACCAGCGGCAGCTCGTAGGCCAGCAGCTGCGCGGCCGAGCGCATGGAGCCCAGCAGCGAGTACTTGTTGGCGCTGGCCCAGCCCGCCATGAGCGTGCCGAGGACGGCGACGCCGCTCACCGCGATCACGAACAGCAGCCCCGCGTCGATGTCGGCGGCCACCAGCGTCGGGGAGAGGGGGACGACGGCCATCGCGACGAGGTAGGGCACGAGGGCGATCGCCGGTGCGATGCGAAAGACCGCCCTGTCCGCGGCCGACGGCACGATCTCTTCCTTCTGCGCGAACTTGATGCCGTCGGCGACGAGCTGGGCCCATCCGTGGTAACCGCCGGCGTACATGGGGCCGAGGCGCCCCTGCATGTGCGCCATCACCTTGTGCTCTGTCTGACCCACCACGAGCGGCAGCACGAGGAACGCGACGAGCACGACGACGGTGCGGACGAGGACGTCGACCAGTGTCGCGACGTCGACGCCGAGGATCTCACCCATCACCGGGCTCCGTGGGTGCCGCCTGCGTGGAGGGCGCCTCCGGGTGTGGCTCCTCGGCAATGGTCGGTGTGGGCTCCGTGGGTGTGGGCTCCGTGGGCGTGGGCTCCGCAGAAGGGGCCTGCGTGGCTGCCTGGTCCACGTCGGAGGGCGCGGCGTCAGCGGCTGCAGCAGCGCGCTCCCGCGCCGGTCGGTCGCCACGAACCGGGCGCTCCGGACGTTCGCCGCGTTCCGCACGCGGTCCGCGACGTGGCGCCTCCTCCTCTGCCTGCGGAGGCGGCCACGGCACCCCCGCTTCGCGCGGTCCCCAGACGAACGGGTCAGGCACCCCGGGCGGTTGCACCTTTCGACGCGTCGGGCCCGTGTGCGACTCGGACTCGCCGGGTTCCTTGGCCCCCGGCCACGGCTTGCTGGCGCGGGCCGCCAGCACGAACGACTTGCGCAGCGGCGTCCCCTCGAAGCCGTCGGGCAGCAGGAGCGGGCGCAGCGCACCCTGACCGTCGGTGAACCCGTCGAAGGCCACCCCGAACATCTCGAACGTCTCACGCTCGTGCCAGGCCGCGCCGGGCCAGACCTCCGTGAGCGAGGCGACCCTGTTGTCCGCGTCGGGCACGCGCGTGCGGAGCAGGAGGCGTCGCAGACCCACCCCGGGACCGGCCGCGTCAGGTCCAGTCGTGCTCGCCGAGCCGGTGGCGAAGACGTGCAGGACGACGTCCACGCCGGCGGGGTCGGCGTCCGGCATGTCGACGGCGGACAGCCAGTCGAAGAAGTCGTAACCCAGGTCGTCGCGCGCGTGCAGAGCGGCCGAGACCCACCCTTCGCGCGGGACGTCGACCACGGGGGTGTCGTCAGCCGCGACCGAGCCGCTCACCTCACCCGGCACCGCGCCGGCGAACCCGACGGCCAGGGCCTGGGCGCTCTCCAAGGCCCCCAGCGGTGTGGACGGCGCGCTCACTGCCCGGCCGCCGACGGCGGGACGGCACCCGGCTGGGTGACGCCGACGGGCTGCGTGACGCCGACCGCCGGCGTGACGAGCGGCCGCGTCGCGACGGCGGCGCTGATCACCCGTCTGGAGCCGCCGTAGCGCTGGCTCAGGTCCTCGGTGGCGATCTTCTCCTGGAGCTTCACGATCCCCTGCAGCAGCGCCTCGGCCCGTGGCGGACACCCTGGTACGTAGACGTCGACGGGGATGATCTGGTCGACCCCCTTGGTCACGCAGTAGGAGTCCCAGTAGGGCCCGCCGGAGTTCGCGCAGGAGCCGAACGAGATCACGTACTTCGGCTCGGCCATCTGCTCGTAGAGGCGGCGGACGGCGGGGGCCATCTTGTCGCTGACCGTCCCGGAAATGATCATGAGGTCGGCCTGGCGAGGGCCGTGCGCGAAGGGGATCACACCGAAGCGGATGAAGTCGTGGCGTGCCATGCTCGCGGCGATGAACTCGATGGCGCAGCAGGCCAGGCCGAAGTTGAACACCCAGAGGCTGTAACGCCGTCCCCAGTTGAGCACCAGCCGCAGCGGGTGGGGCGCCGCCGACTGCAGGCTGCCCAGCCTGGGTGCCGGGAGGTCGACCGTCATGCCCACCTCAGCGCTCCGCGTCGCCACGCATGCAGAAGGCCCAGCGCGAGCACACCGATGAAGATCCCCATCTCGACCAGGGTCGGCCAGCCGAAGTCCTTGACGACCGTCGCCCACGGGAAGAGGTAGACCGCGTCCACCGCGAACACCACATAGAGGAAGGCGTACAGGTAGTAGCGCACCTGGGTCTGGGCCCAGCCGTCGCCCACCGGGTCGACGCCGCTCTCGTAGGTCGCCAGCTTCTCCAGCGTGGGCACCCGGGGGCGCAGGAGACGGTTGGCCACCATGGCGGTGGCGAAGAACACGCCGCCGCCGCCGACGACGGCGGCGACCACGACATAGGGCTGCGCGGCGGCCACGGCACGACTCTAGTGCTGGCGCCGGCCACGGGGGCGAGTGCCCCGCATGCGACACCCACCACTATCCTCACCGAGCAGATCACGACCAGGAGCGCAAGAACCGGAGGCCCCGATGTCCCACCCCACCCGCCGTCTCGCGAGCACGCTCGCGCCGGTTCTCGCCCCGGCCCTTGCCCTCGTGGCACTGGCCGCGTGCGCTCCGGCAAGCTCCGGCTCCTCCGCCGCCACGCCGACGGAGTCAGCGTCGACGTCGACCTCGCCGTCACCCAGCGTCGACGCGTGCGCGAAGGACGCGCTGAAGGTCCACACGGCCGGCAAGCTCACGATCGGCACCGACAAGCCGGTGTACGAGCCGTGGTTCGTCGACGACACCCCGAGCAACGGGAAGGGCTTCGAGTCCGCCGTCGCCTACGCCGTGGCGACCAAGCTCGGCTTCGCCGGCACCGACGTGGTGTGGACGACGGCGTCGTTCAACTCCGCCATCGCCCCGGGCCCGAAGCCCTACGACTTCGACATCAACGAGGTGTCGATCACCGACGAGCGCAAGAAGGCCGTCGACTTCTCATCCGGCTACTACGACGTGACCCAGGCCCTCGTCACGGTCAAGGGCAGCAAGATCGCCGGAGCCAAGACGCTGGCCGACCTCGCCACCGCCAAGCTCGGCGCTCAGGTCGGCACCACCAGCTACCAGACCATCACCGACGTGATCAAGCCCACCACCAAGCCGGCCGTCTTCAACTCCAACGACGACGCGAAGCTCGCCCTCACGAACGGCCAGATCGACGGCCTCGTGCTCGACCTGCCGACGGCTCTCTACGAGGCCAACGCCGACCTCAAGAACGGCGTGCTGGTCGGCCAGTTCGAGAACGCCACCGGCACGCCGGAGCAGTTCGGGCTCGTGCTCGACCTCGGCAGCCCGTTGACCACCTGCGTCAGCAAGGCCGTCGACGCGCTGCGCGCCGACGGCACGCTCAAGCAGCTGGAGCAGCAATGGCTGACCGAGTCCGCGGGAGCACCGATCCTGAAGTGAGCGCCGGCACCGGCTGGACGCCGTCCGCGCGCCAGCAGGCCCGCGTCGCCCACCGGCGCAGGCAGACGGTCCGCTCGGTACTCGTCGCGGCCGTGAGCAGCACCGTCGTCGCGGTGCTGCTCACGGTGGTGGTGGTCACCGCGCCCGGGTGGCCGCGCGTCAAGGCGTCGTTCTTCGACGCCGACGCCGCGCGCCGGTCCCTGCCGGACATCGCCGTCGGCCTGTGGCTCAACGTGCGGGTGTTCGCAGCGACCGCGGTCCTCATGGTCGTGCTCGGGCTGGTCATCGCCGTGATGCGCACGCTGCCGGGGCTCGGTGTTCTGGCCGGTGCGTGCGCTCGCCACCGCCTACGTCGACGTGTTCAGGGGCATCCCGCTGCTGGTGCTGCTCTACCTGGTCGGCTTCGGGGTCCCCGGGCTGCGCCTGACGGGCGTGCCCAGCGACACCGTGGTGCTCGGAACCGTGGCCCTCACGCTGTCGTACTCCGCCTACGTCGCCGAGGTGTTCCGCGCCGGCATCGAGTCCGTGCATCCGAGCCAACGCGCGGCGGCCCGGTCCTTGGGGCTGTCGGCGGGGCAGAGCATGCGCCTGGTGGTGCTGCCGCAGGCGGTCCGCCGGGTGATCCCCCCGCTGCTCAACGACCTCGCGAGCCTCATCAAGGACTCCGGGCTCATCTCGGTTCTGGGCATCCCGCTGGACGCGATCCGGTACGCCCAGATCTGGTCGGCGCGGCTGGCCAACTACACCCCGTACGTGGTCGCCGCCGTGCTCTTCATGCTTCTCACGATCCCGATGACGCGCCTCACCGACGCGGTGTCCCGCCGGTACGGCTACCTCCCGGGCGGGGGGCATCTGTGACCGCTGCGCTGCTGCACGTGGAGGGGCTGCGCAAGGCGTTCGGCCGCACGCTGGTGCTCGACGGCCTGGACCTGGACGTCACCGCGCACGACGTCGTCGTCCTCATCGGCGCGTCGGGCTCGGGCAAGTCCACGTTCCTGCGGTGCGTCGACCTGCTGGAGACCGTCGACGACGGGCTCATCGAGCTCGACGGCGTGGACATCACCGACCCCGGGGTGGACGCCGACGAGGTCCGCGCCCGGATGGGCATCGTGTTCCAGTCCTTCAACCTGTTCCCGCACCTGCAGCGTGCTCGACAACGTGACCCTCGCGCCCCGCAAGGTCCACGGCGTCCCGCGCGAGGAGGCCGAGCACAGGGCGATGACGATGCTCGAGCGGGTCGGCCTGCGGGACAAGGCATCCGCGCATCCCGACGAGCTCTCCGGCGGTCAGCAGCAGCGGGTGGCCATCGCCCGGGCGCTGGTCAACGACCCCGTGCTGATGCTCTTCGACGAGGTCACCTCCTCCCTCGACCCCGAGCTCGTCGGGGAGGTGCTCGCGATGCTCAAGGACCTCAAGGCCGACGGGATGACGATGATCGTCGCCACGCACGAGATGGGCTTCGCCCGTCAGGCGGCCGACGAGGTGTGCTTCCTCGACGGCGGCCGGGTGCTCGAGCGAGGGCAGCGCCGAGCGCGTGCTGGGCGACCCCGAGCACGAGCGGACGCGGCGCTTCCTGCGCCGCATCATCGACGCCGGTCGCCTCTGAGCTCTGACGCCTCGACCTCGGTCAGGTCGACGCTCGCCGGTGGCGGCGCGCCGGGGGTCGAAGGGCCGACGCCGAGCATCAGGTCGTCGAGCGCGAGCTGGCCGCTGACATGGGCGCCGGGGTGCTGGCCGGCGGGGGTGATGCCCGCCTGCCCGGCATGGACGTGGCAGCGGTTGCGCCCGGCCGCCTTCGCGGCGTACAGGGCCAGGTCGGCCCGGCCGATGACGGCCTCGGCCGACTCCGCACCGTTGCTCACGGCGACGCCGACACTCACGGTCCGCGACATCGTGCGGCCGGCCAGAGCCACCGGCCGGGAGACCATCGCCATCACGTGCTCGGCCACCTCGACGGCGTCGTCGACACGGCGCAGACCGGGGAGCAGCACGACGAACTCGTCACCGCCGACGCGGGCCACGGTGTCGCGGGTGCGCACCGCGGCTGTCATGCGCCGGGCGACCTCGACCAGGAGCTGGTCACCGGCTGCGTGGGTGATCGTGTCGTTGATCTCCTTGAAGTGGTCGACGTCGACGTAGAGCACCCCGAGCAGCTCGCCACCGCGCAGGGTGTCGGCAAGCGCGGCGTCCAGGGCCTCCTTGAGGTAGTCGCGGTTGGCGACATCGGTCAGGGGGTCCAGCTGGGTGCGGCGCACCAGGTCCTGGCGACCGAGCTCCTCGGCCGTCACGTCGACCACCTGGGCGATCACGAACCGGCGCTCCAGCCCGGCCGAGCCGGTGACGGACACCGAGAGGTCACCCCAGACGGCGCTGCCGTCGGCGCGCAGGTAGCGCTCGCGCCGCCGGAACCCGGCCCGCTCGCCCGACTGCAGGTCCGCGGCGAGTGACAGGTCGGCGTCGAGGTCGTCGGGATGGGTCAGCGCCTGCCACGGCAGGGCGAGCAGCGTCTCGCGGTCGTAGCCGAGGAAGGCGCACAGGGCCGGGTTGACGTGCAGGAACCGTCCGCTGGGGTCCAGCAGCGCCATCGGGATCGTCGCCGCGTCGGCGGCGAGCCGAAAGATCTCCTCGGACTGTCGCAGGGTCTCCTCGGCGCGGTACCGCTCCTCGATGTCGTGCATCGCGATGATCGCCCCACCGGGCACGTCGGCGGACCCCGGGCGCGGGCGGGCCCGCAGGGACATCCACCTCGACCCGCCGTCCACCCGCCGCACGCGCACGTCGAGCACGGCCTCGCTCTCCCCCGCCAGGGTCTGCTCGGTGAGCTCGGTGTCGCCCCGACGCTGGGCGGTCTCGATGATCGCGTCGCCCGGGGCGCCGACCAGGTCCTCGGGGCTCCAGCCCAGGAGCCGCGTCACCGACGGGGAGATCCAGGTGATGCGCCCGCGCTCATCGGTCTCGTAGACGAGGTCGCCGGCGTTCTCGGCCAGAACCTGGAACCGGCGGCGGCTCTTGGCCACCTGGCGGCGCATCCGCACCGCGGCGTCGACGTCGTGCAGGGCCACCACCGTGCGTTCCACCTGGCCGAGCGCGGTGGTGCGCGAGCGTGCGCGCGTCGACATCCACAAGGGTCCGGTGCCCTTGCGGCGGATCCGCAGCTCGACGGAGGGTCCGCCCTCACCCCCGACCTCCCCCGCGCTCTCGCCCTTCCCCGCCGTCCGCAGGGCCTCGTGCGGGAGGCCGAGGTCCTGATGCAGGCTGAAGGGGTCGAGGTCCGTGCCGACGACGAGGTCGTCCACGGCCACACCCAGCAGCTCCTCGGCCGTCCACCCCAGCACCTCCAGCACCGAGGGCGATGCCCACGACACCCGCAGCTCGTGGTCGAGCTCGAGGACCACGTCGGAGGAGTTCTCCGCGAGCATCCGGTAGCGCGCCTCGGACCTGGCCAGCGCCTGGCGGCCGAGGACCTCGTCGTGCACGTCGTGCAGGGTCGAGATGCCCCCCACGACGTCGCCGTCGGCGTCCCGGTACGGCGAGGCGTTCACACTCATCCAGCGGTAGGGGCCGGACGCCGTCCGGTACCGCAGCTCCAGGCGCCGGGACGGCGGGGCGGCACCGGATGCCACACGGGTCCCGGCGAGCACGGCGGCGCCCAGCAGGCGGTCGCGGGCCCGCTGAGCCACCACCATGTCCTCCGGGTGCACGATGTCGCGCAGGTCGCGCCCCAGGAACTGCGCCCGGGTCCAGCCGAGCACCGCCTCCACCGACGGCGACACCCAGACGCAGCGGGCGGAGAGGTCCGTCCGGTAGATCACGTCGTTGACGTTCTCGGCGAGCAGGCGGAAGGCCTCGGTCAGGCCGGCGTGGGCCTGCCGACCCCGGGGGGTGTCGCTGACGTCGCGGAAGACCGTGACGACGCCGAGGACCACGGGCTCGTCGACCGGCTGGCTGGTCCCCTGCGTGGTCAGCGGGACGGCGTCCACCTCGAGCCAGACGAGGTCGGCACCCCCGCGCGCATGGGGGCGAAGCACGCCCATCACGGCAGAGACGGGCCCCCCGAGCGCGACGGCTCGCATCGCGGGGTGGCGCTCCCCCGGCAGCGGGACGCCGTCCTCGGAGACCGCGGACCACCGCGGGTCGGCCGATGTCCGGCCGACGATCTCCTCCCAGGTGAGGCCGAGCAGCGCCGACGCCGCGGCGTTGGCAGCCACGATGGGTCCCGACGGCAGCTGAACGACCAGCGGGTCATCGCCCGCGACGAGCGCGGCGACGACGGCATGGCTGCGCAGCCGGGGGTCGACGTCGTCCCCCCAGCGCGGCTCGGCGTGCGTCGCGTCCGGCGGCTGGTCGGTCTGCGACGCCTGGCCGGTCTGCGACGCCTGGCCGTCGCGACCGATGGTTCCCACAGCTGGCCTCTTCCTCCACTCGGCCCTGGCCGGGCGGACCCCAGAATGATCGCGCCCGGGCTCCGCGCCTGTCACAGACCGAAGTCCTGACACGCTGAGTGCAGCACATCGGGCTCGCCGCCGCCGTACGGGTCTCCCGCGGTCACCCCTTGGTGGGTTCCCGGCGACGCCCGCCCAGCCGTCCCCGGAGGGCTGCCGGCGCAGTGTCTCGCGTGGCTGGTCGGACGTGGGCAGTCGCAAGGTCACAGATCGGGCACATTCGGCACTGATTACCCCGGTCGGTGCGTTGAGTCGTCGTCACCCCCCCGAGGCGACTTACCATGTCGGTGGTCCGTAGGCTCCGCGACGAGCGGTGAGGCCCGCCACGAGCACCGGGCGCTGTACCCGACAGCCTCACGAGCACCGCCGCTGGCACGCCAGCGACCCCTACGAACAGGAACCCGGGACCCATGAGCACCAAATCCGTCGAGCGGGTCGACCGGGTGGTCATCCGCTTCGCCGGCGACTCCGGCGATGGCATGCAGCTGACCGGCGACCGCTTCACCGCGGAGACGGCGGCGCTGGGCAACGACCTCGCGACCCTGCCGAACTACCCGGCAGAGATCCGGGCGCCCCAGGGCACCCTGCCCGGAGTCTCCAGCTTCCAGCTGCAGTTCGCCGACCACGACGTGATGACCCCCGGCGACGCCCCCGACGTCCTCGTCGCGATGAACCCCGCCGCGCTGCGCGCCAACCTGGCCGACCTGCGGCGCGGCGCCGTCGTCATCGTCGACGCCGACGAGTTCACCCGACGCAACCTCGCCAAGGTCGGGTACGCCGCCAACCCGCTGGACGACGGGAGCCTGGACTCCTTCCAGGTGCACGCCCTGCCCCTGACGTCGATGACGGTCGAGGCTCTGGCGGACTTCGCGCTCACGCGCAAGGAGGCCGAGCGCGCGAAGAACATGTTCGCCCTCGGGCTGCTGTCGTGGCTGTACCACCGGCCGGTCGAGACCACTGAGCGCTTCTTCGACGCCAAGTTCACGACCAAGCCCGTGGTCGGCGAGGCCAACCGGGCTGCCTTCCGCTCGGGATGGGCCTTCGGCGAGACCACCGAGATCTTCGCGGTCTCCTACGAGGTGGCGCCGGCCCCGTCGCCGTCCGGTCTGTACCGCAACATCACCGGGAACGTCGCGACGGCGTACGGCCTCGTCGCCGCCGCGCACCGTGCCGGCCTGCCGCTCGTGCTCGGCTCGTACCCGATCACGCCGGCGTCGGACATCCTGCACACCCTCAGCACCCTCAAACGGTTCGACGTCACGACGATCCAGGCCGAGGACGAGATCGCCGGCATCGGCGCGGCCCTGGGTGCCGCCTACGGCGGCGCGGTCGCGGTCACGACGACGTCGGGCCCCGGGCTGGCGCTGAAGTCCGAGACGATCGGGCTGGCTGTGTCGCTGGAGCTGCCGCTGGTGGTCGTGGACGTGCAGCGCGGCGGCCCGAGCACCGGGCTGCCCACGAAGACCGAGCAGGCCGACTTGCTGCAGGCGATGTTCGGGCGCAACGGCGAGGCCCCGGTGCCGGTGGTCGCGCCTCGCTCGCCGGGGGACTGCTTCGACGCCGCGGTCGAGGCCGTGCGCATCGCGACCGCCTACCGCACCCCGGTGCTGCTGCTCACCGACGGGTACCTGGCCAACGGGTCCGAGCCCTGGCGCATCCCCGAGATCGACGCGCTTCCCGAGCTCGGCGTCGCGTTCGCCTCGGCGCCGAACGCGACCGCCGAGGACGGGACGCCGGTCTTCCACCCGTTCGACCGCGACCCGGTGACGCTGGCTCGGCCCTGGGCGGTCCCCGGTGTCGCCGGGCTGGAGCACCGCATCGGTGGCATCGAGAAGGCCAACGGGACCGGCGAGATCTCCTACGACCCCGACAACCACGACACCATGGTCCGGCTGCGCGCAGCCAAGGTGGCCGGCGTCGACGTCGCGCCGCTGGAGGTGGACGACCCGACGGGCGATGCGCAGGTACTGGTGCTCGGCTGGGGATCCACCTACGGCCCGATCGCGGCCGGAGCCAGGATCGCCCGGGCCGGTGGCCTGACGGTGGCCACCGCGAACCTCAGGCACCTGAACCCGTTCCCGGCCAACACCGGATCTGTCCTGCGCCGGTACAGCCGGGTGCTCGTGCCTGAGATGAACCTCGGTCAGCTCTCCTTGCTGCTGCGGGCCCGCTACCTCGTGGACGCCGTCAGCTACAACCGCGTGCGCGGCCTGCCGTTCTCCTCCACCGAGATCGCCGAGGCCATCGCGAAGCTCAGCGAGGAGATCCAGCACCACGACAGCGAAGAGGGTTCCGCGTGACCACCATCGACCTCGGCCTGCCGGCGGCGTTCGACGCGTCCCGGTCCGGCCTGGCCGGCGTCCCCCCGCTCGACCCGGGCGCGCCGCACCTGACCAAGAAGGACTACACCTCCGACAGCGAGGTGCGCTGGTGCCCCGGGTGCGGTGACTACGCGATCCTCGCCGCCGTCCAGGGGTTCCTGCCGGAGCTCGGGCTGCGCCGGGAGAACATCGTCTGCGTCTCGGGCATCGGCTGCTCCTCGCGGTTCCCGTACTACCTGCAGACCTACGGCATGCACTCCATCCACGGCCGGGCGCCGGCGATCGCGACGGGGCTGGCGGTCAGCCGCCCCGACCTGTCGGTCTGGGTCGTCACCGGGGACGGCGACGCGCTCTCGATCGGGGGCAACCACCTCATCCACGCGATGCGGCGCAACGTCAACATCACGGTTCTGCTGTTCAACAACCGCATCTACGGCCTGACCAAGGGTCAGTACTCACCGACCTCGGAGGTCGGGAAGGTCACCAAGTCCACCCCCGCCGGGTCCGTCGACACCCCGTTCAACCCGGTGTCCTTGGCGCTGGGGGCCGAGGCCTCGTTCGTCGGGCGCGCGCTCGACTCCGACCGGTCGCTGCTCGTCTCGGTGCTCCGCGCCGCCGCCGAGCACCGAGGTGCCTCGCTGGTCGAGATCTACCAGAACTGCCCGATCTTCAACGACGGCGCGTTCGACGTGCTCAAGGACCGCGACGAGGCCTCCGCTCGGCTGTTGCGGCTCGAGCACGGCCGACCCATCCGCTTCGGTCCGCTGGGCGAGGACGGCCTGGGTTCTCGAGGCGTGACCCGGGGCGCGGACGGCCTGCTGCACGTCGTCGACGTCGCCTCGGTCGGGGCGGGCGCCGTCCTCGTGCACGACGCGCACGAGCCGGACCCCTCCCTGCAGTTCGCGCTGTCCCGGCTCGACGACGCGTCGATGGCCTACGTGCCGGTCGGGGTGTTCCGGGACGTCGCGCGGCCGAGCTACGACGACCTCGTCCGCGACCAGGTGCGCACGGCGAAGGCCGCACTAGGCCACCGGGCGAGCGACACAGACCTGCGTGACCTGCTCGGTGGTGCCGACACCTGGACGGTCGGCTGAGGGTCGGCTGAGGGAGGTCCCGGGCCGACCCTGGCGGCGGCCCCCGGCGATCTCTCCGCGAGACCCGTAGGATCGTCCCATGAATTCGCAGGTCCGCCGCGGGACGCTCTACGGCGCCTCGGCGTACGCCCTCTGGGGTGCGTTCCCGCTCTACTTCCGGCTCCTGGAACGCTCCGGTGCGGTGGAGATCGTCCTGCATCGCGTTCTCTGGTCGCTGCTGGTCTGCCTGGCCATCGTGCTGGGGGGTCGGATGTGGTCCGAGGTCGCCGCGGTCGCTGCGTTCGCCGCGTCGCACCCTCGTGCTCGGTGTCGCCGCCGTCCTCCTCGCCCTGAACTGGGGCACCTACATCTACGCCGTCAACTCCGGCCAGGTGGTCCAGGCCTCGCTGGGGTACTTCATCAACCCGGTCGTGACCGTCTTGCTCGGGGTCGTGGTGCTGCGGGAGCGACTCCGTCCGCTGCAGTGGGCGGCCGTCGGCGTCGGGACCGTCGCGGTCGTCGTCCTCACGCTCGACTACGGTCGCGTGCCGGTGATCGCGTTGACCCTGGCGTTCTCCTTCGGGCTCTACGGGCTGGCGAAGAACCGTGTCGGCGCCAGCGTCGGGGCCGTCGCGAGCCTGACCACCGAGACGCTGCTGCTCGCCCCGCTGGCCGCGACGCTGCTCGTCTGGTACGAGGCGACCGGCCGGGGCACGTTCAGCGCCAACCCACCGTGGCAGGGACTGCTGCTCGCCTCGGTCGGCATCGCCACCGTCGTCCCGCTGCTGCTCTTCGCCGCGGCTGCCCGCCGCGTCCCGCTGTCCACGATCGGCCTCCTGCAGTACCTGACGCCCGTGCTCCAGCTACTTTGCGGGGTCCTCCTCATGGGCGAGCGCATGCCGGGCTCGCGTTGGGTCGGGTTCACGATCGTCTGGCTCGCGCTCGTGGTGCTCAGCGTCGACAGCGTGCGGACGGCTCGGCTTCGCTCCAGGGCCGCCTCCGCGAAGGCGGCGGTCCTGGCGGCCTGAGGGCTCAGCTCCGGCGCCGGCCGCTCACGACGCGGTCAGGATGTTCGTGAAGCTGTAGGTGAGGGGCACCTCGAGCTGGGCATACGTGCACGTCGCCGGGTCGCGGTCGGTTCGCCAGCGGCGGAACTGGGCGGTGTGCCGGAACCGGTTGCCCTCCATGTGGTCGTAGGCCACCTCGACGACGAGCTCGGGACGCAGCGGGACGAACGACAGGTCCTTGCCAGCGTTCCAGCGGCTGACCGCGCCCGGCAGCCGCTGGCCCTCGTGTGCGGCGGCCTCCGCCCACTCGCCCCAGGGGTGCTCAGCGAGGTCGACGTCGCGGTAGGGGGCCAGCTCGTCCAGCAGGCTGCGCCGGCGGGCCATCGGGAAGGATGCGGCAACGCCAACGTGCTGGAGCCGGCCGTCGTCGGCGTAGATGCCGAGCATCAGGGAGCCGATGACGCCGCCCGTCTTGTGCCATCGAAACCCCGCGACCACGCAGTCAGCGGTCCGCTCGTGCTTGATCTTGAACATGGTGCGCTTGTCGGGCTGGTACGTCCCGTCCAGGGGCTTGGCCACCACACCGTCGAGCCCGGCGCCCTCGAACCGCCGGAACCAGTCCCGGGCCACGTCGAGGTCTGCGGTGGCCGGCGTCACGAACACCGGCGGGCCGGCGTCCCGCAGCACCTGGACCAGATGCGCGCGCCGCTGCGCGAACGGCGTCGACATGAGGTTGTCCGAACCGCTGGCCAGAAGGTCGAAAGCGATGAACGAAGCGGGCGTCTGCTGGGCCAGCAGACGAACCCGGCTGTCCGCGGGGTGGATGCGCTGCTGGAGTGCGTCGAAGTCCAGCCGGTCCCCGGTAACGACGACCACCTCGCCGTCCAGCACGCACTTCTCGGGTGTGTTCGCCTTGATCGCCTCGACGACCTCGGGGAAGTACCGGGTCATCGGCCGTTCGTTGCGGCTGCCGAGCTCGACGTCGTCGCCGTCCCGGAAGACGATCGTGCGAAACCCGTCCCACTTAGGCTCCGTGTGCCCGAGGTCGGGGATCTCGGGCACCGACTTGGCGAGCATGGGAGCGACCGGAGGCATGACGGGCAGGTCCATGCGCCCATCCTGCCCGCTGTAGGTACCGACGGCCTCACGTCCGCTGTCGTATGGCCTCGCCACGCCACTCCAGCTCGGCGCGGTACGCCACGCCCCGCTCATCTGGCTCCCCCACGG
Source organism: uncultured Actinomycetota bacterium (assembly GCA_963778845.1). GTDB lineage: Bacteria > Actinomycetota > Actinomycetes > Actinomycetales > Kineosporiaceae > CAVZVW01. Next base: position 1,611,473 of record CAVZVW010000009.1, read on the forward strand.
CCGTCTGCGGAGGATCCGTCCAGGGTGTGACTGGCGCGGCGGCACACTGCGCCAGACTGTTTGGCGCAGTGTGCCGCCGCGCCAGTCAACGCAAGGGGTGCCGTGGAGGCGCAAACCCGGCAGGATCGGCTCATGGCCACCACCGCCGAGGAGCTGGACGTCGCGGGAACACCCGTGCGCCTGTCCAACCCCGACAAGGTCTACTTCCCGGTGCTCGGCGCAGCAGGTGGGACAAAGCGCCACCTTGTCGAGTACTACGCTGCCGTCGCCACGGCCGAGGTCGAGGCCGGTGCCGACGGCAGGTCGCTGGCGCCCATCGTCCGCGCACTACGGGACCGCCCCACCTATCTCCAGCGGTTCCCCGAGGGCATCGAGGGCGAGGAGATCTACCAGAAGCGGCTGCCACCCAGGGTGCCCGACCACGTCCGCTCGTGCCGGGTCACGTTCCCCTCCGGTCGCCACGCCGACGCACTGCGGGTGACGAACCCGGCGGACGTCGTGTGGGGGGCCAACCTCGGTTGCGTCACGTTCCACCCATGGCACGCCCGGTGCGTCGACGTCGACCATCCCGACGAGCTTCGCATCGACCTCGACCCACAACCCGGAACAGGATTCGCCGACGCTCGGACTGTGGCGTTGAAAGTCGTCCGGCCGGTCCTCAGCGACCTCGGCTACGTCGGCTTCCCGAAGGCCAGCGGCGGTCGCGGCGTCCACATCTACGTGCGGATCCAGCCTCGTTGGACCTTCGTCGAGGTGCGGCGAGCGGCGATCGCCCTCGCCCGCGAGATCGAGCGCAGAGCCGGCGGAAGTGTGACGACGGCGTGGTGGAAGGAGCAGCGCGGCGAGCAGGTCTTCATCGACTACAACCAGAACGCGCGCGACCGCACGATCGCCAGCGCCTACTCGGTGCGCAAGACGGCGCGCGCCACGGTGTCCACCCCACTCACCTGGGACGAGCTTGTCGACGCCGATCCCGCAGACCTGACCATCGCGACCGTGCCGGCGCTGGTGCGGCACCGCGGGGACCCCATGTCGGCGATCGACGACGTCGCCCACTCACTCGACGCGCTGCTCGAACTCGCAGAACGGGACGAGGCGGGCGGTCTCGGGGATCTGCCGTACCCGCCCAACTATCCCAAGATGCCGGGCGAGCCGAAGAGGGTGCAGCCGAGCAAGTCCCGCGCGGACACCGTGGGCAACCCCCCGCCTCTCGGCCTGGGTCTGCCCGACCTGGAGTGACGGGCTGCCCATGCCACAGCCTGCGTGGATCCTCCCCGTCGGCACGTCCCTCACGTCTCTCACGTACGACCACCGTCCCCCCGAGCGACGTCACCCAAGGCGCGGTCGAGGGCTCACCCGATGTGCGTTTGCGGATGCTTTGCATTGCACGCACATCCGCAACACGCGCCACGGCCCAGCCCACCGCAGTGCGCCGGGCAGGGGGACGCCGCAGCCGGGGACTGATCGTGAGACACCGTGTCGATCGTGAGGCATGTCACGCGCGCAAGCGCGCAGGGGTCTGACTATCGACGGGCTTGCCCGTGTGTCTCACGATCAACGCGCCACGGTTAGCCATCATGCTGATCCGCGTGCAGTGCTTGGGCAAACGGCGGCCAAGGCGTCGCAGCACCGCCGGAGGGTTGCCCCCGTTGCGGATCTGCGTGCAATGCAAAGCATCACGCACACACCACCCGGGACGCGGATGCCACCCATGGCCCTACCTAGACCGGCACGGGTGGGCCCGCCTTCACGGCTCTTCGGTGACGGCGCGGCTCAGTACGTCGCGCGGCCGCCGGAGAGGTCGAAGGTGAATCCCGTCGTGAAGCCGGCGGCCGGCGACACGATCCACGCGATGAGCTCCGCGCACTCCGCGAGGGTGCCGAGCCGGCCCATCGGGATCTTGCTGCGGTTCAGCGCCACCTGGTGCTCCGGCATCGCGTCGACCAGCGGTGTGTGGATCACCGCTGGGGCCAGGGCGTTGACGGTCACGCCCGCCGCCGCGTAGTCCTTGGCCGCGCTCTTGACCAGCCCGATGACACCGGCCTTGGTCGCCGAGTACGACACCATGCCCGGGTTGCCCTCCTTGCCGGCGATCGAGGCCACGTGCAGCACCCGGCCGTAGCCGCGCGCGAGCATTCCGGGGACGACGGCGCGGGTCAGCAGGAAGGCCGAGCGAAGGTTCGTGGCCACGACGTGGTCGAAGTCAGCCGCAGGGATCGTGTGCATCGGCTGCCCGTTCAGACCGGTGATCCCGACCGTGTTGACCAGCGCGTGAGGGCCCGCGGGGCCGGTGGCGACCAGCAGGCGGTCGACGTCGCGCTCGTGTGTCACGTCGGCTGTCACCGCCGTTGCGCCGCACCCGCGTCGGGCGAGGTCGGCCACAAGACTCGCAAGCCCTGTGTCATCCCGGTCAGCGAGCACGAGTGCTGCACCCCGGGCAGCGAGCAGCAGTGTGCTGGCGCGACCGATGCCCGAGGCTGCACCGACCACGAGCACGACCTGCCCGGTGAGCCGGAGGCGGCCCCACGCATCGGCACCGACGACGGTCTCCCACTCGGCCGAGCCGGCGTGAGCCGAGGCACTCACCACGCGCCCCCGACCGAGAGCAGCACCTTGCCGCGCGCACCCGTGACGGCGTTGCCCCGCAGGGCGTCGACTGCGGACTCCCAGTCGTCCAGGTCGAACCGGTGTGTCACGAGGAAGCCGAGGTCGAGGCGGCCGGAGTTGAGCAGGTCCACGACGGCGGCCCACGCCGTGGTCGTGTAGCTGAAGCTGCCCATCACTCGCAGGTCGCCGTTGACCACGTCGTCCACCACCACCGGTACGGCCACGGCCTGTCCCGGGAAGCCGAGCAGCACCACGGTGCCGCCGCGGGCGGGTGCTGCCAGGGCTGCCGCCACGGCGCCGGCGGCGCCGGCGGCCTCGACCACGAGGTCGAAACCCGTACCAGCCGCGCGATGGTCCGTGACGAACGCGTCTGCGCCCGCGGCCGCCGCCAGCGTCTCCTGCGCGGCCCGGCGCCCCAGCACCGTGACCGAGGACGGCGACCACAGCCTCAGCAGCCGCACGACCAGCAGGGCGACGGTCCCGTCGCCGACCACCAGCACGCGCATGCCCGGCTTCGGCTCAGCTCGCGTCAGGGCGCGCAGCACCACCGCCGCGGGCTCGAGCAGGGCAGCCGACTGCGCACTCACCTGCGCATCCAGCCGGTGTACCAGCCGGGGCGGTGCCACGAGCAGGTCTGCGGCGGCGCCGTCCCGTACGAACCCGAACTCGTCGTACACCTGGCAGCGGTTGGTGTCTCCGGCGGCGCACTGCCTGCAACGACCGCACGGGACGACGCCCTCGACCACCGCGTGCATGCCGCGTTCGAGCTCCGACGCGGCCTCGAGCACCACTCCGCTCCACTCGTGACCGAGCACGACGGGGTAGCGCACGTAGGTGGGGTCGATGCGCCCGTCGATGATGTCGAGGTCGGTTCCGCAGACACCGACCAGCGCCGGCCGCAGCAGCACCTCCTCTGCCCCGGCCACCACGTCGTCGCGCTCCAGCAGGGCCACCCGACCGGGGGACGTCACGGTGAGCGCCCTCATCGCGCCGGCCCGCCGCCGCGTGGCGCTCCTGACCCCGAGCCCGTGCCGCCGAGCCCCGTCCCCCGCAGCTGTGACTCGACCCGACGGGCGGCGGCCACCACCGCCTGGCCGAGCTGCTCCACGCGCCGCGCAGGGAGGTCCACCTTGATACCCGTCGCACTCAGTGCCCCGGCGCAGGCTCCGGAGTGGTCGCGAAACGCAGCGCCGACGCAGAACACCCCCTCCACGTCCTCCTCGTCGTCCATGGCGAAGCCCCGCCGGCGCGTCGCCGCAAGGTCGGCGAGCAGCTCGTCGGTGTTGGTGATCGTCTTTCGGGTCCGTCGAGGCAGGCCCGTCTCGGCCGCGACGCGCCTGACGTCGTCCTCGGCGAGGGTGGCCAAGATCGCCTTCCCGGCCGCGCTGGCGTGCGGCAGCTCCCGAACCCCCAGAGGGGTGTGGAACCGGACGGCGCCTGGGCCGTCCACGCGCTCGATGAACACCGGGTAGCAGCCGTCGTTCACCGCGACTCGCGTCGTCAGGCCGGTGGTGGCCGACAGCTCGTGGAGCACGGCGCGGCAGACGGAGCCGAGCGGGAACCGCTGCGCGGCGACGTCGCCCAGCCGCACGAGCGCCAACCCCGGCTGGTAGCGCGGCCCGGGCTGGACGGCGCGCAGGTGCCCATGGTCGACCAGCGTCCTGACGAGGGCGTATGCCGTGCTCTTGGACACCGACAGCCCCCGCGCGACCTCGCTGAGCGAGAGCCCGTCGACAGGCCCCGTCGCCACGAGATCGAGCACCGCGAGCCCACGGGCCACGCTCCCGACCCTGTACCGAGCACCGTCGGAGGAGGCCACGCGGTCTGTGCCCGGCACGGTCGCCACCCTTCTCGACCGCGGCGCCGCAGCGACGCCCTCAGTCGTGTTCGTTCATCCCGAACCGTAGTCGGGACAGCCGCATACGTATCTGAGGCTTGGCGCTGGCCATACCGGCCGCCCGCGCCGTCGGAAGCATCATCGTCACGAAACAGTAACGACGCAAGCGTCTTCGGGAATGCTTGACAGCCGGGAGGCCTCGGTGATCTCCTGTCGTGTCCACAGAACCCCGTTCGGTGATGCCGAACAGAATGGGGCGACCGACTCCGGCGAGCGGGTAGAGGAGAGTCGGATGCAGTCGCACGACCTTCTGCGCGCGGCGGGGATCGGCCCAGAGGCCGTGCCCGCCCCCAGCCGGCATCGCTTCCCCGACGGCGCGCACGTTCGCATCGAGATCCCCTCGGTCGAGGGGCCGGGTGTGCTGGCCGCCGTGCTCGACGAGGCGGCTCGGCGAGGGGTGCGCGTCAACCGCGTGTCCCAGGGCAGCGGGGCCATGCTGCAGACCCAGGACGAGCTGCGGGAGATGGCGCGCATGGGCGCCGACGCCGGGCTCGAGGTCTCGCTCTTCGTCGGCCCTCGCGAGGAGTGGGGACTGTCGGCGATGGCCCGTGCCGCGGACGGACCCGCCCTGGCAGGAGCGCTGCGGGGCCTGCGCCAGCTGCGCTACGGCGTCGAGGACGTGCTGCGCGCCGTCGACTGCGGCATCCGCGGCTTCCTCGTCGCCGACCTGGGTCTGCTCCGTGTGCTGCGCCTGGCACAGGCGGCCGGGCAGGTGCCCGCGGACGTCGTCTGGAAGATCTCGGTGTTGCTGGCGCCGTCCAACCCGGCGACGGTCACGGTGCTGGAGGAGCTCGGCGCGTCCACGATCAACCTGCCGACCGACCTGTCCCTGCCCGAGCTCGCCGAGATGCGGGCCGCCACGTCCCTGCCGCTGGACCTCTACGTCGAGGCCCCCGACGCCCTCGGCGGCATCGTGCGCGGTGAGCAGATGGGCGACCTGGCCGTGACGGCCGCACCGCTGTACGCGAAGTTCGGCCTGCGCAACTCTCGGCCGCTGTACCCGGCGGGCCTGCACCTCGCGGCCGAGGCCGAGGCGATCGCCCGCGAGAAGGTGCGCCGCGCCCAGGTCTCCCTGGAATGGGTCACGCGCTGCGACGTCCACCTCGTGCAGTCCGAGCCCGGGGCCGCCGGTCTCGGCGTGCCCCGCCCCTGAGGCGAGGCGGAGCACACGATGCCGTTGCGCAGCGCCGAGTGGTTCGACGGTGATGACGAGGTCGCCGTGCTCCACCGCGTCGCGCTGCGCTCAGCGGGGGTCGAGACGGGCCCCCGCCACGACCGCCCCGTCATCGGCATCGCCGACTCCAGCAGCGACCTCAACCCGTGCAACCTTCCCCTGCGGGCACTGGTGGACGACGTTCGCGCCGGCATCGAGGAGGCCGGCGGGATCGCCATGGCCTTCCCTGTGATGTCGCTCGGCGAGGACCTCATGAAGCCCAGCGCCATGCTCTACCGCAACCTGCTCTCGATGGAGGTGGAGGAGTACCTGCGCTCGTATCCCCTGGACGGGGTGGTGCTGCTCGCCAACTGCGACAAGAGCGTGCCCGGGGCGGTGATGGGTGCGGCGAGTGCCGACCTGCCGACGGTTCTGGTGACCGCCGGTGCCCGGCCGCCCGCGGTCTTCCGGGGTCGCCGGCTCGGCACCGGAACGGACCTGTGGCGGGCCTGGGAGGACCATCGAACCGGCAGGCTGGACGACGCCGCGTGGGGCGAGCTCGAGCGTTGCCTGGCGTGCGGCCAGGGGGCCTGCAACACGATGGGGACCGCGTCGTCCATGGCGGTCGTGACCGAGGTGCTGGGGCTGAGCCTGCCGGGCACGAGCACGATCCCCGCCGAGGATCCCGGACGGCGCGCGGCCGCCCGCGAGGCCGGGCGTCGGGCCGTGGCGTGCGTCCACGAGAGCCTGCGTCCCTCGGCGCTGGTCACACCCGCGGCGATGCGTAACGCCGTCCGCGCCCTGCACGCCGTCGGCGGGAGCACGAACGCCGTCGTGCACCTTCTCGCGATCGCCGGCCGCGTGGGGGTTCCGCTGACGCTGCAGGACGTCGCGCAGCTGGGGTGCGACGTCCCCGTCCTGGCCGACGTCGAGCCCTCGGGCCGTTGGCTCATGCAGGAGCTCCATGCGGCGGGCGGCGTCCCTGCGCTGCTGCACAGCCTCGGCGCGCTCATCCAGACCGACACGCTGACGGTGAGCGGCAGGCCTTGGGCCGAGCACGTGCGCCCGCCGGTCACCGAGACCGGGGCGCTGCGGCCCGCGAGCGACCCGTTGCGGGAGGGCGGTGCGTTCGCGGTGGTCAGCGGTAGCCTCGCACCCAACGGCGCGCTGTTGAAGACCTCGGCCGCCTCGCCGGAGCTGTTCTCCCACAGGGGCCCCGCCCTGGTCTTCACGTCCTACGCGGACATGCGAGCACGCATCGACGACCCCGACCTGCAGGCGACGCCCGACACCGTTCTCGTGCTGCGGGGGGCCGGGCCGGTCGGCGTCCCGGGGATGCCTGAGTGGGGGATGATCCCGATCCCGGCCGCGCTCGCCGCCGCCGGGGTGACCGACATGGTCCGCGTCACCGACGCGCGGATGAGCGGGACGTCCTTCGGCACCTGCTTCCTGCACGTGGCACCGGAGGCCGCGATAGGCGGCCCGTTGGCGCTGGTGGAGGACGGCGACATGATCGTCGTCGACGTCGCAGCAGGGCGGCTCGACCTCGACATCGACGAAGGGGCGCTGCTGAGCCGGTGGGCGGCCTGGTCCGCCCCCGTGAGCGAGCACCTGCGTGGCTGGCCCTCGCTCTACCAGGCCCATGTGCTTCAGGCCGACAGCGGCTGCGACTTCGACTTCCTGCGCTCGCCGACGGTCGAGCACCGGCGGTTCGTCCCACCCGTCGTGGGGAGGTCCTGACCCAGACGCCAGACCACCCAGACGCCAGACCACCCAGACGCCAGACCACCCAGACCCCAGACCACCCAGACGCAGACAACAAGGAGGACACGTGCGCAGAACAGCCCTCATCGCCGCGGCAGCCGTCGTGGCGGGCACCCTGGCCGCCTGCGGCGGCTCGAGCAGCTCCAGCGGAGGGACCAGCACGTCCGGCGCCTCCGGTGCGTCGAGCCCGGCAGCGGCACCGGCCGTCGAGCTCACGCTGTGGCACAACTACGGCACGGAGCAGAACGCCGTGGCCACCAAGAAGCTCACGGACGCCTACACGGCAGCGCACCCGAACGTGACGTTCAAGCTCGTCTCCCAGCCGGGTGACAACTACTTCTCGCTGCTCCAGGCGGCCGCCGTGTCGAAGACGGGGCCGGACCTGGCCGTGATGTGGACCGGTCTGTTCACGTTGAGGTACAAGGCGTTCCTGGTCAACCTCAAGGGACTGGTGCCCGACGCGAACCTGCAGCGCGTTCAGGGTCTGGAGTGGATGTCCGACCAGTTCAACGCGGCCAACGGTCCCCTCGTCATGCCGCTGGAGAAGCAGTTCTACATCGGCTTCTACAGCAAGAAGGCGTTCGCCAAGGCGGGGGTCAGCACCGTACCGACCACGTGGGCCGAGCTGTCCGACGCCTGCACCAAGCTGAAGGCGGCCGGCCTCACTCCGCTGGTGTACGGCAACGGCGGCCAGAGCCTCGGCGCGGAGTTCTACCCGTGGTACGACACCAGCTACATGATGATCGGCGCCCTGCCGGTGGAGCGATGGAAGGACCTCTACGACGGCACGGTCAAGTGGAACGACCCGCTGGTGACCGCCCAGCTCACGAAGTGGGCGGACCTGGAGGCGAAGGGCTGCACGAACAAGGACGTGCTCACGAAGACGAACAACCTCGACGACTTCACCTCGGGCAAGGCCGCGATGATCGTCGACGGCACCTGGGACACCGCGAAGTTCACCGACGCCATGAAGGACGACGTCGCAGCGTTCGTGCCCCCGTTCTCCGACACCGCGGTCAAGGGCGTCGTGGAGTACCCCGGTGACGGGTTCTCGATCATGTCGTACTCCAAGCACCAGAAGGAGGCCGCGGACTTCCTCGCGTTCCTCGCCTCCGACGAGGGCGCCAAGGCCGTCAACGAGGCCGGCCTCATCCCCGACCTCACGGGCACGTCCACGACCAACCCGGTCAACCAGCAGATGCTCGACTTCGCCGGGACGCAGGGGATGACGCGCTACCCGATGCTGGACAACGTGGTGCAAGGCGACGTGGTCGACGCAGGGAACAAGCTGCTGCCCTCGATCCTCGCGGGCAAGATCAAGCCGGGTGACGGTCTGGGTCAGCTCACCCAGGCCTGGAACCAGCTGCCCGCTGACGCCCGTGGGGCGCAGTACCAGTGACGACGGCCCAGGCCCGCCCGCGCTCCGCGCTGTCCCGCAGCCGGAGCCGGGCGGGCTGGGCCTTCACGCTGCCGGCTCTGGTGCTCGTGGGCCTGGTGCTCGGGGTCCCGATGATCCAGGCGGTCTACTACTCGATGACGCGCTGGGACGGGCTGACGACGCAGTGGGTCGGCCCGTCCGCCTACCTGACCCAGCTGCAGAACCCGGTGTTCTGGCGGGTGCTGCAGAACAACGGTGTGCTGCTGCTGGCCGTGCCGGTGGCGATGTTCGCCTCTCTCGGGATCGCGGTGCTGCTCAACGAGAGGGTCGCCGGGTGGCGGTTCTTCCGGTCGGTCTACTTCCTGCCGACGGCCATCTCGTGGGTCGTGATCGGCATGGTCTCCGTGCGGTTCTTCGCGCAGGAGGGCATGCTCAACGCGATGCTGGCCCGGGTCGGTCTGGGCGACGCCCGCACGGACATGCTGTCCGGCGAGCGGTCGGCCCTGCTCGCCGTCGCGGTCACGTTCATCTGGTCGATGCTGGGGACGAACGTGGTGATCTTCCTGACCGGGATGGCCACGATGGACCCCACGCTGGCCGAGGCCGCCAGGGTGGACGGCGCGGGGGGCTGGCGGGTGTTCGTGCACATCACGCTGCCGCAGCTTCGGCGGTTCCTGCAGTTCGCCTTCGTCATCACGGTCATCAGCGCGTTCACGGCGCTGTTCAGCCTGATCTTCGTGATGACCGGCGGCGGCCCCGGCTACGGGACGACGACGCTGGAGTTCTTCGTCTACCAGATGGCCTTCGCGAAGGGTGCGTTCGGCACGGGCGCGCTGCTGGGCGTGATCCTGTTCGTGATCATGGGTGTGATCGGGTTGGCCCAGGTCAAGCTGCTGCGGACCGAGGACTGACGGGAGCCGCTGGGTTGGCGATCTCGACACCCGAGACCAGGGCATCGGCGGCCGTGCCGCAAGCCGCGGCACGGCGACGCCCGGGACGCCTGCGCCGGGCCGCGCTCTTCGTGCTGATGTGCGTGATCGGCGTGGTCATGCTCTACCCGTTCTGGTTCATGATCGATGCTTCGCTGCGTACCCAGGCGCAGTTCCAGTCCGGCAACGGGCATTCCTTGGCGAGCTGGGCCAAGCTCAGCAGCGTGCTGCCGGTCGGCCGGCAGCTGCTGAACTCCGGCGTCGTCGTGACGCTGGCGATCGGCGTCATCGTCGCGCTGAGCACCACCGCCGGGTTCGGCTTCGCCAAGCTGGCCTTCCGCGGCAGCACGATGGTCTTCCTGGGGATCATCTCCGCACTCCTGATCCCCGTGCAGTCGATCATCATCCCCACGTACGTCAACATCTCGCGCCTGGGGCTGCTCAACAGCTACTACGGGGCGGTCCTGGTCTACGCCGCCCTCGGGACGCCGTTCGCGACCTTCCTCATGACCGCCTACTACCGAGGGCTTCCCGACGAGCTCATCGAGGCGGCCATCGTCGACGGTCTGGGCTACGGGCGCGTGTTCACCAGGATCGCGCTGCCGTTGTCGGTGCCGGCCGTGGTCACGGTGTGCGTGCTGCAGTTCATCCAGATCTGGTGCGACCTCCTGGTCGGCCTGCTGTTCCTGCAGAACCCCGACGACCGGACGATCACTGTGGGCCTCGGGGCCCTGTCTGCCGGCCGGGTCACCGACATCCCGGTGCTGATGGCGGGCTCCCTGGTCAGCGCCCTCCCCGCCGTGGTTGTGTACCTCGTGTTCCAGCGACACCTCATCAACGGGCTGACGGCGGGCATCGGCAAGTGAGCCGGCCGGCGGGTACCCCTGACGGTGGCCCTGACGGTGGCCTGGTCGGTGTCCGGGGCGGCGGTGCCGCCTGGTCGGTCGAGCACCTGCGGGGCGTGCTGCCCGTCGTCTCGACGCCGTTCACCGACTCCGACGCCCTCGACGTCGAGACGCTGCACGCCGAGGTCGACTGGCTGCTCGCGAACGGCGCCGACGGCCTCGTGATCGCGATGGTGTCGGAGGTGCTCCGGCTGGACGACGCGGAGCGTCTCGTGCTCGCCGAGGAGGTCGTCGAGGCGGCGGCCGGACGGGTCCCCGTGGTCGTGAGCGTGGGCACCGAGAGCACACCCGCGACGTTGCGGCTGGCTGACGCTGCCGTGGGGCTCGGGGCCGCGGCGCTCATGGCCATCCCGCCGCTCGCCGTTCCGCTGCCCGACGACGCGATCGCCGCGCACTACGCCGCCCTGCTCGCCGCGGTGCCGGTGCCGGTCGTGGTGCAGGACGCCAGCGGGTACGTCGGGCGCGCTCTCTCGGTGGACCTCTACGCCGGCCTGCTCGACCGGTTCGGGCCCGACCGGGTGCTGTTCAAGCCCGAGGCCGAGCCGGTCGCTGCGCGGATCGCGGCGCTGCAGGAGCGGTGTGGCGGCGTGGCACGGGTCTTCGAGGGCAACGCCGGGCTCGGTCTCCGCGACTCCTACCACCTCGGCGTCGTGGGAACGATGCCGGGACCGGAGGTGCCGTGGGCGATCGCCGCCCTGTGGCGGGCGCTGGAGGCGGGGGACGCCGACAGGGTCGCGGCCGTGCACGCAGGACTGGCGCCGCTGGTGGCCCTGCAGCAGGGGCTCGACGGCTTCGTCGCGGTCGAGAAGCACCTGCTGGTGCAGCAACGGGTGCTCCCGAGCGCGCGGCGTCGCCACCCCTATGGGTTCAGCCTCGATGCCGCGACGGCCGCCGAGTCGACCCGCCTGCTCACCGACCTCTGGCGCCTCACTGGCCCCTACACGCGTGCATAGGGACAACAACCCGCCAGAGGCCGGTGAGCAGATCCGGGGTCAGCGCACCGGCGCCAGTGTCTGCTCGGACTCAGGAACCTTCAGCGCGCCGGTCATGATGGCCACGACGTCGGTGATGCTCACCGTCTGCGGTGACACCACCGCCGCGCGCGTGCCGAGACGCTGCACGTGGATGCGGTCGGCGACCTCGAAGACCTGCGGCATGTTGTGCGAGATGAGGATGACGGGCATCCCCTTCTCGCGCAGGTTCTGGATGAGCTTGAGCACCTGGTTCGACTCACGAACGCCCAGTGCCGCCGTCGGCTCGTCGAGAATGATCACCTTGCTGCCGAACGCCGAGGCCCGGGCCACGGCGACGCCCTGCCGCTGACCGCCGGAAAGGGTCTCGACGGCCTGGCTCATGTTCTGCAGCGTCCCGATGCCCAGCTTGTTCATCTGCTCCTTGGCGTGCTTGCGCATGCTGGCGCTGTCGAGCATCCGGAAGACGGAGCCGAGAGGCCCCGCCTTGCGTAGCTCACGACCCAGGTAGAGGTTGCTGGCGATGTCCAGGGCCGGGGCCACGGCCAGCGTCTGGTACACGGTCTCGATACCGACAGCGCGGGCGTCCTGCGGCCGCTTGAAGTGCACGAGGTTGCCGTCGACGAAGATGTCCCCGCCCTGAGGCACCTCGGCGCCCGACATGCACTTGATGAGCGTGGACTTGCCGGCCCCGTTGTCCCCGATCACGGCGAGGACCTCACCGGGGTACAGCGCGAAGTCGGCGGCGTCGAGGGCGACCACGCGGCCGTACGTGCGCACCAGGCCTCGCGCCTCGAGGACGGGCTGGACGGTGGTGGCGGTGGTCATGCTCGGGCCCTCCGGATCCACTGGTCGGCGGTGACGGCGACGATGATGAGAACGCCGATGGCGAGGAGCTTGTAGTTCTCGTCGACGCCGGCGAGGCTCAGGCCGTTGTCGAAGACACCCACGATGACCGCGCCGATGAGGCTGCCGACCACCCGTCCACGACCGCCGAAGAGGCTGGTGCCGCCGATCACCACGGCGGTGATGGCTGACAGGTTCGCGTTCTCACCCGAGTTCGGGCTCGCGGCGTCGACCCGGCCGATGAGCACCCACCCGGTCATGGCGAACAACAGCCCGGCCACCGTGTACACGCTCAGGAGTACGCGGTCGACCTCGATGCCGGCCAGGCGCGCAGCATCGGCGTCGTCGCCGACGGCGTACACGTGCCGACCCCAGGCCGTGTAGCGCAGGATGTACGCGAAGACCGCGTACATCAGGATCATGAACACCACGCCGTTGGTGACGCTGAACCCGCCGATGGTGATCGGGTTGCCCAGCCAGGCCAGGCCCGGCGACAGCTCGGTGTTGCGGACCGTGCGACCAGTGGCGTACAGGAGCGTCAGCGACGTGAAGATGTTCAGGGTGCCCAGCGTGACGATGAACGACGGCAGCTTGACCTTGGTGACCAGCAGCCCGTTCGCAGCCCCGGCCGCGGAGCCGACGAGCAGGCCGAGCGGGATGGAGATGTAGCTGGGGACGCCGTTCGCGAAGGCCGTCTTGGCCATCACCATCGACGAGAAGACCATGATCGCGCCGCAGGACAGGTCGATGCCCGCCGTGAGGATCACCAGCGTCTGACCGACGGCCAGCGACCCGATCACCGCAGTCTGCTGGGTGATGAGCCCGAGGTTGTGCGGGGTGGCGAAGTTGGCGTTGAAGAAGCTGAACACGATGATGCTGACCACGAGCAGCAGCGCGGGGCTGAGCCACGGGTAGCTGTGCAGCACAGACTGCAGCCGTTGCACCGATGTGCGCCGGTCGAGGAACTCCTCGGCGGCGTCGTAGGTCACTTCGGTGTCGATGGCATCGTTCACGACGCCCCGCCTTTCGTGTCGTCCGGAGATCTTCGCGTCGGCCAGAGATCGACGGTCTCACCAGGTGCGGGTGCTGCCGGATGAGATCTGGGCCACACGGTAGGGCACGGCGGGGGCAGCCACCACTGAAGGCACTGCCCCCGCCGCATCCGTCATTCGCGAGGCTTCACTCGGCTACCCGGGATCAGCCCCAGGCGTTGTCGAGGCCGTACTGCGGGTCCTTGCTGTCGACGCCGGGGACGGGGTCCTTGGCGATCAGTGTCACGCCGGTGTTGAAGAAGTCCAGGCCGGGGGAGACCGCAGCCTTCTGACCGGTCTTGGCGAAGGCCACGATCGCCGCCACGCCGAGGTCGGCCATCTTCAACGGGTACTGCTGGGAGGTGGCGTTGATGACGCCGTCGGCGACGTTCTGCACGCCGGCGCGACCACCGTCGACCGAGACCAGGATGAAGTCCTTGCTGCCGTTCGCCTTGAGGGCGGAGGCGGCACCGGCCGCGGTCGGCTCGTTGATCGTGTAGATCACGTTGATGTTCGGGTTCTTGGAGAGCAGCTTCTCCATGCCGGTCTTGCCGCCCTCTTCGTTGGCGCCGGTGGCCTCGTTGCCGACGATCTCGTAGTCGCCGCCCTTGCCACCGGTGTACTTGCCGGTCTTGGCCTCGTCGCCGTTCTTCTTCGGGTCGTTGACCGGGATGCCCATGCCCTCGAGGAAGCCCTGGTCACGGTTGTAGTCCACGGACACGATCTTGTCGTTGAAGATGTCGAGCAGGGCGATGGTGGCCTTCTTGCCGTCCAGCTTCGCGGCCGCGTACTGGCCGATCAGCTTGCCGGCCTCCCGGTTGTCCGTCGCGAACGTGATGTCGACGGTGTCCGGCGGGTCGGGCGGGGTGTCGAGGGCGATGACGTACAGGCCGGCGTCGCGCGCCTTCTTGATCGCGCTGTTCACACCGGTGGACATCGGGGTGATGAGGATGCCCTTCTGCCCCGCCGAGATCGCGTTCTCGATGGCCGTGATCTGGCCCTGGTCGTCACCCTCCTGCTTGCCGGAGGCGATCGTGATGTCGATCCCGGCCGCCGTGGCGGCCTTCTTCGCGCCGGCCTGCATGGCGACGAAGAACGGGTTCGTCGAGTCCTTCGTGATCAGTGAGACGGCGATCTTGCCGCCGGCTGCGGACGAGCCCGACGCGGACCCGCTCGGGGCGGCGGCAGCGCCGCCGGAGGACGAGCCGCCGCAGGCGGCGAGAGTGACGGCTGCAGCGAGCCCGACGCCGAGAAGCGTCAGCCGCCGCGAGGACTTCAGGCGTGTCATGGGCCGTTCCTTCACATGTGGGCAGCGTCTCGGTAACGACGCTGACATCGTTGTCTAGGCAGTTGTAGCCATCTGATAGGCACCCGTCAAGGGATCGTGGCACCGTTGGACGGTCCGTGATGACAACGTTACCAATCCGAGATCCCGGCCAAGCCAACCAGGCGGTCGCCCATTCGGCCAGCCGGGACTCCCGCTCACACGTCGGGACTCCCGCTCAGTGGGTGCGGGCGACGACCGCCTCGGCGAACGCGGCCAGGGCGTCCCGAGCCGTCCCGGCCGGCAGCGGTGCCAGAGCCGCCACCGCGTCCATCGCCCATCGCTGCGCCTGCGTGCGCGCCGTCGCGAGCGCCGGGTGCTCGGCGCAGCCCCTCGACGACGGCCGCCAGCGCCGCGTCGTCCCCGAGGTCCCCGTCCAGCAGGCGCGACGAGGCGGCGGGAGGCGGCGTCGCCGTCCTCGGCGGCGGCCCGCCGCACGAGCAGGACGGGCAGCGTGGGAACACCCTCGCGAAGGTCCGTGCCAGGCGTCTTGCCGGACTGGGCGCCGTCCGACGTCAGGTCGATGACGTCGTCGGCGAGCTGGAAGGCCACACCCACCCGCTCCCCGTAGGAGACCAGGACGTCGACCACCTCGGGGCCGCAGCCGGCGAACATCGCACCGAAGCGCCCTGCGGTCGCGATCAACGACCCGGTCTTGTCCGCGAGCACCCGCAGGTAGTGCGCGACAGGGTCCTCGCCCTCCCCCGGCCCGATCGTCTCGTGCAGCTGTCCCAGGCAGAGACGCTCGAACGTCGTCGCCTGGATGTGCACGGCCTCGGGCCCCAGGCCGGCCACGATCCGCGACGCCCGGGCGAAGAGCAGGTCGCCGGTGAGGATCGCCACCGTGTTGCCCCAGACCTCGTGGGCGGACGGCGCCCCGCGGCGCACCGGGGCGGAGTCCATCACGTCGTCGTGGTAGAGCGTGGCCAGGTGGGTCAGCTCCACGACGACCGCGGCGTCGAGGATCTGCGGCCGTGTCGGGTCACCGAACTGTGCGGCGAGCAGGGCGAGCATGGGCCGCACCCGCTTGCCGCCGGCCAGCACGAGGTGCCTGGAGACCTGGTCGGCCAGCGGGTCGGCGTGGCGCACGGCCTCGTGCAGCCTCTCCTCGACCCTCGCCAGGCCCTCCCGCAGCGCCCCCTCCAGGCCCGGCTCGGTCAGCGACAGGTCCAGGGCGGCCGTCACCGGGTTCACGGCAGGCTGCGCCACCATGGCCGCGTGCCCCTCTCCTGGTGAACGCTCACATCGGGCAGGCTAGCCGCACCCCCGGGCGCTGGGGCAGCCCGGGCGCTCATCGGCATCAGGGCAGGAACAGCGCCGCCCGTGCGGCCGGGTCGAGCAGCAGGTTCGGCGCCACCCCCAGCAGCAGGGTCACCGCCGCGCCCACCGTGATCGCGATCATGGTGGGGACGCCGGGCATCACGACCGTGGTGGTGTCCCCCGTCGGCTCGCTGAAGTACATCAGCACGATCACGCGGACGTAGAAGAACGCCGCCACCGCGCTGGCCAGCACCCCGACGATCACCAGGCCCGTCCCCCAGGAGGCGTGGCCGATCGCCGCCGAGAACACCGCGTACTTGCCCATGAAGCCGCTGGTGAGCGGGATCCCCGCGAAGGCGAGCAGGAACAGCGTGAAGGTGATGGCCAGCAACGGGTGCTTGCGGCCCAGCCCCGCCCACTGGGACAGGTGCGTCGCCTCGCCCCCGATGCCGCCCTCGGCGTCCTCCGTGCGTACCAGGGTGATCAGCGCGAAGGCACCGATCGTGGTGAACCCGTAGGCCACCAGGTAGAACAGCACGCCCTGGATGCCCGAGCGGTCCATGGCCAGCACCCCGACGAGCAGGAAGCCCGCGTGCGCGATGGAGGAGTACGCCAGCATGCGCTTGACGTCGGCCTGCACGATCGCGACCACCGAGCCGACGATCATCGTGAGGACGGCGACGACGGTCAGCGCCGGCCACCAGTCCCAGCGCACGCCCGGCAGGGCGACGTAGGCGATGCGCAGGAGCGCGCCGAAGGCAGCCACCTTCGTGCACGCCGCCATGAAGCCGGTGACCGGGGTGGGAGCGCCCTGGTAGACGTCGGGGGTCCACGCGTGGAACGGGACCGCGCTGACCTTGAACAGCAGCCCCACGGCGAGCAGCGCCGCACCCGTGAGCAGGATCGGCTCCTGGCCGTAGACGACCGTCCCCTTCACGGGCGACCCGGCGACCGCGGCCGCGATGTCGGACAGGCGCACGGACCCCGAGAACCCGTACAGCAGCGCGGCGCCGTAGAGGAAGAAGGCCGAGGAGAACGCCCCGAGCAGGAAGTACTTCAGCGCCGCCTCCTGCGACAGCAGCCGCCGGCGGCGGGCCAGCCCGCACAGCAGGTACAGCGGCAACGAGAAGACCTCGAGCGCGACGAACATCGTCAGCAGGTCGTTGGCGGCCGGGAAGAGCAGCATCCCGCCGAGGCTGAACAGCATCAGCGGCATCACCTCGGTCTGCACCAGACCTGCGCGACGAGCCTGCGCCTCGCGGGCCGAGCCGGGGACGGCGGATGCCTGCGGGGTGAACGCGCCACCGGTCTCGGGCGTCCGGTCGGCCATCGTGAGCACCGCGAGCAGGCCCAGGGCAAGGATCGTGCCCTGCAGGAACAGTGCCGGCCCGTCGATCACCACCGCGCTGCCGGCGGTCACGACCTTCGCACCGTCCTTGATCGCGTAGGCGGCGAGCAACCCGGCCGCGACCACGAGGCCGACGACGGCGACCGTGGTCTGTATCGCGGCGCGGGCCGCCCGGGGCACGAACGCCTCCACGAGAACGGCCACGGTGGCCGTCCCGAAGACGACCAGCATCGGCGAGACGGCGAAGTAGTCGATCTTCGGCGCGATGAACGCGGCCGTCAGCGGGCCTGCGGCTGCCAGCACGCTCACTTGTCGCCTCCCGAGGGCTGGTCCGTGGTCGAGGAGAGGCCGGCGTGCAGGTTCGCAAGCCCCGCGACGTCCGGCCGCGGGTCGTGGACGCCGACCTGCTGCATCGTGCGGTCCACCGCAGGCTGCAGGACATCCAGCACGGGCTTGGGGTAGAAGCCGAGGGCGACGATCACCGCGATCAGCGGGGCCACCACCCAGGCCTCTCGACGGTCCAGGTCGCGCCACCCGGAGGCGTAGTCGCGCGCCGGGCCGGTGAACATCCGCTGGTAGGTCCACAGGATGTACAGCGCCGCGAGGACGATGCCCAGCGTCGCGACGATGCCGGCGGCCGGGTAGCGCCGGTAGGCACCGATCAGCACGAGGATCTCGCTCACGAAGCTGGACAGGCCGGGCAGTGCCAGGCTCGACAGGCCCGCGACCAGGAACACCCCGGCAAGCAGCGGGGTGCTGCGCTGCAGCCCGCCGTAGTCGCCGATGCGCTGGGAGCCGCGCCGGGAGATGAGCATGCCGGCGACGAGGAAGAGGGCGGCCGTGGAGAACCCGTGGTTGACCATGTAGAGCGCCGACCCGTTCTGCCCCGGCGAGGTCATGGCGAAGATCCCGAGCACGATGAACCCGAAGTGCGAGATCGACGTGTACGCGATCAGGCGCTTGAGGTCGCTCTGGCCGATCGCGAGCAGCGCGCCGTACAGGATCGACACCACCGCGAGCACCACGACCACCGGCGCCGCCCATCGGCTCGCGTTCGGGAACAGGGGCAGGCAGAGGGTGAGCATGCCGAACGTGCCGACCTTGTCCAGCACCCCCACCAGGAGCACCGCCACGCCGGCGGGGGCCTCGGCGGCGGCGTCCGGCAGCCACGTGTGCACCGGCCACATCGGCGCCTTCACCGCGAAGGCGAAGAAGAAGCCGAGGAAGAGCAGCTGCTCGGTGCCACTGCCGCTGAACTGGATGCCGATGAGCCGGCTGGTGAGGAAGCCGTCCGGGCCGCCGGGCCCCTGGAAGTACAAGGCGATGACGGCGACGAGCATCACCAGCCCGCCGAAGAGGGAGTAGAGCAGGAACTTCACGGCCGCGTAGCGACGCTGGGCACCGCCGAACGCGCCGATCAGGAAGTAGACCGGGATGAGCATCGCCTCGAAGAACACGTAGAACAAGAAGACGTCGCGCGCGGCGAAGACGCCGACCATGAAGGTCTCGAGCACGAGGATCAGCCCGAAGAAGTTCTTGGCCCGCGCGGGGTCGACGTCGTTCCAGCCGGCGAGCACGCAGACGGGCACGAGCACCGCGGACAGCGCCACCATCGTCAGCGCGATGCCGTCGATGCCCACCGCGAAGCTGGCCCCCAGCGCGGGGATCCACTGGTAGGTCTGCGAGAACTGGTAGTCACCGGCGTGCGCGACGTCGAACTGGGCCGCCATCGCCACGGTCGCGGCCAGGGTCACCAGCGAGCCGACGAGCGCCACCATGCGCGCCCGAGCGGCCGGCAGCGCCCACACGGCGGCGGCGAACACCAGGGGCAGCAGGCCGATCGTGGTCAGCCAGGGGTAGGTCATGACGTCCTCTCAGATCGCATGCTCACAGCCGCACCACCAGGACCCCGCCGACGAGCACCAGCACGCCGAGCACCATGGTCGCGGCGTAGGAGCGGACGAACCCGGTCTGCACACGCCTCAGCCGACCGCTGAGCCCGCCCACCAGGGCCGCCAGCCCGCGCACGGCGCCGTCGACGCCCCGGTTGTCGACGAAGACCAGCGACCGGGTCAGGTACTGGCCGGGTCGCATGAAGATGGCCTCGTTGACGTCGTCCTGGTACAGGTCGCGCCGCGCCGCCCGGGTGAGCACAGAACCGCGCGGTGCTGTCAGCGGCACAGGCTCATGCCAGTACTGCCGCCAGGCGAGGGCGACGCCGACCAGCACCAGCGCCAGCGTGATCACCATGAGCGGGTACTTGGCGATGACCGGGTCGCCCTCGGTGGCGGTGCCCGTCACGGGCTCCAGCCAGGTCTGGAACGCGTGGTTCCACACCAGCAGGCCACCCAGCAGCGCCGAGCCGACCGCGAGCACCACCATCGGCACCGTCATGAGCAGCGGCGACTCGTGCGGGTGGGCGTCCTCGGGCCACCGCTTCTCGCCGTGGAAGGTCATGAAGAACAGCCGCGACATGTAGAAGGCCGTCACCCCGGCGCCGAGCAGCGCCGCGCCACCGAACACCCACGGCCGCCAGCCCTCCCCGGTGGCGAACGCGGTCTCGATGATCGGGTCCTTGCTCCAGAAGCCGGAGAACGGCGGGATGCCCAGGATCGCGAGCCAGCCGAGCGCGAACGTCACCCACGTGATCTTCATGGCGCCCGAGAGCTTGCCGAATCGGCGCATGTCCACCGCGTCGTGCATGCCGTGCATCACCGAGCCGGCGCCGAGGAACATCCCCGCCTTGAAGAAGCCGTGGGTGAGCAGGTGCAGGATCGCGAACACGTACCCCACCGGACCGAGCCCGGCTGCCAGCATCATGTAGCCGATCTGCGACATGGTCGAGGCCGCCAGCGCCTTCTTGATGTCGTCCTTCGCGCAGCCCACGGTGGCCCCGAAGACCAGCGTGACGGCGCCGACGATGACGACGACCAGCTGCGCGGTGGGCGCGGCGTCGAAGATCGGGCCGCTGCGCACGATGAGGTACACCCCGGCGGTCACCATGGTCGCCGCATGGATGAGCGCCGATACCGGCGTCGGGCCGGCCATCGCGTCACCGAGCCAGGACTGCAGCGGGAACTGCGCGGACTTGCCGCATGCCCCCAGCAGCAGCATGAGCCCCATCGCGGTGAGCACGCCGACGGACGTCTTGCCCACCCCGCCGAGGACCGCGCTGTACGTCACGCTGCCGTAGGTCGCGAACATGATCATGATCGCGATCGACAGGCCGAGGTCGCCCACGCGGTTGACCACGAAGGCCTTCTTCGCCGCCGCGGCGTAGCTCGGGTTCTGGTTCCAGAAGCCGATGAGCAGGTAGCTCGCCAGGCCGACGCCCTCCCACCCGACGTAGAGCAGCAGGTAGGAGTCGGC
Organism: uncultured Actinomycetota bacterium; assembly: GCA_963778845.1. GTDB lineage: Bacteria > Actinomycetota > Actinomycetes > Actinomycetales > Kineosporiaceae > CAVZVW01. The sequence goes on from CAVZVW010000009.1 coordinate 1,632,255, forward strand.
CAGCACCAGCAGGAGCATCGAGGCCACGAAGAGGTCGAGGTAGGCGAAGAACCGCCGCCGGTCGGCGTCGTGGGCCATGTAGGCGACGGCGTAGACGAGGATCAGCGAGCCGACGAACGTCACGAGCAGCACGAACGCGACCGACAGCGGGTCCAGCAGCAGCCCGGCGTCCAGGTTCAGCGCCCCCGCCGGGATCCAGGAGTAGAGGTGGACGTCGCGCGAGCGCTCCGGCGCGGGAAGTCTCCACAGCGAGAAGAAGAGAAGCGCGGCCCACACGAACGCGGCCCACGACAGGCCCACCGCGAGCCAGTGGCCCCAGGCGTCGGTGCGCCGCCCCCCGACAAGCAGCACGGCGGCGCCGACCAGCGGCAGGGCCACCATCAGCCAGGAGCCGGTCTGGACGACGCCCGTGGCCGCGAGCGAGGCCCCTGGCTGGGTTGCGAGAAGGATCACCGGGTCGCCTCTCAGTACTTCAGCAGGTTCGCGTCGTCGACCGAGGCCGACCGCCGAGTGTGGAAGATCGCCATGATGATCGCCAGGCCCGACCACGACCTCGGCCGCGGCGACGAGCATCACGAACAGGGCGATCACCTGGCCGGCCAGGTCGCCGTGGATGCGCGCGAACGTCACGAACGCGAGGTTCGTGGCGTTGAGCATCAGCTCCACGCCCATGAACACGATGATCGCGTTGCGGCGGACCAGGACGGTCGTCGCGCCGACCGCGAACAGCAGGGCCGACAGGTACAGCCAGTTCACGAGGTTCACGACCGGTCACGCTCCAGCTCGTCGGCACCCGGTGTGCGTTCCAGGGGTTCCTCACCGAGAGGGCGGTCCAGCCCGGCCTGCACCACGGCCACGTCGTCGGCCACGGACCCGACCGAGCGCATCTGGCCGCGCGCGGTCAGCACGCGCGAGACCGAGAGCTCGCTGGGGGTGCCGTCGGGCAGCAGTGCCGGGGTGTTCACCGCGTTGTGCCGGGCGAAGACGCCGGGTGCCGGCAGCGGGGCCTTGATCGGGCCGTCCTTGATGCGCCGCTGCGACAGCTCGCGCTGGGTCGGGCGGGGCGTGAGGCGCTCGCGGTGCGCGAGCACCATCGCGCCCGAGCGCGGCGGTGATCAGCAGGGCCGACGTCACCTCGAACGCCCACACGTAGTCGCCGTAGATGAACCCGGCCAGGCCGGTGATGTTGCCCTGTGCCGCGTTCACGTCGCCGAGCCCGGCGGCCGGCTGGAACCGCGTGTGCCCGATCACCGTCACGAGCCCGATCGCCATCCCGAGGCCGAGGAGGACGGCGGCGGCGCGCTGCCCCTTGATCGTCTCGACGAGGGAGTCCGCGGAGTCCACGCCCACCAGCATCAGCACGAAGAGGAAGAGCATCATGACCGCGCCGGTGTAGACGAACACCTGCACCGCTCCGAGGAACGGCGCCTGCTGGGTCAGGTAGACCACCCCGAGGCAGATCATGACCAGTGCCATCGACAGGGCCGCGTGCACCGCCTTCTTGGCGAACAGCAGACCTGTGGACGCGACCACCATGACCGGGCCCAGCACCCAGAACACGGTCGCCTCGCCGCCGCCAGTGTCGGTGTGCGCCGCGAGGATCGCCGAGAGCTGGGCGCCCGCGACCAGGACGCTCATCGCTGCACCTCCAGATCCTGCGCCGGCGGCGTCGCCGCGGCGTCGTCGGCGTCGTCGGCGTCGTCGTCGGCGTCGTCGGGGGGTCGGCCCGCTGCGGCCGCAGCGCCCGAGCGCGCGTCGACCCACGCCTGCTGCTCGGGGACGGCCCCGGTGACGACACCGCGGTAGTAGTCCTTGTCGGTGGTCCCCGTCGACCATCGGGTGCGGGGCGGGCGACCATGCCCGCCAGCATGGGCCCGAGCAGGTCGTGCTTCTCGTAGATGAGCCCGGCGCGGCTCGGGCCGGCCAGCTCGTACTCGTTGGTCATGGTCAGGGCCCTCGTGGGGCACGCCTCGATGCACAGGCCGCAGAAGATGCAGCGCAGGTAGTTGATCTGGTAGACGCGCCCGTAGCGCTCTCCCGGGGAGTAGCGCTCCTCCTCGGTGTTGTCCGCGCCCTCGACGTAGATGGCGTCCGCCGGGCAGGCCCACGCGCACAGCTCGCAGCCGATGCACTTCTCCAGCCCGTCCGGGTGGCGGTTGAGCTGGTGGCGACCGTGGTAGCGCGGCTGAGGCGGCACCTTCTGCTCGGGGTACTGCTCGGTCGCCGGCTTGCGGAACATCTCACGGAACGTCACCCAGAAGCCGGCGACCGAGGCGAACATCGCCGGCTGGGGCTCGTCCTCACGACCGTGGGTCGCATCGGACGACCCCGGCGACGCCGGGCTCGTGGAGTCAGCCACCCCACACCTCCTCCGCGGGCTCGACCGCTGCCGCGGCGTCCTCGCTGTCGGTCATCTCGCCGGGCACGGCCCGCACCGCCACGGCTACCGGGCTGCGACCGTTCGTGCGGGCCAGCACCTGGCCGGGCATCGGCGGCACGGGGAACCCGCCGGCGAACGGGTCGTCGCCGTCCACGGGCTCCTCCTGCTCGTCCTCGGGCTCCTGACGCAGCCCGTCGACGATCCAGAGAACCCCGAAGACCACGACCAGCACGGCGAGGACGGCCGCGATCCCGACGTACTGCTCGCGCCTGGTCACATGCCAGAACAGCTGGGTGGCGCGCACGACCGAGTAGATCATCACGAACAGCAGGGAGAAGGGGATGAGCACCTTCCAGCCGAAGCGCATGAACTGGTCGTAGCGCATGCGCGGCAGCGAGCCGCGCAGCCAGATGAACACGAACAGGAAGGCCCACAGCTTCATGACGAACCAGAGCACCGGCCACCAGCCGTGGTTGGCCCCCGACCACAGCGACAGCGGGTACGGCGCCCGCCAGCCGCCGAGGAACAGCGTGGTCGCGATCGCGGAGACGGTGACCATGTTCACGTACTCGGCCAGGAAGAACAGGGCGAACTTCAGCGAGGAGTACTCGGTGTGGAAGCCCCCGACCAGCTCACCCTCGGCCTCGGGCAGGTCGAAGGGTGCCCGGTTGGTCTCACCGACCATGGAGATGCAGTAGATGACGAAGGCCGGGAACAGCGGCACGACCCACCACAGCTTCTGCTGCGCGGCGACGATGCCCGACGTGCGTCATCGTGTTCGACGTACACGAACACGCTCACCAGGGCCAGGCTCATCGCGATCTCGTAGCTGATCACCTGTGCAGAGGAGCGCAGGGACCCCAGCAGCGGGTACGTCGAGCCGGAGGACCACCCCGACAGGACGAGCCCGTATACGCCGACTGCTCGCTATCGCCAGCATGTACAGCACCGCCACCGGCAGGTCGGTGAGCTGCAGCGGGGTGGTGATGTCCGTGCCGGGGACCTGGGCCGTGGGGCCGAACGGGATGACGGCGAAGGCGATGAAGCAGGTGGTCGCCGAGATGATCGGCGCGAGCACGAAGACGGCGACGTCGGCCGCCTTCGGCGTGATGTCCTCCTTCAGGGCCAGCTTCACGCCGTCGGCCAGGCTCTGCAGCAGGCCGAAAGGGCCGACCCTGTTGGGGCCGGGGCGCGACTGCATGCGGCCCACCACGCGGCGCTCCGCCCAGATCATCACCAGGGTGGTGACGACCAGGAACACGAAGATGAGCAGGGCCTTGCACGAACACGACCCAGCCGCTGTCCTGGCTGAAGTCGACCGGCGGGGTTCTCGGCGACGAGCATCAGGCCTCACCCCGGCTGATGGAGACGACGGCGCCGCTGTCGGCGCCGAGCGTGGCCCGCACCGCGCACTGCGCGCTGTTCGTCGGCAGCCACACGACGTGGTCGGGCAGGTCGGTCACCACCAGGGGCAGCGTGAGCGCCCCGCGGGTCGTGGACACCGTGACGGGGTCGCCGTCCCCGGCACCGATCTCGGCCGCGGTCGGTGCGCTCAGCCGGGCGACGGCTCGGTGCGCGGTCCCGGCGAGGTGCGGCTCGCCGTCCTGCACCTCGGCCGGCGTCGAGCAGCAGGTGCCAGGTCGACAGGACCGCCTCGCCGCGCGGACAGCGCGGGCGGCTCCGCGGCCGCCAGCGTGGGGGCCGGGGCCCGGTCGCCCTCCCAGGCGTCGAGCTCGGCGAGCTCGGCCCGCACCCGCTCGACGCCGCGCAGCCCGAGGTCGAGCGCCCATCTGGTCGGCCAGCGCGTCGAGCACGCGGAAGTCCGACATGGCGTTGGAGGCCAGCGCCTGGGGGAAGGAGCGCCACCGGCCCTCCCAGTCCAGGAACGTGCCCGCCTTCTCGCTGGGTGGCGCGACCGGCAGCACCACGTCCGCCCGCTCGGTCACCGCCCCGGCGCGCACCTCCAGGCTCACGACGAAACCCGCGGCGTCGAGGGCCTCGAGCGCGGCAGCGGGGTCGGGCAGGTCGGCCGGGTCCACACCGCCGACGACGATCCCGCTCGAGCTCGCCCGCTCCGCGGCAGCGCCGACGATGCCGGCGGTGTCCAGTCCCGCAGCGACCGGCAGGCTGGGCACGCCCCACACCGCGGCGACGTCGACCCGTGCGGCGGCGTCGGCGACGGGTCGCCCTCCCGGCAGCAGGCCCGGGCAGCGCACCGGCCTCGACCGCGCCGCGCTCACCCGCCCGGCGTGGCACCCAGGCCAGCCGGGCGCCGCGTGGCGGCCGCCAGCCGCAATGCGGCGCTCAGCCCACCCCGGCTCGCGGCGAGCCGCTCGCCGACCAGGACCACCGCGCCTGGCCGGCGCAGCGCTCGCGAGGTCTCTGCCACCTGGGGGTCGCCCGAGGCCACGGCGTCGAGAACCTCGGCCTCGGTGCCCGGCGCCGCCGGAACCAGCCGCCCGCCCAGCTTGGCCAGGCCGCGACTGGTCCACGGCGCGACGGCGTGGACCTCCTGGCCGTGGCCCGCGGCCTTGCGCAGCCGCAGGAAGACGATCGGCGACTCCTCCTCCGGCTCGAGGGCGACGAGCAGCACGGCGGGCGCGGCCTCGAGGTCGGCGTAGGTGAGGGTGAGGCCCGCGCCGGCGACGGCGTGGCCCAGGAAGTCCGCCTCCTCCACCGAGTGCGGCCGCGCCCGGAAGTCGACGTCGTTCGTGCCGCAGGACGACGCGGGCGAACTTGGCGTAGGCGTAGGCGTCCTCGACGCTGACCCGACCGCCGACGAGCACGCCGACGCCGGCCGCGTCGCGGGCAGCAGCCAGGCCGGCCGCCGCGGCCTCCAGCGCCTCCGGCCACGACGCCGGGCGAAGGACGCCGTCGCCGTCGCGCACGAGGGGGTCGGCCAGCCGGTCGGCCGCCGTGGCCCAGGTGAAGGCCCAGCGGCCCTTGTCGCAGTTCCACTCCTCGTTGACCTCGGGGTCGTCACCGGCCAGACGGCGCAGCACGCTGCCCCGGCGGTGGTCGACGCGGAGGGCGCAGCCGGAGGCGCAGTGCTCGCACACGCCGGGGGTGGAGACGAGGTCGAACGGCCGCGACCGGAAGCGGTAGGCGGCACCGGTGAGCGCCCCGACCGGGCAGATCTGCACCGTGTTGCCGGAGAAGTAGCTCGCGAAGGGCTGGCCGGACTCGTCAGCCATCGCGTCGCCCTCGGTGTCCACGGCCGAGTGGTAGCCGAGCACGCCGGGGGAGAACGTGCCGATCTGCTGCTGCGCCCCGCGCATCTGCAGGTCGATGAACGGGTCGCCGGCGATCTCGCGGGAGAAGCGGGTGCAGCGCTGGCACAGCACGCATCGCTCGCGGTCCAGGAGCACCTGGGTCGAGATGCGGATCGGCTTGGGGAACGTCCTCTTGGTGTCCACGAAGCGGCTGGTCGAGCGGCCGTTGGCCATCGCCTGGTTCTGCAGCGGACACTCCCCGCCCTTGTCGCAGACCGGGCAGTCCAGCGGGTGGTTGATCAGCAGCAGCTCCATCACGCCCTGCTGGGCCTTCTCCGCCATCGGCGAGGACTGCTGCGTTCGCACGACCATGCCGGGGGTGGCCTCGAGCGTGCACGAGGCCTGCGGTTTCGGCATGGGCCGCGGGGTGCCGTCCGGGCCAGGGGTTGCGACCTCGACGAGGCACTGCCGGCAGGCGCCCACCGGGCTCAGCAGAGGGTGGTCGCAGAAGCGCGGGATCGCGATGCCGACCGTCTCGGCAGCACGGATGACGAGGGTGCCGCTGGGGACGCTGACCTCGACGTCGTCGATGGTCAGCGTCACCAGGTCCTGCGCAGGGGTGCTGCCCGCGGTGGACGGCGGGTTGGCGGTGACGGTCATCAGGCGTTGGCTCCCTCGAAGAGAGTCGACTTCACCGGGTCGAACGGGCAGACGCCCCCGCGCACGTGCTGGATGTACTCGTCCCGGAAGTGCTTGATCGAGGACATGATCGGGCTGGTCGCGCCGTCACCGAGGGCGCAGAACGACCGGCCGAGGATGTTGTCGGCAGACGTCGAGGAGGGTGTCCAGGTCGGCCTCGGTCCCAGTGCCGTGCTCGAGCCGCTTCAGCACCTGGGCCAGCCAGAACGTGCCCTCCCGGCACGGCGTGCACTTGCCGCAGGACTCGTGCTTGTAGAACTCGGTCCAGCGCAGGACGGCGCGCACGACGCAGGTCGTCTCGTCGAAGATCTGCAGGGCGCGGGTGCCCAGCATCGAGCCGGCCGCCCCCACCGACTCGAAGTCGAGCGGGGTGTCGAGATGGTCCGCGGTGAACAGCGGCGTCGAGGAGCCGCCCGGCGTCCAGAACTTCAGCTCGTGCCCGGCCCGGATGCCTCCGGCCATGTCGAGCAGCTCTCGCAGCGTGATCCCCAGCGGGTGCCTCGTACTGCCCGGGCCGCGTCACGTGGCCGGACAGGGAGAACAGCCCGAAGCCGCTGGAACGCTCGGTCCCCATGTCCTTGAACCACTCCACACCGTTGGCGACGATCGAGGGCACCGTTGCGATCGACTCCACGTTGTTGACCACTGTGGGGCGCGCGTACAGCCCCGCCACGGCGGGGAACGGCGGCTTCAGCCGCGGCTGGCCCCGGCGGCCCTCGAGGCTGTCGAGCAGCGCCGTCTCCTCACCGCAGATGTAGGCTCCCGCACCGGCGTGCACCACGACGTCGAGGTCGAACCCGGACCCCAGGACGTCCTCGCCGAGGTAGCCCTTCGCACGGGCCTCCTCGACGGCCGCGAGCAGCCGCCGGTAGACGTGCACGACCTCACCGCGCACGTAGATGAAGGCCTTGTGGCAGCCGATCGCGTAGCTGGTGATGACGACGCCCTCGATGAGGTGGTGCGGGGAGGCCATCATCAGCGGCACGTCCTTGCACGTGCCGGGCTCGGACTCGTCCGCGTTCACCACGAGGTAGCGCGGCAGCCCGTCGGGCTTGGGCAGGAAGCTCCACTTCAGGCCCGTCGGGAAGCCCGCACCGCCGCGCCCACGCAAGCCCCGAGTCCTTGACCAGGGTGATCACGTCGCCGGGGTCCATCGCCAGGGCACGGCGCAGGGCCTGGTAGCCGCCCGTGCTCTCGTAGGCCTGCATGGTCCAGGAGCGCGGTGTCGCCCCAGAAGGCGCTGAGCACCGGGGTGAGGGTCGTGGCCACGTGCTCAGCCCTCCGGGGTCGAGGAGTCGTGGGTGGTCGAGGTGCGGTGGGGGTGGACCGGCGCCGGTGAGGGTGCGGTCCAGCCTCGCTCGGCCGCGAGCCTCGTGCCCGCCAATGTCGCCTCGCCCGCGCCGACGCCCTCGTCGGCCCGGCCGTCGGGGAAGCCCGCGAGCACCCGCGAGACCTCCTTGAACGAACAGACGGCTGCGGCTCCCCGGCTGGGGGCGGCCGGAGTGCCCGCACGCAGGCCGTCGACGAGCTCTCGCGCCGTCGTGGGGGTCTGGTTGTCGAAGAACTCCCAGTTGACCATCACGACTGGGGCGTAGTCGCAGCCCGCGTTGCACTCGACCCGCTCCAGCGTGACCACCCCGTCAGGCGTGGTCTCGTCGTGGCCGACGCCCAGGTGGTCCGACAGCGACTCCCAGATCGCGTCGCCGCCCATGACCGCGCAGAGGGTGTTGGTGCAGACCCCGACGGTGTAGGTGCCGTTCGGGTGCCTCTTGTACTGGCTGTAGAACGTGGCCACAGCGGAGACCTCGGCCGTCGTGAGGTCGCAGCTGCTCGGCGCAGAAGGCGACCCCGTCGGGGCTGACGTAGCCCTCTTCGCTCTGCACGAGGTGCAGCAGCGGCAGCAGCGCCGAGCGCGGCTGCGGGTACCTGGCGATGATCGCCGCGGCGTCACCGGCCAGGCGCTCGCGCGCGTGCGTCGTGATCGGCATCAGCGGTCGACTCCCCCCATCACAGGGTCGATCGAGGCCACGGCCGCGATGACGTCGGCGATCTGGCCGCCCTCGCACATCGCCGCAACGGCCTGCAGGTTGACGAAGGACGGGTCCCGGAAGTGGGCGCGGTAGGGCCGCGTCCCGCCGTCGGAGACCAGGTGGCAGGCCAGCTCGCCGCGCGGGGACTCGACCGCCGAGTAGACCTGCCCGGTCGGCACGCGGAAGCCCTCGGTGACGAGCTTGAAGTGGTGGATCAGGGCCTCCATCGACGTGCCCATGATCTCGCGGATGTGGTCGAGGCTGTTGCCCATGCCGTCGCTGCCGATGGCCAGCTGCGCCGGCCAGGCGATCTTGCGGTCGCCGACCATCACCGCACCCTGGCTGTCGCCGAGACGCTCGAGGCACTGCTCGACGATCTTCAGGGACTCGTACATCTCGTCGATCCGGATGCGCAGCCGCCCGTAGCTGTCGCAGGAGTCCCACACCTGGACGTCGAAGTCGTAGGTCTCGTAGCCGCAGTAGGGCTGGGACTTGCGCAGGTCGTGCGGCAGCCCCGTCGAGCGCAGCACCGGACCCGTGACGCCCAGAGCCATGCAGCCGGCCAGGTCGAGGTAGCCGACGTCGACGAGCCGGCCCTTGACGATGGGGTTCTCGTTGGCCAGCTTCTCGATGTCGCCGAGGCCGTGGCGCAGCTCGGGAAGGATGTCGCGGATCGCGTCGACGGTGCCCGGGCGGGATGTCCTGGGAGAGCCCGCCGGGGCGGATGTAGGCGTGGTTCATGCGCAGGCCCGGTGATCAGCTCGAGCACCCGCAGGACCCTCTCGCGCTCCCGGAAGCCCACGGTCATCACGGTGAGGGCGCCGATCTCCATCCCGCCGGTGGCCAGGGCCACCAGGTGCGAGGCGACCCGGTTGAGCTCCATGACCATGACTCGGATGACGCTGGCGCGCTCCGGCACGTCGTCGGTGATGCCGAGCAGGCGCTCGACTCCCAGGCAGTACGCGGTCTCCTGGTACAGCGGGCGTGAGGTAGTCCATACGGGTGCAGAACGTGACGCCCTGGGTCCACGTCCGGAACTCCATGCTCTTCTCGATGCCGGTGTGCAGGTAGCCGATCCCGCACCGGACCTCGGTGACCGTCTCGCCGTCGATCTCGAGGATCAGGCGCAGGACGCCGTGGGTCGAGGGGTGCTGCGGACCCATGTTGACGACGATGCGCTCCTCGCCGAGGCTCGCCGCCTCGTCGGCGATGTCGCCCCAGTCACCGCCGGCTGCGGTGAAGACCCGGCCTTCGGTCGCAGCCGCGTCACTGGCGGCGTAGGGGTCGCTGATCTGCTCGCTCATCGGATCGACGGCCCCCTCAGCTGTACGACCGCCGCGTGTCGGGCGGTGGGATGGTGGCTCCCTTGTACTCCACGGGGATCCCGCCGAGCGGGTAGTCCTTGCGCTGCGGATGGCCGGGCCAGTCGTCGGGCATCTGGATCCGGGTCAGCGCCGGGTGACCGTCGAACTGGATGCCGAAGAAGTCCCACGTCTCGCGCTCGTGCCAGTCGGCGGTGGGGTAGACCTCGACGACGGAGGGGATGTGCGGGTCCTCGTCCGGGCACGCGACCTCCAGCCGCAGCCGGCGGTTGTGCGTGATCGAGAGCAGGTGGTAGACGGCGTGCAGCTCGCGACCGGCCTCGTCCGGGTAGTGCACGCCGGAGACCCCCGAGCACAGCTCGAACCGCAGGTCGGGCTCGTCCCGAAGTGCTCGGCAGACCTGCACGATGCGGTCGCGGCGCACGTGCATCGTGAGCTCGCCGCGGTCGACCACCACCTTCTCGACGCCGCGTTCGAACCCGTCGCTGTCGGCGTCCAGAGCTGTCGCCAGCGCGTCGGCGACCTCGTCGAAGGCACCGCCGTACGGGCGCTGGGCCGGCGTCGGCATGGTGATCGACCGGACGAGCCCGCCGTACCCGGAGGTGTCGCCTGTGTCGGCCTGGCCGAACATCCCGCGACGCACGCCGATCTGCGCCGCCTCGGCGTCAGTCGTGGCGGGGACGCCGCCGTCCGGCTTGTCCGTCGCCGCGCCGTCCGCGCCCGCCCTGTCCGCGCCTGCACTGTCCGCGCCCGCCCTGTCCGCGGCTGCCCTGTCCGCGGGGGGGCCGTCGGCGCGGCTCGTGTCCACCGGGTCGTCCGTCATTGCAGCAGACCCTTCATCTGGGAGGTCGGCAGTGCGGTCAGGGCGGCCTCCTCGGCGGCGCGGGCCGCCGCGACGCGGTTCACACCGAGTGGAGCGGAACCGATCTCCTCGTGCAGGGTGAGGATCGCGTTGATGAGCATCTCCGGGCGAGGCGGGCAGCCGGGCAGGTAGATGTCGACGGGGACGACGTGGTCGACGCCCTGGACGATCGCGTAGTTGTTGAACATGCCGCCGGATGAGGCGCAGACCCCCATCGCCAGCACCCACTTCGGCTCGGCCATCTGGTCGTAGATCTGCCGCACGACCGGGGCCATCTTCTGGCTCACCCGTCCGGCCACGATCATGAGGTCCGCCTGGCGGGGCGAGGCCCGGAAGACCTCCATGCCGAACCGGGCGAGGTCGAAGCGCGGCCCACCGGTCGACATCATCTCGATCGCACAGCAGGCCAGGCCGAACGTCGCCGGCCACAGCGAGCCCTTGCGCATGTACCCGGCGAGCCTCTCCACCGATGTCAGCAGGAACCCGCTGGGCAGCTTCTCCTCGATCCCCATGCCCGACCCTTCAGTCCCTGTCCGCTGCGGCAACCGACCTGCAGATCACGTCGTCAGTCCCATTCCAGGCCCCCGCGGCTCCAGACGTAGCCGTAGGCGACGAACACGGTGCCGACGAACAGGAGCATCTCCACCAGGGCGAACACCCCGAGCTTGTCGAACGCGACGGCGAAGGGCAGAAGGAACACGCCCTCGATGTCGAAGACGATGAACAGCATGGCCACGAGGTAGTACTTCACCGGGAAGCGCCCGCCCCCGGCCGCGTGCGGCGTCGGCTCGATGCCGCACTCGTAGGCGTCGAGCTTGGCCCGGTTGTAGCGCTTGGGGCCCGCGAGCGCGCCCGCGCCGATGGAGAAGATCGCGAAGCCGGCGGAGATCGCCAGCAGGACGAGGATCGGCACGTAGGGGTTCACGCGCACACCCTTCTCCCACACTCGGTTGTGGCTGGGGCACCGTGAGCCGCCGGACATGATGCCGTCGCCGCGACCACGGCGCCGCCCGTCGATGGCCGGTGCCCCCGCCCGATCGCGCCCCATCCTAGGGGCGAGCTCCGGCTCGCCGAGCCCTGCCCGCTCATGCCGCCGGAGCCAGTCGCGTGAGGGCGTTGACGAGCCGGTCGAGCGCGTCCCCGTCGTGGGGGTCGGTGAGGTTCGCCAGCAGCTTCAGGGTCAGGCGCATGAGCGTGGGGCGGGGCAGCCCGTAGCGGGTCGCCAGGCTCATGACCTTGGGGTTGCCGATGAGCCTCACGAACGCGCGGCCCAGGGTGTAGTACCCGCCCAGCTCGTCCTTGAGCGCCTGCGGGTACGCGTGCAGAGCCTGTTCGCGCCCGCCCGGGGTCGCGCGGGCCAGCGCCTGGACCACCACGTCGGCTGCCAGCCGGCCGGACTGCATGGCGTAGGCGATGCCCTCGCCGTTGAACGGGTTGACCATCCCTCCGGCGTCACCGACGAGCAGCATGCCCCTGGAGTAGTGCGGCGTGCGGTTGAAGCCCATCGGCAGTGCGGCGCCCCGGATCGGCGAGGTCTGGTTCTCGGGGGTGTAGCCCCACTCCGGCGGCATGGTCGCCACCCACCGGTGCAGCAGGTCCTTGTAGTCCACGGCGCCGAAGGCGCTGCTGGAGTTGAGGATGCCCAGCCCCACGTTGCTGGTGCCGTCGCCCACACCGAAGACCCAGCCGTACCCGGGCAGGAGGTTGGAGCGGCGGGGTTCGCCGTCCCACAGCTCGAGCCAGCTCTCGAGCCAGTCGTCGTCGTGACGGGGGCTGCGGAAGTACGTGCGCACGGCGACACCCATGGGGCGGTCGTCGCGCTTGCCGATGCCGAGGGCGAGGGCCATGCGGCCGGAGACGCCGTCGGCGGCCACCACGAGCGGGGCGCGGTAGGTGACCTCCTCCCCCGCCTTGCGACCGTTGTCGTCGACCGGCCGGGCCGTCACCCCGACCACGCGGCCGCTGCGATCGTCGACCAAGGGTCCGCTGACCGACGTCCGCTCGAGGATCTTGGCCCCGGACGCCTGGGCGTGCCTGGCGAGAGTCTCGTCGAAGTCCAGCCGCGGCCGGACCAGGCCGTAGTCCGGGAATGCGGCGAGCTGGGGCCACGGCAGGTGCAGCGTCAGGCCACCACCGATGATCCGTAGGCCCTTGTTGCGGATCCAGCCGTCCTCGGGCGGTGTGGGCACGCCCATCGCAACGAGCTCCTTGACCGCACGCGGGGTCAGGCCGTCGCCGCAGACCTTCTCGCGGGGGAAGGCCGTCTTCTCCAGCACCAGGACGTCGATCCCGGAGCGGGCGAGGTAGTGCGCCGCGGTCGACCCGCCGGGCCCCGCACCGACGACGATGACGTCGGCATCGTCTCCTGCGCGCCGGGCCGGCGTGCTGGCGATCGCGCTCACGAGAGGGCCCCTTGACTCCGGGTGGACATGTGCGCTTGTGAACTGATTCACGAACTCCGGGCGCAGTCTACGCAGCACCCCGGCGATCCGGCGCGTCGGCGCCCTTCTGCGACCCCGTTGCACCGTGCCTGGCCGCCGCCTCCCCCGCCGCCCCCTCGTTGGCGCGGCGGCACACCGCGCCAAACTGTTCGGCGCGGTGTGCCACCGTGCCAACCGCATCCTGGCGCGGTGTGCCACCGTGCCAACAGGTGCCGGCCTCACACGCGGCGATCATGCACCTCGTGGTCAAGCCTCACGCGACATACCTACTTATTGCGGCGTCGGCCTATCGGAAGTGCATGATCGCGGCGAAGAGGGTGAGCGTGGGCTGGCCCAGCCGCCGGAGCGATCGGGCCGCCGGAGCCCGGCGCAACACCCCTGGCCTACCTGGCCTACCTGGCCTACCTGGCCTACCTGGCCTACCTGGCCTACCTGGCCTACCTGGCCTACCTGGCCTACCTGACCTACCTGACCTACCTGGGGTGCATGATCACTGAGACAAGGGGCGCGTCGCCCGGTGCAGCGCCACGATGCCACCGGTGAGGTTTCGGTACGCCACTTCGGCCCACCCGGCCTCTCGGATGCGCTCCGCCAGCCCGGCCTGGTCCGGCCACGCCCGGATCGACTCGGCAAGGTATACGTAGGCGTCGGGGTTGCTGCTCACCAGCCGGGCGATCGACGGCAGTGCCCGCATGAGGTAGCCGCTGTAGATGGTGCGCCAGGGCCGCCACGTAGGGTGCGAGAACTCGCACACGACGAGCCGGCCGCCGGGCCGTGTGACACGGAGCATCTCCGCCAGCGCCGCCGGGGGGTCCACGACGTTGCGCAGCCCGAACGAGATCGTGACCGCGTCGAACACCGCGTCGGCGAAGGGCAGCCGGGTGGCGTCGCCGGCGATGAAACCCAGGTCGCCGCGTCGGCCCCTGCCGACCCGAAGCATCCCCAGGGAGAAGTCGCAGGGCACGGTGTGCACGCCGGCATCGGCGAAGGGCTCACTAGAGGTACCGGTTCCTGCGGCCAGGTCCAGCAACCGCTGCCCCCGTCGCAGGTCCAGGGCACGCACCACACCATGGCGCCAGCGGCGGTCCTGCAGCAGCGAGAGGGTGTCGTTGGTGCGGTCGTACCGGTCAGCGACTCCGTCGAACATCGCGGCGACCTCGTGCGGCTGCTTGTCCAGACTGGCCCGGGGCATGCCGTCAGGGTACGGCGGCGACCGACGCGCGGGCCCCCCGCCAGCGGGCCTAGGCTTGCTCGCGATGACCACCGCACCCGCGAGTGCGCCGCTCGTCGCGCGCACGGTCCCGCTCGAGGACCCCGGCCCGCTGCTGAGCCTGCTGCCGCAGGATGCGCCTCTGTCGTGGGTGCGGCGCGGTGACGGGATCGTCGGCTGGGGTGAGGTCACGCGCATACGTACCGCTGGGCCGCGGCGCTTCGAGCACGCGCAGGAACGGTGGTCGGACCTCGTGGCGCGCGCCGCCGTCCGCGACGAGGTGGGCCTGCCCGGCACCGGCCCGCTGGCCTTCGGCTCGTTCTCGTTCTCAGCGGACTCACACGCGGGTGCGGTCCTGGTGGTGCCCGCCGTCGTCGTCGGACGCCGCGGCTCCACATGGTGGCTCACGACTGTCTCCGCCGGGCCGGTGCTGCCCGCGACGTCGCGGGTCACGTCGTCCGCCCCGCCAAGGAGCCCGGGGCAGACGGCTTACGCGGACGGCGCGCGCTCGGCCCCGGAGTGGGAGGCAGTCGTCGCCGAGGCGATCCGGCGCATCGGTGCCGGGGACGTCGACAAGGTGGTCCTCGCCCGCGACCTCGAGGCCCGCACGGAGAACGACATCGACACGCGATGGCTGCTCGCCCGGCTGGCCGAGCGCTACCCCGGCTGCTGGACGTTCAGCGTCGACGGGCTGGTCGGGGCCACACCCGAGCTTCTGGTGCGCCGCGAGAAGGGCCTGGTCACGTCGAGGGTGCTGGCGGGCACGATCCGGCGCACCGGTGACGACCAGCACGACCTCGCCCTGGCAGCGTCGCTGGCCCGCTCGAGCAAGGATCTGGAGGAGCACGAGTACGCCGTCCGCTCGGTCGCCGACGCCCTCGCGCCGCACTGCACCTCGATGAACGTCCCCGAGGCCCCGTTCGTGCTGCACCTGGCGAACGTGATGCACCTCGCCACAGACGTCGCCGGGGTGCTGGCCGACGACACGCCGTCGCTGACGTTGGCGGCCGCGCTGCACCCGTCGGCGGCGGTCTGCGGCACCCCCACGACGGCCGCGGCCGACCTCATCGCCGAGATCGAGGGCATGGACCGCGACCGCTACGCGGGCCCCGTCGGATGGTTGGACGCCGGGGGCGACGGCGAGTGGGGGATCGCACTGCGGTGCGCCCGCCTGGACGGCGCGGACCGGCGGCGGCTCCGACTGTTCGCCGGCTGCGGCATCGTGGCCGGCTCCGACCCCGAGGCGGAGCTCGCAGAGTCCTCGGCCAAGCTCGTGCCGATGCGGGACGCGCTCGGCGCGGACTGACCCCCGGCTCGACAGGGGCGGAGCCCGCGAGCGTGTCGCCGCGGCGGTCTACTCTCCCGACATGGACGAGCACGCCGGATCGCGAGCGGTCCCCACGATCGACATCCGACCCTGGTTCGACGGCGACATGGAGGGGCGAGCCCGCGTCGCCGCTGCCGTGGACCGCGCCCTGCAGGGCAGCGGGTTCATGCTCGTCACCGGTCACGGGCTCACCGCCGGGGAGCGAGCCGAGGCGCGTGCCGCAGTCCGCGAGTTCTTCCTGCTGCCCGACGCCGTCAAGCGCGCCTACGCCGCCGGCGTCGACGGGCGAGGGTGGCTCCCGCCGGGCGTCGAGGCCAACGCGGGCTCCGAGGGCACGCCCACCCCGCCCGACCTCAAGGAGTCCTACAGCGTGGGCGCCGACACCCCGACCGGCCACGCATCGGTCGACGCCCGCTGGTTCCAGCCCAACCCGTGGCCGCACGAGACCCCGGGAATGGCCGCCGCTCTGCAGCGGCACATCGCGCGGCTGCGCGCCGTCGCCGACGAGCTCATGAGGATCTGCGCGGTCGCGCTGGCGCAGCCGCCGGACTTCTTCGCCCCGTCGCTGCGCCACCCGACGTGGACGTTCAACGCCAACCGCTACCCGCCGATGTCCGTCGTCGGGCGACCCGAGCACGGCCAGTTCCGCATCGGGCCCCACACCGACTTCGGCACCCTCACCCTCCTCGACCGCGAGCCCGGTGCCGGCGGCCTGCAGGTCTTCACCGCGGACGAGGAGTGGGTGGACGCGCCCTACCACCCCGAGGCGCTGACGATCAACGTGGGAGACCTGCTCGCCCGCTGGACCGGCGACAGATGGCTGTCGGCCAGGCACCGTGTGCTGCCACCGCAGGAGAGCGCCCCGGAGGAGGACCTCATCTCGCTGGTCTTCTTCTACGAGTGCGACACTGACGCGCTGGTCACGTCGCTGGACCCCCCTGTGGGCCGGCGAAGCCACCCACCCGTCGTAGCCAGCGAGTACCTCGAGGCCAAGTACCAGGCGATAGCCGTCAGGTAGCTGCGACGGCCTCGTGCACGGCGGCGCGGATCCGTGCGTGCAGCGACCTCAGGCCCCCGCGGGACGCCGCCCCGAGCGCCACGCGGACGACGCTCGTCCCCGGAGCGGGACGGGCGAGGACGGCGCGCAGCCCGCTCACGTCGTCCACCTCGCTATAGGCGACCCGGTACCCGCGGCACAGCGCCTCGATGTCGGCCCCATGGGGAGTGCCGAAGACCCGCTCGAACGCGGCGGCCTCGGCCGCGCCCCGTTCGGCCCGCTCTCCGTGCTCGAGCAGCGAGAAGATGCCTCCGCCCTCGTCGTCGACGACGACGACCTGCAGGTGCGGGCGCGGCTCGCTCGAGCCGGCGAGCAACGCGTTCGCATCGTGCAGGAACGCGAGGTCGCCGATGAGCACGCGTGTGAGGCCGCCACCGAGGGCAACGCCGACCGCCGTCGACACGGTTCCGTCGATGCCGGACAGGCCGCGGTTGGCCAGCAGCCGCGGCAGCCGGTGCGCGAACGGGTGCGCCGCGAGATCCAGATCACGGACGGCGTTGCTCGCGGCGACGACGAGCGTGTCGCCCGGCAGGCCCGCCCGGCCCGGCCCATCCGCGTTCCACCCCGCCACCGTCGCGGCGACCTCGCGTGCCACCAGCGGCCCCGTGACACCGCCGTCGTCGAGGACGGCGTCCACAGCCTTCTGTGCCGCGGCGCCGGCCGCCAGCCATGCTGCCAGCCACGCGTCGGGCTCGGCACGGTAGCCGGCGGGGGGCCAGTCGCCGCCGAAAGCCCGCGGCCAGAGCCAGCCGAGCACCCGCCGTGCCGGCCGACCGGGGTCGGGCCAGCCGGGGAACGGGGACACGACCACGAGGTCGATGTCATCACGGGCCAGCAGGCGGGTCACGGGCCGCGAGAGTGTGGGCCGGCCGAACACCACGGCCCGCTCCACCCGTCCGCCGAGCTCGGGCACCTCGAGGAGCAGCCGGTACGCCCCCACCGCGTTCAGCCCCGCACGGGCGCCGGACGTGGGCTCCGCCAGCAGCGGCCAGCCCGCGGCCTCGGCGAGCACCCTCGCCATCGGCCCTGAGCCGTCACCGGCCACGACCACGGTGCGCGCGCTGTCGTCGATCGTCTCGTCGGCCGCCATGTCGGGGGCAGGGACGGCGGGCCAGGCCCGCAGCGACGTCCGCTCGTCATGGGCGCCCGCGGGGTCCTCGTGACTCGCAGGGTCGCCGTCGTCCGGGAGCAGGGGCTCGGTGAAGCCGAGGTTGAGATGCACCGGGCCCGGTCTGCCCTCGTGGGCCGGCCGGCCCGCCGGCCCGGCACCGCGCGAGGCGGTCAGGGTCCGCGCAAGAGCTGCCCACGCGGCATCGGGGTCGCGCGCCGCCTCCACATCGGCGAGGTCCAACCGAGCGCGCACGGCTGAACCGAACAGGTCCGACTGCAGCTCGCTCGTCTGGTTGGCCCACGTGCCGCGCATGGCAGGCGGGCGGTCCGCGGTGACCACGACCAGCGGGACGTTCGCGTGGTGGGCCTCGAGCACCGCCGGGTGGAGGTTCGCCGCCGCCGAGCCCGAGGTCGTGACCACAGCGCCGATCGACGGCTGCCCCTTGCCGACCCCGAGTGCGATGAAGCCTGCCGAGCGCTCGTCGGGGCGCACGTGCAGGCGCAACCTCGCCGTCGACGGATGGGCCGTCCCCAGCCCCGGCAAGGCGCGCGCCTGCAGCTCGTAGGCCAGCGGGGCGCTACGCGACCCGGGGCACAGCACCACGTGGCCCACCCCGGCCGATGCGAGGGCGTCTACAGCCAACCGGGCCAGCAGGGTCGCCGGGTTCACGCCCGTCATGGTGGCAGCAGCGTGTGGCATCGCCGCAGGCGGTCCAGCCACCAGGTGCGCCGCTCGCCCGGGGCGGCCAGCTCGGCCAGCGCCGCGGGATCGGCGGCGACCGCGCGCACGGCCAGCCGGCCCCCGACCGCCACCATCGGCTCGGTGGTGACGTCGCGGGCCAGCAGCCCGGCCGTGGCCAGACCGCAGGCGAACGGCAGGTGCGGGAGGGCGGCCGCGAGGCTCACCCCGGCCGCGATCCCGACAGAGGTGTCCAGGGCAGACGAGACGACCACGGGGATGCCGTGGTCGTCCCCGAGGACTGCGGCGATCTCCAGCGCCGCGCGGACCCCGCCGAGCGGCGCGACCTTCACAACCACGACGTCGGCGGCTTCCTGGAGGGCAACGTGCAGCGGGTCCTCGGACTTGCGGATGCTCTCGTCCGCGGCGACGGCGACGTCGACCCCGTTGCGGGCCAGCGCCAGGCGCAGGGCGCGCAGGTCATGGACGCTCGCGCAGGGCTGCTCGACGTACTCCAAGTCGTAGCGGGCAAGAGCGCGGACGGCGCCCAGCGCGTCGTCCACGCCCCAGGCGCCGTTCGCGTCCACCCTGATCCGCCCGGCCGGACCGAGAGCCGCGCGCACGGCGGCGACCCGCGCGGCGTCGTCCGCCAGGCTCTGACCAGGCTCGGCGACCTTCACCTTCGCCGTCGTGCACCCGGGGAAGCGGGCCAGCACGGCCGGCACCGCGTCCGGGCCGACGGCCGGCACCGTGGCGTTGACGGGGACGCTGCTGCGCATCGGCAGGGGCGGGTCGTCGTCCCAGGCGCTCTCGATCGCAGCGGCGAGCCAGCGTGCACTCTCGACGTCGTCGTACTCGAGGAACGGGGAGAACTCACCCCAGCCCGCCGGCCCTTCCAGCAGGAGCGCCTCCCGCACGACGACCCCGCGGAACGCGACGGCGAGCGGGAGGCGCACCACGTAGGCGGCCTCCACGAGGTCGGCCACCGGCGGTCGCGGAGGGGAGGCTGACGGGCCGGGCATGGCCTCATCTTCGCGTGTGGCGGGCGGCAGGGGCCGGGGGCGGCAGGGTGCGGCCGGGCTGGGTTGGATGGCAGCCGGTGGGGTACCTGCTCGGCATGCTTTGCATTGCACGCAGATGTGCAACACCCGGACCCAGCGGCCCGCAGCGCGGACGGGCCGGCAACCTCGCGGGCCAACTGGGCCACGCCGACCAGGCCGCCCAGGCAGGCCCGCGGCGACCACGCAGGCCCACGCCGACCACGCAGGACCACGCCGACCACGCAGGCCCGCGGCGGCGGGTTCGGCGGGGGCCTATCCTCGCGGGCGTGAGCTTCGAGGGTGCCGCCGGGCAGGTCAGCGAGACGTTCGACCCGGCCGCGTGGGCCGTCGTCCCCGGATTCGACTTCACCGACATCACCTACCACCGGTGCGTGCTGGACGGTCCGGCCCGGGGCAGCGTGCGGGTCGCGTTCGACCGACCGGAGGTGCGCAACGCGTTCCGACCGCACACCGTCGACGAGCTCTACCGGGCCCTCGACCACGCCCGCATGACCCCCGATGTGGGCTGCGTGCTGCTCACGGGCAACGGGCCGAGCCCCAAGGACGGCGGGTGGGCGTTCTGCTCCGGCGGGGACCAGCGCATCCGCGGCCGGTCCGGCTACCAGTACACCGAGGTGGACCCGGCGACGGGCCGGCCGGGAGAGACGGCCGACAGCGTGGACGCCGCACGCGTGAAGGCGGCCGGCGGGCGCCTGCACATCCTCGAGGTGCAACGGCTGATCCGCACCATGCCGAAGGTCGTGGTCGCGGTGGTCAGCGGCTGGGCCGCGGGGGGCGGGCACAGCCTGCACGTGGTGTGCGACCTCACGATCGCCAGCCGCCAGCACGCCCGGTTCAAGCAGACCGACGCCGACGTCGCCAGCTTCGACGGAGGCTTCGGCTCGGCGTACCTGGCCAGGATGGTGGGGCAGAAGGTCGCCCGCGAGATCTTCTTCCTCGGCCGCACCTACGACGCGCAGACGATGCAGCGGATGGGCGCGGTGAACCTCGTGGCCGACCACGCGGAGCTCGAGGTGGTGGCCCTGCAGGTCGCCGGCGAGATCAACGGCAAGAGCCCGACGGCGCAGCGGATGCTGAAGTTCGCGTTCAACCTGGTCGACGACGGCCTGGTCGGCCAGCAGGTGTTCGCCGGGGAGGCCACGCGGCTGGCCTACGCCTCGGAGGAGGCCGCCGAGGGACGGGATGCCTTCCTGGAGAAGCGGCCGCCCGACTGGTCGCCGTACCCCTGGTACTACTGATCTGAGCCGCATTTGAACGAGGACAGTGAATGGTCGACCTGCCGCCCTACCCATCGCTGGACGGGACGCCCCCGGGCACGGTCTATGGGCTCATCGCACAGCGCGTCGAGGCATCGCTGACGGCTGCCCACGAGTTCGCGTGGCAGCGGGACCGAGCGCTTCTCGTCGCGATCGACAAGGCGCTCCAGGCGGCCGCGGACGGCGAGTCATCCACAGAGTCGGCGAAGCGCGCTGGTTGGA
Source organism: uncultured Actinomycetota bacterium (assembly GCA_963778845.1). Classification (GTDB taxonomy): domain Bacteria; phylum Actinomycetota; class Actinomycetes; order Actinomycetales; family Kineosporiaceae; genus CAVZVW01. Next base: position 1,653,123 of record CAVZVW010000009.1, read on the forward strand.
CGGGCTCGTCGGGCGCGAACTGCGAGCAGCATCGACCGGCTATTGGTCGCGCGAGCGCTTCGTCCGCGTGCGGTTACTCGAACGACTTGGCCTGGTCGATCTTGATCCGGACGACACCACCCCGTCCAGCGCTTCGTCGCGCGACGGATGTCCGAGCTCCGCACATCGGCCGCCCCGCTGCTGGCCACCCCCGACCTACCCGGCGGATGGGTCAGCCCCGACGCCTTCGTTGAACGACTCACGGACAACCCAGAACCACGACACCACGACCTCATCGCAGCGCTGCTGCGCCTCCACCCCGACGGACGCGACGACGCCGCCCGTGCCGCCGGCAACCTGCCCACCGCAGCGCGGTTCGCACTGGACGGCGTGGAACCGACTCGGCGACTCCTCCGGAGCGGGCGCGAGGGGCCAGCGGCATGGTGGGTCGCGGCCGAGCGGTCAAGGGCGCCCTACGCCGCCGCGGAGGTCCCGCAACTGAGCGGCGACATCAAGATGCATACCTGGCAGGAGAACGGACGCGACCGTCGATCCTGGTACGCCAGGTTCGCCGTCACGACAACAGGCACCAACCGGCCCAGTCAAGATCAGCCGACCGAGCTGAAGGCGCAGACCTCAGGCCAAGGGGGCGGCGGGTACACCATGAGGCTTCTCGGCGACTGGATCCCGACACTGGCGGCGATCTGGCCCCACGATGCCGAGCACTTCCTCGCCTTCACCTGCCTGCCCGTCCTGGAATCGCCGAGCTGGACCGAGACCGCCCACGACGTGCCGCGCACGATCGACGCGCTGGCACGACACCCCGGCCGCATGGGCACGCTGGCAGCGGCCACGCTCGCAGCCGGCATCTCAGCAACCCAGCGCGACCATCGGCTCCACGCCGTCGACGCCTTCCTCGACCTGGCCGTCACCGGCCGCATCCCGGTTAACGAGGTCGCCTCGGCCATGGCGCGCCACGCCCAGGCATGGCCCGCCAACCGGTGGGCGGAGTCCCTGGCATCTGTGGCCCAAGCGCCCGGAGGTACCCCCGCGACCGTAGACCTGCTGACCCATCTGCTGCCGCAACTGCCCGCCGACCATCGCGGCCTCAACAAGCTTCTCGACCTGCTCCGGGATGAACTGATCCGCCTCGACTGTCGCGCCACCGATCCGGCGCTGACGCGATGGCTTGGCGGCTTCGCCGGGAGTTCCGCCACAGCCAAGGCCGCCCGGCTCCTGCTCGGATAGGTTCTCGAGCATGGCAGCAACCACAGAGGAGCAGACGTACAACTACGTCCGCCCTTCGACGCTGACCTTCGGCGAGGGACACGCCGACCTGATGCTCGCCACCAGCGGCGGACGCACCGCAACCGGCCCCGCCGCACACCCTGTCTTCTTCGACGGCTTCCTCGGACACCCTGAACAAGCAGCGGTCGCGTTGCTCGCGGTCGCCAAGGTCGCTCGCACCCGCTTCTACATGCCACCCGGCATGGTCGCCGCGATCCTGCGAGCGGCCGACCCCGTCGTCACCAGCAACGGCGACAGGCTCCGGTTCGAGAGCTTCTCCGCCTGCTGCGGCGTGTACGCCCGCTACGACGCGCTGCCAGGAGGCCTCGACGGCGACCTGCTGGACACCGGCACCACCAACGTCGACTTCAACCCACCGATGCGCGACGCCCTCGCCCGCATCGGCGGCCTCGAACCGCTCCACCTCCAGGTCGGCGAGGACGTCATCGTCCGCACCCTCGACGCAGAGGTGACCGAGAAGAAGGTCCCGCTTCCCGAGCGCTGGCTCAAGGGCTTCGCCGAGGTGCAGCTCGCCTCCGCCACGGTCGCCCCAGTCTTCGACGTCGCCGCCTCCGAAGCCAGGCGATTCATCCGAAGCCTGCCGAGCTCCGGCAGCCGCAAGCCGGTCTGGGTCGTCCCCGCGGGCCGCGGCCTGCGCATCACCACACGCCCGACACCCGACGCCGTTTCGCTCTCGGGACTCGATCGACTCAAACCACTCGAACCGCTGCTCCGGTTCGCCCGATCCCTACGCGCCTACGCCGCTCCACACGACGCACAAGGCGCCACCGGAGTCTGGGAGCTTGAACTCGACGACGCACGCCTCATCCTCGCCCTCAGCCCCGAATCAAGCCGCGGCTTCTCCGGAGAAGGGGGAGTGCTATGGGACCTCGCCGACGAGCAATCCGCCGACGACGCTGACCTCATCAGTGCCCTGCTCGCGTTCGAACCACGGATCGACATCGCCCGACTCTCCACCGAAACCGGCCTCGTCGCGGAACGCGTCACCCGCGCTCTCGGCCGCCTCGGCGCAGCCGGCAGAGTCGGATACGACGCCGCCGAAGCCGCGTACTTCCACCGCGAACTGCCCTACGACGCGGATCGTCTCGCCACGATGCACCCCCGCCTCCGGGACGCGACCGCACTGGTCGAGGCCGGAGCGGTCAGACTCGATGGAGAGACCGCCTACGTCCGCAGCGGCGAAACCGAACACGTCGTGCGCCGCACGGCCGAAGGTGATCGCTGCACCTGCCCGTGGTACGCCAAGCACAAGGGCAGCAGAGGTCCTTGCAAGCACGTACTCGCCGCTGATCTCGTCCGAAAGCAGCATCCATGAGCCTGGACGGCGTCCTCGCGTGGCTGGAGCACGGCGACAGCAACGACGTTCGGTCCGCACTGATCAACCTCACTGAAAGCGACCGGAAGGCGCTAGGCCCGAAGGCTCGCGGCTGGCTCACATCGGGCAACCCGACGCGCATCTCGTCGACCCACGCGGCGCTGGCCGTCCTCGCCACGGCAGGTGGCTGGCGTCAGGCGATGATCGCCGCCGAGCACGCCTTCGGGCTCGACCGCTCCTTCGTGGACCATGCCGTCGCGATCCTGCAGGCGCGCGACCCGGGGTGGCTCCCCGAGTTCGTCAGCGCCCTGCTGGAAGCCGAGGGCAACTGGAACTGGCGCCTTGCCCGCGGCCTCGTCCGCGCCAACGCAGTGCCCGAACCGGACCACCCCGAATACTTCCGCGGCACCGCGAGGGGACTACCGGACTACTTCGCCAAAGACAGGCGACCTCTGATCGACCAACTCGACACAGATCCGGACCTCACAGGCGACCACCTGCTCCGCATGCTCGCAACCGAGGGGACCGGGCGGCTGCTGGCCCACCACGACAACTTCCAGGAGAGTACGTACGAGCACATGCCCAACCACACGCCGTTCGCTGCTGCGACGTGGCGTGTCTTCCTCCTGGCGTTGTCCCAGGAGGAACGGCTCGATCGAGGTCGGCTGCTCGACGCCGTCCTCGCTGCACCCCTGCGGGACTGGGCGGCCGCCGACCTCGGCTGGTACGTCGGTATGCACGACGCGCTCGAACCCACCCTCGACGAAGTCGCGGATCGGCAGGGCACCTATACGAGGCTCCTCACGACGGAGCACGGACCGTCCGTGAAGCTTGCACAGCGTGAACTCCTCCGACTGATGCCAGACGATCGGTTCGAGCCGGAGCAATTCCTCGCCGCCAGCCGCGCGACCCTCGCACGAGCCGACAAGGCATCCGTAGCCGCACACCTGCGCCTGCTCGAGAAGCTCGCCAGAGCCCACCCCGACGTCCCCATCGCCGAGACCGTGCGGATCGCCAGCGACCACGCCCGCGCCGACATTCGCGATCAGGCAGCGAAGATGCTCGGACGCATCGGAGCCGAGGAGGCCCCGGCCCAAGTACATCCCCGGTTCGTTCCCACCCAGCCAAAGTCGCGCACTCCGGCCGCGCCTGTGCTTCCGACCGAGACGGCCGACGAACTCGCTGAAGTGCTCCTCGGGCTCTTCGAAGTCGTCGACCCCCTCGAGATGGAACGGGCGATCGACGGCCTGCTGCGCTTCGCCGATGAGCGCCCGTCGACTGCGGAACTGCTCTCGACTCGTGCGTCCGCCGCGGAGTACTACCAGGACGACCCACGCATCGCCGCCCGCATCCTGACCCTCGCCTGGCTAACACCACGCAAGCGAGTCCGCGACGGCGACTGGCCGATCCTGCTCGGCCACACGATCTTTCCCGCTGAAGGAGCGGCCCCGCAGACCTTTGTGGGAGCGGTTGGGCGGCGTCTCACCGGCGTCGCCCACGCCATCCGGAATGGGAGCCACACATCCCTCGCGCTGCCGGCCGACACCGACTTCACCCTCGACGCCAACGAACTCAATCGCCGATTGCGCAATGTGAGTCGATCTCACCCGATCCTTGAGCTCGAACTCGTCATCGCGCTCCTCAGGATTCCGGCCAGCCAGCGGGCGACGGTCGCGGTCCCGCGCTCCCTGCGGAGATCTGCAGCGATCGCCCGTGCGCAGGAGGCAAAGCCGCCCAAGTGGCAACGGCAGATCGCCCCGTACCAGCGCGCCAACTGGGAGCCGGAACGTAGGATCCCCGTCTTCCGCGACGAACTGGGAACCGAAGGCCACGCCGCAGCCGGCATCCTCGCCCGATCGGCGCCCGAGCGAACCGTCGGCCCCGAAGCTGCCTACGGCGAGTACGAGCCGCACTTCGAGCAGACATTGGGACTGGGGGCAGCACTTCTGCCTCACGACCAGGACGTGCTGGCCGCCCACGCCCACCCGTATCTGCACCGCGACCTGCGCAAGGACCGCGCGTGCTGTGTCCCGGTCATCGACGCGATCGCGCGGGCGGAGACCACCAGCGGGCCGCCGGCATCGTCAGCGCTGGTCCTGGCGCTCGCGGCCAAGGACGCGCGAGGCCGAACGGCAGCCCAGGATGCGATCCTCGATCTTGCTCGATATGGCGTTCTCGATGGCACGGAACTCGGAAGCCAGGCAGCCCGGCTGCTCGCCGACGACATCGTCGTCGGGCAGCGGGTCAGCAGCGGGTTGGCCGATTGTGCTCGCGCCGGCGATGCCGCCGTGCTGCCTGTCCTCGATGCGCTGCAGGAGATCGTCACCGTGCTTCCGGGACGACGCGATGCGGGGGCGTTCATGGAGCTCGCAGCTGACCTCGTTGAACGGACTGGGCGGACGCTCGACCTGCCTGCTGAGTTCCGTGAGTTGGCCGCCGGCAAGTCCTCGTCGATGCTCGCCAAGGCAGCCCGCCGGCTGCTCGAGGCCTGATGGTTGTCGCCGGTCGCGCCCCATGACGGGGCGGATCAACGCCACCCCCGAAGCCGAACGGCAACTCAACGAACTCGACGACTGGATCCCAAGGCGGTGTCGGCCGAGATCGCTCGGCGCTTCGTCTCGGCGATCCTTGACCACATCGACGGCATCCTGAGATTCCCGCTCGCCGGCCGAGCGCGAGATGACGTCAGGCCGGCCTGCGGGCGACCACCGTCAAGAAGCGGTCCCTCGGCGCCTACGTGCTCGACGAGTCGTCCGGTGACCTCGTGGTCAACATCCTCGGCGTCCTCCACGGTGGCCAGAACTGGGAGGCCGCTCTCGGCGAGGAGCAGGAGAGGGACTAGAGAGCCACGATGTCGCGGTGCAGCACCCTGTTGCGCAGCGCTGCCCTGAAGAGGGCACCGGCACCGGGCTTGGCCACGATCTGCCTGTCCATCAGGGCCCCGGTCTCCTGCACCAGCTCCAGCCAGCGCAGCTCCCCGAGCACGGCGAAGAAGAGCGCGCTCGTGTCCGACTCGGCCGGCTCGCGGCGGCCGGCCAGGCGCCAGCCCGACTCGCTGACCACGGCCTGCACGAGCTGGCGGGCATCCTGCTCCTGGATCCGGTCGCCGGACTCCAGGACGGCGAGCACCACCTCCCAGGCCACCGCCTGAGCGGTGTGCTCCGGCCCCACGAGCCCGGCGGCGACGGACTGCCACAGCAGGCGACCGTCCTCCAGGGCCGCCCGCCCGCCCGGGCTCAACAGCAGCCGCGGACCACGCCGGCGCAGCAGTCCGAGCCTCTGGGCGGTCTCACGCAGGATCATGACCGGGTAGGCGTCGACCTCCCGGTTGGCCGGGCCGATGAGCTCCTCACGCCAGCCCAGGTCGTCCAGCGCCCTCGCGACTGTGCGCGGGGGCAGGTACCCGGCCGCCGTGAGGGCGACACCGTCACCGATCTCGGTCAGCAGCCAGTCCAGAGGCCGAAGCAGCGCGCGCGCCGGGGCCGCCAGGCCGGGCTCCACGGGTTCGCGCAGCATGGTCTCCAGAGGAGCGAGCAGGCCGCTGCGCGTCGTCGAGCGCGCCGAGCGGATCCAGTGGTCGAGGCGCTCGTCCAGGACCTGCTCGTAGAGCGCCCGCAGGTCCCCCTGCTGCGGGGAGGTGAGGACGTCGATCGTGATGTCCGCCTGCTGGTCACGCCAGCCTCGTCCGCCGGGCTGCAGGTGGCCGGCGACCACGGCGAGCTCCAGGCGGTTCGCGACGGCCTCCATCGCCCGTGCCTCGAGCGGACCCATGACCGCGCCCCACGTCAGCAGCTCGGTGTCCGGCGGCTCGATCCCAGAGCGCTCGGCCGCCCGGTCTGCGGCCTTGCGGCCACGGGCGCGAGCCTGGTCACCGGCCATCACGATCAGCCGGGTGGTCTCGCTGCGCGCAAGCTCGGCGTAGCGCTCCAGGCCGAGGGAGTCCAGCAAGGCCGCCAACGCCAGCGCCACCCGCCAACGGGTCACCGGGTCCCCCGCCCACCGTCTCGCGAGCTCGTCCCAGCAGAACTGCTGAACCCTCCACTGCGTCACGACCTCGGGGCCCGCCCCGCCCGTGAGATGGTCCCAGGCGGCCCGCGCGTGGTCCACGAGACCGGGCTCCACCCGGCGCAACGCGGCAAGCGCCTGCTCGACTGAGTTCACGGCCGCCAGCCTGCCACCTCCCGACGCGCCGCGGGAACCGGCCGATCACCCGGCTTGGGCGTGTCGCGGCACGCTTAGGCTGGGGCCGTGAGCCCGCGGGTGGTGCTGCCCGTTCCGGTCGGGACGCCGCAGGCGACCCAGGCGTTCCTCCCGCAGCTCCGTGCTGCCATGGCCGGCAGCGGGCCGCCGGTCCTCCCGTACGCGGCGGGGTCGGCGCCGCCCACCCGCCTGCGGCCGGGCAAGCCGCTTTCGGACGACGAGGACGACGCGCGCGACCCGACCGCGGTCCTCGTCGCCACCTCCGGCTCCACCGGCACCGCCAAGGCTGTGCTACTGCCGGCATCGGCGCTGCTCGCGTCGGCCTCGGCCACGCACGACCGGCTTGGCGGACCCGGCCGTTGGCTGCTCGCCCTGCCCGCCCACCACGTCGCCGGGCTGCAGGTGCTGGTGAGGAGCGCGATCGCCGGCACAGTGCCCGTGGTCCAGGACATCCGCGCCGGCTTCGACCCCGACGACTTCGCCCGCGCTGCCGGGGAGGTGGACGCTCGGCGGCGCTACACCGCCCTCGTGCCGACCCAGCTGGGAAGGATCATGGACGCCGGGGGCGCCGCGCTCGCGGCGCTCGTCCGCTTCGACGCCGTCCTCGTGGGTGGCGCGGCGGCCGGTGACCTCCTTCTGGAAGGGGCGAGCGCTGCCGGCGTTCGGGTCGTCACCACCTACGGGATGACCGAGACGTGCGGGGGCTGCGTCTACGAGGGTCGGCCGCTGGACGGCGTGCGCGTCGCCCTGGAGGTGGACGGACGGATCCGGGTAGCCGGACCCGTGCTGGCCCGCGGCTACCGCGACGCGGGTGTCCACGAGGCCGACGCCGGGCCACCGAGCCCCTTCGAGACCGACGTCGACGGCGTGCGCTGGTACCGCACCGACGACGCCGGCGCCTGGGTGGGCCCCGGCGGGCAGGAGGTGCTCGCCGTCCACGGCCGGCTGGACGACGTGATCGTCACGGGCGGGCTCAAGGTCGCCCCCGCACCGGTCGAGGCGGCTCTGCTCGCGCTGCCCGAGGTGGCCGAGGCGGTCGTCGTCGCAACTGCGGACGCCGAGTGGGGCCAGCGCGTCGTGGCCGCGCTCGTGCTGCGTCCGGGTGCCTCGGCCCCGTCGCTGGCTCGCGTGCGCGCCCATGTCGCCGCCGCCGTCACCCCGCACGCCGCCCCACGCGCGCTGCTCGTGCTCGACCACCTGCCCTCACACGGCCCGGGAAAGCCCGACCGGTCGGCGATCGCGGAGCTGGCCGCCGAGCGACTGGCGGACGCGAGCCCGCGACCGCGGGCCGGCCCGGTGCCAGGCTCGAACCAGCAACCGAGCACGAGCCGGCCCCCCTCGGTGTGACCCGCCACAATGGCGGTCGCCACCGGCGGGTTCCGCCGGCCGGCCCGGCAAGCACCAGGAGGACTCTGGATGGCCAGCCCCGCACAGTGGCTCGCCGGGGCACGTCCGCGAACGCTACCGGCGGCCGTCGCACCGGTGGCCGTGGGGACGGGCGCGGCCGCTGCGCTGGCCCGCGCGGACGCCGTCGCGGCCCTCCTGGCCCTGGCCGTCGCCCTTGCCCTCCAGGTCGGTGTCAACTACGCCAACGACTACTCCGACGGCGTGCGCGGCACGGACGACTCGAGGGTGGGGCCGTTCCGGCTGACGGGCTCCGGCGCCGCACGGCCGGGCGAGGTCAAGACGGCGGCGCTGGCGTGCTTCGCCGTGGCCGCCGTGGCCGGCCTCGTGCTCGTGGCCATCACCGGGACCTGGCCGTTGCTCGCCGTGGGTGCGGCCAGCATCGCCGCGGCGTGGTACTACACCGGGGGACGCCGCCCGTACGGCTACGCGGGTCTCGGCGAGGTCTTCGTGTTCGTGTTCTTCGGCCTGGTCGCCGTGCTGGGCACGACGTACACGCAGGCCGGGCGGATCTCGGCCGCCGCGGGGGCAGGTGCCGTCGGGATCGGCTGCCTGGCGTGCGCGATCCTGGTGGCGAACAACCTTCGCGACGCGCCCACCGACGCCTCGGCCGGCAAACGGACACTCGCCGTCCTGCTCGGGGACCCCAGGACGCGCCGGCTCTACGTGGCGCTGCTGGCCGTGGCCTTCCTCGTCGTGGTGCCCGTGGCCCTCCGGCACCCCTCGGCCCTCCTGGCCGCCGGCGCACTGCCTCTGGCGTGGCAGCCGCTGGAACGGGTGCGGTCGGGGGCCACCGGTGTCGCCCTGCTGCCGGTGCTGCGCGACACCGGAAGGCTGGAGCTGGTGTTCGGGCTACTGCTCGGGGCGGGCCTGGCCCTCTCGGCCTAGGAAAGGCGGGTCGGGAGGACGCACCGGGCCGGCGCGCGCGGCGTCGTCCGCAGCGTCCTCGATGGCGGCGTCCTCGGCGACCCGCGACCCGGAGCGCTGCTCCCGAGCGCCGTGGCGACCCTGCACCCGCTGGGTCAGCAGCCGCGCGACATCGTCGCGAGGCCCGCGGAGGAGCACGTAGCTCAGCATCATCGAGACGGCGGCCGCCAGCACGACGGCGAGCAGAGGGCGCGCCCCCAGCATGGCCAGGACCGCGAACGCCGCGACGAAGAGCGCGAGCCTGAGCACCGTGTACTTCAGCACCGCCGCGGTCACACCGAGCACCCTACGCGGCCCGGCGCACCCGCCTGGAAGCCTCGTCAGCCGACCGTTCCGTCGCGACATGGTCGACCCGCCGGGTCACGACCCGGATACGGGCCCGACCGGGAGGAGCCAGTAACCGGATCACGACTTACAGTTGTCCCGTGGTACGAGGCATCTTCACGCTCGTCGTCCTCGGGTTGATGATCTACGCCCTGGTCGACTGCTTGCAGACGGACGCGAACGAGGTCCGCGCCCTGCCCAAGCCCTTGTGGATCCTCGTCATCGCGTTCCCGCTCGTGGGGCCGGTGGCCTGGCTCGTGGGCGGTCGAGCGGTCGAGCCCGACGGCGACGGGCAGGCCAAGCACGCGGTCGTCGTCGCTCCGGACGACGACCCCGACTTCCTGCACGGACTGGACCAGCAGCGTCGTGCCCGCGACCGCGAAAAGCGCGAGCAGGAGCGGCGACGGCGGCGCGAGGCCTCACGCGGCGAGCAGCCGGACCCCGGGGACGCCGCGACCGGAGAGGGCGGGAGGCCCGCCAAGCCCGGCCTGGACCCGAAACCCACTCCAGGATCGTCCCCGACGCACCCCGGCGACCCCGAAGACGGCGGTCACCCGGGACGCGCGAAGGGCTGACGCACTCGGTGCACCGGGGCGTTCCGGGTCGCCGTCACAGCCCCGAGTACGAGTGGAAACCCACGAAGAAGACGTTGACCACGAGGAAGTTGAACAGGATGCACCCGTACCCGGCCAGCGCGATGTAGGCGGCGCGCCGCCCGTCCCACCCTCGGGTCGCGCGGGCGTGCAGGTAGCCGGCGTAGACCACCCAGATGACGAACGTCCACACCTCCTTCGGGTCCCACCCCCAGTACCGGCCCCAGGCCTTCTCCGCCCAGATCGCGCCTGCGACCAGCGTGAAGGTCCACAAGGGGAACGCCGCAACGTGCAGCCGGTAGGCAGACCGTTCGAGGTCGACGGATCTCGGGAGGGCGTCCATGAAGCGGCCGCCCCGCGGGGGGCTGCCGGCCGCCACGCGCTGCTCGCGGCGTTGCTGCACGAGCTGAAGCACGGTGGTCGAGAAGGCGATCGTGAAGAGGGCCGAGGCGACGAAGGCCACCGAGACGTGGATCGCCAGCCAGAAACGCTCCTGCAGCGCGGGTACGAGCTGCGCCGCCTGGGTGTAGAGGACGGTGACGGCCAGGCCGAGCGTCAGCAGGACCGGCCCGACGACGAAGGTCCCCAGGTAGCGCACGTCACGCCGCAGCAGGAGACCGAGGTAGACGCCCGTGACGACGAGGCTGCCGGCGACGGAGAACTCGTACATGTTCCCCCAGGGCGCGCGCTGGACCGACAGTCCGCGCGCCAGCACGGCGCCCAGGTGCAGGAGGAACGCCAACCAGGTCAAGGACACGGCGATGCCGGCTGCCCGCGAGCGCCCGGCGACCCGCGAGCGCCCGGCGACCTGCGCGGGCTCGGGGCCCTTCGGTGGGGGGGGTGCGATGCGCGACGACGCGGTGGGGCCGGCCGCGCCCGGCTCGCCCACAGCGGCCATCACCGGCTGCGCCGCGGCCGCCATCGCGGGCTCACCCTCGGGCAGCATCGCCAGGCGCCCGCGACCGGACAGGTCGAGCACGAAGGCACCCAGAGCGCACGTGTACACGACCATCGCCGAGTACACGAGCACGTTGCTGGCCTGGGCCAGGCTCTCGTCGACCGCCACGCTCACTCCCTCACCAGCTGCGGGGAAGGTGCCTCCCCGCCGTCCGCGACCTCGTCGAGCTCGGCGTCGGCGTCCACCACATCGTCGTGCTCGACCTCTGCGACCCCATCCACCTGCGCGAGGTCGGCCACGGGGGCTGCCTCACCCAAGGCGTTCAGGAGTGCCTCGACCTCCTCGGGGAGGCCGTCGTCCTGCGTCCGTGACAGGCCGGCGGCCTCCGCCACCGTACGGCCTTCGGCGTCGGTGTACACCCGCAACCACAGCCGCCGGCGCCGGACGAACAGGGAGAGCATGAGCCCGAGCAACGCCGAGACGGCCGCACCGAGCGCCCAGCCGCGAGACGGGTCGTGGTGGATGTCGAGCGCGGCGTAGCGGCGGACCCCGTCGAAGGTCACCGACCCCGCGCCGTCCGGCAGCGTCGCTGACTGACCGGGGGCGAGCAGGATGCGCAGGGGGCCGTCGGCGCCCTTCAGCTGGCTCATCCTCGACGTGTCGAGCTCGTAGACCGACTGCGGGGTGCCGTCGTTGATGCCCATGTCCCCGACGAAGGCTGTGAGCACGAGGCGGGGTTGGCGGGTGTCCGGGAACACCGAGACCGGACCGCGCTGCGGGTCGAAGAAGAACGTCGGGAGGAAGAAGCCCTGCAGCCCGACTGGCCGCGGCACGGCGTCGTAGGCCTTGACGACCCCGGTGGAGGTGGCGAAGCCGTCCCGCGGCCTGAAGGGGACCGGGCCGCTGAGGACCACCTGGCCCGTGCCGTCGCGCACAGTGATCACCGGGGCGTACCCGTTGCCGATGAGGAAGACCCGGGCGCCGTCGATGTCGAGGGGGTGGTTCACCCTCAGCCGGCGATGCTCTGGTGTCGCCGCAGGGCTGGAGCGCACGGTCAGCGCCGCATCGAAGTCACGTGGGGCCCCCAGCTGCCCGCCGGGCTGGTCGTCGTACCGGACGGTCAAGCGGTCCAGGGACAGGGTGAACGCCGGCAGCCGTGAGACGTCGACCCGTGACCCAGGGCGGAAGGTGTCGTACTGCGACAGGGTGTCGGCGAAGCCGGTACCCTCCACCACCACCGCCTGCCCCGACCAGCTGAACAGCGACCCGACCGCGACTGCGACCAGCACCGCGAGCAGGGCCAGATGGAATACCAGGTTGCCCACCTCGGCCAGGTACCCCCGCTCGGCGGACAGGCTGGCCGCGACCTCCCGCGCCTCGCCGTCGCCCTCCGTGGCTCGCGCCTCAGGCGCCGCTGCGTACTCGGCCAGCCGGAAGCGCCGGCGCCGCAGGTGGGTGCGCCCGGCAGCCAGCGCGTCACCGGGGGACCCCGCCAGTGTTCGCGTCGCGTGCGCCGGCATCCGCTCGAGCCGCCGGGGGGTTCGCGGCGGGGCGGCCAGCCACGTCCCGACATGCCGGCGGGCCCGGCCGACGACGCACCCGACGAGGCTGACGAACAGCAGCAGGTAGATCGCCGAGAACCACGGCGAGGCGTAGACGTCGAAGGCTCCGAGCCGGTCCAGCCATGGCCCGGCGGTCGGGTGGTCGGCCAGGTACGCCTGAACACGGCTGGCGTCGACCCGTCGCTGAGGGAACACCGAGCCGGGCACGGCCGCCACCGCGAGCAGCATGAGGAGGAGCAGCGCGGTGCGCATGCTTGTGAGCTGCCTCCAGGCCCACCGCGCCCAGCCCACCGGGCCGAGCGGTGGCAGGCCGACCTCCGTGAGGGCCGCCATCACACCGCCGGGGTGAAGTTGAGGATCGTGCCCTGCAGACGGATGATCAGGTCGCCCCACAGACCCGTGACGAGCAGCACGCCGACCACGACCAGCATCGCGCCGCCGATGCGGGTCACGGTCTGGCGGTGGCGTCGCACGACGGCGAAGGCGCCCATCGCCTTGCGGTAGGCAACGGCCGCCAGCAGGAACGGCAGCCCGAGGCCCACGCAGTAGGCGACACCGAGGGCGGCGCCGCGGGCCGCGCTGCCGGACTGCACGCCGAGCACCATGATCGCGCCCAGCGTCGGCCCGATGCACGGCGTCCAGCCCAGGCCGAAGACGATCCCCAGCAAGGGCGCGCCGGCCAGACCGGCGGTCGGCCGCCACGACATCTTCGCGGTGCCCTGCATCCCGGGGATCACGTCGAGGAACACCAGCCCCAGCAGGATGGTCAGGACGCCGAGCACGCGCGTCAGGGTGTCCCGATGCACCAGGAGCGAGCCGCCCAGTGCTCCGGCCAGCACGATGAGGCTGACGAACACGAGGGTGAACCCGAGCACGAAGAGTCCCGCGCCCGCGAGCATGCGACCACGCCGCTGGTGCTCCAGGTCGACCCCGGTCAGCCCGGTCACGTAACCGAGATACCCCGGCACGAGCGGCAGGACGCACGGGGACAGGAACGAGACGAGCCCGGCCGCGGCGGCCAGCGGTAGAGCCACGGCCATCGATCCGTCGAGGACGAGCTGCCGCGGGTCGCTCATGACGGCCTACCCCGCCTTCTCGTCGAGCACGGTGGTCACGAGGTCGACCAGCGTGGTGGTGGTGAGGCCGCCGGTGACGCGCGCGGCGACACGGCCCTGCCGGTCGAGCACCAGGGTGGTCGGCGGCGCGGACACGACTCCGTGCAGGGCCAGGAGCGACTTCCCGTCGTCGTCGGCCAGGCTGGGATAGGTGAGGTGGTAGGCACGCTCGTAGGCCCGCGCCTGCGCGACGTCGTCCCGGGTGTCGAGACCGACGAAGCCCACCTGCAGGCCCCTCAGCCTCTGGTAGGCCGCCTCGAGAGCGGGTGCCTCCTTGCGGCACGGGCCGCACCACGAGCCCCATACGTTCACCACCACCGGCCGGCCGCGCATCGACGCGACGTCCAGGGGCGCGCCGCTCAACGTGCGACCGGACAGGGTGACCGGTGCGTTGCGCTGTGACGGTGACAGCACCGTGACCGTGCCGTCGCCCGAGACGAACGAGACCCCTCGCCCCGCGCCGGCCGACGAGCACGCGGTCAGCACGAGGGCACACGCCGCCAACGCCGGCACCGCGCGCGCCGTCGTCGTGCGCCTCCGTGCGAGCCTCACGCGCCCGCGACCTTGCTCGCGCCGGGCAGGAGGTCGGCGGAGGGTTCGGCGTACGCGATGTGGACGAGTGTGTCGGCCTCGAACGTCAGGGAGGTGACCGACGCCAGCGAGCACTCCCTGCGGCGAGGGTCGTGCCAGAACCGACGCCCCTCCGCCGCGAGCCGGCTGACCCAGATGGGCAGCTGATGGCTCACGAGCACGGCCTCGTGACCCCGAGCGGCCACGCGCGCATCCTCGACGGCCGCCTGCATCCTCGCGGCCACGACGACATAGGGCTCGCCCCACGACGGCTTGAAGGGGTTGACCAGGTGCCGCCACTGCCCCGGGTGGCGAAGGATGCCGTCGCCGACACCGAACCGCTCACCCTGGAAGCAGTTGTCCGCCTCGATGAGCCGCTCGTCGATACCCACCGGCACGCCCAGCTCGGCGGCTACGGGGGTAGCCGTCTCGCGGGCGCGCTCCAGGGGGGAGCACACAAGGTGCGTGACGTCACGGCCGGAAAGGTGCTCGGCTGCGCGCACCGCCATGCGCCGTCCGAGCTCGGACAGGTGGTACCCGGGCAGCCGCCCGTAGAGGATCTTCTCGGGGTTGTCGACCTCTCCGTGGCGAAGCAGGTGGACGACGGTGCTCATCGCGCCATCTTCTCAGCCCCGGCCGCCGCCGCGGCCGCCGCCGCCGCGGCCGGGAGGGCGTCCACGACCCGGTCGAGGACGGCGTCGTCGTGCGCCGCAGACAAGAACCAAGCCTCGAACGCGCTCGGAGCCAGGTACACGCCCCGCTCGAGCATGGCGTGGAAGAAGGCGGCGAACGCGGGCAGATCCTGCGCGCGCGCGCCGTCGTAGTCGACGACGGCCGTCACGTCGGCGGAGGTGGTGAAGAAGACGCTGAACATGCTTCCGGCCCGCTGGACGACGTGCGGAACGGATGCCTTGGTCAGGGCTTCCGACACCGCGGCCGACAGCCGGTCGGCGGCGTCCAGCAGGTGGACGTACACCGCATCGGTGCAACCCTGCAGCGTTGCCAGCCCCGCTGCCGTTGCCACGGGGTTCCCGGACAAGGTACCGGCCTGGTAGACGGGGCCCTCCGGCGCCAGGTGCGACATGACATCGGCCCGCCCCCCGAACGCCGCCGCTGGGAAGCCGCCTCCCATCACCTTGCCGAACGTGAGGAGGTCGGGCACGACCCCCTCGAGACCGAACCAGCCGGACGGTGAGACCCTGAAGCCGGTCATGACCTCGTCAGAGATCATCAGACTGCCGTGCGCGAGCGTGAGGCGACGGATCTGCTCGGTGAACCCGGGAGCCGGTGGGACCACCCCCATGTTGCCCGCCGCTGCCTCGGTGATCACGCAGGCGATCTCGGGCCCGTGAGCCGCGAACACCGAGTCCAGCGCCACCGGGTCGTTGTACCGGACGACGATCGTGTCGCCGGCGCTGGCACCCGTGACCCCTGGCGTGTCGGGCAGCGCGAACGTGGCCACGCCAGAGCCCGCCGCCGCCAGCAGGGAGTCGACATGCCCGTGGTAGTGGCCGGCGAACTTCACGACCTTCGCCCGGTCGGTGAACCCCCGTGCCAGCCGGATGGCGCTCATGGTGGCCTCGGTGCCCGACGACACCAGCCGCAGACGCTCGACGGGCTCGACCCGCCTGACGATCTCCTCGGCGAGCAGGAGCTCGTTCTCCGTCGGCGTGCCGAACGAGAACCCTCGGTCAGCGGCGCGATGGACGGCTGCCCGCACATCAGGGTGGCCGTGGCCGAGGATCATCGGGCCCCACGAGCAGATGAGGTCCACGTAGGACCGGCCGTCGGCGTCCACGACGTAGGCCCCCTGGCCGCTCACCATGAAGCGGGGGGTACCGCCCACGGCCCGGAAGGCCCGCACCGGGGAGTTCACGCCCCCCGGGATCACCGCGGACGACCGGTCGAACAGGGCCTGAGAGACCGGCGCCTCCCTCGGGTACGGCAGGTCGGCTCGTGCGGGGTCCTGGGGCGTTGACCCTGTGACAGGTACGTCGTTCACCCGGCAAGTGTCGCAACCGCCGGGGCTGCGCTGCGCCGGGGGCAGCCGTGCCGCGGCGAGAAGCTCGCGCGGCCACGACGGCGGGGGACCGGCGTACCTGACGTTCCAGCGTGACTGGGCACGCAACGCGTCACGCAGCTCACGGCTGCGGTAGAAGGTCTCCGGAGGCCGGGCGAGGCCATACATGTCGCCCCACCACTCCCCCATCAGCGGGTCCACGACGAGCGGGAGGTGGCTCGGGTAGCGACGCTGGCCGGCGTCGCTGCAGTCGCCTCCGAACTCCGCCAAGGGCGGGACGAACCGCAGGACTGCCCTACCCGCGGCGGTGGCCGCCTCGACGGCGATCAGCACCAGGCCACCGGCAGCGAGTAGTCGGTCGACGACCTCGAGCCCGGGATGGATCGCGCCGGACTCGATGCGCGAGACCGTCGACGCAGCGATGTCGCACCGCCTGGCGAGGTCGCGTTGGCTCAGGCCGAGCCGACGCCGGACCTGTCGCACGTAGTCACCGGTGGGGAAGCCGTCAGGCCACATGCGCTGATCCTCCGGCGTCGCCCTGCCACTGCGCCGCAGCGTGCCGTTGTGCCTGTGGACACCGAGACGATCTACCCGACTGTGGACGACTCGCCGGCCTGGCTCGGCTCCCGGCCCGACCCCGCTCGGCCCCCGCCCGCCCCGCTCGGCTCGACCCCGGGGTCCGCGCTGGTCCTTCAGCCCACAGCTCACGGGCCTGCGCCTACCTGCCGGTCCGCAGCTCACGGCGCCTGCGCGCATCCGCCAGCCCAGTCGCGCCCGCGGAGGCATGTTGTGCGGCGTGCTTTGCATTGCACGCGGATCCGCAACGCATCGGCCCACGGCCGTGTCCTGCCGATGAGGCGTTGCAGATCCGCGTGCAGAGCCTGAACACCTCGGAGCAGCTTGGCCAGTGGCGACCATGTCAGGCACCGGCCGGCGACGGTGTTGCAGATCCGCGTGCATGGCAAAGCGTGCCGCACCAAGCACCTCCCCCGAGCGCCGACCGCGCCAGGACGAGAGCGTCGGTCGCTCGAAGACGGGCCGGGATGCCCACGATGCTCAAGTCCGCCCGTTTCGAGGCCGGGCGAAGCGCTCGTCAGACAGCCCGCCTGCGACCTCGCCTGCGCCGCCCGAGCCACGGCGCTGCCAGCGCGACGGTGGCCACCGCGACGAACGGCCACACCCAGACGAGGTCGTCCGGCCCGTCGGGACCGGTCGCCACGGCCTGACGCGCGAGGTGGATCAGCCTGTTGCCGTCGGTCTTCGTGAGGAGGTCAGCATCACTCAGCCGGTCGACGTCGAGCCCCGCGAGGAGGGCGGCGAAGCCGCTGCCGCGCAGGACGGCGCGCAGCACCTCGGTTCTCGTCCCCGTCTCAGGGCCGGTGAGCGTGACGTCGGTCGCCAGTCCCTGCCAGCGTCCGTCGGGCAGCCAGACCTCCACCTCAGGATCGGCCACCACGTTGCGGTACCAGTCCGACCCCGTCCCGAAGCCGGCGACGCAGTACACCTCGCCCCCGACGACGCCGTAGTTGAGCGGGGTGTGGTGCCGCTGGCGGGTGCGTCGGCCCCGGTGCACGAGCACCAGATAGCGCCCGGCGACGGCCGGACCCCGGTTCATCGCCGGCCCGAGCCCCAGCCGCCAGAAGAGGAGCATGTAACGGTTGAGCCGACGGAATGCGTGCCGCAGCGTGTCGTCGTCCATCGCGTCTGCGCCTGGCCCTCGCGGCCTCAGCCCTCGCGAAGGACCGCGCGGACCCGATCCATCGCAGCTCCGAGGGAGGCGACGTCGTCCTGGGTCAAGGGGTCGAAGATTGCTGCGCGCACAGCCTCGACGTGGCCGGGGGCGGCGTCCACCAGCGTGTCGAAGCCCCGGATCGTGAGCGTGCAGAGCACGCCGCGTCCGTCGTCGGGGCACGGCTCGCGGCGCACGAGGCCGCGCTCCTCCATACGTGTCACCGTGTGCGTGAGGCGGCTGCGGGAGCTCACCGCCATGTCTGCCAGCTGTGCCATGCGCAGCGTGTGGTCGTCGGCCTCGGACAGCTGCACGAGGATCTCGTACTCCGGCAGCAGCAGGTCGCTGTCCTCGACCAGCTGACGCTGCAGCCGGTCGAGCAGCAGTCGCATCACGTCGAGGTAGGCACGCCACACCGACTGTTCCTCGACCGTCAGCCACCGTGGCTCCGCGCGCAGAGCTGTCACGCCGCGAGTCTATGGACGACTTGCCCTGCTCGGCCGGGACCTCGGACCCTGCCCGAGCTCACAGCCGTCCGGCGAGCTCCGTCGCCCAGTAGGTCAGCACGATGTCCGCCCCGGCGCGCCGGATCGACGTCACGGACTCCTCGATCGCCCGCTCGCGGTCGATCCAGCCGGCCGCCGCGGCGGCCTCGACCATCGCGTACTCCCCCGACACCTGGTAGGCGGCCAGGGGCACGTCCACGGCGTCGCGCACGCGGGCCACGATGTCGAGGTAGGCCATGGCGGGCTTGACCATGACGATGTCAGCGCCCTCCGCGACGTCGATCATCACCTCTCGCACGCCCTCGCGAGCGTTCGCCGGATCCTGCTGGTACGTCCGGCGGTCGCCCTGCAGGCTCGACTGCACCGCCTCGCGGAACGGCCCGTAGAACGCGGAGGCGTACTTGGCGCCGTAGGCGAGCACGGCGACGTCGATGTGCCCCGCGGCGTCGAGCCCGGCTCGGATCGCGGCGACCTGCCCGTCCATCATCCCGCTGGGCCCGACGACGTGGGTGCCGGCCTCGGCCAGAGCCACCGCCATGTCCGAGTACCTCAGGAGCGTGGCGTCGTTGTCGACCCTGCCGTCGCTGGTGAGCACCCCGCAGTGGCCGTGGTCGGTGAACTCGTCCAGGCACAGGTCGGCCATCACCACGCACGCGTCGCCGATCTCGGAGACGACATCGGCCACTGCCACGTTCAGGATCCCGTCGGCCTCGGTCGCCCCTGACCCGACGGCGTCCTTGGCCGCGGGCACCCCGAAGAGCATCACGCCGCCGACCCCGGCGGCGGCCGCCTCGGCACAGGCCTTGCGCAGCGTGTCGCGCGTGTGCTGGACGACGCCCGGCATCGACGAGACCGGCACCGGCTCGGTGGCGCCTTCGCGCACGAAGAGCGGAAGCACGAGGTCGGCCGGGTGCGGCCTGGTCTGCGCGACGAGCCGACGCATCGCCGGAGTGGTCCGCAGCCTGCGGGGGCGGACGGCGGGGAAACCTGTCATGCCACTCCTCGGGGCCTTCCTCGGGCTCTCCTCGGGCTACTTCGCCGTACGGCGGGTCGCGCCCTTGCGCTGGCTGGGGCGCAGCACAGGCTGGCCCGTCTCCACGGCAGACAGCCGCATGCCCGCACCGTACTCCGCGAGGGCCTCGACGAGCGCCTCGGCGGTCGGCTGCGGGGCGAGCACGTCCACGCGCAGCCCGTGCTCCTCGGCGGTCTTCGCCGTGGCCGGCCCGATGCAGGCGACGACGGTGGTGGCGTGTGGCTTCCCGGCGATCCCGACGAGGTTGCGCACCGTCGAGGACGACGTGAACATCACGGCGTCGAACTGACCGGCCTTGATGGCCTCCCGGACCTCCACGGGCGGGGGTGCCGCGCGCACCGTGCGGTAGGCCGTGACGTCGTCGACCTCCCAGCCGTGGGCCTGCAGCCCGGCGACCAGGGTGTCGGTGGCGATGTCGGCGCGGGGCAGGAACACCCGGTTGATGGGGTCGAGCACCTCGTCGAAGGCCGGCCACTCCTCCAGCAGCCCGAGTGCCGACTGCTCCCCCGACGGCACGAGGTCGGGCTCGATCCCCCACTCGCGCAACGCCAGCGCGGTGACCCCGCCCACGGCCGCCACCTTCAGCCCGGCGAAAGCCCTGGCATCGAGCCCGAACTCCTCGAACTTCTCCCGGATCGCCCGGACGGCGTTGACGCTGGTGAACCCGATCCACTCGTAGCGACCGGTGACGAGGCCCTTGACGGCCTTCTCCATCTGGGCGGGCGTGCGCGGCGGCTCGACCGAGATGGTCGGCACGACCTCGGCCACCGCGCCGTGGTCGGCTAGCCGGGCCACCATCGAGCCCGCCTGCTGCTTGGTCCGGGGAACGAGCACCCGCCAGCCGAACAACGGCTTGGTCTCATACCAGCTGCCCGTCTCGCGCATCGCCACCGCCTCCCCGACCACCGCGATCAGGGGTCGCTCCAGCCGCGCCTTGGGCAGCGTGGTGGCGACCTCCGCGAGGGCACAGGTCACAGTGCGCTGCCGCACGGTGGTGCCCTGAGCCGTGAGGGCGACCGGCGTGCGCGGGTCCCGTCCCGCCTCCAGCAGACCCTCGGCCGCGGCGAGGATGTCCTCGGTGAGCCCGAGCACGACGACACGTCGAGCCCGGCTGTGCGTGCACGGCCCAGTCGACGTCCTCACCGTGCGGGTGCACGACGTGGACCGCGCTCACCCCGGCGGGGGTCAGCGGGATGCCGGCGTACGCCGGGACCGCGGTGGCCGCCGAGACGCCGGGCACGATCTCGAACGGGATGCCGTTCTTGCGGCAGGCCCCGATCTCCTCCGCCAAGCCGGTGAACGTCGCCGGGTCGCCGTCCATGAGGCGGACGACGAGCCCCCCGCTGCGCGCGGCCTGGAGCACCAGCTTCGCCCGGGCGGCGCGGGCCATCGGCTGGCCGTCCTCGCCGAACCCGGCGTCGAGCACCTCGACGTCGGGGCGGGCGTGACGCACCACGAGGTCCTCGCGGGCCACCTGGTCGAGCACGACGACGTCGGCCTCGCGCAGCCGCTCGACGGCACGCACCGTCAGCAGGCCGTCATCGCCCGGGCCGGCACCGACGAAGGCGACGGTGCCGAGCGTCTTGGCGGCCGGCTTCATGGGCGTGCGAGTCGGTCTCACAGGTCACCTTCTCTGCTGGACGACGCATCC
This sequence comes from uncultured Actinomycetota bacterium, assembly GCA_963778845.1. GTDB lineage: Bacteria > Actinomycetota > Actinomycetes > Actinomycetales > Kineosporiaceae > CAVZVW01. The sequence continues at coordinate 1,674,257 of CAVZVW010000009.1, forward strand.
ACCGTCGGGGCGGCGAGGGCTGGCTCGTACGTGCTGGCTTCGTCGGGTGCTCGGTGGACCGTGGCCTCGGCGACGAGCTCTGCCGCCCCGTCGGCCAGCAGCTGCGCGGCGAGTGCCTGCCCGAGGCCGACTGCGGCCAGCTCGCCGTCGACCCCGCCGAGCTCGCAGGTCGCCGAGCGTCGCAGGTCGACCATCCCGTCGACGGAGACCACGACGGCCCGGAGCGACAGCTCCAGCCCCGTCTCGCCGTCCACGACCTCGGCCAGGGCGCCCAGCGGCGCTGCACACCCGGCCTCCAGGCTGGCCAGGAGCGCCCGCTCGGCGGCGACCGCCCAGCGGGTCGGCGCGTCGTCCAGCGGCGCGAGGGCCTCGAGAACCACGGCGTCCCCGACCCGGCACTCCACCGCGAGCGCGCCCTGCCCGGGGGCGGGCAGCATCGTCAAGGGGTCGAGCACCTGCGTGATCTCGCCGGCGCGCCCGAGCCGGGCCAGTCCCGCCCGAGCCAGCACCACGGCGTCCAACGCCCCCTCGCGAACGAGCCGGACCCGGGTGTCGACGTTGCCCCGGATGTCCACGACCTCCAGGCCGAGCCCGAGGGCCCGCAGCTGCGCCGCCCGGCGCGGCGAGCCCGTGCCGACCCGGGACCCCGACGCAAGCTCGCCCAGCGTGAGCCCGTCACGGGCCACGAGGACGTCGCGCGGGTCCTCCCGCTGCGGGACGGCGGCCAGCGTCAACCCGGGGGCCGCTGCGGTCGGCAGGTCCTTCAGCGAGTGGACCGCGAGGTCGACCTCGCCGCTGAGCAAGGCGTCGCGCAGCGCGGACACGAAGACGCCCGTTCCGCCGAGGCTCGCCAGCGACGACGTCGTGACGTCGCCGTGCGTGACGACCTCGACGAGCTCCACGACCACGTCTCGCCCGGCCTCGGCCGCGGCCTTCTCGACCCGGTCGGCCACCCAGCGCGACTGCGTGGTCGCCAGGGCGCTGCGTCGGGTGCCCAGCCGGAGCACCGTCGCGGCGCCGCTCATGGGTCCATCACCTGCACGTCCGACACCTGCACGTCCATCACGTGGGCGGGGCCGGAGACGACCTCCACCCGGTCGGCGGGCAGGTCGAACAGCTCCCTCAAGGCGTGTGCGTAAGCCCCGCCCTCCGGCCCGTCGGCCAGCTGCTTGACCCGCACGGTCGGGGTGTGCAGGAGCTTCTCCACCACGCGGTGCACCGTGGCCCTCAGCTCGGCCATGACCTTCTCGTCCGCCTCGACCAGGCGGGCCTGCAGCCGAGCGAGCTCGGCGTCGACGACGGACCTGGCGTGGGAGCGCAGGGCGACGACGGTCGGCCCCACCGCCTCGGCGCGCTGGTCGGAGAGGTAGGCCTCGACCTCCTCGGCGATGATCGCGCGGACGGCCTCGACGTCGCCGGACTGGCCTCGCGCGGCCAGAACCTGGCCGAGCCCCTCCAGGTCCACCACACTCGCGCCGGCGATGTCGGCCACACCGGGGTCGACGTCGCGGGGCAGTGCGAGGTCGACGTAGAGCTGGCGGGCCCCCGCCCTGCGGGCCATCGCCTCCGCAACGGTGGCGGTGTCGAGCACGTACCCGACAGCACCCGTGCCCGACAGCACGAGGTCGGCCTCGGCGAGCGCAGACGGCAGGTCGCCCAGGGTGATGCTTCTGCCGCCGACCCCAGCGGCGAGGCGCTGGGCCCGCTCCAGGGTCCGGTTCGCGACCGTGATGGCCGCCACCCCTGCCCTGTGCAGGGTGGCCACGGTCAGGCCGCTCATCGACCCCGCGCCGAGCACGAGAGCCCTCAGGGTCGCCAGCTGCCCCAGCTCGGCCTCCGCCCTCTGCAGTCCCGCCTCGACGAGGGAGTGGCTCGCCCGGTCGAGGTCGGTCTCCGCGTGGGCCCGCTTGCCTACCCGCAGCGCGCGCTGGAGCAGGGGGTCGAGCACCCGACCCGCGCACGCGGCGTCTTGGGCGTCCCTGAGGGCCGACCTCACCTGGCCGAGGATCTGCTGCTCCCCGACCGCCATCGAGTCCAGCCCGCACGCCACGGAGAACAGATGGGCGACCGCGGCGGACTCGTAGTGCACGTACAGGTGCTGGGTGAGCTCGGTCAGCGGCACGCCGGTCACCTGCTCCAGGGCGCGGCCGAGCTCGGCGACACCGCCGTGGAACTTCGCCGTGTCGGCGTAGAGCTCGAGGCGGTTGCACGTGGCGAGCACGACGGCCTCGCCGACGTTGTCGGTCTCGCACAGCCGGACGGCGAGCTCCAGTGCGCCGTCTCGGCGCAGCGCCGCGCGTTCGAGCACCGGCAGCGGCGCCGTCCGGTGCGACAGGCCCATCACGAGCACGCTCACTGCGCGACCTCCGCGGCCGCGGCGTCCATCGCGGACACACGCGCGCGACGCTGCTCGTGGAACGCCAGTATCTGCAGCTCGGTCGACAGGTCCACCTTGCGCACCATCACCTCGCCGGGCACCGCGAGCACGCACGGGGCGAAGTTGAGGACACTGGTGACGCCTGCGCCGACGAGGCGGTCGCAGACCTCCTGCGCGCCCTCGGCAGGGGTCGCAACCACGCCGATCTGCGGGCCCTCCGAGTCGACGACGGCCTCGAGGTCGTCGATATCACGCACGATGAGCCCGGCGACGTCCTCGCCGATCACGGCGGGGTCTGCGTCCAGGAGCGCCACCACCGTGAAGCCACGGGAGGCGAACCCGCCGTACTTGGCCAGGGCGTGGCCCAGGTTGCCGACGCCGACGATCACGACCCGCCAGTCCTGGGTGAGTCCGAGCACCCGCGAGATCTGGTACACGAGGTAGTCGACCTCGTAGCCCACACCGCGCGTCCCGTAGGAGCCCAGGTGGGACAGGTCCTTGCGCAGCTTCGCCGAGCCGACCCCGACGGCCGCGGCCAGTGCCTCCGACGAGACCGTGTCGACGCCGGCCTCGGCAAGGGTGGTGAGCGCCCGCAGGTACACCGGCAGCCGGGCCACCGTGGCCTCGGGTATGCCCAGACGCAGCGTCCCGTCCCGGGGGACGAGCCGGGACGGGCGGGGTGTGCTCACGGCGAGGCCGGCTCCTTCGGCAGACTGGCGGGTCGACCCAGGGTAGGCACTTGTGAACGAACGCACAAAGTTGACTAAGGTCCTGGTTCACTCCTCGGGACGTCGGGACCCACGGGGCGCCCTCGATCATGGTCGCCGTGACCACCATCGTCGTCCCGCCAGGGCGTCTCGCAGGCGCTGCTCGTCGACGCGCCAGTAGTCGTGCTGCTCGCCGTCGACGAGAACGACGGGGATCTGCTCGCCGTAGCGGGCGGTCAGCTCGGCGTCGCCGGCGATGGACACCTCTCGAACGCCGACGCCGAGGTCCGCGGCCACGCGCGCCACGACCACCCGCGCGTCGTCGCAGAGGTGACACCCAGGCCTGCCGATGAGCGTGATGCGCTCCTGCACGTCGGCCATCCGAGCAGTCTGCCGCACCCGGGGGCGCGCCGTTCACGCCTCGGGCCGCATCCACCCGACAGGACCGAGGCACCACGACCACGCGGCCGCCCCCCATGCACACGCACCCCATACAGTGGCGTCCATGCGGCCCGGAGCCCGTGAGCATGGCCGCGGCGGCGGCGCCTCATCCGCGGGGGCCGGTCACGACGAGAAGCCGGTCGAGCCAGTGCCGGACGAAGCGACCCCGGTCGAGAGGACCGAGGCACCGCAGCCGCCGACGGCTCCGCCGGGCGACGTCGACGTGGCCAGTGAGCACGCTCCCTCGCTGGGCGAGGCGCTCGGCATGACCGGCGGCGCGGCGACGGCGGAGGTCGAGGAGGCACTCGCCGTCCCCGAGGACCGCGAGGCCGGCGCGTTCTTCGACGTCGACAACACGATCATGCGCGGCGCCTCGATCTTCCACCTCGCGCGAGGCCTCTACCGGCGCAAGTTCTTCACGCTGCACGACATCGTGAGCTTCGCCCGCCAGCAGGCCAGGTTCACCCTTCTCGGGGAGGACATGCAGCGCGTGGGCCGGGTCCAGGAGCGGGCGCTGTCCTTCGTGGCCGGGCACTCGGTCGCGGAGCTGACCGCCATCGGCGAGGAGGTCTTCGACGAGCTGATGGCCCCCAAGATCTGGCCGGGCACGGCGGCGATGGCCCGCATCCACCTCGAGGCGGGTCAGCGGGTGTGGCTGGTGACCGCGACACCCGTCGAGGTCGCCGAGGTCATCGCGCGCCGTCTCGGGCTGACCGGTGCGCTGGGCACCGTGGCCGAGCACGTGGACGGCATCTACACCGGACGGCTCGTCGGCCCGCCCATGCACGGGTCGGCCAAGGCCGATGCCGTCCAGGCCCTCGCCGAGCGCGAGGGCCTGGACCTGCGTCGGTGTGCGGCATACAGCGACTCCGCCCACGACATCCCCCTGCTCTCGCTGGTCGGTTCGCCCTGCGCGGTGAACCCCGACTCGCGCCTGCGCTCGCACGCCCGCGCCCACGGGTGGCAGGTGCGCGACTACCGCACCGGCCGGAAGGCGGTCAAGGTCGGGGTCCCTTCGGCGGCCCTGGCCGGGGCGGTCGCCGGCGCGGCCGCGGCGGCCCTGGCCGCGCGTCGTCGCAGGCGCTAGAAGAAGACCGACCGCCGCTGGACGAGCAGCGAGTACAGCGTCTGCTGGATGGTCTGGCGCACCTGGTCGGTGAGGTCGAACACGAGCATCGGGTCCTCGGCCGCGCCGCGCCCTACCTGGTCGGTCGCCAGCGGCGCCCCGAACTCGATCATCCACTTGCTCGGCAGCGGGACGAGGCCCAACGGGCCCAGCCACGGCCACGTCGGCGTGATCGGGGCGTAGGGCGCTCCGATCAGCCGGGCCAGCGTCGGCATGTTGCCGATGATCGGGTAGGTCTCCTCCGCGCCCACGATGGCGCAGGGCACGATCGGCTTCCCGGTGCGCAGCGCCGCGGAGACGAACCCGCCGCGACCGAAGCGTTGCAGCTTGTACCGCTCGCTGAACGGCTTGCCGATGCCCTTGAAGCCCTCGGGCCAGACACCGACGACATGACCCTGGGAGAGCAGGCGCTCGGCGTCGGCGTTGCTCGCCAAGGTGGCGCCCCCCTTGCGCGCGAGCTCGCCAACCACCGGGGTGCGGAAGACCAGGTCGGCGCCGAGCATGCGCAGGTGTCGGTGCTGGGGATGCTCGTCATGGATCGCCACCTGCGTCATGACCGAGTCCAGCGCGATCGCCCCCGAGTGGTTGGCCACCACCAGCGCACCGCCCTCGGCCGGGATGTTCTCGATGCCGCGCACCTCCACGCGGAACCAGCGCCGGTAGAGCGGTCTGAGCAGCGCCAGCAGCACGGTGTCGGTGAGCTCGGCGTCGAAGCCGAACTCGTCCACCTCGAAGTCGCCGGTCAACCGGCGGGCGGCGAACGCCACCAGCTGCGCCAGGTCGCGGTCGGCGTGCTCGCCGCGCCTGGCGCGCAGCGCCTCCACGAGCATCTGCCCGGCCTGGTCGGCGATCGAGCGCACGAGCTCCAGCCCGTCCGAGCCCAGCCTGCGGGTTGCCGCGCTCGTCGCCGCGCCGATGAGCGCCCGAAGCGCGTCCACCAGCGACCCGGACGGCGCCTTCTCCTCCGGGTGCCCGAGGGCGGGGACCTCCCGGACCACGAGACGCCGCGGCGCCGGGCGCGCTGGTGCCCGTCTGGCCGAGAGGCCGGTCGTCGTGGTCGGGCCGCCCTTCTGGCTCGGGCCGGTGCTCGGGCCGGTGCTCGGGCCGGAGGTCGGTGTGGAGGTCGGCGTGGCAGGGGGCCTGTCCGGCGCACGCCGGGCGGGCGCCTTCCGCGCGGTCGCGCTGCGGGGCGGCGGCCGGTCCACCAGCCCCGAGGGCTCGGCCGGCGCGGTGACCGTCTGCACCGTCACGGGACTCGGCCGCTCCACCGACGGGCTGGCCGGCTGGTCATCGACGGGGCCGGGCGGGGGCTCTGTGACGGGGCCCCCAACCGGCTCCACGGTAAGGCCGGAGACCTCGACGGGCGTGCTTGCGTCGCCGTCCGGGCCACCCATGAGCAGCGGGTTCGTCCGGGTGCGCCGACGGGCCCGCTCACCGGCCGCCCTCGCCGCGCCGGCCGCGACGGCGTCGGCGCCCCGAGCCGCGCCACGGGCACGTTCGGGCCGCTCACCGTCCAGGGGGATCACCCGTACGTCGGTCACGGCCGGGACCCCACGCCGTCCAGCCGCGCGAACACAGAGAGCAGGCCGCGCTCGACGCGCTCGACGACCGGGGGCGACAGCACCCCGCTGATGTGCCGGGCACGCACGAAGTCGGCGAACGCCTCGCGCGTCGTCCAGCGCGGTTCGAAGCCCAGCACGCGGCGCATCCGGGTGGTGTCCAGACCGCGGCCGAACGAGAGGAACCGAAGCTGTTCGGGGCTGAAGTCGGCGAGCCCGGCCCGGCGGAGCGCCTGGCCGACCACACCGGTCAGCGGGGGCGGGATGGGCAGGGTGGTCCGTCCGGCCATCCGGATCGCCTGGCTGAGCATGAGCACCCCGTCGCCTGCGACGTTGACCACGCCGGTGGCCGAGCCGAGCGCGGCGACCCGCAACGCCTCGAGCCCGTCGTCCTCGTGCACGAACTGCAGCCGGGCGTCGAAGCCGAGCACCGTCGGGATCACCGGCAGGCCGAAGTACTCGGACAGCGCGGTCCGCACCCTCGGGCCGATGAAGTTCGCCAGGCGCAGCGTCACGACGTCGACGTCGGGGCGGCGCCGTGAGAAGCCGCGGACGTATCCCTCGACCTCGACGGAGTCCTTGCCCCACCCGGTGCGGGGCAGCACCTTGGGGCCGGTGTCCTCGGTGAACATCGCCGGGTCGCGGGGGCTGCAGCCGTAGACCGACGAGGTGGACTTGACCACCAACCGCCGCACGTGGGCGGCCTTCTGGCAGGCCGCGAGCAGCTGCATCGTGCCGATGACGTTGATCTCCTTCATGGAGACCCGCCCGCCTGCCCCGGTCGGCGTGGCGATCACGTTCATGTGCACGACCGTGTCGACCTGCGCCTGCGAGATGACCTTGGCGATCACCGGGTTGCGGATGTCGGCGCGCACGAACTCGGCGTCGCCGAGGTCCTGCTGCGGGGGAACGACGTCCACCCCGATCACCCGGGAGACCGCGGGGTCCGTGGAGATCCGGCGCGCGAACTGGCCGCCGAGGTAGCGCGACACTCCGGTGACCAGGACGACGCGTCCCATCACCACCCCTAGCTCTGGCCGACTGCACTGGCAGACGCGGGCGATCCTACGCGAACCAGCCTCACGGCGCGGCGGCCGGCCGACGGGCGGACGCCGAGACGCCGGCCCGCCGAGACCCAGCCCGCCCAGACTTACGCCCGCCGAGACGCTACTTCTTGTTGCGACGCTGATGACGGGTCTTGCGCAGCAGCTTGCGGTGCTTCTTCTTGGCCATCCTCTTGCGGCGCTTCTTGATCACAGAGCCCATAGGGTCCCTCACAGTCGGGTCAGGGTGACGGTCGGCGAAGGCGCCCGACCATGCGGCACTCCGACCCGCGAGGCTGGAGTGCGCGCGCCAGCCTACCCCGGCGGTGCGGTCATCCCGTTCGCGCGCTTCGGGGCGGCCGCCGGCCGGTGCCCTCCTGCGGCCGTCGGCGTGAGCACTTCGTGCGCGTGTCAGCCGGCGTCGACGAAGGAGTCCCGCAGGTAGTCGTGCACCGCCTTCTCCGGCACGCGGTACGAGCGCCCGACGCGCACCGCCGGCAGATCCCCGGAGTGCACGAGGCGGTAGACCGTCATCTTCGAGACACGCATGATCGCCGCGACCTCGGCCACGGTGAGGAACTGGACGTCGAACTCAGGCATGCGGCACCCCTAGGGCCCGTCCCTCCAGGGCCGGCTTCCCCTCCGGCGCCGTGCGACGAGCACCGTAACGATAGTTGCAGGAGTGACGGGTGGGGAAGGCGCCGTCGATCGTGAGACAGACGCGCCGAGAATGGGGCCAACGCGCCTCACGATCACGACCTTCGGCCCTGACTGCATCACGATCGGCCGACAAACACGGAGGCATCGCGGATTCCCGTACACCGACCCCACGGCTCAGTCGAACCACGGGTCGAGGGCATGCAGCGGGAATACCGCCCGGCGCGTGGCCATGACGGCCCGGTCGACGGCGTCGTCGGAGTCGGGTCCGGACCGCCATGAGCGCCAGGTGGCGGGGGCGCCGTCCGTCATCCTCTGCGGTGACTGTCGGCCGAAGCGTTCGAGCACGTAGGCTCGCCAGTCCGCGGGAACCTCTGTGTGCGGGTCGACCGGACGGTGGGCTGCGATGCCCACGAGGTGGGCCCATGCCCGCGGGACGACGTCGACCACCTCGTAGCCACCGCCGCCGACCGCCACCCAGCGCCCTCCGCACAGCTCATGGGACAGGTCGTGGAGCGCGGAGTAGCTGCACCGCTGGGCATCCAGGGACAGCGCCATGTGTGCCAGCGGGTCGAGGGCGTGGGAGTCGCAGCCGTGCTGCGTGACCAGCACCTCAGGGTGCCACGCGCGCAGCAGAGGGGGCACGATCGCGTCGAACCCGCGCAGCCACGCGGCATCACCGGTGCCGGGTGGGAACGCCACGTTGACGGCGTCACCGGGTGCCGATGCTCCGCCGATCTCGTTGGCGAACCCGGTGCCCGGGAAGAGCACGCGCCCGGTCTCGTGCAGCGACACGGTCAGCACCCGCGGGTCGTCCCAGAAAAGGCGCTCCACACCGTCGCCGTGGTGGACGTCGACGTCCACGTAGGCCACCCGGGAGGCGCCCGCGTCCAGCAGGGCCACGACCGCCACGGCGATGTCGTTGTAGACGCAGAACCCGCTGGCCTTGGCCCGCATCGCATGGTGGAGACCGCCGGCGAAGTTGACCCCGTGCAGCGCCTCGCCACCCCACACGGCCAGCGCGACGTCGCGAGTGCCGGCTGCGATGCGGGCCGCGGCCTCGTGCATCCCCGAGAAGGCCGGGACGTCGTCCGTGCCCAGCCCGTACTCCCCCGCCGCGGTGAGCGGGTGTGCGGAGGCGTGGCGCACGGCCGCGATGTAGTCGGGGGCGTGGACGGTGGCCAGGACGTCGTCCGTCGCGGGCTCCACCGGCACGACGCGGACGTCGGCGTGGTGCAGCAGACCGAGGTCGCGTACGAGGCGCGCTGCCAGCTCCAGGCGCAGTGGCGACATCGGATGGCCGGGGCCGAAGTCGTAACCGAGGAACGCCTCGTCCCATGCCAGCCGCAGCGTCTCCACGGGGTCACGGTACCCACGCCCGCGCCGTCCACCTGGTCGGGCAGGATGGACGCCGCCCGGCGGTGTCGCCGAGCATGGGGGTCGACGCGAGCAGGCGACATCCCGCACGCGGGTCTCGAAGCGGGCGCGCGGGTGTCGGAGCAGAGGGGAGCCGGCCGTGGTCGGCAACAAGGGCGGGCATGACGGCGGCATCCTGGTCTGCGGTCTCGGCCGGTTCGGGGCCGCGACGGCGAACGCGCTTGCCCGGCTGGGGCACGAGATCCTCGCGATCGACCGCGACCCGCACCTGGTGCAGGAGTGGTCCGGCCGGCTCGCCCACGTCGTCGAGGCCGACAGCACCAACATGGACGCACTCGAGCAGCTGGGGTGCGCGCAGTTCCGGATCGCTGTGGTCGGTATCGGCGGCTCGGTGGAGGCCAGCGTGCTGACCTGCGCCAACCTCGTCGACCTCCGGCTGCCCCAGATCTGGGCCAAGGCGCTGTCCCTGCCCCACGGCAAGATCCTCGAGCGGATCGGCGTGCACCATGTTGTCTACCCCGAGACCGACGCCGGTGAGCGCGTCGCCCACCTCGTGACGGGCAAGCTCATGGACTACATCGAGTTCGACGACGGCTTCGCCATCGTGAAGATGCGCCCGCCCAAGGAGGCGCAAGGGTTCACCCTGGCCGAGTCCCGGGTTCGGGAGAAGTACGGGGTGACCGTGGTCGGGGTCAAGTCACCGGGCAAGGACTTCACCTACGCCGTGCCGCAGACCCGGGTCAGCGCACACGACCTGCTCATCGTCAGTGGGCACAACGAGCTGATCGAGCGGTTCGCCGCCCGCCCGTGACGACCGACAACGAGGGCGGCCGGGACGGCGCGCCGCCGCCCGAGCGCCTCGGCCTCGCCTTCCGTCGGCGCCGCACGCATCGCACCTGGCGGGCGACGGCCAGCCCGTTGCGCACCCCGGCCGAGATCGTGGCGCTGGCCTACCTCGCGGCTGTCGCAACCGGGACGGTGTTGCTGCGGCTGCCGGTGGCCACGACCGCGCACCGGTCACCGCCGATGTCGACGGCGCTGTTCACGGCGACCTCCGCCGTGAGTGTCACGGGCCTGTCCACCGTGGACACGCAGGCCTACTGGAGCGGTTTCGGGCAGGCGGTGGTCCTCGCCCTGGTCGAGCTCGGCGGCCTCGGCATCATGGCGTTCGCCTCGCTCATGGGCCTGCTCGTCTCGGGCCGCCTGGGACTGCGCTCACGCCTGCTGGCCCAGGCCGAGACGCGCACGATCGACGTCGGTACGGTGCGGCAGGTGCTCAGCGGCGTCGTCGGGCTCTGCGTCACGATCCAGGTCGCCGTGTGGGCGGCGCTGACCCTGCGATTCTGGCTCGGCCACGGCGAGCCCGCCGGGCGGGCGGTCTACCTGGGTCTGTTCCACGCCGTCTCGGCCTTCAACAACGCGGGCTTCACGCTCTGGTCGGACAGCCTGGCCAACTTCGCGAGCGACCCGTGGCTGCTGCTGCCGATCGTCCTCGCCCTCGTTCTCGGCGGGCTGGGGTACCCGGTCCTCCTGGAGCTGACCCGGGTGCACCAGACGCGGCTGTGGTCGCTGCACACCCGGCTGACCCTGGTGACCTCGGCGGTCCTCCTGGTCGTCGGGCCGGTGGTGTTCATGCTCTCCGAGTGGCACAACCCGGGAACGCTGGGCCCCATGCACTGGCCGACCAAGGTGCTCTCGGCCGTCTTCAACGGGATCAGCCCACGCACGGCCGGCTTCTCCACCGTCGACTTCGGCAAGACCGAGCCCGGCACCCAGCTCAGCACGGAGCTGCTCATGTTCATCGGCGGCGGCAGTGCGGGCACCGCCGGGGGGATCAAGGTGACGACGCTGGCAGTGCTCGTGCTCGCCGTGGTCACCGAGATCCGTGGCGACCCCGAGGTCGACGTCTTCCGCCGTCGCATCGCCCCCTCGACCGTCCGCCAGGCGATCGCTGTCGTGATCCTCTCGGCGGTCCTGGTGATCGGGTGCACGTTCGTGCTCCTCGAGATCACCCGCCGACCGCTGGACGACATGCTGTTCGAGACCGTCTCGGCGTTCTCGAACACGGGCCTGTCCACCGGGGTCACGTCGTCGCTGCCGACGTCGTCCACCTACCTGCTGAGCGCGCTGATGCTCGTGGGCCGGATCGGGCCGATCATGGCCGCGACGGCGCTCGCCCTGCGCCAGTCCCGGCGCCGGTACCGGCACCCCGAGGGCCGCCCGCTCGTCGGCTGAGGTCAGGCCGAGCCGCTGGACAGCTCACGGGAGCGGTCGCGGGCGGCGACCATCGCGGTGAGGAACGCCGCGCGCACCTTGTGGTCGTCGAGCTCTCGCAGGGCCGCCATCGTCGTCCCCGCCGGGCTGGACACCTGCTCGCGCAGGACGGTCGGGTGCTCGCCGGTCTCCTTGAGCATGGTCGCGGCGCCGTAGAGCGTCTGGACGACGAGCTCGGTGGACGTCGCGCGCGGCAGGCCGAGCAGCACCCCGGCCTCGATCATCGCCTCGACGACGTAGAAGATGTACGCCGGCCCGGACCCGCTGATCGCCGTGACCGCGTCCTGGTGGTACTCCGGCACCTGCACGACCTTCCCGGTGGCGGCGAGCAGGGCCTGTGCGCGGTCGAGGTGCTCGGAGTCGCAGTGGCTGCCCGGTGAGATCGCCGCCATCCCCTGGTCGACCAGGGCCGGGGTGTTCGGCATGACCCGCACCACCGCGGTGCCCTCGGGCAGGCGCTCCTCGACGAAGGCCGTCGTGATGCCGGCGGCGATGCACACGACCAGGGCTCCCGGCCGCACATGCTCGCGGATCTCTTCGAGCAGGCCACCGATGTCCTGGGGCTTCACGACGAGCACCACGGTGTCCGACCAGGACGCCGCCTCCGCGTTGCTCACGACGCGCACGCCGTACCTCTGGCCCAGCTCCGCGGCCCGGTCCGTCCGACGCTCGGTGATCACCACGTCCTGAGCGGTCCAGCCCGCGCGCAGCAGACCGGAGAGCAACGTCTCGCCCATGACCCCCGCGCCGAGGATCGCCACCGCCTCTGCCATCACACCGTCCCTGTCGTCAGCGGGTGCACCTTCAGCGGGTGCACCCCGGTCGGCCCTGGTCAGCTCCTGGTCAGCCCTGGTCAGCTCGTGGTCAGCACTGGTCAGCCCCTGGTCAGCAGCGAACGCAGGAAGAACATGCTGTTCGCGGGGCGCTCGGCCATGCGTCGCATCAGGTAGCCGTACCACTGCTGGCCGTAGGGCACGTAGACCCGCACCGCCTCGCCCTGCTTCGCCAGACGCTTCTGCTCCTCCGGGCGCACACCGTAGAGCATCTGGAACTCGTAGGTGCCCTGGTGACGCTGATGCTGGACGGCGAGCGCCCCGGCGATGTCGACCAGGCGCGGGTCGTGGGTGGCGACCATCGGGTAGCCCCGGCCCGCCATGAGGATCTTCAGGCAACGCACGTATGCGCGGTCGACCTCCGAGCGCGACCCGAACGCGACGGACTCGGGCTCGTCGTAGGCGCCCTTGCACAGCCGCACGCGCGACCCCTCGCCCGCAAGGTCACGGCAGTCGCCCTCGGTCCTGTGCAGGTAGGACTGCAGGACCGCGCCCACCCAAGGGAAGTCCGCGCGCAGCGTGCGCAGCACGGCCAGGGTCGAGTCGGTGGTCGTGTGGTCCTCCATGTCGAGGGTGACCGTGGTGCCCGCCTGCGCCGCCGCCACGCAGATCTCCCGGGTGTGGTCGAGGGCGATCTGCTCGCCGTCGGCGCCGAGGCTCTGGCCGACGGCGGAGAGCTTCACCGAGACCTCGACGCGACCGCCCTCGGTCAGGCCCGCGTCGCCGAGCAGCCCGAGCACCACGACATAGGCGTCGCGCACGGCGCGAGCGTGCTCGACGTCGGTGGTGTCCTCGCCGAGGTGGTCCAGGGTCGCGAGCCTGCCGTCGGCGAGGAGGCCCGCGCACGCCGTCACGGCGTCCTGCGCGGCGGCCCCCGGGACGAAACGCCGCACGACGGTGCGCGAGACGGGCGCGTCCTCCACGACCCGGCGCACGCCGGAGCTTCGGGACGCCTGCAGCAGGACCTGTCGCAGCACGACGTGACCTCCCCTGTGATCTACCTGCGGGAAGGCTACGCGCCCGCGACCGCCGGGCCGGGACCGGTGGCGGGTAGGGTGCCGCCGTGCCGGACGCAGACGACGTGCCCGCGCCGGGCGGAGCCCCCCCGGGGGGAGCAGCCCTCGCGGCGGCCAAGCGTGCCGCCGAGGCGGTCCTGTGGGGACGGGTCGCCGTCCAACGGCGGGCCGAGTCGCTGCGCTACCGCACGGGCCACCGCCCCCAGCCCCGGGCCCAGCCGCCCACCGCGGTCCTGGGCACCCGGGCGCAGTGGGAGGCGGCCGTGCGGGAGTGCCGTCGGCTCCGGCTTCCCCTGCACCACGACCGCCCCAAGAACTGGGACGCCCTCGGGGCGCTCTCCACGGTGCTCGAGCACGGCGGCGTTCGGGGGTCGGTGCTCGACGCGGGCAGTGCGCGGTACTCCAGCATGCTGCCGTGGCTGCGCCTCTACGGCTACACCGACCTCGTCGGGATCAACCTCGAGTTCGGCCGTGACGTGCGCCGTGCCGGGGTGCTGTTCCGCTACGGCGACATCACGGCCACCGACTTCCCGGCGGGCCGCTTCGACGCCGTCACCTGCCTGAGCGTGATCGAGCACGGCGTGCCCACCCTGCCGTTCCTCACCGAGGCCGCCCGGCTGCTGCGGCAGGGCGGCGTGCTCGTGGTCTCCACCGACTACGCCGCCGAGCCTCCCGACACCAGCCGGCACCGCGCGTACGGCCAGCCCGTGCATATCTTCTCGGCAGGGGAGATCACCGAGCTGGTCGACGCGGCAGGTTCGGTCGGCCTGGCGCTGCTCGGCACCCTTGACCTCGACCACGCCGAGACACCCGTGCACTGGGAACGGACAGGCCTGGACTTCACCTTCATCCGCCTGAGCTTCGTCAAGCGCTGACCACCTTCTCGACACCTTCTGCCCGCACCACCGCCGCGACTCGGCCGGTCAGTCCGTGCGCCGGCGCAGGGTCGCCGCACCGGCCGTGATGGCCGCGACCACGAAGCCGAGCACGACCGCGACATCGGCGGCGACCGAGGCGCCGCCGTGGGGGTCGATGGTGATCGTCCGCATGGCGTCGACCGCGTAGGACAGCGGCAGCAGGTTGGAGACCCAGCGCAGCACATCGGGCAGCTGGTCTCGTGGCATGAGCAGCCCGCACAGCAGGAACTGGGGCAGGATGAACGCCGGCAGGAACTGCACTGCCTGGAACTCGGTGGCGGCGAAGGCCGAGAGGAACAGCCCGAGCGCGGTCCCGAGCAGCGCATCGACGACCGCGACCACGATCAGCAGCCACGCCGACCCGGCGACGTTCAGCCCGAGCACCCAGATGGCGAACGAGCCGGCGACCACGGCCTGGACAGTCGCGAGCAGGCCGAAGGCCACCGCGTAGCCGGCCACGAGGTCGCCCTTGGCCAGCGGCATCGTGAGCAGCCGCTCGAGCGTGCCGGACTGCCGCTCGCGCAGCGTCGCGATGCTCGTGATGAGGAACATGACCAGGAACGGGAACATGCCCAGCAGCGGTGCACCGATCGTGTCGAACACGGGGGTGCTCGTGTAGATCCAGGCCAGCAGGCCCATGAGGACGCAGGGAACGACGAGCAGCAGCGCGAGGGTGCGGCGGTCGTGGCGCACCTGCCGCAGCACCCGAGAGGCCGTGGCCAGTGTCAGTCGCAGGCTCATGCCGACACCTCCGTCGGGGACGTCGCGGCGGCGCCGCGGGCGTCGGCCTCGGCGTTCGCGCGGTCGACGAGGCTGAGGAACGCCTGCTCAGGGTCGGGGGCCCCCGTCGCAGCAAGGATGGCGGCGAGCGTGTCGTCGGCCAGCATCGCCCCCGCCCGCATCAGCAGGAGGCGGTCGCAGCGCACGGCCTCGTCCATCACGTGGCTGGACACGAGCAACGTCACACCGTCCGCCGCGAGGCTGCGGAAGATCGTCCAGAGGTCGCGGCGCAGCACCGGGTCCAGGCCCACGGTGGGCTCGTCGAGGACGAGCACCTCCGGTCGCCCGACCAGGGCGGCGGCCAGAGACACGCGCGAGAGCTGCCCGCCGGAGGTCGCGTCGACGCGAGACGTCGCGTGGTCGGCGAGGGAGACCAGGTCGAGCACGCGGGCGACCTCCGCCGGGATGCCCTGGCGGCTCACGCCCATCACGGCGGCGAAGTACGCCAGGTTCTCCTCGACGGTGAGGTCGCCGTAGACGCTCGGTGCCTGGGTCAGGTAGCCCACCCGAGGTCGCAGGGCAGCACTTCCTGCCGGCAGGCCGAGCACCTCGACCTCACCGCCGGCGACCGTCTGGACGCCGACGATCGCGCGCATGAGTGTCGACTTGCCGCAGCCACTGGGGCCGAGAAGCCCCACCACCTGGCCTCGGGGGACCTCGAGGGTCAGCCCGGGGATGACGGTCCGCCCGCCGCGCACCACCCGCAGACCACGAACGGCGATCGCCGCACCGCCCTGCTCGTTATTCATCATGTGATGAAAATATCCCTTCCGTCAGGCCCTACGCAAGACCCCGCCGGCCGGTCACGCCGGGCATCCCCGCTCACGGCGACAGGTACCGCTGGATCGTCGGAGCCAGGTGGGGCACGAGCTCCTCGACGTCGGCCGAGGCCAGAGGCTCGAGGAGCACGACATAGCGGGCGAGGGCCACGCCGACCATCTGGGAGGCGACCAGACCCGCCCGCAGCTGGGCGTCGTCCAGCTTCAGCGCGGTGGCGATGCGGCCGAACAGCTCTCGTGCGAGGAACTCGCGGATCAGGGCCGCGCCCTGCGGGCTCGACACCACCGACGCCAGGAGCGCCACGATGCGCTCGCGGCCGGAGGGGGTGTCCCACACCTCGAAGAAGAACCGGACCAGCCTCTCCCCCACGCCGTCCAGGCCGGGGCCGACGATGAGCGGCACGATGTCCTGCGGTCGCGCCGGGAGCTCCATGGCCGCGACGAACACGTCCTCCTTGCCGTCGAAGTAGTGGTGCACCAGGCGGGCGTCGACCCCAGCCGCTCGGGCGATCCCGCGCAGAGTCGTCCCGTCGTACCCGCGCACCGCGAACTCCGAGAGAGCCGCGGAGAGGATCGCCCCTCGCGTGTCCTCCCCGGCCGGGCGACGGCCCCGGCGCCGAGGCACGGTCGGGATGGTCGTCACGTGCCCACCGACCCGTGCGCACCGCCCACCGGCCGGCGCGCTCGCCGAACCGCCGGCTCAGCCCTGGCCGCGAGGTGCAGACGGGCGAACGCCAGGGCCTCGGCCAGGTCGGCCTCACGTTCCTCCGGCGACCGACAGCGCCGGGTGTTGACCTCCGCCACCACGGTGCCCGCCCACCCCAGCTCTGCCAGCCGGCCGAGCACCTCGGCGCACGGCTGGTTGCCACGACCGGGCACCAGGTGCTCGTCCTTCACGGTGCCGAGGCCGTCCGCCAGGTGCAGGTGCCAGAGCCGGTCGCCGAGGTCGCTCAGCATCGCCTGCGCGTCGCTGCCTGCGGTCGCGGTGTGCGACAGGTCCAGCGTCACGTGGGCGTAGCCGTGCGGCACCGGGTCCCAGCCCGGCAGGTACGCGAGCACCTCGCGCGAGCGCGCGCGCCATGGGTACATGTTCTCCACGGCGAAGGCGATGCCGAACGTGTCCTCGAGCTCGGCGATCCCCTCGACGAAACCGGCGGCGTACTCCCGCTGCCAGCGAAACGGCGGGTGGACGACGACCGTGGGCGCCCCCAGCGTCAGCGCCAGCTCGGCGGAGCGCTCGAGCTTGGCCCACGGTTCACGGCCCCAGACCCGTTGCGTCACAAGCAGGGTCGGCGCGTGCACGGCGAGCACGGGCATGTCGTACTGGGCGGCCAGGGGCAGCAGCGCGTCGGCGTCCTGGCTCAGGGAGTCGGTCCACACCATGACCTCGACGCCGTCGTAGCCCAACCGCGCAGCCAGCTCGAACGCGGCCACGCAGGTGTCGGGGTAGACAGAGGCCGAGGACAGGGCGACCCGGGCCGCCGGCACTCGCACCGGCGTCCCGACGGATGGCCTCCCGGGCCGGCCCGACATGACCCCAGGCTATCCAGCGCCTGTCACGGGCGTGCCCGCGTCGTCCGCGGCCGCCCCCCGGCTCGCCTGCTCGCCGGCGAGGGCATCCAGGCGCCTCAGGATGATCCCCTCCCTGAGCGCCCACGGGCAGACCGCGAGCTCCTCGACACCGAAGAGGTCCATGGCCGCGTCCGCCACCAGCGCGCCCGCCAACAGCTGGGCAGCCCGCTTGGACGAGATCCCCGAGAGCTCGGCCCGCTTCGCCGCACTCATGCGGGCCAGCGCCGGCAGCCGCTCGGCGAGGTCCGCCCGGCGCAGGGTTCGGGCGACGTACGGGCCGTCCCCGCTCGGGGCCGCACCGCAGAGCCGGGCCAGTGACCTGAACGTCTTGCTCGACCCGACAGCGAGGTCCGCGGCCCCGACCCGCACGACGTCCCCCACGACCCGCGCGACCTCGGCACGCACGTAGGTGCGGGCGGCCTTGACCGCCGCCTGGCTGGGCGGGTCGCCCGGCAGGCGGTCGCGCGTCAGGCGGCCGGCGCCCAGCGGCAGGGAGAACGCGACGTCCGGCGCCTCGTCCATCCCCGCGGCGATCTCCAGGGAGCCCCCGCCGATGTCGAGCACCAGGAGCCGGCCCGCCGACCATCCGTACCAGCGCCGGACAGCCAGGAACGTCAGCTCCGCCTCCGCACCGCCGGGCAGCACCTGCAGGTCGACGCCGGTCTGCTCGCGCACCCGGGCAAGCACGGCCTCCCCGTTGGGCGCGTCGCGAACCGCGGACGTGGCGAAGGCGAGGATCGCCTCCGCGCCCTGGTCGTCGGCGACCTCGAGGCAGGAGGTGACGAACCGGACCAGCGCATCCGCGCCCGCCTTGCCGATGTTGCCGTCGCGGTCCAGGTGCGCAGCCAGCTGGAGCTCCTCCTTGTGCGAGGTGGCCGGCAGGGGCCGCGCTCCCGGACGGGCGTCGACCACGAGCAGATGCACGGTGTTGGAGCCGATGTCGAGCACGCCAAGGCGCATGGTGGTGACGCTACTGGACCGGCGGGGACCTACAGTTGCGCGCATGCCCGTGGCGAACCCGTCCGAGGACGGGCCCTCCCCCACAGCCGTCGCCGAGACCCCGCTCGACGTCGCGCGGGTCTGGGTGGAGTTCCCCGACCCGGGCGTGGGGTCGGCGTCCTCGTCGCACCCCGGAACCCCGTCGCACCCCGGAACCCCGTCGCACCCCGGGGCCACGTCGTCCCCGGACGCCTCGCCAGGCGGCGGAGTCGCACAGGTCGTGCGGGCCGACCTCACGTGGCTGACCTCGTCGTGGACGTGCATCTGGGGCCGTGGCTGCGCGGGCATCTACGCCGAGCGGCCCGACGACGGGTGCTGCACCCTGGGAGCCCACTTCGCCGACAACGCCGACGAGCGTCGGGTGCGCAAGGCTGCCAAGCGGCTGTCGGCGAAGCGCTGGCAGTACCGCGCCGAGGCCCGCAAGAACGGGTGGACGGAGAAGGACGACGAGGGCGCCCGCAAGACGCGCGTGGTGGACGGCGCCTGCATCTTCCTCAACCGGCCGGGCTTCGCCGGCGGGGCGGGTTGTGCCCTGCACTCCCAGGCGCTCGACGAGGGCCGCGAGCCCCTGGAGCTGAAGCCCGACGTCTGCTGGCAGCTCCCGCTGCGGCGCACGTACCGCACGGTGGAGCGTCATGACGGCACCTCCTACGTCGAGGTGTCCGTCACCGAGTACGACCGGCGAGGCTGGGGAGCCGGCGGACACGACCTCGACTGGTACTGCACGGGCAACCCCGCGGCACACGTCGGTGCGCAGCCGGTCTACGTGTCGCTGGCCGCCGAGCTGACCGCCCTGGTCGGGGAGGCCGCCTACGCCGAGCTGGCGCGCCACTGCGAGGCACATCTGCGCGCGCGCCGCCGCCTTCCCCTCACGGTGCACCCCGCGACGTCCGCGGCTGCCCGGCCGGCTCGCAAGCATGCTTGAGGGGGTGGTCCGCAGCCCGAACATCTGGGACGACCCCGCGACCTACGAGGTCGAGAACCGCGGCGTCGACCCCGACGGGGTGATCGAGGCCGCGATGGCGCGCATCCGGTCGTGGGAGGGCGCCGTCGTGCTCGACGTCGGCTGCGGCACGGGTTTCCACCTGCCTCGGTGGGCGGCGAGCGCGCGGCAGGTGATCGGCGTCGAACCCCATCCGCCCCTGGTGGCGGCGGCGCGGCGACGGATGCGCCGCAACGCCTCGGTGAGCGTCCTTGCGGGGACGGCGCAGGCCCTGCCCGTGCGCGACGCGTCCGTGGACGTCGCGCACGCGCGCTGGGCGTACTTCTTCGGCCCCGGCTGCGAGCCGGGCCTGAGCGAGCTCAGCCGCGTCGTGCGTCGCGGCGGCGCCGCCTTTGTGATCGACAACGATGCGACGCGATCCACGTTCGGGTCCTGGTTCCGGCGCGCCCTGCCCGACTACGACGCCGGGGAGGTGGAACGGTTCTGGGCGCGGCGGGGCTGGACCCGCGAGCCCTTGGACGTCCGGTGGGAGCAACCCGACCGGGCCGCGTTCGAGGCGGTGGTGCGGCTGGAGTTCGCCGCCGAGCAGGCGGAGAGGTTCCTCGCCGAGCAGCCGGGCTGCGTGGTCGACTACGCGGTCAACCTCTGGTGGCGGCGGTACTGACTCGCCTGCTCTCGACGCGCGGGCGCGGCCGGAGCATCGTAGTGACCATGGCTACCACCCCGGCACACGGCGCCCACGATGCCCCCGCTGAGACCGGCGACACCCAGGCCCTCCGCGAGGAGATCCTGCACGAGGAGGCCTTGCGCCAGGAGGCGTTGGGGCACCTGGCCCACGAGTGGCCGACCGACCACGCCCAGCCACCCCTGCGATGGCCACATCCCGACCGGACGACGTTGCTGCTGGTGGGCACCTGGGTGCTCGGAGTCCTCACCGCACTGTTCGTGCCGGCCCTGGTCGTGGCCCCCGGTGCGACCAGCGCACCGTCGGACAAGGTGTGGCTGGCGTTCTCGATCACGGTCGTCGGCGCGCTGGTGATGTTCGCCTGCTCGGTGGGCCTGTGGCGGCGCAGCCGGGAGTCGGCCGTGCTCGTGATGGGCACGGTGCCGTCCCTCACGTGCCTCGCGGGCGGGGTGATCATGGCGGCCACGAAGCTCACGGCCTGAGCGCCCGTCGTCCGGGCCCTCGCCCCGGCCTGTAACGCGCGCGGCCTCGGCGGCACTCACCCGATGTTCGCCCTGCGCGGGTCACGGCACCGCGCTGCCCGCGCCCGGCCTGTCACCGGCCTCGGCCGCCACCAGCAGACGGAGGATGTACCCCATGGACGGTCAGGAGAAGCTGCTGGTCTACGGCACCTCGTGGTGCACCGACTGCCGCCGGAGCAAGCAGTTCCTCGGCGAGCAGCGGGTGCCGTACACGTTCATCGACGTCGACAGCGACGCCGAGGGTCTGGCGGTTGTGGAGGCGCACAACGGGGGCAAGAGGATCATCCCCACGATCGTCGTCCCCGGCGGCCCGACGCTCGTCGAGCCGAGCAACGCCGAGCTGGCCCAGGCACTGGGCATCACGACGTCGGGCAAGCGCACGTTCTACGACCTGGTGGTCGTCGGCAGCGGCCCTGCCGGGCTCACCGCGGCGCTGTACGCGGCTCGCGAGGGGATGGACGTCCTGGTCCTCGAGCGGGCGGCGGCCGGTGGTCAAGCCGGGATCACCGAGCGACTGGACAACCTGCCGGGCTTCCCCGACGGGATCTCCGGTGCGGAGTTCGCCGACCGGCTGCGTCGCCAGGCCGAGCGCTTCGGGGTGGAGGTGGTGACAGCCGTCGACGTCACGCACGTCGGCGTGGACCCCGAGGAGCAGCGGCTGCGTCTCGTGCGCACAGCCGCCGGCGAGGAGTACCGCTCCTATGCGGTGCTGCTGGCGAACGGCTCGACGTACCGACGGCTGGGCATCCCCGGCGAGGACGACTTCATCGGTGCGGGCGTGCACTTCTGCGCCACCTGCGACGGTCCGTTCTACCGGGACGGGCGCGTGCTGGTCGTCGGCGGGGGCAACTCCGCGGGCGAGGAGAGCCTGTTCCTCACGCGGTTCGCACGTGAGGTCGTGATCGCGACCCGCGACAGCGACCTCTCGGCGTCCCGCACGGTCGCGGACAAGGTGCACGGGCACCCGCAGGTCGAGGTGCGCGGCTGGACGTCGCCCATCGCCTTCCGGGGCCGTGAGGGCGAGGCGGACGGCGGCAAGCTGGGGCTGGTGGTCCTGCGTGGGCCGGCGGAGGCCGGGGAGTACGAGGAGGCCTTCGACGGGGTGTTCGTGTTCATCGGGCTGACGCCGAACACCGACATGGTCAGAGGCGTGGTGGAGGTCGACGAGTACGGGTTCGTGGTGACCGACGGGATGCTCGCGACGTCCATGCCGGGCGTCTATGCGGCGGGCGACGTGCGGCAGGGGTCGACCAAGCAGGCCGCGAGCGCGGCCGGCGAGGGCGCGACGGCGGCACTGGCCATCCGGCGGTATGTCGAGCCGCTCGCCTCAGGTGTGCCGCAACGGGCCTCCGAAGGCGCGATGGCCTGAGCGGCCCGCCGCGGCGCGGCCGGCCGGCGGCTCGCCGCGGGCCAGGTTGTCAGGGGTCTCCCGTACGGTCGCCCACGTGACCACAGAATCGCGGGACGACTCCCGGCGCAGCAGTTTCGGCCGTGAGGGACGCGGACCGGCACAGGCATCGAGCGGGCGGGCGGCGGCCCGCGGGCGCGGTGAGCGTCCGGTGTACCGCTGCGCGGAGTGCGGGTGGACCACGGTGCGCTGGGTCGGCCGGTGCGGGGAGTGCCAGGCGTGGGGAAGCGTGGACGCCGTGGGCGCCGCCCCCGCCGGGACCACCGCGGTGAGGACCGTCGCCACCGCGGCGCGCCCCATCGCCGAGGTCGACGCCGAGGATGCCGCCACCTGGGCCACGGGAGTCGAGGAGCTCGACAGGGTGCTCGGTGGCGGCCTGGTTCGGGGCGCGGTCGTCCTGCTGGCCGGTGAGCCGGGCGTGGGCAAGTCGACCCTGCTGCTGGACGTCGCCTCGCGGGCGGCGTCCCACGGTCGCACGGTGCTCTACGTCACGGGGGAGGAGTCCGCGAGCCAGGTGCGGGTTCGCGCGGAGCGGATCGGCGCCCTGCGGCCGCGGCTGCTGCTGGCGGCCGAGAACGACCTGGGCACGGTGCTCGGCCACCTGGAGGCGATCCGACCCGACCTCCTCGTGGTCGACTCCGTGCAGACGATCGCCAGTGACGCCGTCGAGGGCGCCCCCGGCAACGTCGCGCAGGTGCGTGAGATCGCGGCGGCGCTGATCCGCGTCGCCAAGGCCCACGGCATGGCCGCCGTGCTGGTCGGTCACGTGACCAAGGACGGGTCGATCGCCGGGCCGAGGGTGCTCGAGCATCTCGTCGACGTCGTCTGCCACTTCGAGGGAGACCGTCACACCCGGCTACGTCTGCTGCGTTCGGTGAAGAACCGGTACGGACCGACCGACGAGGTCGGGTGCTTCGACCTGTCCGACGTCGGAATCGTCGGCCTGCCAGACCCGAGCGGGCTGTTCCTGTCCCGTCACCCCCAACCGGTCGCGGGGACGGCCGTCACCGTTGCCCTCGAGGGTCGCCGTCCGCTGGTCGCCGAGGTACAGGCGCTCGTCGCCCCCTCTCCCCTGGCCAACCCGCGTCGCACCACGTCCGGGCTGGACTCCAGCCGGGTGGGGCTCGCCCTCGCGGTTCTCGAGCGCCGGGCGGGGCAGCGGCTGGACAACCACGACGTCTACGTGTCGACGGTGGGCGGCGTGCGGCTGGGCGAACCCGCTGCCGACCTCGCGGTGCTGCTCGCGGTCTCGAGCGCCCGCACCGACCTTCCCCTGCTGACAGGAACGGTGGCGATCGGGGAGGTCGGCCTCGCCGGGGAGGTGCGGCGGGTGAGCGGGGTCGGCCGACGGCTGGCCGAGGCGGCGCGGCTCGGGTTCACGACGGCGATCGTGCCGGCCGGCACCGACGACAGCGCTCCTGAGGGAATGGTGGTCCACGAGGTCGCCGACGTTGCCACGGCGCTGGTCCGCGCCGCGACCCGCCTAGCGTGAGCGGGCCGGTCGGGTGCGGGAGTCAGTAGACTGCGCGTTGATCGGCGGCGGCGCAACGACCTGGTCGGCGTCGTTCTTCGATGTCGACGAACGAGTCCCTGGGGTCACGGTGGCAGCTGAGCGCTCGACCGAGGAGCTGCTGCGCGCCACGCTCGCGGCCGTTGCTCCCGGCACTCCCCTGCGCGACGGGCTCGAGCGGATCCTGCGTGGGCGCACCGGCGCACTCGTCGTGCTGGGCCACGACCGGGTCGTCGAGGAACTGTGCACGGGCGGGTTCCACCTCGATGTCGAGTTCTCCGCGACCCGGTTGCGGGAGCTCGCCAAGATGGACGGCGCGATCGTCACCGACTCCGACGCGTCGCGGATCCTTCGCGCCGCCGTCCAGCTCGTCCCGGACTCCTCGATCGAGACCAGCGAGTCCGGCACCCGGCACCGCACCGCCGAGCGTGTGGCGAAGCAGACAGGCCTGCCTGTCATCTCCGTGAGCCAGTCCATGCGCATCGTCGCGCTGTACGTGGGTGGGCTGCGCTACGTGCTGGAGGCGTCGGAGGCGATCCTCGCCAAGGCCAACCAGGCCCTGGCGACACTGGAGCGCTACAAGGCCCGCCTCGACGAGGTGACTGGGACGTTGTCGGCGTTGGAGATCGAGGACCTCGTCACCGTCCGCGACGTCTCGATCGTGGTGCAACGTCTGGAGATGGTGCGACGCATCTCCGACGAGATCGCCCACTACGTCGTCGAGCTCGGGACCGACGGACGGTTGCTGGGCCTGCAGCTCGACGAGCTGATCGGCGGGGTCAGCCCCGACCGCGAGCTCGTGATCCGCGACTACCTCGACAGCGCCCGTCGGGAGCGCCCCACCGCGGACGTGCTCGCAGACCTCGCCGCCATCCCCGCCACCGAGCTGGTCGACCTCGGTGGCGTCGCCCGGGTCCTGGGGTTCGCCGCCGGGGGCGACGTGCTCGACTCGGCGGTCAGCCCCAAGGGCTACCGACTGCTGCACAAGGTGCCGCGCCTGCCGGGGGCGATCATCGAGCGGCTGGTGGACCACTTCGGCGACCTGCAGAAACTGCTGGCTGCCAACCTCGACGACCTCATGATGGTCGAGGGCGTCGGCGACCAGCGAGCACGCGCCGTCCGCGAAGGCCTGTCCCGCCTCGCGGAGTCGAGCATCCTGGAGCGCTACGTCTGACCCGCCTTCTCCTGGCGCGGCGGCACACAGCGCCGAATTGTTTGGCGCGGCGGCACACAGTGCCGAATAGTTTGGCGCGGCGGCACACCGCGCCAAGCACACATTGGCCTAACGGGACACACTGGCCGGTCAAGGGGTGAGCACAGTGCCCCACCACCCGCTTCACGAGCCCGTGCTCGCCTGGTACGAGGCCAGCGGCCGCGACCTGCCGTGGCGCGAACCGTCATGCCCGCCGTGGGGCGTGCTCGTCAGCGAGTTCATGCTCCAGCAGACGCCGGTCGCCAGAGTCGAGCCGGTGTGGCGGGAATGGCTGCGACGCTGGCCGACCCCGCTGGCGCTGGCTGTCGACTCACCCGGTGAGGCGATCCGGGCCTGGGGCCGCCTCGGCTACCCACGGCGGGCGCTGCGCCTGCACGAGGCCGCCGCCCTGATCGTGCGAGACCACGGTGGGGACGTGCCGGTCGACCAGGCTGCCCTGTTAGCCCTGCCCGGCGTCGGCGCCTACACCGCTGCGGCGGTCGCCTCGTTCGCGTTCGGCCGGCGTCACGCCGTGCTCGACACGAATGTGCGTCGCGTGCTCGCCCGGGCCGTGACGGGCACGCCCGCCGCGCCGGTGTCGGCGACGAAGGCCGAGCGGCTCCTGGCCGAGTCGTTGCTGCCGGACGACGAGACCGCCGCGGCCATGTGGGCTGCGGCCACGATGGAGCTCGGCGCACTTGTGTGCACCGCCCGCTCCCCTGCCTGCGGAGTCTGCCCCGTTCGCAGATCGTGCCGCTGGCAGCTCCTCGGAACACCGCCCGACCCGCGCACCCGGCGGCGCACGCAACCCTACGCTGGTACCGACCGTGAGGTGCGCGGGCTCCTGCTGGCCGCACTCCGGTCGCATCGCGGGCCGCTCCCCTGGACGGCTCTCGCGGCATCGGCGCCGGACCACGTCCTGCGCGACCCCGCCCAGCGCGACAGGTGCCTACACAGCCTGCTTGCCGACGGCTTGGTGCACCAGCTGCCCGCCGACCGCTTCACCCTTCCCGAATGACCCGTTGTCGCCCCCTGGCCGTCCCGTTGGCCCGACCTCTGGCAGGTTCCCGTCGCCCCGAGGTCGCAATCGCGACAACAAACCCTCCAGAGATCGCTGGTGCGGTGACCACGAACCGCACTAGAGCTCGCGGAGCATGCGGGTGTTGCCCAAGGTGTTGGGCTTCACCCGGGCGAGGTCCAGGAACTCCGCGACTCCCTCGTCCATCGAGTGCAGGAGCTGCTCGAAGACGTCGTGCTCCACCGGCGTCGTATTGATCGCATGGAAGCCGTGCGTGGCGAAGAACGCCACCTCGAAGGTCAGGCAGAACAACCGGGTGACGCCGAGTGACCGGGCCTGTGCGACAAGGTCCTCGAGCACGAGCGCCCCGACTCCGTGACGCCGCCATACGGGGTCGACGGCCAGCGTGCGCACCTCGGCGAGGTCCTCCCAGAGCACGTGCAGTGCCCCGCAACCGACTACAAGCCCGTCGGGGTCGACCGCGACCCTGAACTCCTGGACGTCCTCGTAGAGGGTCACCCGCTCCTTGCCCAGCAGGATGCGCTGCTGGGCGTACCCGTCCACCAGACGCGCGATGCCGGGGACGTCGCGGGTGCGGGCACGCCTCACGAGCACCTGCTGCGAAGCCGCGGCCCCCAAGGGCGGGTCGCTCTCCTGCGACGGCATCGGCGCGGGCTCCCCTGACACGGTCGACACGGCGACGATCCTGCCACGACGAGCGCGAGCCGCCTGCCTCGCCCATCCCGCTGTCGTGCCGCCGTGTCGAGGCACGGATCGAGCGTGGACTCGACGGCGGACTGGGGTGGGGGCGACCACCCCCCGATCCGTCCACGGTCACATCCACGCTCGCCGACCAGTGAGCCGAGCTAGTCCGACGGGGGTTCTCCAGCCACCCCGACGTGGGCATCGCAGAGGTAAGACGCGAGGGCCCGTTCGACCACCGGGATCGAGGACTCGTGGGTGGGCGGCAGCGTGACCGTGACATGCATGCCTCGCCGGCCGCCCGCGGTGGCATGTATCTGTGCGTGGGGCAGGGCCAGGCGCTCATGCACGATCTCGGTCACGAGGCGCTGGGTGCTGTCGCAGCGCAGCTCCGGCTTGTAGATCTTGCCGACGGGGGTGACGGGGATCGCGTCGACGATGTGGATGCGCTTGGGCCAGGCGGGGCGTTCGCCGATGGTGCGCTGGGCGTGCTCGTGGAGCTCCGCCTCCGAGACGCCGGCACCGGGCCGCAGCGTCACGTAGCACACGGGCAGCTCGCCCGCGTAGTCGTCGGGCATGCCGACCGCGGCCGCCAGCGCCACCGCCGGATGAGCGGACATGGCGTTCTCGATCATCAGCGGGTCGATGTTGTGGGCGCTGCGGATGATCAGGTCCTTCACCCGGCCGGCGGTGTGCAGGGCACCCTGCTCGTCGACGTAGCCGAGGTCACCGGTGTTCAGCCCACCGGCGCCGTCGAACACGCCGACGTCGTGCTCCGGGTTGCGGTACCCCGGCGACACGTGCGGGCCGCGCACCGTGATCACACCGATCTCTCCGGATGCGCGGGGTCTCCCGGGCTGCCGTCGGCAGCGAGCCGTCGCACGACGACCTCTGTGTACGGCAGCCGCGTACCCACCGAACCGGGGTACCCGGGACCGGCCACCGGGTCGATGGCGATCAGTCCGGCCGCCTCCGTCATGCCGTAGACCTCGAGCAGGTTGCATCCGGTCATCCGCCGGAAGCGCTCACCCACTGCCGGCGGGATCGACGCAGCTCCGGTGAAGCCGGCCCGCATCGCGCTGATGTCGACACCGTCGAGCGGCACTTCCAGCACCGCCGCCAGCGACGTGGGCACCCCACCCACCAGCGAGGCCCGGTACTGCGCGACCTGAGCCTGCTACCCCGACATGGGCGGACGTAACCGGGCAGTACCCGAACGCCTCGGGCCGGCACCCCCAGCTGGGGTGCCGGCCCGAGCGGGCCAGTCACTGAGCTCCCCCGCGACGGCCGTGCTACTCCTGGACCTCGGCGTACGTCTCGACCTCGGCGTTACTCCTCGACGGCGGCCGCGTGGCCGCCCTCATCCGCCGAGGACGCCACCTCGACCGGGGGAGAGTCGGGCAACGGCGACTTTGCCGCACCCGCGAAGACGAAGTGCGCGGACTCGCCCTCACCCTCGACGTCGACGACCACGATCTGGCCGGGCTTGAGCTCGCCATAGAGGATCTTCTCCGAGAGCTGGTCCTCGATGTCGCGCTGGATCGTGCGGCGCAACGGACGAGCCCCCAGAACCGGGTCGTAGCCCTTCTCCGCCAGCAGCACCTTGGCCGCCGGGCGCAGCTCGATGCCCATGTCCTTGTCCTTCAGCCGCTCGTCCAGCTTGGCGATCATCAGGTCGACGATCTGCACGATCTCGTCCTGAGACAGCTGCGGGAAGACGATGGTGTCGTCGACGCGGTTGAGGAACTCCGGGCGGAAGTGCTGCTTGAGCTCGTCGATGACCTTCGCCTTCATGCGCTCGTACCCCGTCTTGAGGTCGTTACCCGCCTGGAAGCCCATCTGGACCCCCTTGGCGATGTCCCTCGTGCCGAGGTTGGTCGTCATGATGATGACGGTGTTCTTGAAGTCGATCGAGCGACCCTGGCTGTCGGTCAGCCGCCCGTCCTCCAGGATCTGCAGCAGCGAGTTGAAGATGTCCGGGTGCGCCTTCTCGACCTCGTCGAACAGGACGACCGAGAAGGGACGACGCCGCACCTTCTCCGTGAGCTGGCCACCCTCCTCGTACCCGACGTAGCCGGGCGGCGAGCCGAACAGGCGCGAGACGGTGTGCTTCTCGGAGTACTCGCTCATGTCCAGCTGGATCAACGAGTCCTCGTCGCCGAACAGGAACTCCGCCAGCGCCTTGGCCAGCTCGGTCTTCCCGACCCCGGTGGGGCCGGCGAAGATGAACGACCCGCCGGGGCGCTTGGGGTCCTTCAGTCCGGCACGGGTGCGGCGGATCGCCTGGGACAGAGCGTGTGATCGCGTCGTTCTGGCCGATGATCCGCTTGTGGATCTCGTCCTCCATGCGCAGGAGGCGCGAGGACTCCTCCTCGGTCAGCTTGAACACCGGGATGCCCGTGGCCGTGGCGAGCACCTCGGCGATGAGCTCCTCGTCGACCTCGGCCACCACGTCCATGTCGCCGGCCTTCCACTGCTTCTCCCGGTCGGCCTTCGCGGCCAGCAGCTTCTTCTCGGTGTCGCGCAGGGCGGCGGCCTTCTCGAAGTCCTGCGCGTCGATCGCGCTCTCCTTCTCGCGGCGGGTCTGCGCGATCTTCTCGTCGAACTCGCGCAGGTCCGGCGGGGCGGTCATGCGACGGATCCGCAGCCGGGCCCCGGCCTCGTCGATGAGGTCGATCGCCTTGTCGGGCAGGAACCGGTCGTTGACATAACGGTCCGCCAACGTCGCCGCGGCGACGAGTGCGCCGTCGGTGATGGAGACCCGGTGGTGGGCCTCGTACCGGTCGCGCAGCCCCTTGAGGATCTCGATGGTGTGCGAGAGCGTCGGCTCCTGCACCTGGATGGGCTGGAAGCGCCGCTCCAGGGCAGGGTCCTTCTCGACGTGCTTGCGGTACTCGTCCAGCGTGGTCGCGCCGATCGTCTGCAGCTCACCGCGCGCGAGCATGGGCTTGAGGATGGAGGCAGCGTCGATCGCACCCTCGGCCGCCCCGGCCCCGACCAGGGTGTGGATCTCGTCGATGAACAAGATGATGTCGCCGCGGGTGCGGATCTCCTTGAGGACCTTCTTCAGCCGCTCCTCGAAGTCCCCGCGGTAGCGGGAGCCGGCGACGAGGGCGCCGAGGTCGAGTGTGTACAGCTGCTTGTCCTTGAGCGTCTCCGGCACCTCGCCGCGAACGATGCCCTGCGCCAGACCCTCGACCACCGCCGTCTTGCCGACGCCGGGCTCGCCGATGAGCACGGGGTTGTTCTTCGTCCGGCGGGACAGCACCTGCATGACCCGCTCGATCTCCTTCTCGCGCCCGATCACCGGGTCGAGCTTGCCCTCGCGCGCCTGCTGCGTGAGGTTGCGACCGAACTGGTCGAGCACGAGCGAGCCGGCCGGCGTGCCCTCGGCCGCGGTCCCCGCTGTCGCCGGCTCCTTACCCTGGTAGCCCGACAGCAGCTGGATCACCTGCTGGCGCACGCGGTTGAGGTCGGCCCCGAGCTTCACGAGCACCTGGGCCGCGACACCCTCGCCCTCACGGATGAGTCCGAGCAGGATGTGCTCGGTGCCGATGTAGTTGTGGCCGAGCTGCAGCGCCTCGCGCAAGGACAGCTCGAGCACCTTCTTGGCGCGCGGGGTGAACGGGATGTGGCCGGAGGGTGCCTGCTGCCCCTGGCCGATGATCTCCTGCACCTGCACGCGCACGGCGTCCAGCGAGATGCCCAACGACTCCAGGGCCTTGGCGGCAACGCCCTCGCCCTCGTGGATCAGCCCCAGCAAGATGTGCTCGGTGCCGATGTAGTTGTGGTTGAGCATCCTGGCTTCTTCCTGGGCCAGGACGACGACACGGCGGGCGCGGTCGGTGAACCTCTCGAACATCTGCGCTCCTCGTGCGGTCGGGCGATGGCGATGGGTTCCACCGGCTGACCAGTCGATGCTATCTCCGGTGTCTGACGGGATCACCCGCCGCGTGGGCAGCAGACTCCCGACACCTGTGCCTCGACCAACCCCTGCCAGGACTTTCGTGTTCCGGGCATGGAGCACCCGCCTGCCGGTTTCGCTGCCGGCGGAACCACCGTTGTGACTGATTCGCCCTATTCGCACCATGTGAGGCGACGCAGGTCCGCCCGCAGCGTCACCAGCCGTACGGCATTCCCGTGTAGTTCTCGGCCAGGCTCGTCGACGCCGCCTCCGACGAGCACACGTACGCCAGCTGGGCCAGCTGCAGCTGGGCGTCGAAGTCGTCCCCGACCCGGTGCAGCATCGACGTCATCCACCACGAGAAGTGCGTGCACCGCCAGACGCGTCGCAGGGCCGTCGCCGAGTAGGCCGCGGCGGGTTCGGGCCTCCCGTCGACCACGAGGGCGACGAGAGCCTGGCTGAGCAGGCTGACGTCGGCGATCGCGAGGTTGAGCCCCTTGGCACCCGTCGGCGGCACGATGTGGGCGGCGTCGCCGGCGAGGAAGAGCCGGCCGTGGCTCATCGGCGAGCAGACCCGGCTGCGCATCGGGGTGATGCTCTTCTCCAGCACCGGGCCGGGCGTCAGCGACCAACCGTCGGCCGACAGCCGCGTGGCGAGCTGGTCCCACACCCGGTCGTCGGGCCATGCCTGCAGGGAGTCGTCGGCCGAGACCTGGAGGTAGAGCCGGCTGAGCGTGGGCGAGCGGAAGCTGTGCAGGGCGAAGCCCTCCGGGTGCCAGGCGTAGATGAGATGGTCGGTGGACGGCGCGACGTCGGCGAGGACCGTGAGCCAGGCGTACGGGTACATGCGCTCCCAGGTGCGCCGTGCGAGGTGAGGGATCCCCGCCGCGCTCACCCCGTGCGAGCCGTCGCACCCGGCCACGGCGTCCGCGCTCAGCACGTGCGCCACGCCCGCGGCGTCCACGAAGCGCACCGTCGGGTGCTCGGTCGCCAGATCGTCCAGCTCGACGTCGCGGACCTCGTAGTGGATCACCTGGCCCGCCGCGTCCCGTGCGGCGCCGAGGTCGCGCTGCAGCTGGGTCTGGCCGTAGGCCCATACCGTGCGCCCGCACAGTCGCGCGAAGTCCAGGTAGTGGCGTTCGCCGGGTCGGTTGAGGTAGATGCCCCGGTGCTCCTCGCCGTCCGTCACCACCCTGCCGCCCACCCCCGCGTCCGCGAGCAGGCCCACGGCCCCCTGCTCCAGGATCCCGGCGCGGATCCTCGACTCGACGTGTGCCCTGGACCGGGTCTCCAGGACCACCGAGTCCACGCCCTGCAGGTCCAGCAGGTGGGCCAGCAGAAGGCCGGCCGGCCCGGCTCCGACGATCGCGACCTGAGTTCGCATGGAGCCGATGCTACGTTCGTCAGATGCACCGGCGTTCGTGCTGCGAACAACCGGGCCGGCCGTCGTCCACCGGCGTCGCTCGGTGAGCAGCCCGCCCTCGACTCACGCACAGGGCCCCTACGAGCGGCCCCTCGGCGTCCACCCGCCCCTCGACCATCCCGCCTATGCCAGCACCCGGCTTCGACACCCCAGGCTCCCCCTGGTCCTTCTGCCGCACCGGCTGACCGAGACGACCGGCCCGGTCTTCGGGCGATCCACCGTCACGCAAGCCGACGCCGATCTCACCACCGCGTTCGGTGGCGAGGCGATCGGCCAGCGCATCGTCGTCCACGGACGCGTGCTCGACGGCGGCGGCCGTGCCGTGCCGTGCACCCTCGTCGAGATCTGGCAGGCCAACGCTGCGGGGCGCTACCGCCACGACAACGACCGCTGGTCGGCCCCGGTCGACCCCCACTTCCACGGCGGCGGACGGGTGATGACCGACGAGGCGGGCAGGTACGCGTTCACGACCGTCAAGCCCGGGGCCTACCCCTGGAAGAACCACCTCAACGCGTGGCGACCGGCGCACATCCACCTGTCGCTGTTCGGGCAGGCGTTCACGCAACGGCTGGTCACGCAGATGTACTTCCCCGACGACCCGCTGTTCGACCAGGACCCGATCTTCCTGTCGGTGCCGGAGAAGGCGCGTGGCAGGCTGGTCGCAACGTACGACCATGCGGCGACCCTGCCGGAGTGGGCGCTCGGGTTCGCCTTCGACATCGTGCTTCGCGGGCGGGAGGGAACGCCCTTCGAGGCGCCCGGGGACGGCGATGACTGACGACGCCGGCCCGCGCCGCATGCGCGGCGGCCCGACACCGGGCCTGACGCCGTCGCAGACCGTCGGACCGTTCCTGAGCATCGGCCTGCACTGGGACGACGGGCCGCACGCCGTCCCAGACGGCACCGCCGGGGCGGTCCGGATCGGCGGCGTGCTGCTCGACGGAGCCGGCGACCCGGTCGGCGACGGGGTGGTCGAGACCTGGCAGGCCGACGCCGACGGTGCTTTCGCACCGCGCCCCGGGTTTCGCGGCCTCGCCCGCAGCCTCACCGGTGCCGACGGCACGTGGGAGGTGCTGACGGTGATGCCCGCACCGCTGCCCACCCCCGACGGCGAGGTCGAGGCGCCGCACCTGGACGTCTCGGTGTTCGCCCGCGGCCTGCTCGACCGGCTCGTGACCCGCGTCTACTTCCCCGACCAGTCGGCGAACGACACCGACCCCGTGCTGCGCGCCGTCCCGCCGTCGCGGAGAGGAACGCTCGTCGCACGCGCCGTCCCCGGGGGCTACCGCTTCGACATCCGGTTGCAGGGACACCAGGGCGGGGGCGACGAGACTGTCTTCTTCGACCTCTGACGGCTCGGGATCCGCAGCGGACGGCTGCGTACCGGCACCTGCGGCGCCGGGGCTCTTCGACGCCGTGTATGCCACACCGCAGGTGCTGGCGGCCACCGGCGACGCCGCATGGGTGCGTGCAATGCTCACCACGGAGGCCGCCCTTGCGCGTGCCGGCGCCGAGGTCGGCCTGGTGCCGCCGGGGTGCGCGGCCGACATCGTGGCCGCCTGCCGAACGGACCTGGTGGACGTCGCGCAGCTGGCTGCCGCTGCCGGCGCCGACGCCACCCCGGTCACCGCGCTGGTGCGTCGGTTGCGCGAGCTGGCAGGCCCGCGGGCGGCACGGTACGTGCATCTCGGCGCGACCAGCCAGGACATCCTCGACTGCGCCCAGATGTTGGTGGCGCGATCGGCGATCGAGGAGGTGCTGGTCGACGCCGCTGAGGTGGCCCGGCTGCTGGCCGGGCTGGCCGCGGTCCACCGCGACGCCGAGCAGGTCGGTCGCACGCTGCTGCGGCAGGCCGCGGTCACGACGTTCGGGGCAGCGTGCGCGGCGCGGCTGGTGGCCGTCGACGAGGCGCGCCACCGGCTCGCCGACGTGAGCCGGCGCCGGCTCGCCGTGCAGCTCGGCGGGCCGGTCGGCGTCCTGGGCGGGCTCGGCCCGCGAGCCCTCGACCTGGCAGCCGCGCTGGCCCGGGAGCTCGGCCTGGCTGAGCCGGTGACGCCCTGGCACACCTCCCGCGGCAGGGTGGTCGAGGTCGCCGCCGCCGCCGGTGTCCTGGCCGGCGAGCTCGGCGCGGTCTCGGCCGACCTCGTGCTGCTCGCGTCGGTGGAGATCGGCGAGGTCGCACCGTCGCACCCGGGCGGGTCCTCGGCCATGCCGCACAAGCAGAACTCGGCACGAGCCGTGCTCGCGGTCGCGTGCACCCACCGGGTCCCGGGGCTGGTCGCCACGCTGATGGCGGGCATGCCGCAGCAGCTGCAGCGCGCCGCCGGGGCGTGGCAGGCGGAGTGGGGAACGCAGTCGAGCCTGCTGTGCCTGGTCGCGGCGAGCGCGCAGCACACCCGCGCGGCGCTGGACGGTCTTCATGTCGACACCGCGCGGATGGCCGACCACGTGGCTGAGCTACGCTCACTTGCCCGCTCGGGGTCGCTCGACGCGCAGACCTGGCTCGACCCCGGCACCGCCGGGCTGCTCGTGGACCGGGCCCTCCAGGCGCACGCGAACCTCGCCACACCCGGCAGCCCAGCAGAAGATCCGACCGACCGTACAGCAGCGGGCCTGACCGGCCGCACGGCCGACGACCCGGCCGGAGGCACCCGGTGACGGCGCGCCTGGGGCACGAGGTGGAGGGGAGCCTCGCGGGCGGCCCCGTGCTGGTGCTCGCGCCGTCGCTGGGCACCGACCGGGGGCTGTGGGCGCCGCAGCGCGCCGCCTTCGCGCAGCACTTCACCGTGGTGGCGCTGGACCACCGCGGCCACGGGGGCTCGGACGTACCCGAACCGCCCTACTCCCTGGCCGACGTCGCCGGCGACGTCCTGGCACTCCTGGACGAGCTCGGTGTCGCCCGGTTCAGCTTCTGCGGTCTGTCCCTCGGCGCCATGGTGGGCATGTGGGTGGCCTCACACGCGCCCGACCGGGTCGACAGGCTGGCCCTGTGCTGCACGTCGGCTCACCTGCCGCCGGCCCAGACCTGGCTGGACAGGGGCGCCGCCGTGCAGGCCGGCGGCATGACCGCGGTCGCCGACGCGGTCGTCGGGCGCTGGTTCACGCCGGATTTCTCCCGTGACGCCCCCCTCGTCGTCCAGGAGTGCCGCCAGATGCTCCTGAGCACCCCTCCCCTGGGCTACGCCGGGTGCTGCGCGGCCATCGCCGGCATGGATCTGCGGCCGAACCTGGCCGACATCGCGGCCCCGACCTTGGTGCTGGCGGGACAGCAGGACGCCGCGACTCCGCCCGAGCATGCCGAGCACCTCGCGGGGGGCATCGCGGGCGCTCGGCTTGCGGTCGTGGAGGGGTGCGCCCACCTGGCCATCCGGCAGCGCCCCGAGGAGTGCACCAGGCTGCTCCTGGACCACCTCTGCGGGTGAGCGCGAGCTCGTGCGGCGCGGCCGGCCCAGACAGCATGGGGCGTGGCTGGGGGACTCGACCGCAGGCCGGTCTAGACCGGCCGGAGGTGCAAGGCCATGAGTGGGCAGGCGTCGACCGCGGCGGCGGCGTGCTCGACCAGGCCCGCCGGCACGCTGACCACCCCTCGGGCGTCGGTGGCGTCCGGCCTGCCCACCGGGTAGCCCCACGGGTCCTCGCGCAGCAGCTCCGGCAGGAGCTCGGTGCACAGGCCGCGCCCGTCGCACCGGGTCCAGTCGACTCGCAGCCTCGCGGCGACGACGTTCCGGTTCGTGGTGGTGGTCACGGGTGCTCCTCTTGCGTGGCTCGGGGTCGGTGGGTGGCGGGTAGGCGGGTCGTGGGTAGCCAGGTGGTGGGTAGGCGGGTCGCGGGTAGGCGGTGCAGACGCACCACCGCGGGTCAGTGCTCGACCAGACAGCGGCCCTCGAGGTGCGCCGACACGTCGTCGCCGAACGTGCGCAGGGCGCTGCGCAGCAGCCGGACCGTCCCGTCGGGGTGCTGGCAGGCACCGCGGCCGCAGACCAGCTCGGCGAGCCGGGCCAGGCGTGCCGGCA
The DNA here is from genome assembly GCA_963778845.1 of uncultured Actinomycetota bacterium. Classification (GTDB taxonomy): domain Bacteria; phylum Actinomycetota; class Actinomycetes; order Actinomycetales; family Kineosporiaceae; genus CAVZVW01. The sequence goes on from CAVZVW010000009.1 coordinate 1,710,033, forward strand.
GCTGCGCGTCGGCCCGGCCCCGCGCGAGCAGGCTCATCGTCGACGCCATCGCCGGCAGCCCGTTCAGGCACGGGCCGCACTGCGCCGCGGTCTGAGCCGCGAGGTAGTCCACGATCCCGGCCGTCGCCTGCAGGCCGCAAGAACCCGACGGTAGCGCGACCACCACGCCCGCACCGGGGCTCGCGCCCCACGGCGAGAGCCCTCTGCGCGACATCGCGGTGTCGAAGGCCTGGGGCATGGGCAGCCAGGCCCCGTGGTACCCGCCCACCAGCACGGCGGACAGCGGACCATCGCTGCCTCCGGCCAGCTCGAGCAGCTGCCCGAGCGACGTGCCGTAGGCGGCCTCGACGACGCCCGGACGGCGCACCGCGCCGCTGAGCGTGGCCAGGAACGTCCCCGGCTGGTCGGCCTCGCCCGCACCGCGGAACCAAGCGGAGCCGTGGCGGGCGATGAGCGCGACATGCGCCAACGTCTCCACGTTCTGCACGAGGGTCGGTCGGCCACGCACGCCTGACTCCACGACCATGCGTGCCTTGAACCTCGGTAGCGCCGGCGCACCCTCCAGTGCGGCGACCACCGCGGACTCCTCGCCCGCGACGAAGGTGTCCGGCGCCCGCAGCACCTCCACGCCAAGCCTGTCGTGGCCGCGCTCGCGCCGCTCGCGCACAGCAGCGCTCACGACCTCGAGTGCCCTCCCGTGTTCCCCGACGTACATGTAGGCCTCGCCCGCGCCCACAGCCTCGGCCGCCAGCTGGAGGCCGTCGAGCACCAGGTGCGGTGCGTTCACCAGCAGTGCAGCGTCCTTCGCGCTGGCGGGCTCGCCCTCGGCGCCGTTGGCCACCACGACAGCGGCACCGGACCGCCTCGACCCGCGCGCGGCGGCGCCGACCGCCGCCAGCTTGCGCCACGTGGGGAAGGCCGCACCGCCTCGGCCGGTGAGCCCCGCGGCCTCGATCTCATCCACCAGTGCCGGCCCCGGGTGCGGACAGACGCCGTGGCGCTGCAGATGGGCGTCGAGCCCGGGGGCGAGCGCCGCGGTCAGCCGGCCGAGGCCGGCCGCTGCCGTGCGGGACCCCGTCGTCGAGATGGCGCTCACCGGTGGCTCCTGACGGGAAGTGCCTGCAGGCGGGACGGCGACCTCGCGGGGTCCGGGACAGGCAGGGGCGCAGGAGCGTGAGTTCGCCGTCCGGCGACCTGGGCGAAAGTCGGCGCGACCCGCCACGACAGCGTCGCCGCCACGGTCGCGGCGCAGACCGCCGCCACAGCGGTCATCCACGGCGTGCCCGTGTCGGAGCCGGTGCCGATCCCGTGCAGCATCGCCAGGGGCCACGCGCCGTAGGCGAGCCAGTGGATGCCGCGCCAGGCGCGGTGACCGATCCGGGCCCGCAGCACGCTGGTGGCGACGAGCGCGACGACCAGGTCGAGGCCGAGCGTGCCCAGGCCGAGCCACAACGGTCGGTAGCTGCCCGCGAACGGCAGCACGAGGTCGACCAGTCTCAGCTGGGCGTAGGGGTCGAACAGCAGCGTGCCGACGTGGACGGCGAGGAAGACCACCGAGAGCAGCCCGGCGTTGCGGTGCACGGCCGACACGGCGAACCTCGGCAGGCCCGCGAGGACCCGTCCGGATCTGGTGGCGATGCCCAGCACGACCACGAGGCTCAGCAGCACCAGGGACACCACACCCGAGCCTCGACCCAGGTACCACAGGGCGGCGGTGGCAGTGGCGGTAGTCATCGAACAGCCTCCTCGGGCCAGTCGGGGGTGGTGACGACCTCGCCGGCCGCGGTCACGAGGCGGGCCGGCACGCCGAGGGACCGCAGCCACGGCAACGCGGCTCGGCCACGCACGAGCGCCGCCGTGGTCAGGGTGTTGGCGGCCACGCAGGTGTGGGCGGCCGCGGTCACGCTCCGCCACACGGGGGCGACGGGCAGGCCGGTCGCGGGGTCGAGCACGTGGTGCATCTCGGCGCCGGCCTGGAGCCACCGGCGACGGACCGTGCTCGACGTCGCGATGGCCGCACCCGACGGGAGGAGGACCGTGCACGCGGGGTCGCCTGGGGTGTCCTGCACGAGCACCTGCCAGCCTCCGCCGCGGGCTTGCCCCGCTGTGGCGATGTCGCCCCCGAGGCTCACCAGCACCCCGACACCCAGGCGCTGCGCCACCAGATGCGCGCACTGGTCGGCCGCCGCCGCCTTCGCGGTCGCGCCGAGGTCCAGGACCGTCCCCGACGGCACACGCAGGCTGCGCCCGTCGAGGCGGACGCCGCGCCAGCCGCTGGCGGGGCGGTGGCTGATCCGCGAGAAGCCTCCGGCGCGGGCGACGGCGTCCGCTGCAGGGCGGGGCGTCGGGTCGGCCCGCGCCAGGTCGGCGAGGTCCCGGTCGTAGCCGATGCCGACCATGGCCGCCCCCACGGTCGGGTCGACGTCGCCGTCGGTGTTGCGAGCGGCCTCGAGGGCCACCGCGACCAGGTCGGCCAGCAGCGGGCCGACCGTCACGCTGCGACCGCCGGAGCGGTTGACAGCGGCCAGCTCGGAGTCGTCACGGAAGCGGCTCGCCGCCAGGTCGACCGCATCGAGGTGCTCGACGACGATCCGGTGTGCGGCAGCCAGCGCAGCCGGGTCGCAGACCACGATGCGCGCGGTGGTGCTCCAGAGAGCCCACTCGAGGGTGTCCGGGCCGGCCGGCGCCGTCTGTGCCGCCGGCGTCGTCTGGGCCGCCCAGGCCCCTTGTGCCACGAAGGCGGGTGCGCTCACGTCCTCACGACCCCGAGGTTGTGGCCTGCGAGGCCCCCGAGCCGGTCGCGAGCTGGGGCGACGTCGCGCTGCTCGTGGAGCCGGACGTCGAACCCGACGTCGTGCTCGACGTCGCCGAGCTGGAGCTGCCGGACATCGAGGCCGCCGTGGTCGCGGAGTGCCCGGCCGCGTACGCCATCCCCCCGGCGGCCGCCGTCCCGGCGACGGCGGCGGCGACGAGCCCGGCGGTCAGCCCGGCGATGCGACGCCTGCCCCGTTCGCGGCTGTTCATGGTGGTCCTCGCTCTCCTCGGCCCGGCCCCGGCCGGTGGCGACCGGAGGCTGCGGGTGGTGGTGATGACGACAGTGCCCGGCTCCCCGGTGGCCGCCCTGTGCTGTCTCTGTGGTTCGGCTGTGCCTGTGTCGGCGTCTGGTCCCCGCCAGATCGCACAGCCGGCTCACAGGAAGTGCTCGGACCCTGCCCAGTGGCCCACCGGAGCATGAGGGGCATGACCACCACCAGCAGCGGCCGCTCCGCCACCTCACCAGGCGCGGGCGCCACCACGGCCGAGACCGCCCGCAAAGCCGCCTCCCGCACACCGCTGCGGCACCTCGACGGCACCCCCATCCGCGTGCTCGTGGTCGACGACGAGCCCAACCTCACCGAGCTGATGTCGATGGCCCTGCGCTACGAGGGCTGGGACGTCCGGACCGCGGCCGACGGCCGCACCGCGCTGCGGGTGGCCAAGGAGCACCGCCCGGACGTCGTCGTCCTCGACCGCATGCTTCCCGACGGTGACGGCCTCGACGTGCTGCGCCGCCTGCGGGCCCAGCAGGACGGCGTCCCCGTGCTCTTCCTCACGGCACGCGACGGCGTCGAGGACCGGGTCGCCGGCCTCACTGCAGGCGGCGACGACTACGTGGTCAAGCCGTTCAGCCTCGAAGAGGTCGTGGCGCGGCTGCGCGGCCTGGTGCGGCGCAACAGCCTTCTCGACGAGGCGTCGGATGCGGTGTTGACAGTCGGTGACCTGATGCTCGACGAGGACAGCCACGAGGTACGCCGGGCCGGCGTCTCGATCGCGCTCACAGCGACGGAGTTCGAGCTGTTGCGCTTCCTCATGCGCAACCCGCGGCGCGTGCTCAGCAAGGCTCAGATCCTCGACCGGGTCTGGAACTACGACTTCGGCGGCCAGGGCAACGTCGTCGAGCTGTACATCTCCTACCTGCGCAAGAAGATCGACGCCGGGAACGCGGCGATGATCCACACCGTGCGGGGTGTCGGGTATGTGCTGAAGCCGGCGAGCTGAACCCGGTCTGCTGAACCTTGACACCCCTGACCGTCGAGCACCCGACTCCCACGCGGACCACCGACCAAGCCCCGGAGGGGACCATGAACGCTCGCTCACAGCGGTGGCGGCCCGGCCGCTGGCCGCTGCGCGTGCGGCTCGTGGTCGCGATGGTCGCGCTGCTGGCCGCGGTCAGCGGCGTCGTCGGCGTCGTCAGCGTCCTCGCCCTCGACCGCTTCCTGACCGACCGGCTGGACGTCCAGCTGGCGCAGGCGCTCGACCGGTCGCGGCACGCCGACGGCCAGCCCCACGCTCCCGACAGCCGGGCTCAGCCCGGCGGGGTCCTGCAGCAGCCCGGCGGCGCCCCTCAGCGGCCCGACGGCCTCGCGCCGTCACCCGACGGTGACGGGCACGCCCCCGCGGGCCCGGACTTCCTGCTGGCGCCCGGGCAGGGTCAGGGAACCGTCGGGCTGCTGCTCGAGAACGGCCGCGTCACCGCGGCCGGTGTGCTCGACGGAACCGGACAGACGCAACCGCTCACGGCTTACCAGATGGCGGCCCTTGCCGCGCTGTCCACGTCGGGCCGCCCTGAGACCGTGGATCTCGGGCCTGGCCTCGGCCGGTACCGCGTCTTGGCCGCGGCTGTCGGTGACGGCCGCGTGCTGGTGACGGGCCTGCCGCTGCACGACGTGACCGCGACGGTCGTCCGGCTCGCGGTCGTCATCGCCGGGGTTGCCCTGCTCGGGCTGCTGGCGGCCGGGTTCGCGGGTTCGCTGATCATCCGGGTCAACCTGCGGCCGCTGCTGCGGATGGCCGCGACGGCGTCCCGGGTCGCCGAGCTGCCGCTGGACCGGGGAGAGGTCGCGCTGGCGCTGCGCGTCCCCGAGGCCGACACCGACCCTCGGACCGAGGTCGGCCAGGTGGGCGCCGCGCTCAACCGGATGCTGGGGCATGTCGCCCGTGCGCTCGCCGCCCGCCAGGCCAGCGAGGCACGCGTACGGCGGTTCGTCTCCGACGCCAGCCACGAGCTGCGCACGCCGCTGGCGTCCATCCGCGGCTATGCCGAGCTCACGCGCCGCGGCGGGGGGGAGGCCGCACCCGTGGTCGCGCACGCCCTCGCCCGGGTGGAGTCCGAGGCGGTGAGGATGTCCGGCCTCGTCGACGACATGCTTCTGCTGGCTCGCCTCGACGAGGGCCGCCCGCTCGACGCCGACCCCGTCGACCTGACCGCCATGGTGATCGACGCGGTGAGCGACGCCCATGCCGCCGCGCCCCGGCACCGGTGGGCGCTGGACGTCCCGGAGGAGCCCGTGGTCGTGTCAGGCGACACCGCCCGGCTGCACCAGGTGGTCGCGAACCTCCTCGCCAACGCCCGCGTGCATACCCCCGCCGGCACGACCGTCACCGTGAGCGTGACGGCGGACGGGCGCGAGGGGACCGACACTGGCCCGATGGCGAGACTTCGGGTCGAGGACGACGGGCCCGGGATCCCGGGCGACCTCGTCGACGACGTCTTCGAGCGCTTCGCCCGCGGCGACGCCTCTCGCGGGCGCTCGTCCGGCAGCACCGGGCTGGGCCTGGCCATCGTCAATGCCGTCGTGCACGCACATGAGGGGCGCACGGGCGTCACCAGCATTCCCGGGCACACGCGCTTCGACGTCCACCTTCCTCTGCTCACACTCGCCGGCCCCACGAGCGACCCCGTTCCGCGAATCCCCGCGGCGTCGGTCGGGTGACGTCGCGACGCGGGCGCGGAATTGGACCCCTTGAGGCATTCATTGGCCTTTGTCGCAGATATTCTTGATCGACGCCGACCGCGGTCGCAGGCTCGCCCGGAATCGGCCCGTCAGGGAGCAATCCGTGATCGGCATAGCCGGCACGGCGCTATTCCGTGGTCGGCGTTCGCGGCACACCGTGTGCGCCGCAGCCACGCCAGTACAGCCAGAGCACCGGCGCACGGGCAAGCATGGGGGTTAGGGTGTCCTCGCACGTGACCTGGATCACCCCGGCGGGGTGTCGGCCCGGCGTTCCCGCACTGCCCCTACGTCCACCTCGCAGGAGCCGAAGATGTCTCACCGTAGCCCGCTCCCCGATGTCGAGATCCCCGATACCGCGCTCACGCCCTTCGTCCTGCGTCGGGCTGCCGAGCTCGCCGACAAGCCCGCACTCATCGACGCACCGACCGGGCGCACCCTGACGTACGGCCAGCTCGACGGCGCGGTCCGGATGCTGGCCGGCGGCCTCGTCGCGCGCGGTTTCGCCCGAGGCCAGGTACTCGCCCTGATGGCTCCGAACCTGCCCGAGTACGCCGTGGTCTTCCACGGCGTGGCGATGGCGGGTGGGATCGTCACGACGATCAACCCGACCTACACCGCCCGCGAGGTCCACCATCAGCTGGTCGACGCGGGCGCCACGATCATCGTGACCGTCCCGCTGTTCGTGCAGACGGCCCGCGAGGCGATGGAGCAGACCGCGGTCACGGAGCTCTTCGTCATGGGCGAGGCCGACGGCGAGCGGCCGCTGACGGCGCTCTTCGGCGCGCCGTTGGCCGAGCAGGTGCCGGTCGTTCCGGCAGAGGACCTTGTCGTGCTGCCGTACTCGTCGGGCACGACGGGCCTGTCGAAGGGTGTGATGCTCACGCACACCAACCTCGTGGCCAACATCTGCCAGGTCCTCTCCTCGGCAGACGTCCGCGAGGACGAGAGGTTCGTTGCCGTGCTCCCGTTCTTCCACATCTATGGCATGCAGGTGCTGATGAACACCGGGCTCGCCGCGGGTGCCACAGTCGTGACGCTGCCGAGGTTCGACCTCGCGCAGTTCCTCGACGCCCACCAGAAGTACGGGATCACGCGCTCGTTCGTGGCACCACCGATCGTGGTCGCCCTCGCCAAGCACCCCATGGTCGACGGGTACGACCTCTCCACGCTGGAGCAGATCTTCTCCGGTGCCGCACCCCTGTCGGCGGAGCTCGCGCTGGAGGCCGGGGCACGCCTGGGCTGCGAGGTCGTCCAGGGCTACGGGATGACCGAGATGTCACCGGTCTCGCACCTCACCCCTCCGGGGGCGTTCAAGCCCGGGTCGGTGGGGGTGACGGCGCCCAACACCGAGCTCGACATCGTCGACCCGGCCTCCGGGCAGTCGCAGCCGGTGGGTGCGAACGGCGAGCTGTGGGTGCGCGGCCCGCAAGTGATGAAGGGCTACCTCAACAACCCCGTCGCGACGGCGCTGACGATCGACGAGCAGGGCTGGCTGCACACCGGCGACATCGGCCACGTCGACGAGGACGGCCACGTCTTCATCGTCGACAGGCTCAAGGAGCTCATCAAGTACAAGGCCTTCCAGGTTCCCCCGGCCGAGCTCGAGGCGCTCCTGCTCACGCACCCTGCGGTGGCCGACGTCGCCGTCGTCGGTCTTCCCGACGACGAGGCGGGCGAGATTCCCGCGGCGTTCGTGGTGCTGCGGCCGGGCGCCACGGCCACCGAGGCCGACCTGACGGAGTTCGTCGCCGGCCAGGTCGCGCACTACAAGCAGATCCGCAGGCTCACGTTCATCGACGCGGTGCCGAAGTCGGCCTCGGGCAAGATCCTTCGTCGCGTGTTGCGCGAGACTCCCGTCTGAGGCGCTGCGGACACGTGCCGTGCGCCTCGCCGCGTCGGCCGCGGGCGTGGCGACGGGCGGTGACCCTGGCCTGGCCGTCACCGCCCGTCGCAGAGACCCCGGTGGCAGAAGTCCCCGCGGGTCGTGCACAGGAGCACCTCGTCCCGGGTGATGCCCCTGCCGGTTCCTCGTATGGTCAGTGCGCGGCGTCGTAAGCCGCGAGGACCTCGCCGGAGACGCGGCCCCGGTCGCTGACCTGGTAGCCGCTGTCGCGCGCCCAGGAACGGACGTCGCCCAGGTCGGGCTTGCCGGCGGGGCGTGACCGAGCCGGGGCGGCGGCACGAGCGCGGGTGGAGCGACCGCCCACCCGGCGGGCGTGCCCCAGCCATGGCGCGACGGCGTCGCGCAGCGCCTCGGCATTGTCTGCGGACAGGTCTATCTCGTAGCTGACCCCGTCGAGTGCGAAGGAGACGGTCTCCTCGGCCTCGCCTCCGTCGACGTCGTCGACAAGAATGACCTGGACCTTCTGGGCCATCAAATGCTCCATTTCGCTGGTACGGATTATCGCCAGATCATCTCCCCAGGCCCAGGGCAATGTCAAAGCGCCACGCCTTCGGCGCACAGTTCGGCGGAATATCCGCCGAACTGGGTGACGAACCGTGCACGACGATGCCCGGAATATCGCATCAGGTGGGCGGGGGCGCCTCTTCCGCCGCCCCGCGTTCTGCGGCCTCGGGCGACTTCTGCGGCTGTTCGGTGCGCGTCATTTCCGCGTCGCGGTTCAAGCGGGCCTGGGCGATCCGTTCCCTTCGGTCGGCCTCGACCATGCCCTTGATCCCCAGATAGAAAAGAAACAGCACCCCCGCCGACGGCGCTATGGCGACGAGGAAGCCCACCCGCCCAGGGTACGGCCCTTCTGCCGACCCCGATGGAGCCGACCCCGATGGAGCCGACCCCAGTGGAGCCGACCCCAGTGGAGCCGACCCCGATGGAAGGGGCAGGGTCTGGGCTACTCCGGCTTCACCAGCGGGAACAGGATGGTCTCGCGGATCCCCAGGCCGGTCAGCGCCATCAGCAGCCGGTCCAGCCCCATGCCCATGCCGCCCGAGGGTGGCATGCCGTACTCCATGGCCCGCAGGAAGTCCTCGTCGAGCCGCATTGCCTCGGCATCCCCCTTGGCGGCCAGCCGGGCCTGAGCCAGGAACCGGTCCCGCTGCACAACCGGGTCCACGAGCTCGGAGTACGCGGTCGCGAGCTCGAAGGAACGCACGTAGAGGTCCCACTTCTCGGCCAGCCCCGCAGTCTTGCGGTGCTGGCGGGTGAGGGGGGCGGTCTCCTCGGGGTAGTCCCGCACGAAGGTCGGCGCATGGAGCCCGGGAACCACGAGGTGCTCGAAGAGCTCCTCTGCGAGCTTGCCCGGGCCGTAGTGGGCGAGCACGGGGACGCCGATCCGCTCGGCGATGGCGACCAGGCGGGCCATGGGTGTGCGGACATCGACCACCTCCCCGAGCGCCGCCGACAGCGACCCGAACAGGGTGACCTCGGTCCACTGCCCGCTCAGGTCGTACTCCTCACCGTCGACCAGGCGTACCACCGTCGAGCCGTGGACGAGGGTCGCGGCCTCCTGCACCAGCTCACGGGTCAGCGTGGCCATCGTGTCGTATGACCCATACGCCTCGTACGTCTCGATCATCGCGAACTCGGGCGAGTGCGAGGAGTCCGCACCTTCGTTCCGGAAGTTGCGGTTGATCTCGAAGACCTTGTCCATACCGCCGACCACGCAGCGCTTGAGGAACAGCTCCGGGGCGATGCGCAGGTACACGTCGATGTCGAAGGCGTTCATGTGCGTCTGGAAGGGTCGGGCGGCAGCCCCGCCGTGCAGCACCTGCAGCATGGGCGTCTCCACCTCGACGAACCCGCGTCCGTGGAACGAGTCGCGCAGCGAGCGGACGACGCCCGCTCGCATCCGAGCGACGTCGCGGGCTGCGGGACGCACGATGAGATCCACATAGCGCTGCCGGACGCGCGACTCCTCCGACATCTCCTTGTGCAGCACGGGCAGCGGCCGCAGTGCCTTGGCCGCCATTCGCCAGTCGTCGGCCATCACGGACAGCTCGCCACGTCTGCTCGCCACCACCTCGCCATGGACGAAGACGTGGTCGCCGAGATCCACGTCGGCCTTCCAGGCCACGAGGGACTGCTCGCCGACGCCGGCGAGGGACACCATCACCTGCAGGCGGGTCCCGTCCCCCTCCTGCAGCGTGGCGAAGCACAGCCTCCCCGTCGTGCGTGCGAACACGACGCGCCCGGCGACGCCGACGACGTCCCCGCTGCCCGCGCCCGGCTCGAGGTCGGGATGGAGTGCTCGCACCTGGGCGAGCGTGTGCGTGCGGTCGACGGCCACGGGGTAGGGCTGGCGACCGGCGGCCAGCAGCCGCTCCCGCTTCTCGTGCCTGACCCTCATCTGCTCCGGCAGGTCCGACGCGTCCTCGGTATCGGGGTCGGTGTCGGCGGGCGAGCCCGTGGAGGGCGCGGCCGGGCGCGAGGCGGGGAGGTCGGTCACGAAGGCCAAGGCTATCTCCGGCGGCGCTTCGGGTCCTCGCCGCCGACCCGCCTGCAAGCGGGAGGGTGCCACCCGGGCGACGTCCACCGGGTTTCGATCCGGTCGATCCGTGGCAAACACAGTCAGTAGCCCACCGAGCACGCGCCGACCCTGAGGTAGGCATGTCACCCTCCCGGCGTCGCCGTCGCCGGGCGAGCCCCGAATGGGAGGGCCGCCCGGTGATCACCGTTGCGACTCTTCCCGGCCGCGGGCTCTATGCGCGCCACCTGGGGCACCCGGAAGGCGTGGACGGCGTCCACCGCCCGACCATCACCCCGACGCCCGCCCCGGGGGCCGCACCACCCGCCTTCGACCGGCGGTGGCTGACCGCGAACATGGGGATCGTCGACGTGGTGCACGTCCACGGGGTTCCAGCGCGACAACGCCCGGCCGACGTCGAGGCGGCCGTCGACGTCGTGCGGGCGGCGGGCAGGCCCCTGGTCGTGACGGCCTACCACCTCAGCGACCCGACGGGGGAGGACGACGAGCGGCACCTCGCGCAGATCGGCCACCTGGTGCAACGGGCCGACGCGGTCATCACGCTCACGCAGTCAGCGGCCACCGAGCTGTCGCAACGGTGGGGGGTCGACCCGCTCGTAGTGCCGCACCCGCACGTCGTCGACTTCGTCCGGATGCGCCGGCAGCGCCCGTGCGTGCGGCGCGGCCCGTTTGTCGTGGGCACGCACCTGGGAGCGCTTCGAACCCCGCTCGACCCCGTGGCCCTGGTGAGCAGCCTCGCCGACGCCGTGCGCCGGATGTCCGGTGCGGTGCTCTCGGTGCAGGTGAACGAGAACGTCCTCGACCCGGGCTCGTCCAGCTACGACCCGCGCACCGTGTCGCAGCTGCAGCGCATCGCGGCCACCGTCGGGGGTCGCCTGCACACGCGGCCGCGGTTGAGCGAGCCCGACCTCTGGGACCACATCTTCGGCGTCGACGTATGTGTGCTCCCCGGGCTGCACGGGTCGCACTCGGTGTGGCCCGAGGCGTGCTTCGACCTCGGCACGCAGTCCCTGGTGCCCTCCGGGACCCATGCCGCCAACCAGCGACCGTGCCTGGTGTTCGACTGCCGGGACGGCGCCGCGGACCCCGCGTCGCTGGCCGCAGCGCTGGAGGCGAGCCAGGAGCACGGCAGTGTCTGGCGTGCGGATCCCGGTGAGCGGTGGAAGGAGCGCGTAGCGGTCTCGGAGTCGCTGCGCGGGGTCTACGAGCGCGTCTGCGGGCTCGACCGGGTCTGACGCCGATCCCTCGACGGCGACGACCCGCTAGCGTCCGCTACGGATGGTGGGGATGCCTACCTCGAGGACGACGTTGTCGATCAACCGGGTCGTGCCCACCCGCGCCGCGACGGCCAGCAGCGCCTCGCCGCGGTACCACTCGGGGACGTCGTCCAGTGACTGCGGGTGCACGAGCACGAGGTAGTCCACGACGCAGAGCGGCTCGGCGACCAGCACCGCCCGGGAGGCTCTCCGCACCGCACTCGCCCCTTCGCCGGCGGCGGCCTCGCCGGCCCGCAACGCCGTGGACAGCGTGAGAGCCACCTCGCGGTCCAGCGCGCTCAAGTGCATGTTGCGGCTGCTCATCGCCAGGCCGTCGGGCTCGCGCACCGTCGGGACGGCAACCACCTCGCAGCCGAAGTCGAGGTCGCGCACCATCCGACGGATGAGCAACAGCTGCTGCGCGTCCTTCTGCCCGAAGTACGCCAGGCCAGGCCCGGTGAGGTGCAGGAGCTTCGCGACGACCGTCAGCACACCGTCGAAGTGGCCCGGGCGGCTCTTGCCCTCCAGCACGTCGCCGAGCCGGCCGGCGCCGACCCGCACGCTGGGGTCCCCCTCGGGGTAGACCACGTCGGGGCCCGGAGCGAAGACGAGGTCGACACCCTCGCGCGTGCAGAGCTCGAGGTCGGCGTCGAACGTGCGCGGGTACTTGGCGAGATCCTCCTTCGGCCCGAACTGCAGCGGGTTGAGGAAGATCGTGACGATCACGCTGTCGGCGTGGCGGCGGGCCTGCCTGACCAGCTCGACGTGCCCCTCGTGCAGCGCGCCCATGGTCATGACGACCGCGACGGTGCCGGTCAGCCGGGCCCGTGCCGCTTCGAGCTCGGCCCGGGTGCGGGTGACCATCGGTCGATCCGGGGCCGCGCCCTGGTGCCCCTCCAGCGCCATGCCGGTCACGCTATCGGCCGACCCGGCGGGCGATCGTCGGCGAGTACCGTCAGCAGCGCCTCCGCCGCCGCCGGCTTCAGCCGCCCGCTTGCCAGTGCCCGGTCGGCCGTCGTGCGGGCGAGCGCCCGGTAGGTCGCCACCACCTGCGCCAGCCCAGCCGCGCTGATCGCCTCCAGGTGGACCGCGACCGTACCCGCGTCACCGCGCGAGACGGGACCGGTGAGGGCCGCGTCCCCCGAGCGCAGCGCGTTGTCCAGGGACGCCGACAGCAGGGGTGCGAGCACCCTCTGCGCCTGCTCGACACCGGCGGCACGCAGCACCTCCATCGCCTGGGCGACGAGCGTCACGAGGTGGTTCGCGCCGTGGGCCAGCGCCGCGTGGTAGAGCGGGCGCAGCTCCTCGTCGATCACCACCGGCTCCGCACCCATCTCGACGACCAGGGCCTGCGCGATGGGCAGCACCGCCGCCGGGGCGCTCACCCCGAAGCAGCAGTCGGCAAGGCGGCTGAGGTCGAGACTCGTGCCGGTGAAGGTCATGGCGGGATGCACTGCGAGCGGGATCACCCCGAGGGCCACCGCGTCACCCAGGATGCGCCAGCCGTGCCGGCCGGACGTGTGGACGGCGAGCTGTCCGGCCTGCCAGGCTCCCGTCGCGGCGAGGCCGCCCACGACGCCGGCCAGCGCGTCGTCCGGCACGGTCAGCAGCACCAGCTCCGCGCGCTCGACGACCTCGGGCACCGTGAGCACGGGCACCCCCGGCAGCATCGCCTCGGCCCGCTCGCGGCTGGCGGCCGAGACGGCGGAGACCCCCACCACCGCGTGCCCGGCGGCGCGCAGGGCGCTGGCCAGTACCGCACCGACGCGCCCCGCCCCCACGACACCGACCCCCAGCCGGCCCGGCCTGCTGGAAGGGTCGTCGACCACGTGCTCGCCCGCGTCCCCTGCCACGAGGTGCGAGGCTAGCCTGACCCCCGTGGGACGTCATGAGCGGATAGCCGAGCTCGCCGACCTGACGACGCCCGGGCTCGAGGTGGCCGACCTCGCCTCGGGCGCGGGCCGGGTGGTGCGGGCGATGCTGGCGTCGGCCGTACCCACGGTGCGCATCCACGCCGTCGACGCCGCGTCGGGCCTCGACGACGACCTGCTGCACGACGAGCGCGTCCGCTCGGTCATCGCCGACCTCGACGAGCCGCTGCCGTTCGCCGACGCCGTGCTGGACCGTGTCGTGTCGCTCAACGTCGCCGAGCACCTCGCCGACCCGGCGGCCCACCTCGTCCAGTGCCATCGTGTGCTTCGCCCCGGCGGCAAGCTGGTGCTTGCGCACAGTGACTGGGACACGGCGTTGTTCGCGGGCGAGGACGACGTGCTGACCCGCACCCTCGTCGACCGGTTCGTCGCGATGGTGCCGCACTGGGCCGACCGCTCCGACGGCTTCATGGGGCGCAAGCTGCTCGGGCTCGCGCTGGCAGCCCCGTTCCAGGTGGTCTCGGTGGACACCTGGGCCGACTGCCACCGGCGCTTCGACGCCGGGTCGGTCGGCTGGAAGGTCGCCGGTGGCGTCCTCGAGGCGGCCGCAGACGACCCCGACCTCGCTCGCCGGGCGAAGGGGTGGTTCGAGGGGCTGGCGAAGCTGGCCCGCGAGGACCGCTTCCTGTTCACGGTCACCGACGTCGCGCTCGTGCTGCTGCGCCGGTCGTGAGCCGGCGCTCGCCTCACGACGAGGTACTGCCCACCTGGCGCGCCGCGTGGCAGCAGGCGCTGTACGGCGACGGTGGCTTCTACCATCGCCCGGAAGGCCCGCGAGGCCATTTCCGAACGGCGTGCCACGCCGCGCCCGCCCAGGTCGGTGCCGCCATGGTCCGCCTCGCCAGGGCCGGCGGGTGCGGCGCCGTCGTCGATGTAGGGGCGGGCCGGGGCGAGCTGGTGGCGGCGATCGCGTCGCAGGCTCCCGACCTCCAGGTGCACGGCGTCGACGTCGTAGACCGCCCGCCGGGCCTGCCCGACGGCATCGGCTGGTCGCGCGGTCTCGAGCGGGTGCCCGCGGCGCTCGCCTCAGGTGCGACCCCCGTGCTGCTGATGGCCTGGGAGCTGCTCGACAACATCGCCTGTGACGTCGTGGAGGTGGACGCCGCCGGTCTCGCGCGGGTGGTGACCGTGGACGTGGGCTCGGGCCGGGAGGTCCTGGGCGGGCGCATCCGCGGCGAGCTGGACGAGTGGTGCCGGCGCTGGTGGGCGCTGGACGGCGCGGAGCCCGGTTCGAGGGCGGAGGTGGGCGTCGAGCGCGACCGGGTGTGGGCGGAGCTGGTCTCGGGGCTGCCCCGGGGACTGCTGCTGGCCGTCGACTACGCCCATACCCGCGGCACCCGCCCGCGCGACGGTTCGCTCGCCGGGTTTCGCGGCGGCCGGATGCTCCCGCCGGTTCCGGACGGCTCCTGCGACATCACGGCGCACGTGGCTCTCGACGCGGTGGCTGCTGCGGGCCGAGCGTCCGGGGCCGGGACGCAGGTGCTGACGACCCAGCGCGAGGCGCTGCGCGTGCTGGGTGTGCGCCGCCGCACGCCCAGCGTCGGCGAGGACGCCGCCGCCCTGCTCGCCCGCTTGCAGCACGACGGCTGCGTCGCCGAGCTCATGGACCCGGGTGGCCTGGGTGGCTTCGGCTGGCTGCTCCAGGGCCGCGACGTCGAGATCCCGCTCGCTCTGGAGCGGCTCGGCGGCGGGGACCGCAGCGCGTAGCGCTCGGGCGTGTCTGGTGGACCGTCACGCAGACTCACATCCCGAAGTGCGTGCGGTGGACGGTCGCGACAGCCTCCGCCGCCCCGGTCACCTCGACCTGCGCGGCGGTCGAGCGTCCGAAGAGGTAGAGGAGAAGCTCGCCGGGCGGCCCGATCAGCCGAGCACTGGGTTCGCCCTTCCGAACCGTGCTGCACTCGGTGGTTCCCACCCACTCGATCTCCAGCCCGACCCCGCGCAGCCTGCGGCTCAGGTAGCGGCTACCTCGGCAGACGTTTCGCCACAACGCAGCCTCCAAGGCGGGCGTCAGCGTGTCGCGGGGGCTCAAGCCGTTCGCTCTGCGCACGTCCTCCTGGTGGACGAAGAACTCGTTCAGGCTCGGGAAGGAGCGAACCCATCCGATGCGGAAGAACCCAGGAGGTGGGCCCGACCGGATCCGCCCGACGAGCCACCCGAACTCCCGCTTCTCCGCCAGCCTCACCCTGCGGCGCTCGGCGAACCGTTGGAACGGCCCCGGAAGGACCATGCAGGGGCCGGCGATGAGATCGTGCTCACGAAGCACGAGGTGAGCGGCGAGGTCGTGCCCGGTCCAGCCCTCCAGCAGCGTGGGTGCGTCGCCGCCGAGCTCGTCGAAGAGCTCGCATAGCGCGAGGCGCTCCTGCGCGTCCAACGGAAGATCACCCATCTACGGGGTCGACGGCTCCATCCATCGCTCGGGCCCGGCGACGGCCCGAGCACGGCGAGCCCGCTCGGCCTGCGCCGCTACCAGCGCGGCCGCTGCGTGCTCCTCGAGGTGCGGCACCAGCGGCGTGACCGGCCCGGGGGTCGAGTGCAGGACGAACGTGGCGAGCCCGAGCCGGCGTTCGAGCGGGCCCTGTCGCAGTCCGCAGCTCTGCGTCTTGACGTGCGGTACGACGTCGACATAGCGGTAGAGCCTTCCTCGCCGGACGAGCAGGGCCGCACCTGTCACGCGGTACCCCGTGCGCCGGACGACGATGGGGTCGAGCCAGCGGGCCGACCGGGGGGACCCCACGAAGCCGTGCCCGTTCCCGTGACCCGACATGGCCGCTTCGACGACCTCCCGGGGGGTGTCGGGGCCGACGTCACCGAGGTCGGGCAGCACGAGCGCGACGAGCCCGATCGCCTCGCCCCGGGTACCGACCGGCAGCAGCGTGCTCTCAGTGTCTCGGGCGCTCTCCCTGCCCGCGCCGTAGCCCGCCACGTTCACCCGTACCCGCCACCAGTCGACCCGTCTCCAGAGCAGTGGCTGCTCCAGCCTCAGGGCCTGAAGCCGGCCCGGCGGCACCGTCTGCGCCCGCTGCTCGAGGAGGCCGTGGCGCAGTCGCAGCCCGTCCGGTGAGGTCGCCACACGGAAGTGGAACCCGCCGTTGAAGCGGGCCCACAACAGGCTCCCCGAGCCCAGGGCCAGCGGGATGATGACGGTGAGGGGGCCGAGGTTCCCCAGGGCGACGGCCCCTCCGCTCAGGGCCACGACAAGCACACCGACGGTCACGGCGGCTCCGGACAGGACCAGAGACAGCAGCAGGCGCGCCATCGGCACCTCGAGGACCTGGTGCTCCGGCGCCTGGGGGGCCTCGTGCGTGTCGTAGTGCAGCCCCGCGGCGCGGGCCAGGAGGTGGGCCCGCAGGCTGCCGGCCTCCTTCTCCGTGAGGAAGGACAGCGCGATCTTCGAGTCGCCCGCCCCCGCCACCTCGAGCGTGAGCTGAGCCAGCCCGAACAACCGCGCCACGAACGGCTGCACGACGTCCACGGCCTGCAGCCGGTCCAGTCGCGCCCGCCGCTGCTGGCGGAACAGCACGCCGCTGTGCAGCTCCAGCGCCTCCGCCGTCACGCGGTAGCGCGTCATCCGCCACGAGAGGACGGCGAAGCCGATGCCCGCCAGGAGCACGAGGAGCAGGACCAGCCCGCCTCCGGCCAGGACGCGACCCCCGAGCCTCGGCACCTTGGAACCGACATCGGGGACCGAGCCGTCCTGCAGGGACTTCTGCCCGAAGTCCTGGGCCAGGAAGAACAGCACCACGACGAGGACGCGCCACGAGCGGACAGCCGGCGTCAGCGGGTGCATCCGTCGCCAGGCGAGGTCGACGGGTTGGCGAGGGTCGGCGCCGGCTCGCGGCTCGACGACGTTATGGGGGTCGAGCGGCGTGGGCTGGTCGGGGCTCGTCACAGACCCGCCAGCCGGGCCTGGCCCCGCGAGGCGAGCTGGTCACGAAGCCGGGAGGCCTCCTCGGGGCGCAGCCCGGGGATCACGGCGTCGGTCGCGGCCGCGGCGGTGTGCAGCTGCACCTTGGCGATGTCGAATGCCCGGTCGATCGGCCCGGCCTGGACGTCCACGTACTGCATGCGTCCGTAGGGGACGACGACGAGCTCGCGCCACATGATCCCGTGCCGGACGATCAGGTCGTCCTCGCGCTCGACGTAACCCCATGCCGGGACCTGGCGTCCGATGATCCACCAGGCCCAGGCGGCGGCCAGGGCCAGCACCAGGGCGGGGATCGTCAGCAGCACCCACTGCGCGGCGGCAGCAGCAACGAGGAACCCCGCCACGGGAAGGCCGGTCAGGGTGAGCACGAGCACGCGGCGAGCCGTCGCCAGCCGAGGGGACACCCTCGTCCAGACGACGCCGTCGGGGTCGAACGGCTGCTGCTGGGCGGGCATGTCGTCAGCATCGCACAGCACTCTGACGGCTCGACCGTACGCGAACCGGCCGGCCGGTGCGGCCTCCTCGTCGCCCATGACGGGTGTCACGGCCTGGGCGCGGTCACGCCGGTGACCTCACATGGCAGACTGCCCGACGTGGACGCCTCCTCCGCCGGCACCGCACTCACCCGCGAGCGCTCGCTGACCGTGGGGGTCGGCGCCGGCAGCCTCGCGACGTCCGACATGGTCCTCAACATCGGGCCGCAGCACCCGGCCACCCATGGGGTGCTGCGGTTGCGCATCCTCGTGGACGGCGAGCGCATCATCTCGGCCGAGCCGATCGTCGGCTACATGCACCGGGGCGCCGAGAAGCTGTTCGAGGTGCGGGACTACCGCCAGATCATCGTGCTCGCGAACCGGCACGACTGGCTCTCGGCCTTCGCCAACGAGCTCGGCGTCGTGCTGGCCGCCGAACGCATGCTCGGCATGGAGGTCCCCGAGCGAGCCGTATGGGCGAGAACCCTGCTCGCCGAGCTCAACCGCATCCTCAGCCACCTGGTGTTCCTCGGTTCCTACCCGTTGGAGCTCGGTGCGATCACGCCCGTGTTCTACGCGTTCCGTGAGCGCGAGGAGCTCCAGGCCGTGATGGAGGAGATCTCGGGCGGGCGGATGCACTACATGTTCAACCGCGTGGGCGGGATCAAGGAGGACATGCCGGCCGGCTGGCTGGGCCGGGTCAGCACCGCGATCGCCGCGGTCCGCCGGCGGATGCCCGAGCTCGAAGGGCTGATCGCCACGAACGAGATCGTCCGCGTGCGCACTCGTGGCGTGGGGGTCCTGGACAAGGAGCTGGCTGCGAGCTTCGGCGTCAGCGGACCGATCGCCCGAGCGGGCGGCCTCGACGTCGACATCCGCCGGGACGAGCCGTACCTGGCCTACGCCGAGCTCTTCGCCCCCGGAGGACCGGGCCGCGTGGTGACGCGGACGCAGGGTGACTGCCTGGCGCGCCTCGAGGTGCTGCTGGAGCAGGTGCACGTGAGCCTCGACCTGGCTCAGGCGTGCGTCGAACGCCTCCGACTCATGGCGCCGGGCCCGGTGAACCAACGGCTGCCCAAGGTGCTGCGAGTACCCGAGGGCCACATGTACCAGCTCACCGAGAACCCCCTGGGGATCAACGGGTACTACCTCGTCTCTCGCGGGGACAAGGTGCCGTGGCGGCTGAAGCTGCGCTCGGCGTCCTTCAACAACGTGCAGGTGCTGTCGCGGATGCTCCCCGGGTGCCTGGTCGCCGACATGGTGGCGATCATGGGATCGATGTTCTTCGTCGTGGGCGACGTCGACAAGTAGCCGCGAGCCCGTCGGCCCGTCCGGACGAACCGCGGACGCACTCAGGCCGTGTGGCGACCCGGCCCCGCGACGCTCAGACGCAGCTCGCCGGTCGGGGGTCCGACGTGGCGCCCCTCCGCCGGCGGCGCGCCGGGCGTGCCTTCCAGGGTGAGCGTGAGCTCGTCCGCGTCGGCGGTGGCCAGTGCGGCGTACACCCGATCCTCGACGGCACCGACGGGCAGTGGCAGAGGCGACGTGGTGGGTGAGGCGATGCCGCGCAGGTCGATCACCGCGGCCACCCCCCGCAACGGCGTGACCGGCGATGCGCCCGCGGGAGCCGCTTGCGAGCGAGCCGGCACCCCCGGCACCGACCGCGGCACGAACATGGGCGCCGCCCGGCGGTCCCGCGGCGGGATCGCAGCGACCATGCGGGTCCGTGCGGCGGCACCCGGCGAGGGCGTCGCCGTCGTCGCGCGCGCCGTCCATGGCTCGGGTACAAGGTGATGCTCGGGTTCCACGCGCGGCTGCGGCTGTGCCCGCGGCTGGACCGTCGGCGGTGCGACCACCAGTGGTGGGCCCACCAGTCCCGGAACAGCCGAACGGAGGCGCAACGGCTTGGTCTCCGCGTCGGCGCGGGGCGCGGGGCGCGCGGGGCGGGTGTCGAGCACCGCCCGGCGGGCCAGGGAGACCTCTTCGGTCAGCTGCTGGATCTGGTGCCTCATCTGCTCCAGAGCCACCGAGAACGTGTTCCGCTCGAGTCGGTGACGCACGCGTTCACGGCGAAGTCGACGGCCGACTGCTCGGGACTGCATCGTCTCGACGGCCACGCCGGCCGCAGCGCAGACGGCGCCGGCGGCCGCGACTGCCGGATGCGAGCCCACCAGCCCCAGCGCCCCGAGAGCGAGTCCGACCAGGGCCGCGGCCCGCGACGAGAGCAACGCCGCCGCGGCCAACGCCGTCGGTATCGGGCGGCGCCGGGCTCGCTGCGCTGAGTGACGTCCGGACACGGCGCCAGCCTAGGGCCGTCTCCCGGCTGATTCCGGGAACGGCCCAGGTCAGCGGCGTGTCCGCGGCCGACGACCGAGTGCGCGGGGCGTCACGGCGCGCGACGGCCAGATCCTTACGCGCCGGTGTCCTGACCCTCGGCACCGTCGCCGGCGTCGAGGTCGTCGCCGGGCGGGACGCGGCACCAGCGCTGCACCACCAGGCCGGCCGCCGCGACGGCGGCCGCACACGCGGCCGCGGCAAGCGCCATGACCAGCCGGGTGCGCCGGGCACCCACGACATCCGGCAGGACCGTCAGGGCCTGGGCGGCGTACCACCCGCACAGGAGGGCACCCGCGTACGCAGCGGCCTTCCCCAGGACGGCGGTGCGCGCGGCCGTCAGGGGGTCCAGTCTGCGATCACGCCGGCCGTGCTGCCAGCGCCGGACGGGCAACCCCGCCGCGACCACGACCATCGCCAGGGCCGCGAGCCCGGCCACCGCCGTCCACGGCACCGGCAGTGGGTCTCCCCCGGCTCCCGCCCACGCGGCGAGCGCCAGCCATCCAAGCCCGCAGGTGACAGCGGCGATGACCGCCATCACCGGCAGCCGCGCCGGCTTCACGGCTCCACCTCGAGCGCGACGTCGTCGCGCACACGTACCCCGGGACGGTCCATGGCCGCCTCGGCAAGGTCGCCGACACGCTGGAGGCCGCCTGCCGTGGGCAGGCATGCCTGCGGATCCGCCAGTGCCCACGGCAGCAGCACGAAGGCACGCTCGTGCGCCCTCGGGTGCGGAATGACGAGAACGGCCGACTCGGCGACCAGGTCGTCATACGCGATCACGTCCACGTCGAGCGTGCGTGGGCCCCAGCGCGCCTCCCGAACGCGGCCGTGGTCGCCCTCCACTCGCTGGCATGCGGCCAGCAGAGCCAGCGGCGACAGCGATGTCGTCACCAACACCACTGCGTTGAGGAAGTCCGGCTGCACCGGGCCGCCGACGGGTTCGGTCTCGACGACCGGCGACACCGCCCGAACTCGCAGGCCCTCGAACGCCCGAATCTCCGCGACCGCTGAGCGCAGCGTGGCCGCCCGGTCCCCGAGGTTGCTCCCCAGGGCCAGGACGGCGGGAACGGAGGCCTCGGGTTGCTGGTCAAGGCCTGCCGACGTCGGGAGGCTCACCCCGGCCCGGCCACGGCGTCGTCCGGTGCCGCTCGCGCGACGTCCGCCCCCCGCGGAAGGTCCTCACGCGTGCGCCGCACAGCGACCACGACATCGCCGAACGCCTCGGTCAGGGGAGCCTGCGGCTTGTGGACGGTGACGTCGACCGCGACGACGCGGCGGTCGGCGAGGCAGGCGAGCGCGATGCGAGCCGCGAGGGTCTCGACCAGCCGCACGGCCGGGCCGCGAACGACGTCGAGCACGGCGACGGCAAGCCCCCCGTAGTCGACGGTGTCGACGAGCTCGTCGGTGGCCCCGGCGGGTCGGCAGTCCAGGTGCAGGGTCACGTCGACACCGAACTCCTGACCGTCGCGGCGTTCGTGGTCGAGGACGCCGTGACGACCACGAGCCGTGAGCCCGACCAGGCATACCTGGTCCAACGGTCGACCGGTGCCGTCGACCACCAGTGCCGACGGGAAGCTCATCGGTCACCGCCGCGCCGGGCTGCCGCGACAGCAGCGGCGACGCGCACCGCGTGGGCCGATGCGCGGACCTCGTGCACGCGCACCCCCCACGCGCCCGCGGCGGCGGCGAGTGCCGAGACGGCGGCGGTTGCGTCGTCGCGCTCCTCCATGGGCACGGGCACCCCGTCGGGGCCGGCCAGCAGCTTCCCGAGGAAGCGCTTCCTCGCGGCTCCGACGAGAACCGGGCGGCCGAGCCCCACGAGTGCGTCGAGGCGGGCGAGCAGCGCCCAGTTGTGCTCTCCGGTCTTCGCGAAGCCGAGACCGGGGTCGAGAACCACCTGTCGTGGGTCGACCCCCGCCGACACGAGCGCGTCCAGCCGGGCGGACAGCTCGGCACTCACGTCGGCGACCACGTCGCCGTACACCGCCATCGACTGCATGACCGTGCTGGGGCCACGCCAGTGCATGACCACCATCGGCACCTGAGCGTCGGCGACCAAGGACGCCATGTGCGGGTCGGCCAACCCGCCGCTGACGTCGTTGACGAACGTGGCGCCCGCCGCCAGCGCGGCGTCGGCCACTTCGGCCCGCATCGTGTCGATGCTCACGACGGCGCCCGCCGTGGAGAGCGCACGGACGACAGGGAGCACACGCCGCAGCTCCTCCTCGGGAGGGATCCGCTCCGCCCCCGGTCGGGTCGACTCCCCCCCGACGTCGAGGACGTCGGCTCCCTCGGCGAGGAGCGCGAGACCGCGGTCGACGGCGGCGCTCGGAGCGAACCACAGGCCGCCGTCGCTGAACGAGTCCGGGGTGACGTTGACCACGCCCATGACGAGACACCGCCCCGCGGCGGCCAGGTGCGCCGGTAGCCCGAGGACGTCGCTCACACAGGCACCCTAGATCCTGCCGGCGACGGTCGGGCCACCCGGAGCGCACCCGGCGCCCGTCCTCGGACACCCCCGCGAGGAGCACCCCGGCGAGCCGCCCCACAGCGGGGTCGGCGGTGGGCTCCGCGGGGTCGCTGAAGCGGCCCCATCCACAGCATCGGGCCAGTCGTCCACACGTTGCCCACCGTGTTCATGTAGTTACCCACACCCTCGTGCACAGATTCCTCCACAAGCCGGGAACCGTTGCAGCGCAAGGAGATCGGGGACGTGCCGACATTCGACAAGATCGACGAGATTTCTTGCCGGAACCCCTTGCGCCCACCTCTCAACCAGGAGTAGACATCTCCCCACGCCACCACGAACGGTGGTCGAACTCGGAGGAGACTCCGGGGGATCTGAGGGCCTGGGAGACCAGGCCCGAGGACCTGGATCCGGCAGGCGAGGTCGGTTGCGGGGCAACCCGCACGAGACCGAGCACCGGGACTGGGGGCTGGCGGAAATGGTGACGATCCGGGGGCGGGGAAGACCGATCCAGGGCTGACTCGCTGGCCTCGCAAGAGGCCAGTGTGAGGCTGCCGCGGGTGACGACGCGGAGGGTCGGAGGTAACCGCGCTTGGAAGGTCGCACTGCGTGCAACGACCCGGCTTCGGCCGGGTCGAGGCCCGGATGTGGCAGAGCCCCAGGTCGGCTTCGGTCGACCGAGGGCGCGCCGCAGGGTCCTCGATGTCGGCTTCGGCTGGCGGAGGGACCGTCGAGATCGTACTGGAGCGGCTCTGGCCGCGAAGGTCCTCTCGGTACCGGGTCGGGTTCGGCCTCGGCTGGACCGCCGAACGGGCGTCATCCCGAGACGGCCTGCGGAGCCCGACTCCGACGCTCTGCTCCCTCTGGGGAGCGGTGCAGCAGGGTAGGGCACCAACGGACGGCGACCACCGGCAAGGCCCCTCGAACTCATACTTCGAGGGGCCTTGTCGTATGTCTAGCGTGCCAGAGCCGTTCCGTTCGGCAGCGACACGCGGCTGCATTGACAACGAAACTGTCGACGGCACTGGTGTCGGGGACGACCTTGACGGTGAGGTCCGACCACACGTGTCGTGGAGATGCCGGCCGCACCGCTGACGGTCTCGGTCGTCGTCACCACGACGTTGGCCCCGGCCCGCCGTCGACTCGGCGCGGCCCTCGCACCGGCCCCCTGAACCCCAGAGCGGCCGGCCCTGCTGGTCCCGCCGACCCGACGCGCCGGGGCAGACAAGGACCGAAACGATTTGGCACACTTCCGTGATGACGAGGAGGCCGCAACTGCGGGCGGGCCGGGGAGTGCACGTCCCGTTGCTGGAGTGGCTTCCCGGCTATGAGTGGCGGGACCTGCGCCACGACGCCATGGCCGGCGCCGCGGTCGCAGCCCTGGCAGTGCCGCAGTCCCTCGGATATGCAGCAGTAGCAGGTGTGCCTGTCCAGGTCGGCCTCTACACGTTGCCGCCCGCCTTCCTCGCCTACGCAGTGATGGGCAGCTCTCGCCGCCTGGTCGTGGGGCCCGTGTCCACCATCGCCGTGCTCTCGGGCAGCATCGTGGCGGGCATGGCCGGCGGCGACCCCCAACGCGCGCAGTCACTCACGGCGGCTCTCGCCGTCGTCGCGGGGATCGCGTTGGTGCTGTTGGGCACCCTGCGGGTCGGCTGGGTCGCGGAGTTCCTCTCAGCCCCCATCGTCACCGGCTTCGTGACGGGCCTCGTGGTCCTCGTGATCCTCGGCGAGCTGCCCGCCCTGCTGGGTCTACCCGTGCCCGAGGGCTCGACGGTGGACCGTGTGTGGGCACTGGCCTCCGAGGCTAACCAGGTGCACGCCGCCACGATCCTGCTGAGCGCCCTCTCGCTGACGATCCTGCTCGCAGGACGGCGCTGGGCGCGGTCCGTCCCCTGGAGCCTGCTGGTGCTGATCGGCGGGATCGCGGCGTCACGGCTGCTGGGCATGGAGGAGCACGGGATAGCGGTGGTCGGCTATGTGCCGACCGGGCTGCCATTGCCGCGACTTCCCGCCGTGAGCGTCCGGGACCTGTCCGGAGTCGTGACGGGCGGGCTCGCGATCGCGATGGTGGGCCTGGCCGAAGGCCTCGCCGCAGCGCGGCTCTTCGGTGCCCGGCACCACGAACGCGTCGACGCCGACCAAGAGCTCGTGGCCAACGGGGTCGCCGATCTTGCGACAGGGCTCGTCGGCGGCATGCCGGTGGCAGGCAGCCTGTCCAAGACCGCTGTGGCGGACAGGGCCGGCAGCCGCACCCAGGTGTGCGGCCTCGTGGCCGCCTGGCTGTGTCTGGCTGTCCTGGTGGCGCTGGCCGGCCTGGTCGCCGACCTTCCCCGCGCCGTCCTCTCCTCCATCGTCGTGGCCGCGGTGATCGGCCTGATCGACGTCCAGGCCTTCCTGCGCTACCGCGCCGTTCGCCGCAACGACCTGATCTCCGCCTTGGTGGCACTACTGGGCGTTCTGCTGCTCGGGCCGCTCAACGGGCTCCTGCTCGCGATCGGCCAGTCGCTGCTCGGGCTGGTCTACCGCTCCGTTCAGGTGAACGTGGACCCGATGGGCAAGGTCCCCGACGAGAAGGCCGCCTGGGGGTCGGTGGTCGGGCACCCGGAGCGGCGCACGCCACCCGACGTTCTCGTGGTGCGCCTGGACGGTCCACTGTTCTGGCCCAACGCGGAGAGCGTCCACGACCGGGTCCTGCGGACGGTGGCCGCGCACCCGGAGGCCAAGGCTCTCGTGCTCGACCTCGAGGCCACCGGCCAGCTCGACACCACCAGCGCCGACGTGCTGGTGCGCCTGCTCACCACGCTGCGCGACCAGGGAGTGGACCTCTACCTCGTGCGGGTGTTCGCCTCCGCACGCGGGGTGCTCCTGCGCTGCGGCCTGATGGACCGGCTGGGCGAGGACCATCTCTGGCACTCGATCTCAGCGGGGGTCAAGGCCGCACGGCGTGGACCTGCCCTCGTGCCCGCCGGCGGCTCGGACGTCGAGGCAGGCGTGGCTACCGCAGACGACTCCGGCGCCGAGCTCATCGCGGCCGAGACCCTCGAGGACGACGACGACCCCGACATCGACGAGAAGGAGCGGATCGCCGTCCGGCACAACGGTGAGCGCTGAGCCGCACGCGGGGTTGCCTCAGGCGCGGCCGAGGATCAGGCTCATGGCCTCGGCGCGGGTGGCTGCATCGCGCAGCTGCCCTCGCACGGCCGAGGTGACCGTGCGCGACCCCGGCTTGCGCACCCCGCGCATCGTCATGCACATGTGCTCGCACTCGATCACGACGATGACGCCACGCGGCTGCAGGATCGCCACGAGGGCGTCGGCCACCTGGCTCGTGAGCCGTTCCTGCACCTGGGGGCGCCGCGCGTAGACGTCGACCAGCCTGGCCAGCTTGCTCAGGCCGGTGATGCGGCCGTCGGAGGCCGGGACGTAGCCGACGTGGGCGACGCCGTGGAAGGGCACGAGGTGGTGCTCGCAGCAGGAGAAGACCTCGATGTCCTTGACCAGCACCAGCTCGTCGTGCCCGAGGTCGAAGGTGGTCGTCAGCACGTCCTGCGGCTCCTGCCACAGGCCGGCGAACATCTCCGCGTAGGCACGTGCCACCCGCTGCGGGGTGCTGCGCAGGCCGTCGCGCTCGGGGTTCTCACCGATCGCCAGCAGGATCTCGCGAACGGCGGCCTCGACGCGCCCCGCGTCGTAGGGCTGCCTTCGTGACGGCCCCGCCTCGACGGCCTCGCTCAGCGCAGCTCTCCCGTCGTGCCTGCCGGAGCCGTGCCGGCGGCCGGGGACGTCGCGTGCTCGGATGCGCCGTTGGACCCGCCGTTGAGCGCAGTGCGCTCGGCCGGGGTCAGAACCGGTGGGAGGTCGGAGACCACGCGGCGGGCGCTGGACAACCACACCGGGCGTTCGGGACGCTTCACCACGGGCGCGAAGATCTTGGCGAGGTCGTCCTTGGCCAGCGTCTCGCGCTCGAGCAGCGCCAGCACGAGGCCGTCGAGGATGTCCCGGTTCTCCACGAGGATCTCCCAGGCCTCGTCGTGGGCGGCGTCGATCAGTCGACGGACCTCCTCGTCGACGACGCTGGCGACCTCTTCGGAGTAGTCGCGCTGGTGGCCGTAGTCACGCCCGAGGAAGACCTCGCCCTGGCTCTGACCGAGCTTGATGGCACCGACCCGCTCCGACATGCCGAACTGGGTGACCATGCGACGTGCCAGCGTCGTGGCCTTCTCGATGTCGTTGCTCGCGCCGGTCGTGGGGTCGTGGAAGACCAGCTCCTCGGCCACCCGCCCGCCGAGGGCGAAGGCGAGCTGGTCGAGGATCTCGTTGCGCGTCGTGGAGTACTTGTCGTCGGTCGGCAGCACCATCGTGTAGCCCAGCGCCCGGCCACGCGGCAGGATCGTGACCTTGGTGACGGGCTCGGTGTGCCGCAACGCCGAGGCCACGAGGGCGTGCCCGCCCTCGTGGTAGGCGGTGATCTTCTTCTCCTTGTCGTTCATGATGCGCGTGCGCTTCTGCGGCCCGGCCACGACGCGGTCGATGGCCTCGTCGAGGGCGTGGTCGTCGATGAGGCGGGCGCCCGCTCGTGCCGTCAGCAGCGCCGCCTCGTTCAGCACGTTGGCCAGGTCGGCACCCGTGAAGCCGGGGGTGCGCCGGGCGACGGCCTTGAGGTCGACGGCGGGAGCCATGGGCTTGCCCTTGGCGTGCACCTGAAGGATCTCGTGGCGCCCCCGCATGTCCGGCGGCTCCACCGCGATCTGCCTGTCGAAGCGGCCAGGACGCAGGAGGGCGGGGTCGAGGATGTCCGGACGGTTCGTCGCAGCGATCAGGATCACGTTGGTCTTGACGTCGAAGCCGTCCATCTCGACCAGCAGCTGGTTCAGCGTCTGCTCGCGCTCGTCGTGACCACCGCCCAGCCCGGCGCCACGGTGCCGGCCGACCGCGTCGATCTCGTCCACGAACACGATCGCCGGCGCGTTCGCCTTCGCCTGGTCGAACAGGTCGCGCACCCGGCTGGCGCCGACGCCCACGAACATCTCGACGAAGTCCGAGCCGGAGATCGAGTAGAAGGGGACTGCAGCCTCCCCGGCCACCGCACGCGCCAGGAGCGTCTTGCCCGTGCCAGGAGGCCCGTAGAGCAGCACACCCTTGGGGATCTTGGCGCCGACCGCCTGGAACTTCGCCGGCTCGGCGAGGAACTCCTTGATCTCCTGGAGCTCCTCCACCGCCTCGTCCGCCCCCGCGACGTCGGAGAACGTGACCTTGGGCATGTCCTTGTTGACCAGCTTCGCCCGCGACTTGCCGAAGTTCATGACGCGCGACCCCCCGCCCTGCATCTGGCTCATGAGGAACCAGAAGAGGCCGAGGATCAGCAGCAGCGGCAGCACGGTGATCAACAGGCTGGAGATCCAGGACGACGTGGCAACGGAGTCGTCGAAGCCCTGGTCCGGCGGGTGGGCCTTGAGCAGGTCGACGATCTGGACTCCGCGCGGCTCGACGTAGTACGCCATCACCCGGTTCGCGCCGTCGACGGTCTCGCCCTGCTTCAGCGTCAGCTCCAGGCGCTGGTCGCGGTCGATGATCGTGGCGCTGGCGACCTTGTCCTTCTGGATCAGGTCGAGGGCCTGCGAGGTGTCGATCTTGCTGTACCGGTTCGTGTTGAACAGGCTGGCGCCCACGAACACCACGGTCAGGGCCACGATCACCCACACCACGGGTCCGCGGAGGAGTCGCTTGATGTCCATCACCCCGGGCTGACGCCCGTCCTTCCTGATCGTCGACACCTGTATCGAAGGTACACCGCCAGGCGTGGGGTGGGGCGCGCCCCGACACCGCACCGACGCGCTGCCGGACACCGTCGTTGACCTGAACGGCTCGCCCGCCCGCGGTGTTCCACACCCACCTCGCCGTGCTCAGCAGGAGCCCGGGCCGGTCCCTCAGGGCGAGTACACGTGGGGGGACAGGGTGGCCACGACCCGGAGGTTGCGGAACCGCTCGGCGAAGTCCAGGCCGTAGCCGACGACGAACTCGTTGGGGATGTCGAAGCCGACGTAGCGCAGCGGCACCTGGACCTTGGCTGCGTCCGGCTTGCGCAGGAGCGTGCACACCTCGACGGAGGCCGGTCCGCGGGAGCCGAGGTTCGCCAGCAGCCAGGAGAGGGTGAGCCCGGAGTCGACGATGTCCTCCACCACGAGCACGTGACGCCCGGTGATGTCGGCGTCAAGGTCCTTGAGGATGCGCACCACGCCGGAGGACTTGGTACCCGAGCCGTACGACGAGACGGCCATCCAGTCGGTGTGCACCCGACCCCGCAGCGCCCTCATGAGATCGGCCATGACCATCACCGCGCCCTTGAGCACACCCACGAGCAGGAGGTCCCGCCCCGCGTAGTCGGCGTCGATCTCGCCGGCGAGCTCGGCCAGCCGGGTGAGGATCTGCTCCTCGGTCAGAAGCACGCGCTCGACATCCGCACCCATGTCGCTGGCGTCCACGTCACTCCCGGGTCGGCTCAGTGGGGGTGGCCTCGAGCACCAGCCTCCCATAGTCGCGACGGGCCAGGACTCCGCCCGGCAGATGTGTCGGCCCCTGCCCGTGCCACGCCACGACGAAGGCGTCGACGGCCAGCACGTGGCGGCGACCCAGCGCGCCCGCCGGGCACCCGGCTTGCCGCAGCAGCATCAGCAGCGCCCGACGTCGCACGGCATCCGGCGCGGCCGCGAGGCCGCCCACCGGGTAGCTGCTCGGCTGGAGGGGCAGCCCGTCCGATGCGCGCGCGACGGTGAGCTGGTCGACCAGCTCGGACGCCGCGGCGTCCAGGGCGTCGGCGTCCTCCCTCAGCAGGTCGGCGGTTCGGGCAAGCCCGGCGACCAGCCCTGGCCCGAGGGCGTCCCCCAGCGTCGCGACGACGGCGCGCAGGCGTGCTCGTGCGTACGCCGCGTCGGTGTTCGCCGGGTCGTCCCAGACGGCCACGCCCAGGCGCTCGCAGGCCCGGCGGGTCGTCGTCCTCGACACCCCCAGCAATGGGCGGCGCAGGCGCCCGCGCACCTGCGGCATCCCCGCGAGCGAGCGGGCTCCGGACCCGCGCGCCAGACCGAGCAGCACCGTCTCGGCCTGGTCGTCGAGGGTGTGACCGAGCAGCACGGTGGCGCCGAGCGGCCGCGCGACCGACTCGATGGCGGCGTACCGCTGCGCGCGCGCGACGGCCTCGGGACCACCGGTGGCGGACGCGTCCACCGGGCCCGCCACGTCCACAACGCTCACCGGCGCGAGGCCGAAGGCACGGCACGCCGCGGCCGCCCGGGCTGCGACCGACGCGGAGTCGGGGTGCCAACCGTGGTCCACGACCACCGCCGCGGCCTGCAGCCCCCGCCGCGCGGCCACGAACGCCGTGGCCTCGGCCAGGGCCAAGGAGTCCGCGCCGCCGCTGCAGGCGGCGAGCAACCAGGCCCCGCGCGGCAGGTCCGCCACGGCGCGCAGCACCGCGGTGCGCACCTCGGCGACGGCGGGGTCCGGACCTGTCATCGCGACCGTGTCATCCGGGGCGCGAGCGTCATCCGGGTCATGAGCCTCAGCCGTGCACCCGGCGGACCCAGGCGGCCGCATCGCCGATCTCGGCCGGCAGCGGAAGGGTGTCCGGCGACGTCCACACCGCGTTGAAGCCGTCGACACCTACCCGGTCCTCGACCGCGCGGACGAAGCGGGCGCCGTCCGCGTACTGGCGCATCTTCGCATCCAGCCCGAGCAGCCGGCGCAGGATCCGGTCCAGCGCCCCCCGTCCGGCACGGCGCTGGTTGAAGCGGGCGCGGATGTGGTCCACCGAGGCGACGACGTCGGGCCCCACCCGGTCCATGACCACGTCGGCGTGCCCCTCGAGCAGCGACATCACCGCCGTCAGGCGGGCCAGGCCCTCGCGCTGCCGTGGGCTCTGGAGCACGTCCAGCAGCCCGCCGTCGCCGTCGCCGCGGACGGCCCCCGGCAGGTCGCGCAGCACCCGCGTCAGCCGTTGCACCAGCTCCGAGGGGTCGACGAGCAGCTCAGCCACCAGAGCGCGCACCTGGCCGAGCAGGTGCTCGGCAAGCCACGGCGTGGCACCGAACTGCGCTCGGTGGGTCTCCTCGTGCAGGCAGACCCAGAGCCGGAAGTCCTGCGGGTCGACCTCGAGCTCGACCTCGACGTGCATCACGTTCGGCGCCACGAGAAGCAGCCGCGGCTCTGGACGCGCGAACGCGTCGTACTGGCCGAGCACCCGGGTGCTCAGCAGCGCCAGCAGGGATCCGACCTCTGCGCCTGTGAGCCGTGACCCCACCGCGGTGAGCCCTCCGGGCACCCGGGACATGCGGTTCTCGGCGGCGTCTGCCACCACGGGCTCCAGCAGTGACCGCATGCCCCGGAGGTTGAGCCGGACCCACCCCGCTCGGTCGACCACGAGGGCCGCAGGCCCGGCGGGCGTGCTCAGGCGCGACACCTCGGCGACGTGGGCGACAGCGCGGGCCGCGCTGCTCCTCAGGTCGGCCACGACTCCCACGACCTCGTCGCCGCTCACCCGGGGGCCGGGCGGCACCAGCAGTCCGGCGGTGCGCTCGGCGAGCTCCCAGTCCACCAGCTGGTCGACCGCGGTGGCGTTCGTCGTCATGCCCCCACCGTACGGGGGAACCCGCACGTGGATCAGCGGCAGCCGCAGCCGGCCAGCGCGGCCGCCACCCGGTCCAGCGCGGCACGACCGCCCGCGGTGGTCGGCACACGGTCGGCGAGCACGGCGAAGACGAGCAGCCGCCCGTCGGCGTCCACGACCGTCCCGGCCAGGCTGGTGACGCCGCGCAGCGTCCCTGTCTTGGCGCGGACGACGCCCGCCCCGGCCAGGTCAGGGCCCCGCGTGAACCGGGATGCCAGCGTGCCCGACACACCCGCCACCGGGAGCCCCGAGAGCACCGGCCTCAGCTCGGGGTGGGAGGGCTGCGCGGCCGCTGCGAGCACGCCGACGAGCACGCTGACCGGGACGGCAGCGTTGCGGGCCAGGCCGCTGCCACCGACCAGGTGCGCGTTGGTCACGGAAACACCCAGAAGGGAGGCCCGGTCCAGCACGGCCACGCCGGCGTCGACGAAGGTCGCCGGCCGACCGCTGGCACGGGCGACCAGCCGGGCCAGGGCCTCGGCGACGGTGTTGTCGCTTTCGGTCAGTGCGAACTCCACCAGGTCACCGACCGATGCGGAGTCCACCTGGGCGAGGGTGCCGGCCTGGGCGAGGGCGTGCGTGCGTGCGATGGCGGCGGCCACATGGACACCGTGGCGGGCCAGCAACCCCGCGAACGTGGCTGCCGCCGCCATGGCAGGGTCGCCGCTGCGGCGCGCGTCACCGGGCCGAACGCGGCCCTCGTCCACCTCCAGTGCCATGATCGGGGCCACCGCCCCGGAGGCGACGTCGGCCGGGCCCCAGGCGGACGACACGGCCGGGCCGACGAACAAGGAGTCGTCCAGCCGGACCGCGACCGTCGTGCGCCCCTGGTCGAGCAGCGCGTCGGCGGTCGCCGCGGCCAGGTCGTCCAGGCCGGCGCGCCCCCGAGTCTGCAGCGGGTCGCCCGAGCCGGCCGACAGCAGCACGTCGCCACCGCCGACGAGCACCACCTCGTCCCGGGTCGCGCCGTCCACCACCCGGGTGGGCAGCGTGGCGCTCGACCCGAGCAGGGAGAGCACCGCGGCCGCCGTGAGGATCTTCGCCGTGGACGCCGGGACGCGGGCGGCGTCCGGAGCCTGGGCGAACAACGTGGTGCCGGTCGCGGCGTCGGCCACCGCGAGAGACACCGAGGTGCCGAGCCCCGGAGCCGCCACCAGCGCCCGGAGCAGCGTGGCAAGACCGGGGGACGTCGGCCGAGGCGCGGCGGGGTCCAGACCCGGCAGCACCACCGAGGGGCTCGCGGAGACCGTCGTCGCTCCCGGCGCCGTCGAGGCCATCAGCAGTGCGGGCTCGGCCGGGGTCGGGGCGCTGACCCCCTGGGTGAGGGTCGAGGGCCAGGTGAGGCCGGGCTGCGGGACGCCGGTGGCCGAAGGTCGGCCCGTCGAGGGGTCGGAAGGGGCGACGGCCCCACGTGGCGAGGACGCCGCGTCGGCCCTGGCGGCCAGGGCAGACCCCGGTGCCGCCGCCCCCGCGGCCACTGCCACGGCCACGGCGACGCGGGCCACGAGACTGAGCCGGCGACACGGTGGCCGGCCCACGGCGCCCACTCGTCGCTCGAGGGCGTCGGCCTGCCGAACGCTCCGATGCACCCGACCCTCCACACCCATGCCGTCGACGTCGGGACACTACCCTTTCAACCTGGTGGGCCGGCTCACCGAGCCACGCCCATCGTGGTCAGCGATCACCAGCGACGGCTGGCCCAACCTGCGAACCGGCCCCGCCGAACGGCAGCCCTAGGAGGAGACCCCGCGTGGAGTTCGACGTCACCATCGAGATCCCCAAGGGCCAGCGCAACAAGTACGAGATGGACCACGCCACCGGCCGGATCCGGCTCGACCGCATGCTGTTCACCTCCACGCGCTACCCGCACGACTACGGATTCGTCGAGGGCACGCTCGGTGAGGACGGCGACCCTCTCGACGCTCTCGTGGTGCTGGAGGAGCCGACCTTCCCAGGGTGCCTGATCCGCTGTCGCGCCATCGGGATGTTCCACATGCGTGACGAGGCCGGTGGTGACGACAAGGTGCTGTGCATCCCCGCCGGAGACCCGCGGGTCTCCCATATCCAGGATCTGGAGGACATCTCGGTGTTCGACCGGCTCGAGATCCAGCACTTCTTCGAGACGTACAAGGACTTGGAGCCGGGCAAGAGCGTCGAGGGCGCGCACTGGACCGGACGCGAAGGCGCCGAGGCCGAGATCGAGGCGAGTCGGCAGCGCGCCGTAGACCACGGGTACTGACGACCCACCACCCGCGGGTGGAGAGGGTGACCTACGCCGCGTTATGGCCGCCCCGCGTAGGGCATGAGGCCGTTCGACCGCACCGGTGCCAGCCGGACGTCCATGCCGGTCTCCGGGGCCTCGATCATCATCCCCCCACCGACGTAGAGAGCGACATGGTGGATGGTGTCGGGGTTGGCGGTGTCCGTCGCCCAGAACAGCAGGTCGCCGACCCGTGCGGAGCCCACTGGCACCTTGCGCACCTGTTGGTACTGGTAACGCGAGGAGTGCGCGAGGAAGACCCCGGCGTGCTCCCACGCCCGCATGGTGAGCCCGGAGCAGTCGTACGAGGCCGGTCCTGCGGCGCCCCACTGATAGGGCAGCCCGATCCGCTGACGGGCCCAGGCGACGGCCACCTTCCCCGCCGCAGCGCTGCCACTCGATGTCCCGCTCGACGGTGCAGCCGAGGCACCCGAGCCACCACTCGAGCCACCCGAATGCCGGGCGGCGTCCCGCGCGCGGCGCGCGGCTGCGTCCGCACGCGCCCTGCGGGCCGCCGCCTCCCTGGCTCGACGCTCGGCGAGCAGACCTGCCTGGCGCTGCTGGTGAAGAGCGCTCGACTGTGCGAGCAGGCGGGCCAGCTGGGCGGACAGCTGCTGCTGTGTGGTGCGCACCTGGGCCAGGACGACGCGCGCGCTGCTCGCCTGCGCCGCGGCGGCGTCCCGAGCGCTCGCCAACCGGTCGGCGGCGGCCCGCTGTGCCGAGAGGGTCGAACGGGCCTGCTGGTCGAGGAGGCCGGCCACGACTCGCGCGCCGTCCAAGCGCCCCAGCGCACGGGCGCGCTCGTTGCCCATGGCCTTGACGAGCGCGGCCTGGTCGAGCAGGTCCTGCGGATCACCTGGCGCCAGCAGCAGCTGCAGCGTCGTGAGGTCGCCGCCTTCTCGGTACGTGCCCGCCGCCAGGCGGCCCACCTCGGCCCGTGCCTGTTCCACGGCGTCCGTCGCGGCGCCGGCCCGGACGCGAGCAACCCGTGCCTCGTCGGTCCTGCGGTCGAGCTCGACCCCGGCGGCGTCATACGCCTCGGCCGCTAGCGCCAGCGCTGTCGCGGCAGCGTCGGCCCGGGCCTGCGCCGCAGCCAGCCTGCCTCGCAGACCAGCCACCTCGGCCGCCTTGGCCGCCGCCGAAGCATTGGCCCGCTGGACGTCCCCGGCGCTCGGGTACTTGGGCGTGGCGTCGGCCGCGAGCGGCTGCAGCCCGGTCATGGCGAGCCCGGCGACCACCGCCGCGACCAGCATGGCCGGACGCCGTGCGCGAATGCCCGGCCCCGCGCGACCGTCACGCCCCGCGTGAACGTCGGGCCCCGCGTGAACGTCGGGCCCCGCGTGACCGTCACGCCCCGCGCGACGGCCGCGGCTGCTTGGTGACATGGGTGCCCGCCCCTCGACCACTCGTCCTCGTCGGGCCGGCCGACTGCCCCGGCCCACCGTCCGCCCGGTGCAACCTGACACCGGACGCCGTCACGCCGGCCCACGGCCAAACCGCCCCCGTCGCTGGACGAGACATCGACGCTACTCGGAACCTTCTGTAATGGAAACACCAGTCACATGATTCACAGAAACCACACGTGCCCCAGGAGTCACGGCGTGGGCCATGGCCGGGTGGCTCGACTCGCGCTTCTCGAGCCGGGCCCCGCTCAGGACGGGCAGGGCCCGAACACCTGCGCCCAGGCCATGAGTTCGGCGGCTCGGGAGACGTTCGGTCTCGCACCGACCCCTGGCCTGAGGTCGTCGCCCGCACGATCGCCTGGTTCAGGGCCGGACAGCTCGCGGGCGGCGGCGCGACAGCTCGGGCGAGCGCCTGACCGGGCTCACCGGCCGGGCACACGGCCAGGGGGGACCTGAGGGCCCGGGACAACCGAGCAGGGCGGTCGCATACTGGCGGTGATCGTCACCGAGTCGAGCGTTCCCGGCGGCCAACCGGGGTTCGTGGAGGGGGTGGGCGTGCCTTCCGTCGCCGCCGGAAGCAGGCTGCTCCTGTATGCGAGCACCGGGGCGATCCCGCTTCGATCACTGGCCGAGGTGACGATCGCAGGCTCCTGGCGGGTGGCCGTCCTGGGGCCGGCGGCGGCCGTGACGGCCGGTGAGGGCATCGCCGAGCTCCCCACCGATCAGGGCTTGCTGCGCGTGCCGGCCCGGATCCGTCTCGTGGACGGCGTCCTGACGCTCAGCCCCGTAGCGACCGCACCCACGGTGCTCCAGCAAAGACGCCGCGATGTCCGCGCGGAGGTCGAGCTTGCGGTGCGGGCTGCCGACCTCGAGGGGCTGCGCGCCAACCGGGCGAGCGCCGCTGTCGTGGAGGGCAAGACCTTCTCCTTGTCGGCGGGTGGCTTCTGCGCCTACGTCACGTGTGCCGGGACGCCGCCTGGAGCCGGTCAGCTCATGTACGCCGAGCTCGAGCTCCCCGACGGCGCCCCCGTGCGCTCGACCGTGACGGTGCTCGAGCTGCGGGTCGGCTGCCTGCGGGCGGCGTTCACCGACATCTCCCGGGCCGACCGCGAGAGGCTCGTTCGCCTGGTATCCGCCCGGCAGCGGGAGGACCTCGCACTTCGGCGTCGTAGGGGCGACTGACCCGTCGCGGCGAGCTCGCCGCGCCGGCTCAGCGGTTGTGCAGCAGTCGCTGCAGCAGGAGCACGACCTCCGGCGGCCCGGCGAGGCGGTGCCGGGCGCGGGTCG
Organism: uncultured Actinomycetota bacterium; assembly: GCA_963778845.1. Classification (GTDB taxonomy): domain Bacteria; phylum Actinomycetota; class Actinomycetes; order Actinomycetales; family Kineosporiaceae; genus CAVZVW01. The sequence continues at coordinate 1,746,253 of CAVZVW010000009.1, forward strand.
GACCAAGGCCCACCTTGACGGTGACGTCGCCGGTGTCGTCGTCCAGCACCGCGAAAGCACGTTCGTCGGTCACGTCGTCGCCGACGAAGAGCACACCTCCGCGACCCGAAGGCAGCCCGGCCCAGTCGCGCAGCCGCTGCACCGCCGTGCCCTTGGTGGCGCCGACGACGGACAGCTCCACGACCTCCTTGCCGCACGTCACGTGCACGCCCGCCCAGGTCGCCGGCCCGTCGATGGCTTCCAGGGTCGCCTGGCGGGCAACGGCGCGGTCGGCCTGCCGGGTGTGCAGGACGGCACCGGACGGCTTCAGCTCCACCCGAGTTCCCTCGTGGGCCGCGCTGATCCCCACCAGGGCGTCGGACAGGCGGAGCAGAAGACGTGCCGCCTCCGGGGCCAGCAGCGCCAGCCCGGTGTCCTCCCCCGCCTGCACGTGGGCGCCGGCCGGGTGCTGGATCTCTGCGCCGTGGCTGCCGACGAGCACCGTGCCGGGCGGCGCCTGTGCGACGACCCGCAGGTCGGCCAGGGACCGGCCGGAGACCAGGGCGAGCTGCACGCCGGACCGCCGGCCGAGCGCCTGCAGCGCGTCGGCGGAGCCAGGCAGCATCCGAGCCTGCGCGGGGTCGCTGACGATCGGGGCCAGAACACCGTCGAAGTCCAGGGTCAGGAGCACCCGCGGGCCCGCACCGAGCCGCGCGAGCGCAGCCTCCAGGGACTGGTCGAGCATCACCGCAGCCTCCCGGTCGGCACCCTGCGGGCGGCGTCGCTCACGAGCGCGGGGTCGCCACCAGGCCCAGCCCGGTGGCGGGCGGGCATCCGCGCTGGGGCTTCCAGGGCCGCCACGTTCACCACGGGAGCCGCCGTCACGGCATCAGTGGTGCCCAGAGCGACCAGGAAGTCCCGCGCCCAGCGGGCGACGTCGTACTCGAACACGCGACGACGCATGGCTCGCATGCGACGGGTCGCTTCCCGGCTGGGCATCGAGGCCGCCCTGACGATCACGTCCTTGAGCCCGTCGATGTCGTGCGGGTTGACCAGCAGCGCCTGAGGCAGCTCAAGCGCCGCACCCGTGAACTCGCTGAGCACCAGCGCGCCACGCTCGTCGTGGCGGGTCGCGACGTACTCCTTGGCCACCAGGTTCATCCCGTCGCGCAGCGACGTCACGAGCATCACGTCCGCCGCCAGGTACAGAGCTGCCAGCTCCTCGCGCGGGTAGGACTGGTGCAGGTAGTGCACGGCCGGGTGTCCGAGCTGCCCATGAAGGCCGTTGATGCGGCCGACCGCGACCTCGACCTCGTCGCGCATGTGCTGGTAGGTCTCCACCCGCTCCCGGCTCGGCGTGGCCACGATGACCACGACGGCGTCCGGCGTCGCGAGCCTGCCTTCGTCGAAGAGCTCACCCACTGCCTCGAGCCGGTGCAGGATCCCCTTCGTGTAGTCGAGGCGATCCACCCCGAGCAGCACGACGGGAGGATCGCCGAGGTCGTGGCGGATCTGGCGGGCCCGTTCCACGACGTCGGGCCGGCGGCTCAGGTCGTCGAGGCTGCGCGCGTCCACCGATATGGGGAAGGCTCCTGCCCTCACCTCGCGCACCCCGCGCATCCCGTCGGCCGGTGTGCCACCTGGCCGCGAGCCCTCCGACGCTCGGGCGGGGTCAGATCGCGCACTGTCCGCGGTGGCCGCCTCCCCCGACGTGCCCACACGGATGACACCGGCTCGGCTCGGGAGCCCGTTGCGTCGGCAGGCACGCAGGAAGTTGTTCGCGTCGGCGGGGCGCTGGAACCCGACCAGGTCGGAGCCCAAGAGACCGTGCAGCACCTGTCGCCGCCAGGGCAGCTGGGCGAAGATCTCGTACGGGGGGAAGGGGATGTGGTTGAAGAAGCCGATGCGCACGTCCGGGCGGAGCTGTCGCAGCATCATCGGGACGAGCTGCAGCTGGTAGTCCTGCACCCAGACGGTGCCTCCGGGGGCGACCTGCTCGGCCGTCGCGAGGGCGAACCTGCGGTTGACGCCGACGTAGGCCTCCCACCAGGCACGATGGAACCGCGGTGGGGCGATCACGTCGTGGTACAGCGGCCACAGCGTCGCGTTGGACATGCCCTCGTAGTAGCCCTCGACCTCGTCCTGCTCGAGGCCGACGGCGACCAGCCGCAGCCCGTTGACGTCGAAGGGCGGTGGCGCGCTGCCGGCGACACCGGTCCAGCCGACCCACGCCCCGTCGTACCGCCGCATCACCGGTTCGAGCGCGGCGACGAGCCCGCCAGGGCTCGGCCGCCAGGTGACCTCGCCGCCGGGTTCCTCGTGACCGTCCACGGGCAGCCGGTTCGCGACGACGACCAGGTTGTAGCCCGAGCCGGCCGCAGCGGCGGCGTGCGCGCGTGCCCGCTCGTCGGGCCTGTGCTCGTCCGTCGTGCGCTCGTCCGGCAGCTGCTCGTCCGCCACGCGGCCCCCTTCCCGGCGGTGGGCTCGTCTCGACCCTAGCGGGGATGAGCGGGGACCGTCGGGGGCGGTTCGGCCGGCGTCGCCGACGCCGCCTCCGCAACCGCGCCGGGCCTATGCCGCGGGAATCTGCGGGCGCTCCATGACGAGGGGAGCGTCGAGCACGTCCTCCGGCGGCACCTCTGCCTCGACCTCGCGGGCACCGATGGTGTGCATCATCGCCCGGACCATCCACGTGCCCACGACCAGCAGCACAGCCCCGACCGCCAGCCAGGCCAGCCCGAGGGGCAGCTGCGTGAGGCGGTACAGCGCGAAGCTCACGGCCGCCGTCGCGGGCATCGTGACGACCCACGCGAGCACCATCTCGCCGACCACCCGCCAGTGGGTGCCGCGCCGGGCAGCCACGCCGGACCCCACCACGGAGGAGGCAGCGGCGTGCGTCGTCGAGATCGGCACGCCCATCGCCGTCGCACCGAAGATCGCCGTCGTGGCGCCGATGTTCGCAGCCACACCGACCTTGGCGTTGAGGTTGGTCAGGCGCAGGCCCATCGTCTCGATGATCCGCCAGCCGCCCCACACGGTGCCGAGCGCGATCGCGGTGTACGCGGCCAGCCCCACCCACCACGGCACGGGCAGGGTGCTCGACCCGGCCGCCGGGCTGAGGTAGCCGGCCCCCGCCAGGAGCGCCGCGATCACTCCCATGGTCTTCTGGGCGTCGTTGGCGCCGTGTCCGAAGGACACAGCACCTGCAGAGACGAGCTGCAGCACCTTGAACGGCTTGGCGTTCTCGTGCCAGCCGGTGACCTTCTGAACCACGACCACGAGGACGACGGCCAGCGCCGCCACGGCGAACGCCACAGCCGGCGAGACGACGATCGCGATGGCCGTCTTCTTCACGCTGGGCCAGTTCACGGCGTCGACCCCGCCGGCGGAGAACCCGGCCCCGATGAGCCCGCCGATCAGGGCGTGGCTGGACGACGAGGGCATTCCGACGTACCAGGTGGCGTAGTTCCAGATGATGGCCGCGACCAGTGCGGAGAAGACCACCGCGATGCCCTCCTCCCCCGGCTTGACCGTCTTGGCCACGGTGTTCGCCACGGCCGTGCCCACGACGAAGAACGCCGCGAAGTTGCATGCGGCGCTGAACCAGACGGCCCAGCGAGCCGGCATGGCGCGGGTCGCGACAACGGTCGCGACGGAGTTCGCGGCGTCGTGGAACCCGTTGGAGAAGTCGAACAGCAGGGCCAACGCGACCACCGCGACCACGCTCACCAGCATCAGGTCCACTTCAGCCCTCCCAGATCGGCGGCGCCAGCATCGCAGGAGCCGGGGCGGTCGTTAACCCTCAGTTCACCCGTTTAGGGTGGGAACTTTTCGCAACGTCCGTAGTTACGTAACCTCGGACCGTGGCCAAGGCGCGATCAGCTCGAACCGACACCGACCGGCCGGAGTCGCTGGACGACCGGCTCGCCGAGCTGGAGACAAGGCTGGCGACCGTGGAGGCCGCGCTCGCCGCCAGCGCGGCTGAGGAAGCCGTGGGTCTGGACCGCAGCCGCAGCGCCCGGTCGGCCCTGGCGGTAGGGAACGGGAGTCCACGTGAGCGGGCCGGACGCCACGCCGTTGGCCGAGCTCGTCGCCCGCGAGATCGCCGGGGAGGCCGCTGACGGCCCCGCGGGGTCAGATCCGGACGCAGATCCGGAAGCGGACCCAGAAGCGGGCCAGGAGTCAGACTCGGAGCCAGGCCTGGCCGACGGCGTGCGTCGGCCGATCCCGTTCACGCCGGCCGACCTCAAGGAGCGGCACGGCAAGCCGGGCGGGGTTCTGCTGACGGGCTTCGCACGCCTCCCGCGAGGGGTGCGCGCTGCCTGGAAGCGGGAGGCGTCCACGGCCGGGCTGCTGGACAGGGACTGGACCGCATCGGCGGAGAGCATCGCCGCGCTGGGACACCCGGTGCGGCTCGCCCTGCTCCGCGAGGTCCTGCGTGGCACCCGCAGCATCGCGGCCCTGACCACCCTGCCCGGCCTGGGCTCCTCGGGTCAGCTGTACCACCACATGAAACCGCTGCTGGCGGAGGGCTGGCTGCAGCCGGCAGGGCGCGGCCGGTACGAGGTTCCAGAGGCGCGCGTCGTTCCGCTGCTCGCGATGATCGCCACGATCGACCGCTGAGGTCAGCGGCCCGTCGAGGAGAAGTGCATCCAGTCCTTCAGCCCGTGGAACCTGCCGCCCCAGAACCAGCCCACGCTTCTGAACGCCGAGTCGACCGGGCCCCCGGGAAGGATCATCCCGGGCCGCCGACTGCTGCGGTCGGTGTAGGCGCCGGCGAGCTCGGGCAGCAGGACGCTGCCCTTGACGTACGGGTTCTGGAACGGGTCGACGTCCACCGCCCGTCCGTAGGCGTGCTCGGACCACGTCGTCTGACCACGGGTGCGCCGGCATACGAACGCACTCGTCAGGTCGCCGTCGCCGGTCGGCGGCGCCTCGACGTCAGCCACGGACACCACGCGCATCTGCTCGATCGGGAAGTGCGCGCGAAAGATCAGCCTGAACGCCTCGACAGCGGCGGCCGCGACGTCGCGGTGCACCAGGAGCTCACCGGTGTGCGCCTTGGCGTCGAAGCCCCAGAAGGACACAGTGAGGTATCGCAGGTCGGCCAGCGAGACCGGGCAGACGGTCGACCAGGTGGAGCGCCGCACGACGTCGGGCGGCACCCGGGCGAGGGTGGAATGCCAGCCTCCGTCGGCCGGTGGCGGGAGCAGGTCGACCGTCGCGATGCGCCTGTCCACGAGCTCAGGCGGGGTGGCCCGGGCGACGCCGGAGCCGTCGGCCCGCAGGCGCAGCACGCGGGTGCCGAGCCAGGACGGTGCCGGGGTCGCCCCCCCGGAACCCGGCGCGACCGGGGATGTCGAGGGCTCGGGCGAGCCCGGCTGCGAGGTCGTGGTGGCCGACGCGGTCGGGGGGGCCGACGCAGTGTCACCGGCGGGGGCGGTCGGCGTCGGGGACGTCGTGGCGGCGGTCGTTCGCCCCGGGGCTGGTACCAGCCCCGGCTCAGTCGTCGAGCACGATGCCAGGATCGTCGACAGGAGTGCGACGGCCGACAGGGACCACGCGGTCCAGACACGCCCGAGCCCGATCCTGGTCATCTCACTCCCGGGGCCGCCGTTTCCTCGCACCGCAGGTCCCGCCGGACGGCGACGACGCGCCGCGACACCCACGTTACGGGACTGCGACGTCGCAGCCGGGGTGCCGCGTTGCAGACCGGCCCGTCTCAGCCTCCCGGCACGACCCACTCCGTGGTCACGACGGGCAGGCCCTCCCGGTGCACGGCCAGGCTCAGCGGACCGGCCCCGACACCATCGAGCGTGAACCGCCCCAGGTCGTCGGTCTCCAGCACACGGACCTCCCGTGCCCCGGCCTCGTTGGGTGCCAGGCGGACCTCGATCCGGGCACGCTGGGGTGGCACCACCTGTCCGATGATGCGTCTGGCCGGTGCCGGGGCGCTGACCTCTATCTCGATCGCCAGCTCGCCGGCCTCGAAAGTCAGGCTGCGCGGCGCCGTCGCCGCATGCTCCCCGCGGACGAGCACCGCCGGCTCGTCGAGCAGGGAGTCCCAGGTCAGTGCCGCGAGCTCGGCGTCGATCGTGCGCAGGCCGAAGCTGGCCTTCGCCGCCTCGACCACCCAGCCGGGGGGGCTGTCGCTGCGCCGGAACAGCCCGCGCAAAGCGACGAGCACCTGCTGGTCCTCGACGCTCAGCGGGCCGGGGCCGGGGTCGCCGCCCTGCGTCGCTTCATCTCGCTCACCGTCCATGGTGCCTCCCGTGCTCGGTGTCCTCACCCATCACGAGTCGGGCTCGAGCCCGTAGATACCGTGCTCGCCGAGAAGTCGTCGCAGATGTGACAGACACCTCGCTCGAGTCGGACCCAGACTGCCCACCGGCATGCCGAGGGCAGCCGCTACGTCCGGGTAGTGCGGTGGCCCCTCTTCGGCGTCGGCGACGAGGGTCCGCAGCACCTGCTGGCACCTCAGCGTCAGCTTGCTGAACGCCGTCCAGAGGGCGCCGTCACGCTCGCCGCGCAGGAGGGGCAGGTCGACGCCCGGAAGTGCCTCCCCGCCCACGTCGAGGTCGGCGTCGTCCTCGGTGGGCAGGACCCGCCCGGCCCGTCGCAACGTGGCCATGGCCTCGCGCCGGTACGTGGTGGCCAGCCACCCACCGATCCGGGACGGGTCCTTGATGGTGTGGACGTGCTCGAGCAGCCGCAACCACGTCGTCTGGAAGACGTCGGCGGCGTCGGAACGGGAGAGGCGGTAGCCGAACCCGATCGACCACAGCAGCCCGGCGAATCGGTCGACCAGGGTGTCCCACGCGAGCTGGTCGCCCGCGGCGGCAGCCCGGACCAGCCCGGCCGGGTCCTCGTCCATGCCAGCCCCTCCTGCCTGTCTTCGTCCGTCCCCGCCACGGCGGATGTGCCGGAACGTACCACCGCCGCGCTCCCGTCCTCCCGCCCGACGGGACCCGACGAGGCGGGTCGGTTGCGCTGGCAGAGCACGAAACACCGCGGGCTGGGACGTTGGACCGACGATCATCACCCGACTGGCGGCTAGCCTGAGAACAGGCCATAGAGGTACTGCGGAGAAGCAACTCCCGTCGAGCACACCCCGCTCGAAGCTGCTTCCCGAACAGGGAGGCCCGCGGTTCAAGTCCGCGGATGGCCACCGTTCTCCCCTGCGCCGCCCTGCACACCGGCGCCGCCCTGCACACCGGCCCACCCTGCACACCGGCGCCGCCCTGCACACCGGCCGCAGTGGCGCAGCCGGCGCCTTGCGGGGACCCCGAATCCGCGGGTATTTCCTGGCGAGTTGGGGCATCCTTACTTCCCGGGGGAAGGGGGAGAAATGCCCGGCATCTTCACCATCGGCGTCGTGCCTCGCAGCGATCGGTACGACGCGGAGGACGACCGCTGGCGCGACCAGGTCGCCGACCTCAGCCACGACCTTCGGGTGCAGACGGAGTCGCTGCAGATCCGCCGCTCGGCGGTGCCGGGGACCAAGGGCACGATCGACGAGCTGGTGCTGGCCCTCGGGTCGGCCGGGGTGTTCACGGCGGCGGTCGACGTGCTGCGGGCGTGGCTCTCACGTGACCGCACGCGGTCGGTGGACCTGACCTACGTCGATGACGAAGGGCGCAGCCAACACCTGAGCGTGACCGCGGCCAACGCGGACGGCGAGGCCCTCGCCCCGGTGATCGCGGCCGTGGCCGCCCGGATCCAGGCGGCACGGTGAGGTACCGCGCGCTCCTCGTGGGCAACAGCGTCTTCGACGCCGACGCGAGCCTGAACCCGCTCAACGCCCCGGTGAAGGACGTTGCGCGGCTGCACCGGGCGCTCGTCGACTCCGACACCGGTCTGTTCGAGGACTCGAACGTGCGACTGGTCACCGAACGGACCAGCGCGGACATCCTCCGAGAGCTCGACGACTTCTTCGCGGCAGGCACCCGGGAGGAGCTCGCGCTGTTCTACTACAGCGGCCACGGCCTCCTCGACGAGCGGAACCACCTCTACCTGTGCGGTCGCGACACCCGGTCGGACCGGCTTCTCGGCAGTGCCGTCAGCAACATCCGCATCAACGAGTTCATCGAGCAGTCGATGTGCCCACGCACGGTCATCGTGCTCGACTGCTGTGCCAGCGGCATGTTCAAGGGGGGCGCGACGGGCACCCAGCTGGCCGGCCCGGGCCGCTACATCGTCTCGAGCACCCGCGGTTCGTCGTTGGCCAACGACGCCACGACGGAAACGGGCACCAGCTTGTTCACCGAGCACCTCGTCGAGGGGCTGCTCGGCGCGGCGCCCGACACCAACGCGGACGGGTACGTGGACCTCCGCGAGATCTACGACTACGTGCGAGACCGCCTGGCGCAGACCAGCAAGCAAGTACCCTACTGCCGCTTCGACGGGGACTCCGGGGTGTCCCTGGCTCGGGTGCGCGCCCTGCCGCGCCTGGCCAAGGCACCCGGCCCCACCCCCGCGCCGCCACGCACCGAGCCGTCTTTCGCCCTGGCCGAGAGCAGCATCATCCTTCGCGACGTCGAGGAGCAGGAGACCCTGGCCCCTGAGGTCGTCGAGGTCTACCGGCTCAGCGACACGCCGATCGACCTGACGGCGGAGTCGACCGACGACTGGCTGCGCGTGCGGACCGAGGAGGGGCAGGTCGTGGTCGACCTTCGGCCGCGGCCGGGGGCGAACCGCGGCAAGGTCGTCGTGCGTGACCGGCTGTCGGGGTCGGTTCAGGTGCTGCGCGTCGAGGCCCACGTGCGGCGTGCCGCACCCACGCCACCCCCCGCCGCGGCCACAGCGGCGCCACCGGCCCAGCAGCCACCGGCTGAGCAGCCACCCGCCCAGCAGCAGCCCCCGGCACACCATGACGCACCGGCCCAGCAGTACCCACCGGCCCAGCAGTACCCACCGGCCCAGCAGTACCCACCGGCCCAGCAGTACCCACCGGCCCAGCAGTACCCACCGGCCCAGCAGTACCCGCCCGTCTACCAGTACCCGCCTGCCCAGCAGTACCCGCCCGCCGGCCCCGCGAGGCCCGGCCACGCCGTCCCCATGGGGGCCGCACCGGTCAGGCGCGAGGCTCCCCAGGCGAGCACGGCCATGACCCTCGCGGTGCTGAGCCTCGTGTTCTGCCCGTTCTACGGGCTCGGCGCCCTGCTCGCCCCCTTCGCCCTGCGCACCGCGACGAACGCGCACCGAGACATCGCCGCGTCGGGCGGCTGGCTGACCGGTGAGGCCAAGGTGCGGCGGGCTCGGGTGCTCGCCTGGCTGAGCATCGTGCTGAGTGTGGCCGCGCTGGTCGTCATTCTCGTCATCGTTAGCGGCACCTCGTCGCAGCGCTAGGGCCGCTGACACGACCGAACGCCCGGTCTGCGCCGAATCGCAACCTGCTCGTTACCGCCACCCCTTGACCGGGACCGGCGTGAATCCCTAACGTCCTGCCCTCAATAGGAACGTTCCAACCCGCCCTCGCGCCGAGCCGTCCAGGTGACGCCGGCCGACCTCGAGGTGGTGGCGATGGCGCGAGCAGACGGTGCCGACGGGCTGCAGGTGGCCGCAAGGACCGCCGCGTGAGCGGCCTCCGCCGGCTTCGGACCGCGCTCGTCGGGGCCGGCCTGGTCGGCCAGGCCGCGCACGCCGTCACGCTCGCCGAGGACCAGCAGCGCTTCGACCTGGTCGCCGTGGTCGACCCGTCGCCGTCGGTGCGGGCGGCGGTGGCCGCCCGGCACGGCGTGCCGCACGCTGTCGCCTCGCTCGCCGAGGCGCTGGCCTTGGGGCTGGACGCGGTGGTCATCGCCGTCCCGGACCCCGCGCACAAGGACACGATCGTCGCCGCCCTGCAGGCCGGCGTCCACGCCTTCTGCGAGAAGCCGCTCGCCCTGAGCCTGGGCGAGTGCGACGACATCATCGCCGCACGCGGCGACCTCGTGGTCCAGTGCGGCTACATGAAGCTGTACGACCCGGCGGTGGAGCGCGCGGCGGAGCTGGTCGCAGCCGCCTCCGAGGTCGTCTATCTCAGCGTCGAGGTCAACGACCCCGACCAGGGGCCGTTCGTCGAGCACCTCGAGCTCCACTCGGGCACGGACGTGCCCCAGAGCCTCGTGACCGACTCCCGGTCGCGCCTCGCACAGGCCGTCGCCGCGGCCCGCGGCGCGACGCCGTCCGCTGCCGAGGCACGGGCCTTCGAGGCGTTCTTCTCCGCCCTCGTGCACGACGTGAGCCTGGCGCACCACCTGCTGGGCGCGGCGGGGATCGGGGCGCCACTGGCCACGACCGACGCAGCCTGGTTCGACGGGGGGCGTGGCGTGAGCCTGGGTTGGAGCCTGCCCGGTGGAGGGCGCGCGAACCTGGAGCACCTCAACCTGCCCGGCGTGCCCGAGTACCGCGAGCGCGTGAGCATCTACTGCCGCGACCGGGTGGTCGAGCTGACGTTCCCCGCGCCGTACCTGCGTCACCACCCCACGCGCCTCGTCGAACGTCTCGCACGAGCCGCGCCCGCCCCGGGCACCGAGCTGACGACCGTCGAGCACCGGGTCTCCTACGAGGAGGCCTTCCGCGCCGAGCTGCGCGCCTTCCACTCCTCGGTCACGACCGGGGCACCCGTGCGCGCGAGCGCCGAGAGGGCTCGCGAGGACGTCGCGGCGCTCCTGGCCGCGTTCGCCCTCGCGACCTCGAACCACCACGCCAGCGAGTAGGAGACCACCATGCGGCTCGGTCTGTTCACCGACGGGCTGAAGCACCTGTCCCGTCGCGACGCGTTCGCCTTCTGCCGTGACCACGGCATCACCGATGTCGAGATGAGCGTCGGGACGTGGGGGGCGCGCACCCACCTCGACCTCGCGGCGCTGCTGGACGACGACGGCGAGGCGCGCGACGCGCTCGCCCGCGACCTCGACGACTTCGGCCTGGCGTTCAGCGCGGTCAACGCCGCCGGCAACCCGCTGCACCCCGACGCCGATGCACGCGCCGAGGCGCAGGCGGCGCTGCGCGGGGCCGTCGAGCTGGCGGCTCGGCTGGGGGTCGACCGCGTGGTCACGATGGCCGGCTGTCCCGGTGGTCGCGGGGGCGGGTCCGTCGGAGTCTTCGGGCTGTGGGCCACGAGCAACGACGACGAGGGCATCTGGGCCTGGCAGATGGAGGCCGAGGTCGGTCCGTACTGGCGGGAGCTGTCCGCCTGGGCAGCGGCGACCGCGCCCGACGTCCTCATCTGCCTCGAGCTGCACCCCGGCGTCAGCGTCTACGGCGTCGAGAGCTACCGCGCGCTGCGCAGCTACGCGGGCCCCAACGTCGGGGTCAACCTCGACCCCAGCCATTTCTGGTGGCAGGGTGCGGACCCGGTGCGGGTGATCGAGGCGCTGGGCCCGGTGATCGGCTGGTCGCACGGCAAGGACACCACCTTGTACGACGACAGGATCGCGGTGCACGGCCTGCTCGACCACCGCTTCCCGCCCGAGGCGGGCGTGAACTCCTGGCACTTCTCCGCAGTCGGCGACGGGCACGACGCCGCGACGTGGAGCAGGCTCGTCGCCGCCCTGCAGGCGGTCGGGCACGACGGTGTGGTCTCCATCGAGCACGAGGACCCGGCCCTCTCGCCGGAGGAGTGCATCTCACGATCGGCCGCCTTCCTCACCCCGGTGCTGGGGCAGTAGGGCGAGCACGACATGCCCAACGTCACGGTGGTCGATGTGGCCCGCCACGCCGGGGTGTCCAAGTCGACCGTGTCCAACGTCATCCGCGGCAGCACACTCGTCGCGCCGCACACGCGCGCACGCGTCGAGGCCTCGATCGACGCCCTCGGCTACATGCCCAACAGCATCGCCCGCGCTCTGCGCGAACGGTCCTCGCGGGTGCTCGCCCTCGTGGTGCCGGACCCCATCAACCCCTTCTTCGCCGAGCTCGCCCACGGGATGGAGCAGCGTGCCCGCAAGGAAGGCTTCGGCGTCCTGATCGCGAACACCGGCTGCGACCCCATGACCGAACGCGCCCAGGTCTCGGCACTGGTGTCCCGCCGCGCCGACGGGGTGCTCTTCGGCGGGCTCAGCCAGGGGTCACGCCTGCACCTGGAGCTGGTTGCCGACGACGTGCCGGTGGTCTGCGCATTCGCCGAGGACGGCGACGACCGGCTCGGGGTCGTCGAGCCTGACGACGCCGTGGCCATGGCCGCGGTGATGGACCACCTCGAGGCCCTCGGACACCGACGGGTGGCCTTCGCCACGCAGGGCATGCGCGAGACCGGGATGGAGCTGCGGCAGGCTGCCTTCGCCGAGGCGGCCCGCACGAGAGGGCTCAGCGTCGTCGGGCTCGACGCGCATCCCACGGCCGTGGTCGCGCACAACGACACCGTTGCCATCGAGCAGCTGGACCGCCTCGAGCGCACGGGGCTGCACGTGCCCGGCGACGTGTCTGTCGTCGGGTACGACGACATCCCCATGGCGGGCCACGCCCGGATCCAGCTGACCACCGTGGCCTCGGACGCCACGCAGGCCGGTGACCGGGCCGCCGAGCTCCTGATCGCCGCACTTCGCGAGAACCGCCACGTCTGCCACCGGGAGCTGCAGCCGACCCGCCTGGTCGTGCGAGGCACGACCGGACCCGCCCCGACGGGGTCGCGCCATGGGTGACGTGCGGCTGTCCGGCATCGAGAAGACGTTCGACGCCGTGCGCGTGCTCGAGGCGCTCGACCTCGATGTCGGTGACGGCGAGTTCGTCGTGCTGCTGGGCCCGTCGGGGTGTGGCAAGACGACGGCGCTGCGCATCGTCGCCGGCCTGGAGCAGCCGAGCGCCGGCCGGGTGCTCATCGCCGGGCGAGACGTCACGCGGCGGGCGCCGCGCGAGCGCGACGTCGCGATGGTCTTCCAGAGCTACGCCCTCTACCCGCACATGACGGTCGCACAGAACATCGCCTACCCGCTGCGGATCCGGGGCATGCCCCCACGCGAGCAGAAGGATGCCGTGGCGGCCGTTGCGGAGTCCCTCGAGGTCGGGCACCTCCTGGGCAGGCGGCCACGACAGCTCTCCGGGGGCCAGCGTCAGCGGATCGCGCTCGCCCGGGCGATCGTGCGCGACCCCGAGGTCTTCCTCATGGACGAGCCCCTCTCCAACCTCGACGCGAAGCTGCGCGTCACGATGCGCGCGGAGATCAAGCGCCTGCAGAAGAGGCTGGGCACGACCACGCTCTACGTCACGCACGACCAGGCTGAGGCGCTCACGATGGCCGACCGGGTGTGCCTGCTCAAGGACGGCGTCGTCCAGCAGTACGCACCGCCGCAGGAGGTCTTCGACGCCCCGGCCAACCGCTTCGTGGCCGGCTTCGTCGGCAGCCCGCCGATGAACCTCGTGGACCTGTCGCTGGACCCGCCGACGCGCTCCATGGTCGTCAACGAGGCACGGGTGCCGTTGGGCGCCCGCTTCGAGGCGTGCGCACGGGCGGCGGTGACCTCGATGGGCGTGCGGGCCCGCGACCTCGAGATAGTGACGGAGGGCACGCCAGGATCGGTCCCCGGAGCCGTCTACGTCGTCGAGCCGATGGGCGACGAGGTCTATGTCGACGTCTCGCTCGGCGAGGCCAGGGTCTCCGTGCGCGCACCACGGGGCTGGAGCGCGCCGTTGGGCACTCGGGTGGGGGTGCTGGTCGACCCCGCGCGGGCGTGCTTCTTCCGCGCCGACGCGACGACCGCGGTGCACCGCGCGGACCAGACGGTAGCCGGATACGACGTCGGCACGACCGGGCCACCGGTTGGCACGGACGGTCACGAGTAAGTCCCGCAGATAGTCCACGAGAAGGAAGGACTGCAGCCATGAACCAGGATCGGGCCAACGGTCGCGCGCTCACCCGTCGCGACCTGCTGCGTCTCGGGGTCACGATCGGGGGCACCGCCGCCGGGCTACCACTGCTCAGCGCCTGCGGCGGCTCGTCGAGCGGCGCAGCCGCCTCTAGCACCTCGGCCGCCACGAGCGCGGGCAGCCCGTCCGCGAGCACCGGCGGCAAGCTCGTCATCGGGGCCTTCGAGGACGGCGCGCTCGTGCCGTTCAAGCAGACGATCCTGCCGCTGTTCGAGCAGGCCACAGGCATCAAGGTCGAGTTCCTGACCGAGCCGTACGACTCGTTCTTCTCCAAGGCGTTCCAGGACGGGCAGTCCAAGGCCGGGCAGTACGACATCTACATCATGGACGACCCGTGGATCCCGCAGTACGCCGCCGCGGGCATCCTCGAGGACCTCGGCGCGCACGGCATCCAGGCCGACGCCGACTACGCCCCGGCGTTCGCCGAGCTCGGCTACTGGCCCCCGCAGAAGGGCCCGCGCGTCAAGGGGTTCGAGAACGAGCAACCGAAGCTCATCGCCCTGCCGACGATCGGCGACCTGCAGACCATGACCTACCGCAACGACGTCTTCGCCTCTGCCCCCGCGACGTGGGACGAGCTCGTGACGACCGCGAAGGCGGCGATGGCGGCCAAGAAGGTCAAGTACGGGTTCGTGTTCCGCGGCGTCAAGGGCAACCCGATCGTGACGTCGTTCTACCCGATCCTGCTGTCCTTCGGCGCCACCATCTTCGACGACAAGTGGATCCCGACCTTCAACTCCACCGAGGGCAAGGCGGCCGCCGACTTCTTCGTCGGCACGCTGAAGTCCATCGCACCGCCCGGGGTCGCCGAGTTCGACTCCGACCAGGAGGGTGCGGCCATCCTCGGCGGCGACGCGGCCGCGATCATCCAATACTCCGGCAACGCCATCAAGTCCGACGACGCGTCGCAGTCCAAGGAGGTGGGCAAGCTCGACTTCGCGGTGGTGCCCAAGCAGACCGCCGCGCTGGCGCAGATCGGCATCTTCATCCACGGTGTCTCCGCCTCCGCGCCGAACAAGGACAACGCCATCACGTTCATGAAGTGGTTCGGCTCCAACGACACCCAGACGGCGCTTGCTCGCTCCGGTGACCTGCCCGTCAAGATCCCTGCGTTCTCGGACCCGCAGGCGGTGAAGGACCACCGGCTTCTGCCGACCGCCCTGGCCCAGCTGCAGAGTGGCGCCCAGGCTCGCCCACGCACACCGGACTGGGCGAAGGTGGAGTCGATCCTGGGCACTGAGCTCAACACGGCCCTCGTGGCCGGCAAGGGCGGTGGCGCGGCCATGGACTCCGCGGCCAAGCAGGTCAAGGACTACCTGACCGCCCAGGGCTACTACGCCTGACGCGTCGTGGCAGCCCAGACGGCGCAGGCGCCGCCGCGGCGGGTGATCCGCGGCGGCGGGCTCGACCGCGCCCTGCCGTACCTGCTGCTGGCACCGACCCTGTTCCTGGTGCTGGCGGTGCTGGTGTACCCGCTGATCGACGGCTTCCGCACGAGCACCGGGTTCTACCGCTTCGGCCGGCGCCTGCGCTCTGTGGGCCTGGACAACTACGTCAACGCCCTGCACGACAAGGCCTTCATCGACTCGGTGGTGACCACGGCGGAGTTCGTGTTCTTCGCCGTGGTCCTCGAGACGGCGCTCGGCCTGGCTCTGGCCCTGCTGTGCGCTCGCGAGGTGCGGCTCATCCGAGCGGTGCGGGGCACGCTGATCCTGCCCATGATCGTGACCCCCGTGGTGGTCGGGATCGTGTTCCGGCTCATCTACGCCTCGGACGTCGGCCTGCTCGCCTCGATCGCGAAGGCGGTCGGGCTCGACCCGCCGCAGATCCTGGGCAGCCCGCGTGCAGCGTTCGCGGGCCTGGTGATGCTCGACGTCTGGGAGTGGACGCCGCTGCTCTTCCTCATCCTGCTCGCCGGCATCCAGTCCCTGCCGGTCGAGCCGTTCGAGGCGGCCAAGGTGGACGGCGCAGGGGCCTGGCGCACGTTCGTCGACCACACGCTGCCTATGCTTCGCCCGACCATCCTCGTCGCGGTCACGCTGCGCACCATCGACGCCCTGACCACGTTCGACCAGGTGTACGTGCTGACCCGGGGCGGCCCCGGCACGGCCACACAGCTCGTGTCGATCTACGGGTACCAGACGTTCTTCAGCTTCCAGCAGTTCGGCTACGCAGCAGCACTCCTGCTCATGGTCGCCCTCGTCGTGATCGCCGCCGCGGGCTTCGCCGTGGGGCTCATGCGCAGGAGGACGGCGTGAGCGCGCGCGCGCCGTCCTCCTCGCCCGAGCGGGGGCTCACCGACCCCGGCGGTGGCGGGCGGGGCGTGCGCAGGGCGGGGTTCATGTCGGCGGTCGTGGTGGCGATCATGGTCGCCGTCATCCCGCTGCTGTGGATGCTCTCCACCTCGGTCAAGACCAACCGCGAGATCACCCAGGACGGCACGCTGCTGCCGCACTCGTTCACGTGGGACAACTACTCCAGCCTCTTCAACGGGCGCTCGTTCGGCTCGTACCTGACCAACTCGGTCGTCGTGACGTTCGCCAGCGTCGGGATCGCCCTCGTGCTCGGCACGCAGGCCGCCTACGCGCTGGCCCGGTTCCATCTCTGGCACGGGATGGAGCGCTACGTCGCCTTCGGCCTGCTGGTGACCAGGATCCTGCCCCCCATCGTGATCATCATCCCGGTGTTCCTCCTGTTCGAGACGGCCGGGATCCTCAACACCCGCCTCGGCCTGATCGTGGTGTACGCGGCCTTCAACGTCGCCGTCGTCGTGTGGATGATGGAGAGCTTCTTCCGGGAGATCCCCGTGGACCTGGAAGAGGCTGCCATGGTCGACGGGGACACCCGCTTCACCGCCTTCCGGCGCATCGTGCTGCCCCTGGCAGCGCCAGGGCTGGTCGCGACCGGCATCTTCGCGGTGATCGTGACCTACAACGAGTTTCTCTTCGCTCTCGTGCTCACCTCGACACCGACCGCGGAGACCATGCCCGTCGGAGCCGCGACCCTGATCGGCCGGATCAACGTCGACTGGGGAGCGATGAGCGCCGCGGGAGTGGTGGGGGCCCTCCCGATCGTCGTGTTCTCGATGCTGGTGCAGAAGCACCTCGTGCGCGGGCTCACGATCGGTGCGGTGAAGTGAGACCCGCCGCCCGCCCCCGACATGGTGGCCCGACCCCGAACACCGTGAGGACGACATGACCAGCCAGCAGAGCCCTACCAGCCAGCAGAGCCCGCCAGCAGAGCCCACCAGCCAGCAGAGCCCTACCAGCCAGCAGAGCCCTACCAGCCAGCAGAGCGCTACCGGCCGGCACCGCGTGGCCGGCCCGCCCCAGATCGTCGTCGCGAACGCCCCGATCAGCTACGGGGCCTTCGAGCTGACAGTCGGCGTCGACCCGAACACCCCGCACGGCGTCAGCGTGCTCGACGAGGTGCAGGCATCTGGCTTCGCGGGCATCGACCTGGGACCTGTGGGTTACCTGGGCACCGGCGCCGAGCTCGGCGAGCGGCTGGCCGCTCGCGGGCTCGGCCTGGCGGGGGGCTACCTCGAGCTCCCGTACGCCGAGGCCGACGCCCTCGCGGAGCGCCTGCCGGAGCTCGACGCCATGCTCGACACGTTCGACGCCGCGGCGCCGCACCTCACCGGCCCGCGGCCGCGGCCGACCATCGCCGACGCGGGGAGCCCGCAACGGCGGGCGAGGCCGGGCCGCGCTCACGCCGACTACGCGCTCGGCCTGGACACGGACGCCTGGAAGCGCTTCGGTGTGGGTCTGCGCGCGGCGGTGCAACGCTGCCGGGACCGCGGCTACGAACCGACGTTCCACCACGAGACCGGGACCTACGTGGAGGCCGTCTGGGAGATCGAGAGGGTCCTCGAGCTGAGCGACGTCGGCTTGTGCCTGGACACAGGCCACCTGTTCCTTGGCGGCGGGGACCCGGCGACCCAGCTCGCGGCCTGGAGCGGGCGGGTGAACCACGTGCATCTCAAGGACGCCAGCCGCGCCGTCATCGAGCAGATCATCGCCGACGAGGCCCCCACGGAGGAGATCTGGCGCCGTGAGGCGTTCCCGCCGCTGGGCGAGGGCGACGCCGGGGTTGCTCGCGTGGTGGAGATCCTCGTGGAGTCCGACTTCACCGGTTGGCTGGTCGTCGAGCAGGACATCATGCCGCAGACCGCCGAGCGCTTCGCCCAGGCCGTGGCGCACCAGCACGCCAACCGCGAGTTCCTGCGCGGTCTCGGCGTCTGACCGCAGACTCGCACCGGTCAGCCGCAGTGTGCGAGAGGGGTGTCGCCGTATGACCCCCGAACTCGCACGCTCTCACCGAAGCCTGGCGGCAGGGTCCCGTGCACGACGAGGCTGCCCGTGATCGGCCGGGCCTACAGGTCGTTGCCCGCGTAGGACTGGTTGAAACTCTTGTTGGCCAGGGGGAAGTCGGGGACGATCGTGTCCCTCAACGCCACCGGCAGCGCAGGCCAGGTGAAGAAGGAGGGGTCGACGACCTTCACCCGCGCCAGGGTGCCGTCCGGTCCCACCTCGACGCGGTGGCACGCCGTGCCGCGCCACGCCTCCACCAGGGACAGGCCGACACCCTGCCCCCCACTCGGCCGGGCCTGCCCCCCACCCGGCCGGCCCTGCCGCCCGCCCTGCTCACCCCGCGCGTCACCGCCGCGGCCGACGCCGGTCGGCTCCACATCGCCGCTCACGGCCGACCCCACCCGCGCGACAAGGTGCTCGACCAGGTCGGTCGACATCGCCACCTCGCGGGCCCGCACAAGAAGTCGCGCGAGGACGTCCCCGCCCTGCTCGACGACGGGTTCGAACGCCTCACCCAGGTCGGCGAAGGGGTGCTCCACCCGTGCGTCGACCAGGTGACCGCTGGCCCGGGCCACGTACCCGAGCGCGCCGATCCGCTCGGAGTGCTCACGGGACAGCACCGCCGTTCCGGTCAGCCGGTCCGCCACGATGCTGTGGTCCAGCGCGATCGCGACCACCTCGGCCAGGTCGCTGGCGCACTGCCGCACCACCGCGACGTCCGGCGACGCCAGCAGCCTCGACCCTCCAACCACGACGCCCCCGCGCAGCAGCCGATGCCCGGTGGTCGCCGCGTTCACCCGCAACAGCCGCTCGCGCAGTCGCTGGGTGTGGGCGTGGGCGATCCCGTAGGCGACGTCGTTGAGGATCGCGCCGATGTCGCCCACGTGGTTGTAGAGGCGCTCCAGCTCCAGCAGCATCGCGCGCACCAGCCGGTCGCGTTCGCCGACCTCGACGCCCAGCGCCTCCTCGACCGCCATCGCGTAGGCCAGCCCGTGGCCCACGGCGGTGTCGCCGCTGACACGTTCGGCCAGCTCCATGCCGGCATCCGGGAGCCTGCCCTCGAAGAGCTTCTCGACGCCGCGGTGCAGGAACCACAGCCGCGCCTTCATCCGGATGATCGTCTCCCCCATCACCGAGAACCGGAAGTGGCCCGGCTCGATGAGCCCGGCGTGCACCGGGCCGACGGGGATCTCGTAGACCCCCTCACCGGCGACCTCGAGGAAGGGGAACGACCCGACGTCGGGCTCGAACGGTGGCGGGGTGGCGTCGTCGTGGCGCATCGGGTACCACCCCTGCGGCCAGTGGCCGTGCTTGACGAGCCTTGACGGCTGAGGATGCCCGCGGGAAGGGATGCCGAACAGGTCGGCGACCTCGCGCTCGAAACGCCCTCCCGTGTAGGAGATGCCGGCGATCGTCGGCACCCAGGCGTCGGCTTCGGGCATGTCGACCACGAGCTCCGCGCGGGCGCCGTCCCCGCGGGCGAAGGCATACGCCACCTGGAACGCCCCCGGCGGCGCAGACCCCGCTACGAGAGCCAGCCGGTAGCCCTGGCCGAGCAGGTGGGACGCCGCCGCGACGAGCCCTTCGCGAGCCACCGCCTGTCGCTGCACCCCCGGCGCCGGACCAGGCGTGCAGGGCGCGCTCATGTGCCGGCCCCCAGCACCGCGACCGCTCGGGCCAGGACGCCGGCCAGCGGCCAGGCGGCCACGCCGATGAGTCCCGTCGCAGCCAGGGCGAGCCCCACCGGCAGCATCGGTCCCCCCGGGCGCAGGTCGACCGCACCGCCAGGCTCCTGCGTCGGCCCGAGGGTCATGGAGACCACCGGGCGCACAAGCCCCGCGAAGGCGACCAGCAGCAGGACCACGGCGGCGCCGACAGCTGGACCGAACCCCCGCTGCAGGCCGGCGAACAGCATGACCACCTCGGTGAAGAACAGCCCGGACGGTGGTATGCCCAGAAGCATCACGACGCAGGCGAGCAGCGGGACCGCCAGCCGCGGCCGGCGCCGTAGAAGGCCGTGGACGTCACCGATCCGGCTGCTGCCCTCGGCCGTGAGGATCCGGCCGGCCACGATGAACGCCGCGGCCTTGCTCAGCCCGTGCCCAAGCAGGTGCAGCAGGACCGCCGCCAGCGCGATCGGCCCGCCGATGGCCGCGCCCAGGCACACCAGCCCCATGTGCTCGATGCTCGAGTACGCCAGCAGCCGCTTGTAGTCGTGCTGGCGCAGCATCAGCAGGGCCGCGACCAGCAGGGAGAGCAAGCCGCATACCAGCAGCAGCCCACGCACCGTCGAACCGTGCCGCAGCGCGGCGTCCACCGACGCCAGCCGCAGGATCACCCCGAACGCTACGGCGAGCAGCACCCCCGACATCAGGCCCGAGACCGGCGCCGGTGCCTGGCTGTGCGCGTCGGGCAGCCAGCTGTGCAAGGGGGCCAGCCCCGCCTTCGTCGCGAAACCCAGGGCCGCCAACGCCAGCCCGGTGCGCGTGACCGTGGGGTCCAGGACCAGGTGCCCGGTCGTGAGCTGGACCCATGACAGCGTCGGCGCGCCGGCCGCCTGCGTCGCGGCATAGAGCAGCACCAGGCCGAGGAAGGCCACCGCCACCCCCACCGAACCCAGGACGACGTACTTCCATGCTGCCTCGAGCGCCCGCCGTCCCCCGGCGTGCCCCACGAGGAACGCGGTGGCGATCGTCGTCGCCTCCACCGCGACCCAGGCGACACCGAGGTTGTCGGCCACGAGTGCGAGCACCATCGCCGACAGGAAGCCGCACACCAGGGCGGCGTACCGGCCGCCACGCCCGGACTTGGCGCGCTCGGTGCTCATCCCGCCCCACGCCGCAGTCAGTGCCACCGCACCGACAACGCAGAGCAGGTAGGCGGCGAGGGCGTCCACACGCAGGAGGCCGCGGGCGGCCACCGCGACGGCCCCGTCGCGCACGACCACCAGCAACAGCACCGCACAGGCGAGGACGGCGCTGCTCGCGCCCACCTCGGCCCGGGGCAGCCAGCGCGACCGCGGCAGGGTCAGCGCGGCCACGCCGACCAGTGCCGGCAGCAGCACGACCGCCCACACCAGACCCCCGCCGACCCAGGTCTCGCTCATGTCAGTCGTGCAGCTCCTTCAGGTCGTCGAGGTCCGTGCCGCCGAACGCCAGCACCATGCGTCCGCTGAGCACCTGCAGCACGAGCACCACGAGCAGGACGTCGAGGGAGACGCCGAGCTCCACCAGCAGGGGCACACCTCCGGCGGTGAGGAACGCGACCGTCGCGATCCCGTTGTCCAGCACCAGGAACCCGACGAGCTGCGACTGCGCGCGCCGACGCGTCGCAAGCACCAGGAAGCCGGTGAGCACCAGCGTCATGCCGACCGGGACGGCGCGCCCGGCCGGGCCAGGGACGAGCGCGGCGATCGGGCGGCTCACCAGGTAGGCGAGCGTGGCCAGGCCCACGGCGGCCAGCAGCCCCAGCGTCGGGTTGAGCCGCGTCGTCGCGGCCGCGGGCGGCCAGGTGCCGGCCGCCGCCTCGTCGGCGGCGCTCCTGGCCAGCAGCCGAGGCAGGGCGATGCCCTTGAGCACCAGCACGAGCACGGCGACCGCTGCCAGCTCCAGCGATGCCTGCTCGACCCCGATCACAGCCACCAGCCCCGCGAGGGCGACGCCCTGCAGGGCGAGGACCCGGGCGGAGGCCTGCAGCGAGCGGCGCCACACGATGAGCACCGCTGCGAGCAGCTCGATGCCGGCGAACGCCCCGACCAGCTCGCCGAACAGCTCCTGGCTCATCGCCGCCCCCTCAGCCGATCACGTACGAGGCGGTCACGGCGAGGAACGCGAGCACGAACGAGCCGGCGAGCAGCTCCGGGACCCGGAACAGACGCACCTTCGCCAGCATCACCTCCCCGACGCCGAGCACCACGGCGAGGGCGCCAACCTTGCCGGCCAGAGCCAGCGCGGCAACGGCCAGCGCGAGCGGAGTGGCCTCGCGCGCGACTCCCCACGGGGCGAGCAGGTTCGCCACGAGCGCGACGAGCACGCTCAGCCGCACCCACGCCCCCAGCTCCACCCAGGCGAGGTCGCGGCCCGAGGTCTCCAGGACCATCGCCTCGTGCACCATCGTGAGCTCCAGATGCGTCGCCGGGTTGTCCACCGGCAGCCGGCCTGTCTCGGCGAGGACCGCGACGACGAGCGCGACGACAGCCAGTAGGCTCGCCGGCGCGACGACGCTGTCGGGGGAGGCCAGCCTGGCGGCGACGATCGGGCCCAGCGCAGACGAACCTGTCGGCACGGAGATCGCGTAGACCGCGACCAGCACGGTCGGCTCCACCAGGGCCGCGATCATCATGTGGCGGCTGGAGCCCATTCCGCCGAACGCCGTGCCGGAGTCCAGGCCGAGTAGGGCCAGAGCGACTGTGCCGGCCAGGAGCACGGACACGACCACGAACAAGTCGCCGGGCACCAGTGGCAGGCCCTCGACACTCAGCAGCGGCACGAGGGCGGCGAGCAGCAGGCTCGACACGAGCAGCACCAGCGGCGCGAGCCACTGCACCGGGCTAGCCCCAGGCGCGCGGAGGGGCTCCTTCGCGGCGAGCTTGCGCAGGTCGCGCCACGGCTGGCCCACTCCTGCGCCGACGCGGCCCTCCAGCCGGGCGTGCACCTGCCTCACCAGGCCGACGACCGCGGGCGAGGCGGCGACCGCGAGGGCCACCTGCAGCGCGACCACCATCAGCACGGTCACCGCGTGACCACCATCAGCACCACGACGAGCGCGGCGAAGGAGAAGCCCAGGTACCGGTAGAGGCTGCCGTTCTGCACCCGGCGCGCCGACTCCCCCACCCGCACCATCGCGGCGACCACCGGGAGATAGACCCGTTGCTCCACGACATCCTCCAGCCGCTGCCTGAACCTGACCTCCTGCTCCAGGTAGGGCGACTGCCCGGCCGGGGTCGTCTCGACGGCGCGGCTGGCCTGCAGCGCGACGTCGAAGACCCGCACCAGCGGCTCGGCGTAGGACGTGGCCGTGTACTGCATGCGGGGGCTGACCCGGGCACCGCCGCACCCCCACGCGAGGTCGACGTCGCGGCGGGGCGCTCGCCGGGCGCGGGCCACTGCCGCGGCGACAATCGGGACGGCCACCCCCGCCGCGAGCAGCGCCAGGGCCACCGGGTCGAGCACCGCTCGCACCGCGGTCAGCCGCACGCCGAGCAGGCCGACCGGTTCGACGCCGGAGACCCCTGTGGCCCTGGCGACCGCCGCCGCGATCGGGCCGCAGACCAGGCCGGGGACCACAACGCCCACGGCCGCCACGACCATCGCAGCCTTCTGGAGGGGGGGAGCCTCCTGGGCGTTTGCCGCCGCCGCCGACCGGGCCCGGCCGAGGAACGCGATCCCGAAGGCCTTCACCACCGTGAGCAGGGCCAACCCGGCGGTGAGGGCCACGACGGAGACGGCGACGGGCATGACCACCGCCACCACCGGGCTGTTCGGCAGCCCGCCGTGGATGAGGGCCTGCAGCAGCACCCACTCGGCCACGAAGCCGGCACTGATCGGCAGTGCCGCGGCGCCGAGGGCGCACACGCCGAACGTCACGGCCGTCCACGGCATGCTCGCGGTGAGCCCGCCGAGGTCGTCGAGGTCATGGCTTCGCGCCGCGTGCACGATCGCGCCCGCCCCGAGGAACAGGCCGACCTTGGCCGCAGCGTGGGCGAGCGCGAGCAGCACGGCGGCGACGAGGGCGACCCCGGCGACGTCCGTAGCGCCTGCAGCCCGCAGCACCTGGGCCACCGCGATCGCGAGGAGCATGAGGCCCACGTTCTCGGTGGTGGAGTGGGCGAGCAGGCGCTTGAGGTCGCTCGCGACGGATGCCTGCAGGATTGCGTAGACCGCCGACGCAGCGGCGATGGCGAGAATCAGCAACCCCCACCACGCCGGGCCTCGCGGCAGGAGTCGGACGACGAGGAGGAGGACGCCGTACACCCCGGCCTTCACCATGGCCGCGCTCATCACCGCGCTGACGTGGCTCGGCGCCTCCGGGTGTGCCTTGGGCAGCCAGACGTGCAGCGGGACCGCCCCCGCCTTGGTCGCGAAGCCCAGGAGCAGCAGCACGAACGCGACGCCGCTCACCCCCGCACGCGGGTCCACCGTCGCGAGGTCGGCGAACGCCGTGCCCCCTGCGGTCGCCGCCAGCACACCGAACCCGACGAGGAGCAGGGCGAACGACAGGTGCGTCATCACCGCGTACCACAGCCCTGCCGGGACGACGCTCGGGCGGGTGGCGTGGTCGGCGAGCACGAGCACCGTCGACGCGAGCGCCATCACCTCCCACCCCAGCAGGAACGTCACAGCGTCAGCAGCAGCCATCACGATCTGCAGCCCCAGGACGAAGAGGGCGAAGGCCGTCCACCCGGTGCGCGACGCCGCGGCACCGTGGGCGTAGCTGATGGCGTACAGCGCTGCCGTCGCGGCCACGCCTCCGACGAGCACCAGGAACACCCCGCCGAGCCGGTCGGGGGCGATCTCCAGGGCTGAGATCGGCAGCGGCGTGCGGATGCGGAGGGCACCCGAACCACCCGCCCAGGCGATCGCCCCGGTGACCACGCCGGCAAGGCCGAGGCCGACGATCGCCGCACCCGCGCCGACGTTGCGGGAACGCGCGGGAAGGGCGGTGGCCGCGACCACTCCCGCCGTGGCCAGCACCAGCTGTGCAACCAGCCCCGCCTCAACGGCGCTCAACGGCGGGTCACCCGGCGCAGGGCGGCGACGATCTCCTCCGGAGGCGGCGGGCAGCCGGGCACGTCGAGGTCGACACGGACGACGTCGCTCACGGCGCCGGCGACGCCGTAACCGCCCCGGAAGACTCCGCAGTCCCGGGCGCAGTCACCCACCGCGAGCACAAGGCGCGGGCGGGGGGTCGCCGCGACCGTCCTGCGCAACGGCTCGGCCATGTTGTGTGTCACCACTCCGGTCACGAGGACGACGTCGGCATGGCGAGGCGAGGCGACGAGCCGGGCGCCGTAGCGCTCGACGTCGTAGACGGGGCCGAAGGCCGCGCCGACCTCCACCTCACAGCCGTTGCACGAGCCGGCGTCGACGTGACGGATCTGCACGCTCCCCACGAACATCGCCGGCGCGCCGTCCAGCGGGGCAGGCACCGGAGGCGCCGGCTCGGCGATGCGGCCCACCCGACGCATGAGTCGGCCGAGAGCGGGGATGCTCACGAACGAGCCTCGGTTGCGGGCTCGGGCGCGGACTCGAGCTCTGCCTTCAAGGCGTCCGCCTCGGTAAGGATGCGCAGCAACAGGGTCCGCGCAGCGAGCAGCAGGTCGCGCACCTCCGCCACGCGAATCGAGTAGACGACGGCTCCGCCCTCGCGCCGCTGGTCCACCAGTCCGGCACGGCGCAGCACGGCCAGCTGCTGGGAGAGGTTGCTCTGCTCGATGTCGATTGCGTCGAGCAGCTCGTGGACGGCGTGGTCGCGCTCGCTCAGCAGCTCGAGCACACGGATGCGCGCCGGATGGCCCAGCGTGCGGAAGAAGTCCGCCTTCGCCTGGTACAGCGGCACCGCCACGACAGATCCCGCCTCCGACTCGGCTCCTTCTGGGGACTCCCACCGCCCTGCGTCGCAGCGACTCGCGCACATTACTATATGAGTAACTCATCAATCCAACAGATCGCTTGAGCGGATCTTGCTCTCGAACCACCGCACGGTCAGGGACGTGCCAGGCTTGGCCGGTGACGGCTGAACGGAACGTGCTCGGAGGTCCCTTGGAGCCATGCGGACGGGACCCGCTGACCGGGTTCTACCGCGACGGCTGCTGCAACACGGGGCCCCAGGACATCGGCAGCCACACCGTCTGCGCGGTCGTCACCTCGCAGTTCCTGGCCCACCAGAAGGCGGTCGGCAACGACTTGTCGACTCCGCGCGCGGAGTTCGCCTTCCCGGGTCTTCGACCGGGCGACCGGTGGTGCGTCGTCGCCGCCCGGTGGCTGCAGTCGTACGAGGCCGGGGTCGCAGCACCGGTGGTGCTGGCGTCGACCCACGAGCGGGCACTGGAGATCGTGCCGTTGGAGGCCCTCCGGGAGTCGTCAGTCGACGTGCCGGCCGACCCTGGCTCGCTGCTCTAGCCCCTGCTGGTCCCTGGCTCGTGCCCTGCCGCGCCCGGGCTCAGCCGTCGGCACGGGTCCACGCGGTGTTCGCCCACGGGTCGTAGTCCACCTCGAGCGGCTCTTGAGGCGGCCGGTCGGCAGCAGGGACGTGCTCGAGGTTGACGCGGATCCGGTACCAGATGGAGCTTCTGCCTCGCATGCCGTCGACGAGCGTGTCGGCGGGTCGCAGGTGCGTGACCACCGACGGGTGCCTGGCCTTCCATAGCTCGAGCCCAGCCAGTGCCTCCTCACGGGTTCGGGCCCGGGCGATCTCGAGAAGCGGGACGGTCGGCTGGCGCCTACCGGTGCCCTTCGGCGGCTTCTCGGCCGGGCCGAGGCGCTCGGCCAGATCGAGGAGCGGCCCGAGGGAGCCGACCGAGCCCCCGATCGCCTGCCACGGGTCCCCCGACGCTTCGTACCTGTCGAGGACCGTGCGCACGGTGAGCTGCTCGGGGAGACACGTCGGCACCTCCTCCCACAGGAGCGGGGTGGACACTCGGGCATCCGGGGTGGCCCGCACGGAGTACACCGAGGCGACCGTGCGGTCCTTGGCGTTCTGGTTGAAGTCAACGAAGACCCCGTGCCGCTCCTCCTTCCACCACTTGCTCGTCGCAAGGTCGGGCGCACGGTTCTCGACCTCACGGGCCACGGTGTGCGCGGCGAGACGCACGTCGCTGTAGGACCAGGCGGGCTCGATGCGAGCGTAGACGTGAACGCCGCGCGAGCCCGACGTCTTGGGCCACGCGGTCAACCCGTGGTCCTCGAGCACCTGCCTGGCCACGAGCGCGACGTCCACGATCTGCGCCCACGCCACGCCCGGCACGGGGTCGAGGTCGATGCGCAGCTCGTCGGGGTGGTCGAGGTCCTCGGCCAGCACCGGGTGCGGGTGAAGGTCGATGCAGCCGAGGTTGACCACCCACGCCAGCGCGGCAGCGTCCCGGACGACGACCTCCTCGGCTGAGCGTCCTGAGGCGTAGTGCAGCTCGGCGACCTCGATCCAGTCCGGACGGGTGGACGGCGCGCGCTTCTGGTAGAAGGCCTCCTGGTCGATCCCCTTGACGAACCTCTTGAGAATCATCGGCCTGCCGGCCACGCCTCGCAGCGCACCCTCGGCGACAGCGAGGTAGTAGCTGACGAGATCCAGCTTGGTGAGCCCGCTGACGGGGAACACGACCTTGTCCGGGTTCGTGATGACCACCTCACGCCCGGCGACCTCGATGTGCGACGACGACACCTTGTCACCATAGGTCGATCAATGCGTGAGAGCGCCCCGGACGACCGCGGTCTGCTCCCAGCCACTTGGCCCGGGGATCCTCCGACCCACCACTCGCCCTTCCGGTGGTGTGAGCGGGGTGCTTTGCACTGCACGCGTAACCGCAACACCGGCACCGACCAGGCCCGTTGCGAACACGCGTGCAGAGCCACCGGCATGTTGCGAACACGCGTGCAGAGCCACCGGCATGTCGCACTCGCGCGTGCAGAGCCATCGGCCGTGAGACGGACCGGCGAACAGCGGACGTCCTGCGCTTCCTACGGGCGTCCCGAATGCGTGCCGAAGCCTGACCGGCCGCCGCGCGACGGGCCGCACCGGTGCTCCACGGCCGTGAAGGACGCCATGATCGCCACCCCGGTGCCACAAGTCCGCCGACAC
The DNA here is from genome assembly GCA_963778845.1 of uncultured Actinomycetota bacterium. Classification (GTDB taxonomy): domain Bacteria; phylum Actinomycetota; class Actinomycetes; order Actinomycetales; family Kineosporiaceae; genus CAVZVW01. The sequence continues at coordinate 1,774,185 of CAVZVW010000009.1, forward strand.
GCCGGTGAGCGACGGCGAGGCCCGGGTTATGGCGCCGGGGTGGCGATCATGGATGGCGCGAGAGCACGGACGAGCGATCGGGGCGGTGGGTCCAGGGCCCCCGCGACCGCAGACATCACTGGTCGCTGCGACGCTCGCGCCGGCCGACCGCGCGATCTCGTCCCTGTAGCGTGGCGACTCGTGTCTGCGCTGGTCACGTTGGCCGCCGCCGGCTTCCGCCGGTACTCGGCCTACCGCCTGGCCACCGCGGCAGGGGCGTTCACGAACAGCGCCTTCGGCCTCATCAGGGCGAGCATCACGGTCGCGGCGATCACGGCTGCGGGCGGCATGCTCGCCGACTACGACGCCAAGGCCGGGTCCACGTACGTGTGGATCACCCAGGCCCTCATCACGCCCGTGGCGCTCTTCGGGTGGAATGAGCTGGCGCTGCGTATCCGCACCGGGGACGTCGCCATCGACCTCGCGCGCCCCCTGGACCTGCAGTGGGGCCTGCTGGCCACAGACCTCGGCCGCGCGGCGTTCGTGCTGATCCCGCGCGGCCTACCGCCGATCGTCGTCGGCGCCCTCACGTTCGGGCTAGCCATGCCCTCGTCGCCATGGCCGTACGTGGCGGGTGCCATCTCGATAGCGCTGGCCGTCATGATCTCGTTCGGGTGCCGGTTCCTGGTGAACCTCACCGCGTTCTGGATGCTCGATGCGAAAGGGGCGATCACCCTCTACGTCGTCGTGAGCAACGTGCTGTGCGGCCTGCTGGTCCCGGTGCACTGGTTCCCGGGGTGGATGCGCCGGCTCGCAGCGGCGACCCCCTTCCCGTCCATGATCCAGGCGCCGGTCGACGTCCTCACCGGCCGAGCCGGCGGCTCAGCCGCGTTGGCGGTGCTCGCCGTCCAGGTCTGGTGGCTGGGCGCCGTCCTCGTTCTGGGTCGCCTGGTGCTCCGCAGCGCCACGCGACACTTGGTGGTGCAAGGTGGCTGAGAGCACATGGCAGGCCTACCGGACGGTGCTCGGGTCGAGAGTGCGGGCACAGACGTCTTACCGTGCGTCGTTCGCCCTGGACGTCTTCGGCAGCGTGGCGACCGGTGTGGTCGAGTTCGCAGAGATCTACGTCATCTTCACCAACGTCCCTGTGCTCGGCGGGTTGGACTTCCGCTCGGCGACCCTCGTGTTCGCGCTGGCGAACATGGGCTTCTCGCTCGCGGACCTGCTGTTCGGCAACGTCGACGAGGTGCCGACCTACATCCGCCTCGGCACGCTCGACGTGCTCCTGCTGCGCCCTCTGTCCGTGCTCGGCCAGATCGTGAGCGCCGATCTCACCTTGCGCAGGGTCGGTCGAGGGCTGTTCGCGGCCGGGCTGCTCGCGATCTCGCTCGCCGGGCTGCCCGTCGACTGGACGCCGGCCAGGGTCGGCCTGCTCGTCGTGACCCCACTTGCCGGGACGCTGCTGTTCGGGTCGCTGTTCGTGATCGCCGGAGCGGCTCAGTTCTGGCTTCTCGACGGTGGGGAGTTCATGAACGCGTTCACGTACGGCAGCTCCTACACCTCGTCGTTCTCCGCGGCCGTGTTCCCGCTGCCGATCCGCCTGTTCTTCACCTTCGTCGTGCCTGGGTCGTTCACCGCCTACCTGCCCACTCTCGCGCTCCTCGGCCTGCCCGGCCCGGTGGCGCTGCCGGCGTGGCTGGGCTGGTGCGCCGTCCCCGTGGCGGCCGGGTTTGCCGTGCTCGCACTGGCGGCGTGGCGGTTCGGGCTGCGCCACTACGTCGGGGGTGGCGGATGAGCGCGGTCGAGGTGGCGGACCTGGTGCGGCAGTTCGTGATCCGCCGCCGCGTCGGGCGGGTGCGCCGCGAGCGCAGCGTGGTGCGCGCCGTCGACGCCATGAGCTTCACGATCGCGGCCGGGGAGTCGGTCGGGTACATCGGGGCCAACGGCGCCGGCAAGTCCACAACGATCAAGATGCTCACCGGGATCCTCGTTCCGACGTCGGGGCGCGTGACCACGTGCGGTCTCGACCCGGTACGTCGCCGGCGCGAGCTGGCCAGGCACATCGGCGTCGTCTTCGGGCAGCGGTCACAGCTGTGGTGGGACCTCCCGCTCGACGACTCGCTGCGGATCCTCGCTGCCATCCACCGGCTACCGGCGGCTCGCTGGCACCCGCGCCGCGACGAGCTCGTCGACTCACTCGAGCTGGCCACGTTCCTCGCCACCCCGGTGCGCCAGCTCTCGCTCGGGCAGCGGATGCGCGGGGAGATCGCCGCCGCCCTGCTCCACGAGCCCCAGCTCCTGGTGCTGGACGAGCCGACGGTCGGCCTCGACGTCCTCAGCAAGGAGCGGCTGCGCGCGTTCCTGCGCGAGGAGCGCGCCACCCACGGGCGCACGTTGCTGCTCACGACGCATGACATGGGCGACGTCGAGCGGTTGTGCGAGCGCCTTCTCGTGGTCGACCACGGCCGCCTCGTGTACGACGGCGACGTCCCCGGGCTGGTGGGCCAGGTGGGCGCGGACCGGGTGCTCGTCGTCGACCTGGCCGAGCCCGCGCCGCCCCTGGAGGGAGTGCCCGGCACGCGGCTGCTGGGCGTCGAGGCGGGTGGGTTGCGACAGCGCCTGGGCTTCGAGCCGGGGACGACGACCGCCGCCGCCGTGCTCGCCGCCGTTGCCGAGCGGGTCGAGGTGCTCGACCTCACCCTCGAGGAGCCGGACATCGAGGACGTCGTGCGCCGGCTCTACCAAGCCAGCGGTCGCTGACGCCTCGGGTCGCGGATGCGCCGGCCCGGGAGGCGTCGGGCGCGCCTTGACACGGAGCACGCCCAGACAGCAGGTTTCCACCTATCTCCACGTCAGCCGGACCCCTGGTCATCACGGTCACGCCCAACCCGAGCCTGGACCTGACCTACCGGTTCGGGCGGGGCCTCGACCCCGACGTCGAGGTGCAGCGCGCGGACTCCGTCACGCTCGAGGCGAGCGGCAAGGGGGTCAACGTCTCCCGGGCCCTGCGGGCGGCCGGCGTCCGGACCTGCGCCGTCGCACCGGTCGCGGGTGCGACCGGCCGACACCTGGTGGAGCTGCTCGCCCGCGACGGCGTGCCTCACCTCAGCGTCGACCAGGACGGCAGCACGCGCGTGAACACCAGTGCGCTCCACCCCGGCGGAGTGACCCTGAAGCTCAATGGTCCTGGCAACGCGCTCTCGCCGGCCCAGCAGAACGCGCTCGTCGAGCGCGCGGCCGCGGCGATCGACGAGGCTCTCGTGGCCGTCGAGGGCCGGGCGGACGATGTGTGGCTCGCGGTCTGCGGCTCTCTCCCCCCCGACGTACGGCCGGACATCGTGCGTCGACTCATCGCGGTGGCCCGGGAAGCGGGCGTGCGATGTGCGGTCGACGCCTCGGGCGATGCGCTCGCGGCCGCACTCGACGAGCCGGCACACCTGCTGGCTCCCAACCGGGTCGAGCTCGGCGAGGTCAGCCCGGATGTGCGCGCGGCTCCGCCCGGCGTCGAGGGCCTCGCCCGGGCCGCGGCGCGCCTGGCGCGCCGGCGCGACGTCGAGCTCCTGGTGAGCCTGGGCGCCTCCGGCGCGCTATGGACCGACGGGCGTCGCACGCTGCACGCCGTCGGCCCTGCTCTGACGCCGGTCAACACGGCCGGCGCGGGCGACGCCCTCCTCGCGGGCTGGCTCGCCGGTACCGACCCGCCGGAGCAGCGCCTCGCGCGAGCCGTCCGGTGGGGTCGTTCGGCATGTCTGTCGGCGACGACGGTCGACCCGCACCCCGGCGCCGGCGACGTCGCGCACATCCGCGTGCAGAGCCTCGGCTCCCCGCACCCGTCCGTACGAGAGGACCACCAGTCATGACGCCCACGACCATGCGGCGCACCGTCGTCACCGCAGCCCATCTCGTCACCCTCCAGGATGTGGCCGTGCCCGCGCCGGCCGCCGGCGAGGCTCTGGTGAAGATGACTGCGGCCGGCGTCTGCGGGTCCGACGTCCACGCCGTCCATGGTCGCCATCCCTTCATCCCGCTCCCGTACGCCCCGGGCCACGAGGTGATCGGCGTCGTGCACGCGGTGGCCGACGGTGTGACCAAGGTGGACGTCGGGCAGCGGGTGGTCGTGAACCCCCCCTTGACGTGCGGGGACTGCAAGCAGTGCCGCCAGGATCGGGGGAACCTCTGCGAGAACCTGCGCTTCTTCGGGTGCGGGTACGAGCAGGGCGGCCTCGCCGACTACTTCACGGTGCCCGCCGACCTGCTGCACGCCGTCCCCGAAGCGCTCAACGACGCTCAGGCGGTGCTCATCGAGCCGCTGTCCACGCCGGTGCACGCGGTGCGGCTCGCGGGGGACCTGCAGGGACGGGTGGTCGTCGTCCTCGGATCGGGCACGATCGGCCTCCTGGTGCTCACGGCCGCCCTGCATAACGGCGCAGCCCGGGTGGTGGTCACCGACCCCCTCGAGACCAAGCGCAGCCGGGCCCTCGACATCGGCGCCCATGCCGCGGTCGACGCGTCACGCCCCGACATGGTCCAGGCCGTCCTCGCCGAGCTCGGCGAGAGCGCCGACGTCGTGTTCGACTGCGTCGCGATCCAGCACACCGTCAGCCAGGCGATCTCGTTGGCCCTCAAGGGGGGCACCGTCGTCATCGTCGGCGTGCCCGCGGCCGACGTGTCGATCCCGCTGGCGCTGGTGCAGGACCAGCAGGTGAGGATCCAGGGCAGCGCCACGTACCTCGCCGAGGACTACCGTGAGTCCATACAGATCCTGGCCTCTGGCGGGGTGCGGCCCGAGCAGATCGTCACGGCCACATTCGGCCTGGACCGGGTCGCCGAGGCTTTCGCCGCGGCTGCCAGCGGAGAGCACATCAAGGTGATCGTGACGCCCAGCGGGTCGAACCTCTGAGGTCGATCGCCGACCGGGCCCGAGCCTCACGCCTGCCTTTCGGGCAAGCCCCAGCCCCCCAGCACCGACTCCGGGTCCAGCGCATCGACGGGCGGCGGCGTGGGACGGGCTACGGGGGTCCGCGAGAATCTCGGCGCCGGACTGGGTTGGACGACGCCGTCGACGACCTGGAAGGACGCGCGCTCAACGAGCTGCGGGTAGGCGGTGGCCTCCTCGAAGGTGAGCACGGGCGCCACGCACGCATCCGTGGACTCGAAGACGGCCGCCCACTCGTCCCTCGCCCGCGTGGCGAACGCCTCGGAGAGCATCTCGCGCAGGTGCGGCCAGGCAGCGCGGTCGTGCTGGGCCTGAGCGGCAGCCGGGTCCAGACCCAGGCCCTCGAGCAGCATGGCGAAGAACCGTGGCTCGATCGCGCCGACGGCGACCCATCGACCGTCTGCACAGGCGTACGTGTCGTAGAAGGGAGCAGCGCCGTCGAGGAGGTTGGACTCCCGCTCGTCGGACCAGAGACCAGCGCCACGCAGGCTCCACACCAGCTGCGACAGCACCCCGACCCCCTCGACCATCGCGACGTCGACCACCTGACCTCGGCCCGACGTGCTCCGCTCCACGAGCGCGGCGAGCACGCCCGCCACCAGGAACATCGAGCCACCGCCGTAGTCCGCCACGAGGTTCAGAGGCGGGGCCGGGCGCCGGCCGGCGCGGCCCATGGCGTGTAGTACCCCGGTCACGGCCAAGTAGGTGATGTCGTGCCCCGCCCTGTCGGCCATGGGGCCCGTCTGCCCCCAACCCGTCATGCGGGCATAGACCAGGCGCTCGTTGTGGGCGCGGCAGTCGGCCGGGCCGATGCCGAGCCGCTCGGCGACGCCGGGGCGCATGCCCTCCAGCAGCACGTCGGCAACGCCGGCGAGTCTGACCACGACGTCGCGGCCTTCGGGTGTCGCCAGGTCGGCCTCGACACAGCGACGGCCACGCAGAACCTGGTCTCTCGTCCCCTGGGGGAGCAGGCCGCTGCTTCCTCCGGTGCGTTCCACGCGCACCACGTCGGCACCCAGATCCGCCAGAACCATGGCTGCGTGCGGCGCGGGGCCGACCCCTGCCAGCTCGAGTACCTTCAGCCCGACCAGCGGTCCCCCGGTCACGGCTACGCCCCCCGGTGCGAGGGCAGCACCAGCATCACTCGATCGAGCAGACGGGGCAGCAGCGTCGTCCGTCGTTGACACGTCAGCCTCCTGTGGCCGACGCCACCGTCGATGCACTCCAGAGGTCCCGGGTGGGGCCGCTTCCCGGCCTTGACACTAGGCAGGTCGCGCAAAGCGGGCAACCAGGCGAGGGCTGGAGGCGACGATGACGAGACCGACTCCGGGCGACGAGACCGAGATCCGCTTCCAGCGCATCATCGCGGCCGACCCCAGCCTGCGTGCCCTGGCCGCCAGAGCGCGGGCGGCTGGCTTCCCAGCATCCTCGACGCTCGTATGCCTGCTCGCGGCCCTCGTCGCGGGCATGGCGACCGACCCCAGCCTCGCAACTGTCGTGGCCGTCACGGCGCTCGTGCTGCTCGGCGCGGTTGGAGCCCTTACTGCGATAGGGAACCTCGAGGCGGCGGCCACCGTGCTGCGTGGCGCACGTTGGACTCTGGTAGCCCTTGTCGTCACGGCCGCACTGGCGACCGGGCCCGTGGGACCCGATACAAGCTCCTCAGAATGGACGCCGTGGCCCGGTGCGCGCGACGGCTCGTCCGCGCCCCGCCCGGCGTCCGGCATCGGGGCGCCACGCGGCCGCACGGGGGTCGCTGCGTCCCGGGCCGACTCGGGCGTTCAGCGCGGCACACGCGCTGGCGCTGGCACCGGCATCGGCACCGGCGCTGGCACAGACCCGGGCACTGGCACCGACTCCGATGCCTCGCCGGCCAATCGCTGACGTCCTCACCTCAGGCGCCTCACCCACGCCCGCCGCCCGTCGCCCACGACGTTCTCCACGGATCCCGCAGCTTTCTCTCGCTTCGCCGCCGCTGGCGAGTGCTCGGGTTGGGTGCAGTGCAGCATGCTTTGCATTGCAGGCAGATCCGCAACACTCGACGGTTGACGACGCCCGTCAGGTTGCCACCGGCGGACCGCCAGGCTCGCTGACGTCGGGCGCAGCGGGCGCTATGTGCGGCGCGCTTTGCATTGCACGCAGATCCGCAACACGACCCGGGCCGCAGTCGACGCCAAAGGCGTCGTCAGTGATCGCTGGATGAGCGCCGACGGAGACCCGCCTCCGGGCTGTCATTCCGCCGGCAGTCGCCAACCGTGTGTTGCGTACGCGCGTGCAGTGCAAAGCACGGCGCACACGACAGGCGGGCCGTGGGGGGCTGAGGCGCACGGGCAGCGGGAGGCGGACGGGGCGGCGGGGACCGGCGGGCGACAAGGATGCGCCGGCGGCCGGGGATGCGCGGGCGCCACCCAAGCTCACGTCGCAACGTCCACCCACGACCCGGTACGAGCCGAGTCCTGCATTGCCTCCAATGCGAGCGCGCTGGCTACCGCGTCGTCGATGGTGGCGCCCAGCGGCCGGCCCTCCGCGATGGACCCGATGAAGGCGGCCCCCTCGACCACCTTCAGGTCGTCGTAGCCCATGGCCAAGCCAGCGCCAGGCTGGAAGGCAGCCAGGGCGCCGTCCGCCGGGGTTGCGAAGGCGGTGGTGACGAACTGGTCGGCATAGTTCTCGCCGCTGGACTGCTCGAGCTCGCCCATGCGACGGAAGTCCCACCGCAGGATGCCTTTCGTGCCGTGCACCTCGAACCCGTAGTTGCACTGCTCGCCGACGGCGACGCGACTGGACTCCAGCATGACGCGCGCCCCCGACCTCGTGCGGATCATGCACCCGAGGTAGTCCTCGTTCTCGACGTCGGCCAGGTCGCCGCTCCCGCCGATCGCGTAGTGGCTGGTCGTGCCGCCGGCTCGCGGCCGCCGGGGGATGAACACCGCTGTGTCGGCTACCAGCCGCTCGAGGTCACCCAGCAGGTAGCGGACAAGGTCGACACCATGGCTGACAAGGTCGCCGAGAACCCCCGGCCCGCCGAGTGCCCTCTCGAAACGCCACGACAGCACTCCGAGGGGGTGCGCCGCGTAGTCGCTGAACAGGCGGAAGCGGGCATGCGTGAGGACTCCCAGTGATCCCTCCGCGATCATTCGGCGAGCGCGTTCGACAGCAGGGGCATTGCGGTAGTTGAACCCGACGCAGGACTGCACCCCCGCACCATGCACGGCCCGGGAGACGGTACGGGCGTCGTCTGCGCTCAGGCCCACCGGCTTCTCGATCCACAGGTGCTTGCCGGCCGCGGCGACCGCGGCGCCGACCTCACGGTGCAAGGCGTTGGGTGCCGTCACGCTGACGGCCTGGACGGCTGGGTCCACGAGCACCTCTCGCCAGTCCTCCACGGCCCGTTCGAACCTGAACCGGTCGACCGCCTCGGCGCGCCGGTCGGGCTCGGAGTCCGCCACCGCCACCAGTCGAGGCCGTGGCAGGTTCGGGTAATGGTGCGGCAAACGCAGGTACGCCTGTGAGTGCACCCGTCCCATCCACCCGAAGCCGACCACCGCGACGCCGATGTCCGCGCGGGACATCAGGCCGCCTCGTGCACCGTCGCGGCGAGGAAGTCCAGACTTCGACGGACGTCCAGCATCGGCCCGACCCCGGCAGCCGGCTCCGCCAGCAGGGCGCTGTCCTGCTCCAGGACGTACCAGCCCTGGTACCCGGTGGCCTCGAGCGTGCGGACGAAGGCGGCGATGTCGAGGTCCCCGTCGCCGAGCGGGGTGTAAAGACCCTCGCGCACGGCTTCCATGTAGCTGACCTGGGCGGAGGTGACCTTGTCGGCCACCGAGCGCCGCACGTCCTTCAGATGCACGTGCGCGATCCGGTCGCTGTGGCGGCGCAACAGGTCGAGCGGGTCGGTCCCGCCGATGAGGAGGTGGCCCGTGTCCACGCACAGGTCGATGTCGCTCATGGCGATCAGGCGTTCCACGCTCGCGGAGTCCTCGACGGCGGTACCCACGTGCGGGTGCAGCGTGCAGCGCAGGCCCACTTCCGCGGCGACCGCACGAAGGCGGCGCAGGGTGATCGCAAGGATGTCCCACTCGGCGTCGGTGAGGACCACCTTGGCGTCATAGCTTCCGTCGGTCGACCGGGCAGCGAGGACCACGACCTCGCCCCCGCCGTCCTTCAGGGTCCGCATCGCCTGGGTCGCCTCGGTCAGGTCGAGGTCGGCGTCGACGTGCATGGGGACAGGCAGGAACCCGCCGATGAGGCGCAGCCCGTGGTCGGACAGCGTGGCGCGAACCGCCGCCGGATCGGCGCCGAGGTAGCCGGTCGGGCCGAGCTCGGTCGCTCGAATGCCCAGGGCGGCCATCTCGCCGAGCACTCGGTTCGGGCTCAGCTCGTGTCCCCACCCGGGCGCTTCGCAGACGCCCCAGGAGATCGGGGCGGCCCCCACGCGGTCGGCCAGCCGGACGTGCGCCATTCGTACCTCCTGGGAAGGGGGCAGCACTCGTGACGAAGCCGCCAGGGTGATGCCAGGACTAGAGCGCTCTAGTCCTGACCGAGTATCATTGGGCGGCTGTCCCCTGTCAACGCCGCAAGGCCGGCGGCCGGATCCCGCGAAGAAGGGTGGTGACGATGTCGCAGACCAACGCCCCCGGGGCCGCTCGACGTCCCACCCTGGAGGACGTCGCGGCGCAGGCGGGGGTGTCGCGTGCTCTGGTGTCGATCGTGATGCGCGAGGCACCCGGCGCGAGCGCCGAGACCCGCACGCGCGTCCAGGCGGTCGCGGAGGGCCTCGGCTACCGACCCGACCGCCGGGCACGCCTGCTGGCTCGGCAGCGCACCCGGCTGCTCGGCGTCACGATGCAGCCCGGGCACCCCTTTCACGCCGACCTCGTCACCGGGTTGTACTCCGCAGCCGAGCGCCACGGTTACGAGCTCGTCCTCAGCGCGACCACCCCCCGCCGCGACGCCGGCCGCGCCGTCGAGACGCTGCTCGACTACCGCTGCGAGGGGCTCGTGCTGCTGACCCCGGAGGTCGCGGCGACGCGGCTGGCCGCTCTCGCGAGGACGGTGGCCGTGGTTGTCGTGGGTCGCGAGGTCCGGCAGGCGGTGGACGTCGTCCGCACGGCCGACGCCCAGGGCGTCGAGCAGGCCGTGGACCACCTCTGCGCGTTGGGTCATCTCGAGATCGCGCACGTGGACGGCGCCCGCGCGGCCTCCAGCGGGCAGCGACGGCGCGGGTACCGCTCGGCGATGGCCCGTCGCGGGTTGGCCGGGCTCTCCAGGGTCGTGACAGGCGGTCAGACGGAGGAGGACGGCGCCCGGGCCGGTCGCGTGCTGCTCGCCGAGGGCCTGCCCACGGCGGTGGTCTGCTACAACGACCGGTGCGCGGTCGGCATGCTCGACGTGCTGATCCGCTCGGGTGTCTCAGTGCCGGGTCAGGTGTCCGTGGTGGGCTACGACGACAGCCAGCTCGCACGCCTGTCGCACATCAACCTCACCAGCGTCGCCCAGGACGTCGACCGGATGGCCGAGCTCGCCGTCCAGCGTCTCGTCGCTCGCATCGAGGGCCACCCGCGCGAGGTCGGCACAGCGGCTCAGGAGACCGTGCTGCCGCCGCGGCTCGTGGTGCGCACGAGCACCGGGCCTGTCCAGGGTCGCTAGCGGGGTCGCTAGCGGGGTCGCTAGCGGGGTCGCGAGCGGGGTCGCGACCCGTAGCCGGCGCCGCGTGGGCCGGTGCGGTCAGGTCGGTTTCGGCGCGTACCGGCGAAGCTCACGCCTGGCGATGGCCATGGCGTGCACCTCGTCGGGCCCGTCGGCGAGCTGCAGCAGCCGCGCGTTGGCATAGAGGAAGGCCAGCGGCGTGTCCTGGCTGACGCCCGCGCCACCGAAGGTCTGGATCGCCCTGTCGATCACCCACACGGCCATGGCCGGAGTCGCCGCCTTGATCGCTGAGATCTCGGTCGCCGCGCCACGGTTGCCGACGGTGTCCATGAGCCAGGCCGTCTTCAGCACCAGGAGGCGGGTCATCTCGATGCGCATCCGGGCCTGTGCGACCCAGTCCTGGACGACGCCCTGCTCGGCCAGCGACCGGCCGAACGGGAAGCGCTGATGTGCGCGGGTGCACATCAGGTCGAAGGCTCGCTCGGCCATGCCGATCAGGCGCATGCAGTGGTGGATCCGGCCGGGTCCGAGACGGGCCTGGGCGACCGCGAAACCGCCGTGCAGCTCGCCGAGCAGGTGGTCACGCGGCACCCGGACGCCGTCGTAGTGGATGACGGCGTGACCACCGTGCGAGCCGTCGTCGTAACCGAGGACGCTCGTCGACCGCTCGACCCTCACCCCAGGGCTGTCCAGGGGGACGGCCACCATGGAGTGCCGGCGGTGCCGCTGCCCGTCCGGGTCGGACAGGCCCATGAAGATGCCGATCTTGCAACGCGGGCTCATGGCCCCGCTGGACCACCACTTCACCCCGTCGAGCCGGAACCCGTCCGCCTCGGGGGTCACCCGCGCGCGGATGTTGTTCGCATCGGAGCTCGCGACGTCCGGCTCGGTCATCGAGTAGGCCGAGCGCACGTCACCGTCGAGCAGGCGAGGCAGCCAGGCCTCGCGCACGGCGTCGGAGGCGAAGTGGGCCAGGATCTCCATGTTGCCCGTGTCCGGGGCCGAGCAGTTCATCGCCTCAGGGGCGATCCACGGCGAACGGCCCGAGATCTCTGCCAACGGCGCGTACTCGAGGTTGGTCAGCCCTGCACCTCCGGTGCCTTCCCCCGGCAGGAACAGGTTCCACAGCCCCCGGCGGCGTGCCTCCGCCTTGAGCTCCTCGATCAGCGGCGGTGACTCCCACTGCCCGATCGATCGGCGCTGCTCCTCGTACTCGGCCTCGGCGGGGATGCACCGCGTCTCGACGAAGTCCCGCACCCGCTCCTGCAGGTCGACCATGCGTGGGGTGTACCCGAAGTCCACTGCTCCTCCGTCGCGAGACGCCGGTGTCTCGGGCTCAGCGGGGGACGTCGGACGGCGCGGACCGGCCGCCGCGGGCACCCTGCATGCGGGCGTCGTCCCCCGGGTCACCCGGTGTGCAGCACGACCGTGCGCGCACCCGACCGGTGATCGCACCGACGGCGAGCGCGACGACGAAGGCAAGCACAAGCCCGCCGAAGACCCACCTCATCGCACGCTCCGCTCAACGGGACGGCCCGAGCTGCCAACAGTACCCGCCGCGGCTCCCAGCTCAGGAGCGAGCCAAGGTCAGGTAGGCGAAACCGAGGGTCCCGCGGTACCCGCGCAGCCACCCGTCGCGATGCTCGTCGACACGGGCCCGGGCCGGTATGGCGTCAGGGGAGTCGGCATGGTCGGCGATCCATCGCTCGTACCCGGCGCACCAGCGCGACTCGAAGCTGTCCCACTCGGACAGGCTTGCCATTCTCAGGCCAAGGAGCCGGTAGCCCGTGGCCATCGCCAGGTCCACGAGGTCGGCGACGCTCCCGAAGTCCTCGGCCCGGGCATGAAGTCCGGCGAGCGCCTCGGGCGTCGGCGGCTGCTCCCAGACGGCGTCCCCCAGCAGGAGCCGGCCACCCGGACGCACATGCGCGTGCAGAGCCTTCAGAGTGCCTGCGGTTCCGCCCCAGGCGTGGCTCACCCCGATCGCGATGAGCACGTCGGCGGGGTCACCACGCCATCCTGCGACGTCAGCCTCCTCGAAGCGCACGCGGCCCACCAGCCCTCGAGCCTGGGCGTTGGTCCGACCGCGTTCCAGTGCCTCGGCGTCGATGTCGATCCCCAGCCCGTGCGCGGTGGGCGCCCCCGCGAGGACCCGCAGCAGCAGCTCACCCCAGCCACACCCGAGATCGACGACGCGAGCCCCGGCCAGCGGCTGCAGACCCGCTACGAGGTCGGCGGCTGCGGCGTCGGACAGGGGCGCGTTGAAGTCGAGGTACGTGTGGCCAGAGGGGGCCGACCGACCCCGAACCGGCCGACCCGGAGCCGACGGCCCTCCGGACGGCCCCTCGGGTACCGGGTGGCCGGTGCTCGACCCGGTCACTCGGGAACGCTGAAGAGCGTGAGCTGGACGTCGCCGGGCGCCAGAAGCCGGACGTTGCGGTGTCCCCACGGCGTCGCGACCGGGGCGCCGAGCGCCTGCGCCCCTGCGTCGGTCAGCACGGCCGCGGTCACGGCGCTGTCGGCGACCCGCATGGCGATGCGGACCGGGGCACCCGCCCCGCGCCGGCCGACCTCGACCTCGTCGACGAAGCCCGACTGTGCGGTGTCGAGGATCTCGAAGGTCGCCCGGTCGACGGACATGATGACACCTCGCCCGTTCACGCCGTCCCACTCCTCCTGCGTCACCATCCCCAGCGCGCCACGGTAGAACGCCACGGCGGCGTCGAAGTCGCCGACCGTGAGGGCCACGCGAAGCTCCAGCACGTCGCCCGTCTCGGGCGTCACGTCGTCCATGGCGCCCATGCTGGCGCCGCCGAGCGCTCCAGACCACCCCCCGTCTGCCGATCGCGGTGAGCGTGGACACGGGCGTGGCCGAAGACGGGGGTGACCACCCCGATTCCGGTCCACCGTGGCGTCCACGCTCGACCGACGTGCATGATCAAGCCAAGAGGAGGCGCGCGGTCAGACACGCGACGGGTCGCGTAGAGAGCGCGAACCGGACGTGCGTGATCGGCGCCTTGCGTGATCGGCGCCTGAGACGGGGTCGAGCAACGCATGACCAAAAGAAGGAACGGGCCGGCATGGGGGGGTATGCCGGCCCGTTCAGGGAGGTGCGTCGGCACTGTGGGCTAGGCCGCCGTGCGTCAACCCACGAGTCCACGGGCCTGATGTCGCTCCTCGTGACCGAGGGTGCGCCCCCCTTCGTTAGGGAAACGTCGCTGCAGTGTTATGTCTGACCTAAGTTCCCGGCCCGGGCCTAGGCGCCACGCTCCTGCGCTCGCACCCGGGACTGTCCGGTCGCCCAGTACCCGACGACACCGACGAGGAGTGCCAGCAGCACGCCGAGGTTGGCGAAGGCCCAGTCCCCCGACTTGCCGCCGAGCCCCAGCGGGCCGAGCAGGTAGCCCTGCCACGACAGCCATCCCGCGTAGGTGTTCGTCACCAGCCCCCAGCCCACGACGGTGCCGACCAGCATCGTCACCACAGCAGGCGCCCCCACGCCGCCGTAGCGCCCCGACACGTCGTAGAGCTCGGTCTCGGCGTAGTCCCGCTTCCGCAGGAAGAGGTCGGCCACGAAGACCCCGCACCACGCGGCGATCGGCACGCCCATGGTGATCAGGAAGCCCTGGAACGGGATGAAGAAGTTGTCGGCGATCCAGACGAAGTAGATCGTGCCGAGGATCATGATGACGCCGTCGATCATGGCCGCCGACCACCGCGGCACGCGCAGACCCAGCGTGAGAAGGGCCAGTCCCGAGGAGTAGATGTCGAGGACGGCGCCGCCGATGATGCCGCCGATCGCGACGAGCGCGAACGGCACGAGGTACCAGGTGGGCAGGATCTCGGTGAGGGCGCCGACCGGGTCGACGGCGATGGCGTCCTTGAGCTTGGCGTCCGAGCCCGCGAGCAGCAGCCCGTACAGCACAAGGATCACCGGCGCGACACTGGCACCGAACGTCGTCCACCCGACGACACCACGGCTGGACGCCGAGCGCGGCAGGTACCGCGAGTAGTCGCCGCCGGAGTTGACCCAGCCCAGCCCGAACCCGGTCATCGCGAAGACGAGCGCCCCGATGAACGCCTGCGTGGACCCGCTCGGAAGCGCGCTGACGATCTTCCAGTGGACGTGGTCGAACGTGAGCAGGACGTAGCCCACGGTCAGGATCGCCAGGCCCACTGTGAGGATCGCCTGCAGCCGCATGATCACGTCGAAGCCGAAGACGCCGGCGAACACGATCACCGCGGCGACGACGAGGAATGCCAGCACCTTCGTGACGTTCCCCGAACCCCAGCCGAGGCGGCCGAAGACCGTGGCGGTGGCCAGCGTCGCCAGCGCGCACAGCACCGTCTCCCAGCCCACCAGCAGCACGTAGGAAACCGCTGCCGGCATCGCGTTCCCGTTGACCCCGAAGGGGGCCCGCGAGGTGATCATCGTCGGGGCGGACCCGCGCTTGCCCGACAGGGCGACAAGGCCGACCAGCAGGAACGAGAACACGATCCCGACGAGGCCGGCCACCACCGCCTGCCAGAACGAGACGCCGAAGCCCAGGATGTAGGCCCCGTAGCTGATGCCGAGCACCGCGATGTTGGCCGCGCACCACGGCCAGAACAGGTCGCGAGGGGTGCCCTTGCGCTCGGACTCGTCGATGATGTTGATGCCGTTCTGCTCGACGGCCATCCCGGCGGTCTGGCCACCGAGCTCCGTCGACTGGTCAGATGCCATCCCGGCTCTCCTTCTCGTGTGGACGTACGCCGTCGCACAGCGCGTCGGCGATGACTCCCCCCAGCCGGGTGGCGGCAGCAGCCGCCACCCGGACGACCTCCTCGGAGTCGATCACTTCACCGCTCGCCTCGACCGTGGTCACCACGGAAAGGCCCAGCAGGTCCATCCCGGCCTCCCGGGCGGCGATAGCCTCCAGCACCGTCGACATCCCTACAACGTCCGCCCCCAACACCCGCAGCATCAGGGCCTCCGCGACGGTCTCGTAGTGCGGCCCGCGCAGCATGGCATAGACGCCCTCGACGAGCCCGGGGTCCACCCGACGTGCACGGTCGCGCCAGGCCGGCGTCCACGCGTGCGTCATGTCCACGAACCGCGGCCCCCGCAGCGGGGAGTCCAGAGCGAGGTTCAGGTGGTCACGGATGACCACGCCCGTGCCCGGCCCCCAGTCCGGACGCAGCGACCCGTTGGCGTTCGTCAGCACGGCCAGCCGGCACCCGCTCGCGGCCGCGGTGCGGACGGCGTGCGCGACCGCCGGGGCCCCGTGCCCCTCGTACAGGTGCGTGCGCCCGAGGAACACGAGCAGGCGGACGCCGCCCTCGCGCGGCCCGCCCGCGACGTCTCCTGCCTGGGTGATCGCGTGCGCCGAGGACCCCGGAAGGAGCATCGAGCGCACCAGGCCGACGTGGCCGTCGGCCACCGGAGCCCAGAACCCGGGCAGGTCGGTCACGGCCACCTCGGCCACCGTCGTCCCTAGGGCTTCGGCCGCCCCCGACCAGCCCGAACCCAGCACCACCACGGCGTCGTGCCGGTCGACCCCCGTCCTCCGGGCGAGCTCGGTGGCGGCGGCGCGGGCCACGTCGTAGGGGTCGGGCGGCGGCTCGGCCACCGTGGCTCCCTGGTCTCGGGTCATGGCGGGCCCGTCGTGCCGGTCGTGCTGGTCATGCCGGTCGTGCTGGTCATGCCCGTCGTGCTGGTCACGCCCATCGTGCTGGCACTGAGCGAGCGTGGGTCACGGCCCGCCCAGCCCCCGCGCTCGACCGCGGCGAAGAAGTCCCCGACGACGCGGTTGAACAGGTCGGGCTCCTCGAGGTTGCAGGTGTGCCCGGTCCGCGGCAGGACCACCAGGCCGGCGCCAGGGATGGTCCGCTTGAGCATGAGGTCGGGCTCCAGGCAGCCCTCGTCCTCGTCGCCGGTCATCACGAGCGTGGGCACGGTGAGCGCCGCCAGCTGCGTGCGCAGGTCGTACAGGGACGGGCGGCCCCGCTGCACGCCCCGCATGGTCAGGGCCGCGCCGAGCGCGTCGTGCTCCGCGAGCCGCCCGGCGAACTCCGCCCAGCCCCGGGGGTTCTTGTTCTGCAGCTGCACCCGCGCGGGCCCGACTGCGAACCACTGGGCGACCAGCGCGGACCCGTCGCGCTCGAACGCCTGTGCCATGGCCTCGGACTCCTCCCGGAAGGCGGCCTGGCGGTCGGGCTGAGCGCCGTACCCGCACCCGGCCACGACGAGGGATGCCGCCCGCTGCGGGTGGCGCAGCCCCAGGTGCAGCGTGCAGAAACCGCCCATCGACAGCCCGACCACGTGCGCCCGGTCCACGCCGAGGCCGTCGAGGACGGCCACGGCGTCGGCGACCGCCCGGGCCTGGGAGTAGGCCCCCGGGTCCGCGGGGACGTCCGAGGGCGGGTAGCCGCGTGCGGCGTAGGTGATGCACCGGTACCACTGCGAGAAGTGCCGCACCTGGGGCTCCCAGCTGCGGTGGTCTCCGGCGAACTCGTGCACGAGCAGCAGGGGGAACCCCGCGCCGGACTCCTCGACGTGCAGGCGCACCCCGTCGTCGGTCACGACGTCCCTGGTCACGGTGCCTCCGGTCGCGACGTCCCCGGTCTCGATGTCGATGGTCACTGCCCTCCTCGGTCGCGGCTGTGCTCTCGGGCGGGCCGGGGCTCTCGGGCGGGCCGGGGCGCTCGGGTGAGGGGGCGATGCCGGGTGGGTCGGGAGCCGTCGGTGGCGTCCCGGTTGTCCAGGTGCGCCGCACCGAGGATGTGCTCGCGCGTCAGCCGCGCGGCCTCCTCCTCGTCGCCTGCACGCAGCGCCACGAGCAGGCCGGCGTGCTGGGCGGCGGACTCCGACTGCGGGCGCAGCACCAAGGGACCCCGCGGCATCGACTGCCACAGCCGACGCATCAACGACATCAGCATCGGGCTGCGGGCGCACTCGTAGATCGCGAAGTGGAAGTCGCGGTTCAGGCCCGGATACCCCGCGTCACCTTCGGGGAGGGTCTCCAGCTCCCCCACCAGGATCAGCTCACGCAGGGTCGCGGCCACCATGTCGGTCTTCGTCGGGTACGCGAGCACCCCCCGCGACGGCTGGCGGCTCACGTCGCACCCCCATCGGCAAGGAGCGCCACCCGTGGCGCGGACATGGGCAGCCGGCCCACGCCGCCCACCAGGCCGAGGGCGTCGCGCACGGCGCAGGCCAGCGCGGCGCCGGCTCCCGTGACACCGCCCTCGCCGGCCCCCCGGGCACCCAACGGGTTGCCCGGTGCCGGTGCGTCCTCGCAGACGAGCGTCTCGACGGCGCACAGCACGTCCGCGGTCGGCAGGAGGTAGTCCATGAAGGTCGTCGCCTGTGGCTGCCCGGCCGGGTCGTACCGGAACTCCTCCAGGAGCGCCCCGCCGACCCCCTGGGCCACCCCGCCGTGCAGCTGACCCTCGACCAGCCGGGGGTTGACGGCCCGGCCCACCTCGTAGGCGACGAGATACCGCAGCACCCGCACCGCGCCGGTGTCGCGGTCCACCCGCACCACGGCGACATGCACCCCGTAGGGGTAGGTCATGTGCTCGACGTCGAAGCGCTCGCGCGCGCCAAGGCCCGGCTCCTCCCCGCCCAGGTGGGGGCTGCCAGCCACGCACGCCGCGGCCACCTCGCCCAGGGCGACGCCGCGGCTCGGCAGCCCGGCGACACCGACTCGGCCACGGGCGACGACCAGGTCGGCCTCGGCCGCCTCCAGCAGCCGGGCGGCGACCCGTCGCGCCTTGGCCGCGGTGGCCTGGGCGGCGAGGTGGACGGCGCTGCCCGCGACGACGGTGGTGCGGCTGGCCCAGGACCCGAGCCCGAAGGGCTGCAGATCGGTGTCCCCGTTGACCACCTCGACCTGCGCCGGGTCGACCCCCAGGCCGTCCGCGGCGACCTGGGCCAGCACGGTCTCCACACCCTGGCCCAGGGACGTCCCACCGGAGTACACCCGCACCACGCCGTCGACCCCCACGACCACGTCGGCGGTCTCCGAGGGGCCGAGGCCGCTCTTCTCCAGGAACACGGCGACCCCCAGGCCGGCCGCCGCACCGCCCGCACGCTCGCCGTCCACGAGTGCTGCCCAGCCCTGGTCGCGCACGCGGCCCATGGCCTTCTCCAGCAGGCCCGGGTAGTCCCCGCCGTCGAGGACGACGTCGGTGCCCAGGGTGTTCAGCGCCCGCCGGTGCGGCAGCTCGGCCGGCCCGAGCAGGTTGCGGCGCCGCAGCTCGACGCGGTCCAGGCCGAGCCGGTCCGCGGCGACGTCGAGCAGCTGCTCGCGGGCGAACGTCCCCTCGAACCGGCCGGGCGCGCGGTAGGTCCCGCACGGTGTCTTGTTCGTGA
Source organism: uncultured Actinomycetota bacterium (assembly GCA_963778845.1). Taxonomy (GTDB): domain Bacteria; phylum Actinomycetota; class Actinomycetes; order Actinomycetales; family Kineosporiaceae; genus CAVZVW01. The sequence continues at coordinate 1,793,108 of CAVZVW010000009.1, forward strand.
GGACGACGCGAGCGCGCCCCGCGTAGGTCGGCACCCGGTAGGGGCCGGGCAGCATCGCCAGAGTCAGCTCGGGGACGATGACACCGTGTGTGCGGACGTAGGCCCCGTTGTCGTGGTCGACCTCGTCGCGCAGGCCCAGGATCAGGCCCTGGTCGTCCATGGCGACCTCGATGCGGTGCACCTGCTCGCGGGAGTGGTTGGCCGCGACGAGGTGCTCGCGCCTGTCCTCGACCCACTTCACCGGACGGCGCAACCGACGGGCGAGCCAAGGGACGAGGAAGTCCTCCGGGTAGAACTCCCCCCGCACCCCGAAGCCGCCGCCGGCGTCCACGGCATGCATCCGGATCCGCTCGGGCTCGATCCTCAGCATCCCGGCGAGCACGCCCCGGTTGAACGCCGGCACCTTCGTCGCACCCCAGATGTCCAGCCGTGCGACGCCCATCTTCGCGCCGTGCGCGTCCGGAGTGCCGGGGTCGGCCAGCAGCGCGCGCGGCTCCAGCGGGACGGCGCTGTGCCGCCCGACCGCGACGACCAGCCCGACGACGTGCGCGGCACGGGCGAAGGCCGCCTCGACGTCGCCGTAGCCGGCCTCGAGGACCGCCACCACGTCGGCGGCTGCGGCCCCCTCGGGATCTGCCGACGCGGCGAGCACCGCGGGCAGGTCTTCGTAGTCCACGGCGACGGCCTCAGCGGCGTCCTCCGCGGTGTAGGGGTCGGCAGCGACCACGACAGCGACCGGCTCACCGACGTAGCGCACGACCCCACCGGCGAGCACGGGCTGCAGGTGCTGCTCGAAGCGCCTCCCGCCCACAGGCAGGCGGACCGGGATGGCCGGGACCGAGCCGAGGTCGGCAAGGATGTCGGCGGCCGTCGCGACGGCGACGACGCCGGGCAGGCCGGCCGCCGCGGCACAGTCGATGTGAACCAGCCGTGCGTGGGCCACCGGAGACCGCACCACCCGCAGGTGGGCCTGCCCGGCGGCGTCCAGGTCGGCGGTGAAGCGCCCCCGACCGCGCAGCAGCCTCGGGTCCTCCTTGCGCGGCACGCTGCGCCCCACGCTCGGCCCCCTCAGCGGCTCCGGGGCGGTCACGACGCCCCCGTCCCGCCGGCCTCGCCGGCCTCGCCGGCACCATCGGCACCGCGACGCTGCCGCGCCGTGTCGAGCACCGCGTCGACGATCCCCTGGTAACCGGTGCAGCGGCACAGGTTCGCCGCCATCGCCTCGCGCACCTGCGCGGCCGTCGGCTCCGGTGCGGCCGGGTCCAGGTCGTCGAGGTAGGCCTGCGCGAGCATGAGGAAGCCGGGGGTGCAGAACCCGCACTGCAGGCCGTGGTGGTCGCAGAACGCCTGCTGCAGATCGCTGAGCTGCTCGCCCTCGGCGAGGCCCTCCACGGTCTGCACCGCGGCGCCGTCGGCCTGCACCCCGAACACCAGGCACGAGCGCACCGGCTGCCCGTCGAGCAGCACGGTGCAAGCCCCGCAGATCCCGTGCTCGCAGCCCAGGTGCGTCCCGGTGTACCCGAGGTCGTGTCGCAGGACGTCGGCCAGCAGCCGGCGCGGCTCGACGCTCACCTCGTGGACGGTGCCGTTGACGCTCAGGCGCACCCGTTCGTCCGTCACGGTCGCCCGCCTCCCCCGCCTGCGGCGTCCAGGGCCGCGAGGATCTGCTCGGGGCGCACGGGCAGGCTGTCGAGCTCGACGCCGGTGTGCGCGAGCGCGTCGTTGACGGCGTTGACGATCGCCGCCGGGGCGCCGATCGTGCCGCCCTCGCCCATGCCCTTCGCTCCGGTCAGGCTGTGCTCCGAGCGGGTCTGCAGGTGCAGCACCTCCATGGGCGGGATCTCACCGGCCGTGGGAACCATGTAGTCCATGAGGCTGGCTCCCAGCAGCTGACCCGTCTCGTCGTAGTGCAGCTGCTCGAGCAGAGCCGCGGCGATCCCTTGGGCGACCCCGCCACGGACCTGGCCCTCGACGACCATCGGGTTGATGACCACGCCGCAGTCCTCCACGACCAGGTACCCCAGCACCGCCACCCCGGCCGTCTCGGCGTCGACCTCCACCAGCGCCGCGTGCGTGGCGTTGGAGAACGTGCCCGGCGGGTCGTAGGACCCGCCGGCCTCCAGACCCGGGTCCATCCCGGCGGGCAACCGGTGGGACTGGAAGTGCGCCACGCGCGCGAGCTCGGCGATGGCCAGCCCGGCATCGGGTGCCCCACGGACTCCGGCACGTCCCGCGCGCAGCTCGACGTCCTCCGGGGCGGCCTCGAGCAGGTGCCCGGCGATCTCGCGCAACCGCTGCGCGAGGCGGCCGGAGGCCAGCATCACCGAACCCCCGCCGATGACGGCCGACCGGCTCGCGAAGGTACCCCAGCCGAACGGCGCGAGGTCGGTGTCGCCCTGACGCACCTTGACCTGGTCGGGGTGCAGCCCCAGCTGGTCGGCGGCCACCTGTGCCAGCGTGGTCTCGTGACCCTGCCCGTGCGCGCAGGTGCCCGGTGCTGACGACCACCGAGCCGGAGGGGTCCATGCTCACCCGCGACAGGTCGAAGCCCGGGGTCAGCTCCATGCGCCGCAGGGACATCGTGGGCGTGCCGTAGCCGGTGCGCTCGGAGAAGGTCGAGAGCCCGATCCCGAGCAGCCGCCCGCCGCGGCGTCCTCGCTCCCGCCGGCCGGGCCAGCCGTCGTCCTCCAGGCGCTGCATCGCGAGGTCCAGGCTCTCGAGGTAGCTGCCCGCGTCGTAGGTGATGCCCGTGACGCCGGTGAAGGGGAAGTCGTGCGCCTTGATCATGTTTCGGCGCCGGATCTCGGCCGGTTCGATCCCGAGCGCGCGGGCCGCCTTGTCCATGAGGCGCTCCATCACGAACACGACCTGCGGCCGGCTCACGCCGCGATAGGGCGCGGTTGGGGCCTTGTTCGTCGCGACGGCGCGCGCCCGCGCCCGGTACCGGCCCACCTTGTAGACCCCAGGCAGCTCACCGGCCGCCATCAAGGGCTCGACCGCCGCCGTGAACGGGAAGACGGAGTACGCGCCGACGTCGCAGCGGATGTCGGCGTCCAGGGCCAGGAGACGACCGGCGTCGTCGAAGCCGGCGCGCACGTCGTACTCCTGCTCGCGGGCGTGGAAGGAGGCGAGGAGGTTCTCCCGGCGGTCCTCCACCCAGGACACTGGTCGGCGCAGCCGCCATGCCAGGGCCGCGACCGCCACCTCCTCGCGGCCCACCACGCACTTCAGGCCGAAGCCTCCGCCGACGTCGGGGGCGATGACGCGAACCCGCTGCTCGGGCAGGCCGAGGGCAGTTGCGACGCCGGTGCGCACCTGGTGCGGCACCTGGGTGGACACGTGGACGACGAGCTGGTCGTCGCGGTCGACCCACTCGGCGAGGCAGGCCCGGCCCTCCATCGGCGCGGCGGCGAGCCGGCCGCTGCGAAAGGCCTCCTCCAGCCTGAGGGCGCAGCCGGCGAGCACGGCGTCCAGGTCGGGGTCGTCGCCGATCCGCACATCGACGAACAGGTTGCCGACCGCCTCCTGGTGCACCTGCGGGGCCCCCGCAGCGAGGGAGGCGCCGATCGACGCGGTGGCAGGCAGGTCGTCGTAGTCCACGTCCACCGCCTCCGCGCCGTCCTGCGCCAGGTAGGCGTTGGAGGCGACCACGACCGCGACGGGCTCGCCGACGAAGCGGACCCGTCCCGACGCAAGCACCGGCATGGCGGTCACGGCGAAGTCCGGCCTGTCGAGCACGGCCCGCAGAGGGTTCAGGCGCAGGTCGTCGGCGGTGAGCACCGCCACCACCCCGGGGATCGCCCCAGCCGCCGAGACGTCGACGCCGAGCACCCGGGCGCTGGCCACCGGGCTGCGCACGAAGGCCGCGTGCAGCTGGCCCGGCAGGGCGAGGTCACCGACGAAACGACCTCGGCCGGTGACGAGCCGCCGGTCCTCCCGGCGTGGCAGTGCCGCACCGACCCAGGTGCCCTCGGGGGACAGCGCGGCCTCACGCATCGGCGGGTCCTCGACCCTGCGAGCACGCCTCGCGCAGCGCGCGCACGAGCAGCGTGCGGGCCAGCCGCCTGCGGTACTCCGCGCTGCCGTGCAGGTCCTCGGCGGGGGAGATCTCCCCGGCGGCCACCTGCCCGGCCTCCTCGAACACGGCCTCGCCCATCGGCTCACCCGTGAGCACGGCCTCGGCCGCGGGCAGGCGGACAGGGGTCGAGTCGACCCCGCCCAGGACCACGCGCGCGCCCGTGCACAGAGTGCCGTCGAGGTCGAGCGACACGCTCGCGGCGACGATGGCGAAGTCGCCCTGGCGCTGGGCGAACTCCGTGAGCGCGGCATGGCGTGCCGGGCGCGGGAACACGACCTCCACGAGCATCTCGTCGGCGGCGAGCGCAGTGGTGAAGTAGCCGAGGAAGAACTGCGACGCAGGGATGCTACGGCGCCCGCCCGGCCCTTCGGCCACGACGGCGGCGTCGAGGAGCAAGGCGAGCATGCACCACTCCGACGTCGGGTCCGCGTGCGCGAGGCTCCCGCCGAACGTGCCCCGGGTGCGGATCGGGGTGTGGCCGACCCAACGGGCGCTCGCCGCGAGCACCGACCACCCGGCAAGCACTTCGGGGTCCCTGCAGAGCTCCACGGCGCGATGGCGGGTGAGACTGCCGACGTGCAGGCCGTCGCTCTCGCGACGCAGGTAGGCCAGCCCAAGTACGGGGTTGACATCGACCAGAGCCGCGGGCCGGGCCAGCCGGAAGTTCATCAGCGGCACCAGGCTCTGGCCCCCGGCGAGGATCTTCGCGTCCGCGCCGAGGCGGCCCAGGTGGTCCACTGCCTCCGCCACGTCCGTGGCCCGACGGTAGGCGAACGCCGCTGGTTTCACCGCGCTCCCTCCGAGCACCGCAGGTGCCTGGGCGCGGATGATATACCATGCCGAACCTCTCGGCCCGGCTTGCGGCGCAGGGGTTCCGGGGGACGAGGGAGGCCCGGTGGACGACGACACGGGGGTCCTCGTGGACTCCCCCGGCCGCGGCCTCGCACGGGTCCTTCTGAACCGCCCGCAGCGGCGCAACGCCCTCGACCGGCCCATGGTGGCGGCCCTCCTGTCGGCGTTGCAGTCCCCCGCCCTGCGCGCTGCCGTGCTGGCAAGCAGCGACCCCGGCGTCTTCAGCGCGGGCGCCGACCTCGACCTGCCCGACGCCGAGCGCGCCGAGCTCAGCGACGAGCTGTACTCCCTGTACGCGCTGGTGGTCGGGTGCGCCTTCCCCGTCGTCGCGGTGCTGGAGGGCCCGGCGGTCGGGGGCGGTGCCCAGCTCGCGATGGCCGCCGACGTCCGGCTCGCGTCGGCCGGAGCCACGCTGCGCTTCCCGGGCGTCGGTCACGGTCTGGCGATCGGTTCCTGGGCCCTGCCCGGGCTCGTGGGTCGCGGCCACGCCATGGAGCTGGCCCTGTCGATGCGCACCGTCTCCGCCGACGAGGCGCTGGCCCTCGGCCTGGTCGACAGGGTGGTCGACGACCCGATGTCCCACGCGCTGGCGCTGGCCGAACAGGTCGCCGGCAGCGACGAGCACGCCGTGTCCCGGCTCAAGCGGCTCGTGGCCGACGAGACGCTGCTCGCCCGCCTGGAAGCCGAGCGCCGGGCGAACCGGGCTGCCTGGACGGGGTCGGTGCGCGGGCTGGACAGCGGGAGACGCCCGCGTGCCGACTGAGCCGCCGTCGAACGCCGGCGCCGAGACCTCGGCGAGGCGGGCCTGGGCCCGGCACCTGCCCGACGGCGTGGACGTCGCTGCCTTCGTCGCAGGCCTCACCGAAGGCTGCCTGCCCCAGGCCTTCGCCGCGACGGCCGCCGAGGTGCCCGACAGCGTGGCGCTGAGCGTGGACGCACGGTCGGCCACGCACGCCGACCTCGACTCGGCCTGTGGCCGGCTCGCCGGCTGGCTGGCGCAGCGGCTGCCCCCGGGCTCGCGCGTGCTGGTCTGGGGCGGCGCGTCGCTGGAGATGGTCACCGCCCACCTCGGGGTGCTGCGGGCCGGGTGCGTGGGCGTCCTGGCAGGCTCCGCGCTGCGCGGGCCGGAGGTCCGCCAGATCGCCGACGACGCCGGCGTCGGGCTCGCCTTCGTCGACGCTGATGTGCTGCCCGCCGCGACGACCGCCCTCTCCGGAGGTCCCGCCCGGGTGCCCGTGGTCGGCTTGCAGCGCAGCCACGGCGTGGCCGCTCTCGCCGACGCCGTCGACGGGGGCCCGTGGGTTCCGGCGCCGGCCTTGAGCCCGGACGCGCCGGCCATGATCGCTTACACGTCCGGCACCACCGGCGTGCCCAAGGGGGCCGTGCTCACGCACGCCAACCTGCTGGCCTCCATCCGCTCGGCCATGGCGGCCTGGCGGTGGCGGCGCGACGACGTCCTCGTCCACGCTCTCCCCCTGGCCCACCAGCACGGGCTCGGCGGGGTCCACGCAGCCCTCCTCAGCGGGTCGCGGACCGTGGTCCTCTCCCGCTTCGACGCCGCGGGCCTGGTCGAGGCCGTCGCGCGCGAGGGCGCGAGCGTGCTCTTCGGGGTCCCCGCGGGCTACGAGCGGGTCGCGGCCCTCGGGCCGGAGGGCGTGGCCGCGCTCAGGCGGTTGAGGCTGGTGGTCAGCGGCTCCGCCCCGTTGGAGCCCGACCTGGCCCTGCGTCTGGCAGACCTGGTGGGTCGACTGCCCGTGGAGCGTTACGGCACCACCGAGAGCGGGCTCGACGTCTCCAACCCCGTCGATGGCCCCCAGGTGCCGGGGAGTATCGGTCTCCCCCTGCCCGGGGTGGTGGCCCGGCTCGTGGACGGCGTCGGGCGCGACGTCCCCGCGGGCGAGGTAGGACAGGTGCTCCTGCGCGGAGCACAGGTGTTCTCCGGCTACTGGGGGCGGGACGCCGACACGGCCGAGGCGTTCGACGGCGCGTGGTTCCGGACCGGGGACCTCGCGCGCGCCGACCCCGACGACGGCTACCTCACGATCGTCGGGCGCACCAAGGAGGTGATCATCTCGGGCGGTCTCAACGTCTACCCGCGCGAGGTCGAGGCCGTGCTGGAGTCGCACCCGAGCGTCGCGGAGGCGGCCGTGGCAGGGGTGCCCTCACGGGAGTGGGGCGAGCAGGTGACGGCGTGGGTGGTGGCCGCCGCCGGCCACGAGGTGGACGTCGCGCGGATCGTCGCGCACGCCCGAGCCCGCCTGGCGGCCTACAAGTGCCCCAAGGAGGTCCACGTGGTGCCGGGGCTACCTCGAAACCCCATGGGCAAGCTCGAACGGCGCCGTCTCGCGGGCGCGGAGGTGCTCGCCTGGACCCGGGCCCTGGACCGCGCGGTGGGGCGGCTCCGGGCGGCCGACCTGGGCGAGCAGCCGTGACCGGCGTCGCGTCCCTGGGGGCCTTGCTGCGCCGTGGCGAGACCGATGCGGTGACGCTGGCATCGACCGCACTCGAGGCCGCGGCCCGCCCGGGCGCGGCGACCGCCTTCGTCACCCTCACCGCCGATCTGGCCATGCGCGCCGCTGCGCGGGCCGACGCCGAGCTGAGGGCGGGAATCGACCGGGGACCCCTCCACGGGATCCCGGTCGCGGTGAAGGACAACATCGATGTCGGCGCAGTGGTGACGGGCAACGGCACGTCCGGCTTCGGTCGGCGGGTGCCGGACCTCGACGCCGCGGTGTGGGCCGCGCTGGACGGCGCGGGTGCGGTCCTCGTGGGGAAGACGGCGATGCACGAGCTCGCGTGGGGGGTGACCACACCCGGATGCGCCAACCCGTGGGACGCCGGGCGCGTTGCCGGTGGCTCCAGCGGCGGGTCGGCCGCCGCCGTCGCCGCCGGCGTGGTGCCGGTGGCCCTCGGCAGCGACACCGGCGGGTCGATCCGGATCCCGGCAGCCCTGTGCGGGGTCACCGGGCTGAAGCCGAGCCACGGCAGCGTGAGCCTGGCGGGCCTGTCGACGCTGGCACCCTCCCAGGACACTGTCGGCCCCATCGCGCTCGACGCAGCGACCTGCCTCCTCGTCCACTCCGTGCTGCGGGCCGGGGCGCCGGGCCGGGGCGCCGGCTTGAGCTGTCACCGACCGGTCGCGCATCTGCCCGTGCCCGCGGGCGCGCCCGCCACGCATGTCGCCGTCCCGCGCGGGGGCTGGATGGAGCACGTCACCGAGCCTGTGCGCGCGATGCTCGCCGAGACGAGGGCGGCGCTCGAGGAAGCCGGGACCGTCGTCGTCGACGTCGACGTGGCCCATGCCGAGCTCGCACCCGCCGTCGCGCTCGTGGTGATGCTCGCCGAGTCGGCGCGGGCGTGGGGGCCACTCGTCGAGGGCAGGGCCGAGGGGCTGGGGGCCGACGCGGCGGCGGCCCTGAGCGTCGGGGCGACGGTGCTGCCCGCCGACCTCGAGCGGGCACACCTCGTGGCTCGGGCGCTCCGGGACAGCGTGGACCACGTCCTTGGCGGGTTCTCCGCGGGCGGTCGTTGCGTACTCCTGCTGCCCTCCACCGGCGTCGCCGCAGTGCGTGGAGGCTGGGAGCCGGAGGCGCTGGAGGTCGAGGTGGGCGGGCGTCGTCAGCCGGTCAGGGCGGCCTACGGGCACTTCACCGCGCTGGCGTCGGTGACGGGTCACCCGGCCCTCAGCGTGCCGGCAGGACTGGACGGGGACGGCCTGCCGTTGGGCGTGCAGCTGGTCGGCGCGTGGGGTGCCGAGGCCGTCCTCGCCGCGACCGCCACCGTCGTCGAGGCCACACTCGGCGCCGGCGGGGTTCGCGCCGGCCTGCGCGCGCTGGCAGGTGACGAGGGCGCAGCGGCCCGCGGCCGCGCCTGACATATCATGGCGCCCCCGACGGGAGGTGGCATCCATGGACCTGCGGCTGCAGGGTCAGGTGGCGCTGGTCACGGGCGCCAGCAAGGGCATCGGCCGGGCAGTGGCCCGCCAGCTCGCTGCCGAGGGCTGCGACGTCGTGATCACCGCCCGCAGCCCCGAGCCCTTGGCCGCGACCGCGCGGGAGATCTCCGAGGCGACCGGGCGCCAGGTCGTCGCGCTCGCGGGAGACATGAGTGTCACCGAGGACGTGCAACGCTGCGTCGGCGAGACGATCCAGCGGTTGGGGCGCATCGACATCCTGGTCACATGTGCCGGCAGCTCACCGGGCGGGCTCCTCGAGAACCTCACCGAGGAGCAGTGGATGAGCAGCCTCGCGCTGAAGTTCATGGGCTACGTGCGCACCGTCCGCGCGGTCATCGGGCACATGCGCGAGCGCGGGAGTGGCGCCATCGTGCTCGTGGTCGGCAACGACGGGCTCAAGCCCAGCTACTGGGAGATGACCGCCGGGGTGGCGAACGCGGCGGACCTCAACTTCGCCTCCTCGGTCGCCGAGCAGTACGGCAGGCACGGGATCCGGATCAACACGGTCAACCCCGGACCGGTCAGCACCGACCGCTGGGACACCCTCGAGAAGGCCTTCGCCCGCGACAAGGGTGTCACCCAGGAGGTCGCGCACGAGCTGACCCTGCGCAGCCTGCCCCTCGGTCGCATCTGCGAACCGGAGGAGGTCGCCGCGCTCGTGACCTTCCTGGCCTCGCCGAGGGCGAGCTATCTCAACGGGGCGCACATCCCGGTGGACGGCGGCCAGCGCAAGGGCATCATGGACACCTGAGCGCCTACCGGCGCAGGCCACGCCGACGCGAGAGCCGTGTCAGCGAGGCGATGGTCTGCGGCTCCCGACGCTCCAGCCTGGTGACCAGGGCGAGCATCACCCCGGCGGTGGTGAGCGCGTCGCCGAGCGCGTGATGGGTCTCGTGGACCGGCAGGTGCAACGCCCGTGCCAGCTCCTCCAGCGCAGGCTCGGCCTCGGCGCCGTCGGGCACCACCTGCGCCTCGCGAGCCAGGGCCGCGGTGTCGATCACGGGGCCGTCCAGCCGCATCCCGTGGTCGCGGAAGGCCCGCCCGAGGAACGCCGACTCCACCCACGCCGCGTGCGCGACGAGCACGTGGCCCTCGAGCAGGCCGGCCAGGACCCTCACGCAGTCCGCCAGGGGTGGCGCGTGACGCAGGTCCGCCGGGCGCAGGCCGTGCACCGCCACGGCTGACGCCGTCATGGTGCCCTCGGGCCTGACCAGCCCGTAGACACTCGTGCGGGCGAGGATGCGGCCCTGCCGCACGACGACCGCCCCATAGCTCACGATCTCGTCGCGACGCAGGTCGAGACCGGTGGTCTCGAGGTCGACCACCACGAGGTCGGCCTCCCGCCAAGGTCGGTCCATGGCGGCCCACCCGGGCACCGACCGCCCCCCGGGCCGACCGGGGTGCCGCACGCAGCGACGGCCGGACCTCTCGGCCGAGCGCGGCAGGGGCCAGCGCACCACAGGTCACACCAGCCGCAGCGCGCGTTCGACCTCGAGCCGCGACTGGACGTGGGCGATCGCACGGAACGACTCGCGCAGGTGGCGACGGGTGAGGGAGTCCAGCTCGGCGGGGTTGACGTACGTGGACGCCGCGACACCGGCCTTGATCGCGTTCACCTCCTGCTCGAGCAGCAACCCGTAGACCTGGTCGAACGCCCCGACCAGGGACTCGGCCTCGTCGGCCGTCAGCAGGGTCGCGTCCACCCCGCGGCGCAGGCGCTCCACCGTCGACCCACGGTTGTCCCCGGTGACCACAGCCACCCAGCGCCCGATCGACGTCACGGGCCGCAGGCCCCCGCGCTTGAGGCTCAGCTGGCCACGGTGCTCACCGGAGTGCTCAACCACGAAGTTCCGCACGAACCCCGTGGGCGGCCTCACCGCGAGCGTGTACTCCATCAGCGCGTGGCGGAACTGAGGGCTCATGGTCGAGGCGAGCATGCGGTCGGCGACGGATCGGCCGAGCGCCACCTCGGTGAGCGGCCTGCTGTCCGCGAGCATCGTCGCCAGCAGGAGGGCACCGTCCTCGGACAGGTCGCTGACCCATCCCCGGGCGGCCTTCGACCAGGCGGCCAGGGAGCGGCTGAACCGGGGGTTGTCGGCGTTCACCCCCTCGGTGCATCGGGCGAGGCCGCAGCGCTCCATGGCGTCGAGCACGCGGCGGGCGCGCTCGAGCACGGTGGGCCCGACGTCGACCACGCGCCCCTTGTCGTCCCACACCACCGCGGTGTCGATGTCCGAGCTCGGCAGCACCTCTCGCCGAGCCAGCGACCCGAGCACGAGCCAGGACGCCGCGCCCCCGGCGTCGACGGGCGGCTGCAGGTGCAGCAGCCGTCGGAGGACGGCGTCCAGCACCGCGGTGAGCAGGGCGCCGACGTGCGTGGGCGGCACCCCGCTCTCGTAGAGCTCGACGGCGGTGGGGCGTAGCAGGCGGCACGCCTCGGCGAGCTCGGGCAGCGACCTCGCCGCCTCTACAGCCGCGCGCACGACGAGCGGGTCGCGCACCTCGGCCGACGCGAGGTCGACGACGCGGACGACGCCGCATGCCGAGCCGGTGGCATCGGTCACGACCAGGTGGTGCACCCCGTGCTCGATCATCTCGAGGAAGGCGGAGGCGACCACGGTCTCCTCCGGCACCGTCAGGACCGGCACGGTGACGATGGCTGACACCGGCGCGTCCACCGGCACCTCCCCGGAGCCCACCCGCCGCCGGAAGTCGTGGTCGGTGACGATCCCGATGCCGTCCGGGGTACGAACCAGGGCGTACGAGAGCCCCGCCTCGCCCATGCGCCGGGCCACCTGGCGGATCGGGGTGTCCGGCTCGCACCAGGCCGGTGGCCGGGTGTACTCACGAACCGGGCGGTGAGCCTTGTCGCCGAGTCCCCCCTGGCGGGTCATCCGCTCGCGGACCAGGAGGGCGCCGTAGCCGGCGAACGCGAGGCGTTCGGGGTGGTCGAGCACGCCGCGCGGGTCGGGCAGGCGGTAGCACAGCGTGTCTTCGGCCGCCCGGACCGACAGTGTCGGCGGCAGGCCGGACATGACCGAGATGTGACCGACGGTGTCCCCCGGGGCCAGCTGGTCGACGACTCGGCCTCGGTCCAGGACCTCCAGCGACCCTGACCGAACCACCCACATGTGGTCCAGCCGTGGCGCGCCGTCGGGGACGAGCATCGTGCCGGCCGCGACGTACTCAGCCTCCACCTCCCGCGCAAGCCGCTGCAGGTCGTCGGCGTCCAACGTGTCGTACGGCGCCTGACTGCCGAGGAAGTTCACGAACTCCTGCACGTCTTCCGCTCCTTCGCACGGGCCACGGTCGCGACACCCGCCAGGGCCACCCTCCGCGCCTGGTCACGGTGGGTCAAGGCGCGCCACGCGGTGCAAGCGCCCGGACGCCGCAGGTGCGCGGCGAGCGGTGCCGGCTCCGGGCTGGGGGCGGGTCGCTGACATCTGGGGTTGGCACAGCGGGCGTCGGCGGGGGTAACGTCACGCGTTGCCGGTACCTCGCCGGTCTACGGGGACGAGCCTCGCGCCGAACGTCGAGGAGGGTCAGCGGGTCGTGCCCTACGTCGGTCAGCATCGAGCGCCCCGCCTGTTGCCGGTGAGCACGTCCATCGTCGGTGCCGTGGTGGGGGTGGTCCTGGTCGCTGGGGGCGTCGTCGTCGCCACCGCCACCATGAGCCGGGACAGGGGCATCGACAGGCACGTCGTCACCGGTGAGGCCGACCCGACCGAGGGCATCAGCGCCTCACCGACGGCCGACGCGACGACCGTGGCCCCGACTGCCCCGGGGCCGTCCTCCCACAAGCCGACGCCGATGAAGGCCGCCTCGACGCGGCCCGGCGGTAGCGCCTCAACGCCGATGACCGCCGCCCCGACGACCAGCACCACTCGCCCGCCCGCGGCCGGCCGCACGAGGACGCCGACGCCGACCACGACGACGAGCGCGCCGACCCCGACGACGAGTACGACCACCAGCACGCCGCCACCCACACCGACGCCGACGCCCACGACGACGCCGCCCACCCCGACCCCGTGACGGCGAGCGGCCGCGACGACGCGCGTCGCGTCCCGGACGTTGCCCTCGGCCGGGCAGGGGCACCAAAGGCACGAGGAGCGCCGTCCACAATGGAACGGCGCTCCCGGCTTTCGGCGGCCCCCGCCGCCGTCGGGCTCAGATCTCGTCAGCGCGCTGCTGCGGAATTCCTGCCAGCAGTGCACGCACCTCGGACTCGCGGTAGCGGCGGTGTCCACCTAGGGTGCGGATCGAGGAGAGCTTTCCGGCCTTCGCCCACCGCGTGACCGTCTTGGGGTCTACGCGGAAGAGCGCTGCGACCTCGGCCGGCGTCAACAGCGGCTCGGCGTCGGGCGATCGGGTGGTCATGTTCGTCCTCCAGGACCAGGGCAGAACGCCCAGGCTTGAACGGGGCGGATGCCCCGTCTGTCCACATCGTGCCTTGTCTGATGCCCCCCCGGGAACATTCCCGACGGATGATCCCCCGCCCGGGCGATACGGTACTCGGTCAGCGTACAAACCATCACGAAGCGTCATCGTCGTGTAGCCGACCAAAGTCCTGACTCGCCGAACAGGACGATACCGGACGCCGCGGGGGGCGCGGCACCGACCCGCCGGGCCTCAGGACGATCGCGAGATGGCGTGCAGACGGTCGCTGCGCCGACGCAGGCGGCGGTAGGCAGCCGCCAGTCCGGCGCCGTCCCCCGCCTCGAGGCACTCCAGGCCGAGCCGCACGTCGTCCACCGCCTCGGCGCCGTCCCACCCCACGCCGGGGCTCGGCAGGGTGGCGGACGACTCCCGAGGGATCAGCCTCGTGACGGCGGACGCGTCGAGCTCGACCCAGGCCCTCGGGTGGAACTCCTCCAGCCATCGGGCGAGGTCCTCGAACTCCTCGGCCACCTCTCCCGCCCCCAGCCCTTCGCGAACGGCGCGCAGGGCCCTCGCGGCCCTCCCGCGCGCCCGTCCGATGGGGACGAGGTAACGCATGTCGCCTGTGCCGGCCGCGCAGGTGCGCGCGCGGCGGTCGTCGCTGCGGAAGAGGGCGAGCCAGGCCCAGGGCAGGTCCCAGGCAACCGACCGGGTTCGCAGCAGCCCCGTGGCGCCGCCGAAGACCCCGTCGGCCGACGCCGGGTCAGGGTGATCCGGGCCGGGGTCGTGGCTCGGCTGCTCGACCCCGAGAAGGGCGGCGCCCACGATCGCCGCAGGCAGGTCACGCCGGGCCTGCCCGGCCGCCGCGGCCCACCTCAGGCGCATCTGCGCGGGGCACACGAGCAGGCTGTCGTCCACGCGCAACACTCGCGCGAGCGCCCGCTCGGCGAGGGGTCGGCGACGGACCCCGACGACGCGCTCCCAGCATGCTCGGCGCTCCCCGTCGGCGACCTGCGCCTCGGCGTCGCACTCACTCGGCGGAAGCTGCCGGGCGTATCGCTCCCAATGGTCGCGCTCGGCGAGGGTGAACGCCTCGAGCGGCTCGTAGACGCGAAGGACGGCGGACGGCGGACCCGCCGGCAGCGCCTTGCCGCTCATCGGCGTGGCCCACTCATGCCCGTCATGGTCACACCCGCCGTGCGCCGACGTCACATCCGGGTGGGAGTCCTACGCTGGTGGGCCGTGACCTCGACGACGAGCTCCACGCCCCCCACCCGCCAGATCTCGGCACACCCGTCAGCCGAGGGCGCGACGTCCGACGCAGCCGAGCTGTGTGACCTCTGGGAGGCCGGTCACGAACAGGTGGCCTTCTGCCACGACCCCGGCACGGGGCTGCGGGCGATCATCGCCCTCTACTCCACGGCGCTCGGCCCGGGTCTGGGGGGAACCAGGTTCCACCCCTACCCGACGACGCGGGCGGCACTGGCCGACGTCCTCGACCTCTCCCGTGCGATGGCCTACAAGAACGCGCTCGCCGGTCTGGACCACGGCGGCGGCAAAGCAGTGATCATCGGAGACCCGCGCCGCGACAAGTCCGAGCCCCTTCTGCGCGCTTACGGGAGGTTCGTGACCTCGCTGGCCGGTCGCTACGTGACCGCCTGTGACGTCGGCACCTACGTGGCGGACATGGACGTCGTCGCCCGCGAGTGCCCGTACGTGACCGGGCGGAGCGAGGCCAACGGCGGGGCCGGGGACTCCTCGGTGCTCACGGCCCTGGGGGTCTTCCACGGGATGCGCGCCGGGGCACAGGCGCGTTGGGGTGCGCCTACGCTGGCAGGGCGGCTGGTCGGGGTCAGCGGCGTAGGCAAGGTCGGCCGGCATCTGGTGCCGCTCCTCGTGGCCGACACAGCCTCCGTCGTGGTCCATGACGTGGACGACGCTGCGGTGCGTGCCGTGCTCGCAGCGCACCCGCAGGTCCGTGCCGCCGCCACAGCCGAGGACCTCCTGGCCGAGCCGCTGGACGTGTGGTCCCCGTGCGCGCTCGGGCACGCGATCACGCCCGAGATCGCGGCCACGCTGACTGCCGGGCTCGTGTGCGGAGGGGCGAACAACCAGCTGGCCACTCCCGCCGTGGCGGCTGTGCTCGCCGCCCGGGGCGTCCTGTACTGCCCGGACTACTGCGTGAACTCCGGCGGGGTCATCCAGGTCGCCGACGAGCTGGCAGGGTTCAGCTTCGAGCGCGCCCGAGCGCGGACCGAGGGCATCTTCGACACCACCGCCGCGGTGTTGCAGGCGGCCTCCCGGGACGGCTGCACGCCCGTCGAGGCGGCGGACCGCCTCGCGCAGACCCGGATGTCCCAGGTCGGTGGCCTCGCCCGGATTCGGCTGCCGGGGCACGACGTGCGCGGCGGCCGCGGCTGACGGTGCGAGGTGCCGGAACCCCCCGCGACGTTGTACCGTTGCGGTCACGACACAGTGATAGCCACTAATCCGGGGCCCCGCCACGGGCGCCTGCCCCGGTTCGACGTATGAGGGGGTCGACGCCATGGGGCGCGGCCGTCAAAAGGCCAAGCAGACCAAGGTCGCTCGGCAGCTGAAGTACTTCAGCCCGAACACCGACTACGACGCCCTCCAGCGGGAGCTCGCTACGTCCGGCGACCACCCGATGTACGCCCCTGCCGAGCAAGCCGGGGACGCGTCCGACGAGGACCTCGAGGACGACGACGAGGATCTCGAGGACGACCCCGAAGACCTCAGGGACGACGACTACGCGGGCTGGGCGCGCGAGCAGCGGCGTTGACCCTGCGGTGTCCTCATGCCGGCCGGTGTGACCCGACCAGTCGCACGCTTCCGCCGTCCACGCCTTTGGCCCCCTGCGTGACGCCCGACGCCGGGTCGTCGGCTGTTGCGGCGACCAGGCCCTCGGCGTCGTCGCGCACCGCACCCAGCACCCACGCCTGGAGCCCCCGCCCACGGAGTCGGCGCACGGCAGCCTGTGCACTGGCCGCGTCGACGACGGCCACCATGCCGACGCCGAGGTTGAGCGTGCGCTCCAGGTCGGCCCGAGGGACCTGACCCAAGTCCGCGAGCAGACCGAAGATCGGCGCCGGCGTCCAGGTCGCGCGGTCCACGTCGGCGACGACGCCGCGCGGCAGCACCCGGGCGAGGTTGGCCGCGAGCCCGCCACCCGTGACGTGGGAGACGGCGTGCAGGGCGGCACCGAGCTCGGCGGCCAGGTCGAGCACCTCGGCGGCGTACAGCCGGGTCGGTGTCAGCAGCTCCTCGCCGACGTGCGGCCGAGCTCGGGGACGTAGCGGTCGTAGCTCCAGCCGGCCGACGCCAGCACGGCGCGAGCGAGGCTGAACCCGTTGCTGTGCATGCCGGACGACGCCATCGCGACCACGGCGTCGCCGGGACGCACCCGCGCCGGTCCGAGCAGGTCGTCGGCCTCGACCACGCCCACCGCGGCCCCGGCGAGGTCGTACTCGTCGACCCCCAGCAGGCCGGGGTGCTCGGCGGTCTCACCGCCGACGAGCGCGCAGCCCGCCTGCACGCAGGCGGTTGCGATGCCGGCGACGATCGCAGCGACACGCTCGGGCACCACCTTGCCGCAGGCGATGTAGTCGGTCATGAACAGTGGCCGGGCGCCGCACACGACAAGGTCGTCGACGACCATGCCCACCAGGTCGAACCCGATGGTGTCGTGCCGGTCCAGCGCCTGGGCTACCGCGACCTTCGTGCCCACCCCGTCCGTGGACGTCGCCAGAAGGGGGCGCCGATAGCCGCGCAGGGAGCTGGCGTCGAAGAGCCCAGCGAAGCCGCCGATCCCCCCGATCACCTCCGGGCCGTGGCTTCGCGCGACGGCCACCCGCATGAGCTCGACGGCGCGGTCGCCGGCCTCGACGTCGACCCCGGCAGCGGCGTATGTGACCGGCTCCATGAGCAGCACCCTCCGCCCGCCGTCAGGGGCGGGTCAGGGCGTCCTCTGCGCCCACGGGCAGGCCGGTGGTCACCCCGTCGACGTCCGCATGACGCAGATGCGCGCCGTCGCGGGTCTCGAAGGGCAGCTCCGGCTGCTCCAGGGTGTACTTGCCGAGCCCGCCCAGGTCCGGCAGTGGTACGGGGTAGTGACCGGTGAAGCAGGCCGCGCACAGTCTGTCCGCAGGCTGTCGGGTCGCGGCGATCATCCCTTCCATGGAGATGTAGCCGAGGCTGTCCGCGCCGATGCTCGTGCGGACCTGGTCGACCTCGAGCCCGTTGGCGATCAGCTCCGCGCGCGTCGCGAAGTCGATGCCGTAGAAGCACGGCCACGCGACGGGCGGGGAGGATATCCGCACATGGACCTCGGCGGATCCGGCCTCGCGCAGCATGCGGATGAGCGCGCGCTGGGTGTTCCCACGCACGATCGAGTCGTCCACGACGATCAGCCTCTTGCCGCGGATCACCTCGCGAAGCGGGTTGAGCTTGAGCCTGATGCCGAGCTGGCGGATGGTCTGGCTCGGCTGGATGAATGTTCGGCCGACGTAGGCGTTCTTCACCAGGCCATGCCCGTACGGGATGCCCGACGCCTGGGCATACCCCACAGCGGCCGGGGTGCCGGACTCAGGGACCGGCATCACGAGGTCGGCCTCGACCGGGTGCTCCACCGCCAGCCGGCGGCCCATCTCGACTCGCGCATCGTGCACGACCCGGCCGGCGATCGTGGTGTCCGGCCGAGCGAGGTAGACGTACTCGAAGACACACCCCGTCGGTGTGGCGGCGGCGAACCTGCTGCTCCGCAGGCCGTCGGCGTCGACTGCCACCAGCTCGCCGGGTTCGATCTCCCGAACGACGCTGGCACCGACGATGTCGAGGGCTGCGGTCTCACTCGCCACCACCCAGCCGCGCTCCAGCCGGCCGAGGACCAGAGGGTGGATCCCGTGGCGGTCCCGGGCGGCATAGAGGGTGTTCTCGTCCATGAACACAAGGCTGAAAGCCCCTCGTAGGGCGGGTAGCACCTCCAGCGCCGTGGCCTCGAGCGTGCGGTCCTCGTCGCCGGTGAGCAACGCCGTGATGAGCGCGGTGTCGGTCGTGTTGCCGCGCGCCAGCTCGCCGCCGGCGGTCTCGCCGTAGCGCTGGACGGCCAACGCGCGCAGCTCGTGCACGTTGATGAGGTTTCCGTTGTGGCCCAGGGCCAGCGTGCCGCCCGCAGTCGCTCCGAGGGTTGGCTGGGCGTTCTCCCAGGTCGACCCGCCGGTCGTGGAGTAACGGCAGTGGCCGACGGCGATGTGGCCGCGCAGAGAGTTCAGCGCCGTCTCGTCGAAGACCTGAGCGACCAGGCCCATGTCCTTGTAGACGAGGATCTGGTCGCCGTTGCTGACCGCGATCCCGGCGGCCTCCTGACCTCGATGCTGCAGCGCGTAGAGGCCGAAGTAGGCGAGCTTCGCGACCTCCTCGCCGGGCGCCCAGACGCCGAACACCCCGCAGGCGTCCTGAGGGCCCTTCTCGCCGGTGGGGTCGAGCGACAACCGACCGTCGCCTCGCGTCACGACGCCAAGTCTCCCACAGGGCGCATGGCCACCAGGCGCACATCGGGGCGGTTCGCAACCCCGAGGCCTGCTCACCACACACAGCCCGCATGGATGGGACAGGGCTTACTCAGCGCGGCGGGGTCGCCCCGGGGAGGTTGGCGGTGGTGGTTGTGGCGTGCTTTGCACTGCACGCATATGTGCAACACCCGGATGAGGTCTCGTTGCCGACATCGACCGCCAGCAAGGGGGGCTCGGCACCGCACGCAGATGTGCAGCACCCGGAGGGGGGGTTGCGCCCCCAGGCATCCGCCTCGACGAAGGTCGTACGCCGGTCGCGGGCGCCAACCACGACCTCGGCCGCGTCGTGCGTGCTTGCACTGCACGCACGCTCGCATCATCGGCTCGCTGTCGCCAAGGCGGGCCACCGACCTTCCTCAGCGGCCACGGCCTCGTCCACTCACCTTGCTGCCGACCGCCCCCGCACCCGTCCCGGCGGGCTCGGGAGCGTGGGCTCGCGCTGAAGCCACCGGACGACACGGACGGCCTGTGCGACCGCGTGCACCGCTGGGACTGGGCGTTGCAGGTGCGCGTGCAGTGCAAAGCGCGTCGCATGCACTACCTGCCAGGCAGGGCCGGGGCCGACAAGGCCTCACTGGGAGTCCTGGCTACCGGCCGCGCGAGCAGCCCCTCACCGCTCGGTCGGTGCCTGGCAGCCCGGGGACGACGGACCTGCCGGTCGAGCCGCCTGGGGTAAGGCTGCTCATGACGGGCCCCGAGGCCCCCGCCGATCTAGGCCACACGGGTGGCACTCGTTGGTCCGACCGCGTGCACCCACGCCAGTCCCACTGCAGCCGGGCTCGTCGAGGGCCGAGTCAGATCATGTGCGGCGCGTTGGACCGCGGGCAGGCGGCCGGTACGCCCCCTGCCAGCTCGCCGGGTCGCACAGGCCGGCCGCCACGCCGGGTCGCGCGGGGCCGCGCATGCGGGCAGCGCAGACCCAACCTGCACGACCACGGCGCCGCTCAAAGGCGGCAGTGGCGGCCGGCCTTGGCCCTAGCGCTTGCGCTTGCGACGCTCCACGACGACGGCAGTCGCGGCGCCGAGTAGGGCACCCGTGAGTCCTAGCGTCGCCACCAGGTACCCCAGCACGCTGCGCAGCGAGTAGGCCGCATCCGGGCCTGGGTGGAAGGCGAACGTCAGCACGACACCCACGAGCACGCCCACGACGACACCGGTCAGTGTGAAGGCGCGGTAGCGCGGTGCTCGGCGCAGGCGCAGACGCGTCGGCAGGGCCACGCCCGCGGCGCGGAGCGAGGACGGCGAGCCAGGTCCGGCGCCGGCACCGCCGCCCTCAGCGTCGCCTGACTCGTCGTCGTCCACGGCGCGACGCTACCCGGTCTGCCTTCGGAAGAGGGGCAGGTACGGCGACAGGTCGCTGCGCTCCCCACTGGAGCGCACCCGGCCCGCGCGGACCTCGTCACGCCACTCGACCAGGCCGACCGCCAGCCGCAGCCACGTCTGGGGGTCGGTCTCGACCACGTTCGGCGGGGTGCCGCGCTTGTGGC
This sequence comes from uncultured Actinomycetota bacterium, assembly GCA_963778845.1. GTDB lineage: Bacteria > Actinomycetota > Actinomycetes > Actinomycetales > Kineosporiaceae > CAVZVW01. Next base: position 1,813,445 of record CAVZVW010000009.1, read on the forward strand.
GCGGCCCCGCGATGCACTGCACGACTCCGTAGGGGGGCACCCGGACCTCGGTGCTGCCTCCAGGCGCCCGGGAGCCGAGCTCCTCCAGGCTGAAGCGGACGGCCGTGGCGACGCTCTGGAGGCCGACCTCGGGGTCGACCTGCCACGCGTGCACGGCCGCCTCACCTGTGGAGACAGCGACGCGACGCCGAGCAGGCACGTCATCGATCCTGCCACGCCTCCGCGACCGCCGGCCGGTCCGATGGCGGTCGGGAGGGCAGAACATCAGTGAGCCGAGGCCGAATAGCCCGATAACGTTGTCCGACGGCGCAGCACCGATCTTCCACGCAATGACGCCCGAACTGACCGACTGGCGACGATCTGGGCAAGTCTTGCGCCCCGCCGCTTGACAACCTTGTCACGGGGAGTGACGATTCGGGTCACCGGCCGACCCATCGATGCTCGACGCCAGCCGCTGCGCCGACATATCGGGCTTCCGAAGGATTGGCCACCGGAGGAGAGGCGGGACATTGAGAGCCACGGCCGCCCGCCCGGTGGGGGCGGTGCGACCGCCGACGGCCACGGACCGACGGCGGCCCACCATGCGCGACGTCGCGGCGCGGGCCGGCGTGAGCCTGAAGACGGTCTCGCGCGTGGTCAACGCCGAACCCGGGGTCTCCGCGTCGCTGTCCGACCGCGTCACCCGGGCGATCGACGAGCTGGACTTCCGGCCCAACTCCGGGGCGAGCTCGCTGCGCAGGGCCGACGGCAAGACGGCGACCGTCGGCCTCCTCCTCGAGGATGTGGCCAACCCGTACTCCTCGGCTCTCCAGCGAGCGGTCGAGGACGTCGCCCTCGCTCGCGGCGTCCTCGTCATCTCCGCGAGCCTTGACGAGAACCCCGAGCGCGAGCGGATGCTCACCAGAGCGTTCGGAAACCGGCGCGTCGACGGGCTCATCATGGCCCCCGCCGGCGACGACCAGTCCTACCTGCTCGGCGAGATGCGCGCCGGGACGGTGATCGTGTGCGTGGACCGCGAGGCGCGCAACCTTCCCGCGGACTCCGTGGTGACCACGAACACCACCGGGTCAGCCGAGGCCGTGCGCCACCTGGCTTCCAGTGGCCATCGCCGCATCGCCTTCCTCGGCGACCGGCGCGGGATCGTGACCGCCCAGCTGCGCTACCAGGGCTACGTCGAGGCTCTGGCCTCGCTGGGGATCGCCGTCGACCCGGCGATCGTGGTGCACGATGTGGGCGAGATCGGGCTCGCCGACGGTGCCGTCACGACCCTGCTCACCCGCCCTGACCCGCCGACCGCGCTCTTCTCGGCCCAGAACCTCGTGACGATCGGTGCCCTGCGCGCCCTCCGTCGCCTGCGCCAGGAGCACTCCACAGCCATCGTCGGCTTCGACGACTTCCCGCTGGCAGACCTGCTCGACCCCGGGGTGAGCGTTGTCGCCCAGGACCCGGTCACCATCGGGCGCACTGCGGCGTCCATCCTCTTCAGCCGGCTGGCGGGAGACCCGAGCCCGCCCGCGACACACGTCGTCCCCACCACGCTGGTGCGCCGCGGCTCCGGAGAGATCCGCCACCGCGCGATCTGAGCACCGCCGGGCGCCACGCCGGGCCGGTCCGAGACCCCGTCCGGGCCGCATCACCCGCGACCATGCCCTCGACGGCGGCGAAGCGAGGCCACCGTAGGCTGCGCCCGATGAGCGTGACATCGCCGACTGAGCCGAGCGGGTTCGAGGCAGACTCCGCGGTGCGCCCAGGTGGGGACGCGGGGGTGTGGCTCGTCGACGTCCACCCGGGGTGGTCGGTCGCAGGGCGCACGAACGGGGGGTATCTGCTGGCCGTGGCGGCACGCGCGGCCCTGGCGGAGGCCGCCGACCCGCGACTGTGCCCACTGGCCGTCGCAGCGGCGTTCAGCAGCCCTGCTCCTGCGGGTCCAGGCGAGATCCACGTCGAGGTCGTGCGCAGCGGCCGGTCGACAACGGTGCTGCGCGCGCGGGTGGTCTCGCAGGGTCAGACCTGCCTGGACGCCCTGGTGACGGCGGGCCGGCTGGTCGACGGCGAGCCGGTCGTGCCCGGGCCCGCTCGGCCGGACATGCCCGCCGAGGAGGGCTGCGTCCGGCTGCCGGTCGAGGCGCCCGGCGGGATGCGTGTGCCGCTCCTGGGGCAGGTGCACGAACGGCTGGACCCCGCGTGCGCGGGGTGGACGCGGGGGCACCCCAGTGGTGCCGGCGAGCTGCGCGCGTGGATCCGGCTGGGGGACGGAAGCGACTTCGACCCCGTCTCCCTGGTCATGGCCGTGGACTGCCTGCCACCGCCGACGTTCGACCTAGCCGATCTCGGCGTCGGCTGGGTCCCCACGCTGCAGCTCAGTGCGTTCGTGCGGGCGGCTCCGGCGCCGGGCCCGTTGGTGGTCCGGTCGCTGGCACGCAGTGTCGGCGGAGGCGCGGTCGACGAGACGTGCGACGTCTGGGACTCGACCGGTCGGCTGGTCGCGGTCGGCCACCAGCTGGCTGCCTACCGCCAGGTGCGCAGGACGACGACGCCCCGGTAGCCGGCGCGCGCACCACCAGTCAGGCCGCGCAGACCTGGCCCGGGACGGTGGCCAGCAGCACGGAGCCACTGCCAGCCGCGTGGGCACCTGGTGCGGAGGATCCGGCCAGCCGGCGTTCGGCGCGGCGTGCCACCGCGCCGAACTGTTTGGCACGGTGGCACGCTGCGCCAGTCAACTGGGGCTACAGGCGGCCGCCCGTGCCCTCGCCGCTGAGCCGTTGTGAGGCCCAGATCGGCAGGATCGAGGCCACCACGAGGGTGGCGGCGACGACGTTCACAACAGGGGCCTCGTTGGGCCGGAACAGGTTGCCGAAGATCCACACAGGCAGTGTCTTCATCCCGGCGCTGATCGTGAACTGCGTGACCACGATCTCGTCGAAGCTCAGCGCGAAGGCCAGCAGGGCCCCGGCGAGCAGGGCCGAGCGCAGCTGAGGGAACGTCACCCGGGCGAAGGTCTGGAACGAGTCCGCGCCGAGGTCCATGGACGCCTCCTCCAACGACGTCCCGGTGCGGCGCAGCCGCGCGATCACGTTGTTGTAGACCACCACGATGCAGAACGTCGCATGACCGACCACCACGGTGAGCAGGCCGAGCGGGACACCCGCAGTGGTGAAGGCCGAGTTGAGCGCGATCCCCGTCACGATCCCGGGCAGGGCGATCGGCAGTATCACGAGGAAGCTCACCGTCTCACGCCCGAACCACCTGTAGCGCTGCACGGCGAAGGCGGCCATCGTGCCGAGCACGAGGGCAACGAGGGTCGCGCAGACGCCGATCTCGACGCTGCTGACCAGGGCCGAGCGGGCCCCCTGGTTGTGCAGCGCATCGCCCCACCACTTCAGCGTGAAGCCCTGCGGCGGCCACCCGAAGGTGCGCGAGGAGTCGAAGCTGCTCACGAGCACGACCAGCAGCGGGATGTAGATCACCGTGAGGCCGGCGGCCATCGCCAGCCTCAGGAGCAGCCGAGCCCGTCGAGAAAGGATCATGCGTGCGTCACAGGTTGTCCAGTGCGCCGGTACGGCGCACGAGGGAGAGGTAGAGCAGGATCGTGACCACGGGGAAGAAGGCGGCGGCGGCGGCGAACGGGAGGTTGCCGGCCACCCCGATGTTGTCGTAGATGATGTTGGCGTAGAGCTGGGTCTTGCCACCCACGATCTTCACCGTGATGTAGTCGCCGAGCGAGAGCGAGAACGTGAAGATCGTTCCCGCGACGATCGAGGGGAACAGCAGGGGGAGCACGACCGAGCGCACCGTCCGCCCGGCCGCGGCACCCAGGTCACCGGAGGCCTCGAGCAGCGAGTCGGGTATCCGCTCGAGCCCGGCGTAGATCGGCAGGATCATGTACGGCAGCCACAGGTAGGCCAGCGTGAGCGTCGTCGCCACCAGGCCCAGACCCGGGCCCTGACCGCCGAAGGGGGCGAGCGCCCAGTCGACGACGCCGTTGGGCGTCAGCATCCCGCGCCACGCGTAGGCCTTCACGAGGTAGCTGGCCCACAGCGGGGTCAGGATCGCTGCGACGAAGACCTTGCGCGCCCGCGGCGAGGCGACCTTACCCATGTAGAACGCCATCGGCAGGGCGACCACGATGTCGATCAGCGTCACCATCCCCGCGACCCCGACGGTGCGCAGGGCCACCCGGCGGTACACGTCGGCACTGAGCAGCTCGCGGAAGTTGTCCAGGCTCGGGACCCGCACCAGCTGCGTCGTGAAGGGGTCAACGCTCCAGAAGGCCGTGACGAACATCGCCGTCAGCGAGCCGAGATAGGCCACCACGAGCCACGCCATCGGGGCAGACAGCAGCCCGAGGAGCCGCACAACGGGGTGGGCGTGCAGGAACCGGGACAAGCCGGTGACCGCCCCGGGCCGTCGGCCGGGGGCGGTCACCGCGCCCTGCGTCGTCACCGGCGCTGCCGCCCGGACGGTGGCGGCGGCGGCAGGACCGAGGTCGGGCTCATCCCTTGATGTCGGTCCACGCTTGGGTCCATGCCTGGTAGTCCTTGCACACGTTCCCGCGGGAGTCACCACACGCCTTGGTCGGCGTCGTCCAGTACGAGATCTTCGACGCGTAGCCGGCGTCCAGCGCGTGGTAGGTCTGGCAGAACGTCTTGTCCGAGGTGACGTCGCACGCCTTCGTCTGCGCGGGTGCCTCCCCGAACCACTCCGCGACCTGCGCATTCGCGGACGGGGAGACGATCCAGTCCATCCACTTGTACATGCACACCGGGTGCTTGGCCTTCGAGGAGATCATCCAGGTGTCCGACCAGCCCGTTGCCCCCTCTTTGGGCACCACCGTGGAGACCTTGACCTTCCCACCCGACTCGACGGTGTTCGCGTTGTACTGCCAGGTGGTGCCGAGCACGATGGCGCTGGACTCGTAGGCGCTCACGTTCTTGGTGGCGTCGGCCCAGTACTCACCGATCACGGAGTGCTGCGTCTTGAGCAGGTCGACCGCAGCCTGGAACTGCGCGTCGTCCAGCTCGTAAGGGTCGGTGATCTTCAGCTCGGGCTTGGTCGCCTTGAGGTACAGGGCGGCGTCGGCGATGTAGATCGGGGAGTCGTAGGCCGTGATCTTGCCCTTGTACGGGCTGTTGGCGTCGAACACCGACCCCCAGGAGTCCGGGGCGGGGTTCACGACCTGCGTGTTCCACATGAGCACGTTGGCGCCCCAGCCGTGCGGGATGCCGTACATCTGCCCGCCCACCGAGTTCCACGGTTGCTTCTTGAGGAAGTCCGACACCGTCGCATAGTTCGGCACGAGGTCCGTGTTCACCGGGGCCACGTCACCGCCATAGATCAGCCTCAGCGTCGCGTCCCCCGATGCGGAGACGCCGTCGTACTCGCCGGTCTTCATCAGCGTGACCATCTCGTCGGACGTGCTGCCGTCCTTGACGTTCACCTGGCATCCGGTCGCCTTCTCGAAGGGCGTGACCCAGTCCACCTTCGGGTCCGAGGAGCCGTCCATGGCGTACCCGGGCCAGGCGATGATGTTCAGCTGGCCCTCCGGCTGACCCAACGACTTCATGAGCTCGACGCTGGGGGGCTTGGGCTGCCCGCCGCCGGCTGGGCTCGAACCCGACGAGGAGCCACCACCGCAACCGGCGACGGCGAGGGACGCCGCGGCGAGCACCGCGACTGAGCTGAGGGTCCTGCGCGTGCGCATGGTGTCTCCGATCACTGAGGTGCGGGTGGGCTTGCAGGCGGGGTGGCTCAGGGCAGGGTGGCTCAGGGCGGGGTGGCTCAGGGCGGGTCGGGCAGGCGGACGGCGTGCTCGGCGTCCCACGTCAGGCGCACGCGGGTGCCCCGCATCGCGGCTGCGTCGGAGGACGACTGGAGGTTCTGCCGAAGCGCGACGACGTCCTCCCCGGCGTCCAGCCTCACCAGGAGACGGGTGACCGGGCCGGCGTAGACGACCTCGCGGACCGTCCCGTCAGCGGCGGCCCGGCCCTCGGCGACGCCGCTCCCCGCGGGCACGACCTGGATCTTCTCCGGGCGCACGCTGTAGGTCCCGTCCAGCCCCATGAGGGCGGACGACGTCTGGTGGCCGAGCACGTTGGAGGTCCCGACGAACCCGGCCACGAACTCCGTCGCCGGGTGCTCGTAGATCTGCGCGGGAGGTCCCACCTGCTCGACGCGACCGCGGTTGAACACCGCGACGCGGTCGCTCATCGTGAGGGCCTCCTCCTGGTCGTGGGTGACGAAGACGAAGGTGATGCCGACGTCGCGCTGGATCGCCTTCAGCTCCACCTGCATCTCCTCGCGCAGCTTGAGGTCAAGCGCCCCGAGCGGCTCGTCGAGCAGCAGCACGCGGGGCCTGTTCACCAGGGCGCGCGCCAGCGCCACCCGCTGACGCTGCCCGCCTGACAGCTGGGACGGGCGGCGGGCTCCGTACCCGGGCAGGCGGACGCCCGCCAGCGCCTCCTCGGCCTGGGACCGCGCGGCCTCCTTGCGCACACCCTTGACCCGCAACCCGTATGCGACGTTGTCGAGCACCGACATATGCGGGAACAGCGCGTAGTCCTGGAAGACCGTGTTGACGTCGCGCTGGAACGGCGCGAGCCGGCTCACGTCCTGGCCGCCCAGCACGATCGAGCCCGCCGTGGGCAGCTCGAAGCCGGCGACGAGCCGTAGGACGGTGGTCTTGCCCGACCCCGAGGGTCCGAGCATCGAGAAGAACTCGCCGTCGGCGACCTCGAGGTCCACCCCGTCCACCGCTGTCACGGCGCCGGCCCCGCTGCCGAACGTCTTGCGCAGGGCGACGAGCCGGATCGCCGCCGGCACCTGCGTCGAGCCGTCCGCCACGTCCACCGCCTCGCGATCTCGCCGGTTCGCTGATGTGCCGAATGCGGCGACGCCGCCTCTGCTGGCGGCGGAGTCTAGCCAGAATCCGTTGCCGTTGGCCTCCCCCACAAGGGATGTCGTTGTCAGACTGTTAGCCGGCCTCGGGTTCCGTGGCCACATGGCCCGTTTCGCGACATCGAGCAGCGCGGCCCTCCCGCTGTCGCAGCGTCACCGATGGGCCGAGCGGGTGACGGCCGTGCGGGCGAGACCGACTACGGCCGACCGGGTGAAGTCAGGGGGCATTCGGCTGCCTTTGCGCACCTTCTCTCAAGGCGCTACACGCCACCACCGACCCCACCCTCAGGTGCGCCGCACGGGGCTGGGGTCGTCCTGCACTCGGCGCATCCAGGTGGCCTCGAGGTCGCTGGTGAGCGGTTCCACGTGTCTGCGGCACGTCGGGACCCTGACCGAGGAGTGAAGGATGCACCGAACGGACGCCGAGGCGTCGATCTCTCGAATCGCACTCATCCGCACCACCATCATTCGTCGGCCAGGGGCAGACAGTCGTGCCCGCGCCTGGCTCCACCGCGCACGCCGCGGCCTCACGCTCGCGGTCACGGCTGCCCTGGGCACCACTCTGCTCGTCGCGGCGCCGGCTCCGGCCCTCGCCGCGGCCAACGGCTGCTCCGACGCCGCCCTGCTCGGGATCAGCGGCTGGAGCCAGTACCTCACCCGGTGGGTCGATGCCAACGCCGCCACACCCGGCGGGCTCGGGAGCCCGTCCACCGTGGGGAGGGCCGGCCGGGTCCGGCTGATCGCCTCCGACTCCGCGACGGGTGACCTCTTCGCGCTGGACTCCTCCGGCCGGCTCCGCCTCTACCAGTTCAGCGAGGTGAACGGCTGGTACAACAGCGGGACGCCGACGGACCCGCGTCGTCACGCCGACCCGGGACAGACGGCATGGTGGACCGACACCGGCACCATCCCCGGCTGGTCGTGGGGGCGGGCGGTGTCGTTGATCGCCGACGGCGACGGCGTGCTGTACGCGGTGACGCGCGAAGGCGGTCTGTACTGGTTCCGCTGGACCGACCAGGGCTTCGCGACGGGGTCCGGAACCAGGGTCGGCACCGGCTGGAACCAGTTCAGGATGGTCTTCGGCGGAGGCCATGGCGTGCTGTACGGCGTGCGCTGGAGCGACGGTGCGCTGGTCTGGCGGCACAACCTCACCACCGGGCTGTCGACTCCACGCTGGACGGTTGCCCGCAAGGTCGCGAGCGGCTGGCAGGGCTTCAAGGCGATCATGGGCGCCGGCGGTGGACGCATCCTCGCCGTCAGGCCTGACGGGCGGATGCTGTGGTACTTCCACACCGGTGCCGGCAACGGCGCCGCCCGGTGGGGAAGCGGCTCCGGCAGTCTCGTCGGGACGGGCTTCGCCGGGTTCTCCGCGCTGACGGTCAACCCGAACGCCTGCTCGCCGCTGCCCACCACTCCGGTGGTCCCCGGGCCTACGCCACCGCCGACCCCGAAGCCCACCCCGCCGCCGCCGCCGACGAACAGCGGCGCCTACTCCCTGCCCATCCCCTCCGGCCTGCTGAGCCGCGCCAGGTTCACCTCCGCGCACCACGACTACCCGGCTCTGGACCTCCCGGTGCGCACGGGCACGCTCGTGCGCGCCGTGCGACAGGGCAAGGTGGTAGCCACCACCGGCCTCTCGACGACCTGCGGCTACGGGGCAGTGGTCGACGCCAACGACGGCGGCCGGTACACCTACTGCCACATGTCCAAGCTCTACGTCAAGGCAGGGCAGGCCCTCGCGACGGGCGCACGCATCGGGCTGAGCGGCAGCACGGGGAACAGCACCGGCCCGCACCTGCACCTGCAGATCAAGAGCCCCACATCGACGCTGCGCTGCCCGCAGCGGATCATGCTGGCGATCATCGACAAGACGAAGGTTCCGTTGCCCTCGTCGCTGCCGACCACCGGGTGCTTCTACGCGACGTCCGCCGCAGTGGCCGCGGCCCCGCGCGTGGCAGTCCCGGTCTGAGAGCACCGACGCGAGGCTGACGCACCCGGCGCCGCCCACCAGTGACAGGTGGGCGGCGCCGGGTCGTCGGGTCAGCAGCTGGACTTGTAGATGTACTTGCTGACGTCGGGGTTGGTCATGTTGTCCTTGGTGACGATGAGCGACTCGGTCTGGATGTTCGGGGTGACCGTGCCGCCGCTCAAGGACGCGATCGCCTGCTGGACGCCCTGCACGCCGATGTCGAACGGCTTCTGCGCGACCAGTGCCTGAACGTCCCCGGCCTCCAGCTGCTTGATCTGGTCAGGGCCGGCGTCGAAGCCGACGACCTTGACCACACCGGACTTGCCGGCCTGCTTGACGCCGGTCGCGACACCCTGCGCGGTGAACAGGTTGGTCGCGAACACGCCCTGCGAGGTCAGGGTCCTTCGCCAGCGCCGCCGAGATGACCTGGGCGGCGGTGGCCGCCTGGTTGTGCGAGTACTGGGTGTCGGAGACGAGGGTGAGCCCGAGCTCGGCTGCCTTGGACTTGAAGCCGGCCACCCGCGCGTCGACCGAGGACACGCCCGGGTCGGTCGAGATCACGAGCACCTTGCCCTTGACGCCGAGCTGGGACAGGGCCTCGGCGGCCTTCTGGCCGCCCAGGTTGTTGTCAGTGGCGATGCGCGAGACGCCGATCGTGGTGTCGGTGACGATCGTGTCGACCAGCACGACCTTGGTACCCGCGTCCTGGATGCGCTTGAGCGGAGGCGCGGAGGCCGTCACGTCGTTCGGTGCCACGAGCAGCGCGTCGGGCTTCGACGCTGCTACGGCGTCGAGCAGCGGGTTCTGCAACGTGGCGTCGAACTTGTCCGGACCCTGCACGCTCAGCGTGGCGCCCGCGGCGGTGGCCGCCTCCTGGGCACCGCACTGCATGGAGACGTAGAACGGGTCACCCTTGACGCCGACCATGAGGGTGATGTTCTTCCCGGCGCCGGCGGCGCCGGATGCCGCACTGCTGGACGCGGGACTGGACGCTGCCGGGGTCGCGCTGCCGCCGCTGGACCCTCCGCCGCAAGCGGCGAGCAGGAGCGCGACGGCGGTGGCCGCCGACGCGCCGATGAGTCGACTGGTCTTCAACCTGATCTCCTTCTGGTTTCTCTGGGTGATGCCGGTTCGATGGGTGGTGCTGGTTCGATGGGTCGTGCTGGTTCGTGGATGCGCCGGCTCGGCGGGTGCGCCGGTCATCTGCGCGTTCGGGAACGTCGCCGGAGCTGGTCGGACCAGACCGCGAGGACGAGGACGACGCCGACGGCCACCTGCTGCCAGTAGAACTGGACGCCGATGATGACGAAGCCGTTGAGCAGGACGGCCGGGATCCAGACGCCGATCAGCGTGCCGAGGATGGTCGCGACGCCGCCGAACAGGCTCGTGCCGCCGAGCGCGACCGCCGTGATGGCCTGCAGGTTGTCCGTGGTGTGACCCGCCACCGAGGTCGTCGAGAAGTACGCGACGGAGAGGTAGCCGGCCAGGCCGCTGGCCACACCGCCGACGACGTACACCTTGACGAGGTGCCGCTCCACCTTGATCCCCACTCGGCGGGCCGCCTCGGAGTTGGACCCGATCGCCAGGGTGTGCCGGCCGAACACCGAGTAGTTCATGCCCACGAACCCGACGGCGACGACGATCACCGCGATCACCACGAGGTTCGTGACGCCGGGGATCACATGGCCGGTCGCGACCGGGTTGAGCGCGTACGTGGCCTTGTTCACGCCGTTCTGCATGAGCAGGGCGATACCGAGCCCGGCACCGAGGGTGCCCAGCGTTGCGATCATGGCCGGCACGTGCATGTACGCGACGATGAACCCGTTGACCAGGCCAAGGATCAGGCCCGCGGCCAGGGCTCCGGCCAGGGCGGCGAGCAGGTACACGGCCTTGGTCTGGTCCGCCTGCACGTCGTAGGCCGAGCCCTTGCCGACGGGGATCCAGGTGAGCACGCGCACCGCGAAGACCTCACCGAGGATGATGCCGCTCGGGATCGACAGGTCGATGCCGGCAGTGGCGATCACGAACGTCGTGCCGACGCTCACGACGGTCAGGACGGCGACGTTCTGGGCGAGGAGCCTGAAGTTGGTCGCCGTGTTGAACTTGCCGGCGGCCAACGCCGAGAACACCAGCATGACGACGAGGAGGAACAAGAACGTGACGATCACCGGGCTGCCGATGACCCTGCGCCACACCGAGACCCGCGCCTCGTCCGAGTCGGTGTCGCTCGGCGGCAGGCCGGCGTTCTGCTCGACCGCAGCGATACCGGTCGTGAGCTCCTCACTCATTCCGCCACCTCGTTCCTGAAGGCCCCGGAGATCGCCGAGATGAGGCGGTCGACGTCCGCCTCGCCGCGGCGGAACCGCGCGACGCGCGCACCCAGGCGCATGACTTCGATCCGGTCGGCCACCTCGAGCACCTCCGGAAGGTTGTGCGAGATGAAGACCACGGCGAGCCCTCCGTCACGCACCCGATGGATGAGCTCCAGCACCTTCTTGGTCTGGATCACCCCGAGGGCCGCAGTGGGCTCATCCATGATGATCACGTGGCGGGCCCACATCGCCGCCCGGGCGATGGCCACCGACTGCTGCTGGCCGCCGGAGAACGACGCCACCGGCACCCGCAGGTCCTGCACCAGGCCGACCCCGAGGTCCTTGAAGCTGCGGGCCGTGCGCCGCCGCATCTCCGGCTGGTCGTGCAGCAGCCGGAACCGGCGCAGCTCGCGACCGAGGAAGACGTTCGCCGCGGCGTCCAGGTCCGGCGCCAGGGCGAGGTCCTGGTAGACCGTCTCGATCCCCAGCCCCGCCGCGGCCAAGGGGTCGCGCAGGTTGACGACCTGCCCGTCGACGAGCACCGTCCCCTCGTCCGCACCGTGGACGCCGGACAGCACCTTGATCAGCGTCGACTTGCCGGCGCCGTTGTCCCCGACCAGAGCGGTCACCTCACCGGGGTAGGCCTGGAAGGACGCACCTCGCAGCGCCTTGACGGTGCCGAACGACTTCACGACCCCCCGGGCCTCGAGCGCAGGGACGGGTTGCGCGGCCTCGGGCACGGCCGCGGCGTCGGCCGGCGCGGCCCCGGTCACGACGCCACCGTCGCCGCCACGTCGTGCCAGGACCGCCCGTGCCGGCCGAGCACGTCGACCAGACCGGCCAGGCGTGGCACGGCGGTGTCGCGCAGGAAGGCGCGTCGCTCCTCCCCGACCAGGTCGACGGCCTCCTTCCAGATCGCTCGACCGGCGATGATGCCGCTGGCGCCGTTGTCGAGGGCGACCCTGCACCGCTCGACGAAGTCCTCGTAGCCCACCCCGGCCGACAGCAGCGCCCATGGCACCGTGCCGAGCCCGTCGCTGATCCGGCGGCAGCCTTCGGCACCGCCGGGCCACTCCAGCTTCAGCAGGTCCGGCTGCAGCGTGGCCAGGCGGGTCGCCGACAGGATCACCGACTCGAAGCGCTGCTCCTGCGTCGGGTCGACCCCCGGGGCGAACGTCACCAGCGGCTCGATCACGGACGGCAGACCCGTTGCGGCACAGTCCTCGACGACCGTCCTGACCGCGGCCATCGCCTCCGCTGCGAGATCCGGCTCGCCCTCGACGGCCGCCCTGTCCGGCTGCCAGTAGACGAGGAACTTCACCCCGTCGCCGGTGTGGCTACGCACCCAGGCGGCGGTGCGCTCGGCGTCGACGACGGTGCGCGCCTCCCCGTTCCAGGTCTGCTTGACGACCGGTTCGGCGGCGATGAGCAGGCCGACGTCGGGTGGCATCGCGGCGGCCGCGCGAACGGGGCCGACGCCGTACTCCACGTCCGTGAGGACCCCCGTGCTGAGCGGAGCCAGCGCGGAGATCACATCCACCTTGAAGGCCGAGAGGTCGGCGTCCTCGTTCGGTCGGCCCGCGGCGGTGAGCATCCTGCGCAGGGTGGCGCGCTGATCCATCGCCAGGACGGCGAAGCGCCCCATGTCGTCGGCGATGGCATCAAGTCCGGTGGCTGGCATGTCGTGCACCTCTTCGCGTTGGTGGTGCGGGAGTGGGCGGTGGACGTGGGTCAACCGTGGCGTTGCGGCTCGGCCGGCACCTCCGCGCCGGTCCAGAGCACGGGACTGGCGGGGCCCGGTGCCGGCAGGAGCCCGGCCGCGGCCCCGGCGAGATAGGCCGCACCGGCGGCGCCGGCCTCGCTGACGCGGCTGACGACCAGACCGGGGAACTGGCGACGCTTCGCCTCGAGGACCGCCGGGTTCGCCACCCAGCCGCCGGTGGCGACCACGGCCCGGTGACCTCCGACGATCTCGGCGATCCGGTCGGCGCCCGGCCGGCTCGCCTCGACCGCCGCCTCGACCGTGGCCGCCCAGACCGCGCCCGGGTTCAGGTCGTGATGGTCGCCGTCGAGGCGAAGCGTGAGATGCACGGCGTCGCGGTCGACACGGGCGAGGACGCCGCCCGCCCCCGCTGTAGCCGCGGCCTCGCCCAGGGCCAGCCGGGCCGCGCGGTCCCTGGCGCCGAGAGCAGCGGCGACCCGCTCGAGGGCGAACCCGGTGCGCAGCCCCAGCAGCACGCACCAGTGGTCGGCGACCACCGTGCGCCCCGCCGTGAAACCCTGCCCCGCAAGGCTGCCCACGACGTCGCGGTCCAGCCGGCCGGTGAAGCGCAGCAAGGCCTCCGCGGTGCCCAGGGAGTCCAGCAGTGTGCCGTCGACGACGGCGCCGGCGGCGACGGCCGCAGCCTGGTGGTCGTGGCCGGCCACCGTGAGGGTGGCGCCCTGCAGCGCAGGGGCGACCCCCTCGCCCCCGGCCCGCCCCACATCGGTGCCGGCGACCACGAGCTCGGCGAGCAGGGACACGCCCAGCAACGCGGTCGCCGCATCCCAGGGCCGGCCGGTCACCACGTCGAGCAGTCCGGTGCGGCTCGCCAGGGACAGCTCGCTGACCGGCCGGGCGCCCAGGCAGCGCGCTGCCCACTCCGGCACCGAGTAGAAGCGCGCCGCGCGGGCCATCGCTGCAGGGTGCTCACGGCGCACCAGTGCCAGCTTGCACAGCGAGGGCTGGGCGTCCAGCGGCATCCCCACGGCCTCGTGGAACGCCACCTCGCCGACCTCCCGGCGCACCCGGTTGACGTCGGCACGCCCGTCGTGCCACGCCCGCACCGCGGCGAGCGGGGCGTCGTCGGTGTCGGCGAGCACGCCGGCCTCGCCCATGCCCGTGACACCGATGCCGGCGACCCGCCCGCCTGTGAGGTCCGCGGCGTCCCCGGCGGCCCGCGCACACACGTCCAGCACGAGGCCGCGCAGCTCCCGAGCGTCCATCGCCACCCCGACGCCGTCCGCGTGCCACGGGGTGGGCTGCACCGCGGCCGCGACCATGCGCCCGTCCAGGTCGACGGCCACCGCCTTGACGCGCGTCGTCCCCAGGTCCAGCCCCAGCAGGAGCTCGGGCCGGCTCACGACGTCACCGCCGCAGTGGGGGCGCGCGGATGGTCGTAGCCCGGGGGCAGCACGACCGACCGGGCGGGCCCCTCCAGCCCGTCGAGGCGCTCGAGGGTCATGGTGGCCGCCGCCGTCCCCAGACGGACGGAGTCCGACTGGACGACGACTGTCGGCGGGATGATCAGGAGGTCGGGGTCGGCGACCTCATCGAAGACGGTGAGGTCGACGACCTTGCCGGCGGCGAGCATGGCACGCACTGCGCCACGTCCTGCGGTGTTCTGGGTGGCGAACACGGCGGTCGGCGGGTCCGCAAGCCCCAGCATGCGCCCGACGACCTCCTGAGCCCCGGCGCTGTCCCGGCAGTCCAGGTCCACGAGCTGGGGGTCGACCGGGATGCCGGCGGCCGCCATCGCCCTGGTGTAGCCCAGGTAGCGCTGCTTCAACGTCCACAGGCGCGCGTCGTTGCCCAGCGCAGCGATCCTGGTGTGGCCGGAGGAGATCAGCCCCGCGACGGCGTGCGCCGCCCCGCCCTCGTTGTCGATGGTGATCGTGTCGACGCTCACGCCCTCGAGGGGCCGGTCGACGGCCACGACCACGAGGCCGTGGTCGATCTCGCGCTGCAGGTAGCCGGCCTCTCCCGGCGCGGCGACCACGATCAGGGCGTCGACCCGGCGCTCGACGAGGGCGCGGACGTTGGCGCGCTGACGCTGGGCGTCGTCGCCGTGGCTGGTCGAGACCATGTGCAGGTCGCGGGGGGCGAGGACGGACTCGACCGCGCCCACGAGCGCGGCGATGAACGGGTCGGAGACGCTGGAGATGACCAGGCCGACGGTGGCGCTGACCCCGCGCGAGGCGAGCGAGCGCGCCAGCAGGTTGGGGCGGAAGCCGAGCTCGCGGGCGGCCCGCTCGACCCGCTCGGCCGTGGCCGCTGCCACGCCGTACTCCCCGTTCAGAGCCCGGGAGGCCGTCTTGAGGCTCACCCCGGCTCGGGCGGCGACATCGGCGAGCGTGGGCCGGGAGGGGCGGCTCATGCCGGTTCCCACACGACGCCGGGGGCCAGCGCCGCCAGCAGGCGCGGGTCGACGTGACCGGCCAAGGGGCTGGCCACAGAGGCCGCACCGGTGGCCACGGCCTGGGTCACCGCCGTGCGCAGGTCGTCCCCCCGTTCGAGGGCGACGCCCAGGCCGGCGGCGAAGGCGTCCCCGGCCCCGATCGGGTTCACCTGGTCCACGGACGGAGCCGGCACCCAGAAGCCACCGTCGGCGTCGGCCCCCGCTGCGCCGTGGCTGCCGCATGTCACCACGGCGGCCCGGGCCCCGGCCGAGCGCAGCGCCTGGGCGGCGTCCACGCCCCGACGGCGCGCGTCGTCCCCCTCGGCCTCCACGGGTTCGTGGTCGTCGCTGCCCTGCCCGAGCACGCCCAGTGCCTCGGCCAGGTTGGGGGTCACGACGTCGGGGCCACGCGCAAGGGCGACGCGCAGGGCGTCGCGGGCGGCGTCGAGCAGCACGGTCAGGCCCTCGGCTCGGGCGAGGGCGACCAGGTCGGCGTACAGGGCCGTGTGCGGTCCCGGCACGCTGCCGGTCATCACGACGACGCGGTGGCCACTGGCCTCCTGCGCGACGGCCTCGAGCAGGGCCGCGCGCCCGTCCGCGGCGAGCGGCGGGCCGGGCTCGTTGAGGACCGTCACCCGCCCGTCGTCCTCCAGCACGATGATCGCGGAGCGGATCTCACCGGACGTCGCGACGCGGCGAACGTCGTGCCCCTCGAGGTCGAGCAGGTCGCCCGCGTACCTGCCGAGCACCCCGGGGAGGTTGGCCACCAGCCGTGGCCGCACGTGATGCGCCTGGGCGGCACGGCAGACGTTGACGGCCTTGCCGCCGGCGGTCATCTCAACCGCGCGAGGACGCTGCACCTGGCCCGGGACCAGGGTGCCCAGGCTCAGGGTGCGGTCCAGGGCGAGGTTCGCGCCGACGACGAGCATGGCCCTCCCTCGCTGACGCCCGGGTCACGACCTTCGAGACTGACAGCGCTGTCAGACAGCGCTGTCGACACCGTATGACCGACGTCTCGGATAGCACAACAGGGGAGGTTCGACCGTTATATACTCGTTACCACTCCGTGGCCGACCGTGGCGCCCGAGGGACGCCGGCGGCCTCAGAGCTCGAAGGCGGCAGGCAACGTCGCGGTGTGGGCCGCGGCCAGCTCGGCCACGGGGATCTCGAACTCCCCCACGACCCCGAGCGCGGGCCCACCCGACGCGCCGACCACCACGACCGGCTGGCCCGCGGCCTCGGCGATCTCGACCATCCGCCCCACGTGCGCCGGCTGCACGGCGACCAGCACGCGCGCCGCGGACTCCGAGTACAGCGCGACGAAGGCGTCCACCCCGTCGCGCTCGCACGCGGCGGTGAGGTCCAGGCGCGCCCCCACCCCGTAGCGCAGGCAGCCCTCGACCACGGCCTGGGCGAGCCCGCCGTCGGACAGGTCGTGCGCCGCCACCGGCAGTCCCTCTGCGTGCGCGGCCAGCAGCACGCGCGCCAGGCGGGCCTCGGCGTCGAGGTCGCACACCGGCGGCAGGCCGCCCAGGTGCTGGTGCTCCGCCCAGGCCCACTCCGAGCCGGCGAGCTCCTCCCGGGTCACGCCGAGAAGCAGCAGCGCGAGGCCCGCCGTGCGCCACCCCGACGGCACCCGGCGGGCGACGTCGTCGATCACCCCGAGAACCCCCACGACCGGCGTCGGGTGGATCGCGGCCTCGCCGGTCTGGTTGTAGAAGCTGACGTTGCCCCCGGTGACGGGCACGCGCGAGCTCGCGGCACCCGTCCGCCAGACCGGTGACGGCGCGCTCGAACTGCCACATCACCCCGGGGTCCTGCGGTGAGCCGAAGTTCAGGCAGTCGGTGACCGCCAGCGGGCGGGCGCCGACCGTGGCGACGTTGCGGTAGGCCTCGGCCAGCGCCAGGCGCGCCCCCTCGTACGGGTCGAGCGCGCCGAAGCGCCCGTTGCAGTCGGTCGCGACCGCCACGCCGAGGCCCGTCTCGTCGTCGACCCGGACCACACCGGCGTCGTCCGGCATCGCCAGCGCGGTGTCGCCCATCACGTACCGGTCGTACTGGTCGGTGACCCATGCGCGGCTGCACAGGTTGGCCGAGGCGGTCATGCGCAGCACGAGCGCGCGCAGGTCCTCCCCGACGCTCGGCCGGGGCAGGTGGTCGGGGGTGTCCGCCTGGCGGGCGTCGAGGACCGCGGGGCGGGCGTAGGGGCGGTGGTAGACCGGGCCCTCGTGGGCGACGGTGCGCGGGGGGACGTCGACCACGGTCTCGCCGTGCCAGACGACGACCAGCCGTCCCGTGTCGGTGACCTCGCCGAGCACGGTCGCCTCGACGTCCCACCTGGCCGTCACCGTGAGGAAGGCGTCGAGGTCGCCCGGCCGGACGACGGCCATCATCCGCTCCTGCGACTCGCTCATGAGGATCTCCTCAGGGCGAAGCGTCGCATCGCGCAGGGGCACGCGGTCGAGGTGCACGAGCATGCCGCCGTCGCCGTTGCTGGCCAGCTCGGACGTCGCGCAGGACAGGCCGGCCCCGCCGAGGTCCTGGATGCCGGCGACCACCCCGGCGGCGAACAGGTCCAGGCAGCACTCGATGAGCACCTTCTCGGCGAAGGGGTCGCCGACCTGCACGCTCGGCCGCTTGGTCGGCCCGCCCTCGTCGAAGGTCTCGCTGGCCAGCACCGAGACGCCACCGATGCCGTCGCCACCGGTACGGGCACCGAAGAGCACCACGAGGTTGCCCACCCCGCGGGCGCTGGCCAGGTGGATCTGGTCGTGCCGCAGCTTGCCGACGCAGAGCGCGTTGACCAGCGGGTTGCCCTGGTAGCTGGGGTCGAACACCACCTCGCCGCCGATGTTCGGCAGGCCGAGGCAGTTGCCGTACCCGCCGACGCCGGCCACCACGCCGGGCAGCACGCGGGCGGTGTCGGGGTGGTCGACGGCGCCGAAGCGCAGCTGGTCCATCACCGCGATCGGTCGTGCACCCATCGACATGATGTCGCGCACGATGCCGCCGACCCCGGTCGCCGCCCCCTGGTAGGGCTCGACGAAGGACGGGTGGTTGTGGCTCTCGATCTTGAACGTGATCGCCCACCCGTCGCCGATGTCGACCACACCGGCGTTCTCGCCGATGCCGACGAGCAGGCGCGCCCGCATCTCGTCGGTGGTCTTCTCGCCGAACTGACGCAGGTGCACCTTGCTGGACTTGTAGGAGCAGTGCTCGCTCCACATCACGCTGTACATGGCCAGCTCGGCCGCCGTCGGGCGCCGGCCGAGGATCGCGCGGATGCGGTCGTACTCGTCGTCGGCCAGGCCGAGGTCGCGGTAGGGCTGCACCACGTCCGGGGTCGTCATCGCGCGCTCGACGGTGTCCACCATCACCGGGCTCACCGGGCTCGGGCTCACGGGGCTCAATCGGTCATTGGGCTCATCGGGCTCGTCGGGCTCATCGGGCTCGGGCTCGACCCCTCCGCGAGCGCGGCCAGCGCGGAGGCGAAGAAGCGCAGGCCGTCGCTGCCCGTCGTCCCCCCGTCCCCGTCGGTCTCCGGGCCGAAGAGGGGTTCGGTCGCGTGCTCGGGGTGCGGCATGAGCCCGACCACCGTCCCGCTGGCGTTGCGGATCCCCGCGATGTCGCGGTAGGAACCGTTCGGGTTGCCTCCGAGGTAGCGGACGACGACCCGCCCCTCGGCCTCCAGCCGGTCCAGCGTCGCGTCGTCGGCGACGAAACCGCCCTCGCCGTTCTTCAGTGGGACGACGACCTCCTCCCCGTCGGCGTACTGGTGGGTCCAGACGGTGGACGTCGACTCCACGCGCAGCCGCTGGTCACGACAGACGAAGCGGCGGTTGTCGTTGCGGACCAGCGCGCCCGGCAGCAGGTGGGACTCGCAGAGCACCTGGAAGCCGTTGCAGATGCCGAGCACCGGCAGTCCGGGTGCGCGCGCGTCCGGTGCACCGGCGAGGCGGACGATCTCGCGCATCACGGGGGCGAACCGCGCGATCGCCCCGCAGCGCAGGTAGTCGCCGTAGGAGAAGCCGCCGGGCAGCACGACCGCGTCGACGCCGTGGAGGCTCTCGTCCGCGTGCCAGAGGGGCACCGCGTGGCCGCCCGCCCGCACGACTGCCCGGGCGGCGTCGCGGTCGTCCAGGCTGCCGGGGAACGTGACCACGCCGATCCTCACGACCCGCCCACCCTCGTTCGCGTCCTCGCTCGTGATCTCGCCCGGCTGGTGCGGCCAGCCTACTCAGCGCCCGTCCGGCTCGACCACGGCGGCTCGCGCGCCGACGTAGGCGCGACGGCTGAGGGCTCAGCCGGCGGCGACCACGCGCACGACGTCCTCGATCACGGGGTTGGACAGCAGTGTCTGGGCTGCGTCACGCGCGCGGCGCAGCACGTCGTCCGTCACGTCGCCGTCCACCTCGAGCTCGAACCGCTTGCCCTGCCTCGCGCCGGTGAACTCGCCGAAGCCGAGCCGGGCCAGAGCACCCGCGACGGCCTTGCCCTGAGGGTCGAGGATCTCCGGCTTGGGCATGACGTCGACGACGATGCGTCCCATCGGTGCGGCTCCTGGCGGTCGGCACGGGCGGTGTCCCCGCACGGTCGTTCGAGCCTACCTAGTGCTCGCCCCCACGCAGGCGGCGTGCTTGGCTGAGCGCATGCGCGTCACCCACATCGGCCACTCGTGCCTGCTCGTCGAGACCTCCTCCGCCCGCGTCCTGATCGACCCGGGCACCTTCACCCGCGGCTTCGAGGAGCTGACCGGGCTGGACGGCGTCCTCGTCACCCACGCCCATGTCGACCATGTCGACGTCGAGCGCCTGCCGCAGCTCCTCGAGGCCAACGACGGTGCCCGGCTGCTCACCGAGCCGGAGGTCGCGGCCGAGCTCACGCGGGCCGGGCTGCCCGCCGGCCCGCTGCACCCGGGCGACACGTGCGAGTTCGCCGATCTCAGCGTGACGGCCGTGGGCGGGCTGCACGCGGTCATCCACGCCGACCTCACGCGGATCGGCAACGTCGGGCTGGTCCTTCGTGAGGCGGAGGGGCCGGCACTGTTCCACCCGGGCGACGCCATCGACACCGTTCCCGGACGAGACGTCGTGCCCGGACCGCTCGACGTGCTCGCGCTGCCCGTCAACGCGCCGTGGGCGGCGGCGAAGGAGACGGCCGACTTCCTGCGCGCCGCTGCGCCGCGGGCGTGGTTCCCGATCCATGACGGGCTGCTCTCGCCGACCGGGCGCGCGGTGTACCTGCGCGTCATCGGCGGTCTGGCTCCCGAGGACGCCGAGCGGCTCGACCTGGCCGGCGCCGGCCCGACCTCCGTCTGACCCGCGTGCCCCTGACCCTCGTGCCGCTGACCTCGTGCCGCTGACCCCCGTGGCGCGAGACTCATGCACGCGAAATCCTCGCGTCGACATCGAGGGGCCGTCCGTGACCACGTCCGCACTCGACAGCTACCTGGCCGGCGTCGATGCGGCTGCGGCACCGACGCTCACCGCACTCGACTCGGCGATCCAGATGGCTCACCCGCACTTCGACGTCGCGGTCAAGTACCGCATCCTCATGTACGCCGTGCAGGCCGACTGGCGCCACTGGGTGTGCGCGATCAACGCGACGACGGGCGGGGTCTGCCTGCGGTTCCTGTACGGGGTGATGATGGAGGACCCGCGGGCGGTGCTGCGCGCCGGAACCTCGACGTTGATGACGTGGGACTTCGCGCACGGCGCGACGGTCGACGCGACGGCCGTCGGCGCGTACGTCAGCGAGGCGGTGGCCCGCTACCCGGACTACCTGGCGAACGCTCGCGACGTGACCGAGGCGAGCCGAGCCGCAGCCAGGGAACGCAGCCGCGTCAGAGGGGCCGGGTCGGCGCGCACCAGGCCCGGGCAGGGCTGACCCGCCACGACTGCCGGGGCGAGATCGGCGAGCCCCTCGTCGGCGTCCTCGAGGCCGACCGCCAGGCGCAGGACCTCGGCGTCGACGAGGTTCAGCCGAAGGCGCGGCCGGTGAGTCGCTCGTAGGCCTCCACGTAGCGGGTGCGCGTGCGCTCGACGACGTCGTCCGGCAGGGGTGGCGGCGGGGTGTCGGCCGCACGGTCCCACCCGGAGGCGGGTGATGTGAGCCAGTCGCGCACGTACTGCTTGTCGAAGCTCGGCTGTGCGTGCCCGGGGTGCCATCCCTCGGCCGGCCAGAAGCGCGAGGAGTCCGGGGTGAGCACCTCGTCGCCGAGTACCACGCCGGTGCCCGGCGGGCGCCGGTCGTCCGTCGGGTCGACGCCGAACTCCAGCTTGGTGTCGGCCAGCAGGACGCCCCGCCGGCGGGCCACGGCCTCGGCCTTCGCGTACACGGCCAGGGTGAGGTCGCGAAGACGCGCGGCGTCGTCCGGCCCCACGATCTGCGCGACCCGTTCGAGGCTCACGTTCTCGTCGTGCCGGCCGAGGTCGGCCTTGGTCGCGGGGGTGAAGATCGGGACAGGCAGCCGCGAGCCGTCGTCGAGCCCGTCCGGCAGCGCGACGCCGCAGACCGCGCCGCCGGCCCGGTACTCGACCAGCCCGCTGCCGGCCAGGTAGCCGCGGGCCACGCACTCCACGGGGAACATGCGCAACCGCCGACACAGCATGGCGCGGCCCTCGACGGCTGCCGGCACGTCGGTGGAGACGAGGTGGTTGGGCAGCACCTCGGCCAGCCGCTCGAACCACCACAGGCTCAGGGCGGTGAGCACGCGGCCCTTGTCCGGGATGGGCGTCACCAGGATGTGGTCGAAGGCCGAGATCCGGTCGCTGGCCACAACGAGCAGGCGGTCGGCCGACGCCGTCTCGGGCTCGTACAGGTCGCGAACCTTGCCGGAGTAAAGGTGCCGCCAGCCCGGCAGGTCGATCGGCCCCACGGAGGGCGACGAGGTCGTCACGCCCTGCATCCTTCCACCTTCGTCGGCGGCGAAACCTCGGCGCCGTGCGAGATCGGGGGCGCTATGTGGCACCGATCTCGCACACTGAGCGGTCGACGGCGGCTGCGCAGTGCGGGCCACACGGTCGGGCCGCGCCTCGCCACCCTCTGGACCGCAGCACGGACGCCACCTCCACGGCCACCTCGCACGCGGTGCCCACGACCTCGCGCCACCCGTAGCGCAGACCGGCCGAGCCGGCGACCACCAGCCGGTTGTCGCGACGACGATCCCGGAAGCGCTCGGCGTCGGGGTGCGCCTCGCGACCGTCGAGCTCGACGACCAACTGGTAGCGCGCGTACCGCACGTCGCGATAGCGGCGCGAGCCGTCGACCGGATCCAGCTCGGGGCGGTTGCGGGCCGAGCGCGGTAGGCGGTGCAGGCGCTCGACGTCACGCAGGTAACGCCGCTCGAGAGGCGACTGCGCGCCGTCCACGACGTCCGCAAGGAGGTCGGTGAGCAGCCGACGTCGGCGATGCCTGGCCCGGGCGGCGAGCTCGGCGCGCAGGTGCCCCGCCGTCGTGCGCCTGCGTTGGACGGCGCGCAGCACCAGGTCGACGACGTCCGGCTCGTGGGACGCGGTGTCGGCAAGGTCGATGACGGCCGCCTCCAGGCGGATACGTGGCGGGTCGGCTGCAGGGTGTCGGGTGCGCGCGAGGGTTCGGCTTCTGCGCACGACGAGACCTGGGCGTTCGACCACCGTCCGAGTGGCGGGGACCACGATCTCGAGCTCACGGGGCAGCCGGTCGTCGACACCCGCCAACCACAGGGCGGTGCGACCTGCGGCCACGGCGCCGGGTCCGCAGTACAGAACGGCCGCCCATACGCGAGCGAGCTCGGGCAGAGGCCCGGTGTGGGTGGCGTAGACGCCAGGGTGCACCCGGCGCCAGCGCCCGCTACGCAGGGCCGCGCGGAGGACGCCGGGTGAGACCCCCGCGGCGAGCAGCTGGCTACGGCTGACCACACCGGCCTGACCCTCGGCCAGCCGGGGCCCCGGAGCGAGGCGGCGAGACGGGGGCACGACCCGAGAGTGGCCCATCGGAGCGCGGTGGCGCCGCCGGGAATGTGGATAACGTCCGTCGCCCGTCAGCGTGCGAGATCGGGGGCGCTATGTGGCACCGATCTCGCACGATGAGGCGCGGAGCCGTCCGCGCGGGCCGTGTCGTGATGCGGAACCGCCCCATGGGGGGCGTCGGGACGCCGGTCGCGGCGAGCTGCCGGGCGAGACGGTCAGCCGACCACGCCGGACGCGCCGGGCGCGCCGACCACGCCGGGCACACTGACCCGGCCGCGGGCGGCATCCAGAGCGATGTCCCGCCGGTAGTGCGAGCCCTCGAGAGTGAGGCGGCCGATCGCGGCGTAGGCAGCAGAGCGTGCGGCGTCCAGGTCGGCGCCAGTGCCCACGACGGTCACGACCCGACCGCCGGTGCTGAGCACCTCGCCGTGAGCGCCCCGTTGCGTACCGGCGTGCAGAGCCCAAGCGCCCTCGAGGTCCGACACCGTCTCGAGCCCGCCCACGGCGTCACCGGTGCGCGCGGCGCCGGGGTAGCCCTTGGCGGCGAGGACGACGCCCACCGCCGACTCGGCCCGCCAGCGCAGCGGTGCGAGGTCGGCCAGGCCCCCGGTCGCTGCGGCGTGGAGGAGCACGGACAGTGGGGTGGCAAGCCGGGCGAGCACGACCTGGGTCTCGGGGTCACCGAAGCGCACGTTGAACTCGATGACGCGCATGCCGCGGGCAGTGAGAGCCAGGCCGCAGTACAGCAGGCCCGTGAACGGCGTGCCGCGACGAGCCATCGCATCGACGACCGGAAGGGCCACGCGTTCGACCACCTCGTCGGCCAGCCGGCTGGGAGCCCAGGGCAACGGCGAGTAGGCCCCCATGCCCCCCGTGTTGGGGCCGCGGTCGCCGTCACCGACCCGCTTGAAGTCCTGGGCCGGCGCGAGGGGGACGACGACCCGACCGTCGGTCACGCAGAACAGCGACACCTCCGGGCCGTCCAGGAACTCCTCGACCACCACGCATCGGTGGGGTCGGGACAGGCACGCCTGTGCGTGCGTCATCGCCTGCGACCTGTCGTCGGTGACGACTACGCCCTTGCCGGCAGCCAGCCCGTCGTCCTTGACGACGTACGGGGGCCCGAACGCCTCCAGAGCATCGGCCACCTCGGTCGGGCTGGTGCACAGGTGCGCCATCGCGGTCGGCACGCCGGCGGCAGCCATGATCTCTTTGGCGAACGCCTTGCTGCCCTCGAGGCGAGCCGCAGCGGCCGAGGGGCCGAAACAGGCGATCCCTAGGGCTCGGACGGCGTCAGCGGCGCCGGATACGAGCGGTCCCTCGGGGCCGATCACGACGAGGTCGGCCCCCACGCCCGCCGCGAGCCTCGCGACGTCCTGCGGGTCGCCCAGGTCGACAGGCATGCACCGCGCGAGCGCCTCGATCCCGCCGTTGCCGGGTGCGGCCACGATGTCGGTGACACCCGGGTCACTGGCAAGGGCCCGCACGAGGGCGTGCTCACGAGCCCCGGATCCGACCACCAGCACCTTCACGAGCCCTCACCCTAACGGGGGCCGCCCGGGGATGGCCCGGGCTTGGGCAGGCGCGCCCCTACCTGCGGACCAGCTGTTCCAACCGCTGGAGGTCGAGTGCGGCTGCGCTGCCGCTGGTGCCGAGCATGTCCGCCATGTCGGCCGCGAAGCCCCGCGGGTCGACGGTGATGGACAGGGTCACCCGGGTACGCCTGTCGTCGACGGCCACGAGACGGATGTCGCCGTCCCATGCCGGCCCGGACAACGCGTGCCAGACGAAGTGGTGCTCTCTCGGGTGGCACAGCACGGCGACGTCGACATCGTGGACGCCGCTGCCCTGCCGCACGCTGAAGCGGTATCGCTCGTGAGCGGTCTTCGTGACCGACTCCAGCCCGACGAGGAAGTGCGGCCAGCTCTCCACGTCGCGAAGCTGTGCCTCGACCTCTGCCAGGCGCGCGCTCACGACCGACGCGGACTCCTGGTGCGTCACACCCACCACCTCCGAGACGTCAGTGGCCGACCATCAACCGCTGACGCAAACGGTACGCCCCGGGAGGTGTCCGGCCGGGGGGCGGGAGTCCCGGGTGTGGATGCCGCGGCCGTGCAGGGACCCGGGTAAGGATGCCGCGACCGTGCAGGGACCCAGGTGTGGACGACCCGAGATGTGGACGACCCAGATGTGGACGACCGGGCTCACGGCCCCCGCACGGGTCAGAGGCTCGACTCCACCTCGGCCAGCGCCTCCTCGAGGAGAACCAGGCCGTAGCGGGCCTCCTCGTCGCTGATGTTCATGGCCGGCACGACGTGGGTGCGGCTTCCGTTGATGAACGGCAGCAGCCCCCGGCTGCGGCAGGCAGCAGCCAGGCGTGCCATCGGGGCGTTGGCCTCCCCGGCGGCGTTGAACGGCACCAGCGGCTGGCGCGTGGTCCGGTCTCGCACCAGCTCGAGGGCCCAGAAGACCCCGGCGCCCCGCACCTCACCGACGATCGGACGGCGCACAGCCAGCTCGCGCAGCCCCGGGCCCAGCACCTCGCGGCCGAGCCGCTCCGCGTTCTCCACGAGCATCTCGTCCCGCATCACCGAGAGGTTGGCCACGGCCGCCGCGCACGCGAGGGGGTGCCCGGAGTACGTCAGCCCGCCGGGGAAGACCCGCGTCGCGAACGTCTCGTACACGGGCTGGCTGATGATCACTCCGCCCAGCGGCACATAACCGGAGTTCACCCCCTTGGCGAAGGTGACCAGGTCGGGCACCGCCGGCGGGCCGGCGACCGGGTTGCCCGCGCCGTCCTCGTTCGCGAGCTCGCAGGCGAACCACCGGCCGGCGCGCCCGAAACCGCTCATGACCTCGTCGGCGATCCACAGGATGCCGTAGCGGTCGCAGATCTCGCGCACGCCCTCGCAGGTACCCCGGAGGGGGCACCATGATCCCCGCCGTGCCGGGGATCGACTCCAGCACGATCGCGGCGATCGAGGCCGGCCCCTCGAGCTGCACCAGGCGTTCGAGGTGGGCCAAGGAGCGCTCGCACTCCTCCTGCTCCGTCGTCGCGTTGAACTCCGAGCGGTACAGGAAGGGGCCGAAGAAGTGGACGACGCCCTCGGCGCCGTAGTCGTTGGGCCAGCGCCGCGGGTCGCCGGTGAGGTTGATCGCCGTCGTCGTGTTGCCGTGGTAGCTGCGGAAGCGGGCCAGCACCTTGCGGCGGCCCGTGTGCAACCTCGCCATCCGCACGGCGTTCTCGATCGCGTCCGCGCCGCCGTTGGTGAAGAAGACGTGGGTGAGGCTGTCGCCGGGTGCCGCCTCGACGATCATCCGGGCCGCTTCGGAGCGTGCGGCGTTGGCGTGCTGCGGGGCGATCACCGCCAGGGTCGCGGCCTGCTCCTGGATCGCGCTCACGACTCGGGGGTGGCCGAAGCCGATGTTCGTGAACACGAGCTGCCCGGAGAAGTCCAGGTACGGGGTGCCCGTCGCCGTCCCACACCCACGACCCCTGCGCGCCCAGCGCGACGAAGGGGGTCAGGGCGGCCTGCGCCGACCACGAGTGGAAGACGTGGGCCCGGTCGAGCTCATAGGTGCGAGCCGCGCCGTCCGGGTCCGACGTCGGGGTCGGCGCGCTCGCCGGCATCGCCGGCCGCGCAGGTACGGGCGAGCCGGCGACGGGGCCGGAAGGCTCGGTGGCGATCGAGTCAGCGGCAGGCAGGGTGCTCGTCATGCCGCCAGCGTAGGGCGCGGTCGGGGGGAGTGTGCCTGACAGGCTGTCAAGGACCGGCGAGGTTCGCCGACACCTGCCCTCGGGCGAGCTCACCCCGACGTCGGCACGCGCGGGCCGGGCTCGAAGAGCGGGGCCAGCAGGTCGCCGTCCGACGCCACTCGCGCCAGCACGTCCTCCCACCCGAGCTGCGCCAGGTGAGGGTCCGCCAGCTCGTCCCAGCGCCTCGGGGCGGCGACCATCGGCTGGGCGCGCCCGCGCAACGAGTACGGGCAGATCGTGGTCTTGGCCGCGTGGTTCTGGCTCCAGTCCAGAAGCACGCGGCCGGGCCGCAGCGACTTGGTCATGCGGGAGACGACCAGGCCCCTCATGGCGGCCTCGAGGGACTCGGCCAGCCTCTTGGCGTACTCCCGGAGCACGTCGGCGTCCTGCTCGGCGGACACCGCCGCGTACAGCTGCATCCCCTTGCTGCCACTGGTCACCGGGAAGGCCGTCAGGCCGTCGGCGGCGAGCCGTTCGCGCACAGCCACGGCCACCTGTGCGCACTCGGCCAGGCCTGCGGGCGGGCCGGGGTCCAGGTCCACGACGAGCCGATCCGGGTGCCGGACGCCGCCGCGCGCCGTCCACTGCGGGACGTGCAGCTCCAGGGCCGCGAGGTTGGCCAGCCACACCAGCCCGGCGAGGTCGTCCACGAACGGGAACACGATGCGTTCGCGGCCCGATGTGCTCCCGGGTGTGGCCAGCGTGACCGTCGCCACCCACGGCGGGGTGCCCGCGGGCATGTTCTTCTCGAAGAACGGCTGCGACTCCACGCCGTCGGGCCACCGCTTGCGCGTCACCGGGCGGTCTCGCAGGTGCGGCAGGATCGCCGTCGCGACGGCCGAGTAGTACGCCAGCACCTCCGCCTTCGTCGTGCCGGTGGCGGGGTAGAGCACCTTGTCGAGGTTGGTCAGCCGAAGGCGCCGCCCCTCGACCTCGACGACCGCGTCGCCCGCACCTGCCACGCAGCCGAGCCTGACGCCGCAGGCGCGCCTTCGCCAGCCACCGCGCCGAGTGGCGCCCGGTGCGCAGGCTCGACAGCACTGCCAGCCGGGGGTCGCCGGGCTCACCTACTCGTCCCTGACGTCCTCGGGTGGCACGTCCGTGCGAAGCCCGCGGAACACCGGCTCACGCAGGCGGCCACCGTCGGTGCGGCCCTTGTGGCGCACCTCGACGACCACGACCGGGCGCACCCATGTGGCCGAGCGGGCGTCGTCCCACGCGACGGGGTCTGCGAAGGGGGGATCGGGTACGGCCAACCCGCCCAGCAGGCTGCTCAGCTCGCGCTGGGCAGCGGCGCCGATGCCGCTGCCGACGCGCCCGGCGAAGCGCAGCCGGGGGCCGCCCGGGGAGTCGAGCCAGACGCCGAGCAGCAGGGCGCCGATGCGCCCCTGAGTGCCGGTCTCGGGTCGCCAGCCGCCGACGACGCAGGCCTGGGTGCGACGGTGCGCGACCTTCAGCCAGTCGGTGCTGCGCGCGCCCGGTGCGTACCGCGAGTCCCGACGCTTGGCCATCACGCCCTCGAGCCCCTGCTCGGCCGTGGCCGCGAGCAGCGCCTCGCCGTCGTCGTAGACCGGCGACAACCGCCAGGCCGGCCCATCAGGGGCCAGCGCGTCGAGCAGGGCCCGCCGCTCGTGCCAGGGCAGACCCGTGAGGTCGCGCCCGTCCAGCCGCAGCAGGTCGAAGATCATCAACGTGACGGGAGCGGTGGCCGCCAGCGCCGCCGCCCGCTGCGCGTCGCCGACATGGAACCGGTCGGCCACGGCCGCGAACGACGGCCGGCCGGCACGCAGCACGACCACCTCGCCGTCGAGCACGGCATCACGTCCCGCAACCCCCGAGGCTGCCGAACCGTCAGCCCCGGACGAGCCGGTCGCCGCTGGCCCAGTGGCCGCCAAGGCTGCCAGCTCCGGGAAGGCCACCGTGACGTCGCGGCCCGTGCGCGAGCGCACGCGCAGCACACCCTCGCCGACGTCGACGAGAACGCGCATACCATCCCATTTCACCTCGTATGCCCACTGCGCGGCGTCCAGAGGCAGACCCGATGACGGGCCTGGCACCGCGGCGACGGCCAACATCGGCTGCACGCTGCCCATCGTGCCGGTCCCGGCGGTCGTGCAGGCCGTTCGGGGGGCTCGGGGTGGCGTCCAGCCGCCAGATCACGTCATGCTTCTCTCAGACGCACGGTGCCGTCCCACCCCTGCCCGTTGACCTTCCCGTCCACCCCTCCTGTCCAGCGTCCTGCACAGGGGCACCGCGCACCCGAGAGGAGGCTCGCATGCGAGCCATCTGGAAGGGCGCCGTCAGCTTCGGCCTGGTCAACGTACCGGTGCGGCTCTACACGGCGACCGAGGAGCACGACGTCCGCTTCCATCAGGTGCACGGGGTCGACGGCGGCCGGATCAAGATGAAGCGCACCTGCTCCGTCTGCGGCGAGGAGGTGGCCTACCACGAGCTCGCCAAGGGCTTCGAGTCCACCGACGGCCGGCAGGTGCTGATCACCGACGAGGACCTGGAGTCGCTGCCGGTCTCGAGCAGCCGCGAGATCGACGTGGTCGAGTTCGTGCCGAGCGACCAGGTCGACCCGATCCTGTTCGGGCGCTCCTACTACCTGGAGCCCGACGCGCGGGCGGCCAAGCCGTACGCGCTGCTGCGCGAGGCGCTCACCGAGACCGACCGGGTGGGTGTCGTGCGGGTGTCCCTTCGCCAGCGCGAGGCGCTCGCCGTGCTGCGGGTGCGCGGTGAGGTGATCGTGCTGCAGACGCTGCTGTGGCCCGACGAGGTTCGCGCGGCCGAGTTCGACGTGCTCGACGCCGACGTCGAGCTACGGCCGCAGGAGCTGGCGATGGCCGCGTCGCTGGTGGAGAGCCTCGCCGCCGACTTCGACCCCGACCAGTTCGAGGACACCTACCAGATGGCCCTGCGCGACCTCGTGGAGCAGAAGCTGGACGGCGCCGAGCCGGTGCCGCAACCGGCCGAGGACGCCGCGGACGCCGGAGGCGAGGTCGTGGACCTGCTCACCGCCCTGCAGCGCAGCGTCGAGCGGGCGCGGGCGAGCCGCGCGGCGGCGGGAGCCTCGGACACAGACGACGCCAAGCCCTCCAGGACCGCGAGCTCGGACTCTGCGGCGTCCGAGGCTTCCGCACCGGCCCGGGGCGCCTCGTCGGGCACCCAAGCCGGGTCGAGCGCCGCGGCCAAGGCGAGCGCCGCGGCCAAGGCGGGTGCCGCAGCGAAGTCCGCACCGAAGAAGGCGCCCCGCAAGACCGCCTAGCTCGACGCCGCCGTCGGGGGTCGCCCATCACCCGGCGGCCCGGCGTAGGCCTGGGCGATCTCCAACCACCGCCGCGCCGTCGGCCCCACCGCCTGCACGGCGAGGTCGTCGCGATGGCGGCGCTGGGTGACGAGCAGGCAGAAGTCCAGGGCTGGCCCGACAACCCGGTCGGGGGACTCCGGCTCACCCCACACCCACGTGGTCGAGTCGGGCCCGATGAGCTCGACGCGCACATCGCCGGCCGGCAGAGGATCCCCGTGCACGGCGAACGAGAACGCGCGGGTGCGCACACCGAGGTGGGCGATGTGCCGTAGCCGTCCCGTCGGGACCGGCGTCTGGCCCAACGCGTCGGCGATGTCGTACCCGTGCGCCCAGGTCTCCATCAAGCGGGCCGTCACCATCGAGGGTCCGGACAGCGCGGCCCCGAACCATGGCACGCGCGCTCCGTCCGGTACCGACACCAGCGCCGTCGTGACCCTCTCGCGGGCGTCCCGCCAGGCATCGAGGATCTCGGACGGCCTCCGCAGCGCACCGGTGTCCGCCGTCTCGTCGACGACTGTCCCGGCTCGGTCGGCGATCGACGTGAGGTGCTCGACGTACGCTGTGGGCTCCTTGACCGCCAGGAGGGCCAGGTCGTCCCCCCAGGCCAGGTGTGCCACTTGATGGGCGATGGTCCAGCCCGGTGCGGGGGTGGGCAGCCGCCATCGGGTGTCCTCGAGTGCGCCGAGCCGCGCGTCGAGGTCGGCCGACTCAGCACGAAGGTCGTCCACGAGCTGAGGCAGTGACGGGCTCACGACTCCGCCTTTCGCGTCGGAGAGTGCATGATCGCCGGCAGACAGGTCATCGGGGTGGGCCGGATGGTGGCGGCAGGAGGTCCACGAGAGCGGCGAGGCGGGCACGGTGCATACCCGGTGTGCCGAACGCGATCTGGTCGGCCTTGGCGCGCTTGAGGTACAGGTGGGCCGGGTGCTCCCACGTCATGCCGATGCCCCCGTGCATCTGCACGCACTCCTCGGCCGCGAGCACGGCGACCTCAGAGCAGTACGCCTGCGCCACGCTGACCGCGACCGCGGTGTCCGGGCTGGCCGAGGCAAGCGCGTCGGCCGCGTACCGCGCGACGGCGCGAGCAGAGCCGACCTGCGCCCATAGGTCCGCCAGCCGATGCTTCAGCGCCTGGAAGGAGCCGACTGGCCGGGCGAACTGGCGTCGTTCCTTGACGTAGGCGACGGTCGTGTCCAGGCACCACTGGGCGATCCCCACCTGCTCCGAGGCGAGCAGCCCGGCAGCGACCTCGAGCCCGCTGGACAGGGCGTGGGCAGCCTGCGACCCCGTCGACACGAGCCGGCCGGGCGCCTGAACGAGGCGGACGTCGGCCAGGCGGCGGGTGTTGTCGAGCGACGTCCTCGGCTCTACGGACACCCCCGGTCCACCGGTCAGGACGACGAAGAGCCCCGGCTCACCCGCCACCACGGCCGGCACCACCAGGGCGTCGGCGATCTCGGCGTCGGCGACGGCCGTCACCCGTCCCGTGAGGCTCGCCCCTTCGGCCACGACGGTGGGAGGTGCCGCCTCGCCCGGCGGCGACGGCAGCGGGACCGCGACGACGTGCGCGGCGGTCCCGGCTGCCAGGGGCCCCAGCGCGGCGGCGTCCCCGTCACCGGCCCCGCAGAGTCGAAGCACGCTCGCCGCGAGCACGGCACTGGTCAGGTAGGGCACCGGCGCGACGGCTCGCCCCAGCTCCTCCAGGACGACGCCCGCCTCGCGGGGGCTCGCACCCGCCCCACCGAGGTTCTCTGGGACCAGCAACCCGGCCAGACCCAGGTCCTGGGCCAGGACCCGCCAGAGATCGAGGTCGTGAGGGTGAGCACCGTCCAGGCGGTCGATCACCGAAGCGGGCGGGCACCGGTCGGTGAGGACGGCGCGCACGCCGGCGCGCAGGTCCTCCTCGACCTCGCTGTACAGCAGGTCGGCTCCCGCGCCTGCCGCGCCGTTCATCGCGGGAGGTCCTTCCACGCGACGGCCACGTCCTCCCGCGGCTCGGCGGGCAGCCCCAGCACCCGCTCCGCGACGATGTTGCGCAGGATCTCTGAGGTGCCTCCCTCGATCGAGTTCCCCTTCGCCCGCAGGTAGCGGTAGCCAGGGCCCCGCCCGGTGAAGTCGGTCAGCTCGCTGCGGTGCATGGCCCAGTCGTCGTAGAGCAGGCCCTCCTCGCCGAGCAGCTCGACCTCCCAGCTGGAGACGGCCTGCGCGAGGCGCGCGAAGGACAGCTTCATCGCCGAGCCCTCAGGCCCCGGATGCCCCGCCGCCAGCTGCTGGCGCAGTCGCTCGGCCGTCAGACGAGCGGCCTCGGCCTCGACCCACAGCGCGAGCAGCCGGTCGTGCAGGTCGTGCGTGCGACGCTCGGGACGGTCGCGCCAGGCCTGCGCCGCGACGCCGATCATCCCCGACTCACGCGCGGCGGCAGCGCCCCCGATCGCGACGCGCTCGTTCATCAGGGTGGTCATGGCCACCTGCCACCCTCGGCCGACGTCACCCAGCCGGTGGGCGTCGGGGATGCGGACGCCGGACAGGAAGACCTCGTTGAACTCCGCCTCCCCCGTGATCTGACGCAGGGGCCGCACGTCCACCCCCGGGACGGTCATGTCACACACGAAGTACGTGAGCCCCTTGTGCTTCGGGACCTCGGAGTCCGTGCGGGCGAGCAGGATGGCCCATCGTGCGTGGTGCGCGTTCGACGTCCACACCTTCTGCCCGTCGACGACCCAGTCCCCCTCCACGGCCTGCACGGCGCGCGTCGCCAGCCCGGCCAGGTCGGAACCGGCACCCGGCTCGCTGAAGAGCTGGCACCAGACCTCCTCCCCGAGCCAGAGGGGCCGCAGGAACCGGGCCCTCTGCTCCGCAGTCCCGAAGGCGAGGATCGTCGGGGCCGCCATGCCGAGGCCGATCCCGATGCGGCGCGGCTCGTTGTCCGGCGCGCCGGCGGTCGCGAGCGCCTCGTCCACCGCCGCCTGCAGCGACCGAGGAGCCCCGCACCCCCCGAGGCCGGCCGGGTAGTGCACCCATGCCAGGCCGGCGTCGAAGCGGGCACCCAGGAACCGCTCCCGAGGCGTCGTCGCAGGGTCGTGCTCGGCCAGCAGTGCCCGCACACGTGCGAGCAGCCCCTCGGCGTCGGGTGCGCCCTTCGCGGCGCCGGCTTCGGTCACGACTCCTCGCTCTCCTCTCGGTGCCGGGCGTCTACTGCGTGCCAAGCATGTATGGGTGCCGGGCGTCGCCGGAGCTGCTGGGCGGGCACGGCCGGTCAGCCCTGCGGGCCACCGGCGACGTAGATGACCTGGCCGGAGACGAACGACGCCTCGTCGCTGACGAGGAACGCCACGACGGCGGCGACGTCCTGCGGCACCCCGATCCTGCCGACCGGGATCTGGGCTGCCACGGCCTTCTGGAACTCCTCGACGCCCAGGCCCAGCCGCTGCGCGGTCGCCGCCGTCATGTCGGTGGCGATGAACCCCGGCGCCACCGCGTTGGCCGTGACCCCGAAACGCCCCAGCTCGATCGCCAGCGTCTTGGTGAACCCCTGCAGCCCCGCCTTGGCCGCCGAGTAGTTCACCTGACCACGGTTGCCGAGGGCGGAGGTGCTCGACAGGTTGACGATGCGGCCCCACTGCGCCTTGGTCATGTGTGCCTGGACCGCGCGACTCATGAGGAAGGCGCCGCGGAGGTGGACGCCGATCACGGCGTCCCACTCCGCGTCGGCCATCTTGAACAGCAGGTTGTCGCGGATGATCCCCGCGTTGTTGACCAGGACGGTGGGGGCGCCCAGGCCCGCAGCCACACTCGCGACCGCCGCTTCCACCTCGTCGGCGTCGCTGACGTCGGCGCCGACCGCCATCGCCCGACCCCCGCCGTCCTCGATGGCGGAGACGGTGGCTTCGCATGCGGCGGCGTCCAGGTCGAGCACGGCCACCGCGAGACGGTCACGAGCCAGGCGGATCGCCGTCGCGGCCCCGATGCCGCGCGCGGCCCCGGTGACGATGGCGACGCGTGCACCGGCGGAGGTCGGGGTGGACTGGCTCACGAGAGCTCCCTGGGAGTCGGCGCGACGTCGCTGCGCGGCCTAACGTATCTGCGCGGCACGACAGGCGAGAATGCCGGCGTGGCCCCCGACGCCCCGGTGCACGTCGACCCCTGTGGACAGACCCTGTGAACAGCAACCGTGAACAGCAACCCGCCGTACGTCAACCCGGGCGCGCGTGCCTGGGTCTGCCCGGCGCCGGACCGGGCCGCCCGCGCGTTCCACCGCCTGCTCCCCGGCTACCGGCCGACCCCGCTGGTCGAGACCCCGTCCCTCGCGGCACGCCTGGGCGTGGGCCGCGTGCTCGTCAAGGACGAGTCACAGCGCTTCGACCTGCGGGCGTTCAAGATGCTCGGCGCCTCGTGGGCGACCTACCGGTGCCTGTGCACCCGTGCCGGCGGCAGCCTCGGCACCGGCGGCGCCGCGCCTCGCGACCTCGCGGAGATCCGTCGCACGGCGGCCACGATGGCCCCGCTGCGGCTCGTCACGGCCACCGACGGCAACCACGGCCGCGCCGTCGCCCGCATGGCCGGGTGGCTCGACCTCGCCGCTCACGTGTTCGTGCCGGCAGATACGTCGCTCGCGGTGGTCGGGGCCATCGCCGGCGAGGGTGCGCGGGTCACCACCGTCGACGGCGACTACGACGTCGCGGTGCGCGCGGCTGCCGCGCAAGCCGAGGTGGACGACGACGCCGTCCTGGTTCAGGACACCGCGTGGCCCGGCTACGAGCTCGTTCCGTCGTGGGTCGTCGCCGGCTACCTCACCCTCTTCACGGAGCTGGACGAGCAGATGCTCGCGTTCGGGGGCGACATCGACCTCGTGAGCGTCCCGGTCGGGGTCGGGTCGCTCGCCCACGCCGCCCTCGCCCACTACCGCAGCCGGGACGGCGCGCGGCCGGCGGTGCTCGGCGTCGAGCCGCAGGTGGCGGCCTGCGTCCTGGCGAGCCTGCGCCGCGGTGAGCTGTGCAGCGTGACGACAGCCGCGACGTCCATGGCCGGGCTCAACTGCGGCACGCCGTCCTTGATCGCCTGGCCCTACCTGCAGCAGGGGCTGGACGCCGCAGTGGCGGTCAGTGACGAGCAGGCGGCGTCCGCGGCGGCGGCGATGCACGCGGCGGGGATCTCCGCCGGCCCGAGCGGGGCGGCGTCCCTCGCCGGGGTCGACGCCCTGGTGGCGGGGACGGCGCGCGCGGAGGGCCGCGCCATCGTCCGGGGTGCGAGAGGCTCGCGCGGGAGCCCTGGCTGCGGCCCCGGCGATCTCGGACCGGCCAGTACCGTCGTACTCGTCAGCACCGAGGGCGCACACGCGTCGTGACCTCGCGGTGCGTCCGCCCTCGGACGTGCTTGCCCACATGCACCAATAACCCGATTCGATGGCTTTCGTAGATGCCAGCCGGGTCGAACCGGGCCCACGGTCCCGGCAGCCAGCCGCCGATGGGGTGCAGGCTGGGGTGTTCAGCGCCAACGGATCGAGTGACGAGACGGCGGTGAGGGTGTGAGTGGCGGTGCCGGCCGGCTGTGCCAGCGCGCGCCGTCCCGATGCCGTTGACGCGGGTGCGGGCAGGCTGGCGCTCTCCGGCCACGTGGGCCCTTGCAGGCCTGGTCACGCTCACGAGCGCCGCCAGCACCTTCACGGTGTGGGCGGCGACGAGCAGTGCCGCGGCCGCTCGTCACGTCGACCTGGCGATCAAGCTCGCCGACGACTACGCGCACGCCGAGTCCGCCGTGGCAGCCGAGGAGTCCCTCGAGCGCAAGTACCGCCTCGAGCCGTCGAAGGCTGTGCGGGCCCGGTTCGACGCGGCCTCGGCTGCCGTCGTCGAGTCGCTCCGGGGGGTGCGGACGCACGGCGGCGCCGCCGACCTCCGGCTCGCCGACGAGGTGCAGCGCCAACACACGAGCTACCTCGCCTCGGTCGAGGCGATGTTCGCCGCCGTCGACGGCCACGACGACGAGCGTGTGCTGAGGATCGACGGCAACGAGGTGGACCCCCAGTTCAGCGAGATCGAGGCCGCCGTGCACACCGCCGCGGACATGCAGCGCGCCTTGGCGCTGCAACGGCTGAACGGGCTGCGGGAGCGCCAGCTGCTCATCTCGCGGCTCGCGACACCTGCACTCGCGGCGGGGCTGGCCCTGGCGCTGCTGTTCGCCCTGCTCCTGCGCCGCTACCAGGCCCAGCTGGACCGGCAGCGCAGGCAGGCCGTTCACGAAGCCCTGCACGACGCGCTCACCGGGCTGCCCAACCGGACGCTGTTCACCGACCGCCTGGGCCAGGCGCTGCGCGTCGCCGACCGCGAGGGCGGCCTCGTCGGGCTGCTCCTGCTGGACCTCGACCGCTTCAAGGACGTCAACGACACCCTTGGCCACCACATCGGCGACAAGCTGCTCGTGGAGATCTCCCTGCGTCTGATGCAACCGCTGCGGCAGGCCGACACGGTGTGCCGGCTCGGTGGCGACGAGTTCGCGATCCTGCTGCCCTACCTCGACGGCCTCCCCGCCGCGATGGCGGTGGCCGAGCGGGTGCGCGCGGTGCTCGACCCGCCGTTCCGCATCGACGGTGCGGACCTCGACGTCGAGGCCAGCGTCGGGGTCGTCGTCTCCGGCGAGCACGGTGACGAGGCGGCGATCCTCCTGCAGCGCGCCGACGTCGCGATGTACGAGGCCAAGCATCGCGGCGTCGGCGTCTTCGCCTACGACGACTCCGTCGACCGGCACTCCCCGGCGCGGCTGGCGATGCTCAGCAACGTGCGTCGCGCCTTGGACCGCTCCGAGCTGGTGCTGCAGTACCAGCCGGAGGTCGACGTCCACACCGGACGGGTGCACACGGCCGAGGCTCTCGTCCGCTGGGACGACCCGGTGCGCGGGCTGGTGCCGCCCAGCGACTTCATCCCGCTGGCCGAGCACACCGGTCTGATCGTCCCTTTGACCCGGTGGGTGCTCGACACGGCTCTGGGCCAGATGCGGGAGTGGCTGGACGCCGGCGAGTCGGTGCGGGTCGCCGTCAACCTCTCATGGCGCAGCCTGCTGGACGTCGCGCTCCCGGGCCAGGTGGAGACGCTGCTGTCCGCGCACCGGATCCCGCCCGACATGCTGCAGCTGGAGGTCACGGAGTCGGCCATCATGACCGACCCGCTCCGGGCGCACGCGGTGCTCGCCGACCTCGCCGCCCTCGGTACGGCGATCGTGATCGACGACTTCGGGGCCGGGTACACCAGCCTCAGCCAGCTGGACTCGCTCCCGATCAGCCAGGTGAAGATCGACCGCTCGTTCGTGTCGTCCATGGGGTCCTCGCGCGAGAACGAGCTCATCGTGCGTGGCGTCATCGACCTGTGCCACAACCTGGGGCTCACGACAGTGGCCGAGGGTGTCGAGGACGACGAGGTGCTGACCATGCTGCGCGCAGCCGGATGTGACTACGCGCAGGGTTTCTACGTGTGCTGCCCACTCGACCCGGAACCGTTCCTGCAGTGGCTGACGACGGGCCCGTGGGAGCGCCTCAGCGGCGCCGAGACCGAGGTGCTCCTACCCGCTGCGCCCGAAGCCGGTGCACCCGGAGAGGCCCCTGCCCTGCAGGGATGAGCACGGGTACGGGCCCGCCGAGGAGCGGGCCCGCACCGCGCCCCCCGCCCCATCCCCGTCACCCCCCGGGCGTGCCCCCGTGCCGCCCAGCCGTCACATGACGTCGAAGGTCTCGTACACCTCGATGCTGCCCCCACCGCCCAGTACGGGGCAGCCCTTGGCGTGCACCGTGGCGGCGTCCAGGCTGTCCGCCTTGATGATCGAGTAGCCCGTGAGCCCGGAGCGGGCGGGCTGGCTCACGGAGCCGTCGGGGGCGATCCCCGCCGAAGCCCCGAACGGGTTCCCGCCGTCGGCGACCGACTCGCCGAGACCGGCGAACCAGCCCTCCCAGGCGGACATGACTGCGGCCCGGTCGGCGTCGGTCTCCGGCATCGACCCGCCCGTGTAGGCGAGGACGTACGTTCCCATGCTCTGCTCCCTGCGATCTTGGGTGAAGGCTGCCTGGTGGACGGCCCTACCGCAACGACGAACGGCCCCGTGCCGAATCGACAGCCGCCTCCGGCCTGCTCACCGGTGTCGAGTGCGCGAACAGTGTGCGAGAACGAGGGCGCGCGGGCGACCCCGATCTCGCACGCTGCCATCCACAGGGGGGGGCGCCGACAGGGGTGGTCAACCCGCGTCGGGCGCCACCCAACGCAGCTGGTCGCCCTTGGAGGCCTCGTAGCCGGCGCGACCGGACAGCGACGCAGGGACGCCGACCTCCCACCAGGCGCCGGCCTCCGTCCACGACGACGGGTGCGTGCGGCAGACCACGACGGCCGGACGACGCGTGGCCCGTGCCGCCTCCTTGGCGCGCTCGTAGGCCGCCCGCAGATGCGCCACCCCGGCGCCCTCGGGCACGTCCTCGACCGTCGTACCCAGGGCCCGGGCGTGCGCGGCGAAGTCGACCCGCGGAGCCGGCACCGCGGCGTCCACCCTGGTGCAGTCCTCGAGCATGTTGTTGAACCCGGTGGCGCCCTGGTTGGTCTGGAGTCGATGGATCACGGCGAAGCCGCCGTTGTCGCACAGCACCGCAACGAAGGGGTGACCGCTGAACGCCGCCGAGTAGAGCTCGGAGTTCAGCATGAGGTAGGACCCGTCGCCGAAGATGCTGGTCACCAGTCCCGCGGGGTGGGTGGCTGCTCGGGCCATCGACGCCCCCCACGGCGCGACCACCTCGTAGCCCATGCACGAGAAGCCGTACTCCAGGTCCATCGTCGCCCCCGAGGTCACCCCCGACGACGGTGCGGACGTCGTCCTCCAGCCGCCGTGCAGCTCCCCCGGCATGCCGCCCGACGACGTCAGGACGTAGTCGTCAGGGCCGCTGGCGTCGTTGACGACCCCGACGACCTGGGCGTAGGTCAGTGACCCGTCAGGCGACGCGCCGGCTCGGAGCCGGTCGACGTGGGCATCCCAGTCGCCGCGTTCGGCGCTCGCCCGGCCCGACCATGCCGGGTCGGCGGTCCACGGGCCGAGCGCCTCGTCAAGCTCCTCGAGCGTCGCGCGCGCGTCACCGACCACCGAGTGCGCGCCGTGCTTCACGGCGTCGAAGCGGGCTGCGTTGACACACACGATCTGCACATTCGGGTCGAACACCGTCCACGACGCGGTCGTGAAGTCCTGCAGGCGGGTCCCGACGGCCAGCACCACGTCGGCCGCTCCCGCCAGGGTGTTCGCCGAGGCCGAGCCGATGATGCCGAGTGCCCCGCCGTGCAGCGGGTGGTCGTGGGGCACCAGCGTGCGGCCCGCGACCGTCTCGACGACCGGCACGCCGTGGGTGAGGGCGAACGCGGACGCCGCTGCCGCCGCGCCCGAGTAGCGCACTCCCCCGCCGAGAACCAGCAGAGGACGCCGCGCCGCCAGCACCAGCCGGGCCGCCTCCTCGAGGGCCTGGCGGTCCGGCCGCTGGCGGGGCACGCGATGCAGCCGCTCGGCGAACATCGCGGCCGGGAAGTCGTACTCCTCCGCCTGCACGTCCTGCGGGAGCGCGAGCACCACCGGGCCGGCGTCCGCGGGGTCGGTGAGCACGCGGGCGACCTGGGGGAGGCTGGACATGAGCTGCTCGGGGCGGGTGATCCGGTCGAAGTAACGACTCACCGCACGGAAGGCGTCGTTGACCGTCGTCGTCGGGTCGCCGTAGTGCTCGACCTGCTGCAGCACGGGGTCCGGCCCCCGGCCGGTGAACGTGTCGCCGGGCAGCAGCAGCATCGGCAGCCGGTTCGCGTGTGCCAGCCCCGCGGCAGTCACCATGTTCAGCGCCCCCGGGCCGACCGACGTGGTGGCGACCATGACCTGCCGGCGGTCGGTGGCCCGCGCATACGCGGCCGCGGCGAGTGCCATCCCCTGCTCGTTCTGGCCGCGCCAGGTGGGCAGCTGGTCGCGCACCGCGTGCAGTGCGGTCCCGAGCCCGAGGACGTTGCCGTGACCGAAGATCGCGAAGACCCCGGCGAACAGCGGCACCGGCGTGCCGTCCATGAGCTCGCTGCGCTGGGCGATCATCCACCGCACCAGGGCCTCGGCCGTCGTCAGCCGGATCGTGGCGGGCGAGGGTGGGGGTACCAGGGTGTCGTCGGCGGCGCCGGCGGTCATGCGTCCTCCTCGGGTGTGACGATGCAACGCACCGACGGATCGTCGCAGATGGACAACGGCAGCATGGGATTCGGGTAGTGCTGCCCACTCGTCATCCGAACCGCCCATGGACCAGCCGATGCAGCTCGTCGAGCGTCGGCATCGCGTCCGAGCAGGCGAGCCGGGACGCGACGACCGCGCCGGCCGCGTTCGCGTACTCCGCGCAGCGCAACGGGCTCCACGCGGCGAGGAGGCCGTGCGCGAGGGCAGCCCCGAAGGCATCGCCTGCGCCGAGCCCGCATATGACCTCGACGGGGCGGGGCTCCACCGTGGCCATGGCCTCAGGGGTCGCGACGAGCACGCCGCCTGCGCCCTTCTTGACGAGTACGAGGTCGAGGCCGCGCTCCAGCAGCAGTTCGGCTGCGGTCTCGGGGTCGCGCGTCCCGACCGCGACCTCGACCTCGGCCATGTTGCCCACGACGACCGTGACGGTCTCGAGCATCCTCTCGTACTGTGCGCGGGCCTCCGACGGTGACGGCCAGAACGCTGCGCGCCAGTCCAGGTCCAAGACCGTGAACCGCCCCGACCCCGCCTTTGGCCTGCCGCGGTGGGCGAGCATGTCCAGCTGCGTCTGCCTGGCCGGTTCGACCGAGGCCCCGGTCCCCGTGACCCAGAGCAGTGCGACGTCGCGCACAAGATCCCACGGGACGTCGTCGTGCGTCAGCATCAGGTCCGGGGCGATCGGCTGCCGGTAGCACCACAGCGGCGGGTCCTCCGGAGGGTTCAGCTCGCAGAACGCGACCGGCGTGAGCAGGTCCGCAGCCGTCCCCACGAACATCGGGTCTACGCCGAACTCCGCGAGGGCCTGCCGCACATAGGTGCCGAACGCGTCCGGGCCGACCTTGGTGAGCAGGGCGACGCGGCGACCCAGCCGCGCCAACCCGACCGCGACGTTGGTCGCCGTCCCTCCCAGCGACCGGGCGAACGTGGTGACCTGCGCCAGGGGCACGCCGGCCTGCTCGGGGTAGAGGTCGACGCTGACCCGGCCGACAGTCAGAACCTCGAGCGCCGGTACAGGTCGCCCGCTCGGCCATGAGGCAGGGGCTGCCGCTTCCACAAGAGTCCCTTCAAACCGTGGGCAACGCCTGGCGACTGTCTACACCCCCTCGGCCGGCACAACCCGTCAGGCGTAGAGCGCGGGCCTTTCCACGAGGTGGACCGGCACCCGCTCTCCGCTGTGCAGAGCCTCGACGGCGGCGTCAGAGACGACAGCAGCGGCATACCCGTCCCAGCAGCTCGGTCCGGCGACCGCCCCCGTGGCCGCGGCGTCGACAAAGCCTTGGACCTCCACGTCGTAGGCCAGGCTGAAGCGCTCCCGCCAATCGACCGGGACCCTGTCCGAGGCGAGGTTGGCACGGCGGACCTGCACCGTGCTGCCGCTGCCGAGTGATGCCGTCCCGTCCTCGCCGACGACCTCGGCTCGGATGTCGTAGCCGTAGCGGATGTTCACCGACGTCTCGACGTCGACCAGCGCACCGCTCGCCATCTCGAAGAAGAGCATCAGTGGGTCTTGGAGATCACCACCGTGCCGGTTCCGGCGTGGGACGAGCACCCGGGCTGCCACGATCTCCTCACCGAGGAGCCAGCGCATGGTGTCGATCTCGTGCACGGCAGTGTCGGTGATGGCCATCTCGCGGGTGTAGTGCCCCGGCACGCCAGGGTTGCGGTGCGCGTTGTGCACCATCAACGGCGCACCGATATCACCGGAGTCTATGACCGACTTGAGCGCCCGGTACGACGGGTCGTAGCGGCGCATGTACCCCACCTGCACGAGCCGACGACCGGCCGTGACCTCGGCGTCCAAGATCCGTTCGCACGCGTCCTGGGTCATGGCGAGCGGCTTCTCACAGAAGACAGGCTTGCCCGCCGCGATGCAGGCCAGGACGTACTCCTCATGGGTGGGCCCCCAGGATGTCACCATGACGGCGTCGACCTCGGGGTGGTCGATGAGGTCCTGCCCCGACCCGAGGGCTTCCACGCCACCAAGCCGGCTGGCCACCGTGGCCGCCCGGGCCTGGTCGATGTCGGTCACCGCGGCCACGTGGGAGCCGGCCACCACATGCCTCAAGCGACGGATGTGGTCCTGACCGATCATGCCGACTCCGATGACGCCAAGGCGAACTGTCATGGACGAACCTTTCGCGGATGTGGGGTGTGGGCAACGCCCTCAGCCTAGGAACCCGCGGCCGCAGGGCCGCTCAACGCCCGATGAGGTGGTCGGTCGCGAGCCGGCGGCCGATCGCGCGCACGAGCGCCGCGGCGTCCCTCATGCTCGTCGACGGGTCCGGCTCCGATGACCTCAGCTCGTACGCGGCGACGAAGCCCGCATGGCCCAGCTGCGCGACGTCCAGCTCGTTGCGCCCGGCAACGGCCACGACCGGAACGCCGGCCAGGCGCGCCGCCCGAGCGACCCCCAGCGGTGCCTTGCCTCGCAACGTCTGGTCGTCGAGGGCACCTTCGCCGGTGACCACGAGGTCGGCGCCGTGCAGCCGCGCACGAAAGCCCACGAGGTCGAGCACGACGTCGATGCCCGGTTCGGCACGCCCGCCCAGCACCGCGAGCACCGCGTGGCCCGTACCACCGGCGGCTCCTGCCCCGCGGAGGCCGACGACGTCCCTGCCCGTCGCAGCGGTGACGGCCACGGCCCATCGCGCCAGGCGCCGCTCGAGCCGGTCGACGTCCTCCTCGCTCGCCCCCTTCTGCGGGGCGTACACCGCCGCCGCACCACGGGGGCCGAGCAGCGGGTTGTCG
The DNA here is from genome assembly GCA_963778845.1 of uncultured Actinomycetota bacterium. Taxonomy (GTDB): domain Bacteria; phylum Actinomycetota; class Actinomycetes; order Actinomycetales; family Kineosporiaceae; genus CAVZVW01. The sequence goes on from CAVZVW010000009.1 coordinate 1,856,756, forward strand.
ACGTCGCAGGCCAGCACGACATCGACGGCGGGCAGCCGACGGTCGAGGTCGGACAGGTCGAGCCGGGCGACGCTGTCCAGCGCGTCGGGCCGCGCGGGCAGCACCTCGTCCTCGGCATCGATCAGGCGCCCGCCGAGGGCGCTGACGAGCCCCGCTCCCCCGTCGGTGGACGCGCTGCCGCCCACGCCGATGACGATGCAGGTGCAGCCGCGAGCCAGGGCCGCGCGGACCACTTCGCCCAGCCCATAGGTGCTCGCCGTCAAGGGCGCCGGCCGGCCACCGGGCAGGCGGCGAAGGCCCACGACCTCGGCAAGCTCGACCACGGCCGTGCCGGCTCGTACCGCGTAGGTCGCGAGCACGGGCTCGCCCGTGGGGCCGCTGGCGGTGATCGTCACAGCGTCGAAGCCGGCCGCGAGTGCAGCGGCGACCGTGCCCTCCCCGCCGTCGGCGACGGGCACGAGATCGAGCACGGCATCGGGGCATGCGTCGTGGATGCCTGCGCCGAGCGCCTGTGCCACCTCGCCGGCAGTCAGCGAGCCCTTGAACTTGTCCGGGGCGAGGACGACGCGCACCGCAGTCCGCGAATCCGAGGAGCTGCGTGAGGCGAGCTGGGCCGTCGTGGCGGTCGCCCCTGGGCGGCGGTCACCCTCCTTGGCGGCCGTCATGCACCTCTTGTACACCAATGACGCTTGCCGTCGTCGATGGGCCTTGATGACGGGCGTGTGAGCCCGAGCCCATGGCGCACGCTCTGGCTCGAGCCCTTGCGCCGGCTCAGGGACGCGAGCCCAGTGTCGCCACTCCCTCGCCGCTGAGGTCGTCGAGCGCGGCCTTGCGCCCGGTCATCGCCATCACCAGGGAGAGCACGGGTCCGGCGACCTCAGGGCCCGCGCCCGTGCTCCAGTCGGCGTCCGTGGCGCGCAGCCGCAGGCCGGCGATGCGGCTCTTGGCGCCGACGATCACGTTCGACCCCTGGTAGAACGCGGCCACCCGCACGACTGCCTCTTGGGGGTACGCGCGGCTGATGCCCAGCGGCCTGCGGATGTCCTCACTGTGGATCACGGCCTCGCCGAGCATGCTCTCGACCGGCCCCGGCGGGTGCATCGTGGCATCGCTCAGCGCACTGAAGGCGGCCAGCTGGTCGGCCGGGGTCCCCACGGTCTCGCTGGCGACGTTCTTGGCGTTCATGGCGTGGAACTTGAACCCGGCGCCGGCGAGCCCGGCCACGAACTTGGGCGAGGTGATCTTGGCCGTGGAGGTCATGTGGCCGAGCACCTGACGGACGGTCCACTCGCTGCAGAGTGACTGCGTGACCCACTGCTCGGGGGTCAGCCGTTGCAGATCCGCTATCAGAGCCTTGCGCTCGGCGTGGATGAGCGGCCACGGGCTGGCGGCCATGTGCTACCTCCGGGTGATGGTGGACCGGCAGCACGCTACTCGCCTCATCCCGGGAAGCTCGGCCACGTGGTCCACGTCGCGAGCACGGGCGCGAGGGTTCGCTCCTCGAAGTCCAGGTGCTCGAGCAGGTGCTCCGACAGCGTCAGCAACGCGCCCACCAGCTCCGCGCGGGCGGCGCGCTCGTCCTGGCCGCTCAGGAGCGCAGTCGTCGCCTCGACTGCGTCGAGGAGCCTCCCGATGCGCACGTGGTCGGACTCGAGCCGGTCCACGAACTCGGCCAGATCTGGGCGGGCCGCCCGCACGGCGGGGAAGAGGCTGATGTCCTCGCCGTCGTGATGGGTGTGCACCAGATGGCAGTACCGCAGGCACGTCATGCGCAGCTGGAACAGAGGGCCCTTCGTCTGCAAGGAGGACACCACGTCACGGATGTACGCGGCGTCCGCACCCGCGGTCACCGCATCGGCGAGTGCGGTGCAGACCAGCAAGTCCTTGCGGATGATCCCGTGGATCCACTGCAGCTCGTCGAGGAGCTCGCTGCGCGGGAGGAAGTCGGCGGCCATCGAGGTGTCGCGCCCCTTCCCGCCGCCCGCGCGGCGTCCGCTCACACCCCAGCAGTCCCTGGCCCGTGCCGCCGGACACCCAAGCACGCCACGGCAGCGCACCGACACGCCCAGGGTAGGTCGACGACAGCGGTTCGTTGCGCTATTCGGCGGAGCTGCCGCCCGCGGCCCGGCGCGAGACATCACCGACGCCCGCTCAGGCCGGCACGGGAACCGTAGAGATCATGGTGACTTCGGCGACCGGCACGGGCGTGCCGCATGTGGCGCAGATCTGCGCGGCATGGAGGTCCCCGCCACAGGTCGCGTGGTGGGCGGTCCTCGGCGGCCCGCCGGGAGCGGGCCGGTGCTCGTCGCCCCACTGCATGAGCGCGAGAAGGGCCGTGAACAGCTGACGGCCGGCGACGGTGAGCCGGTACTCGTACCGGACCGGTCTGGTCTGGTACGGCGCCCGCTCGAGAACCCCGGCATCGACCAGCGCGGCGAGCCTGCTGGCGAGCACGTTGCGCGCGACCCCGAGGCTCGCCTGGAACTGCTCGAAGCGCGTGTTGCCCAGCAGCGCGTCGCGCACGATGAGCAGGGTCCAGCGCTCACCCACGACCTCCAGGGCGCGGGCGATCGAGCACTGCTGGTCCTCGTACGTCCGTCCGAGCACACCACACCTCCACCATTCAGTTGCGTGATGCAACTCAATCGGCCTATGTTGAGTTTCATCATACAACCAACTCCTGGTGGAGAGGACGGACGACATGTCCGAGATCCCAGAAGTGATCGCGGTGGCCGAGATCGCGGCCATCTCGGCGGGGCTGGCCGCGGTATGCGTGGCGCTGTACGCCGGCGCAAGGGCGGTCGGCACGCCGACCCCGCGGTCGTTCGGCCTCGCGGCGTCTGCCGGTGGGGTGCTCGCCGGCTGGCTGCTCGTCGCCACGGCCTTGGCGGCAGCGAACGCGTTCGTGCAGAGGCACGACGACCCGGTCCCGTGGATCGGGGTGACCATTCTCGGCACCTTCGTCGCCTGGCTCGCCTTGACCGAGGTGCCCGTCGTGGCTGGGGCGCTGGCCGACCCCGGTGCGCCCGGCCGGCTGGTCGCGGTGCAGACCTTCAGGGTGGTGGGCGCGGCGTTCGTCGTCCTCATGGTCCTGGGCAGGCTCCCGGCCGCCTTCGCGCTGCCCGCCGGCCTGGGCGACGTCGCGGTGGGGGTCGCTGCCCCGTTCGTTGCCGCCCGACTGGCAGACCCGGACGACGCCGGGCGCGTGCGGTCCGCCGTCTGGTTCAACTACCTGGGCCTGCTCGACCTCGTCGTCGCGATCGGCATCGGGTTCCTCGCAGCGCCCGGGCCCATGAGGGTGCTGACTCTGGCGCCCTCGACGTCACTGATGAGCCGACTTCCGCTCGCACTCATCCCGACGGTCGCCGTCCCGGTCGCCGCGGCCCTGCATGTGCTGTCCCTGCGGCGTCTGCATGCGTCGACGACGTCGCGCCCGGCGCGGCCGCGGCTGACAGCGGCCCTCGCCTGAGCCGCTCGACCACCCGTGCCTGCCGACCCATGCCCGCCGACGAGCACAGGGTGCGAGCGCGTCGCACCCTGTGCTCCGGGGCTGGATGGCCATACGCCGTGCGCTTCATGCGCACGCGTTTCATCTCCCGCCGAGAACCCGCAGGCAGGGCGCGGGCGCCGACTGCCGCAGTCCCCAACCGTTGCGCCTGGCCCTTCCGCCTGGCCCCATAGGGATGGGGCCATCTGCAAGGCGACCTACTTGGCGACGAATGACACCTTCTTGTACCCGGTGGGGTACCGGTTGACCGCGAAGACGACGTACGTGCGACCCTTCACCGTCTTGAACGTGATCGCCCCGGACGACTTGGAGGCGACCTTCTTCGTGCCGTAGAAGACGGCCATCCCGCGTGCGCCCGTCGCCGTGACCCTGTACGTGTTGGCAGCGGTCCGCGTCACCTTGAACGGCATGACCTTCGCCGAGGTGACCAGGCGATGGCAGCCGCTGCACTTGCTCGTGTAGCTGGGCAGTGCCTCGGCAGAGGAGGAGCTCCAGAAGAGTGCGGTCACGAAGGCCGCGATGATGACGAAGACCCGAGCCTTGCGCATATGCCGCTTCTCTCCCTCGTTTCGGTGCCGGCCTGCGCCGCGTCGAGGACGCGTGGAGCCCTGGTCTCGGATGAGCGATCAGGCCGACCGGTGATGCGAGGTCCTCGACCGGGCGCACAGGCGCCTTGAGCGACCGGCGAGGCGGGTCACCCGTTCGCACCAGTGCGGGTCGACGCGCTCTCCAGCGAGTCGCCCATGTCCCCCGGTACCACCTCCGGTCGCGACGCACGGGCGTGTCGCGACCGGAGGTGTCCACCCCGCCCTGTGCGACCCCGGCCCGCGTACCGCACAGGCATGATCGGTGTGAGGAACGGGCAAGAGGGAGGGGCGAGAAGGCAGACGAGAGCGGGGACGGGAGGGCGCCAGACGGAGGAGGGCTGGGTCGGTCAGAAGAAGCCGAGCTTGCGCGGGCTGTAGCTGACGAGCAGGTTCTTCGTCTGCTGGTAGTGCTCGAGCATCATGTGGTGGGTCTCGCGGCCGATCCCGGAGCCCTTGTACCCGCCGAACGCGGCGTGCGCAGGGTAGGCGTGGTAGCAGTTCGTCCACACCCGGCCGGCTTCGATACCTCGACCGGCGCGGAAGAGCGTGTTCGCATCGCGCGACCACACGCCTGCACCGAGACCGTACGGGGTGTCGTTGGCGATCTTGATCGCATCGTCGAAGTCGTCGAAACGGGTCACCGAGACGACCGGGCCGAAGATCTCCTCCTGGAAGATCCGCATGCCGTTGTGGCCCTCGAAGATGGTCGGAGCCACGTAGTACCCGCCGGAGAGGTCCCCTCCGAGGTCGACCCGCTCCCCTCCGGTCAGCACCCGGGCGCCCTCGCCCTTGCCGATCTCGATGTAGGACATGATCTTCTCGAGCTGGTCGCTGCTCGCCTGGGCGCCGATCATCGTCTCGGTGTCGAGCGGGTTGCCCTGGATGATCGCCTTCGTGCGCTGCGTGGCGTCGGCGAGGAACGTGTCGAAGATGTCGGACTGGATCAGCGCCCGCGATGGGCAGGTGCACACCTCGCCCTGGTTGAGGGCGAACATCGTGAAGCCCTCGAGCGCCTTGTCGTAGAAGTCGTCCCGGGTCGCCGCGACGTCACCGAAGAAGATGTTGGGGCTCTTGCCGCCGAGCTCGAGCGTGACGGGGATGAGGTTCTGCGACGCGTACTGCATGATCAGCCGGCCCGTGGTCGTCTCGCCGGTGAACGCGATCTTGCGGATCCGTGACGACGACGCCAGCGGCTTGCCGGCCTCGAGGCCGAAGCCGTTGACGACGTTGAGGACGCCAGGCGGGAGCAGGTCGGCGACCAGATCCACCAGCACCATGATCGAGGCCGGGGTCTGCTCGGCGGGCTTGAGGACCACGGCGTTCCCGGCCGCGAGTGCGGGTGCGAGCTTCCACGTGGCCATCAGCAGCGGGAAGTTCCACGGGATGATCTGCCCGACCACGCCCAGAGGCTCGTGGAAGTGGTACGCGATCGTGTCGGCGTCGATCTGGCTGATCGTGCCCTCCTGCGCACGAAGGGCGCCGGCGAAGTAGCGGAAGTGGTCGATCGCCAGCGGGATGTCGGCGGCCAGCGTCTCGCGCACGGGCTTGCCGTTCTCCCACGACTCGGCGACCGCGAGCGCCTCGAGGTTGGCCTCCATGCGGTCGGCGATGCGCAGGAGGATGTTGCTGCGCTCCGTCGCCGAGGTGCGGCCCCATGCAGGTGCGGCCGCGTGGGCGGCGTCCAGCGCGAGCTCGACGTCCTCGGCGGTGCTGCGGGCGATCTCGGTGAACGGCTGGCCCGTCACGGGCGTCACGTTCTCGAAGTACTGGCCCTTGACGGGGGCGACCCGCTCCCCGCCGATCCAGTTGTCGTAGCGCGACGCGTACGTCGCCGGGCTGCCCGGCTGGCCGGGCGGTGCGTAGACGCTCATGTGGGTGCTCCTGATCGGCATCGTTGGCGCAGGGGGCCGGTTCACGGTGGGACCGGCGGCGTGATTGCCGGACGCTACGTCGCGCACCGTTGCACGCAGGTTGCCGCGAGGTTGCGGCCACCGACCTGCGACCCCAGCGACCCGGCGCACGGGCCGCCCGGGCCGCCCGGCGACGGCCTCAGCCGAGGTCGCGGTGCAGCTGCTGCACGCGGGCCGCGGCGATCGGTGCCCGCCCGGACGCCGCCGGGAGCGCCAGCGCGCATGCCTCCCACAGCTCGAGGTCGTCGCGCGCCTCGAGCGTCTGCGCGTACGTCCACATCAGGTCGGCGTCGCCTGCGGCGATGAGGCAGGTGCGGATCTCGTTGCGGACGAGCTCGCGCAGGGCGACCACTCCGGGGGCGACGGAGTCGGGCAGGACGGAACCGGGGTAGGCGGCGACGGCGCGGCCGTAGGCCCCTGCCTGCAGGAGGAGCCGGACGTCGTGCGCGTCCGTCTGCATCGGGCTGGTCAGCCGGTAGGGCCGCGAGGCCAGGTGCGGCTCACCGATACGGGTCAGCAGGTCGCGCAGCCTGGACAGCTCCGCGCGAAGGGTCACCGGCGCGGCCGCCTGCTCGTGCAGCTCGATGGCCAGCTGGTCGGCGTTGAGCCCGTGCCGGTTCGTCGCGAGCAGAAGGAGGATCTCGGCGTGGCGCAGCCGCAGTGGCGTCACGCCCTGCCGGGTCACCAGCTCGCCGCGCGTGCGACCCAGGACACGCAGCCGCGGCGTGGCGACCGGGGCGGACGTCGCGGCGTCTCGGGGTGACCTCGAGCGAGCGGCTCCCCGCCTGGGCGGACGCACGGACTGCAGCCGGCGGATCCGTGCCTCGGCCTCCACCGCCGAGGCGGCTGCACGCACCAGCGTGAGGCTCTGCGGCGTGGCGACCTCGTCCCCACCGGTGAGGTCGATCGCTCCGATCAGCCGGCCGTCGGCATCGTGGAGCGGGGCCGCGGCGCAGCTCCATGCGGTCACCGGGTCGGCGAAGTGCTCCGCGGCGAAGATCTGGACGGCGTGCCCGAGCGCGAGCGCCGTCCCGGGGGCGTTGGTGCCTGCCGCCTGCTCACTCCACAGCGCACCCTCGACGAACCCCATGCCGGTGGCCTGGTTGCGGGCGTGGTGCGCGCCCTCGACCCACATGAGTCGACCGACCTCGTCGGTCACCGCGACGATGAGGCCGGCGTCCTTCGCGTCCTGGACCAGCAGGCGTCGGATCACCGGCATGAGCTCCGCCACGGGGTGCTGCTGCCGGTAGCTGTCGAGGCCGGCCTCGTCGAGGTCGACGGGGGGACCGGGGGCCGCCGCCGCGACCCGATAGCCCGCGCTGCGGCGCCACGACTCAGCGACGACCGCGCGGACCTCGCGCCCGAGCCGACCGCTGGCGAGGAAGTGCTCTCGTGCCCGTGACATCTCGCGCAGGCGCGCCGCCGCGTCCGTGCCGGCCGGTAGCCCGAACCAGCGGCTGGTCACGGGATGTCCGGCGAGGGCGCACGCAGGTCGGGAGCAGCCATGCCGAGAGCCGCCTTCAGCCGGAGACGACCACGGTACTGCGAGGCGACTGGGCCTGGCGAGGGCCACGAGCGTACCGGTCGTGCATGATCGCGGAGGTGGTGGTCAACGCTGCAGGGCAGCCGCGAACGCGGGGTGCACGCGGGAGAGCACGATCGTGCCCGAGGTGCTCACCCGCACGCCGAACGCGTTGACGTAGTCGTTGACCACCAGACCGACCATCGCGCAGGCCAGGACGGCCAAGCCGGTGACGACGCCGGCGGTGTCGGCTCGGGCCGCGCCCAGGAGCACTGCGAGACCCCCGGCTGCCAGGGCGACCCAGCCCGCGGACCGCAACCGGCGGTAGCGCTGCCACGCGGCCGCCGACAGCGGCACCGAGATCTCGTACGGCCGGGCGGCGGCGAACCGGACGAACACCCACGCGACCACGCTCATGAGGAACAGCGGCGCCGCCCAACCCGGCACCGACGTTCCGTGGACGTCGACGGCGTCAGCGGTCTGGACGCCGGACTTCGCACAGACCGGCGGGCAGTGGCCGACGGCCAACCGCCCGGCCGACACCTCGACCACGGACACGCCCCGAGGCTAGGCATCGGCTGCGGGCAGCGCAACGACTGCCGGCCTCGTGCGTCGACCAGTGTGGGCGAGGATGGGCCGATGTCCAGCAACGTGCTCGCCGTCGACCAGGGCACCTCGGGAACGAAGGCGGTCGTGGTGTGCCCCGAACGGGGCGTGATCGGGTCGGCGTCTGTCGAGGTGCGCCCCCGCTACGGCGACGACGGCGGCGTGGAGGTCGACGCCGAGTCGCTGCTGTCGTCGGTGGTCCGTGCGGGCCGGCAGGCGCTGCTCGACGCCGGCGAACCGGTGGTCGCCATGGGGCTGGCGAACCAGGGCGAGACGGTGCTGGCGTGGGACCTCACGGACGGGAGGCCGCTGACCCCGGCGATCGTCTGGCAGGACGGGCGTTCGGCGCCGGTGTGCCGGGCGTTGGCGGACGACGCCGCGTGGCTGACAACCCACACCGGCCTGCCGCTGGACCCCTACTTCGCCGCGCCCAAGATGGCGTGGCTTCGCCAGACCATGACCCGGGAGGGCGTCGTCACCACGAGTGACTCCTGGCTGGTGCACCGACTCTGCGGCGCCTTCGTGACCGACGCGTCGACAGCGTCGAGGACGATGCTCCTGGACCTCGACACGACCACCTGGTCACCGCGGGCGCTCGAGACGTTCGGGCTCGGGGCTGAGCGGCTGCCCCACGTCGTGGACTGCGCGCAGCCTGTGGGCGAGACGTCGCTGTTCGGGGCCCCGATCCCGGTCACCGGCCTGGTGGTCGACCAGCAGGCGGCGCTGCTGGCTCAGTCGTGCCTGCGCGCCGGGGAGGCCAAATGCACATACGGGACGGGAGCGTTCCTGCTCGCCAACGTGGGCGGCGTCGACGCGCACGGCGCGGCGCTGCGATCCAGCGCGGGGCTGTCGACATCCGTCGCCTGGCGGCTCGGCGGCCTGGCCGCCTACTGCGTCGACGGACAGGTCTACACCGTGGCATCGGCGGTGCGCTGGCTCGCCGACCTCGGGGTCATCACCGGGGCGGGGGACCTCGACGCTGTGGGGGCGGGGGTCGGCGACGCGGGCGGGGTGCAGTTCGTCCCGGCGCTTGCCGGTCTGGCCGCGCCGTACTGGCGTAGCGAGGCGACGGGATCCCTCACCGGGCTCACGCTCGCGACCACCGCGGGGCACGTCGTGCGTGCGTTGGTCGAGGGCATCGCTGCACAGGTGGCGGACCTGGCCGACGCCGTGGCCGCCGACCTGGGCGGGCCGCTGGGCAGCCTGCGGGTGGACGGTGGGCTCACCCGCTCGCGGCTGCTCATGCAGGCGCAGGCCGACCTCCTGCAGGCTCCGGTCGAGGTGTACGCGTCGCCGGACGCGACGGCGTTGGGCGCGGCCGCACTCGCACGGCTCGGCGTCGACGCCGCGCTCGCGGTCGAGGACGTCGTGGCGCCGTCCGTCTCGGCCGTCTACGAGCCGGCGATCGACGCGGACGAGGCGGCCGCACGGCGGGCCCGCTTCCGAGCCGCGGTGCAGGCCGGAGTGCGCTAGAGGGCTCGCTCGCCTCAGAGCCGGACTGACACTGGACCGGCCCCATGGTCGACGTCGGCGAGCCAGCCGGCACCGAGGGTGAAGGGCCGGTTGGCGACGACGGTTCGCGACCGGCGCGCCGTCCACAGCACGCGATCGGCCTGCCGGACCCGGGGGCGGGCGGTGCCCACGAACTGCGACGACCAGACGACGAAGCGCCCGCGGGGCGGCGCAGGACCGCCCACGACCAGCCGGTTGGGCGCCACCCAGCGCAGCGGCGGCTCGGCGACCAGGTCCACCGCCATCTCGCCGGCCGAGTCGAGGGCATGGGCCGTGTCCGGCGAAGGTTCGGACTCGAGGTGCCCGAGCACCGCAAGGGCCACCGCTCGACCGTCGAGTGCGCAGACGTCGGCGGTGTCCACCGGGTGCACGAGGTTGCCCGCCGCGAAGACGCCGTGCAGTGACGTCCGAAGCGCGGTGTCCACCCGAGGCCCTCGCGTGCCCGGGTCGATGGCCAGGCCGGCGCGTCGGGCCAGCTCGTGGTCGGGGACCCAGTCGCCGGTGAAGACGAGGGTGTCGCAGTCGACCACCCGTCGGCGGCCGTCGGCTCGTCGCAGCTCCACGCCCTCGACCCGGCCCCGACCCAGCACCCGTGACACGGTGGCGTCGGCCACGAGGGGGACGCCGTAGCGCAGCGCCGCACCGAGCCGGAAGGCCGGCCAGGACTGGTGGCGCGGCTGGTCGGTGACCATCGCCGCGACCTCGACGCCGGCGTGGGCGAGGGTCACGAGGGCGGAGAAGCTCACGTGCTCGGCCCCGACGACGACGGCGCGCCGGCCGACCGGCAGCCGGTGCAGGTAGACCAGCTGCTGCAGCTGTCCCGTCGTCAGCACACCCTCGCCGCGCCCGCCGGGCACGAGCCGGGCCGCCCGGGGTCGCTCGCGGGCACCCGTGGCAAGCACGACCGCCCGGGCGCCCAGCTCCTCCAGGCCCGCAGGCGAGGTGGTCTCCACAGCCAGGCGTCCCGCCCATCCCGTCGCGCTGACCTCGGTGCGCACCAGGGCACCGGCCTCGCGCGCCGACGCCGTGAGCCGTCGCGCGTACTGCGGTCCAGAGGTCAGGCGATGCATGTCCCGCACGCCGTAGCCGGTGTGCCCGCTGTGGCGCGGGATGCCGCCCGCCTCCGGCTCACGGTCGAGCACCTCGACCTCGACGCCGCGGCGCGCGAGGGCAGCCGCCGCCGTGAGCCCGGCCGGGCCGGCGCCGATCACCAGGACGTCGACCGTCCGCCGGGTGCGCCCCGGCGCGGGAGTCACCGGGCTGCTCCTTCGAGCAGCGCCCGCACCGATGCCCCGCAGTAGAAGCCCTGGCACCGGCCCATGCCCGCCCGGGTGCGCCGGCGCAGGCCCTCGACGGAGACCGGCGCGATGGGGGAGGCGAGTGCGTCCCGCAGCTCACCGCGCGAGACGCGCTCGCAGTGGCAGACCAGCCGGCCGTACTCGGGGTCGGCGGCCACGCGGTCGCTGCGCTGGTAGGGGCGTTCGAACGCCTCGCCGATCATCGGCATGGTCACGGCGGGCAGCGACCGAGCCTGGCCGAGCGGCAGACCGGCCTCGCCCAGCAGGTCGGCGACGTGGCGCCCGATCGCCATGGACGCCGTCAGGCCGGTGGACCGGATGCCGCCCGCACACACGTAGCGCATCTCCGGATGCCCGTGCAGCTGGTAGTCGCCGTGCTCGGTCGCCGCGCGCAGGCCGGCGTACACGGTCGTCACCTCCTCGGCCATGAGCGAGGGCAGGATGCGCTCACCGTGACCGCGCAGGAGCTCCAGCCCCTCGGCGGTCGACTCGGTCGCACAGCGGTCGTCGAGGTCCTCGGCGGTGGGCCCGAGCAGCACGTTGCCGTACACGGTCGGCGCGACGAGCACGCCCTTGCCCAGCCGTGTCGGCACGGGCAGCAGGATGTGGCCGACCAGATGGCGCGCGAGCTTGTCGAAGACGATGAGCTGACCCCGGCGGGGGGTGACCGTGAAGCCGTCGAAGCCCATCCAGCGGTCTACCTCGTCGCTGAACAGGCCGGCCGCGTTGACCACGTGCCTCGCGAGCAGGCGGTCGGTGCCGGCCGTGGTCGCGAGGTCGAGCACGTGCGGGCGGCCCGGGTGCACCCGCGTCACCCGGGTTCGCAGTCGTAGCCGGACGCCGCCCAGCAGCGCCTGTGTGGCCAGCGCGAGCGTCGTCGTCCACGGGCAGATGATCGACTCGCCCGGGACCTCGAGCGCGCCGAGTGCGCCCCGGCCGAGGTGCGGCTCGCGGCCGTACAGCTGCGAGACGTCGACCAGCCGGGCGTGCGGGTACCCGTTGCGTGCCGCCTTGTCGGCGAGGGCCGGCAGCGCCGCCAGCTGCTCGTCGTCCCACGCAACGAGGAGCGCGCCGACCGGCTCGACGGGGATGCCGACGTCGGCCGCGTAGCTGGAGAGCAGGTCGTAGCCCTCGGCCACCAGCCGGGCCTCCAAGGTGCCGGGCGCTGCGTCGAACCCGGTGTGCAGGATCGCCGTGTTGGCCTTGGACGTGCCCTCGCCCACGTCGTCGCTCGCCTCGACGAGCACGACATCGAGTTCGTACCTGGCCAGCTCACGAGCGATCGCACAGCCGACGACACCGGCCCCGATCACCGCGACGTCGACGACACCCTTCTGGTCGACGTCCGCCCGTTCCACCCGGCATCCCTCCTCGCGCGCGGCCGCCATCGAGTCCTGGGTCCGGCAGCGTGCTCGAGGTCGAAGCCGTGCTGCCCGCCAACGCAGCGTATGGCGAGGGAGGGGACACGGGCGTGCTGGGGCGCCCGCCGCCGCGCACCAGACAGTGTGTTCGGGATGCTTTGCATTGCACGCGGATATGCAACACGCCGGTCCGCGTTCGGGGAGGCCGTGGCCGCCGGCGACACCACGTGCTTGCGGCGGCTTTGCATTGCACGCGGATACGCAACACGCCTTTGTGTGCCGGAGGAGGGCCGGACGGGCACCCCCCCCGCGGCCGGCGTGCGGCCCCGGGACGGCTGTGCGAGCCCACGCCGAGGACGTCGCATCACGAGGGCCTCCCGGGCGCCCGGCGAGGTGTTGCGTATCTGCGTGCAATGCAAAGCATTCCGAAACACTCGGCGCCACCCGAGGGCCACCGCTCCCGGCACACCAGGCGCCGTCCGGGGCGGGACGTAGGGCACCGTGCCGGCCACGTGGGGTGGACGAGGCTGGCGGCATGCGCGTCCTGCGTGCCCATGCCGAGTCCGCGTTCTTCGTGACAACCACCGCCCTGCTGGCCATCGGCCTGGGGGCGTGGCTCGCGGTGAGCGAGCAGGCGGGTGCAGTCGTTTGGACGGCGTCCGCCCTGCTCGGCCTGGCCGTCGCCCTGGGTTGGGTGGTCGGGGCGGCGCGTCGGCGCGAGGCCAGCGTCGACGTCATCGCCGTCCTCGCCCTTGGCGGATCGCTCGCGGTCGGCGAGCCCCTCGCCGGGGCGGTGATCGCCTGGATGCTCGCCACCGGAAGGGTGCTCGAGGCGCGGGCGCAGGCGCGGGCCCGACGCGAGCTGAGCCTTCTGGTCGAGCGAGCCCCCCGCACCGCGAGACGCCGCACGGAGCGGGCCGACGGCGGGTTCGCCGTCGAGGAGGTACCCGTCTCGGAGGTGGCCCGCGGCGACATCCTCGTGGTCGGCCCGGGAGAGGTCGTGCCGGTCGACGGGCGGCTGCTCGACGCGGGGGTCTTCGACGAGTCCGCGCTCACGGGTGAAGCGCTACCGGTCGAACGGGAGCCGGGCGAGGATGCCCGCAGCGGCACGGTGAACGCCGGACAGCCGGTCGCTCTCGTCGCGACGGCGCTCGCCGCTGACTCCACCTACGCACGCATCGTGACCCTCGTCGAGCAGGCACAGGCGTCGTCGGCTCCGTTCGTGCGGGCCGCTGACCGGTTCGCGATGATCTTCGTCCCCTTGACGCTGGCGCTCGCGGGCGTCGCGTGGTGGCTGTCCGGGGACGCCGTGCGGGCAGTCGCCGTACTCGTCGTGGCGACTCCCTGCCCCCTGCTGCTGGCGGCACCCATCGCGATCATGTCCGGGCTCTCCCGTGCCGCCCGGGCGGGCGTGGTCATCAAGGGAGGCGGGGCTCTCGAGCGCCTGGCAGCCGGCCGGGTGCTGCTCTTCGACAAGACGGGGACGCTCACGCAGGGACGCCCGGTCGTGGTCGACGTGGTCGTCGAGGTGCGGGCGCCAGGGCAGAACGGTGGTGACACGATCACCGCCGACGAGCTCCTGCGCCTGTCGGCCTCGCTCGACCAGGTCTCCCCCCACGTGCTCGCCAACTCGATCGTGACGGCGGGACGGGCTCGCGGGCTCGCACTGGACATGCCAGAGGACGTCGTCGAGCGGCACGGCTACGGCGTCGAGGGGACCGTCGGCACTCACCGGGTGCGCCTGGGCAAGGCCTCGTGGATCCTCGGGGACGGCCGGGTCAGCGGGGACGGCCGGGACGGCCGGGACGGCGGGGACGGGCCGGTGCCGCCCTGGGCGCGCCGGGTGCGCCGCCGGGCAGCCCTGGACGGCTCGTTGAGTGTCTTCGCCGCGGTCGACGGCGTCCCGGTCGGCGCCCTGCTGCTGGAGGACCCCGTACGCTCCGACGCTCCCCGCATGGTCCGAGCGTTGCGCCGAGCGGGGATCAGCCGCGTCGTCCTGGTCACCGGTGACCGGGCCGACGTCGCCGAGGCCGTCGGACGCATCGTCGGCGTCGACGCCGTGCAAGCCGACCGCGACCCGGAGGAGAAGCTCGCCGTCGTGCTCGCCGAGGCCGAGCACGGCCTCACGATCATGGTCGGCGACGGCGTGAACGACGCGCCGTCGCTGGCCGCCGCCGGAGTGGGGGTCGCGCTGGCGGCCCGGGGGACGACGGCCTCGGCGGAGGCCGCCGATGTCGTCCTCACCGTCGACCGCATCGACGGACTTGCCGTCGCGATCCACATCGCCCGCAGGTCCCGCCGGATCGCGCTGCAGAGCGTGACCCTGGGGATGGGCCTGTCGATGGTCGCGATGGTCGCCGCCGCGCTCGGCTTCCTGCCACCGACTGAGGGTGCGCTGCTGCAGGAGGTGATCGATGTGCTGGCGATCCTGGTCGCGCTGCGCGCGGTGCTCCCCGGCGAGCAGCATGCGGCCGTTCTCACGCCCGCAGACGCCGAGCTGGTGCGCAGGATGCACACCGAGCACGCCGGCGTCCGCCCGCTGGTCGAGCAGGTGCGCACCGTGGCAGACACCCTCACCGGCTCCGAGGACGGCGACCAGCCCGGTGTCGCAGCCGTACGGGCACTGCTCGCCCGCCTCGACACCGAGCTGCTCCCGCACGAGCGGGCCGAGGAGCACCTGCTGTACCCGGTGGTCGCGAAGGTGCTCGGCGGGGACGACCCGACCGGTGCGATGAGCAGGGCCCACGCCGAGATCGAGCACCAGGTCACGAGGCTGCGGCGGCTCCTCGAGGAGGCCGACCAGCCCGACCCCGAGGACCTCGTGGAGGCACAGCGTCTGCTCTACGGGCTGCACGCCGTCCTCCGCCTGCACAACGCCCAGGAGGACGAGGGGATGTTCAGCCTGCTCACCTCCGGCTGAGAGGCTGTCAGCGTGCAGCAGCCACCCTCTCCGCTGGAGCTCGGGCGGGCCCCCGGCGACCCGCGACACTGGAGCCCTGACGGACGGCCGAGAGCACGCGCCCTGGGGATCCCCCTGCCCGGCGAGCCGGGGCCGTGGAACGGGCTGACCGACGTCGCCGGTGTGGCCGTGGGCCACGTGACGCTGGTCGACGGCGACGGGCCACTGAGGGTGGGCAAGGGTCCGGTGCGCACCGGGGTGACCGCGATCCTGCCGCGCGGAGCCGCCGGTGTCGGCGTCCCGTGCGCCGCCGGGTGGTACAGCCTCAACGGCAACGGCGAGATGACGGGCACGACGTGGATCGACGAGGTCGGCGCGATCTCGGTGCCGATCACGATCACGAACACCCACGCCGTCGGGGCCTGCCACGAGGGCACGATCGACTGGGTCGCCAAGAACCATCCGGTGCTCGCGAGCGAATGGCTGCTGCCGGTGGTGGCCGAGACCTGGGACGGCTACCTCAACGACATCAACGGTCGGCACGTGCGGCCCGAACACGCGGTGGCGGCCCTCGACTGCGCCTCCTCCGGGCCGATGCTGGAAGGCTCGGTGGGCGGGGGCACCGGCATGAGCTGCTACTGCTTCAAGGGCGGCTGCGGCACCTCGTCGCGCGTGGTGGCCTTCGGCAGCGCCCGGTACACGGTGGCCGCGTTCGTGCAGGCCAACTTCGGGGAGCGGGCCGAGCTCACCGTCGCCGGGGTGCGTCTGGGTGGGCTGCTCGCCGAGGACGACCCGCTGTCGGACCCGGCCTGGCTGCTGCGCGACGGCGAGCGGGCGGCTGCGATCCCCCGCGGCGGCATGGGCTCCGTCATCGCGATCATCGCCACCGACGCACCCCTGCTGCCCGGGCAGTGCAAGGCGCTCGCCCGGCGGGTACCGCTCGGCCTGGCCCGCACCGGCACGGCCGGTGGCCACTTCTCCGGCGACATCTTCCTCGCGTTCTCCACGGCCAACGCCGGCGCGCTGCGCAGCCGCATCCCGCTCGCCGCTCCGACGGACGACGACCTCGAGCATCTGACGTTCGTCCCGTGGGGTCATCTGGACCCGTTCCTGACGGCCGTGGTCGAGTCGGTCGAGGAGGCGGTGCTCAACGCCCTCGTGGTCAACGCCGAGATGGTCGGCCGGGACGGTCACCGCACCCCCGCCCTGCCGCACGGCCCGCTGCGCCAGGCGCTGGCCGCAGCCGGCGTCCTCGTCACCCCCGCGTAGCGAAGGTCCCTTCTGTCGCGATCACACGCGGCCATCTACAGTTGCTTCATGCGACTTGTCGCGGAGGACCTGTTGCTGCTCCTCATCGAGCCGACGATCGGAAAGCCGGTCGTGGACAAGGCGCACCTGGACCGCGGGCTGGCGGGTGCTGTGCTGCAGGAGCTGGCCGTGCGCGGTCGAGTGTCACCGGCCGGACCGGGCGAAGCGGCACCGCGAGGGCGGCTGGTGGTGCGTGGCGACGGACTTGCCGGCGACCCCCTGCTGGACGGTGTTCTGGCGCGTCTGGCCGCCCGTCGCCCCCTCAAGCCGCCGGCAGCCGTCGACCAGGTGATGAAGGGACTACGCCCGCAGCTGCTCGACCGGCTCGCCGCCGCAGGGCTGGTGCGCGAGGAGCACGGCGCCGTCCTGGGGGTCTTCCCGACCACGCGATGGCCGGCCGCCAACCCGGACGTGGCCGCCGAGCTGAGGCAAGGCATCGGCCTGGCGTTGGCCGGCCTGCGCGAGCCCACGCAGCGCGAGGCGGGCCTGGTGAGCCTGCTCTGGGCCGTGGACGCCGCCCACAAGGTCTCCGACGGCGACCGGTTCGCCGTGCGCCGCAGGGCCAAGCAGATCGGCTCGCAGGACTGGGCCGCCGACGCCGTCCGCAAGGCCGTCGCCGCCGCCACCTCCTCCACCGCCGTGGTCCTCAGCTGAACCTGTCTCGGGCTCGCCTCCTACCCGAAGTCGGCCGGCACGAACTCCTTGGGCTCGACCAGCACCAGCCAGTTCCCGGAGTTGTCGCGCATGACGGCCTCCACACCGTAAGGCCGGTCGGCGGGCTCCTGGAGGAAGGTCACCCCCTTCTCGCGAAGCTCCTCGTATGTCGCCTTGCAGTCGTCCACGCGCAGGCCGAGACCGCCCATCTGACCCTTCTCGAGCTGCCGACGGACGAAGGCCGCGGCCTCGGCGTCCAGCGGCGGTCCGGGCGTCATCAGGGTGATCTCGAGCTCGGGGTGGTCCGGGTGGCACACGCTCACCCAGCGGAAGCCCTCGCCCATCGTGACGTCGGTGCGCGGGGCGAACCCGAGGACGTCGACGTAGAAGTCGCGAGCAGCATCCTGGTCGAGGCAGTAGACGGTGGTCAGCGAGACGTTGGTGATCATTCCTCGACCCTATGACGCCCTCACTGCGTGATGCTTCTCCCAGGTTGCTCCCTCGGGGTGGCACGCACCGGGTCGACGGCGTCCTCCGCCCGTGAGGTTTGCCCCCGTGACACGACCGGGCCCGCGGTGCCGCCCGGGTCAAGCACCCCGCGCATGAACAGGAAGCAGCCGGGGACGTGCGGACCACCCCTGGCCGCCCAGCGGTCGCGGTAGGCGGTGGGGCTCTCGCCCACGAGCTGGGTGAACCGCGACGAGAACGACCCCAGGCTGGCGAAGCCGACCACCATGCACACCTCGGTCACCGTGAGGTTGGCCGTGCGCAGCAGGTCCTGCGCACGCTCGACTCGGCGCCGGGTCAGGTAACGGATCGGCGTCTCGCCATAAGCAGCCTCGAAGCTGCGCGCGAAGTGGAACTTGGACACGCCGGCGACGCGGGCCAGCTGCTCCAGGTCGAGTGCCATGGCGTACTGGCGGTCGATGTGGTCGCGTGCACGCCGCAGGTGCGGCAGCAGCTCCAGCGCCACCGCGCGAGCCGCTCGCCCGGCCATGGTCGAAGCGTAGAGGCCTCAGCCGGGTCGTCGTCCCAGGCCGTACCCCGCGCGACGACCTCCGTCGCTGGTCGTCGGGTGCGGCTGCTCGGGCGCGCAGATGCATCGACGCGTGAGCGTGCTCGACGACGTCGCGGCGCAGTAGCGCGCGGACACCGGGTCGTGGAGCTCGAGAGCATGGCCGCAGGGGCAACAGCCGTCGGTCGCGGCCTGAGCGGGTGAGAGCACGGGCGACTCTGTCATGGGACCTGCCGCCTTCGGTTCGTGGTCACCGGGCGACCAGGGGGCGCGGGGTCCCGAGCAGGTCCTGGCACGCGAGGTGTGGCTCCAGTCTCGCACGGCCCGGTGCCGAGCGGGCAGCCGAGACCGGCGCGCTCGCCGCCGGGGCAGGCCGGACGTACAGTGAGGTCACCGAGGACCTCCTCACGCGGACGTCCGTCTTCGTCGCCCCCGGCGTACGTCGAGGGACCGGCGATGGTCGCCGAGGACGGGCCTTCCCATGGCTACAGCAAACCCCGTGGCTCCAGCGAACGCACCAGTCACGCGACCGGAACGCGAGAGTCCCCCCGCCGCGCCCCCCGTCACGCAGGGTGACGCTCCCGCACGGTTGTCTCTGCGTTGGGACGGCGGGGACCGGACGACCTCGCTCGACGGCGGCTGGTGGCCGCGCACGACAAGTCTGGTCGACGAGCTGCCGGACCTGGTCTTGCAGCTGCGCCGGCGCGAGCTCCGCATCAGCCGGGTCACGTACAACCCCACGCTGTGGGACCCCGCTCCGCGCAGGGTGGACGCCGACGGCCACGTCGTCCGCCTCGGCTGGTTCATGGACATCGACCCTCACCTGGTCCGTCTGAGCGCCAGCGGCGGGGAGCCGAGCCTCCGCCTGCTCGTCGTGCCCCCGGACACCGCAGCCGGCCCGGCTGCCCGAGCGATGGAGGAGTCGACGGGCCAGGTGAACCATGCGAGTGCTACGTCCGTGCTCGCCCGCGCCAACGCGAACGGGCGCGCGGACGACCACGACGCCGCCCCGCAGCCACGACAACGCAAGGCGGGGGCGGCGGGCACGGAGTCGGATCTGAACGACTCCGCCGTCTGGGAGTCCGAGGGTGGGCAGCTGTCGTGACGACGACCGGCGCAGGTGGCAGGGACAGGGACGCTGCCGGGCGCCCCCGCAACGCGCGCCCGCGCGACGGGCTGGGACGGCCGCTCCCGCGAGGTCGGGCAGGCGCGCAGCGGGTACCGGCCGGCGTCACGCTGCCTCCCGAAGACAGCCTCCGCGAGGCGCAGAGGCTGCTCGACGACGGTCGGGCCTTCGACGCCCATGAGGTGCTGGAGAGCCGCTGGAAGTCGGCGCCTGAGCCCGAGCGAGAGCTCTGGCGCGGCCTCGCACAGCTCGCCGTCGGCCTGACACATGCCCAGCGCGAGAACCCGTTCGGAGCCACGCAGCTGCTCCGACGGGGCGCGAACCGCATCGAGGGCTTCGCCATCGACCCGCCGTACGGGATCGACGCCGCGGGTCTGGTCGTCGCGGCCCGCGCTCTGGCCGAGCGAATTGACAGGCTGGGCGTCGGCGGCCTGACCCGGGACGACCTGGCGCCGCTGCTCAAGTCGTGAGCGACCGGGTACCAAGGGTGTGAATCCGCCGCCCCGTTGGGCAGACTCATGGCCTGCGTCCTGACGGGAGACGTTCCATGACGTCACGCATTCGCACGACGACCTTCGACTGCGCCGAGCCCTACCTGCTGGCCCGGTTCTGGAGCCAGGTGACCGGGTACCACGAGCTGCACGACACCCCCAACGCACCCGGCGACCCCGAAGCCGTGATCCTGCCGCCCGACGGCGGGGCGGCGCTGCTCTTCGTCAGAGTTCCCGAGCACAAGCAGGTGAAGAACCGCATCCATCTCGACCTCGTCCCGACCGACCAGAGCCGGGATGAGGAGGTGGCCCGGCTGCTCGGCCTCGGCGCAGTCGTCGTGGCCGACCGCCGCCGCCCGGACGGCGCGGGCTGGGTCGTGCTCGCCGACCCCGAAGGCAACGAGTTCTGCGTCGAACGCAGCCATGCCCACCCGCCGGCCGGCTCCCCGGGCTGAGGAGGCGAGGCCGGCGCCCGCCGTGCGCTGTCAGGGGGCGCTGGTCCCCTCGCGACCGTAGTGGTCGTCGAGCCGCACGACGTCGTCGCGCCAGCCGGGCCGCGCCGTCGACGCCTCCAGCACGCAGCTGTCCTTGATCGCAGTGATCCGGTGAATGACGTACGCGCGGATCAGCAGGCGTTCGCCTGGGGCGAGCGTCACCGAGGTCAGGTGGGTGCGGTCAGGCCCGTACTCCACCCTGATCTCGCCGGTCTGCACTGCCAGGGTCTCGTCCTTGTTGCGGTGGTGCTGCAGCGACAACGCACGACCGGCGCCGATCGTCAGCACCTTCCCGACGTAACGGCCCTCCAGGACCGCGAAGATCTCTTCGTGTCCCCAGGGCTTGTCGACCCGCTCGACCTGCTCCACACGGGCGGTGTCGCCCGCGCCGAGGGAGCCCGAGTCGCTGCGGCCCCCAGGGGCGTCGGCGCGCGACGACCCCGCCGGGTTGTCGGGGTGATGGAACGGGTTACGTGCCGGCTTCCTCATGGAGTCTCCTCTGATGTGTGCAACGGGTGCGGTCACGAGCCGACCCCCGGCGGTCGCGGGTGCTCGAGCAGGCGGTCGAGCAGTGTCGGCAGGCTCAGGACCGCCACCCGGATGCTGGTGTCGCTGCACCCGTACGGCAGCACGAGCGTCTGCTCGTGCACGAGCGCCCCGCAGGAGTAGACGACGTTGGGCACGTACCCGTCGCGCTCGTCCCCCGCCGGGCGCAGCAACGGGCTGGCCAGGCGCCCGACGACCCGAGCCGGGTCGGCCAGGTCGAGCAGGATGGCCCCGATGGAGTAGCCGCGCATCGCACCGACGCCGTGGGTCAGCACCAACCAACCCTGCGGCGTCTCGATCGGTGGCCCGCAGTTGCCGAGCTGGATCAGCTCCCACGGCTGCTCCGGTGCCTGGAGCCGGCGTACCTCGTCCCAGTGGTGGCCGTCGGCAGAGACCGCGATCGCGTTGTTCTCCCGATCCCACCGCGACAGGGCGAGGTACTGCCCGTCCACGCGGCGAGGGAACAGGGCCATCCCCTTGTTGGCCGCCGCACGCCCCGTGAAGGACGTCGCGCGGAACGTGCGGAAGTCGTGCGTCTGCAGGCGGCGCGGCACGATGTGGTCGCCGTCGAACGCGGTGTACGTCGCCAGGTACGTGGCGGTGCCGTCGTCCTCGGTGAACCGTACGAACCTCGCGTCCTCCACCCCGCCGCTCTCCGCTGCGGACCCCGGCATCAGGGCCCGCTCGGACAGGTCGCTCTCCTGGGGGAAGACCACCTCGTAGGAGCCCGTAGCCGCCAGCTGCAGGCAGGTGGCCGTGTGCTCGCCGTTCACCCGTGTCAACCGCTGGCCGCGAAGAGCAGCCAGCGCACCGTCGAGGGCCTCCGGCGTGAACTGTGCCGGCAGCCCTGCGAGCACGAACGCCAGGCTTTCGGCGTCGGCCCCGGCGGCGGTGGCCTCGAGCCGGATCCGCTCGCGGTCGATCGGCGAGGCGGCGTACGCGCCCGCAGTGACGTACGCGGACGCGGGGTCGACGGTGACAATCGGTGGAGCCGCGCCGGTGCTCAACCGACCCGTCCGGAAGACGATGCTCGACAGGTGTCCCTCCCCGACCGCGCGGGCACTCATCACGAAGCGCAGCCCTCCCGCGGCGCCGTCCTGCTCGGGGTGCGCCACGAGGGAGGGGTTGAACAGCGCCGCCGCCTCGACCGCGAACTCCTTCGTGAAGTAGGCCCCGATCAGACGCCGCCGCTGCGGCGACAGCGCGGCTGCGCCGTCCACCCTGTGGGCGACCACGACGAAGTGCGCGTCCAGGCGCTCGGCGAAGCCTCGGTGCCTCGGTGCGTAGGAGGTGAGGACCTCGGCGAGGGTCTCCTGCACCTCGCTCTCGCTCATGGCCAGGCAGCGCGCGACGACCGCCGAGGCGCGGGAGATCCCGGACGCCGCGCTCTCCTGCCCGGGCAGGAAGAGCCGTGCGATGACCCGGCGCGCATCAGGTCGCAGGAGGACGTCCGTGCGCCGCACCTCCACCGCCTCGCCCTCCCGGGACGGCGCAAGGCCGCCGGCCCGGGGGGACGAGTCCGTCGTCGGTAGGCCCCTCACTGGTGCGCCATGGCCAGCCGGCTCGCGTGCTGGACGGTGGAGATGAGGGCCAACGTGGACTCCGCTCCCTGGTTCTCGTTGCGCCCGTCGACCTCCAGCCCGTCGCAGCACCCGCCGGTCTGAGCGTCGTAGAGCGGCACTCCGACGTCGTTCACGCCGAAGAACCAGGCCGCAGCCCGGTCCACAGCCATCGACCAGCGTGCATCGCCGGTCAGCTCGAAGGCCCGGGCGCAAGCGTCGGCCAGGGCAGCGGCCTCGATGGGTTGCTGGTCGAAGCCCGGCCGCGGCTCCCCTTGCGCCCACCCACCGGTCGGGGTGAACGACAGGTGGTCACCTGCTGTCTCCATGTCCAGAAGCCAGCCGAGCAGGGCCAGCCCGTCCTCGACGAGGTCGTCGCGGTGCAGGCAGTCACCGGCGGCCAGAAGGACGTCAGGCAGTACTGCGTTGGCGTAGCCGAGGCGCGGTTGCGGCCACGGCCACGACGCGTCCGGCCGCCGACGTCCGACCCCGGCGGCAGCGTCGGCGAGCAGCTCCCGGGCACCACCGTGCGCAGAGTCGACCCGAAGCACCTCGGCGGCACCGAGCCCGGCGAAGGCCATGGCCCGAGGCCATCGCGAGCGAAGTCCGACGCTGCGGTCGAACCTGGCCATCGCGAGGTGCGCGGTCTCGGCGTCACGACCCCGGGACGCGGTCGTCCCCAGGCCCCACAACGCCCTGCCCCAGCAGTCCTCCACCCCGGGGGTTCCGTGGCGAACGCCTCGCACGTCGCACCGGTTGGCCACCCGGCCGTCAGCGGTCTGGGAGCCCGCGACGAACCGCAGGTAGCGCAGGGTCACCTCGGGCAGGCGAGGGTCGTCCTGGGGCTGCGCTCGCGACAGCACGACGAGGCCGCGGGCGACGTCGTCCACGCAGTACCCGTGCTCCCGGCGCGGGCGGCTCAGCTCGGCGTGCTCGAAGAGCCCTGTCGCGTCGGTCATCGCCAGCAGGTGGGTGAAGAGCGGTCGAGCGATCACGCCACCACAGCCACAGGGTTCGCGACCGAGGCGTCGTCGGGAACCGCGAAGCCCTCGCCGTGCAGTGCCGTGGCCAGGTCCAGGTAGCGGCCCGCGACGGCCCGCCATGACAGGTCCGGCGCCAGGGCCTCGGCCTCGTTCGACATCCGGGACGCCAGGCCGGGCTCGGTGAGCACCTGCCGCAGCGCAGCAGCGATCGCTGCCGGGTCGCCCTGGTCGACCAGCAGCCCCGCCCCGCCGTCCAGCAGCTCGACGGCGTGCGGGAAGCGGGTGGACACGACCGGCTTGCCCGCGGCCACCGCCTCGATGAGGACGCCGGAGGTCACCTGCTCTCGCGAGTCGTACGGCAGGAGCACGACGTCGGCCCCGCGGACCAGCCGGTGCAGGTGAGCCGCACTCAGGTAGTGGTCGACGAAGACGACGTCGTCGGACACCCCGAGGTCGCGTGCCCTCGACTCCAACCCCCGGCGGTAGCTCTCGCCGTCACGCTCGAGCACTCTGGGGTGGGTCTGGCCGGCCACGACGTAGACGGGGGCCGGCGTCAGGTCCCCCAGCCCGGCGACCGCGTCGATGCCCCACTCGATCCCCTTGCCCGGGCCGATGAGCCCCCACGTGAGGATCCGGGGACGGCGCTCGCCGGTGCCGTGGGCGCCGTCCACCCCGGATCCCGCAGCGGCGTCGACCGCCCGCAGACGGGACCCGGTGACGAGTGCGTCGGCCGCACCGTGCGGGATGAGGTGCACGACGTCAGGGTCGACGTCATAGCCCTCCACGAGCCGGTCGCGTGCCGTACGCGTCATGGTGACGAGCACGTCCGACGCGGACACCACCGACTGCAGCACCTGATGCTGGTGCGGCGTGGGGTCGGCGAGCACCGTGTGCAGCACGGTGATGACGGGCACGCGCAACCGGACCAGGACGGCGAGGACGTCCTCGCCGTCGGCCCCACCGTAGATCCCGAACTCGTGCTGGACCACGACGACGTCGTAGCCGTTCAACGCCGACGCGGTCGCTCGTGCCGTGCCCGGCGTCGCGTTCACCAGGTGATGGGACACCTCGGGCACCGTCTCGGCCTGGACGTCGTCGAGCACGCGGACCACGTCGACGTCGGCGCCGAGCCCCGACAGGCTCGTGACCAGCGCCTGGCTGAACGTGGCGAGCCCACAGGGCGTGGGCGGGTACGTGCTCAGTACTGCCCACCGCGGGAACACCGGAGGCGGTGTCGCGGGCGAGGGGAACAGGGACAGGGAGACGTCGAACCGCATGGCTGCCTCTCGGCTGGTGCAGAACCGTGGTCGGCTCTGTCGGGCCCGCGAAGGGGCCGTCATGATGCGCGCGACCACCGACCAGCGCACGAGCGCCTGCAGCAGAGAAGGGCACGACCGGCGTGAGTGAGCGTGCACCGCGAAGGGTGCTCGGCTCTGCTCATCATGAAGAACCGCCACCCCCACCATAGCAAGCGGCCTGTGCTCGTCTGCCCGGCCGCCGACGTGTTAGGCTTGGTTCGGTTGCAGTCGCAGTTCCCGTACGTTCACGGACGCCCGCGGAGTTGTCTCCGGCGGGCGTCTGCCTTTGTTGGTCTCGAACGGTCGTGCAGGTGTCACTCCGGTGGCCCCGCCGGTCGCCGGGCTGGATGAGCGTGCACCGCAGCAGCCCCGGGGACAGTCACCGGACCGGTTCGGCCGTACTGCCCAGCAAGGGGCAGTGCTTCAGCTTTTCAAGGAGACACAGACATGGCACAGGGCATCGTGAAGTGGTTCAACGGCGAGAAGGGCTTCGGGTTCATCACCCCGGACGGCGGCGCGTCCGACGTCTTCGTCCACTTCTCCTCCATCCAGGGTGACGGCTACCGCTCGCTCGAGGAGAACCAGCGCGTCGAGTTCGACATCACTCCGGGCCAGAAGGGCCCCCAGGCAGCCAACGTTCGCGCCGTCTGACCACTCGCAGCACAGACGCCTTCGCGATGGCGGCGGGTCACTCGACCCGCCGCCATCGCGCGTCTCACTCGCCTCGCGCGAGCACCTGGTCGTAGACCCTCAGGTAGTCCTCGACCATCCGGTCGGCGCCGAACCGCGCCACCGCACGAGCCCGTACCGAAGGCCGGTCGAGTAAGGACGCCGCCTCCACCGCGGCCGCCGCGGTAGCCACGTCGTCGGTGAGGAAGCCGGTGACACCCTCGTCGACCACCTCGGCCATCGACCCTCGCCGGTAGGCCACCACGGGTGTCCCGCACACCATCGCCTCCACGACCGACAGCCCGAACGGCTCGTCGAAGGCGATCGGATGAAGCAGCACGGCGGCCGAGCCCAGCACCTCGGCGCGCTCCTCCGGACCCACCGACCCGAGGAAGACGACGGCGTCGCCGTCGACATGCGGCTGCACCTGCTCGGCGAAGTAGCGCTCGTCCTGCACGATGCCGCAGATCAGCAGGCGCCGGCCCAGCACGCGGGCGATCTCGATGGCCTCGGCGGTCCCCTTGTCCGGGTGCACCCTGCCGAAGACCACGAGATGGCGCCCCGGCGACGACGTCAGCGGCAGGCTGCTCAGGTCGACGCCATGATGAACGGTCGCGAGGTACTCGAGGTCGGGCGACCGGTCCGCGTCACTGATCGCCACGTAGGCCGAACGCGCCCGCGCGTAGGCGGGCAGGATGCCGGCGCCGCTGAACCCGTGGATCGTGGTCAGCAGCGGGGCGTCCGCGTGCTCGGCGAACGCCAGCGGCAGCCAGTCGAGATGGTTGTGCACGAGGTCGAACTGGGCGGACCGCGCCAGGGCGTAGGACACGTGCATCGCCTCCCAGACCCTCCCGTCCATCGAGGGGTCCTCGGCGTACCCGTGCGGGCACACGCCGTCCAGCGTCGCAGCGGTCAGCGAGTCCAGCGTCGCGAAGAGCGTGACGTCCACCCCGCGAGCCACGAGCCCTTCGGTGAGCAGGCCCGTCACCTGCTCCCAGGGGCCGTAGTGCCGCGGCGGCGTGCGCCATGCCACGGGCCCGAGCATGGCGACCTTCATGTGCTACTCCAGCTGGGTCCTCGGGGGACCGTCTCGGCCGCCGGTCCGGCCGGCGACGGTCGACCGTGTGACCTCAGCATGCACCCGGTCACGGCCTGCCTGAGACACCGCTGGCCGGGTGGCAGTCTCGAGGAGACACGTCGTCCTCGAGCAGAGACGTCGTGACGACAGGCAGACCCGGCAGGAGGAGACACATGGGGGCAGCCGTTCGCCTCATCCACGTCCCGTTCAACTCGGCCGGGCTGACCAGTGGTGTGGCGCGCATGCCGGGCGCGCTCGAGGCGGCGGGCGTCCGGGCACGCACGGCGACGTCGGGGCCGACGTCCAGCGACTGGGTCGAGGTGCACGGCCTCACCCCCGAGCGCGGGCCCTCGGGGCTCGTCGCCGACACGGCCCTGGTCGCGATGGTCACCGACGTGTCGGCGAGCCTGCGCCGGGCCTGGGGTGTACCCGCAGTGCCGGTGGTCGTCGCCGGCGACTGCCCCGTGCTGCTGTCGCCCCTCGTCGCGATGCATGACCAGGGCGGCGCCGGGCTCGTCTTCGTGGACGGGCACGAGGACGCCTGGCCCCCGGCCGCCAGCACGACGGGTGAGGCAGCCGACAGCGAGATCGCCCTTGCCCTCGGCCTGTACCCCGGACCGCCTGCGCTGCAACGGCTCCTGCCGTGCCTGGACGCCGCACACCTCCTGATGCTGGGCCCCCGGGACCGCGACGAGCTCGAGACGGCCGGCGTCACGTCCGTGTCGGACCGCGTGCGGATGCTGACCGATGCCGACCTGTCACACGTCGATGTCGACGCGCTCGTGCCGACCGCCGTGCGCGAGACGGCGGCGACGGCACCAGCCGGCTGGTGGTTCCACGTCGACCTCGACGTCCTCCAGACCACGGCACTGGCTGCCGTCGACTACCCGCAGCCGGGCGGGATCACCTGGGAGCGCCTCGAGGGGCTCACCCGGGCCGTACTGTCGGTCGCGGGCTGCCGGGGGGCCAGCGTGGTGATCTACAACCCCGATCTGGACGGCGGCGCGGCCGCCGCCCGCGTCGCCGACTACGTCGCGCTGGTGGCCGCCTGCCTGAGGTAGCCCCGATCGCCCTTTCGGCCCGCCGGACGGCCAGTTGGCCAGGTTGGCCACATCGTGCGAGAAGAGGGGCGCTATGTGGCACCGATCTCGCACGGTCCCTCGGCCTGGTCACCGTCCCTCGATCCCAGGCAGCCGTCGGCGGGCGACCGCCCTGCGCGACCATACTGAGGGCGCACGCTGGACACTGAGGGCGCACGCTCGACCCTGGCCGGGAGGAGGGCGCGTCTTTGAGCTTCGGCACGCTCGCCGTGATCTGCCTGGTCGGCATCCTCGGGCCGCTCCTGGCGCTGCCCTCGGCATGGCACGTGCCGGTCGTGCTGGGTGAGCTCCTGGCCGGGGTTCTCGTGGGTCCGACGGGCGCGGGTTGGCTGCACCCTGGCAACGAGGCGTTCACGTTCCTGGCCGACATGGGCTTCGCCCTGGTCATGTTCGTGGCCGGGTCCCACGTTCCGGTCCGAGACCCGACCGTTCGGCAGGGGGTGCGGATCGGGGTCCTGCGGGCAGCCGGCGTCGGCGCCCTTGCGGCCGTCCTCGGGTTCGCCGTCGCTGCCGCGTTCCACACCGGCCACGGCGCCCTGTACGCCGTCCTCATGGCCTCGTCGTCCGCCGCCCTCGTGCTGCCGATCGTGGACTCGCTGCGCCTGGGCGGCGGGCCGATCCTCCAGATGCTGCCGCAGGTCGCGGTCGCCGACGCCGCCTGCATCGTGGCGCTGCCCCTGGCGATCGACCCGAGCCATGCCGTCCGCGCCGCGCTCGGCGCTCTGGCGGTGCTGACCGGAGGGGTGGCCGTGTTCCTCGCGCTGCGCCAGGTCGAGCGGTCCGGGGTGCGCAAGCGCTTGCACCGCGTCTCCGAGGACCGCAAGTTCGCCCTCGAGCTGCGCGTCAGCCTGGGGATCCTGTTCGCGATGGCCGCGCTCGCAACGCGGACCCATGTCTCGATCATGCTTGCCGGGTTCTCCTGCGGGCTGGCCGTCGCCGCCGTCGGGGAACCGCGGCGGCTGGCGCGGCAGCTGTTCGCGCTGACCGAGGGCTTCCTCGGCCCGGTGTTCTTCGTGTGGCTCGGGTCGTCCCTGAACCTGCGAGCCCTCGGGAGCCACCCCGCGGCGATCGCCCTGGGGTTGGCGCTGGGCCTGGGGGCGGTGGTGGCGCACACGGCGATGCGCCTGGCCGGCCAACCCGTCCCGGTCGGGGCACTCGCCTCGGCGCAGCTCGGTGTGCCCGTGGCGGCGGTGACCATCGGCACGCGGCTCGGCGTGCTCGGCTCCGGTGAGCCGGCCGCGATCGTCCTCGCGGCACTCGTCACCATCGGGGTGGCCACCTGGTCCGGCGGCGCCCTCGTGCGAGCCGGGATGGTGAGACCGACCCACCCTCCGCCCGCCGCGCAGTCACCGGCGACGGGCGCCGGCGAGGCCTAGACCGCGCGCATCCGGTTGTTGCGGGGCAGGTTCTCGACCTCCGCCAGCCCGAGGACGGCGAGCACGGGTGGCACGTACATCCCGAACCGCCCGCGCAGGCCCTTCTTCAACCCGTACCACCCGCCCACGGGGTTGTCCGCCGAACGCCCCCACGCCTCGACCGTGCCCTCGACGGCCGCCTTCTGCTCGTCGGCGCTGCCCAGCGGCACCCAGTCGCCGCGCTGCGTCACCATCGCGTGCAGGTCCTCGATGCAGCGCAGGTGGTAGCGAAGCTCGGTCGAGCCCACCTTGACGACCAGCGCCGGGGGGTCGAGATCCGGGTCGCGAAAGGCGAGGTACTCCGAGCCCCCGCTCGGGGTACTCAGCACCCACGGGACGGCGCGCGTCCCGTCCCCGGTGACTGGTGCGGTCATGTGCCGGTCTCCTCGTCCTCGACCTGGTCCATCTCGACCTGGTCCTCTCGACCTGGTCCATCTCGACCTGGTCCCTTCGACCTGGTCCCTTCGACCTGGTCCCTCTCGAGCCGGCCGGCGACGAGGCGCGCCGCCGCGACCCCGTCGTCGTCCAGGCCCTCATCGTCGATGTGCCGGTGCTGCTCGGCAAGCGCATCCTTCCAGCGGCTGTGCGCCTCCCACGCCGACTGCTTGCTCGTCAGAGCGTGGCGAGGTAGGCGGCGAACCGGTCCAGGGAGCTGTTGAAGCCGGCCTGGGCCTCCGGGCTGCGGAACATCTCGGGGACGTTCGTCTGGTGGATGCGCACCTCGGTGCGGCCGTCGCCGAGGTCGGTGAACGTCGAGGACGACGTCATGCCGACGTCGGGCTCCGTCCAGACCAGCCTCTCGGGCTCGACCACCTCGACGAAGACCCCGCGAGTGGGGTACCTGGCGCCGTCCGCGTCGTTGACCATGACGGTCTCGAACACGCCACCGGGGCGGGGCTCGATGGTGATGCTCTCCACGGGCGTGCTCACGCCGACCGGACCCCAGAAGTGCGTGAGGTGCTGCGGCTCGACCATGCAGCGGAAGACCAGCTCGCGGGGAGCGTCGAAGATGCGGGTGATGATGACCTCGCCGAGCGTGGTCGTGGTGTCGGTCATGGCAGCGTCCTTTCGGGGTGTGTCGTTCGGATCGGTGGACGTCCGGAGTGCTGGATGTCTCGGAGGTGGCGCTCGAGCTTGTCGAACCGCTCGGTCCACGCCTGGCGATGCTGCTCGATCCAGTCGGCCGCGAGCCCGAGCGCCTCGGGCTCGAGGCGGCACGGCCGCGACTGCGCGACCCGGCTGCGCGAGATGAGCCCGGACCGCTCGAGCACCTTCAGGTGCTTCGACACCGCCTGCAGGGTGATGTGGAACGGTTCGGCGAGATCGTTGAGCGTCGCGTCACCACCACCTGCCAGCCGGGCCAGGATCGCCCGGCGGGTGGGATCGGCGAGCGCGGCGAACATGGCGTCGAGCTGGTCCTCCGGCGTGGCTGCCGTCTCGGTGCCCGTCGTGCTCATGAGCCGTACTCTACCTAATAGTTTATCAACTGCCAAGTTGATTACGGGATGTGGTTTCGCGGCTTTACAGGGGCGCACCTCAGCCGTCGACGGGCCGGTGCACGATGGGTCGCGCGTCGTGGGCCTCGCCGACCTCCCATACACAGATCTGCTCGTCCTCGTGCC
Source organism: uncultured Actinomycetota bacterium (assembly GCA_963778845.1). Classification (GTDB taxonomy): domain Bacteria; phylum Actinomycetota; class Actinomycetes; order Actinomycetales; family Kineosporiaceae; genus CAVZVW01. The sequence continues at coordinate 1,887,317 of CAVZVW010000009.1, forward strand.
TGGCGGCAGCCAGACGCATGCCAAGCCCGGTGCCTGTTCCGCACCTCAGGGCCCGGTCCACCAGGTCGAACATCGAGACGCGCACATACGCCTCGGCCACCTCGCGCCCCGGTACTGCGGCCCGGGAACCGAGCTCGCCGAAGCGGGCCTGCATCCCCTCCATCCCGGTGAGTGGTAGCGCCGGGAGACGAACATCGCCGACCTCGACGCCGACGACCCCGTCGAAGAAGTCGCTCACCGAGGGCTCCGCACCATGTGGCGGCACAGGGCCGAAGGCCAGCGCCGCCACCTCCCAACGATCGGTGTTGACGACGAAGTCGCCCATCTCCAGGTACAACGTCTCCGCCTGCGGGTCGTCCGGGTCGACCAGCACGAAGTCGCGTGACGCGCACTGAGCGGCCGCCGTTGTCAGCCACCCCCACACCACCGGTGGTGAGTTGTCGAACGCAGCCTCGGCGAACTCGGCGAACGGCCCTCCGGTCGCGGCCAGCCGGACTCGTAGGTCGACGAGCTCATCTGCCAAGGACATCCCCGAGTTACCGGACATCCCTCGACGCTATCGCCGGGCTGCTACCGGTCGTCACCCGCGCCTGGCGCCGGGCGGCCTTCCGGCGAGGGCGTTCACCACGCGCGAGGGGCTCGGCCGGCCGAGCCGATCCGCCATCCAGGTACTGGTGGCCACGAGTGCATCGAGATCCACCCCCGTGTCGACGCCCAGCCCGTCGAGCATCCAGACGAGATCCTCGGTGGCCAGGTTCCCCGTGGCACTCTCCGCGTACGGGCACCCCCCGAGGCCACCGGCACTGGAGTCCACCGACGTCACGCCGGCCTCCAGCGCCGCCAGCGTGTTCGCCAGGGCCTGGCCGTAGGTGTCGTGGAAGTGCACGGCGAGCCGGTCTGCGCCGACCCCGACCGCGTGGAAGGCGCCGACGAGCGCCTTGACGTGGCCGGGTGTGGCGACGCCGATCGTGTCGCCCAGGCTCAGCTCGTGGCAGCCGAGGTGCAGGAGCTCCACGCCTGCCGCGACGACCTGCTGCATCTCGACCGCACCCTCCCACGGGTCGCCGAAGCACATCGAGAGATAGCCGCGCACACGCGCCCCGGCGTCCACCGCGGTGGCCACGACGGGGCTGAACATCTGCATGGACTCCCGCATCGAGCGGTTGAGGTTTCGCCTGGCGAACGTCTCAGTCGCGCTGGCGAACACGCAGACGTCGCGGACGCCCAGGGCGAGCGCGCGCTGCAGGCCCCGCTCGTTGGGCACGAGCACCGGGAAGCGAACCGACCCCCCGTGCCTCGGCTGCGGCCAGGCGGCCGTCGAGGCGAGCGCGGTCATCACCTCGTCGGCGTCGGCGAGCTGCGGCACCCGGTCGGGCCGCACGAAGCTCGTGGCCTCCACGACGCGCAGCCCGGCAGCGACCAGGCGATGGATGAGCTCGACCTTCACGTCCGTGGGAACGGTCACCGACTCGTTCTGCAGCCCGTCGCGCGGGCCCACCTCGCAGATCGTCACGCGAGCCGGCAGGCCCGCGGTCGGCACCCGCGCCGGCAGCGCACGGCGGCTCGGACTCATCACCCGCCCTCCCCCGGCGCCCGGTCGAGGGCAGGGTCGCCGGCAGGGTCGAGGGCACCCACGTCGACGACGGCGAGTGGGGCCTCCATCGCGACGGTCTGCCCCGCGACCACCAGAACCGCAGAAACCACGCCGTCGGCGACAGCCCGCAGCACGTGCTCCATCTTCATCGCCTCCACGGTGACCACCGGCTGCCCGGCGCGCACCGCCTCGCCCACGGCCACGTGGACCGCTGTCACGGTGCCCGGCATCGGTGACACCAGCGGACCTCGCCGGTCGTCGTCGTCCACGGCACGTGCGCGGGGCGGCACCTCGCGCAGGGCCCAGGCGCTGCCGTCGCGCCCGACCCACAGTGTCAGCCCGTCGCGCGCATATGCCCAGCCGGCCGTGCGACCGTCGACGGTCACCGTGAGGTCGTGGCCCACCACCCGGGCCGAGGCCGGCACGGGTGCGGCCTCACCCACCCGCACCTGCGCGTCGCCGGCCCTCCCGCGCAGGCGGACGTCGACCACCGGGCCGCCGCCGGACTGCAGCCGCTCGTGCGTCCAGGCCGGCTCCCCGCCGATCCGCCACCCGGAGGGGACGTCGAACGGGTCGACGAGCCGTCCAGCGGGCTCGCGCTCGGCCAGGCGACCGAGCGCCGCGGCCACGACCGCCTCGTCGGGCACGGGGGCGTCGACGAGGCAGTCCAGGCGCCGCTCGACCAGCTGGGTGTCGAGCCTGCCGGCGAGCACGTCGGGGTCCGCGAGCAGGGTGCGCAGGAAGGCGATGTTCGTCGTCACCCCCAACACGCTGGAGGCGGCCAGCGCGCCGTCCAGCCGGCGCAGCGCGCTCGCACGGTCGGGCCCCCAGGCGACCACCTTGGCGAGCATCGGGTCGTAGTCACTGGTGACCACCGACCCCGACGCGATGCCACTGTCGACGCGCACGCCCTCGCCGGTCGGCTCGCGCAGGGCGAGCACCCGCCCACCCGTCGGCAGGAAGCCGCGCGCCGGGTCCTCGGCGTAGACCCGCGCCTCGACCGCGTGGCCGGCCCACACGACGTCGGCCTGGCTCAGGGTGAGCGGCTCCCCGGCCGCGCAGCGCAGCTGCTGCTCCACGAGGTCCACCCCGGTCACCAGCTCGGTGACAGGGTGCTCGACCTGCAGGCGGGTGTTCATCTCCATGAAGAAGAACGACTCCGGCCGCTCGCCGTCCACGATGAACTCGACGGTGCCGGCGCCGACGTAGCCGCACGCGGCCGCGACCTCCACGCCCGCACGCCCCATCGCGGCCCGCTGTGCCGGGGTCAGCAGCGGGGACGGCGCCTCCTCGACGATCTTCTGGTGCCGGCGCTGCAGGCTGCACTCCCGCTCACCGAGGTGCACCGTGCTGCCGAACCGGTCGGCCAGGACCTGGATCTCGATGTGCCGCGGGCTCTGCACAAAGCGTTCGACGAGCAGCGTGTCGTCACCGAAGGCGGCGCGGGCCTCGCGTCGCGCGGCCGTGACCGCCTCGGGGATGCCCGCCAGCGAGTCGACCCGACGCATGCCCTTGCCGCCGCCGCCCGCCGAGGGCTTGAGCAGAACGGGGAACCCGATCTGCACCGCCGCCTCGGCGATGTCGGCGTCGTCCATCCCCCGCTCGTGCCGGCCCGGTACCACGGGGACCCCCGCGGCCTCGACGGTCTGCTTGGCCCGGATCTTGTCGCCCATCGCCTCGATCGACTCGGGGGGCGGCCCGACGAAGACCAGACCGGCGCTCGCGCACGCGCGGGCGAACCCCGCGTTCTCCGCGAGGAAGCCGTAGCCCGGGTGCACCGCCTGGGCGCCGACAGACAAGGCCGCCGCGACCACCGCGTCGGCGTTCAGGTAGCTCTGCGCGGCCGCGGCGGCCCCGATCCGGATGGCGACGTCGGCCTCGGCCACGTGGCGGGCGCCGACGTCGGCGTCGCTGTACACGGCGGCAGCCCGGATCCCGAGCCGGCGCAGCGTGGCGATGATGCGCACGGCGATCTCGCCGCGGTTGGCCACGAGCACGGTGCTGAACACGGGGTGCCTCACATCCGGAAGACGCCGTAGCCGACCGGCTCCAGCGGGGCGTTGGCGCAGGCCGACAGGCAGAGGCCGACGACGGTTCGGGTGTCGAGCGGGTCGATCACGCCGTCGTCCCACAGGCGTGCGGTCGCGTAGTAGGGACTGCCCTGGGCCTCGTACTGGGCCTGGATGGGGGCCTTGAACGCCTCCTCGTCCCCGACCGACCACTCACCCCCGGACGCCTCGATCTGGTCCCTGCGCACGGTCGCCAGCACCGAGGCGGCCTGGTCGCCGCCCATCACGGAGATCCGTGCGTTCGGCCACGTCCACAGGAACCGGGGCGAGTACGCACGCCCGCACATCGAGTAGTTCCCCGCGCCGAACGACCCACCGATCACGACGGTCAGCTTGGGGACCCTGGCGCAGGCCACGGCGGTGACCATCTTGGCCCCGTGCTTGGCGATTCCCCCCGCCTCGTAGTCGCGACCGACCATGAAGCCGGTGATGTTCTGCAGGAAGAGCAGCGGGACGCTGCGCCGGTCGCACAGCTCGACGAAGTGCGCGCCCTTCACCGCGGACTCCGAGAACAGGACTCCGTTGTTGGCGACGACGCCGACCGGATGCCCGTGGATGCGCGCGAAGCCGGTGACCAGGGTCGCCCCGTACCCGGACTTGAACTCGTGGAACCTGCTGCCGTCGACGAGACGGGCGATCACCTCGTGGACGTCGTAGGGCCGGCGCGGGTCGGTGGGGACCAACCCGTAGAGCTGCCGCGGGTCGACCGCCGGCTCCTCGACCGGCTCGACCCGCCAGGGACGTTCGGCCCGCGGCCCGAAGGTGCTCACGATGTCGCGCACGAGGCTCAGGGCGTGGACGTCGTCGTCCGCCAGGTGGTCGACCACACCGGAGCGGCGGGCGTGCAGGTCGCCACCGCCGAGGTCCTCGGCCGTGACCACCTCCCCTGTGGCTGCCTTCACCAGTGGCGGACCGCCGAGGAAGATCGTCCCCTGGTCGCGCACGATCACGCTCTCGTCGCTCATCGCCGGCACGTAGGCCCCGCCCGCCGTGCACGAACCCAGGACGGCCGCGACCTGCGGGATGCCGAGGGCCGACATCGTCGCCTGGTTGTAGAAGATGCGCCCGAAGTGGTCACGGTCGGGGAACACCTCGTCCTGACGCGGCAGGAACGCCCCTCCGGAGTCGACGAGGTACAGGCACGGCAGCCGGTTCTGCAGGGCCACCTCCTGCGCGCGGAGGTGCTTCTTCACGGTCAGCGGGTAGTACGTGCCTCCCTTGACAGTGGCGTCGTTCGCGACGACCACGCACTCGCGGCCGCTCACGCGGCCCACCCCGGCGATCAGCCCGGCCGCCGGGGCGTCGTCGTCGTACAGGCCGCCCGCTGCGAGCGCCCCTATCTCGAGGAAGGGCGAGCCGGCGTCGAGGAGGGTGTCGACCCTGTCGCGCGGGAGCAGCTTGCCGCGGGCGACATGCCTGCGCCGGGCGGACTCCGAGCCGCCCGCGCGCGCGACGGCCAGCCTCTCGCGCAGCTCGACCACGAGCGCCTCGTGCGCTGCGGTGTTGCTCCGGAACTCCTCGGTGGCGGGTGCAGCCGCCGTGGCGATCACCGGTGCCGACATGCCCACCTGCCCTCGCGCCGCCCTCGGCTCCCGTGGTTGCAGCGGGGCCAGCGGCCGCTCACCCGCGCACTGCTCCTTGAGGTTAACGTGCGCTAACCTCAGTGTCCAGGTAGAGGTGAACGGGAGGTGCGCCGTGCCGAGGTCACCAGCCGGGGAGCGCGCCCCAGCCCGGGCAGGCACGCGCGAGCGGATCCTTGCCACCGCCGGGCGCCTCTTCGCCGAGCGCGGCTACCACGCCACCAGCATCGACGAGCTCGGAGCGGCAGCCGGCATCAGCGGGCCGGGGCTGTACAAGCACTTCCCCAACAAGGAAGCCCTTCTCGGCGAGCTCCTCGTGGGCTGCAGCCGGCGGCTGCTCGCCGGCGGTCGCGAGCGCGCCGAGGCCGACCGCGAACCGATGGCCACCCTGTCGAGCCTGGTCGAGTTCCACGTCGAGTTCGCTCTCGGCGAGCCTGAGCTCATCGTGATCCAGGACCAGGAGTGGGCACATCTGCCCGACTCCGACCGCGGCGGCGTCCGGCGGCTGCAGCGCGAGTACGTGGACCTCTGGGCCGCGGTGCTCGCGCAGCTGCGCCCCGACCTCGACCGCGAGCACGCCAGGGCCACCGTGCAGGCCGTGTTCGGACTCATGAACTCCACACCCCACAGCGTCGGCTCGCTGCCGCGCGGCGACATGGCGGGGCTGTTGCACACCCTGGCCCTGGCAGCGCTTCTCGGCGGCGCCGCCAACGCGCCCTGAGGAGCGCGCGACCGGGCAGCCCTACGGGGTGCTGCCGAGCTCCTTGAGCCGTTGCCAGTGGCCCCGCGCCGCGGCGCGCAGCGTGGGGAAGTCGCGCAGCGGCTCCCCCGTCGTGCGCGAGACGTCCGCCACGAGCGAGGCGTGGAGCGACGGCAGCTCGCTTCGGGGTGCGACGGGGCGCAGGTGGTGGGCCAGGTGGTGCGTCATCCCGCCGGTGACCCATCGCACCACCGCGTTGCCCACGGTGTTCGCGGTGCTGAAGTTGGCCGTCGTGCGCACCAGATGCGCGTTCCACTCCCGGCCCGCAGGCGCGCTCGTGGACGGGTCGAGGCCCACGTTGATGTGACCGACGACGAGGACGACGCCCGCGACCACCCCGGCCAGGCTCATCGAGACGAGCATGAGCACCAGCAGGCGCTGCCCGCCCATGACCACCGCGTACGGCCACAGGACCAGTGCGCAGAGGGCCTTCTCGACGCCGAAGGACAGCGCCCGCGCCGGCCCCCGCGGCGTCGTCGTCCCCGCGATCGCGCCGGTGCGCAGGTAGGTGAGCTGGCTGCGCAGCTCACCCATCCAGGCGAGCCCGTACAGGGGCCAGGCGTAGAGGTGCTGGTACCGGTGGATCGGGCGCAGCCGGGCGGCAGGGTGGAAGCGCACGAGGCTCGACGCGCGGGTGGCGTCGTCGAGGGGGTACACGGCAGTGGCTCGGTGGTGCACGCGGTGCTTCAGCGTCCAGTGCCCGACCCACAGCCCGACCGGCACGCCGGTCTGCACGGCGAAGACGTTCGGCCACATGTGCCGGGAGGAGAAGCGCTTGTGGCCCGCGTCGTGCAGAACGGTGAGGGTGGCGCCGGCCATCACCAGGCTGAGCGGCACCGACAACGCGAGCAGCCAGGGCAGGGAGGGCAGGGTCAGGGCGGCGGTCAGCAGCAGGCCGTGCATCAGGCAGCCCCAGAGCGCCCAGTCGCGCCACGGCTCCAGCCGACCCGACGGACCCTGCGCGGCGTCGGCCGGGCGCGGGCGCAGTGAGGACGGCTCACGAACCGTGGGCACGGTGCCCGCGGACCTCGCCAACCTCCCCGGCAGCACTGCCGTGATCATGGATCCGGTCGAGGCGCCCCGCAGGGCTGTCGTCGAGCCGGTGGCGCCCTGGTCCGGGCTCACTGTGCGTCTCTCCTCGTGCGATGCCGACTGCCTGACAAGATCACGCCCAACCCCCTATCCGGAGCGCCCACATTCCACGACCGGGCGCCTGTGGCAGCCTCGCACAACGCCGACGGACTGACCAGGCGAAGCGACGCACCGGCGCAGGGGTCAACCCGCCGCCTTCGGGTCGGGCCTGTGCTTGCGCGGGATCTTGGCGAGCACAGCGTCGTAGGAGTCGTCGACGGCCTCGAGCAGCTCCGGCTCGGGGATCGCGCCGCCCAGTCGCAGCGTGTTCCAGCCGGAGCGGCCGATGTAGGCCATCACGGAGGCGTCGTCGGGGTAGCGGGTCAGCCACTCGTCGGCCTCCTCGCGGGTCTGCCCGCACTTGAGCCCGACGGACGTCCCGGAGCCGAGGAAGGCGAAGATCCGCGGACCGACCTTGACGACGATGTCCCCGTCCCACGGCTCGTCCTCCCAGGCGCCGGGCTTGCCAAGGCAGTACTCGAGCAATGCCTCACGGGTCATGAGCGGCTCCTTCTGGGCAGGTCGGGGGTCAGGGCCAGGGCCAGGCGCGCAGGGGGACGACGTCGGGCCGGTCGATGCGTCCGACGAGCCACCCCAGGAGGTGCGCGCGATCCCCGCGGACGACGCAGCGCGCCGCTCCTGCGCCGAACGCGCGAGGAGGGGCGTCGTCCGGCACGAGCACCACGACCGTCGCCGGCGGCAGCCGGCCGGGCAGCGTGGCCAGAGCACGGCCCCACTCCTCGTCCAGATAACCCTGCGGCAGGTCGGTCCAGCCCCGGCCGCCGGGCAGTGCGAGGTCCACGGTGTGCAGGGCCACCTCGCGCCAACGGTAGAACGCGCAGTCGGCCATCGTGACGGGCACGTCCTGGGGCTCACCGACGCCCGCCCAGACGCTGCCAGAGCCGGCGTCCCAGGCCGCCTCGAGGCGGTGGTGCGCGGCATGAAGGTCTTCGACGATCGCAGCAACGGGTCGCTGCGCGCCGGCTCGGATCGCGGCGTTGCGCGCTCGGTCACCGCCGTCGTACATCGCCGGCTCCCGGCCCGCGACGGCCACAGCGAGCATGGCCGTCGTCGCGTCGGCGTTGCGCGCGACGTGGGTCAGCACGTGGGCCCTGGTCCAGCCCGGCAGGCCCGACGGTTCGCGCGCGCCGTGGTCGTCGAGACCCAGCACGGCAGTCTCGAGATCACGGTGGCCCGCCACGCAACCCGCGATCCACTCGGTGGGTCTGCCCGCGTCGGCAGGGACGGACTCGGTCACTAGGCCATCTTCGCCGACACGACGAGCGGCGCACCTGCGCAGGCCTTGGGCCGACCACGGCATCCGCGGGCGAGGAGCTAGCAGCGTGGCACGGGCCTGCTGTACGTGGTGTTGCTCGGCGTGGCCACGTAGTAGTCGCTGACATAGGTGCCGTCGTCCAGGCGATCCCACACCGAGGTCGTGCCGACCTTCGAGCCGGCGCGCTGGCAGTACGTCCATGCCAGGGCCCCGGCCTGCAGGCTCCCCCGTGCGGCGTAGGAGGACCCCGGGCCGCTGCGCTTGTTCAGCGGAGTCGACGACGTCACCTGGTAGGGGTAGCGGCAGCGTGGGAGCGGGGCACTGTACCCCGTGTTCGACGGTGTGCTCACGTAGTAGTCGCTGACGTAGGTCCCGCCACCGAGCCGGTCCCAGACGGCCGTCGTCCCGACGACCGAGCCCGGGGTCTGGCAGACGACGGCCAGGTTCGTTCCTGCGCGGTAGGTGGCCGCCACCGGATAGGCCGGCGACGGGCCCGTGCGCGCGTTCAGCGTGCTCGCGCCCGCCACGGTGTAGGCGAGGGCCACCGTCGCCACGGGGGCGTCGACCCGGTTGCTGTCGATCTCCAGGGTCACTGCGCCCCAGGTCTCGACGTGGTCGCCCCTGTACTGCTTGAGCCGCTGGTGCACCGTCCACTGCGTGTTCGGGATGCCCGCCCACCCGGTCAACGCCGTCGAGCCGTCCCAGCGCGCCACCCACAGGGCGTCAGGTCGGGCGTAGGCCGCCGAGCCATAGACCTGCGACAGATGCAGGGCGCCGGAGAGCAACCCCGCATAGACGCCGGACAGGTACCCGCGCCGGTGGAGCTCGCGGGTCCAGGCGGACAGGTACGTCAGGACGGCGCCCCGGCAGGCGGAGTCCGACGTCGCGTAGCCCTCCATGTCGGCGTAGACCGCGCTGCCCGGGCGCATCCCCAGCGCCGCGAGCGCGACCGCCGCGTCCGTGGCGGCTGCCGTGCCCTGCGAGGCGGCGAGTGACGGCGTGATCTTGACGGAGGTGACCCGGTCGCTGCAGGGGGCCTGCCGACCCATGTAGACGGGCAGCAGCCGCCAACCCAGACGGGTCACCGACACCACCCACGACGCGGTCAGGTTGGGCTGCGCGCACGTCCGGTTGGGCCCGCCGACGTAGACCCCGATCGCCCGGTATCCGGATGCGTTCCACGCCTGCACGGAGGCCAGGGGCGGGGCAGCGCACATGTCCAGCGCCGACCCGGAGAAGGTCGTCGCGCTCGACCCTGTCGGGTAGCTCACGTTGGTGGCAGGCTCGGCTGCCGCGGGGGTGACGACGACGACCGGCAGCAGGGCTGCGACGAGTGCGCCCAACGCGACGACGACACGACGACGATGCATGGCACCTCCCGATATGCCGGCTTCGCCTCGACGCTACGCCCCATCGGGGCGCCGTGACCCCCGGATTCACCTGTTGTACTGTGCTCACCAATGTACCTTGGTACACACATAACAACACACCTCGACAGCTCGGGTGGAGGCAGACATGGAGCCGGTGACCGTCGAGCGTGTCCAGACCGGCGTGCGGCTGGAGAAGCGCCTCCTCAAGGTGCTCAAGGCCCTCGCGGAGCTGAAGGACATGACGCTGGGGGACCTCCTCGAGGGCATCGTCCTGCACGCCTTCGAGGGCAAGGCTCCCTTCGGGGAGGAGACCCTCGCGCAGATCCTCGACCTTCGCCGCGTCTACGGGCTCGACCTCGATGCCGGTAGCAGCCACCGCCTCACCGACGACCGGCAGGAGTGGGCTCGATGACCAAGCGCATCACCCGGTCCTTCACCCAGCACATCGAGGCGACACCAGACGTCGTGCTCCCCCTGATCTGCCCCGTGCGCGAAGCCGAGTGGCTGGACGGCTGGGCCGAGGGCTACGAGCTCATCTACTCGCAGTCCGGGGTCGCCGAGAAGAACTGCGTGTTCCGCACGTTCGGACCTGATGTCCCGGACACGGTGTGGACCGTGACCGAGCACGACGGCGCGCGAGGGGTGGTCGAGTTCGTCCGCGTGACCGAAGGGCTGGTCGCGACGACGCTGCGGGTCACCGTGACCGCCGGCGTCGACGCCACCAGCGACGTCGAGGTCACCTACATCGTGACGCCGGTCAGCCAAGCCGGGGCACGGTTCGCGAGCGCCCGCTATGAGGGCGACGAATGGCTGCGCGACGTTCGGTGGTGGGAGCAGTCGATGAACCACTACCTGCGCACGGGCGCCCTGCTGCGCGAGCCGGACCTCGACTGCGGGAAGCAGGATGTGCGACGGCCGCGGCGATGAGACCCTGTGACGGGGGTCACATCGCTATCGGGAGGGTGCCAGGTGGGGGGTACGGTCACGCCACCGGCGACGTACCGCGTGGTTCTGCACGACACGCTGTCCGGGATCGCACGGCGGTTCGGCACGTCGGTTCAGGTCTTGGCGCGGTTGAACAACATCCGGGACGTCGACCGCATCCGGGTCGGGCTGCTCCTTCGACTGCCGGGAGCCTCCCCGCAGTCGGTGCTCGGCCAGCGCTCGTACATCGTGCGCCCGGGGGACACCCTGTCCGAGCTCGCTGAACGCTTCGGGACGTCGGTCTCGCGGCTGGCCTCCCTCAACGGCATTCGGGACCCCGACCGGATCCCGGCAGGCATGGCCCTGCGCCTTCCCGGCCCCGCGCCGACCGGGCCCGCGCCCGCCCGCCCGGCTGCACGCCGTCCCCCGTCCGCCCCCCTCGGAGGGCGGCGTCCACCCTCCGCAGGCACGAAGCCGGCTGTCGTGGTCGGGCCCGTGCCACCCCCGAAGGGCGGCGTCACGGCCCGGCAGCTCGCCGCGATCATGCCGACCCTGCCGCGCGTGAAGGCGGCGCTGTACCTGCCGTACCTCAACGCGGCCATGGCCGAGGGGGCCATCACCACACCCCTGCGGATGGCCGCGTTCCTCGCCCAGCTCGCGCATGAGAGTGTGCAGCTGCGCTACTTCGAGGAGATCGCCAGCGGCGCCGCGTACGAGGGCCGCACGAGCCTGGGGAACACCCATCCCGGCGACGGGAAGCGGTTCAAGGGCCGCGGGCCCATCCAGCTGACCGGGCGGGCGAACTACACGGCGGCGTCGAAGGCCCTGAAGGTCGATCTCGTCGGCCACCCGACGCTCGCGGCGACACCGGCCTACGGCTTCAGGATCGCCGCGTGGTTCTGGACCAGCCGGGGCCTCAACGCCCTCGCCGACCGGCGCCACTTCGACGCGATCACGCTGCGCGTCAACGGCGGCCTGCGCGGCAAGCGGAGCAGGGACGCCTACTACGCCCGTGCCAAGAGCGTGCTCGGGGTGTGATTTCGTGGTCACCGACGCCCGCCCCCGGGCGCATCGTCGGTGTGCCACCGGCGGGACCAGAAGGGCCGTGATCGTGGACTGGAAGCTCGAGCTCGTAGTCGTGCCGGTGTCGGACGTCGACCGGGCCAAGGCGTTCTACCTCGACCAGGCGGGCTTCGACCTGCTCGTGGACCACCGCGCAGGGGAGGACTTCCGGGTCGTGCAGCTGACCCCGCCGGGTTCGACCTGCTCGATCGCGCTCATGCTCAACCCGGACGCCGCCGGCTCGGTGCAAGGCCTGCACCTCGTCGTCCCCGACATCGACGCAGCGAGCTCGGAGCTGGCCGGTCGCGGCGTGAGCGTCAGCGGCGTCTTCCACTTCGAGGACGGCGCCCAGGCGCCAGGGCCAGACCCGCAACGGCGCAGCTACAACTCCTTCCTCACGTTCAGTGACCCCGACGGCACCGGCTGGATGGTCCAGGAGGTCACGAGGTAACAGTCCCCGTGCCGCGAAGCAACCACCCTCGCCGTCGCGGACGCGACCGGCCGCCGGCCGCCGTCCCCGAGCTCGACCAGGCGCGGGCCTTGGCCGGGGTGGACCGCGTCGAACGGCACGCGGACGGCGACTGGCTCGTACGCGCGATCAGCGGCACGGGCACCGCCAAGGCCTACCGGTGCCCGGGCTGCGACCAGGAGATCCCTCCCAGCACGCCTCACGTGGTGTGCTGGCTGGACCAGCCCGCCCGCGGTGGCTTCGGCGGCGCCGACGACCGGCGGCACTGGCACACGCCATGCTGGGCGGCCCGTGGACGACGCAGCCGACGTCCCTAGCAGCTCCTCACCCTCGTGGGCGGCCTCGTGGGCGGCCTCGCGGACGGTCTCGCGGACACCATCGTGGGCGGCCTCGTGGACGGTCGGTACCCGGGTGGGTACCACGGGTGTACGTAACCACGACACACGTGCACCTGACAGCGGTGTCACCGCGGCGCGTCGCGGACTTGTGTCAGATCTGCGTACGCGACAACCCGGCCACACGGTGGCGCGGAGCCCGGTTTGGAGGTCAGGCTGCCTCCGGGGCGGTGTGCAGGCCGAATGTGGCGCCGAAGGGGTCGGTCAGGACCGCCATGCGGCCGAACGGCGTGCTCTCCGGTGGCGTCGCCACCACGGCACCCCCGGCCACCGCGGCGTCCATCGCGTCCTGGTGGTCGGCCACGGAGAACCAGGGGAGCCAGTGCGGGGCACTGGCAGGTGGACCACCCGTCATGCCGCCCAGCCCGCCACTGACCCGGCCGTCAACCGAGAACGTCGTGTAGTCGTCGGGGGCCCCGGGGACCGCGGCGTAGGTGTGGCCGAAGACGGCGGCATAGAAGGCCCTGCCCGCCTCCGGTTCCGAGAGGCGGGCGTCGGTCCAGGTCAGTGACCCCGACTCGTTCACGATCTCCGTACCGATCATGCCCGCGGGCTGCCAGACCCCGAACGGCGCGCCCAGGGGGTCCGTCGCGACGACCATCCGGCCCGTGCCCGGGAGGTCCATGGGACCGCCGAGCACGGTGCCGCCGTTGTCGGTGATGAGCCGCGCCGTGGCGTCGGCGTCGTCACTGGCCAGGTACACCGTCCACGCGGTGGGCTGGCCCTCCTGCATCAGCGACCCGATCGCCGCCGCGGCGTGGCCGGCCGTCTGGGCGATGCGGTAGTGGCCGAACTGCTCACCGGTGTCGACGAAGGACCACCCCATCACGGAGCCGTAGAACTGCGTGGCGGCCGCGACGTCGGGCGCCGCCAGATCCACCCAGCATGGCGTTCCTGCCGGCCACGGCGCAGAACGAACGGTCATGGCTTCTCCCTTCCGCAGGACGTGCTGCCTCCGCCCGGCGGCCCGCCAGCCGACGGCTCAGCCCGCCAGCCGACGGCTCAGCCCGCCAGCCGTCGGCTCAGCCCGCCAGCCATGGGTAGCGAGCAGTGTCCTTGCCCGCGTAGTCGGGGTCGAGGTAGATGAAGCAACGCTGGATCAGCCAGTCGCGGATCTCGAACACGTCGCACCAGCGACCGGCGCCGTGCTCCGGAACGCCCGCCCGCCACGGCCCGTCACGGTGCTCACCGTGGCTCGCGCCCTCGCACACGACCACGTCGCTGCCGGAGAACACCCAGTTGAAGTGCGAGTAGTGGTGGGTGATTGACACGATCGTGCCGCCGACGTCCCCGAAGAGCCGGCCGATCTCGTCCTTGCCCGTGGCGAGGCCCCACTTCGGGAAGTACACCTGCGCGTCGGTCGCGAACAGGTCGAGGATGCTGCCCCCGGTCGACGTGACACCACCGTTGTCGAAGGCCTTGAGGTACTCCACCGCAACCGACTTGCGCTGCTCGTCGGTCATGGTCTGCATGGCGATGGCCATCTGGACACTCCTCTCGGTGCGCCCGTGGGCGCAGGGGCACGGGTGGGCGACGCGGGAACGGCAAGGAGGCTACCCCCGCATGTCATCGTGGGGGCAGGCGCGGCGGGAGGCGGCATGGTCCTGGGTCTGGCGGGGGCTCTGGTCTGCGCGCTCGCCTACGGCATCGCGACGGTGCTGCAGTCGGTCGGCAGCCGGCGTCTGGCCCTGGCCGAGGGCCTGGACCCCCGGCTTCTCGGCAGGCTTGCGCGATCGGGGCCCTATGTGACGGGCCTCGCGCTGGACGGCGTGGGCTTCATCGCGTCCGTCCTCGCCCTTCGCACGTTGCCGCTGTTCCTCGTGCAGAGCGCGATCGCCTCGAGCATCGGGGTGACGGCCGTGGGGTCTGCGCGATGGCTGCGCACGCCGTTGGGGCGCACCGAGATCCGGGCACTGTGGACCCTCGGGCTGGGGCTGGTTCTGCTGGCGGCCGCCGCCGCGCCCGAGCCCGCCCGGCCACTGGCCGTGAGGGGGCAGTGGATGGTGCTGGCGTGCGTCGTCCCTCTTGCCGCATTGACTGCGGCGGCGTCGCGGTGGCGCCCACGCCACGCCGGAGCGGGTCTGGCCGCGGCGGCCGGCCTGGGATTCGGCGGGGTCGGGATCGCCGCGCGCGCCGTCACGGTGCCAGATCCCTGGTGGCACCTGGCCGGGTCGCCGTTGGCCTGGGCCCTGGCGGCCTACGCGGTGGTGGGGACCTACTGCTACGCCGCCGCCCTGCAACGCGCCTCGGCCACTGTGGTCGCGGCGGTGGCGTTCGTGGTGGAGACAGTGGTGCCCGCGGTGATCGGGCTGGCCCTGCTCGGCGACCGGGCACGCGCGGGCTTCGGGATCGTGGCCGCAGCCGGGTTCGCGATCACCGTCGGAGCCGCGGTCGTGCTGGCCCGGACGGCGCCCGAGCCGTAGCGCACCCACCGACGGACAGGGCTCCCGCCGGACGACGTCAGCCGGCGAGCCAGCCGTAGATGCGTTCTCGGGCCGCCTCGTTGGCGAAGTAGCCCGAGTGCGAGACGCCGTCGGCGGGAGCGAAGCTGAAGCGGTCCTCGATCGGGAAGAACCCGGAGCCGTTGCGCTCGTGCACGCTGGCGGTGGGAACCACCAGGTCGTTCGCACCGCCGAAGACCGCGTCAGCCAGGCGGTTGACGACGAACGCCTTCAGGCCCGGGTCGACCGGGTCGTAGTCGGAGGCCATCGCGAAGTACTGCTTGGCATCCCGGGGCCCGGTGTTGAGCCAGTCCCTCAGGAAGCGACCGTCCCTGAGCATCGACTCCAGACCGGCCAACCCCGACGCGACGTCTACAGCAAGCTGTTTCACGACGGCGAGCACGCCCTGCAGGACGCCGAGGGTGACCGTGTCGGGGAAGAAGTTGACCAGATTGGTGTACGTGTCGACGAAGTCGCCGAGCCGGGTCGTGTCCGTCAGCGGCGTCCCGTCGTTCGGCGAGGCCACGAAGACCACCCGGCGCACCGAGACGACGACGTTCCCGGCCGAGAGCTCCGCCTGCTTCTCGGCCAGTGTCCGTGCCACGAGGCCACCGCGGGAGTGGCAGAGGATGTCAAGATCCAGGCGCACGCCGTCCGGCATCGCTCCCAGGAACCATTCGACGTTCTCCCGCGGGTCCGCCGACAGGGTGGGGTGGTCGAGAGCCAGGACGCGCCCGCCGTACAGCGCGTGAAGCCGCTCGACATAGGCCGGCGGGAGACTCCCGAAGGCGCCGTGCGCGGTGCTGAAGGTGCCGTGCACCAGCAGCAGCGCCCTGCCGGCCGACAGCCGATGCCACGCCGGCGGGTCGAGGACCGTTCCGCCCGCCGACCGGAAGTCCTGGGGGGTGAAGGTGCGTACCCCGTACGGGCGGTTGCGGTGCTCCCAGCTCTGGACGAACCGCTCACCGACCTTCCCGACCAGGGGGTCGAGCAGCGGGAACACGACCACCTTCAGCAGCTTGGTGCCTGCGAGCCCGATCAGCCCACGGGTGGCTCCCGACGCCGGCACGGGCGCCACCCGCCCGTCGATGCGGTAGATCCGCTCGCCGCCCCCACGCGTGACGACGGCACCAGCGTCATCCCGCGCGAAGTGCCACGTGGCCACGCCCGCCTCGTCGAAGGCGAGCACCGCCTGGCCCCAGTCGTCCCCGGGCGCCGGCACCTGCAGCTCGATCACGGGTGGGCCGGACGGCGTGCCGCGGGTCCGGGGACCCCCCGGCGACGTCACCTCGCGAGCCCCTCGGATCTCGACCGTCTGCTGCACCTCGACGTCCTCGGCACCCAGCGCGGCGTCCAGGTCCTCGGTGCTCATCCCGGGGCCGCGGGTTCCCGCGACGGAGGGTGGTTGCAGCGTGGCGCTACCGCGCAGACCGGCGGTGCGCAGGCGCACCCTGCCGATCTGGACGACGCGTCCGCCCGGGTCGAGGTCGGTCACGGCCGCCGGTCCAGGCGCAGCGAGGGGTCGCCGAAGTAGCGGTAGGCGAAGTAGGTGGACGAGACCGGGGTGTCAGGGTCGTCGAAGCGCCCGCGCGCCGTCCGCAGGACGTCCGCGGGAGACGCGCCGGCGAAGGCCCTGGCGTAGAAGTCCAGGGCGATGTCCTTCGCGACCTCGTCGTCGATCCGCCACAGCGGCGCGACCACGGCGGCGGCCCCGGCGGCGAGCAGCGACTCGGCCATCCCGGTGTAGCTGCCGAGGAGCTCCGTGCCCGCACCCACCTGGCAGGCGTTCAGGAAGACGAAGGCAGGGGTGGCCAGCGGGGTCGAACGGAACTCCTCCGGAGAGACCACCTCCTCGTCCTGCATGACCAGCCCGTCCTCGATGCCGGTGAGGTCACTGACCCCGTGGAGGCTGAAGTGCAGGACGTCGGCCCGCGGGTTTCCGGAGATGCAGGAGAACATCGCCGCGGAGCTGGCGGGCACGCCGATCGCGGCGTAGGCCGCCTCGAGGGCGGCCGCCTCGGCGACCGCGTGGTCGAGGGACTGCCAGCGCGAGCCGGTGTACTCACCGGTGATGACCGCCATCGACCGCACGGCCACCGAGTGCGGCGGCGGGACCGTGGGCGGGGGCCGCCCGAGCACCCAGCGCCCCACATTCGCCTGGGCGCCGAGCATGGGCGGGGAGCCGGGGTCGATGACGTGTGGCGGGTCCAGCGCGGCCAGCTCCCACGCGATGCTGCTCTCCCCCGAGAGGATCAGTACGGTCGGAGGCCGCGGCGCGACGGCGTGGGCGACGTCCAGCAGCACGTCGAAGGTCTCCTGCGGCATGGCTCGGGCGATCTCCGCACCGTGACCGAGCACCCGCCGGGTGAGCTTGGCGCGGTCGGTGATGCCGCTCACCTGGTTCTCCAGCCGGGCTGCGAACCCCGCGGGGTCGGCGCCGACGGGGACGACGAGGGGTACGCCTGGAGTGCGGACGCCGAGCTCCGGTGCGGTCTCGAACGTCCAGACCAGGCTCTCCGGGCTCGAGGTCGAGGGCAGGATCCGGATGGTGAGGTCGGCGGCCGAGCGTCCGGGCGGGGCACCGAGGCCCGTGGGCTCGGGCGCCTGCAGCCGGCCCACGTGCGCAGCGAGCTCGGCGGACTGCACCACGGCCAACGGGCGCGTGGCCACTCCCATCGTGTGCCCCTCGGCGGAGTAGATCGCGCGGATCACCACGGGGTGGATCGGCTCCGACGGGCTGTCCGCGGTCAGGTGCAGCGTGACCGACGGGTACGGGTCGGCGGCGGTGACGGGAAGCACCTGCCGGGGCTCCTCGCCCAGGCGAAGGGTGAAGCCCTCGGTGATCACCTGGACGGTGAGCGTCCAGCTGCCCACGCTCCACTCGGGGCGGGTCAGCGGGTCAGCGATCACCTCGAGGTCGGGGAGCTGGCGCAGCCCGACGGCGATCGCGAACTCCTCGTTCGCGACCACCGTGTGCGGGCAGTCGAGGCGGGCGAACGACGTCCGCGGCGGGTCGGCCTCGCTCAGGGCGGGCACCTCCCCCGTCGGCGGTCCGTCGGCTCGGGCCCCGTCGGCTCGGGGCTCGTCGGCTCGGGCCCCGTCGGCTCGGGGCTCGTCGGCTCGGGCCCCGTCGGATCGGGGCTCGTCGGATCGGATCGGGGCAACCGGTGGTGGCGGGCTCGGCGGCGAGGGGCTGGGTGCCCACGCGCTCGGCGGCGGGGCTGGCGGTGGGGGGCTGTACTGCGGTGGGGGGCTGTACTGCGGTGGGGGGCTGGGCCACGGACCGGGCGCCTCGGCACTGGCCGGCGGCAGGCCCGGCTGCCCTCCGGTGCGCGGCTGGAAGTCCCAGGGCTCGGGCGGCGCGGTGGCAGGCGGCTGCGCTGCCGGGGCGACCCATGCCCGCAGGGCGGCATTGGTCAGCCCGCCCACCGAGCCGGGCAGCACTGTCCAGACCAGCAAGGAGCGCCCGGTGATCGGGGCCACCCCGAACTGCTGGGTCAGCACGTTCGCACCGACACCGGCCAGCGCGCCGCCGGCGACGCTGAGCACGGCGCCACCACGGCGGCGCGCACGCCCGAGACCCATCACCAGCAGAACGGCCCCCAGCCCGATGGTCGCCGTCGCCGCTATCCCGGCGAAGGTGGTGAAGGGCGAGGGCCCCTCCACCCGCACCCACGCCGTCGCTTGGCACGTGTCGGTGACGACCTGCACCTCGTAGATCCCGACACCGGCCTGGGCGAACTGCGACATCGTCAGCCGACCGCTCCAGGTGGTTCTGGGCGGGTCGACGACGAACTCGTTGACGGCGATCGACTGCCCGGCAAGGACCAGGGCCACGCGCACGACGTGCACGGGCTCGGGAGCGACGACGTCGACGGCGGCCGGCCTGTCCGCCGCCACGGTGACCGGTTGGCCGGGGCTCGTCGTGGCAGCGTCCACGCCCTCGACGACCACGCCGCACCGCCCCTGAGCCAGAGCCGCTGGGGAGGTCGCAGCCGTCGCGGCGAAGAACAGGCAGGCCAGGCCGACGGAGGCCAGGCCCCGGCGGACGACCCGGCGAGGCCGCTTGCTGCGAGATCCGCGATCGACCCCCACGGCGCTTCACCACCCTCGGTGGACACCGCCTGGCCTGCACGGAGGCGGTCGAGATACGGGCGAGACGGGAAGATCGTACTGACCCCGGGCACCCGACGGGGTGCCTTGTCGAGCGGATTCGTCGAGTGCGTCGCTTCCATGGCCGAGTGTGGACTCAACGGTGGACGCAGCTGGGGGTGGTTACCCCCGGATGGGTACACCGTCGCTTCCACAGCCGTGCTCAGGATTCATCACCACTCTCAGGCCACCGTCACCGGCTCTTCAGGTGTTCAGCCGAGCATGCGACGGACGCGTCACCCCGAGGCCGCCGGACCGTCCGGGTGCCGGCTTGCCTCGGGCGAGGGCACGCATCGACTCGACATATCGCCTCGTGATGCAGCGCTGGACGGCGTGCGCCGAGGGCCCGGCGACCCGTGCCGGCCAGGTGGCGGGGCGCGAGAAGGCACGGACGGTCAGCCCGACCTCCCCGCCGTGGTCGATGTCGACGACGGACATCTCCTCACCCGTACCGACCCCCCGACACGGCCACGCGGGCAGCGTGATCGCCTGGCGAGGGCGACTGTGCGAGATCGGTGCCACATAGCGCCCCCGATCTCGCACGATGTGGCACCCCTGCGCCGGGGGGCCCCGCCACGACCCCGCCACGTTCGCTGACGGGTCAGGGGGCCGGTACCCGGTCGACGAGCATCAGCGCCTGCAAGCGGGCGGCGTCCTGCGCCGTCCACCCCCGCGGGAGGCACCACCGCCGACCACGCGTCGACCATGGCGTCGGTTCCGCGGCGGCGTGCTGTGGGCCCGGGTCCAGCGCGAGGGCGGACCGCGCAGGGCCACGCTGGTCTCCTCGAGCGCCTCGGTGCGCAGAGCCGCGCGGGCGTCGTCCGGTCGCGGATCCTCGCTGTGTGAGCGGCCGACGTTCACGTGCCCGTGGACGCGCTCACCTTCCCGTCGGCGACCGCGGCCCTCAAGGTGTCGTAGTCGCGCGCGTTCTGCTGCGTGTATGCCATCGCGAAGTCGGCCACCGCCTGGTCGAAGCGGTCGCTTCCTCCCATGTACGCGGCCAGCGCCACCCGGTCGCCGGAGCGTGCGTGCGCCCGCGCGAGCGTCTCGGCGCACAACCCCGCGTAGAACTGCAGGCCCTCGGGTGACACGGTGTTGAGGTCCACCGAGCCCTTCCAGTCGCGGAGCTGGCGCACGTAGTGGTCCTGGCGGCCGCCGTCCCTCGTCGGCAGGTAGTGCCACCCGAGGAAGATGTCGCTGGCCGCCTGCATGAGGCGCTGACCCTCCACCACCCGCTGGCCGTTGTTGGCGTACACCGTGCGCCCGCAGTAGTCCTCGAGCACGGACGCCTGCGCCTCCTTCACCTGCAGGAACAGCGGGTCGTCGCCGTCTCGGCCTGTGAGGTAGGTGACCCATGCCTGCGTCCCGACGCTGCCGACGCCCACCACCTTGCGGGCCGCATGCTCGAGGCGGAAGCGCTCCAGGAGGCGCCGACGGTCGTCGGGGAGCGAGCGCGCATAGGCACGAAGCAGGCGGTCGAGCTCGGCGTACAGCTTGTCGACGTCCGCCGTGGGCATGAGCTCCTCGACGGGCACGATGAGTGGCGGGTCGGAGATGATCCGCCGCTTGCCGTCGACCACCGTGGTCAGGCGCTTCAGGGCGTGGGTGCTGTCGCGGGTGCGAGCCTTGGCGACGATCTCCTCGGCCTGAGCCGCCAGGCGCGGCTTCAAGGAACGGCTGATCTCCTTCAGCAGGTCACCGGCGCGGATCGAGCTGTACCAGACGTCGAGGTCACGCATCCCCGCATAGGAGCGGATCGACGTCCGGTAGGCCGCTGTGACAGCCACGGCGATCTTGCGGGACCTCTTGGGCGAGAACTCACGCGCGTCGGCGGCCACGGCGACGCTGGCCACGAGTCGCTTGATGTCCCAGCAGAACGGTCCGGGCAGGGTCTCGTCGAAGTCGTTGACGTCGAACACCAGGTGACGCTCGGGTGAGGCGAACACCCCGAAGTTCCCGATGTGCGCATCCCCGCACAGCTGGGCCCTCAGCGACGTCGTGGGGGTCGAGGCGATGTCGCTCGCCATGAGCATGGCAGCGCCGCGGAAGAACGCGAACGGTGAGGTGAGCATGCGCCCGTAGCGCACCGGGATGAGCTCGCGGACCCGGGATGCCGCCTGTCGCTCCAGGAGATCCACGGGGTCGGGCCGGTCGGCTGCCGGCTCGTACACCCTCAGGTCGTCCAGCGGGACGCGGGTGCGCTCAGCCTTGCCGCGTGCGGCCCGCTCCGACAGCGACAGGTGGACCGACTTGGTGGCGGGCTTGCGCCCAGGGCGTACGGCGGGCGGTGCCCCGGGGGAGGCAGCGTCGGCGGCGCGGTCGGTCACGGCGAACCCCTATGTCGGGTAGGTCATTGCGGAACGTCACTGGGCGGTCATCCTAGGCGAGCCCTTCTCGTGGAGCAGAGCAGCACTGTGCGAGATCGGAGCCACATAGCGCCCCCTTTCTCGCACGGTGTGTGGGTGCAGGTGGATCGCGGGGACGGCGCGAGCCTGAGAGGGGCGCGAGCGGTGGCGACGGTAGCCCGGGCGAGAAGGTGGCGGCTGCGGCTGGCGGCGGTGCTCGCGCCGGCGGGCGTCGTGCTGATGCTGGCGTCGGCGTTCGGTGTCGGGGAGTCCGACCCTCACCCTGGGCCCACGGGGAGGCTGGGGGCTGTCGGGCTCCTGCTGACTCTGCTGACCTTGGTCACGGTCGGGCGGGCGGGTCGGGCCGCGAGGGCCAGGCCTGAGGGCGAGGCTGGGCGCGGGCCGGACGGCGTCCCCCTCGGCCTGCAGGACGAGCTCGGCGGCCTTCAAGCAGCGATGGTCGTGCTCGCCTCGTTGATCATGGCGTGTCTCGTGCTCGACATGGTGGTGCCTGTCACCAATGTCCCGCCGCTCCTCCTCGGCCTGGGGTTCGCCATCCCCCTGACCGCGACCCTGGTTCCGCTCCTGTGGCCCGACCCCCGCAGGCGAGGCCGCCACTCGGTACCCGCCGACGCCGGCACCGGCGCGGCAGACCGACCGGCCGCCTGACCCGTTCCCACCCGTTCCCACCCGTCTGACGGTCTGGGCGCCTCGATCTCATGGTCCGCGGGCCGGCGCCGGCGCCGGTGAACGCAACGAGCGGCGTCGGCCGCGGTCAGACCCGGTCGGTGTCGTACCGCCCCAGGGCGTCGGATGGCGGCAGGTCGGGGCCGACGAAGTTCCAGATGCGGTGCACCGGGCGGGTGCGTGTGGGGCAGGCCAACACGGCGACCGTGGTCGAACCGCTGGTCGCCTCGTAAGCGCCGATCCAGGTCAGCCGGTCGCCGACCCGCAGGTCCTCGCGCCAGACCCAGGCGTTGCGGACGAGAAGCCTCGGACCACCCCAGTCGCGCTGGACGACGACGCTGCGGCCGAGCGGTTCGGCAAAGCCGACGACGACCACGCCCGTCCGTTCGGGGTCGCCCAGGCACGTTCGATAGCCACGCGCCGCTGAGACGTAGCTCAACGCACCGAGGATGACGAGAGCCCCCGCGCCGAACCCGAGCATGACCAAGCCGGCCCTCACGTCGGGGTGATCGCCCAGCAGGGTCCAGACTCCCTTGCCGACGAGCGCCGAGCCCAAGGCGAGCGGCACCCAAGCACCCTTGAGGCCCTGTCGGCGCACCAACCGACGATCCCACCCCGTGGTCCCCGCGCTCTCCTCGACGGGCTGGGTCACCGTGACGGGCTGGCGCACCGTGCTCGCGCCCTCGGTTGCCCACCTCCTGAGTACCACCCGGCCGACGCTCCGGTTGGCAGCGCGCGTCAGGAACCACCCCGTCGCGGCGATCATCGCCAACCCGAGCAGACCCCATGACGACGGACCGGGCGCCAACGTGACGGTGGCGAGCACCACCGCACCGGTGACAAGTCCGCCGACGACCAACGGATCCTCAGCCGCCCGTCGCAGATCCGGGCGACCGGCCCGGGTCGGGAGGATCTCCATGAGCGGACAGGTTAGGTCAACGACCGGGGTGTGGTCAGACCCGGGCACGGTCGTCGTCGCTGACGGATTGGCGTCTCGGGTGGTGCGAGGTGACCGGCACTGTGCGAGATCGGTGCCACATAGCGCCCCCTTTCTCGCACGGTGTGTGGGTGCAGGTGGAGCGGGGACGGCGCTGCGCCGGGACGGCGTGCCGCTGAGGCTGCGGGCGTCCAGACTGGCGACGTCCAGACTGGACGCTGGTCGGCAGCGAGTACTCGGAGCTCGAGCGCATGGATCTCGGTGAGGGCCGGAACGGCGTAGGCATCGACGAGCAGGCGCCGCTGGTGCACCCAGTGGCATGGCGCGTGATCGGCAGTGTGTCGGCGGGGTTGACGGTGGTCCTGCTGGTGGCGAGCGGGCGCTACGGGTACCACCGCGACGAGCTCTACTTCCTCGCATGTGGGCTCCACCCGGCGTGGGGGTACCCCGACCAGCCACCGTTGACGCCGTTGCTGGCGCGGCTGATGCACGACGTGGGCGGCGGCTCGCTGGTCGTGTTCCGGCTGCCGGCCACCCTGTCGGCGGTCGGCGCGAGCCTGCTGTCGGGTCTGGTCGCCCGCGAGCTCGGCGGCAGGGCGTTCGCCCAGGGGCTGGCCACCCTCGCGGTGGCCGGTGGGGCCTTCGTGCTGCTGTCGGGCCACCTTCTGGCCACCTCGACCATCGACCTCGTCGTCTGGGTGTGCCTGACCTGGCTCGTGACGCGGATCGCGCGGACCCGGGACCCTCGGCTGTGGCTGGCCGTGGGTGCCGTCGTAGGGGTCGGGCTGCTGAACAAGCAGCTGGTGCTCGTGCTGGTGGTCGGTCTGGCGGTCGGTGCACTGGCGACGCCGCGGTTGCGGTCGACGCTGACCAGTCGATGGCTCGTCGCCGGGGTGGTCGTTGCGGGGGTCGCCTGGGCACCCGTCCTGGCCTGGCAGGCGACGCACGGCTGGCCGCAGCTCACGCTGGCGTCGCAGATCCGCGCCGAGTACTCGACGGCGGACGAGCGGGTGGGCTTCGCGGCGCTGCAGGTCCTCCTCTTCAGCCTGGCGGCCACTGTGCTCTGGGTCATCGGCCTGGCGCGCCTGCTCACGGACCCCGCCTGGCGGTGGGCGCGCGGGCTGGCCTGGGCGTGGCTGGTGGTGATGGCCGTCTTCGTGGCCACCGCCGGCCAGGGCTACTACCCAGGAGGCACCTATCCGGCACTGATCGCCGCCGGGGCCGTGGTCGTCGAGCGGCACCGCTGGGCTCGCATACCGGCGGTGGTAGGCGTGCTGGTGACCTCGGCGCTGACCCTGCCCGCCGTCCTGCCGATCCTCTCCCCCGCGGCGCTAGGGGCTTCGCCCTGGTCGGGTCTGGGGGAGACTCAGCGGGAGACCGTGGGCTGGCCGCAGTTCGTCGCTGTCGTGGACCGCGCCTACCGCTCGATCCCCGCGGGCAACCGTGCGAATGCAGGGATCTTCACCATGAACTACGGGGAGGCCGGCGCCATCGACCGCTTCGGTCCAGCCCTGGGGCTGCCGAAGGCCTGGAGCGGGCTGAACGGGTACGGCCTGTGGGGTCCACCGCCGCAGGGAGTCGAGCCGGTCGTCGTGGTCTGGGAGGACTCGTCGCCCGAGGGGCCCTTCACCGGCTGCCGGTTCTACGCCAAGGTCACTGGGCCAGTCTCCAACGAGGAGACGGACCGCGCCTCGGTGTACGTCTGCGACCGGCCGGACGGTGGCTGGGCGACGGCATGGCCCCGGCTTCGGCACCTGTCGAACTGACCGGGCGGCAGGCCTCCGGCGCCGCAGGGCAGAGCCGCCCGTTCGAGGCAGTCGGACGGCGCGCAGCGCGGCTCAGCGCGCAGGCGGAGGAGCCGTGCTGGCACGCACGACGAGCTCGGTCGGCAGCACGAGGTGGTCGGCCGGCTCCCCGGGGGCTCGGGGAGGCCGAGCGATCTCGGCGATGAGTGCAGCGGCTGCGGCCGTGCCCTTGGCCGCCACGTCCTGCCGGACTGTCGTCAGGCTCGGCCGCATCCGGTGGGCCATCGGGCTGTCGTCGAAGCCGACCACCGACAGGTCGTCCGGCACTCGAAGACCGCGGTCCTGCACCGCTTGCACGACACCTTGGGCGATCACGTCGGAGAAGCAGAGCACTGCCGTCGGAGGCTCAGCGTCGTCGAGCAGCAGCCGCGCTGCGGCGTCCGTGTCTGAGGCGTAACCAACAGCATGCGTCTGCTGCACGACGACGGGGCGAACTCCTGCCGGGCCGAGCGCATCCAGCCACCCGAGCATGCGCTGGGTGGGCACGTGCGCAGCCCGCACCGCGCGGGGGTCGTCCAGCAGCCCGAACGGCCCGAGGACGCTGGACGTCAGGATGGCGATCCGGCGATGGCCGAGGTCGAGAAGATGCTGAGCGGCGGCTCGGGCCCCTTCCCGGTCGTCCACGTTGACGCTCGCGATGCCGGCCACCGGCACCTGGTCCACGAAGACGAGCGCCACCCGGCGGCGGATCAGCCAGTCGGTGGCCTGCGAGTCGGGGTCGCACGAGTACACCAAGGCGCCGTCCATCGCCGCGTCCCTCGCGGGAATCACCCCCGCCGGGTCGGAGGACGCCGTCAGCAGGGTCAGGGCCAGCCCCGTCGGTGCGAGCTCGTCAGCCACGGCGCCCAGGAAGCCCATCGCCACCTCGTCGGTGAACGCGACGCGCAGCGAGTCCGTCAACAGGACGCCGACCGCCCCGGTGGTCCCCCGGGCCAGGGCCCGTGCCGCCGGGTCCGGCCCGACATAGCCCAGCTCCTGCGCCGCTGCCAGGATGCGGCGGCGCAGGTCCGGGGAGAGCTGGTCCGGTCGGGAGTAGGCGTTGGAGACCGTCATGCGGCTCACGCCGACCCGGTCGGCGACGGTCTGCAGGGTTATCCGTGCCACCTGCTCACCTGCTCGCCGACCCCACAAGCACGTCCCATTGCGGCGACCGCACCGAGCTCAGCGGGCCGGGCTGCAGGTTGCGGGCTCCACCGCCCGAGCGGCTCGCTCGAGAATTGCGGCCAGTGCGGCGCGAGGGCGAACCGCGCGCGGCGGGCGGGGCGACGGCTCCTGGTGGACGACGACCGGCGCGTCGGGCAGGGCACTGAAGACCTCCCGGTTCATGGCCGACCTGGCCAGGATCATCGCCGTGGGTAGCATGTCCATGATCTTCTTCTCTCTTCGAGTCACTCATCTGTACCGGTACAGCATACGACTTGTCTTCTGTACCGGTCAAGTGCCAAGAGTCAGCGCCGACGGCGGCTTGCGAACCAGCGGCCAGATGTCCACGACCACGGCGTCCGGGTTACGACACCTGCGCCATCGCCTGGGGTCAGGCCTGCACCGGCCGGGCGCCGAGCAGCTCGACGAAACGGTCGATCATCATGTCGCGGCCCTTGATCGCGGCCACGGCGTCAGCGCCGAGGATCTGCCCGTCCGCGGTCTGGCCCGCCCCGCCGGTGGGGCCCAGGGGCAGGACGATGCCGGGCGGCCGGGGGGCGTAGGCCTGTCGGCGCCCGGGGTCCGCGTCGATGCCCGCCGCGATGTTCGCCGCGACGACGGCCGCCTGGCGGCTCGCGGCGCCGGCGGTCTTCACATCGATCGTGGCAAGGTCGCCGAGCGCGTAGACGCGCTCGAAGCCGACCACGTTCAGGTGCGGGGTCACCGGCAGGTCCCCCTGCGGTGTCCTGGCCGCGGCGAGGTCGCCCACGAGGTACCCCGACGCGGGCGCCACCCCGTAGCAGCGGAACCAGATGTCGGCCTCGATCCGGGTACCGTCACCGGTGGACACCGAGACGACGCCGACCTCGGCAGCCGGTGTCGCCGGCGGCGTCACGACCGGGCTCCCCAGGACGCGGCGGACACCGAGGGCGTCGAGCTGGCGGTCGAGCTCCTCGCGCAGGCGGGGGTCGTAGTGGCCGGGCAGGACGTCGTCCGCGACGTCCACCAGCGTCACCTGCTTGTCCGGCCAGGCCGCCATGATCTCCCCGGCCAGCTCGAGCCCGACCGCACCCGCACCGAGGAGCAGCACCCGAGACGCGCGTGCCAGGTGCCGTCGGGTCACGTGGTAACGCTCGACGGACGCCGCGGCGTCCGGCCGGTCGGTCTTCGCGGGGAAGGGGTACGTCGAGCCCGTCGCCAGCACGAGGTAGTCCGGGCGGAGCACCCGACCGGACGCGAGGGTGACCTGCGTACCGTCGACGCGCGCGGCGGCGTCCCGCAGCACGGTGCCCCGGACCAGAAGGCCGTCGTAGGGCAGGAAGATCCGCGACGGCCAGGACGGGTCGACCAGCGCCCGCAGCGCGGCGACGTTGTGCTGGAAGGCGTCCTTGGGCTCGACCAGCACCACGCGGGCCAGTCCGTCGAGGCCCTTGGCGACCTGGACGCCGCCATACCCGCCGCCGAGGACGACCGCGGTGGGCTCGGAGTCACTCACGCACACGAGACTGTCACCCCGCCTGGCGCATCAGGGCACCCGGGGGGAGCCTCGTTGTCGATGCACCCGGATGCGGACCGGCCTGTGAGATGCGCCTCCCGCATCCCGCGACCAGCACCCAGGGGAGGCGGGTCATGGCCGAGCAGATCGACGCCGAACGACGCGGGGAGCGCCCGCCGACACCTGATGCGCCGACGACACCGAGCCCGACGCAGGACTCCCCGACGCACGCGGGCCCACAACCCCCACAGCCGCCGTCGCCCGTGTCCTGGCTGTCCCCCTCGTTGCGTGAGCTGCTCGAGCGGCATCGTTCGGACCCTCCCGTCGCCGCGGGCGCGGTCGTCGCCGAGCTTCTGGACGGGCACCCCGAGCTCCTCGACGAGGTCCTCGGTGCGGGGGACGTCGCGGCCTGCGGTCCCGTGCGCAGCGTCGCCGAGCACCTCGAGGTCGCAGCGACCCGCTGGGACCCGGCGTCGGTCGACGCCGTCACCGAGCGCCACGTCGTCCTGGCTCTGGCCCTGGACCCGCAGGTCGGTCGGGCACTCGTGGCGTCGGGCGTCATCGCCTCCCTGCTCGGCCGGTGGGAGCGGTCACCCGAGCGCCACGGCGAGCCCGAGCCCGACCCGGCAACCCGCGCTGTCATGTGGGACCGGCTCAGCGACGCCGGACGCGTACTCGCTGACGAGCAGCCCCTGCTCGCCACAGCGCTGGGCGCACCGGCTGAGTGGTCGGTGCAGCTCACCGGACCCGCGAGCGCGCTTGCCTGGGCTCCCGAGGGCGACCAGCTCGCCGTCCTCGTCGGTGGCGATGTGCTCCGCGCCGTCCCCGATGCTCCCCTCACGAGGCTCGGTACGCTGGCCGCGGACACGGGCGCCGCGCCAACCGGGGGCCAGGCGGCGGCCGCGGTGACCGTCGTCTCTGGCGACGTCCTGGCCGACGGGACGGGGGGCGCGCCGGCCGACCAGGCGCCGCAGCTCGGCTGGGGCGTCGACGGCGTCGTCGTCCTCCAGGTCAGCGCCGGCAACGCCCGGGTCACCCGGCTGTCGGACGGCAAGCGTCTGGGCGACGTTGTCGGCGTGACCGACGCCCGGGTCAGCGGCGACGCGACCTCGGCATGGCTGGTCACCCCCGACGGTCTCGTGGTCTGGACCACCGGCGACCCGTCCCCGCGGCGCCTGGCCGCACCTGTCGCACCCCTGGCCCTCGACCGGCGCGGGAGCCGCGGGCTGGTCGGCCGCAGCAGCGACAGCCTGTTGCTCTCGGGCCGACCCGAGGACGTGGAGGCGACCGGCTCCGCGGGTGCGGTGACGGCCTCGGGTCAGACCGTCCCCGGCTGGCCGACCGACACGCTGCCCACCGCACGGGTGCTCGGGATCGGTCGGCTGCCGCAGGCGCTGTGTGCACTCGTCAGCCTCGACGGCACGACGGCGCTCGCGTGCGCCGCACCCGGCGGCGGGGTGGTCGTCGAGCACCTGCAGTTCCCCCCGGTCGCCCGACTGGCCACCGGCCCCGGCGCCGTGACCGCGCTGGCCGTCGACCCCACGGGGACGAGGGTGGCGGTGGCGGTCGGGCAGAAGGTGGGGGTCTGGGGACTGGCTCCCGAGCGCGCCTCGGCCAGCCCGGTGCCGCGCTACGACAGCGACCAGCCCGGCGGTGCCGACCTGCTCGAGGCCGACCAGGACGCCCGAGCGATCGCCGCCCTGGTGTCGTCGGAGCACCTGCACCCGCCTCTGGCGATCGGGCTGTTCGGGGTGTGGGGGTCGGGGAAGTCCTTCGTGCTGAACCGGATCCGGCACTTCCTCGACGACTTCACCGGGCCCAGCAGGTCGCCGGGGTACCTCGAGGGCGTCCGGGTGATCGAGTTCAACGCGTGGCACTACGCCGAGACCGACCTCTGGGCGAGCCTCGTCGACCAGGTGCTGCGGGAGATCAGCCCCCAGACCGCCGCCGTTCCCTCACCGGAGGTGACCGAGGCGACGGAGCTCGCCGACCGGGCGCGGGACGCCGTCGCGGCGGCCGACCTCGACGTCGAGGCCGGCAGGACTGCGCTCGACACCGCCCAGCGGCAGCTCGCGCGGCAACGATGGTGGGCCGCCTCGGTCGCAGCCGGGGTGCTGACTCTCGCGGCCGTGTCCGTCGTCGCCGTGGCCGTCGGGGGCACCGCCAGACTCGTCGCCGCGGCCAGCACGGTGCTGGCGTTGCTCGGCTCCGCGGTCGCGATCCTGGACCGCGCCAGGCGCGCGGGGTCACAGGCGAGCGAGCTCGTCGAGGCGAGCCGCGACGGGCTCGGTGCTGCTGAACGGCTGCTCGGCCGCCCGCAGGAGCTGGCGGTGCGGGCAGGAGTGGCTCGGCTGCGCGACCTGCAGGACAAGCGGGAGGCCCTGCAGCGGGAGGCGGAGCGGCTCGACCGGGAGCGGGCACGCACGCAGGAGCAGGCCGAGTCCCAGCCGCTGGAGGCGCTGCTGAGCCGCCTGTCGACGATCGGGGACTACCGGGAGCGCCTCAGCCTGGTCACCCGCACCCGGGACCACTTCCGAGCCGTCGACGCCGGGATCACTCGCAGCAGGAAGGCGCGTCAGGCCGGCACCGAGCGGGAGCCGTCGGCCGCCCCGCTGGAGCGCATCGTGGTGCTCATCGACGACCTCGACAGGTGCGCCCCCGAGAAGGTGGTCACGGTCCTCGAGGCGGTGCACCTGCTGTTCGGCTTCGAGATGTTCGTGGTGCTCATCGCCGTCGACACCCGCTGGCTGGACCAGTCGCTGCGCATCAGGTACCGCCAGCTCCTGGGCCGGGCGGGGACGGCGGCGCCGTCGGACTATCTCGAGAAGATCATCCAGGTGCCGCTGCATCTGATGCCGCTGAGCCACGCGCTGGTGCGCTCGCTCATCGCCGGGTTGACCGGGACGGCGAGCGCCCCGGCCGAGCCCGGTCAGCCGCAGGCCGAGGCTGTGCCGCCCGACGCCGGGGACGGGCCCACCACCGGGCCGGCCGACGACCGCGAAGAAGCGGGGCCAGCCGTGGCGGCGAAGCCGCGACCCGGACGCGAACGGCTGCCTGCAGAGGTGCTGCGGGTCACCGACGCCGAGGCCAGCGCGATGTCCGTGGTCTCACGCTTGATCGGCGACACTCCTCGAACGGTCAAGCGGTACGTCAACACCTACCAGATCGTGAAGGCCCGCGCGCTCGACGTCTCTGCCTTCGACCTGGAACGCGACGGACTCGGCGACCACGAGGTGGTCGCGTTCCTGCTCGCTGTCGTGACCGGTCATGCGGCAGTGGCGTCACAGCTGCTGCCGGCGCTGGCGAACGCCGGCCGAGCCGGCACGCTGGCATCGGTGGTCGCGACCATCGCGCCGCCGGCGACTCCCTTGGAGAAGGCTTCCTTGGCCGAGGTCGTCGACTGGGTCACCACGCACGACCGATACGCACAGGCGCGTGCCGCACGCTTCGCCGAGTGGGCCGGTGACGTCGCCCGGTTCTCCTTCACCCCAGCACGCCTCGAGTAGGCGGATGCATGATCGGGCGGGCCGTCGTGGAAACCTTTCAGCCCACGGCAGCGTGTACCAGGGGGACATCAGCCCATGGAGGGACGATGACCCTGCCCGAGGCGTCGAGCTTCGACTCCTACGTCTGGGCGAGCGGGCCCCGGCTCAAGCGGCTCGCGTTCCTGCTCACCGCTGACCTCGACGACGCCGAGGACCTTCTGCAGTCCGCCTACGCAAAGGTGCTGCCGCGGTGGCGACGCGTCAGCGCCTACGACAACCCCGACGCGTACATGCGGCGGGTCATGGTCTCGATCCGCACGTCGTGGTGGCGCCGGCGGCGGGGTCGCGAGGTGATCACCGGTGACCCGGCCGAGCGCCTCCGGCACACCGGGGAGACCGCCGGATCGCCGCCTGCCCGGGATCTGGCCGACGACGAGGTGGAGCGGGACGCCGTGCTGCGTGCCCTTCGATCGCTGCCCCGCCGTCAGCAGGTCGCCGTCGTCCTGCGGCACTACTGCGACCTCGGCGAGGCCGAGACCGCCGCCGTCATGGGCATCAGCGTCGGGGGCGTGAAGAGCCAGACGAGCAAGGGGCTGACCGCACTGCGCGCCGTCCTCGCGGGCTCCACGATGGACGAGGAGCAGCCCCGATGAATGACTCCGACGCCCTCGAGCGCGTGCTGGCCGACCTGGCCACCCGCGCCGACCCGCACCAGCCGCCAGACCGGGTGCTCGCGATCCATCGCCGCGCGCGACGAGCCGCGGCGGCCCGCATCGCGGTCGGTGCCGGGGTGCTCACAGCGCTCGTGGCTGTTGTGGCCGTCGCCGCGGGGTCCGGCGGCCTGCCGCTGACCGGAGGGAACGGCGTCCGACCGGCGGATCGCACGCACGGCCCGACCGGGTCCGCGCGGCCGTCTCCGACGGCCCCGTTCCTGACGGTGACACTGCGACGTGACGACACCGTAGGAGCCCTCATCTCACCGAAGCAGGAGGGCGTCCCCGTCGTCGTCCAGGTGACGGTGCACGGCCTCGTCCCCCAGGGCTCGCCGACGGCAGGGCAGGCGGTCCCTACCGGCACGGAGAGCCTGCTGGGGCTGCGGATGGACTGGGGCGACCGATCGGTGGACGGCGCTGCCCCCCAGTACGCGTGCGCTGCTTCTGTGCCGCTGGTCCCCATCGACACCCAGTTCCTCATGACGCACCAGTACCAGCGGCCAGGCACCTACACCGCGACGTTCCGCACCGGCGGCTGTTCCCCGGTGGGCGGGGTCACCCAGACGCTGAGCCTGACCGTGCCCTGAGCGACAGCTGTCAGCCGCCTCGAGCGAGCAGGTCCGCGTGGTACTTCTGGGCCACGTCCGGATGCGCCCTCAGCCTGCTCTTCAGCGCGTTCTCGCCGTACGTCGCGAACAGGGGGTTGGCCGGGTCGGCCGAGGGGCCGCCGGCCTGCGCCGCGAGGTCGGGCGGCAGGGCCATCGCAGGCACGGGGGCGTCGAGCGCGGGGTTGCAGAAGAAGGCCACCGAGTAGCGGTCCCGGTCGGCGGGCGGGCTGACCACCCGGTGGGCCGTCGCCGAGAGGTAGCCGTCGCTTGCCACCTCCAGGAGCTCGCCGATGTTGACGACGAAGGTGCCCGGGAGGGCGGGGACGTCGACCCAGCGGCCGGCGAGCTCCACCTGCAGACCAGCGACCCCGGGCTCCTGCAGCAGCAACGTGAGCAGGCCGCTGTCCTTGTGCGAGCCCACCCCCTGCCCGTCCTCGGCGGCTCCCTGCCCGGGGTAGTGAATGATCTTCAGCAGGTGGCTCGGGTCGCGCAGGAGCACGCCGTCGAACAGGTCGTGGTGCTGACCCAGCGACGCCGCCAAGGCCCCGGCGATCCGCCGACCCACTCGCGACAGGGCGTCGGTCCACGCCAGGCACACCGTCTTCAGCTCCGGCAGCGAGGCCGGCCACAGGTTCGGGCCCTGCAACCGCGCCCACGCCGGCGAGTCCGCCGTCATCGGGACCGCGGGCTGCTCCGGCCCGATGTCGATCTGCTCGCGCCAGTCGGTGCGCCCACGGGTCAGCTCGCCGCCGACGCGGGTGTAGCCGCGAAAGTGCGGGGAGTGGATGTTCTGGACCGCTTGCTTCTCCGCCGCCGGCAGGGCGAAGAACTGCCGGGCGACCTCGAACACCCGCGCGGACAG
The DNA here is from genome assembly GCA_963778845.1 of uncultured Actinomycetota bacterium. Taxonomy (GTDB): domain Bacteria; phylum Actinomycetota; class Actinomycetes; order Actinomycetales; family Kineosporiaceae; genus CAVZVW01. The sequence continues at coordinate 1,920,620 of CAVZVW010000009.1, forward strand.
CTCGTCAGGCACCCCGTGGCCGCTGACGTAGAAGAAGCCGACGTCGTGCGAGGCCTCGCGCAGGTCTACGTGGAACGCCGCGACGTCGGCGACGGACCCGTCCATCCGCCGCAGGTCCAGCTGCGGAAGGGCGGCGGGCGCGCTCACCGGTGCGCCTCACCCTCGCGGATCGGCCCTGTCGAGAGTGCGCGGTGGGCCGATGCCATGAGGACTCCTGACGGACGGCGACATGTGCGGCGATGATTCCTGAGGATATCTATCTAGTTCAGCCTCGTCGACGCCCCCGCAACCGCCCCGGCAGTGGCCGGACCCGGCCGTCAGTCCGTCGTAGCGACCACGCGCCGCTCGAACCCGCCGAACCGCCAGATCCCCATGGCCGCGAGCCAGGTCGCCACGAAGACGGCCGCGATCGTGTACCCGAAGACCTCGAAGTGGTCGGCCAGCGAGGCGTAGCCCGCCAGCATGGGCAGCCCGACATGCGCCACGAGAAGGTCGGCGAGATAGACCGTGGCGACGAAGACGGCGATGAGCACCGTCACCCCCGTCGTCGCGACGTTGTAGAACAGCATGCGGGCCGGTTGCCGGTAGGCCCACGAGTACGCATGTGCCATGAGCAGCGAGTCGGCAGTGTCGAACGTGCTCATGCCCGCTGCGAACAGCAGGGGCAGCGACACCAGCGCGGCGAACGGCGCACCTCCCGACACGGCGGTGGCGGCGGACAGCGACAGGAGGGTGATCTCGCTGGCGGTCTCCAGGCCGAGCCCCATCAGCAGGCCCAACGGGAACATGTGCCACGACGAGCGGATCAGCGAGCGGGCCCGGCCGGCGAACAGGCGGTTCATGAGCCCACGGTTGAGCAGTGCGGCGTCCAGGGCACCTTCGTCCAGGTCACCGGCGCGCACCCGACGCCACATGCCCGTGAGGCCGAGCAGGGCGCTGCCGTTGAGGGCAGCCACCAGCAGGAGGAACACGACGGCCACCGACGCCGCCACCACCCCGAGGGTCGCACGCAGATGGTCCGAGGCTCCGCGGGCGGTGTAGGCCACGACCAACGCGAGCCCCAGGACCACTGTCGAGTGCCCCATCGCGAAGAAGAACCCGACGCCGAGCGGCCGCTGCCCGCGCAGCAGCATGAGCCGCGTGGTGTCGTCGATGGCGGCGATGTGGTCGGCGTCGAATGCGTGCCGCACTCCCAGCACGTAGGCCAGAGAGCCCGCGCCCGCGAGGCCGCCGGCCCCCGCGGCGTCACCACGGAAATGCAGGTAGAGGCCCAACCCGGCACAGTGGAGCGAGACGATCACTACGGCGATCAGGGCGACTCGCGCCGGGACTCGTCGCTGCCGGCCCAGCCCGCCGGCCGGGGCGGAGCTCATCGTGCGAAGTCCACGCCGACGCCGTGCGTCCCCGGGGTCACTGGGTCACTGGGTCACTGAGGCCGCAACGCGAGCCAGACCGCACGCACCGGCGTGCTTCCTCTGTTCGCCCAGGCGTGCGGTTGGTCCGTGCGGAAGTGCAGCGCGTCGTCGGCTTCCAGGACGAACGCGCGCCCGTTCACCTCGAACTCCAGCTCACCGTCGATGACGTAGATGAGCTCCTCGCCCGGGTGCTCCATGGGCTTGGCGCCGCTGTTGGCCGAGGCGTCGACGCGTGCGCGCGCGCCGGCGAGGAAGAACCTGCCGTAGGGCCCGCTGATCCCGGACAACGCGATCCCCGTGTGCGAGGTGTAGATGGGCCGGTGCTCCCCTGACGGAGTGAACACTGTCGGCTCCGAGGGGTCCTGGTCCTCCTCGACGAAGTAGGAGACGGGCCGGTTCAGCGCGCCGGCGATCTTCAGCAACGTCGTGATCGTGGGCACCATGTCCCCGCCCTCGATCTTGTGGATCGCCGCCGGGGAGACGTCGGAGCGCTCCGAGAGCTGCTGCAGCGACAGGCCCGTCTGCTTGCGCAGCGCACGCAGCTTGGGCCCGATCGAGGAGACGATCCGTTCCAGGTCTGTCGGCATCTGTCCACCGCCCTGCGATCTTGTGTCAGTCCGTGGAGGGTCGTCTATGCGGGAAAGATTCTCGGGGCAACCCTTGACTCTTCCACTAGCGAACTTCAAGGATAGTGGACGCCGCGTCACGTATCGGAAATGCCGAGGCGATGGCAGGGGAAGGCAGGGCTCGCTGGTGGCGCAACGGATCGTCATCGTGGGCGGCGGTGCCGCAGGCATCGGCGCCGCAGGAGGCGCCAAGGCCGCCGATCCCTCCGCCGAGGTCGTTGTCTTCACCGAGTTCGAGGACGCCGCCTACAGCCCCTGCGGGATCCCCTACGTCCACGGCAAGGAGATCCCCGACTTCGAACGGCTGTTCCTGGCCTCCAAGGAGGCCTACGTCGAGCAGGGCATCGACATCCGCTACCAGACCGCCTGTGACGGCCATCGACCTCGCGCGCAAGGTCGTCGGTGGTCGAGGGTCGCCCGACCTGTTCCTTGGGACCGGCTGGTGGTCGCCACCGGCTTCGACTACGCCGACCCCGGCGTTCCGGGCGCCGATCTCGGTAACCTCTACTACGTCAAGAACATCCGCGCCGCCATGGAGTGGGACAAGATCCTCGACGGCGTGCGGCAGGCGGTCGTGGTCGAGGCGTCGCCGCTGGGGCTGGAGATGGTGACCGCCCTGGCCCATCGCGGCATCACGACCCATCTGGTCGACCCCAGCCCGTGGGCGTTGTCCGTCGCCACCGATCCCGACATCGCCAAGCCGGTGCGAGGACTCGTGGCTCGAGATGGGCGTGCAGCTGCACTTCAACACCCGGCTGACGCGCCTTCAACGGCAAGGGGACGGTCTCGCTCGGTGTCGACCTCCGACGGCGACATCGACGCCGACCTGGCCGTGGTGTGCACGGCGAAGGTCGCCAACACGCGTCTTGCCCAGGCGGCCGGGCTGAAGGTCGGCTCTGCCGGCGGGCTGATCGTCGACGAGACCATGAAGACGCCCACCCTCGACGTGTGGGCGGCCGGTGACTGCGTGGAGATCCCGCACGGGGTGTCGAGGGTGCCGGTGCAGGGCCTGTCGGGCAGCCACGCCTACGCCCAGGGCAAGGTCGCCGGTGCCAACGCCGCCGGCGGCGCGCGCACCTACCAACCCGTCTACGTGCCATGGGGGATGGTCGCGGGGAAGTGGATGATCGGCGGTGTCTCCTTCAGCGAGACCTTGGCGACCGCACTCGGCATCCCCTACGTGCTCGGGGTCGGCGTCGGCATCTCGCGGGCCCGCTACTACCCCGAGGTCAAGCCGGTCCGCGTGAAGCTGCTCGGCGAGCCGGGCTCCCTGCGGCTGATCGGAGCCCAGATGGTAGGCGGTGAGGGCATCAAGGAGCGCGCGGACCATCTCGCCATGGCTGTCCGGGCGGGGATCACGCTGCGCGACCTGGCCACCATGGAGAACGTGTACTCCCCACCGATCGGGGCCCTGAACGAGCCGATCGCACTGGCCGCGCAGAACGCGCTGGCCTCGTTGAAGGCCTGAGGCACGATGCCCGCCGCTGCGCCTCGTCCCGGCTTCAGCCGGTGGCTGCGCTCGACGTCCGAGCGCTACCTCAAGCAGGCGGCGTTCGAACAGGTGGCGGCGAGGTACGGCGGACGCACGCCACCGAAGCCCCGGGGGATGGAGGTGTTCTGGGTCCGGGTGTACGCGCCCGCCTTCCACCGGCTGCCCCCCGGTCTGCGTGACGCCGTCATCCGACGGCTGCCCGGCAGCCATCGCCAGAAGTGGACCTACCCCGCCCGGCCGCAGGGACCGGCGGTCTGACCCGAGAACGCCAGTCACACCCCAGCCAGTCACACCCCAGCCAGTCACACCCCAGCCAGCAGGAGGCGAAGTGTCCACCCAGACCAACACCATCCCCCGCGCCCAAGCAGGCGACGTCCTCTTCGACACCTCGGAGAAGGTCTTCGACGACATCAAGGCGAACCCCGGCGAGAAGGCGTTCGTCTTCATCCACACCGTGCCGTTCGAGGGGTCGGTCGCGCTGGTGAACCTCAAGACGTCGACGCGCTTGGTACGCAAGGGGTTCGACGTCCACATCGTCCTCTACGGGCCCGGCGTCCTGCTCGCCTCGGGCACCCGCGGCTACCCCTCCGTCGGCACGGAGGGGTTCCCGGGCAACCTCGCGGTCAACGACCAGCTCAAGACACTGATGGCCGAAGGCGCGCACGTCTACGCATGCCGGTTCGCCATGGGTGCCCTGTACGGCATGCGCGAGGACGACTTGCTGGCCGGGGTCAAGGCATTCAACCCGCTCGACGTGCTCGACTCCGCCCTCACTGCATGGCGAGCAGGCGCCTTCCAGCTGAACACCTGGACCGTCTAGACCCACGGCGAGCCCGGGTCGGCCAGGTCGAGGGACGGGAGGCACTGCGTGGACGGAATCCACGACATGGGTGGGATGCAGGGGTTCGGAGCCGTGCCGGTCATCGACCCGGCCGAGCCCGTGTTCGACGAGCCCTGGGAGGCCAGGACGTTCGCGCTCGCGTTGCTGGCCAACCGGGTCGCGGGAGCCAACCTGCACGCCTTCCGCCATGCGATCGAACGGGTGCCGCCTGCGGAGTACCTGTCCGGCTACTACGAGCGCTGGCTGGGATCGGCCGAGAACCTCCTGCTGGACAGCGGGATCCTGGCCGAGGGTGCGATCGATGCTCGGGCCCGGCGGCTGCGCGGCGAGGACGTCGCGGAGCCGCCGGTGCCCGAGCCCCACAAGCCTCAGATGCCCAGCGGGGGCGGCGGCAACCTGCGACAGGTGGAGCAGGCGCCCGCGTTCACGACCGGTCAGCGGGTACGGGTGCGCGACCTGCACCCGACCGGGCACACGCGCGTGCCGCGCTACGTCCGTGGCCGAGCCGCGACGGTCACCATGGTCCAACCGGCTCAGGTGTTCCCGGACACCGCCGCGCACTTCGTCGCCGAGAACCCGCAGCACGTCTACCAGGTGACGTTCACGTCGCAGGACCTGTGGGGGGACGACGCGGAGCCCTTCGACCTGACCATCGACATGTACGAGAGCTACTTGGAGCCGGCATGACAACCGCCCACGCCGCCGAACCGCCTGCGCCCGCCCTTCGTGCGGAGGCACTGGAGTCGCTGCTGCTGGAACGCGGCCTCATCGACACCGCCACGGTCGAGACGTTCATCCGCACGTACGAGACCGCCGTCGGCCCGATGAACGGCGCCAAGGTGGTCGCCAAGGCCTGGACCGACCCGGAGTACCGCGACCGGCTGCTGGACGACGGCACCGCCGCCATCGCCGAGCTCGGCTTCAAGGGCCCTCAGGGCGAGCACATCGTGGTCGTGGAGAACAGCGACGCCACGCACCACGTGGTCGTCTGCACGCTGTGCTCGTGCTACCCGTGGCCGGTGCTCGGGCTGCCGCCGTCCTGGTACAAGGACCCGGCCTACCGCTCCCGCGTCGTCCGGGAACCGCGCAAGGTCCTCTCGGAGTTCGGGCTCGACCTTCCGGAGGGCGTCGCCGTCCAGGTGCACGACTCCAGCTCCGAGGTCCGGTACATGGTGCTGCCCCAACGGCCGGCGGGGACCGAGTCGATGACCGTGGAGGAGCTGGCCGGCCTGGTCACGCGGGACGCCATGGTCGGCGTCGCCGTCGTGGCCGCGCCATGAGCCAAGGCCCTACCGTGAGCCCGTCCGTGAGCCCTTCCGTGAGCTACCTCCTCGACGTCGACGGGCCGGCCGCACCACCGCGCAGCAACGGCGAGCTCGTCTTCAGCGCACCCTGGGAGAGCCGGGCCTTCGGCTTGGCGATGGCGCTGACGGACGTCGGCGTCGTGACGTGGGAGACGTTCCGGCAGGCGCTGATCGCTCAGATCGCGGCGTTCGAGGCGGCACACCCCGACGGGGCGGGGTGGAGCTACTACACGTGCTGGCTGTCCGCCCTGGAGTCGGTGCTCACCCGGGGCGTACTGACCGCTGAGGACGTGCAGCAACGCTGGGAGCACCTCGCCGCGCGCCCGGCCGGCCACGACCACGGTCACGAACACGACCACGACTCTGAGCACGACCACGAGTCTGAGCACGACCACGAGTCTGAGCACCGCCACCATCATCGGCATGACGTCTGACGGGAAGCCGGTCGCCGGGGTCAAGACCAACATCGCCGTCGCTGTCTGGCAGGGTGACTGGCGTGCACGGGTGAGCGTCGGGGACGGCTTCGAGCTGCTGGTCGACGAGCCGCTGTCGGTCGTCGACGGGACCGGGACCGGGCCGCAGCCGACCGACTACTTCATGGCCTCGATCGCCTCGTGCTACGCACTCGCGTTGGCCTGGGCCGCACGCAAGCGGCAGATCCGGCTCGACGACCTGACGGTGCAGGCGACCGGCATCTACGACGGCCCGCAGTTCTCCCGCGTCGTGCTCACCGTGCAGTCCAGCCTGCCCCACGAGCAGCTCACAGGGCTGCTGGAGCCGGCCCGTCGGGCGTGCTACGTGTCGAACACGATCGCCCTGTCGCCGCAGATCGACATCGAGCTCGCCCCCCACTGAACCCCGGCGGTCAGAGCGCCGCGTCCACGGCGAGCTCCGCGTCCGAGGCGAGCGCCGTGTCCAGGGCGAGCACCGCGGCCCCGAAGGCGCCGACCGGGGCGGTGGCGACGCCGGCGCCGATCTGACCGCTGCCGTCGCTGCGATGCAGGATCCCGGTCGTGATCCGCGGGGTGACGCCGAGCTCGACAGCCAGCCGCGCGTCGACGGCCAGCGGCGTCCCGCGACCACCGAGGGTGGGCAGGGTGATCCGCGACGAGCGCCCACAGCTGATGCGATCCAGGTCGGTGGTCAGGGCGACGGCGTCGGCCATGCGGCCTCCCAGCAGCTGCGCCACTGCCGGCGACCCGGCCGCGGCCGCCGCACCCAGGCCCACCAGCTCCAGCACCGCGCTGTCGCCGATGTCGGCCGCGGCATCCACCGGCCCCCGCCCGGGCTGGTACAGGGCGTGCTCGACGGGGGGTGCCGCGGCGGTGTGCCAGGTCTGCGAGCCCGCAAGCCGGACGGCGAACTGCGACCCGTTGCGCGACATCCCCACCACGACGGAGGAGTCCGACACCTGCCCGGCCCACCCGGTCAACGCCCGAGCCGCCGCCATCGCCACCGTCAGGAAGAAGAGGTGGTTCTGGCTGAGGAACGCCGCCAGGTCGACGCGGTACGGCGACGCGGCGGCGGCGATCGCCGGCAGCAGCTGCCTGATCAGCAGGTTCGTGGCCGCCTGCGTGCGCACGTGGACGTCGTCCCCCATCGCCACGGCCTGAGCCGCCAGGGACAGGACGTCGACCCCCCCGCTCGCGGCCAGAACCTCGGCCAGCGCCGGCTGTACCACCGCGGCCAGGAACTCCAGCCGCTCGACGGCGCCCGCGGAGTCCCGCCCGAACCACGCGACGTCCCCCGAGCCCTGCCCGACGGGGGCGTACGCCAGGCCGCCCTCGGTCAGCTCGACCATGAGCAGCGGGGTCGAGGGACCCACGGCCGTTGCCATGGGAACCACGGTGTCGTGGGCGTTCGCCGGGCTCAAGGCAATGGCGCGCGAGGCCAGCAGCCGGCCCGCGGCCTCGACGTCGCGTGCCCACCCCTCGGCCACGACGACGGCCCTCATCGAGCGCTGCAAGGGGTCCACCGCATCCGCGTAGTCGATCGGCGGGCCGCAGTGCAGCAGCACGCGGTCCTGCAGCACGGGCAGCAGCGACCCGGCCGGCTGCACACCCACGAGGTGCGGGCGCCCCGAGTCGAGCCTGCGCACCACCTCGGCGTTGGCGGCGTCGACCCGAGCGGTCAGCGGGCCGAACAACCGTCGCAACGCGGCCACCAGCACGGGGTCGCCACCGGCCGGGATCCGCCAGTCCAGGTGCAGCGCAGGCCGGCCCTGGGCGACCAGCGCGTCGGCGAACAAGGGCAGACCCACCGTCACGGCGTCCACCCGGTCGGGCAGGGCTGCGCCCGCGCGCCGGTCACCTCCCGCCCCACGAGCGACGGCGGTCACGACCCGGCCCCCGGCCCGGGAGGAGGGCTCGACGCGGGCAGGTGTCCGGCGACGACGGCCTCCGCCTCACGGATCAGCGCCGTCTCGGCGGCCCCGTGCGAGGCGAGCAGGTCGGCCGCCCGCGCCCGCTGGCTCCCGGCCCGCTCGGTGCAGTCGCGGGCCATCGCCTCGACCACGCTCGGGGCCGCTCCGCCCAACCCGGTGCGCGTCTGGACCACGGCCCGAGGGTCGAGGACCTCGCGCAGGTCGCGCCCGGTCAGTCCCAGGGGTGCGCCCCGGCACTCCACGGCTGCGGCGTCCAGCATCGCGCCGTCCAGGTCGAGGCCGCGCAGCCCTGCGCCGCTGGCCCTCCGCACGGCGGTCCCGACCACCTGGTAGGCCGTGCGGTAGTCCACGCCGCACGTCTGCATCACGAACTCGGCGAGGTCGGTGGCCTGCGAGAAGCCTGCTTCGAGCGCCTGCCACATGCGCTCGCCGTTGACGGTGACGGTGCGCACCACCCCGGTCGACAGCCGCGTCGTCCGCAGCGAGAGGTCGAGGGCCCGGGGCACCTCCCCGTAGGCGTAGATGAGGTTGTCGCTGCGCGCCGACGGGCTCTTCAGGACGGCGAGGAAGCCGGCGAGGCGACCGATCAGCGTGCCGGAGGCGCCGCGGATGATCGACAGCGCATACGGGTTGCGCTTCTGCGGCATGAGCACGCTGGCGCGGCTGAACCCGTCGGCGAGCGTGACGTAGTCGAACTCGTTGCTCGCCCAGATCTCCAGGTCCTCCGCCAGCTTGCTCTGCGTCGTGACGAGGCTGGCCGCCGCCGCCAGCATGTCGACCATGCCGTCGGTGGCCCACATCGCGTCGCGGGTGTGCTCGATGACGCCGTCGAAGCCCAAGAGGCCGGCCACGCGGTCACGGTCGGCCAGCAGACGGCTGCCGTTGACACAGCCCGCGCCACCGGGGCTGACGTTGGTCCAGGCGTGGGCGTCGAGCAGCCGGTCGCCGTCGCGCAGCACCGGGTAGGCAAAGGACAACACGTAGTGGCCGAAGGTGGACGGCTGGGCGTGCTGCAGGTACGTCTGGTCCGGCATCCAGGTGCGTGCATGCTCCGAGGCTCGCCCGGCGATCGTCGCGGCGAGGGCCGCCGAGGCCTCGACCAGCTCGGCGAGGCAGCCGCGCAGGTACAGCCGCAGCGACACCCGCACGGCCTCGCGGCGGGGCCGGCCTGCGTGCAGCCAGCCGGCAACGTCCCCGATGCGGCCGGTGAACCACCGCTCGCGGCAGTTGTACGGCTCGCCGTAGGCGGGGTCGTAGGGGAACTCCTCGGCCGGCGTCGCCGTCGCCTCCAGCAGCACACCGAGCAGGGTGCGTGCGGCGTCCTCGGGGATCACGTGACGGCCGAGCAGGTCGAGGGTGTGGGCGAGGTCGGCGAGGTTGAGCCCGCGGTGCAGCAGCGGCGCGTCGGCGTTCTCCAGGGCGAAGCCGGCCTGGACCAGCTCGGGGGCCGGACCGTCGAGGGGCGGCCCGTGGCGGTTGACGCTCATGGCCATCGTCCGCCCTCGTCCGCCCGCGCCTGCTCCGCCGCGGCGAGCACCGCGTCGACCATCGCCGAGGCGGAGCCGAGGTCGGGCTCGGCCACGAGGGCGGCGACCAGCTCGGCGTCCATCAGGCCCGCGCTGTGGACGGCGTCCGGCAGGCTGGCACCGGTCTCCCTGGAGGTGGCCAGGGCCTTCTGCAGCGCGGTCTGGGCCGCGCGTGGCCCCATCGTGGCGCCGAGCTCGGCCAGCAGCCGAGCGCTCGTGGCTCGGCCGGTCGTGCGCGCCAGGTTCGCCCGCATGGCGTCGGTATCGACCTCGAGCCCCTCGAGCAGCTCGATGCCGATCGACAGGGACACCCCGGTCAGCAGGCAGGCCTCGGGCAGCGCCACCCACTCGGTCTTCCACGCCCGGCCGTCGCGTTCGTGCGTGCTGACGGCTGCCTCGGTGAGCAGCGCGGCGGACGAGCGGGTCAGCCTCGCCAACGTGACGAGGTGCTCCGAGCGCTCGGGGTTGCGCTTGTGCGGCATCGTGATGCTGCCGACGACCTCGGGCTCCGCGAACTCGCGCAGCTCGCCGATCTCGGGCCGGGACAGCTCGTACACCTCGTCGCCGATCCGGGCCAGCGTCGCGGTGACCAGCGCCAGCACGTGGGCGAACTCCGCGACGCGGTCGCGCGAGCTGAGCCACGAGATGCGCGGATCCGCGAGCCCGAGGTCGGCGCACATCCGCTGACGGACAGTCGGCCCGGCGTCCCCCAGCCCGGTGAGTGTGCCGACCCCTCCCCCGTACTGGCCGACCAGCCAGCGAGGTGCCCCGTCGCGCAGGCGGTCGAGGTGCCGCCGCAGCTCGTCGGCCCAACCGGCGACCTTGAACGCGAACGTGATCGGTGCGCCCGGCTGGCCGTGCGTGCGCCCGACCATCACCGTCTCCCGGTGGCGGGCGGCCAGCTCCAGGCACAGCTCTTCGAGGCGCCTCACGTCGCGCCACACGACCCCACCGACGGACCTCATCGCGAGCGAGGTCCAGGTGTCGGTGACGTCCTGCACCGTCGCGTAGGCGTACACGTGCTCACGAGCCCGCGGCGGCAGCACCGCCTGGAGCACCTGGATCAGGCCCAGCGTGGAATGCCCGGTTCGTCTCGTCAGCTCAGCGACCGCGTCGAGGTCCAGCAGCTCCACCCGGGCGAATGCCGAGATGTCCTCGGCCGCCTCGGGGGGGACCAGGCCGGCGCCGGCCTGAGCCCGGGCCAGTGCGGCGATCACGTCGAGCCACCCCTGCACACGCGGCCGCTCGTCGAAGATCGCGCGCATCTCGGGAGTGCCCCACAGGTGCCCGAAGCTCGTCGAGTCGGTGATCCGCGCCGTCACGGGCCCGCCGGGCGCGCATCGCCCGGGGCGTCGGCGAGCTGGATGGCCAGCCGCATCCCGTCCCGGATCTCGGCGAGGCTCGAGCCCCATGGGACGACGACCACGCCGTCCTCGACGGCCACCCCGCTCTCGCGCAGGCAGCACTTCGTCAGCAGCACCTCCGCTGCTCGCCGACCATCTCGCTCGCCGACCTTCTGCTCGGCGACCAGGTGCTCGCGGGCCAGCTGCTTGGGGCACATGTCGACCAGGGGAGCGGCGTCGGTGTAGAAGAACTCGTGGATCGCCTGCGACCTGGCGCACCCCAGCAGCGTCCAGTCCGCCTTCGGCGGCACGCGGTCGAGGTAGGAGACGTCGGCCCCGTCCACCTCCAGCCCGCCACCGCGGCAGGGCATGAGGTAGTGCTCGGACGGCGCGCGCGCCGCCAGCTCGCGCAGGTCGATCACAATGGGGTCGACGACGATCGGCGGCAGGTCGTCGCCGACGTCGAGCACGCGGCGGACCTGGTCGACCAGCTTCGGCGGGTACGGCGGGGCGACGTCGAGCACCCGGACGCGCAGCGGCCGCGGGTCCAGGATAAAGCTCACCGCCTCGTACGTCCCTTGGACGACGACGCAGCGCGCTCCCGGGGCGTCCTCGGCCGCCGCTCGGGCGAGCTGGCTCGGGACGGCGACATCCAGGTCCGGGCGCATGAGGAACGCGGTCTCGTCGGGGCCGGCGAGCACCTCGATGTCGACGATCTCGGCGAACAGTGGCTCGGGGTCGCGGGGTGCCAGGCGCACCAGAGCCGTCCGCTCGGCAGCCCGGGCCACCACGTACACCGTGCGGCGGTAGGCGGGCCGCCCCACCAGGGCGGCGCGGAGCTCCTCGGTGGTCAACCCACCGGGTATCTCGGCGATCGACACTGCCCGGTAGCGGTCCGGGACGTGCGACGTCATCGCGGTGGCGGACCGGCCGAGCGGCCGCGAGAACCCGCTGCGCCGTCCGCTCGCGCCTGCTCGCGGCTGGTGTGCCTGATCGTGTCCGCACGCAGGCCGAGCCGCAGCGCCTCGACGCCCAGTGCATCCGCCGGCGCCACGTTGGCGAGGTTGACGTTGGCGCCGAAGCGGCGGATCAGGTACGCCTGCTGGTCCTTGCGGGGCGCCTCGAAGACCAGGCTCTCCACCTCGACCGCACCGACCACGGCGTCGAGCACATCAATGCGGACCCTGCCATCGGCGTCGTAGAGACCCACGGTGCCGCTCTCCCGCCCTTCGGTGACCACCCAGGTCGCGCCCATCTCCAGGTCCCGGGCGGCGTCCGCGGCCCATTCCCCCAGCGTCGGCTCGCAGCTGGGGTCCTTGGCGCCGACCTCGGCGAGCACGACGAACTGCTCGGCGCAGCGCTGGATCAAGGCATCCTTGGCGGCACGGCTCATCTGCACCGCACCGCAGGACACCTCCACGCAGTCCACGCCGCACTCCTGCGCCCACGCGAGGTACGCCTCGACCTCGTCCTGAACGTAGGCGAGCTCGAGCATGGTGCCACCGAAGCATGCGAGCACACCGTGCGGTGCCAGCAGCGCCAGCTTCTCCGGCAACGCCGGGTCCAGGTAGGCGGTGCCCCAACCGAGCTTCCACACGTCGAGGTAGGGCCCAGCCACGCTCAGCAGGTCGGCGACATCGGAGAGCGGCAGCCCCTTGTCGATGACGTGGGTGATGCCGTGCCGTCGGGGCTTGTCGGTGCGGTCGGGAAGGCTGAGGAAGTGCGGCCGCGACACGATTACGATAATACGAAGGGCATTCACTTTAGTGCAAGGAGTGTCGTGGCCACCGACTCCACCCTGGACCTTGCGGCCCTCGCCGCCCGCCTGCGTGAGACGCCCGCGGTGCTCGCCAAACGCGAGATCGGCCAGGTCGCAGAGGTGTTCGGGGCCGGGGACTGGTACGCCGGGCCCGGCGACGACGGGGCGGTGCTGCCCGACGGCCAGGGGGATGTCGTCGTGGCCGGGGAGGCGATCCTGCCGGCGTTCGTGCAGAGCGACCCGTACGGCGCCGGCATCGCGGCCGTGCTCACCAACGTCAACGACCTGGCTGCGATGGGCGCCCGGCCGCTGGCCATCGTCGACACGCTCGTCGGCCCGCCGGAGATCACGGCGGAGGCACTGCGCGGAATGCGGTGGGCGTCGTCGCTCTACGCCGTCCCCGTGGTCGGCGGGCACCTGACCCGCACGTCGGGGCCACCCGCGCTCTCCGCGTTCGGCGTCGGGCGGGCCCAGCGCGTGCTGTCGGTGCGCAACGCCCAGGCGGGGCAGACGCTCGTCGTGGCCGGATGCGTCGAGGGCCGGATGCGTACCGACTTCCCCTTCTTCCCCTCCTTCGACGAGCGCGGGACGGCGCTCGCCGCGGACGTGCGCCTGCTCGCGGACCTGGCGGAGGCCGGCACGGTGGTGGCGGCCAAGGACGTCAGCATGGCCGGGATCGTCGGCTCGCTCGCGATGCTCCTGGAGTTCGGCCGTCTCGGGGTCGAGGTGGATCTGGGTGCGATGCCCGTGCCGGCCGGTGTCGAGATGCCGGCCTGGCTGGAGTGCTTCCCGTGCCTGCTCTTCCTGCTGTGCGTGCCGCCCGAGAAGGTCGAGGGCTGCACTCAGGCCTTCGAGCGCCTGGGCCTGGTGGCCGCGCCCGTGGGCGAGCTCGACGGCACCGGTGTGCTCCGGCTGCGCGACGGCGAACGGGTCGAGCCGGTCTTCGACCTGCTGACTGACTCGATCACGCACCTGCACCGCTGACCGGTCCTGGGCCGAGGCCGATGGCCATCTGCTGGTGCAGCACACCGACGTAGGGGCGCGGCTCCCCTACCGGCTGCCAGCCGAGCCGGACGAAGAACTCGACGTTGGGCACCTGCACCATCGCGACCATCCGTAGCCCGCCCAGCACCCCGGCGGTCGCGACGGCGAACCGCACGAGAGGTGCCCCGAGCCCGTCATGTCGCCATTCGGGCAGGACCGCGAGCCGGTCGCCCTGCCAGAGGCCGCGCTCCTCCAGCGGGTAGAGGCGCACCGTCCCCGCCGCGACGTCGCCCACGAAGCCCAGCACGTGCAGCGTCGCCGGGTCCTCGTCATGGGCGTCGGCGTCGGTGCCGGCGAAGAGCCGCTGCTCGGCCACGAACACCTCGGTGCGGATCCTTGCGTGCTCCCTCGCCTGCGCGGCGTCCTGCACGACACGGCACGTCAGCGCACGGCTCCGGCAGGCGCGCACGCCGTGCCGGGGGGCCAAGCCGATGGCGGCCGCGGCGTCCGGGAGCGGCACCTCAGCGCACCGGCGTCAGGGGCAGCATCCGCCGCTGGTCGCCAGGTGCTGCCGAGCCGCCGCCCTGCACCGGGTGCTCGAACTGCGCCATCACCGAGCAGGCCTGGCAGCGGGCGCACCCCGCCGCCACGCCTGTGGCGAGCAGGCCACGGGCGGCCAGGTAGGGCGCGACCTGCTTGTACACCGTCTCAACGTAGTCGGGGCTGGGCGGCAGCAGATCTGCCATGAGGCTGCCGGGGGTGGGCCGCAGCGGCACGACGAAGGGGTAGACGCCGACGTCGATGGCCCGCCGACACCCCGCGAGGGTCAGGTCGAGGTCCTCCCCCATGCCGAGGATCACGTAGGTCGAGACCTGCCCCGCTCCGAAGGCCGAGACAGCCCGCTCCCAGGCGCGGAAGTATCCTTCGATGCCGGTTCTCGCCTTGGCCGGGGCCACCCGCTCGAGCACCGCGGGGTCGAAGGACTCCACGTGGATGCCCACCGACCTGTTGCCCATGTCGGCCACAGCATCGATCACATCGAGGTCCTCGGGCGGCTCGAACTGGATCTCCACCGGCAGCCCGGTCGCCTCGGTGACCGCCTGCCCGCACCGCCCGACGTACGTCGCTCCTCGGTCAGGCGTGCGGGTGCTGCCGGTGGTCAGCGTGGCGTCGACCGCACCGTCGAGGTCGCGGGCGGCCAGGGCCACCTCGGCGAGCATCTCCGGGGTCTTCCTCGCGATGGTGCGGCCAGCGGCGAGCGTGACTCCGATCCCGCAGAACGTGCACTGGTCGCTGTTGCCCCAGTAGGCGCAGGTCTGGTTGACCGTGCTGGCCACCGAGTCCAGGTGCATGAGGGCGATCTGCGAGTACGGCACGCCGTCGGCAGTCTTCAGGTCATAGAACCGCGGCCGCGGCGCCGGCGTCGCCGCTGCCTGACGCTCGTCACCGAGGTAGATCGCCCAACCGTCGTCCTCCTCCCGCAGCACGTAGGGCGAGGAGCGTGCGTAGTCCGCCGTCGTCGGGATCGTCGCTGCGACACCCTCGATCCACAACATCCCCGCATCGGCGGGGCCGGCACCGCCCTGGCGCGCCTCGATCGGGACGTCCACCCGCAGGCCCACGCTCTGCAGGCGGGTGATCAGCCCCGAGAGCCGGCTCTCAGGGGCGACCCACTGCACGTCTGTCACGCCCGCCACCTCTCCCACCGCAACCGGGCTCCCTGGCCATGGGCGGCGTCAGCGATCCGACACGTCATTCACTATAGGAAAACCGCCGTCGCTGGCAAGGGCTTCCTCGAAGCGATCCACGTCGGCCCTGCTCGCCGCGGCCGCATCCTCCCTCAGCGAGGCATCCGCAGCGCAGGATGCAGCGCTGCCCGTGTCCACCAACGCCCCGCTGAGGTGGTCGACCCGAACGCGACGGACGTGATGGACGACGCCCACGAGGTCGTCGTCCGGTTCGGTCGTCACGAGAACCCCCAGGCCGCAGTCGGCGCGAACCTCCAGCCGGTGGTACGGCGACCACGCCGACCCCTCGGGGTCGCCCCCCTCCTCGAGCACCACCCAGGCAGCGCCGGCTCGCCGGGCCGCGGCCAGCAGGTGGGCGCGTCGAGCCTGCGCCTGCGCTGCCGCGAGGCGCCGCGCGGCCATGGCACAACCAGCGCGACCGACGGCGGCCACGTCCAGCCCGTCCAGGGACACCGTCCGCGCCGCCGCCGCGTCGCCCACCATCGGCCAGCCCGACGACTCCTCGCCGGCCACGACCGACATCAGGTCGTCGGCCGTCGGGCAGCGCCCGACCAGCTGCTCCGCCAGCCACCCGACGAGCACGACACCGCGCTGGTACAGGTCCGGCGACGTCACCACCACCTGGTAGAGCTGCGCCTCGGCCGCCCGCCAGAGCGCCGCCGTGGGGGCGTCGACCGCCAGCTCGGCATCCTGCATGCGGCCTCCGATCGGACGGGTGGTGCGCGCCGAGCATTGCACCACGTTCAACCACATCTTTACTATCGTGAACGTGCCGTCCTCTATCCGATCGCACCTCGAAGCCGCCGGGTCGCGCGCCGCCACCCTCGCACCCGCGGGCCGCACGTGGCGAGGGGCGCGCGCATGAACCCGTCCGGCAGCAGCCGCACCGCGGTCGTCGCGGTGGGCGGCAACGCCCTGACGGCCGAGGGTCAGGCAGGCACCTTCGAGGAGATCACGCGCAACGCTGCGGGGATGGCCTCCGCGATCGCCCTGGTCGTGCGCGCCGGGTGGCGGGTGGTCATCGTCCACGGCAACGGCCCGCAGGTCGGAGCGCTGGCGATCCAGCACGAGGAGGCGACCGCGCTGGTCCCCGCGCAGCCGCTGCACCTCCTGACGGCGATGACGCAGGGCCAGCTGGGCAGCACCCTCGTGCGCGCCGTCGACCGGATCCTCGGCCCCGGGGCTGCGACCGCAGTCGTGAGCCACGTCGAGGTGGACCCTGCCGACCCGGCGTTCGCGAAGCCCACCAAGCCCATCGGCCCCTTCGTCACGCAGGCCCAGGCACCCGAGCTGGCGCTCTCGCGCGGCTGGGTGATGGCCGAGGACGCCGGCCGCGGCTACCGTCGCGTGGTGGCCTCCCCGCTGCCGCGCGCCGTCCTCGAGCTCGCCGGCATCCGCGCGCTGCTCGCTGCCGGCCAGGTGGTCGTCGCCGGCGGTGGCGGCGGGATTCCCGTGCACCGAGGTGCCGGCGGAGCCGATCTGGAGGGCGCGGAGGCCGTCGTCGACAAGGACGCCACCGCCGCGGTGCTGGCGCACGCGCTCGGCGCGGACGCCCTGCTGCTGCTGACGGCCGTCGACGCGCTGCGGCTGGACTTCGGCACACCCGCCGAGCGCTGCGTGCACACCCTCGAGGTGGCCGACGCCGAACGGCACCTGGCGGCGGGCCAGTTCCCGCCCGGCAGCATGGGGCCCAAGGTCGGCGCGGCGATCCGCTTCATCCGCGCGGGCGGGGCGACGGCAGTCATCACGACGCCGCCGCTGCTGGCGGCGACACTGGCGGGACGGCCCGGGGCGGGCACCCGGATCCTGGCCGACTCACAGCTGGCCACCACCGCGCCATGACGGTGACCAGGTTCCACCCGCACCGCGACCGGTACCGGGACTCGCTGCTGCTGCTGGCGGCTACCGCCACCATGTCGGACGTCGACGGCGTCGAGTGGGCGAGCGCGCTGATGGCCACCCCGGCCAACGTGGCCAGCCTGGCCGCCGACGGTGTGCAGGGGCTGGAGCTGGCAGGCTGCTCGAGCAACGACCTCATCCTCGCCGTGCGTGCCCGCGACGACGCGGCGGCCGCGCAGGCGCTGGACGCCGGGGCGGCGGCGGCGTTCTCGGACCGCAGCACCCGCGGGGCCGAGGCGACCACCGGCCCGACCGTGGCCCGCACCATCGCCGAGGCCGCGCGCGACACCCCGGAGCTCAACGTCGCGCTGGTCTCGGTTCCGGGCGAGTACGCCGCGCTCGAGGCGCACCACGCTCTCAGCGCAGGGATGCACGTGCTGCTGTTCAGCGACAACGTGCCGGTGGAGCAGGAGATCGAGCTCAAGCGACGGGGGGTCGACAAGGGGCTGCTGGTGATGGGCCCCGGCGCCGGCACCGCTGTGCTGTGCGGTACGGGGCTCGGGTTCGCCAACGCCGTGCGGCGCGGTCCTGTCGGCGTCGTCGCCGCAGCGGGTACCGGCGCCCAGGAGGTGTCCTGCCTGCTGGACCGTTGGGGGGTCGGCGTCTCGCACGTCATCGGCGTCGGGGGCCGTGACCTGAGCGAGCCGGTGGGGGGCATCATGGCGCGCCTTGCCCTGCAGACGCTGGCCGCCGACCCAGCGACCTCGGCCCTCATCCTGGTCTCCAAGCCGCCCGCGCCGGCCGTCGCCCGCGCCGTGCTCGAGCACGCCCGCGGCGTCCCGACCGTCGCAGCGCTGATCGGGCTCGACCCGGACGACGCAGCCCTCGGCGAGATGTCGGACGTCGCCCTGCTCGCACCCACTCTCGAGGCGGGTGCCGTCGCCGCGGCACGCCTGGTCGGGGTCGACCCGCCGCCCCTGGCCGACGACCTCGCCGCCCCCGTCGCCCACGCCTGCACGCGGCTGGCCGCCCGGCGACGTCTGGTACGGGGGCTCTTCTGCGGCGGCACGCTGTGCTACGAGACCCAGGTGATCCTCACGCGGCTGCTGGGACCCGTCTACTCCAACGAGCCGCTCGACCCGTCGCGACACATCCCGGCGCCGCAAGGCAGCCACGTCTGCCTCGACCTCGGCGCCGAGGAGTTCACCCGTGGCCGACCCCACCCCATGATCGACCCCTCGACCCGGGTCGGGATGCTGAACGACCTGGCCGGCTCCGCGGACGCCGACGACGTCGCCGTCGTCCTCCTCGACGTCGTTCTCGGGTACGGCTCGCACGCCGACCCCGCCGGCCAGGTGGCGCCCGCCTGTGCGGCCCTGATGGCCGGCGGCGGCCCGCAGGTCGTCGCCTACGTCCTGGGCACGGCCGCCGACCCCCAGGACTACGCGGCGCAGCGGCGCGTGCTGGCCGACGCCGGCTGCATCGTCCCCGGGACGTCGGCCCGAGCCGCCCACGCCGCCGCGGCGATCGCCCTGCGCAGGCCGGAGCTCGCCGGGGCGGGCCTGTGAGCCGCGGCCCGGCCGTGCTCCTCGTCACGTACTCGACGAAGCCGCGCGGCGGCGTCGTCCACACCCTCGCCCTCGCGGAGGCCCTCCACGTGCAGGGCCGCGACGTGCGGGTGCTCGCCCTCGGTGAGGTCGGCGCCGGGATGTACCGCCACGTGCAGGCCCCGGTGACGATCGCGGCGGCGCCGGCGCCGGGGGCCACGCTCGAGGAGCGGGTCGAGCAGAACACCCAGGCCCTGGCCGACGCGCTGGTCGACATCGGCGGCTCCTACCCCGTGCTCCACGCACAGGACTGCATCGCCGCGCGTGCCGTCACGCGGGCGCGCCGGGCAGGGCTCGACGGCGTCTCGGTGCGGACCGTCCATCACGTGGACGACTTCACCAGCCAGGTCCTGATGGACTGCCAGCGCCAGGCCATCCTCGAGCCGGACGTCGTCCTCACCGTCAGCGAGTACTGGCGGCAACGGCTGCAGGCGGAGTACGGCGTGGCACCGCACCTGGTTCGCAACGGCATCGACGTCGCCCGCTTCGCCGGCGTCCCGGCGGCCCTGCGCGAGTCGCTGAGGGGGCGCTTCCCCGCGCACCGGCCATTGGTGCTGTCGGTGGGCGGCATCGAGCCTCGCAAGGGCAGCATCCACCTCGTTCGGGCCCTGGGGTTGCTCAGTGCGCGAGGAGGCCGCACGCCGGTGCTCGCCGTCCTCGGTGGCCACTCGTTCCAGGACCATCGTGCCTACCGGCAGGCCGTTCTCGACGAGCTTCCCCGGCTCGGCCTCGAGCTCGGGCGCGACGTCGTCGAGCTCGGCACCGTGCCCGACGTCGAGGTGCCCGGCTGGTATGCCGCCGCCGACCTGCTGGCCTTCCCCTCGACCAAGGAGGGCTTCGGCCTCGCCGTGCTGGAGGCCATGAGCGCGGGGACCCCGGTGGTCACCAGCGACCTGCCCGTGTTCCTGGAGTACCTGCGTCCGGGAGAGGACGCCCTGATGGTCCCCGTCGGCCGGCACGAGGAGCTCGCCGATGCCCTGGACGTCGCGCTGCACGACGACGATGTGCGCGAGCGGCTGCGTACCAACGGGTTCGGAGTCGCTCGCCGCTTCACGTGGGAAGCCTGCGCCACTGAGCACGCGCGGCTGTACGAGCACATCGCAGCGGTGCGGGACAGGGAGTAGGCCGTGCGTACGCGAATGACGGTGCGGCGAGGGGTCGCCCGGGCGGTCCTCAAGGTCTCGCGCTGGCGCGTGGTCGGCGAGGTTCCCTCGACAGGCGTCGTGGTCGGTGCACCGCACACGTCCAACTGGGACTTCGTGCTGATGCTGCTGGTGATGTGGAACGGCGGCGTCCCACCGCGGGTACTGGTCAAGAAGGAGCTGTTCCGTGGGCCACTGGGCTGGTTCCTGCGCGCGAGTGGCGGTGTCGCGATCGACCGCGGCAACCCCACGGGGGTGGTCCGCGAGCTGGTGAGGCAGGCCCACGGCGACGACCCGTTCCTGCTGATCATCGCGGCGGAGGGGACGCGCAAGAAGGCCGAGTACTGGAAGTCCGGCTTCCACAGGATCGCGCGCAGCGCCGGCCTGCCGATCGTGCTGGCGTTCGTGGACGGGCCGACCCGCACCACCGGGTTCGGGCCGACCCTGTGGCCGAGTGACGACCTGGTCGCCGACATGACCGTGATCCGGGAGTTCTACCAGGACAAGCGTGGCGTGCGGCCGGCCCTGAGGACCGAGCCCCGGTTGCGCGAGGAACGCTAGGACTGGGACGGCCGGCTTCGCCAGTCACCCCCGACGGCTTGCCGTGGACTTGCCGTGGACTTGCCGTAGCGACGGCGGCTGCGCACAGTGAGGGCACCCAGACTCATCGAAGAGGTGGCTGCATGGCCGACTCACCCGCTCCACGCCCGCCGCTCCCGCCGTTCGACGGGGCCACCGCGCTCCAGAAGGTGCTCATGGCCGAGGCCGCCTGGAACACGCGCGACCCGCAGCGGGTGGCGGCGGCCTACAGCGCGGACTCGCGATGGCGCAACCGCAGCGAGTTCGTGCACGGCCGTGCGGAGATCCTCGCGTTCCTCGAGCGCAAGTGGGCCCGCGAGCTCGACTACGTGCTGCGCAAGGACCTGTGGACGTTCGGCGGTAACCGCATCGCCGTCCGGTTCCAGTACGAGTGGCACGACGCCGGGGGGCAGTGGTTCCGGTCGTACGGCAACGAGAACTGGGAGTTCGATGAGCTGGGGTACATGCGCCGGCGTGAGGCGAGCATCAACGACGTCGCGATCCAGGAGTCCGAGCGACGCCTGAACGGGCCTCGACCCGACGGGGACACCAGCGGGATCCCGCTGCAGTGAGCACACGTGAGCGAAGTGGGAGAGACGCATGATCAGCAGCGTGGTCGTCAGCTACATGGTGCGCCCCGAGGCCGTCGCCGAGCACGTCCGTCTGATCGAGGCCGTGTTCGCCCAGCTGCGTGCCGAGCAACCCGGCAACCTCGAGTACAAGGTGATGCGACTCGAGGACGGCGTGTCGTTCGTCCACGTCTCGACGGCCGACACCCCGGACGGGTCGAACCCCATCCCCCGGCTGGCGGCGTTTCAGCAGTTCGGTCAGGACGTCGCCGCCCGCGTCGCCACCCCCCCGACGCCGAGGGCCGCCGACATCATCGGCTCCTACCACCCGTCGGCGCCGCTGCAGTAGGAGGCCGCCCTCTTCGCGGCCGCGCGGGGGGTGCGCAGCGCTGCGCGCGGTGATGCGGACCCTCGTGCGAGAAAGGGGGCGCCATGTGGCACCGATCTCGCACGCTGTCGGGCCAGATGCGCCGTCCGCCGACTGCGGTCATGCTGTCCGGCAGACGCATCGGTCGGCGCACGCGCGTCGACGGGCACCGCTGTCGCGGACAGACACCGCCGTCGTCGGCAACATCGCCAGGGAGGCTGTGTGGGATCGGGCCCGGCCGCGAGGTCGCTGTACGTGCGGGGAACTGTCCTGCCCGACGGCGACGTCCGCGACATCTTCGTCGTCGACGGGCGGTTCACGTTCCACCCGCAGGACGACGCCGAGACGCTGCTCGACGGCGGGTACCTCGTGCCCGGGCTGGTCGACGCCCACGCACACCTGTCGCTGCACTCACCGGCCGGCGACGACGCACCGCCCGAGCAGCGGGTGCGAGCCAGCGCCACGGCGCAGCTGGCGGCCGGCGTGCTCGCTGTTCGGGAACCCGGGTCCCCGGACCGCGCCTCGCTCGGTCTCGGCCCGGCCGAGGGGCTGCCCCGCACGGAGACGGCCGGCAGGTTCCTCGCCGCTCCGGGCAGGTACTTCCCGGGTCTCGGGCGCGAGGTCGAAGCCGGGGAGCTGCCTGACGCCGCGGCCGACGAGGCGCTTGCCTCAGGCGCGTGCGCCAAGGTGATCGCGGACTTCTTCACCGAGGGCGACATCAGGCAGACGTTCCCCGCCGACGCGCTGGCCGAGGCTGCCCGCCGGGTCCACGTCCTGGGCGCCCGTATCACGGCGCACGCCACCTGCACCGAGGCGATCCAGGCGTGCCTGGAGGCCGGGTTCGACTCCATCGAGCACGCCACGATGCTCACGCTCGACCAGCTCGACCAGGTCGTCGCGCAGGGCACCGTGCTGGTTCCGACGCTGCTGATCCGAGACGGCGTCCTGGCGGCCCTCGAGCACCTCGGCGCGGACGCCGCGGTCCTGGCCCGGATCCGCGCGGCCCTGTACGCGCAGCCGGAGGTCGTGCGCCAGGCCGCCGAGCGCGGCGTCCCGATCCTCGCGGGGACGGACGCCGGGATGGTGCCGCACGGCCTGGTTGCCGGCGAGATCGCCCTCCTCCTCGACGCCGGCCTGTCACCCGAGCAGGCGCTGGGCGCCGGCTCGTGGCAAGCCCGCGACTACCTCGGCCTGCCCGGCATCGCCGAGGGCGCCCCCGCCGACCTCGTCGCGTACCCCGACGACCCCCGTGAGGACGTCGCGGCGCTGCGTCGGCCCGCACTGATCATGCTCGACGGCCGCCGCATCTGAACGCGGCAGACGGCAGGACCCGTAGCTGTCCTATTTGTGCACGACTGTGCCGAATATCACTCTGCGGCACTCCTGAGCACGGAAACCGCTTCCGAACATCCGCACACGACCCGGGGCAGCCCACCCGCGCTTGTGAAATTGTGAAAACCGCTGGACAGTGGGGAACAACCCCCTGGAGGCAGCGCATGACATCCCAGCCCATCCGCGCAACCGCACCCCCGCGCGACGTCGTGGTCCTCGCCGGCGTCCGCACGGCGATCGGCAACTACGGCGGTGGGTTGAAGGACGTCTCGCCCTGTGATCTCGCCAGCCGCGTCACCCGCGAGGCAGTCGCCCGCGCCGGGGTGGACGCCGCCGACGTGGGGCATGTCTTCTTCGGCAACGTCATCCACACCGAGCAGCGGGACATGTACCTGGCGCGGGTCGCGGCGGTCGACGCCGGCCTGCCCGTGGAGACCCCCGCCCTCACGCTGAACCGCCTGTGCGGCAGCGGACTTCAGGCCGTCGTGTCCGCCGCCCAGACCATCGCGCTCGGTGAGGCCGACATCGCCGTTGCCGGCGGGGCCGAGTCCATGAGCAGGGCCCAGTACTGGATGCCCGGCTTGCGCTGGGGTCAGAGGATGGGCGACGGCGGCACCGTCGACGCGATGGTCGCCGCGCTGACCGACCCGTTCGAGGCAGTCCACATGGGGGTCACCGCGGAGAACGTCGCCGACAAGTGGTCCATCACGCGCGAGGACCAGGACGCCCTGGCCATGCAGAGCCACCACCGCGCGGCCGCGGCCGTCGCGAGCGGCCGGTTCGTCGACCAGATCCTCCCCATCGAGGTCAAGGGGCGTAAGGGCACCACGGTCTTCGCTCAGGACGAGCACGTGCGCGCCGACATCACGCTGGCTGACCTCGCCAAGCTTCGCCCGGCGTTCGCCGACGACGGCACCGTGACAGCGGGCAACGCCTCGGGCGTCAACGACGCCGCCGCTGCCCTCGTGCTCGCCGACGCCGACACCGCGAAGGCGAAGGGCCTGACGACGATGGGGCGCCTCGTCGCCTACAGCCACGTGGGCGTCGAGCCCCGGTACATGGGCATCGGGCCCGTCCCCGCCGTCCTCTCCGTCCTGGCCAAGGCCGGGCTGAGCCTGGACGACATCGACGTGTTCGAGGTCAACGAGGCATTCGCAGCCCAGGCGCTCGCCGTCGCCCGCGACCTCGGCCTCCCGCCGGAGAAGACGAACCCGAACGGCAGCGGCGTGGGCCTCGGTCACCCGATCGGCGCGACCGGCGCGATCCTCACGGTCAAGGTGCTGTACGAGCTCGCCCGCACCGGTGGCCGCTACGGGCTGGTCACCCTGTGCATCGGCGGCGGCCAGGGCATCGCCGCGATCTTCGAGAGGCCCTGACCATCGTGGCTGACGCGCGGATCCCCTTCGCGCCTGTGTACCGGCTGTACGTCGAGGTCGAGACGCGTGCCGCCTCAGCCCTGGAGTCCGTCGTCGGGAGCAACGCCTTCGGTGAGCTGCTCGCGACATCCGCCTCGAACGCGATGGCGCTCGCCCGGCTCGCGAACGGCGGCATCGACCGGGCGGTGCGAGTGCTGCGAGTGGCGGGTCGGGCCGACATCACGGCCCTGGCCCGCCAGGCCGGCCGCACCGAGGACAAGCTGGAGCGGATGCTGCAGCTCGTCGAGCAGCTCGAGGAGCGCCTCGACGAGAGGGCCACACCCGTGGTGGAGCTGACTCGGGCCCGCGCGGCCGGTCGGGTGGCAGTCGGCGGTCGGGGGTCGTGATCAGCCCTCGCGGGGCGGTGCGCGAGCTTGCGGGCCTGACCGCCGAGATGGTGCGGCTGCCGCTCAACCTCACGAGGACGGCCGACATCCTCCTGACGACCGATCGCGCCGTCATCGGGGCGAGCCCGCGCGACGTGGTCTGGACGCACCGCAAGACCACCCTGTACCGGTACCGCAGCGAGAACCGCCGCCACGCCGTCCCCGTCCTGCTCGTCTTCGCGCTCATCAACCGCCCCGAGATCTTCGACCTGCGCCCGGACCACTCGTTCGTTCAGTTCCTGCTCGGCGAGGGCTTCGACGTCTTCCTCATCGACTGGGGACGACCGGGTGAGGAGGACGCCGACCTCGGGGTCGCCGACTACGTGTGCGACGAGCTGCACTGGGCCGTGCGCGAGACCCTGCGGGCCAGCGGTCAGACGCACCTCACGCTGGCCGGCTGGTGCATCGGTGCCGCACTCGCCGCGATCTACACGGCACTGCACGCGGACGGCCCCGTTCGCAACCTCGTGGTGCTCACGATGCCGCTGGACACCAGAGGCAGCCTCTACCGGCGCTGGGTGGCGCGGGAGGCGTTCGACGTCACGACGATCGCGAACGCGCAGGAGGGTGTGCCCGGGAACCTCGTGGACCACGCCAACAAGCTCATGAAGCCCGTGACGAACCACGTGACGACGAAGCGCCGGCTGTTCGAGTCGGTGCGGGCGGGGACGGCCGACCGGGTCGCCTACCAGGCGATGGCCAAGTGGGTCGGCGACAACCCGCGCTTCCCTGCCGCGGCCTTCAGCGACTGGATCACCTGGGTCTACAAGGAGAACCGGCTCGCCGACGGCACGCTCAGCCTGCGCGGACGGGCCGTCGACTACACGGCGATCAACCGCCAGGCAGTGCTCATGGTCACCGCAGCCGCCGACCACATCGCCCCACGCGAGGGGACGCTGCCCTTCCTCGACATGGTCACGACCCGCGACCTCACGCATTTCGACCGGCCTGGCGGCCATATCGGCCTCATGGCCGGGTCCAAGGCACGCACGCAGATCTGGCCGGACATCGCCGGCTGGCTGGCCGTGCGCTCCGCCGCCTGACGCCGCCTCACCGGGCTGCGAAGGCAAGCGCCTTCTCAGCACCGGCATCGCTCGACCCCCGCACGGCCAACGAATCAGGAGCACGTCCATGACTGCCATCGACCTCACCGCCGCATCCCTGCCCACCCCCTCACCGCTCACCACCCCGCACCCCGAGGGCAAGCTCATCGGGCGCGTGGCGTTCGTCACGGGCGGAACCCGGGGCATCGGCGCGGCGATCTCCCGAAGCCTCGCCCGCCAGGGCGCGGCGATCGCCGCCGGGTACGCCGGCAACACGGCCAAGGCGGCGGCATTCGCCGACGACTTCCGCTCCCGGCATGTCGACGACGGCGTGAAGGTCACGCTGCACCAGGGCAATGTCGGCTCCGGGGAGGACTGCCGCCGCGCCATCGCCGAGGTCATCGAGCAGCACGGGCGGCTCGACATCCTCGTCAACAACGCGGGCATCACGATCGACAAGACCGTCGCCAAGATGACCGACGACGACTGGAACAAGGTGGTCTCGGTCAACCTCTCCGGCGCCTTCTACCTCTCCCAGGCAGCTCTGGCCCACATGCTCGAGCGGGGCACCGGTCGCATCATCAACGTGTCCTCGGTCATCGGCGAGACAGGCAACATCGGCCAGGCCAACTACGCGGCGTCGAAGTCGGGCCTGTTCGGGCTGACGAAGACCATGGCACGCGAGGCCCTGTTCCAGCTCGCCCGCTCGGGCAGGCTCGGCGACGACAGCATCGGCCTCACGGTCAACACCGTCACGCCTGGCTTCGTCGCCACAGAGATGGTCGAGGCGATGCCGGAGCGCGTGCTCGAGAAGATCAAGACCCAGATCCCCATGGGCCGGCTCGCGCACCCCGACGAGGTCGCGCGCGTGGTCCACTTCCTCGCCGCCGACGCGGCCGGCTACATCACCGGACAGGTCTGGGGGGTCAACGGCGGGCTCGACATGTGACCGAGTCGCCCGAACTGAATTAGCAAGATTAGCAACTCATGTGCTAATCTTTGAACAGATCGAGTCCTTCCGGAGAAACGCCGGACCTCAAGCACCACAATGCAGGGAGACCCTCATGGCTGTCACGACCGCCACCCCCACCAACCCGCTCGCCGTCGACATGGGCGCCTACGAGGACGCCGCCAAGCGCATCCGCGATCTCAACGAGCGGCTCATCGTGAGCTCGAAGGCCGCCGGCCTGACCACTCTGGACGCCTACGAGAAGGCCCTCAAGAGCCTCGTCGACTTCGAGCAGAAGGTGGCCGGCGCCAGCCAGCTCGACTGGGTGTCCGCCCTGGCCACGACGTACACGAAGTTCGTCCAGGACGTCAGCGCCGCCTACACGAAGGCCGCGCGCGAGCTGCTCGTCTGATCCTCCGCGGACGGCGGGACGGTGGGACACCATCGGCCGCCGTCCGCGACACGTCTCGACGCCGTAGCCGGTCCACCCGACATCGAAGGTCCGTCCCGCGCCGCGGGTCCGGGCAAGGAAGGGACGCGACATGGCCAGGCAGGGCAGGCGCGTGGCCGTCGTCACCGGGGCCGCGAGCGGAATCGGCGCGGCGATCGCCACCCGGTTCGAGGCCGACGGGCTCGACGTCGTCGCCGTCGACCTGGAGCCTGTGATGGACGGCCCGGGCACGGGCGTCAAGGCAGACCTGACCACCCGCGAGGGCAACCGCATCGCCGTGGACGCGGCACTGGAGCAGTTCGGCCGGCTCGACGTCGTCGTCGCCAATGCCGGGTTCCAGCACGTCTGCCCCATCGCTGACTTCCCCGAGGACCGTTGGGACGCCCTCATCGCGATCCTGCTCACGAGTCCCTTCCTGCTCGCCAAGTACGCCTGGCCGGCACTGGTCGAGTCCGGCTCCGGACGCTTCCTCGCCATCGCCTCCGCGCACGCCCTGGTCGCCTCGCCCTTCAAGGCGGGCTACGTGTCGGCCAAGCACGGGGTGCTCGGGCTCGTCAAGACGCTCGCACTCGAGGGCGCCGCTCACGGCGTCACCGCGACGGCTCTGTGCCCGGCATACGTGCGGACACCCCTGGTGGAGAAGCAGATCGCCGCGCAGGCGGCGGCCCACGGGCTGCCGGAGGATCGCGTGCTCGAGGAGGTCATCCTGGCCGCGCAGCCGGTCAAGCGGCTCATCGAGCCCGAGGAGGTCGCCGCGCTGGCGGCCTTCCTCGTCGGGCCGCACGGCGGGGCGGTCACCGGGGTAGCGGTCCCCATGGACATGGGATGGACGGCACGATGACGACCGCAGCACGACCCACCCCGACGCCTCGTCCGCACGTGCCCGGATGGGCGTTCCCCCCCGGCATCGTCGAGGCCGGTCTCGAGTCGCTCTTCGAGATGTACGGCTCGTTCGTGCGCAGCGCGGCGGACTACCACAGTGCGCTGCTCGCCCGCACCGCCACGCCGCTCGACATCGCGGCCGACGTCATGGAGTGGGCGGCGACCGTCATGCGGCGCACGCCCCCGTCGTGGGCCACGCCGAACGAGATCGTCGCGGCGTGGCCGGTCGCACGGCTGCGCGACTTCAGCGCAACCGGTGCACCGGACGACGCGATCCCGCTGCTGCTCCTGCCGCCGCAGGCCGGCCACGACTCGTGCATCGTCGACTACGCGCCGGGGCAGTCCCAGGTGCAGACGGCACTGGAGGCAGGCCTTACGCGGGTGTACTCCCTGGACTGGTGCGCGGCGAGCATCGCCACCAAGGATGCCGGCGTCGAGGACTACCTCGACGTGGTCGCTGAGTCCGTCGCACGCCTCGGCGGCAGCGTGCATCTGGTCGGGGACTGCCAGGGCGGCTGGCTCGCCGTCATCTACGCGGCCCTGCACCCCGAGACGATCGCCTCGCTCACGATCGCCGGGGCGCCGGTCGACTTCCACGCCGGCGAACCTCTGATCCACGACTGGGTCAGAGTGCTCTCCCCGTTCGGCCAGATGGACTTCTACCGGGCGATGGTGGCCGCCAACGGTGGCGTCCTCCCCGGCGACGTCCTGCTCACCGGCTTCAAGCTGATGCAACCCGAGGCCGAGACGAACCGCCAGCTGCAGCTGCTCGCGCACATCGACGACTCCCATCACGTGGAGCGCTACCGCGCGTTCGAGGACTGGTTCCAACACACCCAGCCGATCCCTGGTGCCTTCTACCTGTGGATCGTCGAGCACCTCTTCATGCGCAACGAGCTCGTGACGGGGGAGCTCGAGGCGCGCGGGCGGCGCGTCGACCTGGCCGACATCCGTTGCCCTCTCTACCTGCTCGCGGGTTCGAAGGACCACATCACGCCGCCGCCGCAGGTCTTCGCGCTGGCGGACTTCGCGTCGTCGCCTGCCACCGAGATCACTCGGGCGACGACGTCCGGGGGGCACCTCGGGCTGTTCATGGGCCGGGAGTCCCTGCGCGGCCACTGGGCGCCGGTGTTCACCGACATCGCACGACGTCGGCGACCCTCGGGGTCAACGGCGGTCGGCTGAGCGGGACCGGCGAACGGCGTTGGCGTCCACGAAGCCACGGTAGATCTCGGCCAGGGCCCGACGCTGGGCCGGGGTCAGCTCCTCGGCCGCCTCGATCGCACCGAGGAGGCCGGGGTCGGGGGCGGCATCCTCGTCGGGCTCGACGAACCCCGCCTCGGCGTAGAGGGAGTCCGCCGTCGTCTTCAACGACTCGGCGATCGCGTTGAGGACGGCGTCGGACGGCGCGCGCAGGCCGCGCTCGATCTGCGACAGGTACGGGTTGGAGATGCCCACCGCCGCCGCGACCTGGCGCATCGGCAGTGCCGCAAGCTCGCGCTGCTTGCGGATGATCGCTCCCAGGCTGGGCAGGGGCTGGTCGGCTCGACGCACGAGGCCAGCGTAAGGGCCGGGCGATGCGCGCGGGCGATCAGTGCGGGTGACCGGGCTGATGCAGGACGGGCACGTGGAGAAAGCGCGCACGAGGAGAACGGCGTAGGCGTAGAAGGGTCGTCGGATGAGGGACAGGGCACGCATCAGGAACGCGGCTGTCGCCGGCAAGGTCACCTCGGCGGAGGAGGCCGCCTCGTTCATCGCCTCGGGCGACAACGTCGGGATGAGCGGCTTCACCGGTGCCGGCTACCCGAAGGCCGTTCCCGCGGCCCTGGTCGACCGGGTCACGCATGCGACGGCGCATGGCGAACGCTTCACGGTCAGCGTCTGGACCGGCGCCTCGACGGCGCCCGAGCTGGACGGCGCGTTGGCCGCCGTCGACGGGATCGACCTGCGGATGCCCTACCAGTCCGACCCTGTGAGCCGCGCAAAGATCAACGCCGGGCTGCTCGACTACCTGGACCTGCACCTGTCACATGTCGCCCAGATGGTGTGGGAGGGCTTCTTCGGCCGGCTCGACGTCGCGCTCATCGAGGTGTCCGGCGTCACCGAGGACGGCGCGCTGATCCCGTCGTCGTCGGTGGGCAACAACAAGACGTGGATCGACATGGCCGACAAGGTGATCCTCGAGGTCAACTCCTGGCAGCCCGCCGAGCTCGAGGGCATGCACGACATCTACTACGGCACCGCGCTGCCCCCGCACCGTGCGCCGATCCAGATCGTCGAACCCTCCGACCGGATCGGCGTACCGTACCTGCACTGCCCCCCGGCGAAGATCGTCGCCGTCGTCGAGACCGACACCCCGGACCGCAACACCGCCTTCAAGGCGGCCGACGCCGACGCGCACCTGATCGCCGGTCACGTCGTGGACTTCCTGACCCATGAGGTGCGCAGCGGCCGGCTTCCTCCCACCCTGCTGCCGCTGCAGTCAGGTGTCGGGAACATCGCCAACGCCGTGCTCGCCGGGTTGGACGCCGGACCGTTCCGGCCGCTCACCGCGTACACCGAGGTGATCCAGGACGGCATGCTGCAGCTGCTGCGCTCGGGCACGCTCACCACTGTCTCCGCGACTGCCTTCTCCCTCAGCGACGACGGCATGGCCGACCTTCGGGCCAACATGGCCGACTACCGGGACCGGGTCATCCTGCGCCCGCAGGAGATCAGCAACCACCCCGAGGTGATCCGGCGGCTCGGCTGTCTCGCGATGAACGGTCTGATCGAGGCCGACATCTACGGGAACGTCAACTCCACCCACGTGATGGGATCGAGCATCCAGAACGGCATCGGCGGGTCGGGGGACTTCGCGCGCAACGCCTACATCGCGATGTTCCTGACACCGTCGATGGCCAAGGGCGGGGCGATCTCGTGCATCGTGCCGATGGCCAGCCACGTCGACCACACCGAGCACGACGTCCACGTGATCGTCACCGAGCAGGGAGTGGCCGACCTTCGCGGCCTGCCGCCGCGACGCCGAGCCCAGCGGATCATCGACCGGTGCGCCCACCCCGACTACCGGCCCGCGTTGCAGGACTACCTGGACCGTGCGACGGCCGTCAGCGCCGGCAAGCACACCCCCCACCTGCTCGACGAGGCCTTCTCGTGGCACTCGCGCTTCCTGAGCCAGGGCACGATGCGCCTGGCCGCTGCCCGGCTGTGATCGTGAGACGTCTCGCACATGGCCAGACCGTGATCGTGAGACATCTCGCCGCTCGCCGGTGATCGTGAGGCACGCCGACCGCAGACACGGCGTGTCCGTCTCACGATCAACTGCCGGTCCCACGGGCTCGTCCCGCGCTTGAGACCCGGGTAGCGGCAGCTCGCCCCGAAACAGGTCGCTGACGTCGCGTCCTTCTGATCGTCCTCCATAGCACGCTCACCTGCCCTGGGTGCAGCTTCCCCGTTGTCGCGAACCCCCAGTTGTGGTGGTGGGACCCCCCCGCATTTAGGGATGGCCCCGCGGGACGGGCGGTTTCAGACTCGTGGCGGATCCAGGAATTCCGTCCGGGGGGGCGGAGATCCCACGGACGAGGGCGCGCGGGAGTCTCACCGGGCGCACCTCGTGAGTCGGAGGGGGCAAGTGCCATGGCCTTGCACACGCATGCGCAAACTCGGACCTTCGGTGACCCGGCGCGAGACCGCGACGCCAGGCAACCAGAGGGTCGGACACCGAAACCTGTTGCCCTGGAACGCGAGGCCGCGCACAGCAGGCGCGGACCACGGGGCGGCGTCCAGGCGGGCAAAGGAGAGCTCAAGTGACCACACACAACCAGCAGGCATCCCGACACGCTCATGACGGCCACGCGCCGGCGACACTCGACGGCTCGATCGGGTCGGAGGTCGACGTGACGACCGACGCAGCCGCTGACGAGGCGGGGGTGTCCCGCCGGACGATCCTGAGGATCGGTGCCGCGGGGACCGCTGCACTCGGTCTGACCGCCGGTCGACTGCTCGTCGCACCGTCCCTGAGCCAGAGAGGCTTGCTGTCACCGGACGGCGTGTTCGGCGCGGCCTCGATCGCCTGGGCCGATGCGCTGTACCAGGAGGCGTTCCCGACCAGCGCGCTGATCCTCTCACCGTTCAGCGACGCGCTACCGATCCCGAAGGCGCTCGCCCCGGTGCCGCAGTCGGTCTACAGCTCGTGGGCGAACCCACCCGGCCCTGGCAACGGGCAGCAGAACTCGCTCGGCAACGAGCGGCACCAGATCTGGCCGAGCACGATCGGCTCCCCGGACCCGATCGTCTACAAGATCGACGTGCTCGTGCGAACCCACACGTTCACCACCTCGAAGGTGCTGCCGATCAACGCGTTCGGGCAGCCGACCGCCTCGTTCGACGCGGCCGGCGCCACGTACCCCGCCGGGACGCAGCGCACCCTGCCGCTGAGCACGATCTACGGCTTCAACGGCACCTTCCCGGGGCCGCGGATCAACGCCGAGTACGGCAAGCCGGTGCTGGTTCGCTTCGAGAACCACCTCGACGAGAACCCGCTCGGCCTCGACCGTCAGGACTTCGGCTCGCCCGACTGGTCCTTCCTGACCCACCTGCACAACGGCCACACCGCTCCGGAGAGCGACGGCAACCCGCACTACTCGATGCGGTACGGCCCCAAGCACCACGGCTACTCCGCCCAAGATGTGGGTCGACAACCTGTACCTGAACTGGCCGGCCGGTGGCGACGACCGGGAGAAGCAGAGCTTCTTCTGGTTCCACGACCACCGGATGGACCACACGGGCTCGAACGTCTACAAGGGCATGGTCGGCCTCTACCCCATCTACGACCCGAAGAACGGTCTGGACATGGGCGACGAGCGCCAGGGGCTACCGGCTGCCCGGCGTCCGCACCGACAACCCCGACGGGTCCTTCGACGTCGACTACGACATCCCGCTGGCCTTCTACGACTGCCGGCTCGACGACGGCGTCACGATCCACAAGGACATCCACGACGGGCAGGGCGAGTTCCCGGCCGCCAAGAACCCGGCCACACACCCGGAGTGGTGGGGCAAGACGTTCTACAAGCACTTCCCGAACCACGGCTTCGTCGGCGACATCTTCACGGTCAACGGCACGGCCTACCCGACGCTGGAGGTGAAGCGGCGCAAGTACCGCTTCCGCTTCCTCGACGCCTCGATCGCCCGGATCTACGAGTTCAAGCTGATGAGCTCGACGCAGGGCCCGAAGTCGTCGGCCTCGCTGGGCTACCAGGGCACCGAGCTCGAGGGCCAGTACCGCATCCCCGACGGCCAGCAGTGCATGCAGTTCACCCAGATCGCCTCGGACGGCGGGCTTGCTCCCGTTCCCGTTCGCACGGGACTCGTTCGAGCTGTGGCCGGCCAAGCGTCGCGAGGTCGTCGTCGACTTCACGCGCTACCAGGACGGAACACCGACGACCAAGGGCGACGTCATCTACCTGACCAACGTCATGAAGATGCCCGACGGCCGGATGTGGGCCAACTCGTCCCGCTTCGCTCCCGACCCCGCCTACAAGGTGCCGGTGCTGAAGATCGTGATCGGCGACACCGCGCCCGACGACAGCCTGATCCCGACGGCGCTGCGTCCGCTGCCTCCGCTGCCGAGCAACTGGAGCAGCCTGCTGGACAACCGGCTGATCTTCGAGGTGCAGCGCGGCAGCGCCGGTGGCGAGATCGAGTGGCTGATCAACGGCAAGCCCTTCGACCCGGCGACTGTGGCGACGAGCCTGAAGAACAAGGCAGGCAAGACACCGCTGGCGCAGCAGAAGACGAACAGCTTCAACCTGTGGGAGATCCGCAACGGCGGCGGCGGATGGGTACATCCGTTCCACCTCCACATGGAGGAGCACCGCGTCGTGATGCGCAACGGCAAGGACACGACCAAGGGAGATCCCGGGCACCCGGACGACATCTCGCGGGAGGACCTGGTCGCGCTCGACCCGAGCGAGTCGGTGATCCTCTACCGGGGCTTCCGGGACTTCGTCGGGCCGTACGTGGCGCACTGCCACAACCTGGCGCACGAGGACCACGCCATGATGTTCGGCTGGGAGATCACGCCGTAGAAGGGTCGGCCCCGTCGCGAGCCGCTCGGCTCGCGACGGGGCGGGCACGGCTGCGGGGCCTGCCGTCGTGCAGGACGAGGGCGCCCCCGGTCATGACAAGGGATGAGCGAGGTCACCATGTCGATCAACAGCATGTCGGTCACCACCACGCCGATCAGCTCCACGCCGATCACACCCACGAAACAGCGCGTCGGTGCGCTGCGAGGCACGCTGCCAGTGCCATGGCTGACCGTGGCCCTGCTGGCCGTCGTGATGGCCTACGCCGACGGGTTCTGGCTGACGTCGCTGCAGGGCGCCGTGGGTGCCATCGAGCGCGCCCAGGGGCCGTTCGCCAGCTGGTTGCGCGACTCCACCATGATGCTGCCGGTCTTCGGTGTCGCCGTGCTGGGTGCCCTGGCCCTTGCGTACCGCCGGTTCGGGGCGCAGCTGCGCAAGCCGTGGACGGTGGTGGCTGCGGCCCTGCTGGTCGCCGCCGCCGGCACTGTCGTCGGCATCGCCGAGGTCACGGCCAGCTCTGCGTACGACTACCACCTGCAGTCCAACCTGCTGCAGACGAGCTCGGCGACGCACCTGCACCCGGCCACCGCGGGTCACGCGCATCCCGGGTCGGCGTGCATCGGTGTCTGCGAGGAGAAGCGCACGACGCTGGCTGTGCACGTGCGCGCCGTGAGCTACGCCAGCGGGGTGCTGCTGGTCACCAACGTCGTGCTCGTCGGCTGGGTCGTGGCCTTGCGGGGCGGCCGGTTGACCGCCCCCACGACCAGACGACGGGCCGCACCTGCTCAGGTGTGACCACGACGTCGACAACAGGGGGCTGCGCGCAGGTCCGCGCGCAGCCCCCTGTTGTCGGCACATCGTCGGCTCGTCGTCGCGAGAGGAGCGGCGCGTCTGGCACGATCGACGCCCATGACCGCTGGAGTGCATCACGAGGTCCGGCGGGTGCCCGGCAGCCGGCTCGCGACCGACGTCGTCCTCGACGTCCCGCTCGAGACGCTCGAGGCGGACCCCTACCCGACGTACGCGTGGATGCGCGAGCACTGCCCGATCGCGTACGTCCCGCGCTCGCAACGCGTGTTCGTCACCACGTGGCAGCTGTGCGACCAGGCCGGCAACGACGACACGGTGTTCGAGCCCGCCAAGGGCATCTTCAACTCCGTGTACGGCGACCCGAACGTCATCAGCCTCAACGGCGAGCCGCACCGGTTGCTGCGCAACGCGATCAACCCGCCGTTCCGGCCGCGCGCCGTCCTCGGCTACCGCGAGAGCGTCCTGCGGGCGACCGCGGCGCGCTATGTCGGCGCCGTCGCCGGGCTCGGCCGGGCCGACGCCACCGCGCAGATCCTCGAGCCGACCAGCCAGCGCGCCATCGGCGACGTCCTCGGCTTCACCGACGTGGACGACGCGACGCTCTCGACCTGGTTCCACGACTACGCCGCGTACCTCGTCGACTTCGGGCGCAGCGACGAGGTGGCCGAGCGCGGCCGAGCGGCGAAGATGGACGTGCTGCGGTACCTCGACGGCCGGCTCGGCGAGCTCATAGCCCGCCCCGACGGCAGCGCGCTGTCGCACATGCTGCACGACGGCATGCCGCCGGGGCAGACCCGCGGCCTCGACCAGCTGATCGGCAGCCTCGGCGTGCTCATCGTGGGTGGGTTCCAAGAGCCGGCGCACGGCGTCGCCAACACGCTGCTCGGCCTGCTGGGACGCGACGGCGAGCAGGCCGCCCGCGTCCGCGCCGACCCGGGGGCCTGGTCGGCGGCGGCGATCGAGGAGGGTCTGCGCTGGCTCTCGCCGTTCGGGATGACCGAGAAGGTCCTGCGCACCGACGCCGTCCTCGGCGGCCTGGAGCTCCCCACCGGCACCGAGGTCGGGCTCATGATCGGCTCGGCCAACCGGGACCCCGCCCGGTACGAGGACCCCGACGCCTTCGACCTCGACCGGCCTTCGCGCACGCACGTGGCGTTCGGCTACGGCACCCACTTCTGCATCGGGCACTCGGTGGCGAAGGTGCTCGGTCAGGTGGTGCTCGAGGAGATGTTCGCCCGGCTGCCGGGGCTTCGGCTGGACCCGGACCGCCCACCCGTCGTCCACGGCTGGGCCGCCCGAGGGGCGACCAGCCTGCCGCTGGTGTGGGACGCATGACCCGCCTGCGCCTGGAGGACGTCGACCCGACGGCACCGGTCGGCACGATCGTCGGCGCCCTCGTCGGCGGGCCCGACGGCGGCGGGGACGTCGCGGTCGCCGTCGTCAGGCATGCCGACGGCTGGGTGATGGTGGAGGACCGGTGCACCCACGCGGACTGCCCCTTCAGCCTCGACGGCGAGGTCTTCGACGGGGTGCTCGCCTGCAACTGCCACGGCAGCGAGTTCGACCTGCGCACGGGCGAGGTGCTGCTCGGGCCGGCCGAGCGCCCGTTGACCCCCGTGGCGCTCGAGCCGGACGGCGCGGGGCTGCGGCGTCGTCCCGCCGGGTGACAGCGAGCTCGGGATGACAGCCCCCCGGGTGGACGTGCATCGGCTCACGGACGCGGACCTCGACGCCGCTGTGGGCGGTCTGGCCGACGTCCTGCTCGACAGCATCAGAGATGGCGCCAGTATCGGGTTCCTCGCCGGGCTGACGCCGGACGCCGCCGCCGCGTGGTGGCGTGCTGCTCTGGACGCACCGGGCACCCTCACCTGGGTCGCCCGCGAGCAGGAGCCCGCCGTCGTCGTCCTCGGGTGCGTCCAGCTCCGACTCGCCCCGGAGCCGACCGGGCGTCATCGCGGCGACGTCGCCAAGCTGCTCGTGCACTCCGGTGCCCGGCGGCGCGGCGTCGCCACCGCTCTGCTCCTCGCGCTGGAGGACGACGCCCGCGCTCGGGGCCTGACCCTGCTGCTGCTCGACACCCAGACCGGCACGCCCGCCGAGAGCCTCTACCGCCGGCTGGGCTGGACCGCCTACGGCACGGTGCCCGATCATGCGGCAGCCCCCGACGGTCAGCTGACCTCCACGACGTTCTTCTACCGGCGGCTCTCGCCGAGCTAGGCTCCGGCGTTGAGGCGCGCGATCTCGGTGAGCAGGTAGCGCTGCTCGGCCGTGCTCGGCGTGCGGACCGCCGCCGCTCGCAGCTCGGCGACCGCTGCAGTCCTGTCGCCGGCCATCTCGAGCAGGTGCCCGCGGACGGCGTGGAGGCGGTAGTGCCCGGGGATGCGGTCGGCCAGCGTCTCCAGCAGAGCCAGCCCGGCCCGAGGGCCGTCCACCATCGCCAGCGCGACGGCGCGGTTGAGAGTGACCATCGGGTTGCTCTGGACACGGTCCAGCACCCCGTACAGGGCGAGGATCTGCGGCCAGTCCGTCTGGTCCGCGCGCGCCGCCTCGTCGTGCACGGCCGCGATCGCTGCCTGCAGCTGGTACGGCCCGACCGAACCCTGTCGCAGTGTCCGACTGACCAGCGCGACGCCCTCGGCGATCGCGTCCTGGTCCCACCGGCTGCGGTCCTGTTCGGGCAGGGGCACCAGCTCACCGTGCTCGCTGGTGCGGGCGTCACGTCGGGCGTCGGTGAGCACCATGAGGGCCAGCAGACCGGCCACCTCGGCCTCGTCCGGCAGCAGCCGGTGCACCGAGCGGGTGAGCCGGATCGCCTCGTGGGACAGGTCCGTACGGATGTGCTGGTCTCCGCCACTGCCCGCGTAGCCCTCGTTGAAGATCAGGTAGAGCACGTGCAGCACCGCGTCGAGCCGGGGTCGCCACGTGGCCCCGGTCGGCAGCTGGAGGCTGGCACCGGAGCGGGGGATGCGCTGCTTCGCGCGGCTGATCCGTTGCGCCATCGTCGCCTCAGGCACGAGGAACGCACGCGCGATCTCCGTGGTGGTCAGCCCACCGACGGCCCGCAGCGTCAACGCGATGGCCGAGGCCGGCGTCAGGTCGTCCTGGCAGCAGAGGAAGAGCAGGCGCAGCGTGTCGTCCCGGTCGACGGTGACATCGTCGGCGGGTGGGGCCGTCTGCGGCGCCAGGCCGGCGCCGGTCTCCTCGCGTCGGCGGCGTGCCTGGTCGCTGCGCCAGATGTTGACCAGCCTGCGGGAGGCGACCGCGATCAGCCACGCCCGAGGGTTGTCCGGAAGACCCTCGTCGGGCCACTGCATCGTCGCCGCGAGCAACGCCTCCTGGACGGCGTCCTCGGCGGCGTCGAAGTCCCGGTACCGCCGCGCCACCGCACCGAGAACCTGCGGCGCGAGCTCGCGCAGCAGGCCCTCGATCGACGGCTCGGTCACCCTCTCAGGCGTCCACCGGCGGCGGGCCCATGATCGGGCGCACCTCGATCGGTATCCCGAGCGGCGCGCCACCCACCCCAGGAGCCGACGACGCCTTGGCGGCGATCTCGTAGGCCCGCTCCGGGGTCTCGCAGTCCACGAT
The DNA here is from genome assembly GCA_963778845.1 of uncultured Actinomycetota bacterium. Taxonomy (GTDB): domain Bacteria; phylum Actinomycetota; class Actinomycetes; order Actinomycetales; family Kineosporiaceae; genus CAVZVW01. Next base: position 1,959,080 of record CAVZVW010000009.1, read on the forward strand.
CCAGAACCCGATGAGGAACTCCTTCGACTCGGGGAACGGCCCGTCGGTGACCACCGGCGCGCCCCTGCCGTCCGAACGGACGACCAGGGCCTGGTCGGGGAAGGAGAGGCCCTCGTTGAAGACCATCTCACCGGTATCGCGCAGCTCCTGGTCGAAGGCGTGCTGGAACTCGATGTGGCTCTTCAGGTCCTGCGGCGACCAGCTCAGGACGCCCCCGGTCAGGTCCCGACCCGTGTGCATCATCAGCATGTACTTCATCTCGCTGCTCCTCGCGGCTCACGCGCCCGGTCGGCGCTCTCGTACAGCAGTCAAAGCCGACGACGGCTCCTCGACGTTTCCGCCCAAGCTGTTTCGCCCGGCGTGTCTAGTCCTTGATCGCGCCGCACGAGATGTTGATCTCGGTCGAGGTGATGCTCGCGGCAAGGTCCGAGGCAAGGAAGGTGGCCACGTTACCGACGTCCGACATCGTCGCAGTGCGCTCGAGCAGCGTGGGGCCGACCAGCCCGGCGATGATCTCCTCCCGGCCGGGGAAGCCCAGCGGGAGGGACTCGGGGATCCCCCCCGTCCGCAGGGTCACGACGCGGATGCCGTGCTCGCCCAGCTCGCAGCCCCACTGCCGGCGCAGGCCCTCCATGGCGTCGAGGGCGATCTTGAACCCGCCGAGGCCCGGAAGGGTCTGCGGACCGGAGCCGCCGAAACACATGACGACGCCGCCCCCACCGGCGACCATGTGCCGGGCAGCGGCCGAGGTGGTGATGAACTGGGTCCGCATGGCCGTGACGATCGGCTGCAGGAAGTCCTCCAGGCTGATCTCCAGCAGCGGCTTCTGGACGTCGCGCAGGCCGATCACGTTGACCGAGACGTCCAGCCTGCCCGCCTCCGCCACCACGGCGTCGACAAGGCCCCGCACCGCGGCCTGGTCGAGTGCGTCGACCGGGACGGCGCGAGCCCGGCCGCCGCTCCTGCCGATCTCCTCGGCCCGTTCCCGAAGCCTCGCCTCGGTCCGTCCGGCGAGGTAGACCACCGCACCTGCGGCGGCGAAGTGGCGCGCGATGGCACCCCCGATCGGACCGCCGGCGCCGTAGACCACGGCCACCTTGTCCTGCAGCAGCATCCATCCATCCCTTCGACAGCGGCCGGCTCCGGCGATGCTCCCCCTCCGGCGGACCCGGCGCCCGCTGCCGTCCCGGGGTTCAGCCGGCGGACACCCGGAGGTCGCACGTCAGGTCCTTGATGTACACCAAGGAGCGGCCCCGGAGGTCGAAGGTCCAGGGCGGGTCACCGTTGTTGAACGTGTGAAAGTCCACGAGCCCGCCGGTCGAGACGTCCAACAGCTCGACCCGGCAGCTGCTGTCACCGCTGTCAGGGCCCACCCGCTTCGCCACCGAGACCGCGCCCCCGCCTGCGAATGCGTCAGTGTCGCCGGTATACGCACGGGCGGCGAAGGGGAGCGCGGCCGACCCTGGTCCCGCACGTTGCACCACGAGACATCCAGGGTCGTTGAAGGAGGCCCGGAAGGACCCGGACCCGGCGACCTGGAAGGACCTCTCGATGGAGACAGTTGGGAACGTGTCGGACGTGCCGGTGTCCTGGTTGCGCAGCGTGACGGCGCAGCCGGTGTCATGCCCGTGGCGGGCGTCATGCACGACCAGACGCCACGGGGCTTGCGCGGTGAAGTCCACACTGCACGTTCTCGGCGAACAACTGACGGCTCTACCGCCGACCAGGCCGCCACCACCGTGGTTCCAGGTCAGCGCCACGACGCTCGCCGCGGCAGCGAGCGCCGCGACAGCTGCGACGATCAGGGCGGCGCGGCGTCGACCCGGTGGCGTCCGTCGAACAGTGGCCGCGGCGAGCGTCGTGGCCGCTGGGGGCGGCGCGCCCCCCGGCTGCTCGACTCGCGGAGCCGGGCTGGTGCCGACGACCGCGGAGCCGTCCGTTACCGGCGGTTCGTTGGCCGTGCCGGTGAGCAGGTCGGCGGCGGCGGCCGCGACCCGGGGGACGTCGGCGTCCGCGACGTGCTGCAGGGTCTGACGCGCGGCCAGCACACGCCCGGCGTCGTCGTCCCCCAGCCACTCGCCCAGGGCGGCCACCGCACCCAGCCGCGACCACGGGTGGGGGCTGTCGAGAGCGTCGCGCACGGCGTCCGGCAGGGGCGCGGGGGCCACAGCGATGCCCGCGGGGCTGCGCGCCAGCACGATGGCTCCCTCCCCGCCGTAGAGCCAGCGCTGCGGTGTCTGCTGTGCCCCCGATGCCTGCACCCGGTCGAACGCGTAGGAGTACGCGTCCTCCACCGAGATCAGCCCGTCGTGGTCGACGTCGGCTTCCCCGCTGCGAAGGCCGTCGAGCAGGGAGGTGGTGAACACGGACCCGGACATCGCCGCTCCCGGCACCGGCTCGCCCTCGAAGGAGTACTCGCTGGCACGCGAGGCGGTCAGCACCACGCGGCCACGGCCGTCGCCGTGGAACCGCTCCCCGAGCCCGAGGTCGCCCTCGCCCTTGGCTCCTCGGGCGAAGGCACCGCTGAAGCAGCAGTCGAGGATCACGACCTGGCGTCGTGCACGGCAGTCGTCGAGCTGGTCGAGCACCCACTGGGCCTCCAGGCCGGTGGCCGCAAGGCGTCCCTTCAGCGTGTCCGACGCCGCGAAGTAGAGCCGGCGCCGCGCATCGACGAGGCCGTGGCACGACAGGTACACCAGCAGCAGGTCCTCGGTGGCCCGGTCGGAGAGAAACTCCTCGACAGCCAGGCGCACCTGCTGGACAGGGGCGTCGATCACCGCGGTGACCGCGAAGCCGCCGATCTGCGGGTCCTCGAGCACGTGGCTCAGGTCGGCCATGTCCTGCGCCGGCGCCCTGAGCTCGCGCAACGCGGGGTCGGAGTAGGTGGTCGTCGCCACGACCAGGGCCAGTCGCGGGCCGGCCGGCAGCTCAGGCGCGGGCCGCGTGGCGGGAGAGCCAGGCATCGATGATCTTCTCCTGTTCGGTCCCCGACAAACCGGTGACCCTCAGCGTGTCGCCGTCCAGGCTGATCTCGACCTCTCGCTGGGTGCGCGCCGTCCACGCCCGAAGGGCGTCGACCACGGTGCGCACGCCGGCGGCGGTCCCGAGGTGCACGACGAGCCAGCCCGCGACGTCGGCCAGCCCCTTGGCCAGGCCGGGCGCAGCCTCGCCGGTCAGCGGCTCCACGGCGTCCACGTCGAGGTCGAGCAGCTCGGCCCTGAGCCGGGACGTCAGGTCCGCCAGCTCGTCGCCGTCACCGTCACGGGGGTCGACGCGCACCGTCACCGCGGACGGCCTCGACATCGACGACATGGCGGCACCACCTCCTGCAAGCAGGAGCATGGCGCCACATGGGGTGATACGCCACACCTGGGGGCTCGACCTCACTGGTGCGGCGCGCAACGATGGCCCGGTGACGAGCCCCGCTCCCACCGTGAGCCTGCGCGGGATCACGCCGGCGCGGGGGACGACGTCCGCCTGGCTCTGATGCCCGCAGCCGCGGGGAGGCTGCCGGACCCGTACCGTGCTCACCACCACCAACGCGGATCGGAGGTCCGTTGCCCGCTCTGGCACCCGCCGCCTTCGCCCTCGCCGTCGTGGTCTTCGTGAGCCAGTCCGGCCGCATCGGGCGACTCGACCTCACCGCGCCCATCGTCTTCACCGCACTAGGCGTCGTCTTCGCAGATGTGTTCTTCACCGGCCATGTCGAGACTGTGTGGGTCCGGACACTGGCCGAGCTCACATTGGCTCTCGTCCTCTTCCATGACGCCGCGCAGGTGCGGCCCCGGCAGCTGCGTCGTGACGCCAGGCTCTTCGCCCGGCTGCTCGCGCTGGGCCTGCCGATGACGATGATCTTCGGGTTCGGCGCTGCCCTGCCGCTCTTCCACTCAGCCGGCATCTGGCTGGCACTCCTGCTCGCCGCGGCGCTGACGCCCACCGACGCCGGCCTCGGCGCCGCCACCGTGCTCAACCCCGTCGTCCCGGCCCGGGTCCGGCGCCTGCTCAACGTGGAGAGCGGGCTGAACGACGGCCTGTCGACGCCTGTGGTGCTCTTCGCCATCGCGGCGGCCGGGGCATCCGCCGGCAGCGAGCGCGGCGCCCTGACCACCGCACTGCGCGAGCTGGTGGTCGGCCTGGTCGTCGGCATCCTGCTCGGGATGGCCTGCGGCCTGCTGCTTTCTCGCGCGCACAGCGCCGGGTGGCTGGTGGAGGAGCTGCTGCCGATCGGCACCCTGTCGATCCCGATGCTCACGTACTACGGCGCCGTCGGCCTGGGCGGCAACGGCTTCATCTCTGCGTTCGTCTCCGGCACGGCCTTCGCCGCCGCGGTGGAGCGGAGGTCCGCGTCCGAGTCGGCGCGGCGGGCGGCGGAGAGCTCGTTCGGGCTCGCCGAGTCGCTCTCCCTGGTCCTCGGCTATGCCACGTGGACCCTCTTCGGGATGGTGGGGGTCGCCCGCCTGTTCTCGATCTTCACCTGGCAGGGGCTCGTGTTCGCCTGCCTGTCGCTCACAGTCTTGCGGATCGGGCCTGTCGCGCTGGCCCTCCTGGGCACCGGGTTCAAGCCGCGGACGGTGCTCTTCATCGGCTGGTTCGGGCCACGCGGCCTGGCGTCGGTGGTCTTCGCCCTGCTTGCCGCAGAGTCGCTGGGCCACACGCCCGAGCTCGGGGCGATCCTTGGGGCGATCGTGACGACGGTGCTGCTCAGCGTCGCCCTCCACGGCCTGACCGCGGTGCCGTGGGCCGCGAGCTACGGGGCCTGGGTCGCCCGCGAACAGCCGACGAAGGAGCTGGCCGGGGCGGCTGACCAGCACGGCGCGACGAGCCCGGTTCCGGGCGTCTGATCACACTCCTAGGGCGACCGGCCCGCGGACGGCGACCGGCCCGCGTGGTATTGCGTACGCGCGTTCCAGACCGATGGCGAGATGGCGTGGTCATCCCCGGTCCGGCTCGTGATCGGCGGTATCGCAGAGACAGAGACCTCGCGAAGCGGTTCACGTAATCCCTTGTGGGAGTTGCGGATTGGTCACTTGATCGGACTCATGCCACCGCCTTCATGTGGGGCCCGGACGGGCAGCAGCGGATGTCGCGGCCGCACGAGCGACCCAAGGGATCCCCTGGGCCATCCCGCCACGTTGGGTGGACCCGCTGCAGCGCCCCCGGCGAAATTCCACCCATGGCGACGCCAGCGCCGCCCGAAGGCTCGGCGAGCAGCTACGCCTTCCGTTGCAAGACACCGGCTGACGGGCTCGCCAACGCTGCGGACACAGGCCGCCGGCGCCGCTACCACCGGCGTCAGGGCAGTCCTACAGCTAGACCCGCGGGGCTCGAGAGCGGCTCCGCGGCGTCCGGGTCGGCGTCGACCTCCGTCGCCGCGGCCACGAGCTGCGCTCGCACGGCGACGTCCTCGACCTCCCAGGGGTGCGCGGGCCCTGCCTCGATGTCGATGCCGGGAAGCCGGTGGTCGAGCCAACCGGGCAGCCACCAGTTGGCGTCGCCGAGCAGCTTCATCGTCGCGGGCACCAGCACCATGCGCACGAGCGTGGCGTCCACGAAGATCGCCGTCGCCAGGCCGAGGCCGAACATCTTGGTGGCCGCGTCCGGGCCGGTCACGAAGGCGAGGAACACCGCGATCATGATGAGCGCCGCCGACGTGATCACCCGACCGGTGCCGGCGATGCCCCGCACGACGGACGCCTCGTTGTCGCCGCAGTCGAGGTACTCCTCACGAACTCGGGAGAGCAGGAAGACCTCGTAGTCCATGGAGAGCCCGAAGAGGATGGCGAACATGAACATGGGGATGAAGGAGACGATCGGCACGGTGGACGTGAGGCCGATCAGGTCCGCACCCCACCCCCACTGGAACACCATGACCATGACGCCGTACGACGCCCCGATGCTGAGCAGGTTGAGCACGACGGCCTTGAGCGGCACGAGCACCGACCGGAACACGAGCATCAGCAGGAGGAACGACAACGCCAGGACGGCACCGACGAAGAATGGAAGCCGGTCGTTGACTCGCGCACCGACATCAGCGAAGTGCACCATCTGACCGCCGATGTAGGCGTGCGCCGGGCTCCCGGCCAGTGCGCGCGGGATGACCTCGGTCCGCAGCCGATCGACCGTGTCGTGCGTGGCGGCGTCCTGCGGCCCGGTCGCGGGGAAGGCGACCATGGATGCCACCCCTGCGGCCGCGTTCACCGACGGAGCCGCCACGGCGGCGATCCCACGATCAGCGCGCATCGCGTCGAGCAGCACACCGACTACGGCCGGGTCGCCGGCGACGTCCACGGCGACGACCAGCGGGCCGTTGCTGCCGGGCCCGAACCCCTGTGCCACGAGGTCGTACGCCTGACGCTCGGTACGGTTCGTCGGCAGGGCACCGTCGTCGGGGATGCCCGGGCGCAGGGCCAGCGCCGGCGCTGCCAGGGCAAGGAGCAGCACGGTGACGCTTACCACGTACGCCCAGGCATGGCGAGTCACGTGCTGGACCCACCGCGACCAGCCGGCGCCGCTAGAGGTCCCGCGCCGCCCCAGGCCGAAGCGGTTGATGGCGCGCCCGGACAGGCCGAGCAACGCCGGCAGCAGGGTGACGGAGGCGATCACCATGGTCGCCATGACGAGGGCGAGGGCGATCCCGCCGGCGGTCATGAACGGCACACCCGCCACGGCGAGCCCGAGAACGGAGACGACGACGATGCCACCGGCGAACACCACCGGCCGGCCGGCGGTGGCGAGGGCGCGGCCGGCAGACTCCTCGACGGGTAGGCCGGCGGCGAGGTAGCCGCGGTGGCGGGTCACGACGAACAGGGCGTAGTCGATGCCGACCCCGAGGCCGACCATGCTGCCCAGCACGGGGGCCCAGTTGGGGACGTCGACGAGGTGGGCGAGCAGAGTCATCGAGCTGACACTGACCGCTAGGCCGAAGATGGCCATGCCGATCGGCAGCGCGGTGGCCACGATCGACCCGAAGGCGAGGAACAGGATGGCGGCGGCCGCGAGCAGGCCCACCATCTCGCCGATGCCCGCCGGGGACTGCTCGAAGGCGTAGAACAGGTCGCCGCCCATCTCGATGCGCAGCGGTGAGCCGGCGGCCGCCTGGACACCGAAGGCCTTGAGGTTCGCGAGGTCCGTCGAGGTGAGCTGGTCCAACGTCGGGTACTGCACCCTGAGGAGCACGATGCGCCCGTCCGGCGAGACGACGCCGCTGCGCCGCGCGGCGTCCTGCCCTGCAGCCAACGCTCCCACCGGGTCACCGGTCGCCAGCACGTGGGGCAGTCCGGCGGCACCGGTCTGGACCGTGACGAGAGCGGCTCGCGCCGGAGCCGAGTCGAAGAACGTGGCCGCGGGGTCGAGGGGTGTCACGACGACCTGGGCGGTCAGCCCTGCCTGGCCGGTCCCGGCGGCGGTCATCAGGTCGTTGGCCTTCTGCGAGTCCAGGCCCGGCACCCGGAAGGAGTCCTCGAGCTTGTGACCGAAGGTGCTTGCCGCCGCGACGACGATGATGGCCAACGCCAGCCACGAGCCGATCGCCACCCATGGGCGACGGGCGTTGAAGCGGCCGAGGCGGTACAAGGCCTGCGACATCATCGGAGTTCCTCCAGATCGTGGATGCATCGGCGCGAGAACCGAGGTCGACTCATCGTCGCCAGGCGCGCCCGGGGCCACATCGGCCGCGAGGGCCGACGTCTTCCCGGCCGATGGACGGGGAAGATCGTGGTTCTTTCGGCCGATGTGCCTCGGCCCGCGTTCCCTACGCTGGGGTTGTGATGGCACATGCGGTCCGGTCTGTCTGGACCGAACCTCGAGCGCCGCAGCCACCTGTGCGCGTGTGGCGGGACTGGGTCCTCGTCGCGGTGTTCGTCTCCACCGCCGTGCTCGAGGCGTTTCTGCGCCGCGACGTCGTCTGGCGATCCGCCGCCGTCCTTGTGACCGTGGCGCTGGCGTTCACGCTGCCGTGGCGGCGGACGCATCCCCTCGCCGTGGTCGCGGCCGCCTTCGGTACCGCCATCGTTGTGGACGTCGCCTCCATCGCCCTCAACGCCCAGGGCCAGGTCAGCCTCTACACGATGTTGTACCTGCTCCTTCTGCCGTACGCGCTGTTGCGCTGGGGGTCCGGTCGCGAGGTGGTCGTCGGGTCCGCGATCGCCCTGGTCGCCTACAGCGTGGGCATCGTCAGGGACCACACGACCCTCGCCGAGGCCACCATCGGGTTCGTGATCCTGGTGTTCCCGGCGGTTCTCGGGGCGTCAGTGCGGTTCTGGTCGACGTCCCGGCTGCGCGAGCTGGACCAGGTGAGGCTGCGGGAGCGCGAGAAGCTGGCTCGCGAGCTGCACGACACGGTGGCGCATCACGTGTCCGCGATGGTGATCCGTGCGCAGGCGGGACGCGTGGTCGCCGGGTCGCGCCCCGACGCCGCGCTCGAGGCTCTCCAGATCATCGAGGCGGAGGGCTCCCGAACCCTGGCCGAGATGCGGACCATGGTGAGTGCCCTGCGCGACCGCGAGGACGCCGAGCTGGCTCCCCAGGGCGGCTTGGCCGACATCGAACGGCTCGCTCGATCCCTGGGCGACGAGCCGCGGGTCGAGGTGCATCTGTCGGGCGACCTGGACGACGTCAGCCCATCGGTCGCAGCCGCCGGCTACCGCATCGCCCAGGAGTCCATCACCAACGCCATGCGTCACGCGCGGCACGCCACGCGCGTCGACGTCCTGGTCGTCGGCGAGGCGGACCGTGTACGCCTGACCGTCCGCGACGACGGAGACGCGGTCTCCGCCGTCCGGGCCATGGGCGGGTACGGCGTCGTGGGCATGACCGAGCGGGCGATGCTGCTCGGCGGCACGCTCGAGGCCGGCCCGGGGCCCGACCGCGGCTGGGTGGTCAGCGCGGTGCTTCCCCGCATGGGCTCGACCGGATGAGCATCCGGGTGCTCGTCGCCGACGACCAGGAGCTCGTCCGCACCGGACTCCGGATGATCCTCGACGCGCAGCCCGGCATCGAGGTGGTCGGGGAGGCGCGAGATGGTCGCGAGGCGGTGACGCTGGCCCGTGCGCTGCGGCCCGACGTGTGCCTGTTCGACATCCGCATGCCCGAGATGAACGGGCTCGAGGCCACCCGAGCACTCGCGGGGCCGGACGTCGAGGACCCGATGGCGGTCGTAGTGATCACCACGTTCGACCTCGACGAGTACGTCTACGGAGCACTCAAGGCTGGAGCCCGCGGCTTCCTGCTCAAGGACGCCGGACCCGAGCTCCTGAGCCAGGCGATCCATGCAGCCGCCAACGGTGAGGCGCTCATCGCCCCGAACGTCACCGTCCGACTGCTGGCGGCCTTTGCGGACGTTCGGACGGCGCAGCCGTCGGCCCAGCCCATCGAACCTCTCACCGCGCGGGAGGAGGAGGTGCTCGTCACCGTGGCCCGGGGCCTGACCAACGCCGAGATCGCCCGCGAGCTCCACATCAGCCTCAGCACGGTCAAGACGCACCTCGCCAGCCTCATGGGCAAGCTCGGCGCCAGGAACCGGGTCGAGATCGCCATGTGGGCCTACGAGACCAAGCGCATCATGAGCTGAGTCCCTACCCGCTCCGCCAAGGAGGATGCCATGCGGCTCGACCACCTCTGCGATGTCGAATGGCGTTACACACTGCTCAAGGGCATCGACCCGTCGCCTGACGGGGACGGTCGCGTCTACGGCGAGGGCACGGGCACGCTCTCGGGGCGCCTCACCGGCGTCGCTCAGTGGTCCAACTTCCCGCGGTTGCACGGTGGGTTCGCCATGCCCGAAGCCAGAGGTGTGATCGACGTGGGAGAGCGGGCGTTCGTGCTGTTCGCGTTGACGGGTCTGTCGAACCTGACCGACGGTGCCGGCGTCCACGTCATGACCTTCATGACGGAGCACGAGCCGCTCGCCTGGCTGAACGAGGTGATCGCCGTGGGTGAGGGCAGCATCGACCAGGCCGCAGGTGCTCTGTCGATGCGCTACTACTCCTGTCACGTCGATCACCGGCCGGGCCGGACCGACGGCGAGACGGCGTAACCACGCTCGCACACCGTGGTCGGCCAGCGCCGTCGGCGTTCCGCCTCGAACAAGACCGGTCGTGGTCCGTGCTCTCCTCACTTGACCATGGTGAGCGTCCATTGGGACGTGCCACCGTCCAGCGCCGCGAAGAAGACGTTCACCTGGACGTTGTGGCCCTTGTACCAGCGCGGCGTGCCGGAGGAGGCCCCCACGGTGAAGCCTGCCTTGACATAGGCCGAGTCAAGCGCGCTCTCGGTGGTGAACACGTCGGTCGGCGAGAGCACCACCGCCTTCGTGCTGGTCTGCGACAACGTCGTTCCGGCGGGCAGCGGTGCGGTCGCTACTGGCCAGGCTGAGGACGACGAACGGCTGCGGGCATGCGCCACAGCGGGAGTGACGGTGAGCAGAACGAGCGCCGCCACCACGGCAGTCACGGTCTTCTTCATCGGACTTCCTCCTTCTCGGACAGATGAGCTGATGTCCCGAACTCCACGCCCGGAAGGCGGCACTGCCGACGCGTTCATCACCGCCTTCTTCATCATGGCGAGGCGAGGGTAGGGGTAGTCCATCGTCCAACCGGGCTGGTACCAAAGGGCTGGTACCAATGGCCTGGGACCATGGGCTGGGGCCTATGGGCCGCGGTCCAGCCCCGGTCCGCGCGTGCCCGCCTCCGCACCGAGGCAGGACAACCTCGCCCCACACCTAGGCGTCATAACGGCCAGACGGCGCAAACGGCGCCCCGACTCCCGCGGAAGGGACCCGTTATGAAGAACCTGTCGAAGCTGCTGGGCATCGCCGCGGTCACGCTGGCGACCGTGCTGCCGATCGGGGCGGCGCAGGCCGTGGCCACCCCGTACTGCGGCATCCGGTGGGGGTCACTCGACAAGCAGGTCAACGCGGCATCCGTCGACACAGACAGCCTGACGAACGTGCGGGCGGGCCGTCACCTCTGCTTCGACCGCCTCGTGTTGGACGGCGCGAGCTGGGCACGTGTCCGCTACGTCGACCACGTCCGCCACGACGCCACCGGACGCGTCGTGCCGCTGCGTGGGAGCGCGAGACTGGAGATCGTCACGACCCGATCCGACAACGTCGCGACCGGCGAGGCGACCTTTAGGCCTGCCAACCCCGCAGAGCTGGTCGACGTCGCCGGCTGGCGAACCTTCCGCCAGGCCGCCTCCGCCGGCGGGTCCGAGGGCCAGACCAACCTGGGGCTCGGCGTGCGGGCCCGACTGCCCTTCCGGGTCTTCGTGCTCGCTGCTGACGGCAGGGCGCCGCGCCTCGTCATCGACGTCGCACACCGCTGGTAGCTCGTGCAGCGGGAGGTCGGCCTCGATCGACCGGCTGACGGGGGGTGCCCGCAGCACTCGTGGGGAACGATCCACGCGCCCCTCAGCGACTCTCCGTGGCCATGTGCGCATCGAGGCGCCGGGTGATCGGCCACGCGCCGTCGGAGCTGTTCGAGATCACTGTGTGTGTGATGTTCGACTTCGGGTTGTGGACGCTGCGGAACGAGACGCCGGCGTCGAACCCCTCCAACATCACGATGTCGCTCGACTGGTGGAGCCAGAAGCCGAGACCGTAACGCATTGACTGCGACGGTACGTCGCTGCGCGGCCGGACCATGTCGGCCACCCACCCGCCGGACACGATTCTTCCGGCGAACAGGGAACGCCAGAAGGCGCTCACGTCCGCCACGGTGGAGTACATCCCGCCGTCGCCGCTACCCCGCACCGGCAGGTGGAACACGTTGGTCCTCGAGACGCCGTCGAACGGCAGGTAGCCCACCGCAGTGCGCCCGGGCAGCTCATCGGAGCGCAGGAAGTCGGTGTCACGCATTCCCGCGGGCTCGCACACGCGTTCGCGTACAAGCTCGTGAAAAGGAACTCCGCTCACCCGTTCGGCGATCAGCGCGAGGACGACGTATCCGCTGTTGCAGTACGAGAACTGCACGCCTGGCTCGAACTTGGCGGGGTGTCCGTCGAGCACCGCCAGATAGTGCTGCGTGGTGACAAGCTCATGCACAGGCACCGTGAGGACATAGTCGGTGATCTCCTGACCGGCCTCCTCGTCGACGTAGTCACCGATGCCCGATCGATGGGTCAACAGGTGTTCAATCGTGACGTTGTCCCCGATCAGCGGGAGGTCTTTGCCAAGAAACGATCGCGCCGTCATGGACAGACCCAGCACACCCTGCTCGATCAAGCTGACCAGCGTGAGCGCGGTCAGCCCCTTCGATCCGCTCGCGATCGCGAACCGGGTGTCCATAGTGTTGGGAACATTGTATGCCCGGTGCGCGAGACCATAGGCCTTGGCGAACTCGATGTGACCGCCGCGATCCACGGACACCACGCCGGAGAACCCGTTCTCGTCGGCGATCGGGTCGACCACCTTCGGCCAGGTCGGCATGTGGCGAGGCTACAGGTGCGGCACCTTCGCGATCGCCGGGCTTCGTTGACATGAGCTGATCGCGACGCGGGCCGGCGGTGACGCCTACCGTTGCGCCATTGACCAGCAGCGACTGCCCGTGGGAACCACCCTTGCCGGCATCGAGCCCGAGCACCTCGCCGGTGCGCTGGACCGCCTGCGCCGGACGCTCGGCGGAAGCCGACGCCTTTGAACCGGCGGGGCTGCAGACCCGCAGGGCGTGGGATGCCCGCTTGGGGCCCGTCGAGCACGACTGCCCAGTTCGCTGGAAGGTTGCGCTACCTCCCTGTGTTCGGCCCATCGTGAGCGAGACCGTCCCGGTACCCGAGCGGCGGCGAATCCGCCGCCGCGGAGCGGGGCGGGCGGCGTCCGGCGACGATGACGGTCGTGCCCGGTGGATCGCGCTCGCGGTCTGTTGCAGCGCGCTGTTCATGACGTTGCTGGATGTGTCGGTCACGAACGTGGCGCTGCCCAGCATCGGGCGGGCGACAGGTGCCGGTCCGTCCCAGCTGCAGTGGATCGTCGGTGGCTACACGCTGGCCTTCGGGCTGGTGCCGGTGCTGGCCGGCCGGCTCGGTGACGATCACGGGCGCCGTCTGATGTTCCAGGTCGGCGTCGGCGCATTCGTGGTCACCAGCGCGGTGGCCGGTCTGGCCCCGAACAGCTCGCTGCTGATCGCCGCCCGGGTGCTCCAGGGGATCGCGGGCGGGTTGATCAACCCGCAGGTCTCGGGGCTGATCCAGCAGATGTTCGACGGGAAGGACCGTGGCCGGGCCTTCGGCTACCTCGGCACGACGGTCGGCCTGGGCACCGCGATGGGACCGCTGGTCGGTGGTCTCCTGATCGGCCTGGGTGGGGAGTCGGGCTGGCGGCTGGTGTTCTTCATCAACGTGCCGGTCGGGCTGGCCGTGATGGTGCTGGCCCGGCGGTACCTCCCACGGACGCCGACGGCGGGCCGGCACCGCCTCGACGTCATCGGCGCGCTCGTGCTCGGGCTGGCGACCTTCTGCGTGCTCTTCTCGGTTGTGGAGTACGACCAGCTGCACGACGCACGGATCTACTGGCTCCTGGTTCCCGGTGCGTTGCTGTTCGTTGCCTTTCTCCGTCGCGAGCGCCGGCTGACCGACCAGCGGCGGGACCCGTTGGTGGACTTCCGGCTCTTCCGCCAACCCGGCTACACGGCAGGGATCCTGCTCGCACTGACCTACTTCCCCGCGTTCGCCGGGATTCCCCTGGTGTTGGCGATCTTCTACCAGCAGGGCTTCGGCTACACGCCGATCGCGTCGGCCCTGGGCGTCACGGCGTACGCCCTCGGAAACGCCGTCGCGGCGCCCGCGGCCGGGCGGGTCGTCACGCGGGTCGGCCGCCCGCTCGTCGTGGCCGCCGCCTTCACCTTCGGGCTCGGTGCCGCGGCCCTCGTCCTCGTCGCGCGAACGGTTCCGGAAACCCACATCGCCCTCGCATTCGCCGGGCCGCTGTTCGTGATGGGCATCGGGTCCGGCGCCTTGATCACGCCTAACCAGACGCTCACCCTGGCCGCCGTCGACCCGGCAGTGGGTAGCACCGCGGGCGGGGTCCTGCAGACGGCCCAACGCATAGGTCTGGCCGTGGGTCAGGCGGTCGTGGGTGCAGCCTTCTTCACCGCCCTCTCCGGCCCCAGCCACGCCTCTTACGCCTCGGCCCTCGCGACAGCGGTCTCGGTCGCTCTGATGTTCGTGGCCGTCGCGATCCTCGTCGGCACCCTCGACCTGGTCCGGAGCCGGCGCGCCGCTCAGGCCTTGCGAGGGCGGGCGTAGACGCGACGTGCCCACACGTAGCCGATGACGGTCAGAGTGACGCACCACCCGGCCGAGACCCACGCCGTGCGGGCATCGACGGAAGCCCCCAGCAGCAGTGCCCGCAGGGTGTCCATGATCGGCGTGAAGGGCTGGTGCTCGGCGAACCACCCGAGCGGTCCGGGCATCGACCCGGGGGGGACGAAGCCGCTGCCCAGGAAGGGCAGCAGGATCAGCGGCATGGGGTAGTTGCTCGCGCTCTCGACCGTGCGCGAGACGAGACCGCACGCGACCGACAGCCAGGCCACAGCGATGGCGAGGCCCGTGAGCAACGCCGCCGCACCGAGCCAACCGGCGGCGTCGGCCCCCGGACGGAAGCCCACGAGCAGCGACACACCGAGGACTACCACGAGCGACCCCAGCGTCTGCAGCACGGCGCCGAGCACGTGGCCCGTGAGGACCGAGGCGGGCGCGATCGACATCGTGCGGAACCTGGCGATGATGCCCTGGGTCATGTCCATGGCCACCGACGTCGAGGTTCCCGCGGCGATCGAGGCGAGGGTCATGAGCAGGATGCCGGGCACGACGTAGTTGACGTAGTCGGCACGCCCGCCGGTCTGCGGGCCCGCGCCGGGTAGGCCGGCCCCGAGGGTGCCGCCGAAGACGTAGACGAACAACAGGAGGAAGACGATGGGGAGCGCCAGGAGGATGACGGACATCTCGGGGTAGCGCTTCACGTGCCGCAGCTGGCGGCCCGTCATGGTCAGCGAGTCGCGCAGCGCCTGCGGGCGGGAGGCGGCGGGCGCAGCAGTGCCTGACATGGTCATCGGAGGACCTCCTCGGGTCGGTCGGTGCGGCGCGCCTCGCCGGTGAGGGCGAGGAACACGTCGTCGAGGTCGGGGGTGTGCATGGCGAGCTCCTCGACGAGGATGCTCGCGGCGTCCAGCCGGTCCAGCAGGTCGCGGAGGGTGGCCACGTCGCCTCGGCCCGCGACATCGAGGCTGAGGCTGTCGCGGTGGACGGACTCCGGCACGAGGTGGCGTTCCGCGTGGGCGAGGGCATCGGCGTCGGCGAAACGCAGCGTGATCCGGCCGCCGGGGACGCGTCGCTTGAGCTCGGCGGCGCTGCCCTCGGCGACGATGCCCCCACCGTCGAGCAGCGCGATCCGGTCGGCCAGCTCGTCGGCCTCGTCGAGGTACTGCGTCGTGAGCAGGATGGTGACACCGCCGGTCACGAGCTCGCGGACGATGTCCCACATCGCGCGGCGGCTGCGCGGGTCGAGGCCGGTCGTCGGCTCGTCGAGGAACACGACGTCTGGACGGCCCATGAGGCCCATGGCGAGGTCGAGCCGCCGGCGCATGCCGCCGGAGTAGGTGGTGGGGCGTTGCCGGGCCACGTCGGCGAGCTCGAAGCGCTCGAGCAGGTCGCGCGTGCGGGTGCGGACCTCGTGGCGTCCCAGGTGGTAGAGGCGGCCCATCATGACCAGGTTCTCCTCGCCGCTGAGCAGGTCGTCGATGGCGGCGAACTGACCGGTGAGACCGATGGCTGAGCGCACGAGGTCCGGATCCGTGCGCAGGTCGTGCCCGGCGACTCGGACGGTGCCGGCGTCGGGCGCAAGGAGGGTCGAGAGGATGTTGACGGTCGTGGTCTTGCCGGCGCCGTTGGGGCCGAGCAGGGCGAAGACGGTGCCGCGCGGGACGGCAAGGTCGATGCCGTCGAGGACGGTGTGGTCGCCGAAGCTCTTGCGGAGGCCGCGGACCTCGATGGCGAGGTCGCCGCCGGGCGTTGATGCGATGGTCATGGTCGGCTCCTCGGTGGTGGTTCGCGGTTACTCAGGCGCGTCGCAGGACGATGTCGCCGTAGCCGGTCGTGGCACGGATCTCGACGGTGCACTCAGCCTCGCCGGGGCCTTCGACCTGCTCGAGCTCGCTGCGGACCACGCCGTGACGTGCCTCGACCTCGAGCCAGGCGGCGCTGCCGTGCGCGACACCGATCTCGATCCGGCCGTAGCTCGTCTCGGCGGTGACCGGCCCGCTGCGCACCGAGTGCAGCCGGATGTCACCGGCGGAGGTCTTGGCACTGACCGCCGACGACGCGCGCTCGACACGGACGTCGCCCGCCGAGGTGGACAGCCGCAGCTCGCCCTCGGCGTCGTCGACGCGGACGTCCCCGGCCGAGGTGCTGGCCGTGACATCGGCACCCGCCCGGCCGACCTGGACGCCGCCCGCGGATGTGCGCAGCTCGACCGACCCCGTCGCCGACCCGACCCGGATGTCGCCCATGGAGGTCTTCGCACGCAGGCGCCCCACGACGCGGTCGAGGTCGATGTCGCCCATCGCCGTGTCGATGTCGACGGCGTCGAGCGGGCCTTCCGCGGTGATGTCCCCCCAGCCGCGAACCTCGAGGGTGGAGCCGGCGGGCAAGGCGATGTCGACGTCGACGCGGTCCCCTCCGCCGAACAGGGAGCGCAGCCGGGACCGCGCCGTCCGGGGCGAGCGGACGGTCAGCCGGCCGTCGGAGAGGTCGATCGTCGTCCGCTTGGCGAGATCGACGTCGGCCGTGCGGGCCGGGTTGTGCGGGCGCAGGTCCACCGCGGTGTCGGCACGCTCGCCGGCGCGCACGGAGAGCATGACGCCGCCGACGTCGATGACAGCAGCGATGGGGTGGGGTGTGGCGAACGTGGGCATGGCGGAACTCCCAAGGTGGGTCTGTGTGAGTCGGTGGAAGAGACGTCGTGGCCGGTTGCTCAGCGCGCCCAGCCGGTGTGGCGCTGACCGGTCGTCACCGGTGGAGGCGTGGTGGACGGCCAAGCCGCGGTCTCCACCAGGGCGCTGATCGAACGGACCAGCCAGGCGTTGACCGACAGTCCGGCCCGCTCGGCGGCCTGCTCGACCTTGGGCTTGAGCCGCTCCGGCAACCGCAGACTGAGGCGAGCCGTCCCGCCGTCATCGACTCCGTCGTCTGCGCCGTCCTCTGCGCCGTCGGGCACCGTGGGGACGCCGGTGCCGGAGGCGGACGTAGACGCACCAGTTGCGGGCGTCACAGCAAAGTTCACGTCGCGACCGTGGAGCCGCACTTCGACTGACCCTGGGGCCAGGTCTCGGGTGATCTCAGCGGCGGCTTCGACGAGAGCGTCGAGCATGACCAGCCGAATCGACGACTCCAGCCCGGACGCCAGCCGCTCTGCGACTGCGAGTGTCTCCTCGCTTCCGGTCTCAGCAGCGAGGCGTAGGTCGCGATGGAGTCTCGCGGCGTAGGGAAGAACGTCCATGACGCCATAATGACATCAATGTGGCGTCATACGCAAGGGCGGTGCCGCCACATATGGCGTCACCTTGACCCAGCATCGGCAGCATCAGCTCCGCAACATGGTGAGACGTCGCATCGACTCCCGGCGCTCGCGGTCGTGGTCGACGATCGGGGCGGGATAGCCCGAAGGGGGTCCGCCGTCCAGCGTCCAGGGCTCGTGGATCGACCTCGCGTCGATCTGGCGAAGCTCCGGCACATACCTGCGGACGTAGTCCCCGTTCGGGTCGAAGCGCCTGCCCTGGAGCGTCGGGTTGAAGACCCGGAAGTACGGCGCCGCGTCGGTGCCGCTGCCGGCCGTCCACTGCCAGCCGTGCTGGTTCGAGGCAAGGTCGCCGTCCACCAGCCAGCGCATGAAGTGCCGGGCACCGTGGCGCCACTCGATGTGCAGGTCCTTGACCAGGAAGCTGGCGGTGATCATCCGGATCCGGTTGTGCATCCAACCCTCGGCTCGCAGCTGGCGCATGCCGGCGTCCACGATCGGGTAACCCGTGACCCCGTCGCACCACGCCGCGAAACGGCTGCCCGGCTCGTCGTGCTGCATCCGCGACAGCGCGGGCCTCAGGTAGTCGCGGGCGGAGCCCGGGCTCCTCCAGAGAACGTCCGCGTAGAACTCCCGCCAGGCCAGCTGGGTGCGGTAGGCCGCAGCACCCGCACCGCCGTGCCGGGAGAGGTCGGCCAGCAGGGTGCGCGGATGGATCTCACCCCACTTCAGGTGCACCGACATCCGGGAGGTGCAGTCGAGATCGGCCCGGTCGCGCAGGCTCGCGTACTCGCCCAGCTGCCGTTGGAGGAAGTCCCGCCAGCGCCGGTGCGCGGCGAACTCCCCCGCCGACGGGAGGACGAGGCCCTCCGGCATCGGCCCGGGCTCCAGGTGGTGGTTGTCCAGCGGTCGCATCCACGTGACGGCGCTGGGCGGCTCCAGGGGGGCGAGCCAACCTCGCTCCTGCCAGGTGCGCAGGTACGGCGTGAACACCTGGTATGGCTCGCGGGTCCTGTTGAGCACCCGGCCCGGCGGCACGGCATAGGCCGACCCGGTGCGCACGAGCGCGATGCCGTGCGCGGCAAGCGCCGCCTCGACCTCCAGGTCACGAGCCTGACCACGGGGTCCGTAGTCCCGCGCGATGTGCACGGTTGTCGCCCGCGCGGCGCGGGCGACGGCGACGACCTCATGGACCGGATCGCCTACCCGTAGCTGCAGCCTGCCGACCCGGCCGCCGAGATCGGCCAGGCTTGCCGCCAGGTACGCCCGTCGGCTCGGGCCGGCGGGGTTCCACAGTGCAGGATCGAGGACGAACAGGGGAACGACAGCGCTGCCGGCGGCCTCCGCGACCGCCGACAGCAGCGCTGGGTTGTCGGCCAGGCGCAGGTCGCGCCGGAACCACATGACACTGGTCAACTCACGAACGCCGCTAGGTGCTCGGCCTCGGTGACAGGGTCCCGGACGAGCGAGCGCGCGCCGACACTCTCGGCGAGCTTCGTGCGCGCACCAGCCCCGGCCAGGGCAAGGGGCGCCACAGCGGCCAGCCGCGTGAGCTCGGGGACGACTGCCGTGAACCGCCTCGGTGTGCTTGCGGCCAGGACCACCAGGCTCGGCCGGAGGGCGGAGCTCACCTGGATGACGTCGGGCATCGGCGTGTTCGCGCCGAGATAGCCGACCCGCCAGCCGTTGCGGTTGAGCGCGATCCCGAAGGCGATCAGAGCCAGGTCGTGCTGCTCACCGGGCGGGCAGGCGAGCAGCGCCAGCGGCCCCCGGCCGTTGCCCCACCCGCGGGACAGGCTGGTCAGGCGTCCTCGGAGCACGTGGCTGGCGAAGTGTTCCTGCGCGACGGTGACCTCACCGTGCTCCCACCGCTCACCCAGATCGTGGAGGTACGGCACAAGCACGTCACGCAGAACGGTCTCGATGGTGAAGTCCGTCAGCAGCCGGTCCAGCACTGCTTGGGCCGCCGACTCGTCGAGGTCGTCCAGCCCCTGCCGGAGGGCGTCGGCACACTCCACCAGACCCGCCGGGCCTGCCGCATCGACGGCCACCCTGACATCCGGACCCCCGACGTCCGTGGTCGAGGTCGCAGCTGTGGTGGTGGCAGAGGTGGCGGGGGTAGGACGTCGCGCCTCGTCGACCGCCGCCCGCGCTGCCTGCGCGGCCGCCAGGCCGCTCTCGAGATGAGCCAGCATGCGCCGCACCCGGATCTCGTCGTCCTCGGAGTACAACCGGTAGCCACCCGCGGACCGGGCCGGCTTCAGCAACCCGTACCGGCTCTCCCAGGCCCTCAGAACGTGCTCGCTGACGCCGACCCTCCGGCTCAGCTCACCGATCCGCAGCACGGCCAGCTCCTTCTCGTGGTTCACCCAGACACTCTACCAACTTTAGACTCACATTTGACAGTCCCTCGCCACGTGTCTAACGTTCTCTTGACAAACCCTAGACGAGAGCCCGTGTGATGCAGACCTCGAACCACGTGCCCGCGGCCACGGTGGCGGCCCGACCCTCCGTCGCCGTCGTCGGCTCGGGGGTTTCGGGCCTCACCGCCTCATACCTCCTCCACCGCACCCACGACGTCACGCTGTTCGAGGCGCAGGACCGTCTTGGCGGCCATGCCCACACCCACGACGTCAGCGCCTCCGACGGCACCGACCACGCGGTCGACAGCGGCTTCATCGTCCACAACGACCGGACGTACCCGTGGCTGCGCAGACTGTTCACCGAGCTCGAGATCGAGGTCCGGCCGACCGAGATGAGCATGAGCGTGCGGTGTGAGGGCTGCGGTCTGGAGTACGCGGGTGGACGGGGTCCGCGCGGCATCCTGGCCCAACCGCGGCGCATCCTCGATCCCCGATTCGTACAGATGCTGCTTCAGGTCAAGCGCTTCCACAGACGAGCGAGCGCCTTTCTGAGGGCGACCGACGACTGCGACGTCACCACGTACGGCCAGTTCCTGGAGCGTGAAGGGTTCAGCGACCACTTCGTGGCGCACTACGCGGTGCCGATCGTGTCCTGTGTCTGGTCCTCGGGACGGGAGGTCGCGCTGCTCTACCCGGCGAGGTACCTGTTCCGGTTCCTGGACCATCACGGGATGCTGAGTGTGACGGGGTCGCCGCAGTGGCTCACCGTCGTCGGAGGCTCGCGGACGTACGTGCAGCGCCTGGCCGCCCAGCTGCCCGACG
Source organism: uncultured Actinomycetota bacterium (assembly GCA_963778845.1). GTDB lineage: Bacteria > Actinomycetota > Actinomycetes > Actinomycetales > Kineosporiaceae > CAVZVW01. The sequence continues at coordinate 1,979,771 of CAVZVW010000009.1, forward strand.
TGCGCCGGTCGCGGAGCGTCACCGACATCACCAGGCGACCCGACGGCGTCGAGATCCGTGACGTCACAGGGGCGGTCACTCGCTTCGACCGGGTCGTCATCGCCACGCATGCCGACCAGGCGCTGGACCTGCTGAGCGACCCGAGCGACCAGGAGGTGCGGACCCTCAAGGCGTTCGGCTACTCGCGCAACGAAACTGTGTTGCACACCGACCCGTCGGTGCTGCCCCGGGCCCAGGCGGCGCGAGCCTGCTGGAACTACCAGATGTCCTCCTGCACCTCGCCTGACCAGCCGACTGTCGTGTCGTACTGGATGAACCGCCTGCAGGGACACGCCTCCCCCGAGGAGTACCTGGTCACGCTCAACGCGCGCCACCGCGTCAGCCCGAACCATGTCCTAGCGGTCATGGACTACGAACACCCGATCTACACGCCGGAGTCGGTGGCCGCCCAGTCGCGGCTGGGCACCCTCGCCACTGACCGGACCGTCTACGCCGGCGCCTACCACGGCTGGGGCTTCCACGAGGACGGGTGCCGCTCGGGCGTCGAGGCGGCCCGGCATTTCGGGGTGACCTGGTGACGGGCATCCAGCTCTCCCCGAGCGCGCCCGCCGGCACGGCACCGAGCCTGCCCGCGCTGCCGACGGTTCCGGCACTTGTGACCGGGCACGTGACGCACCACCGTGGCGGGTCGGTGCGCCACCGCTTCCGCCACAGCGTGTACCAGTGGCTGGTGGACCTGGACGCGTTGCCCGAACAGCCCTGGTATCTCAGGGCGTTCGCAAGCTTCAGCGCAGCCGACCACCTCGGCGACCCGGGCATGTCGATCCGGGCAAACGTCGAGAGGTACCTCAGCCTGAACGGCATCACGCTCGGACCGTCGAGCAGGATCCTCATGCTGGCCAACGCCCGGGTCATGGGCCACGTGTTCGACCCGCTGTCGGTCTTCTGGTGCTTCGACGCCGATGCCGCCCCGGTCTGCGTCCTCGCTGAGGTGCACAACACCTACGGCCAGCGGCACGTCTACCTGCTGCGCCCTGACACCACCGGGGCCGCCACGGCGGACAAGGCGTTCCATGTCTCGCCGTTCTACGACGTGAGCGGCAGGTACGAGCTGCTCTTCGAACTGACTGCCCGCAGCGTGGCCACCACCGTGATCCTTCGCCGCGACAAGGTCGTCGCCTTCACCGCGACCTTCCGCGGCCGCCCTGTCGCCGCGACCCGCCGGGCGATCCTGTCTCAGCTCGTCCGCCATCCCTTCATGCCGCAGCAGGTCTCCTCGCTGATCCGCATGCACGGCACGTGGCTCTGGCTGAGCCGCCTGCCCGTCGTGCGCCCTCCGCGTCACCAACCTCAGGAAGGGGTCTGACCCGATGACCGCATCCACCGGCGTCCTGTGGCCCTCGATCACGCGCACCCCGAGGGCTCCGCTGGCCGCCACCATCGCGCGACTGATCTTCGATCGCGCCGTGCGCACGATCCCGGTACGGGTCACACATCCAGGTGCCGGCGCTCGACGGCGACCCCCACCAGAGGCCCGATCCGCCCGGGATCCCAGGGGTTCCAGTGTTCGACATCGTGCGCCCGCGTGCCTTCTTCGCCCGGCTCGGCCGCGATACCAAGATCGGTTTCGGCGAGGCCTACATGGCCGGCGACTGGCGAGCCGCCGACGGCACGGATCTGGCCGACCTGCTCACCCCCTTCGCGGCCAGGCTCAGCACGCTTGTCCCGGCGCCGCTGCAGAGGCTGAGGGCGATTGTCGACCGACGGATCCCGGCTGGCCACGAGAACACCCTCGACGGGTCGCGTGACAACGTCAGCGCTCACTACGACCTGAGCAACGACCTGTTCGCGGCCTTCCTGGACCCGACGATGAGCTACTCGGCCGCGTGGTTCGACGAGAACGAGCGCGGCGACGTCCCAGCGACAGCCGAAGCCGGGGAGTCCGCCGACCCCGCAGCCCTGTTGGAGAGGGCCCAGCTGCGCAAGATCGACGGTGTCCTGGACTACGCGGGTGTCGGGCCAGGGACCAGGCTGCTGGAGATCGGCACCGGATGGGGAGCACTCGCCATCCGGGCCGCGCAGCGCGGCGCCCACGTGACCACGGTGACGATCTCGGCCGAACAGCTGGCCCTGGCAGCCGAGCGGGTCGAGCAAGCCGGCCTCAACGACCGGGTGGACCTGCGCCTGCAGGACTACCGGGAGGTCGCGGGCGAGTTCGACGCGATCGTCAGTGTGGAGATGGTCGAGGCTGTCGGAGAGGCGTACTGGCCGACCTACTTCGCTACCATCGACCGGCTGCTCGTCCCCGGCGGCAAGGTCGGCATCCAGACCATCACGATGGCGCACGAGCGGCTCCTGGCGACCAGACGCTCGTTCAGCTGGATCCAGAAGTACATCTTCCCCGGCGGCGTCATCCCGTCCCTGCGGTCCATCGACGACACCCTGGCCGCCCACACGACGCTGCGGGTCACCCAGCGGCGGGAGCTGGGCCCTCACTATGCGCGGACCCTTCGCCTGTGGCGCGAACGCTTCAACGAGGAGTGGCCGCGGATCCGCCGGCTCGGGTTCGACGAGACCTTCCGCCGGATGTGGGAGTTCTACCTCGCGTACTCCGAGGCCGGCTTCCGCAGCGGCTACCTCGGCGTGAGCCAGCTACAGCTGACCCGAGGGCCGTTGTGAAGCTCAGCGGGACGGTCGCGTGGGTTGTCGGCGCGTCCAGCGGTATCGGCGCCGCCGTGGCCCGCGAGCTCCGGGCGCGGGGAGCCGTGGTCGCCATCTCGGCGCGCCGGGCGGACGAGCTCGACGCCGTGTCCGCCGGCACCATGCTCGTGGTGCCGGCGGACGTCACCGACACGGCGTCTTTGAGGGCTGCTGCTTCCCGGATCCGGGACGAGCTCGGATCGATCGACCTCGTTGTGCTGTCCGCCGGCTACTGGCAGCAGATGTCCGCCGGCGACTGGGACACCGCGAGCTTCGACCAGCACGTGCGGGTCAATCTCATCGGCATGAGCAACGCGATCGCGACGGTGCTGCCCGAGATGCGGGCCCGACGCTCCGGCGTCATCGCCGGCATCTCCTCGGTCGCCGGCTATCGGGGACTCGCCGGCGCCGAGGCCTACGGCGCGACAAAGGCCGGGCAGATCAACCTGCTGGAGTCACTGCGAATCACCGTTGCCCGGGACGGCGTCCGGGTCGTCACCATCTGCCCAGGCTTCGTGCGAACCGACCTGACAGCGGGCAACGCCTTCGCGATGCCGTTCATCATCGATGCGGACGCCGCCGGGCGGGCGATCTGCGACGGTCTCGAGCGCGAGCGTACAGAGATCGTCTTCCCCCTGCGGATGGCCATTCTCATGAAGGCGGCACGCCTGGTGCCCGTCCGCCTGTGGTCAGCCCTGTGGAGCCGTGCCCGCCAACCGGAGAGGTCGTCGACATGATCGTCCCAGCCTCGCTCCCCCGAACCTCCGCTGCGGTCGCGGCCACGGCTCTGGCCGGCGGCCTCGGCACCGACGTCACGTCCTGCTGGTACCAGCACCTTGTCAAGCCGCCATGGCAGCCACCCGGAGCGGCCTTCGGCTGGGCTTGGACCACGCTGTACGGGCTGATAGCCCTGGCCTCCGCACGTGCCCTGGAGCAGCTGGACGACCCCGACGAACGCCGAGCCTTCGTCACGGCCTTCGCCGCCAACCTGGTGCTCAACGCAGGATGGAACTGGCTGTTCTTCAAAGCCCGTCGTCCACGATGGGCCCTGGTGGAGATCCTCCTCCTGGAGGCGTCCACCCTGGATCTGACCAGGCGGGCGGCCAGGGTGGACCCCCCTGCCGCCGCGATGCTCGCGTCGTATGCCGGCTGGGTCGCCTTCGCCGCCGCCCTCAACGCCGCCATTGCCCGTCTTAACCCGGGAGGCCACCGATGAGACTGACCAGAACCGTCACCGCCATGAAGCCTGTGGACACGGTGTTCGCGTACCTGTCGGACTTCACGACGACCACCGAGTGGGACCCGAGCACAGTCCGGACCGTCCGAACCGCCGGCGACGGGGGTCTCGGGACGAAGTACCTCAACACCTCGACCTTCGCCGGCCGCCGTACGCAGCTGACCTATGTAGTGCAGGATCTGGTCCCGAACCAGCGCATCTGCCTGCGCGGGGAGAACAGCACGGTCATCGCCCACGACACTATGACCTTCAGAGCGGCGGGGGCGGACACAGAGGTGACGTACACGGCGGACTTCTCCTTCAAGGGCATCGCCCGGCTCGTCGCACCGCTGCTCAGACCCGCCTTCACCCGGCTCGGCAACCGGGCCGAGGCCGGCATGGCTGCGTCCCTGGCCCGACTGTGAGGCCTGACCGGACCACGAGACATCGACCGTGACAACCGAACCCGTGACAGGCGAACCCGCCTCGCTCACCCGTCCGCTCGCGCTGGTAACCGGTGCCACGGGATACATCGGCGGCCGCCTGGTCCCGGAGCTGCTCCAGGCCGGCTTCCGGGTCCGGCTTGTGACCCGCCGGCCCCGGAACCTGGCTGAGCGTGAGTGGCACGACGAGGTGGAGGTCGTCCGGGGTGACGCCTCCGACCCGGCCGGCCTGGCCGAGGCCTTGAGCGGTGTCGAGGTCGCCTACTACCTCATCCACTCGCTGGGAACCGGCGCGGGCTTCGAGTCCGTGGACCGCACCCACGCCCAGAACTTCGCCTCGGCGGCGCTCGCCTGCCGCGTCGGCCGGATCGTCTACCTCGGCGGCCTGTACCCGCGGGCCGAGAAGCTGAGCCCCCACCTGGCGTCCCGCAAGGAGGTCGGGGAGATCCTGCTTGCCAGCGGAGTCCCCACGACGGTGCTACGCGCGGCAGTCATCATCGGCTCGGGATCCGCGTCGTTCGAGATGCTTCGCTATCTCACGGAGCGCCTGCCGGTCATGGTCACGCCACGCTGGGTCGACACCCGCATCCAGCCCATCGCGGTCAGGGACGTCCTGAGCTACCTCGTCGGGTCGGCCACGATGCCACCTGAGGTGAACCGCGGCTTCGACATCGGCGGACCGGACGTCCTGACCTACCGGCAGATGATGACCGCCTACGCCGGGGTCGCCGGGCTGAAGCCGCGCCGTGTCGCCGCCCTTCCGCTCTTTACTCCCTCCTTGTCGAGCCACTGGGTCGGACTGGTGACGCCCGTTCCCAACAGCATCGCCCGGCCCCTGGTGGAGAGTCTCATCAACGAGGTCGTCTGCAAGGAACATGACATCGCGACATACGTGCCTGACCCCGACGCCGGGCTCACGAGGTTCCAGCCCGCCGTCGAGCTGGCGCTTCAGCGCATCCACGACCGCCGGGTCACCACCTCCTGGTCGTCTGCCGCGACCGCCGGCGCACCCAGCGACCCGTTGCCGAGCGACCCCGACTGGGCAGGAGGCTCGCTCTACGTCGACGAGCGCGAGCGCCTCGTCGACGTCGCACCGGAGCAGCTGTGGTCCGTCATCGAAGGCATCGGCGGTGGGCACGGGTGGTACTCCTGGCGACTCGGCTGGTGGGCCCGTGGCCTGATCGACCGCATCTTCGGCGGACCGGGACTGCGCCGCGGTCGCCGCGACCCCTTCGCCCTGACCGTGGGAGACGCCCTCGACTGGTGGCGGGTCGAGGACATCGAGGACAAGCACCTTCTGCGTCTGCGGGCCGAGATGCGACTGCCCGGGTTGGCCTGGCTCGAGCTCATCGTCGACTCCGACGACCAGGGCCGCACGCTGTTCCGGCAGCGGGCCGTGTTCCACCCGCGAGGCCTGGCCGGGCACCTCTACTGGGTGGTCGTCCGCCCCTTCCACGCCGTCGTATTCGGCAGCATGCAACGCAACATCGCCCGCGCGGCGAAGAGCGTCCCACCCGGCGATGCACGTTCGCAGCGACTCGGCCGCGCCCGATGACCCCGCGCGTACTCGAACTGCTCGGCCGCGGTGCCACGTCGGGCCGAACCGACAGCGACCTCCCGCAACCCAAGGCCTGGTTCCCTGACTGCGTTGGCAAGTGACGTAGGGATCGACATGGGGTGGAGAGCCTCGCTAGCACCACCGCCCTAGGTGAACCGCCTACGACACGGGGACCCAGGCCCGGCCTGAGCGATCGGTCTGCGAGTCTTCGTGTGCTCTAGTTGTGGCTATACGCCGTAGTTGTGCCTCGCAGTGCACACGGCAGCATCGACGATGACTCGGGAGGGTGGCATGGGTTGGTCTGGCAGAGGCCATCGGACGCACCGCGGGGGACTGGCCGTGCGACTACTCGTCTGGGTTGGTATCGCGACCCTCGCGTTGTCGGGATGCGGTGGCGGCAGCGGCGCTGGGACCGCGAAGGTGAAGGTGGCCCAGTCCCGGGTGTCCGCGAAGGAGGAGGCGCTGGCGCAGGCGCAGTCCGAGCTTGTCGCGAAGACGGCCGCGTTCTGCAGTGGCAGCGCGAGCTACATCACTGCTCTGGATCGATACGGCGACGTCCTCAACCAGACCGCGCCGACGGTCGGCGACGTCAGGACTGCGGGCGCGGACCTGGAGCAGCCGCGTCAGGACGCCGTCTCCGCGGCCGAGGCAGCTGTCAGCGCCCAGCAACAGGTCTCTGCGGCCGAGAAGGACCTGGCGAGTGCGAGGGCTGACCTGGCGGCCGCCCAGCCCTCGGCATCGGGACAGTCGACCTCGGCAGCGCTACCGGCCACCGCAACGACAGTGGCGCCGCTGGCGCCGAGCTCGACCGTCAACCGGGTGAAGCAGGCCGAGGCGGACTTCGCCGCCGCGCAGCAGGGGATCACTGACCAGACCCCGCTGAAGACGGCGTCGCAGCAGTTCAACGCGGCGGCCGTGGCGCTGGAGATGTCCTGGCTGAGGCTCTTCGCCGACGCCGGGTGCCTGACCGATGATCAGCAGAAGAAGGCCGAGGCGGCGGTGCACGACTACACGTCGGCGCTGCAGAAGTCCCTCGCGGATGCCGGGTACTACAAGGGCGAGATCGACGGGGTGTATGGCCCGGCAACGGTGGACGCCGTCGGGGCCCTGCAGAAGGCCCATGGCCTCGCGGTCACCGGAACTGTGGACAAGGCCACCGACGCTGCCTTGCAGGAGGACCTGAAGGCCAAGGGCGGGGCGGCCGCCGACGAGGCGCTCGCCTCGACGGCCGCGGTGCAGCAGACCCTGAAGCTCGCCGGGTACTGGCCCGGACCGGTCGACGGCAACTGGACACCAGCGCTCACCGACGCTCTGAAGTCCTTCCAGACCGCGCTGGGTGTGGAGCCCACCGGGACCGTCGACGCAGCCACGATCGCCGCTCTCGAGCACGCCATAGCGAAAGCCCAGCAACCGACACCTTCCGCGACGGCCACCCCATCGCCGACCGCAACCGCCACCACACCGGCACCCTGAACCAACCCTGAAACCCTAGCCGCGGAGAGCCGCGAGGGGGACGACAGCGGCTACGCAGCTGCGGCGGGCGTTGAGACGTTCGGGCCGGCTTGCGATCGTCGCAGCTCGCGCATCGGTCGGTAGCGGTCGTAGAGGACGACGATCAGGGAGATCAGCATGACGAAGAACATGGCGTGCTCGGGGTTGAACCGGGCACTGAGTGCCCGGGCGATCCACACCAGGGCGAGGTTCAGCGAGGTGACCACTGCGAGCTGCGCGACGACATTCTCGACGGTCCAGCGATGCCGCGCGACCAGCAGGCCCACCGCGGAGTTGATGACCACCAGCGTGGCCACCGCCGCGATCACCTGGCCCGGCGTTGCATTCGAGCCGGGCAGGATCTGCGCGAAATCCACACAGACCAGGCTCACCAGGGTGACCTTCTCCACGAGGTTCCAGTCGAAGAGGCGCCAGTTCGCCGCACGGTACTCGGCTCGCTTGGCTGCAGTGTCGAACTCGACGGGCAGCGGGTCGGCCGGCACTCGGAGAGTCCAGTCCCGCGGGGGAAGGCGGTACGTGACCGCCCACCAGGCGATGACCGCAACGGCGACCACCAGGATGACGACGGTGGGCCAGACCCACGTGTGCTCATCGGCGAAGTCCGTGAAGTCCAGCTGCGCGACGTGGATCCACCATTCCTGCGGGAGCTTGATGACTATCCAGATGAAGGCCACCAGCCTGACTACCAGACTCCTGCTCATCCGACGCGGGTCCCACCGCAGCCGGACCCCCTCGTACGCGATGAAGAAGTACTCGAAGGTGTTGGGGAACACCAACAGGAGCCAGCGCCACGAAGACGGGTCCGACGGATCCCGAACGCACTCGAAGAGTGTCACCCCGAACAGGCGGTACAGCCAGAGGAACTGAGCCGCCGCCAGGGCGGAGCGGTTGGTCCAGTTGCGCATCGTCGCCACGTACGCCACGGACAGGTAGTACACGTCCAGGGCCTTGTCGTAGCCCTGGTAGCCGTTCTCGATGTCGTGCCAGAAGGAAGGGGTCAGCTGGGTCTGGAAGATGGACTGGTCGATCCCGTCGATGACGAGGGACGTGATGATGGCCGGGAGGGGGAAGAGCGGGATGAACAGGGGCACGACCAGACGGGCCAGGACAACGACGACAAGGATGGTGACGTCGGTTGCAGTGGGGTCCACGTCAACCACTCCCTGTCATGGGCACTTCTCCGGTACTACCGAGGGCAAGGCTTCCTGCTGCGCGCCAGCACCGGACAGCAGTCACACCGGGCCACGGGTAGAATGCCGCCACACGACTCGACGCTGCAACTGCGCACTCACGCGCGGCGGGGCCTCACTTCGTCACCGCCGCTCGGTAGGGGCGGAAGAACGCGCGCAGCTCCTCCGCGTAGAGCTCGGGCTCCTCGAACGGCGCGAAGTGCCCGCCGCGCGCGGGCTCGGTCACGCGCACGACGTTGGCGGTGCGCTCGAGCCACGCCCGCGGCGGGCGGACGATGTCGCCGGGGAAGAGCGAGAAGCCGGACGGCACCTCGACCCGGCGGGCGTGCTGCGCGGGCGGGATCGCGGCGTTCGCGCGGTACATGCGCATCGACGAGCCGATCGTCCCCGTGAGCCAGTAGAGCGTGACGTTCGTGAGGATCTCGTCCTTCGTGAAGCGCCGCTCGACGTCGCCGTCGCAGTCGCTCCACGCCCGCAGCTTCTCGACGATCCACGCGGCGAGCCCGGCCGGCGAGTCGGTCAGCCCGAAGGCGGCGGTCTGCGGCTTCGTACGGTGCATGGCGGCGTAGGCACCCTCGGTCGCACCCCAGGCCGCTGCGCCCTCGAGCCATGCGCGCTCCTCGGGCGCGAGGTCAGCCGGGTCGCCGGTGAAGACGGGCAGGCCCGCGTCGGTGCGGTGGACGGCCACGACCCGCTCGGGGTGGTCGAGCCCGAGGTAGCGGCTGACGTGGCTGCCGATGTCCCCGCCCGCCGCGCCGAACCGCGCATACCCGAGGACGCCCATGAGCTCGGCCCACAGGCCGGCGACCGCGATGGCGTCCAGCGGTGGGCCGATGGGGCGGTCGGAGTACCCGTAGCCCGGCATGTCGGGCACGACCACGTCGAACGCGTCGGCGGGGTCGGCGCCGTGCGCGCCGGGGTCGGTGAGGAGGGGGATCACCTTCGTGTAGCGCCAGAACGAGTCCGGCCAGCCGTGGCTGAGAACCAGCGGCAGTACGGGCCCGGCCGGTGCGGCGGCCCGCTCGTGCACGAAGTGGATCCCGAGGCCGCCGAGCCGGACGCGGAAGCGGGGGAGCTGGGCGAGCGCCGCTTCGTGCGCCGGCCAGTCGAACCCGTCCGCCCAGTAGGCGACGAGCTCGCGAAGGTAGGCGAGGTCGGTCCCGAAGCGACCACCCGGCGTCCTCGGGCGCGTCCGGCCAGCGCGTCGCTCGCAGCCGCGCGCGGAGGTCCTCGAGCGCCGCGGGGGCGGTCTGCGGGGTGAACGGCTCGGGGCGGGGCGGGGCGTCCGGCATGGGACGAACCCTATGCATCCACAGGTGAAGCGGCCCACCCGCTGCGATCTACTCCGCGGGAATCGCCCCCGCAGATCGGAGCGCCTCATGAACGGCCATGGAAGGACTGGCGGCCGGCCGGGGTGCCGCAGTAGATGGTGACGTGGACGAGTACTTCCTCGACCTCACCCACCGTTGCGCCGCTGGCGAGCGCGCCTCGGACATAGATGGCCAGTTCCTGGTATCGACCCAGTGCCGCGAGAATGCCAAGGCTCAGCAGTGCCTTTGACTTGCGATCCAACGCTGTCCCGCTCCACGCGCGTCCCCACGCCAACTCCGTGACGAGGTGCTGGAACGTCATCATGAACGCATCCGATCCGGCCAGGTTGGCGTCGACGAACTCGTCGCCGAGCACCTCGCGCCGGATGCGCAAACCTCTCTCGAAATCCTCGCTGTCGCTCACATCGGGGACGATACCGGCTCGGCGCGCGTAGCGCTCACGATCCCGGCCCGTAGCCGCGCGGACGACGGGCTGCTGCGACTGCGGGCCGTGGCCCGCTCCGTCCAGACAGCTGGCGACCGGTCGAGCTCACGTCACGGAACAAGGGTCAGTCAGGGGCGGCCAGCCGGGCTATGCGGCGCGTTCGATCGTGAGGCTGCCCATTCCTTTGCCCAGCTGGTACATGAGTCTCAGCTTGACCTCGCACGATCCCTGCGCGCCGAGAGGGTCGATGGCGATGATCTTGTCACCGTTGAGGGCGTTGGTGGGTCCGAGGTCGATACCGGGAGCCAGTGTGATGATCCCAGAAACACGAAGGGCGTTTGCCAGAGTTCCCGGATGGAGCGTGAACGCGACGACGACTTCCAGCTCTTCGTCGATGGGGCCGGCGCCGAAGTCGTATGCGGCGATCTCCACCCGGTGGCTGGCGGGGATGATCGTGCTGGGGTGCCACCCGGCCGTTGCGTCTGCGTAGAAGGGCCACTCGTGCTTGGGCGCCACGATCTCGTATCCGTAGTACGTGTTATCGGTCTGCACTAGCTGCGCAAAGGTACGGTAGTGGCTCGGCAAGACCTTGGTCGCAGGCGTGATGACGCCGCGCCGGCGAAGGTTGTTCATCGCCGGCGCCTGGAGCTCGTCGAGCAGGCCGGTGTCGATGATCTCGGCCATCACCACGTCGACAGCGTGCGGAAGCTCGGCCTCGAGGATGTCGCGCTCCACCACCTCCACCACGCCACCAAGGCGGTTGCGGACGATGCTCTGACGCAGAGATCGGGCCAGCGTCGACTCCACCTCCACGGCGTAGACCCTGCCGGCACCTGCTTCCGCTGCGAAGAAGGCCAGGATGCCGCTGCCACTACCGACGTCGACAACGGTGTCGCCGGGGCTCACCACGGCGTGAATGGCTTCGCGGAACGCCTCCGTGCGCACTCGGTCCTTGAGGCACATGTAGGGGAAGTCGGTGTTCGACCAGATCTCTTCCATGACCAGCTCCTGGGGGCTCCTGCCCGCGACGGTGGGCGCGAGTCGGGCACCCACGCCATCGGGCGAGTACTGGAGTCCCATCGGGAGGTCGCAGATACCCGTACATCGAGACGATGTCCGTGTCCGCAGCCTCACCGGCCCGACGCGTCTGTGTTGTGCTGGAACCCGGATCGGGCGACGACCCCCGGGAGCAGCCGCTCGTCGGGGCCGTAGTCCTCCCGCGGGTGGAAGAACAGTCGGGGGCGCAGGTCCAGGTCACGCAGCTCTGTTGCATAACGGTCAAGCAGTGCCCGTCGCTCTTCGGAGCTGATCCTGCCGGGCATGTGGGAGGCGAACGGGGTCAGGACGTCGAATCCTGCATACCGAAGGAACCCGTTGTGCACCGGCCACAGGACGTCGAGCAGCGCACCGTCGACGCCGTCGGGCGCGTACGTGTCACTCGACGTGCCGGTGGTCACCGAGACCATGGCCAGCTTGCCGTGCATGAGGCCGGTGTCGTACTTGCGGCCCGGCATGTAGCCGAAGCCGCGGGTGAAGACGCGGTCGATCCAGCCCTTGAGGATCGCGGGCGGCCCGAACCACCACATGGGGTACTGCAAGATGACCAGGTCGGCCCGGCGAACCTTGTGCTGCTCCGCGACGATGTCGGCCGCCGTCGTCCCGGCCCCGTGGGCGAACGTCTGCTCACGGTCGATCCGCAGCACCGCGTCGTCCTCACGCGGTCCCGGGAAGTCGTCGGCGTCGGCGACGGCCTTCCACTTCATGCCGTAGAGATCGCTCACCTCGACGCTGTGCCCCTCGGCGGTCAGGGTTTCCGCAGCGACTCGGGCGAGTGCGCCGTTGAAGGACGTGCGTTCGGGATGGGCGAGGACGAGCAGGACGTTCACGGCTGCGCCGGCTTCGTCTGGCGGATCATCCACACGACGCCGGCGTCGGGGACGGTGTCGAAGTAGACGAAGCCGGTGCCGTTGTCGCGGCGACCGCTCATGAGGGTCCGCAGGCCGGCGCTCTCGGCGGCGGTGACGCCCTCGTCCAGGTTGGACTCGAAGCCGATGTGGAACACGCCCTCGCCCTTGGCGTCGAGGAACCGTCGTTGTGGGCAGTCGACCTTCGGTGGCTCGCACAGCTGGATCTGGACGTTGTCCAGGTTCATGTACCGGTACTTCAGCCGCCGGAAGGCGTCGGGGCTCGGGACGTTCAGATCGGTGTACTCGACGAGGGGCGGGTACTCCAGCCATGGACCCATCCCCAGACCCTCGTAGTAGGCGACGGCGACGTCGATGTCGTGCACGACGAGGCAGATGTGGTGCAGGGTGCGAAAGGGCGCGGACACGGCATGGCTCCTTGTCGGACGTTGCGAGAGCGGTGTGGGTTGGGGTCTTCGCCTCCTCGACCGTACGGACGGGGGCCTGCCTGGCGGATCGGCGCCGGTACGGAAGGTCGGGCGATGAACTCGACACTTGTCGAAGAGGGCTCACTCCGCGGCCGGCTACCCGGGCGTGACCGTCGGTAGGGCGTAAGAAGGCCGTCATCCTGCCGCGCGGCGGTAGGCGGCGAGCCACAGCGCGAGCTGCAGGTCGGTGCGCGTGCGGCCATCCCGCAGGTCGACCCCGGTGAGCTCCTGAATGCGGTCCAGGCGGTAGTACAGGGTCGTCCGGTGCAGATGGAGAAGCTGGGCGGCCGCCGCGACGTCCCCTCCCTGGTCGAGGACGACGCGGGCGGTGGTCATGAGATCGCTGCGAGGCTGCGACGCGAGCACCTCAGCGCCGGCGTGGACGTCGGCGACCGTGAGATCGTCCGGCGCCTCCACAACGAGGCGCCAAGCGCCCAGGGCGTCCCACGACGGCGTCTCGAGATCGGCCCCAGCGGCCAGCACACGGCGGGTCGCTCGAGCCCGGCGCACGGCCTCATGCAGCCGGACGAGGGCAACCGGACTACCGCTCGTCGCCGTCCGGGTCCGGGTCCCCGCCACGTGGGCGCTCATGTCATCCGGCAGGGCCCAGCCCCCGGCTTGTGGCGGTGCGGCGACCTGGACCTTGGCGCCGTGCGGCAGGTGCTCCAGGCGTGCCAGGTCGCGGGCCGCCTCCTCGTCAGGTCCGTGCACGAGACGATCCAGCAGCTCGTCCCGGACGTACTGCACGTCCTCGGCGGCCTGGTGCATCCTCGCCATGGTCTCGGCGGCCAGCTCGGCACAGTCGACGAGCAGCGGCAGGTCCTCAGGCTCCACTGTGGCATCGCGGTCGAGCACCCACAGGAAGCCGAGGTGGTGCCCCTGGTGACGCACCGGCATGCACCAGCGGGCCCACATGTCCGCCTCGGGCACGGCGGGCGTACGGACCGGTGCGGTCGCCTTGGCGAGCTTGAGCCGGTCGATGACCGCCAGCGCCTTCGGGTCGGCCGTGCGTTGGAGGATCGAGGACATCCGGGTGCCGTCGACGGCGCCCTGGGCACTCCACCACAGCGGCCGCTTGTGCGTGTCCTCGATCAGCACCGACTGGCCGAGCTCGGCGGCGAGCCGGTCGACCGCTACCTGGACGTCGACGGACTCGGTCACCGAACCACCTCCGCCTGCCCGTGCTGTGCCAGAGCACTCCTGGGTGCGACAAGTGTAGGAACATCACCCCTCGAGTCAGATGTCGCTCGGGTCCAGGTGCGGGTAGCGGTAGTCGTAGACCGGCAGGTGGTTGCGCTTCGTCGCCCGCGGGCTCGCGAAGCGGATCAGGTTCCAGACCGTCCCCGCCTTGTCGTTGGTGCCCGAGGCGCGAGCACCGCCGAAGGGCTGCTGACCCACCACGGAACCGGTCGGCTTGTCGTTCACGTAGAAGTTGCCGGCCGTGTAGCGCAAAGCGTCGGCCGCCTGGGCCACCGCGCTCTCGTCCCGGGCAAAGACAGCCCCGGTGAGGCCGTACCTCGTGCTCTCGTCGACCAGGCGCAGCGTGCCCTCCCAGTCCGCGTCGTCGTAGGCGTACGCCGTCAGGACCGGGGCGAACAGCTCCTCGGTGATGAACGACGAGTGCGGGTCGGCCACCTCGAGAACGGTCGGGTCGACGAACCAGCCCTGGGAGTCGTCCGTGGTACCGCCCACGACCACAGCGCCCTCGGCGCGGGCCTGGGCGAGCGCCTTCTCGTGCTTGCGGAACTGCTGCTCGTTGATGACCGCGCCGACGAACGTCTCCGGCTCGACCGGGTCGCCCAGAACGACCGTCTCGGTGAGCTCGACGAGCCGGTCCCGCAGCCGTGGCCAGAGGCTGCGCGGCGCGTAGAGCCGTGAGGGAGCCGAGCATTTCTGGCCCTGGAACTCGTAGGCGCCACGGACCAAGGCCGCGGCGAGGTGGTCGATGTCCGCGCTGGGGTGCGCAAGCACGAAGTCTTTGCCGCCGGTCTCACCGACGAGTCGTGGATAGTTCCTGTAGTTCGAGACGTTCTCGCCGACGGTGCGCCAGATGCGCTGGAACGTGCCGGTCGACCCCGTGAAGTGCACCCCCGCGAGCTGCGGGTGCGCAAGGACCACGTCACCGATCTCCGGCCCGTTGCCGTGCACGACATTGACGACGCCGTCCGGCAGCCCGGCCTCGCGCATGAGCTGCATCGACAGGTGCGCCACCAGAGAGGCACTCTCCGCGGGCTTCCACACCACCGTGTTGCCCAGGAGCGCCGGCCCGAACGCGAGGTTGTTCATGCAGGTGAAGTTGAACGGCGAGACGGCGAACACGAAGCCCTCGAGGGGTCGGTACTCGACGTGGTTCCACATGCCCGGCAACGACCCCGGCTGCACGTCGTACATGTCGACCATGTTCTTGACGTTGGCGCGGATGAAGTCCACGGTCTCGCACGCCGCGTCGATCTCGGCCTGGTACGTGGTCTTCGACAGCTCGAGCATCGTTGCCGCGTTGAGGCGCTCGCGCCACGGGCCGTGCTCGAGCATGTCGGCGGCCCGCAGGAACGGCGCCGCACGCTGCTCCCAGGGCAGCCGCGACCACCAGCGGGACGCCTCGAGCGCGGCGTCGACCGCGGCGGAGGCCTCAGCCGCGCCGCCGTGATGGACCTGACCGAGCCGGAGCGTGTGGTCGTGCGGCGCGAGGACCGGGGCCAGACGCCCGGTGCGCACCTCCTGCGAGCCGATCAGGTTGGGGACGTCGTACGCCGCGGCGCGCACCTCGGCGAGGGCGGCCGTGGTGGCAGCGCGCTCCGGCGAGCCGGGTGCGAACGACTTCGGCATGGTCGGACCGATGGGGAACAGCGCGGTGCGGCCGGCAGGTGCGGTCATGACGTCTCTCCTGATGACGAGGTGCGCAGTCGTCTCGAACCTAGGCACGTCGCGGCTACGAGGCTTCAGCAGCGCACCGGAAGTTGCCCCCGGTCCTCCGACATCTGTCGAAGCCTGCCGCCCAAGTTCCGCACTGACGCCGATCCGCTCCTGCCGACCGCCGTCCTACTGTCGAGCCGCGATCGAGAGGAGACCGGCGTGGGCGGTGCAGACGTTCGGGACGTCGTCGTCGTCGGGGCAGGTGCCATCGGGGCCAGCTGCGCCTACCACCTGGCCGCGCGAGGCCGGCGCGTCACCGTGGTCGAGATGTTCGCCGGGCCCGCCCAGGGCAGCTCCGGCCGGTCCTTCGCCTCGGTGCGGGCGCAGTGGGGGGACGCGCTGAACATCGAGATCTCGTGGCGAAGCATCCAGAAGTACGCCCGGTTCGTGGAGGACCACGGCATCGACGTGGGCTACCGACCCACCGGATACCTGCTGCTGTTCCAGGAGGAAGCCTGGGGAGCGCAGCTGGAGGCGGTCGAGCTGCAGCGCCGGCACGGCGTCCCGGTCGAGGTCCTCGACGTGGCGGCGGCGGCTCGCATCACGCCGTTCGCGCCCGACGGGCTCGCGGGCGCGACCTTCGGCACGGCCGACGGGGTCGTCGACCCGCACGCCATCGCCACCGGCTACCTGGCGATGGCCCGTGAGCGCGGGGCGGACGTCCTGTTCAAGCACCGCGTGACGGCGATCCAGCCCGGCCCGGGCGCCGACGGCTGGGTCGTCACGGCAGGCGAGCGGCAGCTCACCGCCGGTCACGTCGTCAACGCCGCGGGGGGCTGGGGCGCAGACCTCGCTGCCTTGGCGGGGCTGGACGTCCCCGTCGTGCACCTTCGTCGCAACGTCTACTCGATGGCGCCCGGAGCGGTCGACCGTCACTTCCCGCTGACGATCGACACCGCGACGAAGTTCTTCCTCCGGTCCGACGGCCCTCGCCTGCTGTTCGGCGGGATCAAGCCGGACGAAGTACCCGGCTACCGGGTCGACGTCGACTGGCCGTGGATGGAGTCCCTGCTCGAGATCGCCGAGACGCGGTTCCCGTGGATGGTCGATCTGCCGATCGACCCGACTGGTGCATGGGCGGGAACGTACGAGGTCACGCCGGACCATCTCCCGGTCCTCGGCGCCGACCCGGCAGCCCCGACCTGGGTCAACGCCTGCGGTTTCTCCGGACACGGCATCATGCAAGCGCCCGAGATCGGCCGCATGGTCGCCGAGCAGGTCGTCGACGGCTGCATCACGAGCCTGGATGTGTCGCCCTTGCGGCTCGACCGCTTCACGGACGCCGCGTCGCACGACCACACGAGGCTGGTGTTCTGATGGGCACGAGCGTCGACCTCGTCCTCGAGGGCGGGATCGCGTGGATCACGCTCGACCGTCCCCGGCAGGCCCGTCGAAGGAGTCATGATGTTCCCCCAGCTGCGCACCGACCCCGAACGGTCGGCCTGGATCGATCGTGTCGCCGCCGACATCGGCTCGCTGGCGGACGACAACCGTGCCGAGCTGGCGGTCGCGAACCGGGAGAACCGCTTCCCGCGGGAGCTGTACCGCGAGCTCGGTCGCCGCGGCTACTGCGGACCGATGGTGCCCCAGGAGTGGGGGGGCATGGGCGCGGGTGTCGCGGAGTACGTGGTCATCAACGAGGAGACCGCCCGCCACGGCGTGGTGAGCCCACAGGTCGCCGTCCAAGGGCAACGATGGCTGCTCGACTGGGGCACCGACGAGCAGAAGCAGCAGTGGCTGCGCGGGATCGCGACCGGCGAGCTCGTGTTCTCGGAGTCGATCAGCGAGAAGCAGGCGGGGTCGTCGTTCAAGACGATGAACGCGACTGCTGTCCGCGACGGCTCCGACTGGGTCCTCAACGGCAGCAAGACGCACGTGAACCTGGGGGCCGACTGCGACGTCACGCTCTTCTACGGCTTCGCCGAGGAGGGGCTGACCAGTGTGCTGGTCGACACGACGCTGCCGGGCGTGAGGACGAAGGTCACCGACGCGATCGGCTCACGGCTGATCCGGACCGCGGACGTCCATTTCGACGACGTGCGGGTCCGGGACGCGGATCTCCTGGGCCCTCCCGGCGCCGGGATGCAGACGTTCCTGTCCACGTTCAACGTCAGCCGGCTGGGCAACGCGTCGGAGCTCATCGGCTTCGGGCGGCGCGCACTGGAGCTCGCCCTGCGCTATGCCCAGCAGCGCCAGGTGGGCGACAGCGTGGTCACCGAGTTCCAGGGTATCCAGTGGATGGTCGCCGACTCATGGACCGCGCTTCAGGCAGCATCCCTCGCACGTGACCTGGCGGCCGTCGTGTACGACCACGGCGAGGACATCGCGCTGCACACGACAACGGCCAAGCAGCTCGCGGTCGTCGCAGCCGAGAGCGCCATGAAGACGGCCTACAGCATGACGGGTGGGCACAGCCTGTACTTCGACGAGCCGTACACCGAGATCGACAACGAGATCAAGGTGCTCAAGGTCGCAGGCGGCTCCTCGGAGATCATGCGCAACTTCATCGCCCGGCAGATCCTCAAGGACCCCGGCCACAGGGGGTTGAGCTGACCGTGGCCACGCCATCGACCACATCCTCGGCCGAACCGTCGGCCAACCTGGCCCGCGCGATCGTCGAACAGTCGCTGAAGCGCCCTGAGCTGCGGCTCGGCACCGTCGACGACCAGCTCCCGCTACGGTCGGCCGTGGCACTCGCAGCCGGGCGCGCCCGCAGCCTGATGGACGACGGCCTGCGTCCCGGTGACCGCGTCGCCCTGGTCGACGGCACGTCCACCGACTACGTCCTCACCTGGCTCGCCTGCCTGCTCGTCGGCGCCCCGGTCGCGCTGGTGAACCCCACGTACCCGCTGGATCTCATCGAGCGGATGCTTCAGCCGGTCGCGCCGAGTCTCGTGCTCGGTGTCGAGGCCGTGGTCCACGCCCGGCAGTGCGGCGAGAGCGACGTCGAACGCCTGCCCGGGCTCGACCGTGACCGGTTCGACGCCGTCTCGCTCATGCACACCTCGGGAACCACGGGTCTGCCGAAGTTCTGCGTTCAGACCCACGACTACTTCGGGCGGCTGTCGCGGGCGATGAGCTCCGCGCTCGACCTCACCTCCGAGGACAGGGTGCTCGCGCCGCTACCGCTCTTCCACATCAACCCGATGGGCTACGGGATGATCACCTCTATCCTCAGTGGCGCCGATGCCCTCACGGTCACCACGTTCTCCGCGAGCGGCTTCTGGCCCGCTGTCGTGGACGAGGGCGTCACTGTGCTGGTACTGCACGCTCCGCCCGTGGAGATCCTCAAGCGCGCGACCACGACCGAGCAGTCGGCGGGCCACCGGGTGCGCACGATGTTCTACGCCGACAAGGGTTTCCTCGACCAGTTCGCGGTGCCCGCCGCGGTGTCCGGGTACGGTTCGACGGAGGCCGGCGGGGTCAGCCATCTGCGGCGCTGGCTCGCCGCCGACGAGGTTGCGTCTGACGCCGGCCGGCACGGTGGTCCGGGTCGCGACGACATCGAGTGGCGGCTCGACGCCGACGGCCAGATCCTCGTCCGCGAGCGCGACCATGCGGCCTTGTTCGACGGCTACGTCACCGTCGACGGCCTCGACGCTGCACGCGACGCGGACGGCTGGTTCCCTACAGGCGACCTCGGCCGGGCCGACGGCGTGGACTACCTGGTCTTCCTGGAGCGCGGCTCGGAGTCGATCCGGGTGAAGGGCGAGTTCGTCCCGATCCCCTTCGTCGAGGGCCATGTTGCGGCCGTTCCCGGCCTGCGGGACCACGCGCTGTGGAAGCGCAAGGGTGCACTGGTCGACGACGACGTGGTCCTCTACGTGGTCCTCGACGACACCACCGGCGCGGTCCCCGTCGACGCCCTCCGCGCGCGGGTCGCCGCCCTCCCGGCGTTCATGCGCCCCGTCGCCGTCGCCCGGGTCGCAGCCCTGCCCCGCGACGCGGCCGCAGGCAAGGTCCAGCGCCGGCTGCTGGGCGAGACACCGGTGCTCGAGTGGGTGGAGCTGCCATGAGCGACGTGCCCGAAGCCGGGGGCCAGCCCCCGTGGGCGGTCGACATGGTGGACCTGCACACCCACGCCTCCCCCAGCCTCCTCCCCCGCCACGGCGACGACAGCGCGACCGTCGCGGCCGAGCGCGCCGTCGGCTTCGACACGGTCGTCCTCAAGTCCCACGAGGGCAGTACCGCCGAGCGGGCCGCGATCGCGGGTCCGGGCGTCTACGGCGGCATCGTCCTGAACAGTGCGATCGGCGGCGCGAACCCCGACGCGGTCGAGGTCGCCGCGCGACTCGGCGCTCGCTTGGTGTGGATGCCGACCGTCTCCTCGCGAACCCACAAGCTCGGCGCCTCGTCGCCGGAGCTGGCGGTGCATCGCGGGTTCGAGCTCCGGGGTGTTGACGTCGTGGACGACGGAGCCCTGCGGCCGGAGTGGCACGACGTCCTCGACGTCGTCGCGGCGAACGACCTGGTGCTCGCCAGCGGTCACCTCAGCGCCGACGAGACTGTCGTGCTGTTCAGGGAGGCGAAGGCCCGCGGCGTGAACCGGCTCATGGTCAACCACCCGATGATGGCGTTCCTCGAGTGGAACCCTGAGGCCGCCCGCATGCTGCAGGCTCTCGATGCCCGGCTCGAGCTCGGCATCCTGCCCGACCTGCTCGGTGACGCCGACCACTCCAGCCTGCTCCTGACGAGGACCTACCCGACGTCGCTGCTCGTCTTCGGCGGCGACCTCGGGCACGCCAGCCACCCGGCCCCGGCCACGGCCGTCGCGCCGTGGCTGCACGCCCTTGCCGCCGCCGTCGGCGAGGACACCGCTTGCTCGATCATGACGAGCCAGACCCGGAGCCTCCTGCTGCCATGACGACCATCGCGCTCCTGCCCGGCGACGGCATCGGTTCCGAGATCCTCGACGGCCCGCTCGCCTACCTGCGCCACCTCCAGTCCGACGGCCTGCCCGTGACCCTCACCGGTCCCTGGCCCTACGGAACGTCCGGCTGGGTCGAGACCGGGTTCACGTTGCCGGACATGACCCTTCAGGCGTGCCGCGAGGCGGACGTCGTCCTCTCCGGAGCCGTCGGAACCCACCCGGGCGTCACGTCCGAGCAGTGCCCGAACCCCGAGGCCGCGCTCATCACACTGCGCCACGAGTTCGACCTGCGGATCAGTGTGCGAACCGTCCTGGTCCCCGGCGACGACGACGTCGTCATCGTCCGCAACATCACCGGCGGTGCGTACGCCGGGCCTGACCAGCGCGTCGAGAGCGACGGCGTCCGGGCGGCCGAGGACCACATCGCCCTGGACCCGGTGCGGGTCCAGGAGGTCTTCGACATCGCCGTCCGCTACGCGCAGACGCACCCCGGGCGCCGCGCAATCAGTGTCGACAAGGCCAGTGTCTACGCGACATCCCGGCTCTGGCGGCGCATCTCGACGGCGACTGCCGCCGCCACCGGCGTCGCCTTCGTCGATGTCAACGTCGACCGCGCCGCCTACGAGCTCGTCAAGGACGCCGAGCTGCCGGCGGTCATCGTCACCGAAGGTCTCTTCGGCGACATCCTGTCCGACATCGTCTGCGCCCGGGCCGGCTCGCCGGCGCTGTGCGGCTCGGCGACGATCAACCCCGACCGGACCTTCGGACAGGGCATCACGGCGCTCTTCGAGCCCGCCCATGGATCCTCCCCGCACCGCACAGGCAGCCGACGGTCCAACCCGACGGGCGCCTGGCTGGCGCTGGCCGACCTGTTCGCCTGGTGTCCCGACCTGGCCGGGCTCGGTCTGCACACCATGGTGCGCCGGGCGCTCGACAGGGCTCTCGGGGAGCAGCCGCCGACATACGACCTGGCGGCGCCCGGACAGCTGACGATCGACCTGGACGAGTTCAACGAGTACGTGCTCCAGGCCCTCGAGGACGACACCCCCTGACGAGGCCCTGACCCGTGCCCCGGGCGCGACGGCACGGGCAACGCTTCCTTGCCACTGATCGCGCGGCGATCCGCGAGGGTCGAGCAGTATCCGGCACTATCGGTGACCGGAACGTGCGTCGACGTCGACGGCGGGGCCCTCGTCGACTGACGGCTACCGTCGACTGACGGCTACCGTCGACTGACGGCTACCGTCGACTGACGGCTACCGTCGACTGACGGCTACCGAGGTGTCGGATGCGCGCCCTGGGCGGGCGACTCCTCACCGCTGAGCCGGGCGGCGCGGGCGATGTGCCCTGCGCCGCTTGCCAGAGTTCGACGCCACGGCACGACGCCCTCGATCTCGATCTCGAGGGAGAAGCTGAGGAAGGTCCTGATCAGGACGATCAGACCCAGTACCGACACGTTCCGCAAGGTCGGCGCCACGGCGACCGTCCTCACCAGGTCGGCGGCGACAAGGATCTCCAGCCCGAGCAGGATGACCCCTCCGAAGGACTCCCGGAGCACCCGGTACGCCACGTGCCCGTCGCGCGTGCGGAGCAGGGACCGGCTGGCGAGAGCCCCGGACAGGAACAAGCCACCGAGGAGCACTGCCGCCCCGATGGCCTCGAAGATCTGCGCCACATGGTCCATCGCCTCGGTGAACGACATGTCGCCTACCCGCCGGCCTCTGTGATCAGACATCCCCTGGCTGTGGTCCGGACAGCCTCGCACACCTGACGCCCACCTCTCGGTTCACACACCGTCCACCGCTTCCCGCCGTGACACCCGACGGTCATGACGTGCCAGGCGTCGCGGCGGCCCACCCCGTCAGGCCCACGATGCTCAGCGCCAGCACGCGGGTGAAGGGCTGGTCGCGGTACTGGGGATAGCGGACCGCCAGCCGGCCGGCGAGAGCGGCCACAACGTCCGGTGGCGCGTCGGCGAGGTACTGGAGCTCGGCCCGCACCCACCACAACCGGGACCAGTCGTCGGGATCCCAGTGCTCGACGAGGAGTGTGGCCCGCGGGTCGGCCTCCAGGTTGTGCTGCCGTTGCAGGCGGGAGGTCGACTTCGGCTTCACCCGGTCGACGGGGACACCCAGGACACCGCCGTCGTCCATCGCGAAGACGACGGGCACGGCGTCGACGCCTCGCACGGCATGAACGGTGCAGAGGATCCCATGGTCGTGCGCCGCCAGCCGCACCCTGGCCTGTTCCGGGGAGAGCCTCATCGCCGCTGTGCGGCGCAGGCGGACCGGCGTGTGCGCGTCATCGTGCCTCCGGAACGGCAGGGACGGTGCTCGTTCGCGTCATGCTAGGCCGCCGGACGCGATGCGGCTCTACGATCCACCTCGTGAAGCCGCGACCGCAGCGTGGGGGGTTCAGCGAGACCGTCGGGGCCGGGGGGCAGCCATGAATCCGGCCGTCTGGGTGGAGCGCCATGGTCGGCAGCGTCCGGACCAGCCGGCGCTGGCCGCGGGCGAGCGGGTCCATGCCACCTGGGCCGCCTGGGCCGCCACCGTGGCCGGTGTCGCCGGCGGCTTGCGGGACGAGTTCGGCCTCGATCCCGGCGCCCGGGTCGCCATCGTGATGCGCAACCGTCCCGAGTACCTGGAGGCGCTGTTCGCCGTCTGGCACGCCGGTCTCGTCGCCGTGCCTGTCAACGCCCGCCTCCACGCCGAGGAGCTCGCGTTCATCCTCGAGCACAGCGCGACATCCGTCGTGCTGACCGACGAGGAGCACGCCGACGAGGTCCGCTCGCTGGTCGGTGGCGTGACCTCGCTGCGGGAAGCGGTGGTGGCGCCGAGCGAGGGGTGGACCCGGCTCAGGTCGGCGTCGCCTGCACCGCTGGTCGCCATGCACCCGGACGACCCGGCCTGGCTGTTCTACACCAGCGGCACCACCGGACGGCCCAAGGCAGCCACACTCACGGCTCGCAACCTGTTGATGGCCTCGCTCAGCTACTTCGCCGACATCGACCCGATCGCCCCGCAGGACGCCATCCTCCACGCCGCACCCCTGTCGCACGGCTCGGGCCTCTACGGCCTGCCTCACGTAGCCCGGGGAGCGGTCAGCGTGGTGCCACGGTCGGGTGGCGTCGACGGTGACGAGATCGCAGCACTGCTGCGTCGCTGGCCCGGCACGTCGCTCTTCGCCGCCCCCACGATGGTCAATCGGCTGGCCGGTGATACCGCCGTCGCCGCCGTCGCCCGGGACCACCTCAAGGCGATCATCTACGGCGGGGCACCGATGTACCTGTCCGACCTCGAGGACGCCCTGGGGGTCCTCGGCCCGAGACTGGCCCAGATCTACGGGCAGGGCGAGACACCGATGACGATCACCGCACTTTCGAAGGCGGACCACGCCGACCGGGACCACCCGCGGTGGCGGGACCGGATGCAGAGCGTCGGCGTCCCCCGCACCGGCGTCGAGGTCCGAGTCGTCGACACCGAGGACCGTGAGCTGCCCGCCGGCGAAGCCGGTGAGGTGGCGGTGCGGGGCGACGTGGTCATGTCCGGCTACTGGAACGACCCCGAGGCCACGGCCGACGTCCTCCGGGGAGGCTGGCTGCACACAGGTGACATCGGGAGCTTCGACGCCGACGGCTACCTCACCTTGCGCGACCGGTCGAAGGATCTGATCATCAGCGGCGGGATGAACATCTACCCGCGCGAGGTCGAGGAGGCGCTGCTCCGCCATCCAGGCGTGCGGGCCGCCGCCGTCGTCGGCAGGCCGGACCCCGAGTGGGGCGAGTCGGTGGTCGCCTTCGTGGTGGCCGACGGGGACGTCCCACCGCCGGTCGAAGAGCTCGACCGGACCTGCCTGGACCGGATCGCCCGGTACAAGCGGCCCAAGGACTACCGCTTCGTCGACGTCCTCCCGACCAACAACTACGGCAAGGTGGTCAAGCGAGAGCTCCGGCAGTGGCTCCAGGGCGAGGCGGAGGACGCCGGTCAGCGCTGACGCTGCTCTCGGCACGCGCACCGATCGCCGCGACGTGGCCGCCACGGGCGCCTGGTTCGTCGTCCGCAGACCCGCTCGCGGACCGTTCCGCTGCTTGATCGCGCCTGTTAATGTCCCCCCAGCAGGCCGGTGGGGCGTCGCGCGAAGGCAGCACCGGCCGTGACAATCCGTGCAGCATCGTTCGGAGGTCGTCTCATGAAGCTCGCCCTGTACCTGCCCAACTTCCGCGACAAGGTCACCGTCAAGGAGCTGGAGGACCTGACCAGCCAGGCCGAGGACCTGGACTTCGACTCCGTCTGGACCCTCGACCGGATCGTCGTCCCGGAAGCGTCCGACCGCGCGGAGCTGCAGTACTCGTTCGGCATGATGAGCGAGTTCCCGAAGGCCCTGCCCGTGTCCTCCCGCGGCGAGTGGTACCAGGGCTGGCCATTGATTCCCTGGCTGGCGGCCAAGACCTCCAAGCTGCGGATCGGCATGAGCATCATCGACACGCCGTACCGCGCGCCCGGTGTCCTCGCAGCGGAGCTCGCGACGGTCGACCACCTCTCGAACGGGCGGCTCAACGTGGGTATCGGCTCCGGTTGGATGCCGGAGGAGTTCGCGGCCGCCAGCGCCGCGAACATCTTCCCCCGGCGGCACGCGCACGTGCGCGAGACGATCGAGATCATGAAGGGCATCTGGTCGAACGACCTGTTCGAGTACCACGGGGAGTTCGCCGACTTCGACCGCTGCGGCTTCGGTGCCAAGCCCCTGCAGACCCCGCACCCGCCGATCTTCTTCAGCGGGCTCAAGGACCCCAAGCGCTCGGCGGCCCGGATCGCCAAGTACGACCTGGCGGGCTGGATCGGCATCCAGGACACCCCGGAGGAGCTGGCGCAATGGCGCGCCGCCATCCAGCGCGAGCTCGAGGAGCTCGGCAGCGCGCGGTCGATCGAGGACCTCGAGCTGTGCAGCATGATCTGGTTCGTCATCACGGACGCCGAGACCGACCAGACGCCGGCCGGCAAGGGCACGAACCTGCTCGCCGGCACCGCCGCGCAGATCACCGACACCCTCAAGCGCTACAAGGAGGCGGGCCTGACGATGCCGCTGCTGTGGCCGCCGTTCGCGGACGTCCCGGTCTCCAAGACGCTCGACGACCTCAAGCGGCTCAAAGAGGAGATCATGCCCAAGGTCGAGGCTAGCTGACCCGCGAGGTGGCTGACATGGCAAGGGGAACGGACCTGTCGGGCCGTTGGGCGCTGGTGACCGGCGGTGCCCAGGGCCTGGGCGAGGGTATGGCGGTCGCGCTGGCCGCCGCCGGGGCCCGGGTGGCAGTCGCGGACGTCCAGGACGATCTCGGGACCGCCGTCGCGGCCGGGCTCGGGGACGGGCACACGTTCGTCCACCTCGACGTCACCGACGACGCAGGGTGGGCGGCCGCCGTCCAGCAGACGGTCGAGCGCCTGGGCGGGCTGGACATCCTGGTCAACAACGCCGGGATCGAGATCACCAGTCTGCTCGTGGACCTCGACCCCGCCCAGGCCCGCGCCCAGCTGGAGGTCAACGTCCTGGGCACCGCACTCGGCCTCAAGCACGGGCTGCGCGCGATGCGCCCGGGCGGCCTCGCCGGCCACGGCGGAGCGATCATCAACATCTCCTCGGTCGCAGCCACGATCGCCTTTCCCGGGATCGCGCTGTACTCGGCCACCAAGTCGGCGGTCGACCGGCTCACCCGGGTGGCGGCGATGGAGTCCGGCCGGCTCGGCTACGGAGTCCGGGTCAACTGCATCTACCCGGGCCTGGTTCCCACCGCGATGGGGGCGGGGCTGGCCGACGACGTCGCAGAGATCGGCCTGTTCGGCTCGCCGCAGGAAGCGGTCGAGGCGGTCGTCGGGCTGACGCCCGCGGGCAGGCTCGGCGAGGTGGCCGACATGGCCGACGCCGTGGTGTTCCTGGCCTCGCACTCTGCGCGGTTCATCACCGGCGCGGGCCTGGCCGTCGACGGCGGGATGGGTATGTGACCAGGGGCTCACCGGTCCTTGTCGGGGGTTGGTGACGTGCGGCTGGTCGACTACCTCGACAAGGGCGCGGACCTGGGCGCCGGCCGCCCCTGCCTGACCACCGACGGCATGACGCTGACCTACGGCGAGGTACAGGACCTGAGCTCCCGGATCTCGGCGGCGCTCGACGCCTGCGGCATCCGGCCCGGCCACCGGGTCGCGATCCTCTCGGTCAACGACCCGACCGCGTTCAGCTGCGTCTTCGGCATCAGCCGTGCGGGCGCCGTGTGGTGCCCGGTCAACCCTCGCAACCAGGCCGCCGAGAACCGCGAGCTGCTCGACCTGTTCGGCTGCCGGGCGCTGATCTTCCAGGCGTCCTTCGGGCCTCTGGTATCGGCGGTCCGTGCCGAGCTCCCGCAGCTGACCACCCTGGTCTGCCTCGACGGCACGGTGGACGGGGCGCTCACCTGGGACGAGTTCCTCGCGCTGGGGGCCGCCCGGGACGTCGACCGCCCGGCCGACGCCGACCTGGCGATGATCGTCGGCACCGGGGGGACCACGGGCCGGCCGAAGGGCGTCGAGCTCACGGGCACCAACCTCGAGGCGATGACCGCCGCCACCCTGATCGGCTATCCGTTCGCGGGGCCGCCGGTCTACCTCGCGCTGGCCCCGCTCACCCATGCCGCGGGAGTCCTGTGTCTGCCGGTCCTGGCCCTCGGCGGCGAAGTGGTCATCATGAGGACCCCTGACGTCGGTGGCTTCCTCGACCACGTCCAGAGACATCGGGTGACGCACACCTTCCTGCCGCCCACCCTGATCTACATGGTGCTGTCCCACGAGCGCCTCGACACCACCGATCTAGGCTCGCTGCAGTGCTTCTGGTACGGCGCTGCGCCGATGTCGCCGACCCGCCTCGAGGAGGCCCTCGTCCGGATCGGTCCGGTCATGGCCCAGCTGTTCGGGCAGACCGAGGCGCCGATGATGATCTCCACCATGGCTCCCGAGGACCACTTCCGGGCCGACGGAACCGTTGCCCGCGAACGGCTACGGTCGGCCGGCCGCCCCTCGCCCCTGGTCCGCGTCGCCATCATGGCCGCCGACGGCACGCTGCTCGCGCCGGGGGAGACCGGGGAGATCGTGGTTCGCGGCTCGCTGGTGATGCGGGGCTACCACCGCAACGCCGAGGCCACCGCCGAGGCGTCCACCCACGGCTGGCACCACACCGGGGACATCGGCTACCTGGACGACGACAACTACCTGTTCATCGTCGACCGGGCCAAGGACATGGTCATCACCGGCGGCTTCAACGTGTACTCCACCGAGGTCGAGCAGGCTCTGATGCAGCACCCCGACGTCCAGGACTGCGCCGTGATCGGCCTGCCCGACGGGAAGTGGGGCGAGCGTGTCACCGCCGTGGTCCAGCTCCGGTCCGGCGCCGTGGCCGCCCCGGACCAGCTGCGCGCGTTCGCCCGCGAGAGGCTCGGCGGGGTCAAGGCCCCCAAGCAGGTGGAGATCTGGCCCGATCTGCCGCGCTCCAAAGTCGGCAAGGTGCTCAAACGCGAGATCAGGGACACCCTCACCGCGCGGAGTGGTCAGCCAGGGTGATGGTGTGGGCGCCCAGGCACGGTCGTGTCCCGTGACGGGTGACCTACCCCTGCTCGGGTTCGGCCTTCCCGTGGCCGGACGCTGGGCGACCCCGGACACGATGCGTCGGATCGCCCGTCGCGCCGAGGCGCTGGGGTACGCGTCGCTGTGGACCTTCCAGCGCCTGCTCTACCCGGCCGGCGGCGGGCTGGACCCGGCGCATCGAGCGGTGCTCGACCCCGTGGTCGCGCTCGCGCACGTCGCCGGGCACACCGACCGGATCAGGCTGGGCACGGCGACCGTCTGCGCGCCGTTCACCGCGCCGGCTGTGCTCGCCAAGGCGCTGACGTCGCTGGACGTCGTGTCCGGTGGCCGGCTCACCGTCGGGCTCGGGATCGGCTGGCTGCCGCAGGAGTACGCCGCCGCCGGCGTGCCCTTCGAGCGGCGCGGCCCGCGCATGGAGGAGTACCTGCGCTGCCTCGAGGCGCTGTGGACGCAGGACCCGGTCGAGTTCACGGGAGAGTTCTACACCGTGCCGCGCTCGCACATGGGGCCGCCGCCCGTGCAGCGACCACACCCACCGGTGCTGCTCGGCGGCGCTGCGGCACCAGCCCTGCGGCGCGCCGGGCGGCTCGCCCAGGGCTGGATCGGCAGCAGCCAGCAGGACCTCACCCGGATCGGCACGTGCGTCGCAACCGTGCGCGACGGCGCGCGCCAGGCCGGGCGCGATCCGCAGGCCGTGCGGATCGTCGTGCGCGGCCTCGTCGACCTGGTCGACCACGACCCCGGCGGCCAGCGCCGACCACTGCACGGGACGCGGGAGCAAGTGCTCCACGACCTCGCCGATCTGCGCGCACATGGCGTCACCGAGGTCTTCTTCGACCTCAATCTCTCACCCACGGTCAGCGCTCCCGACGCCGACGCGGGTACCGCGTTCGCCTACGCCGAGTACGTACTCGACGCGTTCGCACCGGCGAAGCGGTCGCTGTAGCGCGAGGCCACCGGCAGCAGCTCTCTCGATGAGCGAGCGTGCGCGTCTTCCCATCTTCCCAACCGATTGGTTGACGATGACCTGCGCTCGAGGCTAGGGTTATCGTCAACCGATGAGTTGAGGTGACAGCTTGGCGGACCAGCTCTCCCGAGTGTTCGCGGCCCTGGCCGACCCCACCCGGCGAGACCTGCTGGCCCGGCTCTCGGTGGCCGACGCCACGGTGGGGCAGCTGGCCGCGCCGTACGACGTCACCGTCCAGGCCGTGTCCAAGCACGTGAAAGTGCTGCAGGACGCCGGGCTGGTCAGCCGCGGCGGGCACTCGCACCGGCGCCCCGTGCACCTCGAGGCGGAGGTGTTCGACCTGATGACCCAGTGGATCGAGCGTTACCGACTGCAGGCCGAGGACCGGTACCGCCGCCTCGACGCCGTGCTGGCCGCGATGGATGACGCCGAGAGCACGGACCACCCGAGACAGGAGCCAGCGTGATGTCCACCACCTACACCGCCGCGCGGATCGAGGCCGATCCGACGCTGCCGATCATCCGGATCACCCGGGACTTCGCGGCCACCCCCGCGCAGCTGCACCGGGCGCACACCGATGCGGAGCTGTTCGCCCGCTGGGTCGGACCGCGTAGCCTGCAGACCCGGATCGAGGAGTGGGACGCCCGGACCGGCGGCTGCTGGCGCTACGTGGCCAGCCGCGAGGGGGTCGAGTTCGGCTTCCACGGCACCTTCCACGAGGTCCGGCGGGACCGAATCGTGCAGACCTTCACCTTCGACGGCGATCCGGACGGGGTCGCGCTGCAGACGCTACGGTTCGAGGACCTCGGCGACGGCCGCACCCGGCTGCACGCGCAGTCGCTGGTGGACAGCTTCGAGGGTCGGGACGCCTGGCTGCGCAGCGGCATGGAGTCCGGGGTCAACGAGGGCTACCTCAAGCTGGAGGAGCTGGTGACCGATGGCGTCCTCTGACCAGCCGGCCGAGCGGCACCGACAGCTGGCCGGAGGGTTCACCGACCGGGTGCTCGGCACCCGCGACTGGGACGCGCCGGCGCCGGTTCAGGGCTGGCGGGCCCGGGACGTGGTACGGCACCTGACCGAGTGGCTGCCGGCCCTGCTGGCCGGGGGAGCCGGGATCGAGCTGTCCACGAGGGTCACGGTGGAGGAGGACCCGGCCGCCGCCTGGCTGGCGCACGCGGCCGCGGTGCAGGCCCTGCTGGACGACCCGGGCACCGCCGACCGACTGCTGCAGAACCCGCATATCGGCCGGCTGCCGGTGGACCAGGCGATCGACCGGTTCTACACCACCGACGTCTTCATGCACACCTGGGACCTGGCCCGGGCCACCGGTCAGGACGACCGGCTGGACCCGCAGCTCTGCGCCGACCTGCTGGCCGAGATGGAGCCGATCGACGAACTGCTCCGGTCGTCGGGGGAGTACGGCCCCCGCGTGCCGGTACCGCCGGACGCCGGTCCGCAGGTCCAGCTGATCGGGTTCATCGGACGAGACCCGTCCTGGGCCCCGGCTTCGCTCGGTTGACAGAGTGAACCGATGCTGACTCAGGTGGCCGACGGCGTCTGGGTCCGGCAGAGCGCGTGGGTCTGGAGCAATGCCATCGCGGTGCGCGGGGAGGGTGGGTTGATCCTGGTCGATCCCGGCATCGACGGTTCCGAGCTGAACCAGCTCGCCGATGACGTGGACCGGCTCGGCATTCCGGTGGTCGCCGGGTTCTCCACCCATCCCCACTGGGACCACCTGCTCTGGCATCCCCGGTTCGGCGACGTGCCGCGCTACGCCACCCCCGCCGGCGCCCACGCTGCCAGTGAAGCCCGAGAGCGGGCGCAGAGAATGGCGGCGGAGAGCGCGTCGGGCGTCCCTCTCGAGCTGATCGGGCTCGTCACCCCGCTGCCCGCGGACGGGGGACCCGTGCCGGGCGAGATCGTCGAGCATCAGGCTCACGCCATCGGCCACGCCGCCGTCCTTCTCGCGGACTGTGGAGTCCTGCTCGCCGGCGACATGTTCTCCGACGTCCTGATCCCGCTCCTCGACGCTCGCCGCCCCGATCAGGTGGGCGCCTACGAGACGGCACTCGACCGGCTGGGTGAGGCCGCCATGCACGTCGACGTCCTGGTCCCCGGCCACGGCGCCGTTGCCCAGGGTCCCGAGGTGGCGGTCCGCCTCGCCGCCGATCGTGCCTACATCGACGCGCTGCGGCGAGGTGAGGACCCGGTCGACGCGCGTCTGAGTCAAGACTGGCTCTCGGGCCCCCACCAGTCGAA
The DNA here is from genome assembly GCA_963778845.1 of uncultured Actinomycetota bacterium. GTDB lineage: Bacteria > Actinomycetota > Actinomycetes > Actinomycetales > Kineosporiaceae > CAVZVW01. Next base: position 2,011,153 of record CAVZVW010000009.1, read on the forward strand.
CCTGGAACAGGCCCGACACTCGTCTGGATAGACGTCGGCGTCATCGCGCTCATGGTCGCCACCCGGGCGGTGGCGTGCACGACGCCCAGGTCGATCGGCCAGTGGCCGTGGACTATGCGATTGCACAACCGAGCCGGCTGCCACAGTGCATCACGACACTGACGGTCGGCGCCCAGTTGCTCGTCGGTGACGTCGACGAGGGACACAGCCTGCCCGGCGGCCTCGATCATCTCCTCGAGGCGCAACACATCACGCCGCATAGAGCGGGCGAGGACAGCTCCTCGACGTAGGCCATCGCCGCGGCACGAACGGCGTCGTCGTGCCCCAGCTCCCCGACCTCCGTCACGCCGATCAGCTTGCCAGGCAGCACCTCGCGAGCGCGGTATCCGATCGGTCAGCCGGGCGCACTTCCTGTGTGGCACTCAAGGCACGTCGGAGAGCGCGCCGACATGAATGGCATGGCAGGTCTGCACGCGGTGCGGTGGCGCAAGTGCGGCACGGACCCCGTGTGTACGTCAACGACGAAGCCGGCCAGCAACTCGGATGGCTCGACCTGCAGACCGGTGCGAGCACCCTCGATCAACCCGAGCGCGGAGCCGAGTTCCACGGCGCCCTCGTCCTGTTCCTGACGCTGGACGCCGCCCGGGCCGATCCGATCAGGGGAGCGTTGCCCCGCCCCGGTCGGCGATGTCGTCGCGCCTTCACGGGGTGAGCGGCTCGCCGCCCAGGGACGTCATCAGCACCGGGTCGGCTTTGAGGGCGACGAACAGCCGAAGGTCGTCGAGGCGGTAGGTGCAATCAGCAGCCGGGTGTGTTCAGGATGGTGTTGCCGTCCCAGCGGGTCGGCAACTCGGGCTCGTGGCCGTGCTGGTGGGGCGCGAGGCTGCTGCCCTGCCCGCGCGACCTACGGGATCGTCAGCTTGGCGAGCGCGCCACCTTGGAGCACGACAGCCTGTCCACCGACGGTGCGCGAGAACTCGAGCTGCACAGCGTAGACGTACTCGCCGGACAGCCAGGTGCAGGCGGGGTTGCCCACGAACGGCACGAGCCGGAGGTCGTAGAGGCCTCCACCCTGGTTGGTGAACTCGGTCACGGACACCCCGCAGCCACCGGGCCGGACGTTGAACCCGTCCCTGAGTGTCCAGCCCGCCGGCAGCGGGATCGCCGCGCTCTGGGTGCCGGCATTGGCGCCGAGATCGTCCACCGGCGCGCCGTGCGAGGTGACGAGCACGCTCATCAGCGCAGACGCAGGGACGGTGGCCCCCGAGTCGCCCGCGTCGGCGTTGCTCCGGTTGATCTGTACCTGGACCAGCAGCTCGCCGTCCGGACCAGCATTCTGCTCGTGCTCGTGGCCCCGCTCACGGTCGTGATTGCGTTCACGCTCGGTCATGGTCACTGTCCTTCCACACGGTCCGGCGCCGGCATTCGGCGACCGCAGCCTCTGGGGTGTCGTCCCCAAAGGTGCCGTTGCCGAGGCTCCTGATACACCGCCAGGCGCCGGGAGTCATCGGTTGCCAGGAGGTTGGATGCTGATGGCTCGCGCTCGCCGCCTCCGGGAGCGGGCGAAGGCGGTCCTTCCGTGATGTGGACAGCGCCAGGCCCCGCCTGCGGGTGCGTGGCTACGGTTCGGCGGTGACCCTGCCATCCTCCGGAACGCCCCGACGGGACGGGGATCGCTGGGACACAGGCTCGCTGGACACCGAGTGGACCCTCTGCAAGATCCCGGCCATGGAATCAGCGGATGTGTCGCGCGAGTCGCGCAGAGATCTCCACGAAGTGGGCAGGGATGGAGTCGAAGGCGTGATCCTCGAAGTAGACCTGCAACGAGTCGTCGTACACGGCAGCACGTGCCAGGGCCGCGCGCGCCTCGGCTAGAGCGGTCGCGTAGCGCATGGTGTTCTCGCGGCCGAGTGTCTCGTTGAATCTCGCGTAGTCCTCATCGGTAGCCCCATCCCATCGCGTAAGGTGACTGACCCAGTTCTGGCTTGCAGCCGAGACTGCGACGGCCTTCAGAGCGTCGTGGAACACATCCTCGATCTTGGACGTCTGACGGGACTTGACGTTCAGCCAGTAGGTGATTCCGGCCCCGAGAAGCACGGAGACAAGAGGGAGAGCTGCACCCATGAGATTCATAAGGTGATCGTGCACCAGGTAGCCCGACAACATCGAACGCGGCCAAGCGTCTCGTCGTGGCGTAGAGCCGGTGCTGTCATTGCGGCGCGTTCACTTGCGCGCGGCACCCACGATCGCGGCGCGAGTCATGGGCGGCGCCGAGTTGCGGTGACGACGGCGAGCTGGCGGTCGAGCGGTCGCGGTACCAGCTCAGCCGGGCCGACGGGTCGGGCCACGCCGCGAGCAGCGTCGGGCCTGCCCTCCCTCGCGGCGGACCAGGTTCCACAGGTTGAGGGACGGCCGCCCGGCGGCGTCCGGCCGAGCGCCGGCCCCCGAGGGCCGCGCGGCGATGAGCCGAGCGTCGGACCGTGGTCCTACTGTCGAGTCGTCGACACTTCTGGAGGAACACGTGGTGCAGCTGCTCAGGGTGCAGAACTTCGGCGTCACGGCCGACGGGGTCGCCGCCGGTGAGGACCAGAGCCTCGAGCGTCCGTTCGGGCAGCTCGACCCCGCGGCGCTCTTCGCCTGGGCCGGCGCCACCGCGAGCTGGCCCAACCGCACCGACCCGGGCGGCAGCCGGGGCATCGACGACTACTTCACCCGTGACTTCGCGAACAACATCGGCGCGGAGATCATGGGCCGCAACAAGTTCGGCCCGGTCCGCGGTCCGTGGCAGGACCACACCTGGCAGGGCTGGTGGGGTGAGCAGCCTCCGTTCCACACCCCGGTCTTCGTGCTTACCCACCACCCGCGGCCGTCGTTCACGCTCGACGACACGACGTTCCACTTCGTCGACGGCGATCCCGCCTCGGTGCTCGCGCGGGCCCGGGAGGCCGCCGGCGGCAAGGACGTCCGGCTCGGCGGCGGCGTGACCACCGTGAGGCAGTTCCTCGACGCCGACCTCGTCGACACGCTGCACGTGGCGGTCTCCCCGGTGATGGCCGGCTCGGGCCTGCGGCTGTGGGGCTCACCCAACGACCTCCTCGACCGGTACCACCTGGAGAAGGTCCCCAGCCCGAGCGGCGTGCTGCACCACCTGTTCTGGCGCCGCTGACAGTCGGACGGGTCGCTCTGGCCGAGAACGGGTCGGGGCCGTCGGGCGACGTCCTGACCTCGACGGCCAGAGCGTCGTCCGCGCCTCCAGGAGGGGCTCCCGAGCTTCCTGCGCATCCGGGACCTGCTGCGATACCGCGGGGCGGTGATCACTGAACGGACCGTGGGGGCGTATCTGGGGCAGCGGTCGGCCCCCACCCCGGGAGTTGGCGGGGGTCAGGCGATGGCGGCGATGTCGCCGTCGTCGAAGTAGATCGCCTGGAGCAGCCGCCCACCGAGGGCGGCCGCGTAGCGGGCCACGACGCCCTGCCCGGAGATCCTGCCGCGCTCGATCTGGGAGACCCGGCCCTTCGCCTACCTGTCGGACTTCACGACGACCACCGAGTGGGACCCGGGCACGGTCTGGACTGTCCGGACCGCCGGCAACGGGGGTCTCGGGACGGAGTACCTCAACACCTCGACCTTTGCCGGCCGCCAGATGCAGCTGACCTATGTGGCGCAGGACCCGGTGCCGAACCAGCGCATCTGCCTGCGAGGAGAGAACAGCACGGTCATCGCCAACGACACCCTGACCTTCAGGTCGGCCGGGACAGACACCGAGGTGACCTACACGGCGGACTTCTCCTTCACGGGCATCGCCCGATTCGTGGCGCCGCTGTTGAGACCCGCGTTCACCCGGTCGGCAACCAGGCCGAGACGGGCCTGGCTGTGGCCTTGGCCCGGTTGTGAGGCCTGCCCCGGCCAAGAGATCTCGCCCGTGACCCCGAGGTCCCGGGCCAAAGTCTGGCCCCGCGGCCTGGGCGAGCGCCGCAAGACGGGCCTCTGGGCCCACCAGCTGGTCAGGCGGTTTGGCGTCGGCTGCGTACGAGAAGGCTGATGGCGGTGCAGGGCAGCCATAGGGTCCAGCCGAACAGGCCGCCGAACCAGACGTAGGACAGGGCGGGGACGGCGAGAGTGACGCCGACGGTCCCGATGGTTCCGGCGGCGGCCGCGACCAGCCCGAGAACAGCGACCCATCGTGGTAGGAGGCCGGTCCGAAGGGATCCCAGACAGGACCCGGTCAGGAGCAGGGCGATCGCGAGCATGGCGATGTCACCGTAGAGGTGGGTGATGTTTGTGCTGGCGTACCAGGAGCGCAAGACCGCGTCGTCCACGGCGGACAGGGCAGTTCCGTCGAGGGCTTGAACGGCGGTCCCGGACTCGGCGGCGGCAGTGAGCCAGTGCCAACCGGCGATAAGTACTCCGCCGGAGATGACGAGACCGGGCAGGTTGCCGACCGTCGGGCGGGGGTTCTGGTCGTTCCTCGCGGTGAGCTGGGAGGCAATGCCCGTGGCGAGGACGACGACGGCGGCACCGGCCACTGCCAGCGCGAGTGCCTGGATCCTCAGAGCAGAGCCGTTCGCCTCGAGGTAGGCCCGGATCTGGGCTGCGGTTGCAGTCTCGACCCCCGGCCCGTCGGGGGGTGTGGCAAAGAGCGTCGCGAGATAGACCAGAGCCGCCGACGCGGTCGGCAGCAAGCCTCGAGCACTGTGCCGGGTCGCGGCCGCCCTGGCGTGGGTGGTGGCAGGTGGTGTGGGTGTGGTCATGGGTGGCAGCCTGACGCCAGTGGCGGGCTTGGGCTTCGACCCCAGGGCTGGATCATGATTCATCCTCAAGGAGGAGGATCGACTGGCCGCAGTCGCTATCGTCGCGTCATGCGCCGATCCAGTCTGGACGGACGATCCGAAAGCACGCCCGCGACACCTGCGCCGTCGGAAAGACCCTCCCGGCCGCAAGGACGGTCGGGGATGGCCGGAAGTGGCGCCCTACGCGCGCTGCGGGCGCGCGGTATCCGCTGCGCACGCGTGGATGTGGCGCTGTCGGGGGTCATCCTGGGCGCGGGCGTGATCGAGCTGTCGGTGGCGGATCGACTCCCCCCCGGCGGCGTGCCGGTACAGGCCGCCTACCTGGTGGGCATCGCCCTCGCCGTCCTGCTGCGCGCAGCCTCACCCGAATGGTCCGCCGGAAGCTACCTGCTCGCCACGGTCTTCGTTTGCGCACTCTCGCAACCGTACGAGCTGCTTTCGGTCGGGCTGGCCTTCACGGTCCTGCCGTTCCTGTACGCGGCGACCCTGGACGGGAAGCGGCTCTGGGGGGTGCTTGGGTTGCTCCTCCTTGCTGTTGCCATCCGCAGCTTGGACGACCCCGGGCAGGACTGGTTCGCGCGGCTGCTGGACCAAGCGTGGGTCCTGCAGGCAGCCGTCGCGGGACTGGTCGTACGGCGCTACCGCAGGCGGGCCGACCACCTCGGACTGGCGGCGGCCGAGCGGGCCCGGCAGGCCGTCGGCCTGGAACGCGCTCGGATTGCCCGCGAGTTGCACGATGTCGTCGGCCACCAAGTCACCGCCATGATTGTTACCGCCGATGCAGCGCGCGGGTTGCTCGAAGACAAGGTGGCCGAGCATGCTGGCGACCCCGGCGACGGCCGGACCCAGGCAATGGCGTCCGCGCACGCCGCTCTCGCCGCGATAGAGGACACCGGCCGGCAGTGCCTCACCGAGATGCGGCACCTGGTCGGCCTTCTGCGTGACAGTGACAGCGCGGCCGGCCCCGGACCGGACGCCACAGCCCCCGCGCCGCCGCCTCCAGGCCTGGACCGGCTCGAGGATCTCCTCCGAGCAGTGCGCGCGGCCGGCCTCCCCGTGCGCGTCGCCGTGAACGGCGCGCCCCGCCCGGTCTCGTCCGGTGCCAGCCTGACCGCCTACCGCGTCGTTCAGGAATCCCTGACGAACACCATCCGCCACGCCGGGCCGACAAAGGCGACGGTGCGGCTGGACTGGTCCACCGACGCACTCACGATCCAGGTCGACGACGACGGAGCCGGAACGGAGCCGGTGCCCCCGGCGGCCGACGGCAGCGGCCTGGCCGGGCTCCGCGAACGGGCTCGCATCTTCGGCGGCACGTTTACCGCAGGCCCCAAGGGCCTCCCCGGACACGGGTGGACCGTCCGTGCCGCGTTGCCCGTGGGACACGACACTCCCCCCGCGTCCGCGTCCGCGCCCGGCCCCACCTCAGATCACCGCCCTGGCCGGGCCGCAGCCGCCGTTCGACTCGACGGGCCCCCCAGGGCCGGCTCGTGACAGTTCATGTCCTGGTCGCCGACGACCAGGCCCTGATCCGGGAAGGCTTCCGGCGGGCCATCGACCGCGAGTACGACCTCCAGGTCGTGGCAGAAGCCACCGACGGTGAACACGCCATCCGGCTCGCACACGAGCATCGACCCGACGTCGTCGTCATGGACATCCGCATGCCACGGCTCGACGGCCTCACCGCCACCGAACGGATCCTGCAGGCGTTGCCGGACACGAAGGTCCTGGTCCTGACGACCTTCGACGTCGACGAATACCTTTACCGGGCACTGAGAGTCGGCGCCTCCGGGTTCGTCCTCAAGGACATCCCGCTGCGTGACCTCGCCGAAGCCATCCGCATCGTTGCCCGCGGCGATGCACTCCTTGCCCCCGCAGTCACCCGGCGCGTCATCGCCCACTTCACCCGGCAGTCCCACCGTGAGCAGACAGCAACCAGCCCCCGCCTATCTCAACTGTCCCCACGCGAGCACGACGTCCTCGCCGTCCTCGTCACTGGTGCCAGCAACGCGGAGATCGCCGCTCAGCTCCACCTCAGCGAGGCGACGGTCAAGACGCACATCCGCTCGATGCTCACCAAACTCGACCTGCGCGACCGCACCCAGCTCGTCATCGCCGCCTTCGACGCTGGCCTTGACTAGCACCTGGGGAACAACAGTCTCTGCGGGTCGCACCCAACTCCGCGAGGTCGATCGCGCTCGCTCGGCAATGGCCAAGCACCGAACAGGCAAGGAGGGACGGCGATGACCAGTCTGGACGAGGTGCGCCGCCAGCACCCGGTCACCGACCAGGCCGGCTACGACCGCGCCTACGCCGAAGCCGACCTCGCCTCCCGCCTGGCTGAGATCGTCTACCGGCTGCGCACCGGGGCGGGCCTGACCCAGACGGAGCTGGCCCGACGGATGGGCACCACCCAGTCCTCCATCGCCCGGGTCGAAGCCGGCGGGTCACTGCCCACCCTCGACCTGCTCGACCGGGTCGGGCGCGCCCTCGAGGCACAGATCACCCTGACCGTGAGCGGCGAAACGGTCCACTTCGGCTCCCCCACTGCCGCCTGACTCCCGTCGTCCCGGCCCACGGTGATCAGTGACGCCCTCGTCAGCACCGCAACGCGGTGCTGACGACATACGGTCACCGTCGCGCAACAGGTCTCATATATGACGAGAGTTGGCTTCACTTGAAATGAGAGCGTCAAGTCGTGTGTCGGGCTCGCTCGCCGACGGGCATTCACGCTCGATCGCCGATGCGTAGCGGCTCGGAGCCGAACGATCACGTTCAACGGGGTTCGATGACGACGCTCTTACGCAGTCGGCCAGGACTGTGCGACGACGTCTGCGACGGTCGCGGCGAGGGCGGCCGGGCTTTGCAGGCCCATGGCATGTCCGACGCCGGGGACGATGCGAAACCCGATGCCCGAGTCGGCGAGGAACCGTTCGTAGTCCGGTTCCGCGTCGCTGAGCTCGCCGTGCAGATACCACCGTGGCATCGCGAGCCCGACCAGGACAGACGCAAGTGCAGGTTGGTCAGCGGAGTGCATCGAGGCTGCTTCGCGGTGAATGGCGCGTGGGTCGACCACACGCGTGATCCCTAGGTGGGTGGCGGCGATGCCGGCGGGATCGGAGCGACCGCTCTCGGCCAGCTCATCAAGCAGCCCCGGATAACCGGTGGTCACAAAGTCCGCTTCGCTCTGGCCGCCGAGGCGCCCCGTGTCCTCCGGGTCGGGATCGGCGATCTCGGGACCGCCCTCGGCGAGCACGAGCAGCGACACGACGTCCGGTCGGGCGGCGGCGACGCCGATGGCTACCGAGCCGCCCATGCTGTGCGCGACGATCCCGCAATCGGTCAGCCCGAGACTGTCGACCAAGGTCACGATGGTGCCCGCGTGGTCTTCCATCGTGTAACCGAAGGCTTCGGGTCGATCGCTGTAGCCGTGACCGAGGAAGTCGATCAACAGGGAGCGACGCCCGGACAGCGCCGGCTGGACGGCCGCTCCTAGCAGTTCGCCGGTGGACGTGCACTGCCAGCCGTGGAGCCACAAGAGTGGCGGATCGGAACCTGGGATCTCGAGATAGCGAAGAAACGCCTGGTGAGTCGGTAGGTGGACGGCCTGCATCTGGCGCCTCCGACTTGGGGCGTGGTCTTGGTCACCGATGACTATGGACCTGCGGGTCCTCCGGGGGAAGAGCACCCGATGCCGGTTCCCTTCGGGGAGCGATGCAGAACGGCACCTTTGCGGGGGGTGGCGTGGGATCTTGCGCAGCGACCGCTTAGCGCGGTCTCGGCCGGACGCCCCGTCCGGACCGCGAGGTTGAGATGCCAGCATCGATGAACCAGGGTGTCGAGATCAAGTACGAGGTGAACGGACGAGACCGCCCGCTGATCCTCCTTCACGCGACGAAGCGAGACATTCCCGCTCAGATCCTGATCCGGCGGGGTGCGTTCAGCCTGGACCAGGGTTGGGAGACTGCCCGACTCCGTCGAGGTCGCCGAGAACTTCTTCGGGCGCGCGCATCCGCCAAGCGTCGGTCACGAGCTCGCTCAGGCGTTCGACCCCCACCTGCGCCAGGCGCAGCATCACCAGGGGCTGGTCGCGGTAGCCGGGCCCCGTGAAGAAGAGGTCGGGCTCGCCCAGGAGGAGGGCCTGCCTCTCGTCCTCGTCGCCGACGAAGAGCACCGCGATGTCAGTTCGGATGACACGCGGCTTGCCTGGTTGGCGCTGGGGATAGGACCAGACGAACCCCTTGCCGCCGACCCGAAAGTCGAAGCCAGCGCTCGGAATCTCCACCACGTGAGGTAGAGCCCCGGCCAACCGGCGCACATCCTCGGCGTCAGCCATCGGGGTCGCTCTCAGGATCCGCCATCTGCACCTGGTCCGGTCCATCCGTCACAACTGTCATGCTCGCCGGGCTCCCGGGAGAATCTTGCTCGTGCCCATCGCTTGCCTAACCCTTGGCAAGTACTTCTTCTGAGCAAGTACGCCTCGGCCGCAACAGCATAGGCAAGCCAGCCCTACACGGTCCTGGCGACGCCGCCACCGGGCCGCGCCGCCCTCGTTGCAGTGCGCGAGTCGGACCGACGTCGTCGGAAACACGCCAACCAGCGAGGAGGACCACTCCGGGCCCCCGGTACGCGCGCCATCAGCGCACCACGTTGGGGCGCATTTGGGGCGAGAAGTCGATCACGCCGACAGCAGGCGTGTCCGGGTCACGCTCCGTCAGGTAGCCCGGCCTCGCCCGAAGGGCATCGGTGCACGTCAGCGGCATATCAGGGTGGGGCCCACGCCGGAGGGTCCGCTGCGATCCGTAGTCGACCATCTGACTCCGGCCAGATGTGCACTCGGACGGCCAAAGTGGCTCTGACCTGCGGCGATGCGCGCGCCCGAAGGGATTCGAACCCCCAACCTTCTGATCCGTAGACAGCCTGTCAGTCACTGATGAACGTGTCGCTGACCTGCAACGACACCACGAGGCGGTGATCACTGGCCGGACCCTGGGGGCGCATTTGGGGCGCCGGTCGGCCCACCCCCGGGGGAGTTGGCGAGGGTCAGGCGATGGCGGCGATGTCGCCGTCGTCGAAGTAGATCGCCTGGTGCAGGCGCCCACCCAGGGCGGCCGCGTAGCGGGCCACGACGTCCTGTCCGGAGATCCTGCCGCGCTCGATCTGGGAGACCCGGCCCTTGGTGACCCCCATCCGCTGCGCGATCTGGGCCTGCGTGATCCCCCGGGCCCGGCGGACCTCGCCCAAGCGGTGCCCGACCACCTCGGCGAGCAGCTCTGCCCGCGCAGCCGCAACGGTCTCCTCTCCTCCTGCCCGAGCCACGTGCTGCTCGCGCACCTCACTCCAGCGCACATGACCACTCATCACGATCCCTCCTCCTCCCCGCGCTCTTCGGCTCGTTCCTTCAGATAGACCTCGTAGCGGTGCTCGGCGACCGGGATCGCCTGCCGGCACCAGACCGACCACTGCCGGGCTCCGGCGACCACTACACCGAGTCTGGCAGACAGCCCCCACCATTTTGTGCTTCACGAGTCACTAGACCCCCATCCCTTTGTGCTTCACGAATCGCTAGACCCCCATCATTTTGTTCTCGATAACATGATCCCGCGGTAGTGTCGAGGTGTGCGGGACGACGAGATCCGACGGGTCCTGACGGAGGCGAACCCGTGGTGGCGTGCCGCCGCATCGGGAGGCGACCCCACGACCTGGGTCGGCGATCACCGCCTTCTGCGCGACAGGGCGACCCACGACCTGGGCTTTCGCAGTCCGATCCTGCGCGATGTGAGCGTCGGCCCGCTGACCGACCTGCTGACCGTGCTGACAGGGCCGCGAAGGATCGGCAAGTCCGTGACCCTTCTGGATACTGCTGCAGCCCTGTGCGCCCGGCCGGATGTCGACCCCCGACAGGTGATCCACGTGCCGTGCGACGGGATGCGCGACCGTGATCTACGGCGCAGCCTGACCCTCGGCCGCGAACTCACTCGCTCGGTCGACCGCGATGGTCCGCGGCGCCGCGCGTGGCTGCTCGACGAGGTCAGCATGCTGACAGGGTGGTCCGCCGTGCTGAAGGCCGCCCGGGACGGGACACCATTCGGGGACGACACCGTGGTCGCCACCGGCAGCCGGTGGGTGCGGGACGAGGACGTCGAGGGCAACCTTATGGCCGGTCGCGCCGGGACCACGGCCGGGCGTCGGCGACGCCTCGCCCTGCCCATGAGCTTCCGGGACTTCCTCGCAGCGACCCGTCCCGCCCTGGCCCTGCCCCCTCGGGTGCATCCGGGTTCGCTACAGGATCCGGACGTGGCGACCGTCCTCAGCGCACTCGCCTTCGACGTCGACGCTTACGACCTCGCCTGGCAGGACTACCTCACGTGCGGCGGCTTCCCACGCGCCGTCGCCGAGCACACCCGCACCGGGGCGGTGTCCGAGCCGTACCTTCGGGATCTGGCCGCGTGGTTACGCCGCGACGTCGACCCCGAAGCCCCGGCAGAGTCGATGCCACTGATCCTCGCCGAGCTTGCCGCCCGCTCCACGAGCCCGCTTTCCGTCACCAACACAGCCACACAGCTCGGCTTCGCCAGCCGCACGGCCTTCTACGCTCGGCTGCAACGGCTCGTCTCGGCAGTCGCTGCCATCTGGTGTGAACGCCGCGACGAGAACCGCCGCGTCGCCGGCGCCCAGGCCAAGCTCTACCTCACCGACCCCGTTCTGGCCTGGCTCCCGGCACGCCTTCGCGCCGGACTGCCCGACCCTGACATGACCCGGCTCACCGAGTCGACCCTCGCCGTCACCCTGGCCCGCGCGATCGACGACCTCGAGGAAGGCCGCTGGACCAGCGGCGACACAATCGCCTACGCACGCACCCTGTCCGGTAACGAGATCGACCTCGCGCCGGTCTACGTGCCGACCCCGGCCGGTCCGGTCCCGAGCGTGCCCATCGAGTGCAAGTGGATCGATCAGGGCTGGCGCGCCGAGAGCAAGACCATCGACGGCAAGTACAACCGCGGACTCCTGGCGACCAAGTCGGTCCTGGACACCTCGGGGCCTGTCTGGGCCGTCCCTGCCCCCTTGGTCGCACTCCTGTTGGCATAGCTCGGCTCGCGCGCCCGCGAGATTCTCGTTACCTGAGCGTGTGCTGTCAGGAACGAGAGTCTGGCTCAAGGACCCTTCCAACAAACCCAGCACAGGCGACGCAGGCCGACGTTGACCGTGCCGCGGTCGAACACGCACTCATCCGGCGCGGGACAAGAAGCGCTCATACCTGGCGGCCAGGCGCTCACGGTCCGGCTTGTCCGACGGCCGGCGCGGCACAGACCGCAGGCGGCCGCCGTGCAGCTCTTGCAGGCCATGCTTGAGCATCGGCCCGTCGACCTCGAGCAACACCCCCGCATCCACCTTGACCACGAGATCCGGGGTGATCCCCATGATCAGCCGGTCGTACGCCGCGTGGTGGATCTTGCACAGTGCAAGGCCGTTCGAGACGACGGGATCCCCCGTGGGCTGCCCGTCCTCGATGATGTGCGCGGCATCGAGCAGATCAGCGTGCCGCAGGTCGCACACCGCGCACCGGGTCCGGTAGGCAAGCAGCACCGAGGCCCGGAACACCGGTTGATGCAGCCGCTGCCGGCTGACCCTCTCCGCGTAGCGGCGCTCCACCTCCGACGTCGTCGTCATCAGCCCAGCGGCAGCCAGCCGCTGATCCTCCCCGATCGCGACCACGAACCGGCCCGGCTCGTCGGCCACCAGGTACACGGGGAACAGCGGTGCGAACACGCCGTCCGCCACTTGCTGGAACCAGATCAGCGGGCGCGCCAGCTCGTAGGCCCGGCGCAGCTTCCGGTTGTCCCCACTGTCGGGGTCACCGGCCCGCAGGGCGTACCGCAACAACCCGTCCGGACCCGGCACGTCGTCGTAGCGGGAGTTCTTCGTCGTCATGATGGACAACGTCGCCGGCAACGATGCCGGGTTGCGGATACCCCGGTTGCGGTCCACCAGCGGCAACTCCTGCCCCTGGAACCTGAAAGCCGCCAGCTCCGCCCGACTGACCACCCCGCCGCTGCGCGAGGACAGCTCCTCGACGTAGCCCATCGCCGCGGCACGGACGGCGTCGTCGTGCCCCAGCCCCCCGACGTCACCCATGCAGTCAGCTTGCCAGGCAGCACCACGCGAACGCGAGACCCGACCGACCAACCGGGCGCAGTTCCCGTGTGGCACTCAAGGCACGTCGCAGGGGGCGCCGACATGAACCACGTGGCAGGTCTGCACGCGGTGCGGTGGCGCAAGTACGGCAAGGACCGCGTGTACGTCAACGACGAAGCCGGCCAGCGCATCGGATGGCTGGACCTGCAGACCGGTGCCAACACTCTCGATCAACCCGAGCGCGAAGCCGAGTTCCACGGCGCCCTCGTCCCGTTCCTGACGCTGGACGCCGCCCCAGGCACGGCGCCGGGATCGTCCACGCTGGCAGCCCCGCCCAGCAGCCATAGCCCCGACCAGGGCGATGCGTCCCCAGAGCCGAACAGTGCGTCATTCGTGGGGTCGACCAGCGAGTGGGTGGACCTGGCAGACCGAGTGCCCGGCCAAGCAGCCAGGGCGAAGGCCGAGGAGCAGGCAGCCGCCCTACGTGAGGAGGGCCGGGTCCGGGCATGGCTGACCCGGACCTTCGACGTCAAGACCGACGAGCGCAACTGGCGAGTCGGGGCCGGTGGCGAGGAGACGGTCGGAGCCAAGCTGAACCGGCTGCGCAAGCATGGCTGGCAGGTGCTGCACGCCGTGCCCGTGGGAGCTGCTGAGTCCGACATCGACCACGTGATCATCGGCCCCGGCGGGGTGTTCACGGTGAATACGAAGACGCACCCCGGCGCGAAGGTCTGGGTCGGCCAGTACGCCGTCCGCGTCAACGGCGCCAAGACCAACTACCTGCGCAACTCGCGGCACGAGGCGGACCGCGCCGGACGCTTGCTCACAGCGGCGTGCGGCTTCCCCGTCCCTGTCAGGCCTGTCTTGGTGTTCCTGACCGGCACCCTCATCCCGGACGTGACCATCAAGCAGACGCCGGACGGCGTCGTCGTCCTCGATCGCATGGACATCCCCAGCGCCTTCCAGCGAGCCGCCCGCCGCCTCAGCGACGAACAGATCGCCGCGATCTACGACCAGGCCCGACGCTCCACCACCTGGCGCACCCGGCCCAAACAAGGTCGGTAGAGGGTCAGGCCGGCCGCGACGGGCGACGTGCGCGAGTGCGGCCAGTAGCATGTTGGGCCGAACTTCAGGGACCAGCCGAGCAGGGCCACTCCGGACCCTTGTAAGCGCGCCGACAGCGCACCACATTGGGGCGCATTTGGGGCGAGAAGTCGATCACGCCATCAGCCGGCGTGTCCGGGTCACGCTCGGTCATCAGACCTGTGACCCACACGAGGGGCATCGGTGCAGGTCAGCGGCATATCGGGGTGAGGCCCACGCCGGAGGGTCCGCTGCGATCCGTAATCGACATCTGACTCCGGTCAGTGCTGCACTCGAATAGTCAAAGTGGCTCTGACCTGCGGCGATGCGCGCGCCCGAAGGGATTCGAACCCCCAACCTTCCCCCAACCTTCTGATCCGTAGTTTGCGACACGCCCTCCCAGACCGTGTCTCACCATCCCCCTGGATCCCTTAACGTCCAGGTCATCACTCCCTCGCCGTACCCGAGGGTCCCACCGATCCCAGCAGGTGATGGCGGGTCCCGTGAGAAATGTGTGAGACGCCACGATCTGCGCGGCCCGCGCGAGAGCGTGCTGGCGGATCTCGCGAGGATCTTGCGCGTGACCCTTGGCGACATCATCGGGCAATCGCGAAACTGGCAGCTACGCGTATCAGGGGCCGGCCCTTGGCCCTGGACCGCAGGCGCTCGATCCTTCTCAGCCATCCTCAGACCGACCCACAAGCCCCCGCCCGCACAGATTGCGTCATCCCGCCGCCGCACTATCCTGACAGGCCCCGGGCTGGGCGTCGCCGCCGTGGCCGCCGGGCACAAGGTCCGCTACCTCACCGCCGCCGACCTCGTCGAAACCCTCTACCGGTCCCTCATCGGACCCCGGCGGTCTTGGTAGTCGAGCTCCATGATTGCCTCGACAATTTCGCGTTGGATGGTGCTGAACACATCGAGGGGAACGCCTTCCGGTGAGCCAAATCGCGAACCCTGACCCCTAGCCTCGATGTACCAGTCCACGACCGTCCCCCACCAATCTCGGCGCGCCCACAAGGCCCGAACAAGTGCTGTGGCCTCTGCCGAGCGAGGCGGCGGGCCTTGGGGATTTGACTCCCAGGCACGGCGATCGTGTTCGACGAGCTCGAGGAGTCGCACACATTCGTCGTAGTCGCGTCGCCGGACGAATGATTCGCGTTCCTCCGCTTCTCGCAGCCTCAACTGCACGAGTGCGTGGCGGCGATCGATGACACCGAGCCAAAGTGCTGCACCGACCGCAAGGAAGGTACCCAGAGCCTGACCCACACCTGCCCAAGTGGCCTTGTCGAGCGGACCCGGGAGATACAGGAACACCACAGTCCAGACGACAGACACGGCTAGTGCCAGGGTGATCCAAGTCCAGCCGCGCGCCCGCATGGCGAGGATTCTCCCACACGGGCAACGTAGAACGTTCTGAACTGTCGCTTCTTGTCGGCCTCGGAGGCCGCTTCAGGGGCAGGGCTCGCAGCGTGACGCGCGCCGTTCGTGCAGGTCTCCCACCCCTGGTCGCGTTCGAAGTTCGGTGCGGCTGTCGAGGTCGAGGGAACGCGGACAGGCGCATGAGCAGGGTCAGGTTGTTAGGCAGAACCTTTGCGGCCGACATACCCCGTCGCCGTTCGCGGGATCCTTGCCGTGGACTCCGACGGCGGCTACAAGGGCGGCGCTGTCGCGATGTCTCTACGGCGGCGGGGATCTGGCACCAGCTCGTTCCCGCCGAGAACGTCGAGCAAGGCGCCAGGGTTGTTGGCAGGTTTGTGTTGGCAGTCGTCCCGAGACACCGTGATCCCGAACCCATCGCAACGACTGACTGGTTTGGTCGCTGATTGGAATGCCCCGATTCCATCTAAAGACTACTCTCATTATTCTAGATCCAGACGAGAGAGGTTGACCATGCCGTCTCACGACCACGAGATCCCTCCGGAGTTCGTCCGGATGGCCCGACATCTGACCAACTTGGGCTATGCCGCCGCGGACTTGGCTGAGCAAGGTGTCGTCGGCGGCAGTCCGGCTGCGATCGAAGCGGATACGGATACCTTCGCAGGCGCTTGGGGCTCCCATCCGATCCGGGAAGCGTACTTGCTGGGCGGCCTGCTTCTGGCGCACGCTGCCGATCACATTCGAGCGGTCGGGTCGCTCCTGTGCACGGAGGGGGTCCTGTTCTCAGTCCTCACTCTGATACGGCCCACCTTAGAAGCAACAGCCCAGGCTCGTTACCTCCTTGCCCCCGACATCGATTCACGGGAACGGGTGCGTCGTGGGCAGAACATGCGGCTGAAGGGTTACAGCGAGGCCCTAAATATTCTTATCGACGCTGACGAGGCATCCAAGCAGCAGCTCCGAATCAGGAACTTTGAGATCAAGCACGCCGCCGACTCTAATGGATTCCACTTCGTCAACCCAAGACGGCGCCACGGTCTCGAACCCGAACGCTACCTCGATAGTAGGACCCCGAGCGCCCAGCAACTCATCGGAGAGCTCCTGGGAAGCCCTGGAGGAAATGCCGGACAACTGATACACCGAATGTCCTCCGCGGTCCTCCATGCACAGCAGCATGGCCTTCTCATGCTGATCCGAGCAGATGAGGCCGTCCCCACCGACGAGGTGGGAATCTCAATCGCGCCTATGGGGATGAGCCTTCAGGAGGTGGCCCGATGGACATTTGTGCCCATACTTGGGTTGGACGCGCTGATGAAGGTCGCGTGCCCGAGGCTCGGCTGGCAAGCCATGGCGTGGGCATCCGCAACTGAGGCAGCTAAAGCCGACTGGCTGGCCTGGCTTGGCGGATCTCCCTAAATGAATAGCGCTGCTGGTCAGACGTCGACCAATTCATTCGACGGCAAGGCTGGAACAGCGAGACAGGACGGCCGGTTCACGGCGTTTCGACTTGATAGACCACGCGATGATGCCGGCTGTTTCCAGAGGTTGTGTGCCGGGTGCAACTGTACGCGTCGTTGCTGGTTGTCGGGGTTTCTACCCTCCGCGGCGGCGGGCACGTCTTTCCTTCCGCGAGGCGGTTGGTGCCCTCGGTGTTGGCGTTGGTGATTCGTCGGTCAGGAACACTAGGACGGCCGGCCGGCCACCAGGTTTCGATCATGGTCGCTGGGGTGTGGGCTTCGGTCAGGCATGGGTCGGCGGACACCAGGTGCGCGGCGCGTCGACCAGCCCGACCGCAACACGGCCATGCCATGGGCGTGCACGACGACTCCGCACGCGCCGGCAACCCACCGCCTGACGTCGCGACTCCAGCGTCGCCATGAACCCGCCACCGCCATCGCGCTCCACGCCGACAACGTGCGGACCACCCAGGCCAGCGAGTCGCACCGGGGCAGTAACCGCAACAGCACAAACGTAGGCTCGGGCATCGTCGAGGTCCTCGGGATAGAAGATGTGAGAGTCCTCTGATCCTCGAGGACCTCGACCCCTCAAGGCCTCTAACCGCCACCAGGCGCGCCGTGCTCACCCCACTCTCAGGCCGAAGAGCCGCAAGACGTCTCCGCCGAGCGTTTGTCCTAAGTGCTGCCTGCCGCGATCCGCTTGCACACGAACGTCCCGCCCTGGTCCTCGATGACCACCTCGTCGCCGGGCAGCGCCTCATACATTGCCTGAATAGCCCCGGCTGAGCCTTCGGCCTTGAAGTGCGCGCCGTCGGACTCCGTTCGTACGAGGTAGGCCTTGCCACATTGGCAGGACGTCATGAATGCGTGGAAGTTGCCGCGCATGGCCTGGGCGGCCAACACGCCGGGAAAACAGACATCGTGCTTCCAGCAGGGGGTTGGCAAGCGTACAGTGCCGCCCTCGGCCTGGCTGTCGGGCAGATCGGTCGCCGCTCGCCAGTGCCGGACGGTGATGTGGGGCCCCGTTGGCAGAAGGTTCAGGCCCTTGCACGATGCGTCGAATGTCTCGTCGTCAACAGCGTCACCCGACGGCCAGGTGACGGCATGGGCCACTGGCCAGATCTGGGCCAGCCCCTGCGCGGTGCGCAGGTGGAGTGCGAGGCTCGGCGTCGTCCACCTCACGCCCTGCAGGAACAGGTCCCCCAGGGCGATGGTCATACCGTATCCCTGCGGCCCGTCCGGCTCGGGGAGGCCGTCCACTCGCACAACCAGCGGGGTGCCCTGAACCACCGTCCGCCGCTTCTCGCCCGAGTAGTGTCCGATCCACGCCTGCATGTAATCCGGCGGCGTCAGTAGCCCACCCCGTTCGTAGAGATCCGCGTACTCGGAAGCGGGCACGCCATAACCGCCCGCCCTGTCCCCTGCCGGCGAAACCCAGAACGAGACCAGCACCGTCTTGAGCACCCAAGCTGCCACCGCCGGCTGGTCGGCCTCAAGGATGGTCTGGGGCTCACCTAGGATGATCGGAGCCAGTACCCGTCGGGCCACGGTCTCCAGTTTGCTCATCCAACCGGTGTTGCAGGACGTGCACACCTGCCTGACCGTCGTGCGGAAGGGCGGCACGGGAGGCCCAAACACCCGAGGAGAGCGGTTGAGCCAGCTCGACGAGGGCTGAGCCGGATCCATCGGCAGGCCAACGTCCCTCAGCCAGTTCGGCAATACGTGCTCGGCGGTCATCTTCCTGCTCCTGCCGCAGAAGATGCAGAGACTGGCCACGGCTCTCCTTCCTCGTCGGCCAGCTACGCGCGACTACGTATCAATCCGGCTGTTCTATCTTGATGGGGCTCGCCGAGGGGCAATTGCTCCCTGCCAAGATCTCGTTGACGTCGGGGTCCCGGGTGAGGCGCCGAGGCAAATGGCAGACGGGCGCAAGTCAATGACCCGTGGTGGTGTACTCACAGGGTACGCGAATTCACCGGGTATGTCTTACTGTTGAAAGCCACGGATACGTGAACGTGGTCGAAATGCCCGCCGGTGGGGGTGGAGGGGTCGTAGATGCCGACACCGTCGTAGAGGCGCCAGCCCTGGGCGGCGCGGGCGGTGGACCAGATGTGGCCGTCCCAGATGATGTAGGTGACTCCGAGAGCCGCCGCATTGGCTTGGAGCCAGTGGGCAAGCTGCCAGCCGGTCGCTCGGTCGGCGGGTGAGGGGAACGCGCCGAGGCGGCCCACGGCGAAGTCGCAGGCTCGGCCGAGGGGATGATCGCTCGTGGGGTTCCAGGCGTGGGGGTCCCAGCAGCCGACGCCCCAACGCCAGTGGCCGAAGGCGCGCTGCACCTCGGTGTATGTGTGGAGCATGCGACGGGTGATGAAGCCACGGCTGGTGGGGTCGTCGACGAAGCCATCGGGACCGGTGAACGGGAGGGCAGCGTCCTGGATGCCGCCTGGTGTGCAGGCGCCGGCGCTGCCCGCAGGGAGGCTCTGCAGGGCGATGCGGGCCTCGGCGACGTGGGTGAGGTAGGCGCCGGATGTCCAGGTGGTCCACGGCGTCCACGAGCCGCCGGCGGCCTTCCAGACCGAGTAGGCCATCACGGCGTTCTGAGCCGGGTCGCGCCAGTCGTAGCGGGCGAACAGGTCGTGGTGGGCTGACTGGAGGATCTGCCAGAGCCCGGAGGCGCCGATGCTGTTGCGGGCGAGCGGGTTGTAGCTGGACTCGGCGCCGGCGACGGCGACGGCTGTGACGAGGTCGGGGCCGGTGAACCCGGCGGCTGCGGCCGACTCGGCCGCGAGGACCGCGCCTCGCCCGTTGACCGCGCCGCCCGCGAGGGCGGGGCCTTGGCCGCAGGTGAGGTCGGTGGCAGTGCGATGCGAAGGCGCCTGCGAGTGCGACGAGAGCGAGCAACGGCGCGACCACGATTGCCAGCGCCGCCGCGACCAGGCGCTTCATGACTCGCTCCCCCATCGCGTCGCGGATGGCCCGGGCGCGGGGGCCGTCCATCCACGGGACGAGCCGTAGCCGGGCGGGCCGAACGCCGGTGACCAGCAGCAGCGCGGTGAACTTGGGCATGGCCCGGACCTCGTCGGCGGCCAGCACGCGCTCCCGGCGGGTGGTCACCGACACGCCGCCGCCGCGGCCGCCGTTGCGGGTGCGGACGACGACGTCTTCGTCGCCGACCACCCGGGACAGCTCCTCGGCGAAGGCCTGCTCGTCGACGCCGGCGCCGATGACCTTGACGGTGGCGGCCGAGAACAGCTCGGCCATGCCGGCCTCGCCCCAGACCCGCTGCCCCTGGGAGCGCGACTGCAGGATCGTCAGCGCGGCACACGCCGCGGGAGCCGAGGTGGGAGTACAGCCGGGGCAGCTCGGTGATCCGGCAGATGTTCGCGGCCTCGTCGAGGACGGCGACCATCGGCGGGTCCAGCCGGCCGCCCGGGGACTCGCTCCGCGGCGCGGACGGCCTCGAGCATCACCCGGTCGGCGAACGCGGCGACCAGCGGTGCCGCCGACCCGGCGCCGTCCTTCGACAGCAGGTACAGCGTCTGCCGCGACCTGGCGAACGCGGCGGGGTCGAACAGGTCCAGCCCGCGCCCGGGCGTGACCCACGCCATGATCGCGGGTCGGACAGGCAGGCCGCGGCGGCTCGGGCGGTCGCGTAGACGCCTTCGCGGGTCTCGAGCGCGCCCTGGGAGCGACCGGCCATCACGTCGGCCAGCTGGCTGAAGCCGGCCCGGGTGAGGATGTTGCGCGGCTCGACCGAGGACACCGACGTCAACCAGGCCCCGACCTCGGTCAGGGTGGCGCCCGTCCACGGCGGCGGCGAGCAGCAGCCCGGTGAGCAGGTCCTCGGCGTCGCGGTCCCAGAAGTCGGCGCTGTCGGCGTTGCGGCGGATCTCCTGGATGAAGTGCCCGGCCAGCCGCCGGGCGTCGGCGACGGTGCGTGACGCCGGCCAGGGCGTCCCAGGCGAAGCGCCTGCGCGGTGCGGGTGATCTCCTGCGGGTCGAACGTCCACACCCGCTTGCCCGGTGTCGTCGCCGCGCAGCGCGTGGGTGTGCTCCCACAGGTCGGCCTTGTTCGACGTCGCGAGCACCGGCCCGGGCGCGTCCAGGACGGCGGGCACCGCGAGGCAGGTCGTCTTGCCGGTCCGGGGCGCGCAGATCGCGAGGACGACGTCCTCCCACGACGCCCGCAGCGTCGGCCCGCCGCGGCGCAGCCGACCGAGCGGGACACCCAGGTCGGCCGAGGAGCCAGCCGGCGGCGACGCCTTCAGGCTTGGCCGGAGCCGCCGCGCCTTCGCCGTCCCGACTCGGCCCGGGCGCAGGTCGGCGAAGCTGACCGGCGCCGGCGTAGCCGTCCCGAGCCGGGTGGGCGGCCCGCCACGCGCAGACCGCCCGCCACGCTGCAGCCCGCCAGGATCGCGGTCAGGCACGGCTGCAACGGCGAGGATCGCGGCGATCGGCATCGCGGGCCAGACCGCGCGCAGGTCGCCGTCCCGCAAGACCAGCCGCGCGGCGTCCAACGGGCCCGGCCGAGGACCGTGACCGGTGACGAGCGAGACGCTGATCCCAGCCACCCAGATCACGACCCGGCCACGGCCGCGACGCAGGCCAGCCCGGCCGCCGACCAGCAGAGGCCTCGGTCCACGGGTCACCGGAGCCGACCGGGCCCGACTCCGCGCGCGGGCTCATCGCAGGGACCCCGGGTCGGTGTCGTACAGGTCGGCCTCGTCACCGACCAGCGTCATCTCGACCGGGATCCCGGTCCGGTCCCCCGCCTTGATGAGGTACTTGCCGCGCCCGTAGTGCCGCCCGCCTGGCTGCCACGACGTGGACGACGACCACGACTGCACGGTGGCGACCTCGCGGCGGGTCAGGTGCCGCAGCCGGCCGATCTCGACGAGCTCGCGTTCGCTCATCGCGGTCAGCACGGTGATCGCGCACCGGTCGAGGAACCCCCGGGCCTTGGCCCGGTCGGCGTCGGTGCCGACGGCGGCCAGGTCGTCGAGGGAGTGGGTGAGCATCAGGTGCGCCACCGACTTGTGCCGGTACACCCGGGT
>CAVZVW010000010.1:0-153705 GCA_963778845.1 uncultured Actinomycetota bacterium
GGACCGGACCCCGACGTCGACCCGGTACGCGTGGGTCTGG
The DNA here is from genome assembly GCA_963778845.1 of uncultured Actinomycetota bacterium. Classification (GTDB taxonomy): domain Bacteria; phylum Actinomycetota; class Actinomycetes; order Actinomycetales; family Kineosporiaceae; genus CAVZVW01. The sequence goes on from CAVZVW010000010.1 coordinate 41, forward strand.
CCAACCTGCTGGACGGGCTCGACGAGTACGCCGACGTGGTCGACCCGTTGACCTCCGGTGAGGTGGTCGAGGGAAGCCTGTCCGACGACCTGGCCGATGTCGCGGCGGACCTCGCCCACGGCATGCGGCACTACCGGGTCGGCCAGGTGGACGAGGCGCTGTGGTGGTGGCAGTTCTCCTACCTGTCCACCTGGGGCCTGCGGGCCAGCAGCGCCCTGCGCGTGCTTCAGTCACTCATCGGCCACCTGCGGTTGGACGCCGACCCCGAGACCGTCGCCGAAGCGGAGTTCGACGCGCTGCACGTGGAGTAGGCGCGCACACCAGGCCGGCACCGGCATGCGCAGCGGTGGCGGGCCCACCGGGCCGACGAGGTCCTCAGGCGATGCGCGTACCCCTCGGCAGGCGTCGCACCGGAGCCCGCAGCCGGCGTACCGCCATCGCCGAGAAGCCCAGCGCCACGGCGAGGTCGACCGCCAGCCCGTACGGCCATGTCGGGCCCAGTGAGTCGCGCTGCCCCTGGCGGGCGGCGTCGACTCGGTCGAGCTGCGCCTGGTCGGTGGGGCAGAAGTCCTGCACCGGCGGCGGCAGCCGGGCCTCCCGCACGCCGGCCCGGATGAGGGAGAGGGGGTCGCCGGCGGAGTCCCCGGCCGGCTTCGGTGAGGCGTCGGCCACCACGACGTAGGGGCTCGGGGCGAGCAGCCACCAGATCCGCGACGTGTGGATCTGTGTGATGCGCACCGTCTGGGACACGCAGTGGAGGCCGTCGGGAGTGACCGTCCGCTGGACGACCGTGTCCACGGTGGTCACGGTCGGCAGGAGGAGGAGGAAGAGCAGGGGCAGGCCCAGGCCGAGGAACGACACCGTCAGGTACGTCAGCACCGCCGACGACGACGTGCGCGCGGTCAGGGCGGAGTAGCCGAGCCCGATCGCGCACACGACCAGCAGCGTGAGCGCGAGCACGACCAGCGTCGTCAGCAGCCTCCCCACGGGTGTCCCGCCGTCGAAGTACGCCCACAGCAGGAACGGGGAGGCGGTCACGAGGAGGGCCAGCGACGTCGTCCACGCGGCCAGGAGCTTGCCCACCACGAGGTCGGCCGGTGACAGAAGCGTGGTCTGCAACGTGGCGAGCACGCCGGCCGTGCGGTCGCCGTTGATGCTCGTGGCGGACAGGGCCGGGGCGACCAGTGCGCCCAACGACAGCACCAAGAACACCACCAGGCCGAAGATCGTCGCTCCGACCCGCGGGGAGGGGCTGGGCTGACCGTTCACCAGCAGGCCGGTGCTGCGGTGCAACCCGTAGCGGATCAGCGCCGACAGCACCCCGAGCACCGCGAACCAGACGACCAGGACGACCACCCACCGTGTCGACCGCACGCGCTGGCGCAGCTCCAGGCGCGCCACGACGCGTACGCCGAGCAAAGTCGGCCGCCAGGTGGTGGTCCGTCCGCCCGCGCTCACTGCCGGTCCTGCGTGAGCGCGAGATAGGCCTGCTCGAGAACGCCGCCCGAGGGCCGGATCTCGACGACGGGCACCCCGTCGCGAACGAGGGCGGCGAGCAGCTGGGCGGCCTCGGCGTCGGAGGCCAGCTCCACCTCCACGCCCTCCCGCTCGGGCGGCCCGTGCGGCGTCCCGCGGCCGACGAGGCTCGCCAGCAGCGCCGTCTCGTCCAGCGACCGGATGCGCCAGGTGCGTGCGGACGACGGCGCCTGGCCGAGCACCTCGACCGCGACACTGCGACCACGCGCGACCACCACGGCGGTGTCCGCCATGGCGTCGAGCTCGGCGAGCACATGGCTGCTCACGAGCACCGCCTTGCCGTCGGCGGCGAGTGCGCGCACCGTGGCTCGCAGCTCCACCCGCGAGCGCGGGTCCAGCCCCGACGCCGGCTCGTCGAGCAGCAGCACCGCCGGGTCGTGCACGAGGGCGCGCGCCAGCCCCAGGCGCTGCTTCTGCCCCCGGGAGAGCACCTGGGTCGGACGGTCGGCGAGGTCGGCGAGGTGGACCAGCTCGAGGAGGTCGCCGACCCGGGTTCGCGCGACGGCGCGGGGCACGCGGTAGGCGTCGGCGACCGTGGCGAGAACCTCCCGGCACGTCAGCGTGGCCCAGGTGCCGAACACGTCGGGCATCCAACCGGTCCTGGCCCGGACCGCGGCGGGTTCGCGCTGCGGGTCGTGCCCCGCGACGAGCACCTGGCCCTCGTCCGCGGCCAGCAGCGTGGCGAGCACGAGCAGCAGCGTGGTCTTGCCCGACCCGTTCGGGCCGACGAGTGCGGTCACCTGCCCCGCTGGGGCGTCGAGGTCGATGCGGTCCACGGCCACGACGTCGCCGAACGTCCGCCGCACACCGCGCACGACGACCCCGCCCGCAGCGGCGGCATCCGCGCTGCCGAGCATGGCACCCTCCCTGGTCGGCCGCCGTGCTGCGCCGCCGTGCCGACGCCCCCCGACCCTCTCAGACGCGCCCGCGCACCGGGTGGACGGAGGTCTCGCGATCCGGGACGCCGCCGGGGCGTTCCAAGGCCCTCGTTAGACTCAGGTGCCGGGTTGCGCCGAGGACGAGCCGACGACGAGCGGAGGAGTCGCACCGTGGGCCTGATCGTGCAGAAGTACGGCGGATCCTCTGTCGCCGATGCCGACGGCATCAAGCGGGTGGCGCGGCGCATCGTCGACGCGAAGAAGTCCGGCAACGAGATCGTCGTCATCGTCTCGGCGATGGGGGACACGACCGACGAGCTTCTGGACCTCGCGCACAAGGTCACCCCGACCCCGCCACCCCGCGAGCTCGACATGCTCCTCACCGCGGGGGAGCGGATGTCGGCAGCCCTGCTGGCGATGGCGACGGCGTCGCTGGGCATCCACGCGCGGTCCTTCACCGGGAGCCAGGCCGGAGTGATCACCACCGAGCAGCACGGTGACGCACGCATCATCGACATCACGCCCAGCCGCATCCGCTCGGCACTCGACGAGGGCGACGTCGCGATCATCGCGGGCTTCCAGGGCGTCAGCCAGTCCACCAAGGACATCACGACGCTCGGCCGGGGCGCCTCGGACACCACGGCCGTGGCCCTCGCCGCTGCTCTCGGCGCCGACGTCTGCGAGATCTACACCGACGTCGACGGCGTGTTCACCGCCGACCCCCGGATCGTGCCCACAGCCCGGCGCATCACGCGCATCTCCAGCGAGGAGATGCTCGAGATGGCGGCATCGGGGGCCAAGGTGCTGCACCTGCGCTGCGTGGAGTACGCGCGCCGGTTCGGGGTCAGGGTGCACGTCCGCTCGTCTTTCAGCCAGCGTGAAGGAACCTGGGTCACCGACGAGGTGCCTGCAGGGACGGAAGGGAAGCAGATGGAGCAGCCGATCATCGCCGGCGTCGCCCACGACCGCAGCGAGGCCAAGGTCACGGTGGTCGGGGTACCGGACAAGCCGGGGAAGGCCGCGGCCATCTTCGAGGCCGTCGCGGCGTCGGAGATCAACATCGACATGATCGTGCAGAACGTCTCGGCGGCCGCCACGGGTCTCACCGACGTCTCGTTCACCCTGCCCAAGAACGACGGCAAGGCCGCGATGGCGGCGCTGGAGAAGGTGCGCGGCGAGGTCGGCTACGCGTCCCTGCAGTACGACGACCAGATCGGCAAGGTGTCGCTGATCGGTGCGGGCATGCGCTCGCACCCGGGGGTGTCCGCGAGGTTCTTCGCAGCCCTCGCCGCGACGGGGGTCAACATCGAGATGATCAGCACGTCGGAGATCCGCATCTCTGTCGTCACCCGCTCCGAGGACGTGGACACCGCCGTGCGCGCCGTCCACACGGCCTTCGGGCTGGACGCCGAGCAGGTCGAGGCGGTCGTGTACGGAGGGACGGGACGATGACCCGCAAGCCCACCCTGGCCGTCGTCGGCGCGACCGGTGCGGTCGGCACGGTGATGTTGAAGATCCTCTCCACCCGCGAGGACCGGTGGGGGGAGATCCGCCTGGTCGCCTCGGCCCGCTCCGCCGGGCGGCGGCTGCGCGTGCGCGGCGAGGAGGTCGAGGTGCAGGCGCTGACGCCGGAGGTCTTCGACGGCGTCGACGTCGCCATGTTCGACGTGCCCGACGAGGTGTCGGCGCACTGGGCGCCGGTGGCGGCCGCCCGCGGTGCGGTCGTGGTGGACAACTCCGGCGCGTTCCGCATGGACCCCGACGTCCCGCTCGTCGTCCCGGAGGTCAACCCGGCTCAGGCCCGCAACCGGCCCAAGGGCATCATCGCCAACCCCAACTGCACCACGCTGACGATGATGGACGCGATGGGCACGCTGCACCGCGGATGGGGTCTGACCGCCCTCGTGGTCGCCTCGTACCAGGCGGCGTCGGGCGCCGGTCAGCCCGGGGTCGACCGGCTCTACGACGAGCTCGAGGTCGTGGCCGGCAACCGGTCACTGGGCCAGCAGACCGGCGACGTCCGCCACGCCATCGCGGACAAGCTCGGGGACGGACCCTCGCCCTTCCCCGCGCCCCTGGCGCTCAACGTGGTGCCGTGGGCCGGCTCGCTGAAGGACGGCGGTTGGACCAGCGAGGAGATCAAGGTCCGTAACGAGTCGCGGAAGATCCTGGGCATCCCCGACCTGAAGGTGTCCGCGACCTGCGTGCGGGTGCCGGTCGTCACGACCCACTCCCTCGCCGTCCACGCCACGTTCCAGAAGCCGATCACGGTGGACGACGCGCGGCGGGCCTTGATGGACGCGCCCAGCGTGGTGCTGCTCGACGAGCCCGAGTCCAAGGAGTTCCCCACCCCCGCGGACGTCGTCGGCTCCGACCCCACGTTCGTCGGCCGCATCAGGCAGGCCCTGGACTTCCCGAACACCCTCGACCTGTTCGTGTGCGGGGACAACCTGCGCAAGGGTGCGGCACTGAACACCGCTCAGATCGCCGAGCTCGTCGCCGACGAGCTCATGTCCGTGCGGTGACCGCCGCAGGCAGGTGGCGCTGCACGAAGTCGAGCTCCGCCCGCACCTGACGCACGCGCTCGTCGTCCACGAGGGAGCCGTGGCCGGCGTCGAAGCGGTAGACCTCGTGGACGGCGGCGCGCCGGCGCAGTGCATCGAGGTAGTTGTCGATCTGGCGGATGGGGCATCGCGGGTCGTTCTCCCCTGCCAGCACGAGAACCGGGGCCGCGACGTGGCCGACGTAGGTCAGCGGGCTGGAGTCGGTGTAGCGCTGCGGCACCTCGTCGGGGCTGCCCCCGAACAACGAGCGGTCGAACGCCTTGAGGCCCTCCATCTCGTCCTCGTACGCGGCGACGTAGTCGGCGACCGGGACAGCGGCGCACCCGACGGTCCATCGGTCGGGGTACAGGCCGAGGCCGAGCAGCGTGAGGTAGCCGCCCCAGGAGCCGCCTGACAGCACGACGCGGTCGCGGTCGGCCAGGCCGGCGGCGACCAGGTGGTCCCGCACGGCCACCACGTCCTCGAGCTCGACATGCCCGACGCGCGCCTGCAACGCGTCGCGCCAGGCCGACCCGTAGCCGGTCGAGCCGCGGTAGTTGACCTGCACCACGGCGAAGCCGTGGTCGACCCAGGCAGCGGGGTAGGCGCGGAAGGCGTCGGTGTCGTGGTGGGTCGGGCCACCATGGACCTCGACCAGCAGGGGAAGGGGACCGTCGAGCGCGCGGCCGTCGCTGCCGCGAGGGCGGCGGAGCAGCGCGTGCACCCGCCCACCCGGACCATCGACCCAGACGTCCTCGATCGAGACCGACGGCGGTGCCGCAGCCCCTGGAGAGGCGAGGACGACGCCGCCGGCGTCGTCACGAACCGCCGTGGGCTGCGCGGCCGAGGAGTGCAGCAGCCACACCGCGCCGTCGGGCCGGGTCGTGGCCGCCGGGACGGTCCCCTCCGCCGGCCCGACCACGCTGGTCCCCGTGACAGCGAGGCCGTCGGCCCCGAGCTCGGCTCGGTACAAGCGGGTGCGAGCCTCGTGGTCGACCGCGACCAGGAGCGCGCGGCCGTCCCGGTACCACTGGGCGTCGGCGACCTCGCCGGGCAGGTCCAGGGGCAGCTCTGTCTGGCGGCCCGTGGCGACGTCCCAGATCAGCAGCTCGCCGCGACCCCGGCGCTCGTGGAGCACGAGGAGGCGCTGGTCCCCCGCGACTGGGGCGAACCCCAGTGCGTGCACGCCCTTCCTCGGCCCGTCCCAGAGCTCACCCGCTGCGGTGGCGTCCGCGAGGTGCAGGACCCTCAGGGCGCGGTACCGCGAGTCCCCGTGCTCGCTGTGCGAGATGGCGAGGAGGCTCTCGTCCTCGCTGAGGCACGCGACGCCGCCGTCCTCACGGTGCTCGTACAGCAGCGTTGCGTCGGGCTTCCGGTCGGCGCTCGCGCGCACCACGTGGATGCGGGTGCCGTAGCTGTCGTCGGAGCTGCCCACGACCGCAAGACCGTCGCGGCCGAGGGCGAGTCCGACGGAGTACGCCTGTGGCAGACCGGTCACGTCCTCGGCCGCCACCGCGGGTCCGGAGCCGAACGGCTGTCGACGCCAGACGCCGTGCTCGTCACCGTCGGTGTCGTCGAACCACCACACCCACTCCCCGGCCGGGTCGATCGCGCACGCCGAGGTGCCCTCCTTGCGCGCGGTCGCCTGCTGCGGGACCGGTGCACCGACGTCCCAGGAGTGCACCTCCACCACACCGTCGGCGGTCGCTACCAGCACACACCGCCCCGGGGACTGCTCGGCCCACTCGGGCAGGCCGAGCCGCGGGGCCTTGAAGCGCTTCTCCCACCTCGGCGCTGCAGGCGGGCCGGCGGCAGCGGGCAGGGCTGAGGAAGGGACGGCGTCCGAGGTGGTCACCGGCCAATGGTGCCATCACAGGCGCGTGGACCCCGGCGGGAGTGTCCGGACTGTGAGCCGGAGGAGTGCCGAAATTGACTAAATAGACTGAGTTAATCTATAAAACTCGAACCACAGTCCACTGGAGGGAACCCCGATGTCCGTACGCGTCATGCGTCGTCCGCGCTCGCTGCCTCTTGTGCTCGCCGTGGCGGGAACGATGCTGGCGACGGCCGCGTGCGGAGGAGGGTCGACGTCCGGTGGAACGGCGGGTGCGGCGGGCTCGGGCACCGCAGGGGCCTCGGCCGGCTCCGGGGGCGGGGGCACGATCAACCTCGTCGCCTACTCCACACCGCAGAAGGCCTACGCGGAGCTCACAGCGGGGTTCGCCGCGACGCCGGCCGGCAAGGGCGTGAGCGTCAAGCAGTCGTTCGGCGCCTCGGGCGCGCAGAGCAGAGCCGTCGTCGCGGGGCAGCCGGCCGACGTCGTCGAGTTCTCCCTCGAGACCGACCTCACCCGCCTCGTCGACGCGGGCCTGGTCGCCAAGGACTGGGCCGCCGGGCCGCACAAGGGGATGGTCACCGACTCGGTTGCCGTGTTCGTGGTGCGCAAGGGCAACCCCAAGCAGATCAAGACCTGGGACGACCTCGTCAAGCCGGGGGTCGCGGTCGTGACGCCCAACCCCTTCAGCTCCGGCAGCGCCCGCTGGAACCTGATGGCCGCGTACGGGTCGCAGGTCAAGAGCGGCAAGTCCCCGCAGGAGGCCCTGGACTTCGTGCGAGCCCTCCTGAAGAACACCGTCGCCCAGCCGGAGAGCGGCTCGAAGGCGACGGCCGCGTTCGTGGCCGGCACCGGCGACGTCCTCATCAGCTACGAGAACGAGGCGATCGAGGCGCAGCAGGCCTCGCAGCCCGTGGACTACGTCGTGCCCGACCAGACGATCCTCATCGAGAACCCCGTCGCGGTCACGACCAGCACGGCCAAGCCGGCGCTGGCCCGCGGGTTCGTCGACTACCTCTACACGGTGGACGCGCAGAAGCTCTTCGCCAAGCACGGGTACCGGCCCGTCGTCACCGAGGCGCTCGACCCCACGCGCTTCCCGACGCCCATCGGCCTGTTCACGATCGCCGACCTCGGCGGCTGGGACACCGTCGCCAAGCAGTTCTTCGACAAGCAGGCGGGGTCCATCACCAAGATCGAGAACGAGCGCGGCGTCTCCGGGTGACCGACACGCTGCAGCGGGTCCGCCCCGGCCGGGAGCACACTGCCCCCGGCCGGGGCGGGTACGGGGTGGGCCTCGGAGCGGGCCTGGGGATGGGCTACCTCTGCCTCATGGTGGGCCTGCCGGTCGCGGCGGTCGCGGCGAAGGCGGCGACCCCGGACGCCTGGTCAGCCCTCGCCTCGCCCCAGGCGAGGTCCGCGCTGGTCTTCAGCCTCGGCGCCGCGCTCGTGGCCGCGGCGATCAACCTGGTGGCCGGGGTGCTGCTCGCCTGGGTGCTCGTGCGCGACACGTTCCCCGGACGGCGCTTCGTCGACGCGCTGATCGACCTGCCCTTCGCGCTGCCCACCATCGTCGCCGGGCTGGTGCTGCTCACCCTGTACGGCCCCGGCAGCCCCATCGGGGTCAACGTCGCCCAGACCCGCGCGGCCGTGGTACTGGCCCTGCTGTTCGTCACCCTCCCCTTCGTCGTGCGATCGGTGCAACCGGTGCTGCTGAGCGTCGACCGGGACGCCGAGGACGCCGCCGCGTGCCTGGGCGCCTCGCCGGCGACCACGTTCCGCCGGGTCATCCTGCCCGCGATCCTCCCTGCGGCCCTGACCGGTGCCGGGCTGGCCTTCGCGCGCGCACTCGGCGAGTTCGGGTCCGTCGTGCTCATCTCGGGCAACCTGCCCTTCAAGACGCAGGTGGCGTCGGTGTACATCGCGGGTCAGGTCGAGTCCGGCGACAGCGGCGGTGCGGCCGCCGTCAGCCTCGTGCTGCTCGCGACGTCCCTGGTCGTGTTGGCCGGCCTCACCGCGGTGTCGAGACGGGTGGGGGCGCGTCATGGCTAGGGTCACGCTGCGGGTGGTCGCGCTGGCGTACCTGTCCGCTCTCCTTCTGGTACCGGTCGCGATGATCGTGTACCGGGCGTTCAGCCACGGCATCGCGGCGGTCGTGGCCGCACTGAGCACGCCCGAGGCCCTCCACGCGATGTGGATGACGATGGTGGTGACGGCTCTCGCCGTGCCGATGACCGTGGTCTTCGGGGTGGGCACGGGGTGGCTGCTCGCTCGGCGGCGGATGCCGTTCCCGGGGGCGGTGAACCTGCTGATCAACCTCCCCTTCGCGATGTCGCCGGTGGTCATCGGGCTTGCCTTGTTCCTGCTCTACGGGCGCGAGGGGTGGCTCGGCGGATGGCTGATCGCGCACGGCGTCCAGGTGTTGTTCTCCCTTCCGGGCATGGTCCTCGCCACGGCCTTCGTCTGCCTTCCGTTCGTCGTGCGGGAGGTCGTGCCCGTGCTGGAGGAGCTCGGCACCGACCAGGAGCAGGCGGCGGAGGTGCTCGGAGCCTCGCCGATGCGGACGTTCTGGCGCATCACGCTGCCGTCGATGCGCTGGGCTGTCGTCTACGGCGTCGTCCTGGCGACCGCCCGCGCGCTGGGGGAGTATGGCGCCCTGAGCATCGTGTCGGGCAACGTCGTCGGGCAGACCCAGACGCTGCCTCTGTTCGTGGAGGAGCGCTTCCGCACGTTCGACTCGACGGCGGCCTACGCCGCAGGGCTGGTGCTGGCCGGGCTGTCCCTGCTCGTCCTGCTGGCGATGACGATGCTGGGCAGCCGGCGTGAGAGGAAGACGGCATGAGCATCGAGGTGCGCGGGGTGTCGAAGGCGTTCGGCGCCTTCCAGGCGCTCGACGACGTCGACGTCTCGATCCCCTCGGGCAGCCTGACGGCACTGCTCGGACCCAGCGGCGGGGGGAAGTCGACGCTGCTGCGCGTGATCGCCGGGTTGGAGTCCCCGGATGCCGGCCAGGTGCTCATCGACGGCGTCGACGTGGGCGCTGTGCCGGCGCGGCGCCGCGGGGTCGGGTTCGTGTTCCAGCACTATGCGGCGTTCGCCCACATGAGCGTGTGGCAGAACGTGGCGTTCGGGCTCCAGGTCGCCAAGGAGCCCAAAGCTGTGGTCCGTGCGCGGGTGACGGAGCTGCTCGAGCTCGTGCACCTCGACGGGCTGGCCCACCGCTTCCCCTCGGAGCTGTCCGGTGGGCAACGCCAACGCATGGCTCTCGCCCGCGCGCTGGCGGTCCAGCCTCGGCTGCTGCTGCTGGACGAGCCCTTCGGGGCCCTCGATGCGAAGGTGCGCCAGGAGCTGCGCGCGTGGCTTCGCGCCCTGCACGACCAGGTGCACACGACCACGATCTTCGTCACCCACGACCAGGAGGAGGCGATGGAGATCGCGGACGAGATCGTCATCGTCAACTCCGGTCGGATCGAGCAGGTGGGTGCGCCCGAGGAGCTCTACGACCATCCGGCCAACGAGTTCGTCATGAGCTTCCTCGGGCCCGTGACCCGGCTGGGCGAGGCGCTGGTGAGGCCGTTCGAGATCCGGGTCACGACCGACCGGGAGGACGGGACCTACGAGGCGGTGGTCGACCGGGTGATCCCGCTGGGCTTCCACTGCCGGGTCGAGGTCACGCTGGCCGACGGTACCGCCGCGACGGTCCAGCTCACGCGGAGCGAGGCCAGGCAGCTGGAGCTGGAGCCACGGACGATCGTGTTCCTTCATCCGTGGCGGCACGTGCGGCCCCCGCTGTCGCTGCCGCTGCCCACGGGGCGCTGACCGCTCAGCGCGGCCGCCAGGCGTCCTCCGGCCTGCCGAGCGCGGCGACGTCCTCAGGGATCGTGCCGAGGTAGACATCGGCCAGGGTCACGCGTTCCAGCACCGTCCGGATGCTGCTGCGCAGGCAGACCCAGACCTCCTTCATCGCGACCGCGCTTCCGGTCAGCTCCAGCGCCTCGGGGCGGACCCCGGCGACGTTGGCCAGCGGTCCGTCGATGGCCCGGATCACGTCCGCGACCGTGATCTCGCTCGGGGGTCGGGCCAGGCGGTAGCCGCCGTCATGACCGCGCCGGCTGTCGACGATCCCCGAGCGGCGCAGCTCACTGAGGATGGCCAGCAGGAAGGGCGCGGGGATGGACTGCGACTCCGCGACCGCGTCGGCCTTCACCAGCTGGCCGCCGTCCCACCGCGAGGCGATCTCGACGGCGGCGCGGATGGCGTAGTCGGTCCGGGCGGAGATGCGCACCCCTGGATTATGGGGCTGCGGGGTGACCAGGGGCTGGCGGAGGCAGGTCCATGAAGAGTTCATGAAGACTTGACCGCCCGCGTTGCCTCGTCTGCCGACGAACCTGCAGGTCAGAGAGTCGGAGCGGGCTCCAGCGGCGCGGGTGACCAGCGTTGGTCCCGGCCGCGGCGCCTTCGGTGGCCCTAGCGTCGGGCACAGACGAGTGATCCGCGCCGGTCTCGCAAGGGGCCTACCCGCGAGGAGGACGAGACCATGGTGACCACCGAGCACACCCCGGTGATACGGACCGACCGGGCGGGAGCCACCCGGACGACGACCGTCGCCGTGGCGGGCATGACGTGCGCGTCGTGCGAGCGGCGGGTCGCCAGGGCCCTGGAGGCGCTGCCCGGGGTGGCGAGCGCCACGGCGAGCTCGGTGCGCGGCGTCGCGACGATGAAGGTCACCCGGGCCCCGCGACCCGCCGACGTCGAGGCGGCCCTGAGGAAGGCCGGCTACTCGGTCGGCACAACGGCGTGGCTCAACCGCGACCCCTCGGTCTGGCGGACCTTCGCCGTGGCCGGGGTGGCCGTGGCTGCCGTGGGTGCGGTGGCCTCTGCGACCGGCCTCACCGAGGTGTCCGGGCGCCTGACCGACCCCGGTGCGGGCGGCCTGCTCGTCGTGCTGGCGCTCGGCCTTGCCGCCGGGGTGTCCACGTGCATGGCGATGGTCGGCGGCATCGTGCTGGCGATCTCCGCCACGGCGGCCGCGCGGGCGTCGTCCGCCGCCCCGGCAGGCGTGGGGGCGGCGTCGCGCGCAGGCGCCCTTCGGTCCAACGTCACGTTCCAGGCCGGTCGCATCGTCGGCTTCGCCGTGCTCGGGGCCGTGCTCGGCGCAGTCGGCGCGAGTGTCGCGATGCCTGCGGGGCTGGTCGTGGTGGTGACCGCTGCCGTAGCGGCGGTGATGCTCCTTCTCGGGCTGCGGCTGACCCAGCTGTCACCGCGGCTGGCGGGGTGGACGCCGCGACTGCCGGTGTCGCTGAGCGAGCGGCTGGGGTTGAGCGAGGCGTCCCCGGCCACGACGGCAGCCGGCACCGCGCTCGCCGGCGCGGCGACGTTCTTCCTGCCCTGCGGGTTCACCCAGGCCGTGCAGCTGTATGCGCTGTCCACCGGTTCACCGCGCACGGCCGCGGTGGTGATGGCGACGTTCGCCCTGGGGACCGCCCCCGGGCTGCTCACCCTCGCCGGCGCCCCCACGCTGCTCACCGGGCCGCGGCGCGACGTGGCGCTTCGCGCGCTCGGCGTCGTCGTCATCGGCTTCGCCGTGCTCAACGCCTCGGCCGCCACCCGGCTGGCCGGGATCGACCTGCCGACGCTGCCCACAGGCGGCAGCGCGGCCGCGGCGACGGCGACCTCGGTGTCGGCGAACGTCACCGTGACCCCGGCGGACCAGACGATCGCGGCCACGCAGGACGGATCGGGGTACCACCCCGGCGAGACGGTCATATACGCCGGCCTGCCGACGCACTGGAACATGACATCGCTCAACGTCTACACGTGCGCCTCGACGCTGCTCTCCCGGGATCTCGGGATCTCGGGCAGGCTCAAGGAGGGCGGGAACCTCATCGAGCTGCCCGCCCTGAAGCCGGGCACCTACCGCTACAGCTGCGACATGGGCATGTACACCGGCCGGCTCGTGGTCATCCCCCAGCCGGGCACCTCGGCCGGCTGAGGCTCGGGCCATCGGCACTGACTGGCTGTCGAGCGGCGTGGTGTCGAGCGGCGTGGTATCGAGCAGGGTGGACTCCATCGGACCGGCCGGTGCGCGACCCCGCGTGCTCGTGGTCGACGACGAGGTCGCACTGGCGCGCCTGGTCGGTGAGTACCTGCACCGGGGTGGCTTCGAGGTGACGCTCGCCTTCGACGGGCCGTCGGCGCTGGAGCGCGCGCGGGAGGTGGACCCGGACGTCGTCGTCCTCGACCTCGGCCTGCCGGGCCTGGACGGGGTGGACGTCTGCCGAGCGCTGCGGAGGTTCTCCGACTGCTACGTGGTGATGCTGACCGCGCGCACCGAGGAGGCCGACACGCTCGTCGGCCTTGCGGTCGGGGCTGACGACTACGTGACCAAGCCGTTCAGCCCTCGCGAGCTGGTGGCCAGGGTGACGGTGATGATGCGCCGCCCGCGGGCCAGTCGGGCAGCCGGCGGCGACGCCGACCCGCCGCTGCGGTTCGGTCCGCTCGAGGTCGACGTCATGGGTCGGGAGGTCCGGCTGGACGGCGAGCTGGTTGAGCTGACCCGCACCGAGCTCGACCTGCTCGCCGCGCTGGCGACCAGGCCCGACATGGCCTTCACCCGCCGCCGGCTGATCGAGGCTGTGTGGGGGCAGGGGTGGGTGGGCGACGAGCACCTGGTCGACGTCCACATCGGTCACCTGCGTCGCAAGCTGGGGGACGACGCCGCCGCGCCGCGCTTCGTGCGCACGGTGCGCGGTGTCGGCTACCGGATGGGCCCAGGCCGGTGAGCGTGCGCGGCCCGCGGGCCCGGGCGTGGAAGCGATCGGCCGGCCTGGCGACGCGGCTGCTGGTGGCGCTCGTGCTCGTGGTGATCGCGGGGTCGGTGACCGCGTGGCTCGTCGCCATGGCGGTGGCACCGGCGTTGTTCTCCGAGCACATGCGCCGCGCCGGCCCGGCCGTCTCCGCGCAGGCCACCCTGCACGCCGAGGAGGCGTTCCGCTCGGCCAGCGCGATCTCGCTGTCGGTGGCGCTGCTGGCGGCGCTGGCGGCGTCCGTCGCTGTGAGCGTCTTCCTGGCACGCCGGCTGGGCCGGTCGATCGCGCCGCTGTCGCACGCAGCGTCGGAGGTGGCGGCTGGTCGGTACGGGGTCCGGGTGGCCTCCCCCGGCCTGGGGGCTGAGTTCGACGAGGTCGCGGACGCGTTCAACCAGATGGCTGGCCGGCTGGAACGGGTCGACGAGTCCCGCCGCCGGCTGCTCGCCGATCTCGCGCACGAGCTGCGTACGCCGGTCGCGACGCTGGCCGCCTACCTCGAGGGTCTCGAGGACGGCGTGGCGACGCTGGACGCCGACACCACCGCCGTGCTGCGCGCGCAGACCACGCGCCTGGAACGGCTGGCGGCGGACATCGCTGCCGTCTCGGCCGCCGAGGCGCACGAGTTCTCGCTGCATGCCCGCCCCGTCGCACCGAGTGACCTCGTGGCGGCTGCTGTGGGGGCAGCAGCCGAGCGCTACGCCGGCGCGGGGGTCGCACTCGGCGGCTCGGTGGCCACCGGCCTGCCCGCGGTGCTGGTCGACCCCGACCGCCTGGCCCAGGTTCTCGGCAACCTGCTCGACAACGCGCTTCGGCACACGCCGTCGGGTGGTTCGGTGCTGCTGGGCGCGTCAAGCCTCGACGCTGCTCGCGTGCGGATCAGCGTCACCGACAGCGGGGAGGGGATCGCCGCCGAGCACCTGCCGAGGGTGTTCGAGCGGTTCTACCGGGTGGACGCCGCGCGTGACCGCGGGCACGGCGGCTCGGGCATCGGCCTGGCGATCGTCAAGGCGCTCGTCGAGGCCCATGGCGGGCGCGTCGGCGTCACCAGCGCCGGCCCCGGCCAGGGGGCCACGTTCACGGTCGACCTGCCCACGGCTGGGGACGGCCGTTCCCAGGATGTGCGGCCCGGCCGGTGACGTGGTCGGGCCCGCTGCTTGTGCGCCTCCTCGACCACCTCACGCGCGGTGCGAGCGTACGTAGATCTGACACAAGTCACCGACTCGCCGTGCTGACAGCGCTGTCACAGGCACTTGTGTCAGATCTACGTACGGCCGATTACCCACGGGGGTATATGCGTCACCTCAGGGATCGTCCGTCCGCGCGCGGCTGGGGTGACCTTCGGGCCTTGCCTGCGCGCCGGCAGCGCACAAGCGTGGGCTGCGACTGGGCGCCGTCGACGTCCGGCATGCCCCGCGGGTCGTGGTGAAGGAGCTGGTCGTGATGAAGATGAAAGAGGCGGCGTCGCAGTTCCTGGCGAACAAGCGGATCGCCGTCACCGGCGTGTCGAGCGCGCCGAAGGGGCACGGGAGCAACGCCGTCTACCAGCGGCTGCGCGCTCGCGGCTACGAGGTCTTCGCCGTCAACCCGAACGCCGACTCGGTGGAGGGCGACTCGTGCCACCCCAGTGTGGGGTCCATCCCGGGCGGGGTCGACGCGGTCGTGATCGGAACCCGGCCCGACCATGCCGAGGACACGATGCGCGAGTGCGCGGACCTGGGCGTGAAGCAGGTCTGGATGCACCGCGCCTTCGGCGCCGGCAGCGTGTCGGACGCCGCGACGCAGCTCGGGCGCTCGCGCGGGATCACCGTGATCGACGGCGGGTGCCCGCTGATGTTCGGACCCACGGCGGACGGCGCGCACAAGGGCTTCTGCTGGCTCCTCACGATGACCGGCAAGGTGCCGCGCCAGGTGTAGCCGAGGTGCCCCGCCGGGTGTAGCCGAGGTGCCCCGCCAGGTGTAGCGGGAACCGTCGACCCGGCCGCCGCCGGCACACCGTCAGGCGGCCGCCTTCGCGGCGACCCCACGCCGCCAGACTCCGGTGACCCGCGCCGGGTCGGCGACCACGCCGATGTCGAGCGTGGGGTCGGCGTCCAGCGTGATCACGTCGGCGTCCCAGCCCGCTTCGAGCCGGCCGGCGCGCGGCGCCTGCAGCCCCAACGTGTCGGGGCCGTTGGCGGTCGCTGCCTCGATCGCCTCGAGCGCCGACAGGCCGGCCTCGACGAGCAGCGGGAGCTCCCCGCCGTTCTGGCCCCACCCCACGGGTTGGTCGGCGCCGCTCTGGAAGATGTCGCTGCCGGCGGCGATCCGCACGCCGGCGGCGTGCGCACGCGCGATGGCGTCGAGGTGGGTGTCGGCGATCTCGTACAGCTTGCGGGCGTTCTCCGCGCTCATCCCCGACGACATGCCGGCCTTCGTGAGCCGGGCCACGATGTAGCGGGTGGGTACGAGGATCGCATCGCGTTCCCGCATCGCCGCGCACGCCTCGTCGTCCAGGTAGGTGCCGTGCTCGATCGTCCGCACGCCGGCCTCGAGCGCGGCCATGATCCCCGGCTTGCCGTGGCAGTGCGCCATCACCGCGCGTTCCGCCATGCCGGCGGTCTCGACGATGGCGTGCAGCTCGTCGCTGCGGAACTGCTGGTGGATCGGGTCGTCGAGCTCCGACATGACCCCGCCCGAGGCGCAGATCTTGATCACCTTCGCGCCCAGGCGCAGCTGGGCCCGCACGGCACGCACGCACTCGGCCACGCCGTCGCACAGCCACAGCTCACCCGAGCGCTCGCTGAGGCTGTGCACCCAGTCCAGCGGGATCGTGTGCAGGTCGCCGTGGCCGCCGGTGGTGGACAGGATGGCGCCCGGGGCGTAGATCGTCGGCCCGGCCAGCGTGCCCTCCTCGACCGCTCGGGCCAGGTGGACGCCGAGCCCGCCGGCCTCGCGAACGCTGGTGTAGCCCGCCTGAAGAGCGGCCTCGGCGTCCTTCGCCGCGCGTGCGGCGCGCAGCGGGAGGGCGTCGGTGAAGTACGTGCCGAGTGCGGCGCTGCGCGTACCGAAGAAATGGCCGTGGCAGTCCCACAGACCCGGCATCACCGCCGCCGCACGGACGAGCGCAGCGCCCGGTGTCGGCGGCGCGTTCGCCGACGGGCCGGCGTAGCCGAGGACGGGACCGTCGAACACGACCGTCGCGTCGCGGACGGGCGAGCCGCGGCCGGGGACGAGGACGTCGGCCTCGATGCGGGTCAGCACCGGGCCACGCTACCGCCGCTCCTGCCCGGGTGCCGGGCGTGCGGTGAGGACGGCGAGCTCGCGCTCCATGGCGGTCACGAGCACCGCCAGGTCGGGCACGTGGTCGGGATCGGCGATGACTGTGATGGTCAGGGTGCCCGCGTAGGAGAGCACGCCGAACGCCACCGTCACGTTGCCAGTGGTGATCGACACCGGGGTGATCGCCGCGATCCTCGCGCCGCCGAGGCTGAGGTAGCGGTCCGGGCCGCGCAGGTTGGTCACGAACGTGTGGACCTGGCGCTGGTGGTTGATGAACCAGCCGAACACCCCGAACGCGGCGAGGGCGCGGAAGGCCGGGCCCAGCAGCGCGGCGGAGGCCCCCGGGGTCGCGCTCTTGCGTGATCGCGTCCGGTCTGCAATGGCGGCGAGCCGGGCGGACGGCGCGCCGCCCGCGGGGAGCTCGACCGGCATCACCCCGGCCTGGTTCCCCAGCCGGGTGGCCGTGGTGGTGGCGCGGGCCGAGACCGGCACAGACACGACGAACGAGCGAGGCGACTCCCCGCGGCTGCCCAGCAGCGTGTGCAGGGCCGCGGTGACGGCAGCGAGGACGACGTCGTTGACCGTCCCGCCGTCGCGGTGCGCGGCGTCCCGGACCGACGCGAGGTCGACCCGGACCGTCGCCAGCACTCGGCGCGGGCCACAGGGGCGATTCAGCGAGGTGCGCGCGGCCTTGGCCGGCCGGCCGGCCCCCAGCTCGCGCAGCGCCGCCCATAACCGGGTCGTGGCAGCGGGGAGCGTCCGGACGGCGCGCATCCGGCTCGACCAGGCGTCCGCGGCGAGGCGACCGCGTGACGTGGGCGCGGCGAGCCGGGAGGACGCACGGGGCTCGACAGGCTCGCCCGCGGACGCCGCGGGCGCGGCGCCGTCCACCAGGGCGGCGAGCACCGCGAGGCCGCCGATCCCGTCGGCCAGGACGTGGTGGAAGGCGATGACGAGGGCGGCCGAGCCGTCGTCCAACCCTGTGACGAGGACGGCGCGCCACCGGGGGCGAGACGCCGGCAGGGGCCGGGTGAGCACCTGTGCGGCCTCGCGGAGCAGGGCCGCCTCGTCGCCGGACGCCGCACAGGTCCGGTGCGCCACGTGGTTGCGGACGTCGAAGCCGGGGTCGTCGGTCCAGACGGGCCGGCCGCACCCGAAGGGTGCCTCGACCAGTCGCTGGCGCAACCGCGGGATGGCCTGCACCCGTTGCGCGAGAAGCGTTTCGGCGCCGGCCACGTCGAAGTCGTCGGCAACGTCGAGGCGCAGCACCGCGCCAACGTTCATCGGAGCGGGGCCGACGTCGCACGCCAGGAGCATGACGTCCGCGGCGCTCGCCCGCTCGATGGGCGCCGTCACGGGCCCGCGCCTAGCTCCCGGGGCAGCTCTGGGTGAGCGTCGTGACGAATGCTGCCGTCGCGATGCCTACCTGCTGCAGCGCCGCGACGACCGACGGCGCCTGCTGAGACAGGTTGTCGGTCGTCAACCCAGTCACTGCAGTCTGCAGCCCTGCGAAGGCCGTCTTCACCTGCGCCACCGCCGGCTGCAGGTTCGCCGAGGCAGAGGCCGCAGCGGCGTCCAGGCTGCTCTGGACGTTGGCGATCGCAGCGTTGAGGGCCGCGACACCGTCTTGCCGGGGCTTCACCTTCGCCAGGGCCTCGAGCGAGGACTTCAGCGCCGCAACATCCGCGCAGGCTGCGGTCGACGGGGCGGCCGACGAGGCGCTCGACGAGGCGGTCGGAGTGGACGAGCTGGTCTGGCTCGGCGTCGAGCTCGAGCCGCAAGCCACGAGCACGAGCAGCAACCCTACGGCCGGGAGCGCGGTAAGGACGGGTCGAGGGGCGCGGTGCAACCGCATGGGCTTGTCCTCCAGGTCAGATGGGCTTCGACGGAGCATGCCGCCCGCCGTTACACTGTCCACGCTACGCGGTCACGGGCTCGAGGGGCTTGCGGGCTGCGAGCCGCTCGACGATCCCGAGCTTGAACCGTTCGTGGCGCTCGATCTCCAACCCCATGGCCTGCACCTGGGTGATCGGTCGGCGACGCCAGTACTCACCGCTGAGCGGGATGCTCACCACGTCGAGCAGCCGTTGCAGGGCGCGGACCGGCCACGGACCGGCCTCGACGTGATCGGCGAGCACGAGAAGGCCGCCGGCGCGAAGGACGCGCGCCATCTCGGCGAGCGCCTGATGGTGGTCGGCGATGGCGCACAGGGCGAACGTGCTCACCACGGTGTCGAACGACTGGTCGGGGAAGTCGAGGGACTGTGCGTCCCCCTGGCGCAGGTCCACCTCACGGCCCAGGTCGCCGGCCCGGCGGCGGGCGACAGCCAGCATGGCCGGGCTCCACTCGACGCCGGTGAGGCAGACCCCGGCCGGGTAGTGCGGCAGGTTCAGGCCGGTGCCGATCGCCACCTCCAGCACGTCGCCTGATGCCTGGGAGCAGACCCACTGCCGGGTGTCACCGAAGAAGCGGCGGTCGGCGAAGGTCATCTGCCCGTCGTAGCCGCCGGCCTGCTTGTCCCATCGGCGGCGCAGGCGCTCCTGGCGGCGCCCGGCGACCGGCGCAGACGGTGGAGAGCCTGTGGCGAGCGCCACGGCCACGGCGGCGACCGCCGGCGCCAGGAGAAGGCCGATCGACAGCAGCCCCAGCAGCATCGCCAGCCCGAGCAGAACCAGGGCACCCCCCGTGCGGCGCCGGCTGGGTCCCCGCACGACGTCGGCGCACAGCAGTGCCGTCCCCGCGACGAGGAGGACCACGTACGCCCAGGCCGGCTGGCTCTGCTGGCTGCGGATCACCAGTAGGTAGGTCGCCAGGTACCCGACGACCCACAGGGTCGCTGCCAGGACCAGCAGCCGGTGTCTCATCGGCTCATGGTGTCACTCGGTGAGAGCGGCGCTGACCAGGTCGCGGAGCTCCTCGTCGGGGATGCGCGCGGCGTCCTCCTCCCGTAGCTGGATGGTGCCCTTGCTCGTCTTGAGCTCCGGGTGGCGTGCCGCGAAGCCGGCGTCGTGGTCCTGCCCGACCCCGTAGATCGACACGCCGTGCTTCCACACGCCGACGAAGAGCCGGCGGCTGCCGACCTTGTAGGTGGGCATCTGGTAGGAGAGCACCACGGCCGCCTCGGGGTACGCCTCGACGACCATCTGGTGGATGCGCTCGAAGAGCGGCCGGTGCTCAGGGGGGATCGCCTCGATGTAGTCCCGCACTGCGACGTCCATCTCTGCATCATCCAGCCGTGGGGTCCTCGCTGGTAGGTTCGCGCGGCGTGGCACCAGGTGAGGCGAGCCGGCTCGGGGGCCGGTTCGTCAAGCTGTGGGGGGCCAGCACGACGTCGGCCCTGGGCAGCGGCCTGTCCATGGTCGCCGCACCGCTGCTGGTCGCGTCGACCACCGACGACCCGTTGACCGTGGCTGCCGCCTCGGCCGTGGCGTGGTTGCCGTGGCTGCTGTTCGCCCTGCCCGGCGGAGTCCTGGTCGACAGGGTCGACCGGCGACGGCTGATGATCGTGATCGACTGGGTGCGCGTCGTGGCCATGGGCGTGCTCGGCGTTGCGATCGCGACGGGCCACCCGGGCCTCGCGCTGCTCTTCGTGGTGCTGTTCGTCGTGAACACCGGCGAGGTGGTGTTCCGCTCGGCCAGCCAGGCGATGGTGCCGTCGGTGGTGCCTCGGGAACGGTTGGAGCGGGCGAACGGCTGGCTGGTCGGGGGCGCCGTGCTGACACAAGGCATGATCGCCGGCCCGCTCGGCGGGTTCCTGTTCGTGGTGGCGGCCAGCGCGCCCTTCCTCGCCAACGCCGGCACGTACGCCGCGAGTGCGGTCCTCCTCGGCCTGGTCGCCGGCGTGTACCGGTCGGGGGCGTCCGAGGCGTCCGGTCTCGCTGCTGCCAACGGCGGTGGTGGGCGGCGGTCGGTCCGGGCCGAGGTCGTCGAGGGCTTCCGCTGGCTCGTCCACCAGCGACTCCTTCGGACGATGGCCGTGCTGATCGGGCTGCTGAACGTGACGCTCACCGCCGCCACCGCGGTGCTCGTCCTCCTGGCGAAGGACAGGCTGCACCTGGGCTCGGTCGGCTACGGCCTGCTGTTCACCTGCATGGCCGCCGGCGGCATCCTCGGGTCGGTGGTGGGGGACCGGCTCATCGCCGCGGTCACGCCCACCTGGACCATCCGCATCGGCCTGCTGGTCGAGGCCGGGCTGCACCTGACGCTGGCGACGTCGCGGAGCTCCGCTCTCATCGGCTTCGCCTTCTTCGCCTTCGGCGTGCACGGGGCGCTGTGGGGCATCGTCGGAAGCTCCCTGCGGCAGCGGCTGACGCCGCCGGAGATGCTGGGCCGGGTCGGCAGCACCACGTTGTTCATCGCCGCGGGCGGCAACGCACTCGGGGCTGTGCTCGGCGGCGTCGTAGCCACCAAGTTCGGGCTGACCGCGCCCTACTGGGTCGGCTTCGCCGTCGCGGTCGTGGTGTCGGCGACGACGTGGCGGGTCTTCGACAAGGCGACGGTCGCGCAGGCCTACGCGTAGCTCGCCGCCGAGCGCGCGCAGCGCAGGCGCTCAGTGCAGGCGCTCAGTGCAGGCGCTCAGTGCAGGCGCTCAGACCGGGCGCACCACCTCGAACGCGGGGTGCTTCGGCGCGACGGCACGGATCTGCTCTGCGCTGGAGTCCGGGCCGACCCCGTCGAAGAAGATGCCGACCTCCACCTTCCATCGCCTGAGGTACGCGCGCAGGACGGCGACCTTCTCGTCGTCGGCGAGCTCGCGACCCACGAAGGGCTCACTCCGCGCGCCCAGGCGCAGCTCTCCCGACCCGGCCACCCGCAGGTTGCGCACCCACTGCCCCTCGCCGCGTGGCGAGACCAGGTAGCGCCGGCCATCCATCTCGAGCAGGTTCACCGGCGTCGTGCGCCACTGCCCGCTGCTTCGGCCACGCACGGCGAGCACACGCGACCCCAAGACGCTCACGCCGTGGCGGGCCAGGAACGCGACGAACCGGTTGCCGACGTTGCGGGTGACCCAGCCAGGGGCGCGGTAGTGGGTTGCCATGACCCCAGTGTTCACCGTGCGCGGCGCAGGGGCGATCGGTGCCGCGGCTGTCGCGGGTGGGCGTCGATAGTGTTCGGGGATGCCTCGCCCGTGCCGTGTCGGTCTGCAGCTGCCCGAGGTGGAACGGCACGTGCCCTGGCCGGAGCTGTTCTCGATGGCTCGCCTCGCGGAGGACGTCGGCTTCGACTCGCTGTGGATGGGTGACCACCTGCTCTACGACCTGCCGGGTGGCACCACTCGGGGTCCGTGGGAGGCGTGGACCTCACTGGCTGCCATGGCTGCGGTCACGAAGCGGGTGCAGCTCGGCCCCCTGGTCGCCTCGACGAGCTTCCACGCGCCGACCATGCTGGCCAAGCAGGCGGCGACCGTCGACGCCATCTCGGGAGGTCGGCTGGTCCTGGGGCTCGGCGCCGGCTGGAACCAGCGGGAGTACGAGGCGTTCGGCTTCCCGTACGACCATCGGGTCTCGCGATTCGAGGAGGCGTTCACGATCATCCGCAGCCTGCTGCGGGACGGGCGCGTGAACTTCGACGGCCTCTACTACAGCGCCACGGACTGCGTGCTCGACCCGGGGCCGGCCCGGCCGGGTGGCCCTGAGCTGATGCTCGGCTCGGTGAGCCCGCGCATGCTGCGCATCGGGCTGCCCCATGTCGACTCGTGGAATGTCTGGTGGAGCGACTACGGCAACACCCCTGAGGGGTTCTCGACCGTACGCGAGCGCGTCGAGGACGCCGCCCGGCGGGCGGGGCGTGCACCGGGTGAGGTCGCCGGCACCGCAGCCGTTCTCGTCGGGATGCCCGGTGGAGCCGGGCGGCTCATGGGCGATGCGTACAACGCCGCCGTCCGCCCGGTGCAGGGATCCCCGGCGGACATCGCCGGCCACCTGGCCGCGATGGCGCGCGCCGGTGCCTCGCACCTGCAGCTCGTGGTGGACCCGATCACGCACGCGTCCGTCGAGCTCTTGGCCGAGACCCTCGCCATCCTGGACGGCGACTGAGCACGCTCGCCGGCCCGACGTCGTCGACGCGGTGAACGGTGGTGTCCCCTTACCCGTCGGCGGCCGGCGAGAACCCTTGGCTGCGCCCGGCGGCCGCCCGGTCGTTACAGGTCCACGATCTCCAGCTCGGCCCGGACGTCGTCCCCGGCCTCGAGGTGCTCGGCCGCCCGGACTCCCTTCTTCACCGGCAGCATGAAGCTCCCGGTCTTGCTGTCCGGGAAGATCGATGTGCGCCATGACGTGCCGCCCACGGTGACGGCCACACGCACAGAGCCGAAGCCGCGCCGGATACCCACGGTGAGGTCGGTGATGTCAGCGCTGATCTCGGGCGGCACCGAGACGAAGTGCCAGCCGGCGGCGCCCGGGTACACCCACAGTGGCGCGGCGAACTCGAAGGTCCCGATCCGTGTCACGCTGCGACGCTACTGCTTGCCCCCGCCAGGAGTGGGCTCGCCCTGACGAGCCCGAGCGGCCCACCGTCGTTTCAGGCGGAGGCGGGACGGCGCAGCGCGGTGGCCGGCGGTGGCCAGGTGGGAGCGCCGAGCTCACGGGAGACCGCTCGCGCCGCCGCTCGAAGGGCGTCGACGGCCGCGGGGTCCAGCGGCCACTCACCGCTGGGGACCACGAGCCCGATCGCGCCTGCGGCCTCGTTGCTGCCGTCCACCAACGCGGCGGCCATGCCGCACTCGCCGAGGACGGCCTCGTCCACCTCGGTGGCGATGCCGGTGGCTCGGATGTCGTTCAGCTGGCCGCGCAACGCACGGGCGGCGGTGACGGTCTCGCCGGTCATGCTGCGGCGCTCGGCGCCGTCGGCGAGCACCTGGTCGCGCACGTCGTCGTCGTAGGCGAGCAGAGCCTTGCCCAGGGCACAGGCGTGAGCGGGGATGACGATCCCGACCTCAGGCATCTGCCGTGACCCGCCGGGCCGCGGCACGTGGTGCACGACCACGACGTCGGTGAGCAGCAGCACCCCGGTCCGGACCGCGAACCCGGTGCGGTCGGCCAGGTCCTCGGCCCAGGTTGCGACTCGTGCCCGCAGCTCGAGCGTGTCGAGGTACACGTTGCCCAGCCGCAAGGTCGCCGGCCCGAGACGGTAGCGACCGGAGTCCCGCTCCTGCTGGACCATGCCATGAGCCAGCAGCGTGCGGATGATCCCGTGCACCGTCGAGGCGGGCAGGCTGAGCCGGGCAGCGATCTCACCCAGGCTCATCCGTCGCCCGCCCTGGAGAACCGTCAGGATCCGCAACGAGCGGTCGACCGACTGGATCATGCCCGCTGAGACCTCCCGTTCCGCGCGTGGTCGTCTCGGGTGCCCGATCCGGGCGGTCCTCAAGACCGGTGTGTTCCTACCCCTTGTGTATACAGCATGAGCGGCGTAGTTTACGAGCCACATTCGACAATGTCGAATGACATTCCGATACCTGTCCACCAGTCGCGCTGCCCGCCCGGCTCGGCAGCACAGTCCTCCGGAGGTCCTCATGGACGAGCCAACGACGGCTCAGAAGCTCACCGCCGAGGTCATCGGCACAGCGTTCCTCGTGTTCATCGGCGTGGGGTCCGTCCCCGCGACGCTGATCGTCAACGGCAAGGCGCCCTTCACGATGGCCGACCTGGGCATGATCTCGTTGGCGTTCGGCACCATCGTGGTGGCGACCGTCTACGCCCTCGGGCACGTCTCCGGCAACCACATCAACCCGGCCGTGACGGTCGGGCTGGCCGTGACGGGCAAGTTCCCCTGGTCGCAGGTGCCCGGTTACATCGCCGCGCAGGTGGTCGGCGCCGTGATCGGTGCCGCCGCGATCATCGGGGTCCTCGGCCAGAAGGCCAGCGACGTCGGTCTCGGGGTGGCCTCCTACGGTGCGGGTGTCAGCACCAGCCAGGCCTTCTTCGCCGAGTTCGTCGGCACGTTCATCCTCGTGTTCACCGTCTTCGGCGTCATCCACCGCAAGGCGGCCGCCGGTTTCGCCGGTCTGGCCATCGGCCTGGTGGTCTTCGCCGCGATCATCCCGGTGGCCCCCACCACGGGAGCATCGATCAACCCCGCCCGCACCATCGGCCCGATGCTGGTGCAGCAGGTCGCCGGCGGGGCCGTGAAGTGGGAGCAGCTGCCGGTCTACCTTCTCGCCGAGCTCGCGGCGGGGCTGCTCGCCGGTCTCGCCTTCGGCGCGATCTCGAGGACGGCCGGTGACCGCGCGGCCGTGACCCGTGACACGTCCTTGGTCGATGCCTGAGCTGCCGGAACGTCGAGCAGCACGCCACGCAGCACCGTCAAGCAGCACGCCAGGCAGCATGTCAAGCAGGACAGCCCAGGACGCTGCGAGCGTCCATACGAAGGAGCGAGGAGCATCGATGAAGAAGCTCATCAACGAGCCGGCAGACGTCGTCGCCGAGGCGCTGCGCGGCATCGCCGGGGCACATCCCGAACTCCGGGTCGACCACGAGAACAAGATCATCTACCGGGGTGACGCCCCGGTGCGGGGCAAGGTGGGCCTGATCTCCGGCGGCGGGTCCGGGCACGAGCCGCTGCACGGGGGCTTCGTCGGCCCCGGCATGCTCGACGCCGCGTGCGCCGGTGAGCTGTTCACCTCGCCGGTCCCGGACCAGATGCTCGAGGCCACCCGGACCGTCGACGGCGGCGCCGGCGTCCTGCACATCGTGAAGAACTACACCGGCGACGTCATGAACTTCGAGATGGCCGCGGAGCTGGCTGCCGCGGAGACCGGGGTCGACGTGGTGGCCGTCGTGACCGACGACGACGTCGCCGTGCAGAACAGCACCTGGACGGCGGGCCGGCGCGGCATCGGGGTGACCGTGCTGCTCGAGAAGATCGTCGGCGCCGCCGCCGAGCAGGGGCGTCCGCTGGCGCAGGTGGCCGAGCTGGCCCGCAGGGTGAACGCCAACGGCCGCAGCATGGGAATGGCGCTCACCTCGTGCGTCGTGCCGGCCGCCGGCAAGCCGACGTTCGACCTGCCCGAGGACGAGATGGAGATCGGCGTCGGCATCCACGGGGAGCCCGGGCGGGCGAGAGTGCCGCTGGCACCGGCCAGGCAGATCGCTGAGATGCTGGTCGACCCGATCCTGGCTGACCTGGACTTCACCGGAGGCGACGGCGTGATCGCCTTCGTCAACGGCATGGGCGGGACCCCGCTGATCGAGCTCTACCTCATGTACAACGAGGTCACGACCCTCCTCGGCAAGGCGGGGGTGCAGGTGGCGCGGTCCCTCGTCGGCTCGTACATCACCAGCCTGGAGATGGCCGGCTGCTCGGTCACCCTGCTGAAGGTGACGGACGACCTGGTGAGGCTGTGGGACGCGCCGGTGCGCACGCCGGCGCTTCGTTGGGGTATGTGAACGCCCCGGGTATGTCCGGGTATGTGAAGGGAAGAGGTGACACTGATGACCGAGGTCGTCTCCGTCCACGCCCTGTCCGGGTGGGTCCGGGAGTTCGCCGCCGAGGTGGCGGCCAACCGCGACCTGCTCACGCAGCTCGACTCCGCGATCGGTGATGCCGACCACGGGGCCAACATGGACCGTGGCATGGCTGCGGTGGTCGTAGCGCTGGACTCGAACGAGGACGACAGCTGCGCGGCGCTGCTCAAACGGGTGGGGATGACCCTGGTCAGCACGGTGGGGGGAGCCAGCGGCCCCCTCTACGGCACCTTCTTCCTGCGGATGGCCGCGGCGGCCGGGGACACACAGACCCTGGACGCCGGGGCCTTCGCCAAGGCTCTGCGCGCCGGGCTGGAGGGTGTGGTGTCGCGAGGCAAGGCCGAGCTGGGGGACAAGACCATGTTCGACGCACTGGCCCCCGCGGTCGAGGCGCTGGACGACGGCCTGGCCGCCGGGGAGAGCCTCGCGACGGCCCTGGGCCGGGCGGCGGCCGCCGGGCAGAACGGCCGTGACGCCACCATCCCGATGGTCGCGCGCAAGGGTCGCGCCAGCTACCTGGGTGAGCGCAGCGTCGGGCACCAGGACCCCGGTGCGACGTCCGCCTCCTTGCTCCTTTCCTGTGCCGCGACCGCGCTGGCGGGGTCTAGGTAGCCGGCGGGGTCCAGGTGGCTGGCCGGGGTCGAGGAGAGGAGCCGAGCATCATGGTGGGAATCGTCGTCGTCTCGCACAGCCGCGCACTCGCCCGAGCCGCCGTCGGCCTGGCCAAGGAGATGGTGCACGGGCGCGTGGTCCGGATCCACATCGCGGCCGGTCTGGATGAGCACACCTTCGGTACAGACGCCGTGCAGATCCTCGAGGCGATCACCCGCGCGGACACCGGTGATGGTGTCGTCGTGCTGATGGACCTCGGGAGCGCGGTGCTCTCCGCCGAGCTGGCGCTGGACCTGCTGGACGACGAGCTTCGGGAACGCGTGCTGCTGTGCTCGGCCCCTCTGGTCGAGGGCCTCATGGTGGCCGCCGTGTCTGCCAGCTCGGGCGCGGGTCGCGAGGAGGTCGCCGCCGAGGCAGCCGGAGCCCTGGCCGGCAAGCAGGCGCACCTCGGTGTGATCCCCGACGGCCAGCAGCCGAGCGCCGCGTCCGCCGACTCGTCGACGCCCCAGCCGCATGGGGACACTCTCGTGGGCAGGTTCACCGTCACGAACCCCCACGGTCTGCACGCCCGCCCCGCCGCCCTGCTCGTGCAGGCCGTGCGCGGTCACGATGCGCGCGTCCAGCTGCACAACCTGACCAGTGGCGTAGGCCCGGTACCCGCATCCAGCCTCTCCAAGGTGGCCACGCTGGGCGCCCTGCGAGGTCATGTGGTGCAGGTGGTCTCCAGCGGTGGGCAGGCCCGCGAGTCGCTGGACCACGTCCTCGCACTGGCCAACCGCAACTTCGACGAAACCTGGTCCGAGAACGAGGTCGATCCCGTCCCGCCGCCCCCTCCGCTGCCGGCCACGACGCTGCCTGCCGCGAAGCTGCCTGCCGCCCAGCCGCTGGGTGACTGGGCGCCCGTGCCGGCGTCACCCGGCATCGGCGTCGGACCCGCGGCTCAGCTCCGGCCCACGACCCTCGAGATCCCGCAGGCGCCGACCCGTGACCCGCGGGCTGAGTGGCGTGCGCTGCGCGAGGCCACCGCGTCGGTGCGCCGCGACGTCCAGACGGTCCGGGCCACGACGGCCCGCGAGGTGGGCGAGAGCGAGGCGGCGATCTTCGACGCGCACCTCCTGCTGCTCGACGACCCCGAGCTGCTCGACGACGTCCATGCCCAGGTCGAGACCGGCCAGTCAGCCGCTGCCGCCTGGGCAGCCGCGGTCGACCGGATCCGCGGCGAGCTCGCCGCGATCCCGGACCCGTACTTCCAGGCCCGCGCCGGTGACATCGACGCGGTCGGTCACCAGGTGCTGCGCGCCTTGCTCGGCGTGCAGGCTTCGCCCGCAGACGTCCACGGGGTTCTCGTCGCGGCGGACCTGACGCCCGCGGAGGCGGCCGAGCTGGACCGCGACCGGGTCTGCGCGATCGTTCTCGCATTCGGCAGCCCGACGGCGCACAGCGTGATCCTCGCCCGGTCGCGCGGCATCCCCGTGGTCGTCGGAACGGGCCCGGGAGTGCTCGACGTGCCTGAGGGCACCCTGCTGGCCGTCGACGGCCAGACCGGAGAGGTCGCGGTCGATCCGTCTCCTGTGGTGCTGGCCGCCTTCCAGGCCCGCTCCGACGAGATCACCCGGCGGCGCGCCGAGGCGCTGACCGAGGCTGCAGCGCCGGCGCTGACCCGGGACGGGGTGACCATCCTGGTCGCAGCCAACCTCGGTTCGGTCGAGGACGCCCGCGCCGCCGTCAGCCACGGGGCCGACCTCGCCGGTCTCGTCCGTACCGAGTTCCTCTTCCTCGGTCGCACCGAGGCGCCCGAGGTCGAGGAGCAGGAGGCCGCCTACCGGCGGATCGCCGAGGCGTTGCAAGGCCGACGGTGCACCCTGCGCACCCTCGACGTCGGCGGCGACAAGCCCCTGGACTACCTCCCCATGCCGTCGGAGGCCAACCCGTACCTCGGCGTCCGCGGCATCCGGCTATCCCTGGCCCGTCCGGCGGTTCTGGCCGACCAGCTGCTCGCGATCGTCCAGGTGGCGCACGACCACCCCGTCGACCTCATGTTCCCCATGGTCAGCACCCTGGAGGAGCTGCTCACCGCCAGACGGATGGTCGACGACGCGATCAAGCTCGTCGGGAAGGGCCAACCGGCCGACCTGCGGATCGGCATCATGGTCGAGGTGCCCGCGACGGCACTGAAGATCCGCGCGCTCGCGCCGCATGTCGACTTCCTCAGCATCGGCACCAACGACCTCACCCAGTACGCGCTGGCGGCCGAGCGCGGCAACCAGGCTCTCTCCCGGCTCGCCGACCCGCTCGACCCGGGTGTGCTGCGTCTGATCGACGCCGTCTGCCGCGGGGCCGGTGAGCGCACGCCCGTCGCGGTCTGCGGAGAGGTCGCCGCCGACGAGACGGCAGTGGCGCTGCTGGTCGGCCTCGGCGTCACCGAGCTCAGCGTCTCGCCACCGGCGGTTCCCGCGATCAAGCAAGCGGTGCGGCTCGTCGACCTCCAGCAGGCAGCCCACCTCGCAGCGGCAGCACTGGAGGCGGACAGCGCCGAAGCGGTGCGCACCCTGCTCGCTGCCGGAGCGGGGACAACGCCGCCCCGCCTTCACGTTCCCGGTTGACCGACTCGGCGGTCCTGAGGTCGCAGCATGCTCCGGCCTGACGTCCGCCGAGAGCCCCGAAGGGTTGCACGCAACCTACAACAGATAGACATCGAACCGTTATACATCTAAACTCGAGCCCAGCTGACCCACCTGGAGGCGCTGTGGCGAGGGAGCAGCAACGCGACGCCCCCGCGGTGCCGACCACCGGAGGGCCACCTCGGGAGCAGCCGCTCGGCATCCTGCTCGCCAGCACCGGCAAGGCCGTCGAGCGGGCGTTCGACGACGCCCTCGCCGCAGCCGGCGGAAGCCGACCCGCCTGGCTGGTCCTGCTGTCGGTCAAGTCCGGTGCGGGCCGCACCCAGAGCGCCATCGCGGATCGCCTGGGCCTGTCCGGGCCAACCCTCACCCACCACCTCGACCGCCTCGAAGCCGACGGCCTCGTCACCCGCACCCGTGACCGCGACAACCGGCGCATCCAGACCGTCACGCTCACGCGCGACGGTGAGGCCCTCTTCCTCCGCCTGCGTGAGGCCGCGATGGCATTCGACCAGCGACTCCGCACCGGCTTTGCCGACGACGACCAGCGCCGGCTGCGCCTCGCCCTCGCGGCGCTGCAGGCGAACATCGCCGCTGCGGACGCAGCGACGTCCACCCGCGTCGATCCGCCGCGGTCCCGCCCACCCGATCCGGCCTGACCTCCGACACGAAGGAATGATCATGACTGCTACGCGCCCACTCGCGCGCCGCCTCCAAGCACGCGGCATGCGCGTCGTCAACGTCCCGATGCGTCTGGTTCTCTCCCTCCCGTTCCGTACGCCCATGAGCCGCCGGCTCATGCTCCTGCGCTACCACGGCCGGCGAACGGGCAAGCTCTACCGACAGCCGCTCAGCTATGTCCGGGACGCCGAGACGCTCCTGACTCCCGGCGGCGGCACCTGGACCCTCAGCCTCGCCGCCGACCGAGCCGAACAGGTCCGCCTGGCCGGCGGCGACATCCTGCTTCGCCCGGAGCTGATCGACTCGGTCGACGAGATCCAGGACTTGATCAAGATCATGGCCAAGAGCAACCCGGTGATCCGCAGGTTCATCGGGATAGCCCAGCAACCGGACGGCGACCTGGATCCCGAGGCGCTTCAGCGTGCCATCGACCACGGGTTCCGGATCGTCCGCTGGCACCGCGAACCCGCCGCGTAGACCACGACGCCCTCTCTCACGCCACGATGCCGGCGACGGCCCTCACGGAGAGCACGGCCTCACGATCAGTCACGGTCCTGCCAAGTGCACACGCACACCTCGTTGCCCTCGACATCGGCGAGGACCCAGAACGACCGTGCGCGTGTCTGACTGACGAGCACGCCACCAGCGGCGAGCCCGGCTCTCACCCGCGCATCGGCCTCGTCGTGGCTGACGGCTACGTCGAGATGGATCCGGTTGCGCTGCGTGCGAGGTGCGTCCATCTGCTGGAACCAGATCGCCGGCAGCTGCCCTGCGGGGTCGACGATAGTGTCGGTGGGTCCGTCGCGCTGCGCCTCATCTGCATAGGCGAGCACGGCCTTCCAGAACGGCCGTATGGCGGGGATGTCGACTGCGTCGATGGCGATCTCCAGCATCTGCACCGGCCGCGACCGCTCGACAGTGGTTGCACCTGCCGTGCGCATGCCCTCGTTCGCCAGGACATCGGTGATGCGGTGCGCCAGCTCCGTGTCGCGAAGCGTCGTGGCCCCGATCACCCGTGTCTGCAACGACAGGTCGACGCGGTCGCGACGCATGTCGACCCGGAGATGGTCGTCGCCGTCGGCCCCACACGCGCCGAGCGCAAGCGTTGCCACCTGCAGCCCCCCTGCCATCGACGAGCACGCCGACCGAGGTGCACAGGCAGCCGAGCAGGTAACGCCACCCGGTCGTCTCGACCGCACGTGAGGCCGCGGTGCCGGTGAGCGGGGCGGGCAGGTCGACCGGGTCCACGGCGCTCAGCCTGGCAGCAGGAGATGCCCTCCGCCATGCCGCTGATGCGAAGGCTCGCCCACGCCAGAAGGGTGTCCTGCTCGGTGAGTCCGCCCGGCAGGTGACCCCCAGCCTGGTTGGACGCGCCTTCGGTACGCGTGAAGGCACGGGAGTCGCGAGGATGTCCGCTCGAGGATGTCGCGATCGCGGGACCGGCTACGACTTCACGGCGCGCCGTCGGGGCGCTGCCCGAAAGGAGCGAGATGAAGTACATGCTCATGATGTTCGCCGGGGTCGGGGAGCAGATGCCGACCCGGTCGCCGGAATGGATCCGCGGCATGGGGGAGCTGATGATGTCCATGGACGCCGAGATGCGCCTGGCGGGTGAGCTCGTCGCCGGCCACGGGCTGATGGACCCCTCCCACGCGGTGACGGTTCGGCTCGTGGATGGGGTGCCCGTGCCTACTGACGGCCCGTTCGCGGAGATCAAGGAATCGATCGCCGGGTACTGGGTCATTGAGGCGAGCCTTGAGCGGGTCACCGAGATCGCCTCCCGATGCGTGGCCTACGTCGAGTACCCGATGGAGATCCGCCCTGTGATGCATGAGACCGCGGCACCCTGAACCAAGGGCGTATCCGTGATTCTTGGGTGATGAGCAGCGACCGGCCCGTCGAGGACCTGCTGCGCGAGTTGGCGCCACAGGTCCTCGGCGTGCTCGTGCGCCGGCACGGGCAGTTCGACTCGTGCGAGGACGCCGTCCAGGAGGCACTGCTCGCCGCCGTGGTGCAGTGGCCGCGCGACGGCGTCCCGAAGCAGCCCAGGTCGTGGCTGCTCACCGTCGCGGGCCGCTGCCTCGTCGACGGTTGGCGTGCGGACAGTGCCCGTCGCCGACGCGAGAAGGCCCTCGCGTCGGACTGGTCGTCGCCGCTCTCCGGGTCGACGGCCGATCCAGCGACCGGCCTTGCCGGCAGCGACCTAGACGCCGAGGCGAACCTCGACGACGACACCCTCGCCCTGGTGTTCCTGTGCTGCCACCCGTGCTTGTCGGCGTCGTCCCAGATCGCGCTGACCCTGCGTGCAGTCGGCGGGTTGACGACGGCGCAGATCGCGGCTGCGTTCTTGGTGCCTGAAGCGACCATGAGGCAGCGGATCAGCCGGGCCAAACAGCGCATCCGCGACTCCGGCGCGCGCTTCGAGCCGGTCCCCGGCGAGCAACGTGCGGTGCGGCTGCCGGTTGTGCTCCACGTCCTCTACCTCGTCTTCAACGAGGGCTACACCGCCACCGCGGGGCCCGACTTGGGCCGCAACGCCCTCACCGCCGAGGCGAAGCGGCTGACCCGGCTGCTTCACCGGCTGCTGCCCGAGGAGGGCGAGGTCGCCGGGCTGCTCGCCCTCATGCTCCTCACCGACGCCCGGCGGGCCGCCCGCAGTGACGCCGCCGGGTCGATCGTCCCCCTCGACGAGCAGGACCGCGCGCTCTGGGACGGCGCGTCGATCGCCGAGGGGCTTGCTCTGGTCGCCCAGACGCTGGGCGCCGGCCAGGTCGGCCCGTACCAGGTGCAGGCTGCGATCGCGGCCCTGCACGCCGAGGCCGCGTCGGCCGACGCGACCGACTGGCCGCAGATCCTCGCGCTCTACGAGGTCCTCGAACAGGTGGCCCCCGGGCCGGTGGTCCGGCTCAGCCGCGCGGTCGCCCTCGCCCGCGTTCATGGCCCCGCGGTCGGCCTCGCCCTGGCAGGCACCCTCGATGACGACGAACGGATGGCCCACAGCCACCGGCTCGACGCCGTCCGCGCTCACCTGCTTGAGGAGATCGGAGAACTCGACGCCGCCCGCGCCTGCTACCTGCGCGCGGCCCTGTCGACGTCCAGTGCACCCGAGCAGCGCTACCTCACCCTTCGAGCGGCACGTCTGAAGGGCACCGGCCAGCCGTAACCCGTCGCTCGAGGCCGTCGACTACGCCGTACACGGCGCGTCGCATCCGGCCCGCAAGGGCGCGGCCGAGGAGTCTCTTCGAACGACCGCACAGTCCGGGTCGGCTTGGGGGTCTATGAGGGTGCTGGGCGTGGGAAGGGCCCACGCCGGTGACAGGGTGGAGGCCCCAGGTGACTCCGATCGAGATCGCGAGGCTGTACTACGACGGCTGGATGAGTAGGAAGGGGGATCTGAGCGCGGTGCCGTTCGCGGCCGGTTTCACCTTTCACGGGCCGGTGGCCGACTTCGACAGTGCGCAGGGGTACAAGGCCATGGCTGCGCAGGCGGGGGCGATGGTCACGTCGTTCAGCGTGCGGCGGCAGTTCGTCGACGGAAACACTGTCTGCTCGATCATCGACTGGGAGATGGCTCTACCGGTGGCGCCGATGACCAGCGCTGAGATCCTCGAGGTCGAGGACGGGTACCTGGTGCGGGGTGAGCTGATCTATGACGCGCAGGAGCTGCGCGCCGCGATGGAAGCGGCCGGTTGACCGCGGTCGGCCACGACGGCAAGGCCTGAAGCGACGGTGAGGAGTGGCGTGGCAGAGGGGCTGGACGCGGGGGGGCCTGGCCCGATCACCCCTACCGACCCTCTGTCAGGCGAGCAGGCCGCGTTGCTGGATCGCGCCGTCGCGGGCGACCAGGCAGCATTCGCCGTCCTTGTCGCTCCCTACCACCGTGAGCTTCACGTGCACTGCTACCGGATGCTCGGCTCCTTCCAGGACGCCGAGGACGTCGTCCAGGAGGTGCTGGTGCGGGCCTGGCGACATCTGCGCGGTTTCGACTCCCGATCCTCCGTGCGGACATGGCTGTACCGGATCGCCACCAACCGCTGCCTGACACGTCGGGCCCGAGCCGCCGTCCAGCCACCGGCCGCTCCGGCGTTCACGCCACCCCCGCCCAACGCCGCTGACGTGGAGGTCGTCGGCCTGCAGCCCATCCCCGACTCCTGGCTGGCAGACCAGGTGGCCCAAGGACCCGAGGCGGTCTACGACCTCGCTGAGAGCGTAGACCTGGCGTTCCTGACCGCGGTCCAGCTGCTCCCCGGAAGGCAGCGGGCCACCCTGCTGCTGCGCGACGTCCTCGGCTACAGCGCTCGGGAGACAGCAGACCTGCTCGACGCCACCGTCCCCGGCGTCAACAGCCTGCTGCACCGCGCCAGGACCACCCTCACCCAGCATCGCGGGCAGGGCCGGCCCCAGCCGGCAGCGGGCAGGCCGGACGCCACCGGCGAGCGGCGCCTGCTCGACCGGTATATCAGCGCCTGGCACGCCTGCGACATCCCCGCCCTGCTCGCGCTGCTGCGCGAGGACGCCGTGCTCACCATGCCCCCGTTCCCGGCCGCCTACCGAGGACATGCGGCCATCGCAGGGTTCCTCTCGACGGTGCCGGCCGCCGGCCATCTCGACCAGATCACCCTGGTCCCGGTCCGCGCCAACCTCCAACCAGCGGTCGCCGCATACGTCCACAACGACGACGGCACCACCAACGCCTACGGAGTCATGGTCCTCACCATGGACGGCGCCCACATCATCGAGATCACCGGGTTCGCGGGCCACTCCCTGTTCGCTGCCTTCGGCCTACCTACCGACCGGCGCAGGTGAATGACCTGGGGGCCGGAGGCTCGCCGAGCGGATCCCCGCCGCCCGCGGAACGAAACTCGACGAACCGGTCACCGAACCCCCGTCCGGCGTTCGTCGCGACTGCGACATGGCCGGCCCTGGGCTTCGCTGAAGCGGTGATCTGGGTAAGGAACAGCTGGACCACGACCGACCCTGACCGGGCGCCGGCTCAGTCGGGCAGCGACCGCGGCAGCCCGAACCAGGGGAGAACGGTGTTCTCGAAACGGGTGATGGCGCAGATCCGGTCGCCGGCGAGGGTGAGCACGAGGAGGCCGGTCCCGTGGCGGACGCCGGTCGGGGCGCGAAGGTATGCCCCGACGGCGGGCTGACCGTTGGCTCGCGCGTGCACGAAGTCGTACGTCCGCCCCTGGCCGATGATGCTGGCGTAGAAACGGGCCACGGCCTCGCGCCCCTGGTACTCGAAGGGGATCGGTGGCATGGAGACGCAGACGTCCTCGGTCAGCAGGGCGACCAGCGCCTCGACGTCCCCCGACTTGTAGGCATCGACGAACTTGGCCACCAACCCCTGCTCGGTGGGCGAGTCGGGAGCCGGTGGCGGCTGTCGCTCGTCCCCCGATGGCACGCGCCTCTCGAGGCCGGCGCGAGCCCGTTTGAGCGCGCTGTTCACCGACTCGACGGTGGTGTCGAGCATGTCGGCCACCTCGTTGGCGCGATACCCGAGCACGTCCCGCAAGATGAGCACGGCGACCTGGCGACCCGGCAGCAGCTGTAGCGCAGTCACGAAGGCCAGCGACATGGCCTCGGTCTGCTCGTAGCGGGCTTCTGGGCCGAGCGGCGCGCCGACCCCACCCTCGAGGAGCGCGTCGGGAAAGGGCTGAAGCCACACGACTTCACCGAGTCGAGTGGGTTCCGGCGGTTCGACGTGAGGGATGTCCCACTCCTTGGCCGGGCGTCGGCTGGCCGAGCGAAGGGCGTTGAGGCATCGGTTGGTGGCGATCCGGTAGAGCCAGGTCCGGATCGAGGCGCGTCCCTCGAACCTCTCCAAGCCCTGCCAGGCAGTCAGCAATGTGTCCTGCACGGCGTCCTCGGCATCCTGGAAGGACCCGAGCATCCGGTAGCAGTGCACCTGGAGCTCTCGCCGGTGCGGCTCGGTCAGCTCGCGGAACGCCTCGCCGTCCCCGGCCCGCGCCCTGGTGAGCAGGTCGCCGTCCACAACCTCCACCCCTCGCCCTCCCTCCCCACCGCGCTTGGTCGCTGACCCTGTATGGACACCGGCGGGGCGGCGAACTGGGCGGTCCGCCGCAGCCCACTTTCGCGCCGTGGGGGTGTCTACGTTATCGACGGTTCGGGCCGTCCGCCGGTGCGCGGAGAGCCCGCATTCACGAGGAGGACGGATGACATTCGAAGACAAGGCCGTGCTGGTGACGGGCGCCAACCGTGGGCTCGGGAAGGCATTGGTGGAGGAGGCCCTGGCCAGAGGCGTGCGGCGGGTGTACGCCGGTTCGCGCCGGCCATGGGTACACCCTGACCGGCGTGTCGTGCCCCTGACCCTGGACATCACCGATGCGGCGAGGATCGAGGCAGCTGTCGGTCGTGTCGACTCCCTCGACGTCCTCATCAACAACGCGGGGATCGGGCTGCATGACGACCTGAGCGATCGCGCCGCCCTGGACCAGCACCTCGCCGTCAACCTGTACGGCACCTACGGCATGAGCCGAGCCTTCCTGCCGTTGCTGGCACGTTCTCGCGGATCCATCGTCAACGTCCTCTCGGTGGCGGCTCTGGCCGCCCTGCCGATCATCCCGGCGTACTCGATCTCCAAGGCGGCAGCGTTCTCGCTCTCGCAGTCCTTGCGGGCCCTCCTGGCCGCACAGGGTGTGCGCGTGCATGCCGTTCTGGCCGGGCCCATGGACACCGACATGTCTCGCGGGCTCGACGTGCCGAAGGCCTCCGCGGAGTCCGTCGCGCGATCCATCTTCGACGGCGTGGAGGCGGGGGAGGAGGAGATCTTCCCCGACCCCATGTCGGAGTCGCTGGCCGCGAGCTGGCTCGGCGGCGCGGTCAAGGCGCTCGAGCGACTCAACGCTGCGCTCGTCGCACCGCAGCCGGTCAGGTGATCGGGCAAGCCCAACCTGACGTCGGCTCACAGGCGTGTACCAAGTTCGTGCTCGACAACCTCGAACTGGAGACAGACATGAACGACCTGAGCTTCACCACCACCTTCACGGTGGACCAGACCCCCGCCGAGGCCTTCGCCGCCATCACCAACGTTCGTGGCTGGTGGGGGGAGGGCGTCCAGGGCGGTACCGAGAAGCTGGGCGACGAGTTCGTCTACCGGCACCACGACATCCACTACACCAAGTTCCGGCTGACGGAGGTGGTTCCTGCCAAGCGAGTCACCTGGCTCGCCCTGGACGCCTACATCAGCTTCGCCGAGGACAAGGCTGAGTGGACGGGTACGACGGTCGTGTTCGACATCACCGAGAAGGAGGGGAAGACCGAGGTCCGCTTCACCCATGTGGGCCTCGTCCCGGCCTTCGGGTGCTTCGAGAACTGCTCGATGGGCTGGGGGTACTACGTCAACGGCAGCCTGCAGAGCCTGATCACCACCGGTCGGGGGAACCCCGACCCGAAGGACGTCAACCCCGCCTTCGCGTCGGCCGGCGGCGCCTGAGCGGACTCGGTGGGGAGGTCAGGACTGTTCGGCGACCGCGGCGGCGTCGACGGCATCAGCGAAGGCGGCCATCGACGGGAAGGTCCAGTCGGGGGTGACATCACCGTGCGGGGCGGGGGTGGCGCCCCAACCGGAGCGGTCGTGGCGGCGGTTGATCCAGACCGTGGGCAGGCCGGCTGCCTTGGCGGGCACGTGGTCGTGGAACAGGCTCTGGGCCACGTGCAGCAGCCTGCCGTCGGCGATGCCGAGGCGGGCGACCTCGACGTCCAGCGCCTCGAAGTTACGCGGCGAGGGCTTGTAGGCGCCGACGTCCTGGGCGGTGATGATGCTGGTGAAGGTGACACCCAGGCGCTTGTTGGAGCCGGCGAAGGAGGCGCGGTCGACGTTCGACAGGATGATCAGGTGGAAGCGGCTGGCCAGCCGCTGCAGGGCCACAGTCGAGTCACTGAACGCCGGCCAGTCCGGCACCGAACCGGCGATGGCGGCAGCGTCGTCGTCGCTGACCTCGGCGCCCAACGCACCCCCCACCCGGCGCAGGCTCTCGGCCAGCACATCGGGGTAGAGCGCGGCCGGAGTCTCGACCTCGACAGCGGCCTCGCACGGGTTGTATGCGGCCAGCAACTGCTCGTCGGACATGGCCAGGCCGCGGCGACGGGCCCAAGCCGACAGGACGGCGGCCAGACCCGCCTCCCAGTCGATCAGCGTTCCGTAGCAGTCGAAGCTGAGCGCGTCGTAGTCGGTGAGCTTCACGGGGTGCGCTCCTGGATGAGGGTGAGAAAGAACCGCTCCGCAACGTCGAAATGCTCGGTCCACGCCGACTGGGCGCGCGCGATGTCCCCGGAGCGAAGGACATCGAGCAGGAGGGCGTGCTCGGCGGCCAGCACCGAGACGCGGCCATAAGCCGGACGCAGCTGGGCGACCAGCAGCCGAAGCTCGGCCCCGACCTCGTCGAAGGTGCGCAGCAGCCGCAGCGAGCCGGCCGCGACCAGCACCGCCCGGTGGAACGCGATGTCATGGTCGGCGACGACATCCCACGACAGGTCCTCGGACAGGGCGAGGAAGGCATCGACTGTGCCCTGCACCCCGTCCAAGGCGCGCCTCTCGGCGATC
Source organism: uncultured Actinomycetota bacterium (assembly GCA_963778845.1). Taxonomy (GTDB): domain Bacteria; phylum Actinomycetota; class Actinomycetes; order Actinomycetales; family Kineosporiaceae; genus CAVZVW01. Next base: position 38,846 of record CAVZVW010000010.1, read on the forward strand.
ACCATCGAGACCGCGGTCGCCTCGATCGGTCGCCGCAGCCGATACAGGTCGACCGCGTCTTCGGCAGTGAAGGACCTCACCGCGGCGCTACGGCCCCGCCCCCGCTCCAGCAGCCCGTCCGCGACCAGCATCTGCACCGCTGCCCGCACAGTGGGGCGGGCCACCCCGAACTCCGCCGACAGCTCCGTGTCCCGCAGCTGCTCTCCGCCCCGGTAGACACCGGCGAGCAGCCGGCGACGCAGCTCGTCGGCGACCGCGTCGGCGACCGAGACCACGTGGATGCTCATGGCTATCTGTATAACAGGTAGGCAAGTAGTCTGCAACATGTGGCTCGCAGCCGACAGTCCACGCACCGCAGTCCCGCCCGTAGCGGGGTCGCCCCCACCACTGTCCTGGGCTGTTGGGTCGTCACGGTGGCGGTGTCGGCGGAGCAGTCCGCCGTTGGCGGGCGTGCGGCTTCGGCTGCTCCGGCCCCTATCACGTGCAACAGAGTGACGTCGACGTCGTGGGAGCTGGTTTCGCGTGCCTGATGCCGTTGGACGAACGGCGCTCGCGGAGCTCACGAGCCTGTCATAGCCGGGTCATGTGTGGGACAGTCCGGGCATGTCCAGGCCGTTCCGGTTCGGGGTCGTGGCCCCGCTCCTGACCGACACACGGACCTGGCGAGACCGTGTCAGCCGCATCGCCGACCACGGCTACTCGACGCTGCTGATGCCTGACGTCCCTCAATGGCAGCCGGCGCCTGGCCCTTTGCTGGCCGTCGCGGCGTCCATCGCCAATCTCCGTGTGGGTACCTGGGTCTACGCCTCTCCGCTCCGCCCCGCTTGGAGCACCGCATGGGAAGCACACTCGCTATCAGTACTCACGGACGGTCGTTTCGAGATGGGTATCGGCACTGGCAGGCCAGGGATCGAGGACGAACTCCGCGAACTGAACCTGCCCGTAGCCTCACCAGGGGAACGGCTGGCCCAGGTACGTGACACGGTGACGGCGCTGCGACGTCTGGACGGCCCTGATCTTCACACGCCCGTCGTGATGGCCGTGCGGGGGCCGAAGGCCCAGGCGTTGGCTGCGGAGATCGCGGATACGGTCACCTTCGCCGTGATGCCGGGTGAGTCCCGTGTCGACGTCTCGCGGGTGGTGCGCGACTTCCGCGCCAACCGGGACATCGAACTTGCGCTCCACGTCCCGGTCATCGGCGACACGGTCGCGCCGTTCATGGCTCCCCCGGATACCGACCCGGCTGCCCTGCGCGCAGCAGACTCGCTGGCCACCCTCCCCGGTGACCCAGCGGCGGCCGCCGAGGAGATCCAGCGGCGACGTGAAGAACTCGGATACTCCTACTTCGTCTTCGGCGCCGACTCCGCCGACACACTGGCTCCGGTCGTAGCCGACTTGACCGGTGAGTAGCCCGGCGAACGACTGACACGAGCCCGAGGTGTGTGATCTCCTCCCTGGACGGCGCCCGGGCGATGGCGCGGCGCTCGGCGACGAGCCGTTCCGAAACCTAACGGATGATCTTGCAAATCGGGCCCTCTCCGAATCCCGGAAAGGGCCTCTGATGCGATGAGGAGCTGAGGGTGGGGCCTCGCTCCGCGTGACCCTCCGCCGGATGCTGGAGGTGTTCTCGTCAGTCGACGAAGGAGGCCCCGGTGAAAGGCTACGTCGCGTCGGAGCAGGTTCAGCTGGCGTACGCAGGGCGGCAGTTCGTGGGGATCGATCTGCACCGCAAGCGAAGCGTGATTGTGCGGACCACGGATGCTGGTGAGGTCCTGGAAGCGGTCCAGATCCCGAACACCGCGTTGGCGCTGGCGCAGGTGATCTCGCGGGCCGGGGAATGCCCGGAGGTCGTGTTGGAGAGCACGTACGGCTGGTACTGGGGCCGTCGACACCCTTGCCGAGGCCGGCACGGACGTGCATCTGGCGCACCCGCTGGGGGTGAAGGCGTTCGAGTACCGGCGGGTCAAGAACGACCTGCGCGACGCGACCGACCTGGCCGACCTGCTGCGCATGGGCCGGCTGCCCGAGTCGTGGATCGCCCCGCCGGCGACCCGGGAGCTGCGTGAGCTGGTCCGGCACCGGGCCAAGCTCGTCGCGCTCCGCTCGCACTGCAAGGCCCACGTCCACGCGGTGCTGGCCAAGTGCGGCGTGCAAGTGCCGATGAGCGACCTGTTTGGGGTCGCCGGCACTCAGCTGCTCGCCGGCCTCGACCTGCCCAAGCCGTACGCCGCCCGGATCGCGTCGCTGCGCCGGGTGATGGAGGCTCTGGAGTTCGAGATCGACGTGTTCGACAAGCTCGCCCGCGGCCGACTCGCGACCGACCCCGGATACCGGGCCGTGCAGACGATCCCCGGGATCGGCCCGGTGCTGGGTGCGGTCCTGGTCGCCGAGATCGGCGACGTCACCCGGTTCACCAACGCGGACAAGCTGACCTGCTGGGCCGGGATGACCCCGCTGCACCGCGAGTCCGACACCAAGGTCCGCCGCGGGCGGATCACCAAACAGGGCACCCGGCTGGTCCGCTGGGCCGTCGTGGAGTCGGTCAAGGTGCTGCCCGCCGGGACCCGGATCGGCGGCTTCCGTGACCAGGTCGCCGCCCGCCGCGGCAAGAACATCGGGACCGTCGCAGCCGCCCGCCGCCAGCTCCAGTACGTCTACTACGCCCTGCGCGACGGTCACGTCCGAGACCTCGACCCGACACATCCGCGCCGACCGCGACCAGCCGCCGAGGCAGCCGCGTGACCGGCACCCGCCGACTCCCCAGAACTGATCGGCGCGAGGTCGTCCAGGTCATGACCCCCGAGTGTCCGTCGCAGCGCGCGTCAGCGACGAGCACCGGCGCGGTCGCGCCCCTCTGATTGACCCCGCCGACCGGAGCACCACGCACCCCATCAAGTCCACCGCATCGACCAACGCGGCTGGACGAAGGAATGACCGGCAGCCTCCCCAGGCCTGCCCACCGCCGGGCCACCGGCACTGATGAGCGCACGCCACCCCACCCCCACGCACGACTGCGAGCCGCCCACGAGCCCTCTCCGCGCTGAACATCGTCGCCGACCAGGCGCCGGCCTCAAGGCCCTACGGCCGCTGACGCGGTCGCGCTCCGCGCGAGCCTTGACCCCGACGCCCCCGCCGGCATGCCAGCAACGACGCGGACCGGCCCGAAACCCTGGTCAAGGACACCCTTGACTCACCAAGCTCCTGGATCGAAAAGGAAGGTGAGTGGGCGCGCGACGGCTCCCGGCGGAGCGCAGCGCAGCCGGGAAGGGTTTCGACCCCCACGCGTTACACGGCTGGCTGGATGCTCACCCGGTAGCCGAGGGCTTCGAGCTGGCGGACGTGACTACGGATGACCCGTTGGGTGCTGACGTGCCGGTCGTGGAAGTCCGGGCCGAGGTCGACGAACTGAGCCTGCGGGTCGGACAACAGATGCCAGACGATGACCAGGATGCTGCGGCCGACAGCGACGAGGGCCTTCTTCCGGCCTCGGCGTCGGGCAAGGCGTCGGTAGCGTTCGCCTAAGAAGGTGTTCGTCTTCCCGGCCCCGACGGCGGCCTCCCCAAGGGCACGCGCCAAGTAGGCGTTGCCATGGCCGGTGGCGTTCTTCCCCTTCTTCTTACCGGCCGACTCCTTCACGGTGGGCGCGAACTTGGCCCACGACACCAGGTGACCAGCGGTCGGGAAGCGGGTCATGTCCAGCCCAATCTCCGCGATGACCACCTGGGCGATGGCGATGCCGACACCAGGGATGGCGTCGAGACGAGTCACGGTCTGGCCCCACGCGATGTCCTGGCGCGCGATCTCCTCCCCGATGCGGCAGTCCAGATCGGCCAGGTCGTCGTCGATGGCGTCCACCCGGGCCAACATCTTGCCCAGGAGGAAGGCGTGGTGGTCGTTGAAGCGGCTGGCATAGAACGCTTCCTCCAGATCCGCGATCTTCGCGCGCAGCCGGGCCCGAGCCATCTGCGCGAGCACCTTCGGGTCGCGTTCCCCAGCGATCAGAGCCGCCAGCATCTCCCTGCCCGACACCCCGAAGATGTCGCTGGCCACCACCGACAACTTGACCTGGGCGTCCTCCAGCAGCTTCTCCACCCGCTGCTTCTCCGCGTTCCTGACCCCGACCTGGTCGATGCGATACCGGGTCAGATCCCGCAGCACTCGGATCTCGGGCGGGGGGACGAAGCTTGGCCGCAGCATCTGCCGCTCCCCGACCTTGCACAACCAGACGCTGTCCAGCTTGTCTGTCTTCGGTCTGCCCGGCAGATGCCTGACGTCCTTGGCATTCACCAGCCACGTCTCGAAACCAGCCGCTTCCAGCAGGTAGAACGGCGACTTCCAGTAGTCCGACGTCGCCTCCATGATCACCCGGGTCGCCCCGAGCTCGCGTAAGCGATCACACATCAGCAGCAGCGAGCGGGTCATCGTCCGATGCGTCGTCACCTCCTGCAGGCGCTTCCCGGACGCTCCCGGGTCAGGCACCCGCACGCAACACACCACCTCCTCCTTGCCGATGTCGAGCGCCGCGATCCGCTCGATGATCTGCTCGTTGTCCCTCGTAACCTCCAGCGCCACGGGTTGCTCCCTTCGCCAGTGCGGACCACCTGACCGCCCGGGGAGCTGCAAGGCACTTGCGAATCTGGATCTCGTGCTCATGGCAACAAGGAAGGGCCCACAGCGCAACTCCCGGCGCCCGACTTCAGGACGGCCTCTACGGACCACGGAGCGACGACGTCAACGGGCGACCAGACCCCCATTTTCAGCCCGGAACGGGCCGCCCACCGGCGACCGCAGACTTCAGGAATGACCTGGGGAAACGTGGGTCGGGGTGGCGGGATTCGAACCCACGGCCTCTTCGTCCCGAACGGGGACCCACCCTGCCGGCCGCGACGGCCTAGTGCATCCGTGCAGGTCATCCGCGGTGCGACGTGTATCCAGTGCCATCCGCGGTCGTCGTGTGTGACGGTCTGTGTTCCCGATCGGTGCCCGGCCTCCGCTGCCTGGCCAGCGTCAACAGCAACTGGACCTGCCGACCTCGTGCCTGGGTTCGGCGGGTGTCGGCGACCGACCCAGGCGCCTTGCGAGAATCAGTCGAACTTGAAGTACTGCCAGCCGCCGCTGGCTGCGGTGCTCACCGCATCGCCCTTGAACGTGGCTCGGAAGCGGTACGGCGATCCACGCACGGGCTTCACGGACAGGTACGCCGTGGCCGCGCTGGAGCTGTTCAGCGCGAAGCAGCCCGAGGTCGCGATCGTGTGCCAGGCACCGGAGTAAAAGCGCTGGGCAGAGAAGTACACGCAAGAGCCACGGTGGGCAGGCGCGATTGTCGCGATCAGCCCGGGGTGGACGTTGGTGCGGTACAGGCGGTAGGAGCCGGACGTCGCGTGGTAGCCAGTCTGCCGCTGCGTCACGCGGGTCGCTGAGGTTGCCTTTCCCGTCACGCTGACGGCCGCATACTGATAGTCCCCGGCGAACCGTGCAGTGAAGACCGCGTTTCGGGTCATTGCGTAGGCAAGGGTGAGATCTCCCGTGCTGTTCACCGCAGTCGAGGTCAGCACCTTCTCGGCCTGCCCGGCGGGCGTCACGGACACGCTGACTGTGCGCGAGTTGAACGTTGGCGCCAAGTGCACCCGCAGGGTAACCGCCCGACCGTACGCGACCGCCGCGGGTGAGACGCTCAACGTCAGCACGGTAGGTAGCAACGACACTTGCACAATGGCCTGGGCTGAACTGGCGAGCCGGGTCGCATCGCCAGCGTAACCAACACCGTAAGTCACAGCTCCCCCAATGTCGGGAGCGTCGTTGAACGAGAACGACCCATCGGCGGCCATTGGCGCATCGGGCAGCAGATGAATGCCTCCCGCGTCGGAACGACTGATCGTCAGGGGCGTACCGGCCGGCGGTAGCCGGAACGGTGACGAAAGGGTCCCGCTCACCGCAAGCTGGGAACCACGGGCGGCCGCCGCCGGCGCGGTCAACGTGATGGTCGTTGGGTAGAGCCCAGGGTCGGTGATAATGTGCAGGTTTTGCGGCTGATACGACGTCCACGGATGCGAGACAGCGAATAGGTACTTTCCATCCCTCGACAGAGCGAGCGCGTGGACATCGAGGAAGTCGACTCCTTTGAAGTCCCACGAGTTGACATGGACATGGTTGGAATCAAACACTTGGAGATCGAGCGCCGAGCTAAAGCGGTTGAGGCCCGCTGCAATCAGGTCTCCACCCGTCGCCACGGAGTTAGGGAATTGTCCCGTGGGCAAACTGTCGGAAAGAGTGAAGTCAGAGAGCCGGTAGACAGAATGCGCAGACGGTCCGTTGCAAGCGAAGACGGCCTCAAGCCCGCTGCTGGTCACAGCGACGTCGTTGCATCCCCCTCCCACGACCGCTTGTCCGGTCAGCGTGGGAGGCGTTGTGCTGACATCAAAGTCGAACGCACTGTTGGAAGACAGGTCCGGGACCATCAGGACTAGGCGGTGGACACCGTCGGAAGCCAGCTTCGGTGGGTAATAGAAGGGCAGTGCACCCGATGGGTAGGGCACCAGCGCCGCAAGCCCCGTTCCGAGTGTCGGGTTCGGGGACGATGTATCCATTGCGGCGACCTCCCCCGAACTGCAGCCGTAGGACACCCAGAGTTTCGTGCCGGTGAGCGCGAGCCAGATCGGGCACGACAAAGCTCCCGTTGACCAGCGCGCGGTCTCCTTGAGCGTCGCGGTATCGATTTTCGAGATAAATCCTCCGGCCAGAGCAGCGTATACGACCGAGTCATCCGCGGAAATGACCATGCCTCGAGCATCCTGCTCACCGCCGATCTCAGCCACGAGTTGCCCGGAGAAATCACGGACCTCGATGGAGCTGTACAACAAGCCCACCGAGAAGAACACGTGCCTATGCGTTGAGTCGACCACTATCTGGGTAACGCCAACCGAATTCAACGGTACGGTAACCTGCGGGGAGATTTGAGACGTGTGAAGAGCCGGTGGTGCCACCGGCGTAGCGTGCACAGCGCCAGCGATGGCTGCCGAGGGACTCTCCATGGCGGTGACAGCGATGAACGCTGCGAGAACAAGGGCCCAGCGGGAGTAGCGCACCTGAAGAGTCACCAGCGGAAGGTACTGGTTGCTACCTCACGAGCGCTAGGCCCCCGCAACCGACTCGACACGCCCTCGCGGAAAGTGATTGCGGGACTTCAGTCGGTGATCTCCAGTTCGCGATTGACCGCTCGGGGCAGCCGACGGCATTGGGGCTCTGGCAGTCGATAACACGTACGGCAACAACACGGAGGCGACGACGGCCCGGCTGCCGAGCAAGGCCTGCACGAGGCGGGCTCACCCACGGCGATTCAGGCGGCCAGCATCGTGTAGGGCGCCACGCATGCGGCGGATAGCGGCCGAGCAGCCCTGACCACATGCCGAAGCCGACCAGGGCCGCGAGCAGGGCCACGTAGGCCAGGGCGAGCAGGCCGGCGGTGTCGAGGCCCCGAACGCGTGCACCAGGCCCGGCCTGCCGAGCTGAAACAAGGCCTGCAGCGCCGGTGGTGGGGCTGCTATCGCGCTGCCCCGCAGGACCAGCGGCAGGTCCTGGTGGCGCCGGATCTGCGGGCGATCAGGTTGCCGCAGACCTAGCTCAGGCTGGCGCCCAGGCAGAGGAGGAAGCCGGCCCGGCCACCGCGCTGGCAACGAAGTGGCCACCAGGCTGGCCGATCACCACCGGGGTCCTCGACTGGAGGTGCGGGCAGCCATTTCCGCAGGTCGGCGCCGTGGGGTGCCTGCGCGGGGCGGGCCCGCGACGTCCCCTGGCGGAGTGCGCGGAGGATGTGATCGGCAGGGGAGTGTGGCGGAATTGTTCCCGATGAAGGGCCTGCGGCACTCGCCTAAGATCGCAATCTGTGGGCAAAACAGGCCTTTGACCTGGGGAAACGTGGGTCGGGGTGGCGGGATTCGAACCCACGGCCTCTTCGTCCCGAAGCCTGCCAGGTGAGCGTGTCAGAGGGCCCGCGTACCCGGTCTGACCTGGGACGATGCTCCCTGAGTGACCGCCACGATCCCTTGTTGTCCGCTGCCGTTGTCACGCAGTTAGACACTCAGTTTCCCCAGCCGTGAGACGCACGGCGGGTGCGCGTCGAAGGCCTGTAGGACGATAATGGCAACGGCGTCGAAGGGGGTGTTGGCAGTGACGAGCGGTGCGGAACACCTGCCGACCCAGGGCGTGCGCGGACGCATCCCGCTGGATGAGCTGGCGCGCCGGAAGGGCGTGCGACCGGTGGAATCCGTCGATGAGATGGCCCAGGACGGGGTCTTCGAGTCCGACGAGGACGTCGATGCCTTCCTGGCCCATGTTCATGCATCCCGCCGCGCGGATCTTGGGTAGCCGTTGTCTTACGTGGTCTTGGACACCGACGTCGCCTCCCGCAGCATCAAGCGCCAACTACACGGCCCTCTGGCCACCCAGCTGACCAAGATCGCGTGGTGCGTCACCTTCGTCACCGTCGGGGAGCTGTGGCAGTGGGCGGGCATGCGTAGCTGGGGCCGCGCGTCGCGGGAGCAGCTCGAAGGCTGGCTCGAGCGGGTGGTCGTCATCGACTCCGACGACGAGGTCAGCCGCACCTGGGGACGGATCTGCTCGGACGCCGCCCGCCGCGGGAAGCCTCGGCCCGCGAACGACGCGTGGATCGCGGCCTGCTGCCTGTCCCGAGGAGTGCCGCTGGCGACGTTCAACGTCAAGGACTTCGCCGACTTCGCCGAACACGAGGGTCTCGCTCTGGTGGGCTGATCAGTACCCGGCGGGTGGCCACGCTGTCAGGCAATGGTGGGGTGTGTGCGGCTCCACCCCGCTCCACGGGGCAGGGCGCCTGCCACACATCCGGTCCACAGCCGCATCGCCCGCTGCGCGGGTTGGGGCAGCGGTCGGAGCACGACGATGCGGAGACGACGAAGCGCCCGCCGGGGCCGACCCGGAACGCCTCGGCGAGGACGGCGTCCTTGTCGGCGGCCAGGTTGATCACGCAGTTGGAGAACACGACGTCGACGGTGTTGTCGGGTAGCGCGATGGCCTCGATGGCTGGGCCTGAGGGTGCGCCGCCGGACCCGGTGCCCGGGTAAGGGCAAGGGCGAGGCCGGGTTCGTCTGTCGGGGGTGACCTCGACCGGCACGACAGTGGTCAGCCGGTTGCGCAGGCGGCGCAGGTCCCGAAGATCTCCAGGGTGTGGCTGATGTCGCGGAATCCGTGGGCGGCGGCGGTGCGGTCGGCCCAACGCTCGACCGCCGGGCCGTCGACCTCGACCGTGCGCCCGCACGTCCGGCAGACCAGGTGGTGGTGGTGGCCCTGGGAGCATCGCCGGTAGGCGTTCTCGCCGTCTGCGGTGCGCAGGATGTCGACCTGGGCGGCGTCCGCGAGGGTCTGCAGGCACCGGTAGACGGTGGCGATGCCGACGCGTTCGCCGCGCCCGCGCAGCAGCTCGTGCAGCTCCTGGGCGGTGAGGAAGGAGTCGGTGTCGTCGAGGGCGGCGGCGATCGCCGCGCGCTGCCGGGTGGAACGCACCGCGGAGGTGCCGGCCGTGCTGGTCATGGCGCCCTCCTCCTGTTCCTTGAGCCGGGGTCAGTCTAGGCAGGGGAGTGGTGTGTGCAGCCGTCGTGCACTTACGGCGTCCAGTCGGAGTGACAACGGACTTGACGGTGTTAATGATATCGGCTCTCATTATGGGTAGTCACCCGTCGATCTGAGGAGCAGCCAGGTGCCGCGTACCGTCATCGCCGTCACCGCTGCCGCCGCCTTGGGGCTTGTCGGGTGTGGCGGCGCCTCGCCAGGGTCCGCCGCCGGCCCATCGGCGGGCGGTGGAGCGTCGGGGACGATCCGGGTGGTGGCTGCGGAGAATTTCTGGGGCAGCATCGCCGCCCAGGTGGGCGGCTCGCGCGTGAGAGTGACCAGCATCATCGACAGCCCCGACGCAGACCCCCACGACTACGAGGCAACTGCCGCGGACGCCCGCACGATCGCCACCGCTGACCTGGTGCTGATCAACGGTGTCGGGTACGACACCTGGGCGACCAAGCTGGTCGCGGCCAACCCGGCGGCGTCCCGCGCCGTCCTGACCGTCGGTGAGCTGGTCGGGGTGGGCGAGGGCGGCAACCCGCACCGCTGGTACAACCCCGACGATGTGACAACGGTCGTCGACTCTCTGGTCGCCACCTACAAGAAGGCCGACCCCGCCGACGCCGCGTTCTTCGACCAGCAAAGGGCCGCGTTCGAGACCACCGACCTGGCCGCCTACAAGGCCGTCATCGGCGAGATCAAGACTCGATTCGCGGGGACGCCGGTTGGGGCCTCGGAGAGCATCTTCGCGATGCTCGCACCCGCACTCGGGCCTGGATCTGGTCACTCCGCCGTCCTTCCTGAAGGCGATCAGCGAGGGCGCCGACCCAACGGCCGCGGACAAGGCCACCATCGACGCCCAGATCACCGGCAAGCAGATCAAGGTCTACGTCTACAACAGCCAGAACGCGACGCCGGACATCCAGACCCAGATCAACCAGGCCAAGGCGGCCGGGATCCCGGTGACCACCATCACCGAGACGATGGTCCCCGCGACGGCGACCTGGCAGCAGTGGCAGACAACCCAGCTCGACGCCCTGCGAGACGCCCTGGCCCAGGCCACCGGACGATGACCTCACGCACTCGCCCGACCACCCTGCGACTCGAATCGGGTGCTTCTGATGAACTGGCCGACACCGCATGCCGCACCCCTCACAAGCGACTCGTCCCCGGCCGACGAGGCTGAGGCAAGCCGGACGGCACTGCTGGAGCTGCGGGGCGCGGCTGTCCGGGTGGGGGAGCGGACTCTGTGGAGTGGGGTCGACGTGAGCATCGGGGCGGGGGAGTTCGTCGCAGTCCTCGGACCCAACGGCGTGGGCAAGTCCACACTGGTCAAGGCGGTCCTCGGGCTGGTCCCGCTGGCCGCAGGATCGTTGACGGTGGCCGGGCGGCGTCCGGGTGCCGCCAACGACGAGATCGGCTATCTGCCGCAGCGGCGCAGCTTCGACTCCGACCTGCGCGTCCGCGGCGTCGACCTGGTCCGCCTCGGCCTGGACGGCAACCGCTGGGGTATCCCGTTGCCGGGTGCGCGCCGGTTCAGCGCTCGGGCGCGAGCCAACGACGCTCGGGTGACGGAGGTGATCGGGCTGGTCGGATGCCGCCGCCTACGCCCACCGCCCGATCGGACAGCTGTCCGGAGGGGAGCAGCAGCGGCTTCTGATCGCCCAGGCGCTGGTGTCCGGACCTCGGCTGCTTGCTGCTGGATGAGCCGCTGGACAGCCTCGACCTGCCCAACCAGGCGGCCGTCGCCGCCCTCGTGTGGCGGATCTGCCGCCAGGAGGGCGTGACCGTGATGATGGTCGCCCACGACGTCAACCCGATCCTCAGCTACCTGGACCGGGTGGTCTACATCGCCTCCGGCGGAGCAGCAGCGGGCCGGCCTCGCGAGGTCATCACCGGCCAGACGCTGACCCGGCTGTACGGCACACCGATCGAGGTGCTGTCCACCTCTGACGGGCGGCTGGTCGTCGTGGGCCAGCCCGAAGCACCTGCCCATCACAGCGACCGGCACCACCTGTGACCCGGCATGGTCCCGCTGAAGCGGCGGAGGCCCGGACGTCGTCAGATCCCGCATCCGGAGTGGTCGCATGATCGCCTCCGGGGGGAGGTGAATCCGCAGCTGACCTGGGACCTGGCCCGCGACGTCCGCCAGGTCTTCGACTTCCCGTTCATGGTCCACGCCGTGCAGGGGGGCACCGTCGTTGCGGTCCTGGCCGCGCTCGTGGGGTGGTTCATGGTGCTGCGCCGGCAGAGCTTCACCGGCCACACCGTCGCGGTGGTCGGCTTCCCCGGCGCGGCGGGCGCCGTCCTGGTCGGCGTGAGCGCCACCTACGGGTACTTCGCCTTTGCCATCGCGGCCGCCGTCCTGATCGCCCTCGTCCCCAACGCGGGGGGTCGCGGCTACAGCGAGGAGTCCGCCGTCACCGGCACCATCCAGGCCGCCGCCCTGGCGACCGGCTTCCTGTTCGTCAACCTCTCCGGCGGCTTCCTCAACAGCGCCGGCGCCATGCTGTTCGGCAGCTTCCTCGGCATCACCGCCGGCCAGGTGCAGCTGCTCCTCGGTGTTGCCGCCGCTGCGGCGCTGGTCCTGGTGCTGATCGGCCGCCCGCTGCTGTTCGCCTCCCTCGACCCGGCGGTCGCGGCCGCCCGCGGCGTCCCGGTCCGAGCCCTGTCGGTCGCCTTCCTGATCCTGCTCGCCGCCGCCGCCGCCGGGGTCGCGCAGATCACCGGCACCCTGCTGGTGTTCGCGCTCCTGGTCGTGCCGGCAGCCACCGCGCACGTGCTCACCGCACGTCCCGCGGCCGGCATCGCCCTCACCGTGGCCATCGGGTTGGCGATCACCTGGGCGGCGCTCTTCGTCGCCTACTACCAGCCCTACCCGATCGGGTTCTTCGTCACCACGTTCGCCTTCGCCGCATACCTGGCGGCCACCGGTTGGCGGCGGCTTCGCCCCCGGTCCGGCCGGGCCGACGGCGACGACGATCGCGGCTTCGCGGCGGCCCGGCCGGCGGCCCGGACCGAGGCCGCCGGGTGATCTCGCCCACCGCGGTTCACCTGCTCGCCCACACCGCCAGCCTGGGCGAGATGCTCACCCATGCCTTCATGCAGGCAGGCGTTCCTGGCCGGCCTGCCGATCGCCGCCCTCGCCGGGGTCGTCGGCTACTTCATGGTCCTGCGCAGCCAGGTCTTCACCGGTGACGCCCTCAGCCATGTCGCGTTCACCGGCGCGCTGGCCGCCCTCGCCTTCGGCATGGATGCGCGGCTCGGCCTCTTCGCCGCCACCATCGGGATCGGGGTCCTCCTCGGGCTGTTGGGAAACCGCGGCCGCGCGGACGACGTCCTGATCGGCAGTGTGTTCGCCTGGATCCTCGGTTTGGGAGTGCTCGCCCTGTCGATCTACACCGCCAGCGCCCACGCGGCCACCAACGGCGGGCCGGGCGTCAGCGTCCTCTTCGGGTCCATCCTCGGCCTCAGCCCCGGCTCCGCCGCTCTTGCTGCATCCATCGCCATCGCGCTCTTGGTGATCACCCTGCTGATCGCGCGGCCGCTGCTGTTCGCCAGCCTCGACGAGGCCGTCGCCGCCGCCCGAGGGGTGCCCGTCACCGCCCTGGGCGTGGGCTTCCTCGCCCTGGTCGGTGCCACTGCCGCCGAGGCCACCCAGGCCGTCGGTGCCCTGCTCCTGCTCGGCTTGCTCGCCGCCCCCGCCGGCGCCGCGCAACGCCTGACCCACAACCCGTACACCGGCATCGCCCTGTCCGCCGCGCTGTCGCTGGTCGCGATGGCGATTGGGCTGACGCTGAGCTACGTGGTCCCGAAGCTGCCACCCAGCTTCAGCATCCTCGCGATCGCCACCTTGGCCTACGCCACCACCTTCCTCCGCCCCGCTCGCGCCGGCCGACGTCCGGCCGTCTCAAAGCCAACGCCCACGGCGCGCACCGATCCGGGGGCAACACTGGTGCCGTGACGGCCACGCCGTGTGGGCGCCCCGGCAGGGAGCATCACTGTGCGTCGGGCTCCTGGCGCGGGACCGGGAGCAGCTGCCGGACCGCCTGGCCGAGCTGGTCGCCGCCACCGACGGACAGGCCTCCGTCCGCGCCCCGCTGCGCTTCGCCGTCATCGCCGAGAGGGTTGGCCCGGCGCCTGCCGACGCTGCCGACCGGGGTCCGCAAGGGCCGCCGGATCGATGCGAACCTCATCCTGCTCCGCAACTCATCGGGGTACTTCCTCGATGCCGGCATGACTCTCATCCTCCGTGAGATCAGAGCCTTATGGAACGCGGGGTGACTCACACTCGCTGCCGGACCGCGCCAATGGCAACGCGCGCAGTCGAAGTCTCAGCAGTCTTCGCACTCGTCTTGCATCGGCTGATGCGCCCGGGCCGGCCGTCTTGCCAACCCTGGTGGCCGGTGTCGCGCACCGGATCCGGTGGCATCGACCTGCTGCGGGACGGTCACGCACGGGTCGCGGTGGGGACGTTCGGGAACGAATCTTCGCGGCTACCGCCGTGTTGGGGGCTTGTTCGGCACACCTACGGGTGTGGGAACACCACGAGCGATTCCCGATGACCTCGGCGCCATGCCGGTGCCGCGGTCCGCTGTGTCGTGGCCGGTGTGCCGCTGGTGGTGGTGGCGGTGATGTCGCTGCACCGGCTCTCGGCGGGGTCGGGGTTCCGCTACCTGCTGCACCAGACCGCCACTGCCGATGTCGAGCGGGCGGCGGGGACGTCGCTGGCCGACTATTACGCCGCGTCGGGGAACCCGCCGGGTCGTTGGCTGGGTGCGGGCCTGGCGGGTCTGGGCGACGGGGACTGGCGTCGTCGCGGGGTCGCTGGTGACCGAGGCGGGGATGACCGCGGTCTTCGGCCACGGGCTCGACCCGGTCACCGGGTCCCCACTGGGGCGCCCCTATCCGGTCCGGCACCACCCGGACGGGACCGCAAGGGTGGTCGGGGTGGCCGGCTACGACCTGACCTTCACCGTCCCGAAGTCGGTCAGCATCCTGTGGGCCCTCGGCGACCAGCAGGTGAGGTCCGCGGTCCAGGCCGCGCACCACGCTGCTCTCGCCCAGGTCCTGGCCCTGGTCGAGGACCGGGCCCTGTCCACCAGGACCGGCCACGACGGCCTGACCCGCGTTACGTCGCGGGGGGCGGTCGCGGCCGGGTTCGACCATTACGACTCCCGCGCCGGGGACCCGAACCTGCACACCCACCTGGTCATCGCCAACCGGGTCCAAGGCGAAGACGGCGCCTGGCGGGCCATCGACGCCCGAGACCTGCACGCCGGGGCGGTCGCGTTCTCCGAGACCTACGACAGCCTGCTCGCCGACGAGCTGGCCCGCCGGCTACCGGTCTCGTGGGGGTGGCGCGACCGCGGACCCGCCCGCACCGCCGCCTTCGAGGTCGACCGGATCAGCGACCCCCTCCTGAGGGCGTTCTCGACCCGGGCGGGGCAGGTCGAGGTCGCCCTCACCGATGCGTTGGCCGCCTTCCAGGCTGAGCATGGGCGGGGACCGTCTCGGGTGGAGTGCCTGCGGCTGCGCCAGGCCGCGACCCTTGCCACCCGACCTGCCAAGACCATCCACGCCCTGGCAGACCTACGCGCGGCCTGGGCCCAACGCGCCCACGCGGTGACCGGCACCGACCCCGGCGACCTGGTCCGCGCCGCGCTGACCGCCACCCCTGGGGAGGTCCCGGTCCGCTCCGGCGACGTGTCAGCCGGGTGGGTGGCGGACCTGGCCGACCTCACCGTCGACGAAGTCCTGGAACGGCGCTCGACCTGGACCGGCTGGAACCTGACCGCCGAAGCAGCCCGAGCCTTGAAGGACACCCGGTTCGCCACCCCGACCGACCGGCTCGTCGTCCTCGACGGGATCGTCTCCGCCGCGCAAGCACAGTGCGTGCCACTGCACGACCCGGCCCTGGTCGATGCGTTGGCGATGCGGTCGGCCCGCTGGACCCACCCCAGGATCCTGGACGCCGAAGCCCGACTACTGGCCGCCACCACAGACATGGGCGGACCGACCGTCCCCGAGTACCTTGGCGCGGCCTTCGTGACCGGCGAGCTGTCCAGCGACCAAGCGGCTGCGGTCACCCGAATCGCCGGCTCCGGCCGAAGGCTGGAGGTCCTGGTCGGCCCGGCAGGGTCGGGGAAGACCACCACCCTGCGGACCCTCGCGGCCGCGTGGCAGGCCGCCCGCGGAGCAGGCAGCGTCGTCGGGCTCGCTCCATCCGCCACCGCTGCGGGGCAGCTGCGGCCAGCCTCGGGATGCGGTGTGAGAACACCGCGAAATGGCTGCACGAGACCACCGGCCCCGGCGCCCGACACCGCGCGCAGGCGTTGGCAACCCTTGCCAACCGTCTTGCCAACGCGAGTCGCGGCAGGCCGCCCGACCCTGGACATCACCCGCAGCCGAACGCGTGCTCGAGCGTGAGCAGGCCCGGTGGCGGCTCCGGCCCGGGCAGCTGCTGATCGTCGACGAGGCCTCCCTGGCCGGCACGCTGGCACTCGACACCCTCGCCCGGCAAGCGGCCGCCGCGGGGGCGAAGGTCCTCCTCGTCGGCGACCACCACCAGCTGTCCGCCGTCGAGGCCGGCGGCGCGTTCGGGCTGCTCGCCCGCCACACCCACGCCAGCCACCTCGAAGCGTTGTGGCGGTTCCGGCACCGTTGGGAAGCCCACGCCACCCGCCTCCTGCGCGACGGCGACCCCAACGCCCTCGATGCTTACGCCGCGCACGGGCGCCTCCACGACGGCCCCACCCACGCGATGCTCGAGGCCGCCTACCAGGGGTGGCGGGCCGACATCGGCGCCGGCCGGTCAGCGCTGCTGGTCGCCGCCGACAACACCACCGTCACCGACCTGAACGCCCGGGCCCGGGCCGACCGGATCCACACCGGTCAATCCAGCCCAACGGGAGTGATGCTGCGGGACGGGACCACCGCCGGCGTCGGCGACCCGTCATCACCCGTCACAACAACCGCGGCCTGGTCGACGGGACCGGCGGGCATGTCCGAAACGGCGACATCTGGACCGTCACCGGCGTCAGCCGCGACGGCGACCTGGCCGTCGTCCCCGCCGACCACGCGGGCCGCGCCGTCCACCTGCCCGCCCACTACGTCGGCGAGCACGTCCAGCTCGGCTACGCGATCACCGTCCACCGCGCCCAAGGCCGCACCGTCGACCATGCACATGTCATCGCCGTCCCCGGCATGAGCCGTGAGCACCTTTACGTCGGCCTCACCCGCGGCCGAGCGTCCAACCATGCCTATGTGGTCACCGACGACGACGGCCCCGTCGTCGGCAGTCACGACGGCGTCGTCGGGGGTCACCACGATGTTGAAGCCCACCACCGCGGCGACCCCGACCTGACCGGCCGCGACGTCCTGCGGCAGATCCTCGCCACCAGCAGCGCCGAACCCTCCGCCACCGAAACCCTCGCCGCCCTCACCGGCCGCGACCCGGGCGTCGTCCACAGCCGGCCCGACTTCGCACCTCGTCCACAGATCCGGCCCGACCCGTTGCGCCACAGCCCGCCGCCGGCAGCCCATGGACCCAGCCTGCACCGCTGAACAACCCGCTGCCAGGAAACGATCACGACCAGTACCGGGAGGGCAGAGCCAATGAACCACAACCACACGGCGCCGCCCGAGAACAACGTAAGGCGGCCGCGGTGACCGCCAGGCGTGGCAGGGGAGAGGGCGGCCTGCACTGGGACGCCCAACGAGAGCGGTGGATCGCCACCGCCAGCCTCGGCATCGATCCCAGCGGCCGGCGAGTCATCAAGCGCGGCAGCGGCAGGACCAAGACCCAGGCCCGCGCCAAGCTGAAGGAAGTCCTGCGCGACTACGAGGACGGCCTGGCCATCGCACCGGCCGACTACACCGTCGCCCACGCCGTCAACGACTGGCTCGCCTACGGGCTACCCGGCCGGGACAAGGCCACCCTGACCGCGAACCAGATCCTGTGCAGGACCCACGTGATCCCCGCGCTGGGAGCCCGCAAGCTGCGCGACCTCAGCGCCGACGACGTCGACAGGTGGCTCGCCGAGAAGGCCAAGACCCACAGCACCCGCACCCTGCAAGGCCTGCGCTCCTGCCTGAACCGGGCCATCAACCGGGCGATGGCCCGCGACAAGGTCAAACGCAACGTCGTCGCCCTGTGCCGGATCCCCAAGGGCCTGCCCGGGCGGCCCTCCAAGGCGCTGACCTTCGCCCAGGCCGAAGCCGTGCTCGCCGCATGCCAGAAGAACCGGATGAACGCCTACGTCGTCCTCTCCCTGCTCACCGGAGCCCGCCCAGAGGAACTACGCGCCCTGACCTGGGACCACGTCGACCTGACCGGCGACGCCGACGCCGTCCCACCCCTGCCGCCGCACCTGGCCGTCTGGCGCTCCGTGCGAGCCGGCGGGGACACCAAGACCCGTAAGTCCCGGCGCACCCTGGCCCTGCCGGCGCGCTGCACCGACGCCCTGCGCCAGCACCAGAACACCCAAGCCCGCGAACGAGCGGCCGCAGGGGAGCGCTGGCAGGAACACGGGCTGGTCTTCGCCTCCAGCATGGGAACCCCGATGGACCCCTCCCACGTGCGACGAGACTTCCGCAACGCGATCAAGGACGCCGCCGGCATCGACCCCAAGGACTGGACCCCCCGCGAGCTGCGCCACAGCTTCGTCTCCCTGCTCTCCGACAACGGCGTCCCCCTGGAAGAGATCTCCCGCCTCGTCGGCCACAGCAGCACCGCCGTCACCGAGCTGGTCTACCGCAAGCAGATCCGCCCAGTCCTGCAGACCGGCGCGATCGCCATGGACCGAATCTTCGACACCGCCGCGCCCGCGTCACCACCGCAGCCATAGTCACGCAGATAGACACTCAACGACACGGGGCCACTCTCCCGATCATCGGGAAAGGGCCTCTGACCTGGGGAAACGTGGGTCGGGGTGGCGGGATTCGAACCCACGGCCTCTTCGTCCCGAACGAAGCGCGCTACCAAGCTGCGCCACACCCCGGTGGAGCCCGGCCAGCATAGCCGAGCCGCGTCGTCGTCCCGAAACTCGTTCGGAGCCCGCGGGTCAGGGGTCGAGGGCGTCCACCGCGACCAGGGTCAGCAGGCTGGCCTCCGGCCGGCAGGCGAAGCGCACCGGCGTGAACGGCGACGTCCCGATCCCCGCCGACACGTGCAGCCACGCACCCGCGTCGCCGTCTGCGGCACTCGCCCAGCGGGAGACGCCCCTGGCCTGGCGTCGAGGCGAGGTCGCAGTTGGTGACGAGCGTCCCGATGAAGGGTAGGCAGAGCTGGCCGCCGTGGGTGTGGCCCGCCAGCAGCAGGCCGGCGCCGTCGGCCGCCATCGCGTCGAGCACCCGGCGATACGGCGCGTGTGCTGACCCCGATGGTGAGCGCGGCCGTCGAGTCGGGCGGGCCGGCACTCGGCGTACCGGTCGTAGCCCAGATGCGGGTCGTCGACGCCGACGAACTCGAGGGTGACCCCGGCGACGGTGATGCGCTCGCGCCGGTTGGTCAGGTCGATCCAGCCCGCCGAGCAGAAGCCGTCGACCAGGTCGCTCGGGTGGGCAGCCGTCGGCCGACGACGCGGCGGCCGCCGCCTCGGGGCAGCAGGTAGCGCGCCGGGTTCTTCAGGTGCGGTGCGAAGTAGTCGTTCGACCCGAGCACGAACACGCCGGGGCGTTCGAGCAGGCCCGCGTGGGCGTCGAGCACGGCGGGGACGCCGTCCGCCGCGGCGATGCTGTCGCCCGTCGAGATCACCAGGTCCGGCTCGAGCTGCGCCAGCGACCGCACGAACGCCGCCTTGCGCCGCTGCCGCGGCATCAGGTGGATGTCCGAGATGTGCAGCACGCGCAGCGGCGGCGTCCCGACGGGCAGCACCGGGAGCGTGAAGCGCCGAACGGTGAAGGCCCGGGCCTCGGCCAGCGACCAGCCGAGCACCGTCGTGACCGCAGACGGCTGCGACGGCGCCTGCCTTCGTGAACGTCACGGGCACATCCTCCCAGTCGCTCGCGCGGACCGGGTCCGCGGCAGTGTCGATGTCAGACTTGGACCATGACCCACCGCGGCGGTGCATCCACGCTCAAGGCTCGGCTGCAGGCGGATCTGACAGAGGCGATCCGTTCGCGAGACGACGTACGCTCCGCCACGCTGCGACTGGCGCTGACCGCTTGGCGGACGGAGGAGGTCGCGGGGTCGCAGGCTCGTGAGCTCGACGATGCCGAGGTCATCGCGGTGCTGGGCCGCGAGGCGAAGAAGCGTCGCGAGGCCGCCGAGGCCTTCGACGGCGCGGCCCGGCCCGACAGAGCCGACCGCGAGCGAGCGGAGCTCGCCGTCCTGGTGGCCTACCTGCCGGCGCAGCTGGACGACGACGCGCTGGCCGCCGTCATCGCCGAGGAGATCGCCGCCGCGGCGGCGACCGGGGCCACCGGGATGGCGGCCATGGGCCGCGTCATGAAGGCGGTTCAGACCCGCGTGGCCGGTCGGGCCGACGGCGCCCGCGTCGCTGCCGACGTGCGCCGGCGGCTCTCCGGTCCGACCGTCACGGAGTAGGCACCGGGGGCGTCGGCCTACCTCCGCCGCCGCCGCCACCGCCGCCGCCGCCGCCGTCCGCCGCCGCCGCCGTCCGCTCCGCCGCCTCCGCCGTTGCCGCCGCCTCCGCCGTTGCCGCCGCCTCCCTGGCCGTTGCTGACGAAGATCGTGATGTTGCTACCGGGGCTCACCTTCGAGCCTGCGCCGGGCGAGGTGCCCGCGACGGTTCCTGCGGGGAAGCTGGAGTTGACTGTGCCGTGTCGCGACGGTCGTCTTGAAGCCCATACCCGTGAGGGTGCCGATCGCTGCGGCAATGCTCTGCCCGGAGACGTCGGGCAGGCGCACGGAGTCGCCGATCAGCATCTTGGCCGGCGGGTTCGGGAAGTCCTTGACGGGCAGCCCCTGGTTGGCCAAGACCATGATCTTCGACCAGATCGGCGCGGCGATGGTGGCCCCGAACACCCTGCTGTAGAAGTGCCCGCCGATCGTGAGCCCCTTGAGCTGTCTCTTGACGTACACCCGACCCTTCTTCACCAGATCGGGGGACCCGACCCACACCGCAGTCGAGCGCTGCGGGGTGTAGCCGACGAACCAGGTGTCGCCGTAGTCGTTCGTCGTGCCGGTCTTGCCCGCAGCGATCCGGCCGATCCTGGGGACTCCCGCCGCCGTGCCCTGCGTGATGCACGCGCTTGAGGGCGTACGTGACTCCGTGCGCGACGTCAGGCGTCAGGGCCTGCGTGCACGTCGACTTGGGCACGGGTAAGGGCTTGCCGTCCCGGTCCTTGATCGACAGCACCACGATCGGCGAGCAGTACCGACCGTCCGCGGCGAAGGCGGCGTATGCAGCCGCCATCGTCATCGGCGCGATCTCCTTGGCGCCCAGGGTCAGCGAGGGGATGCAGCGCGGCAGCTTGGTCGTCAGCGGGCCCCGGCAGTCCCTGTTCTGGGGGAACCCCAGGTGCATCCCGAGCTTCTCGGCAGTGGTGGCGATGTCGCACAGGTCGAGCCGGCTCTCGATGTCCACGAACGCCGTGTTGATCGAGTGGATCGTCGCGTCAAGCACGGGCTTGCCGGCGGTGCCCTCACCGTCGGCGGAGTTCTGCGGGTTGTACGGCTTGCCCGTCAGGTGGCGCCCGCAGGAGGTGAAGTCGCTCATCGGGCGCACCCGCACGGTGGCGTCGACCGTGTCGCCGAGGTGCTTGCCCTTGCTCAGCCAGGTCGCCAGCGTGAACGGTTTGAACGACGAGCCGGTCGGGAAGCCGCTGGAGCCGCCGTACGCCTGGTCGGTGGAGTAGTTCACCGATGTGCGTCCCGGGACCGACCTGGGGGTCGTAGATCCGGTTCTCGGCCATCGCCAGCACCTTGCCGGTGCCCGGCTCCACGGTGACCGCGGCCGTGCCCACCTTGGACTTGTCCTTCGGCGGGATGGTCTTGAAGAGGACCGCGGTCGCCTGTGCCTGCAGCTTCGGGTTCAGCGTCGTGGTGATCGTCAGGCCGCCGCGGCGCAGCGTCTTGTCGCGCTCGGCCTCGGTCTTGCCGAGGGCGGAGAACGCCTTGTTCTTCACGATCTGCTGGCGGACGTAGTCGCAGAAGAACGCGTAGACGCCGGCGTTGGCGCACCCGTTCCTGCTCTTGGTCAGGTGGATGCCTAGCGGGGTGGAGCGGGCAGCGACGAACTGCGGAAGATCGATGTAGTGCAGGGTGAACATCCGCTCAAGGACGATGTCGCGGCGCTTCTTGGTCCGGTCGGGGTGGTTGCGCGGGTTGTACGTCGTCGGCGACTGCACCAGGCCGGCGAGCGTGGCCGCCTCGGGCAAGGTCAGCTGGTTGGCGTGCTTGTTGAAGAAGTAGCGCGACGCCGCCTCGATGCCGTAGGTGCTGTCTCCGAAGAGGGCGATGTTGAGGTAGCGGTCGAGGATCTCGTCCTTCGACAGCCGCTTCTCCAGCGCGATCGCCAGCTTCATCTCCTGGATCTTGCGGCTGTAGGTCCTCGCCGTCACCTGGTCCTGGGCGGCGACGTCGCCGTTGGCCACCGCCTCCTCCAGGCGGACGTTCTTGACGTACTGCTGGGTGAGGGTGGACGCCCCCTGGGTGCCGCCGCCGGAGTTGTTGTTGACGAACGCGCGCAGGACGCCGCGCGGGTCGATACCGCCGTGCTCGTAGAACCGCGAGTCCTCGATCGCGACGATCGCGTCGCGCATCACCGGTGCGATGCTCTGCAGGGGGACGACGAAGCGGTTCTCCTCGTAGAAGTGCGCGATCGTCACGGCCTTCTTGCCGTCATAGGCGATCATCGTCGACTGCTGCGACAGGGGCTGGGTCTGCAGGTCCGACGGCAGGGAGTCGAAGAAGTCAAGACCGGCACGCGCCAGCGTCCCCGTGGCACCGACGGCGGGCAGCACCAGCCCTGCCAGGAGGAAGCCGGCCACCACGCTGACCGCCACGAACCCAGCCAGCAGGGCCGTGGCGCGCGCGATGACGCGGGTGCTACCTCTCATGCGACCAGAGTACGGGGGGCTGCGCCAGTGGGGTGACGCTGCTCCGAGCGGGTCGTGCGGCCCTCGGCCCGGTCAACGGTGTGCGACGCAAGGCTCCGGCCTCCTCCAACCTTCCCGGGCCATGCCCGGCCCCGCCCGTGACCTGCGGGTTGTCGTCACCAAAGACGCACCGCGGGCCCCGAACGTTGCATCACGCCCGTCAGCTCGGGGGGCGACTTCGCGGCGTCCACGGACCTGGAACCAACGAAGAGACAGTGACCACATGGCGTCACGACTCGTCACTTCGGTGACTGGGGAATCATCCGTCCGGCCCGTGTCGAGGAAGGTGAGCGTTCACCTAACGTCATCGGTGGAAGGTCCGCCTCGGGGATGGGTGCGGACTCGGGGGATCCCACTGGGAGGGAACCGATGACCAGCATCACCGGCGCCCAGGCGCCGAGCACCGGCCAGGACTGGGCTTCGCGGGGAGCCTGCCGTTCGAGCCACCCCGATGCGCTGTTCGTGCAGGGTGCGGCTCAGAACCGAGCCAAGGCCGTGTGCCTGGGCTGCCCGGTGCGCACCGAGTGCCTGGCCGACGCGCTGGACAACCGCACGGAGTTCGGCGTCTGGGGGGGCATGACCGAGCGTGAGCGCAGGGCGCTGCTCAAGCGTCGCCCCAACGTGCGGTCCTGGCGTCGCGTGCTGGAGACCGCACGGGCCGAGCACAGTCGCATGCTGCTCGAGCACGCCACCGCGACGACGCCACGACGACGCGCGGGCTGACCGCACCGCATCAGACCGTCGCGAGGTCGCTGCCCTTCGCAAGGTCGACGCCGATGTCTCGCAGGCCTGCGAGGTCGTGCACGTCCCCGGCCCGGGCGGGCACCTCGGCCACCGCCACGTCGGGATGGGCGCCCACGAACCGGCCGGCCAGCGCCCTCTCCCGGTCCCTGCGCCGCATCCGGTCGGCGTGCACCCGCAGGAGCCCGGCCGTGAGCGCATGCCCACGGGCGTCGTCCAGATCCTCCGCAGCCGCCAGCGCGCGCTCGGCCGAGAGCCCGTCTGCAGCGACCTCGTGCACCCGGTTCAGGACCAGCCCCGCGAGCGGCATGTGCTCCTGCGCCAGCCGCTCGACGAAGAACGCCGCCTCCCGAAGCGCGTCGGCCTCCGGCGCGGCCACGACGAGGAACGCGGTCCCCGGAGCCTGCAGCAGCTGGTAGGTGTGGTCGGCCCGCTGCCGGAACCCTCCGAAGACCGTGTCGAGGGCCGCGACGAACGTCTGGACGTCGCGCAGCACCTGGGCGCCGAGGAGCCGGCTCATCGCCCCGGTCGCCCCGCCGACCGCCGCAGAGACCACCCGCATGTACGCGCGCCCGCCCGCCCGGGCCGGTGCGCTCAGCAGCCGGATCAACCGCCCGTCGAGGAACGAGCCCAGGCGCGCGGGCGCATCGAGGAAGTCCAGGGCCGAGCGGCTGGGTGGGGTGTCGACGACGATGAGGTCCCAGCCGTCTCGGCCGGCGCGCTCGCGCAGCTGCCCGAGCTTCTCCATGGCCATGTACTCCTGGGTGCCGGCGAAGGAGCTCGAGAGCGCCTGGTAGAAGGGGTTGGCGAAGATCTGCTCCGCCTTCTCCGGCGAGGCGTGCGCCTGGATCACCTCGTCGAAGGTGCGTTTCATGTCCAGCATCATCGCGTCGAGGGCGCCGCCCGATGAGGTGTCGACACCGGCAACGGGCCTGGGGGTGTTGTCCAGCTCCACCAGCCCCATCGACTGCGCGAGCCGGCGGGCAGGGTCGATCGTGAGCACCACGACACGCCGCCCGCGTTCGGCCGCGCGCAGCCCCAGGGCCGCCGCGGTCGTCGTCTTGCCGACGCCGCCCGCCCCGCAGCAGACGACCACCCGGGTGCCCGGGTCGTCGATGAGTGCGTCCACGTCGAGCACCGAACGGCGCGCCGTCATGCCATCCCCTGCTCGCGCAGCAGGTCGGCGAGCATGTACAGCGCGCCGAGGTCGACCCCTTCGGCGAGGGCGGGCAGCTCGTAGGTCGGGCGACCGAGGTCGGCGAGCACCGTGGCCTGGGCCTCCTCGAGGGCCACGCGCTCGCCGTGCATGCGACCCTCGACGAGCAGACCCTCGGTCAACGCGAGCACCCGAGCGCGCGCTCCGGCGTCGCCCCCGCCCGACGGGTGGCGCCCGACGCCGGAGGCCTCGAGGCTCGCAGCGACGTCGGCCCGGTCGAGCCGACCCTTGACGGCGGCCGCCAGGGCGCGCTTGGACAGGGTCGGGGGCCGCACCTGGTTGACGACGATCCCCCCCACCGGCAGCCCGATCGCGCGGAGCTCGGCGACGCCGTCCGCGCTCTCCTGCACCGGCATCTCCTCCAGGACCGTGACGATGTGGACGGCGGTCTGCGGCGAGCGCAGCAACCCCATGATCGAGCCGGCCTGGTTGCGGACCGGGCCGACCTTGGCCAGGCCCACCACCTCCTCGTTGACGTTGAGGAAGCGCGCGATGCGGCCCGTGGGCGGTGCGTCCAGGACGACGGCGTCGTAGACGGCGTGCCCGTCGTCGCGGCGGCGGACCGCCTCGTAGACCTTGCCGGTCAGCAGCACGTCGCGCAGGCCGGGAGCGACCGTGGTGGCGAAGTCCACCGCGCCCATCCGCTCGAGGATCTTGCCGGCCCGTCCCAGGTGGTAGAACAGGTCGAGGTAGTCCATGAGCGCTGCCTTGGGCTCGACCGACAGCGCGAGCACCTCCCCGCCGCCGGGCGCGCCCGCCACGTGCCGCTCCCGGTAGGGCAGCGCCGGCACGTCGAACAACGGCGCAAGACCCTGGCGGCCCTCGACCTCGGCCAGCAGGATGCGCCGCCCCCCGGTGGCCAGCGCGATCGCCAGCGCCGCCGCCACCGTCGTCTTGCCCGTGCCCCCCTTGCCGGTGACGACGTGGAGGCGGACACCGTGCCAGTCGACGTCCCCGGGACGGTTGCGACGGGCGGGCGGCACGTGTCGAGCGTAGTGACCGGGTCGCGGGGGCCGCGCGGCGTCCCCCCAGGTGGCGGCGTCGGCCAGGCCCTACGCTGCCCGTCATGGCTCAGCAGTGGGAGTACGCGACGGTGCCGCTGATCGTGCACGCGACCAAGCAGATCCTCGACCAGTGGGGGGAGGACGGGTGGGAGCTCGTCCAGGTGGTGCCCGGGCCCGAGGGCCAGGGGATCGTGGCCTACCTCAAGCGGCCACGGGCATGAGCCGTGTCGCGGACAGGCTGGCCGAGCTGGGACTGTCCTTGCCCGCCGTGGCCAAGCCGCTCGCGGCGTACGTGCCCGCGGTCCTGGACGGGGACCACGTCTGGACCTCGGGTCAGCTGCCGAGCGTGGACGGCGCGCTGCTGGAGACGGGCAAGGTCGGGTACGGCCCGGGGCAGGTGACGCCGGAGCGGGCGGCCGAGCTGGCGAGGGTGTGTGCGCTCAACGCGCTGGCCGCCGTCGCGGGGGTGGTCGGTGACCTCGACCGGGTGGCCCGCGTGGTCAAGGTGGTCGGCTTCGTGGCCAGCGATCCGGGGTTCACTGGCCAGCCTGCGGTGGTCAACGGCGCCAGCGAGCTCTCGGGGGAGGTCTTCGGAGAAGCGGGCCGGCACGCGCGCAGCGCGGTCGGCGTGGCGTCGCTGCCGCTCGACGCCCCGGTGGAGGTGGAGATCGTCGTCGCCCTGCGGTGACCCCGGCGTTTGGCACTCAGGCGCGCGGCGCCCGTATCCCGGCGACGCTCGCGTGGGCCGCCGCGCCGACCAGGCGGGCGAGCACCTCCACCTGCTGAGCCGACAGCGGCGGGAGGGCGCCGTCCAGCTGCTGCACCGCCCGCTCGGCGGCCGTGGCAACGGCGGCGGCCACTGTGAGCGAGAGCTGCGGTACCACGGCAAGCCCGCTCAGCTGGTGCACGGGGGTCACGAGCGCAGCGGCCAGGTCGAGCCCGGCGCCACGCCCTCGCACGAGACCGTGGCGGCGCAGCCGTCTTTGGACGGACCGGGGCAAAGCCCCGAGCGCCTCTCGCAGCGCCTGCGGATCCGGGCGCGCCGAACCGGCGGCGGCCAGGGTGTCGGCGGCCAGGGTGTCGGCGGCCTCGGCGGATGGGCGCCCGGCCTCGGCGCGGCCCAGCGTCGGCAGCGTCACGGCGTCCGACCACGGGTCGATCCCGTCAGCCAGGCAGCGTGCGATGAGCCCGAGTGACACCCCGTCGGCCTTCAGCGCCAGCACCTGCCGCAGCCGTACGAGGTGCTGCGGCCCGTAGGCCAGCTCACGCCCCCGACGCAAGGCGGGGGGAGAAGCCCGCGCGTGCGGTACGCGCGGACGTTGCGTGTGGACATGCCGGCGGCCTCGGCCAGCTCGTCGAGGGTCATCGCCGCATCCCGGCGTCCGGATGTGTCGGTTGTCGCGTCCCCGTTCATGGCCTTCGTCCCCGTGAGATCGTCCGTGCTCTCGCCTTGTGCAGATCACGGCGTCGGCGCCTACCCGGCGGCCCCGTGCCGCCGGCCGATCCTCGATCGTGATCGCACCGTAGCCGCTCGACGGGGGCTGCGGCAGGACCGGCCGCCGACGACCTCGCTGCGCGACGTCGGAGCAACCGACGGTGATCGCATCGCCGCGCACCGATGCCGCAGCGCCTACGATTCCGGGATGCTGCGCACGTTCGGAGTACAGCGGGCGACCAGACCGAACGACGCGAGCCGCCCACCGGCCACCGGGGCCCGGGACGCCGCCACGGTCATGCTGCTGCGCGACGGCCCAGCCGGCGTCGAGGTGTTCATGATGCGACGGGTCACGGGCATGGCCTTCGCCGGCGGCATGCACGTGTTCCCCGGCGGCGGGCTCGACCCGCGCGACGAGCAGCCGTGCCCCTGGCAGGGGCCGGCCGGCCCCGCCCTGGCCACGGCGTTGGGGACCGTGGCCCCGCGCGCTGAGGCCCTGGTCGTCGCCGCGGTTCGGGAGACCTTCGAAGAGGTCGGGGTGCTCCTGGCATCCCCGCCCGGAGGCGCACCTGCGAGCGATGTCGGTTCGCCGGCGTGGGAGTCCGAGCGGGAGGGGCTCGCCGCGGGCCGGACGGGCCTTGCCGACGTGCTCGACCGGCACGGCTTGGTACTGCGAGCCGACCTGCTCCGCCCGTGGGCGCACTGGCTGACGCCGGACTTCGAGCCGCGCCGGTTCGACACACGCTTCTTCGCCGCGGCGATACCACCCGGGCAGCATGCCCGCCACGTGGGCGGCGAGGCGGCCGACGCAGCCTGGGTGGGCGCCGCGGCCGCCCTCGAGGGCTACCGGGACGGGCAGGTGGCGATGCTCCCGCCAACGGTGGTGTGCCTGGAGGAGGTGGCCGCTGCCCCCGACGTCGCCACCCTTCTGCGCACACCGCGATCCCCGCGCCGCGTCACCCCGTGGCTGGGGACCGGCGAGGACGGCGAGACGGTGTTGTGCGTGGACCTCGACGGGCGCGGCGGGGGTGAGCCTCGGTGAGCGGGCTGCTGGGCGCCGACGGCGCGGCGCTGCCCTGGCACGGCGGGCCCGTGGCGCCGATGGCGGAGTGCGTGCTCGCAGCCAACCCGGGACCGCTCACCCTGGACGGCACGAACACCTGGGTGCTCAGCAGGCCGGGGGCGAGGCGCTCGGTGGTGGTCGACCCGGGGCCGGACGACGCGCGTCACCGGCAGGCGGTTCTGGACTGTGCCGAACGTCGTGGGACGCGGATCGCCCTGGTGCTGCTGACGCACGGGCACGCCGACCACAGCGAGGGCGCCAGGCCCCTGGCCGCGGCCGTCTCGGCGCCCGTCCGGGCGCTCGACCCCGTCCACCGGCTCGGGGACGAGGGGCTGGTGGACGGCGACGTGGTGGACCTGGACGGCCTGCGGCTGGACGTCCTGGGGACTCCCGGCCACACCGCCGACTGCCTCAGCTTCGCAGCACCGGAGGCCGGTGCCCTCATCACGGGCGACACGGTGCTGGGCCGCGGGACCACCGTCGTCGCGCATCCCGAGGGCCGGCTCGGGGAGTACCTGGGATCCCTGAAGCGCCTGCGAGACGTTGCCCTGGCCGCCGACCTCACCGCTATCTGGCCCGGCCACGGCCCGGCCCTGCCGGACGCACCGAGGGTGGTCGAGGCCTACCTGGCCCATCGCCGGGCGCGCCTGGAGCAGGTGAGGGCCGCTCTGCAGGCCGGGGCGACGACGGTGCAGGAGGTCCTCGAACGGGTCTACGCCGACGTCGACCGGGCACTGTGGCCGGCCGCGGAGCTCAGCGTGCGGGCCCAGCTGCTCTACCTGGGCCACGCGGAACCCGGCTGAGGGCCCGCCCAGGCAACCCCGGGCTCAGGGGACCCCGGCTCAGCGGGCGCGGCGCCGCAGGCGGTCGATGTCGAGAAGGACGACGGCGCGGGCCTCCAGCCGGAGCCAGCCCCGGGAGGCGAAGTCGGCGAGGGCCTTGTTCACCGTCTCGCGGGAGGCGCCGACCAGCTGGGCGAGCTCCTCCTGGGTGAGGTCGTGGGCGACGCGCAGGCCGTCGTCCGTGGGTCGCCCGAACCGCTCGGACAGGTCCAGAAGCGCCTTGGCGACACGACCGGGCACGTCGGAGAACACGAGGTCGGCCAGCGCCTCGTTGGTTCGCCGCAGCCGGCGGGCCAGCGCGCGCAGGAGCTGCCGGGCGACGTCCGGGCGCCCGTCGAGCCAGGTCGTGAGGTTCTCGTTGCCCAGCCCGACCATGGTCGTGTCGGCCACCGCGGTGGCGGTCGCGTTGCGCGGTCCGGGGTCGAACAGGGAGAGCTCGCCGAACATCTCGCCGGGGCCGAGCACGGCGAGCAGGTTCTCGCGCCCGTCGCCGGACGCCCTGCCGAGCTTGACCTTGCCCTCGACGATCACGTAGAGCCGGTCCCCCGGGTCGCCCTCGTGGAAGAGCACCGCGCCGCGGGCGATCTCGACCCTGGTCATCGTGGCGAGCAACGCCTCCGCGGCCTCGTCGTCCAGCGCGGTGAACAGTGGCGCCTGACGCACGACGTCGTCGTCCACCGGTTCCTCCTCCACCAGCCCGGCCGCCCCACGACGGCGCTGGCACGCAGTCTGCCGCACAGCGGCACGCCGCGTGCACACCGGGGGAGAACCACTGCCGCCCGGGCCGCGGGGTTGCCCGTGTGCGGACGTACCCTGTCGAGGTGGCAGCCCGGGCCCTCGCGCCGATCGCGGACGAGACCGATCTCGCGCGCACCCGCCGCGCCCGCCGGATGCATCGGATCCTGGAGCAGCGCTACCCCGACGCGCACTGCGAGCTCGACTTCACGACCCCGCTGGAGCTGCTGGTCGCCACGATCCTGTCGGCGCAGTGCACCGACGAGCGGGTGAACCAGGTGACGCCGTCCCTCTTCGCGCGCTACCGCAGCGCACAGGACTACGCCGGTGCACAGCGCTCGGAGCTCGAGGCCGTCATCCAGCCCACGGGGTTCTTCCGGGCGAAGACCGACTCGCTCATCAAGCTCGGCGACAGGCTCGTGCGTGACTTCCACGGGCAGGTGCCGCGGCGCCTGGACCAGCTCGTGACGCTCCCCGGAGTCGGCCGCAAGACGGCGAACGTGGTGCTGGGCAACGCGTTCGGGGTTCCGGGCCTGACGGTGGACACCCACTTCGGGCGGCTGGCGCGGCGGTTCGGCTGGACCGACGCCGACGACCCGGTGAAGGTCGAGGCGGACGTCGCGGCGCTGTTCGCGCGCAGGGACTGGACGATGCTCTCGCACCGGATGATCTTCCACGGACGACGCACCTGCCACTCCCGCAAACCCGCCTGCGGCGCCTGCCCGCTGGCCACCCTCTGCCCCTCCTACGGCATCGGGGAGACCGACCCCCTGCGAGCGGCGGCCCTCGTCAGCGACCGCCCCCGGCAGACCTCGGACGGCTCGGTGCAGACCCTGGACGGCTCGGTGCAGACCCTGCACGACTCGGCCATGGAGAGTGCGTGAGCGCGGCACCGCTGACGCTGCCGGAGTGGTTCGAGCCTCTGGCCGCGTTGCCGGGCCGCGTGCGGGGCAGCGACCTCGGCCGGTTCAGCCCGCCGCCCGGGTCCTCGGCTCGGCGCTCGGCCGTGCTCATGCTGTTCGGTGAGGGGCACGCGGGTGCCGACGTGCTGCTCACCGAGCGGTCTGCCACGCTGCGCTCGCACGCCGGTCAGGTCGCGTTCCCCGGCGGGGCGGTGGACCCGTCGGACCGAGGGCCGACGGACGCCGCGTTGCGGGAGGCGGTCGAGGAGACGGGCTTGGTCCGCACGGGTGTCCAGGTCGTCGGGCTGCTGCCGGAGCTCTACCTGCCCCCGAGCGACTTCGCCGTGACGCCCGTGCTCGCCTGGTGGGCGCGCCCCTCGCCGGTGAGCGTCGTCGACCCGGCGGAGGTGGCGCGCGTCGTCCGCGTGCCTCTCGCCGAGCTGCTCGAGCCGGCGAACCGCTTCCGGGTGCACCACCCCTCGGGCTTCGTCGGCCCGGCGTTCAGAGCGCAGGGGCTCTACGTCTGGGGGTTCACCGCGGGACTGCTCAGCCAGGTGCTGGCCCTGGCCGGCCTCGAGCGCGCCTGGGACGTCGAGCAGCTGCCGCAGCTGTGGGAGCCCACGCGGTGAGCCCATGCTGATCGACCTCCTTCTGCTGCTGGCGATCGTGGGGTACGCCGTCTCCGGGTACCGGCAGGGGCTCGTCGTCGCGGCGTTGTCCCTGGGCGGTTTCCTCGTCGGGGCGGTCGCGGCGATCACCGTCGTTCCCGCACTCGCGCAGACCATCCAGCCCGGCGTCGGCCGCGTGCTGCTCGTGCTGGCCGCGGTGCTGCTGGCGGCCTGGTTGGGCCAGCTGCTCGGTGCGTTGCTGGGCGGCAAGGTGCGCGACCAGATGCGTGCACGGTCGACCCGCACGTTCGACCAGGTGGCCGGGTCTGTCGCCGGAGTGCTGTCGGTGCTGATGGTCACCTGGTTCCTCGCCGGTGCCATCCGCGGCAGCCCGGCGCCGATGATCTCGCGTGCAGTCGGCTCCTCGCGCATCATCGCCGGTGTCGACGCCGTGATGCCCGACGCGTTGTCGTCACTGGCCGAGCGGTTGCGAGCCGCCGTCGCGGGCGGCTCGTTCCCACGGGTGTTCAGCGGGGTCGGCGCCGAAGAGATCCTGCCGGTGGCCCCGCCGGACCCGACCACGATCCCGCCCGCCGCGTTGGCGAAGGCCCGCCGGAGCATCGTCAAGATCACCGGCGATGCGCCGTCCTGCAACCGGGGCCAGGAGGGCAGCGGTTCGGTGATCGGGCCGCACCGAGTGATCACCAACGCCCACGTCGTCGCGGGTGTGCGCGCACCTCGCGTGCAGGTCGCCGGGACCGGGCGCACCTACCGGGCCAGCGTCGTCGTCTTCGACGCCCGC
The DNA here is from genome assembly GCA_963778845.1 of uncultured Actinomycetota bacterium. Lineage (GTDB taxonomy): Bacteria > Actinomycetota > Actinomycetes > Actinomycetales > Kineosporiaceae > CAVZVW01. The sequence goes on from CAVZVW010000010.1 coordinate 70,844, forward strand.
CGTGACCTGGCCGTGCTCGACGTGCCCGGGTTGACCGCGCCGGCGCTGCCGATAGGGCAGGACCTGAGCCGGTCGGACCCCGCGGCCGTCGCGGGGTTCCCGCAGAACGGCCCGTTCCGGGCAGTGCCGGCACGGGTGCGTTCGGTGCTGCACGCCACAGGTGAGGACATCTACGGTCATGCCGGAGTGACGCGGCTCGTCTACTCCCTCTACGCCGTTGTGCAGCCGGGCAACTCCGGCGGCCCGGTGCTGGACCCCTCCGGAGCCCTCGTCGGAGTGGTCTTCGCGAAGTCCCTCGACGACCCGCGCACCGGCTATGCCCTGACGATGACCGAGGCGGCCCCCGTCATCTCGGCCAGCCGGCATGCGGTCAAGCCCGTGTCGACGGGTGGGTGCAGCGTCGGCTGACAGCACGCGCCCCGGGACCGGCCGCATCCCCTGCGGACAGGCCGTCGCCGAGCTACTGCGGCGGCAGGTCCTGCAGCCATCCGCGCAGGTGTGCTGTGACGTCGTCGGCCGCCTCCTCCGGGAGGTAGTGCCCGGCAAGGGGCACGACATGCTGCTCGAAGCCGCCGACGACCCACGCTGGTGGCTGCCACGGGCGGTCCTGCGGGAACCACGGGTCTGCGGAGCCGCGCAGGTGCAGCACTGGCACCGTCACCGGTCGGCGGGCCACCCGGGCGAAGCGCCGCCCGTCGGCGCGCGGGACGGATCGCAGGGCCCAGCGGAAGTACTCCACGCTCGTGTGCGCGACGAAGGGCACCTGCATCGCGCGGGTGTAGCGGCACAGGGACTCCGCGTCGGGGTAGCCGGGCCCCCCGTTCGCCCGGAGCGCGCGGGCCACCGCGTCGCCGCCGATGAGTCGACGCTCGGGCAGCATCGGCAGCTGCAGGGCCAGCAGCTCTGCGCGCCCCGGCCCGAGCCGACCCCTGAGCATCGCCGAGCGCACCTGAAGCGGATGCGGGGTCGACAGGACCGCGACGGCCCGGGTGACCCGCGGCGCGTAGCCCGGCATCGACCACGCGAGCCAACCGCCCCAGTCGTGGCCCACGACGACCGCCGAGGGCTTGCCCAAGCCGCGGATCACACCCGCGACGTCGGCGCACAGGGACGCGGTGTCGTAGCCGCGCGGCGGCTTGTCGGAGGCGCCGTAGCCGCGCAGGTCCATCGCCGCTGCGTGGTAGCCGGCGTCGGCCAGGCCCTGCAGCTGATGCCGCCATGCCCACCAGAACTGCGGGAAGCCGTGCAGGAGCAGCACGAGTGGGCCTTCGCCCTGCTCGGCGACGTGGAACCGGCCGCCGTTGGCCGGCACCAGACGATGACGCCACGGCCCTTCGACGAGGATCTCGGAGGAGTCGACGCTCACGTCCCCGCGCCCGCCGGCGGTGCCCGGCCCGACCTGGAGGGGCTCAGGCACCGGGGGTGGCGGCGCCGTTGCGACTGCCGGGCAGGATCGTGGCGACCGCGAGCTTGGTGGTGCGGATGGCGCGCTCCGGTGGCCCGATCGACCGCATCTTCGCGCGCCCGACGAGGGCCAGCAGCACGGCGATCACCAGCAGGGCGACGGCTTCGACCAGGAAGGCGGCCCAAGCCGGCAGCCCTGCCGCGCGCAGGCCGTAGGCCGCGGCGATGGTCAGCAGGATCGAGGCGAGCACCGTCAGGTACCCGGCCGCGCCGAAGAGGCCCCCGCCCACCGCCCCTTGTTTGAGGTCCTCTCGCAGCTCTGCCTTGGCCAGCGCGACCTCGTGGCGCACGAGGTCGGAGACGTCGCGTGACGCCTGCGCTACGAGCTGCCCGATCGACTGCTCCTCCGTCATGGCCGGTGCCTCCTCAGGTGCTCACGTGCCACTGCGGCGAGCCTACGCACCTGCGCGCAACGCTGCAGGCTCGCCGTGCGTCGTTGAGGACACGGCTCTACACCCACCCACGTGGGTTGTGGGAACGTCTAGGCAAGCGGGACCGGCGAGCGGGGCGGAGGTCGGCGTGCGCGACGAGGCGGGCTTCACCGCGTTCGTTGCTGCGCGCGGTGCGGCCCTGCTTCGGCTCGGGTGGCTGATGACGACCGATGCGAACGCCGCCGAGGACCTCGTGCAGGAGGCGCTTGCCCGCGTCGTCCCCCGGTGGGACCGGATCGAGCCCGGCGCCCGGGAGTCCTACGTGCGCATGGCCATGCGCTCGATCTGGATCGACGGCTGGCGCCGCAGGAACGGACGCACGGTCGATGTCGTCGCCCACGTCCCGGACGCCGCGGAGGACGACCACGGCCTCGCGCGCGCGCCGTCCCGACTCGCGCTCGGGGAGGCCCTGGCCCGCCTGACGCCGCGCCAGCGCGCCGTGCTCGTGCTGCGGTTCTACGAGGACCTGACGGAGGTGCAGACCGCGGCCCTCATGGGGTGCACCACGTCGACGGTGAAGTCGCAGACCCGCCATGCCCTGCAGCGGCTCCGGGTGCTCGCCCCGGACCTGGCCGAGGCGTTCGGCCGTTCCGAGGCGTCTGGTCGTTCAGGGGCGTCTGGTCGTTCCGCGGCCACGGCCGCCGACGCCACGGTCACGGGCGCCCGCGCGGAGGTGCTGCCCGGTGCTGCGCGGGGTGCACAGCCGTGAGCGTGCGTGACCTGCTCGACGACGTCGCGGACCTGCACACCGCCCCGCTGGCGCTGGACCCGTCGGTGGCCCTCGCCCGGGCTGCCGGGGAACGCGGCCGCGGCCTGCGCGGGCCCGTCCTCGCGACCCTGACCGGGCTCGGCGTGCTGCTCGCCGCCGCCCTCGTCATCGCGCTCGTCCCGGGTCAGTGGCTGGGGGCGCCGCGCCGCGCCCCCGCGCCCGTAGGCCCGGGGGGGCTGCCGACGCAGCTGGAGCCGCCGGCGGCCTGGACACCGTCGGTGACGCAGCTGCCGCTGTCGCGCGTGGGTTACGTGGTCCGCGTGGCGGCGCCCACTCCGGGGCAGCCGGCGTCGGCCTCGGGGCTGATGCTCATGGGGGCGGACAGCGACGGGTACAGGGTGGTGCCCTCGGGTTCCCCCGACTCATCCGTCGCCGTCAGCGCGGACGGGGCGTTGGTCGCCTGGGAGGTTGCCGGCACGACCCATGGCACCGCAGGCGCCCTGGGCGCCACCAGCGCGTCCTTGGCGGACGCCGCCGGTGCCGTCGGCGCCCCACAGGTCAGCGTCGTCGACGTCGCGGCCGGCACCTCCGGCAGCGCGACGCTGTGGGGGTCGTCGGGGCAGGGGGTGGACGTCTCGTCGCTGGCGTTCTCCCCCGACGGGCGCTCCCTGGCGATCTGGGGAAGAGACCGCGACGGCGGGGCCGAGGCGGCAGCGCTATGGCTCGTCGACGTAGGGCCGCGCGCGGGGGGGACGCCGCGGCCTCCCGAGCTCGGGCCTGCCCGCCTGCTGTGCCACTGCGCCGGCCCGGGTGCCTGGAGCACCGCCGGACGGCTGCTCGTGCCCGCGCCAGGGGAGGTGCCGCCGGGAGGGGGGTACCTGCCTGCCACCGGGTCGGCCGATGTCGGGCAGCCGGTCCCGGCGCCGAACGGCGGCTTGTGGGTGGTGTCGGTGGCCGCCACGGGGGCGGCCACCGACGCCGGTCCCGGCGTCGGGCGCGCGCTCGCGGTCCGGCTGGCCGGCGCGCGCCCCGGGGCAGGCGGCGTGTCCGTGGGGCTCGGCGATGCGGCCAGGGCCCAGGTTCTCGCCGAGACCCCGCAGGGCCCGATGGTCGTGCGGTGGGGGCTGCCCTCGGGGGGGTCGGACGTCGTGGTCGCCACCCCCGGCCGGCTGCGCGTCGTGACACAAGCGGCCCCCACGGTCCGCGTCGTCGCCGTGGCACGGGACGTCGCCGCCGGCGGGCCGCTGACCGGGGCAGCCTCTGCGGGACCGGTGAGCTCGTGGTGGCCATGGGCCGTGCGCCAGTCCGTGTCCCGAGTGCTCGGCTGGGCGGCGACCGGGGGGTCCCGGGTCCCGGTGCTCGCCTGGGTGGCGCTGGTCGTCCTGCTGCCCCTCTCCAGGGCCGGGCGTGTGGGCGCCGGGGCGGCCGCGCAGCGGCTGCGTGGCCTTCCCGTCGCGGTCGTTGGAGGCCGCCCGGCCCTGCGTGCCCTCGTCCTGGCTCTGGCCGTCGCCGGCGCCCTGCTCGGTGCCGTTCCGCCCGCCGTCCAGGCGGCGCTGGACGCCCGGGAGCTCGGGAGGCAGCATCCGGCCGGCACCGATGCGGTTCCGCTGCTTCCCAGCATGGTGGGAGACTCACCGGTCGTGCCTGCGCGGGCGTTCGAGACCGTCGGCGCGCCGGTGACCCGGTCACTGTCGATGGTGCTCGACGCAGTGGTCGCCCGTCGGCGAGGGGTCTACGGGGTCGACGCTGCCACGGGCGCGGTCGTGCGGCTGGACGACCTCCCCGCGGCGGCCGGCGCCACCTACTCGCGAGCCGGTGGGCGGGTGCTCGTGGCGGTGAGCCCCAACGGCAGGTACGTCGCCATGGTTCGGCCCGGCGACTCCTCGCGCCCGGACGGTACAGGCAGGGGCGGGGTCGTCGTCGACCTCGCGGGTGCTCGGGCACGGCAGGTGTACCTCCCGGCGCCTCCCGGCACCGATCCGACGACCAAGACCCGGGTGGGCGGCACCGGGATGGCGGTCCTCGACGACGGCACCCTCGTGGTCGTACGCGCCGGGAACGCGGCCCTGTGGGTGTACGGGCCCGGTGACAGCCGCCGCGAGCTGCGGCGGTTCGGGCGGGTGGACGGTGTCGCCGCCGCGACGCCGGGGGAGTTCGTGGTGTGGCGTCGTGTCGGCCCCACACCGGCGACCACGTACAGGGCGGACCTCGTGGACGCGGTCAGCGGGAAGGTCGTCGGCGTGCTGCCCGGGCGCCGCACCCCGCCGGTACCTGTCGCACCGCTGGCTGCCGGGAACCTCGTGGCGAGGGCGGACGACGGCACGCTGGCCACCTTCGGCTCTCGAGGAGCTGCACTGGGCGACACGGTGGCCATCGACGGCTCCGTGGACCTGCTTCAGGCCGACGGTGGCGGGGGACTCGTCGCCGTGGGCCGCTCCCCGGCCGGCCTCCTCACGGTTCTTCGCAGCAGCGCCGACGGCCGCCGGCTCGTGCCCGTGGTCGGCCTCGGGGAGCAGGTGGCCGGTGTCGCAGTGGCCGCCGAGGTCGTGGGCGCGGCGCAGCAGGCGCAGGCGTCGCAGGTGCCCTGGTGGGCCTGGCTCGCCGGCCCCTGGCCGACGCGGCTGGGGTTCGGCCTGCTCGCCGTCGCCCTGCTCGCGGGTGCGGTGTGGTGGGTGGGGGCGGGCCTGCGCCGCCGGCGCTCAGCTCTCGGCGCCCGCACCGCCTGACAGGCCGGTCCTGATCAGGTCCATCACCGTCGAGTCGGCCAGCGTGGTGACGTCGCCGACGCTTCGGTTCTCGGCCACGTCACGCAGCAGCCGGCGCATGATCTTGCCTGAGCGGGTCTTCGGCAGCTCGGCCACGATCATGATCTGGCGCGGCTTGGCGATCGGACCGATCTCGTGGGCGACGTGGTTGCGCAGGTCGCCGACGATGTCGGGACCCTCCTCGACGCCGCCGCGGAGGATCACGAACGCGCAGACCGCCTGGCCTGTGGTCTCGTCGGTGGCGCCGACGACCGCGGCCTCGGCCACCTTCGGGTGGGACACCAGCGCCGACTCGATCTCCGTCGTCGACAGTCGATGGCCGGAGACGTTCATGACGTCGTCCACCCGCCCCAGCAGCCAGATGTCGCCGTCCTCGTCCTTCTTGGCCCCGTCGCCGGCGAAGTACAGCCCGTCGAAGCGCGACCAGTACGTCTCGGCATAGCGCTGCGGGTCACCCCAGATGCCGCGCAGCATGGCCGGCCACGGCTGGGTGAGCACGAGGTAGCCGCCACCGCCGTTCGGGACGGGCGCAGCCATGTCGTCGACGACGTCGGCCCCGATGCCGGGCAGCGGTATCTGTGCCGACCCGGGCTTCAGCGTCGTGACTCCGGGCAGAGGGCTGATCATGATGGCGCCGGTCTCGGTCTGCCACCAGGTGTCGACGATGGGCGTGCGGTCGCCGCCGATCACGCGCCGGTACCAGATCCAGGCCTCGGGGTTGATCGGCTCCCCGACCGACCCGAGCAGCCGCAACGACGACAGGTCGTGCTTGGTCGGGTGCTCCTCGCCCCACTTCATGAACGTGCGGATCGCTGTCGGTGCGGTGTAGAGGATCGTGACGCCGTACTTGGCGATGATCTCCCACCAGCGGCCGCGGTGCGGGGTGTCGGGGGTGCCCTCGTACATCACCTGCGTGGCACCGTTGGCCAGCGGCCCGTAGACGATGTAGCTGTGCCCGGTCACCCAGCCGATGTCGGCGGTGCACCAGAAGACGTCCTGCTCAGGCTTGAGGTCGAACACGTTGCGATGGGTGTACGACGTCTGGGTCAGGTAGCCCCCGGTGGTGTGCAGGATCCCCTTCGGCTTCCCGGTGGTGCCGGAGGTGTAGAGGATGAACAGCGGGTGCTCGGCGTCCATCGGCTGGGCTTCGTGCACCGGGCTCGCAGACCCGACCGCGTCGTGCCACCAGACGTCGCGCGCGTCGTCCCAGGCGACGTCCTGCCCCGTCCTTCGGACGACGAGCACGTGCCGCACGGAGGGGGTCTGGGCGACGGCCTCGTCCACCGCCGGCTTCAGCGCTGCCGCGGAGCCCCGGCGGTACCCGCCGTCGGAGGTGACGACGACCTTCGCGTCGGCGTCCTCGATGCGCGAGCGAAGGGCCTCGGCGGAGAACCCGCCGAAGACCACGGAGTGCGGCGCGCCGATGCGCGCGCACGCGAGCATCGCGACGAGCGCCTCGGGGATCATCGGCAGGTAGATCGCCACCCGGTCGCCCTTGGCCACACCCAGGGCGAGCAGGGCGTTCGCGGCCCGGCAGACCTCGCTCTGGAGGTCGGCGTAGGTCAGCGACCGGGAGTCGCCGGGCTCGCCCTCGAAATGCAGGGCCACCCGGTCGCCGTTGCCGGCCTCGACGTGACGGTCGACGCAGTTGTAGGCGACGTTGAGGCTGCCGCCGACGAACCAGCGCGCGAACGGGGCCTGCGACCAGTCGAGCACCTCGGTCCAGGGCGTGGCCCAGGTCAGCGCTCGCGCCTGCTCGGCCCAGAAGTCCAGCCGGTCCGCGGCGGCCTGCTCGTACAGGCTCGGCTTGGCCACCGCGTCGGCTGCGAACTGCTCCGACGGCGGGAAGCGCCGCTCCTCGTGCGACAGGTTCTCGAGGGTCTCGTGGGACATCCGTGGGCCTCCGCGGTCGACGACGCTGCCTGCAGCCATGCCGGCATGGGCCGAACCCGGGTTGCCCGGCGCGGTGCGCTGAGCGTGACCCTAGTCACGCCGAAGGTCCCAGGACAGGCCGGGGGCGGGATCGCCGCCGAGCGTGACGACGTCTGCGACCGGCGGCGAGCGGGACAACCGGCCGGCGGGCGGGCGCGAGCGAGACCGGCGACCCTTGGTACGCAGCGAACCGCGCCCGGCTGCGGGCAGCGGCGGTGCGGCGGCGCCGTCCACCCGCGCCCACCCCGGTCTGCGCCGGTTGACAGCCCGCTCACCCTTCCTTGCCGGCTGTGACGACACGCCGACGCCGGAGCATCGCTATGCGTTCTGCTCGTGACGCGGCATGCGGCCACGACCTAGCCTCGTCGGATGGCTCCCACACCGCAGGACCGCGACCCGTTCGACGGGCTCGTGCTCGACGAGCGCTTCGTGCGGTGCGCGCGGGTGGTTGAGACCGGCATCCCGGGGGTCGTCCGCGCCCGCCGAGGCCGGCTGGCGATGGCCCTGCCGTCGGTCGCGATGGTGGCAGTGGCCGCGGTGGCGTTGGTGCTCGTGCCGGTGGTCCTGCCGGGGACCCACGCAGTTGCGGGGCCCGGGGGGACCAAGGCGGCCTCCGGCGACCCCGCGCTCCCGGCTGGGCAGTGGTTCGACCCGGTCGCGGCGCTGCCGGCGGCCGACGCCGCGCCGAGGGACGGCTCGGGATCGGGCGGCATCGCCTCGGTGCTCGGACCCGCCCGCATCCCCGACCGCCAGGCGGGACCGCCCGACCGGGCGATCCCGCGCCAGCGGTCGGACCCGGGGCGCCGGCTCGCACGGCGCTGATCACCTGTTGCGTGCGAGATACGTGCCGCGGGGCGCCCCCGAACTCGCACACCGAGCAGGTCGCGGCCGGTCCTCGACCCAGCCGCCCTAAACGGGGGTGTGTGCGGGGTCCACCACATCGCGCACCAGCCACCGCAGAGCGTCGTCGGCCGTCCAGCCGTCCGCCGGCAGCCCGAGCTCCGCGTCCAGCAGGCGCGCCCCGGTCAGGTCGGACCCCAGGGTGACCAAGGTGGCCTCGACGTACCCGTCCTTGCGGTGCTGGGCCAGGTCGATGTCGGCGGTGAGGGAGTTGCACAGGCACTTGGAGCCGGCAGCCTCCTCCGCGGTACCGCCCTTGCGGATGAACACATCCACGGGCTCGGCGGGGCAGCGGTAGCCGATCGCGCCGCCGTCGCGCACGAACGGCTCACGCAAGAACCCGAGGTCGCACAGCCGTGGCCGGGCCTCGTACACGGCGGGGTCGGACATGGTGCCCGGCAGCAGCGCGACCTTGAAGGGGAAGCCTGTCGGTGATGCGGACGGGTCGGTCCTCACCACGAGCGTGCCGGCCCGCAGCCTGTCCATCAGCTGAGCGCGCAGGTCGTCGCGCAGCCCGGACTCGCGGCACAGTGCGAACAAGGTGCCCACCTGCACCCCGGCCGCCCCGGCGTCGAGAGCCGCGCGCACCTGCTCGGGCTCGCCGTACCCGCCGGCCAGCCAGAAGGGCAGCCCGAGCGCTGCCATCGCCGTCAGGTCGGCCTCGTCGCGAGGTCCGTACACCGGCTCGCCGGACTCGTCCAGGGTCAGCCGGCCGCGTGGGGGGGCGTTGTGGCCTCCGGCGGTCGGCCCCTCGACGACGAAGCCGTCGGGGCGCGTGGAGTCCTCGCGGCACAGGTAGGCCGCCAGGACGTGCGCCGACACGATCGCCAGGAAGGCGGGCCTGCGCACGACGGGCAGCGGGCCCCCACCGGCGAGAACGCTGGGGTCGAGGGTGACCGGTCGCGGGTCGCCGCCTGCGACGTTGACCATCACGGTGCCGGGGCGGCCATGCGCGAGGTCGGTGAGCAGCGACGGGATCTCGCGGGGGATGCCGGCACCCATGAGGACGTAGTCGATCCCCGCGAGCATCGCACCGTAGGCAGCGGGCGGCGTCGCCATCTGGATCTTCTCCAAGAAGTTGATCCCGACGAGACCGTCGTGACCCTCCTTGGCGAGCCAGACCTCGACGAAGTTGGCCGTCACCGACAGCTCGTCGCCGGCGGGGTTGGACCGCAGGCCGAGGCGGGGGATCGGGCTGTAAGGCTGATCTGCCTCACGACCCGCCGGGCGGTAGTACCGCCCCAGCACCCGTTCAGCGACAGCCGGGAGGGGGAAGTGCTCCAGAGCACGGCGGGCGTGGCCGTGCGGGTCACCGTCCTGGAGGCGACGGGCGAGGACGACGTCGAGAGCCGTGCCCGAAACCACGCCGAGCTGGCCGCCCTGTGAGATGACCCGGGCCAGCTGCCAGGAGGAGATGCCGACCCCCATGCCGCCCTGGATGACGACGGGATGCGGGCGGGTGGAAGTGGGGGACATACGAGCCTTCCGGGCGGGCGTGAACCGAGCGAGAACCGGGCGGTGGCATCGGCGCATCGGTGCGGCGCTGCGCGTCAGGACGTGCCCCGCGTCGGCTCCGCGAGCGTGACTTCTGTGGTTACGGAAGCGTAACCCATGACTGCCGGGAGGCGGCCGGGCGTGCCGCGGCCGGGTCGATCGGGAGGGATCGACCCGGCCGCGGGGACCGTCTGAGCCGGCTTGTCAGCGCCGGCCCTCAACCTGACGGGGGCTCAGTGCGCGACCGCCTTCTCCGCGCCCGCGCCCGTCAGGGACCGGACCTCCATCTCGGCGTACTTGGACGTGTCCATCACCTCGCGGCTGGTCACGCTGCCGAGCCAGCCGAGCAGGAACGCCAGCGGGATCGAGACGATGCCGGGGTTCTCCAACGGGAACCAGTGGAAGTCCACGCTGGTGTCGGTGATCATGGACAGGCTCAGCCCCGTCTTCGGGTCGACCTTCCCGGAGACGACCGGGGAGAACACGATCAGGCCGATCGAGGAGATGAGGCCGCCGTAGATGCTCCACACGGCCCCACGGGTGGTGAACCTGCCCCAGAACAGCGAGTAGAGGATCGTCGGCAGGTTCGCCGACGCGGCCACGGCGAAGGCCAGGGCCACGAGGAAGGCGATGTTCTGGTCCTTGGCGTAGATCCCGCCCACGATCGCGAGGAGCCCGATGACGACGGCGGTGATGCGGGCGACCTTGACCTCGTCGTCGGCGCTGACCCGGCCCTTCTTGATGACGTTGGAGTACACGTCGTGGGCCAAGGAGGCGCTGGCGGTGATGGTCAGCCCGGCCACCACGGCCAGGATCGTCGCGAAGGCCACCGCGGCGATGAAGCCGAGCAGAAGTGTGCCGCCGAGCTCGTAGGCGAGCAGGGGTGCCGCGGAGTTCGCCTTGCCCGGGGCGGCGAGGATCGTCTTCGGACCCACCAGCCACATGGCGCCGAAGCCGAGCACGAGGGTGAACAGGTAGAAGATGCCGATCACCCAGATCGCCCAGACGACGCTCTTGCGCGCCTCCTTGCTCGAGGGGACGGTGTAGAAGCGCATGAGCACGTGCGGCAGCCCGGCCGTGCCGAGCACGAGGGCCATCGACAACGAGATGAAGTCGATCTTGGACAGGTTGGTCAGCCCGTACTTCAGACCGGGGTTGAGCACGGCGTCGGCGGCGAGCGGGGCCTTCTTCGGGTTCGCGGCCGCGGCGTTGCCGAGGAGCTCGGAGAGGTTGAAGCCGGCCTTGCCCAGCACCCAGAAGGTCATGAGACCGGCGCCGCCGATGAGCAGCAGGGCCTTGACGATCTGCACCCAGGTCGTGCCCTTCATGCCGCCGACGAGCACATAGATGATCATGAGGACGCCGACCGCCGCGATCGTGAGGTTCTGACCGGTGCTGCCCTTCACTCCCAGCAGCAGGTTCACCAGGCCGCCGGCACCGGCCATCTGCGCCAGCAGGTAGAACAGCGAGACGCAGAGGGTGGAGATGGCCGCTGCGGTGCGCACGGGCCCCTGGCGCAGCCGGAAAGCCAGCACGTCGGCCATGGTGAACTTGCCGGTGTTGCGCAGGAGCTCCGCGACGAGCAGCAGCGCGACGAGCCACGCGACGAGGAAGCCGATCGAGTACATGAAGCCGTCGTAGCCGATCGTGGCGATCGCGCCCGCGATGCCGAGGAAGGAGGCCGCGGACAGGTAGTCCCCGGAGATCGCGATGCCGTTCTGGCGCCCGGTGAACGCGCGCCCGCCGGCGTAGTAGTCAGCGGCGGTCCTGTTGTTGCGCGACGCCCTGATGACGATGGCGAGGGTGATCGCGACGAAGATCCCGAAGATCGTGATGTTGACGGCGGGGTTGCCCACCCCGGTGGAGACGTCGGCGGCGATTCGCGGCACCATCAGAGCTCGCCCCTCTCGATGCGCTCGCGCAGCCTGGTTGCGGTCGGGTCGAAGCTACGGTCGGCCCAGCGGGCGTAGACCATGGTGATCGTGAACGTCGAGACGAACTGCAGCAGCCCGAACACGAGCCCGACGTTGATGTTGCCCATGAGCTTGTGGCTCATGAACCCGGGTGCATAGGCGGCCAGTGCCACGTAGAGGAAGTACCAGCTGAGGAACAGCGCCGTCATCGGGAAGACGAACCGGCGGAAGCGGGACTTCAGATCCGCGAAGTCCTGGGAGGCCTGCACCTCCTCGTACGTCGTGCCGGACCCGCCGCGGCGGGTCGGATGCGTTGTGGCCACGAGACCTCCCTCTCAGGCCCTGGCAACGGCGAGACGCCGCCGACGGGGCGTGGGCAGCCCGGGTTGTCTGCCCCGGGTGTGACGGCGGTCACCCGCCGTGGCGCCACTCTGGGCCGCCCCGGAACCGTCACCAAGGGGGCATAGGCCGCCGTGCGGCCAGCGGGCGGGCGCTCGCGGCGTGCGGGATGGGCCGGTGCGACGAGCGGTTGGCCGGGTGCGCCGAGTGGCCTAGGTCACATCCCGGGTGAGCCGGTGCACCTCGGGCACGGGCGACCCGCTGCCGTTCGGCGGGGTGAGGCCCTGCCGCGACGGCCAGCCCTCACCCCGGTCGAGGTCGAGCCCCTCCGGCGCGTGCAGGCGCACCATGATGCGCGAGGAGGGGGGCGCCGTCCGCCGGGTCGCCAGGGAGACGGCGATCATGACAGCGAACGCGACCGGGACCGTCCACGCCGCCGGCTGGGCCAGCAACGCACCAGGCACGCCCGACCGGGAACCACCGGCGATCGTGACCAGCACGGCGACGCTGGCCAGCAGACCGCCCGTCACGAGCCCGGCGACGGCACCTGCCGGTGTGAGCCGCCGCCACCAGATGCCGAGCACGAGCAGCGGGCAGAACGTCGACGCCGCGACGGCGAAGGCCAGACCGACCGTGTCTGCCAGGCTCGTGCGCAGAGCGAGAAGCGAGAGGACCGCCGGCACGCCGACCGCCATCAGGGCACCGAGCCGGAACCCGGGGACGCTTGCCCGCGCCCGTCCTCGCAGCAGGTCCTGGCTGAGCACACCGGCCACCGACACCGTGAGGCCGCTCGAGGTGGACAGGAACGCCGCGAACGCCCCGGCGGTCACCAGTGCCGCGGCCAGGTCACCCCAGGGCTGGGGCAGCATGCGCCCCGGCAGCAGCAGCACGACCGAGTCGATGCGGCCGGTCAGCAGAAGGTCGGGGGCATAGATGCGGCCCAGGGCGCCGTAGACGGGCGGGAACACGTAGAACACGCCGAGCAGGCCGATCACCACCAACGTGGTGCGCCGGGCCGCATGCCCGTCGGGGTTGGTGTAGAAGCGCACGAGCACGTGGGGCAGGCCCATCGTGCCGAACAGCAGGGCCAGCAGCAGCGAGTACGTGCGGTACAGGGCGTGGTCGCGACCGCCGGCACCGGAGGAGGGGGTCGACCACACCGGGCCGGTGCTCTCCTCGATCGCGACGACGTGCGGCACCCGGGTGCCGGCGGCGAGGTCGACCTGCGTCCCGGCGGACAGCCGTGACTCACCGACGGGCAGCGTCACGGGGCCGTCCACGGCGCGCCCGTCAAGACGCCCGCTCAGTCGCAGCGCCGTCGGTTGCAGTACCTGGACCCGCACGGTGTCAGGCAGGACCACGCTGGTGGCCACGCGCGTCACCGGCGGGCCGCCGGAGGTCGGGTCCGGCGCCCCGTCGGACTGCCATGCCAGCATCATGAGCAGCACGGGCACGCTGATCGCGGTGACCTTCACCCAGTACTGGAACGCCTGGACGAACGTGATCGAACGCATGCCGCCGGCCATCACGTTGAGTACCACGACCGTCGCGACCAGTGCGGAACCGACCCATCGCGGAGCTCCGGTCACGGTGCGCAGCGCCAGGCCGGCCCCCTGGAACTGCGGCAGCAGGTAGAGCCAGCCGATCCCCACGACGAGCAGCGAGGCCAGACGCCGCACCGGCTTGCTGGCCAGCCGGATCTCGGCGAAGTCCGGCAGCGTGTAGGCGCCCGACCGGCGCAGGGGTGCGGCCACGAGCACGAGCAGCACGAGGTACCCGGCGGTGTACCCGATCGGGTACCAGAGGATGTCGGACCCGTAGGCCAGCACGAGGCCGGCCACCCCGAGGAAGCTGGCGGCGGACAGGTACTCCCCGCCGATCGCGGAGGCGTTCCAGCGCGGGCTCACGGCACGGCTGGCGACATAGAAGTCGCTGGTCGTGCGGGACAGGCGAAGCCCCACCGCGCCCACGCCCAACGTCGCCACGCACATCAGCACCACGGCCACCACCTGCGGCCAGGAGTCCTGTGCCGGCACCGTCGCCGTCCCGGTCTGTCGTCCCGGCCGTCAGGGCCGGTGGCTGACGATGTCGGTGAAGTCCCGCTCGGCCCGCTCCGCAGCGCGGACCTGCCGATGCGCCACCACGAGCAGCGCGGGGTACACGGTCACGCCGAGCAGCAGCCAGGGCAGCGGCACGGCCAGGACCCGCACCGTTGCCAGGCGGGGGACCAGCGCGAAGAGCAGCGGGAACGCGCCGGTCACGAGCACCAGAACGATGAGCGCCGATGCGGCGTGGCGCAGCTGCGTGCGCAGCAACGAGCGCATGTAGACCTCACCGACCCCGGTCTGCTCGTCGATGTCGCGGGTCGGCGGTCGCGACGGCGGCCGAGGCACCGATGCCATGCGCGGGCTCGTGACTCGCACACGCTGGGGCGGGCGGGAGCTTCGGCCGGTCGCGCGCCCGCCCGCGCGTGGCGAGTGCTCGGTGCCGCTCATCGCGGGTCGCGACCAGTGCCCTCGCGACCAGTGCCCTGGTCCCGGGACAGGCTCGCCGAGCGGACCAGCCTGTCGCGCAGCGCCTTCGTGTGGCGCCGGCTGACCTGGAGCACCCGGTCGCCGAGCCGGACGGCGCAGCGCCCGCCGTCCACCCGGATCTCGTCGACGTGGGGCAGCGCGACGAGCGTGCTGCGGTGGATGCGGACGAACCCGGCCTCGGCCCAGCGCTCCTCCAACGTGGTCAGGGGGATCCGCACGAGGTGGCTGCTGGTGCCGGTGTGCAGGCGTGCGTAGTCCCCGTGGGCCTCGACGAAGCGCACCTGTGAGCGTTGGACGAAGCGCGTGACGCCGCCCAGCTCGACGGCGATCGTCTCGTCCTCGCCCCGCCCCGCGCCGTCGGCCGGGTCGGGCGCCGACGAGCGTGCCGCCTCGAGCACGCGCCGCACGGCCTCGGCCAGGCGCTCGGGCCGCACCGGCTTCATGACGTAGTCCGTGGCGCGCAGGTCGAAGGCCTCGGTGGCGTGGCGGTCGTATGCGGTGACGAACACCACCTGGGGCCGGTGGGTGAAGCGGGCGAGCACCCGCGCGAGGTCCAGGCCGTCAAGGCCCGGCATCTTGATGTCGCAGAACACGACGTCGACCTGCTCGGCCTCCAGGAGGCGCAAGGCGGAGGCTCCGCTGGACGCGGTGAGCACGTCGCCGATGCGAGGGTCGCGGCCCAGGAGGTACGTGAGCTCGTTCAGCGCCGGCGCCTCGTCGTCGACGACGAGGGCGCGCAGCGGACCCGGGCTCGGCGGCGTCGCAGCCATGTCGCGAGGGTACGGCGTGCCCCCGGTTCAGAGCGAGGACGCCACTGCGGCTGCCCGGCACACCGCTGCCGCGGCGTCCAAGGCCTTCGCCGTGGCCTCGATCGGCCATCCCCGCACGGCCGTGTACCCCTGCGGCAGCCGCGCCTCGAGCCCGATGGCGGCCAGGGCGTCGGCCCGGGGTGGCGCCGGGCAGCCGGAGACCTCTACCCGCAGGCGCAGCAGGACCGCCTCGCCGGGCACCAGGTCCCAGGGGCCCGGCGGGGTCGCCAGCAGGCTGACCCCGCGCGCCCCCGGCCCGACGATCGGCACGACCGTGGCGGCGAGGGTGCCGTTGTTGACCATGCGGACGGTGAAGCCGCCGTCGAGGTCCGTGTGCACGCCGGTGATCGCGACAGCCAGGCCGGCCCGCACGGGCGGGCACAGGGGCGCCAGGACGTCGGTGAACGCCGTGGCCACGCCGATGGCTGCGACGTCCTGGGTCGGGATCCCGCTCTCGTCGGTTGTGTCGACGACGACCCGGACGGCGGGGATCAGCCGGGCGATGCAGTCGGCTATGACGGTCGCGCCCAGCCAGACGGTCCCGCGGGGTGGCAGGACGGTGCCGGCGGGGACGTCGACGAGCGTGGTTCCCAGGCCCACGACCGAGACCGACGTCACGGGCACGGTGCGCGGGAAGGGGTTGCCGAGCAGCAGCCGTACCTGCAGCCGCTGGAAGTCGGCGGAGTCGCGCCCGACCAGCTCCAGCTGTGCGGTGAGCCCCTCGCCGATCTCCGTGACGGGCGTACCGACGTCGCCCACCACCCAGGGCGGAGGACCGTCGGCGGCGGAGGGCTGGGCGTCGACCGTCGAGGGGCTCTCGGAGGTCGGAGTGCGGGGGAGTGCGGACGGACCCCGCGGGAGTGCGGACGGCGCGGGGGTACGCGTCGCGACGGCGACGGGCGGCGGCGTGCGGGCGTTCCCGCTGCTGTACAGCCCGACGGCGCCCACACCGGCGACCGCGAGCGCGAGAACCGACGTCAGTCTCGCCCGTGACGGGCTGCGCCGCGGGCGGGCCTGCGGCACCCTGCCGGTGACCTCGCGGCTCATCGCCTGCTCGGCGTGGGGACGCCCGTGGAGCAGGTCGGACCGACGAGGGGGGCCGCCACGTCTCCACTGTGCGGCCGATGGACGCTTGGGCGCCAGGCGAGAACGCAGCGCTCAGCGTGCGCGGACCCCGGGTGCGAACTTCGGCACCCGGAAGCTCACCTTCGTGCCGGCGCCGGGTGCGGTCTCGACGACCAGCCCGTAGGAGTCACCGAAGACCTGGCGCAGCCGCGCATCGACGTTGCCGAGCCCGATCGAGTCGGCCTCGGACTCCCCGGCCAGGACCCTGCGGATGAGCTCGGGATCGGTGCCGACGCCGTCGTCCTCCACCCAGATCACGGCCTCCGACCCGGCGTCCTCGGCGCACAGCACGACGTGCCCCACGTCGGCCTTGCCCTCCAGGCCGTGCCGCACCGCGTTCTCCACCAACGGCTGCACGCACAGGAAGGGAACCGCCACCTGCAGCACCTCGGGGGCGATGAGGATCTTGGTCTGCAGCCGATCGCCGAAGCGCGCCTGCTCGAGGACGAGGTAGCGCTCGATGTTGCGCAGCTCGTCGGCGAGCGTGGTGAACTCCCCGCCTCGCTGGAACGCGTACCGGGTGAAGTCGGCGAACTCGAGCAGCAGCTCGCGCGCCCGCTCGGGGTCGGTGCGCACGAACGTGGCGATCGCGGCAAGGGAGTTGTAGACGAAGTGCGGGCTGATCTGGGCGCGCAGGGCGCGCAGCTCGGCCTCCATGGTCCGGGTGCGCGAGCGGTTCAGCTCGGCGAGGTCCACCTGGGTCGAGACCCACTGCGCTACCTGGTCCGTCGCACGGACCAGGCCGGCGCTGGCCTCGGGTCCGTAGGCGATCAGGGCTCCGACGACCCGGTCCTCGCTCGTGATCGGCGCCACGACGGCGCTGCGGATCGGGCAGGCGAGATCGGGGCAGGCGAGGTCGGTCTGCCCGAGGATCGCCGTGCGGCCGGTCCGCACGGCCTCGGTCGAGTGGCCCACGGCACCCGTCGCGTGCTCGGGGTGGGCGCCGTCCCACGCCAGCACCGCCTCACCGCTGGTGAGGGCGACGGCGGAGGTGCCGAGCAGTGCTCGGAGGTGCTTCGCGGCACGCGAGGCGCCGGTCGGCGTGAGACCGTCGCGAAGGTGGGGTGCGGCCAAGGATGCCGTGTGCAGGGTGGCGAACGTGGCGCGGTCGGCCGGGGTCCCGAGGTCACGGCGCCCGGCCACCCGGCGCGTGAGGAGCAGGGAGAGCCCGGTGAGGATCGCCAGGACGACGACCAGCGCCGCTGCCGCCTCGACCGGGTTTCCCACGCGCCCACCCTCGCACCAGCGTGGAGGCTCGCGCGCGGGGGACACCCCCGCCCGCGAGCCTTCCCGCGTGGTGGCCGCGACTATGCGGCGTCCGGCTTCTTCACCATGGCGACGACCTGTTGGCTCGTGCCGTCGGAGAAGGTCAGCGTCAGAGAGATCTGCGAACCGACTGGCAGCTTCTGGTTGAGCATCTTCAACATCACGTGGTCGCCGCCCGGCTTGAGCGTGGCGGCCCCGGCCGCCGGTACCCGGACGCCACCGACCTTGGTCTGCATCACCATGACGCCGTCCTTCTTGACCATCTCGTCCACGGTCACCTCGCCGGCCACCGACGTGGTGGCGGACACGAGTGCCACGTCGACCGCCCCGGGGTTCGTGAGGGTCATGTAGGCGGCACTCATCATGGCCGGCGAACCGTCGGTTGTGCGTGCCCAGGCGTCGGAGACGACGACCGGGGCCGGTGAGGCCGCCGGGGTGGTGGTCGACGCCGAGGCTGCTGGGCTCGGGGCGGCGGACCCGCCGGCACTGCTGCCGGCCCCGCAGCCGGCGAGGACGGTGGCCAGTGTGATCGCGAATACGGTGGTGAGGGTGGTGGTGAGGGTGCGGGTGAGGGCGCCTGCGCCACGGGACATGGGGGCGCGGTGGTATCGAGCACGGGACATGGGACTGCTCCGATGTGACGGGCGTCGCGCGTTGACGGCGACGCGGTGTCGAGCTGAGGGTGCGCTGGTCGCGGCCGCGCGTGGGGGCGCAGCGGATCGGCGCGGTGCACGCGCTGGGGTGCTCGGCGCGCGGGTCGCTAGGCCGGGCTACAGGCAGACCACGGCCCCGGGGGCCCCCGCAGGCGCAGGCCGAACACGCGGTCGAAGCTGCGCGGGGTGTGGACCGGCCCGACGACCGCCAGCCGGCAGTCGTCGGGTACGCGGGCCGCCTCTGGGCAGTGCGTGAGCGGCCGAAGCCATTGGACGAGCAGGCCCAGCGCCCGTTCGCCGGCCCAGAGCACCAACGCGGCACCGACGACCGCGGCAGCGTGGGAGGCCACCATGAGCGCCGGGCGTGGGCCACCCGCCAGCGACGTGGCCACCGAGGAGCCCATGGGGTCGCCGGCCATGCCGAGCCCGGGGGGTCGCAGGGTTGCCCGCGTCGTGACCGCTGGTCCCGAGCCGCAGGAGAGCAGCGTCAGCCATGAGTGCATGGCGGTCTGTACCGAGCCGAGGACCAGCGACGATCGTGAGCGGGCCGCGCCGGGCGCGCGCCAGCCACACTCCCGCGGCCACGGGCAGGGCGGCGACCGCGAACAACGCCGACGCGGCCGGCAGTCGCCCCTCGGCGAGCAGGTGGGCCGCGACGGCGAGCCAGGTCGCGGTCGCGGCCACCACACCGGCCCGCACCCCTCGTAGCGGGCCCGCCCCTGCCGCCATGCGACTGACTGTAGGCAGCGATCTTCGTCGGGTGCCGGGACGTTCGGCCGCGGGAGCCCCCGCTGTGCCGCGTGGTTAGGCTGCCCGACGATGGCCACGACCGCGGCGACCGGAGCCGCCCTGGATCGGCTCGCCGCCCTGCCGGGGGTGTCCCAGGCGGTCGAGCGGGCCCGTGAGGCCTGCACGGCACTTCGCTGGCACCCGGCGATGCGCTCGCACGCCGACCAGGCGCGCGCCGAGGCCACGGTGCGCGCTGCGGCGTGCTCGGCGGCCCTGGACGGCGCTCGCCTACCGTTGCGACTGGTGCGCGACAGCGTGGTCGGCAGGGCCCACCTGCCGCAGGACCCGACGGGGTCGGCCGTGCACGCGGTGGTGCGCGCGTACCTGCACGCTGCGCGACTGGGCACCTCGTGGCGCCGGACACCCCACCAGGTGCTGGCCGGCCTCCATGTCGCCGCCGCCGCTGGGCTGCTGCCGGACGAGGCGCTCGGGCGCCCTCGTGCCACGGGGGAGCCGTCGCTGGAGCGGGCGCCGTCCGGCACGCCTTCTGACGACTCCGTGGGCGGCGACGTCGGGGAACGCCTCGCGGCGGTCGCCGACCTGCTGGCCGCGCCGGCGACGGCACCGGTGCTTCTCGTCGCCGCGCTCGCCCACGCCGAGATCGTCGTCGTGCGGCCGTTCGTCGCCGGCAACCCCACGGTCGCGCGGGCGCTCGCCCGTGCGGTCGCCGTGGGCGGCGGCCTGGACCCCACCGGCGTGGCGGTCTGGGAGGCCGGCTGGCTATCGGCCGGGCCGGGCTACCCCGCAGCGCTGGAGGCGTACGCGACAGGAGGAGCCGACGGCGTCGGCGCCTGGCTGGTCGCGGCAGCCGAGGCACTGGTGGCCGGCGCCGCGGAGGGGACAGCGGTCTGCGACGCCGTTCTCGCCGGGCGGCTGCCGCAGTGACCTACGGCGCTGCGGCCTCGACCTACCCCGTGCTCGCCGTCGGCGGCTGAGACCCGGCTGGGCAGGCTCGGACCACGGCGAACGCCGCCGCCTGCCCTACGGCTGCATCGTCCCAACCGGTCAGCCGCACGGTGATCTGGGCATCGGTCGTCACGGTGCGCGTGCGCACGAGATCGACCACGGTCGGCAGCCTGGACGTCAGAGCGGGGCAGCCGCCCAGTGGCCGGAGCCGGACCTCGACCGTTGTGCGGGTTCCGGGCCGCACTGTGACGGGCTGCTGCGGGCTGACGTCCACCGACCAGGTGGCGGTGGTCCCGGCCATGAGCAGCACCTGGGTCGGCGCGGCCGACTCGGGCGCCTCGAGGACGATGTGCAGCGAGCCGTCGGCCGTGGCGTTCATCGACGTCACCCGCACCGGCGGGACGTAAGGGGCGGCGTCCCCGCAGGCCAGGTAGCGCATGGCGGCACGGAACGAGTCGTCGTCGGGGACGAGGACGACGCGCACCGAGTGCCGGTGCCCGAGCCGGTCCAGCACCGTGGCCGACGCCGGGGCTGCCGGCCGGCCCACCGTGGCGCAGTCGACCCGCGCCTCGACCGGCAGCCCGGACGTGCGCCCCGGGTCGACCTGAAGCACCGTCGGCAGTCTCAGGTCGGTGTACCCCAGGCTGATCGCCTCGACGCCGAGCGGACCTGTGCCGACGGCGACGACGCGCAGGCCGAAGTGGGCCAGCCCGACCGCAGTGGGTGCGCCGAGCTCCTCGGCCCAGACCAGGACGTGGCTGCCGGCGGCGGTGCGGCCTGCCTGCGCCCGGTCGGCGCTGGTGTACCCGGCGACCGTGCCGGCGCCGAGCGCGGCCACGATCGCGACGAACGCCGCGGCGCGGACGCGGGGACGCCGTCGCACGCCGTCCCGCTGCCGGGCCGTCATCGCGTCGCCGCCGGTCACGTCGTCCTCAGTCACAGCGTCCGCGCTCACAACGCCCGCGCTCACAACGTCCTCGATCACAGCGGCGGCGCCGTCGTCAGTCGCAGGCGTGCAGGACGGCGGCCGTCGCGGCGGCCGAGACGACGCTGTCGTCCCACCCGGCCGGGTACATGGCCTGCAACGGCCCCCCGTTCTCGACCTGCACCGCGATCACGTCCGTGGCTGAGGGCAGCGTGCTGCTGCAGTCGAGGTACGCCAGGTGCAGCCGAACCGTCGCGGTGGCCCACGGGTCGAGGGTGACGCTCGGCGGGCTCAAGGTCAGCTGCCACTGGGAGAGGTCCGGAATGTCGCCGAGTGAGAACGTCACCGCCACCGGGCCGGGGCCGCCGTCGAGGGCGAGCGTGAGGTCGATGTCGCCACCGGCCGACGCGCTCATCGACTCGACCCGCAGCGCCGGGAAGGCGCGCCGCCGTCCTGCGTCGGGGCACCGCCGCAGGCGAAGGACCGCAGCATGTCGACGAAGCCCAGGGACGGCAGGCGGACGGAGACCGTGCGGTGGTCGCCGCTGTCGGAGGTGACGCGTGCGCTTGCTTGCGCCGTCGGGTCGCCCTCGACCACGACAGGTGCGGGGTCCAGGGAACCGGAGCAGGTCATGAGAGGAGCGGTCGCGACGGCCGAGGCGAGCTGGCCCGGCTCGAGCCGGGTCGGCGTCACGAGGGCGACGGCGGTGCCCGGAACCAGCAGCCTGCTCACGGTGACCGCTTGCACACCGGTGACGGCGAGCTTCAGGGTGAACTGGGTGGTCCCGCCCGAGGGCGAGGGGACGTAGGTGACGTCATCGGTGTTGATCCAGGCGAACAGCGTCGTTGCGCGCAGCGCTGCGCGCCGTTGGGCCCGCTGGGCCTCCTCGTAGCCGGCCACGAGGCCGAGGACCAGCGACGCGACCACGATCGAGACCACGGTGAGCCGGGGTGCGCGTGACCCACGGGGACGCGACGGGTCGTCGGCGTCTCCCGCGGCACCCGCTTCGTCCGCGGCCGCCGTCGGCGCACCCGCGACTGCCGAACCGACGTGCTCGCCGAGATCGGCTTCGACGGGCTCATCGTCAGGCTCACTGTCGAGCGCGCGGTCACTGCCAGGCGCGCGCGGGGGGAGGGAGCGGGGGTCCGGTCCCGGTACTGCTTCGTCGGACTGAGCCCGGGGGCGGGCCGGGATCGTGGCCGTGAGCACGGCCGACGCGGCGTGGCCGAGGTCGAGGTCGGGGGCGAGCGTCGGCGTCGTCGGGTCCGGCGTCTCGCCGTCTCCGAGGACCTCGCGACTCACCGCGACCACCGCCCTGCGTCGGCGGTCCGGCCGCCACCGCTGCTCACCCGGATCGTCGCACACCACGCGAGATCGGGGCCACGACCGCCGACACGGACGACGGCGCCCTTTCGGACGCCGTCACCCGAACGGCGGGTGGGGTATCAGGCGCGTGTCGGCGATCCGTCGGTGCGGGACCAGCCCGTCTCGACGCGTCCTTTCGTGGACTGCCCGCGCGTGGGTTCCCACCTGCCGTTCGTCAGGGGGCCGGCCAAGACCGGCGCCGCCGTCGATGGCACTTGTCTACTCCAACCGGCAGAGGCGTGGAAGGTCTCGGGGCCGTCCGTGCGGTGAACGGTTCTGCGACCGCCCAGCTACGCTGCGTGCGCCTGGAGGCGGTGCTACGGCGCGGTCGGGTCGGCCAGCGTGGAGGCGTTGGGGCACTGGCTGGTGTACGCGGCAGCCAGCCATCGTGAGAGCTCCCGCCCGATCGGCAGGTAGTGCGTCGCGAGGCTCCCCCCGGTGGTGCTGACCGTCAGCACCTGCAGACCGGCCGGCAGCTGCGTGCGCGACCCGACATCGAAGCATGCCGGGGTAGGCGGCGACAGCCGAAGCGTCAGCGGCTCTCGGCCGATCTCACCGCCCGCCGGCTGCGTGGTGAGCAGCCAGCTGTCGGCGCGCAGCCCGACGACCCGGTCGCCGTCGTGCAGCGTCGGTTGGAGCTCGACGAGCAGATCGGCGCCGTCGGTGTTGATACCCCTGCCGCGCATGGGTGTCGCCCATCCGTCGGGCAGCACCTGGCGTGCCTGGTCGCACAGGCCCCCAGGGCCGGCCACCGGGCCCACGGGCACGACCGCCAGGTCCTCGACGCGTGGCGTGGCGCCGTCCCCTGCAGCCGGGGCCGCCTCCACCTGTGCCGACAGAGGCAAGGCGGCGGACTGCGCACAGTCCAGGCCGAGGACGACGTCGTCCCTCGTCGACTCACCGGGGGCGACGGACCGGGTCATCAGGAGGCTCTCGGACCGCAGTCCCGCCCCAGCCAGAGTCACTGACGTGATCACCGCCTGCTTGCTGCCCTGGTTGGTGATGCTGAGCCGCAACCGGGCCTGTGCCGTCGCCGGGTCGGGGTAGTGGATCGGGTCGAGCTGGACGCCGAGCGCCTCGACGCCGGCGACGAGCCGTGCCTGTTGTGGCCTGGCACGCTCAGCGGACGTCGAGCGTAGGGCGAAACCCGACGCGCCCAGCGCCGCGCCGACCACCGCCACGGCCAAAAGAAGGGTGGCGAGGGAACGGCCGCGGGCGCGGCCCTCGCGCTCGGGGCGGTCCAGGTCGAGCAGGGCCACGTCGTCGTCGGTGAGAAGGTGGTCGCCCACGACGGTCGTCGCCCGTCCTTCCCGTCCAAGGGCGCTCACGGCGACCCCCCGCCGCAGGCCTTCGCGGACAACCACTGCGCCAGGCCCAGACCGACCGGCACGGTGATGGTGGCCTCCGCCTCGACCTCGGTGTGCGCCACGAGGGTCTCCGGGAGGCCGTCCACCTGCCACTGGGGTGCGCACACCGTGGGGGCGTGGAGCCACACGACCATCCCCAGCCCGTCGACGGCCGCGGGCAACGGGTGCGCGTCGAGCCGGAACCCGCCCGCAGTGATGTCGTACACGTGCACGGAGCGGCCCGTGGGCGAACGTAGGAGGATCGCGAAGTACGGGTCCTCGACGCGTGCCCGCGTCACGACCAGGACCTGCCGCTCCGGCGGCGCTCGACCGCACAGCGTGGCGGCGGCCGTGGCCCCGCCCAGGACCGGGACCTGGCGAACCACGCCGTCGCGGCCGACGACGCGAAGGTCGGGGACACGCAAGGGGTTGGGTGAGGCGCAACGGACCAGCAGGTCCACCGTGATCTCCGCCTGTGTGCCGGCGGCCACGCTCACGCCGGCTGGACGGCCGAGCGCCGAGGACACGGCGTCCAGGGACGGCTGGGTGCCCGTCACGAGCACGGTGCTCTCGCCGCGGTTGACCACCTGCACGGTCAGCGAGGAGCGGACGGGTTCGGTGAGGTCGGCCGTCGGTGCGACCGCCACGATGCCTGCCATCACCGCGAAGTCCAACCGCTGCGGTCCGGTGACGGCGGCCCTCCACGTGCTGGCGCTCACCCAGCCCACGAGCGACGAGGCGAGCAGGACCACGACCACCGCCGCGACCCGTCTGCGCCGGGAGCGGCGGCCAGGGGCGCGCCGTCCAGCGTGCGGGCCGCCCGGATCGTCGGGGTCGCCTCGCGCCTCGGCCACGTCGGGCTCATCCTGCGCAGGTCCGTCGACCTTGTGGGGGTCGGCTCGCTGGGGCTCGACCCGGTGGGTGCCGGCGGTCGGAGGCAGGGCCAGCGCGGTGGCTGAGCCGCCGACCCTGGCGCCACCCCCCGATCTCGGACCAGTGGCGGGCAGATGCGGCCCGGGATACTGGTGCACCAGGCCCACCCCGGGGTCGAAGGTGGACACGGGCGCCGAGCGCGGCCCCCCGTCACGGGCGCTCGGGGCCTCCGCGACCGACCCGAGCACCTCGCGGCTCATCGCGTCTCAGATCGCCGGGTGGGCACCTGGTCACATCCTGACGGCTGCCGGCGCAAGGCGCCTGCGAGCGGCGACCCAGACAGCTGCGGCGGTGAGGACCACGGCGGCCACGACCGCGACCACCGCGACCGGGAGCGGGACGTGCGGGGTGGCGACGCGACGGGCGACGCCGGATCGCAGGTCCTGCGGGTGGCTGAAGTCGAGCACGCTCCACCCACGCGCGGTCGCCTCACGGCGCAACGCCTTGTCAGGGTTGACCGCGGTCGGCCGCCCGACGCACTCCAGCATGGGCAGGTCGGTGACGGAGTCGCTGTAGGCGAAGCACTCGCTGAGGTCGTACCCCCGCTCGTGCGCCAGGTCGCGGATCGCCGTCGCCTTCTCCTCACCGTAGGCGTAGTAGGCGATCTCGCCGGTGTAGCGCCCAGCCTCGACGACCATGCGCGTCGCGATGACGATGTCTGCGCCGAGCATCGCCCCGATCGGCTCGACGACCTCGTAGCCGGAGGCTGAGACGATCACGACGTCACGCCCTGCAGCCTTGTGCTCGGCGATCAGCGCGGTCGCCTCGCTGTACACGGCCGGCTGGATGAGCTCGCTCAGGGTCTCGGCGACGATGTCGCGGACCTGCTGCACATCCCAGCCGGCGCAGAGGTCTGAGACGTACGTGCGCATGCGCTCGATCTGGTCGTGGTCGGCGCCACCGGCCATGAAGAGGAACTGTGCGTAGGCGCTTCGCAGGACCGCGCGTCGCGTGATGAGCCCCCCGGCGTAGAAGGGACGCGAGAACGCGAGCGTGCTCGAACGCGCGATGACCGTCTTGTCGAGGTCGAAGAAGGCCGCCGCGCGCGCCGTCGGTACTGCACCCACACCGGTGAGGATAGGTCGCGGGGGCGACGAGCGGGCGCCGTCATCCACCGTGACTTTCCGTACCCTTTCGCACACCCTTCGACATCATGCATGTACAGAGGCGGGTGAGGGGGGCAGTATTCGGGCATAGTGCCGTCGGCGACACGCCCGGTCTGTCCACAGTCGAATCTGGTTGTTGCCACCACGGGCTTTGGGGTACAAACTGCCGTCGCCGGCCTTCGTGCCGCGCCGACCGGTCCGACTCCTCCCCCCCGAGCCGGACTGGTGGACGGCCCCCGCTCCCCCCCAGCGGGGGCCGTCGTATGTCTGCCCCCGGTCGTCGAGTCGTCCACAGGTCGGGCCGGCGTCACGTCGTCCACAGCCTTCCTGCGTGGGCTCCACGCCGAGGGACCCCGGCGCGAGGCTCGTGGGCATGCCCACATCCGCCCCGGCGGTCGCCGGCCTTCCCGACCCCGACGTCCTCGTCGTCACTGGTGACGACGACCTGCGCCGACGACTCGAGGCGCTCGCCGCGTCCGCCGGAGTCCTGGTGCGGTCCGCGAGCCTCCCGGTCGTGCCGGGGCTCTGGCAGCGAGCGCGTCTCGTCCTCGTCGGGGCCGACGTCGCTGCGGGCACTGCCGGCGGCGTGCCCGGCCCGAGACGAGCCGGTGTCGTGGTCGTGGCTGACGCCCCTGCCGGCGCCGGGCTCTGGCGGGACGTCGTACGGCTGGGTGCCGACCACGTGGCACTGCTGCCGGAGAGTCAGACGTGGCTCGTCGAGAGGATCGCACGGGCGGGTTCGCCCGCCCCTCGAGCGTCCACGGTCGTCGGGGTGGTTGGCGGACGTTCGGGTGCAGGGGCGAGCGTGCTCGCCGCCATGATCGCGATATGTGCCGGCGAGCTCGGGAAGGCGAGCCTGCTGGTGGACGCCGACCCGCTGGGTCCCGGCGCGGACCTGCTCGTGGGTGCCGAGGACGTCGAGGGTCTCGCGTGGGAGGACCTGGGCGCGGCGCGTGGGCGGCTCCGGCCCGGACTGCTGGCCTCGATGCTGCCTCGCGTCGACGACGTGAGCCTGCTCGGCTGGCGGCGGGACGGCCCACCTGGTGCGGGGCAGTCGCGCAGGGCGGACCTGGTGCCCCCGCTCGCGGCGGTCGAGGCTGTGGTCACGAGTGCGGCGGGCGACTTCGACGTCGTCGTCGTCGACCTGCCGCGGACGCTCGTCGTGGTGTGCGATGACCTGCTCCCCCTCCTCGCTGCATGTCGGGTGGTGCTGATGGTGGTGCCGGCCGAGGTGCGTGCGGCTGCCGCGGCCGCCCGGCTCGCGGGCCGGCTGCGCTGGCAGATCCCCGACCTGCGACTGGTCGTCCGCGGTCCATCGCCCGTTGGCCTCCCCGCCGCCGCCGTCTCAGATGCGCTGGACCTGCCGTTGGCCGCGGAGCTGCGGGCCGAGCCCCGGCTCACCGCGATGGCCGAGCGAGGACTGCTCCCGGCCCTGAGTGCCCGCGGACCTCTGCGCACGTTCTGCCGCCGGTTGCTGCGCGACGAGCTCCTCGTGCCGGCCCACCACATGAGGGAAGCGACGTGATCGACCGGCTCGTGACCGGCTCGGCCGTCTCGCGGGCGATCGCCGAGGAGGTGCGCGGTCGTCTGGCTGGCGCCTCCGAGCCCGACGCCCGGGCGCGGCTCGCGGTCGAGGTGCAGGCCGTGGCTGCACGACACGGATCGCTGCTCGGTGTCGAGGATCTCGAGGCGACAACGCAAGCCGTACGCGCGCAGCTGTGGGGCCTGGGACCTCTCGAGGCCCTCGTGACCGACCCGGACGTGACCGACGTGCTGGTCAACGGGCCCGACTCGGTGCACGTGGACCGCGGCGCGGGGCTTGAACGGGTCGACGTGGACCTGGGTGACGAGGGGCATGTCCGAGCCATGGCCGTTCGCCTGGCAACCACCGGCGGTCGCCGGCTCGACGAGGCATGCCCGTGGGTGGACGTGCGCCTGCCGGGCGGCGTCCGGCTGCACGCCGTCCTGCCGCCCGTGGTCGTGGGTGGCACCCACCTGTCGCTGAGGGTCATTCGCAGCCGCGGCCGAAGCCTGAGCGACCTCGCGGCCGTCTCGACGTTCCCCGCTGCCTGGCACCCGGTCCTGCGCGGCCTGGTCGCTGAGAGGGTCGCGTTCCTGGTCAGCGGTGGCACCGGTGCCGGGAAGACCACGCTGTTGTCGGCTCTGCTGTCCGTGTGCCCGCCCTCGGAGCGGCTGGTCCTCGTCGAAGACGTGGCTGAGCTCGTGCCGGACCACCCGCATGTCGTCCGGCTGGAGTCACGGCACGCCAACGTCGAGGGCCGGGGCGCGGCGACCCTGCAGGACCTGCTCCGGCAGGCACTGCGCATGCGCCCTGACCGCCTGGTCGTGGGTGAGTGCCGAGGCGCTGAGGTGCGGGAGCTCTTGGCCGCCCTCAACACCGGCCACGCCGGCGGCTGCGGCACGGTGCACGCGAACAGCCCGGTGGAGGTCCCTGCCCGTCTGGAGGCGCTGGCCGCCCTCGCGGGGATGTCGCCCCAGGCCACGCGCGCCCAGGCGGCAGCCGGCCTGGACGCTCTCGTGCATGTCACTCGTGAGGGCCCTCTTCGCAGGGTCAGCCAGATCGCGGTCGTGGAGGCAGGGGCAGCCGGACCCCTGACGGTGCTGCCCGCGCTGTCCGGCGACCCCGACCCGAGGGCGCCAGGTCATCGTGGTCCGGGGTGGGAGCGCCTGGCCGCTCGGCTACGCCTCGACGTGAGCAGATGGCCATGACGTGGTTGGACGCTGTGACCGCGGGCGTCGCGATCGGCGCGGCCGCGCTCGGCGTGCAGCTGCCGGCGCGTCTCCTACCGGGCCGCCCCGCACGGCCGAGGACCGGATCGGCGGAGCGGGAGCCCAGCGGGCCTGTGGGGCCGGCCCCGAGCAGGTCCCTCACCCTCAGCGGTCCTGACGTGGCCGACCTCGCGGACCGCCTCGCGGCCATGGCCTGCGCGGGGATCCCGGCACGCCAGTGGTGGGACCTGCTCGCGGCCGCGACGCATGGCCCCCAGCAGCGCGTGTGCCGGGTGGTCGCGGCGATGGTCGCTGCTGGAGGCAGTGCCTCCCAGGGGCTGGCACTCCTCGCGCGCCCGCCGACGGGTGCCCGCCACCGATGGGTTCTCGGCGTGGGTCCGCCACGCAGATCCCGGGTGCCGACGCCGGCGATCTCGTGGCTGGCGGCGACGTTCGCGGTGGTCGAGCGGACCGGGGCACCGGTGGCCGAGGTGCTTGCTCAGGCCGCTGACGCGGTGCGGGCCGAGCAGGCTGCAGCCGCGGCTCGCGAGGTCGCGCTCGCGGGTCCTCGGGCCACGGCCGCTGTGCTGACCGTCTTGCCCGTCGCGGCTCTGGCCGTCGTTCCGGTGCTCGGCGTGGACCCTGCACGGGTGCTGGTGGGCACAGGAGCCGGTCGTGCCTGCCTGGTGACCGGCTTGGCCATGTGGGCCTGCGGCGTCTGGTGGGCGGCGTCGCTGGTGGACTCGGCCCGCCGGGCAGGAGGTTGACGTGCGCACAGCAAGCCTTCTGGCCGGGCTGTCGGTCGCTGCGGTCGGTCTGGCGGAGCCGGCGAACCCACGGCGTCTGCTGCTCCGGGCCGGCGCCGGGCGTCCGGCGAGCGGGAGCACGCTCGCTTCGGTCGCAAGGTCGCAGGAGGGTCTGGGAGATGCAGGCGGCCGGCCGGCAGGGACCCCGCCTGCCGACGCTGCGCTCACGGGGGCGCCGGCGATGCCGGCACGTCTCGTGCTCGTGCTCGTGGCCGCCGTCCTGGAGTCGGGTGCACCGGGGCACGTCGCCCTTCCGGTCGTGGCTGATGCCGTCACCGCGGTCGGCGCGTCCTCTCCTCTCGAAGGCACGACAGGGCGGGCAGGTCGACGTCGCCGGGCACAGCTGTCGGCACACGGCGGGCTCGTGCGGGGGGCCGGGCTCCAGGTGCGTGTGGACGAGATCTTGTCCCTGGCCCGGACGGCCGGGGTCTCCGCGGCACCCTTGCTGCGGACGGCGGCCGCCGAGGAGGGGCGGCGACAGGCTGCGCGTTCGGCCGCCGCCGCCCAGCGGCTCGCCGTGCTGCTCGTGCTGCCGACCGGCTTGTGCCTGCTGCCGGCCATGGTGCTGCTCGCCGTCGCGCCGGTGGTTCTCGACCTCGTGCTCGGGGTGCTGTCCACGACGTGACGGCAGCCCACGAGCGCTGTCGTCTGGTCGCCTCCCTGCCATGGCCTGAGCGGCGGGTGCCGAGTCCTCCACAGCCTCCGTTCCGGTCACACCGTCCACAGGCGTCCCCGTGTCGGGCACGGGCGTCCGAAGCACCCGGCAGGCTCGCAGGGTCGAGGACGAGTGCGAGGAGGCACCGAACATGACCACACAGGCGACGGGGGCGGCACCCCGCGAACCGGGCACGGCCCTTGAGACACCGGGCACGGCCCTTGAGACACCGGGCGCGGCCCTTGGGACACCGGGCGCGGCCCTTGGGACACCGGGCGCGGCACGACGGGCCGAGGGGGCGACCCCATCGGGTTCGGTCGAGGCCGCACAGGACCGGGGGATGGCGACCGCGGAGTACGCCATCGCTACCGTGGCCGCCTGCGGCTTCGCCGGCGTGCTGCTGGCCGTACTGCGCAGCGACCAGGTCCGCGCCCTCCTTGCCGGGCTGGTCCGCCGTGCGCTGAGCGTCGGCTGAGATGCGCGAGCAGGGATCGGTGACCGCCGAGACGGCCGTCGTGCTGCCCTCGGTCGTGATGGTGCTGGCTGTGGTGCTCGCGGTCGCCGGAGGTGTGACCGCACGGCTGAGCTGCGTCGATGCGGCCAGAGCCGGTGCGAGGGTTGCGGCTCGAGGTGAGGGGGACGCACGCGTCGTCGCGGTGGCACGCGAGGTGGCACCCCAGGCGCAGGTTCGCATCGCACGGAGTGGGAGCCGAGTGGAGGTGGGTGTTCGCAGGATCGTCAGCCTGCCGCTGCCGTGGCTGCGTCGGGCGAGTGTGGGCGCGCTGGCCGTCGCCGACCGGGAGCAGGCGCCGTGACCCGGGCGCACGATGCCGGCAGCGGCTCCGTCCTGCTGCTGTCGGTGGTCGCCACGACGCTCATGGCGGCCGTCGTCCTGCTCGCCGTGGCCCAGGCGACGGTCGCCAGGCACAGGGCGGAGGCCGCGGCCGACCTGGCCGCACTCTCGGCGGCCACGTCGGCGGCCGCCGCGTCCGGGCAGTCCGGGACGTCCGCGAGGGAGGGTGTCGCCTGTGGACGGGCTGCGTCGGTGGCGCGAGCCAACGGCGCCGCCGTCCGTCGCTGCGAGATCACCGGTGACGGGGTGGCGGTCGTGAGAGTCGAGGTCGTGCCGGCCAGTGGCGTTCGATGGGGTGTGGCCGACGCAACCG
The DNA here is from genome assembly GCA_963778845.1 of uncultured Actinomycetota bacterium. Lineage (GTDB taxonomy): Bacteria > Actinomycetota > Actinomycetes > Actinomycetales > Kineosporiaceae > CAVZVW01. The sequence goes on from CAVZVW010000010.1 coordinate 101,905, forward strand.
CTCGGGCGGGCCCCGCTCGAGGCTCGACGACGGTGGCCCCCTAGCGTGACGACCCGGCTAGTCCTCGAAGCGGGCGGAGGCCGGCCCCGCCGTGCTACGGGAGCGGGGCGTCGGCCGTCACGACGTCGAGCAGCCGCGCCGCACCGAGCTTGTCCAACGGCTCGTTGTGGTTGCCGCACTTGGGCGACTGGACGCAGGCCGGGCAGCCGCTGTCGCACTCGCAGTCGTCGATCAGCCCCCGCGTGGCTCGCAGCCAGGTGCCGGCCGCGGCGAAGCCCCGTTCGGCGAACCCCGCCCCACCCGGGTGGCCGTCGTGGACGACGATCGTCGGCATCCCCGTGTCGGGGTGCATAGCGGTCGAGACGCCCCCGACGTCCCACCGGTCGCAGGTCGCGACGAGGGGCAGCAGTCCGATCGCTGCATGCTCGGCGGCGTGGGCCGCCCCTGGGATGTCTACGGCCGCGAGCCCACCGTCAACGAGCGCGGGCTCGGGCACGGTCCACCAGACGGCAGCGGTGCGCAGAGTGCGCACAGGAAGGTCGAGCGGGTGCTCGCCGAGGATTCTCGAGGTGGCGACGTCGCGGCGCAGGTACGACACCACGCGCTGGCTGACGTCGACCATGCCGAAGCTCAGCTCCGCGACCCCCCAGGCCGCCCGCCGTCGCGTCTGGACCAGGCGGATGTCCACGACCTGCCGCGCCTGGGTGCTGACCTCGTCGCCGGTCTGCGCGACGAGGGCCACACCGTCGTCCAGGGAGAGGTCCAGCACGAGCCAGCTGCGGCCCTGGTGGAGGTAGATCGCCCCGCCGTGGACGCTGTGGTGGCTGGCGGCGGAGTCGACGGTCCCGATCAACCGCCCTGTCGCCTCCTCGACGACCCTGACCGGATCGCCACCGGTCCCGCGCAGGTCGGCCAGGTCGCCGGCACGTTCCGGGCGCGTCCAGAACCATCCGGTCGGGCGCTCGCGCAGCGCGCCGCGCAGGCACAGGGTGCGCACCAGCGCCTGCGTGGTCTCCCCGAAGAGCGGCAGGTCCTCCGGGCGCAGCGGCAGCTCCGCGGCAGCCGCGCACAGGTGTGGTGCCAGCACGTAGGGGTTGTCGGGGTCCAGGACAGTGGCCTCGACGGGGCGACCGAAGACGGCTTCGGGATGGTGGACGACGTAGGTGTCGAGGGGGTCGTCGCGAGCGACCAGGACCGCCAGGGCGTCGCCGCCGGTCCGCCCCGCCCGACCCGCCTGCTGCCACAACGACGCCCGCCGGCCCGGCCACCCGCAGATGAGCACGGCGTCGAGACCGGAGATGTCCACGCCGAGCTCCAGCGCGCTCGTCGTCGCCAGCGCCAACAGCCGACCGGACCGCAGGTCGGCCTCCAATGCACGGCGGTCCTCGGCGAGGTAACCGCCGCGGTAGGCGGCCACCCGGTCCGCGAGTGGCCCTGTGGCCGCGTCGGCCGGCTCAGGGTCGGCCCTTGCGCTGCGGGCCTCGAGGCGACGCCGGGTCGCGGCGGCCACGACCTCGACGCCACGCCGCGACGGGACGAAGGCGAGCGTGCGCACGCCGTGCGCGACCAGGTCCGCGAGCAGGTCGCTCGTCTCGGTGAGCGCGGACCGGCGCGACGGCGCACCGTTCTCCCCGCCGCCTGCCACCAGCGGCGGCTCCCAGAGCACGAACGAGACGCGGCCCCGCGGCGACGCGTCCTCGATGACGGCCTCGACGTCGAGCCCCGTCAGCTGCCGCGCCGTGGTCGCAGGGTCCGCGGCGGTCGCCGAGGCGAGGATGAAGACCGGGTCGGCGCCGTAGTGGGCGGCCACCCTGCGAAGCCGGCGCAGGACTGCGGCGACGTGCGACCCGAACACCCCGCGGTAGTGGTGGCACTCGTCGACGACCACCAGGCCGAGCCCTCGCAGGAAGGGCGCCCACCGCTCATGGCCGGGCAGCAGCGAGTGATGCAGGAGGTCGGGGTTCGTGAGCACCAGGTTCGCGTGGTCGCGCACCCAGCGCCGTTCCTCGACGGCGGTGTCACCGTCGTAGGCGGCCGCGCGCACGCCGTCCAGCCCCAACGCGGTCACCAGCTGGAGCTGGTCGGCGGCCAGAGCCTTGGTGGGGCTCAGGTAGAGCACGCCTGCGCCGCGTAGGGCCGGTGGCGTCGGCGGCTTCCGGATCATGGTCAGCCCGGGCAGGAGGTAGCAGAGGGATTTCCCCGAGGCCGTGCCCGTCGCGACCGCGACGTGACGCCCGTGCCAGGCCGCGTCGGCGGCGGCGACCTGGTGCACCCAGGGGGCCGACACCCCGGCCCGCTGCCACGCCGACACAACGCCCGGGTCCGCCCACCCGGGCCAGTCGGTGGTGGTCCCGTCCCGCGCCGGCACGTCTTCGACGTGCAGGACGCGCTCGCTCCGGCCCGGCTGGGCCAGCAGCCGGGACAGCGCCGCCGGCACCGGGCTGGTCACTCCGCAAGTCTGTCAGCAGCGGCTCCGGGCGCGCCCAGCCGCGCGACGCCGGCGTGCGGGTCGCCATCGCCCGGCGAGTGGTTGAATGCCCTGTCCGGTGACTCGGCTACCCACCGGTAGGCGGAGGCGACGTGGAGCTCGAGGTGACCAGCCGCCGCGAGGGCGGGCGCACCGTGGTCACTGTCACCGGCGAGATCGACGTCTACACGGCGCCGGATCTGCGCGAGCGACTCAACGGGCTCGTGGCTGAGGGTCGTTACGACCTCGTGGTGGACCTGAGCGACCTGGACTTCCTCGACTCCACCGGTCTGGGCGTGCTCGTGAGTGCGCTGAAGCGGGTCAGGTCCCACGACGGGGCCCTGCGTCTCGTCTGCCACGAGGACAAGATCCTCAAGGTGTTCCGGATCACCGGGCTGACGAAGGTCTTCCCGATCCACGCCACCCTGGAGCAGGCGCTCGCCGTGGACGGTGCGCCCGTCGAGGGCCCGCACGGCTGATGTCGACCGTGGCGCTGCGCTTCCAGCCGTCGAGCGAGCACGTCCGAACGGCCCGCCTCGTGGCGGTCGCGGTGGCACGACGGGCAGGCCTGGACGAGGCGCGCCTCGACGAGGTGCGCCTCGCCGTCAGCGAGGTGTGCGCCCGTGCCGTGCGTCGCTGCCAGCTTGGCGCCGTCGACCTCCCGCTGCTCGTCGAGCTCGACGACGCCGGCGACCACCTCGAGGTGGTCGTGACCGACTGCGCCCCAGCCGAGCCCAGCGCCGAGGCGGACGTCGTCGAGCTGGCCCTGGTGCGTGGCCTCGCCGAGTCTGTGGTGGTGCGCGACGGCCCCGGGGGTCCCGGCGGGCTGGTCCGCCTGACCTGGGACCGCAAGCCGGGTTGAGGATCCGCGCCGGTGTCCAGAGCCCGGCCCGGTCGACGTCCGAGCTCCTCGACGGTCGGGTATCTCACAAGGGACCGGCTTTCGACCCCGACGTCACCTTCCGTAGACTCCGCGACGTCCGGTGTCCGGTGGGCTGCATCCACCGGCGTTCGCCGCTCTAGAAGCCGTTCGCGACCGGCCGGTCGACCGCCGGCGGCCCGGGCGATCACGCACACGTCGAGGAGGACGGATGCCAGGCACGATCAGGGTCGCCGCCGAGGGGGTGACCGTCGCCGGCAGCAACCTCGCCATCGTTGCGGTCGTCGCGGCCATCGCCGTGCTCTCTCTGGGCATGGCCGCGCTCTTCCGCAGCCAGGTGCTCGCCGCCGACGACGGCACAGACGCGATGAAGACCATCGCCCGCGCGGTGCAGGAGGGCGCTGCGGCGTACCTCAACCGCCAGTTCAGGACCTTGGCGGGCTTCGTCGTCATCGTGGTCCTGCTGCTGTTCCTGCTTCCTGCGGACACCGGCAGCATCCGCCTCGGCCGAAGCCTGTTCTTCGTGGTCGGCGCGGTGTTCTCCGCCACGATCGGGTACCTCGGCATGGGCCTGGCCGTCCGCGCCAACGTCCGGGTGGCGGCGGCAGCGCGGGCGGGGGGTTTGGCGGGTCGCGACGCCGGTATGCGGGTCGCCTTCCGTACCGGCGGGTTCGTCGGGATGGCGACGGTGGGCCTGGGTCTGCTCGGCGCCTCGATCGTCGTCCTGCTCTACAAGGGCGACGCTCCGGCGGTGCTGGAGGGGTTCGGCTTCGGCGCCGCTCTGCTCGCGATGTTCATGCGTGTCGGTGGCGGCATCTTCACCAAGGCGGCGGACGTCGGTGCCGACCTGGTCGGCAAGGTGGAGAAGGGGATCCCCGAGGACGACCCGCGCAACGCCGCGACGATCGCGGACAACGTCGGCGACAACGTGGGCGACTGCGCCGGCATGGCAGCGGACCTCTTCGAGTCCTACGCGGTGACGCTGGTGGCCGCCCTGATCCTCGGCAAGGCGGCGTTCGGCGAGCACGGGCTGGTGTTCCCGCTGATCGTGCCCGCGCTCGGCGCGGTCACCGCCGCAGTCGGGATCTTCCTCGTGAAGCCGCGTCAGGGGGAGAACGGCCTCGTAGCCATCAACCGCGCCTTCTACATCTCCGCCGTCATCTCGGCCGTGCTGTGCGGCGTCGCCGCTTACGCCTACCTGCCGTCGTCCTTCGCCGGCCTCACGGGCGGCAGCGCGTCGGTGCTGGCCATCGCGGGCGACCCGCGCAGGGTCGCGGTCGGCGCGGTGGTCATCGGCATCGTGCTCGCCGGCATCATCTTGTGGCTGACCGGCTACTTCACCGGTACGGACAAGCGCCCGACACGTGACGTCGCGCAGACCTCCCTGACCGGGGCCGCCACGGTCCTGCTGTCCGGGATCGGTGTGGGCCTGGAGTCGGCCGTCTACACGTCCGTGATCATCGGGGGGGCGGTGTACCTGGCCTTCCTGCTGGGCGGTGGCTCGGTCCTGCTGTCTCTCTTCCTCATCGCGCTGGCCGGGTGCGGCCTGCTCACGACGGTCGGCGTCATCGTCGCCATGGACACGTTCGGCCCCGTCAGCGACAACGCGCAGGGCATCGCGGAGATGTCCGGCGACGTGCACGGCGAGGGCGCGCAGATCCTCACCGAGCTCGACGCGGTCGGCAACACCACCAAGGCGATCACCAAGGGGATCGCGATCGCCACCGCCGTGCTGGCGGCGACGGCGCTGTTCGGGTCCTACAGCGACGCGTTCACCAGCGCGATCGACAAGATCGGGTACCAGCTGACGAGCAAGGACACGAGCTTCATCACCAGCGTGGCCAGCCCCAACACCCTCGTTGGGCTGATCATGGGTGCCGCCGTGGTCTTCCTGTTCTCCGGACTGGCGATCAACGCGGTCGGCCGGGCCGCCGGCGCCGTCGTCTTCGAGGTGCGCCGGCAGTTCCAGGAGCACCCCGGGATCATGGACGGCACGGAGCTGCCGGAGTACGGCAAGGTCGTCGACATCTGCACCAAGGACTCCCTTCGTGAGCTCGCGACCCCCGGCCTGCTGGCTGCGCTGGCGCCCATCGCCGTCGGGTTCGGGCTCGGCATCGGCCCGCTGGCGGGCTACCTGGCGGGAGCGATCGGCACAGGTGCGCTCATGGCGATCTTCCTGGCGAACTCCGGAGGGGCCTGGGACAACGCGAAGAAGATCGTCGAGGACGGCGCCCACGGTGGCAAGGGTTCGGAGGCGCACGCCGCGACCATCATCGGGGACACCGTCGGCGACCCGTTCAAGGACACAGCCGGCCCGTCGATCAACCCGCTGATCAAGGTGATGAACCTGGTGTCGGTGCTCATCGCGCCGGCGATCGTCCAGCTCACCGTCGGGCCGGACAAGAGCTCGGCGCTGCGCATCGGCATCGCGGTGGTCGCCTTCGCCGTGATCGTGGGCGCGGTGGCGGTGTCGAGGCGGCGACCGATCGCGATCGCGTCACCGACGCCGGAGCCGGCAGAGATCACGGCCTGAGGCGCCAGGCGCTGCGATCCAGGCGCCGGCCTGGCGGGCCGGAACAGAGGGGGGCTCCCCCCGGGATCTCAACCCGGGCGGAGCCCCGCCCTCTGCTCTGACAACCTCAGCCTTGTGAACCTCGGGCTGTGACCTCAGGCTTGTGAACCTCGCAGCGTTCCCCTCAGACGCGTACCCATGTCCGCAGTGCGTGCTCCACCAGCGCGATGAGCGTCTGCTTGGCCGACTCCCTCTCGCGGGCGTCGCACACCAACACAGGGACCTGCGGGTTGAGCTGCAGGGCGTCTCGCACCTCGTCGGGGCGGTGCCGCAGGACGCCGTCGAAGGCGTTGACGGCCACGATGAACGGCAGGTGGCGCGCCTCGAAGAAGTCGATCGGACCGAAGCAGTCCTCCAGGCGGCGCGTGTCGACCAGGACGACAGCCCCGATGGCGCCGCGGACAAGGTCGTCCCACATGAACCAGAAGCGGTTCTGCCCGGGAGACCCGAACAGGTACAGCACAAGCTCGCTGTCGATGCTGATCCGACCAAAGTCCATCGCCACTGTCGTGGTCGTCTTGTTCGGTGTCGCGGACAGGTCGTCCACGCCAAGGCTCGCCGAGGTCATCACCGCCTCGGTGCGAAGTGGGACGATCTCCGACACGGCACCCACGAATGTGGTCTTGCCGGCTCCGAACCCACCCGAAACGACGATCTTCGTCGAGCGGGTGGGCCGGCTCTCAGAGCCGTTGAAGGCCACTGAGCACCCTCCTCAGGAAAGTGGGGTCGCGTTCGTCCCCAGTATCGGCCGAGGTGCCCATCACCTCGACGAGTCCTAGCTCCACCATGTCGGCGATGATCACCCGCGCGACTCCGATAGGAGTCGAGAGCCGGGCCGAGATCTCGGCGACAGAGACGGTGGCATGACACAGCTGAACGACCGTTGCGTGCTCAGGCGACAGGAGCGGCACGATCGAGTCGTCGTGTCCCTGCTCGGTCGTGATCACCAGTGCCTCGATCTCGAAGTCACGGACCGGGCGGGTACGACCCCCGGTCCGGGCATAAGGGCGAACCATGGACGGCGTGCTCGGGTCCGGGTCCAGTGCCCAGTCCAGGTCGTCCGACCGGCTGAAACGCCGCTCCAACGACTCGGGGTACAGCTGAGCCCAGGAGTCCGGCCCCAGGTCCGACGGCCAAGCGGTCTCGTCGGCCTGCCATACCTCGACGCCGTCGTCCTGCTCGCCGGTCCACGCCAGCGGGCCTGGCACGGTCCCCGAGGGCAGCTCGACTCGCTCGGGAGCGCCACGGCCACGTGCCCTGAGGCGACCGCCGGGCCGGTCGGGTCCGGACGCCCCTTGCGACCACTCCGGCGCGGATTCGTGGTCAGCCATCGCCGTCACTCACGCCGGCGTCAGGTCCGTCCGGCCCAGCCGCCCGCCGCTGCGTGACGCAGCTCGGGGGACAAGTGCTGACCGACGCGGTCCACGAGCATGGTCATCTCGTACCCGATCAGCCCGATGTCGGACGTCGGCGCAGCGAGCACTGCCAGCCACGAGCCGTCGGAGATCGCCATGAGCAGCAGGAAGCCGCCCTGCATCTCGACGATGGTCTGGACCACGCCGCCGGCCGAGAAGCACAGGGCAGCGCCGTTGGTCAGGCTGCCGAGCCCGGAGGCGACCGCCGAGAGCTGGTCGGCACGATCTCGCGGCAAGCCCGCGGAGGCCGCCATGAGCAGCCCGTCCGCCGAGACGACCGCAGTGTGCGCGACACCTGAGACCCGATGGGTGAACCCGTCGACAAGCCAAGCGATGTCTGTGACGGACCCGGTGCTGGTGCTCACTGATCTCCTCCCTGGTCACCGGGGTGATCCCCGGTCTTCTGTGCTTGGGTGTCCCCGCGGTCGTCACTGACCGGCACGGGGGCTCCGAACAGGCTCACCTCGCCGGCTGTCCCGGGTGCGGCGTGCCGTCGCGCCTCGCGAGCCGACGACAACCCGCGCTGGTAGCTGCCGAGCCTGCCCCGGACGATCTCCGGGTCGACCGCTACGGCCCCGGCGACGTCGGGCCGACCCGGCGAACGGGCAGGTGCGGCGGCCTCGCTCGCACTCGGCACGAGGTTGGCGCCAGGGCTTCGCCGAGGCAGGCCCGCTTGCGTTGTGCCTGCCGTGTCGGGTGCGGAGGCCGCACGCGCCGTGGCGGCCACCCATTCCTGGTCGCCCAGGGCGGCCCAGCTGTCCACCGACCCAGCGTCGCCCACGCCGGTGGGTGCCGGCTCCCTGCTGGCAAGACCCAGATCGGCCGATGCGGCCGCAGGCGCGATGTCACGGCGCTCGCCGTTGGCCGCAACGTCGGGCGTGCGTAGGTCGATCACCAGGTCGGCGTCCTTCACCGTGGACAGCGGCGGACGCGAGGCCTGACCGCTGCCCACTCCCACGAGGGTCGGCGCGGCGAACCAGGCGGACACCGTGTCGAAGATGGGGGTGGGTGCGCTGAGGTCGGGCGGTGTGTCGTCACCGATGAGCGGTCGGTCGGGGTCTACCGGGTGGTAGGCGCCGAGGCGGGCATCGGCTGCGGTGCGCGCGGCCCGCTCGGTCGGCAGGAGCTCGTCCCAGGACGGAAGAGAGGGCTGCTGCGGTGTGGGAGCCAGCTCTGGCTCGCGTGTCGGCAGTGCGGCGCTGCTCGTGACCGCGGCCTCAGGAGGCGTGGCCGTACGGGCCGCGAACGCCGCGGCCGCCCCTCTCAGGGCGCCGCCGGTCGGGCCGGTGGGGCCGGCCGCAGCGGCACCGGTCAGCGCGCTCTGGGAGCCGAACATGCTCCCGGCAGGAGCCGGTGGAGCAGCGCCGGGGGCACCGGCCGCGCCGGGAGTGCGGGTCGGCAGCGGTCGGCGGGGCAGCCCCGTGCTGAGGCCGCCCGTCGTGGCCGGCACGGCGGACGGGTTCAGGGCGGCCGTGTCGGCGGCGCCCGCCACCGACGTGGTGGGGTACGTCGCGAAGCCGCCGAAGCTGGCGGCTGCAGCACCTGCGGCCACCACGCCCGCGCCTGCGGTGGCTCCGGCGCCTGCGGTGGCTCCGGCGCCCGTGAAGGTGCCGATGCCGGTGCCGACCCGGGGCTGCTCGCCTGTGCTCGCCGGCGCGCCGAGGACCAGCGCCGGCGGCACGGACACCTGGGCGACCGTGCCCGGTGCGCCCTGCCGCTGGCTCAGCCACACGCTCAAGCCTCCGCGCTGTGCCAGTCGGGACACCACGTACAGACCCATGCGTGAGGGCACAGTGCTGTCGAGTGACTCCGGGGCGGCCAGCCGGGCGTTGATCCGCTCGAGCTCCTTGACCGGGATGCCGACGCCGGAGTCCACGATCTCGACCAGCAGGCCACCCGGTGGCGTGAACGCCGCGGAGAGCAGGATCGGGCTCGACGGCGGGGAGTACATAGCGGCGTTGTCGAGCAGCTCGGCCAGCAGGTGGACCAGCCCGCCGGCCGACGGCCCGGCGATGGAGGCGCTGCCGACCGGCTGCAGCCGCACACGCTCGTACTGCTCCATCTCCGAGGTCGCAGCCCGGAAGAGCTCGGCGATCGGCACCGGTGCGGCGCTTCGGGTTCGCACGCTCGACCCGGCCAGAACGAGCAGGTTGTCGTTGTAGCGACGCATCCGTGCTGCGAGGTGGTCCAGCCGGAAGAGGTTGCGCAGCTGGTCGGGGTCCTGCTCGGTGCTCTCCAGCTCGTCGATGACGGCGAGCTGCTTCTCGACCATCGACTGGCTGCGACGGGACATGTTGACGAACGCCTCGTCCAGGGCACGCCGCAGACGAACCTGGCCCGCAGCCATCTTGACCGCCTGCCGGCTGAGGCCGTCGACCGCGGCCGCCACCTCGACGGTCTCCGGGCCGACGGCGACGCCGTAGGGCAGCACGGGCGGCAGGTCGACGGGAGCGTCCGGCCCTTCGTTCTCGATCCGGCGCACGGCGGCGGGGAGCTGGCTGTTCGCCACGTCGAGGGCACCGGCCCGCAGCCGCCGCAACGGGTCGCTGACCGAGCGTGCGATGGCCGCGGCGGCCAGGGCCACGATGAGCAGGGTGAGCAGGGCAAGCACACTCGTCACGCCCACCCGGATGAGCGCGGACTGCTCGGCTGCGGTGGCGGCGTCGTGCAGGCCTTGGCCGATCGAGTCGACCAGACCGTTGAGGCTGTCCAGCCTCGTGCCCGCCGCGATGTAGAAGGCGGTGGGGTCGCCGGGGGAGGTCTCGGTGTCCTTGGCCAGCAGGTAGGTCACGTCACGCCGGAAGAGGTCGAGCCGGACGTCGTCCGCCCGCACCGACAGGAGGGCCACCCGCTGGGCGGGGGTCACGTGCGGCTCGGCCTGGTCGAGCTGAACCCTCTCGGTGGCGTCGAGCAGGCTGAGGGTGTGGTAGGTGGGTGAGTCCATGGCGTTGCCCTGCAGCGACAGCCCCAGCAGGTCGCGCTCCTGGGCGGCGGCGGCGGCCGCCTCGGTCGTCGCGGCGAGAGCCGTGGCCTGGTCGGTGGTCGCCTTGTCCGAGGCCACCCTGGTGAGCTCGTCGGTCACCGCGATGTTGAGCTGGGTCAGGGCGTCGGTCATCGGTGTGAACGACTGGAAGACCAGGGCGAGGTTCCGGTTGGCCCCGGTCGCGGCCGCGCGCACGCTGGGCAGGCCGCCCAGGTCGCTGGTCGCGAGGGTCTCCGCGCTACGGATACCGGTGGGCCAGCCGCCGCTCGGCGCGCCGTCCAGCGTCGTGCGCAGCTGGGCGACGGCCTGGTCGGTGACCTTGCGCAGGCGGTCCAGCTTGGCCTTGGTGGACGCCGAGCCCGTGCGCAGGACCGTCATGGTCTGCGTGCGTTCCTGCTGCACGGCGGTGTTGGTCACGTGGGTGGCCAGCGCCAGGTTGACCAGCGGCCCGCTCCGCCGCGTCTCGCGCAGGTCGGTGACGGTCTGGTACACGATGATCCCGGAGCCGATGAGCACGGCGGCCATCGGGGCTGCGACCAGGGCGATGAGCTTGCGACGGATCGGCCATGTGGCCAGCCCGCGGCCGCGGCTGGGCCTGGGGGAGGGTTGAGGCGTGGTGGGCGCCGCGTCGTCCTGGCGGGTCGTCAGCGCAGCTGGGGGCTCGGAAACTCCCCGCAGCGTGCCTGTAGCCCCGGCCGGCGCCTGGTCCGGGGCGACCGTTCCGTGTCGCGACACGTGTTGACCCTCCCTGCCGCCGCTGGGGCGGCGAACATTCTTCCTGGCCTGGTCCCGGACGGCGGCGCGTGACGGCATTGTCAGCGCACGCCCTCGGGTGGGTCTGCCCGATGGTGACAGATTGCGGTGGCCCGAGGCTACGCGGTGATTGCGCGTTCGGGGAACCGACAGTGACGCACCTCAAGGAATCGGGCGGACAACAACCCCGTAGCGTCCTCGTCGCATCACGCAGGGTCACGTGAGCGCCTCTTCGATCCCATTTGGCGTGACAGGTCTGGATACAGTCTAGACGCCCAGGGGTGTGACGTCGGCCGGCACCGCACCCCGGCCGGGGCGCCCCGACGTCTCCAGCCCCGGCGGTTTCTGACGCCGGAGGGCGAGCCGCGAGCGCGCCCGTCCCCGGTGCGTCGCGTCGTCTCGGTGCCTCGCGATTTTCGGACCTGGGCCCTGCGGGGTTTACCGTGCTGGCGCAGGCGGCCGACGAGGCCGATGATGATCGAGAGGCATGAGCGTGGCGACGAGCAGTGCCGGGGGCACCACCGGGGGAGGGCGCAGACTCGTCATCGTCGAGTCGCCGGCCAAGGCGCGCACGATCGCCGGCTACCTCGGCCCCGGCTACGACGTGGAGGCCAGCATCGGGCACATCCGCGACCTGCCGCAGCCCAGCGAGCTGCCCGCGGACATGAAGAAGGGCCCCTTCGGCAAGTTCGCCGTCGACGTCGACAACGGCTTCGAGGCGTACTACGTGGTCGACGCGGACAAGAAGAAGAAGGTCGCCGAGCTCAAGCGTGCGCTCAAGGACGCCGACGAGCTCTACCTCGCCACGGACGAGGACCGCGAGGGCGAGGCGATCGCGTGGCACCTGCTGCAGGTGCTCAAGCCCAACGGTGCCGGTGCGCCGCATGGTCTTCCACGAGATCACGCGTGAGGCGATCCAGCGGGCGCTGCAGCAGACCCGCGACCTGGACGACCGGCTGGTCGACGCGCAGGAGACCCGGCGCATCCTGGACCGGCTGTACGGCTACGAGGTCTCACCGGTGCTCTGGCGCAAGGTGCGGGCGGGGTTGTCCGCCGGCCGCGTGCAGTCGGTGGCCACGCGGCTGGTCGTGGAGCGGGAGCGCGAGCGCATGGCGTTCCGCTCGGCCTCCTACTGGGACGTGGTCGGCACGTTCGCCCCGCTCGGCGCGGCGCCCCAGGACTTCCCGGCAAAGCAGGAGTTCCCGGCGAGGCTGGTGAGCCTGGACGGCGTGCGCGTGGCGACGGGGCGCGACTTCGACGACACCGGGCTGCTCGTCGGACCGGCCAGTGGTGCCCGCAGCAGGGCCACGCAGGTGCGCCACCTGGACGAGACGGCCGCGACCGCGCTGGCGGCGGGCCTGCAGCAGGCGGCGGTCGCCGTCCGCAGCGTCGAGGAGAAGCCCTACACGCGACGTCCCGCTGCTCCCTTCACGACGTCGACACTGCAGCAGGAGGCCAGCCGCAAGCTGCGGTTCTCCTCCCGGCACACGATGCGGGTGGCGCAGGGCTTGTACGAGAACGGCTACATCACCTACATGCGCACCGACTCGACGGTGCTGTCCGCCGAGGCCGTCACCGCCGCCCGGCGGCAGGCGGCAGCAGCTCTACGGGCCGGAGTACGTGCCCGACCGGCCACGGGTGTACGCCAGCCGTGCCAAGAACGCGCAGGAGGCGCACGAGGCGATCCGCCCCTCGGGCGACGCCTTCCGGACCCCGGCCCAGGTGGCCGGTGAGCTGCGGGGCGACGAGTTCCGGCTGTACGAGCTGATCTGGAAGCGCACCGTCGCCTCGCAGATGGCCGACGCGCGCGGGTCCACCGCCAGCGTGCGCCTGGTGGCGACGGCGGCCGACGGTACGGTGTGCGAGCTCGCGGCTTCGGGCACCGTCATCACGTTCCGCGGGTTCCTCGCCGCCTACGAGGAGGGTCGCGACGAGGAGCGCAACAGCGCGGAGGACGGCGAGCGCCGTCTCCCGGAGCTCGCTGCCGGCGACCCGGTGGAGGCCCGAGAGATCCGCGCGGACGGGCACGAGACGTCCCCGCCTCCGCGCTACACCGAGGCCAGCCTGGTGAAGGCGCTCGAGGACCGCGGCATCGGCCGGCCGTCGACATACGCGGCGACCATCAGCACGATCGTCGACCGCGGCTACGTGACGACCAAGGGGTCGGCGCTGATCCCTACGTGGCTGGCCTTCTCCGTGACCCGCCTGCTCGAGGAGCACTTCGGCCGGCTGGTCGACTACGACTTCACCGCCGAGATGGAGGAGGACCTCGACCGGATCGCCTCGGGTGAGGAGCAGCGCGCGCGCTGGCTATCGGGCTTCTACTTCGGCGGCGACGGGCATCACCAGGGCCTGAAGCCGCTGGTCGACGACCTCGGTGACATCGATGCGCGCGACATCAACTCCGTACCCATCGGGGAGGGGATCGTGCTGCGTGTGGGTCGTTACGGCCCGTACCTGGAGGAGCCGGGCGTGGACGGCGCGGAGCCGCGGCGCGCGGCCGTGCCGGACGACGTGGCGCCCGACGAGCTCAGTGTCGCCCTGGCCCGTGAGCTGCTCGAGACCCAGCCGGACGGTGACCGTCTGCTCGGCGTCGACCCCGACCACCGGGCGCGACGTCGTCGCCCGGTCGGGTCGCTTCGGCCCGTACGTGACCGAGGTGCTGGCCGACGGCGCGCCGAAGTCGGCCAAGCCCCGAACCGGCTCGTTGCTGAAGTCGATGCAGCTGCAGTCGGTCACGCTCGAGGACGCGCTGTTGCTGCTCTCGTTGCCACGGGTGGTCGGTGCCGACCCGAACACCGGTGAGGAGATCACAGCGCAGAACGGCCGCTACGGGCCGTACCTGAAGATGGGGAAGGACTCGCGGTCGCTGGCCACCGAGGAGCAGATCTTCGAGGTCACCCTCGAGGAGGCACTGGCGATCTACGCCCAGCCCAAGGCCCGCGGCAGGCAGGCGGCCGCGGCACCGCTGCGCGAGCTCGGCGAGGACCCCGTGACGGGGCAGCCGGTCGTGGTCAGGGACGGTCGCTTCGGACCCTACGTGAGCGACGGCACGACGAACTCGACCCTGCGCAAGGGGGACGACGTCGCCACGGTCACCCTCGAGCGGGCCGCCGACCTGCTCGCCGAGAAGCGGGCCAAGGGACCGGCGCCGCGCGCGGGGCGCGGCGCGCCGAAGTCGGCGTCCTCGAGGTCGGCGGCCTCGAAGTCGTCGAAGGGGAAGGCCCCGGCCGCACGGACCACCACCCGTCGAGGGGCGTGAACGGGCAGCCGTCGTGGGCAGGGGTCGTGTGCAGCGCTCGTGTGCGACGGGCAGGCGGGTTAGATTTGTCACCCGGGTCGCGGCGCAGCGACCCGCACCGGTGGACGGGAACGCTGATCACATGGCCGGCTGGCTCGCGCGAGGGACGAGGGCGGGTGACCCCGCACGCTCGCTGGGCGGCGCGGGCCGCCTGATCGTGGGAGTCCTGGCGCGGCGTCGACCCGTCGTCGACCCGTTCGAGACTCTCGAGGTGCAGATGTCGCTGAGCCGTCTGGACCGCGAGATCGAGACGCTGCGCCGCAGCGGCGACCGCTTCGCCGCCGCGCACCACCTGCGGGCGGCGGTGATCGCTTATGACGACCTCCTGGCACAGGCGTGCCGCCTGGCCGGGGTGGTCGGGCCCGTCCCCGTGAGGTCCGCGCTGCACCGGCTGGCTGCCGAGGCGGAGCTGCACGCGCGCGGCTGGGACTGGTGACCCCGCCCGGACGGCCGCAGCGCCTGTCGGGCTCACGTTCCCGCGGTGCCTGTCGGGTCCGCCGTTAGGCTGTCGAGAGTGGCACCGCTGTCCCCCCGCTCGGCGTCCGCCCCTGGGCGCGCTGCGGCGTCCGCCCGCCCGCTCGACCCGGCACCCGACCACGACGTGCGCGCCGTCCTGCGGATCACGTCGTTCCGGCGGCTGTGGCTGGCGCTCGGGTTCTCCAGCTTCGGGGACTGGCTCGGCCTGCTCGCGACGGCGGCCATGGCGAAGAGCCTGGCGGGCGACTCCTACACCGCGGCCAACTACGCCGTGGCCGGCGTCTTCATCCTTCGCCTAGCCCCCGCGGTGCTGCTCGGCCCTCTGGCGGGGGCGCTCGCCGACCGTCTCGACCGCCGTCTGACCCTCGTGGTCGGAGACCTGCTGCGCTTCGTCCTGTTCGCCTCGATCCCCTTCGTGGGCACGCTGCAGTGGCTCTACGTGGCGACCGTGCTCATCGAGAGCGTCGCGCTGTTCTGGATGCCGGCCAAGGACGCCACCGTGCCGAACCTGGTGCCGCGCAACCGCCTCGAGGCGGCCAACCAGATCAGCCTGGTGACCACGTACGGGGCCGCCCCGGTAGCCGCCGCGGTCTTCTCCGGCCTGTCGTTGCTGAACGGGATCCTCGACAACTTCCTCCAGGTGCTGCGGACCAACCCCATCAACCTCGCGCTGTACGTCAACGCGGTGACCTTCCTGGTCTCGGCGCTGACCATCGCCACGCTGGCGATCCCCCGGCGCTCGTCTGCGGCCGCCCACTCGACGGTGTCGGTCACCCGGTCGATCATCGACGGCTGGCGTTTCGTGGCGACGACGCCGGTCGTGCGGGGCCTCGTCCTGGGGATGCTGGGGGCTTTCGGTGCGGCCGGCTTCGTCGTCGGGCTGGCGGCGACCTTCGTGGGCGACCTCGGTGGCGGCTCGCCCGCCTTCGGCGTGCTCTTCGGAGCAGTGTTCGTCGGGCTGGCGGCGGGGATGTGGTCCGGGCCACGACTGCTGGCCGACCTGTCCCGGCGCCGCATGTTCGGGCTCGCGCTCGCCTGCGCCGGGTTCTGCCTCATCGCGCTCTCCCTCGTCCCCAACATCGTCATGGCCACCCTGTTCGCCGTCGCGCTCGGGGCCTGTGGCGGGGTCGCCTGGGTGACCGGCTACACCCTTCTCGGCCTCGAGGTGGACGACGAGGTGCGCGGGCGCACGTTCGGCTTCCTCCAGTCGGCGGCGCGCGTGGTGCTGGTGCTCGTGCTCGCCGCCGGGCCGACGCTGGCGGCCCTGATCGGGCCGCACCGGTTGCACTTCACGCACAACTTCGCGCTGTCCTACAACGGCGCCGCCTTCGTGTTCCTGATCGCCGGGCTCCTGGCGATCACGATGGGGGTCACCTCCTACCGGCAGATGGACGACAGGCGAGGCATCCCCCTGCGCGACGACGTGGTGGCGGCGTGGCGGTCTCGCGGCGGACGAGCCCGCGGCGACCGCACCCGCCCAGGGCTCGCCGGCCCCTTCCCCGGCGTGTTCATCGCCTTCGAGGGCGGGGACGGGTGCGGCAAGTCCACGCAGGCCGGGCTGCTCGCCGAATGGCTTCGCGACGAGCTGGACCACGACGTGCTGCTGACGAGGGAGCCTGGGGCCACGCCCGTCGGCGCGACGCTGCGGGAGGTGCTTCTCGGCCACGGCAACGACCTGGGGGCGCGCGCTGAGGCGCTGCTGTTCGCGGCCGACCGCGCACACCACGTGGCTGCCCGGATCGTGCCTGCGCTGCAGGCCGGAACCGTGGTGGTGACGGACCGGTTCCTCGACTCCTCGATCGCCTACCAGGGTGCAGGCCGCGAGCTGAAGGCCGACGACGTCGCCCGGCTGTCCCACTGGGCCACCGACGGGCTGGTCCCGGACCTCACCGTGCTGCTGGACCTACCGGCCCAGGCCGCCGCACTGCGCCGCGAGACCGACTCGTCGCGAGGGGGCGACGATCGCATGGAGTCGCTCCCGTTGGACTTCCATGCTCGCGTCCGGGAGCGCTTCCTCGACCTGGCCCACCGGGAGCCGCAGCGTTACCTGGTGCTCGACGCGACCCGCGACGCCGACGCGATCCAGGCCGACGTGCGTGACCGCGTGCGACTGCTGGTGCCCCTCTCGCCGAACCGGCGCCAGGAGCTGCGCGACCGTCTTGCTGCCGAGGAGCAACGGCGCCGGTTGCGGGCCGAGGCCGAGGTGGAGGTGCTGCGCATGGACTCCGCCCTGCGGGCGGCTGTCGCCGCCCGGCAGCCCCCGACCCGTGAGACGAGGCCGGCCGCAGCGGCCGAGGCGTCGCAACCCATGGGCGGAGGCGGGTCTGCGCCCGCCACCCTGGCCGACGAGCTGTTCGACCAGTTCGGCCAGACCGACGCCGAGCAACCGTGAACGACCCGGGGTGGGCGCCGTCCGGCGTCTGGGTGGACGTCGTGGGTCAGCCCGATGTGGTCGCGGTGCTCGCCCGCGCGGCGCACGCGGCGGCGCTGGGTCGCAGCGGGAGCGGCGGGGCGGAGGGCATGACGCACGCCTGGCTGCTCACCGGGCCACCAGGGTCGGGACGCTCCGTCGCGGCGCGCGCATTCGCCGCAGCTCTGCAGTGTGCCGACGGTGGGTGCGGGCACTGCCACGAGTGCCGCACGTCGCTGTCCGGGGCGCACGCCGATGTCACGGTGGTGGCGACCGAGCACGTCGTGCTGCGTGTGGAGGACGTGCGGCCCCTGATCCAGGTGGCGCAGCAGCGACCGGCCCGCGGACGGTGGCGCGTCGTGATCGTCGAGGACGCCGACCGCCTCAACGACACGTCCGGCAACCTGTTGCTCAAGGCCCTCGAGGAGCCGCCTCCGCGCACGGTGTGGCTGCTCTGCGCGCCGAGCCAGGAGGACGTCCTGGTGACGATCCGGTCGCGGTGCAGGCATGTGGGGCTGCGGATCGCCGCCGGCGTCGGCAGTCGCGGAGCTGCTCGTGCGCCGCGACGGCGTCGACCCCGCGGTCGCCGCGTTCGCGGCACGAGCCGCTCAGAGCCACATCGGCCTCGCCCGTCGCCTCGCGACCGACGAGGGGGCGCGGATCAGGCGCCGGGAGGTGCTCCGCCTGCCTGAGCAGCTCACCAGTGTCGGGGCGGGGGTGCTGGCGGCCGGCCAGCTCGTCGACGTCGCAGCGGAGGAGTCGAAGGCGACGTCCACCGAGCGCGACGCCACGGAACGGGCCGCACTGCTGCACTCCCTGGGTGCGGAGGGGATGGCGACGCTGCCCCCAGCGGTGCGGGCCCAGGTCCGCCAGCTGGAGGAGAACCAGAAGCGGCGCGCGACGCGGGCGCAGCGCGACGTCCTCGACAGGGCGATGGTGGACCTGCTCTCGCTGTACCGCGACGTCCTCGCCGTCCAGCTGGGGGCCTCGGTGGGGTTGGTCAACGCCGAGATGCGCACCGAGGTGGAGCGCATGGCCCGCCAGTGCACGGCGGAGCGCACGTTGCGGCGCATGGACGCCATCGGGGAGGCCCGCGAGCGGGTCGGGGCCAACGTGGCGCCGCTCATCGCCGTCGAGGCCCTCATGGTCGGTCTCCTGGCCACCGGGTGAACGGCAGGGGCGCGAGCACCCGCCCAGGTTGCTCTCAGCGTGCCGGGTTAGCCTGCGTCGGTGCAGCGTGACGGCCGCCGGGATCGGCGTAGGCGGGTGGCGGCCGCCGTGGCCACGATGGTCCCCTGGCTGGCGGCGCTGCTCGTGGCCGGGTGCGTGTCGTCGCCGTCGGGTGCGGGCGACCCGCTGCCGAAGTCGGTCCCGTCGCCGAAGACGGTCCCCGCCGGGCGCACCGACCCGGCCACCGATCCCTCGCTGAGCCGCTTCTACGGGCAGAGGCTCGACTGGCGGGACTGCCAGGACAAGCTCCAGTGCGCCCGGCTGACCGTCCCGCAGGACTGGTCGACGCCGAGCGGGGCGACGATCGGCATCGCCGTCTACCGGGCGCGAGGCAGCGGGCAGCGGCTGGGGTCGCTCGTCTTCAACCCGGGTGGCCCCGGCGTCGCCGTGGAGCAGTACATCGCCAACGCCTCTGCCGCGATCGGTAAGTCGCTGTTGCAGCACTTCGACTTCGTCGGGTTCGACCCGCGCGGGGTCGGCGGGTCGGAGCAGATCCACTGCCTCGACGACAAGGCGATGGATGCGTTCCTCGCCGAGGACGCGACGCCGGACAACCCCGCCGAGGTCAGTGCTGCGATCTCGCAGCAGCAGTCGTTCGCGGCCGCCTGTCAGACAGGTGCCGGAGCGCTTTTCACGCATGTGGACACGCTCAGTGTGGTCAAGGACATGGATGTGCTGCGGCAGGCTCTGCACGACGACGTCCTCACCTACTACGGCGCCTCGTACGGCACCTTCATCGGCGCCTGGTACGCCCAGACGTTCCCGTGGCGGGTGGGCCGGATGTTCCTGGACGGCGCCGTCGACCCCTCGCTGACGTCGCAGCAGTACATCGAGGGGCAGGCCCAAGGCTTCGACCGCATGCTGCGGGCATACATCAGCGACTGCCAGGGCGAGCCGGCCTGCCCCCTGCGCGGCACTCTCGACCAGGGTCTGGCCCAGCTGGGCCGGATGATCGACGCGACCGACACCCGGCCCCTGCACACCAGGGGCCGGCCCCTCACGCAGAGCCTCATGCTCACCGGGATCACGATGGGCATGTACGACCAGACGCTCTGGCCGCTGCTGACCGTGGGGCTGACCGAGGCGCTGTCAGGGGAGGGCACCACCCTGCTCAGGCTCGCCGACATCTACCTCGAGCGGGACAAGGACGGCCACTACGGCGGGGTGTTCTCCTCCTACCAACCCATCTACTGCCTCGACCACGCCGAGACCCGACCGCTGTCGGCGATCGAGGCGGACGCCGAGTCCCTGACCGTCAGGTACCCGCCCCTGGGGGCGGTCGCGGGCTGGAGCGGCCTCGGGTGCGCGGTCTGGCCCGTGAAGGCGGTGCTCAGCCCGCAGCGGCTCACGGCCGAGGGCGCTGCCCCCATCCTGGTCGCCGGCACGGTCGGCGACCCGGCCACGCCTTACGCGTGGGCCCAGGCACTGGCCTCGCAGCTGTCGTCGGGCCACCTGCTGACGTGGGAGAGCGAGGGCCACACCGCCTTCCGGCGAGGCAGCGTCTGCATCGACGACGCGGTGAACGCCTACCTGGTCAGCGGCACCCTTCCGGCCGAGGGGACGCGCTGCCCGGCGTCGGGTTCCCAGCCGCAGCCTCAGCCTCAGGCGTGACCGCCGGCCCCGTCGTGCGGTCGCGCGCTGCCCGGCCTCGGCGGTCACCGTCGGGCCCGTATACTCGGTGGCCGTGCCCGCTCGGCGGGCGACGCCGCCTTAGCTCAGTCGGACAGAGCGACGCACTCGTAATGCGTAGGTCGTGGGTTCGATTCCCACAGGCGGCTCCGACAAAACCGCAGGTCAGCGGCATGATCGCATCGGATCAAGTGATCTTGCGGATGCGAACGTGGGACACGGGAGTGCGTAGGTTCGGGATACCGAGCCGAGCGGGCACCGGGGACTGGCGAGGGTCTGTGCGGTCCGGTTCGGTGACCCGGCGTGCCGGCCGGTCGTGCTAGATGACGTTGCAGTCTGTGCGCGTGACGGCATATCTTGGCCCGCCGCGACCCGGAGACGGTCGCTGAGCGATTGCGGGCGTCCGGTCTTGCGGGGTGGGCGGACGAACTTGGCGCGTTGGCGCGGCGGAGCATTCGCCTTCACCCGGACCTGGTGGATGAGGACTCGATCCGGGTCGGGGGATCGAAGCCTTGGGGCCGGCCCGATCGACGGCGGAGACCCCTTGGCCGCTCGATGAGGACGTGCACTTCGGTTCGTGGCGCAGGTCGACCGCCCAAGCTGGGACGGCAGGTCGGCGCGTCCGGCTTCCACCGGGCGGGCTCTGTCGTTCTTCGATGACAGTTCACCGGATCGGGTGGGGTATGGATCCCGCCGACGCAGGCTGTTGGGCCGTCCACTACGCCCCGCCCGGACAGGCGTTGCTGCGCAGGGACTTCCCACCGGACCTGTCGCCTCAGGCCCGCCATGGCGCCGTGGCGATCCGCATGAGCGAAGAATGGACCTTCCCGCCCGCAGAGCCGGCGCTCCTGGCCCGAATGGGCTTCACCGTCCCCGGCCCTCTCTGGAGCGCCTACGTCGACATCGACACGGCCTACCCCGGCACCGTGCACCGGCTCCTAGGTCACCCCGATCCGATCCAGGGCGACATGCAGCAGGAGTGCCAGTTCGCCAGCCACGGTCTACGGCCCGGAGAGTCTGGTGATCCAGACGCGGAGCTGTTGGGTGGGGCGTGGACTGGCGGCTTCTCCTGCAGGTCGACTCCCAGGACGCGGTGGGGATGATGTGGGGCGACGTTGGCCGCATCTACTTCTGGATCACCGAGGACGCCCTCGCGGCCGCCGACTGGCAAGACTGCTGGCTCATCCTCCAGTGCAGCTGATCACCCGGACCAGGATGTGAGATTGTATTGGATAAATGGTTGACGTCGCTCGCTAATAGAGCGATAGTTGATAGGTGAGAACTGCTGCGTCCCCGTTGGTACCGGTGTTCCGGTCGCGCCTGCAGGGAGAGGTGCTGACGCTGCTGATGGGTGAGCCGGCTCGGGAGTGGACGATCGAGCAGCTGGCCACGACCACGGGTCAGCCCTACCAGACGGTGGCCAGTGAGGTGCGCCGCCTGGATCAGGGTGACCTGCTGGTCACACGGTCGATCGGACGTTCGAAGCTGGTTCGGGCGAATGAGTCCAGTCCCTACTTCGGTCCGTTGTCGCAGCTGGTGCTGATGTCGTTCGGGCCGCCGCTGGTGGTCGCCGAAGAGTTCGCGGCCCTGCCCGGCATGGTCCAGGTCCTCATCTTCGGGTCCTGGGCTGCCCGCTACGCCGGCGAGCCCGGCCCGCCCCCCGCGACGTCGACGTCCTGGTGATCGGGACCCCGAACCGCGACGCCGCCTTCGAGGCCGCCCGCCGGGCGCAGAGCCGGTTGGGCCGCGAGGTCAATGTGACGTCCGCAGCCAGGACCAGTGGGACAACGACTCCGACGGCTTCACCCGTCAGGTCCGTTCCTCCCCCCAGGTCGTTGTCGCCACCACCGACTGACCCAGTCCCATCCATGGCCGTGACAGCCTGCTCGGCACGGTAGGACGCCTTCGAACGGGCCCACCTCGACGCGGGCATCGACGGTCGGAGTGTTCGCCGACATCTCGACTCCCCGCTCGCTTCCCGACGGGGCAGATTCCTGCGGCCGACCGGTGATGTCACGCCGTCAGGCGGCTCGCGGGCAGCTGAGACGGACGTTCGCCGGTCCGGGGCGGCCCGCCGGGCCTGTCGGTGTGAGTGGTCCGAAGCGGACGCGGCTCGTGGCAATGACTCGTGGCATGGCGTCCGCCGTTCGGGCAGGTCACTGGTTTCGTGGTGTGCGACCGAGGCGCGCGATCAGGGTGCTGGTGGGAGCGTTCTACGCGTCCGAGCGGCAGCCTCGTCATGCGTAGGTCGCGGGTTGCGATTCCGACAGGCGGCTCCACATGCGGCTCCACAAGAGGCCAGGTCAGAGTCCAGGCTATCGTCATCGAAAGATCCCATCCGCAAGATGATGTCCGCGGGGTGTCGCTGATTTCGCCGTCACCGATCGAACATCCTCGGACGTACCTGCCCGCTCGCTCGCTTGGGAGTAGTCGCGCAGCAGGCCGTTCATGTTCTCGTTCGAGCGCGCTGCCACGGCGGTGGGCGTCGGGACCCCGGGTGGGTGTCGATCTGGCGGCATCGCAGTTCGTTGCACGATCCCAGGCGCGTCCGGTGGCCGGCCGGCAGGTGGGCCAGCGCGGCGATGAGCCAGTCCCTCGCCTCGCCGGTGGTCGCCGGTCGGGACGTGCACGAGGATCAGGTAACGGGTCGACGCTCGACGAGAGTGCCGATCGCTGAACGGTTCCCGGCGCCCATGATGCAGTCGCGCTCCTTGCCGTGGCGGTGCCACCGGCGCGTTCGGGTGCGCGATCGCTGTCGCCGCCCACGCTGCGACTGACCCGGCGACGGCTTCACACGCCGGACGTGGCCGTGGCGACCACTCACCGAGACGTGGCAAGGGTGCAGCACGTTTGGTGCCGCCCTCGGCGGCGTCTACGTACAACGGCCCCGGATACGCGCCGGCGTGGCCCTTCTCGGCCCGGCTGAGCCGCTGATCCAGGCGTCGTTTGCCGCAGCCTTACCTGCTCCCGAACGGGCCTGTTCGTTTCGAAGGTCTTTCGGCAGCCAGGCTGGCTTCCCTGCTCAGACGAGTGTCGGGATCAGGCGTTGGCCACTCAGCACGGCGCGCGATGAGTGAGTCGGCTCGCTCAGGACAGTCGGGCCGTCCCGCAAGGGGTCCTCGGCGCGCCAGTGGGTCAGACAGGGTACTGGACCGCCTACCAGACCATGTTCCGGTCGAGCGACCACCGGCAGGGTGTCCCCGTCCCGCGGTTGATCCCGACGATCCGGCACGCCCGCCGGTTGCTCTCCCTGCGCGTCAGCCGGAGCCCGACCCGGCTGACCCTTCACCTCGCGAACAGGACGGCGACCAGGGGATCGCCACCGAGTCAGCCCTGCCCGAAGACGGCGGCACAGCCGCAGCACCGTGACCCACGAGGCAGGATGTTGGCCGTGGCGAGGACATGGTTGTCGATCAGTGTGGCGCTGGTGTCGGGCCGAGGGGAGGACTGCTGGCCCCGGCCCGGGCGGGTGTTCGCGGCAGCGCGGAGCCATACGTTCGCTGCCCTGGCCGAGTCGATCGATGAGGGCTTCGCTCGGTGGGACCGCGCGCATCTACATCAGTTCTGGCTTGGTGAGGGTGACGGGCAGCGGGTCGGCCACCCCGACCCTGATGACGACTTCGATGACGACCTGCTCGACGGGTCGCGCCTGACCTTGGCTCGGCTCGTGGCGGGGGAGCGGTTCGCCTACGAGTTCGACTTCGGCGACAGCTGGCTGCACCTGTGCAGCGTCGACGCGAAACGGATCGACCCCCTGGAGACGCTCGGCGTCATCCCCGACAAGCCCATGCCCTACTGGGGCTGGGGAAACCTGCCCGATCAGTATGGGCGCGCCTGGGACGGCGACGACGGAGACTCACGGCCTCCCCGGAACCCGAAAGGAGCCGACCTGCCGGAACTTGGGCCCTGGCAGTGGCTTCGCCGGCGGCCGCGGTCTTGACGCTGGCCCACGTCGGCTCCGCAGACACGGAAGCATGCGCGGACGATGTCGATGCCGGAGATGGTCGGTGGCGCGTTCGACAGCGCCGCCTGTGTGTTAGCGTCTCGATGATCGTGACCCGTCGGCAGGAGGTGAGACCCATGAACGCTGTATCCACAGTGGGTGCTCCTCTGCAGTCCACGATCGCGCGACTGAGCTAGTCGCCACCGGGAGCGCCCCCCGCGCATTCGCGAAAGGCGACTCCCCATGAACACAACACCTTCTTCAACTCCGCGCCTCACCTCGACGACCTCCGGCATCAGCGGCGCTCCAGGGCACGGCGACCGGACGAGGTCCGACCAGGATCAGCCGCAGGTCGACGCGACAAAGCGGCTGCGCGCCGCGGGCGAGCGAGCGTTGGTCCTCGGTGGCGGCGGATCGACAGGCAACGCGTGGCTGATCGGCGTCATCGGCGGCCTGTTCGATGCCGGGCTGGACGTGACCACAGCCGACCTGACCATCGGCACGTCAGCCGGCTCGACGGCCGCCGCCCAGATAGCCGGCGCTACCCCGACCGACCTGCTGGCCGCCATCCTTGCCGCTGCCCCCCAGCAACGGACTGGTCCGGTCGGACCCGACCCAGGACGCGTTCCGATCAGGCCGGTGGCGGACCACCTGGAGAGGATAGGCACGATCATCGCCTCCGCCGAGGATGCGGCGGACATGCGACGCAGAATGGGCGCGGCGGCACTCGACATGGAGGCGGCGTCGGACGGCTCCTGGCAGACCCAATGGCGTGCCACCGTCGCCTCGCGGCTGCCCGATCAGCGCTGGCCGGAACGTTCGGTGCTCATCACGGCGGTCGATGCCCGTACCGGTGAACCGGTCGTGTTCGACCGCCACAGCGGAGTCGACCTGGCGGACGCCGTCGCCGCCAGCTGTTCCAGTGGCCTTCCGTTCAGGATCGGGGACAGCCGATACATCGACGGCGGTTACCGACGCAACGAGAATGCCGATCTGGCAGCCGGATACGGGCGGGTGCTGGTGCTGTCACCCTTCGGCGGCAGAACGCTGCAACCGCTGGACTGGGGCATGCAGCTCGCGGCGCAGGTCGACGAGCTACGCGCACGCGGTAGCAGAGTCGAAACGATCTTCCCGGACAGCAGCTCCGAGCACATGTTCGGCGCCAATGCCATGGATCTGTCGCTGCGTCCGCCCGCCGCTCGAGCCGGTTACGAGCAAGGCAGAGCCCTTGCCGAGCAGCTCGCCGAATTCTGGCGCTGACAACGGTGCCGGCCCGGAGGGTGCGATTAGCGGTTGGAAGGCTGCAGCAGGCTGACCCGGTTGCCCTCGGTGTCGGTGAACGAGGCGTACTGGCCGATGCCGGGAATCTCGACCGGCTCACCCAGCACCGTCCCACCGGCGTCGGTGACGTTGCCGATCGCCGCGCCGATGTCCCCGACCGCGATCACGACCGAGGGGTGCTGGGGTCCGTCCGGGCTGTGCGGGTAGAACCCGCCGTTGATCGTCCCGGGCGAGGTGACCATCCGGTTCTCGTCCGTCGGGGCGGTCTGCGCCGTGACGTAGTCGCCCATGTCCGGTCCGGTCGACTGCATGCCCCAGCCGAACGCCTCCTGGTAGAACCGGGCGACGCGCGCCGCGTCCTTATAGGGCATCTCGAAGTGCACCACCGGGTTCTCGCCACTCATCACGGGTCCCTCTCTGATCGCCGGTTGCCGGGCCGCGGACGGCGGCCGCCGGATCACGCTACCCCTGCCCTGCTGACCCTGCCGCTTGGTGTTCGCGCGGACTCCAAGGTCGGCAGCCCTGGCCACCATGCGGATGTTGGACGCGACCGCCCGCGTAGCCTCCCCGAGCACTCGAGCGAGCTCCACACATGGCGTGACGGCCATCGACCGACACTCAGATGATCGACCGACCCTCAGATGTGTGACAACCGCAGCCGCGGCCCGAACTTGACAGAGAGACGGCGTAGGAACGCCCATCTGTGCGGCTCGCACGCGATCGTGCACTCGCTCGCGTCGACAGATCACGTGAAGGCCGGGGGACGTCCGAAACAGGCTGCAGAGCAGGGGGCCGCCGTACCGAAAACCGACACAAGTGCCTGGGCGCCGGCGTGTCGCGGGACAAGAGGTGGGTTGTGTCGGCTTTCGGTACGCACGGTCGGCTCTCGGCATGCCGGCCGCCCAGCCGAGCCCGGGCCGGCGTCATGGCAGGACCTCCGAACGCCTACTCGCGTCCCGTGCTGCGGCGAGTCGTCGCCGCGTCGACTCCGACAGGTCCTCGAGGAGACGGACGGCGCGCTGCGCGGCGTCCTCGGGGACGAACAGGTGGTCGTGGTGGGTGGCGGACGACATTGCACCTGATGCCGGCTCCCGCCAAGGCGCCGCTGACGGCGTGGGTCAGACCGACCCCCTCCGGGGCACTGTGCACGTCGAGGGTGACCCAAGCCGTGACCATGTCGTACTCGAGACCCTCGGCGTCCGCCTGCAAGCGGGGAGGATCATGGTGAGACCCTCGTCCTCGACGAAGGTCATCACCGGTTGTGGGCGTCGGACGTGCTCGCCGCTCGGAAGGGACACGAAGACGTAGGCGCTGGGGCGAAGTCGCGGGCTCAGGCCGGCGACGTACGACCCCCCTTGACCCTCTCGCGTGGTGACACGATGACGGGTGGAGACGCGTGAGGCTGCGTGCCCGCGATCCTCGCCGGCGCCGATGCCTCGCGGTCGCCGAAGGAGCACGGCATGAGGGACTTCCACCAGAAGGGCGCCGTTACCAGCGTGACCGTGCACAGACCGTCGCACCCAGAGATGACAGTCGACCGAGCCACCGACCGGTCACGCTGGTGGCTGGTCGCCGCCTGCCTGGCGGCCTTCGCCGGCAGCGCCGTCATGGTCGCCTACCTCTGGCTGGACCCGCCGTCCAAGGCGTTGCTCGCCGTGTCGTTCGTCTTCTCTGCTGCCGGCGCAGCCTGCGCATTCCGCTTGCTGGTTCCGCGCACAGCGGCCTGAGACCTCGGTCGACGTGGGCGCCGTCCTGATGTCGAGAACGCGCCCTCCGGGGCCCAGCCGCTGCGCTGCGTTCGTGCGCTCTCTGCGGCGTTCACGGGCCGGCGTGCGCTGGTAGCACGAGGATCGCCGGCGGTCCCCACACCAGACCCGGGAGCGCCTGCGACTCGTACGGCCGGGCCAGGCCGTGCCGCCAGGCGAGCAGCCGGGTCGTCGTCCCGGCGTTGAGGGCCATCACCAGCCAGTGTCCGTCGGCGGTGAACGCCAGTGCGGGTGACATCTTCGCGGGGATCTCGACGCCCGGCACGATCTCGAGCGCCCCGGTGTCGAGATGCAGCAGCACTATGTCGGCCGGGGGGATCGGGTGCCCCTCCTGGTAGCGCGGGTCGGGGAGCGCACGTTCGAGCGTGAAGGCCAGCAGTCGCCGGTCGGGGCTGGTCACGCCCGCGGTGAAGCCCGGCGGGCGGGGCAGGCGGTAGTCGGTCACGGCACCGCCGACCACGGACCGCCGGTGCATCTGGCACGGCTCGGGGGTGCTGGGGTCGCACCCGGCGGTCCAGACCACGACGCCGTGCCCGACCGCGACGGTGACCCCGGCGCCGAGGCTTCGGCGGACGCCGCCCGTGGCCGCGTCGACGAGAACCAAGGACCCGCTGCCGGACGCCGCCGACCCCACGCTGCCGACGGCCACCCCGTCGGTGACCCCATCGGGCCAGAACCCGGCCGGCAACCGCACCCGGGCGCCCCCGCCGAACGGCAGCAAGGATCCGTACAGTGACGTCTCGTCGGGGAAGGTGACGCCCCAGGCGTGTGAACCGTCGACGAGCACGGTGCCGACCGGCACCGGCATCGGCACGACCCGAGTGCTCCCGTCGGCGCCGATCCTCACCACGCGAGACCCGCCCGCCCGAGCCGTGGTCGTGCACGTGCCGGTGACGGCGTAGGTCTGCGAGGCCGACGCCGGCGCCAGCCCGACGACGTACTCCCCTTCCCGAAGGCGCATCGACGGCAGCGTCACCGCACGGCCGCCGTCGAAGTCGACACGACGCAGCGGCGCGCCGCCGACGAGCAGCCTGATACCCGTGCGCTGCCTCACCGGCTCACTCGACACGATCGGTAGCTCGGCGTCCCCACCGCAGGCTTCCGGAGCGGTCGGCCACGGTCGGGGTGCGACCGACGCGAGGGCCGGCGTCGTCGAAGGCGGGGCGACGTGCGCAGGGGACGGCGAGGGGGACGGCGATGCTGCGGCGACGGGACCTCGCGTCGGTGCCGGGGGCGGCCACTCGCGAACCAGGATCGTCGTGACAACGGCCAGCCCGGCAGCCCCTAGTGCGGCGAGTCTCCAACGGCGTGGCAGCGGCGGGCGGCCGGACTCGAGCAGCTCACCCTGGTCGCCCACCCGAGCCTGCGTGCTAGCTCTGCCTGCGGGCGAACGGCGCGGGCAGGACCAGCTCGACGTTGCGGTCCTCGACGCCGCCCCGCCGGGTGTCGGTACGGTCCTGCCAGTCGTTGGCCGACAGCTCACGCGAGAGCGAGGCGAGGGCGAGGACGTCGGAGCGGGTGCGGCGCGCGGACACCGGACCGGCATGGTCGACGATCGTGCCGAACACCGAGAGCGTGCCGTCCCGGTTGTCCACGAGCTCCACGATGCGGGACTGCTCCGGCCAGTCGATGTGCGCGGCCGTGTTGAGCTCCCAGAAGCCCCCAGCGACCGCCGATGCCGGCTGCCCGAGCGTGCGGGATCACCTGGTTGCGGTGCGTGTGCCCGTTCACCCACAGGACGACGTTGGGGTAGCGCAGCAGCAGGTCGCGCACCTGCTCCCCGCCGATCCGGCCGCTGCCGACGGCGACGTTGTCCATGGTGGCGATCGTGTGGTGGCTGAACATGACCAGGTACTTGTCGGGCCGGCCGGGGCGCTCTTCGACGGTGCCGGATGTCGAGATCCAGTGGCTGCTCGCCGCCTGCAGCTGCGCCTCGAGCCAGGCCAGCTGTGCGGGGTCGAGGGAGCCGTTGGGACCGCCGGCGCTCACGACCGTGTCGAGGACGACGCCGCGCATCTGACCGACGTCGAAGGTGTAGTAGGCCGTGCCGGAGGTCACGTTGTCCGCGGTGAACCCGTGGCCGACCGGAGTGCCCGAGGTGATGAAGTGCTCGGCCACGGTGGTGGCCCGGTCCACGATCCGACGGTCGGCGTCCGGAGTCACGAAGCGCTGCCCGCCGGTCGTGAGCTGCAGGTTGATCGCGGTCGGGTCCTGCTGCAGCAGGCCGACGACGAACGCGAGCTGCGTGCTCAGCGGCGCGGCAAGGATCGAGGGGGGCAGGCCCGTGAGCTTGAGCGGGCCGGTCGCGAGCCCAGCCAGGAGCGGCGTCCTGGGCACGGTGCCCTGCACCAGGCCGTCGTGGTTGCCGTACGCGCTGACCCACGGCATGCCGAGGCCGGTGGCGTGGAACGGCTTGCGCGCGGCGTCCAGCAGCCCAGGAACGGTCGGGAACCCGAAGGCGGAGGACGGAAGACCGAAGCCGGACTGCGGGTGCCAGTAGTACGGGTCCGGCGAGACGTCGTCCGCCACGCCCTCGAAGCGCGTCAGGTCGCCGGAGTCCGGGCGCACGTCCGCGCCGTCCAGAAGGTCGATGTACCAGCGCAGCTCGTTGTGCTGGCAGTTGTCGGTGTTGTCGCCCGTGACCACGGCGAACTGCAGTGGCCGACCGGTGGCCGGTCCTCGGCGCACCTCCCGCAGCCGGCGCACCATCGCCTCGCCCACCTGGATGCTGAGCAGCTCCTGCGGCCGGTAGGCGCTGGTGAAGTCGGACAGACCCGGGAACGGCAGGCTGCCGTAGGGATCGAAGAACTCGAAGCGCGCAGGGGACTGCACGTCCATCGCATGGATGTCTGTCAGCTGAGCGAAGGAGGCGAGGGCCTGGCGGTCGCCGAGCCGCCGCTCACCCGCCTGACGGGCGGACAGTCCGGCCAGCTCGCCGCGTACCAGATAGGGCTCACCGTCGGCGTAGGTGAGGGACGGCGTACCCTCCGGCCCCCGGCGTGCCGCGGACGATCGTGCGGTCGAGCGTCGTCCCCTCGCCTCGGCGCGAGCTGTCAGCGGCGGCGGCTCCGGTCGAGAGGCCGCCCGCCGTCGCCGCGCCCGCGGCCCCCAGCGCACCCTTGATCAGCGTCCTGCGAGTGACATCCATGGCGGGCTCCCTGTTCGCGGCTGTGCGCCACTGAAGCACTCTGCGTACCGGCTGTCGAGCGCGGGCCAGACGCCGGTGCGCTGGGCCTGAGGGGGCCGCGCGCCGGGGTCTGGCCCCTCGACGTCACCGATCGGCAGACCTGCGGCCCCAGATCTGGAAGATCCTCGGCCCGCTCAGCAACGAGTCCGGACGGGCGGCGAACTGCGTCAACGTGTCGACTGCCCGAGCGACGTGCTCCGGTGTCGCGAGGCCGGCTGCGACTATCGCGTCCGCTGTGGTCGCGAGCGTCGATGCAGGCAGCCGCTTGCCCTCGTCCGAGCCGACATGCACCCCCTGCCTGACCGCGAGCTGGATGTCGCTGACGCCCACTGCGCGGAAGTACCCGAACAGCTTCTGACCGACGCTCGGGTCGCCGCCGTTGGTGGCGAGTGCACGAGGGTAGTGCTCGGCGTAGAAGTCATAGCCCGGGTCGGGCGGGAAGGCGACCAGCCCGGCGAAGTCGGCGTCCTCGACCACGAGGGCACCGCCGGGCCGGACCGCAGCCCACATCCTGGCCAGCGTGGACACGGGATCCGCGAGGTGCTGCAGGACGAACCGGGCATAGACCAGGTCGTACTCGGGCCGGGCGTGCCAGGAGTCGATGTCCTGCACCAGCAGTTCCACGTTCGTGACACCGGTGCGCGCCGCAGCGGCTCGAACGAGGGCCAGCTGCTCGGCGTCGGCGTCGATCCCGACGACCTGTCCGTCAGGCCCGACCCGGTGCGCCAGCTCGAACGCGACGTCGCCGCTGCCGCACCCCAGGTCGATGCAGCGCCAGCCGGTCATCACGCCCACCCGGTCGAGCAGCGCTGCGGTGTCGGCAGCGCGAGTGCGAGCGAGCAGCTGCAGTCGCTCGTAGCCGACCTGGCCACCCTGGATCACGTAGCGGACCATCCCCGGAGTGTGGTCCATCTGCGCCGCGGGTCACCACCTCGTGCCAGGCGCCACCAACCCGACCGACTTCGGGCATCGGGTTTCCCTGCGGCGGTTGCGCGGGCCATCATGACGTCGCGGCCGTTGAGTGTCGCGGTCCGCGGGCTGGAGGGTGACATGGGCTGGCAGTCGTCGGGGGAAGCGTGGGGTTCGCGGGCTCTGGAATGGGCGTACCTGTTCGAGCCGTACTCGCGACCGGCGAACCAGACGGTCTTCGACCAGTGCGGCGTCACGGCTGGGACAGCGGTCTTGGACGTCGGATGCGGGTCGGGCTTCGCGCTTCGGCTTGCTGCTGACCGAGGCGCGACGGTGGCCGGGCTGGATGCCTCGGTCGCCCTGCTCGACATCGCACGGTCACGCACCCCGCATGCAGATCTTCGGGTGGGCGACATGGACGCGTTGCCTTGGGACGACGACTCCTTCGAGGTTGTGACGAGCTTCAACTCGATCTGGGCGGGCTGCGAGCAAGCGGCCGCCGAGGCGGCTCGGGTGCTCAAGCCCGGTGGGACGTTCGGGATGACGTTCTGGGGGTCACCCAAGCGCCTCGGGCTACTGCCCTACTTCGTGGCAGTCGCCATGAACAGCCCGCCCTCGCACCAGCAGGCGACTCTGAGCCAGGGTCAGACAGGACGTCCCGGAGTAGCCGAGGCACTCCTGGAGTCGGCCGGCCTGCGCGTCCTGGACCGAGGCGCAGTCGCGGTGACCAACGAGTTCCCTGACATGGATACGTTCACGAGGGCCGCTGTCGCGGCCGGGCCCTCCTTCCCTGCCGTGGAGAAGATCGGCGAGGACCGGTTCAGGCGTGCACTCGATGACGCCTATGCCGACAAGCTCGCACCAGGCGTCGGCTTGAGGATCACGAGCGAGTTCGGGTGGCTCACCGCACGCAGGTGAACGGGTCAGGCTCACCGACTGCACGCACTAGCGCGAGTCCTGTTCGGCCGCCTCGGCGATGCGTTTGATGGTCGCCAACCGCTGGTCCCAGTCGGCCGCGAGTGCAGCCATCCACCGCGCCGTCGCGTCCAGCGCCGCGGGTCGCACCGCGTATCTTGCCTCGCGTCCGACCCGGCTACCGGAGACCAGCCCAGCGGCGTCCAACACGGCGAGGTGCTTGACCACCGCCTGCCGCGAGATGGGAAGTCGCTTGGCCAACGTCGTCGCGGTGGCCTCACCCTGCGCGGCGAGCAGATCAAGCAGCTCACGTCGCGTGGGGTCGGCCAGCGCAACGAGGACGCTGTCGACCGCCGCGACGGCGCCGCGACGTCCCTCCGTCACACGGATAGCCGTTCGGCGCGCCTCCGCAACGCATCGAGCTCCTCGGGCCAACCGCCTGTGTGATCCTTCACCGCCTGACTGCGAAGCTCCTCGGACCCGGCCAGGGCCGCGAACCCGCTCTCCACGACGCGCAGCCGCGTCTTGTCACCCTCCGGGGTCAAGGTGAACTCCACCAGGGTGCTGTTGTCCTCGCGCAGATCTTCTCCACGGACCGCGCTCGCCCAGCGGTAGGCGAGGTACTTCGGCGGCTCGACCCTCTCCACGCGCACCCCGAAGTCGCCGTGGTGGGCGTTCTTCGCCACCATCGACTCACCTTCCCGGGCCACGGTGCCGGGCAGGCTCGCCTTGTCGGCCACCCAGAACCCCGGCTCGGCTACCAGCGACCAGACCCGCTCCACTGGTGCCGCGATCAGGGTCTCGCGTTCGATCCGGTCCTCACTCATCAGGGGGCTCCTTCGTCGTCGTCCAGATGTGCAACTCAAGAGTTGCACATCTGGCTCCTCAGGTGCAACCCAGGAGTTGCACTCCGATTCGAGCGCACGCTGACACCGTTGCCAAGTCCCCCGACCGGCCTCGACCGACCGGGCCTCGACCGACCGGAGCCTCGACCGACCCGTCGTCGACGCCGGTTGCCGCCCTTGACGTCACGCTCACCGGTGAGGAGACCAGCACCCTCGAGCCGCGGCCGGCCGGTCACCTCGGGTCGAGGATCACTACAGGGATCACACGACTGGTCTTCGTCTCGTAGTCGCCGAACCCTGGGTAGCGTCGCTTCTGCTCCCGCCAGATGGGGTCGCGCTCGGCTTCGCCCGCAACCCTGGCGGTCACCTCAACCGTCTGGGTGCCCACCTCGATGGTTGCGTCGGGGTTGGCGACCAGGTTGTGGTACCAGTCGGGGTTGGTGTCGGCGCCTGCCTTGGAGGCGAACACCGCGAAGCTGCCCGCCACCGACTGGTACATCATCGGGTGGAGGCGCGGGAGGCCGCTCTTGGCGCCGACTGTGTGCAGCAGAAGCAGAGGAGCACCCTGGAACTGTCCGCCGACATTGCCGGCGTTGGCACGGAACTCCTCGATGATCTTCGCGTTCCAGTCCGTCATGAGCGCAACCTACCCTCGGCCCACTCTGCGCCTTGTCGGTCTGGTCGCACGACTCCCTCCAGCCTGCAGGCGGCGGTGGGCTCGAGCCCGGCGCGCGTCGTCCACCGAACGCTCGATCGCGGCATCGAAGCCGCGCGCCGGCAGGCGCGCCGGCGATTGTTCCTACGTGCGTGTGGCCACCCAGAGCTCCTCGGCCGGCCACCTGGTCGCCCACTCGGCCGACACGATCTCGTAGAAGGGATGGTCGACACCATCCGGGGGCGCATAGATCTCGTGCATGGCCTCGACGACGAAGCCGGATCTGCGCAGCAGGCGCACCCAGTCCCCGTGCGAGGGATGGAACTCGATGCCGCCGCCGGACCAACGCACCCGGTAGGCCGCACGCTGAGCGCGCACCAGCCCGTCGCCGGCGACCCCCTCCTCGGCCGGGACGCACAGCGCCGAGAGGTGGCTGTTGGTCAAGAAGACCAACCGCCCCCCCGCCCGCAGCAGCCGCGCCGCCTCCGGCAGCCAGCGTTCGGGGTCACACCACGCCGCGGCTCCGTGCTCGCTGACTACGAGGTCGAAACAACCACTCGCCAACGGAACCCGCTCGGCATCGGCGTGGACCAGAGGGAAGACCGGGCCGAGCGTGCCCTGCAGCCTGCGCGCGGTGGCCAGCTGCTCCCCGGACAGATCCACCGCCACCGTGGTCGCCCCGGCGCGGGCAAGCCACGCCGAGAAGTACGCGGTACCACAGGCCAGCTCCACCACGTCGAGACCGTGGACATCTCCCAGGACGCCGAGATCTCGGTCCCGAACCGCGAAGAGCCCCCACACCACGTCCGGTCGCGCCCACATGTCCTCGGCCGCAGCATCGGTGAAGCGCTCGTTGACGGCGGCCCACAGCGCCCGGTTCAGCGCCACCTCGGAGGCCCTGACGTCACCCACCCGATCATGCTAGGCCGCGACCGCCCCGGCCACGTCGAGCAGGTCGTCGTTGGACCCCCTGCTCGTCAGGACCGTCGACGTCGTCGCACGAGCACCAGCTGACCGTCGCGGCGGACGTCGAACAGCTCCGTGGCCTCGACGAGGTCGCTGAGCTTGCGGTAGCCGTAGTTACGCGGGTCGAACGACGCTTGGTTGCCGATCTGGGCGCCGACCGCCGCCAGGTGTGCCCAGTCCTCGTCCCCGCCGGCCGCCTCCACGGCGGTACGCAGCATCCGGACGAGCCGCGCGTCCTCGCGCAGCCGGTGAGGCGGCACCGCCGCCAAGCGCGCCTCGACGTCTGAGGCCTCAGCGCCGGGCGCGGTGAGGCCCTCGATGTAGATGAACTGCGAGCAGGCGTTGACGAAGGGGTCCGGCGTCTTGCGCTCTCCGAAGCCGTAGACCTTCAAGCCGTCAGTGAGGATCCGCATGACCAGTGGCGTGAAGTCGGCGTCGCTGGAGACGACCGCGAAGGCGTCCAGCGTCCGGGCGTACAGCAGGTCCATGGCGTCGATAACCATGGCCATGTCCGAGGCGTTCTTGCCGGTCGAATGCGCGAACTGCTGGACGGGGCGGATGGCGTAGGTGTGCAGGACCGCCTCCCACCCCTTGAGGTTCGGGCTCTTCCAGTTCCCGTAGGCCCGGCGCACGTTGGCGCTGCCGTAGCGGGCCACCTCCGCGAGAATCACATCGATCTTCGCCGCGGGCGCGTTGTCGGCGTCGATGAGCAAGGCGATACGGCGGTCACGCTCGTCCACAACCACATCCTCGCGCGGCGACGTCGCCGCGTGAACTGGGTTCGTCCTGGTACCCAGGGGCGTCGTCAGGCGCTACAAGGACGTCGACCGGTGACTTCGCGAGGATCGACCACTTCGGCATCCACGGGCTCGGGCTCATGGTCAACGCTGTCCGAGGGCTCGATGACCGCCACCGACATCAGGATGACGCCAAGGTCGCGGACCTTCATGAGCAGCCCGTGCAGCTCCGCCTGGTCCGAGACGCGACCGCTCAGGCAGGTCGTGCCGTCACTGTCGTGGGTCAGGGTGAGGTCGCCGAACCAGGCAGACCAGTGCTCGTCGAGGAGCCCGTCGACCCGAAGCTCGTAGCAGGCGGGGGCCTCTCGTCTGGGCGACCGGGCCATCAGGCCGCCGCCTTCGTCCTCGCACTGCTGGTTCGGCGGCTGCTGACACGCCGGCGGATCACGTACTCGGCGACCGCGAGGTTGATGCCCCAGCCCGCGCCCAGGCTCAGGTCGGTGGTGAGCTCGCTTGTGCCGAAGACCGCGTGCCCGATGCCCAGGGTGAACACCTGGGTGCCCGCGCCGAGGGCAAGGGCGTAGGCGCGGGTCATCCAGGCCCGGTGGCGGGCGACGTCGCCGCCGCGGATCGCGGTGAAGCCGAGGATGATGCTGGCGGCCATGGCCGACCCGAACGCGAGCCGGAACACGTGGGCCAGCTCGCCGGTGCCGGGCTGGCGGGCGTAGAACAGTGTCATCCACAGCGCCGAGAACGCTACGGCCAGGCCCAGAGCCACCAGTACCCGTCCGGCCACACGGTGCCAGCCGGGCCGACGGCGCCGAAAGGCCGAGGAGAACTGGAAGGCGCCGAGAACGGCGTAGGTGAGCCCGCAGGTGATGTGCACGACCACAGGCATCGGCGAGGCGGTCATGCGCGGGTTCGCGGGCATCACGTGCGGACCGCCGGCCAGCTCGACCAGGCGCAGAGAGCCGGCGATGGCGGGGATCACGACGAGGGCGACCAGCGCGTACGGCACCCACCCGGTCGACCTGGTCGACCGGGTGGGGCGCGCTGGCGCGTGGACGGTCACTTGGGCAGTTCAGATATGGGTAGTTTGAAGACTCACGTTTGAGTAGTTCATCTGCTCACGTCTGGTAGTTTCGCGTTGTGGCAGGCGAATCCGGGCTGGTCGAGAGGCGAGTGAGCGGACTGCTGGCGCGCCTGGTCGCGGAGGAGCCTGTGGTCGCGCTGCACGGGCCGCGCTCGGTGGGCAAGTCGACCGTGCTGCGGATCTTCGCCGAGGCCCGTGGTGTCGAGGTGGTCGACCTGGACGACATCGGGGTCCGCGAGGCGGTCGCGGGAAATCTGGCGCTGGTCACCAGCGGTGAGACCCCGTTGTGCATCGATGAGTACCAGCGGGTTCCCGATGTCCTGGATGCGATCAAGGCGAGGCTGAACCGGGAGGGGAGCCGTCCCGGTGTCGCGGTGATCACCGGCTCGACCCGCCAGAATGCGCTGCCCATTACGGCCCAGGCGCTGACGGGCCGGCTGCACACGCTCACGATCTGGCCGCTGTCGCAGGGGGAGCTGGCGGCCAGCCGCGAGAACCTGCTGGAGGTACTGCGCAGCGACCCGGACGCCGCGGTGGCCCAGCACCCGACCTCGGCCACCACGCGCGAGGAGTACGTCGCGCGCGTCTGCGCTGGTGGGCTTCCCCTCGCGGTGCGCCGGTCGGAGCCGGCCCGTGCACGCTGGTTCGACGACTTCGTACGCCAGTCGGTCGAGCGCGACGCCCTCGAGCTGAGTCAGGTCCGCCAGCGGCAGTCGCTGGCCGACCTGCTGACCCGCGTGGCCTCCCAGACCGGACAGCTGCTCAACATCACCAAGGCGGCCGAGGCCGTGGGGGTGGACCGCAAGACCGCCGAGGCCCACCTGCGGTTGTTGGAGGACCTGTTCCTAGTCGTCCGGCTGCCGGCGTGGGGAAAGACCCTGCGCTCTCGGGTCAGCGCGCGACCCAAGGTCCATCTGGTCGACTCGGGTCTGGCGGCCCGCCTTCTGCGACTGACCCCTGCCAAGCTCGCCGACCTGGACCCGGCCGCGCTCAGCGAGTTCGGCAACCTGCTGGAGACCTTCGCGGTCGGGGAGTTGCGCAAACAGGCGTCCTGGCTCGACGAGCAGGTCGCCCTCGGCCACTGGAGGACCAGCGACGGGGCCGAGGTCGACCTCGTCGCCGAGTTCGACGACGGACCGGTCGTCGCGTTCGAGGTCAAGGCCAGCGAGCGGGCCACCGGGGCCGCCGTCACCGGCCTCCAACAACTGCGCGACGCCCTCGGGCCACGCTTCCGCGCCGGCGTCGTCCTGACCACCGGACGCCGCACGTACACCCACTCCGACCGGATCCACGTCATGCCGATCGACCGACTATGGCAACCCATCAACCTGGACACCGCTGCCACGTAATGCACGTGACCCGCTATGTGCTGCCCTGATCCGCGCAGTCAGCCAACCCGTTGGTGAGCTCGCGACGAGCGGGTAGGGCGCGAGGTGGCACTGGTCGGGGCTGGTCTGGCGGCTGGGTCATGGCTCGAAGTGCCCCAGATGGGGGAGCAGCTTGGCGGCGGCGTCGATGATCTCTTCTGCGGTCCGCCGGGCGGCGGCGGCCTCGTCAGGGTCGACGTCTTCGTCGGGGTGTGCGGGGTATTCGACCTCGTTGCGCCGGCGGCGCAGCCCGCCGTAGGGGGCGAACGGTGCACCGAACTGCGCCCGCACGACGCGCTCGACGGCCAGGTGCCCCCCGGTGGTCGTGGGTCGCAGGCCCTGGTGAGCCAGCAGCGCGGTGCACGCCTGCCGGGCGGCGTCGTAGGCCAGCACCAACGCATTCGACGGGTCGGTCGAGAGGATCACCTCCGCTGAGGCGAGCGTCTGCCGGGCCCGGGCCAGGCCCGCCGTGCCGTCAGCGGCCGCACCGGTGACCGACTGCAGGTCGCGGGTGGCGAGAAGCTGCTCGACCTGCGCCGCACCGACGCTCCAGCGGCTCACGCGGTCACGGTATCGGCTGCCGGTGACAGGGCTGCCCCATCAGCGGCGTCCTGCTCGCCGGGGCTGGTGTGATCGGCGTTGCCGACGTTGGCTGTGCTGTGGGTGACGTCGATGTAAGGACTGGCCTTGATCGACGCGATGAGCGGGTCGTCGTCGCCGGCCCAGCGGGCGGGAGAGCGAACGGTCGGGTTCACGGGTATCCCGAGTCGTGCCTCGGCGCGCTCCGCGGCCGCGTAGACCGAGGCCCGGTCCGGGCTGCCGACGAGCAGGACGTCGACGTCGCCGGGGGCGGGTCCCTCGACGCCGGCGTAGCGGGCCGCCCACGACCCGTACACCACCACCGCGCTGGTACGGGGCAGGCCAGTGAACTCCTCGGCGACGACCACGTGCGGACCGAAGGTGACCAGCAGCAGCTGCGCCAACGGCGCGAACCCTCGATAGCCGGTGTCGGCGCGCAGCAGCCGCGACCTGCCCACCGCCCGGCCGACCAGCAACCCGGCATCCTCCAGGCGCTGCAGCTCCCGGTGCGCCGTGGTCAGCGGGATGCCCAGCCGGGCCGCCAGGTCGGTGGCCGTATGGTCCTGGTCGGGATGCAGGAACAGGATGGTGAGCAGGTCGGCCTGGTGCCGGGAGCGGAAGATCGGCAACAACGACGGGGCATTGCTACGCATAGATGGAAGATATCACCCATCTATAGGAATCTACTGCATGAGCCGGGAACGAGCCCGCACGTCTCCCGCGAGGTGCCACGAGCAGACGATCGGTGACGACGCCTGCGCGTTCGCCGCAGCACGTCAGCACCATGACGGCGGCCATGTGGCACCCCGCTGCGGTCGCCCTTCCGACGACGAATCGGAAGGTCGTCGTGCCGGCGGCTGTCGCGCCGTGTCGCGCGCTGCCGGATGTGTGCCGGTACTTCGGCCGCTGAGCGGCGTCCCGGCCCAAGATGTTCGCGGATTGGTCACGGACGCACGAACATTCGGCGACCATTCCCGGCACGAAACGGCAGAGGCGTCTAGTGGCGTTGGGCAAACTCGCAGGTCAGAGGCATGATCGTGGGTGGCCAGGGGCGGGGTCGAACCGCCGACCTTCCGATTTTCAGGGCGCTCGAGTCACTGACGGTGCCTGCCGCGCCGTGCCGGCGAAGTCGCATCAGTGCAGGTCATTAGCCCAATGCGACCCAATTGCGTGCCCACCGCTGCCGCCCTCTGGCGCCTCGTTCTGGTTCGTCCGTGACCAATCCGCGAACAGGCCACCGCTCACCGCTGTGAGCAGCCGGCCCGCGTTTGCGCGCGCTGCCATCCCGAGCGACCCGGTAGCGACCGAAGGCCCGGCGCTGGGCTCCGGGACAGCCCTCCTTCGGCTTGGCGATCGAGCACCCTTTGTCAACGCCGTTGGAATTCTGACCCCTGACAGAGTCAGGTCTGACACGACACTGGCTCCTCAGCCAATCAATGAGAAGGTTGCCGAGTTCCATTGTCCACTCGATTTCCCTTCAATGATTAGAAGGCACGAGTCGGAAGGGCAGAAGGCATCACGCGGAATCCGGACACCTGCGACCGAGAAACGTCCGTCCTGGTCGGCTGTAGCCTTGGCCAACTCATCGAAATTGATGCGAATGACGACGACTTCACCTGGACGAAACCCTTCGCCCTGAACGCTGATCTTGGTTGCACGCGTTCCCGAGTCGGGAGTGAGGATGGCCGTTGCCCGGTGTCCGCCGACTCCGATGCGGTCGAGGGAATCCATGATTCGATTCACCACCTGGAAGATCACATTCTCCTGCCGTCGCGGGTGTGGGTTGTCCTTCCAACTGGCAAATCCGAGACCAAGGATGACGACGCCGGCCATGGACAGCGCGATAGAACCCAACGCTCCCTTTGCCCGCGGGATAGTAGCCACGCCGGTCACCGAGATTCCCCCGCCAAGCACGCCCGCCAATATCAGGATAACGCCCAACGTCCCCATGAACTGCCAGCTCACTTCAGCACTCTAGTCCCTATCCTGGCGTTGCAGTAGGGCCAAGAATTTGGGCGAGACCGACGGCCGACGGCTTCGACCGTTCGTTGCCAACGACGTCTACGTTCGCTGCACTGGCGCCGCGACAAGTGCCGGTTGGTCGTCCAACCGCGCCTGCCACCAGCCCCGGTTCGGTAGCCGCCAGCCGAACGCGACGCAACACTGCATCACCTGACCCAGATGCGCGTGGGATTTCCCCCTTGGTGTGGAGACATCGCCGATCATGCGGGTCGCCCTGAAGTGCTTCGCGTCGATGCCGCACTCGGGGGCCTCACGATGCTCCCGAGCGACAGGATCGCTGCCCATGGCGGGCGAGGAGGCGGTGGGCCTGGGCCTCGGCCTCCTCGCGCCGGCCGGCGGGGAGCCAGACCTCGCCTGCAGTGCGGGGTTGCCGTGCGCGAACAGCGACGCCCGCGGCCGGGGGCGTCGAGTTGTTCCGCTAGAGCGGGTCATGGAAGAGGTCGGTGACGTCGGTGGCGCGGCCGGTGACGAAGGCAGCGAGGTCGAGGTCGAGTCCGATACTGCGATGAAGGCACTCGGTGTGTCCGCTGGGCAGGGTTGTGCGTGTTGGTGGTCGCTGCCAGCCAGGATCCTTGATCGTTTTCTCGGCGTGGACCGCCTGGGCGTGGGTGAGTTCGAGGACCTGGATCGGTTGGCCGCCGTGGCGGGCCCACGAGCGCACGCGTGCAGGTGTTCCGACCCCGACCTTGACGACGTCCAGGCCGGGGAAGTCGACCAGGTACAGCAGGCAGGGTTCGTGGGCGCGGGCGGCGAAGTCACGCCGGCCATGCGTGCACGTCAGGGCCCGTACATCAGCGAGGGTCAGGACCCGTTCACTGTCGTGGCAGGTGTCGCACCACACGTCGGCGGCCTGCGACCGCCCGAACCCGAACTTGGGCAGAAGGACTTCACCGGCCCGCGGGATCAGGGTGAAGCCGCGTGCAGCGGCCAAGCCTGTCCACTTGTCGGCGTCGTGGCCGCT
This sequence comes from uncultured Actinomycetota bacterium, assembly GCA_963778845.1. GTDB lineage: Bacteria > Actinomycetota > Actinomycetes > Actinomycetales > Kineosporiaceae > CAVZVW01. The sequence goes on from CAVZVW010000010.1 coordinate 143,248, forward strand.
CCACGGACCGTTACTCACCGCCACACCGCATTGGCACATGAGTTCGAACCATTCTCCCGAGCATGCGTCACAACGGGGCTGTCCCTTGACGCAGAGCCAGGTGCGTCCACACAGGCCGCAGCGGGCGGCCACGCTTCGGATCGTGCCGGCGGTGGGCATGGTGGTCGGCCGCATCCCCGAACGGCAGCGGCCGCAGACCACTTCATGGGCTTGACCGCGGGGCCCCCGCACCGTCGCCGCCAGGAACGTCGACGCCCGGATCAGCGGGAACCCGCACGAGGCACAGGCATGCCAAACCGCTCCACCGGACACGCCCACGTATCGGCATGACCAAGCGCTGCATTGAGCACGACGGGCACACGAGCGGCTGGCCGTCGGAAGGGCAACGCCAGGGGGTCAGCTTCTCGCGCTGCTCAGAGCCAGGTGGTGGATCGGCGGGCTGCCTCGTAGATGGCCGTGAGGGTGTCCTCGTCGAGCAGCGGGGTGCGGGCGGCGAGCCAGCGGGGGAGGTCGCGGACGCCGAGGACGTGGACGTCGTCGGGGGCGGTCTTGATGGTCAGCTCGTCGATGCCGACCAGGACGATGACGCCGGTGGCGGTGACGTCGAACCCGCAGGCGGTGGTGAGCAGCCGGGCCGCGCGGGTGGCCTCGTACCGGCTGTTGCGGAGGTAGGGCTGGTGGTGGCCGTTGACGCGCAGGCTGTCGTGGCCGACCCAGATGCGGGCGCCGGGGTGGTGCTTGGCGTTGAGGGTGTACACCCCGCCCGGGCCCATCACGACGTGGTCGATGTCGGATCCGCGGTTCCCGACCGGGACGGCGTTGACATAGCGCCAGCGGGGGTCCTTCGCGCAGGTCTTGTCCAGCCGGGCGGCGACCTTGGCCTCGCCGTCGGCACCGATCCGCCAGGCCCGTTCGTCGGTGTGTACCCCGAGCAGGCGGGTGAGGAAGGTGCGGACCGGGGCGGCCTGCTGCAACGCGGTCGCCTGCTCGCGGGCCATCGCCCCGGCCCGGCGGGCGGCGAGGTCCTCCCACCCCGACGCGGCAGCCACCGCCTCGCTTGCGACCTCGGGACCGGCGCGGAGCGCAGGGTCCCCGCCAGTTTCGGGGTGCGTGAGGTGCACGGCCTCCGGAGCCGGCGGCCGGGTCAGCTCGTCCGCGTCCACGGCGGGCGTCGCCAGCGCAGTGACCTGCGTGACCGGCACCGGGTGGCCGAGCGTTCGGTCCGCGCGTCGAGGCTGTTGACTGGCGGCCGGGCGTCGGGCGGGCGTCGGCGCCACTCGGGCACGCGGCGGCTGGGCAGGCCGTGCCGGCCAGCCACCCGGCGAGCGCGTCACGGTAGTCGGCGTCCCGGTCGGGGCAGGTCAGGTGGTCGGCCCCGCCGGCCAGGTCCCGCCAGCCGATCGGCGTGCCGTCGACGTCACTGACGTAGAGCCGGTCGTTGCCGTACTTGCGCCACCTGCGTACCTGAACGTCGCCCACGTACAACCATCGGCGGCCGGACGGCTCGGTTGTAGCCCGCCGAACGGGTGCCCTGGGCACTGATCAACTGGCCGGGAAATGGATACGTTTGACAGCCGATGTCGGGTTCGACCGTCGGTGCCTGCTGGTAAGCAGGCCCAAGGGGTGATGCCGTGAACGCCGACTGGTCGCAGCTGACCGTCGTTCCTGCGGGGCTGCCCGGACACGGTCACGTTGGATTGGGCGCAGTTCAGTGACGTGGTGGGGAAGGTCCCGGCCTCGGCGGTGGACCACTACCCGCAGTGGTGGCATGGGGATCGGCCGAATACCCGTGGGTGGCGGGCGGCGGGCTTCGAGGTGGACGCCGTGCGGCCGGGGCGGTGGGTGCGCTTCCGGCGCGCGCGCCTGGCCGGAACAACCACCGGGTCGATGCCGGCGACGGTCCCGCTGCCCGCGAGCCCGGCCGGTACTCGCTCGAACCACGGGGCGCCGACACCTCGGGATCGCAACCCGGCGCCGTCGCCGGCCGGACCTGAGGTGCTGCGGGGCGTCCCTGCCAGTGGATCGCTGGTGGTGTTGCCGTGCTCGGCGCGCAAGCGGCCCGGCGGGACACCACCGGTGCCGGCCGATCGGGCGGTGTGGCCCGGGACGCTGCTGGCCGCGCGGGCCCACGTCCGGGACGCCGCGCGGGTGGACGAGACGCTGGTGTTGCCGGCGTGGCAGCGCTACACCGGACACCTGTATGCCGAGGCTGGGCCGGCAGTGTCCGAGCTGGCCGCCGCGGGCCGGCTGCTGATCCTGTCCGGTGGGTACGGGCTGGTCGAGGGCACGGAGCCGATCGGCGACTACGACCAGAAGATGAGCCCGAGGGACTGGCCGCCCGGTCTGTTGGAGGGCCTGCTGGCCGAGCGGGCCGCTGCGGCCGGGCTGCACGTCGTCGCGTTCGCGGCGGCCACCTCCGGGTATCTGACGGTGCTCTCGCGCGCGCGGTGGACGCAGCCGCCCGGCCTGCGGGTGGTGCTCGTCAGCGTCGACGGCGTGCGCGGCGGCGCCGCCCGGGAGGTCCCTCGCCGGCTCGGGCAGACCCTGGCCGCGTGGTGGGAAGGCAGTGACGCCTACCCGGCGGGGCTCACCGCCCGGGAGGTCCGGTGACCCGGACCCGGGCCGAGGACCTGGACCGGCTCTACGACCTGCTGGACCAAGTCATCGCTGGGCCGGCCGGGCTGCGGCACCTGCGTGACCCCGCCGCGGGCCGGGACTGCCCCCGGCAGGGGGTCTATGTGTTCTTCGAGGACGGCGAGACCCGCGCTGAGGGCCGCGCCCGGGTGGTCCGGGTCGGCACCCACGCGGTGACCGCTACCAGCCAGGCCACGCTGTGGGGGCGGCTGCGTCAACACCGGGGTTCGACGTCCGGGCGCCACCCCGGCGGCGGGAACCACCGCGGGTCGATCTTCCGCCGGCACGTCGGTGCCGCACTCATCACCAGAGACGGCCTGCCTCAGCCCGCTGCTGGCGTCGTGGCTGGCCAATCGGCCGGACCCGGCCTGGGCGCAGGCGGAGGGCGACGTCGAACGCCGGGTCAGTGCCGTGATCGGCGCGATGCCGTTCACCTGGCTACCGGTCCCCGACCACCCCGACCCGATCCGGTCCCGCGGCTGGGTCGAACGCCACGCCATCGCGCTGCTGACCGGCGCGGACGGTCCCAGAGACCGGGCGAGCCCGGCCTGGCTGGGCCGGTGGGCGCCGCGCGCGGAGGTCCGCGAGTCCGGGCTGTGGAACGTCCAGCACGTCGGTGACCCCTACGACCCGCGCGTCCTGGACGTCGTCGCGTCCATGGTCGCCGACCAGTGACCAATCGTGGGACGCCGCCGACGCGCGGCACGCACCATCACGCACCGACCGGGCAGGAGGCGACCCCGTGGACGTGACGGAGTTCCGCGACGACGATGACGCCTACACCGGCTGGCTGCGAGCACACCCGGACGGGTACGTGCTCAACATCGCGCGCAGCCTGAACGCGGCCACCGCACGGGTGCATCACGCGACCTGCCGGACCATCACCGGTCACCCGGCTCGCGGCGCGACGTTCGTCGGGGAGTACGTCAAGGTGTGTGCCCCGCAGCAGGGTGACCTCGACGCCTGGGTCGCGCAGCATGTGAGGACGCCGGTCGCGCGGTGCGGCACCTGCCACGACACCACCCCACGTAGGGGAGAGTCCGCGGCGGCGCCGGTCGCCGGCCCGCCGAGGCCGCCGGTAGCTGCTCCGGCTGGAGGGCAGTCCGGCCCCGAGGCGGTCGCGGGTGCAGGCTTCGAGGTTGATGGCCCGACACGGGACCACCCGGCTGTCTGGTTGTGGGCCGAGCGCCCGGTCCCCTTCGACCACCTGACCCCGACAGACTCCGCCGCCCGCGCTGCGCTGTGGGAACAGCTGCCGCTGTTGCGCCCCGCGCCCGGGGAGATCCTGCACGCCACCTACACCGGGCCACGCGCGCCGAACGCCGACGTGGAGAACCTGCTGCTCTACAACATCGACAGCCGCGGAACCCGCTTCGCCACCGCCACCGCGCACGGCGTCCGGTTCGAGCACGCCGACGAAGAGCCGCGGCGGGCGCCGTCCGGCCGCGCCTACGCCTGCTGCTACCGCTACCGGCTCGCACGCCCCGGCGACCACGAGACCACCGCCTCGATCGGGCGGCTGCTCGCCGCCTTCACCGACGCGGCCCTGGGCGCGTTCCCGGCGGCGAAACGACTCGAGCAGACCTGGCGCGCTGTCCACCACGCCCGCGTCGACCTCGGCAGCCGACAGTTCCGGCGCGGGGAGCGGTTCGCCGTCCTCCTGACCCTCACCCCACCCGCAGGCAGCCGCCCGGCGGCCCGGCCCGACCTGGTCAAGCCGTTGCTGGACGGCGCCATCGCCGCCTTCCAAGCCCACGAGGACGACGCCAGCCTCGCCGAGGTCAGCACCCGTCTGGCGGCCACCCTGGGCGACACACCCTCCGAGGTCGCGCGGATGCTCCAGAACGGCGATCGCGCCGTCCTCGGCAGCCCCGGCTGGCTGGTCTACCTCTTCGGCAACGGTGTGAAGTGGAACCCCGACGACCACAACTGCACCCTCGGCGAGCTCACCATCAGTGAGCCCGCAGGAGGCCGGTGGCTCCTCAGCGGACGCATCCACGCGCTGCCCGACCACGGCACCGCACGCGGTAGCGCGACGGGCCTGACACCCGTCGGCTCAGGTGACGGTCCACTCAGCGATCCGACCACGCCTGGTGGCGGGCCTTGACCTGCTTCACGGACCGCCTCGACATCCCAGGACGCCCGGGGCCATCTGAATCCCCGGGTTCAGTGGAGCCTCGACAAGACCCAGGGCGCTTCAGGCCTCGATCGAAGCCCACCTGACCATCGTGCTCGCCGCCCTCGCGGTCAGCCGCTGGATGGAGGCCACCACCGGCTGGAGCATCAAGAAGTTCGCCAGCACCGCGCGCCCATACCGCACCGTGGAGATCCAAGCCGGCGCCCACACCATCACCGCCGAAGACCCCCTGCCCGACGACCTCCGCGACGCCCTCGATCCAATCCAGCGTTCAAGCACTACGCGCTAGGCCTGTCACAAGTCGGGCCCCATGCGGGTGAGTATGCTCGCGGTGGAACGAAGACGAGGATGCCCGGCTAGGTTCACGCGCCGGTCGGACGGGCTGCGGCGCAGAAACGACCCACTTGGCGGGTGGTGGCCACGTCTCGGCTGCAGCGGACCTGGCCCGACCCTCTGGCGTTGCGCGCACGCGGGGAGACGCGGCAACGGGCCAGCTAGGGTGCGAAACTCACTCAAAGCAACCTCAACGTCCTGACACGGATCCCTTCTTCCGCTAGAACTGCCATCATGACAGCCTTCGACCAAGTTCCGTTCGATGTCAGCGAGTTCGTCGAGAACCCGGAGCCGCGCTGCCCATGCCTGCTGCTGCTGGACAGCTCGACATCGATGTCGGGACAGCCGATCGACCAGCTAAACGGCGGCCTTCAGGGGTTCGCCACTGAACTGCTGAGCGACGGCCTGGCCGCCAAGCGGGTAGAGGTGGCGGTCGTCTCGTTCGGGCCCGTAGAGATCAAGAACGACTTCGAGTCGGCCCTGTCATTCTCGCCCCCTGTGCTCAGCGCTAGCGGCGCGACTCCCATGGGAGAAGCGATCACGACAGGGCTCGAGATCGTCGAACGTCGGAAGAGCCTCTATCGTAGCCAGGGCATTTCGTACTACCGACCCTGGATCTTCCTGATCACGGACGGGGAGCCGACCGACGATTGGCGCGACGCGGCGGCCCGTGTGCACGCTGGCGAGGAGGCAAAGACCTTCAGCTTCTTCGCGGTGGGAATAGAGGGCGCCAATTTTGATGTACTTAGCTCTATTGCCACGAGGAGTCCCCTGAAACTGAAGGGGTTGGAGTTCTCCAGCATGTTCTCGTGGCTGTCCAACTCTATGAGCGCCGTCTCCCGTTCGCGGCCGGGCGACGAAGTGCCCTTGGTGAATCCCACCGCACCTGAGGGGTGGGCATCCGTTTGACAGACGCGGGGGCCGTGTTTCCGACACCCGCACGGTGGCGTGTCTGCGGGGCATCGGTGCGAGGTAGCTCTCATATACGTGATGATCTTGCCTGCCAGGATGCGCACCGGGTGCGGATCGCATCCACGCAACGCGGTGAGCTGTTGGTTGTTGCGGTTTCGGACGGCGCCGGCAGCGCGCCTCGAGGTGGCGAGGGCGCCGCGCTGGTATGCGAAGAATTGTCAAGCCTGATCGCGGCTGACGCGCAGGACCTGACGGTTGAGGGCGTGGTCTCGACCATCGCGACAGTTATCGGGCAGGTCCGTACCTCGTTGATCGGTAGTGCCGCGGCGGAGCAGTTGCAGCCCCGTGAGTTCGCCTGCACGTTGCTGCTTGCGGTTCTTGCGCCAGCCTGGTCTGCATTCGCGCAAGTGGGAGACGGCGCGATCGTAACGCCAGAGGACGAGACTGATCAGTGGAATTGGCTGTTCTGGCCCCAGCGGGGTGAGTACGCCAACACGACCTCATTCATCACCGACGAGAATGCACTCGACCGCGTCGAGACCGCCCTGATTCCCCATGCGACCCATGAAATCGCCATGTTCACCGACGGCATCCAACATCTCGTGCTGCACTATGAAACTCAGACGGTTCACAGCCCATTCTTCGAACGGATCCTGGCCGCTGTCCGCGCCGAAGGGCCAGTCGGCCCCGATGCTGTGCTCAGCGACGGACTGGCTTCCTACCTGGTATCACCGACTGTAGCGGAGAAGGCCGATGACGATCTGACCCTCGTACTCGCATCCCGCAAGTCAAGAGTTCGCTGAATGTCTGCCGGCTACCGCGACGACCGAGGACGCGCCGTCGCCTTGGGGGAGAAACTTGGAGAAGGTGGTGAGGGTGCGGTATACCGCCTTGCTGACGACGCACGACTTGCAGTCAAGATCTACAAACGCCAGATGCCTGCGGACCGGGTCGAGAAGATCCAGGTTCTCGCTGGTCTGCAGAGCCCGCAGCTAGACGGGCTGATCGCCCGACCACTCAGTCTCGTCCGCGATGGTGCCGGGACACCGCGCGGGTTGGTGTTGCCGGCCGTTGACCGCGGCGCGGATATTCACAATCTCTACACGCCGGCGAGCAGGCGACGGTCCTTCCCCGCAGCGACCTGGAAATTCCTGATTCACGTGGCAATGAACGTTGCCCGGGCGTTCGCTGCAGTCCACCAGGTCGGGTTGGTTGTGGGCGACGTGAACCCAGGGTCCATCTTGGTCCTGAATGACGGCACGGTGCGCCTTATCGATGTGGACAGCTTTCAGGTTCCAAGACCGGCGGGGCGTCCGCTGCTGTGTACTGTGGCCGTTCAAATGTACCTGGCACCCGAGCTACATGGTGCAGCGCTCGACAGGCTTGTGAGGACCGCAGATCACGACTGCTTCGGCCTTGCGGTCATGCTGTTCCAGCTGCTCGTTCTCGGACGGCATCCTTTCGCCGGGCGCTTCCTTGGCCGGGGCGACATGCCGCTGGAAAGAGCTGTCTCAGAGGACCGGTTCGCCTACGGCCATCGCGCTGCTCACCTGCAGATGGCAAGACCGCCGAACGCCGTTGGGCTAGAGGTGCTGTCGCCGGAGATTGCCGCAATGTTCGAGGCGGCCTTCGCGCCACGTGCGATCCGTGGCGCGCGACCAGTTGCTGGGCAGTGGCTGGATGCACTGGGCCGCCTCCAAGCCGGTCTCGTGCAGTGCGGAGGGTCCTCCACTCACCAGCACCTTGCGTCGCTTCGCGAGTGTCCGTGGTGCCGGTTCGAGCTCGAGGTGGGCATCTCGCTGTTCGGCACTCCGTCCGCTTCTGCTCCCGCCGCCGGCAGGGCGGCGGGGATTGACGGGGAGTACAAGCGGCTCAGCGATGTGCTGGCAACGATTCCGAAACCGATACACGCGAAGTTGCCGACGGGTAAACACCCGGCGACACCAAACCCACTCGCGACTAGGGCGATGCGCGTGCCCTGGCATGGTTGGGTAGCCTGCGCTGCAGGGATGGTGGCCGCAGCGCTCGGGATCGCCTTTGCTGCCGTGGGCGACGCGCTATTGATTCCGGTAGGCGTGTTGTTGGCACTTTGGGCGCCTGGCTCCCGCGCCATTGCTCGACAGCCGTGGGTGGCTTCGTATCGGAGCGCGACGCGCGAGCATGAGCAAGCTGTGGCCGCGTTTAAGCAGGCCAACTCGTACGCACGTTCCCGCGCCGCGCGAGCAGAAGCAGGCAAGATCGGCCGCGAGTGGGAGCATCTCCCTGCCTGGAAGAATGAGAAACTCCGCGCCCTTGAAGCGCAGAAGCGCAATGTTCAACTACGTCGGTTCCTGGAGTCCCAACTGATCGACAGGGCATCGATCAAGGGCATCGGCGCAAGTCGCGTCGCCTCCCTATCAGCCTTCGGAATGGATACGGCGTGGGACGTGGAGCTGTATAGCGTCCTGCAGGTGCCATCGTTCGGTACAGTCCTCGCGGAGCGGATGGTCGCCTGGCGCCGGTCTCGCGAGGCTGCATTCGTGTTCAAGCCGAATGCACCTCTGCCGAAGGAAGCGCTCGCCGAGCTCGACCGTGAACTTGACGCAAGGCGCCGAGAACTGGTCGAGCGCTTAAGGGGTGTCCTTCGGGAAGTTGAAGCTGCGCGTCAGACCGAACCGGCTCAGGTTGCAGAGGCGGGGCGCCGGGTTGTCGCCACCGAAGCCATGTTCTTGCAAGCGTCGGCGGACGTCAGGGCTGCTACAGGCAAGGTCCCGACATAAGTGGTGTCCTGACTGACCCAACTGGGAGGGTCGCGGGCGTAAGAGACGTGATCGACTCATTCGGTATCGACTCATTCGGTAGAGGTCAACTATCCCGGGGCCCGCAGTTGGCAGGCAGACAGGGGCGTGAGGAGCAGATCGCCCCGATCACTCCGGAAGCCGAGACCAACGAGAGGTGCCTGGTCAAGTGGGATGGCGAGGGGAGGGTGGGCGCTGCCCGTCGGAACGTACCGAGGTCCGAGCCCGGGCCGCCCGGCGCAGGATCCCAGGCGACCGAGCCGAGCATGCTACGTGACATCAGCCGGAACGCCGTGGGCCTGAGGCTGCCGCACGATACGGTGCGATCTGGGCACTGGGTTGAGGTTCCTGGGCCACTGGCAGCCACCGGGGGCGCTTGTCGCATGGACGTCTTCAGCGTTCGTGAGCAGCTGGTCGAGGACTACCGCTCGTTCACGTCCGGGTTCGTCGAGGTCCGCGACCCGCTGATCCGCGCCTTCGTTGGGCGGCAGCTGGCCGAGGGCGTGCAGTGGCCGGACCCGTGGCTGAGCCTGAACCCGAGCTTCGAGACCGGCGGGACGGTCGCGGACCTGGTCGCGGAGGGCCTGCTGCACCCCGAGTGTGAGCGGATCTTCCGGCGTCAAGGCGGCCCGGACGACCCCGGGTCGGCCGTCGCTGACGTTCCACCGGCACCAGCGCGAGGCGATCGAGGTCGCCCGCGGCGGCGGCTCCTACGTCCTGACCACCGGGACGGGTTCGGGCAAGTCGCTGGCCTACATCGTCCCGATCGTCGACCGGGTCCTGCGGGCACGGGCGGCGGCGACCGCGCAGGAGCCGCCGTCGGTGAAGGCGATCGTCGTCTACCCGATGAACGCGCTGGCCAACTCGCAGCTCGGGGAGCTGGAGAAGTTCCTGCGGTTCGGCTACCCCGACAGGTGGCGAGCCGGTCACGTTCGCCCGCTACACCGGCCAGGAGAACGACGAGGAGCGCCGGCGGATCCTGGCCGAGCCGCCGGACATCCTGCTGACCAACTACGTGATGCTCGAGCTGGTGCTGACCCGGCCGGACGAGCGCAAGCACCTGATCCGAGCGGCCCGCGGTCTGCGGTTCCTCGTCCTGGACGAGCTGCACACCTACCGCGGCCGGCAGGGCGCCGACGTCGCCTTGCTGGTCCGCCGGCTGAGGGACGCCTGCTCCTCCCCGCACCTGCAGGTCGTCGGCACCTCGGCGACGATGGCCTCCGGCGGAACACTGGAGGAGCAGAAGGACGTCGTCGCGGACGTCGCGAGCCGGCTGTTCGGCTCGGAGGTGACCCCGAGCAGGGTGATCGGGGAGACCCTGCGCCGGACCACGGCGATGACGCCCCCGGAACCGGGGGAGCTGCGGGCCGCGAGTCGCCGCCCCAGCAGGCGTCGCGACGGCAGGCTACGAGGAGCTGGCGGTGCACCCGCTGGCCCGGTGGGTCGAGTCGGCGTTCGGGCTGGACCACGACGAGGTCACCGGCCGGCTGGGCCGCCGCCGCCCGACCACGCTGGCGCTGGCCGGCGAAGAACTGGCCGGCCCCACGGGCCTGCCCAGACCCGACTGCGAGGCGGCGATCCGCGCCGTGCTGCTGGCCGGGTCGGCGGCGCGCGACCCCGACACGGGCCGGCCGCTGTTCGCGTTCCGGTTGCACCAGTTCCTCT
>CAVZVW010000011.1:0-9911 GCA_963778845.1 uncultured Actinomycetota bacterium
AGGCCTCCTGCGTGAAGTCGCCCCCCGGCTGGCGGACCGGCACGCGGTCCAGCGCGTCGACGTCGCCGGCGAAGTAGGCCCGGACGGCGTCGGTGACCGCGCCCATGTCATCGGTCCGGACCACGCCGCGGGCCTGTTGCGCCGGATCGAGCCGGCCCAGCTGGTCCTCGACGGTGGTGAAGCCCGAGGCCACGACGGTGCCCGCGTCGGTCACGATCGCCAGGGGGCCGACAGGGGTGGCGACCTCGGTCGCCGCCAGAGGTCCTGCGGTCGTGCTGCTCATGCCGACTCCTCCATCGGTGGGGTCTTCGCTGTCTGTGCACTGTCGTTCCACAGGTGCAGGGCGCCGTAGGCACGCCAGGGCCGCCACCGCTCCGGGTCGCCGCCGCGCTCGGCCACCCGTCGCCGCAGCACGAGGTCCGTGGCCGGCCAGGCGTCCGGGTCGGCCAGGGCCCGCATCGCGATGTACTCCGCGGTCCACTCCCCGACGCCGGGAAGAGCCGTCAGGCGGCTCCTCGCCTCGTCGCGGTCGCCACCGGGATCCAGCGTGAGACGACCGTGCGCGACCTCGAACGCGAGCGCCCTGAGCGCGCGGACCCGGGCGCCGGTCAGGCCGAGCGTCGGCCCGTCGAGGTCGGCCTCGGCCATCGTCTGCGCGGTCGGGAAGGCGGCGGTCAGCGCACCGTCGGCCTCGTCCAGCGGCTGGCCGAACGCCACGACCAGCCGGCCGGCGAGGGTGCGTGCGCCCGCGACCGAGACCTGCTGGCCGACGATGGCACGCACGGCCAGCTCGAAGCCGTCCACCGCCCCGGGTACTCGAAGTCCCGGCCGCGCCAGCACCAGGGGCGCCATGGCCGGGTCGGCCGACAGCACGGCGTCGACCGAGGTCGGGTCGGCGTCCAGGTCGAGCAGCCGCCGCAACGACGCCACCAGCGTCCCCAGGTCGGACAGGTCGGGCAGACGCAGCCGAGCCGTGATGTGACCGGGTCCCGGCTGCATCGAGACGACCGCCGCACCGTGTCGGGTGCCCACCACCCGCCGCAGCCCCGCGCCGTCGACCTGCTCCACCCCGGCCACCGCCCGGGTGCCCAGGAACCCGAAGACCTCCCGGGCACCGTAAGGCTCGCGATGGACCAGGCGGAGCACCAGCCCGCCGGTGCCGCCGTCGCCCGAAACGGCTCCGACCGGGGCGCGCCGCAGCTCAGACGGAGGGCAGCCGAACTCCGTCCGCATCACGTCGTTGAACTGCCGGACGCTGGCGAAACCGGCCGCGAACGCGATGTCGGTCATCGACAGGCCGGTCTGGTCGACCAGCAGCCGCGCAGTCTGCGCGCGGCGGGTCCTCGCCAGCGCCAGCGGCCCGACGCCGACCTCGGCCACGAGGATCCGGTGCAGATGCCGCTCGCTCACCGAGAGCCGGTCGGCCAGTCCGGCCACACCATGCTCGTCCACCTCGCCGGCTGCGATGAGCCGCAGCGCACGCGCGACCAGGTCGCCGCGGTGGTCCCAGGCCCGTGAGCCCGGCAACGCATCCGGCCGGCAACGGCGGCACGCGCGGAACCCCGCAGCCACCGCGGCCGCCGCGTTCGGGTAGAACCGGACGTTCTGCCGCAGCGGGGTTCGGGACGGGCATGACGGGCGGCAGTAGATCCCGGTCGTGAGCACGGCCGTGAACACCCGGCCGTCGAAGCGCCCGTCCCGTGCCTGGACGGCGCGGTACCAGGTGTCCTCCTCGACGCTCCGGTCGGTCAGCTCGGCCATGCCGTCGATCCTGCCTGGTCCCCCCGACGGTCGCTAGCGGGAATCGGACCTGACGGCGGGACCTCCGACCAGCAGCTCAGCGGGCGAAGAAGTGCATGCCCAGCCAGGCCCACGACGCCAGCACGCCGATCCGCCCCGCCCGGGTTCGCATGATGCGTCGCAGCACGGTCCGGATCGAGACGACGCCGAACATGTGCCCGGCTGCGGCGACCTCGAGCGCGACCACGCAGGCAACGATCAGCGCGTACCCCGCGAGCGTCACGTCGTGCGGCTTCATCGGTCCGGCCCGTCGACGGGATCGCGACCGGGCGCCGCGGCGAGCAGGAACCAGCCGAGCGCCAGCCAGAGCAAGAGCGTGACCGAACGACCGAGGTGGCCGGCTAGCACCGTGTCCATGAGGAGGCTCACCGTCGGGTGGTCGGCCGAGCCCTGCTGCAGGGTCGGCTGCAGGAGCAGCGCCGCGAGCTCCCAGCACCCGGCGGCCACCAGCACGAACGACCAGGCCACGACCGCTGTGCGGCCGATCGGTGCCGGGACCCGGCTGGGTCGCAGCGGGCCACGCCACCCGAGCGCGAGCACAACCACCGCCGGCAGCAGCACAGCCAGGGTCGCTGGCCACGTGTACCGCTCGAACCCGCCGACGAAGACGCTGAACGCCACGGCAGCAAGCACGATCATCACCATCGCGCGGCGGCTCGGCTGGTCAGCCCGCAGCAACGGCAGGTCCGGCCGGGTCGGCCGGCCGCTGACGCGGCACCACGTATCCCACCACACGGCCGCGGCGGCACCGATCAGCACGAACGCGTGCAGCCAGTTGTCCGAGATGCCGTCGAAGAAGCCGGCCAGGACCAGCACCCACACGAGCGGGTCCGACCACGCGGCGAGCAACCCCCGGCGCGCCGCGCGAGACGCCCGAACCTGGGGCGTGGCCTCCATCCTCGGCCCTCCGGTTGTGTCAGCGGTCGGCGAGCATCCCCGCCACGAGGAACGCAAGCTCCAGTGCCTGCTCCCGGTTCAGCCGCGGGTCGCAGGCCGTCTCGTACCGCTCCCCCAGGCGGCTCTCCTCCATGCCGGCCGAGCCGCCGACGCACTCGGTCACGTCGTCTCCGGTCAGCTCCACGTGGATGCCACCCGGGAACGTCCCCAGGGTCGCGTGCACGGCGAAGTACCCACGGACCTCGGCCACCACGTCCTCGAACGAGCGTGTCTTGTGCCCGGACGCCGCCTCTCGCGTGTTGCCGTGCATCGGGTCGCAGATCCAGAGCACCGGCGACCCGCTGGCGGTTACCTTCTCGATGATCGGGGGCAGCCGTTCCTCGACCAGCCCGGCACCCATGCGCGTGATCAGCGTGAGCCGCCCAGGCTCCTGGTCGGGGTCGAGCCGCCGCACCAGCTCGAGCACCTCCTCCGGGGCCGCAGACGGGCCGACCTTCAGCCCGATCGGGTTGCGGACCCGGGCCGCGAAGTCCACGTGCGCTCCCAGCGGGTCCCTCGTCCGGTCGCCCACCCAGACGAAGTGGCCCGAGACGTCGTACGGCAGGCCCGTGCGCGAGTCGATCCGGGTCAGCGCCCGCTCGTAGTCCAGCACCAGCGCCTCGTGGCCGGAGTACAGGTCGACCCGATGGAACTCCTCCGGGTCGGCCCCGCACGCGTGCATGAACGCCAGCGCCCGGTCGATCTCGCCCGCCAGCCGTTCGTACCGCTGCCCGGCCGGACTGTCACGGACGAAGTCCTGGTTCCACGCGTGCACCTGACGCAGGTCCGCGTACCCGCCCTGGGTGAACGCGCGCACCAGGTTCAGCGTCGCCGCCGACCGGTGGTAGACCTCCACCATCCGCGCCGGGTCGTGCCGACGCGCGGATGCGGTGAAGTCCAGCGAGTTGACCATGTCGCCCCTGTAGGCGGGCAGCTCGACACCGTCGCGTGTCTCCATCGGGGCCGACCGCGGCTTGGCGTACTGGCCGGCGATCCGGCCGACCTTCACCACCGGCATCGACGCGCCGTACGTGAGCACGATGGCCATCTGCAGCACCGTCTTGAGCTTGGCCCGGATCGCGTCGGCACCGACCGCGTCGAACGTCTCGGCGCAGTCCCCGCCCTGCAGGACGAACGCCTTCCCCCGCGCCGCCTGCGCCAGCTGATCGCGCAGGTGGTCGCACTCGCCCGCGAAGACCAGCGGCGGCAGGGTGCGCAGGTGCGCGACGGCAGCCTCGACCGTCGACGGGTCAGGCCAGTCCGGCTGCTGGGCAGCAGGCAGGTCAGGCCACGACAGCGCGTCCGGGCTCACGGCATGCAGGATACGGCGCGCCGGTCCCTGCTCCGGGGCACCGCTCGCCCATCGGCCGATCAGTCGCGCGGTGGTGGCCCGGTCGAGTAGGCGTGCCCGGAACGCAGGGTCCAGGTGAGCTCGCCGGGTCGGGGTTGTTCGACGCGCACCCCGGGGTGCTGCTTGAGCCGGTGATGCCGACGACCCAGCGGTGCAAGGTTCGAGGGGTGGGTCTCACCCATCGGCCACGGGATCGTGTGGTCCAGGTTGCAGCGAGCGGCCGGCAGTCGCCGGGGCTTAGGTCCCTTGCATGAGCGCCCCCATCGGGCCAGATTCCAGCCGTGAGGCGCGGCGGGCGGAGTGACGCGAAGGGCGAGGACGAGGTGTGACATGTGCCGCTGGCTGGCTTACCGCGGGGCCCCTGTCCGCACGAGCGAACTGATCCTGCACCCGACCCACTCGATCGTCGCACAGTCGCTCGACTCGCCCCTCGGCGCCGAGACGGTGAACGGCGACGGTTTCGGCTTCGGCTGGTACCCGGAGGGCACGGACGAGCACCGCCCCGGTGTCTTCCACAGCATCGAGCCGGCGTGGCACGACCGGAACCTGCGCGAGCTCACCCAGGTCATCAGGTCACCGCTGTTCTTCTGCCATGTCCGGGCGGCGGCCGGCCCGCCGATCCAACAGACGAACTGCCATCCGTTCCGCTACGAGAACTGGCTGTTCATGCACAACGGGACCATCTCGGAGTTCGCGCGCAGCAAGCGCGAGCTCGTGCTGGCGGTCGACCCGGAGCTCTTCCCGCACATCCAGGGGACGACCGACTCCGAGGTGCTGTTCCACCTCGCTCTCACCTTCGGGCTGCGCGACGACCCGGTCGGCGCCATGCAGCGAGCCGTCGCCGCGGTGGAGGCGGCCGGGCATGCCAACGGCGTCGCGTTCCCCTGGCAAGGCACCGTCGCGGTGTCCGACGGGGAGAAGATCTGGGCGTTCCGATACTCGACCCAGGGGCGCTCGAGATCCCTCTTCCACTCGGTCGACATCGCCACGCTCCAGCAGATGTACCCCGACCTCGAGCGACTGCGGGTGTTCAGCGATGACGCCCACCTGGTCGTGTCCGAGCCGACCACTGAGCTGCCGGGGGCGTTCGTCGAGGTGCCCGAGTCCACCGTCGCGATCCTCGATGCCGCGGGCTACCACCACCGCGAGTTCAGCCCGGCGTCCGCTGTCGTGTGACGCCGAGGACCGCACGGATGGTCAGCCAGACGCTTGGGGTGGCCTCACAGGCGAACCAACCACCCTCCGCTGATGGACGAGCTGGGGGCACGAAGGCCACGGCCACGGGCTGTTCCAGGAGGGCCGGCCTGTCTCAGGTGCCGGAAGGCGGCTAGCACGCCCAACGCCAGCAGCACCCCGCCCGCGATCTGGATACCCCGATGACTCATCGTCCCGCCCTGGTCCGAGCTGCTCGTCGTCCGAATCTAGCCTCGTGACGTCTCGCACGCGTCCGCAGGGCACTCGGGCTCGTGGGTCGGCGCCGGAGTCCGGAGATCGCCTACGCTCGGTGCCGTGCCTGATGCATTCGAGCAGGAGCTCTTGACCGACATCGCGGAGGCCGAGGCTCTCGGCGAAGAGGGGCTCGCGGCCGAGTGGCGGCTGGAGCTGAACAGCTATCGCGCGGCCAGGCAGCAGGCCATCGGTCAGGACCAGGCCTGGGACGGAAGCTCTTCCGTCGCCCGGCAGGAGGCGCTCGGAAAGCACCAGCCGGGCCAGCCCTGATCGACTCTCGCCGAGGTGCTGCCTCCTGCCCGGTGGCTTCAGAGGCTGGGGCCTGGGCTGCTCGCCGGCGGCTCGACGTCGTCGTATATACGTGCGGCGGCCAACAACCCGTCCGGGCCGCGTTCGTACACGCCGATTCCCGCTTGCGGTGGCAGGTCGTGGCTCCCCCAACGCACGCAGTTGTACTCCAGGACGCAGCGAACGCCGTCGTCCGTCACGGCACAGTGCTGGAGGCCGATGCCGCCGCCGGCGCCGAAGCACCGCGTGAAGAACGATCGGACCTCAGCCGTGCCTCGGTGGTCGAGCTGCGGGCCCACGGACTCGCGCACGTACCCGTCCGGCATGAAGGTGCTCACGATGGTGTCCGCGTCACCAGCGTCCAGCGCGCCGTGGTAGCGGCCGACGACATCGCCTGGGTGGGCGTCCCCGGACTTGAGTATCGGAGGCCGTACGTGCCTGCGTCCGTCGACCGGCCACTGGGAACAGTAGGTGCGGAACACGACGGACCTGTCGCTCGGGGACTCGGCCACGACCGCCACCGGCCAGGCCAGGTCCTCCCCCTCCTGCTCGAGGTGCACCAGCAGCTCCACCACGGCGCGCCCGCCGGCGGACGTCGACGCCACGATGTCGGTGCGGGCCCGGCGCTGCTCCATCCAGGACCGGTTGTCGCTGACGAACCGCCGGAGCTGCTTGTGGCCGCGGATCTCACCTGCACGGGGATCGAAGATGACCACCTCACCGGGCCACACATCCTCGAGTGCGTGTACGTCACCCTCGTTCAGGGCGGCGAAGTACTGCCCGACCGGATCGGCCTGACCCGAGGCGCGCGTCTGCACGCGCACCAGCTCCACCGCGCTGATGAACTCCGGGACCCACGGCATCTCGCCCTCCACGCTTCTCCTGCCCGGCGACCGAGCCCGGGCCGTCCGCTCGGCTCAGGTGCTCCGTCACGGCGCCCTGGGGGGCGTGCCGGTCTTCCGGTCCCATCCGTGGAAGGACGACCAGTCACCCGCATCCCAGGCCTCGCGCAGCCCCGGCCGGCTCAGATCCCAGTCCGGCCGGATCTCGCTGGTCGCCGCTCGCAGGTCACGCCAGAGGTCGTACACCGACGGTCGACCCCAGAACCAGTAGCCGTTGTAGATGCTGTGGACGACCAGTCCCGGCTTGAGCACCAGCGTGTGCGGGATCATGGGGTCGTTGTCGGGGTCGGTGTACTCCTTGATGTCGAGGTCCTTCTGGATCGTGCGTGCGGGGTCGGAGAGGAAGGTCCACTGGGCGCCGACCGACGCGCGGAACTCCTGCAGCGTGTGGTGCACGTCCGTCGAGATCGTGACGATCTGGGTGTACGCGACGGCGACTCTCGACTGGAACGCCGCCAGCTCCAGGTGCTGCTGGTGCTCTTTCGGGCAGTAGTGACCCCGCGCAAGCGTCAGGATCATCGGATCGGCGCCCTGGAGCTCGCTCAGACTGCGCACGGTGCCGGTGTGGTCGGGGAGCGCGTAGTCAGGGAGGGTGCCGCCGGGGACGATGTCGGGACGCACAGGATGACCGCCTCTCACGTGGCCTCGTGGTTGTCAGGCTCTGGCTCACCCGGCGACGAGCTGCTGGCCGCCGTCGATGTCGAACGTCGCCCCGGTCAGAGCCGTGTTGGCCATGATGTGGACGGCGAGCGCGGCGACATCCGCGGGCCCCACCACGCGCCCGATCGGCAGCGTGGCACGGAGCTCCTCGCGACGCTGGTCGAGCTGATCGCCGAGGAGCGACGCCGACAGTGGCGTGTCGACGAAGCCAGGCGCGATGAGGTTGACCCGGATCGGCGCGAGCTCCAGCGCGAGGCTCTTCGTGAGGGCGGGAAGCCCGGCGGTGAAGGTCGACACGATGGCCAAGCCGATGGTCGGCCGGCGCCCGCCGGTGCCGGCGATGAACAGCAGCGTGCCCCCGGGACGTACTCTGCCGGCGGCGTTCCGGGCCACGCGGAGGGTCAGCCACAGATGCTCGTCGACGTCGCGGCGCGCCTGGTCGAAGTCCATGGTCGACACAGGCGCGTAGTACGGACCACCGGCGGTGACCATCAGATGGTCGATCGGTGTCGGCAGCTCCTCGAAGAACTGGTCGAGACGGGCGAAGTCGGTGGCGTCGAAGGCCGCGCTGCTCCGCGCGCCGAGTTCGGCGGCGGCGCGTTCCAGGCGGTCGGCGTTGCGAGCGGTGACGATGACGTCGGCTCCCTCGGCCCGCGCCCGTCTGGCTGTCTCGAACCCGATGCCGGCACTGCCGCCGATCACGACGACGGTCTGCCCGAGCAGTTCCGGTCCGCGCGGCGTCCGCGTCACATCGGACAGGGCGGTCATGACTGCTCCGATGGTCGGCTCCCGAACCTCATCAGGTGCTCGTCACGATCGCGCCGCGGAGGGCCTTCAGCGCGGCGACGTAGATCTCGGAGAAAGTCGGGAAGGGCTGGATCGTGTCGCGCAGGACGTCGAGAGGGACCCGAGCGCGGATGGCCAGGGTGGCCTGTTGGAGCCATTCGCCGGCCTCGGGGCCGAGCGCGTACGCGCCGGTCAGGTGCTCCCCGTCGCTGAGGAGCGTCAGGAAGCCGTTGGACTGGGCGTACGCGCGGCTGTACGTCTCCGTCTTGGCCAGCTCCGACACCGGCACGCTCGCGCTGAACCTGGCCTCCGTGGCGCCCACCGATGCCGCCTGCGGGTCGGTGTAGGTGATGCGCGGCACGGCCCGGTAGTCCGCGTCGCGCGGCTCGCCGAGGATGTTCGCGGCGACCACCTCGCCCTGGTACTTGCCGACGTGGGTGAGCGGCCAGATGCCGGTGACGTCGCCGATCGCCCACAGCCGCTCACCGGCTTGCAGCCGAGCGTCGACCGGTATGCCGCGGCTGTCGGCCACCACCCCGACGGTCTCCAGACCGATCCCGTCCACCCGAGGGCGGCGGCCGGTGGCGACGAGCAGCCGGTCGCCGCTCAGCTCGCGCCCGCTGTCGAGGGCCAGGACGTAGTCCGCCCCGTCCTGCCGCGCGGCTGTCACGTGCTCGCCGAGGACGACGTCGATGCCGTCGCTGCGCAGGACCTCCGCGAGCGCCTCGCCGAGCGGTGCGGGCTCCCGGGACAGCAGGTGGTCCGCTCCCTCGACGAGGGTGACCTTTCCCCCCAGACGGGTGACGGCCTGGGCCATCTCCACGCCGACCGGCCCACCGCCGAGCACAAGCAGCCGGTCAGGGACGACCTTCATCCCGGTGGCCTCGCGGTTCGTCCAGATCCCGTCGAGCTCGTGCAGACCCGGGATCGGCGGGATGATCGGGTCGGCCCCGTTGGCCACGACGACGTGCGTTGTCGTGTGGCGCACGCCGCTGACCTCGACCACGCCTGTCCCAGCCAGCCGCCCGGTGCCGCGGAGCAGGTCGATGCCGTTGCTCTTCAGCCAGCCCTCCTGCCCGGCGTCGGAGTAGTTGGAGACCATGAAGTCGCGCCAGGCCAGCGCGGCCTGGACGTCGACCTGCGCGGTCGCCGCGGCGTCCCGTGCGGCGTGCACGGCCTCCCCGGGACGCAGCAACGTCTTCGACGGGATGCACGCCCAGTACGAGCACTCGCCGCCGACCAGCTCGCGCTCGACCAGGGCGACACGGAGGCCCCCCTCGGCCAGCGCGCCGGCGCAGTGCTCGCCGGGCGAGCCGGCGCCCAGGACGATGACGTCGTAGTCGACGGTCCTGACCGCCGTCATGTCGGCAGGTCCTGCCCCGCCCGCTCCCGCACCATGTACTCGGCGTACCAGTCCGGCCAGTCAGGGTCGGCCTGCCCGGTCAGGGCCTCGTGCTGTCCGTGCGCCACGGCAGCCCGGCGCAGCGCCTCGGCGAGGTCGGACGCCGACGCGAACGACGTCGCTGCGGGGTCGATGCGCCCGGCGAGCCGGGTCGTGACCTCCTGGAACACCCAGCCGTTGCCGTCCGGGTCGCTGAACGAGGCGAAGGACCCGTAGCTGAGACCACCGGGCGCCCGTCCGCCGACGCGACCAGCCGTTCCGGCGTCCCCGAACCGGCAAGCGAACCCTGTTGCACAGTGGTACACGTCGCTGACGTCGACATCGCTCTTGATCAGCT